>NZ_CP192055.1:4800000-7540844 GCF_050942285.1 Micromonospora sp. CA-240977 | reverse complement strand
CGTCGTGCCACCCCCTCGCCTCTGCTCCCGGCCGCCGCTGTCTGCCAGCCGGCCATCCCGGGCCCGCCGCGTTCGCGGGTGGAACAACACCCCACCCGGACGGTCGACCGGTGGTCATCCACAAGTTATCCACAGCCTGTGTACCGACCGATTGTGGCCGCTGCCGGACGCGGGTGGGACCTGCCCCCTGCCTGACCGGGCGCTGAAGCGGGTTCACCGTGCCGAACGATTCACTACCTTGTCCGGTCTTGCCTGCGCGACGACCGGAGCTTCCGACGCTCACCGCAATCGGGCACGGTAACAGCGTTGTCCCTGCGCCATCAACCGGCGACGCGGCGACACCCTTGTCGGCATCAGCGAAAACCGCCCTTCGGCCTCGGGCGCGTCCCGTTGGCCGCTCCTCGGGGTGTTTGACGGTCATTGCCCCCCTGCGTAGGCTGGAACGGCTGCTTTCTCGCCCTCTGCTAGGGTGATGGGTGCTTGCTGTCCGCGGTCGCATCCCCCGCATCGTCGAGGTCCCGCACCGCCGGACAGCACCGATCGGGGGCCACCGTCGAGGTGGCCTGGACACCACCACACGACCCCGGCGATCCCGTCGCGCGGGGCGCGTACGAAAACGGAGAGCCTGACGTGAGCAAGCGCACCTACCAGCCGAACAACCGCCGGCGCGCGAAGACCCACGGCTTCCGGCTGCGCATGCGCACCCGTGCCGGCCGTGCCATCCTCTCGAGCCGTCGCGCCAAGGGTCGCACCACCCTGTCGGCCTGAGCCGACCGGGCCGGTCAGGGGACGTGGGCAGTCGTGCTGGCCGCCGCGCAGCGACTGCGGCGCAGCACTGACTTCGCCGCAGCGGTTCGCGGTGGCCGACGCGTCGGACGAGGCGCCGTCGTGGTCCACCTGACCGTGCCGGTGATCGCCGACCCCAGCATCTCGACAGTGTCGGAGCCGGTGCGGGACAACAGTGCGGAGCAGTCATCCGTGCCGTCCCGCGCCGGCTTCGTCGTGTCGAAAGCTGTCGGCAACGCGGTGACCCGCAACCGGGTCAAGCGTCGACTGCGGGCGCTGGTCCGGGACCGGTTGACCGCCCTGCCCGCCGGCAGCACCCTGGTCGTCCGGGCGCTGCCCGCGGCGGCGGACGCGTCGTATCCGCGCCTCGCCACCGACCTGGATGCCGCCATCGCGGTCGCCCGGTCGCCCCGCGAACGGCGGTCCCGGTGACCGACGCCGAGAAGACCAGTCCACGCACGCCGACAACCGGTGCCAAGGTGCTGATCGCGCCCATCATCGCGTACCGTCGGTGGATAAGTCCGGCGCTGCCGGCCCGCTGTCGGTTCTACCCGTCATGCAGTGCGTACGCCCAGGAGGCGGTCGCTCGGCACGGCGCGCTCCGGGGAGCCGCGCTGGCGGTCCGGCGGCTGTTGCGCTGCCACCCCTTTCACCCTGGTGGATATGACCCGGTGCCGGAGCCGGGCGGCCGCCGCCGTGCTGATGTGACTGGAGCCCCGAATTGAGTCTGAGTCTCGACTGGATCTACTACGCGATTTCGTGGATCCTGCTGACCTGGCACTCTGCCTGGGACGCCATCGGGGTGCCCGTCGGCGCGGTGATCGGCACCAACTTCGCCTGGATCCTGTCCATCATCTTCCTGGTGGTCACCGTCCGGGTGATCCTGTTCCCGGTCTTCGTCAAGCAGATCAAGTCGCAGCGCGCCATGCAGGCGCTGCAGCCCAAGGTCAAGGAGCTTCAGGAGAAGCACAAGGGTGACCGGGAGACGCTCCAGAAAGAAATGATGGAGCTGTACAAGAAGGAGAAGGCCAACCCGCTCATGGGCTGCCTTCCGATGTTCCTTCAGATCCCGGTCTTCCTGGGTCTCTTCCACGTGCTGCGCCGGCTCGACCCGGACAAGCAGAACAAGACCCTGTACGGCTGGACCGTCGACCAGTTCCAGAGCGCCTCGCAGGCGAAGCTCTTCACCGCCCCGATCGCCGGCAAGTTCGGCTCCACCGCCGACGAGCTGGCCAGCCTCGGCGCCAACGGCAGCACCGTGAAGATCATTGCTGGTGTCCTGGTCCTGGTGATGATCGCGACCACCTACCTGACCAGCCGTCAGATGATCCTCAAGACCGGCTGGGCGGAGGACCCGCAGCAGCGGATGATCCAGCGACTGATGCTCTACGGCATCCCGGCGTCGCTGCTGATCTCCGGCGCGATCTTCCCGATCGGCGTCATCATCTACTGGGTCACCAACAACCTCTTCACCCTCGGCCAGCAGCAGTGGGTGCTGCGGAAGTTCCCGCCGCCGGTGACCGCCAAGAAGGCCGTCGCCCCCGCCGCCACCCGCAGCCCGGTGCAGCCCGCCAAGTCCGGTGGCCTGTTCGGTCGTGGCAAGGCGGCCCCGCCGGCACCGGTCAAGGCGACCGCGCCCAAGGTGGCCGGGCCGAAGCCGGGGGCCAAGCCGGTGAACAACCCGAAGAAGAGCCGTCCCGCCAAGCGGCAGGGCTGACCTCTGAGGGCCGTCGCCGGGTGACCGGCGGCGGCCCGTTCCGCACCGTGCAGCCGCCGTCCGGTGGCGCCGAGCGGAACTGACCGCGCACCGAGCGGCCACGGGCGACACTGCCCGTACAGACGTGCCCGCGGGCACCGGCGACCTCCCGCCGGCCCCGGGAAACCAGTCGGACCCGACGGTCCGGCCGAGCGAGTACGGAGATGAGACCGTGACCGAGACCAGCATCCCCCGCGCCGAGCAGTCCCTGGACGAGGAGGAGACCGCAACGCTCGCGGTGGACGGCGACGACACCGAGACCGACGACGACGGCGCGGTCGACGACGACACCGAGGCCGACGACACCGACACCGCCGCTGGCGGTCGGGTGAAGAAGGCGGTGAGCGAGGGCGACCTGTTCCGGCAGAGCGAGATCGCGGCCGACTACGTCGAAGGGCTCCTCGACATCCTCGACTACGACGGCGACATCGACGAGTTGGTCGCCGCCGGGCGCCCGATGGTCGAGGTCGTCGGCGAGCGGTTGCAGAACCTGGTCGGCCAGCGTGGAGCCACCCTGGAGGCGCTTCAGGAGCTGACCCGCCTCGCCGTCTTCCGGCAGACCGGGACGCCGAGCCGCCTGCTGCTCGACGTCGGCGGCTACCGGGCGAACCGCCGCAAGGAACTCGCCGCGGTCGCCAAGAACGCCGTCGAGAAGGTCAAGGAGTACGGCGAGCCGGTCCGCCTGGAGGCGATGTCCGCGTTCGAGCGCAAGTGTGTGCACGACGTGGTCAACGCCATGTCCGGCGTGGCGAGCGAGTCCGAGGGTGTCGAGCCGAACCGGCGCATCGTCGTACGGCCGGCGGACTGACCGGGTGACCCACGACGACAACACGGCGGACGCCGTGACCGGCCCGGGCGGCACGCCGCTCGGGCCGTCCGCTGTCCAGCCCGCTGGGGTTGGTGCCGAATCGAACCAACCCAGCACCGCCCCGTCACCCGCGGACGCGGCACTGCCGCCCGAGTTGGCTCCGGCCGCACTCACCCTGTTCGGTGATCGTCTCGACCTGGCCGCCGCGTACGCCGAGCTGTTGGTCACCGACGGGGTGGTCCGCGGCCTGATCGGTCCCCGAGAGGCGCCTCGCATCTGGGATCGGCACCTCCTCAACTGCGCGGCCGTCGCCGAGCGGATCCCGTCCGACGCGACAGTTCTCGACGTCGGTTCCGGTGCCGGTCTGCCAGGTCTGGTCCTGGCCATCGCGCGGCCCGACCTCACTGTCACCCTGATCGAGCCGCTGGCTCGACGCACGTCGTTCCTGATCGAGGTCGTCGAACGACTCGGTCTGGCCAAGTCGGTGCGGGTGTTCCGTGGCCGGGCGGACGAGGCGGCTACCGGGTCGAGCGGTCGGGAGCCGATCAGCGGCGACGTGGTGACTGCCCGCGCGGTCGCGCCGCTGGATCGTCTGGCCGGTTGGAGTCTCCCGCTGGCGGTCCGTGGCGGCCGGCTGCTGGCGCTGAAGGGTTCGTCCGCGGCGGCGGAGATCGAGGAGCACGCCGAGGTGGTGGCGCGACTCGGTGGCGGGGAGCCGGCGGTGCACCTCTGTGGGACCGGGGTTATCGATCCGCCCACCACCGTCGTGGAGATCGTGCGGGAGCGGATGGTCGGTCCGGCCCGCGCGGCGGCCAGCAAGCGTTCCCGGAACGGCCGATCCCGCCGACGCTGACGCTTCGGGTCATCGGGCTTCCGGCGGGCGGGTTGCCTCGTTGTACCGGTACGGATGGACAAGGGGATGAGAACCCGACGTGGACCGGCCGCGCCCGTCCGCCGTAGGCTGACCGCGCGTCGATAGTGTGGAGCGGGCGACGGACGTCGCGGGTCTCCGACCGCTCCCGAGGGCCGTACGCTCCGGGTTGCGAGCGTGGGTGTGGCCAAGTTGACCGGGGCGCGGACCGACCATCCGAAGCGGGCAGGGATGACAGGTGCATGACGACGGCAGGTACGACGATCCACACGTGACCGGGTCGACAGGCGATCCCGTTTCACGTGAAACCGACTACCCGAGCTGGTCGCCCGGCACGACCGGGCCAGCGACCCGACCCGCCGACGGCGATCCGCCGGTGTTCGGCGGAGATCCAGCGGTTCATCAGACCGGGCCCGAAGTCGTGGACCCGGCGGCGACACGACGGACGTCGGAGGGGTCGACCCGACCGGCCAACGTCGTTGAGGTGCGGCAGACGTTAGGACGACGCAACACCGCGAGAGCGGTTCGCTTCGAGCCGGCGGTTCCGCACCAACCTGGGGCGGCGGCTGTTCGGGACGCCGTGCCGGTGATCGCCGACCCACCGGTCGCTTCGACCGAGTCGTTGGCTGCCGTCGCGACCGACCCCACGTACGTTTCACGTGAAACCCCGACGCGCGAAGAGGATGACCCACCGTTGGCTATGGAGGCGATGCGCGCCGTGCAGATCCTGAATCCCAGTGGCGAGGTGACAATGCCTCGGCCCGACCGGACCCGGGTCATGTGCGTCGCCAACCAGAAGGGCGGCGTGGGAAAGACCACGACCACCGTCAACCTTGCAGTGGCGCTCGCCCTGCACGGCAACCGGGTGCTCGTGGTGGACCTCGATCCGCAGGGCAACGCCTCCACCGGGCTCAACGTCCCGCACCACACCGGGATCCCGGACGTCTACGACTGTCTGATCAACAGCGTGCCCCTGGCGGAGGTCGCGCAGGCGGTCGAGGGCATCCCCAACCTGTGGTGCGTACCGGCGACCATCGACCTGGCCGGCGCCGAGATCGAGCTGGTGTCGGTGGTGGCGCGGGAGTCGCGCCTGGACCGGGCGATCGCCGCCTACCCGGGCGAGTTCGACTACGTCTTCATCGACTGCCCGCCGTCGCTCGGTCTGCTCACTGTCAACGCCCTGGTTGCCGCGCAGGAGGTGCTGATCCCGATCCAGTGTGAGTACTACGCGCTGGAAGGGCTCAACCAGCTGATCAACAACATCAACCTGGTGCGCCAACACCTCAACCCCAAGCTTGATGTCTCCACCATCCTCCTGACGATGTACGACCGGCGTACCCGGTTGGCCGACGCCGTCGAGCAGGACGTCCGGAACCACTTCGGCGACAAGGTTCTCCAGGCGGTCATCCCCCGCAACGTCCGGGTCTCCGAGGCACCCAGCTACGGCCAGTCGGTGATGACCTACGATCCCGGATCGCGGGGCGCCACGAGTTACTTCGAGGCCGCCCAGGAGATTGCCGAGCGAGGCGTCAAGGAGCCGGTGGGCCGGAATGCGTAGTGCGGATGAGTCGCTGGGAGGCGAGGCATGAAGAACCGTCCTCGGGGCGGTCTGGGTAGGGGCCTGGGAGCGCTGATCCCGACCGGGCCGGTGCCCGGTGCCGCCGACGCCGTAACGGCGGATCCGGAGAACGAGTACGCGGACGACACCGGCGCCGCCGCCGTCCCGGCGGTGTCTGTCGAGGCACAGGTTCACGAACCGGAGTCCACGCTCAGCCCGGTACCCGGAGCGCGATTCGCCGAGATCTCGGTCGACGCGATCCTGCCGAACCCGAAGCAGCCCCGCCAGGTCTTCGACGAGGAGGCGCTGGAGGAACTCAAGACCTCCATTCAGGAGGTCGGTTTCCTCCAGCCCATCGTCGTACGGCAGCTCGACGACGAGAAGTACGAGCTGGTGATGGGCGAGCGGCGTTGGCGGGCCGCCCAGGCGGTGGGGCGGGACAGCATCCCGGCGATCATCCGGGACACCCGTGATGACGCCATGCTCCGCGACGCCCTGCTGGAGAACATCCACCGAGCCAACCTGAACCCTCTCGAAGAGGCAGCCGCCTACCAGCAGCTGCTTGAAGAGTTCGGGGCCACCCACGAAGAGTTGGCCCGCAGGATTGGTCGGAGTCGCCCGCAGATCTCCAACACGATCCGGCTGCTGAACCTGCCGGCCCAGGTGCAGCGCCGGGTCGCCGCAGGGATCCTGTCGGCGGGCCACGCCCGCGCTCTGCTGAGCCTCGACGACACCGAGGCGCAGGAGCAGTTGGCGTTGCGGATCGTGGCGGAGGGCCTGTCGGTACGGGCGACCGAGGAGATCGTCGCCCTGACACTGAACGACGGGCCGGCGAAGGGGCAGGCCGCGAAGCGCCGGCCGAAGGCGCACGCGCCCGCCCTCACCGATCTGGCGGATCGACTGTCCGACCGGTTCGACACTCGGGTGAAGGTCGACATCGGCCGGAGCAAGGGGAAGATCACCATCGAGTTCGCGACGGTGGACGACCTTGAGCGCATCGTCGGAATCATCGGAGTGCAGCAGGAGGAGAGCGAGGGCTGAGCCCGATCCTCTTCGTCGACGGCCGCGCACCCCTCCGGGTAGCGCGGTCGTTCCGCATCCGGCTCGCCGCGTTTCACGTGAAACGGCCGCCGTTGCCGCTCCTCCGGCGAGGATCCTCGAACGCACGAGACGTCGTCGGCGGCTCCTGCGGGCCGGCCGTGAATCAGCAGTTCGACAGTCGACGGCCTCGCGCGGGACCGGCCGGCAACGACTCGCTCGGGCGCGTTTCACGTGAAACGGAGATCGCCGACGCTGCGGAACTCCCTGGGGTCTCACCCGAGGATGACCATGAGGCGCCGTTGCGACCGCTGAGTGGCCCGCTGCCGCCTCGCGTGGCGCAAGGCATCCTCCGGTGGGCCCGGACGTCCCTGAGGGCCTCTGGGCGCGAATGCGGCCCGCTGGCTCTGCTGTCCCCTCATCTTTTCCCCGCCGACTCTTGGCTGCTGCCGCAGCCGTTAGTTCCACGGCTCGGCTCGACTTCCGGTCGTTGGTGCCACGGCTCGGGCTTGGCTTCGGGTCGTTGGTGCCCGAGGCATGGAGGGCGCGCTTCGCTCCCGGTCGTTGGTGCTTGGGGTTCGGGGAGCGCTTGGCTTGCGGTCGTTGGTGTGCCCCGCCCGCGACACCGCTATCAGGTCCAGCCTGAGGTGCCCCAGGTTCGGCTCCCGGTCGTTGGTGCCTGAGGTGCGGCAGGCGCTTGGCTTGCGGCCTTGGTGCCTGAGGTTCGGGGGCGCTTGGCTTCCGGTCGTTGGCGCCTGAGGTTCACCGGGGCACCAGAGGTGGGCGCGGTGTCTCTACTCGCTGGCACCTGAAACCTGACGGGTGACGCCTCCCGTCGTTGACCCATGACCGTCGGCTGGGGCCGCCCGCCGGCTGTTGCCCGACGATCGGCCGGGTCCTCCCGTCGTCGTTCGATTGCTGCCTCGCGTGCCCGCCCACCAGAATCACCGACGGCGTCCGATGCCCGCAGTCGGCTCGTCGACTGTTGGTCCACTGCTGCGGTCGAGTCCTGTGCCCGCGACTGCGCGCCCGCTCGGCCGAGCCCGAGGCGTGGACGCAGCCGATCAGCGCTCGGCGCTCGACCCAGCCCCTTCGGCCACACAGCACCCGCCCTCACCTCCGAGGCTCGTCGAGCGGAGGCGTGGCGACCGTCTCAGCGAACCGTCGGCGTGGACGCATCCGGAGGCGACGGCTCGGCACGGGGACCGGCTCCGGGGAACGCTCGAACTGCCGGCGTCCGGCGGCCGGGTCCACGGAGGTGGTCCCACCGGGCAGCTTTCGTGGCGCCGGAGGACCACGGATCGGCTCGGATCAGCCAGCGGTGTCGAGCGGTTGTTGCCACGCGTTTCAGCGATCCGCCGACAACGACCGACCGGCCGAAAAGTTATCCACACCCGTTGTCCACAGGCACCCCCTGTTTCACGTGAAACAGCGCGTGAGAGCGGGTGTGAGCCTGTGGATGACGGCCTGTGTTGGCGATCTCGGCAGCCTGTGGATATCGGCTCACCGTGCGGTGGTGACGTGGCACACCCGGCCGACTGAGGGCACTGATCTGGTCGGTCGAGAGCGGTCGAACAGGTAGGGACAGCGGTGCCAGACTCGGTTAGGGTCAGCGTCGTGCACGACACCCCTCCCTCAGTCCCGGACTTCACGCAGTGGCCGTCGTTCCCCTTCGAGGGGGACCTCCACGTGAAGCAACTCGATGATCCGGTCCCGGTCGAACCGCCCCGGAAAGGCGAGGGTCTCCGGGAATGCACCGCCTGCAACGCACCCGACGAGGCCTACATCTGGGTCGGCGAGCGGTGGCGGGTTCGTGCCATGGACCGGCCCACCGGCCTGCCCATGGTGCTCATCCTGGAATCGCGAACCCACCTCGACCTCGGGGACCTGCCGAACCTGCTCGCCGCCGAGCTGGGCGTGATGACAGTGCGTCTGGAACGGGCCATCCGGTCGCTCGACGGTGTGGCGCGGGTGCACGTCAACCGGTGGGGAGACGGCTCGGCCCACCTGCACATGTGGTTCCTCGCCCGGCCGTACGGCCGCCTCCAGTTGCGGGGCACCTTCCTGTCGCTGTGGGATTCGATCCTGCCGCCGATCTCCGAAGCGCAGTGGCGGGAAAATCTGGCGCTCGTCGCCGCCTGGCTCGCCGAGTTCGGCGGCCGTCCGCTCGCCGAGCCACCCCGGATTCAGTGGCAGGCGCCGTCCAGTCTGCTGGCCCAATCCGCCGCTGCGGATGCCGCTGCCGCCGCGGAGGCAGCATCGGCGGCGGCCGCCTCGGCCGCCTCTGTCATCGAGGCAGCGGAGGAAACCCCGGAACCAGCGCCGGAGCCCACCGCCACTGCCGATCAGAACGACGGTGACGGTGCACCCGAAGCCGATGTCGTCGGCTTGGACTCGGACGCCGGCTCCCGGGCCGACACCGCACCGACAAGCGGACTCGCTCGATCGGCATCCGCCAACGACGAGCGAACGGGCGCGTCCACCGCCGCCGCACCCAGCATCCCCACACCCCGCAGCCCAACGTCCGGCACCAGAGTATTCGGCGTTCCATCGCCCACCGCTCCAACGTCCGGCGCCTCAGCATCCGGCGTCGCTGACACTGACGAGTCGGCTCCCGGCGGATCCGCAGTCCCCGGCGGTGCCGCAGTACCTCGCGACCGAGCGGGCAGAACCGATATCGAGGCCGCCTCCGATTTGGCCATCGAGGCCGCCCCAAAAGCCACCCCGTCGAGCGCCACTCCGGACAGCGGCACCCGGGACAGCGCCGCCCCGGACAGCGCCGCCCCCGGTCAGCGCTGACCCGAACAGCGCTGACCCGGACGGCGGCACCGCCAGTGCTTCACCTGACACACCCGCGCACGCCAACGGCCCGGACGCGTCCGACGTACGGAGGGCTCCCTGAGGCGTGGACCGACCATGAGGGTGGCGCGGTAGTCCAGGCACGCGACAACCACGCAAACCTCGTGGGCGGTGCCGTACCGAAGTGGTGGCGAGTGGGTCAGGCAGTGGTGACGCGGGCCGCCGCCCGGGCGACCAGGGTGCCGAGGAGTCGGCCGAAGTCCAGCCCTGCCGCCTGGACGGCGAGTGGCAGTAGCGACGTCTCCGTCATGCCCGGCGAGACGTTGACCTCCAACACGTGCGGCTGGCCGGCAGCGTCCACGATCACGTCGACTCGCGAGAGGTCCCGCAGACCGAGTGCGGTGTGCGCGGCGAGGGCCACGTCGGCGACGGTGGCGGACACCTCCGGGTCCAACCGGGCCGGAGCGTGCCAGGTGGTCCGCCCGGCCGTGTAGCGCGCGGCGTAGTCGTACACCCCGTTGCGCGGCACGATCTCCACCGGTGGCAGCGCCTGTGGGCCGTTGCCCAGGTCGACCACGGAGACCGCCACGTCCATACCGGGCACGTACCGCTCCACCAGGGCGGTGGAGTCGTACGCGAAGCAGCCGACCATCGCGGCGGGCAGCGCCGCGGCGTCCCGGACCACCGCGCCGCCCAGCCCCGACCCGCCCTGGGCGGGCTTCACCATCAGCGGCAGACCCAGCCGGTCGACGATCCGGTCCAGTACGGCGACCGCGCCAAGCTCGGAGAAGCGATCGTGTGGGAGGGCCACCCAGTCCGGGGTGGGGATGCCGTTCTCGCGGAGTACCGCCTTGGCTGACGGCTTGTCCCAGGCGACCCGGGAGGCGCGGGCGTCACAGCCGACGTAGGGGATGTCGCAGAGGTCCAGCACACCGCGCAGTGATCCGTCCTCACCGGTGGCGCCGTGCAGCGCGATGACGACGGCGTCCGGCGGGTCGGCGGCCAGCGCCGGCAGCAGTGCCACGTCGGCGTCCCGCAACTCGGCCTCCATGCCGACGGCGCGCAGGGCGTCGAGCACCCGGCGACCGGAGCGCAGTGACACGTCCCGTTCGTAGGAGAGCCCACCGGCGAGCACGACGACGCGCAGGTCGGCCGGAACGGCGGATTCGGTCACGAGGAGGCGCTCGACGGCGGTCGTACCCATGCCGGCATCATGCCAAGTCGGGCCCGGGCACGTCGGAGCCGGCCTGGCCGCGACGGCCGGTGGCGCCGCGCACGGCACCGAAGACCCGGCGCATCGCGATTTCCTGCTCCATCACACCGGCCAGCCGGCGGACGCCCTCGCGGATCCGCTCCGGCGGCGGGAAGCTGAAGTTCAGGCGCATCGCGCCGGTGCCGGTGCCGTCGGCGTAGAAGCCGGTGCCCGGCACGTAGGCGACCCGGGCGGCCACCGCGCGGGGCATCATCGCCTTCGAGTCGAGCCCGTCGGGCAGGGTGGCCCACACGAAGAGGCCACCGGCCGGCGTGGTCCAGCTGGTGCCCTCGGGCATCAGGTCGGTCATCGCGTCGAGCAGGGCGTCCCGGCGTTCCCGGTAGACCTCGCGGTAGACCTTGAGCTGCTGCCGCCAGGGCATCGTGCCCAGGTAGGTGGAGACCGCGGCCTGGGCGTAACCGCTGGGGCAGAGGATCTGCGCCTCGCTGGCGATGACCAGCTTGTCGCGGACCGCGTGCGGAGCCAGGATCCAACCGACCCGCAGGCCGGGCGCGAAGGTCTTGGAGAAGGTGCTGAGGTAGAAGACCCCGTCGCGGCGGCGGGCCCGCAGGGGCGCCGGAGCTTCACCCTCGAACCCCAGCTGGCCGTACGGGTCGTCCTCGACGACGAGCAGGCCGGCGCGCTCACAGATGTCGAGCACCCGTTCGCGGCGCTCCTCGCTGAGGGTCACGCCGGTCGGGTTCTGGTAGGTGGGGATCGTGTAGAGGAACTTCACCCGTCGACCGGCACGGGCCAGGTCGGCGATGGCCGCCTCGAGCGCCTCCGGGATCAGCCCGTCCGCGTCCATCGGTACGTGCACGACCTGTGCCTGGGCGGCCTGGAACACCCCGAGCGCGCCGACGTACGTCGGCCCCTCGGCAAGCACCACGTCACCCGGGTCCAGGAAGAGTCGGGCCACCAGGTCGAGTGCCTGTTGCCCGCCGACGGTGACCACGACGTCCTCGGGGGAGGCGCCACACGCGGCGTCGATCCCGGAGAGGGACATCACCTCGCAGATCCGCTCGCGCAGCTCGAGGGTGCCCTGACCGATGCCGTACTGAAGGGTGGTCACGCCGTGCTCGGAGCCGAGCCGGCCGAGCATCTCACCGACCGCGTCCAGCGGGAGGGCGGCGATGTACGGTGCACCACCGGCGAGCGAGACGACCTCGGGACGGCTGGCCACCGCGAACAGTGCTCGGATCTCGGAGGCGGTCATCCCGCGTACCCGCCGGGCATACCGGTCGGTGTAGTCGTCGAGTGTCGTGCCGGTCATGACCTCACCTCGATCGCTGCTCGGGTGGCTACCGCCCCGGGTACCCCATCCACCGATGACCATGGCGACGAGACACCGATTGTCGATCCTAGTCCGCCAGAACCACACTGCCGCTCCACCGATACGAATCGACCACATGGCGGACCACCCGGCCGTCCCCCGGTGGGGTGGGCAACTGCGCGTTCCCCTCCCGGATCGCCGATCGGCGGCGTACGATCGCTCGTCGGAGCAGGATGGCGGCGCTGTCGTTGCAAGCCGGTCCTACCACCGAGCCTATTGTGGGGATGCGCCATATGTCGCGACGTCTGGTCAGCCTGACCCTCGACACGCTGGAAGATCTTCCTCGCCCGTGCCGGCAGTGCGTCTACTGGGAGCTGGATCCGGTCTCCGCGGACCGGGCCTGCGCCGCCGGCGATCCGGGCCTGGAGAAGGAGGCGTGGGTCTCGCAGACGCTGCTGGAGTGGGGTTCCTGCGGCAAACTCGCGTACGTCGACGGCATGCCCGCGGGTTTCGTGACGTACGCGCCGCCCGCCTACGTGCCCCGCTCGATGGCGTTCCCGACCTCGCCGGTGTCCGCTGACGCGGTACTGCTGATGACGGCCAACGTGGTCGCCGCGTTCGCCGGTGGCGGGCTGGGCCGGATGCTGGTGCAGGGCGTCGCGCGGGACCTGACCAAGCGGGGGATCAAGGCCATCGAGGCGTTCGGTGACGCGAAGTTCGGCGACGCGGACGACCCGGCCGGCGGCTGCGTGGCACCTGTCGACTTCTTCCTCTCGGTGGGGTTCAAGACCGTACGTCCGCATCCGCGCTTCCCCCGGCTCCGCCTTGAGCTGCGTACCGCGCTGAGCTGGAAGTCCGACGTCGAGTACGCGTTGGAGAAGCTGCTCGGGTCGATGAGCCCGGAGACCCTGCTTCGCCCGGTGCGTCCCGCTCCGGCCACCCGCTCCACGAACACCTGACCGCCGAACCGGCGGATCAGTCGACCACCGTGCCGGCGGTCACGACGGCCCGCAGTTCGCTGACGTCCAGCGAGCCGGTGGGCACGTCCCGCTCGATCGGGTAGTACATCCGCTGCACCGCCGCCACGATCGCCTCCACGACCCGGTCGCGGAAACGGGGGTCGACCAGCTGGGCGCGGTCCGTCGGCGAGGTGAGGTAGCCGACCTCGACCCGGACGGCCGGCATCCGGGTCAGCCGCAGCAGGTCCCAGGTCTTGGCGTGGGTACGGCAGTCGCGGAGCCCCGTGCGGGCGACGATCTCCCGCTGCACCAGCCCGGCCAGGCGTTCACCGGTCGCCGACGTCACGCCGTTGTCGGTGCCGTAGTGGTAGGTGGCGACGCCCTCCGCGTCGGGGTTGGCGTGGCCGTCCAGGTGCAGCGAGATGAACACGTCGGCGCCCAGCGAGTTGGCCAGCAGGGCCCGGTCGGTGTCCGGTAGGCACCTGTCGGGCGACGGGCCGCGAGTGAGCTGCACCCGTACCCCCGTCGCGGCGAGTCGCCCCTCCAGCCGGCTGGCCAGGTCGTGCACCAGGTCCGCCTCCGTCCAGCGCAGCGAACCGTCGGGCACCACCATTCCGGGGTCGGTGCCGCCGTGCCCGGGGTCGACGACCACCGTCTTGCCGACCAACGCCGGCCCGGACTGCCGGATCGCGTCGGATTCGCGGAGCCACTGCGGTCGGCCACCGACCACCTTGCGGCCGATCCGCCGCAACGCGTTCATCGTGTGCGGGCCACAGGATCCGTCGGGGGTGAGGCCGACCTCGCGCTGGAACTGGGCCACCGCCCGGGACGTCCGGATGCCGTAGATGGCGTCCGCCCGGCCCACGTCGTACCCCATCTCCAGCAGCCGCTCCTGCAGTGACCGCACGTCCTCGCCGCTGAGTGGGTCGGGGACCGCGTGGTAGAGGGTGCGGGCGCCGAGCCGCCAGCGGGCGGCGTCCAGGGCGCGCCAGGTTTCCGCCCCGACCCGGCCGTCCACGCTGAGGCCGCGGGACTGCTGGAACGCGCGGACCGCCCGCTCGGTGTCGAGGTCGAACTCGTCGGTGGCCGGTCCTGCGGCGGTGAGCAGGTCGAGGCCGGTCAGGATGCTGCGGATCTCCGTGACCGCGGGTCCCCGGTCACCGGATCGGATCGGACGCACGGCACGACCCCCTCTGCACGACACTGGCTGGCCGGGCGGCCCAGGGTTGAGGCTATGCGTTCCGGGGCGGCGAGGTGGCACGGCCGGGAAAAACGTCGACCGGCGCGGCCGGAAAGACACCGAACCCCGCACCCGACGAGCGGGTACGGGGTTCGGTGGATGTCTCGGCTGGTCAGAGAGCCGACTCGATGAGCCGGACCAGCTCGCCCTTCGGCTTGGCACCGGCGATCGACTGCACCGGCTGGCCGTTCTTGAACACGGTGAGAGTCGGCACCGACATGACCCGGTAGGCGCGGGCGGTCTCCGGGTTCTCGTCGATGTTCAGTTTGACGATGCTGACCCGGTCGCCCATCTCGCCGGCGATCTCCTCGAGCAGCGGCGACACCTTGCGGCAGGGGCCGCACCACTCGGCCCAGAAGTCCACCAGAACCGGCTTGTCGGCCTGCAGCACGTCAGCGACGAAGCTCTTGTCGGTGACCGCCTTGGTATTTCCCACTGTGCCCCTCCTCCGGGATGTGTTCGTTGTTTCAGCTGAGCGTCGCGATGAACCGTTCGGCGTCGAGCGCGGCGGCACAGCCGGTGCCGGCCGCGGTGATCGCCTGACGGTAGGTGTGGTCGACCACGTCGCCGGCGGCGAAGACGCCGGGCACGTTGGTGTGGGTGCCGGGGGCCTGGACCTTCACGTAGCCCTCGTCGTCCAACTCGACCTGACCACGGAAGAGCTCGCTGCGGGGGTCGTGACCGATGGCCACGAAGACACCTGTCACGTCCAGCACCTTGGTGTCACCGGTGTGCACGTTGCGGACCCGTACGCCGGTGACCTTGCCGTCGTCGCCGAGGATCTCCTCGACGGTGCTGTTCCACTCGACCTTGATCTTCTCGTTGCTCAGCGCCCGGTCGGCCATGATCTTGCTGGCCCGGAACGAGTCGCGCCGGTGGATGATGGTGACCGACTCCGCGAAGCGGGTGAGGAAGGTGGCCTCCTCCATCGCCGAGTCACCGCCACCGACGACCACGATCTGCTGGTTGCGGAAGAAGAAGCCGTCACAGGTGGCGCACGCGGAGACGCCGTGACCGAGGAACTCCTGCTCGCCGGGCACGCCCAGCGGACGCCAGGCCGAACCGGTGGAGAGGATGATGGATCGGGCCCGGTAGGCGGTCTCGCCGACCCAGACGGTGCTCACCGCGCCGGAACCGGCGTCGCCGGTGTCCACCAGCTCAACCCGGGTCACGTCGTCGGTGAGGAACTCGGCGCCGAACCGCTCGGCCTGCTTGCGCATGTTGTCCATCAGCTCGGGGCCGAGGATGCCGTCGGCGAAGCCGGGGAAGTTTTCCACCTCGGTGGTGGTCATCAGCGCACCACCGGACTGCACGCCCTCGATGATCAGTGGCTTCAGGTTGGCGCGTGCGGCGTAGACCGCCGCGGTGTAGCCGGCCGGCCCGGAGCCGATGATGATCAGGTTGCGGACCTCGTCCACTGCCGTCTCCCGAATGTGTGTGTTCAGCGTCGGTGAGCGCACCGGTGCTGATCCGAGTTGCCGACGCCTGGATGGGGCCGACAGCTGACTTCCAGAACGTCATCGTACGAACCGGGGATTCCCGAGACGGGCATCTGGTGGGTCAGGTCACGTGCGTGGTTATCGTGCCGTTGACAGTGGATTCACCCTACCCGCGCCGAATACCGGCTGTCCGCGCCGGACCCCGGCACTCCGCACTCCGGGCCGCTCACCCAGGCCCAGCGGGCCCCCGTCGCGTCGGTGAAACGGATGATCAGGGCCTGCTCGCCCTGGAAACGCGCGTAGTCGATCACCTCGACCGCCAGTGGGGCGGATCCGTGCTCCGCCGCCACGTCGGCCAGGCAGGCGCTCAGCGCGGCCTCGGTGGTCAGCCGGGCCAACTGGTCCCGCCCGTCGGGCGAAGGGAGTCGCTCCTGCTCGGTGCCCACCCCCGGCTGCGAGCCGGGCGCATCACCGCTCGCCCGGCCGGGAGACGACGTGGTCCGCCGGTCGGCGACCGGCGCGTCGCCGAGGGTCTGCGGGGTGTAGTCCGTACCGCTGCGCAGTGTCGGGCCGGTGGTGCGTGCCGCCGCGGGCGCCGCGGCGTCCTTGGGCGCGCTGGCCGGCCGGTCCATGGCGCTGGTGCCGGATTCGTCGCCCGCGCGCATCGACAACTGGGTGAGGCCCAGCGTGACAGCGACGACGGCCATCGCGGCGGCGGCCATCGGCGCGCCACGGCGTATCCAACCGCGCCGGCGACCCGGGCCGGTCGGGGCCCGGCGACCGGAACCGGCCGGTGCGGGGACGGCTGGCCGCCGACCCGCCCCGCCCTGCGCCGGTACGACAAGCGGTGGCGCGGGGTGGTCGACCTCGGCAGCCGCGGCGGTGCCCTCGTCGGCTGGGTTGTCTCCCACCGTCGGCCCGGCGTCACCAAGCGCGCCGAGGAGACGGTCGGTGACCGCCTGCGGCATCTGCGGCGACGGCTCGGCCCAGCGGCCCAGGTCCGCCCGGACCTCCGCGAGCGCGGGGGCCAGCAGCGCGTACGCCTCGGCCCAGGCCGGGTCAGTGGACACCAGCCGGGCGACCTCCTCCTGCTGCGGGGTGCCGTCCAACGCCCCGCCGAGGTAGTCAGCGAGGAGGTCGTTGTCGACCTCCCGGAACCCCTCGGTCGTCACGTGTCCTCCTGGTTGGCGTCCCGCCGGTACCGTCCCGACCCCGATCCGACGCCCTCGGCCGGGCCTGGGTTCCCCGGCGTGACGCCCGGCACCTCCCTGGTCGGGCCGGTCGCCTCCGAACGGGCCGACGGCGGCGGGGTGACGGCGGGCCGAAGGTGCCCGAGCAGCACCGCCAGCCGGGCCCGGCCCCTGGCGCACCGGCTCTTCACCGTCCCCTCGGCGACACCGAGGATCCGGGCGACCTCGGCGACCGGGTAGCCCTGCACGTCCACAAGCACCAGCGCGGCACGTTGCTCGGGGGGCAGCGCGGCCAGCGCCTCGCGGACCACCAGCGCGGTGTCGTGGTCCGGTGCGGGTGCGACCGGCTCGATCCCGCCGGTGCCCGAGCCGTCCCCCGCCCGGTTGCCGTCCGGCAGCGGCACTGTCGGGTGCGCCTGCCGGCGACGGATCCGATCCAGGCAGGCGTTCACCACGATCCGGTGCAACCAGGTGGTGACGGCGGAGTCACCGCGGAACCGGGCGGCGGCCCGGTGCGCGGAGAGCAGCGCGTCCTGGAGCGCGTCGGCGGCCTCTTCACGATCGCCGAGGGTACGCAGGGCGACCGCCCAGAGTCGGTCGCGGTGCCGGTGGAACAACTCGGCGAAGGCGTGCCGGTCGCCATCGACGTGGGCGCGCAGCAGCTCCAGATCCGAAGCGACGGCGCGCCCGTCCATCACCACGTCCTGCGGATGCGGTGCCACGGCGGAGATGCCAGGCTCACGACCCCTGGACCGTGATCTCCTGGACGTCGACCTGGAAGCCCCGCTCGCTGGCCGGCAACTCGGTGATCCAGAACAGCAGGTACTGGTATTTCGCGTCGGCGTCGAAGCCGTCGAACGCCATCGTGGTGCCGTCGTGGTCCTCGAAGGGCTGCCCGATGGTGGTCTTCGGGGTCTTGTAGTTGGCGATCAGCTGCTTGTCGCCGTTGGAGGTCGACGGCGGGTTGACGGTGCCGGTGAGGAGCTGGGCGGAGGCGCCACGGGCCGAGAGGATCGCCTGCACCGACTTGACGGTGTGCGGCGCGCCGAGATCCAGCCAGATCCCCATGCCCTGCTTCTTGTTGCCGAACTTGGCGGCCGTGTAGGTGTCGGTGCCCCAGCCCTTGTCCGGGTCGCCGTCGGTCACCTTGTCGGCGCCGCCCAGCTCGTCGCGCACCTGGCTGTCCGGGTCGATGATCCGAACGGTCTTCACGGGCAGCTTGCGGACCGTGGCGGCGGCCGGAGTGGCATCGCTGGCCGGGGCGCTCGACGATGGCGCGGGACCCTGGCCGGTCTGCGGGTCCTTGTCGCCCAGCGTGCTGATCCCGATCAGCAGACCGACCAGGGCGACAGCCAGCAGGCCGGCGATGCCGACGGCGACCTTGCGACCACCGGCCGCGGCCAGTGGCGACGGCTCTTCGCCGGTGTCGGCGGCGAACCGCAGCGGGCCGCTGTTCTCGAGGTAGTGCTCCTCCTCGGCCGGCACGTCCAGTCGGGCCAGCTCGGCGGCGAGCACATCGGAGGACGGCGGCGCGATCTCGGCGTCGAGCAGATCCATCGTCAGGTCGTCCAGGTACGCGGGCACACCCGCCCGGACCTGACGGGGCGCCGCGATGCCACCTCCGGCGTCCCGGACCGCGTCCGGGATGGCGGCCCGGCCGTGACCGGCGGTGGCGCCGTGCAGCGGTGCCTCGGCGTGCGGCCACGAGCCGGTCAGCGCGAAGTAGAGGATGCCGCCGACCGCCCGGATGTCGTTCTCCTGGCTGTCGGCGCCGTCGGTGCGCGCGTCGGCCAGGACCACCCGACCCTCGTCACTGATCATGACGGTGCCGGGGTGGACGTTGCCGTGCACCATGCCGGTGGCGTGCACGGCGGCGAGTGCGCTCGCGACGGCGTTGCCGATCGCGGTGGCGCGGGCCGGGTCCAGTGGGCCGTCGGCCGCCAGGTCGCGCAGGGACTGCCCATCGACCCATTCGCGCACCACGTACGCCCGCTCGGCCTCGTCGATCGCGTCGTAGACGCCGACCAGGTTGGGGTGGATGACTCGGCTGGCCGCCACGGCGGCCTGGAGCATCTCGGTGGCGGAGTCGCCACCCGGGTAGCGCAGCACCACCGCGACGGGACGGCGCAGGATGACGTCGACCCCGCGCCAGACCAGCCGACCCGCGCTGTCGTTGTTGATGTGCTCAACCAGCTCGTACCGCTCGGCGAGGACTTCACCGGCCGTGGGAGCACCGAAGGTCATGACCGGAGGAGCGCTTTCGTCCGCCTCCTGACCCTCGCCGACCTGGGTCACCCGTCCTCCCTCGGTGATCGTGTCGATCGATGGACCCGCACTGCTGGGCATGTGGCTTCCCGCTCTGCCGTTGAAGGAACCGGCCGACCGGTGTCGACGCGCAGCGTCGGCCCCTGCCGTACCCGTCGAGAGCGACCTTACCCGGGTTGCCCGTCTCCCCGACATGTCATCTTCCCGCCGTACCCGACGGGCTTCCGGCAGTCGAGGAACTCGTCCGGTTACGACCGTTGTCAGCCACGTTGCTGGCACATGTACTAGCTAATCTACGGCTTCACCGCAAGTGACCGACGCCGGGGCCGGGCTGGTGTGGCTCTCCCGCCACCGTGCCTGTTCCCGCCGATCGGATTGCCACGCTCAGCCGTACGGTTGGTTATCCACAGGCCGGTGCGGTTGTTGACCGGCGAATCGCGGAGTTATCCACAGCTGTGTCCCCAGCCTGGTGATCCGCTGTCACGTTCCGTGTGTATGTCAACTTTTTGTAACCAACCGCCGCCGGTCAGCGACCGAGACGGCGGCGGACCATCCCGACCACCTCGGTGATCTCGCCGATCCGCAGCACCGTCGCCAGACCCAGGTAGCTCCCGCCGATCACCGCTCCACCGACGACGAGTTGGATGGCCGCCTCGATCCAGCTCGGCCTGTCGCCGCCCGGCAGAACGGCGATCACCAGCCATCCGATCAGCGCCGCGCCGAGTGCGGCGACCACGACCCGGCCGATGGTGCGCATGATGGCGCCCAGCCCGATCCGGCCGACCCGAGGCCGCAGCAACCAGGCGGAGGCAACCGCCGCCGCCAGGTAGGAGACCGCGTTGCCGATCATCATCCCGGCCGCCGCGAAGTGCGCGGCGAACGCGGCGAAGAGCACGATCTGCACGCCGACCCGCAGCGCCACCACCGGGATGTTGATGAGGGCCGGGGTGCGGGTGTCCGGCAGCGCGTAGAAGGCGAAGGTGAAGAGCTGACTGATCGCGAACGGCACCAGGGCGAGCGCGGCGGCCAGCAGAACGGTGGACGTCGCCGTCGCGTTCTCGGCGCTGAACGCGCCGTACCGGAAGACCACGATCGAGATCGGGGTGGACAGCACGGCGTAGCAGACCGCGATCGGCGCGAGCACCGCTGTCACCATCCGGACACCCCGGGAGAGGTCGGCGGTGACGTCGTGGAACCGCCCGTCCGCGGCTGCCGCGGCCATCCGGGGCATCAGCGCGGTGATGATCGAGACGGCGATGATGCCGTGCGCCATCATCAGCAGCAGGAAGACGTTGTTGTAGATGAGGATGCCGGCCTGGTCCGTGCCAGCGGCCCGGGTGAGGAGGTTGACCACCACGAAGAGACCGAGCTGGTTGACGGCCACGTAGCAGAACATCCAGGCGCCGAGCTGGGCCAGCTCGCGCAGCCCCAGTTCGCGGAAGTCGAACCGCCACCGCCAGCGGAAACCGACCTTGCGCAGCGCCGGCAGCAGCCCGGCGGTCTGCACCGCCACACCGAGCAGGGTGCCGCCACCGACAAGCAGGATCCGGCCGGCGCCCATGTCCGACGGCTGTAGCCCCTTCGCCCCGTAGACCAGGATGTAGAGACCGAAGACGCCGATCACCACGAGGTTGTTGAGGATGGGCGCCCACATCGGCGCGGCGAAGTGGCCCCGGGTGTTCAGCACCGCCGCGATCAACGCGCTGACGCCGGTGAAGAAGAGCATCGGCAGGATCAGCCACGACAGGCGTGTGATCAGGCTGGTGTAGGCCTCGTCCTTGCCGCTGGCGTAGATGGCGGTCAGCCAGGACGCCGACACCACGGCGATCAGGGCCGCCACGGCCAGCGCCAGCACCGCGAGGGTGAGCAGCCGCTGGGCGTACGCCTCGCCCCGGTCCGGGTCGCTCTTGCGTCGACGGACCAGCACCGGGATGAGCACGCTGGTCAGCACCCCGCCGAGCAGGAACTCGTACACCTGGTTGGGGAGGAAGATGGCTGTCGTGTAGGCGTTGCCGATCAGGTTGCCGAGCGCGGCGCCGATCATCAGGTTCCGGATGAAGCCGGTGCCCCGGCTGACCAGACTGCCCACCGCCATGACCGCGCTGTTGGCGGCAGCGCTGGTTTCGCCGACGACCTCGGGCGGTGGCGCCGTGGCCTCCACCCCGGGCTGGTTCAGCGGCTCCGCGGAGATGAAGATCGCCCCGTCAGCCGGCGGCACGTTACCGTCCGGCGTGGCGTTGGCGCTGCGGTAGAGCCCGCCGCTCATCTCCAGCCTCCCAGGGGGTACGTCGAGCCGGACACCGACCCGCACGCCACAGACCATAGTCAACCCCCACCCGTTACCCCGCGCCCGGCGGATCGGATCACACCCCGGCCCGATAAGCTGGCGATCCCATGTCCGAAGCCTCCGCTCCCCACGCCGCCGACCGCCGCGAACTCACCGCCGCGCAGCGCAACGCCGTCGCCGAACTACTGCGGGTCTCCCCGGTCGCCGACGAGTTGGGCCGCCGCTTCGTCCGCGCCGGTCACGAGTTGCACCTGGTGGGCGGTTCGGTGCGGGATGCCCTGCTCGGCCGGCTCGGTGACGACCTCGACTTCTGCACCGACGCGCACCCCGACGAGACGCTGCGGGTCCTCAAGGGCTGGGCCGAGTCGGTCTGGGAGACCGGTCGCGAGTTCGGCACCATCGGCGCGCAGCGCGACGGCCTCCGGCTGGAGATCACCACCTTCCGTGCCGAGTCGTACGACCAGGTCAGCCGCAATCCGGTGGTGGTGTACGGCACCAGCCTCGACGAGGACCTCAAGCGGCGCGACTTCACGATCAACGCGATGGCGGTCAGCCTGCCGGAGCACCGGTTCACCGACCCGCACGGCGGCCTGGACGACATCTCGGCCAAGGTGATCCGGACTCCGAGCACCCCGGGTGAGTCGTTCGGCGACGACCCGTTGCGGATGCTGCGGGCCGCCCGGTTCGCCGCCCAGTTGGGCTTCGCCGTGCACCCGGACGTGCACCGGGCGATGAGTGAGATGGCCGCCGACCTGGACCGGATCACCGCCGAGCGGATCCGGGACGAGTTCACCAAGTTGCTCTGCGGCGCGGACCCGATCACCGGGCTGCGGCTGCTTGTCGACACCGGCCTGGCCGAGCGGTTTCTGCCGGAGC
This sequence comes from Micromonospora sp. CA-240977, assembly GCF_050942285.1. Lineage (NCBI taxonomy): Bacteria > Bacillati > Actinomycetota > Actinomycetes > Micromonosporales > Micromonosporaceae > Micromonospora > Micromonospora sp. CA-240977. Next base: position 7,518,447 of record NZ_CP192055.1, on the reverse strand, counting down.
TGACCGGTCTCAAGCTGGAGATCGACGAGCACGCCCAGCACAAGGACGTCTACGAGCACACCCTGACGGTCGTCGAGAACGCGGTCTCCTACGAGGAGGAGGGCTGCGACTTCATCCTGCGGATGGCCGCCCTCCTGCACGATGTGGGCAAGCCGGCGACGAAGGCGGTCGGGTCCGACGGTCGGGTCAGCTTCCACCACCACGAGGTGGTCGGCGCTCGGTTGACCAAGGCCCGGATGAAGGCCATGCGTTACCCGAAGGACGTCATCGCGAAGGTGACCGCGCTTGTCGCGCTGCACCTGCGCTTCTACGGGTACGGGCGGGGTGAGTGGACCGACTCGGCGGTGCGTCGCTACGTCGCCGATGCCGGTGACCTGCTGCCCCGGCTGCACAAGCTGACCCGCTCGGACTGCACGACCCGTAACCGGCGCAAGGCCGCCCAGCTCGCGGCGGACTACGACGCGCTGGAGGAGCGGATCGCCCGGATCGCGGCCGAGGAGGACCTGGCCCGCGTCCGCCCCGACCTGGACGGCAACGCGATCATGGAGTTGCTCGGCGTACCGCCGGGGCCGGTCGTCGGGCGGGCCTGGAAGCACCTCAAGGAGCAGCGCCTCGAACACGGCCCGCTGGACCGCGACGCCGCCGAGGTGGAGCTGCTGCGCTGGGCCCGCGCCGAGGGCCTGATCAGCTAGCACCCCGAGCCTCGCGATGATCGACTCGGTTTCGCTGAAGTCGCGGTGTCCCGGCACTCCGGACGGCCCGACTTTCAGGAAGCCGAGTGGATCACCCCGACGGGCGCCACCCCGGAACCCGGGAGCGGCGCCCGTCGGCGTTCTCCGTCAGCGGGTCTCTACGGCCGTCCCGTCCACGGAAGCGCCAGTGCCGGCCGGGGTGCCGTTGCCGCCCGGAGTCGACGCGGAGCCGAGCCGTCCGAGCAGACCGGCCAGGTCGATCCCGGTCAGGTCGCTGCCGAGCTGAAGCCCCTGGGCCACGTTGCCGGCCACCGACTTCGTCAGCGACGACGCGCCGTCGGTGGAGATGACAGTCATCTTGTCGATCGCCCCGATCGGCGCGCTGGCCGCCTCCACCACCTGCGGCAGCACCTTGACCAGCAGATCCAGCACCGCCGCCTCGCCGTACGCGGCGAACGCCTCGGCCTTGCGCGCCATCGCGTCGGCCTCGGCCTCACCCCTGGCCAGGATCGCCGCGGCCTCGGCCCGACCCTCCCGCTCCACGGCCTCGGCGATCGCGGAACGGCGGCGCTGCTCGGCCTCACCTTCCTTGGCGCCCTCGATCGCGTTCGCCTCGGCGAGCGCGGCACGCCGGGCCCGCTCGCCCTCACCGGTGAGCCGCGCCTGTTCGGCGGAGGCCTGCGCGGCGGCGATGACCGACTGCCGCTGCGCGTCCGCGTGCAGCACCGCCGCGTTGCGGGACGCCTCGGCCTCCTGCTCCACCTTGTACCGCGCCGCGTCGGCGGGCTTGCGCACCTCGGTGTCCAGTTGGCGCTGCTTGAGTTCGGCGTTGCGCTCGGCGACCTTCTGCTGCTCGGAGAGGATCGCCTGGTCCCGCTCCGCCTGGGCGAGCGGCCCGGCGGCGGCGGACTTCGCCTTCGCCGCGTCGATCTCGGCCTGGATACCGGCCTGCTTGAGGGCCAGGTTCCGGTTGGCCTCCGCGATGGCCTCCTCGGCGAGCAGCCGTTCCTGCTCCGCCTGCTGCCGGGCGCGCGCCTCGGCGATGGCCGCGTCCTTGAGCACCCGGGCGGCCTCGGGTCGGCCCAGGTCCTGCAGGTAGGAGCCCTCGGCGAGGATGTCCTGGAGCTGGAAGGTGTCCAGCACCAGACCCTGGTTGGTCATCGAGTGCTCGGCCTCCTCGGCGACCGCGCTGGCGAACGCCGCCCGGTCCCGGATGACCTCCTCGACGGTGAGCCGGCCGACGATCGAACGCAGCGCGCCGGCCAGCACCTCCCGGGTGAAGTTGTCGATCTCGTCCTGTTGGTGCAGGAACCGCTGGGCGGCGGCCCGGATCGCGTCCTCGGTGCCGCCGACCTTGACGATCGCCACCCCGTGCAGATCGGCGCGGATGCCCTGCTTGCTCACCGCGCCTCGGATGCCGACGTCGATCCGTCGACTGGACAGGTCGAGCGACTGGAGCTTCTGCACCACCGGGAGCACGAAGACCGAAGCTCCCAGCACGACCTTCTGCCCGGAGTTGTCGGTCGACCGGCCGCCGTCGGCGGTCTGCGTGGTGCGGCCCTTGCGGCCGGTGACGATGAACGCCTCGTTCGGCCCGGCCACCTTGATCCGGGAGAGCACGAAGAGCACCAGGATGAGCGCGAGGAGCACCGCGCCGCCGATGGCGATGAGCAGGGCCATATAAGGAAGTCCCGTCTACGAGGAGGAGATCAGTAGGTCTCGACGTGCACGCTGGTCTCGCTGAGCGCCTGCACGACGAAGACCTGGGCGCCGAGTGGTATCGGCTGGTCCGCGCGGGCGCTGAGCTTGACCGGTTGGCCGGCGAGGCGTACCCGCACCTCGCCGTACCCGTTGGCCGGCACCGGGGTGACGACCAGGCCGAGCGCGCCGACCAGGTCGTCGCGGGTGGGGGTGGGATCGGTGCGCATGTTCCGGGCCGCGCGGCTCAATCGGGACGCCAGCCACCCGGTGGGCACCGCCGCGAGCACGCCGCCGGCCGCCGCACCGACGATCATGCCGGGGGTACGCGCACCGAGCAGCTCGTTGACGATGGCCCCACCGAACCCGAACGCCCCGGCGAAGCCGGCAACCGTCTCGACGGAGATCGGCCCGTCGACGTCGGCATGCCCGAACTGGAACAGCTCGGTGCCGAGCAGCGCGAGCGCGAGCACCCCGATGCCCGCCCCGCCGATGATCAGAAAGATGAGCGTCCCCGTTGCCACGACCTGCACGGTATCGACGCCCCGCAACGCAGACTGCCTCCGATCAACGGGGTCCGTTCGGTGTCGCCCGGGTCGGGGACAATGGGGCGATGCGTTGGACAGTGCTCGACTCACCGATCGGCGAGTTCTCCGTCGCCACCGATGGCACGAGCATCTGCGGCACCCATTTCGGCCGGGTCGAGTCAGCAACCGAGGAGCCCGACGACGTGCTGTCCCGGCAGGTCGTCGCCGAGCTGCGGGCGTACTTCGCCGGCGAGCTGACCGCGTTCACCGTCGCGGTGTCGATGCCGCGCGGCTCGGACTTCGAGCGGGCCGTGTGGCGGGAGATGACACGCATTCCGTACGGCGAGACGCTGACGTACGGCGAGGTGGCCCGCCTGGTCGGCGATGCCGGGGCGGCTCGGGCGGTCGGCGTGGCCTGCAACCGCAACCCGGTCCCGGTGATCGTGCCGTGTCACCGGATCGTCGGCGCGGGCGGCAAGCTGGTCGGCTTCGGTGGGGGCCTGCCGCGCAAGGTCACGCTGTTGGAGCTGGAGGCCGCTGTCGCTCTGCGGCACGCCTGGTCCTGACCGCTCGTGGTCGGCCCGCATGATCGGAACGAATCGTGACTATCAGCCGACCGGTCGATGTGAAGCCGTCGCCACAGCGGTCATGATCGAGCGTCATTTCCACTTTCGCGGGGGTACCCATGACCGAAAACCAGGACAAGACCGTCGGCCGGCGTCAGCTGCTGCGTCGTGCCGGCACCGTGGCCGCCGGCGTGGCCGGCACCACAGTGGTCGGTGCCGCAGTCGCCGGGCAGGCCCAGGCCGACCCGGGCCAGCCGGTGATCCAGGCCGCCAGCAACTTCGTCACCGGCGGTGGCACCACGGCGCTTGTCAACCCGGCGAACGGGCCGACCCTGCGGTTGGCGAACACGAACGTCACGGTGGCCGACGGCATCGAGTTCGCCGGCCCGCCGCTCATGCTGATTCCCAGCGGTGAGCTGCTGAGCGAACAGGCGCCGGTCGGCTCGATGGGCGTGGACAAGTACGGCAACTTCCAGGTGGTCTCCGTCCAGAGCGGCACCACCTCCCTGACCGACTACGTGCACACCACCGGCAACTCGAACCAGATCGTGCCGATCGTGCCGCAGCGGATCATCGACACCCGGGAGGCGGCCCTGCGCGCCCGGATCGACAACGCCTCGACGACCACCCTGGACTCGTCGGGTCGCCTGCGCGGCGGCCAGACCATTCACGTCCGGCTCGACGACTTCGTCCACTACGGTGACGCGCTCTTCGGCATCGTCACCGCGACGACCGCGATCAACGCGGGCTTCCTGCAGATCTTCCCGTACGGCACCCCGCGTCCGGCGAACTTCGCCTCGCTGAACTACGTGGCCAACCAGGTCAACTCGAACGCGTTCATGTCGGGCATCGGCTGGGAGGAGGACTTCATCTCCATCTACGCGCTCCAGACCACGCACGTCGTCCTCGACGCCACCGCGTTCGTGATCGGCTACGGCGAGGTCGACCCCGCGATCCTGCCGTACTCCGTCAACGCGACGGCGCGCAGCACCGAGTCGCTGGCCGAGCGCAAGGCGAAGCGGGCGGCCAAGGCCAAGCAGAGCACGCCGAGCTGGAGGTAGCGCGAAGCGCCGCACCAGACGGCGAGGCACCTAACGCGGCGAGGGCCGGGTCCCAACGGACCCGGCCCTCGGCCGTACGTGGTGCTCAGCGGGTCAGCGCTCGACCTCGCCGGCGATGAACTCCTCGACGGCCTGGTGGGCGTCGTGGTCGGCGTACTGCACCGGCGGGGACTTCATGAAGTACGACGAGGCCGACAGGATCGGGCCGCCGATCTTCCGGTCCAGCGCGATCTTCGCAGCCCGCACCGCGTCGATGATGACGCCGGCCGAGTTCGGAGAGTCCCACACCTCGAGCTTGAGCTCGGCCATCAGCGGGGTGTCACCGAACGAGCGGCCCTCCAGGCGGATGTACGCCCACTTGCGGTCGTCCAGCCACGGCACGTGGTCCGACGGGCCGATGTGCACGTCGCTCTTGCTCATCTCGTGCGGGATCTGCGAGGTGACCGACTGGGTCTTCGAGATCTTCTTCGAGACGAGCCGCTTGCGCTCCAGCATGTTCATGAAGTCCATGTTGCCGCCGAAGTTGAGCTGGTACGTGCGCAGCAGCTCGACGCCGCGGTCCTCGAAGAGCTTGGCCAGGGCGCGGTGCACGATGGTGGCGCCGACCTGGCTCTTGATGTCGTCGCCGACGATCGGCAGGCCCGCGTCGGTGAACTTCTGGGCCCACTCCGGGTCGGAGGCGATGAAGACCGGCAGGGCGTTGACGAACGCGCAACCGGCGTCGATCGCCGCCTGGGCGTAGAACTTGGCGGCCTGCTCGGAGCCGACCGGGAGGTAGCAGACGACGACGTCGACCTGCGCGTCGCGCAGCGCCTGCGCCACGTCGACGGGGGTGGCGTCGGACTCCTCGACGATCTCGCGGTAGTACTGGCCCAGACCGTCGAAGGTCGGACCGCGCTGCACGCTGACGCCGGTCGGCGGCACGTCACAGAGCTTGATGGTGTTGTTCTCGCTGGCGACGATCGCCTCCGCGAGGTCCATGCCCACCTTCTTGGCGTCCACGTCGAACGCCGCGACGAACTCCACGGAGTTGACGTGGTAGTCGCCGAAGGCGACGTGCATGAGACCCGGGACGCGGTCGTTCGGGTTGGCGTTCCGGTAGTACTCGACGCCCTGAACAAGGGACGAGGCGCAGTTACCCACACCGACGATGGCGACGCGGACGGAGCCCATAGCGTCTGCCTCCTTCTTTTCTGTCACGGCCGCTCATTCCTGGTCTCTCCAGGCGGAGGCGGGCTGTTGTCTTCTCGTCGGCCACCGGCCGTCCCGGTTTGCGGGACCGTCGGGGCTCGGCCGGAGCGCTCGTTGGCGATGAGCTCCTCCAGCCAGCGGACCTCGCGCTCACAGGCGTCAAGGCCGTGGCGCTGTAATTCCAAGGTGTAAGCGTCGAGGCGCTCGGCTGCCCGGCCCAGCACGTCACGAAGCCCTTCGCGACGCTCCTCGATCTTGCGGCGGCGACCCTCCAGAATGCGGAGTCGGGTCGCCTGGTCGGTTCGGGCGAAGAACGCGAAGTGCACCCCGAAGCCCGTGTCGTCGTACGTCTCGGGCCCGGCCTGTGCGATCAGCTGGGCGAAGCGTTCCTTGCCTTCCGCGGTGATTTTGTAGACCACCCGACCTCGTCGGCTGGTCAGCGCGGGAACCTCCTCGGCAGTGGCGGGTGTCTCAGCAGCTTCGGTGATCCAACCCGCCGCCTGCAGCCTGCGTAGGGTCGGGTAGAGCGAGCCGTAGCTGATCGCCGCCCGGATCGCGCCGAGTTTGGCGGTCAACTCCTTGCGCAGCTCGTAGCCATGCATCGGAGACTCCTGCAGGAGGCCGAGGATGGCGAATTCGAGCACTGGCCACCCTCTCTTTTCCCTCCGGCGTGGAGTGGTAACCACCACGATGTATCGGACCGATACATCGCACGTTAGCGGGTTGCGCCGGTCAGGGCAAACCCCCGATCCGAGACGCTGTCGTCACGGATCGTGAGCATGGTCGCCTGCTCGGGCCGGACCGCGTACCCTTCTCCGCATGCGTACGCAGCGCCAGGTCGTCGACTACTCGCTTCAGAAGCGAGCAGTGCTGCGTGAGCTCCTGGCCGGCCGGGTCGGCACGTACGACGTCTGCGACGCGTCGCCGTACCTGAAGAACGCCGCCCGGTTCCACGGAGAGCCGACCGACCGGCGCTGCCCGATCTGCCGCAGTGAAAACCTGACCCTCGTCCACTACATTTACGGCGACGAGCTCAAGCAGTCCGCCGGGCAGGCGCGGACACTGACCGAGCTACCCGTGCTGGCGATGACGCTGCGTGAGTTCCAGGTCTTCGTGGTGGAGGTGTGCCTCGGCTGTGACTGGAACCATCTCGTCGAGCAGTACCTGCTCGGCCGGGACGGTCTGACCGGCGACAGCGACGGCACCGGTGAGCAGGATGTGGTGGCTGCCGAAGGTGCGGGTCGGCGGAGGCGAGAGGCGCAACGGTGATCGCAGCTGGTTGGACCGGCCCCGGGGCCATCGACGAAACCCGGGACGGACGACCGCTCGATGGTCCGATTGGCCCGATTGATACGGCATTGACCCCGGTGAAGCGGCACCCCCGTGCCGCTGTCCCAGGTGAAGCAACTCACGGCAACCCGGTGGCGGCGCAGTCGCGCCCCACCGCGACCGGCAGGGTGTGAGGAATGAACTCGTACGGCGATCCCAGTTCTGCGCGCGGACGGGCCCAGTACTCGGGCCCGGAGGGCGACCCCGGGGCGGGCGCGGACCACGCGTACCGCCAGCCCGGCGGTGACTCCCGCGGAAATGGCTGGTCGGCCTCGGAGGGCGGAGCGGCGACCCCGGGTCGCGCCTCGGTCACGCCGCGGGCCGCCGGTGGTCGGGCCACGGTGGGCGGATCGGCCTCGGTGCCGCCGCGTGGTGGCGCGGCGGCCGGATCCGCCTCGGTGGGCTCGGCGACCCCGGGTCGAACAGGACGCGCCTCCGTGCCGGTGTCGCCGGCACCCGGCGTGGCCGCCGGCCGCGCCGGCGCCGGGCGGGCCTCGGTGCCCGTGTCCCCGGCACCCGGCGCACCGGCAGGCCGGGCCGTGGTCGGCGCCGCCTCTGTCGGCGCCGCCTCGGCGGGTCGAGCCAGCGTCGGCTCCGCGTCGGTGGGTGGCCGGGCCGCTGTCGCCCGGGCGAGCGTCTCGCCGGTCTCCGGTGGGCCGGGCGGCCCGGGTGGTCCGAACGGTCCGGGTGGGCCCAACGGTCCGGGTGGGCCCAACGGTCCGGGTCGGGGCGGTCGTGGCGCGGGCGGTCCGGCTGCGGCGCGGTCGAAGAAGCGCAAGCGGATGAACCTGCTGATCGCCGGCGTCGCGGTCTTCATCATGCTGGCCGGTGTCGGCGTGGTCGGGTTCACCTACTACTCGACGAACGTGGTCATGCCCAACGAGTTGCCGCTGCCGCTGTCCACCACCGTGTACGCCAAGGACGGCAAGACCCCGTTGGCCAAGCTGGGCAGCGAGAACCGCACCTTCGTCACCATCAACCAGATCCCGGAGCACGTGCAGCACGCGGTGGCGGCAGCCGAGGACCGCAACTTCTACCGGCACTCCGGCGTCGACTACAAGGGCATCGTCCGGGCCGGATGGAACAACATCTCCGGTGGCGACAAGCAGGGCGCCTCGACCATCACCCAGCAGTACGCCCGTAACGCGTTCGAGAATCTCCAGGACGACACGTACGGCCGGAAGGTGAAGGAGGCCATCCTCGCCTCCAAGCTGAACGACGCGTACAGCAAGCCGGAGATCATGCAGCACTACCTCAACGTCATCTACTTCGGACGCGGTGCCTACGGCATCGAGGCCGCGGCGCAGACGTACTTCGGCAAGGCGGCGAAGGACCTGAGCGTCGGCGAGGGCGCGGTGCTCGCGGCGGTCATCAAGCAGCCGGTGGCGAGCGACACCCACAAGGGATTCGACCCCGCGGTCAACCTGCCCGACGCCAAGGCGCGGTGGGACTACGTGATCGCCGGCATGAAGAAGGAGGGCTGGGTGGACGCCGCCGGGCAGCCCGCCTCACCGACTGAATACCCCAAGGTGCTGCCGCCGAAGAAGGGGAACGGGTTCGGCGTCGACAGCCCACGGGGCAACGTCATCAACTACGTCCGTCAGGAGATGGACACGATGGGCCTCTGCTCCGACACCGGAGCGGAGGGCAAGACGAGCTGCGTGGACGCGCTGCGCGACGGCGGCTACCGGATCACCACCACCATCGACCCGAAGCTGCAGACCGCCGCCGAGAACACGGCGATGCAGTCGAAGAAGGGTTCCGAGCTCAACGACCAGCCGAAGAACCTGATGGCGGCCGTGGTGTCGATCGACCCGTCGAAGGGTCGGGTGCTCGCCTACTACGGCGGTGACAGCGGGGCGGACTTCGACTACGCCGGCAAGAACACCGACAAGAACGGCGACCTGACCGGTGGGCACCAGCCGGGCTCGTCGATGAAGGTGTACACCCTGGCCGCCGCCATCGAGGCCGGCATCTCGGTCAAGTCGCACTGGGACCCGACGCCGTACAAGCCCGAGGGCTCCGCTGTCGCGATCGGTAACGCCGGTCGTACCAACCTCAAGTGCGGAAAGTACTGCACCCTCGAAGAGTCGACGGTCCAGTCGTACAACGTGCCCTTCTACTGGGTCGCCGACACGATCGGTGCCGACAAGGTCGTCGACATGGCCCGGAAGGCCGGCGTGACCACCATGTGGGGCGTCGACCCGCCGCAGGCCTTCGACCTGTCGAAGAAGGGGCCGAACCCCTTCGACAACTACACCGCCTTCGGCAAGTACCCGATCACCGTGTTCGACCACGCCAACGCCATGGCCACCTTCGCCAACGACGGCAAGTACATCAAGGCCCACTTCGTCCTCAAGGTGGAGCAGCAGGAGAAGGACACCGGCAAGTGGAAGATCGTCGGCAGCGAGCGCATCAAGGTGGAGCAGCGGATCCCCAAGAAGATCACTGACGAGGTCACCGGCGTCCTGAAGCAGATCCCGCGCCCGAACGACATCTCCCTGGAGGACGGCCGCCAGGCCGCCGCCAAGACCGGCACCTGGGAGTACGACAAGGACGACAACTCGCACGCCTGGACGGTCGGCTACACCCCACAGAACGCCACGGCGGTCTGGGTGGGCAGCCGGGACCCGAAGAAGCCGGAGATCCGGCTCGCCAGCGGCAAGGACATCGGTGGTTCGACGCTGCCCGGCCCGATCTGGGAGAAGTTCATGAACACCGCCCTCAAGGGCCTGGAGGAGATCCCCCTGCCCAGCGTCACCGGCGAGGGTGACGTCACGAAGGGCAACGGCAAGGAGCCACCACCCACGATTCCGGGCCTGCCTGGTCAACCGGGCGGTTGCGACCCGCTGACCGACCCGTTCTGCACGGTCCCGGGCGGTACTCCTGGTGGGCCCGGCGGCCCTGGTGGTCCTGGTGGCCCCGGCGGCCCCGGTGGGCCCGGCGGACCCGGTGGCGGTGGTGGCGGCGGTGGACTGCTGCCCGGCGTAACGCCGTACCGGGACTGACCCGCAGCTCCGCACGACGCCGCCGCCGGCCGGACGACCTGTTCGGCCGGCGGCGGCGTTTCCGTACCCAGATCTCTCCGCGTCGGGACGGGACGGGTACCCCCGTCATACGGCAGGATGCCTTCTCATGAGCACCCAGTCGACGCCCGGCATCGACGACGCCGGAACCACCGATCACCCGTCCCGATCCGACGGGTTCGTCCGCGGCCTCTCCGGCGCGATCGGCGGCCCACTGGGCGACCACGCGACCGCGCTGGACCGGCCGGCCGGCCAGGAGCGACGCTTCTGGACCGCCGTCCGGATCGTGCTGGCCCTGGCCTGCCTCACTCTCGCGCTGCACTGGGTGCAGAAGTCGCCCTGCCAGGACGGTGCCTGGCAGAACAACGTCCAGTACAACCGGTTCTGCTACACCGACGTTCTCGCCCTGTACTACGCCGAGGGGCTCAACGAGGGCAAGGTGCCCTACCGCGACCACCCGGTCGAGTACCCGGTGCTGACCGGCTACTTCATGGGCGCGCTGGGCCTGCCGGTGCACGCCGTCGGTGACGGCGACCCGAGCATCAACCAGGGTCAGTGGTTCTACAACCTCAACGCGCTGGTGCTTGGCGCGCTGGCGGTGGCCACGGTGGGGGTGATCCTCGCACTGCGCCGCCGACGACCCTGGGACGCCGCGTTGTTCGCACTTGCCCCGGCGCTGGTGCTCACCGCCACCGTCAACTGGGACCTGCTGGCCATCGGGCTGGCCGCCTTCGGTCTGCTGGCCTGGGCCCGAAAACGACCGGCGGTCGCCGGCGTGCTGCTCGGGCTGGCCGGCGCGGCGAAGCTGTGGCCGTTGTTCCTGCTCGGGCCGATCCTCGTGCTCGGACTGCGGGCCAGCCGGGTCCGCGCGGCGCTCACCGCCGTCGGCACGGCGATCGCCGCCGTGGTGCTTGTGAACCTGCCCGCCGCACGGGCCTACCCGGACAACTGGGACCGGTTCTTCGAGCTGAACACCACCCGGCCGATCGACTGGGGCACGCTCTGGTACATCGGGCGATACCTGGACGGCAAGGTCGGCAACGACCCCGGCCAGCTCGGCCCGTTCGAGTGGTTGAACGCCAACATCCCCACCCTCAACACCCTCTCGTACGCGCTGTTCGGGCTGGCCTGCCTCGGCGTGGCAGTGCTGGCGCTGCGGGCGCCGCGCCGACCGCGGCTGGGTCAGCTCGCCTTCCTGGTGGTCGCGGCGTTCCTCATCTTCAGCAAGGTCTGGTCGCAGCAGTTCGTGCTGTGGCTCCTGCCGCTTGTGGTGCTGGCCCGACCGAAGTGGGGTGCCTTCCTGGCCTGGCAGATCGCCGAGGTCTGCTACTTCGTCGCCTTCTACGGTGAGCTGCTCGGCGCGGCGACCAGCCGTCCGGTCTTCCCGGAGGGGGTGTTCGTGCTGGCCTCCACGTTGCGGCTGACCACCGTTGTGGTGCTCTGCGTGCTTGTCATCCGGGAGATCCTGCACCCGGAGCAGGACGCGGTACGGGCCACCTATCCGGACGACCCGGACGGCGGCGTGCTCGACGGCGCACCGGATGCGCCGTGGCTGGACCGCTTGCGCCGCCGAGCGACGACGAACGAACCCGAACCCGAACCCGCCCCCACCGCGTGATCCCGCGGACCCGCGTCAGAGCCGGTAGACGACGGCGTCCCCGACCTCCTGACGGGTGATGCCGAGCGACTCGACGGGCGCGTCGATGGTGATCTCCCACGGCGTGCCGGGCACCTGGTCGCGGAGCAGCACCACCGTCCGCACGCCGAGCGTGCGCAGGTAGTCGACGCTTGTCTGGTTGGGGAACGACTGGCTCACCCGACGCACGTCGTCAAGCTGACGTGGGGTGAAGCCACTGCCGCCGTTGACCACGTCGGGGAACCCGCTTGTCGACCAGAGCATCACGTGCTGGTCCAGGTTCTGGCTGCTCGGCAGTACCAGCAGAGGTCCCTCGGCGGCACGCAGCGCGGCCGGTTGGGTCGGCACCACCGGGTGCGGGGTGCTGTTCAGGCCCTCGACGGTCACCAGCAGCAGCGGCAGCAGCGTGGCCATCCGCAGCCACGGACCCGGCCACGACGGGATCCGCTGCGCGGTCAGCTCGCGGACCCGGTCGGTGAGCGCGGTGACCGCTCCCGCCGCGAGCAGGCCCAGCAACAACGTGGTCCACAGCATCAACCGACCAGGGGTACGCAGCGCACTCCAGCCCGGCACGTGCTCGAAGAGCGGCACGTAGGTGAAGGTGCCGTCGAAGAAACGGGTGCCCATCGCGAAGGCCATCGTCACCAGCACCCCGGCGAGCAGCAGCAGTCGGTGCCGCAGCCGCCAGACCGAGAAGAACAGCCCACCCAGGGCGAGCGCGTAGAGCACGAAGCCCGGCAACAGGGTCATCTCCGGGTGCCACGGCAGCGCCGCACGGGCACCCTCGTGCAGCCCACCCCAGATCCACGACTCCGCGGGCGCCGTCACGAAACCCGACGGCGGCGGCGAGAAGATGCTGACGTCGTCGATGGTGCGCTCGGCGTACGGGTGCAGCTCGGTGACCCGGAAGAACGGGAACGCCATCAGCAGACCCACACCGGCGAACAACACCCCACCGAGCACGTCGGCGACGAACAACCGGCGACCGAAGGGCACGGCCTGGCGGGTGCGCAGCCGCCGCACGTAGAAGAGGACGACGGCGACCAGCACCGCGGCGCCCAGGAAGTACGCGAACGGCAGCCCGATGCCGAAGCCGAGACTGAGCTGCCAGGCCGCGACCAGCCAGCCGCCGTAGACCCAACCGTCGTGCCGCCGCTCGGGTCGGTAACCGTGCCGCAGTGACCAACCGTGCCCCCGCGCCAGCATCGCCAGCGCCAGCGGGATCCCGCCGTTGGAGAGCACGTGCAGGTGCCCGGCCTGGGACAGCAACCACGGCGCGTAGGTGTAGGCGACACCGGCGACGGCGGCACCGATCCGGCCGGCGCCGAGCTGTCGAGCCAGGACGTACGCCCCGAACGTGGCGAGCGCGTGCGCCAGCACGAACATGATGTTGTAGCGCAGGATCGCGTCCTCGGGGCCGCTGCCGAGCATCCCCGCCGGGGCGTACCCGAGCAGCGTGTCGGAGAACGCGAAGCTCCACAGCTCGGGGAAGAACGTGTTGGACTGCCACAGGTGCGCGGGGTCGGTCAGCAGGATGTGCCCCGACCAGGCCATCTGCCAGGCCTGCAGGCTCGGATCCCAGTAGTCCTGCGGCAGTGTGTAGCGCGGGTAGCGCAGCGTCGGCCAGGTCATCAGCACGGCCAGTGCCAGCGAGCCCAGGGCGGCCAGGGTCCACTCGTGGATCAGGAATCGGCCGACGGCCCGGCCGGCCCGACTGAAGATGGACGGCTTCGGCTCCGGGGCGGAAGCGAACGCCTCCCAACGATCCGGGTCAGCCGGCTTCGTCTCGCCATCGGTCTGCGCCTGACCGTCGGCCTGGCTCGGCTTCTCGCTCGTGGCCGTGCCACCGCTCTTTGCCGCGCCGTCCTTCGTGTCGCCGCCCTTGACCGGGTCCTCGACCTTGGCGGACCCGGCCTTGGTGTTGTCGGCCTTGGTCGAGCCGGCCTCGGTGTTGTCCGCCTTGGTCGTGTTGGCCTTGGTCGAGCCGGTCTTGGTGTTGTCGGCCTTGGTCGGGTCGCCGCTCTTTGTCGCGTCCGTCCGGGTGTTGTCACCAGTGGCGGCGTCGCTGTCCTTGGCCGCGCCGGCGGTGCTGGCCGCGCCGGCGGTACTGGCGGTGCTGGCCGCGCCGGCGGCACTGGTCGCGGTGCCGGCGCGCTTGGCCGCGCTGCCGCGCTTGGTCACGCCGTTGATCCAGGTCCAGCCGCGCTTCGGGCCGCCGGTGCCGGTGGCGTCGCCGGCCTTGGCCACCTCGTCCGTCGCGGGGCCGGGCTTGTTGTCACCGGTGGTGGGTCGGTTCTCGGCATTCGGGCCGGCGGGGTTGGGCCGGGCCTTACCGGTCCCGGGTTGTCCGGTCGTCATGCTGGCCGGCTCTCCGTCCCGAGCTGTTCACGGAGGAAGTCGATGTCGGCGGCCTGACCGGCCACACCTCCCGGTGTCTCGACGACCACCGGCGCCCCGGCCGCCCGGATCACCGCCACCACCAGTTCCGGGTCGATCGTTCCGCCGCCCAGGTTGTCGTGCCGGTCCTGCCCGGAGTTGAACGCGCCCTTGGAGTTGTTGGCGTGGATCAGGTCGATCCGTCCGGTGATCGCCTTGACCCGGTCGACGAGCCCGAGCAGCTCCTCGCCACCCGCGTACGCGTGGCAGGTGTCCAGGCAGAAGCCGACCTCATGGTCGCCGATGGCGTCCCAGAGTCGGGCGAGCGCGTCCAGTCGACGGGCGCACGCGTTGTCGCCCCCGGCGGTGTTCTCGATCAGGACCGGCACGCCGAAGCCGCCGGAGTCGGCGGCGTACGCGAAGGTCTTGCGCCAGTTGTCGAAGCCGACTGCCAGGTCGTCCCCGGCGTTGACGTGCCCGCCGTGGACGATCAGGCCCCTGGCGCCGATGGCGGCGGCGGCGTTGGCGTGCCCGAGCAGCAGTTTCCGGCTCGGGATCCGGATGCGGTTGTTGAGGGTCGCCACGTTGATGACGTACGGCGCGTGCACGTAGAGGTCGACCTCGGCCGCGCGCAGCCGCTCGGCGTCTTCCCGAGGCTTGGGCGCCTTCCATCCCTGGGGGTCGGAGAGGAAGAACTGCACGGTGTCGGCGGACCGGGCGGCCGCCTCCGCCAGCGGGTCGGTCGAATCGACGTGGGCTCCGATACGCATGCGAGCGAGCCTACGTCGCGACCCTGACCGCCGCCGCGACGGTCGGGGCGATGTCGCGTGCCGTTCACGTCACCGCTCGGACCGACGGTCGTTGATGGGATTGAACCGGCGACCACTGCCCGGTCAGCCGGCGGTGCGAGCGCCGCGTACGGCGATCGGGGTCGACGGCCGAGAGCGAGGTTGCCTCCGCCACGCGGCCCGGCGCGGCGGGGGCGACCCCTTCCGTCAGCGGATTCCGACAGACGAAGAATCTCGGAAATTTGTGCTTTTTCCTCCGACAAGGTACGAGTGCTGTTGTATCGTCAGATAACAACACGATAAAGCTCCGCGGGGCGTCTCCAGTCCAACCTCATCGGTGTGGTCGTTCCTCCCCAGGTCCCACCCAAGGAATGCGGACGGGACGCCCCGCGGCCTCGTTGGACGGGGGTCCACCACCGATCGGTGCACGGTCGGGCGGTGGACCCCCGTCAGCGTGTCCGGGTGTCGACCCGACCGCCCCGGGCATGATCGTTCGGACCGGGTATCCTGGTCAGGTTGTCCGCGTCCGGTCGGGTTCCCCCGGCACGTGCGGGCAGCGACGCACGACCTCCTGCCACGGAAGGACCGTGGCCGCTTAGCCCACAGGAGGTGAGCACGTCTTGCGTCATTACGAGATCATGGTGATCCTCGACCCCAGCCTCGAGGAACGCACCGTCGCCCCGTCGCTCGACACGTACCTGAACGTGATTCGGACCGCGGGTGGCTCGGTTGAGAAGACCGACGTGTGGGGCCGCCGGCGCCTCGCGTACGAGATCAACAAAAAGGCAGAGGGCATCTACGCCGTCGTCGACCTGCAGGCCACGCCTGCGGCGGTGGCCGAGCTGGACCGTCAACTGCGACTCAACGAGTCCGTGCTGCGCACCAAGGTCCTTCGACCGGAAATGCGCTAAGCCTTCAAACCCCCGGTTCGTCCGGATCAGCCTCCGCGACTCTGTCAGAGGGCTCTGGGAGCCTGTACGACGAGACGCTGAGTGCGCGAGGAGATGGTCATGGCAGGAGACACCACCATCACGGTCATCGGCAATCTGACCGATGACCCCGAGTTGCGGTTCACCCCCTCCGGGGCTGCGGTCGCCAAGTTCCGAGTCGCTTCGACGCCCCGATTCATGGACAAGGCGTCGAACGAATGGAAGGACGGCGAGCCGCTGTTCCTCGCATGCACCGTCTGGCGTCAGGCCGCCGAGCACGTCGCCGAGTCGCTGCAGCGTGGCGCTCGGGTGATCGTGTCGGGCCGACTGCGTCAGCGGTCGTACGAGACCCGCGAGGGTGAGAAGCGCACTGTCATCGAGCTCGAGGTCGACGAGATCGGCCCGTCGCTGCGCTACGCCACGGCGAAGGTGCAGAAGATGTCCCGCTCCGGCGGCGGTGGCGGCGGCTTCGGTGGCGGCGGTGGCGGTGGCAGCCAGGGCGGCGGCGGAGGCAACTTCGACGACCCCTGGGCTTCGGCCGCTCCCTCTCCCGCGCGTGCCGGTTCGGGCGCCAATTTTGACGAGGAGCCACCGTTCTAATGGCGCCTAGCGCTCGCGATCGCAAACCAGGAGCACGTGCAACGGCCAAGGCTGCGGCACTGCGCAAGCCGAAGAAGAAGGTGAACCCGCTCGACAAGGACGGGATCGCCTACATCGATTACAAGGACACCGCGCTGCTGCGCAAGTTCATCTCCGATCGCGGCAAGATCCGCGCTCGTCGGGTGACCGGCGTGACCTCGCAGCAGCAGCGCCAGATCGCCCGTGCGGTCAAGAACGCCCGTGAGATGGCGCTCCTGCCGTACACGGCCACCACCCGCTGAGAGGAGGCACCGATATGAAGATCATCCTGACTCAGGAAGTGTCCGGCCTCGGTGCCCCGGGCGACGTCGTCGAGGTCAAGGACGGCTACGGCCGTAACTACCTGCTGCCGCAGGGCTTCGCGATCGCCTGGACCAAGGGCGCGGAAAAGCAGGTCACGGTCATCAAGCGGGCGCGTTCGGCCCGTGAGATCCGCGACCTCGACCACGCCAACGAGGTCAAGGCTCAGCTCGAGGGTCTCAAGGTCAACCTGAAGGTCCGCGCCGGCGACGGCGGACGGCTCTTCGGCTCGGTCACTCCGGCCGAGATCGTCGACGCCGTCAAGGCGGCCAGCGGCCCGGTCCTCGACCGTCGCCGACTGGAGGTGCCCGGTCACATCAAGTCGACTGGCAGCTACCCGGTGAAGATCAAGCTTCACCCCGAGGTGACCGCGTCGTTCAACCTGAACGTCCTTCAGGGCTGACGTCCGCAACACCACCACGAGGGCCCGCACCGAGCGATCGGTGCGGGCCCTCGTGCGTACGCCGTCCGGCCCGCGCGGACGCGCCGCCCTCGCCCGGCACGACCCCGGCCCGCCGGCCGGTCACCCGATCGGTTGACCGGTCACCGCGCTGATCAGCACCGTGGAAAGGCCGCCGCCCACCACCGCGGCGGCGAGCGCGATGGTCGCCGAACGCCACGTCGTGCCCACCCGACGCAGCAGCGCCGCCACCACCAGACTGCTCACCAGCGCCAACCCGAAGCGCGGCGAGCCGGCGAGCAGCGACTCCAACGCCCGGGACCGGGGTGAGTCGCACCCACCCCCGCTGATGTCGGTCACGCAACCAGCCGGCGCCTGACTGTCCAATGTCAACAGCCACACGAAGATCAGCACCGCCGGCGTCAGGTAACAGGCAGCCGTGTAGAGCAACGGCCGGAAGGGCCCACCCGGATCCGGATCGAGCAGGTCGTCCTCCAGGCGGCGAGCCCAGGCGCTAGTGGCCGCCGACTCGACCCGCTGACGCACCGACGCCGCCCCGACCGCAGGCCGGTCCGCCCGACGCCGTGGCGCACCCACCGGCGGCACAGCGGCGCTACGCGGTCTCGGGGCCGTGTAGCCCACCACCGGCGAGCGGGGCGCGGACGGCAGCGGATCCGTCCATCGGGGATCATCGCCGGCCAGCCGGGTGCCGGACCAGAACCCGTCGTCCCGGGCCGGCCAACCCTCCGCCGCGGCAGCCCGGTCGGAGCGCGGCGGCAGCGTACGGTCCCACTGATCGTCCTCGATCGCGGCCCGCTCCCACTGACCGGTGCGGTCGGACCGCTCCCAGCCACCGACGCTCTCCACCGCCGACCACTGCTCGCTCAGATCCGTGCCGTCAGCACCGGCCCCGGGCGGCCACGCGTGCACCCCCGAGGCGTCCCACGGGTCCACCGCGGGCGGATACGACGGCTCGGGCTCGGCCACCCGATCCGACCCCCGTGCCCACGGGTCGGCCGCCGGCCGGGACCACGACTCCTCCGCCGCACGGCGGCTGCGCCGGGTGGGACGGCTCACCTCCGGGCCCGGCGCCGGCTCGCTCGGAGCGGACTCCAGATCCCCGCCCGACCAGATCACCTGCGGGCGGCCAGCGGGCGCGCGACGGGGACGGCGGTCCGGGACAGCGCCGGAAACCGGCTCGTCCTCCCCGGCGTCCGCGCGTCGACGCCCGGCGTACCCCTGCTCCTGCGGACGGTCGAGCGTCCACTCCCGGGTGTGGTCCGACTCGGGGGCCGCGCCGATCGCCGCCTGCTCCCGCCAACCCGTCTCGCTGCCCCGCCGCCGGCTGTCGAACGACTCGACGGACCGCCGGCCGGCGCCGGAGATCGGCCGCTCGCGTTCGGGGTCGTCCTCGTCCTCGTCCGGTGCGGCGTGGCGACCGCCGCCGTCAGCGTGCCGAACGCCCGACTCCAGCGCCCACCGGGGCAGGTAGGCGTCGACAGGCTCGTCCTGGCCGCGGTCCAACGCACGCCGCCGACTGGACGTGCGGTAGCGGCCGTCCTCGTCGTACGGATCAACCGGAAGAGACGCCGCGGGCTCACCCCACGAGGCGGTCGGCTGGCGCTCGCGCGGGCTGCCATCCCCGCGTCCCCAGTCCCGGTAACTCACGGCCGGAGTGTGACCCTTCTGAACCGAAAGCGGAATCCGCTGTCCAGGTGTAGCCGTTCGCTGGAGATAGTACGGGACGATCGTGTCACAGGCCCGACCGAAATATTCTCCTCCACAGGCTGGGGAGCATGTTCCCGCAGGTCAACGACCTAAGGCCAAGAATTCCCCAATGGTTATCCACAGGCTGTGCACACCCTGCGCACATCATGTCCCCCGGCATCCACAGGTTGTCCCGAGGCTCGTCCACCGGCCTTGTTGAGTCTCTGACCTCGGGGTCCGTATGGTTGGCCCTCGACCGCCGGCACGATGGCCCCCGATCGACCGGCCTGGTCGAAGGTGAAGTGTCGTACCCCAGCGGTAGAGCTGGAATCGGATCCGGCGCAGTGGAGGGGGGACCCGTGTCGGTCACCGACGACATGCGGGCGGAGTCACGGTCCGGTGGTGGCCAGCCACCCGCGCAACGAGACGGCCAGTTCGACAAGACCCCACCCCAGGACGTCGCCGCCGAGCAGTGCGTCCTCGGTGGCATGCTGCTCTCCAAGGACGCCATCGCCGACGTCGTCGAGATCCTCAAGACCAACGACTTCTACCGGCCGGTGCACGCCACCATCTTCGACATCATCCTCGACATCTACGGCCGGGGTGAGCCGGCCGACTCGATCACGGTCGCGGCGGCGCTCGCCGACTCCGGCGACCTGGTACGCATCGGCGGCGCGCCCTACCTGCACACCCTCATCGCCAGCGTGCCGACCGCCGCGAACGCGGCCTACTACGCGCGCATCGTCAGCGAACGCGCGGTGCTGCGCCGGTTGGTCGAGGCGGGCACCAAGATCGTGCAACTGGGCTACGGCACCGCCAGCGGCGGCAGTCGCGACGTCGACGACGTCGTGGACCTCGCCCAGCAGGCCGTCTACGACGTCACTGAACGGCGGGTCAGCGAGGACTTCGCGATCCTGGCCGACATGTTGCAGCCGACGCTTGACGAGATCGAGGCGGTGGGCGCGCAGGGCGGCATGATGACCGGCGTCCCCACCGGCTTCAGCGACCTGGACCGGCTGCTCAACGGCCTGCACGCCGGCCAATTGATCATCGTTGCTGGCAGGCCTGGTTTGGGCAAATCGACCGCTAGTATGGACTTTGCCCGAAATGCCGCCATTCGCGCCAATCAGGCCGCTGCGATCTTCTCGCTGGAAATGAGCAAGGTCGAGATCGTCATGCGGCTGCTCTCCGCCGAGGCGCGGGTGCCACTGCACGTGCTGCGCAGTGGGCAGCTCTCCGACGACGACTGGACCAAGCTGGCCCGGTGCATGGGTGAGATCAGTGAGGCGCCGCTCTTCGTCGACGACACGCCGAGCATGAACCTGATGGAGATCCGGGCCAAGGCCCGCCGGTTGAAGCAGCGGCACGACCTCAAGATGATCGTGGTCGACTATCTCCAGCTGATGACGTCGCCCAAGCGCACCGAGAGCCGCCAGCAGGAGGTCGCGGACCTGTCCCGTGGCCTCAAGCTGTTGGCCAAGGAGGTCGAGTGCCCGGTCATCGCGGTCAGTCAGCTGAACCGTGGTCCCGAACAGCGCACCGACAAGCGACCTCAGCTGTCCGATTTGCGGGAATCAGGGTCAATCGAGCAGGATGCCGACGTTGTCATCCTTCTGCACCGCGACGACTACTACGACAAGGAGTCGCCGCGTGCCGGGGAGGCGGATTTCATTGTTGCCAAGCATCGAAATGGACCAACGGACACCGTAACCGTAGCGGCGCAGTTGCATCTCTCTCGATTCGTCGACATGGCCATCGGCTGAGGAATCCTGCACGACGGGTCAGCCGAGCAGCGGGAACCAGCCCGCCGACTCGCCAAGCTCCAGCCGGTCCCGATCGGTCAGCGGAACGCGCCCGGTGGCCTTCAGCAGGAATTCGTTGTCGTCCCAGGCGGCCGGTCGGACGGCGTCGTCGCTGAGCAGCCCGTCCATGGTGGCCACCGCGACGCGTACCGCCAGCGGGCCGGGAGGCGGCGCGTCGGGCAGTTCCAGCGTCAGGTCCAGGTGGTGGACGACAGCCTCGGTGGTCAGGGTGGCGAGGAAATCGGGTACGCGCAGCACGTGCCCCTGCGTGGTCACGTACCCCTCGGGGTTGGCTGACCAGGCGGCGCGGACCGCCGCCGGGGCGGTGTCCCGCCAGAGGGTGACGATCGCGGTGGGACTGTCGAAGGCGGCGGCAGACCGGCGGACCCACCAGGCGTGCCGGGCGCTCTCGTCGTCGCCGGCCGGAAAGTCGCGCCAGTAGCTGACATCATCGACGTCGGCGGGGCCGTCGACGGGGCTGGCGAGTGTGACAAGCGCCCGCTGGGCATCGCCGAGGACGTGCAGGAGCAGGTCCGCGACCAGCCAGCCCGGGCAGCGGGTGGCCCGTTGTAGGCCGGCGTCGTCCAGGTCGCCGACCACCGCGGTGATCCCGTCGTACGCCTGGGCCAGCGCCTCGGCCGGCCGGAACGCGGTCATGCGATGCAGCCTCGCACGGACCACCGCGCCCGCCAACCGTCTGACGGGTGGGCGGTGTGCCCGGGTCGACGCGTGATCGACCCGGGCCGGTTGTCAGTCTCGGCTCAGCCGAACATCTCGTCGAGGAAGCCCTTGCGCTTCTTCTGCCGGTAGTGCCCGTGGTAGCCGTGGTGCTGCTGTTGCTGGTGGCCGTAGGCCGGCGCCGGCGGGTAGCCGGGCGGAGGCGGCGGCGGGACGGCACCGTATCCGGGCTGGTGCGGAGGCGGGGGCGGCGGCGGGTAGCCGGCCGGCTGGTGGCTGGGTTGTGGCGGCGCACCACCGGTCTGTTGGCGGCTCCAGTTGGCCTCCGCCTCGAACAGCTTCTCCAACTCGCCGCGGTCCAGGAAGATGCCTCGGCACTCCCCGCACTGGTCGATCACGACGCCGCTGCGCTCGTACTGACGCATTTCTCCGTGACACTTGGGACAGGTGAGACTACTCATCGCCCGACGGTACCTGGTCGACCTAAGCGGTTGCTGTGAGCGCTTCGGTGACTTCTTCGTCGGACACCTCGTGGAAGTCCTCGTAGTAGACGCTCACCGCGCCGAAGTCCGGTGGGCGTTGGGCACAGATGACCTGGTCCGCCTCTGCGGCGACCAGTTCGTACGCCTCCTGTGCGCCGACCGGGACGGCGACCACTACCCGGTGTGCCCCGAGTTGGCGGACGACCTCCACGGCGGCGCGGGCGGTCGCACCGGTGGCCAGGCCGTCGTCGATGATCAGCGCGGTCCGTCCGGTGAGGTCCAACTGTGCGCGGCCGCCTCGGTAGAGCCGCTCCCGTCGGGTCAGTTCGGCCTGCTCCCGTTGGCTGACCTCGGCGATGTCGTCGCTGCTGAGTCGGCTGGCGACCGCGTCGTTGAGCACCTGGACACCGCCTGGCCCGAGCGCGCCGAAGGCGACCTCCCGGGCCCACGGCATGCCGAGCTTGCGGACGACAAGCACGTCCAGTGGTGCGCCGAGTCGTTCGGCGACGACCTGGGCGACCGGTACGCCGCCACGGACGAGGCCGAGGACGACCACGTCCGGGTCGCCGACGAGTGCGGTGAGCCGCTCGGAGAGCACCCGGCCCGCGTCGGCCCGGTCGCGGTACGTCGTCATGCCTTCAGGTCTACGCCCTGGCGGGCCGTCGCGCCCAGCAGTTACGCCGATGTGGTCCGAGCGGACAGGTCGGGAAGCGCTGTGGTCGGCGTGTCGACCGGGCGGTGCAGGGCGGGTGCCCAGGTGAGCAGGGCCATCGGGTAGAGCAGATAGCCGAAGCGGGTCGAGGGCATCAGGGCGATGGCGGCGAGGAGCCCGTACCCGCAGATCAGCGTCGTGGCGACGGCGGTGCGGGGTGGGCGGCGGGCGAGCCGGACGGCGATGGCCACGCCGGCGGCGACGAGCAGCGCGGCGGCGACGAGCCGGCCGGCGGGGAGCGCGGTGGCGATCAGGTGGCCGGGGAAGGGGGACTGCGCGGGGCTGGTGACCAGGCCGTGGCCGAGGGGGAAGCGCAGCACGTTCTCGGTGAGCGCGTCGCTGTCGACGAGCATCGCGGGGATCAGGGCGGCGACGGGCAGGCCGATCGCGCCGGCGGCGACCCGGGTGCCGGCGCGTCGGGTCAGGCCCCAGACGATCAGGACCAGCGCCACCGGCCAGGCGAAGAGCTTCAGCGCGCCGGCCACCCCGATCGCGAGGCCGGCCCGGCCGGGTCGGTCGGTGGCGGCGAGGGCGAGGGCCAGCAGGCAGAGCGCGAGTACGGGGAGGTCGTCGCCGCCGGTGGCGAGGGTGAGGGCGCAGATGGGCAGTACGGTGGCGGCCTGCACGCCGCGCAGCAGCGCGGCGTCTCGCCGGTGAGCCTGCTGGGCGGGGAGGGCGGTGGCCGGTGTGGCGCGCAGGGCGGCGACGGCCACGGCGAGCGCCAGCAGGGTGCCGACCGCGAACCAGACCCGGGAGTCGGTCCACCAGGTGTCGATCAGGGCCCGGGGCAGGCCGAAGATCGCCATGCCGGGTTGGTACGGGGTGTAGCCGAGCAGTTGCTCGGCGGGGGGCAGGGCGGCGATCGCGTCGGGTCCGAGGTACGGCGTGCCGTGCTCCAGGAGGCGGGTGCCGGCGTGCTCCACGACCAGCACCTCCTCCTGTGCCCGGTCGGTGCGTCCGTTGGCCCGGTCGATGCTCTGCCAGAGCAGGGGCAGTAGCGCGGTGCTCGCCCAGGTGAGACCGGTGATCGTCCAGCGGGCTCCCGGGCCGGCCAGCCGCGCGGTCGGGCGGTGCCGGCGCAGCAGGAGTTGGGTGATCACCGCCAGCGTCGCGACCAGGTACCCGACGGCGGCGACCGCGCCCCACGCCCGGTGCGGCAGCAGGGTCGACGTGACAGCGGTGATCGCGGCGAAGATGGTCGAGACGGCGTAGAGGCCGAGGTCGACGGCGAGTCCGCCGGCGGCGGTGTCGAGCGTCCGCCAGGGCCAGGGCCAGGGACGGCGGCGGGCGGTCGGGGCGTCGGCGATCACGGGCGCCAGTCTGGCAGACGGGGTCGTACCTGCACCGGACCGTGTGGCGCGGTCGGCCGGTGCCGCTCAGGCGGGCAGGTGCGGGAGGCGCGCACGGCCGGGCTGGCGGCGGTTCTGGCTCAACCGGATCACCGCGCCGGCGTCGTGCAGGGGCGCCACGAGGGCGCCGGGACGCCCGCCGGAGCCACGCTGCATCGCCGCGAGGAGGGTGCCGGCGGGCACCGGCCGCGCGAACAGGTGGCCCTGGCCGGCGACGCAGCCCAACTCCCAGAGGGCCCGCCGTTGCGGCTCGCTCTCCACCCCCTCGGCCACCACCGCCAGGTTGAGACTGCGACCCAGGTCGAGGGTGGAGCGGATGACGGCGGCGGCCTCCGCGGAGCTTTCCATCGTCGTCACGAAGCTTCGGTCGATCTTCAACTCGTGCACCGGGATGCGGGAGAGGAGCGAGAGCGAGGAGTAGCCGGTGCCGAAGTCGTCAAGCGCCAACCGGACGCCCTCGTCACGGAGCCGGCTGAGCACGCGGTCGACCACGTCGAGTTGGCTGAGCGTCAGCGTCTCGGTCAACTCCAGCACCAGCCGGTCCGCCGGGAGGTCGTGGGCGCGCAGGCGGGCCAGCACCGAGCCGGGGAACCGCGCGTCGAGGAGGCTGCGGGGGGACACGTTTACCGCGACCGGTACGTCGAAGCCGGCGTCCCGCCAGGTGCCGGCCGCGATCAGCGCCTGGTCGAGGATCGCTTCGGCGAAGGCCGGCAGCAGACCGGACCGTTCCACCGCCTCCAGGAAGCGCAGCGGGTCGATCATGCCGTGGGTGGGGTGCCGCCAGCGGGCCAACGCCTCCGCGCTTGTCACCTCGCCGGTGCCCAGGTCGACGATCGGTTGGAAGTTGACGATGAACTCGTGGTCGGCGACCGCCCGGGGCAGGTCACCGCCGAGCGCGAGTCGACCCAGGTCAGCGGTGTCCCGGGTCGTGGCGTAGGTGGAGATTCTCTGCCCGGCACGCTTCGCCTGGTACATGGCCACGTCGGCGCGGCGCAACAGCTCGGCCATGCCACCGCTGGCCGGGGCGACGGAGATGCCGCCGCTGGCCTCGACGCTGATCCGCATGCCGTCCAGCTCGAACGGCTCGTGCAGAGCGGCGAGCAGCGACTCGGCCCGGTGCGCGGCCACCGCCGGGGCCGGCAGCCCGCGCAGGAGTACGGCGAACTCGTCGCCGCCGAGGCGGGCCACCAGGTCGCTCGCCTGCGCGGCGCCCCGTAACCGGTCGGCGACCTGCACCAGCACCTGGTCGCCGGCGGCGTGACCGAGGGTGTCGTTGACCTCCTTGAAGTGGTTGAGGTCGATCAGCACCAGTGCGGTCACCCCGTCGGCGTGGCGGGCGCTCAACTGCTCGGTGCCCTCGTCGAGGAGGTGCCGGCGGTTGGCCAGCCCGGTCAGCGCGTCGTGGGCGGCTGCGTACGCGTGTTCGTTGGCCACCCGGGCCAGTTCGGCGTACGCCTGGGCGTTGCGCACGGCCGTGCAGAGCGCGGAGGCGAACGTGCGCAGCGTGTACTGCTCCCGTTCGGAGAGCTGCACCGGGCCGCGGAAGCGCAGTCGTAGCACGCCGACGTCGACGGTGCGGTCGTGCCCTTCGAGCGGGGTGGGGACGACGGTGCCGTCCACGTCGGTGGGCTTGCCGATGGGGCCGTCGAAGGTGATGCCGCCGGTGCCGCCGCGCACGGCACGGTCGCCGTCGCGCAGCTCGATCTCGACCTCGTCGGCGGAGAACAGCTCGGCGGCCTGGGTGACGGCGGTGGTGAGGACGGTGTCGAGGTCGACAACGTTGAGCGCGTCGGTGGTGCGGGCGAGGCGCTGCCACGCCTGCTGTTCGGTCCGGGAACGGATTCTTGTGGAGTAGGCCAGGTGCAGGCTGAGCACGAGTGGCGGAATGGCCAACAGGAGTTTGAAGTTCGCGTCGAGGATCAGCAGCGTGCAGACCGCCACGATGAACCGCACGGCGAAGCCGGCGAGTCGGAGGTCGAGGTTGGTCCGGAACTGCTTGGAAATCTTGGTGGAGGAGGCCAGCGCGATGACCGGGATGGCCAGCAGGTCGTCCAGCAGTGCCGCGACCAGGTACGAGGCAGCCACCGGCACTATCAGGGCGACGGTGCTCTCCGGTGGCCAGGTCCAGGTCGTCATTGCCAGCGTGATGCCGGCACCCCAGGCCACAATGACGTTCTTGCCCACACTGAAGGCCATCTTGATCGGCGGCAGCCGGAGCGAGGCGAAGGTGATGCCCACTGCGGTGCAGAGGACCACCGACTGGGCCGGAGCGATGGCGAGGCCGATGATGATCGCGGCCTCGGTCCAACTGATCGAGTGGGTGGTGGACCGGATTCGTACTCTCGCCTTGACCAGGGTTCCCAGCGCGATGGCGATGGTGAGCGCGACGAGGATCGCGATGTCGGTCGGCGTGGCGGTCATCGCCGAGCGTGCCGCGACCGGTAGTGACGTGGCCGTGATGATAGTCGCTACAACGACGACGAGACCGACGAGCAGCCGTAGCCGCCGATCGGTCTCAATCTCTCGTCGCTGAGGAAGGGTCATGCCACTCCCGAAGGCCTGCCTCTGCCGTGCTCGTAGCCTACCGCTCGAGGCTCGTGCACGTCCCCAGTCGAGGGGTCAGTTCCACTCGCTGCCGCGCATCGCGTTGCCCCCTTCTCGCTAAGCCAATTCGAGGACCTTCCAAACGGGAGGTCTTCCTCGGAAAGGCAGCTTAAGAGAAGGATTGGCGGCTTAGAAAGAATAAATGTCGGTATGCGCAACATTAGCCAAGATGGAGGCCTTTTGTGACGTTCTGTCCATCGCTGCTGAACGGAGTGCGGTCGAACTCGCCTGCGTTGGATTCGTGGGACAGCGAGTAACTGCAGACGGTATCCGACGAGGTGACGGTCGCGTTATTCGCTAGGTCCGCGGTAGCCGGGAGTTGCCTCATCCGGAGTTTGGACAGGCGTGAAGGCGGCGTGGGCAGAGTTGACGCGTCCGGGGTGTCGGGCAGGCGGGGTAAAGGTGTCAGTCGGCGAGGATCAAGGGCGACGACGTGGAATTTGCGTCCCGGCCCGTGCCGATGCAACTTGCCGCCGACACGGTGCAGCTGCGGATAGGCAATCAAGCGGCCCTCCTCACGGTAATCCTGAAGTCACCAACAGCCATCTCCTTCGTCAGTGAGCAGCACGTCACCGAAGAGCATCGTAGGCATCGTTGCGTGATCGACTGAGTACGTGGCAGGGCAGGAACAGGGAACCGGTGGGGATTCGGGTTGTGGGCGACCTTTCGGTGCAACTGTCTACCCGCATGCTGCGCCTCGGTACGCCCCAAGTGGCAGCCAATCTTCGGGATGCGCACAGTGCAGCCCGGTCGGCTGGTGACATTGGACGACCTCGTCGATGAGTTATGGGCCGATTGCCCACCGCGATCAGCTGTGGCTAATGCGGCCAATCTGCGCTGGACTATCGAGGTTTCCCGAGCGGTCACGGTGCCATCGAACGCCAACGTAACGGCTATCGACTCGTTGCGGACCGGAGCGGGTCAACGTCTTTTGCTTGGCGCTGGAACGGAACGCGGTCGGGAAGCGCTGACGGCTGCTGACGCAACCCTGGCCGCAGAGCGTCGAACTGCCTGAACGGCGCGGGTCCCCGGCAACCCTCGGCGGCGGGTCGGTGAAAGGGATCGGCGTTCGACAGGTGCGCCGTCGGCACCCGGCGCGGCGGTCAGCGCGACACCGCTCCTTCCGAACGCCGTCGTACCGCACCGATAGGCTCACGGCCGTGACCGAACCCGCGCAGCTCAGCCACGTCGACCGCGCCGGCGCGGCCCGCATGGTCGACGTCTCCGACAAGGCCGTGACGGGCCGGTTGGCCGTCGCGGCCGGCCGTTTGCGGACCACACCCGAGGTCATCGACCTGCTGCACCGCGACGGGCTGCCCAAGGGCGACGCGTTGGCGGTCGGTCGGCTGGCCGGGATCATGGGCGCGAAGCGCACCCCCGACCTGATCCCGCTGTGCCACCCGATCGCCCTGCACGGCGTCACTGTCGACCTGCGGTTGACCGCCGACACCGTGGAGATCACGGCCACCGCCCGCACGGCGGACCGCACGGGGGTGGAGATGGAGGCCCTCACGGCGGTCGCCGTCGCCGGTCTCGCCCTGATCGACATGGTCAAGGCGGTCGACCCGGCGGCCTCGGTGGAGGCGGTCCGGGTGCTGCGCAAGGAGGGCGGCAAGACCGGCGAGTGGGTCCGGCCGGAGGACCGGCCGTGATCCGGGCCCGGGTGATCGTCGCGTCCAACCGGGCCTCGGCCGGCGTCTACGCCGACACCAGCGGTCCGCTGCTCGTGGCCGGCCTGCGCGAGCTGGGATGCCAGGTCGACGAGCCGGTGGTGGTGCCCGACGGCGAGCCGGTCGGCGCGGCAGTGCTCGCCGCCCGCGCCGACGGTGTCGACGTGGTGCTGACCAGCGGTGGCACCGGGGTGACCCCGACGGATCGCACCCCGGACGTCACCCGGGGCCTGCTGGACTACGAGATCCCCGGCATCGCCGAGGCGATCCGCGCGCACAGCCGCGACCGGGTGCCGACCTCGGTGCTCTCCCGCGGCCTGGCCGGGGTCGCCGGCCGGATGCTGGTGGTCAACCTGCCCGGCTCGACCGGTGGCGCCCGGGACGGGTTGGCCGTGCTCGGGCCGATCCTCGGGCACACCGTCGACCAGCTTCGCGGCGGAGACCACTGAATCGGAGGCGGAGACCACCGGCCGGTCCACGCCAGGCTCGGACGGGTGTCGGTCCGTGCCGATAGGCTCGGCCGGTGAGCACGGAAACCGCACCCACAGCGGATCGGACCGCCGCACCTCCGCCAGCCGAGTGGGAGGAGGCGCGGTCGCGGGTCTACGCGGTCGGTCTGGCCGCCGCGCTGCCCGCCCTCGCCCGACCACTCGCCGACATCGACGGGTCGACCCTGGCCGAGCCGTTGACCACCCGCACCGACCTGCCCGCCTTCCCCACCTCCAGCGTGGACGGCTGGGCGGTGCGCGGCGGCAGCCCGTGGCGCATCGTCGGCCGGGTGTTGGCCGGCAGCACCCCCGCGCCGCTCACCGAGGACCACACGACCGTCGAGATCGCGACCGGGGCCATGGTGCCCGAGGGCGCCACCGCCGTGCTGCGGGTGGAGGAGTCCACGACTGTCGACGGTCTGGTCAGCGGCGTACCCCGGGAGACGCCGGAGTGGCGCGAGCCCGGCGAGGAGGCGTACGCCGATGAGGAGCTGTTGCCGGTCGGCACGCCGGTCGACCCGGCGGTGATCGGCCTGGCCGCCTCCTGCGGGCACGACACGCTGCGGGTCCGGCGGGCGCCGCGCGCCGCGCTGCTGGTCTTCGGCGACGAGTTGCTGACCGCGGGCCCGCCTGCGGCCGGTCGGGTCCGCGACGCGCTGGGTCCTGCCGTGCCGGCGTGGCTGCGGCGCTACGGCTGCCAGATCCGCCCATCGGACGTGGTCGGCCCGGTGGCCGACACACTGCCCGCGCACGTGGCGGCGCTGCGTTCGGCGCTGGCCAGTGCCGACCTGGTCTGCACCACCGGTGGCACGATGAACGGCCCGGTCGACCACCTGCACCCGACCCTGGAGGCGCTCGGCGCCGACTACGTGGTCAACACGGTGGCGGTCCGCCCGGGTTTCCCGATGCTGCTGGCCCGGCTGGCCGGCCACGACGGGCGGGTCCGGTTCGTGGCCGGGCTGCCGGGCAACCCGCAGTCCGCCATCGTCGCGCTGGTGTCGCTTGTCGCGCCGCTGCTCGCCGGCCTCCAGGGCCGCTCGATGCCGGTGCTGCCGCACGCCACGTTGGCCGAGGCGGTGCCCGGCCGCGGGGACCACACCCACCTGGCCCTCGTCCGACTGGACCGGGCCGCCGGGACCGCGTCCCCGGTGCGCCACGTCGGCTCGGCGATGCTGCGTGGCCTGGCCGGCGCGGACGGGTTCGCCGTCATCCGGCCCGGCACCAAAGGCGAGCAGGGCGACCGGGTGCCCATCGTGCCGTTGCCGCTGCTACCTGGGGAGCGTTCGTCATGACCGCGCCGACGATCACCTTCGGTGAGATCACCGATCAGCCGCTCGACCTCGCCACCCACGAGGCGGCGGTCGCCGACCGTCGGGCCGGCGCCGTGGTCTCCTTCCAGGGCGTGGTCCGCGACCACGATCACGGTCGGCAGGTCACCAGCCTGGAATACGAGGGCCACCCGAGTGCCGCGCAGGTGCTGCGCGAGGTGGCCGCCGAGATCGCCGCGGAGCCCGACGTCTACGCGGTGGCGGTCTCGCACCGGGTCGGCCCCCTGGCGATCGGTGACGTGGCGCTCGTCGCCGCGGTGAGCACGGCGCACCGGGCGGCGGCCTTCGCGGCCTGCGCCCGGCTCGTCGACGAGGCCAAGGCGCGCCTACCGATCTGGAAGCGGCAGGTCTTCACCGATGGCACCGAGGAATGGGTCAACTGCCCCTGACCGCTCAGCGGCGGCCGTTGACCGCCATGGTCCGGGCGAGCCGGTCGCCGTAGAACGCCGGCTCCGCGCCCGGACGCCAGGGCAGCGCGGCGACCAGCACGATGAGCGCGAGCGCGAGCGAGTTTTCCATCAGGGCTCCGAAGAGACCGTCCTGGTAGTGCGACATCTCCGGCAGCTGGTGCTCGTACGGCCAGATCGGGGAGATCAGGAAGAGCAGGTAGAGCCCGATCGCGGCGCCACCGTGCCGGAGCCCGGTCAGCGTCGGGTACCAGATCGGCGGCCGGAGCCCGTTGACCCCGGGCACCCCTCCGAACACGGGCCCCTGGCCGGCGCGCGGTGGCATCGTCCGGCTCGCCTCCCGGCGGCGCACGGCGGCGTCGGCCAGCACGATGATCGCCGGGATCACCCAGACCAGGTGGTGCGTCCAGGAGATCGGGCTGATCACGTTCGCGGTGAGGCCGACAAGTGTGAACGCGGTCAACTCGTCCCCGTCGGCGCGGGAGCTGGCCGCCCGGGACAGGCCCAGCGCCAGGACCAGCACCGAGAAGGCGAGCCAGAGCAGCCCGGGGGTCTCGATCGAGTCGTACAGGCGGGCGAGCAGGCCGGCGAGTGACTGGTTCGGCGTCATGTCCGCCGCGCCGACCCGCTCCGTCTGCCAGAGCACGCTGCCGAAGTACGTCCGCGACTCGTCACCGACGATCGCGAAGGTCGCCACCGTCACGCCGATCGCGGTGCCGATCGCGGTGGCCGCCACCCGCCACTGGCGGGTGATCAGCAGGTAGGCGATGAAGAGCGCCGGGGTGAGCTTGACCGCGGTGGCCAGGCCGATGCCGGCGCCGGCCCAGGCTCCGCCGTAGAGGAAGCGCAGGAGGGGGCCGTCCGTCGCGGCGTAGTGGGTGCCCCGGCGGGAGCGCCAGCGCAGGCCGATCAGATCAGCCATGATCAACGCGAACAGCAGGATGTTGACCTGGCCGTAGCCGAGCGTCTCCCGACCTGGCTCGATGGCGACCGCGAGCGGCACCGCCACGGCCACCGTGAACCACAGTGGCCACCCCAGCCGGTCCACGATGGGGCGGAGCAGCCCGGCCAGCACCAGCGCCAGCGCGGCGATGCTGGCGACGGCGTTGACCATGCCGGCGGCGTCGATCGGAAGCTGCGCCATCGGCAGCATGACCAGCCCGCCGAACGGCGGGTAGGTGAAACCGAGGGTGGTGCCGGGCGCGATGAACTCGTAGAGCTCATGACCGCTCGCCCACCACACCACGGCACCGTGGTAGATCTTCATGTCGAAGAAGTTGTACGGACGCCCGAACGCGCCGATGGCGAGCCATGCGGCGTAGGCGACGGCGGCCACGATGGCGCCCCGTACGACGTTCTTGCGATCGATCCGACGCGTCACGCGTTGGATTGGGGCGAGGCGGTCCGCCCGACTACCGACAGCCGTCGGCATGGCGTGGCCACCCCCATACCAAGGTCGTCCTACCCGTCCAGGTCCTGCACGGAGCCTAGAACGGCGCCTCACGTCAGTGCCTCCCGCGTTATGCGACCGTGTCCGATCCCACACATGTTTTTGACATTTCCACCGCGTTAACGCCTACCGGGTGGTTCAGGTAATTCGCGGCCTTAGCGGGGGGTGGGGATGGCGCGGAGAGGCATCGATGCAGGTCAGCCGGGCAGTCGACGTGCCGTGGACGCGGACCGGACGGCGATCCGGGCTTCTCGGCGGGCGGTTCGGACGGCGCGCTGCATGGAACGTCGAGAGTGGCCGATGCGGTGACCGGTCCGCCAGCGCAGACCAGGCTTGCCACCGGTGTCGGCGGCGGCCAACAGCAGACCGCCGAGGAGACCGAGGTTCTTCAGGGCGTGAATCTGGTTGTTGTTCTTGGCGATCGGGTCGTCGTTGTTCCAGAAGGGATGCCCGGCGATGGTCACCGGCACCAGCGTGCCGGCGAGGACCAGCGCGGCGGGTCGACTGAACCGCCCGGTGGCCAGCATCACCCCGGCGCTGACCTGCACCGCGGCGTTGAGTCGGATCAGCGTCTCGGTGTCGGTGGGGAAGCTCGGGTGCGCCTTCTTCAACAGTGGCGCGACCTTGTCGGTGACCGGTGCGGCGGCCTGCGCCAGCCGGGCCGGGTTGCGGAAGTTGCGATACCCGCTGACCACGAAGATGCCGCTCAACATGGCGCGGGCGAGGGAGCGTACGGGCGTCATGGATCAGTCATACCCCGTCGCGGCGTTTGCTACCCCGGCAACGGTCGGATCGGATCGGTGTTCATACACGTCGCCACGCCGATTCGAGCGACAGCCACGGATGGACCGGCCGCGGCGGGTAACGTCGCGCGGGTGACCACGCTGCGGCTACGCCCCGAGGACCCGGCCGACGCCGGTCCGCTCCGCCGCGTGCTGGCCACCGCTTTCGCCCGCCCCGACGTGGCGACGCCGCCGGAGGTGAGCCTGGTCGACGAGTTGCGCGGCACCGCCGCCTGGTTGCCGCAGCTCGCGATGGTCGCCGAGTACGGGGGCGAGGTGGTCGGGTACGCGCTGCTCACCCGGGTGCGGGTGCGGCCGGAGCGGGGCGCGGACGTGCCCGCCCTGGCGCTCGGTCCGGTGGCGGTCGCGCCACACCGACAGCGCGTCGGGCACGGCACCGCGGTCGTGCAGGCGGCCCTGGACGCGTCCACCGAGCTGGGTGAGCGGCTGGTCGTGGTCCTCGGCGACCCGGCGTTCTACCGCCGGTTCGGCTTCAGCGCCGCGGCGGAGCTGGGCCTGACCAGTCCGTGGGCCGGTCTCGGTGAGCCCTGGCAGGCGTTGGTGCTGCCGCCGTCCACCAGCGAGGAGGGTCCCCCGCCCCGCGGTGAGGTGCTCTTTCCGGCGCCCTGGTCGAAGGTCTGACCGCGTCCACGACCCGGTCGGCGGTCAGGCCGGCTGGGTGCGCAGGTACCTGCCGAAGTGCGGCACCGTGAACGCGACAGTGCCCCGCTCGCCGGAGTAGATCAGCCCTTTCTTGATCAGCGCGTCCCGCGCCGGGGAGAGGCTGGCGGGCTTGCGGCCGAGGGCCCGGGCGATCTCCGCGGTGGGCACCGCGGCGTCCATGTCGTCGCGGATCACCGCCCCGGACTCGTCCTCGACCGCGGACATCATGGCCATCGCCCGCATGTACTCGCGTTCGGCGGGGGTGGCCCGCTCGAACCGGGAGCCGAAGAAACCGACCGCCAGTTCGGCTTCCGCCTCGGGTGCGGCGACCCGTACGTCCGCCGCGGTGATCGGCGAGCGCGGCGCGTGGTCCCAGGTCGCCTTGCCGTACGCCTGGACGAAGTACGGATAGCCGCCGGACTTCTCGTAGAGCAGGTCGAGTGCCTTCTGCTCGTACTCGACGTCCTCGCGCTCGGCGGGTGCGCAGAGTGCCTGGTCGGCCGCGATCCGGTCGAGCCGGTCGATGCGTTGGTAGCGGAACAGCCGTTCGGAGTACGACTTGGCGGCGCTGAGCACCGCCGGCAGGTGCGGGAGGCCGGCGCCGACGACGATCAGCGGCGCGCCGAGTTGGGACAGCTCGTGGCAGGCCGCGCAGAGTGCCGACACGTCCTCCGGGCCGAGATCCTGCATCTCGTCGATGAAGATCGCGATGCCGGTGCCGACGTCACTGGCCACCGCGGCGGCGTCACTGAGCAGCTCGACAAGGTCGATCTCGATGTCGCCGGAGTCGGCCCGGCCGCTGGCCGCCGGCACGTCGATGCCGGGTTGCCACCGGTCGCGCAGCTTCGGGGTGGCGCCGGCCCGGCCGGTCGGGGTGGACCGTTGGGCGAACGCCTTGAGGACGCCGAGGAACGCGTCGATCCGGTCGGGTGCGCGGTGTCGGGGCGCCAGCTCCCGGACCGCCATGTGCAGCGCGGCGGCGACCGGGCGGCGCAACGACTGGTCCGGTCGTGCCTCGATCTTGCCGCTGCCCCAGAGGTGGTTGATCGCCTGCGACCGGAGGGTGTTGAGCAGAACCGTCTTGCCGACGCCACGCAGCCCGGTGAGCATCAGGCTGCGTTCGGGTCGTCCCCGTGCGATGCGTTCGAGCACGATGTCGAAGACGTCCAGCTCCCGCCCCCGCCCGGCGAGTTCGGGCGGACGCTGGCCGGCGCCCGGCGCGTACGGGTTGCGGACCGGATCCACGCATCGCAGAGTATCGGGCCGTCTAGCTGCGGGGCTAGACATGGATAGATGGGGCTATCGGCGTGTCGAGACCGTCGACAAGAAACTAGGGCTGTCTAGCGTCCACGCTAGACAGCCCTAGTTTTCGTAATCGGACTACCGCTTCCGCAGGCACAGCACGTAGTCGAACAGGTCCACCGAGTTGTCGTGCACGTAGGTCGCGTTCGCCTGGGGTGCCAGCGACTCGCACCGGTCCGCGTCGGTGGTCGCCGCGATCCGCAGCAACACCTGATAGGTGTCCGGGCCGCACGGCACCTTGCGCAACTCCGCCTCCTGGTCGGTGCCCTCGTTCACCACGCAGTCGCCAGTGGCGACCTCGTCGTCCGGCGTCGGCGGGGCCGACCTCGGCGCGTCGGTGGGCAGGGCCGGCGGGACGACCGGCGCGCTCGTCGACGGCGTGCGCGTGTCGTCGGCGGCGTCGGCGACCCTCCAGACCGCCCAACCGGCCAGGCCGAGGCACGGGCAGAGCACGAGCAGCACCACCAGCGCGACGATGAGGGCGACGTTGCGGCCGGTCTTCCGTACCGGTGCGACGGGTGGCATACCGTAACCGCCGGGCGGCGGCTGTCCCCACGGTGCGGGCGGCTGACCCGGCATCGGCCCGGCCGGTGGGAACGGCCCGGGTGGCGGGTAGCCCGGACCGGAGGACGGCGGCGGGCCCCACCCCGGTGCGGCGGGCGGCGTCGCGGCGGGCGGCGGCGGGCCCCACTGCTGCCTGGTCGGATCTTCGGCGGGCGGCGGGGCGCCCCACTGCGGCACTGTCGGGTCGACCGCTGGCGGGCCGTCGGGGTCGGTGGGCGGGCGCTGGTACGGGTCGTCCGGCTGATCGGAGCCCGCTGGTCCGTAGGTCGTCATGTCATCCCCGGGGGTGGGTTGTCTCAGCGTTGCTTCAGGCAGAGGACGAAGTCGAGGGTGTCCAGCTCACTGTCGAAGAAGTACCAGTTGGTGTAACCCTTGACCTTGTCGCACTTGGCCTCGGCGTCCCGCTCGCCGCTTGTCGCGCCGTCGATCCGGCTCAACACCTCGTACGACTTCGCGGCACACTCGCTGATCAGCAGCTTGGGCTTGCCGTCCGCCGCGGCGTCGTTGCGGACGCACTGACCGACCTTCGCGAACCGGGGATCGGCCGACGACTCCGGGGCTGGGGCGCTCGGTGCCGGCGCGGTCCCGTCGGCGTCGGCGCTGGGCTCCAACGCGGCGGTCGAGTTGGTCGGCGCGGCCACCGGAGCCGGGTCGTTCTGCCCGCGACGGAACCAGAACGTGCCACCGACAGCCACCAGCAGCAGTACGACCGCCAGCACTGCGATGAGCGGCCCCCGACCGCGCCGGCCCGGTGCCGGGGTGGGAGCCGGGCCGTACGGGTCCTCGTCGGGCCGGTACGGCTGCCCGCCGTACCCCGGATTCGTCCCGGTCGGCTGGTACGCGCCGCCGTAGGGCGCTCCCGAGCCGCCCCCGTAGGGCGCGGTGGGCGGACCGCCGTACGGCCCGGGTCGTTCCTGGGGCGCCGGCGGGTACGACGGCGCCGCCGGCGGGTACGGCCCGGGTGCCGGCGGGTAGGGCTGCTGCACCGGCCGGCCGGGCCTCTCGTCCGGTCGCTGCCCGCGCCACGGTCCCGGGTCGCCGCCTCCGGGTGGTCCGTAGTTCGTCATGCCGCCCTCCTGCACAAGTGGTGAGAGCCTGGCCACCGGTACGCGACGCGGACTCCCACGTCACCGTAGCGTGGTCCCCTGATGAGCCCACCTCCACCGAGCGCCGCAGCCGCCGTCGGCCGCCGCGCTGACCTCGCACCGACAGTGATCTGGACCGCGTTGATCGTGGTCTACCTCCTCTGGGGATCCACCTATCTGGCCATCCGGATCACCGTGGAGACGCTGCCACCGCTGCTGTCGGCCACCCTGCGATTCGCCGTCGCCGGCCTGGTTCTGGCGGTGGTGCTGCGGCTGCGCCGGGGCCCCGGCGCGCTGCGGGTGGAGCGGCGGCAGCTCGTCTCGGCCGCGCTGGTCGGGGTGCTCCTGCTCGCCGGCGGCAATGGCCTGGTGGTGCTCGCCGAAGCCGGGCCGCCCGGGGTGGCGCTCCCGTCCGGGATCGCCGCGCTGCTGGTGGCGACAGTGCCGTTGCTCGTGGTGTTGTTGCGCGCCGCCACCGGGGACCGCCCGCCGATCTGGACGTTCGCCGGGGTCACAGTGGGTTTCGTCGGCCTGGTCCTGCTGGTGCTGCCCGCCGGCAGTTCGGACGCCGTACCCCTGGTCGGGGCGTTGACAGTGGTGGCGGGGGCGGTCTCCTGGTCGGTCGGGTCGTTCCTGTCCGGCCGGATCCGGATGCCCGCCGACCCCTTCGTGGCAACGGTGTACGAGATGCTGGCCGGCGCGCTCGTGCTGGCCGTCATCGCCGCCGGGCGAGGCGAGCTGAGCGACTTCCACCCGGCGGCGGTGAGCACCCGCTCGTGGCTGGCGCTCGGTTACCTCATGGTGGCGGGCTCACTGGTGGCCTTCACCGCGTACGTCTGGCTCCTGCACAACGCGCCCATCTCGCTGGTGTCGACGTACGCCTACGTCAACCCGGCCGTCGCGGTGGCGCTCGGCGCGCTGCTGGTGGCCGAGCCGATCACTCCGCAGGTGCTGCTCGGCGGCGCGGTCATCGTCGCCGGGGTCGCTCTGGTGGTGAGCACCGAACGGCCGCGCCGGGCGGGCACGGGTTCGCGATCGGGGGCCACGCCGGGGAGCGACCGCCAGTAACGTCCGGGCCATGTCGGCCGCCGCGCTGGTGTCGATCGCGCTGCTGGGGGCGTTTGTCGGTCTCGTCGTACCTTCGGTGTCGTGGCGTTTCGCCACGGCGGACGCCAGGCCACCGGCGTTCCCGGGGCCGCGGCCGATCCGACGGCAGTGGGTCGACCCGATGGTGGCGACAAGCGTCTTCGTCGGCCTTGCCGTCGCTGTGGGTGACGACCCGGCGCTGCCGGTCTTCCTCGCGGTCGCGGCGGTCGGGCTGGTGCTGGCGCGGGTCGACCTGGCCTGCCTGCGGCTGCCCGACCCGTTGGTCCTCGCCGCCGGGCTGCTGGCCTGCGGGGGTCTGACCGCCGCGGCGTTGCTGTCCGGCACTGCCGGCCGGCTGCTCGGCGCGCTGGGTGGTGCGATTGTCGCGGCCGCGGCGCACGTGCTGCTGGCCCTGTTGCCCGGCTCACGACTGGGCTTCGGGGACGTGAAACTCGCCGCCGTCCTCGGCCTGCCGCTCGGCTGGTTGGGCAGGGATGCCCTGCTTGCCGGGCTGCTCCTGCCACACTTGCTGCACGGCGGTCTGGTGCTCGGTCTCCTTGCCGCGCGGCGGGTCCGCCGGCACACACTGCTGCCGCTCGGCCCGGCCCTGCTGGTGGGTGCCTGGCTCGCCGTTCTTCTCGACTGACCGGCCGCACCCGTCAGATCAGGCGGAGCTGGCGGTCCTTCGGGCGACGCGGCTCGGCCTCGCCGAACCGTTCGAACAGGCCCGGATCGATCACGCTGAGGAACGGCGACGGAACACAGTCGCGTTCCGCGCCGTGCCGGGTGCGGCGGGCGGCGTGACTGACGTACAGCCGGTCCTGCGCCCGGGTCAGGCCGACGAAGAAGAGCCGGCGCTCCTCGGCCACCGCGTCCTCGTCGGGCGTCGAGCCCGGCCAGCGCAGCGGCAGCAACCCGTCCTCGACGCCGACCAGGAAGACCACCGGGAACTCCAGGCCCTTCGCGGCGTGCAGGGTGAGCAGCGTGACCGCCTCCGCGCGGGGGTCGAGCGCGTCCACCTCCGCGCCGGTCGCCAGCTGCGACAGGAACGTTTCCAGGTCGTCGCCGCAACGCCGGGCCAGCGGCATGAGCAGGTCCACGGCCGAGCGGACGGCCTCGGGGCGTACCGTGCCGGTGCCATCCAGGGTGGGCACCGCGAACCGTTCGGCGACCACCTGACCGGCCAACCGCACCCGGGCGGCCAGCGAGCCGGCCAACCCGTCGGCGTGCCGCAGCTCCCGGGCGATGGCCGCGACCCCGGGCCGGTCCCGCAGCCGGTCGTGGGAACGCTTCTGCACCGGGATGTTGGCGCGGGCCAGAGCGTCGACGATCGGCGCGGCCTGCGCGTCGGTGCGGTACAGCACTGCGATGTCGGAGAAGGACAGCGAGGTGGACCGGCCGTCGATCCGGCCCGAGTCCAACGAACGGTGTGACAGCCCGCCGACCAACTCGTCGACAGTCCGCACCACGAAGTCGGCCTCCTCGGCGACCGACCCGGCCGGATAGCGCCCGACCAGCGGGGCCTCCGGGTCGAGCCGGGCCGGATCCAGCCGCCGGCCACGGACCAGCGAGGACGGGGCGATGGCCTGCACGGCAGCGGCCAGGATCGGCGCCGACGAGCGGTAGTTGCGGTTGAGCCGGACCAACCGGGCGTCCGTGAAGTCCTCGGAGAAACGCAGGAAGTAGCCGACGTCGGCGCCCCGGAACGAGTAGATCGCCTGGTCCGGGTCGCCGATCGCGCAGAGGTTGCCGTCCGGTGGGCTGAGCAGCCGCAGCAGCTCGTACTGCACCTCGTCGACGTCCTGGTACTCGTCGACGAAGATCCACCGCCAGCGGTCCCGGTAACCCTCGACCAGCTTCCGATCGGCGCGCAGCAGCTC
The DNA here is from genome assembly GCF_050942285.1 of Micromonospora sp. CA-240977. Taxonomy (NCBI): domain Bacteria; kingdom Bacillati; phylum Actinomycetota; class Actinomycetes; order Micromonosporales; family Micromonosporaceae; genus Micromonospora; species Micromonospora sp. CA-240977. Next base: position 7,479,250 of record NZ_CP192055.1, on the reverse strand, counting down.
CACCGGCAGGGTGACCAGCTCGTCCAGGTCCACCAGGTCCTGCTTGCGCAACAGCGCCGTGTAGCTGGCCAGGTCGTCGCCGGCCTCGGAGCGGGCCGCCGCCCGTTCGGTGTCGTCGGCGATGCGGAAACCGGCCGGCAGGCCCGCCGCGTCGGCGTTCTCCCGCAGGATGGTCAGGCCCAGCGCGTGGAACGTGCCCACCGTGACGTCCTCGGCCACCGGACCGAGCAGGCTGTCGAGGCGGTGTCGCAGCTCCTCGGCGGCCCGGCGGGTGAACGTGATCGCGAGGCAGCGCTCGGGGAAGACGTTCAGCTCCGCGCAGAGGTACGCGATCCGGTGCGTGAGTGTCCTGGTCTTGCCGGTGCCCGGCCCGGCCACGATCAGCAGCGGCCCTCCCGGCGCGGAGGCAGCCACCCGCTGCATCGCGTCCAGCCGGTCCAGCAGGCCGGTGCCGACCTCCTCCATGCCGGAGAGCATCGGCTCGAACGGCTCGTGCGGGGACGGCGGCGGCGCGATCGGGGGTGCCGGGGTCGGGGTCGGCTTACGCTTCGGCTCCGCCTTCGCCGCCGCCGGGCGCCTGGTCGCCGGTCGGGCCGCCGGCTCCGCGGGTCGGCGCTGCGCCGGCACCGGTACGTCGAACAGCGTCTCCTGGCCCGCGCTGGCGCCGCCCAGTTCCGCCGGGTCGAAGAGCGTGATCACCCCGTACTCGCCGTCGTAGCCCGGCACCCGGCGCACCTCGCCTCGTCGCAGCCGACCGATGCCCTCCGCGAGCAGCTCACCGCCGGCCTGCGCGATGTCGGTAAGCGGCGTCGTGGTCAGGATTTCCAGCTCCGGGCCGAGCGCGGCGAGCAGCTCGTTGAGTCGCCCCTCGACCTTCTTCGACCGGGCGCCCACCTTGTTGATCTCACCGAGGATCTCGGCAAGCGGCACCAGGTGGGTAACGTCCCGGGCCTGTGCCGGCCGGTGCCCCACCGGCCGGTCGGCCAGCTCCTCGATCCGGCTGAGAACGCCCACGGTGAGCGGCTTGCCGCACTCGGGGCAGCGCCCGCCGGCGGCCCGGGTCCGCTCCGGGGACCAGTTGACCCCGCAGAGCCGGTGCCCGTCCGCGTGGTACTTGCCCTCCTCCGGGAAGAACTCGACGGTGCCGGCCAGACCGTCACCGGTCCGCAGCGCCTCCCGGACGGCGAAGTAGTCCCGTTCGGCGGTCAGCACCGTCGCCTCCCGGCCCAGCGCCGGCGGGGAGTGCGCGTCCGAGTTGGACACCAACTGGTAGCCGTCCAGGCTGCCGACCCGCCAGTTCATCGCCGGGTCGGAGGAGAGGCCGGTCTCCACCGCGAAGATGTGGTCGGCCAGGTCGGCGTAGCAGTCCGCGATCGCGTCGAAGCCGGACTTCGAGCCCAGCGCGGAGAACCACGGCGTCCAGATGTGCGCCGGCACCAGGAACCCGTCCGGGCTGGCCTCCAGGGTGATCTCCAGCAGGTCGCGGGAGTCCAGGCCGAGGATCGGCCGGCCGTCCGAGCCGATGTTGCCGATCCGGCCGAGGGCGGTGTTGAACCGGGCCACCGCGTCGAGATCCGGCAGGTAGATCAGGTGATGCACCTTGCGGGTCCGGTCGTCCCGCTTGTAGATCGTGGAGATCTCCACGCTCAGCATGAACCGGACCGGGTCTGCCTCCGCCGCGTCGGCGAGCCGGGGCGGCAGCCGCCGGGCGATGTCCCGCTCCGCCTCGGCATCGAGCCGGTACAACCCTGGCTCCGCCGGGCGCAGGGTCTCCCGCAGGTGGTCGTACCAGGCGGGGTGGGTGAAGTCACCGGTGCCGAGCAGACCGATGCCCTTACGGCGCGCCCACCATCCGAGGTTCGGCAGCGTGAGGTCACGGCTGCACGCGCGCGAGTATTTCGAGTGGATGTGCAGGTCCGCGACGAATGGCGAGAGGCCACCGGAGGGTACGGCACTGAACGGGGGCACGCCGCATCCTGTCACGCCCGCCGCGCCGGCCGCCCGCCGCCACGCGCGGACGTGACGTCCGCTATGCCGAGCGCAACTCCACAAGACTGATCTGCGGCTCCGCCCCGACCCGGACCGGCGGGCCCCAGAAACCGGCGCCGTTCGTCACGTAGACCTTTGTGCCGTCGACCTCGCCGAGGCCGCTGACCACCGGCTGCGCCAGCCGGACGACCAGGTTGAACGGCACCACCTGCCCACCGTGGGTGTGCCCGGACAGTTGCAGGTCGACGTCGTACCGGGCGGCCTGGACCGCCGCCAGCGGCTGGTGGGCGAGCAGCACCACCGGGCGGCTCGGGTCGCGGTCACCGAGAGCGGCGGCGAAGTCGGGCCCGGCGGCGACGCCGGTGGTCCCGGTGGCGTCCAGGTCGTTCACGCCGGCCAGGTCGAGCACGCCGCCCCGGGCCCGGATCTCCTGCCGCTGGTTCTGGAGCACCCGCAGGCCGAGCCGGTCGACCTCCTGGACCCACTCCTCCACCCCGGAGTAGTACTCGTGGTTGCCGGTGACGAAGAAGCTGCCGTACCGGGAGCGCAGGTCGCGCAGCGGTGCGGCGGCCGGGCCGAGTTCGGCGACCGATCCGTCGACCAGGTCCCCGACCACCGCGACCAGGTCGGCGTCGAGGCGGTTGATCGCGGCGACGATCCGCTCGGTGTGTGCCCGGCCGCGCAGCGGGCCGAGGTGGATGTCGGAGACGGTCGCGATGCGCAGGCCGTCCATGCTGCGGGGGAGCTTGGCGAGGGGGATCTGCACCCGGTCCAGGCGGGGCGGGCCGAGGGCGGTTCGCACGCCGTACCCGGTGATGCCGGCGGCGGTGAGGCCGGCGAAGATGGCCGCCCCACGGGCCAGCAGCAGCCGGCGGCCCGGGTCGTGGTCCGGGGCCGTGACGGCGTCGGCCACCGGCGGCTCGGGCGGCCCGGCGGCGCCGACCAGCACCGGCTCGGGCGCGGCGGTGGTCGGCTCGGCGGCGGCGAGCCGACGGCGTAGCACCAGCCGGGTGACAAGCATCGGCACTTCGAGGACGGCGAGCACGACGAGCAGGTAGAACATCAGGGCGAGCCACAGGAAGCCCGGCCAGGCGAGCCAGTAGAGCCCGGACTGCGTCCCGGCGAGGGTGGCCGGCACGAGCAGCGCCAGCAGCAGGGCGGCGATCCCGCCGACCCGTCGCCAGCGGCCCGGCCTGGTGGTGTCCCGAACGAGCCGCTTCCACAGGTAGAGGTGGATGAGACCGGTGGTCAGCGCCAGGACGCCCACGAACCCCAGGACCGCCAACATGTGTGCGCCTCCTCAGCCGCCCGCGAACGGGGGCAGAACGTCGATCGTGGCCCCGGCCGGCAGGGGTGCTTCACGATCATGACAGGTGACGCCGTTTACCAGAAAGCTCGCGACTCGCAGCACGGCGGCGAGTCGATCGCCGTGTCGCCGCACCAGCTCGGCGGTGAGGTCGTCGAGCGACCGGCCGGCGGGCAGGACCTCCTCGGCGTGCCCGGCGGCGGCGCGGGCACCCGCGAAGTAGCGGACGGTCAGCGGTGTGGGGGGCACGCCTCAACCCCCGATCGCGGACATCGGCCGGGTCGGCTGGAGAAAGGTCGGGTCGTCGATGCCGTGCCCGGCGCGCTTGCCCCACATCGCGGTGCGCCAGCGTCGGGCCAGCTCCTCGTCGTCCGCGCCGGTGCGCAGCGCCGCGCGCAGGTCGGACTCCTCGGTGGCGAAGAGGCAGGCGCGGACCTGGCCGTCCGCGGTCAGCCGGGTGCGGTCGCAGTCCCCGCAGAAGGGTCGGGTGACGCTGGCGATCACACCAACCCGGGCGGGACCTCCGTCGACCAGCCAGGTCTCCGCCGGCGCCGCGCCGCGCTCGGCCGGGTCGGGGCTGAGATCGAAGACGGTACGCAGGGAGGCCAGGATCTCCTCGGCGGTGACCATGGTGCGGCGGTCCCAGCCGTGCTGGGCGTCCAACGGCATCTGCTCGATGATCCGCAACTGGTAGTCGTGATCGACGGCGAAGCGGAGCAGGGCGGGCGCCTCGTCCTCGTTGACACCGCGCATCAGCACTGAATTGATCTTCACGGGGCTGAGCCCGGCGGCGGCGGCCCCGGCGAGCCCGGCCAGCACCGCGTCGAGGCGGGGACGGCGGGTGAGTCGGGTGAACCGGTCCGGGTCCAGGGTGTCCAGTGAGACGTTCACCCGGTCCAGGCCGGCCGTGCGCAGCGCCGGAGCCAGCCGGTCGAGCCCGATGCCGTTGGTGGTCAGCGAGACCCGGGGACGAGGCCGCAACGCGGCCACCTCGGTCACGATGCCGACCAGACCGGGCCGGATCAGCGGCTCGCCGCCGGTGAACCGCACCTCGGTCACACCGAGCCGCTCGACGGCCACCCGGACCAGCCGGACGATCTCCTCGTCGGTCAGCAGCTCGGGGCCGGCCAGCCAGGGCAGCCCTTCCGCCGGCATGCAGTAGGTGCAGCGCAGGTTGCACTTGTCGGTGAGGGACACGCGAAGGTCACGGGCGACGCGGCCATACCGGTCGACGAGGACGCCATCGGTGCCCGGGGCGGCGCTCACCTGTCGACCGTAGCGCGTGCGACAGGGGCCGGGACGGCGCGGGCGGCCTGGAGGACCGCGTCTCGATAACCGCCGCCGAAGAGCGCGGTGTGCACGAGCAGCAGATGTAGTTGATGCAGTGGCACCCGCTCCCGCCAGCCCGCCGGCAGCGGCCAACTCTCCCGGTAGGCGGCCAGCGCCCGGTCCAGGTGGGGGATGCCGCCGAAGAGGGCGAGCTGGGCCAGATCCGTTTCCCGGTGCCCGCCGTGCGCCGCCGGGTCGATCAACCAGGCCCGGTCGGCGGCGCCCCAGAGCACGTTGCCCGGCCACAGGTCGCCGTGGATGCGCGCCGGTGGCTCGTCGCCGCCGAGCCCGTCGAGCCGACCGATCACCTGCTCGACCACTGCGGCGTCGGCGCTGGTCAGGGCGCCGCAGTCGACCGAGCGTCGCAGGTAGGGGACGAGACGTCGCTCGGCGAACCACGTCGACCAGGGCCCGTCGGTGGGGGTGTTGTCCTGGGGGAGCGACCCGATGAAACCCGGCCAGGCCGCGCCGAAGGTGGGTGACCCCGCCCGGTGCAGGTCGGCCAACTCGCGGCCGAAGCGTTCCGCGGCCTCCGGCGTCGGCTCGCCGGGCTCCACCCAGTCGAGCGCCAGCAGGCCCGGCAACGCCACGATCACCTCTGGTACGGGGATCGCGCCGGCCTCCCGCAGCCAGCGCAGCCCGGCCGCCTCGGCGGCGAAGAAACCCTCCGGCGCCGGTCGGTCGGCGCCCTCGGGCCAGGATTTGGCGAAGACGGAGTGGCCGTCGTCGAGGGTGAGCCGGGCGGCGGCGCAGATGTGCCCACCGGCCACCGGCGTCTCCCGGATCCGTTGATGGGTCCGGAAGGTCGGCAGGTGTGCCGGATGCGCGCGCAGGTACGCCAGGTCCATCAGCGCACGGTAACCGCTCCGTGTGACGACACGGTGCCGCCCGAGGACATCGGGCCTCTTTCGGCATCGGTAGGTTCGCGATGAGCAGGGAAAACACGTTGAGTAACTGTGGATAAGTCGCGTGTCATCCACAGGGGCGGCGACGCCGGGCAGGCCCGTCGCAGGCTTCCGACATGACCTCGACCCCACGCCCTCAGCTCGCCGTCCGCTCGCCCGCCGATCTGATCGCCGCGGTGCCGTACCTGCTCGGCTTCCATCCCACCGACAGTGTGGTCGCTGTGGCGTTGCTCGGGCGGCAGATCATCTTCGCCGCTCGCGCGGACCTGCCCGACCCGTCGGCTGATCCGGTCGAGCGGGCCCGGCACCTGGCCGGCGTGATCCGCCGGCAGGGCGCGGAGGCCGCCACCGTTGTCGGTTACGGCCCACCCGATCGGGTGACGCCGGCCGTGGACGCGGTGCGCGCCGCACTGAGCGCCGCCGGGCTGGAGGTGCTCGACGCGCTACGGGTGACCGAGGGCCGGTGGTGGTCCTATCTCTGCACCGAGCCCGACTGCTGCCCGCCCGAGGGTCGGCGCTACGACCCGTCCGCCAACCCGGTGACCGCCTCGGCGGTCTTCGCCGGCCAGGTCGCGCTCCCCGACCGGGCCGCCCTCGTGGCGCAGGTGGCGGCGATGGACGGCCCGGCCCGGGACGCGATGCGGGCGGCCACCGCCCGAGCCGAGCTGCGCCTGACCGAGCTGCTTGAGCAGGCTCCCGCGAGCGACCTGCTCGGCGGCCGGGCGATGTGCGCCGCCGGGGTCGCGGCGGTCCGCGAGGCCCAGCGTCGGCAGCGCCGCGGCGAGCGGCTCGACGACGACGAGGTGGCCTGGTTGAGCCTGCTGATGACCCACCTGCCGATCCGCGATCACGCCTGGGAACGCACCGACGGTCGGGACCGGGACATCGCCCTCTGGACCGACGTGCTGCGCCGGGCCGAGCCGAAGTGGGCCGCCGCGCCCGGCGCGCTGCTGGCGTTCGCGGCCTGGCGCGCGGGTCAGGGGGCGCTGGCGGCTGTCGCACTGGAGCGCACGCTGGGCCTGCACCCTGACTACCCGCTCGCCGTGCTGCTCGACGACATGCTCCGGCGCGGGGTGCCGCCGTCCGAGCTGGACGGGTGGCCGTCGGCCGGGATGCCAGGGGTCATTCGTCCGCGCAGGCGGAGCCGACGTGGCCGCCGCTGACCGGCCCCGCCACACACCAGGTAATACCGACGGTGCTACCAGGATTGATACCCTGGAGGACATGACCGTGAAGCGCTCCGTGAGCCTCCCCGACGATGTCGCGGAGTGGCTCGACCAGCAGCCCAACGTCTCGGCCGCCATCACCGCGGCGGTGCGGGCACAGATGGACGTCACGCACCTGCATGAGGTGCTGCGGCGCGCCGGTATCGAGGTGACCGAGGCGGGCAGGGCGCGGTGGCGGGAGCGGCTGGCGACGCCCATCCCGCCGGACGCCCTGGCTGAGGGGCGCCGCATGTTGGGGCGTGCCGGATGAGCGATCAGATCGCTGCTGTGTTCGACGCGTCGGCGTTGACGGCCTACATCGAGGGCAACGTCTCGGTGGGGGAGTTGATGCTGGAGGTCGCCGACGAGGGCAGGCAGATTGCCGTCCCTGCGACGTGCCTGGCTGTCGCCATCGCGGGCACGGGCGACGAGATCGATGTCGCGCTACTGGCCCTGATGACGAGCGCTCCGATGATCCGCCTGCTGCCGCTCAACGCCGAGGACGTGCGAGACACAGGCACGCTCGCCCGTGCCGTTGATGGGGACATCTCGTTCGGCCATGCCGCCCGCGCGGCAATCACCCACGAGGCGCACTACGCGACAGTGCAACCCCAAGCGGCAGCGAAGGTCCTACCCGCCAGGTGGAGCATCCTCGACCTGGCCTGACGCCGACACCGTCGCCGCCCAGCCTTGGTCAGGGTGTCGATAGCGGTAGGCGGACGGCTGGCGGCAGTGGTCCTCGCATCGGACTTGTCTGGAATGACTGGATCATGAATGCCGCGAAACGACGGGCGGCTGCCAGGCGGCTGGCGGTCGACTCGGCTCGTATGCCTTCGTTGGCCATCAGTGCCAGGATCAGATCCTCCAGAACAAAGTCGTCCCGAAGTTCTCCTGTCGCTCGCGCCCGATCAACGAGTTCGGCCAGCATGCGCAGTGTTCGGGTGCGATCGGCGGTGAAGCCGGCTTCCTGGGGAAGTTGGCTGATGAAGGCACGGGCGAAGCCTCGATCGTGGGCATGCGTCTCCATGAGCTTCTCCACCACCAGGCGGAAGCCCAGCCAGGCATCAGGCTGAGTGAGGCCCTCCTCGACTATCGCCGAGCACACTGTCATCTGCTCGGCGAATGCCTCGGCGAGCAGTGCGTCCTTGGTGGGGAAGTGCCGGTAGATCGTGGCGGCGCCCACCTGTGCCCGCCGTGCGATCTCCCGGATCGGCACGTCGAGCCCGTTGATCGCGAACGCCAGGCGAGCGACGGCCAGAATGCGTTCCCGGTTGTCGCGCGCATCCGACCGCTGGGCTTGTCTCACTTCGGCCGTCACCGGTCTCACTTTAGCTAACCGGACGGGGTGCTCCGTTACGGTTCGGCCCATGAGAGCTGTCGTATTCGCCGAGTTCGGGCCACCCAACGTTGTGCACGTCGCCGAGGTCGTGGCCCCGCACCCCGGGCCGGGCGAGGTCCGCATCGCTGTGCGTGCCTCCGGGCTCTCGACAGGGGAGGTGCTGATTCGCGCCGGCAAGCTGGTCGACATGGTGCCCGTGACGTTCCCGTACCGAACCGGCTTCGAGGCGGCTGGCGTGGTTGACGAGGTTGGTGACGGCGTTACCGGCGTCACCGTCGGCAATCAGGTCTTCGGCATGACCTCGCCGGCCACGCGTGGCGCCAACGCCGACCACGTGGTGCTAACCGCGTGGGCCGGTAAGCCCGCCGCCTGGAGTTGGGAGGAGGCGGGCGGCGCTGCCGGCAGCGTCGAGACGGCCACCCGCGTTCTTGATCGGCTCGGGGTCACAGCGGGGCACACTGTGCTGGTGAACGGCGCGGCTGGCGCGGTCGGCAGCGTCGCCGTTCAGGTCGCAGTCGCCCGTGGCGCCGTTGTCATCGGCACGGCGAGCGAGCGCAATCACGACTTCCTGCGCTCGCTCGGCACGGTGCCGACGACGTACGGCCCCGGGCTGCCCGACCGAATCCGCGGGTTGGCACCGGGCGGGGTCGACGCGGTGTTCGACTGCGCCGGAGGAGCGCTGCCCGACCTGATCGCCATCGCCGGAGATGCGGCGCGCGTGGTGACGATCGCCGACTTCGCGGCCGCCGCCCACGGCGTCCACCTGTCGCACGGCGCACCTGCGGATCGGACTGGCAAGGCGGTGGGGTCCGGTGCCGACGTGCTCGCGGTACACGGCCTCGACATCGCGGTGCGCCTTGCCGAATCCGGTCGGCTGCACATTCCCGTCGCGGCCACGTTCCCGCTGACGGAGGCTGCGGCCGCACACGAGTTGAGTGGGGCGCACCACGCACCTGGAAGGATCGTTCTGGTCAACTGACGCAGAGATCGCCAGTCACGTCACTCACCGTAGGCGAACATCCTTCTGGATGTCTGGTGGGACAACGCGTCAGCCGCAGGGGCCGATCTTCTTCGCCAGCCCGACGAAGCCCGCCCAGGCTGCCGGCCCGAACGTCAGCGTGCCGCCGTCCCGGTCTTTGGTGTCGCGCACGAGCACGACACCCGGCAGGTTGTCGGCCACCTCCACGCACGCGCCACCGTTCGAGCTGCTGCGGGTGCTCTTGCGCCAACGGGCGCCGGTCAGGTCATCCATGCTCGCGCCCTCATCAGGTCGATGGTCAGGTCTCGCGGTAGCGCTAACGACCTCACGCTATCCCAGACCGCCCACAGCGGAGCAACGTCATTACTGAGGCGTCCGGCCGCCTGGTCGTCGAGGTAGCCGACGTCATCGCCGTCCGGTGTGTTGGCGATGACGAACGGCCCGGCCTGGCCGGGGTGAAAACCGGCCGTCAGGGGGAGGACGTGGATCATCACCGCCGGCCGCTCGGCGAGCATCATCAGGTGGTCGAGCTGGTCGGCCATGATGTCGGGTCGTCCCCGACGCAGCGCGGCCTCGTCGATGACGAAGACGCTCAACGGCGGCCGAGGTCGATCGAACACGGCGGCCTGCCGGCGGAGGCGGGTCTCCACGTGGGCCTCCAGGTCGTCGTCGGCCCAGAGCCCGCTGCGCAGCACGGCCCGCGCGTACGCCTCGGTTTGCAGGAGACCGGGAACGACCGCCGACTCGTACCACCGGAGTCCCACGGCCTCGCGTTCGATGTCCGTCCAGGGCCGGAACCACGCCGGCTCGCGCCGCTTGTACAGGTCGGGCCAGAGGTCGCCCTCGTCGCGGCCCAGGACCTCGGCGACCTTCGACCGGTGCCGTGTCTGCGGAATCCGTCCCGGGTTCGCCCACTTGGCTGCGGTCTTGGGATCCACCCCGATCCGGGCGGCGAGGCTGTCCGCGGTCAGGCCGGATTTCGACATGGCTTCAGCAACTGCGCGGTTCATCCGCTTCTCCTCCAGTACGTCCGAGACGTCCACGGGAGATATTCCTACGCTGTGTATTCGGATAGCAACCCTTGGCAGTGTGCCTGTCAGACGGCGCGATCGGCAGGGACCACTCGAGACCCGGCGGTCGCGTTCGTGCCGGGGCCGCCTCGTGGGCGAGCACTCAGGGGCGGCCCCTCCCAACAAGGAGGGGAAACCATGCCGGACAACATGAGGGCTGGCCGATGACCGAAAACGCGGAACATCCCCTGCTCAAGCCGGCGTGGCGCTGCCGTACGTGCGGGATCGCCTGGCCCTGCTCGACCGCCAAACTGCGCCTGCTCGGTCAATACCGCGGTCGACCCGACGAGCTGGTCGCGCACCTGGAGGCACTGCAAGTCGAGGCGACCGAACACCTGACCGAGCTGTACGGCGGCAGGACGCCGGATGGCCTGACCGAACGTTTCATCGGCTGGGTCAGGGCTCGATAGCCCCGTCGGCTCCCGCCCCGACGCTGATCCCTCGTCCCCCGAGGTTGATCGCTCGGGGCGGGTTCCTCCGCCAAGGCTCCTCCGCCAAGGCTCCTCCGCCAAAGGATGTACGCCGCACTGCTGTCCACGGCCGACGCGGTAGCGCCATCACTCCCGAAGAATGATCTCGTGTCCACTCTTCGCACTGGTACGACATGACCCCCGAACTGCTGCTCTCGCTGACCGGGCTGGCATTGGTGGACAGCACCAGCATCGGCACCCTCTTCATCCCGGTCTGGCTGCTGCTCGCCCCCGGGCCGGTCAACGCCCGGCGGCTCCTGGGCTACCTCGCCACCATCGCGGCGTTCTACCTCGCGGTGGGGCTGCTGCTGGTGTGGGGCGGCAGCAGACTTGCCGACGCGCTTGGTGGTGCCCTGGACAACCCGGGCGTGCTCTGGGCGCAACTCGTGCTGGGCGTGGCGATGCTGGCGCTCAGCTTCCGCTACGACGGCAAGCGGCGTCCCCGTACCGGTGGTGTGCTGCGCTGGCGGGACCGGGCCACCGCCGGGGACTCGTCGGCCCGCTGGTTGGTCGGGCTCGCGTTGCTGGCGGCGCTCGCCGAGGTGGCGACAATGCTTCCGTACCTCGGCGCGGTGGGTCTGTTGGCCACCTCCGAGGTCGGCCCGGCGGCCGTGGTGGCGTTGCTCGCCGGCTACTGCCTGGTCATGGTGCTGCCCGCTGTGGTGTTGCTGGGTGCCAGGGTGGCCCGTCCGGCTCTGGTCGAGCCGGTGTTGGCCCGCCTGAACGCCTGGATCGTCGCGAAGGCGGGCGGCGCGTTGGGCTGGATCCTCGGCATCGCCGGCTTCCTTGTCGCTCGAGACGCCGCCGCACGGCTGGCCCTGTTCGACCTGATCGGTCGCTGAGCGTCAGGCCGGCTGTTCCAGGGTGATCCGGTGTGGCCCGGTGTAGACGTTCATGGTCCGGCCCCGTAGGAACCCGACAAGTGTCATCCCCGCCTCGTCGGCCAGTTCGGCGGCGAGCGTGCTCGGCGCGGACACCGCGGCCAGCAGCGGCAACCCGGCCATCCACGCCTTCTGGGTCAGCTCGAAGCTGGCCCGGCCGGAGACCAGCAGCAGGTGCCCGGCCAACGGCAGCCGACGTTCGCGCACCGCCCAGCCGATCACCTTGTCCACCGCGTTGTGCCGGCCCACGTCCTCCCGCAGCACCACAAGCTCTCCGTCGGGGGTGAACAGACCGGCCGCGTGCAGCCCGCCGGTCCGGTCGAAGCCGCGCTGGGCGGCGCGTAGCCGGTCGGGCAGTTCGGCGAGGAGCGCGGCCGGCACGCTGAGCGGATCGGCGGCGACCGGGAACAGGGAGCGGGTGCGGATCGCGTCGATGCTTGCCTTGCCGCAGACACCACAGGAACTGGTCGTGTAGAAGTTCCGGGACGGGTCGGTGGTCGGTTCCGGCACGCCGGGGGCGAGCGTCACGTCCACCACGTTGTACGTGTTCGGTGTCTCCGCGCCAGCACAGAGCTGCGCGGTCAACACGTCGTCGGTCGACCGGATCAGCCCCTCGGTCAGCAGGAACCCGATCGCCAGATCGAGGTCGTCACCGGGGGTACGCATTGTCACGGCGAGGGGCGGTCGCCGACCCGGGCCGACAGCGCCGACCCGGATCTCCAGCGGTTCCTCCACCGCCAGCGTGTCCGGTCGACGGATGGACCCGCGCCCGACGGTCGCCGCGTCCAGGTCGATCCGAACCACGCCCCGCCGATCAGTTGCCCGTCCCATCCCGCCATCCTCCACCTCCCGCCGGCACGCCCGCACGGCCACCGGTCGGTGGGCACCCGGCAGCGACAGCCAACAAGCCTCGACACGGCTACCGTGACCGGGTGGGGACGTATGCCGCGGTGGTGCTCGCAGGTGGGTCCGCCCGACGGATGGGCGGCGTGGACAAGCCCGCCCTCCCGGTCGGTGGCCGGCCGATGCGCGCCCGGGTGCTGGCCGCCGTCGGCGACGCCAGCCCGCTGGTGCTTGTCGGTCCGGCCGACGACGTCCCGGAGGGCGTGCGGGTCACCCGGGAGGACCCGCCGGGCGGGGGTCCGGTCGCCGCGGCGGCTGCCGGGCTGGCGCTGCTGGATCCGGACACCGCACTTGTCGCGCTGCTCGCCGCCGACCTGCCGCTGCTCACCCGCTCCGCGATCGGCGACCTGCTGACCCACCTCACCGGAGAAAACCCCGTCTCCGCCCTGGCGGGCGGTGGCTCTCCTTCCGTACCGATGGTCGGCACCGACCCGGTCGGGCGCGAGCGGCCGGACGGCGCGTGCTTCGTCGACGGGGACGGGCGGCGGCAGTCGCTCTGCGGTGTCTGGCGGGTCGCGGCGCTGCGGGCCGCGTTGGACCGACTGACTGTCGAGCGGGGCAGCCTGTCCGGCGCCCCGGTCCGGGCGCTGCTGGCCGGGCTCGTCGTGCGGGAGGTGCCCTGGTCTGGCGACGGCCCGCCGCCCTGGTTCGACTGCGACACTGACGAGGACGTACGCCGGGCGGAGGAGTGGGCGCGATGACGGTGATGGACGACTGGGTGACGGCGGTCTGCGCCGAGCTGGATCTGGACCCGGCGGGGGTGCCCGTGCAGGCGGTGCTGGATGTGGCCCGCGATGTCGCCCACCAGGTGTTGCGGCCGGGCGCGCCGGTCACCGCGTACCTGCTGGGGGTGGCGGTCGGCCGGGGCGCGGAGCCGGCGGACGTGGCGGCCCGGCTCAGCGCCCTGGCCGGCGCCTGGCCGGTCGAACTGGGCGCGGACCCGGCGGATCCGACGGCCCCCTGACTGCCGTTGTCCGATCCCGGTCCGGGCTGACGGGGTCCGTGGGCGGCGTGGGTAGGGTGATCGTGACGGACGGAGGCGATCATGACGGCTGACCACCCCTCGGCGCCGCTCGGTGACCTGCCCGGCGCTACGACTGAGCCGGCGGAATCGATCCTGCTCGACGAACCAAGCACCACCGATCTGCGGGCGAAGGTGACCGAGGCCTGGCAGGAGTTCGCCCGTGCGCTCGCCCTCCGGCTGCGGGAGCTTCCCGTCGGCGCGCACCTGGAGGTGACCCTGGACCCGACCGCCTCCGGCACCGGGGACGCCGTCTACTCGGTAAGCGTGGACGTGCGCGACGCCGGCGGGTTGTCGGCGCGGGCGGTCGGGAACGCCACGCTGCCGGCGGGCTACCGGCTGGACCGCAGTGCGGTGGCGGACATGGTCGCGCTCAGCTGGTCGCCGCCCGGGGTGGTCGAAGGCTCCGGCGGTTTCTTCGGGCTGGACGGCCGGACGAGCGAGTCGACCCGGATCGCCGCGCTGCTCTCCCGGACGCTGCGGGACGTCTACGGCGCCCCGCACCCGGCTTTCCTCGTCTACCTCGTGCAGGACACCGAGGGTGAGCCGCTGGCCGTGGACCCGTTGGGCACGGCGCGCAGCGAGTTCGGCCCGGACGCCGACGTCGAGGCCGACCTGGAGGAGGCGCTGGCCGAGGCGGCCTCCGCGCAGGCCGAGCGGGACGACGTGCTCGACCTGGCTGATCGGGTCCGGACCGTGGTCTCCACAATGCTGAAGTCGGACACCGACCGGTTGCAGGTCGACTCGGACGGCGACATCAACATCCGGGCCGGCTCGGCGATGGTCTTCGTGCGGGTGCGGGACAACCCGCCGCTTGTGGACGTGTTCTCGCCGGTGCTCACCGAGGTGGAGCCGACCGAGCGGCTCTACGTCAAGCTCTCCGAGTTGACGAACCGGATGCCGATCGGCCGCCTCTACTGCGCCGACGACACGGTCTGGGCGTCCATCCCGGTCTTCGGCCGCAACTTCCAGGCCACCCACCTGATGCTGGCGGTGCAGGTGATGACCGGTCTCGCCGACGAGTTGGACGATCGGCTGCACGGTGAGTTCGGCGGCAAGCGGTTCTTCGGTGAGGGCGACAAGCCGGTTCGGCGCGACGAGTCGGAGCACCGCACCGGCATGTACCTCTAGGCGACGTCCAGCAGGGTCTTGCCGACCGTCGCGCGCGCCTCGATGGCGGCGTGCGCGTCGGCGGCGCGTTCCAGCGGGAACCGCTGGCCGATGAGTGGTCGCAGGCGGCCGGCTGTCGCGTCCGCCAGGGCCTGCCGGGTGTACGCCCGCAGCCGCGCGGGTGACGTGTCCGGCCGGACCAGTGTGACCTGCCGTGCCGCGGCGGCCTCCACCGACACCGGGGACCACTCCCCGCTCGCCAGGCCGTAGCTGACCATCCGGCCGCCGGGATCCAGTAGGTCGAAAGCCGCTCGGGCGACCGCCCCGCCGACCCCGTCGAGCACCACGTCGATCCCGCCCGTCGCGGCCCGGACGCGGTCGGCCCAGTCGGGTCGGAGGTAGTCGACGGCAAGGTCGGTGCCCAGGCCGGGGAGCAGATCCACCTTGCGTGGCCCACCGGCGACGCCGATCACCCGGGCGCCGGCCCGGGCCGCGAGCTGCACCAACAGGCTGCCCACGCCACCCGCGGCGGCCTCCACGAGCACCCGGTCGCCGGGGCGGACGTCGACCGCCTCGATCAGCATGGTGGCGGTGCGCCCGTCGGCCAGCAGCGCAACCGCCTCGTCCATGGCCAACCCGTCGGGCACCTCGATCGGCGCGGTTGCGTCCACCGCCGCGCGTTCGGCGTATCCGCCGGAGCCGCCGGTGGCGCTTACCACTCGCCGCCCGATCAGTGCGGGGTCGACGTCCGGGCCGACGGCGGCGATCACCCCGCCCACGCCGTTGCCGGGAATCAGCGGCGGGGTGATCTGGAAGGGCCCGGGGCGGCCGGAGCGCTGCTGCGTCTCGACGAAGGTGATGTTCGCGTGTGCGACGTCGACAAGCACCTGGTCGGGGCCGGGCGTCGGGTCGGTCGCGGGGCCGGGCACCAGCACCTCGGGCCCGCCGAACTCGCGTAACCAGACCGCCCGCATCGTGTCCCCCTCGGTTGCGGTGGGCGGCGCGCCCACGCTCCCGACCACTCCACCTCCTCAACCGGGGTTGAGGTCAAGCGGTGCCCGCGGACGGGCCGACGCCGGGGGACTCGACAAGCCGGGACAGCACGATCGTGCTGCGGGTGGAGGTCACGAAGGACTCGGCGCGCAACCGTTCCAGCGCCGCCTCCAGGTGGGCGATGTCGGCGGCGCGCAGGTGGACGAGAGCGTCCGCCTCCCCGGAGACGGTGTACGCGCCGACCACCTCCGGGTGCCGCCGGGCGGCCACGCCGAGCTGGGCGGGGGTCGTCCGGCCGGCGCAGAACAGCTCGACGAACGCCTCGGTGGTCCAGCCGACGGCGGCCGGATCAACCACGGCCGTGAATCCCCTGATCACGCCGGTGGCCCGCAGTCGGTCGACGCGACGCTTGACGGCCGGGGCGGAGAGTGACACCCGGGTGCCGATGTCGGCGTACGACGCACGGGCGTCGGCGACGAGTAACGCAATGATCCGCTGGTCTACCGCGTCTATCTGCAACGTTCCGCCTCTGGGAAGCAACGGTTGTGGCTGTTACCAAAGTTCTACGGTACCTACTCTTGGTGACCGTGAACCAGCACCGAGTCCCGCGAAAGCGGACATATCTCATGTGCTCGCCCGAGCACTTCGCGGTCGAGTACGCGATCAATCCGTGGATGGACGTGACCACCCCGGTCGACCGGGACCTGGCCGTCAAACAGTGGGACCGGCTGCGCGAGACGCTTGTCGGCCTCGGTCACGAGGTGCACCTGCTCACGCCCGAGCAGGGCCTGCCGGACATGGTCTACGCCGCAAACGGCGCCTTCGTGGTCGACGGCAGCGTGTACGGCGCCCGGTTCAAGCACGAGCAGCGGGCCGCCGAGGCCGCCGCCCACCACGCCTTCTACGAGGCGCAGGGCTGGCGGTTCATCGCGCCGAGCGAGACCAACGAGGGCGAAGGTGACTTCGCGTACGTGCCGGAGGCGCACGGCGGGCTCATCCTCGCCGGGCACGGCTTCCGCACCGAGCTTCCGGCGCACGCCGAGGCGCAGGAGGCGCTGGGCCGTCCGGTGGTGTCGCTGCGGCTGGTCGACCCGCGCTTCTACCACCTGGACGTGGCGCTGGCCGCCATCGACGACTCGAACGTCGTCTACTTCCCCGGCGCGTTCTCCGCGGCGAGCCAGCGGGTGCTCACCCAACTCTTTCCGGACGCGGTGCTCGCCGACGACGCCGACGCGTTGGCCTTCGGGCTGAACCTGGTGAGCGACGGCGCGAACGTGGTGCTCAACAGCGAGGCCACCCGGCTGGCCGGCAAGCTCAAGGCCGCCGGTTACACGCCGGTCCCCGTCGAGTTGGCCGAGCTGAAGAAGGGCGGCGGCAGCGTGAAGTGCTGCATCGCCGAACTGCGGCACTGATCCGCGAAGCGTCGGGGCCGGCCTCCCAGTGGGAGACCGGCCCCGAACCGTGCTGCGGGTGGGCGTTCAGCCCAGCGTGGCCAGCTCGTTGATCAGCACGTTCGACATGACCTGGCCGTCGCGCTGTACCTCCCGCAGGTACCACTTCTGCTGCGGGGTACGCGGCTGGTTGAACTGCCAGATGCCGCGCGGGCTGTCGATCTGGCCGATCTTGCCGAGGGCCAGGTTGACCTGCTGCGGGTTGGGCGAGCCGCCGGTCAGCTGGATCGCCTGGTCGAGCACCTGCGCCGCGTCGTACGACGCCATCGCGTACGTGGTGGGCGTGACCTGGTACTTCTTGCGGTAGGCCGAGGCGAAGACCCGGTTCGACGTGTTGTTCAGGTCGGCTGAGTAGTTCAGCGCGGTCTGGATGCCCAGCGCGTTGTCCTTGAGGTTTTCCAGCACGTCGCCCTCGGTGAGGAAGCCGGGCGCGTAGATCGGCCCGCGGAACTTCTCCCGCAACTGCTTGATGAACTCCACGGCGGCCGCGCCGGCGAAGAAGCAGAAGACCGCTGTGGGATCCTTCGCCAGCGCCCTGCTGATGTCGGCGGCGTAGGTGGTCTTGCCGGGGTTGGGGTTGGCGCTGGTGTAGGTGACCGGGTCGCTGATGCGCGGGTCGGTGGAGCCGAACTCCTGCCGGAAGCCACGCACCACGTCCGGGCTGCCGACGTTCTCCGGCATGATGATCGCGATGCGGCCGTTGGACGGCAGCTGTTCGCGCAGGTAACGGCCCAGCGCCTTGCCGGCCTCGTCCAGCACGTACGACGTCCGCCAGATGTAGAAGACGCTCTGCAGGCTGCTCGGCGAGGCGTTGGAGCCGATCAGCGGGACCTTGGCCTGCTCGACGGTGTCCCGGATGCCGACCATCACCGCCGAGTTGACCACGCCGGTGAGCGCCAGCACGCCCTGCTTGAGCAGGCCTTCGACGGCGGCCTTGCCGCTCTTCGCGGTGTCGCCCTCGTCGGCGGTCAGCAACTCCACCGGGTGGCCGCCCAGCCGCTTGTCGTGGAGGTCGAGGAAGAGCTGGAAGCCGTTGGTGATGTCATCGCCGATGCTCTTGAGACCGCCGGCCTGTGGCGTGATCATCCCGATCTTGATCGGGCCGCGGTTGACGGTCGGCTGGGCGTCGGTGTCGGAGCCACACCCGGCGACGAACCCGGTGGTACCGAGCGCGGCCAACAGTTGGAGCGCCCGCCTGCGATTCATCTGTGACACCGAGTTCCTTCCAAGGAGCGTTGCAGGGCTGAACACCGCCCCTCCGGCGTTCTACCTGGTCCGCGACGCTGCGTCAATGGCTAGTGATCAACGTGCAGGGACCGTAACGAATCAAGGACCCGGGGCCAGGCGACGGACTCCGGGTCGATCAGCCCGAAATGCTCGCATCCGGGCAGTTCAAGAAGGGAGATATCGGATCCTGCGGCGGTTGCTTCCGCGACGAATCCCCTGCTCATCTCCACCGGCACCTGCTGATCGTCGGAGCCGTGCAGAACTACGGTCCGTGTCTGGATGGGCACCAACGATCGTGGATCGGCTGCCGCGTACCGGTCCGGAACCTCGGTCGGGCCGCCGCCGAGCAACGCGGCCACCGCGCCCGAGTCCAGGTCCCGCCGGTACGCCTCGGCCAGGTCGGCCACCGGGGCCAGGGCGAGCACCCCACCCACCGTCGGCGCGGCGGTGGCCGCCACGTACAGCGCCAGGTGGCCACCGGCGGAGTGCCCGACCAGAATCGGCGCGCCCTCGGTCACCCGGCCGGGCAGCGCCGCGGCGGCCAGCACGGGCAGCTCGGCCACCCCGGTCAGCACGTCGGTCAACGTGCCCGGCCAGCCACCTCCCGGCTGCCCGGTCCGCCGGTATTCCAGCTGCGCCACCGGGTAACCGTCGGCGGCGAGTGCGGCAGCCAGTGGGTCGGTGTGCCGCCGGTCGTACTCGACCCGCCAGAAACCGCCGTGCAGGACGACGACCAGCGGTCGCGCCGGACCAGCTCCAGCCGGGCGCCGCAGGTCGGCCACCTGGTCCGGGTGGTCGCCGTACGCCACGGTCCGGTCGGGCTCCGGTGCGGGCCGGGTCAACACGGCGCGCGGGTCGGCAGGCATGGCGCGACGGTAGCGCGCCCGCGCGGGTGGTTCGGGCCCGGTAGTCGGTCCCGGCTGCCACGGGTCCTGCCCACTGGGTAAAGATGGACCCCATGACCGAAGCGCGCTCAGCTGGACACGACGACGAGCCGGGCACCGACGACTCCGGCAACCCCGGCACTGTTGTGGTGGTCGGTCCGGACGGCCGGCCGATCGGGACGATGCAGACCGACGAGGGCCAGGGTGAGGATCCGACCCGCCTTGTCGAACAGCCGGCCAAGGTGATGCGGATCGGCAGCATGATCAAGCAGTTGCTGGAGGAGGTGAAAGCCGCCCCTCTCGACGACGCGAGCCGTAACCGGATGCGCGAGATCCACGAGCGATCGATCGTCGAGCTGAAGGAGGGCCTCGCCCCCGAGCTGCGCGACGAGTTGGAGCGCATCTCGCTGCCCTTCACCGAGGACAAGGCCCCGAGTGAGGGCGAGTTGCGGATCGCGCACGCCCAGCTCGTCGGTTGGCTGGAGGGCCTGTTCCACGGCATCCAGGCAGCCCTGGTGGCCCAGCAGATGGCCGCCCGGGTCCAGTTGGAGCAGATGCGCGGCGGCCGGCAGGCGCTGCCCAGCGGCCCCGGCGGGGTCGTCCCCGGCATGCCGGGCATCGGCCAGCCGGGCGGCGGCGAGGGCCACAACACCGGCCAGTACCTGTAACCCGGCTCAGCCCACCCCGAAAACCTTCTCCAGGTACGCCGCCACGCCGTCCTCGGTGTTCGCCGTCGTCACCTCGTCGGCGACCGCGAGGACGGCGCGGTGCGCGTTGGCCACCGCCACGCCCCGGCCGGCCCAGCTCAACATCGGCACGTCGTTGGGCATGTCGCCGAAGGCCAGCACGTCCGCGGCGGGCACCCCGAGCCGGTCGCAGTACCAGGCCAGCCCGGCCGCCTTCGTCACACCGGCCGCGGAGATCTCGACAAGCCCGGAGGACGACGAGTGCGTGGCCTCGGCCAGCCCCGCGACCGCTGCGGCGATCAGTTCGACGAAGGTGTCCGGGTCCTGCTCGCCGGCCCGGGCGAGCAGCTTCACCGCCGGCGCCGAGAGCAACTCCTCCGGCGTCTCGATCGGTCGGATCCCCTCGGGGTCGACGTCCCACCGCAGCGGGTAGTGCGCCTCGTGCCGCATCTCCCGGCTGTCCAGGATCTCCACGGCGAAGCTGATGTCGGGCACCTCGGCCCGTAGCCTCCGGGCCACCTCGGCCAGGTGGTGCGGCGCGAGCGGATCGGCCCGCAGCACCTCGTCGGCAAACGGGTCGTAGACCACCGCGCCGTTGGCGCAGACGGCCGGCAACGGCTCGGCCAGTTGGTCGTACACCATCTTGAGCCAGCGGACCGGACGGCCGGTGACCAGGATGACCGGCGTGCCTCGCGCGGAGATCCGCGCGAGCACGTCGGCGGTGCGTGGACTGACGGTGTGGTCGTCGCGGATCAGCGTGCCGTCGATGTCGGTGGCGATCAGGCGGGGCGTCTCTCCCATCACCGGGACAGTAGCCGGTCGAGATACACCGCCACACCGTCGTCGTCGTTGCGCAGGGTCACCTCGTCGGCGGCGGCGCGCAGGGTGGGGTGCGCGTTGGCCACCGCCACCCGGGACCAGCCGGCCCACTCGAACATCGGCAGGTCGTTGGGCATGTCACCGAAGACCAGGACGTCGGCCGGGTCCACCCCGAGGCTCTGCGCCACCACCGTCAGCCCGGTCGCCTTGTCCACGCCGGGCGGGCAGATCTCGATGAAGCCGAGCCCGGCCTGGGTGAGCGTGGCGACCTGCGGCGAGATGATCCGGCGGGCCACCGCCAGCAGTTCGTCCACGTGGTGGTCGGCGGTCCGGGCGAACGCCTTGATCACGTCGCAGGAGAGGCACTCCGCGCGGCTGCGCGCCTCGAACCGGTCCTGGTAGGGCCAACTCTCGTGGTAGTCACCCCAGAGGGGGGCGTCGTGCTCGTCGGACGCCTCGACCATCACGGTCAGCGGGCCGACCTCGGCCTCCAGGTCGGCGAGCAGCCGGGCCAGCACCTCGGCGGGCAGCCGCTCGTCGCGGAGCACCACCGGGCCGGTCGGGTCGCTCTGGTCGACCACCCGGCCGCCACCGGCCATCACCAGGAAGTCGGCGGCCCGGATGTCGTTGCGGGTCAACTCGGTAAGCCGAGGGCCGCGACCGGTCGCGCCGACCACCGGGATTCCGGCGGCCCGCACCCGGTCGAGCACCCCGTGGGTGTACGCGGAGACGGTGTCATCGCTGCGGACCAGCGTGCCGTCGAGGTCGGTGGCGATCAGCTTGGGCAGTCCCGGGCGGGTCATCGTTCCTCCTTCGCCCATCGCCGTCGCGCCTGCTGTCCCCCTCTGGTGGGGAGACCCTGGCGTCATGGCGGGCAGCAACCGTACCTCGCGGAACGGGTCGCATCCATGGCTTCCAGGCGAATCGGACGCGAACAGCGGCACCCTCGGTGATCTTGCGCGTTCCGTGATCCGCCGTCACTTCGAGGCGGAAATTGCCAGGTCGGCGCGGGTGGGGTCAGGACGGCGGGGTGGGGTGGGTGGTGAAGGGGGCCGCCGGAGTGACGGTGAGGTCGGCCGGCGCGGGGAGGGCGTCACCCTCGACCGGGCCGCGGTCCCGGTGCCGCCGCCACGGCCGGGTCGCCGGCGCGTCCGCGGGGCGGTCGTCCCCCGCTGGCCCGACCGGTGCGCCGGGCGGCGCGGCCGGAGCCAGCCGCAGAGCCGCACCGAGCAGTACGCAGGCGACGAACGCCATCACCACACCGCGGCCGTACTCGGCCCGGAAGCCGTCCTGCGGCGAGTAGAAGAAGTCGCGCTGGCTGAGGTCGTCGAGGGTGGCCGTGGCGGCGACCAGCAGCGCCAGCAGCGCGCCGGCCAGGGTGAGCCCAACGAGCCGGGCGTTCGGCCGCACGGCCGCCGTGCCCCGCAGGGCCAGCGCCACGGTGCAGACGAGACCGAGGAGCCCGACCAGGTAGCCGACCCCGAAGCCACCGACCTCGGACACCCCCGCCGGCACCTCGATCGTGCCCTCACCCTCGGGCCCGCCGTTGGGCAGACTCATCACCAGCCACTCGCCGACAAGCGAGGCGACCCCCGCCACCGCGCCCAGACCGGCGAGCAGTAGCGGCAGCCGAGGGTCCTGCGCGAGACCGGCCAGGGACCAGCCGAACCGGCGTCGTGGAGCCGGGTCGACAGCACCCCACTCGATCACGGCCGGCTCGTCGGACCGGTCGCTCTGCCGCGGGATCGGAAGCTCGTCGGACATCGGCCATCCTTCCGCCGGTCACGGACCTGGTCGCATCATGGCACAGCCAGCCCGTCGTGACAGGGATCGCAGGGCAGACGTCAGTGCCGGTCGGTCGCTCGGCGGTCACCTTTCCGCTAGCGTTCTCCTCATGCCTATCCGTACCGCTTCAGCACAATGGCAGGGCAATCTCACCGAGGGTGCCGGCACGGTCCGCACCGGTAAGGGCGGCCTGTCGGGCAACTACTCCTTCAAGTCGCGCTTCGAGGAGGGCGAGGGCACCAACCCCGAGGAGCTGATCGCCGCCGCGCACGCCGCCTGCTTCTCGATGGCGTTCTCGAAGGCGCTCGCCGACGCCGGCTCGACTGCCACCTCGGTCGAGACCACCGCCAAGGTCCACCTGGACAAGACCGACGCCGGCATGACCGTGACCCGGATCGACCTGGAGACCGTCGGCCAGGTCCCGGGGATCGACGACGCGGAGTTCCAGAAGCTCGCCGAGGCCGCCAAGGCCAACTGCCCGATCTCCCGCCTGCTCTCGCCGGGTGCCGAGATCACCCTCAGCGCGCGCCTGGCTTCCTGAGCCGGTCGACCCACCACCGCACGTTCACGGACAGAGTCTCCGCCCGCCCCTGGGCGGTCGCTCTCTCCGTGAGCCTGCGGGGCCGGTCAGCGGCGCCTCACGACGGGCCTGCCGGGTCCGGCATCGGGCAGAATGGGTGACGTGCCGGTGGAGATGACCCGTGAGCGCTTCGAGGAGCTGGTTGCCGATGCCCTCGACGAGGTGCCCGAGGAGCTGCTCGGCCTGATGAGCAACGTGGTCATCCTCGTCGAGGACGACCCGCCGCCGGGCGAGACCAACCTGCTCGGCCTCTACGAGGGCCACGCCCTCACCAGCCGTGGCTGGGACTACTCCGGCGTGTTGCCGGACCGGATCTTCATCTACCGGCGCCCGATCCTGCGGATCTGCGACAACGACGACGACGTCGTCGACGAGGTGGCGGTGACCGTCGTGCACGAGATCGCCCACCACTTCGGCATCGACGACGAACGGCTGCACGCGCTGGGCTGGGGCTGAGCCCACCGACGGCCACGTGGTCGCCGCTCGGCCGATGGCCCGTAGTTGCCCTGGTCGCCTACCGTCGGTGCAGCGACCGCAACCCTGTCAGGAGGCACCTTTTCATGCGCAGTGAGCTGTTCTCGGCGGAGAATCTGGAGAAGGAGTCCGCGCAGCCCGGCATGCGGCTGCAGAACTCCAAGATGTTGAAGATCGAACTCAACGGCGAGGCGATGGCCCGGGTGGGGTCGATGGTCGCCTACCAGGGCAATGTGCAGTTCCAGGCGCTTGGGTCGGGCGGGCTCGGCAAGTTTCTCAAGCAGAAGCTCACCGGCGAGGGCGTCCCCCTGATGAAGGTCTCCGGCCAGGGTGACGTCTTCCTCGCCGAACTCGCCAAGGACGTGCACATCATCGACCTGGAGCCGGGCGACGCCCTCTCCATCAACGGCTCCAGCGTGCTCGCCTTCGACTCGACCCTCCAGTACGACATCAGGATGGTCGGCGGCGCCGGCATGGCCTCATCGTCCGGCCTGTTCAACTGTGTGTTCAGCGGCTACGGGCGGATCGCCATCACCACAAAGGGCACCCCGGTCGTGCTCAACGTGGACGCCCCCACGTACGTCGACCCGCAGGCCGCGGTCTGCTGGTCGGCCAACCTCCAGACCGGCTACCACCGGGCCGAGCAGTTGGGCCTCGGCACGCTGCTGGGCCGCCGCACCGGTGAGTCGTTCACGATGAGCTTCGCCGGCCAGGGCTTCGTTGTGGTGCAGCCCTCCGAGGAGCCGCCGGTCATGGGCAGCGGCCAGCAGCAGCAGGAGGGCGGCCTGCTCGGCGGTCTGCTGAGCTGACGACCCCGGCGCGGGCGCTCCCGAGCTTCGGGAGCGCCCGGTCAGGTCAGGTCACCGGTGCGCAGTCGGGCCAGCCAGGCCGCCGCGTCGACGTAGTCGGCGTCGGAGAGGCCCGCCGGCGCGGGCACCGGCCGGTCACCCGCCGCCTCGGCCCACCGGTGCCGGGGGTACGAGCCCAGGAAGCGGACGTCCGCGCAGACCCGGCGCAACCCCTGCAACGCCTCGCCCAGTCGTCCGTCGGCCACGTGCCCTGTGCAGTCCAGGAAGAAGACGTAGCGGCCCAGCGCCTCCCCGGTGGGGCGGGACTCGATCCGGGTCAGGTTGACGCCCCGGACGGCCAGCTCCATCAGCACGGACAGCAGCGCGCCGACCCGGTCGTGGGCGATGTAGACAGCGAGCGAGGTGAGGTCGTCGCCGGTCGGCGGCGGGGGTGGACCGGGCCGGGACACCAGCGCGAACCGGGTCACCGCGTCCGGGTGATCGGCGATCTTGTCGGCGAGGATCGCGAGGCGGTGTCGGGCAGCCCCGATCGGCGCGCAGATGGCCGCGTCGTACGAGCCGGCACCGGCGCCCGCCGCTGCCGCCCCGTTGGAGAGCACGTCGATCACCACGGCGTCCGGCAGATGGTCACGCAGCCAGCCCCGGCACTGGGTGGAGGCCTGCGGATGGGCCGCCACGGTGCGGATCGAGGTCAGCGGCGTGCCGGGCCGGGCGCCGAGCACGAACTCCACAGGCAGGATCACCTCCCGGGTGATCACCAGGGGCTCGCCCTCGGCCATCTCGTCCAGGGTGACGCCCACCGCGCCGCCGATCGAGTTTTCCAGCGGGACCAGTGCGGCGTCAGCGTCTCCGGTCCGGACGCTGTCCAGCGCCTCTCCGACGCTGCGGGCAGGCGTGCAGGTGCCGCGCTCGGCGGCGGGGAGGGTGCGCAGGGCCTGCTCGGCGAAGGTGCCCTCCGGCCCGAGGTAGACGAAGCGTGTCGGCGGTGTTCCCGGCATGCCGACCAGCCTACGCACTCGGCCGGACGGGCGGACCGGCGTCGCAGGCGAGGGCGCGGATCCCGGCCGGGCCGGTGGCGCGTACCTCGATGGTGCAGACGTCGGTGCCGGCGGTGACCAGGGCCGGTGCGCTGGCCTGACCCCGGGTGACCACCTGGAGCTCCTCGTGGCCGGTCACCTCCAGGACGGTGTACTGCCACTCGCCGGCGCAGAGCGGCCCGGTGCGGACCTGGACCCGGACGTTTGTCGGCAGCACTCCGGCCCGGCCCCGCAGCAGTTGCACCACCCGCTGGCCGGTCGGGCCGTTCCGGCAGGCCGTCGCGACCAGCCCGGCGTCCGCGGTGGGCGTTACCGGACCGGGTGGCGGCGCGCTGGCCGGCGGGCGGGTGGGTGGGGTGCTCGGGCCGGATGCCGTCGGGGCTGCGGTGCGGGTGGGCACGGCAGTCGGCTCCGACAACTCGGGTGGGGCGCCACAGCCGGCGAGCACCGCGACGGCGAGCACCGCGAACGCGACAGGTCGGATCCGGACCGTGGGTCGCGCGGGGACGTGATCGGACGCCCGGCCACGCGGCGCCGATGGAAGGTGGATTGTCGCCCGGGGTGGGGGAGACGAGGGGCGGGGCGGGGTGAACGGCACGGGCCGATCCTCGGGACATCGGAGAATTCGTCGCGGCCGGGGTGGCCGAGCCCATCGTAGGGTCAGCGGCCGAGCCGGTGTAGGTCAGCCGGTGACGCGGTGCCCGGCGCGCTGGAGCGCGGCCGTGCCCTCGGTCAGCCGGACGGCCGGCACCAGCAGATAGTCGGTGTCGAAGGTGGAGAAGGTGAGCACGCTGACCCGTGCCTCGGCGAGCGGGTCGACGAGCGCGGCCAGACTGCCGGTGCTGGCCAACTGCACCGGGGCGGTCACCCGTAGACAGCGCCAGACGGTCTCCACCACGGCCTGCGCCGGAACCCGATCTGCCGGGCAGATCACCGAGATCCCATCGGAGGTCCAGCTCACCGTGACCACGTCGGTGCCGCTCAGCCCGCTCGACAGCGCGTACGGCAGGGCGGTGCCGGTGGCCAGCCGACACACAGCGTATTCCCCTGGCAGCACTGCGACATCGAGCATGAGGGCACCTTACGGCCTCGTCGCGCAAGGCTGAGCCAGCAACGCCGTGGGCGGCTTGCCGCTGGTCAGACCTCGGAGAAGAAGGTGAGCGAGCCGGCCACGGCACCGTCGGTGAGCACCGGGGTGGAGATCGCGTCGACTGTCGCGTCGGAGCTGTTCGCCGAGGCGGCCTGCACCCGGAGTAACCCGCGGGCGAGTCGACCGGAGGAGAGCGCCAACAGGGGCGGGATCTTGTCGATCTCGGCCTCGGTCAGCTCGCCCCGGTTGGCGGTGAAATCGAGCAGGCGCAGCCCGCCGTCGAGCAGCGGTCGCCCGATCAGGCCGTCGGGCTCGCCCAGGCAGAGCAGCTCGCAGCCGGCGGTGGAGATTGCCACCACCAGGGTGTCGGCGTCGATCAGCAGGCACGGCTCGGAGGCCCGGGAGACCGTCGAGGACCACTGACCGACGTTGCCGGACTCCGGCTCTGTCGAGGCCCGCGCCGCCGGCACGAACGCTTCTGAGAGCGAAAGTTCGACGTGGGCCACCGCGCCTCCTATGTGCACCGATCGACTGTCCACGCTAGCGGGTCGCCGACGGAATCACCGAGCGCACCGGGTCACCGAGCCGCGCAGGGTGAACCGAGGCGGTCGGCGACGGCGCGGAAACCGGTGAGGTCGAAGGGGGACCGGAGCCGCGTGGCGTCGCCGGTGACGTTACCGGCGGTGGGCCGGCTTGTCAGCGGCCGTTCGGCCCTCGTCATACCACCGGTAGTCGGCTGGTGGACGGTACGTGCCGTTCAGCCAGGTGCCGGGGTGCTGGGCGACCCGGGAAAGCTTTTCGGCGGTGGCCGGGCTGATCCGGCTGCCACCGGCCACGAGGAGCCGGTCCAGCTCTCGATGGGTGGCCATCAGACAGTCCTTCGGCAGGCCGTAGACACTGATCACGCCGGAGCCGACGAAGGTCAGCACCGGCGTCACCGGGACCGGCAGCCCCACCGCGTCGGAGAGGGCCTTACTTGCCCGCTTGGCGTCCCGGCGGGACTCGGCCACGTACGGCGGACGCTTGCCGTTGATCTGCACGACGTCCCCGGCGACGAGCACCCTGGCCCGGCCGTGGTCGGCGATTGTCACGGCGAAGAGGCCACTCGGCCCGATGGCGAGGAACCCGGCCCGCTCGTCCTGACCGCGGTCGAGGACGTCGGTGACGTCGGTGCGCGGCCACTCGATGACGTGCCAGGCGGGCCCGAGGTGGTCGAGTTGACCCAGTGCCCGCGCCCCGGCCGCCTCCAGGCGGCGCGCGCCCCGCTCGGCACGACGGCGGCGGGCCCATTCGAGCGGTGTCGGACGGACCGGTTCGAGAACCCCCGGCGACTCGACGCGGGGGTGTGGCACCGCGACGGGCGGCAGTGCCCGAGCGGACGGTACGGCTCGTCGTGCGGGAAAGACAGTCATCGCGACCTCCGGCAAAAGGTCCCTCGAAGTTATGTCCTCACTACCCTACGTTGCCACTACCGGTGTTCGGCAAGCCGGAGCGCCGGAGTGACTACGGATGAATGCCATATTCATCCACAGTTCTTTTCTCGGATGCCGCCAAACCCTGCCCTACGCTGCGGGAGTGACCCACTACGTCGACAGTGAAGTCGGCCGGCTCGGCACCGTACTGCTGCACCGGCCCGGCCCCGAACTGGCCCGGCTCACCCCACGCAACAACGACTCGCTCCTGTTCGACGCGATCCCCTGGGTCGGACGAGCCCAGGAGGAGCACGACGCGTTCGCCGCCGCCCTGCGCGACCGTGGAGTCGAGGTGCTCTACCTGGCCACCCTGCTGGCCGAGACGCTCGCCGTCGCGGACGCCCGGGCCGAGCTCACCGAGCAGGTGCTGCGCTCCCGCCGGCTCGGCGACACCCTGCGGGCCCGCGTCGCCGATCATCTCTCCTACCTCGACCCGGCCGCCCTGGCCGACGTGCTCACCGCCGGGCTGGCCCACGAGGAACTGCGGATCAGCTCGGAGCGGCCGGGCGGACTGGTCTACACGCTGATGGACCGGCACGACTTCGTCATCGACCCGCTTCCCAACCTGCTGTTCACCCGCGACTCGTCGCTGTGGATCGGCGACCGGGTCGGCGTCACAAGCCTGGCCATGCCGGCCCGACGCCGCGAGACCACCCTGACCGACGCGATCTACCGCCACCATCCCCGCTTCGCCGGCACCGAGTTCGTCTACCGCCCGAACCTTGAGCACCTGGAGGGCGGGGACGTGCTGCTGCTCGCCCCCGGGGTGCTGGCGGTCGGGGTGGGCGAACGGACCACCCCGGCCGGCGCGGAACGACTCGGCCGACAGGTCTTCGCCGCCGGCCTGGCCCACACCATCCTGGTGGTGCCGATCGCCCAGAAGCGCGCCACCATGCACCTCGACACGGTCTGCACGATGGTCGACGTGGACGCCGTACTGATGTATCCCAACATCGCGAGCTCGCTGTCCGCGTACACGGTTATCGCCGGCGCGGACGGTGCGGACCCGCGGGTGGACGGACCCGCGCCGTTCCTGCGGGCCGCCGCCGACGCGATGGACCTCGACCTGCTGCGGGTCATCGACACCGGGCTGGACCCGGTGACCGCGGAACGCGAGCAGTGGGACGACGGCAACAACACCCTCGCCCTGGCGCCCCGGCTCTGCGTCGGCTACGAGCGCAACACCGAGACCAACGCCCAGTTGGAGCGCGCGGGCATCGAGGTGATCCCGATCGCCGGCTCCGAGTTGGGCTCCGGTCGGGGCGGGCCGCGCTGCATGTCCTGCCCGATCACCCGCGACCCGTTGTGAGAATGGGCGCCTTCTCCGGAGAAGGCGCCCATTCGCGGCTCAGCGGAGGGTGAGTTGCCGGCCGAGCAGTCCCTGGCGGGAGCGCCGGGCGGCGGCGTCGAGCGGGTCGGTGGCGGCCAGCGCCTCGGCGTACCGCTTGGCGAACTGCGCCACCGGCTCCTCCCAGTCGGCCGCCGGAGTCGCCTCCGGCAGGTCCCAGACCGGCACCAGTCGACCGTGCGCGCGGAACATGCCGGCGAACTTGGTCTGCTCGCCGAGCGTCAGCGAGCCGGCCGCGCCGAGGCGGGCCAACGCGTCCAGGGCGTCGTCCTCGTCGTCGGGCAGCACCCACCGCACGTGTGCCTTCTCCGGGACCTGGCACCAGTACGCGGCCTTCGCCGCGGTCAGCCGCACTGTCGGGTAGATGGCCGCGTTCGCCCGCTCCAGCGACGCCTGGACGGTCGGATCGTCGGCGGCCCCGGGGTCGAGCCAGAACTCGAATCCGTCGTGCATGGTGATCTCCAGGGGGCCGTCCACGAGGACGTCCTGGAGGCGCGGCCCGGGGCCGGGCAGCGGCGGCACTGTCACCTGGCCACCCGGCTCGGTCCGCAGCGCGCTGAGCAGCGCCTCGGCCAGATCCCGGGAGACGTCACCGGACTGCTGGTGGCGTTGGAGACCGATGAGCACCCGACCGTCCGGCTTGGTGATCGCCGGAGCGGCCATCGGCAGCACCGTGGCGAGCGTCGCCGGCCGGTCCCCGAACTCCTCGACCAGGGCGGGCGAGAGGCGCAGCGGCGCGGAGGCGGCCGGCACCAACTCGCGTAGCGCGATCCACTCGACCTCGTCGACCAGCCCGTCGAACGGACGCGGCACGAAGACGTCCCGAACCTTGTCGCGGCGGGGGGCGGTGTCGGTGGCGGTGCGCTGGCTCTTTCGACGCTTACTCACGGCGTCACAGCCTAGAGCCCCGGCCGGCCCGACGTGGGCCGGACCCGCCAGAGCCGGACTCAGCCCGCCGGCACCAGGTCGGATCGGGGCGCCGGGGCCGGGTCGAACTCCGCCCAGACGCGTTGGCCCATGCCGTCCCGCTCGACACCCCAACGGGTCGCCAGACCGGCCACGATGTGCAGCCCTCGCCCGTCCGCCGCGTCCGCGCTGGCCGTCCGGATCCGTGGCGCGGTGCTCGCGCCGCCGTCGGTGACTCCGAGCTGGATCAGTGGGCCCTGGGTGGAGGGCCGCAACCGCCAGGCCACCCGGACCACTCCGCCGGGCAGCGGCCTGGCGTGCCGCACCGCGTTGCCCACCAGCTCCGCGAGCACCGCGATCAGATCCGCGAGGAGCGTCGGGGGCACGATGTCCGCCAGTTCACCGGCGAGCCGGTGCCGGGCCAGTCGTGCCCCGGCCGGGTGGTGCGGGACCACCACGCACCACGCCTGATCCCTCGCTGCCGCTGCCGCTGCCACCGTCGCCTCCACGTCGCGCCACCTCGGTCAACCGCGTGGTAGCCGCACCTCTGCGACCGTACCGCCGTCGGTCCTTGGACGTAGGGATACCCATCCATTCTGTTGTTCAACGATCCGGCGGACGAGATAGAGGCCGAGCCCCGCCCCCGGGTAGCCGCGCCGGTCGCCGGACTCGCCCTGCCAGAACCTGTCGAACGCCCGCTCCACGTGCTCCGGTCGGATGCCGATGCCCCGGTCGCTGACGCGGAACGCCACAAGTTGACCGTCCACCGAGGCGGTGATCTCGATCGGCGACTCCGGTGGGGAGTACTTGCCGGCGTTCGTCGTCAACTCGGTCAGCACGGTGGCCAGGCTGGGCCGGTGGCCGAGCGCCTTGGGCAGGTCGCCGGGGAGGCGGAGCACCAACCGGCGACGCAACTCCGTCGGCAGGTCCAGGACCGCGGAGCGCAGCGCCTCGCCGAGGTCGAACGGGGTGGGCGGGTCGTCGCCCGGCCCGGCCTCGGCCGCCGAGCTGAGGAGACGGTCGACAAGCCGGGCCAGCTCGTTGGCGCGTTGCCCGATGACCCGGGCAGCCTGCCGTCGGTCGACCTCGGTCAGCGAGTCCCAGTGGTCGGTGAGGGTGTCGGCGTACCCCTTGATCACGGTGACCGGGGTGCGGAGTTCGTGGCTGGTCACCGCGACGAACAACTCCCGGTCGTGGTCGCGGCGCTGCTGGTCGGTGATGTCGCGGAAGGTGACCACCCGCAGCGTGCCCGGACCGGGCAGGTCGCCGGAGGTGATCCGCAGCCAGCGGCCGTCCGGCATCCGGTGATCCCGCACCTGACCGGAGGGCGGCAGTGGAAACGGCAGCGGACGGCTCAGCGCCTGCTCGACCGGCCGGCCGGTGACCTGGGCGGCGGCCGGGTTCCAGAGCCGGACGTGCCCGTCCCGGTCGACGACGGCCAGCCCGTCGGCGAGGGCCGCCACCACCGGGCCGTCACCGTGCACCGGCAGGCCGGTCTGGTCGCCGTACATGTGGGCGACACAGGACGCGAGGTAGGCGACCACCCCCTGCCGCTCGGCGTCCGGCTCGTCGTCGCCGGGATAGAGCGCGTGCAGGCTGCCGACGGTGTGGCCGCCGATCTCGGCCCGCGAGACCACCATCCAGCGCAGGTCACTGCCGGCCAGCTCACCGGCCAGCTTGCCGTTCAGGCGGCCCACCAGCACGTTGCGCACCCGTGGCCCGTTGAGCAGGCAGACCGTGTCCGGGTCGTCGACCGCCAGCGGACGGCCGAGGGCCCACCCCGCCGCGCCGGTCGCGGCGATCACCCGACCACCTGTCGGACCGAACTCGACGAACGCCATCCCGGTCGCGCCGAGGGCCGGCTGGGCCACCCGGAGCAGCTGGGTGAGGACCGGAAGGCCCGCCTCCCCAGAGTTGATCATCTCGATGACGACTGTGTGACCGGTGAGGAGAGCGGGGAAATCGATACGCTCCGGCATGTGCCCGAGTCTGCCCCGCCGACCCGGATTTGGCACCCCTGCCCGGTCAGCGGTCCAGCCGGGCGAGGGCGTACCCGGGCCGGTCGGTGATGATCCCGTCCGCCCCGGCC
Organism: Micromonospora sp. CA-240977; assembly: GCF_050942285.1. NCBI lineage: Bacteria > Bacillati > Actinomycetota > Actinomycetes > Micromonosporales > Micromonosporaceae > Micromonospora > Micromonospora sp. CA-240977. Next base: position 7,447,093 of record NZ_CP192055.1, on the reverse strand, counting down.
GCCAGCACCAGCTCAAGGTCGGTCGGCTCGTTGACCGTCCAGACGTACACCTGGTTGCCGGCCGTGCGAAGTGCGGGCAGCAGCTGCGGGCGGGCCCGGACCAGGCTGATGCCCGGTCCGGCGATCCGGGTGCCGAAGGGCAGCCGACCCAACTGCGGCCAGCGCGGCAACACCTCAAGCAACAGCACAGTGGGCAGCGTCGGGGCGAGTTCGCGCACCCGGCGGACCGCCAGCGGGGAGAACGACATGACGGTGACCTGCACCGGGTCGTCCGGCGCCGGCTCGGCCAGCCCGTACCGACGCAGCAGGCTGACGAGTCGCCGTTCCACGTTCGAGCCGTAGCGCGACGGGTGCTTCGTTTCTACCAGCAACCGGACCGGCCGCCCGGCGGCGAGCACCGCGTCCAGCAGCCGGGTCAGGGTCAGCAGCCGGGTGTGCGAATCGTCCGGCGGGACGTCCCCGTTCGGCGCGCTGCCCGGATGCCACGAGCCGAAGTCCAGCGCGTCCAGCTCGGCGAGGGTACGCGCGCTGACCAGACCGCGACCGTTGCTGGTGCGGTCGAGTCGTCGGTCGTGCACGCAGACCAGGTGCCCGTCCCGGGTCAGCCGGACGTCGCACTCCAGGCCGTCGGCGCCCTCGTCGAGAGCGCGCAGGTACGCGGCGAGGGTGTGCTCGGGAAGGTCGTACGAGGCGCCGCGGTGGGCGAAGACAAGTGGACCACCCATCCCGGCCGCCTCAGATGACCTGGCCGGGCTGCCCGTTCGCGTCGACCACCGGGCGGCCGACCGCGGCCCACTGGCGCATTCCGCCGTCGGCGTTACGCACCTGCTCCCAGCCGTTGTTGACCAGGTAGGCGACGACCTGGGCGGAACGTCCCCCGGAGCGGCAGACGACCGCCACCTCCCGGTCGGTGGGCACCTCCGCGAGCCGGGCCGGCAGCTCCATCATCGGCAGGTGGTGGGCGTTGGGAGCATGGCCGGCCGCCCATTCGTCGGCCTCCCGCACATCCAGCAGGTAGGTCTCGTCGGCGATCTCGGTCACGGGCACGGTGGGAACCTGGGGTCCGAACACAGGAAGCAACACTAGATCCTCGTGGACCGGTTCCGCACCGACCTCGCCGTCGACACCGTCACAACCGGGTCACCCACTGCGGGTTGGCCTGCGCCCAGGACGGCATCTGTCGGCCGCGAACCGCCTCGAACAGCCCGTTGCCGCCGTTGTCCAGCACCACGTACGACACCTCGTCGATGATCTGTGGGGACGACGGCACCTGGACGCCCCGCATCCCGTCGGGCGGCAGCGCGCGCAGCGCGAGGAGCAGGTCCTCCAGGGGTACGCCGTTGGTGTCGACTGTCAACGAGCTGCCCACCGCCCGGAGCACCTGATCGAACTTGACCGGGTTGCTCCGCAGGTCGGCCTTGCCGGCGCTGTCCAGCATCGCCCGGAGCAGTTGCTGCTGGTGGTGCTGCCGGTCGTAGTCGCCGCCGGGCAGGTCGTAGCGCTGCCGGACGTAGTCGAGCGCCTGCGCTCCGTCCATCTGTTGGCAGCCGACGGGGAAGACCCGGTTGGTGTGGATGGAGCGGACCTCGGTGTCCACGCACATCTGCACCCCGCCGAGCAGGTCGATGACCTTCCGGAAGCCGGAGAAGTCGATGAGCGCGGCGCCGTCGAACCGGATTCCGGTGAGCCGGTTGAGGGTCGCGGAGAGCAGTTGCGCTCCGGCCGGTCCGCCGCCGCCGTGCTCGTACGCCGCATTGATCTTGTCTTGACCGCCGCCGAAGCCGTTCGCGGGCGGGATGGCCACCAGCAGGTCACGTGGGACGGAGACCAGGTATGCCTCCCGCTGGCCGGCCGGCACGTGCACGATGAGGATGGTGTCGGAGCGTTGGTCCGGTCCGCTGCCGCCGGGGCGGCGGTCGGAGCCGACAAGGAGATAGTTGAGCGGCCCGTTCAGGTCGGTGCGGTCAACGCGGGCATTGGGGTCGAGCAACTGTTCCTTGGTCACCGTGCGGTCGTACCGGTTGCTCAGCGTCTTGAGCCCGACCATGGCGAGCCCGGCCAGCAGGACGAGGGCCAGGCCGACGCCGAGCATGATCCGTGACCCTCGGGCGCGGCGTGCTCGGGTGGGCGGGGCCGCTCCGGCCCGGCCCGCCACGTTCCGTCCCCACCTGGACGTGACCGCCTCCCCGCAGCCGATACGTGAAACCTGTTCACGTCAGGCTACGGGCGGTGACGGGGTGGTCGCCGGCTTTCTAGGACTTCCGGCCGCCGTCCCTCACTTGCGGGTGGAGATCACCTCGGGGTGGTTGAAGACGAACTCGGCGAGCTTGTCCTGCTTGACCGCCCGGAACATGTCCTTCGTCTCGTCGTTCAGCGCCTCGGTGCCGTTGCTGGTGCCGTTGAAGGTGCCGTTGTTGGTCTTGAGCATGGTCAGCTCGTTCGCTGTCACCCCGCGCATGGTGAAGATGAAGTTCTCGATCGACGCGCCGCCGGTGTCCAGCACGAACGCCTTGCCGGCCGCCTTGATCAGCTGCTGGAGCTTTGTCGGGTTGGTCAGCATCCCGCCGTCGGTGGCCTTCTTGGCCATCGCCTTGATCAGTTGCTGCTGGTTCTGCTGCCGGTCGTAGTCGCCACCGGGCAGCCCGTAGCGCTGCCGGGAGTAGTCGAGTGCCGCCCAGCCCTCCATCTGCTGGCAGCCCTTCTTGTGCACCACGGCGGTGCGCGGCTTGCCGGTCTTCTTGGCGTCGGCGTTCCACATCGGCTTGCCGTCGACGATCGACATGTGCTTCGACTTGACCTCGTGACTCACGCAGATCCGCACGGTGCCGAGGGTGTCGATGACGTTCTTGAAGCCGCCGAAGTTGATGATCGCCGCGCCGTCGAAGCTGATGCCGGTGAGGCCCTTGATCGTCTGGGCCATCAGCTGGGCGCCGCCCTCCCAGCCGCCGCCGTTGCGGGCGCCGGCCTCGAACGCAGCGTTGATCTTCGCGGTGCCGCCGGTGTAGCCGCTCTTCGGGAACGCGGGGATCTGCGCCTCGGTGTCCCGGGGGATGGAGATCAGGTACGCCTGATCGTGCGTGGCCGGGACGTGCAGGATGATGATGCTGTCCGAGCGCACGTCGTCGGCGGCCCAGCGCTCCCGGGCGTCCACGCCGAGCAACAGCATGTCGATCGGGCCGTCCAGACTGGCCCCGCCCTCGGCGTCGGACTTGCTCGCGTCACCCAGCAGGTTCCGTTGCGCGATGTCCCCGGTCGCCTGGCCGATCAGCACCTTGCCGCCGACGATGCCCACACCGCTGCTGAGCATCAGCACCGCCCCGAACACCACTGTCAGCCGGGCCCACAGCGGATCCTTGCGCTTGGTCCGCTTCTTCGCCGACCCTCCGCCGACCACCCGGCCGCCGTCGCCGCTGCCGGGCGGGCGACCGCCCGGCCCACCACGCGAGGGCTGCGCCTGCATGGGTATGGCCGCGGCGACACGGCCGCTGGGGGCGGCGGACCCGGGGGAAGGAGGGCGGCGACTGGCCTGAACCGGCATGCGTGCTCCAGCTCGTGATCAGGAGGGGGCGGCACCACTGTACGTACATCAAATCGACTTGGCGAGTTCATCCTGGGTCAATCTCGACGCCGATGCACACGAATCAGGTCGATCGTCGCGCCTCGATGACCCGAACAGCGGGGTGCCGGTCGGCCCGGCGTACCACCGGACCGACCGGTGCGGTCAGCCGCCGTCCTTGCCCTTCGGCGGGTTGGCCTTGACCCAGTCCGCCATGGTGTCGGCCGTCATGGCCTGGTACATGGCGAGTGCCTTCTCCCGGTCCGACACCACCACCGACTCGCCGTTGATGGTGTCGCTGCCCGAGTTCGGGCTTGTCACAAAGGTGAGGTTCTGGCCGCGCAGGTTGCGGAACTGCAGCGCCATGTCGGTAACCGAGAAATCCCTGTCGACGGTTACGGCAGCGGTCACCGACTTGAGGAAGTTGTTGAGCTTGCCCGGGTTCGCCAGCGTGCCGGTGCTCGCCGCCTTGTCCATCAGGGCCCGCAGGAACTCCTGCTGGTGCCGCATCCGGGCGAAGTCCCCGTCCGGGAACTGCTTGCGCTGCCGGATCCAGTCCAGCGCCTCCGCGCCGTCCATGTGGTTGGTGCCCTTGGTGAACGTCCGGTACGGCTTGTGGATCGAGGTGATGGTCCGCTCCACCTTCAGGTCCACCCCGTCGAGGGCGTCGGTGACCTCCTTGAAACCGCCGAAGTCGATCGCCATCACGTGGTCGATCCGGACGTCGGTGAAGCACTCCACGGTGCGCACCGCCAGCGGCAGACCGCCGAACGCGAACGCGGCATTGATCTTCGCGCGCTGTCCGGAGCCGCAGTCCGCGCCCGCGCTCTCCGGGATCGGCACGTAGAGGTCACGCGGGATGGAGACCAGGTACGCCTCCTGGTGGTCGGCCGGGATGTGCATCACGATGATCGTGTCGGCGCGCCACTGGCTCTTGCTGTCGACAGGCGCGTCCGGGTCCCGCGAGTCGCTGCCCACCAGCAGGATGTTCAGCGCGCCATCCACCGTCTTGGCCGGCCGGCCACCGGTGATCTCCGCGAACGGGTCGGTGCGGGCCAGGTCGCCGTCGAGGTTGCGGGCGTACAACCAGGCGCCGATGCCGCCGAGCAGCGCCAGCACCAGCACCGCGACCCCCGAGACGAGGGCGATCCGACCCCAACGGGGGCGCGGCCCACGCGGCCCCGAGCCGCCGAGGCCACCCGGCCCGCCGGGCCCCCGTGGCCCCACCGGACCACCGGGCCTGGGCTGCTCCTCGTCGTACGGCGGGTAGAAGCGCGCCTCGGTCGGACGGGCGCGCCCGGAGGCGCCCCGATCGGGGCCGGGGACCGACGCGCGTCCGGCGCTGCGGTGCAGGTGCGGATGCGGGACGCCGGCAGACGAGGTCGCAGACATGTCACTCAGGGTACGTAGCGGGAGCCACCGCCGCCTTCAGCCGACACTCAGAGACCGCCGGTGCCGACGAACTGGTCATCCCAGCCGCGCCCGGAAGTACGCGATGGTGCGTCGCAGGCCATCTTCGGGCGTCACCGTCGGCTCGTAGCCGAGCAGTTCGCGGGCGAGCGTGAGATCGGGCCGGCGCATCTCCGGGTCGTCCGAGCTGCGGGTGACATAGGTCACCGACGAGGTGCTGCCGGAGAGTGACACGATCAACTCGGCGAGTTGCCGCATCGACAACTCGTGCTCGGTGCCGCAGTTGACCGGGCCGGTCTCGGTCGAGTCGAGCAACAGCAGGATGCCCCGCACCAGGTCCTCGACGAAGCAGATGGACCGGGTCTGGTTGCCGCTGCCGTGCACGGTGATCGGCTCGCCGCGCAGCGCCTGGGAGATGAACGTGGGGATGGCGCGACCGTCGTCCGGGCGCATCCGCGGGCCGTACGTGTTGAAGATCCGGACGATGGCCGCGTCGAGCCCGCGGTAGCGGTGGTACGCCATCGTCGCGGCCTCGGAGAAGCGCTTCGCCTCGTCGTAGACGCTGCGGACCCCGATCGGGTTGACGTTGCCCCAGTAGGTCTCGCGCTGCGGGTGCTCCTTCGGGTCCCCGTACGCCTCGGAGGTGGAGGCCATCAGGAACCGGGCGCCGTCGGCGGTCGCGCGCTCCAGCAGGTGCAGGGTGCCCACCGAGCCGACCCGGAGGATCTCCACCGGCAGTTGGGCGAAGTCGGTGGGGCTGGCCGGCGAGGCCATGTGCAGGATCGCGTCGAACCGCTCGGCCAGCGCCGGGTGGTGGGTCGGCAGGCCCTCGGAGATGTCCGCTTCGACGAGGGTGAAGGTGGGCTGGTCCAGCAGGTGGGCGACGTTCTCCTTGGAGCCGGTCACGAAGTTGTCGAGCGCCACCACAGTGCAGCCACGGGCGATCAGGACATCCACCAGATGCGATGGGACGAAACCAGCGCCGCCGGTGACGAGAACACGGTGACCGGAACCGAAGCGCTCAGCAACCTTCATGCTGGTCAGCCTACCGACCCCGGGTTGCCGGGACGGGCCCCCGGTCGACGCGTGGCGTTGACCGGGGGCCCGTCCTCGCGAGCTGCGGTGATCAGTGGGCGCCATGCCCGGTGAGGGCGCGCACCTCCAATTCCGCGTACTTGTCCTCGTCGTGCTCCTTGGAGATGACGGTGCCGATCCACCCGCACAGGAAACCGAACGGGATGGAGAGGATGCCCGGGTTGGACAGCGGGAACCACTGCCAGTCGTGATCCGGGAACATCGAGGTCGCCGCGCCGGAGACCACCGGCGAGAAGAACACGAGCAGCACTGCCGAGAGCAGACCGCCGTAGATCGCCCACACCGCGCCGGAGGTGTTGAACCGCCGCCAGAAGAGGCTGTAGAGGATCGCCGGCAGGTTGCCCGAGGCGGCGACCGCGAAGGCCAACGCCACGAGGAACGCCACGTTGAGGTTCTGCGCGTAGATCGACAACAGGATGGAGATCGCGCCGATCACCAGGGCGGAGATCCGGGCGACCCGTACCTCCTGGCGCTCCGACGCCTCTCCCCTCTTCACGACGTTCGCGTAGAAGTCGTGCGCGAGGCTGGACGAGGAGGCCAGGGTCAACCCGGCCACCACCGCCAGGATGGTGGCGAAGGCGACCGCCGCGATGATCGCGAGCAGGGCTGCCCCACCCAGGTCACCGCCGAAGAAGTCGAGACCCAACGCCTCGGCCAACTGTGGCGCGGCAGTGTTGCCGGCCTTGTCCTGTTCGGTGATCGCCTTGCTGCCGACCAGCGCCGCCGCACCGAAACCGAGGGCCAGGGTGAGCAGGTAGAACGTGCCGATGATGCCGATCGCCCAGAGCACGCTCTTGCGGGCCGCCTTCGCGGTCGGCACGGTGTAGAAGCGGATCAGGATGTGCGGCAGGCCGGCGGTGCCGAGCACCAGGGCGATGCCCAGGGACAGCAGGTCCACCTTGTTGTAGAAGGTCTGCGTCGAGTTGCCGGCGACCTCGACCCCGTATCGCAGTCCAGGTTCGAGGAACGCGCTGCCCTTGCCGGACGCCTCGGCGGCCTGGCCCAGGAGTGCCGACAGGTTGAAGTTGAACTTCGCCAGCACCAGGATCGTCATCAGCAGCGCGCCGCTCATCAGCAGGAACGCCTTGACGATCTGTACGTAGGTGGTGCCCTTCATGCCGCCGACGGTGACGTAGATGATCATCAGCGCGCCGACCATGATGATGGTGGCCACCTTCGCGGTGGCCGCGTCCATGCCGAGGAACTCCGTCCCCGGCTTGATGCCGAGCAGCAGCGCGACAAGCGCGCCGGCACCCACCATCTGGGCCAGCAGGTAGAAGATCGACACCGTGATGGTGGAGACCGCCGCCGCCGTACGCACCGGACGCTGACGCATCCGGAACGCCAGCACGTCGGCCATCGTGTACCGGCCCGAGTTACGCAGCAGCTCCGCGACCAGCAGCAGGGCCACCAGCCAGGCGACCAGGAAGCCGATCGAGTAGAGGAAGCCGTCGTAGCCGTAGAGCGCGATGATGCCGGCGATGCCGAGGAACGACGCGGCCGACATGTAGTCGCCGCCGATCGCCATGCCGTTCTGGAAACCGGAGAAGGACCGGCCACCGGCGTAGAAGTCGGTCGCCGTCTTGGTCTGCCGGCTGGCCCAGATCGTGATGGCCAGGGTCACCGCCACGAAGACCAGGAACAGCGTGATCGTCAGATTGCGGGCGGTGTGGTTGCCCGCCTCGGCCGCGAGGACCGTCTCAACCGCGAGGACCGTCTTCACGGGTCACCTCCCCGATCTCTTCGCGGATCCGGTCGGCGATGGGGTCGATCTTCCGGTCCGCGTACCGGGAGTACAGCCAGGCGATCACGAACGTGGAGACGAACTGGAGCAGGCCGAAGACCAGCGCGACGTTGATGTTGCTGCCGAACAGCTTCGTGCCCATGAAGTCCCGGGCGTACGCGGAGAGAATGACGTAGAGCGCATACCACAGGAAGAACGCGACGGTCATCGGGAAGACGAAGCCGCGCAGCGCACGCCGCAGCCCGGCGAACTCGTCCGACCGTTGTACGGCCAGGTACTTGTCCGACTGGGAAGCAGCCGGAGCGGGTGTGTCCGTGGACATCTGTGGATCACCACCTTCACAGGCGTCAGAGGAGTTTCGCGCACCGTAAAGAGCGCGCTCCCCGACAGGGAAGGCTGAGATCGACGCCGGTAGGCGAGTGCGCCGAGCGGTTGGTTGCTTGCGCCAAGTGACTCAGATCACCCCGGTGACCGGTCGCTCCGGTCGAGCCGTCCGTTCAGGCCGGCAGCTCGTGGTACCGGCCGCGGTAGTGCAGCAGCGGAGACGCCTCCCCGGTCAGCTCGACCGTCTCGATGGTGGCCTCCACCAGCAGGCCCCAGCCGTACTCCCGGGCGTTGTCCAGGCGGCATCCGGCCCAGCCGCCGGCGTCCCCCGGCACCGGCCCGTACGGCGTGTCGATCCACTCGCCGGTGGCGAAGAGCCCGCCCGGGGCGGGGAAGAGGCCGGCGAACCGGTCCGCGAGCTGCCGGTGCGGCGGGCCGAGCGGCGTGACGGCGAACCGGCCGGCCTCCTCCACGGCCGCCCACAGGTCGGACTCGGCGTCGATCAGCCCGAGCAGCCGGTCCGGTTCCCCCTCGGCGACAAGCGTGGACGACACCGTCAGCCCGTACGGGCCGGGCGCCGTCCAGAGCGTCACCGGCGCGGCGAGTCGGCCGCGCAGTCGGCGTACCGGGGACCGTTGCCCGCTCGGCACCGCGAACGGGTCGGTGGAATGGATCTCGGCGCCCGGCTCATGATTCACGTGAAACATTGTGACCCGGCCGCCCCGCCTCCAGGATCCGACCGGCGAAGGTCCGGATCAGGGCGGCCACCTCGTCCGGACGCGTGTCGAGCACGAAGTGCCCGCCGTCGAGCACGTGCACCTCCGCCTCCGGGACGTCGGCCCGGTACGCCTCCGGCTCGCTGACCTCGAACGACGTGTCGTGCCGGCCCCAGACGACAAGCAGCGGTGGCCGGGTTCGGCGCAGCCACTCCTGCCAGAGCGGGTACGAGGCCACATTGGTCCGGTAGTCGTACATCAGGTCCAGTTGGACCTCGACCTGCCCCGGTCGGCTGAGGAAGGCGTGCTCGTCGACCCACAGGTCGGGGTCGTACCGCTCGGTGGCGGGATCGTTGCCGACGTGCCGGGTGCGGGTGGCCGCCAGCGAGAGGATGTTCTCCCGGATCGCCGCCTCGTGCCCGGCCCGGTCCTGCCAGAAGGCCCGGCGGGTCGCCCAGAGCGGGCCCAGCCCCGTGTCGTGCGCGACGGCGTTCTGCACCACCAGCCCGCGCAGCCGGCCCGGGTCGGCGAGGGCCATCCGGAACCCCACCGGGCCGCCGTAGTCCTGCACGTACAGCAGATAGTCGTCGGCGCCGACGGCGGCGGCGAACCCCGACATCGTCGTGGCGATCCGGTCGAACGTGTAGGGGAAGGTCCCTCGGTCCGGCACGTCGCTGTGCCCGAACCCCGGGTAGTCCGGCGCGATCAGCCGGAACCGGTCGGCGAGCCGGTCCAGCAGCGGTTCGAACATCCGCGACGAGGACGGGAAGCCGTGCAGGAGCAGCAGCACCGGTGCGTCCTCCGCGCCCGCCTCCCGGTAGAAGATGGAAAGCCCGTCGACGACAGCGCTGCGGTAGCGGGTGTGCACACTCATGTCGACTGCCCCCCCGTGCCGATTGATCGCACCATAACGGGCGGCCGGCGCGGCAGGTCGGCGTTTGGCCGGACGCCCCCCGCCGAATTCGCGGGCGCCGGCCAGCGGTGCCGCGGTCAGCGGCGGGGGGTGACAGTGGCCAGCAACTCCGGCTGCCGCCGGTCCAGCACGTCGCCGGCCAGGTACGCGCCGAGCAGTGCCACGCCCACCCCGTACGCCGCGCCGAGTGGCAGGGCCAGCCAGAGCCACACGTCACCGAGCAGCGCGGCGGCCACCACCATCGGCACCGCGGCGACCGCCGAGGCGACCATCGTCAGCAGGGTGAGCAGCCCCTTCGTGAGGCCCGCGCCGCTGTTCATCGCGAACGGGTTGCTCGACTCCGGCAGCGAGTAGGCACCGAGCACGGAGACCAGGCTGTTCACCGCCAGCCCGGCGCCATAGGTGGCGACCAGGCTGCCGAAGGTGAGCCCGATCCAACCCGGTCGACTGAGCAGCACCGACAGCACCACCGACACGAACGCCAGCATCGGCAGCACGTACAGCGAGAAGGCCGTCATCCGCGCCCGCAGCTCCACCCGACCGGGCACCCCGGCCACCACGTTCGCGGCGTACGCGCTGCCGTCGAAGCCGAACTGGTTGGCCAGGGTGGCCGCGGCGAGGACACCCACGAGAACCATGGAGATGGTGACCACGACCGGCGAGCTGTCGCTGGCCGCCGCCGTCAACCCCCCGCTCTCCATGGCCGTGAAGTCCCCGCCCGTAACGTTGATGAACACGGGTACGAAGATGCCGACCACCGCGATCGTGATCAGGTTGGCCCGGCGGCGGGCGTCCCGCCACCAGTAACGGGCCTCCCGGGCGACAAGGGCACCGAACCGGTCCCGGCGCGCCCAGCCGGTGGCCCGGGGGAACAGTTGGGCGACAGCGCCACCGGCGACGCCGCGCCGCACCGGGGCCTTACCGGCGCTCGCCGCACCCACCATCGCCGACTCCAGCGACCGGGACCACCAGACCAGCAGGGCGCCGAGCGCCACCACCGTGATCAGCAACTTGACCGGCGCCGCCCACACCCGCCCCTGGGCCACGTCGATGCCGGCGGTCCACGGCGCGCCCAACGGCGTCCAACCGATCACGGTCGCCACGCTGGAGAGCCGGTCCCAGTCCGCCTCCCGCAGCGCGGCCAGACCGAAGACCTGCAACGGGCCGATCAGCGCGGCGGTCACCGCCAGCAGCACGGCCGCCAGGTCGCGTACCCGGCGGGACCGCAACATGGTGGCGAAGGCGCTGGTCACCGCCCGACTCGCGGCCACGCAGAGCAGCAGCCCGGCGAGCACGCCCACGACCGCGACCAACCCGGCCGACCACCCACCCAACGACCAGGAGGTGAGCACCAGCCCGAACGACGCGATGAGCATCGCCAGCACCGGCACGCTGATCAGGGCCGCCACGAACAGGCCGGTCACCAACGTGCGGCGGGGCAGCGGCAGCAGCGCGAACCGGGCCGGGTCCAGGGTCTCGTCCACACCGAAGAAGACAAGTGGCAGCAGCAGCCAACCCAGCACCAGCAGCCCGCCCCCGGCCGCCGCGATCAGCACCGCGTACTCGCCGTCGTCGGCCAGGCCGGGCGCGGCGAAGAGGAAGAAACCGCTGGCGGCGAACCAGAGCCCGAGCACCGCGCCGCCGATGAACAGGGCGATCCGCCAGCCCTGGCCCCGGAAGTTGTTGCCCATCACCCGCAGCTTGAGCCGCGCGAAGTGGCGAGCGGAGACCGTGCGGACCGGCGCGGCGGGCGTGGCGTCCACGCTCACCGGGACAGCCACGACAGTTCCTCGCCGGTCGCGGTGCGCCCGCCGACCACCTCGACGAAGATCTGCTCCAACGAGCGGTCGCCACGGACCTCGTCGAGCGTCCCGACCCGCTTGATGACGCCCTGGGCGAGAATCGCCACGTGCGAGCAGAGGCGCTCGACGACCTCCATCACGTGACTGGAGAAGATCACCGTGCCGCCACCGGCCGCGTAGCGGGTGAGGATGTCCCGGATCAGCGCCGCGGAGACCGGGTCGACGGCCTCGAACGGTTCGTCGAGCACCAGCACCCGAGGGCCGTGCAGCAGCGCGCAGGCCAGGCCGATCTTCTTCTTCATGCCCGCCGAGTAGTCCACCACGAGCGTCCGACCGGCGTCACCGAGCGCCAGCACGTCAAGCAGCTCGGCGGCCCGCTGGTCGACCACCGCCGGGTCCATCCCCCGCAACAACCCGTTGTACGCCAGCAGCTCCGCCCCGGTCAGCCGGTCGAAGAGGCGGACCCCGTCGGGCATCACCCCGAGCAGCCGCTTGGCCGCCACCGGGTCCTGCCAGACGTCGTGCCCGAGCACCCACGCCGATCCCGCGTCCGGCCGCAACAGCCCGACCGCCATCGACAGGGTGGTGGTCTTGCCGGCGCCGTTCGGGCCGAGCAGGCCGTAGAAGGAGCCGGCCGGCACGTCCAGGTCGACGCCGGCCACCGCGACCGTGCCGTCGAAGCGTTTGGCCAGGCCACGCAGTGCGAGCGCGGGGTGCGCAACAGTCATGAGCTGACGTTATCCGTCGCTCGCCAGTTGCGCCTTCCGGCGGCGGACAGATTAGCGATCCTCCTGGAGGTGCGGTCGGGCGCTCATCCGACGCGCGACGGGGTACGGCGCTCGGGGCGACCGGTGGTCGGCCGCATCGGCGTGGCGGGCGGGTGCGACCTCACCAGCCGAACCCCTTCGCGCCGTACGTACAACTCGCGGCGTGCTCGGGCGTCTCCCGCCGCGTTCAGCTCATAACCTTCTATCCACACCCATCCGTCGTACGTGATCCGCTCCGGCAGTTCGCGGATGATACGAACACAGATCGGGCGCAGAAATTGCACACTCGCGTCGGTGGTCAGAAGGACTACGTCGCCGGCTGTCATCTGCACCGTCACCGCGGCACCCACCGGCACTCAGGCACGCGGTTCGCGCGCAAGCCGGGACGCGGCGGGACGGGACCGATGGTTCCCACCGGGCGCGGGACCGACGCGGGCGGTGGTGCCGGGTTCGGTGCGGGTCGGTGGTCGGGCATGTGTCTCCCCCTCCGGTGGGTTGGGAGGGGCCGCCCCGTGAGTGCTCGCCCGCGGGGCGACCCCGGGCCAGCACCGCCGCCGGGCTACGCCTCCACCAGCGGTGCCGCTCACCCGACACCCTGCCGTTCTGCGACGGGACGCTCACACGCCGTGAGCGTATGCTTGTGGGACATCCGGGACGTCCTTAATGGAGGCACGGTGAACCGAGTCCTGATAGCGGCGATGACCGAGGTCGGTGAGACCGCCGAAAGCCTCGCCGCGCAGGTTGGGGTTGATCCGAAGACCGCTCAGCGGTGGGTGAGCCCCGGGCGTACGCCGAGGCCGAGACAGCGCGCCCAGGTCGCGGAACTCCTCAGCCGGAGCGTGGAAGATCTATGGCCGGACGTCCTCAAGCGACGCGAACCGGCGTGGTTCCGGCCGTGGGTCGACATCGAGCGGGAGGCGGTCGCGTTGCGGTGGTTCGAACTCGCGTGGGTCCCGGGCCTGTTGCAGACCGAGGCGTACGCGCGAGCGACGCTGTCAATGGAGTCGCTGACCGCCGAGGAGATCGACGAACGCGTGGCGGCGCGGGTGTCGCGGCAGACGATCCTGCACCGCTCGCGCCCGCCGTTGGTCATCGCGGTGCTGGACGAGGCGGTGCTGCGCCGCCAGGTCGGGGGCGACGGCGGGACCATGCGCGAGCAGTGCGAGCAGATCGCGGCGTACGGGCTGCTCCCGCATGTGCAGGTGCACGTGGTGCCACTAGACACACCCATGTACCTCGGAATGGGTGGCCCATTCACTATGGCCGAAATGCCTGACGGTGCACAGGTGACACATGTGGATGGACAGGTCCGGGCGCAGATCATCGAAGACACGGCGGAAATTGCTACCCTGGGCCGCAGGTGGGCGCGCATAGTTGGCGATGCCCTACCTCGGGCGCTATCACTCGACCTCGTCAGGAAAGCGGCAGCATCATGGACATGACCGGCGCGCAGTGGCGAAAGAGCACCCGCAGCGGCAGCAACGGCGGTAACTGTGTCGAGGTCGCCGACAACCTTCCGGGTGTGGTCCTCGTTCGGGACACGAAGGATCGTGACGGCGGGGTGCTGACGTTCAGCGCCGCCGCGTGGCGTGGGTTCGTGTCGATGGCGCGGAACGCCGGCTAACCCACCGACCGCGACCGCTTCCGGCCCTGGTCGGAGGCCTTTCGACGGGTCCAGCCCCCGGTGCCGTGCCGGCTCCGACGGCGGGCACGTCGACCAGCTACAGCCGGACGGTCTCGGGCGTGTGCAGGCGGAGCATGATGGCCGCGACGTCGGCCGGGGCCCGACGCCGGGTCGCCATCGACACCACGACCATCACGGTGAAGGCCAGCGGCACCGTCCAGGCGGCCGGCTGGGTGGTGAGCGTGGCCGGCCAGCCGGTCAGCGGCGGGCCGAGCACTGTGACAAGCACCGCCCCGATCGCCGCCCCGCCGCCGACCACCACACCGGCGGCGGCGCCCACGTCGGTCAGCCCACGCCACCAGATGCCGAGCACCAGCAGCGGGCAGAAACTCGACGCGGCGACCGCGAACGCCAGCCCGACCACCTGCGACACGTCCAGCCCGGAGACGTGCAGCGCCAGCAGCGTCGGCACCGCCCCGGCGATCACCGTCGCCAGCCGGAAGCCGCGTACCGAGCCCCGGCCGAGCACATCCGTCGAGATCACCCCGGCGACGCTTGTCAGCAGCCCGGACGAGGTGGAGAGGAAGGCCGCGAACGCGCCCGCCGAGACCAGCGCGGCGAGCAGTCGCCCGGTCGTCCCGTCGCCGAGGGCCGCACCGGGCAGCAACACCACCACCGCGTCGGTCTGCCCGCTGACCAGCAACTGCGGCGTGTAGATCCGGCCGAGCACCCCGTACAGGGTGGGCAGCAGGTAGAAGACGCCGACCAGGGCCAGCACGACAAGGGTGGTCCGGCGCGCCGCCGCGCCGTCCGGGTTGGTGTAGAAGCGCACCAGTACGTGCGGCAGGCCCATGGTGCCCAGGAACGTGGCCAGGATCAGGGAGTACGTGGCGAACAGTCCGCGGTCGTCGTTGCCCGCGGCGCTGGGCAGCAGCCAGTCGCTGGCGGCGGTGGCCACCCCGGACACGTCCGGCACCGGGTCGCCGGCCGCGAAGGTCAGCTCGTCGCCGGGGCGTACCTCGCGGATGTCACCGTCGGGCAGCGTGAGGGTCGCGCGGTGCTCGACCACGACGGTGGTCGCGGCCCGGAACGTCGGCCCGTCGGGCGGCGTCACCGCCGGGCGGCCGTCGGCCTGCCACTGCAACGCCAGGAAGATCACCGGTACGGCGAGAGCGGTCAGCTTGAGCCAGTACTGGAACGCCTGCACGAAGGTGATGGCCCGCATCCCGCCCAACGCCACGTTGGCGGTGACCACGGCGGCCACCAGCAGGGCGCCGACCGGGTACGGGGAGCCGGCGACGGTGGCCAGGGTCAGCCCGGCGCCCTGGAGTTGCGGCACCAGGTACAGCCAACCGATGAAGATCACGAACGCGGTGGCCAGGATGCGCAGCCGGCGGGACCCGAGCCGCAACTCGCAGAAGTCGGGCAGGGTGAACGCGCCGGAACGGCGCAGCGGCGCCGCCACGAAGAGCAGCAGAGCCAGGTAGCCGGCGGCGAACCCGACCGGATACCAGAGCACGTCCACGCCGTACTTGAGGACCAGACCGGCGACGCCGAGGAAGCTCGCCGCCGACAGGTACTCACCCCCGATGGCGGCCGCGTTCCACGTCGGACTGATCGCCCGGGACGCCACCAGGAAGTCGGACGTGGTCCGGGCCAACCGCAGCCCGTAGAAGCCGATCCCGACGGTGACAAGGGTGACCGCGACGATGGCCGGGACCACGAAGTCGTTGCCCACTCAGCGCTCCGGCCGCTGCACCAGATCGGTGAAGTCCTGCTCGTTGCGCTCGGCCAACCGCACGTACGCCCAGCCCACCCCGATCAGGAACGGGAACGAGGCGACCCCGAGCAGCAGCCACGGCAGGTTGACGTCGGCGACGGTGGTCCGGCCGAGCGAGGGCGCGATCGCGAACAGCAGCGGCAGCCCACCCAACCCGATGGCCACCACCAGGGAGAGCCGCAACGCCAACGCGAGTTGGGCCCGGACCAGGCCGCGGACCAGCGCCTCGCCGACCTGGGTCTGCTGGGCCAGCTCGGCGCGGGTCCGCTCGGCGCGGGTGTCCTGCCGGCTGATCTCGGCCAGCACGATCCGGGCCCGTCGGGGCGGCGGTACCGCACCGCCCGACCCCACGTCAGGGAGTTGCTTGGCCACCCCGGCAGTCTTGCCCGCCGGGCGCGATTGTCAAGCGCTCGCGCTCACCAGCCCCGCAGAACGGTGCAGTCCATCAGCGCGGCGGCCCCCTGGACCTCCTCAAGATCGCGCCGCGCCCGCTCCCGGCCGAGGTTCGTCCCCCAGAGCCCGTCCCGGGGCAGCTCGGCGGCGAGCTGCCGCAGGGCGCAGCCGCGCATCGGCTCGGGCAACCGGGTCAGGGCCGGCACGGCGTCCGCCGACAGCCCGGACAGGTATGTCACGTCCAACCGGCCGGTCTCCAGGTACCTGTCGACGTTCCGGTCGGCGATCAACCGGTCCGGGTTGACAAGCGCCAACCCGAGCAGCGCCAGCACCGCCGTGCCAACCACCAGCCGGGGCAGCCAGGCGGCCCGCAGCCGCACCACCGCCACCCCGACCAGGACGAAGAGCAGCCCGAGCCAGAGTTCGACTGTCGTCACGAAGAGCCGGAGGCGGGTGGCGCCGTACGCGTCGGTGTAGACCTGCATCCGGTAGAGCGCGGAGGCGACGACCACCAGGCTGAGCGCGGCGAGAGTGCCGAGCAGCGCGCGGACCAGCAGTCGGTCCGCTCGGGTGGCCGTCGGTGCCCGGCGGGCCGCGACCGCGATCACCAACAGGGTCAGCGCGGTGACGGCGAGCAACTGCCAGAAGCCGCCACGGGCGTACTGGGCGTAGGTGAGCCCGGCCGTCCGCAGCACGTGCCCCGCGCCGCCGAAGAACACGGTGAGCTGGACCAGCACGAACGCGGCGAACAGGCCGTCGAGCAACACCAGCGGCAGGGTCCACTCCAGCCGGTGCGCCGGTCGGGCCGGCCCCGGACGCAGGCCTTCCAGGTCGGGTGGGCGACTGACCAGGTACGCGGCACCGAGCAGAGCGCCGCCGATGAGCGCCAGACGCACCAACCAGCCAACGACACCATCCGGTGAGATGTCGGGCAGGAGGCCCGTGACCAGATCGGCGAAAACCGCGTCGGCGGAGGAGAAGAGCAGGCCGAACAGCACCAACAGACCAGCGGAGATCGTCAGACTCTTCAGGACGCGTCCCACACCGATCCCCGCCCCGGCCGGACGGGTGTCGCGCAGTCCGCGTACCGCCCAGGGGAGCGCCCGTACCGTCGCGGCCGGCGGCAGCGTCGCGGCGACAAGCATCCCGAGTGGGCTACGCCCACCGGTCACCGCGAGGGTCCCGGTCACCGTGGCCGCGACCAGGCAGAGCGCGAAGAGCCAGCCGGCGGCGCGGACCGTCCCGACCGCTACCAACGCGATCGTCGCGACGACCCAGGCGATCTGTACCGCCCGCCCCGGTGCCCCCGTGGCACCGGGACGGGCGAGCGCCTCCGCAGTTGGCGGAGCCGGCGTGCTGGCGGTGGCCGACCCAGCCGGCGGTGCCGGCGTGTTGGTGGTCGGTGGTGGCGCGGTTGGCGGGGTTGGCGCGGTGGTGGCCGGTGGGGGCGTGCCGGGCTGGGCGGTTGGCGGTGCGGGCGTGGTGGTGGTGGCCGACTCAGCCGGGGGTGCTGGCGCGGTGGTGGTCGGTGCGGCCGTGCTGGCGGTGGTCGGCGCCGGTGTGTTGGCGGTCGTCGGTGCGGCGGCGCGCGTCGCCGGCCCGCCCGGTGCGGCGGCCGGCGTCGCCGGCCCGCCCGGTGCGGCGCTGGGCGCGGGCGGCTCTATGACGCCCTCCGGCCGGGGCGATGTCCTGGGACGGACGACGCCGGCGGTGACCAGGGCTGCGGTGCCGGCCAGGGTGGCCACCAGCCAGCCGAGGCCGGGACGAACCATCGTGAGCGTGGCGGCACCGACGACGGCCGCCGCCGTCAACGCCGCCAGGACCAGCGGACGGGCGGCGCCGGACGGCCCCGGCCAGCGCCGCTCGATCGATGACGGTGGCCTCGGTACGGCCGGTGCGCCCGGCCACGGATGGATTTGCTGACCGGCGGGCGGTGCGGTGGCCGGACCCGGTCTGCCGGCCGGGAAGACCTGCGGTCCGGTCGGTCCGGTGGCCGGCAGCGGGGTGGTGCCAGGGCTGGTCATGCGACCTCTTTCCGGTGTGGCCCATCGCTCGGGATGGTGACCTGGATGCGGCAGCCGGGCCGATCAACCCGGTGCGGCTTGACGGGATCGAGGACAGCGATCCGACCACCGTGCAGCTCGACGACCCAGCGGGCGATGGCCAGGCCGAGCCCGGTCCCGCCGCCGGCGGACCGATCGCCGCGGGTGAACCGTTCGAAGACCCGGGACCGCTCGCCCGGCGAAATGCCCTGGCCTTCGTCGCTGACCTCGAAGCGGAGTTGGTCGGCGTGTTCCTCGGCGCTCAGCCGCACCGTGCCGCCGGGTGGGCTGTGCCGCGCCGCGTTGTCGAGCAGGTTCGCGAAGACCTGGTGCAGCCGCCACGGGTCCGCCTGGACGGTCAGTGGCACCGGCAGTTCGCGGAGCTGGAAACGTACGTCCAGCGCCGCCCCGGACGCGCTGGCGGTGGCGTGCTCCACCGCCTCGTCGAGGAAATCGCCCACGTCGATGCGTACCCGGCGCAGCGGCACCACCCCGGCGTCGAGGCGGGACAGGTCGAGCAGGTCGGCGACGAGGTGCCCGAGCCGTTCGGTCTGGGACAGCGCCGAGCGCAGCGCGGCCGGTTCGGGATCGGCCACCCCGTCGACCATGTTCTCCAGCACGCCCTGCAAGGCGGTGATCGGCGTCCGCAACTCGTGCGAGACATTGGCGATCAACTCACGTCGGCGCTGGTCCGCGGCGTGCAGATCCTCAGCCATCTTGTTGAACGCCTGGGCCAGCTCGCCGACCTCGTCGCGGGAGGTGGCGCGTACCCGGCGGGTGTAGTCGCCCCGGGCCATCGCGCCGGCAGCCGCCGTCATCTCGCGCAGCGGCGAGGTCATCCCGTGGGCGAGCACCTGCGAGGTGACAAGCCCGATGCAGATGCTGGTGACCGCGGTGCCGGGCGGGAGCCATCCGATGCCGTACCAGAAGTAGCCGATGGCCACGGCCCAGGACGCGACGAGCAGCACGCCGAGCTTCATCTTGATCGAGCGGACCGGATCCAGCGGACGCGGTAACACCCGTTCCAGGCAGTCCAACAGGCGGCCGATCACGCGGGCACCTCCAGGGCGTAGCCGACGCCGTGGACCGTCCGGATCAGGTCGGCGCCGAGCTTGCGGCGCAGCGCCTTGATGTGGCTGTCCACGGTGCGGGTGCCGCTCCCGTCCGCCCATCCCCACACGTCGGCGAGCAGGCGTTCCCTAGGGAGCACGGTGCGGGGCCGCCCGGCGAGGTGGACCAGCAGGTCGAACTCCGTCGGCGTGAGGTGCACATCAGCGCCGGCCCGGCGGACCCGCCGCTCGGCCTCGTTGATCTCGATGTCGCCGAGGCGGATCGCGGGCGGCGTCGGGGCGGCGGCCCGCTCCACCCGCCGCAGCAGGACGTGCACCCGCGCGGCCAGCTCCCGCATCGAGAAGGGCTTGGTGAGGTAGTCGTCCGCGCCGACCGCGAGCCCCACCAGCAGGTCGGTCTCGTCGTCCCGGGCGGTGAGCATCAGCACCGGTACCGGCCGGTCGGCCTGGATCCGGCGGCACACCTCCAGGCCGTCGAAGCCGGGCAACATCACGTCGAGGACGACGAGATCCGGCTGGCCGGTGCGGAACTGCGTGACGGCGCTGGGCCCGTCCGCCGCGACCTGCACCGTGAAACCCTCGGCCCGCAGCCGGGCGGCGATGGAATCGGCGATGGTCCGTTCGTCCTCGACGACCAGTATCCGGCGTTCCTTCATGGGTCACGACTGTAGGGAGCCGCCGTGGAGATCAGTGGGTCGCGTTGTGAACAACCTGTGGAGAACCGCTGATGCCTGTGGATAACTCCGCCGCCGGGCCGGCTGGGGTGTGGGAACTCCCGAGGCCCGTTGTGGACGACCTGCTGAGCTGTCCGGCTCTTCCTCTCCGCCCCAGGAGTGCGACGTCGGCACCCGGGCTTGATCCACTCGTCTTCCTGAAAGTCGGGCTCTCCGGGCCGAGGGGTTGGCCCGAGTTGCAGGATTCCGAGCCGAAACGGCGGCGGGGCCGGTGGCGTAGTGCCACCGGCCCCGCCGCGTCGAACCGTCAGCTGGTCGGAACGACCAGATCCACTGACATGCTGCCGCTGGCCGGGACGGCGAACCGCGCCAGCTTGCGGGTGCCATCCGGCTGGGTCACCAGATAGCGACCGTCGAACTGCTTCGCACCGAGGGAGACGTTGTAGGTGAAGAAGATCTTCTGCGAACCCTTGAGGCGGATGCTGAACTGCCCGTCGGTCATCCAGGCGTTGCCCGCGATGTCGCCGGTGTCGACGCTGCGGGCGATGACGAACCCGCTGGTGAAGGGGGTGCCGTCGGGCGTACGGAAGGTGCCTGTCAACTGGACGCCCTGGTCGAGCTGGACGTTGTTGGTGGCTGCCGTTCCGGCGGTGACCGTCACCGGAGTGGCGGTGAACCGGCTGGGCTTGTCGCCGGACCACTCGCTGACGTACGAGAAGCCGCTGACCACCACGGGCCAGGCGTACGGGCCGAGCCCCGTGAGGGTGTAGGCGCCGTGCTCGTTGGTGGTGGCGTCCTCTGCTCCGACCCCCGGGTGGGCGGTCAGCACCGACACGCCGGCGTCCGGCGCCGGCTTGCCCGTCGGGTCGGTGACCGTGCCGGTGACCGACCCGGCCCGGTCCAGTTTGATCTGCGGTCCGGTGACGACCTGGCCGGCGATCGCGGTGACGACGGCTGCCTCCCGCTCGTCGCCGGTGCCGCCGTTGACGCCGACCCACTGGCGGCCGTGGATTCCGTTGCGCGGCACCGCGAAGAGCTTGTAGCTGCCGGCGACGAGCGGGCCAGTCTTGATCTTGCCGGCGCGGTCGCTGCAGTCGCCGTAGCCGGCCCCGAGCTTCGCCTGCTTCGGCAGGAACGTGTCCAGGCAGATGTCCGCCACGGGAAGGCCGCTCTGCCGGTCCACGATGGTGGTGCTGATGACCGCGGCGGGCCGCAGCTTCACGGTCAGCTTCCTGTCGCGGCCGGCCCGCACGTCGACCCCGGTCACCTCGCGGGAGAAGTGCAGCCCGTCCGACACGTCCACGTTGAGGGTGTGGCTGCCCTGCGGCAGGTCGGTGACGGTCACCGTGCTGCTGCCGTTGCTGCAGACCGACTGGACGCAGAAGTTGGCGATGGTCGCGCCGGTGACCGAGTCGACCGCCGTCACGGTGACCGAACCGGTGCCGAGCAGGCTGTCTGTGATCGTCGTCTGCTGCCCGCCGCGCACCTCGACTCGGTCGGCTTCCTCGAAGGCCAACTTGCCGCGGTAGTACTGCTGGCGATCACCGGCGTACAGGCCGACGACGTACGAGGCCGGCAGTAGTTGCGCGGTGAACTCGCCGTTGGCGTCGGTCTCCGTGTATGCCCCGCTGCCGCCGGTGGGGAGGTTGACGCTGACCTGGGCGTTGGCGAGCGGGGCACCGGCGGCGGTGGTGAACCGGCCGCTGAGGGTGCCCGCCGACAGCGTGGTCTCGTTGACCACCGTGGTCTCGTCCGCCTTCACCTCGAAGACGCTGGCGCTGTCCTGATCGATCTTTCCGGGCACGTACTGCACCTGATCGGAGCCCGGGATCGGCTGGAGGCTCAGGACGTAGCGGCCCGGCTGGGTGGTGAAGGTGAATCGACCCTGCTCGTCGGTGAGGCCACCGGTCGCGGCGCCCGTCTCGACCTCGCGGGCGTCGATGGGCAGGTTCGGCACCGGCTCACCGGCGGCGTTGACGATCTGACCGGTGACGGTGCCGATAGCGAAGAGTTGGTCGTCGGCCCGGGCGGTGCCACCAGCGGTGACGTCCACCGGGGTGGCGCTGAAGATGGTCGGCTGCTGGTGGTAGTACTGCCCAGGCTGCTCCAGCGGAAAGTAGCCCACCAGGTACGAGCCCGTGGGCAGCCCGGCGAGTGTGTAGTTGCCGTCGGCGTCGGTGCTGGTGTTGTCGATGTACGAGTAGCTGTCGGAGTCGTACACCTGCACCAGGACCTCGGCGGCGGCGGTGCCGGTGCTGGTGGTCAGGCGTCCGCTGACCGCCCCGGTGGCCGCGGCCTGGGCCGGGCTGGCGCCGGGCAGCACGAGTGCCGCCACGACGGCACCGGCCAGCAGGGCGCGGCGGGCTGTGGATAGCTGCATAGATGTCCCTTTGTGAGGGTGGTGGGGCGACTTGAGCAGGCTTCGCCCACACCGACCCTGCGCCCCGTACGCGAATCGGCTAACGGAGGATAGGCCACCGGCGATGTCTGTCGGCAGGGCCGGTCGGGCGGACCTGAACGACCGGTCATCCCTCCTCAGCGGACTGTCACTCCAGGCCGACGCGCTCCGGCCGGGCCGAGGCCGAGCCGAGCCAGGTGTGCGGGTTGCCGTACCAGCACCAGCCCAGCTTCGGTGCGCCCTGACTGATCCAGAGCGCCGGCACCCGCTTGTCGCCGCACCGGGAACCGACGAGCGAGAAGCACCTGTTGCTCGCCAGCGCGGCCGGGTGCAGCGTGACGAAGGCGAGACCCTCGTCGATGGTGAGCGGCAGCCGGCCCTGGGCGGTGATCCCCTCCATGGCGGCGGCCGGGGCCAGATTGCGGAACTCCTCGCCCCGGTCGACGTCGAAGAGCAGGTACGCCGGCCCGGCCGGCACCTCCAGCTCCTTGATCGGGTCGAAGCGCGGCAGGTCGTCGTCGGCGTAGTTGCGGTCGAGGACGCCGGGCTTGCGCTTGCCGGCCAGGGTGGTGAGCCCCAGTCGCTCCACCACCCCGATCAGGTCCCGGGTGATGACAAGCAGGAACGGCACCCGGGCGTCGGTGGGGGCGGGCAGGCCGGCAGCGCCCTCGATCGCCCTGGCCCGCAGCGGCGCGACCAGGTCGCGGAAGGCGGGCTCGGGCAGCCCCGCCAGCGCGGGGTAGCCGAGCTGCACCAGGCGGTCGAGTTGACTGTCGAACTCGGTGGCGGCGTCGAACACGGCGGCTCCATTCGTCGGTTGACAACGTACCGTACGACGTACGGGGAGGCGCGGTTATTCCCACCGCGTTGGCGCGATCGTGCTGTCGGCAGGAGCGCCGGGTCAGCGGCCCCAGTCCTGCTTCGCCGCCCGGACCAGCTTGTCCTTCAACTCCCGGGTGTGCCGCCGGCTCACCGGCAGTTCGGTGGCGTCGATGACCACGACGTAGCCGGAGTTGACAAGCCGCAGCTCCGCGATCAACTTGAGCTGCACCAGGTACGACCGGTGCACCCTGACGAAACCGGCGTCGGCCCACCGCTCCGCCAGCGTGGCCAGCGAGACCCGCACCAGGTGCGACCCGTCCGCCGTGTGCAACCGGGCGTAGTCGCCCTGCGCCTCCACCCACCGCACCGCCGAGCGCGGCAGCATCCGGGTCGTGCCGGCCAACTCGATGGGAATGGTCGGGTCCTCCTCGGCGCGGGCCAGCGCCGCCGGGTGCGACGGCACCACCCGTGCCCCGATCACCCGCCGCAGCGACTCGGCCAACCGGTCGGCCCGCACCGGCTTGCGGACGTAGTCGGTGGCGCCCAGGTCGAAGGCGTCCACCGCGCCGTCGTCGTACGCGGTGACGAAGACGATCGCCGGTGGCCGGGCGAACCGGCGCAGCACCCGGGCCAACTCCATCCCGTCCAGGCCCGGCATCCGGATGTCCAGGAAGACCACGTCCACGTCAGCGTCCCGCAGGAGCCGCAACGCCTCCGTCGCGTCCCCGGCGGTGTGCAGCCGGGCCACCCGCGGATCGGCCCGCAGGTGGTACGCCAACTCGTCGAGCGCGGGCGGCTCGTCGTCAACCGCCAGCACCCGGAGAAAACCGGACCCGCTCACGACCCGGCCCGTACGCCGGGGTGGAACTTCGGCACCCGCATGCTCACCTTCGTGCCCGAGCCCAGCCCCGTCTCCACCACCAGGCCGAACCGGTCCCCGAAGACCGACCGCAGCCGCTCGTCGACGTTGGAGAGGCCGACGTGCTGACCCGGGTCGTCGCCCGGGTCGCCGGTGCCCCGGGCCAGCTCGGCGATGCCGGCGGTCAGCGTGGTCGGGTCCATCCCCACTCCGTCGTCCTCCACCGTGATGTGGCATTCGGCGCCCGCGTCCCGGGCCTCGATGCTCACCATGCCCGTGCCCGGCTTGCGGGACAACCCGTGGCGGACGGCGTTCTCCACCAGCGGCTGAAGGCAGAGGAACGGCAACGTCACAGGCAGCACCTCCGGGGCGATCTGCAACCGCACCTGCAACCGGTCGCCGAACCGCGCCCGCTCGATCGTCAGGTAACGGTCGATCGAGCGCAGCTCCTCGGCGAGGGTGGTGAACTCCCCGTGCGCCCGGAACGAGTACCTGGTGAACTCGGCGAACTCCAGGATCAGCTCCCGGGCCCGCTCCGGGTCGGTGCGGACGAACGAGCCGATGGCGGTCAGCGCGTTGTAGATGAAGTGCGGGCTGATCTGCGCCCGCAACGCGCGGATCTCGGCGCGGGCCAGCCGCTCCCGCGACGAGTCCAGCTCGGCCAGGGCGAGCTGGTTGCCGGCCCAGTGCGCGGTCTCCAGGGTGGCCTGCACCAACCCCGGGGCGGGCGGACTGTCGGCGATCGCCACCAGCGCGCCGACCACCCGGCCGTCCGCCCCCTGCAACGGCGCTACCACCGCCCCCCGGATCGGGCAGTCGACCCGGTCGCAGTGCAGCTCCTGCTCGCCGAGCACCGTCGACCGCCCGGTCTCCACCGTCCGCCGGGCCGCCGCGAGCAGTTGGTCGCCGTGGTGCGTGCCCCGCCCGTCCAGGGCCAGCAGCCGGTCGACGTCGGTGAGGGCCAGCCCGACCGCGCCCACCAGGGCCCGGAGATGACGTACGGCCTTCGCCGCGCCCGCCGCGCTCAGCCCCGCCCGCAGCGGCTCGGCGGCCAGGCCGGCGGTGTGCAGCACCTCGTAGGTGGCCCGCTGGGTGGCGGTGGCGATGCCCCGGCGGGCCCGCAGCCGCAGCACCGCCAGCAGGGCCGCGGTCAACGCGGTGACGAGTGATACGACGCCGACCACGGCGGAGAGGTTGGCGCCCACGCAGTGATCCTTGCCCCTGGGAGCCGGTGCGCCAAGGCCCTAGTACGCGCCCTTGCGGGCGAGCACCACTCCGACGGTGCGCCACAGGATGCTCAGGTCGTACGCCAACGACCAGTTGTCGACGTAGTAGAGGTCCAGCCGGACCGACTCGTCCCAGGACAGGTCGGAGCGGCCGGAGACCTGCCACAGGCCGGTCATGCCGGGGCGGACCAGCAGCCGCCGGCGTACGTCACCCAGGAAGTCGCCGTCGTCGGCCGGCAGCGGGCGTGGCCCGACCAGCGACATCTCGCCCCAGAGCACGTTGATCAGCTGCGGCAGCTCGTCCAGCGACGAGGCCCGCAGGAAGCGGCCCACCGGGAAGACCCGGGGATCCTGCTTCATCTTGAACAGCATGCCGTCGGTCTCGTTCCGGTCGACAAGGCTGGCCAGCCGGTCCTCCGCGTCGACGTACATGGTCCGGAACTTCCACACCCGGAACGTGCGCCCCTCGTGCCCCACCCGGGGCTGGCGGAAGAAGACCGGCCCGGGGTCGGAGATCCGGATCGCCACGGCGATGGCCGCGAAGAGTGGGACCAGCAGCAGCAGGCCGAGGCCGGCGGCGACCCGGTCCATCAGGTTCTTGGCCAGCAGCGCCGGCCCGGAGAGGGTCGGCTCCTCGACGTGCAGCAGCGGCAGACCCTCGATCGGGCGGATGTGCACCCGGGGGCCGGCGATGTCGGTCAACTGCGGGGCGACCACCAGGTCGACGCCGGAGCCCTCCAACTGCCAGGCCAGCCGGCGCAGCTCACCCGGCTCGGCGCTGGCCGACCCGCAGACGGCGATGGTGTCCCCGCCGACCTCACGGACGAGGGCGAGAACGTCGCGTCCGGCGTACACCGGGACGGGGGTCGGCATGCCTCGGGCCGCCGCGTACCCGTCGGTGATGTGGATGGCGACGGGCATCAGCCCGGCGGCCGGGCTGCGGGTGACCGCCGCGTAGACCTCCAGGCACTCGGGCAGGGTGCCGACCAGCACCATCCGGTGGGCGGCCTGGCCGGCCCGCCGCCGGATGTAGTGCAGCGCCCAGCGGGCCACGAAGCGACCCCAGAGGATCAGCAGCGTCGCGCCGACCAGCGCGGTGCCCACGGTGAACCGGGAGAGCTGGGTCACCGTGGAGAAGGCGAGGAACGAGACACTCGCGGCCACCGTCACCGAGGCCCGGATCACCCGCTTGAACTCGTCCGGGCCGAGCCCCAGGTAGCGCCGGTCGTAGGCCCGATTGCTCCAGAGGATCACCACCCAGCCGAGCGGCAGCAGCAGGTAGGAGACGGTGTGGAACCAGGTCGGGTCCTGCTGGGTGCCGGAGAACCCGGAGGCGGCCTGGTCGAACAACTGGATCGCGATCCAGCTCGCGAACGCCGCAGCGCCGAAGTCGAGAAGCAGCAGGATGGCGATGTAGGGGCGATGCCAGCGCGAGACCCGGCGACGCGACCTGGTCCACGCCGACCGGGGGACGCCGTTGTGGGACGGCGGCGTCGGCGGCTGGATCTCGAAGCTGTCGACGTGCCGCACGAGTCTGCTCCGGCCTTCGTTGGTTACCGGGCGCTGGAGGCTTGCCGTCACCTCACCCATGTCCTCCCGCATGACACGGGCCGCTCACTCGGCGTGAGGACCCGGGTCGCCCACCGTCCCAGTCTCCCACGCGGGCTCCGACCGGTCGCCGCCCCGAAGGAGATTGGCGAGCGATGGTGCCGGTGCGATCTGGCCGGCTCCGCACCATTTCAGAAGCCGGGGACCGGGCCACTATACCGATGGATGCGCGCGTGGCCAGAACGGCGGACCGGAGCTTCCGCTCAGCGTGGGCGATTCCGCTGCGTAGTCTCGAAGTGGAATTACTCACCGTACGAGACGGGACAACCGTCGGTCAGCGAGCGGCTTCCCGCCGGTCTGGCAGGTGGGGCAGTACTGGAGGCTGGAATCGGCGAACGACACCTCACGCACAGTGTCCCCGCACACCGGGCAGGGCAGCCCGGCGCGGGCGTGCACCTTCAGCCCGGAACGCTTCTCGCCCTTCAGCTCCGCGGCCCGCTGGCCGAGGGACCGTTGGACAGCGTCGCCGAGGACCTGCCGGGTGGCCGCGTGCAGTGTGGCGATCTGGGCGTCGGTGAGCCGATCGGTGATCGCGAACGGGGACAGCTTCGCGGCGTGCAGGATCTCGTCGGAGTACGCGTTGCCCACCCCGGACAACACCGACTGGTCGGTCAGCACCCCCTTGACCTGCCCCCGCCGGCTGCGCAGTCGCTCCGCGAAGGTGGGTAGGTCGGCGGCCAGCGCGTCCGGGCCCAGCTTGACCACCCCGGGCACCGCCGCCAGGTCGGTGACCAGGTACGCGGCCAGCTTCTTCTGGGTGCCGGCCTCGGTGAGGTCGAAGCCGGAGCCGTCGTCCAGGCGGACGCGCAGCGCGATCGGCCCCTTTCCGGGACGCAGCGGGGTGGTGGCCGGGAACGCCTCCCGGTAGTGCAGCCAGCCCGCCCGGGCCAGGTGGACCACCAGGTGCAGGTCGCCCTCGAAGAGCACGTCGAGGAACTTGCCGTGCCGGCTGGCATCGACAACCGCCCGGCCGGCGACCGCTGTCGGTGCCGGTTCGTACGTCTTCAGGGCGCTGATCGCGGCGATCTCCAGTCGATCGACGCGCCGGCCCACCGCGCGCTGTCGCAGATAACCCGCGAGCGCCTCAACCTCCGGTAGTTCGGGCACGACTCAACGGTAGCCTTCTTTCCCGTGAGAATCGTGG
Organism: Micromonospora sp. CA-240977; assembly: GCF_050942285.1. NCBI lineage: Bacteria > Bacillati > Actinomycetota > Actinomycetes > Micromonosporales > Micromonosporaceae > Micromonospora > Micromonospora sp. CA-240977. Next base: position 7,419,126 of record NZ_CP192055.1, on the reverse strand, counting down.
TGGCGCACAACCGGTACCGGGAAGCCCAACCCTCCGGCGAGAACACCATCGTCGACTCGGAGATCGCTCAGCTCACCGCCGCTGGCGTCGAGGTGCTGCCCTTCATCCGGAGTTCCGACGAGATCCCGTCGATGTCGAAGGTGGCGAAGGCGCTGCTGCCGATCTCGCCGATCTGGGCTCCGCGCGCCCAGCACGACCTGAGCCGGCTGCTCACCGAGCACCGGCCGGACGTTCTGCACCTGCACAACCCGTACCCCCTGCTGTCGCCCTGGGTGGTGCGGACGGCGCACCGCCACGGCGTGCCGGTGGTGCAGACGGTGCACAACTACCGGCAGGTCTGCTCGTCGGGGATCTACTTCCGGGACGGCGTGATCTGCCAGGACTGCAAGGGCCGGGCGCTGGGGGTGCCGGCGATCAAGCATCGCTGCTACCGCGACTCGGCGGCGCAGAGCGCGCTGATGGCGACCACCCTGGCCGTGCACCGGGGGACCTGGCGGTCGGTGGATCGGTTCGTGGCGCTCACCTCGGCCATCGCCGACCACCTCCGGGACTACGGCATTCCGGACGAACGGATCGTGGTGAAGCCGAACTCCGTCCCCGACCCGGGTCGGCCGACGCCGATCGGCGACGGGTTCGTCTACCTGGCCCGACTCTCCCCGGAGAAGGGCGTCGACCTGCTGTTGAACGCCTGGCGGCGCCATCCGGTGGGTGCCCTCGGCACGCTCCGCGTGGCGGGCGACGGTGAGCTGCGCCCGCTGGTGGAGGCCGTCGCCGCCGAGCGACCCGACGTGGTCTACCTCGGTCAGCTCGACCGGGCCGGGGTGCGGGCGGCGGTCGAGGCGAGCGCCGTGGTGATCGCCGCCTCGATGTGGCACGACGTGCTGCCGACCGTGATCATCGAGGCGTTGGCGAGTGGCCGACCGGTGCTCGGCACGGCGTTGGGCGGCATCCCGTACCTGGTCGGCGCCGACGCCCCCCACGAGCCCGCCGGCACCGGCCCGGCCGCTGTCGCCTCCGCCGTCGTCGGCGGTGGATCTCCCATGCCCGCCGGCATCGGGACGGGCGAGGCCGGCTGGGTGGTCGCGCCGGAGGTGGACGCGCTGGCCGCCGCCCTACCTGTCGCCCGAGCCGGCGCGGCCGGACTGGCTCCGGCCGCCCGCGCCCGCTATGAGCGCACCTTCCACCCCGACGTGGTCACCAAGCAGCTCATCGACATCTACGCCGGCCTGGCCCGAACCCCTAACCACGTCTAACCCCGCGCGTCGCCCCCGCTCGCGCCCGCGCGCTGTGCCCCGCGCGCCGTGCGCCGCGCGGCCGCGCGTCATGATCGCGCTCGATCCAGGATGTAGTGGCATCCGGCCGCTTTGAAGCCACTTCATCCTGGATCGAGTGCGATCTTGGGGGCGGGCGGGCACCCGGGGGCGCGGGCGGGTGGGGTCAGCGGAGGGAGGCGCGGGCGGAGAAGGCGATGCTCGCGAGCAGGAAGCCGCCGTTGACGATGGTGAACGCGACAATCACCCAGAGGACCAGCGCGGGAGCCACGGCGAGCACCAGGGCGGCCACGAAGACCACTGCGCCGTAGTCGCGGACCAGCTTCACGAGGCGCACCGGCAGCGAGGTCGAGGTGACCATGCTGGCGGCGTTCGGGCCGGCCTGCATCACCGAGGTCACCAGGTTGACCATCCAGGTCCCCGCGAACGTCGCCACCAGCCAGGTCGGGGTGGACGGCTGCTGCGCCACGGCGGTGGCGGCCAGCGCGGCGACAAGGGCGATCTGCGCCGCCACGTCGCAGAGCACGTCGACCCGGGCCCCGGCCGCACTGCCCTGCCCGGTCACCCGGGCGAGCTGCCCGTCGGCGCAGTCCAGGGAGTACGCCACCTGCCAGCCGACCAGGGCGAGCAGGCCGACCACCCAGGCCGGTACGTCGCCGGCGGCCACCGGGCCGGCGAGCGCCACCACGGTGACCGAGGTGGCCAACCCGAGCACCAGGTTGGTCATGGTCAGCGCCGTGGGACGCAGGCCGAGGCGCTGGGCGACAACCGCGAAGACGGCGCCCAGCCACTGGCTGATCGACTCGCTGAACAGGCCGCCGCCCCGGTTTACCCGGTGGAAGTCGGCGACGGTGGGACGGGGGTCAGCCAAGCTGGTCGCGGATTGCACCGGCGTAGTCTGCCAGCCGCTCCCGCGTCTCGGTAGGAGACAGCGCCAGGTGTTCGAGGATGGTGTACCGGTCCGGTCGGGTACGCGGGGCGAACTGCACCGCCTCCACGAACTGGTCGTCGGTGAGCGCCACCTCGGCGGGAAGTCGGGGCAGACCGTGCCGGGCCAGGCAGGCCGACATCTCCCCGAAGCGACGCAGGTCCCCGCGCAGCCAGGTGCAGAACAGCGCACCCAGCCCGGCCAACTCGCCGTGCGAGGCGGTGCCGGGGAAGAGCGCGTCGACGGCGTGCATGATCTCGTGACAGCCGCCACTGCACGGGCGGCTGGTGCCCTCGATGGCCATGGCCAGGCCGCTGGAGATCAACGCTTCGGCCAGCACTGTGACGAAGGCGTCGTCGGCCATGTCGCCCGGGTGGTTGAGCACCGCTTCGGCGCCCGCCCGGGACAGCGAGGCGGCGAGCCCGTCGAACGGTTCGACGCGTACCCGGCGGGCCAGCTCCCAGTCGGCCAGCGCGCTGATGTTGCTGATCACGTCGCCGATGCCGGCCCGGTTGTGCCGGTCCGGGCCGCTGTCCACGAAGTCCAGGTCGACGATCACCGCGATCGGGATGTGCACCCCGTAGGAGCCCTTGATCCCGTCGGTGATGAGGCTGGCCACCGGGGAGGCGATTCCGTCGTTGGCGAGGCTGGTCGCCACCGACACCATCGGGAGCCCCCGGCGGGTCGCCGCGTACTTGGCCACGTCGATGGTCTTGCCGCCACCGATCCCGACGACCGCGTCGTACGACCGGGCGCGCAGTTTGCCACCGAGGTCGTCGGCGGCGTCCAGCGTGCCCCCGGAGACGGTGAACACGTCGGCCGTCCGCAGGGACGGTCGGATCAGCTCCGCGATCTGGGCGCCCTGACCTGGGCCGACCACCACCGCGACGTCACCGCCGGCGGAGATCCGCCCGTCGGCCAGGATCGCGCCCAGGTCGGCCACCGCCCCACGTCGCACATCGATGTGCAGCGGGGTGAGGACGCTCCGAGCTAGTAGCGGCACGCGATCTCCCGTGCGCGGGCCAGGTCGGCGTGGTTGTCGACCTCGACCCACGGGACGTCACCGATCGGTGCCGCCCGTACCTCCCCGCCGCGGTCGGAGAACTCCTGGTAGCCGTCCTCGTAGTAGAGGTTCGGGTCCCGTCGCCAGGTCGCCTCCAGCGCGTCGGCGAGGGCGTCGGCCACCTGCGGCTCGATCAGCGTCGCGCCGATGTACTCCCCGTACGCCTCGCCCGGATCCATGATCTTGGTGATCCGGGTGAGCTGGCCGGCGGCGTCGAAGGTGGTCTTCATCTCCTCCTCGGCCAGCGGCTTCAGCGTGTCCACGGCGAGCAGGATGCCCGGCCCGCGCTCGGCGAGGAGCGTCTTCTCGATGCTCACCGGGTGCACGGTGTCGCCGTTGACAAGCAGCACCCCACGGGCGAAGTACTCCCGGGCCAGCCAGAGCGAGTAGGCGTTGTTCCACTCCTCGGCCTTGTCGTTGTGCACCAGGGTGAGCGTGACCCCGTACCGCTTCTCCAGGTCGGCCTGCCGCTCGCGGACCGCGTCCGCCGCGTAGCCGACCACGATCACGATGTCGGTGAGCCCGACCTCGGCGAGGTTGCCCAGCGCGATGTCCAGGATCGTGGTGTCGCCGTCCACCGGCACCAACGCCTTGGGCAGGGTGTCGGTGTACGGGCGCAGCCGGCGTCCTGCTCCGGCCGCGAGCACCATTCCGATCATCGCGACATCCTCCCTCGTCCTGGTCCCCGTCACCGCTGGAGGATAGCCCCGGCCGGCCCCGCCGCTCCGGCCAACCGGGTCAGCCGGGCAGTGCGGCCAGGTCGGCGAGCATGGTCAGCCGCTCGTCCGCGCTGAGCACGGAGTACGGGCCGGCGGCCCGTCGGTCGGTCTCCAGCTCGATGGCGAGCCGCTCGGGCCCGGCCGGCAGGGCGGCGATGCTGGACGCGGTGTGCCCGGCCGCCGCCCAGGCGTCGGCGTGCGCGTCGGCGCGGTGGTAGCGCAGCGTGCCGAGCCGGTTGAGCAGCAGCACGCCCGACGGGGTGCCGTCCGGCTCGTGGGGAGGCGCCATCGCGGTGAAGGCCGAGCCGCCCCGGTCGCCCTCCTCGTCGGCCAGCACCAGGGCGTACGACAGCAGCCGGCCGAGCACCGCGACCAGCCGGGACACCCGCTCGTCGTGCCCGGCCCACAGTTCCTCGGTGACCTCCGCGTGCACCTGGTACAGCTCGGTGAGGAAGGCCGTGCCCCGCTCGGTGGCGCAGAGCGCGCCGTCCGGGCGGCGGTGGAGCATCCCGTGCGCCACCTGTTTGTCGACGCTCCGGCGGCTGACGACCGGATCCCAGTACCTGGTGATCGCCGCGAATCCCGGGCCGTCGACAGTGCCGCCCGGCGCGGCCAGGCGGGTGCGCAGGTCCACCAGGAAGCCGTTGGCGGTCGGCCCGCCGTACCGCTGGCTCAGCTCGGCGCCCCCACCGTCGCGGCCGGCCAGCATGCCGGCGCGGAAGACCCGGTCCACGGCCGGGGCGAGCAGCCCGGCGACGCGGTGCGGCGCCAGTTCGACGGTGTTCACAGACCGATCGACCGCAGGAGCGCGAAGCCCTCCTCCGCGATCCGCCGGATCAGCCCGTCGTTGACGTCGCGGTGTTCGTCAAGCACTGTCACCTCGTGCTCGGCCAGCCAGCGGAACTCGGTGTGCTTGCCGGCCTCCAGCGCCGGGCGGTCCAGGTCACCGTCGACCCGGACCAGGAAGTCGTACTCGACGCGGGCCAGGCCGTCGTCGCCCACGTAGCGGTACTCGCCGACCGGGCCGAGGACGTGCGAGAGGAACCAGCCGGTCTCCTCGGTGATCTCCCGGCGGAGCGCCTCGTCGATCTCCTCGCCCGGCTCGAGGTGGCCGCCGACGATGTCCCAGCAGTCGGGGAAGAGGCGTCGGTGCGGTGAGCGGCGCTGGAAGAAGATGCGGCCGTCGTGGTCGACGATCAGCGCGCCGGCGCAGCGCAGGGGCTCGGTGGACACGGTCCGACAGTAGCGAGCGTCCGCTGGTACGGCGATGTTCGGTCTTGTCCCGGAAACATCCACGGACGACCATGTCCGTACCGAAGGCCACCGTCCCAAAGGAGTGATGGGTGATGCAGGTACGGGATGCCATGTCCAGCCAGGTTCTCGTCGTCGGTCCGGAGCACACGCTCCGTCAGGCGGCCCGGATGATGTCGGCCCGTGGTGTCGGGTCGGCCGTCGTGATCGACCCGGATTCCGAGGGGGTCGGGATCATGACCGAACGCGACGTGTTGAAGGCGATCGGCGCCGGCCTGGACTGCGACGTGGAACGCACCGGGGCCCATCTGACCTGGGACGTGGTCTACGCGGGGCCGGAGTGGACGGTGGCCGAGGCGGCCGCGGCCATGGCCCGTGGTGGATTCCGGCACCTTGTGGTGTTGGACGGTCGCGAGGTGGCCGGGGTGATTTCCGTCCGGGACATCATGCGGGTCTGGGCGGAGAGCCAGGTGACCGCCACGACCTGAGCCGCGCCAGGTGTGCCAGGCCGGATCGACGGGTAAGGATTCCCTGCGGGCGCGGAGATGCCGTGGCTCGCGAGGGAGGGCCCGATGCGTGACGCGGAGCGCCTGGTCGAGCAGCAGTACGCCATGCTCCTGCGTCGGGATGTGGCCCGTCTACCGGATCTCTACGCCCCGGAGGCGTTCTACGCCATGCCGGGTGTGACGGTCCGCCCGATCGAGCTGCCCGCGCTGCTGCGCACCTGGACCGGCGCCTTCCCGGACCTGCGGGTGGACCCGCTCGGCGCGGTCCGTACGGGCGGCGGGGCGGCCGTCGAGCTGCGCCTGAGCGGCACCCACACCGGCACGCTGCACTCGCCGTACGGCACCGTCGCGCCCACCGGTCGACAGGTGAGCTGGGAGGTGGCCGACGTGGTCCGGGCTCGTCAGGGTCGGATCACCGCCTGGCGTTCCTACTTCGACTGGAGCCAGCTCCTCGACGCGCTCGGCGTGCAGTTTGACGGGCTTTCCCGGGTGGCGCACCACGACGCGCTCGCACTTCCGGTCTGATCTGACGCCGACCGGTGGAGTCGGGTCACCCGTCCCGGTGGCTCAGGATGCGGACATCGCCGTGCCGTCCGCGCGTCCCCCGCCGCCGCCCGTACGCTCAACATCCATGACCGCCGAGCAGTTGATCTCCTTTGCCCGTGGGGCTCCCTCGCTGGACATCGTCGATGTCGAGGGGCTCAAGGCCGCCGCCGTCCGCGCCTTCGACGCCGACCCCGCGGGGGTCACGGCGTACGGCACCTCCGTCGGTTACCTTCCGCTGCGGAAGTGGATCGCCGACAAGCACGGCGTCCAGGCCGACCAGGTGCTTGTCACAAACGGGTCGCTCCAGGCCGACGCGTTCCTCTTCGACCACCTGGTCCGCCCCGGCGACGCGGTGGTGGTGGAACGCCCGACGTACGACCGGACGCTGCTCAACCTTCAGAAGATGGGCAGTGAGCTGCACGGCATCTCCGTCCAGCCGGATGGGCTCGACACCGCCGAGCTGCGCAAGCTGCTGGAGTCCGGGGTCCGGCCCCGGCTCGCGCACGTCATTCCGAACTACCAGAACCCGGCCGGCATGACCCTCTCGCTGGAGAAGCGTCGGGAGTTGCTCGACCTGGCCGCCGAGTACGAGTTCACGATCTTCGAGGACGACCCGTACGCGGACATCCGGTTCCGTGGCGAGGCGTTGCCGTCGATGCTCTCGCTGGACACCCGCAACGTGGTGGTGCACGCGTCGAGCTTCACCAAGACGGTCTGCCCGGGTGTGCGGGTCGGTTACCTGGTCGGTCCGGCGGACCTGATCGCCGACATCGCCAAGAACGCGACGAGCCTCTACATCTCGCCGGGCATGGTGTCCCAGGCGATCGTGCACGAGTTCTGCGTCTCCGGTGACATCGACCGCTCGATCGAGACGGTTCGGGCGGCGTTGGGCGAGCGGTCCCGGGTGCTCGCCGAGTCGCTGCGCCGGCACCTGCCGCAGGCGCGCTTCGTGGAACCGGACGGCGGCTACTTCCTCTGGGTCGAGTTCCCGGAGGACGTGCTCGTCGATCGGCTCGCCCCGGCGGCGGCCGAGCGTGGGGTCGCCGTGGTCAAGGGCAGCGACTTCGTGCTGGACGGTGGGCGGCACGCCCTCCGGTTGGCCTTCTCGGCGGTGACCGCCGACAAGATCGACGAGGGCGTTCGGCGGCTCGCCGAGGCCGTCGAGGCGGTCCGTAGCTGAATTGACTGTCGGGTTCCCGACAGAACGACGACGCCGGCCGTCTCGGGGCTCCCGCCCGGGGCGGTCGGCGGCCCACAATGCTGCGAGCGTCACCCACCAGCTGTTGCGGAGGTCACCACGGCCTCCGGGCCGGCCGCGACCTGGGTGCCGCGACAGCACAACCTCCCGCCCCCACAGGCGCCGGGTGGGCCGTGTCGTCCCCGCACACCCCCCGATGCGGCCCGGCCCGCCCGGCGCCGCCCCCACGCGACCGCCGTCACAGGTGTCCGGGACCGCGGTCGGCGTAGCCTGCAAGCCGCAGCCGAGCGTGGGAGGTGACGCGATGACGGATCGGACAGAGCGGGACCGGACGGCACCGCCGACCACCGGTCGGGTACTGCGGCCCCGAGCGTGGCCCTCCCCGGTCCGGGCGATGACCCGGATCCTCAACGCCGACGGCTCCCCGCCCGTGCCGACGCCCACCGGCACCGGCCGCAGCGCCGTTGTCGACTGCGCCCTTTACATCGACGGCAAGCGGCAACCCGGCGACTGGACGTACGCCGACGCGCTGACCGCGGCCCGCCGCGAGGAACACGGCTTCGTGTGGATCGGCCTGCACCAGCCCGAGTTGACCGAGATGACCGCCATCGCGGAGACCTACGGTCTGCACGAGCTGGCCGTCGAGGACGCGGTCAAGGCCGAGCAGCGCCCGAAGCTGGAGCGGTTCGGCGACGTCGTCTTCCTGGTGCTGCGTACCGCGCGGTACTGCGAGCACGCCGAGCTGACCGAGAACTCCGAGGTCGTGGAGACCGGGCAGGTGATGCTCTTCATCGGCCCGAACTTCGTGATCAGCGTCCGACACGGCGATGCGTGCCGGCTGGCCCCGATCCGTGCCGACCTGGAGACCAAGCAGGATCTGTTGCTGCAGGGCCCGTGGGCGGTGGCGTACGGGGTGACCGACCGGGTGGTCGACCTCTACCTGGAGGTGGCCGAGCAGATCGAGGACGACCTCGACGTGCTGGAGGCGGAGGTCTTCGACCGGCAGGGCCACGGGCGGATCCAGCGGATCTATCAGATGAAGCGGGAGCTTGTGGAGTTCAAGCGGGCGGTGGTGCCGTTGCAGCGGCCACTGATGACGCTGACCTCCCAGGTCAACCGGGACGTGCCCAAGGAGATCCGCAAGTACTTCCGGGACGTGCAGGACCACCTGAGCCGCACCGTGGAGCAGGTGAACTCCTACGACGACCTGCTGAACTCGATCCTCCAGGCGCGGCTGGCCCAGGTCACGGTCGACCAGAACAACGACATGCGCAAGATCGCCGCCTGGGCGGCGATCGCCGCGGTCTGGACCTCCATCGCCGGCGTCGAGGGCATGAACTTCGACAACATGCCCGAGCTGAAGATGACGTACGGCTATCCGGTCGCCCTGGCCCTCATGCTCGGCGTCTCGCTGGCCCTCTACCGCTGGTTCCGCCGCAACGGCTGGCTCTGACCGCGCGGCGACAGCTCCCGGACCGCTCCGGGACCGCTCCGCGGCCGGACCGGCGCTGTGATCCACTCGGCTTCCGTGAAGTCGGGCCATCCCACAGCCCCGGACACCCCGATCTCCTTGAAGCCGAGTGGATCTTGCGAAAGCCCCGCTTGACGTGGGAGCGCCGGCGCGCGGGGTGGTCCCGCGTCGCCGGCGCTCGATGCGCTGTCGTCGGGTCAGCGACGGCCGTTGGTGCGGGCGGTGTCCTTGCCCAGCGCCTTGGTGAGGTCGTCGGTCGGCCGACCGGAGACGTCCGTGGCGCCCTCGGCGACCGACGGGACCTTGTCCGTCGGACGGGTGCTTGTCTGCTTGGCCGGGCTGGCGGTGCTCGCGCTGGAGCCGCCGGCCACCGCCGAGCTGCCGGCGCCGGTCATGCCCGCCGCGCCGGTCATGGCCGCCCCGTCGGTCCCCTTCGGGGCGGACGGCGTGCGCACCTCGATCGAGTCGACCTCGTCACGCATCGGCTCTAGGTTGCGGGTCGGGTCGTACTCGGCCCACTCCTGCTGCTCCCGGCGGCGGCGCATCGCCACGGCGCCGGCCAGGCCGGCGACGACACCCGCGGCCAGCAGGCCGGTCATCATCGAGCCGCGCCGGCGCGGCTGCTTCTTCTTACCGGTGATCCGCATGGTCTTCGACTTGGCCTTCCTGGTCAGCGGCCCTGCCTGCGCGGCGCCGTCACGGGCCGCCGCGGCCAGCGGTGCCAGCGTGGTGAGTGTCGTCCCCCAGCCGGTCGACGCCTGGTCGCGAACCCTCGCCGCCGCCGGCCCGACGTAGCCCCGGGCCACCTGGACCCGCGGACCGACGGTCGCGCCAGCACCCTTCGCGGCGTGGTTGGCTGCCTGCATCAGGTGGCTGATGCTCTGGTTCAGCTCGGCCTTGGCCAGCTGTCCCTGGGACTTACGCCGCCCGAATCCAAACACGGTCCTACCTCCTGGGAGTTGTTCCTTCGTCATCCTCCACCTTCGGATGCCTCCGCGATGCCAGATCGGGCACATGGGAGGATCCGCATGGAACTGACCAACGAGTGAGGAGTACCCGTGGCCGAGGCTGTCTACGCCACCCTGCACACCAACGCTGGCCCGATCCGGCTGGAGCTCTTCCCCAACCACGCGCCGAAGACCGTCCGCAACTTCGTCGACCTGGCCGAGGGCAACCGTGAGTACACCGACCCGCGCACCGGTCAGCCGGGCAGTGGGCCGTACTACGACGGCACCATCTCGCACCGGGTGATCAGCGGATTCATGGTCCAGATGGGCGACCCGACCGGCACCGGTCGGGGCGGACCGGGCTACAAGTTCGCCGACGAGTTCCACCCGGAGCTCCGCTTCGACCGTCCCTACCTGCTGGCGATGGCGAACGCCGGACCGGGCACCAACGGTTCGCAGTTCTTCATCACCGTGTCGCCGACGCCGCACCTGAACAACCGGCACACCATTTTCGGGCAGGTCGCCGACGAGCAGTCGGTGAAGGTCGTCGATTCGATCGCGAGCACCCCGACCGGTCCGAGCGACCGTCCGCTCCAGGACGTCGTCATCGAGCGGGTCGAGATCGAGCGGTCTGCTTCCTGACCGACCGGCGAGGTACCTTTGCTCGCATGATTGAGCGCTCCGGAGCACCGCACCGGCCGGCGTCGGTGGTTCGCGCGGTGGACGGAGGGGTGGCCCGGTGAGCGAGTCTCCGCCGACCACCCCGGTCTGCTACCGGCACCCCGGCCGGGAGACCTACGTCCGGTGCACCCGCTGCGACCGGCCGATCTGCCCGGACTGCATGCGGGAGGCGTCCGTCGGGCACCAGTGCCCGGAGTGCGTCAACGAGGGGCGTCGCAGTGTCCGGCCGGCGCGTACCGCCTTCGGTGGCGGTACGGCCGGCCGGCACGGCTATGTCACGAAGGCGCTGATCGCCGCGAACGTGCTGTTCATGGTGCTCTCCGTCATCTCCGACGGCGGTGGGGACTCGATAGCGGGCGGCAGCGGCTTCGGCGGGCTGGTCGGCGGCGAGACGCCGCTCACGCTGTGGGGCGGGGTGCTCGGCTACGCCTCGTACGTCCCGTTCGGTCCGGTGCACGGGGTCGCCGCCGGTGAGTGGTACCGCCTGGTCACCGCCATGTTCCTGCACTACGGCGTGATCCATCTGCTGCTCAACTCGTGGGCACTGTGGGTGCTCGGTCGGGAGTTGGAGGCGGTGCTCGGTCGGGTGCGCTTCCTCGCCCTCTACCTGATCGCGGGTCTCGGCGGCAACGTCGCGGTCTTCCTCTTCACCGCACCCAACCAGACGCCGACCGTCGGCGCGTCGACGGCCACGTTCGGGCTCTTCGCCGCGATCTTCGTGATCATGCGACGCCTCGGCCACGACACCTCGTCGATCGTGCCGATCCTCGTCATCAACCTGGTCTTCACCTTCACCGTGCCGAACATCTCCGTCGCCGGGCACCTGGGTGGGCTGGTGGTCGGCGCGTTGATGGCGTTGGTGCTCGCGTACGCGCCACGTGGTCGACGCACGTTGGTGCAGGTGGTCGGCGGGGCGATCCTCCTGCTGGTCCTGCTGGGCCTGGTCCTCGGCCGCACCGCCTACCTGCTCGGCTGACTCATCCGGTCGGGTCCCGGCGGGCGGCACGCAGCTCGGCGGCCACCTCCTCCGGTGTAGCTCCCAGGTCGTACCGGCCGAAGAGGTGCAGCGAGTCGCCCGCGTCGATCTCCAGCGTCTCGCTTGTCAGCCCCATCCGTGCGCGACGGTCCACGGCGATCGCCTCGACCGTCGACCAGGGCAGCGACCGGCGGCCCGCGAACCCGTGGATCACGGTGAGCCCCGCCGAATCCACCGCCAACCGGACCGGCGCGACCAGATCGCGTACCGCCCAGCCGGACAACATGGCGGCGGCCAGGACGGCCACCACCAGCCGGACCGGGTCGCCGTCGGCGAAGAGCAGCCCGAGCGCGACAAGCAGTGCCGCGCCGACCAGCTTCACCGCGGGCAGGGTCGCCGGCACCCGCCACTGTCGCACCGGGGGATTGTCGTCCACCCGCCCAGCATGCCAGCGACGGCCGGGTGCCGGGGTGCGGCATCTCGACGGCTGGTCGGCTGACCGGTCCCGGGACGACGTAGGATCGGGGCCAGCCCACGTTACCGGGGAGTAAACATGAGTGACGCGGTCATCGTCGGCGCGGTACGCACCCCGGTCGGGCGGCGCAGGGGCAGCCTCGCCAGCGTCCACCCCGTCGATCTCTCGGCGCACGTGCTGCGCGCCCTCGCCGAGCGCACCGGCATCGACCCGGTCCAGGTCGACGACGTCTTCTGGGGCTGTGTGTCCCAGGTCGCCGAGCAGTCCTGGAACGTCGCCCGCATCGCGGTGCTCGCCGCCGGCTGGCCCGAGACGGTGCCCGGGACGAGCCTGGACCGGCAGTGCGGCTCCAGCCAGCAGGCACTGCACTTCGCCGCCGCGACGGTGCTCTCCGGCCAGGCCGACCTGGTGGTCGCCGGTGGCGTGGAGTCGATGACCCAGGTGCCGTTGGGCACCGCCAGCGCCTCCGGCGGCACGCCGTTCACCGACCAGGTGCGCGCCCGCTACCGGGGCGTCGACGGCTTCGCCGACGACGCGCACCTGCCGTTCAACCAGGGTGTCGGCGCCGAGCTGATCGCCCAGCGGTGGCGGCTCTCGCGTCCGCAGCTCGACGAGTATTCGCTGGCCAGCCACGAGAAGGCGGCCGCCGCACAGGATGCCGGCGCGTTCGACCCGGAGATGACGCCGGTGCCGCTCGCCGATGGCGGCAAGTTCCTCGCCGACGAGGGCATCCGCCGCGACACGTCCCTCGACAAGCTCGGCGCGCTGGCCACCCCGTTCCGCGCCGACGGTGTGGTGACCGCCGGGTCCGCGTCCCAGATCTCCGACGGCGCCGCGGCCCTCGCGGTGACCACCTCGGAGTGGGCCAGCCGGCACGGCCTGCGGCCACTCGCCCGGATCCACACCGCGGTCGTCGCCGCCGCCGACCCGGTCACCATGCTCACCGCGCCCATCCCGGCCACCGCGAAGGCGCTGCGCCGCGCGGGGCTGGGCATCGAGGAGATCGGGGTGTACGAGGTGAACGAGGCGTTCGCCTCGGTGCCGCTGGCGTGGCTGGCCGAGACCGAGGCGGACCCGGAGCGGCTCAACCCGCGCGGTGGGGCGATCGCCATCGGTCACCCGCTCGGCGGTTCCGGTGCCCGGATCATGACCACCATGCTCCAGCACATGCGGGACAACGGGATCCGGTACGGACTGCAGACCATGTGCGAGGGCGGCGGCATGGCCAACGCGACGATCGTCGAGCTGGTCTGACGGTGCGGGCGGAAAACGCCTCGCCCGGCCCGGGGAGTGCCGCCTAGGGTGCCCAGCGTGACGACGATCGCGGGTGAGCGCGTCCCCGACTGGTCCAGCGAGCGGTGGCAGGCGCGGGCCCGGTCCTGGGTCGACGCGCAGTTGAGCCGGGCCGGCCGCCGGGTGACCGGGGCGGTGGAGCCGCGGGTGCGTCCGTGGTCGTTGGTCTGGCGGGTGCCGACCGACGACGGCCCGGTCTGGTTCAAGGCCAACAACCCGGGCACCGTGCACGAGGCGGTGCTTGTCGCGACGCTCGCCCGGCTGACGCCGGAACGGGTGCTGACCCCGATCGCGGTGGACCCGGCGCAGGGCTGGTCGCTGCTGCCCGACGGCGGCGAGTCGTTGCGCGACGTGCTGGCGCGCGACCCCGACCTGGCCCACTGGGAGCGGGCGCTGCCCGGGTACGCGGCGCTCCAACGGGCCACCGCGCCGCGCGCCGACGAGCTGGTCACTCTGGGCGTGCCGGACCACCGCCCCGAGGTGCTGGCCGGGCTGCTCGCCGAGCTGCTCGACGATCGCGAGTCGCTGCTGATCGGCGCGGAGGGCGGGCTCAGCCCGGAGCTGCACGAGCGGCTGCGGGCGGAGCTGCCGTCGTACGCCGAGCGGTGCCGGCGGCTCGCCGACATCGGCATCCCGGCCACTGTGCAACACGACGACCTGCACGACGGCAACGTCTTCGCGGCTGCCGACGGCTACCGCTTCTTCGACTGGGGCGACGCTTCGGTGGCGCACCCGTTCGGCACGTTGCTGGTGACCCTGCGTTCGATCCGGTACGCCACGGAGCTGGCGGCCGACGACGTCCGGTTGGCCCGGTTGCGCGACGCGTACCTGGAGGCGTGGACCGACAGGTACGACCGGCGGACCCTCGTCGAGGCCGCCGACCTCGCGATCGACCTGGGGGCGGTGAGCCGGTCGCTCTCCTGGCGTCGGGCCCTGGACACCGCCGAGGAGTCGCGGGCCGAGTACGCCGACGCCGTTCCCGGCTGGCTGGCGGAACTGTTCGCTGCCAGTCCGCTCACTACCGACTCCTGACCATGATCCGTCCACGTCGGAAATCGGACAGGCAGTGCGACCTGCCGCGTGGAACTTCCAAAAAAACGTCGTGACCCACGTCACCCCGCCGGGGGCGTCGTTGGGCAGGTCATGGACGTCTTCTCCCGAACGTTCCTCCCGGCCGCCGCCGAGGCTGGCCTGGCCGTGCAGACCGTGAGCCGGCACATGCCGGTCTTCCGGCGCTGTGTCGGCTCCGGTGACGCCACCATCCTGGTCACCCGTTGCAGCCGCCCCGACCGCCCGGTCACCGGCGACTACCTACTCCTGCTCACCCATCGTCGGCTCGTGGTGACCCAGCAGACCCGACTGCTCCACCGGCTGCGTCTGCACCTCAACACCGAGTTACGCGAGCTGAGCAACGTCACCTGGAGCCCGGACCCCCGACTGCACTCGGTCGAGATGGCGGCCACCGCGATCGACGGGATCCGCGAGCGGTTCCTCATCCGCACCAGCCACCCGAAGCAGGTCTGGCAGCTCGACGCGCTGCTCAACCAGGCGTTCCGGACCCGCCTGCGGCCGCCCGGCGCGCGGGTCGTCGCCAGCATCGGCGACACGCCATCCGTCGCGCGACCCGGGGTGTACGCCCCGTCCCGGTGAGCTGACACCCGACCGGGCTTACCGCACCTTTACCGAACTCGAACACACGCCGATCGCCCCGAGCGTTCGCCGTCGGCAATCATGGGCCGGTGACCGTCGAACCGCCGCACCGCGGGCTCGTCCTCGTGGTCGAGGACGAGCCGGCCATCGCCGACCTCGTCCGGCTCTACCTCGCCCGGGACGGGTTCGGCGTCCACCTGGAACGCGACGGCGAGGCCGGGCTGCACGCGGCTCGCCGGTTACGCCCGGTGGCCTGCGTCCTGGACATCGCGCTGCCGGGCCTTCCCGGCACCGAGATCTGTCGCCGGCTTCGCGAGGCCGGCGACTGGACCCCTGTCATCTTCCTCACCGCCCGGGACGACGAGGTGGATCGGATCGTCGGCCTGGAACTGGGCGCCGACGACTACGTCACCAAGCCGTTCAGCCCCCGGGAGTTGGTCGCCCGGGTGCGCGCGGTGCTGCGCCGGGCCGCCGGCGGCCCGGCGGGGGCGGACCGGCCGCGCGTCGTCGGCCCGGTGACGCTCGACCCG
The DNA here is from genome assembly GCF_050942285.1 of Micromonospora sp. CA-240977. Lineage (NCBI taxonomy): Bacteria > Bacillati > Actinomycetota > Actinomycetes > Micromonosporales > Micromonosporaceae > Micromonospora > Micromonospora sp. CA-240977. Next base: position 7,403,621 of record NZ_CP192055.1, on the reverse strand, counting down.
GGCCGCCGCACTGTCACCGTCGCCGGCGCACCGGTGCAGCTCACCTCCACCGAGTTCGACCTGTTGGCCCACCTGATGGCCCGGCCCGGCCGGGTCTTCACTCGGGAGGAGCTGCTGGCCGGGGTCTGGGGTTACGCGGCGCACGCCGGCACCCGCACCGTCGACGTGCACGTCGCCCAGGTGCGGGCGAAGCTCGGCCCGGCGAGTGTCATCCGGACCCACCGTGGCGTCGGGTACGCGGTCGATGCCTGACCACCCCGGGCCCGTCGAGTCGCCGACCATGACCCTGCCGGTGATCGGCGCCGGCCCGCCCGCCGCACCTCGACGAGGCCGGTTCGGCCGCACCCTGACCGCCCGCGCGGTGCTTGTCACCTGCGCTGTCGCGCTGGTGTCGGTGCTGGTCACCGCTATCGTCGCGGTGCCGTTGGCGATCCGTGGCGCGGAGCGACGCGATCAGGACGCGCTCGCCGCGCAGGCCCGGCTCGCCGCCGAGGTGCTGCGGACCCGCCTGGACCGGGGCCGCACCGCCGACGAGGAGCGGCTCATCCAGCAGTTGCGCAACCAGGGCATCGACGCGTACCTGATCCGGCGCGGGGCGGTCGACCGGCCGGGGCTGCCCTCTCGGGTGGTGCAGCGGATCGAGCAGGGCCGCAACGTGTCGGTGCGGCGCGTGGTCAACGGCGAGCGTGCCCTGATCGAGGGCCGCGCGCTACCCGACGGCAACGGGGTGGTGCTCTCCCGTAGCGCGTCGAACGGGCTCTGGGCCCGGGTGCTGCTCGGTCTCTGGGTGCCGCTGCTGGCCGGGTTGGCCGCCGGTGTGGTGGCCGGCCTGCTGCTGGCCCGCCGGCTGGCCCGGCCGATCCGCGTCGCGGCGACCGCCGCCGCCCGGCTACGCGCCGGCGACCGCGCCGTCCGGATACCTGTCGAGTCACCGGACGAGGTCGCCGACCTGGCCGAGGCGTTGAACGGGCTGGCCGGCGCGCTGGCCACCAGCGAGGGGCGGCAGCGGGAGTTCCTGCTGTCCGTCTCGCACGAGCTGCGCACCCCGCTGACCGCGATCCGGGGGTACGCCGAGGCGCTCGCGGACGGGGTGCTCGGCGCGGACGACACAGTCGACACCGGTCGGACCATGCTGACCGAGGCCCAACACCTGGACCGGCTGATCGGGGACCTGCTGGCGCTGGCCCGGTTGGAGGCCGCCGACTTCCCGCTCGAACCGGTGCCGGTGGATCTGACCGGGTTGGCAGTGGACGCGGAGCCGACCTGGGCCGGTCGCTGCGCGGCGGTGGGCGTGCCGTTCCGGCTGGAGACGCCCGGTCGGCCGGTGCCCGCGTACACCGATCCGGGGCGGATCCGGCAGGTGCTTGACGGGTTGCTGGAGAACGCGCTGCGGGTCGTACCCCCTGGGTCGCCGGTGGTGCTCGCGGTCCGGCCGGCCGGCGCGGACCCGGCCGCCGGCGGTGAGTTGGAGGTCCGCGACGGCGGACCCGGCTTCACGGACGACGACCTGGCGGTGGCGTTCGAACGCGGTGCGCTGCACGAGCGGTACCGGGGAGTGCGCAAGGTGGGCAGTGGGCTGGGGTTGGCGCTGGCCGCCGGTCTGGTCCGTCGACTGGGCGGGGAGATCACCGCGGGGCACGCGCCGGAGGGCGGCGCCGCCTTCACGGTCCGGCTGCCCGGGGATCCTTACCTGGCTCGAACATCGGCCTGACGCTCCGCTCGTGCTCGGCGGGAATGCTGAGGACTCCACGGACGAGAGGGAACGTCATGCCACGTTGGGGATTCGCCACCGGCACCACGGCACTGCTCGCGGCGGTCACGCTGGGCGTCACCGGCTGCGGTGCGGCCGAGGTGGCCAGCCAACCCGCCCGGGAGGCCGCCGTCGAGGTCGCCGCCGCGATGGGGGTGGAGGGTCAGGCGCTGGCCGCGATGGGCTTCGACGCCGACGACCTGGACGTGCTGACCGTGGCCGCGCCGGCCAGCCCGGCACCGGGCGCCTCCCCCACGGCCGGCGAGAAGGCCCGGGAGAAGCGCGGCGAGGAGTGGCGCAAGCGCCGCCAGGCCCGCGTGCTGCTGCGCAAGAACACGCTGCACGGCGAGGCGGTGGTGAAGACCAAGGACGCCGGTACGCAGACAGTGGCCGTGCAGCGCGGCGAGGTGACCGCCATCGACGGTGACTCGATGACCGTCAAGTCGACCGACGGCTTCAGCATGACCTGGACCTTCGGCGACGACCTGCGGGTCGTCGAGCGGCGCGCCACGGTGCAGCCGAGCGAGGTCAAGGTCGGCGCGACGCTCGGTGTCGCCGGCGCGAAGGACGGCGACAAGGGTGTGGCCCGGCTGATCCTCATCCCGAAGGCCAAGTGAGACGAGGGGCCCCCGATCGACTCGGGGGCCCCTCCGTCCGTCAGTAGACGCGGGAGCCGATGAAGTCGTCGTGACCGTAGCCGACCGGGTTGGCGGCGGTACGGGCCTCGAACGACCACTGCTGTCGGGTGCTGCTTCCGCAGGTGACCAACCGCAGGCGCGGGCTGCCCAGCAACGGGTTGTCGAACGCCACGCAGAGGTTGCTCGCCGCCGCCGGCTTGAGCTGGTTGCCGGCGAAGACGAACTGCTGCGCGGCGGTGCCGTTGCAGTCGTAGATGTTGACCGCCGTGCCCGAGGTCATCGAGCTGTTGGCGACGTCCAGGCAGCGGTCGTGGGACAGCTCCGAGTGCAGCGACCGCCGGGTCGAGTCGTACCAGAAGCCCTGGTTACGCCCACCGTGACAGGAGTAGGGCTGCTGCACTGTGCCGTTGCGGGAGTCGTACCCCTTGCCGTCGACGCAGGTGCCGGTGGCCAGGTTGCGCAGTTGCCTGAAGTCGAGCAGCCCCGGGTAGAGCACGCCGCTGCCGGTGCTGGCCGGGTCGACGCAGCTGGCCCGGTCCTGCCCGGAGTTCCAGAACTGGGTGATGCACTGGGCGAACATGCCGTGCCCGCGGGCGTTGGGATGGAACGACTGTCGGGCGGCGTTCTCGTTCCAGATTCCGACCTCGATGAAGAGGCCGCGCACCGAGGTGTTGTCGGTGCACACCTCGTGGCCGTGGAAGAGTCGGCTGGCGTCCAGGTAGCGGGTGCCGGTGTTCGCGGCGGCCGACCGGAGCGCCGACTCGAAGAGCGGCACTGCCTTGTTCCGGGCGAACGCCGCGTCGGCCAGGTAGAGCAGACAGCCACCGGCGTACCACCCGGGGAAGTTCGGGTTGTCCTCGACGTCCGGGCTGCCGGGGCTCGGGTACGACATGAGCACCAGTTCGTAGTCCGAGCGCAGGTAGCCGGCGTCGGTCATGGTCTGCCGGATGTCGGTGAGCGCGTCGGTCACGGCCTGCCGGCTGCCGTCGGTGCGGATCGTCCACTGGTCGGTGTAGGTGGGGTAGCAGGGCCCCTGGAAGAGGACCCGACGGATGGCGCAGTCGGTGGCGACCGGGCCGAACTGGATGGTGCCGTCGCCGTTCGCGCCGACCACCACCCAGATCAGCTTCACGTGCGTGTTGCGCGCCTTGATGCCCAGGTAGTCGCCCTGGTTCAGCTCGTTGTGCTGGGTCGGTCCGCCGGCGATGAGGTTCCACGGGGTGGCGCCGGAACAGGCCAGGTTGTACTGCGCGTCCGACGGGATGCCGGTCCGGAAGACCGCCTGGTCGTACGAGCGGTCGCACCAGTTGCCGTCCTGGTGGGTGCCGGGGACGTAGTTGCCGACGCCCTCGCCGGAGATCTCGCTGTCGCCCATGGTGATCAGCGCGGTGCGACGTTGTTCGATCGGGCGGATCGCGGGGCTGCCATAGAGGGCGGTGGCCTCGGCGGCCCGGACGGCTTCGAGGTTGGCGGGCAGCGGCTGGACGGCGGGCCGGTCGGCGGCGGTGGCGGGGGTGGCCGGTCCGGCGAGCATCGGTAGGACGAGAGCGGCGACGGCGACGACGACGGTGCTGGCCCGTCGTCGGGTCGCGCGTTCGGGCCTGGCGGGGATTGCAGGCATCGACGCACTCCTTTCGGCTCAGTCGCGGGACGTCGACTGAGTTACCAGACGGTAACGTGCGGATCAATGGATGTGAATGCGCTTCGGATCCTTGCGCGCGGGCTGCCGAACCGCCCGGATCGGACGATCCGGACGACCGGTCAGCGGCCGGGTGGCAGCGCGTAACCGACGTAGTCGCGGAACTCCCACCGCCAGCCGGGCGGAACCAGCTTGGCGCAGGCCGGCCGACTGCCGGTGCAGACGATCGCGTCCACCGAGGTGGGGTCGGCCGGCGGCCGTTCGGGCAGTACCGACTGCAACGACACAAGCTCCGGTGAGCTGCCGTCCGGCTGGCGCAGCAGCAACCACCACGGGTACTCCCAGTTGTCGTTCTGCTCCACCAGCCCGATCCGCCGGGCGTCGCTGTCCCGGACCGCCGCCGCCGCCCAGCGGAACTCGTCGGCCCACTGCGGGCGGCGCAGGAACCGGGTGTCCCAGTCCGAGGTGGTGAAGACCGAGCCGGAGCCGACGAGCCGGCGTGGGAAGCCGTACGACAGCGCGAGCACCCCGGCCAGTGCCGAGGTGGCCAACACGAGGACCACCGCCACAGTGGCCACCGACCGCCGCCCGTGGCCAGCCGTGCCGGTGGCGCGGCGGCGCAGGAGCGCGTCCAACCACAGCCCGGCGAGCGGCACGGCAAGCACCAGGGCGTAGAGCAGCAGCCGGTTGCCCCACGGCTGCCATTTGATCATCGCGGCGTGCAGCAGGACGGTGGCCAGCACCACCACCGCGTACGCGCGCAGCGGCCCGACCTGCCCGGGGCCGATCCGGCGCGGCCGGGCCAGCGCGACCACCGCACCGATCAACGCCAGCGCCCCGGCGACCGGGAACGCCACCCGGTCCTCGTCCGGGTACCAGGCGGGTTCCGGGAAGAGCTCCCGGCCGAAGGTGATCGCCCGGTCCTGCGGGTCGACGCCGATGACGTCCGCGCCGCCGATGATCGCCTCCCCACCGAGGTGACGCAGCGGGGCCAGCGGTGTGTCGAACGCGGTGTGTCCGATCCGCAGCGCGTTGATCAGGATCGACGGCGGGTCGTGCCGCTCCATCGGGATCGACTCGCGCAACCGGGGCGGACCCAGCGGATGCCCGAACTCGGCGGTCACCCGGGCCAGGAACGGGCCGACCACCACGGCCGCCACCAGCACGACAAGCACCGAACCACCGATGACGCGCGCCACCTGCGCCACCGGTCGGGACGCGGGCGCCTCGGCCGGAACGGCGCGGGCAGTCGACCCCCCGGCGGCCGGCGCCCGGGTGGCCCGGGCCAGCCGGAGCTGCGCCAACCCCCAGAGCACCAGCAACGGACCCACCGCGATCAGGCCACTGGTCTTCGTCAGCGCGGTCAGCCCGGTGGCCGCTCCCAACCCGAGCACTGTGCCCCAGCCGGTCCGCCGGCGCAGCCCGTCCAGCACCAGTGTCGCCGCGCAGGCCACCCATGCCGCACAGACCAGGTCGGTCTGCGTGCTGGTGGCCTGTAGCACCACCATCGGCGTGGTGGCCAGCACGAACGCGGTGATCAACTGAGCCCGCCGGCCGCCGCCGAGCTGCGCCGTGATCCGTGCGGCGACAAGCAGGCAGAGCACCCCGGCGGCCCACTGCACCAGGTTGTGCAGGTGGTCCCCGCCGGTCAGCAGGCGCAGGTGCAGCAGCAGATACTCGGCTCCGGGCGGGATGGTCACCTGTCGGTGGATGGCGGTCGGCCAGAAGTCCAGGTCGCCCTGCGCCACCCAGTGCTCCACCTTCGGCAGGTGGTACGTCTGCGAGTCGAAGTTGTTCGGCTCGGCCAGCAGCGCGACAAGCAACTCCACGAGGACCAGCCCGCCGACCGTGCCGGCGAGCAGGCGTTCACCCCGACCGGCCGTACGCCAGGCGTCGACCGCCCGGGCGAGCAGGCCGCCGCGTACCCGATCGTCCTGGCCCGGCCGCTGCTCGGATGCGGCCCGGCCGTCGGCGATCGGCGCGGGCAGCTCCGGGACGGCGCCGACGGGTACCGCCGCGCCGACCGGCACCGGCCGGTTCGCCGCGGCGGGCCACTGCGCGACGGCGGCGTCCCGACGCCGGCGCAGCCCCGCCGCGCTCGCGCAGGCGAGCAGGAAGAGCAGCCAGGCGGCGACGAACGCCGGCCGGGTCAGCGCGTGCGACGCGCCGAGCACCTCGACGACGAGTACCGCGTACGCCCCGCTGAGCAGGGCGGCGCGTACCACGGCGAGCCGCAGCGGCGCCACCCCGGCGGCGCTGCGCGGCCTCGTCACGACGGTGAGCAGGAGCACCGCGGCGGCAGGTACCACCGCGAGCAGGGAGCCGGCAGCCGACATGGCGGGAAGTAAACACCATTGGTCTGGGACCGCCACGCCGACTGCCCGTCGATGGCGGCATACGTCGGGCTGACCAGCCAGGCTAGGCTATGCCCGACGTGTCGTCGCCACCGTGGAGATTCCCGTGAAGCTCTCGATCCTGATGCCGGTCTTCAACGAGGAAGAACGCATCGCGGATGCCCTCAAGCAGGCATTGGCGGTGGACTATCCGTGCGAGATCGAGCTGGTCGTCGTCGACGACGGGAGCCGGGACGGCACCGGCGAGGTCCTCGGTCGCGCCGACGACGCACGCCTGCGGGTCATCACCCACCAGCGCAACGCCGGCAAGGGTGCCGCCATCAAGACGGCGGTCGACAGCGCGGAGGGCGACTACATGGTCATCCTCGACGCCGACCTGGAGTACGACCCGCAGGACATCCCCAAGCTGCTGGACCCGGTGCTCGACGGGCGAGCCACCGTCGTCTACGGCAATCGCACCTTCGGCAGCCACAGCGCCTACAGCTTCTGGTACGTGATGGGCAACAAGGGCGTCACGATGGCGGCCAACGTGCTGTTCAACTCGTACATCGGTGACCTGGAGACCTGCTTCAAGCTGATGCCGGTGGCGCTCTACCGGTCGCTTGAGGTGCGCTCGCGCGGCTTCGGTATGGAGGCCGAGGTGACCGGCAAGCTGCTGCGCCGCCGGATTCGGCCGTACGAGGTGCCGATCAGCTACCGCGCACGTGGCCGGGAAGAGGGCAAGAAGATCACCTGGAAGGACGGCGTCGAGGCGATCTGGATCCTCGGCCGTGAGCGCGCCCGTCGCCGCCCCGCCCCCTCATCCGCACGCTGACCCCAGGAACGCGCTTATCGACCGCCGCAGACCGGCGGCGTCCAGGCCATGCCACCGGGTGTGGTCGGCCGGACTGCCGTACCGTCGCAGGTCGGTCTGACCCACCCCGAGCGCGAGCAGCCGATGCGGCACGTCCGCCATCGCCCGGCTGACGACAGCGCTCGACGTGCCCGCCAGGTACGGCTCGACAAGCACCACCTCGGTCCCCGCGAGCGCCCGTAGCCCCGCGGTGTCGAACGGCCGGGGCGTGTGGGTGTACGCGACAGTCACGTCCATCGCCTCGGTGGCCGCCAACGTGGCGTCGAGCGTCGGCCCGACGGCCACCACCAGCGGCGCGTCCGTCCCGCCCCGCCGCAGCACCCGGAGCCGGTCCGCGTCCGGGTGCGCCTCGGCGTTGCGCTGCTCGCTGAGCCGCAGGTAGACCGGGTCGTCACTGGTCGCGGCGTGCCGCAGCAGCGGCGCGACCTCGTCCGGGTGGCCGGGCACCCGCACCGTCCAGCCGTCGCCGAGAGAGCCGAAGAGCGCCACGTCCCCGGGCGACTGGTGGGTCCGGCCCTCCGCCGACCCGTCGTACGACGCGCCGATGCTGACCAGGACCGCGCCCACGCCCTGGTGGTCCAGATCCAACTTGATCTGCTCGTACGCCCGATCCACCAGGAACGTCGCGTACGAGTGCACGATCGGGCGCAGCCCGGTCAGGGCGAGCCCGCCGGCCACACCGATCATCAGTTGTTCCCGGATACCGACGTTGAGCACCCGGTCCGGGTGTCGTCGACCGGCCGGGCCGAACTGGCTGGCGGAGATGTCGGCCACGACGAGCGCGGTACGCGGGTCCTCGTCGAGGAGCGCTGTGGTGCTGTCGATGAAGGCGGCACGCATGGCGGTCATCCCTTGCTCTCGATGCGGGCGACCACCAGGTGTGGCCGCCGTGAGCGGTGCCCGGTCAGCGCTCGGTACAGGGCGGTGTGGTCCCGGCCGTCGACGGTGTCGGCGGTCCAGCCGTTGACGGTGAACCGGCTGGCGATGCCACCGGACCAGCCGTGGGTGGCCGACGAGTTGTCGACGACGATCGCGGTGAGGCTGTCCAGGCCGGTCGCCCCCGCGTACGCGATCGCCTCGTGGTTGGACCCCTCGTCCAGTTCGGCGTCGCCGAGCAGCACGTACACCCGGGGTGTGAGCAGCCCCTGGGCCCGCAGGCCGAGCGCGGTGCCGACGGCCAGCCCGAGCCCGTGGCCGAGCGAGCCGGAGCCGATCTCGACGCCGGGCACCAGCAGCCGGTCCGGGTGGTGGCCGAGCCGGCTGTGTGGCCCGGCCAGGTCGTCGAGCCAGGCGTCCGGGATGAAGCCGTGCGCGGCGAGCACCGCGTAGTAGGCGGCCGGCCCGTGCCCCTTGGAGAGCAGGAAGCGGTCCCGCTCCGGGTCGTCGACGGTGTCGGGGGTGACCCGCAGCACCCGGTCGTAGAGCACCTGGAGCACGTCGATGGTGGAGTGCGCGCTGGGCGCGTGCTTCTCGTCGCCGGTCAGGCGTCGGATCAGCCCGGGGAGCCGGGACCCGGTGTCGGTGGTCAGTGTGGTGGTCATGCCACTACTGTCTGACTTGAAGTGCACTTCAACTCAAGGACCTGGTGATGCAGGATCTACTGACGATCGGCGAACTGTCCGCCCGCTCCGGCGTGGCACCGTCTGCGCTGCGCTACTACGAGCGACTCGGGCTGATCCGCGCCGACCGCACCGGCGGCAACCAGCGCCGGTACGCCCGCGCCGAGCTGCGCCGGGTCGCCTTCATCCGGATCTCGCAGCAGGTCGGCGTCTCGCTCGACGAGATCCGGGCGGCGTTGGAGTCGCTTCCCGAGGCCCGCACGCCCAGCCCGCAGGACTGGGCGCGGCTCTCCGCGAGCTGGCGGGGCCGGTTGGACGAGAGAATCCGGCTGCTCACCAACCTCCGCGACGACCTGGACAGCTGCATCGGCTGTGGCTGCCTGTCCCTGCAACGCTGCACGCTCAACAACCCGGGGGACACGCTGGCCGGCGAGGGGCCAGGCGCCCGCCTGATGCTGCCCCGACCGACTGACGACACGCTCGTCTGACGCCGCTGCTCACCCGCGGGTGAGCAGCACCTTGCCGAAGTGGTCGTTCGACTCGACGAGCCGGTGCGCCGTCGCCGCCTCGCTCATCGGCACCCGCCGGTCCACTACCGGTCGGACCATGCCGGCCTCGATCAACGGCCACACCTCGTCCCGTACGCCCTGGACGATCTCCGCCTTCTCGGCGAGCGGTCGGGAGCGGAGCGACGTCGCGGCGACGCTCGCCCGTTTGGTGAGCAACGCGCCGAGATCCAACTCGGCCTTGCGCCCACCCTGCATGCCGATCACCACCAGCCGGCCGCCGGTGGCCAGCGCGGAGACGTTCCGGCCCAGGTAGGACGCGCCCATGATGTCCAGGATGACATCCGCGCCCCGACCGTCGGTGATGCGTCGGACCTCCTCGACGAAGTCCTGATTTCGGTAGTCGATCGGGTGGGCCGCGCCCAGCTCCCGCAGCCGGGAGTGCTTGGCCTCCCGGGCGGTTGTCACCACCGTCGCGCCGAGGGCCGCCCCGAGTTGGACCGCGAAGGTGCCGATCCCGCTGCCCCCGCCGTGCACAAGCAGCGTGTCACCCGCGCCGAGCCGCCCCACCTGGACCAGGTTCGACCAGACAGTGCAGGCCACCTCCGGCAGCGCCCCCGCGTCCACCGGGTCACAGGCCGGCACCGGCAGCAACTGCCCGGCCGGGACCGCGACCCGCTCGGCGTACCCCCCGCCGGCCAGCAGCGCGCACACCTGCTGCCCGACCGCCCACCCGGCGACCTCCGACCCGACCTCGGTGATCACCCCGGAGCACTCCAACCCGGGGTACGCGGACGCGCCCGGCGGCGGCGGGTAGTGCCCCTGCCGTTGCAGCAGGTCAGCACGGTTGACCGCGCTGGCCCGCACATCCACGATCACCTCGCCGGGGCCCAACTCCGGGTCGGGCACCTCGGCCCAGACCAGCGCGTCGGGTCCACCGGGCTCGGGAATGGTGATGGCTCGCATGGGCCCAGTCTTCCCGATCTCGTCGGCTGTCGCAGGCGCACCCGCCAGCCCACAGTGGACGGCCGGCCGGCACGGTCCGGTTGACGCGCTGGCAGGTCCGGGCCGCGCTGCCCACCGGGGAGGCGCGTTCGAGGAGGGACGGCGGGCCGTCCGGCGGGAGCCGTGGCAGACTGTGCGTGGCCGTACGCCCACGGGTGGCGGCCCAGGAGGGTTCGCCTAGTGGCCGATGGCGCTGGTCTTGAAAACCGGTAAGGCAGCGATGTCTTCGTGGGTTCGAATCCCACACCCTCCGCCCCTCTGGACAGCAAAAACGCCCCGTGACCAGCGCGAACGCTGGCCGGGGGGCGCTTCTGCGAATGGGAGTCAGTCTCACTTCGTCCCGTTCGGGGCCGCCGCGTCTCACTTGTCGCGGCAAATGGGCGGCAAAGTTTCGTCGGCCGGTCGGCCGCTCTCCTGCTGGTCGGGAGTGGCTAGCGCCGCCTCGATCCGCTTGCGTGCGGCCTCGTCCTGACCGTCGATGCATGACGCGTAGACCTTGAGTAGGACGTGCACGCTGTGCCCTGCCCACTCGGCGACCTGGGTAGCCGGTACGCCAGCGTTTAGCCAGAGCGACACGGCGGCGTGCCGCAGGTGGTACGGCACCCGTGCCAGAACGGAGCGCTGCTGGGCGGGGCTGAGCGCCTTCGCTCGTGCCTGTCGCCGGGCTCGCAGGTAGGTGCTCTTTGTGACGGGGCCGGGGCGGGAACCTGGCGCGTTGAACATCCGCCCGCCCGGGTTGCCGTAGTGCTGCCGGTGATGCCGCAGAATGCGGACAAGTTCCGGGCAGGCCGGCACGTCGCGCGTCGCCTTCTTCGCTCGGTGCTTTTAGCTCTCGGTCCTCGCGCATTTCGCCGCTGTCCGTCCATTCCTCGCCGACGTGTTGGGTTGACCCGCTAAGGTGAAGCCATCCCCATCCCTCGTCGGGCAGTTCGCATTCGTCGTCTCTCAGGTGCATCACCTCGGATCGTCGGAGCGCCGCGAAGTACATGCACGCGAAGAACCCTGTTAGCGCCGGATCTCGGCCGTTCACAGCGGCCAGCAGCAGACGGGCTTGCTGCGGATTTGCGACGACCTTCCGGTCGATCTTCTCTTCGTTCTTGGGTGCCCGCCACTGGACGAAATCCATCGGGTGGGCGTCGAGGTATCGCAGCTCTACCGCGTATTTGAGCGCGCTGTAGAGGACGGCTCGTTTGCGGGCAACGGTGTTAGCGGCGGCTGGTCCATCGTCCAGCCGGGTTGCGTAGAGGATGCGCTCTGCGCGGCCGAGCGCCGGGCCGTCGAGACTGCCGAGCCCACGCCTTACGGCCGTGAGGTCATCGTGGCTGCCCAAGAAGCAGGAATGCCGGTAGCAGTAGTTAGCAACAACTCGCCGGGCGCAGTATTTGCTTACCTGGCGGCGCATCGGCTCGCCGGGCACATCTCACCAGTAGTCGGCCGGGCGTACGCCGATCCGGACCGCATGAAGCCTAACCCAGAACCGATCTTGCAAGCTGCCCGTGTCCTCGGCGAGCAGGCGGGCCGGTGCGTCCTTGTCGGCGACTCGCTGTCAGATATAGAGGGAGCGAGGGCCGCAGGCGTGCGGACGGTCGGTTACGCGAACCGGCCTACCAAAGTCGGATTGTTTCGGGATGCCGGGGCGGACGTCGTGATCACCGGTATGGGCGCGTTGGCTCACGTTCTGCTGAAACGCCGGGTAGGTGACAATACATGACCATTCGGCGTGCTTCCGCTGCGCGGCCGAGTCAACTTCCTCTGTGAGGAGCTGCAAGGTAACATGACTCGCTGTGCGCCCATTCCAGCGACTATCGGATCGACTTGCGGGCAAGCCAATCGATGATGTTCTTCATGATGGTGTTCCAGACTGGCTCGAAGTGCCGATGCGCACGTGGCTCGCTGAGGCACTCCACAAGCCACGCGGCCTAGGAAGAAGGGTTGCGGTCAGGCTTCAAATCGGGATGCCGCACGGCGACAACCGTGCCGAGGCTCTCGCTCTGGTCAACATTGACACGCATCTGCTGCTTGACGTAATCGATGCAACGCTTCAAATTCATCCGGGATGGAATCCGTACACCCCAGCGAATGATCCATTCGACAGTTGGAACCAGTCAGAATGGCGGGAAACGCTCGTCAGCCTAGGGCTGCTGCTGGCTGAGGGTAACTCGTTATACCGGATTGACACCGACGGTCGTTGCCTTGAGCGTCGCGTCAGCGAAGAGGCCGATGGGGCTTTCAAGGCTGCAACCCAGGCAGCGCCTCCCACTGCGGCTGACCACATTCGGCAGGCGTGGAAAGCCGCGTATGGCCGGAAGCCTGATCCTGATAAAGTGTTCACTGAGGCAATCCGGGCTGTGGAAGAGATCGCCTGCCCGTTGGTGCTGCGACAGAAGGCCGCGAGTGGGAACGCGACACTCGGCGGGGTGATCGGGGAGCTTCGATCGAACCAAAAGTGGAAATTGGTCCTTCCTGCAAAAGATGGTGCGCCGCAGGATGTCGGAGCCGCAGTCGCCATGATGGAATCGCTGTGGAATGCCCAGCGTTCGCGTCATGGTGGCGGAGCCAATTCTCGTCGAATGACTAGCGCGGAAGCCGAGGCGGCGGTTCACCTTGCTGTTCTTCTCGTGCAGTGGCTCTCGACTGGCGTCATCGTTCAGAATCCGTAGCCGGGCAAAGGTTTAATTCAGCATCAACCTGATGGCTCCATGGTGATCCGTGCCCGACGTCAACTGGCCGCAGGTATGGGCTAGAGGCCGATCGATATGGGGGAGAACGTTCCTGGGTCCGTCGCAAGGGGCATCTTGTTGCGGTCAAGGAGTTGCAGAGCGATCTCAATCCGTAGCGCATGTGATTGTCCCAGAGCGGCGGGGGCATCGACGCGGGAAGAGGGGCGACGCGATCATGGATTACGTTGATCCGCAGAGGGGCGGGGGTCCGTTCCGTCACGTTGCTTTTTGGGCTCGCTTCGCACGATATCTACGAAGTCGCCGCTGACGGTTTCCCCCATTCTCCATCCAGTGGGGAGTACGCACTTTATCGAGGCAAGCGCGCTTGCGCCGTCAAACTTGTACGCCTGCCCCTTGTGGTTCGTGAACCTAACCCCTCGTTTAAATATAGTGCCTTGAAATAGAGCGTTCGCAGCGAACTCGATTTCGTTGAATGTCGCCCCGCCGTGGAAAACGGCGGCCGAGCACAGGAGGTTGCCGCCGAAATTCGCACGGCGGAAGTTAGCGTCGCCTTCAAAGATCGCATCATCAGCTATGAAGTACAGGTTCGATTGGAAACCTGCAAAGTTCGTTCTGCCTATAAAACGTGCAGACCGGACGTCAATGGCATTGGCAATGCATCGGGAAAAATCGAAATCGATGAGGGTTGCATAAGACAAGTCAAGTGAAACGTCCCAAATGTCATAATCCTCGCCGAGTGTTATCAGGGGAGGGCGCAGCCGACGGGCGAGGATGCCTTGCGCTGTCAGCCTTACCTCTCGCTCCTCGCGTCGCCGCTGCTCTTCGTCGAGTCTGCGCTGCCTTTCCGCAGCACGTAGTTCGGGTGGGTTACCGAACCGTACAAGCTCAGTCCCCTGGTCTGTCGGCTGCGGTGGCTCGTAAGGCATTCGCAGGTAGGCGCATATCACGTTGGTGATGGTCTGCCGCTGCGCCGGGTTTCCCTGACCGATGCGGTCTAGTGCGTATAATGCGGCGAGCCTAACCGGGGCCTTTTCGGAGCCGAGCTGTTCGGCTGCTTTTACGTACAGCTCTGTTAATCGGCGCTCGTCCGCGTCATGTTTTGAGTCAGCCGCCGCGCGTGCCTTCAAGTCTTGGTCTACGTGGTCAACACGCTCTTGGACGTACTGTCGACGAATTGCAACGAGCAGGGCCACGAGGGCTCCCATTCCGGCAAAGACGCCGAGCAGATTGCGTATCAGATCAACCCGTAGTTGCGCCTTGCGGACAAGAAGGTCAACAGGCTCGGGAGACGCACTCGTCGGCACCTGCGCCGTTTCCCACATCCAAACAACAACGAGGCCAGCCAATGCGACCGAGACGGCAGCCATCACCACCAGCGCTAGGGGACTCATTGGGCGGAACTGTTGGTCCCTGGCCCCCTTGTTCGCATCTGGCTGCTTTTGTCCGTGTGTTTCGCGTCGTGCTCTCACCATGACAGAGTGTCGTACTGGTCAAGCGACAGGAAGACGCCGCGCGGACCGAGATCCGTCGAGCGGATCTAGCGGATCCTTCGTACGCTTGTGCGATGCCGGGGTGCGGGAGCGGGTCGGGCGCTGGTGGAGCGGGACATGGGGACGGCTTACGCGGCGTGACGTCTGGCTCGCTCGCGAGGTGCGGTGGCATGTCGTCGCCAGGTCGGGCGACTCTGAGACGGGCAAGGTGCTCCGGTGGGACTTTGACACCGAGGATGATGCACGGCGGATGGTGGAGCACCTGATCCGGGCCGACGGTGGCAAGTGGCGCGAGCAACCAAGCAAGGCTGCGGGGCCGCCGGAGTGATTCGCCTCGGGTCTTCGTTAGCGCGCCAGGCGGCAAATCGGCGGCAGCGGGCAGGCGCGGCCAGGCGTTTTGGCTGGACAGGCGCTTGCGGGTGGTGGTCTTGAAAACCGGTAAGGCAGCGATGTCTTCGTGGGTTCGAATCCCACACCCTCCGCCTGCTGGTGATCTACGTTGACGCAGCTCAGCCCTCGTTTCCCCGACGGGGCTGAATGCTGCTGGGGGGCTGGTGGGGGTACTACGCGGCGCCGTTGCCGTTGATGAATCGAAGCATGGCGATGGGCTGGGTCTGCTCATCGTGTGCGTTGGCCTCAGCGGGGGACGGCCGTAGCGCCACCCGATGTGTCGGTAGACGACGAAGCGCCCCCAGCCATCACAGCCGAGGGCGCATAGTTGGGCGCTAGATCATGCCTCTTGCAGCTCCCGCAGGTTGCGGTCGGTCGCTACGTACTGCGGCCAGTCGTCAGTGTGGCACTCGGCCGCGTGTAGAGCTGTGCGGATCTGGACCAGCAGGGCGTTGGCGGCGCTCTCGAAGTCAGGGGCCTCGATGCTCGTGGCGAACTCGACCGTGCGGTCAGCGAGACTCGCGGCCATTTGCACCTCGTGCTCCAGCTCGTCCAGGTGCTCCTGGACGGCGTCGAGGAAGTCTTCGTACTGCGCGTCAGTCCCGTGAGGGTCGCTTTCGAGCGTCATCTGGATCGCGATGCGATGCTGCCGCATGATCAACCTTTCTCCCAGCATGTAGCCCGCTTGAGCTGCCCGATCAGGTCTCTCAAGTAGTTCGCCCCCGAGGGGGTGCACTTCACGGTCTTCCAGTGCTTCTCCGGACAGGGGCAGTACATCTTGAAGTAGCTCTTCCCACCGCCGGTGATCCTCCAGTCCTTGCGCTCGGCGTCCTGGAGAACGTCCTCAAGTTCTTTGTACCTGTGCTTGGGGCGTGACACTTGGTAAACGCTCCTTGCCTCTTGAGGTTACATACCCAGAAGATCGACTAACAGGCGCGCTCGGTCACAGCCACGTCAACGGGATCAGACCGAGAGTGAGCACGGTATGGAACACCTGCGGCGAAACGCCCTACTCGGGTCGTCAATGCGACAGTCCAGGAGTTCGTAGGCATAGCGCGAAGCGCCCCCGGCCGGTATGACCGGGGGCGCTTCCGTGTGTCGGTGGTGGCGGTTACCTCCCACACCCTCCGCCAACCCGAACGCCGAGCTTGATCCACTCGGCTTCCCGGAAGCCGGGGTGTTCGGTGCTCAGGAATACGCCGATACCAGTGAATGCGAGTGAATCAACTACCGCAGCGAGTAGGCATCGACGGGTGCCTAATCGCGGCGTATGGTCGGGTACACGATGTACCCCACACGGCGAGGTGCTTCATGGCGGATCAGCAACCCACCCCCGGCCAGCGCGTCGAGCGGCTTCGTCGAGCCGCCGGCCTCTCCCGCGAGCAGCTCGCCGGCCTTGCCGGGCTGTCGCCGACCACCATCAAGTTCGTGGAAAACGGGCGTCGCGGCCTGACCCTGCGGGCCGCCCAACAGGTAGCACCCCACCTCGGCGTGCGTGACCTTGGTGATCTGTTCGGCCCACAGGTGACCCTGTCCCTGGATGGTCGACCCAGTCATCCCGCGATCGGCGATGTCCGCCGGGCACTCACCGCCTGGCACATTTCTATCTCCGGTGAACCGGATTCCCCCGACTACCTGCGCGGCGCTGTCGACTCCGCGTGGCAGACCTGGCACACGTCTCGGCATCAGCGCACCGAGGTGAGCGTCATCCTTCCCGGGCTGCTCGACGCCACTCAGCGGGCTGCCCGGCTGCACACCGGCGACGACCGGCGTGACAGCCTCGCTCTGCTCGCCCAGGCGCACCACCTCGCGCAGGCCTACCTTGCCTGGCACGGTGACCGCGAGCTGTGTTGGCTGACTGTCGACCGCGGCATGGCAGCGGCCCTCGACGCTGACGACCCCCTCGCCATCGCCCAGTCCACCTGGTACGCGGCGCACCTGTTGCGGGCCGTCGGCCGGGGTGACGAGGCGTTGGAGCGCTTGCGGGAGGCTCGCGGTCTGATCGAGCCCCGAGTTGCCGATGGTGGCAGCGAGTGGGCCGAGATGCTGGCCGACCTGCATCTCTGTACCGCGTTGACGCGGGCTCGTACCGGTGACCAGGGCGCCTGGTCCGACTGGGATGCCGCTCGGCGGGTGGTCGAGCAGGCCCTGCCGGCTGGTTTCGTCGGCCTTCGCACTCGGGTGTCGCGACCGTTGGTCGACGTGTACGCGGTGATGTGCGCGGTCGACCTGGGCGATCCTGACGAGGCGCAACGGCGGGCGCATTCGCTCGACCCGGCGTCGATCCCGTCGACTGAGCGGCGGGGCCGGCACTACGTGGAGTTGGCTCGCTCGGCCGACCTGGAGGGGGCGCAAGAGGCAACGCTTCACCTGTTGGGCCTCGCGGAGGCCACCTCTCCCGAGACGGTCCGATACTCGCCAGCGGCTCAGGAGTTGGCGGGCCGACTGGCCCGGGAGGCACCGGCTGCCATCCGTGCCGAGGCGATCCAGTTGGAGAGCAGGATCGCGGTGCCAGAGCTGTAGGGGTACCTCCTGTCGCTGGGTACGCCGCGTACCCTGCACCCCCTCCTTCGCTGCCTAGCGTGTGCTCACGATTGCAGTGGGTGCGCGGCATCGCCCTCGATTGGGGGATGACCCGTCGCCCCTAGACGGGAGGGCACCGCGATGATGTGGCCGTTCAACCTGCTCCGTCGGCAAGCTAGGCGGCTGGCGGCTTTTGTTCCGCTCGGTGCTGCCGGCCCGGCGATCCAACGCGCAGAGCAGGAAGCTGCCCGGGAACGGTTGTTGGCTCAAGCTCGGCGTCACTCCGCCGGCAATCGGGACTGCGGTGCTGGCCGATGATGGGCGAGGTCCCCACCACAGTCAGAGCGGCCGTGGATGCCCGATCGGCACAGGGCCAACGGGCCGCCGCTGTCTTGGCGAGCCGCCTCGACGACCAACACATCCCGCGCCGGCCCGAGTGGACCTGCCGCAGCTGCGAGCAGGACACGCCGTGGCCCTGCGCGCCGGCCCGAGTGCGGCTGTCCGAGGCGTACGGCCAGGATCGGATCGGGCTGTCCATGTACCTGGGCAGTCTGCACGCGGTGGTGGTCACGGAGTTGCCCGCCGTCGCCGCTGGCGAACTGTTCGAGCGCTTTGTCGGGTGGGCTCGTTGAGCGGCGTGGTCACTCTGGTGGGTCTGCGGCCCGCCGCTCCTCGCGGATCGTCTCTTCGGCAAGTCGTTCGACAGCGCGTCGGCGTTCCCGGGCGAGCGACTGCTCGTCCGGTTTGCGGAGCGCGGTGACGACGGCGACCAGGAAGTCGCGCCAGATGTTCAAGAATTTCCCCCGTGGACGTTGCGGCGATGATCATATCCGCGCTGGCGATGCCCGGACAGCGCCCAACCGGTCGTCGGCGGCCCCGGAACGGGGTAAGAAGGGGCTGATATCTCCGCACACCGGAAGGACGCGTTCTGATGACCCTGGAACGACCGATCGCCCCGGACCCGTACGAGCTGCTGCCGACGCTGCCCTCGTTCACGCTGACAAGTGACGACGTGCAGAACGGTGAGCCGATGGACGCCCGGCACGCGCATGGCAGCACCGGGGGTGACAACGTCTCGCCGCAGCTCACCTGGTCGGACTTCCCCGCCGAGACGAAGAGCTTCGCGGTGACCTGCTACGACCCCGACGCGCCGACCGGCAGCGGTTTCTGGCACTGGGTGCTCGTGAACGTGCCGGTCGCTGTCACGCAGTTGCCAAGCGGCGCCGGTGGCGCGGCCGGCGCGGACCTCGGTGGGGCGTTCGCCGTCCGTAACGACTACGGCGAGCAGGCTTACGGCGGTGCGGCGCCGCCGCCCGGCGACCGCCCGCACCGGTACGTCTTCGCGGTGCACGCCGTGGACGTCGACCGGCTGGACCTGACTCCGGACGCCAGCCCCGCCTACGTCGGCTTCAACCTCACGTTCCACACCCTGGCCCGAGCGGTGATCCGCCCGACCTACCAGATCAAGGAATGATCCGTACCCCGCGATCTTGTGCTTGACCATCGGGGCGAGCGCAAGATCGCGGGGTGGGCGGGTCAGGACGGGACGCGGGCCACGGCGAAGACCGACTGGCCGAACGGGGGGCGGACGACCTGCTCGGCGGCCTTGGTGGCGGGCAGGACCACTGTGTCGTACACCTTGACCATCGGGCCCTCCTTCGGCATCAGCCGGAAGACCTTGGTGGCCATGAAGTAGCCGATCAGCCCCAGCGCGTTGGCGTAGTGCATTTTCTCGACAGTCAGGCCGGCCTCGGTCATCGCCGCGTGCAGTGTCTTCTTCGTGTAGCGGCGGACGTGCCCGGTGGCGATGTCGGCCGGGCTCATCGCGAACTGGAACGCCGGCACGATGATGATCACGGCACCGCCGGGTCGGACCAGGTCGCGCATGCTGCTGAGCGCGCCCACGTGGTCCTCGATGTGCTCCAGGACGTTGTACGAGACCGCGGCGCTGTAGTTGCCCCGGTCGCTGTGCGGCAGCAGCATCTGCCGGACGTCGATGTTCGGCCGGTCGGCGAGGCGCTCCTTGAGCTGCACCAGCCGGTCCGGGTCGGCCTCGGTCGCGGTGAACCGGGGCAGCAGCTCGGACCACTCCAGCGCGTAGTCACCGAGGCCGCTGCCGATCTCGATCGGGTCGTCGCCGAGGTACGGCACGGCCAGCTCGATGAACCAGCGACGGTGGTTGACAGCGGTCGCCAGGCCTTCCAACACCTCGGACTGAACGCGCTGATCCCCAGTGATTTCTGCCATGCGTCGATTCCTCACGATATGAACTCGACCCGTGCCTGGACCGACAGAGTGAATCATCCGCTGGGACGGCAGAAGAATCGGGGCATCGGGGGTGGCCGAATTGTGGTC
Source organism: Micromonospora sp. CA-240977 (assembly GCF_050942285.1). NCBI lineage: Bacteria > Bacillati > Actinomycetota > Actinomycetes > Micromonosporales > Micromonosporaceae > Micromonospora > Micromonospora sp. CA-240977. Next base: position 7,383,878 of record NZ_CP192055.1, on the reverse strand, counting down.
GGGGGTGGGTTCGTGATCGGCGGTCGGCGAACCCGGCACATAGTACGGCAGTACCCCGAAACATGTCACGGCAGCGCCATGCCCTGACTACTCTGTGAATTGTCATGACTACTCCTGAGCCGGACGCGCCCAGCGACAGCGACGGTTCGGCCGCCGCGCCGTCGGCGCAGGGGGAGCCGGGGCGGGTTCGGCCTTCCCGCAAGGGGAAGTGGACCGATCTGCTCGCCGTGCTGAGCTTCGTGGCCCTCGGTCTGTGGGTGACCGCTCGACTCTGGTTGGACCCGGGCAGTGGCGTACGGGACAACCAGTCCGATCAGTCGCAGTTCGAATGGATGATGGCGCACGGTGCACGAGTCGTCACACAGTTTGCGTATCCGTTCCATTCCAATCAGATGAACGTCCCGGACGGCGTGAATCTGATGGCCAATACGTCCGTATTATCCATTTCGTTGCCACTGACGCCCGTCACCCTGCTCCTGGGGCCGAGAGTGGCATTCCTGGTCTTTCTCACCGTCGGCATGATTGCCACCGCCACCGCCTGGTACTTCCTGCTCTCCCGCGTCCTGATCGGCAGCCGTGGGCCGGCGTGGCTGGGTGGCGGCTTCTGCGCGTTCGCGCCGGCCATGGTGTCGCACGCCAACGGGCACCCGAACATCGTGTCGCAGTTCGTCGTCCCGTTGATCATCTGGCGGACCCTGCGGCTCGGTGAACCGGGCCGCTGGCTGCGCAACGGCATCCTCCTCGCGCTCGTGATCGTCTGGCAGGCCTTCCTCAACCTGGAGATCCTGCTGATGACGGCGATCGGGCTCGGCCTGGTCATCGGCGTGCTCGCCCTCGGTCGTGCCGAGCTACGGCCGCGGGCCCGGTCCTTCCTCGCCGGCCTCGCCGTGGCCGCCGGGCTCTCCGCGCTGCTGCTCGCGTACCCCCTGTACGTGCAGTTCTTCGGACCGGACGCGTACTCCGGGCTGTCCCGGCTGATCCGCGGCTATTCGAGTGACCTGGCGTCGTTCGTCGCGTACTCCCGGGAGTCCCTGGCCGGCAGCCCGCGCACCGCCGCGGGCCTGGCCAAGAACCCGACCGAGGAGAACAGCTTCTTCGGTTGGGCGCTTGTGGTGCTGGTGCTCGCCCTGGTCTGGTGGTTGCGGCGCTCGGTCGTGGTGCTCGCCCTGGCCGCGCTCGGGCTGCTCTTCACGGTGCTCTCGCTGGGCCGGGAGATCCGCTTCGACAACCGGGGTACCGGGGTGCCGGGGCCCTGGGCGGCGCTGGAGAACCTGCCGATCCTGCACTCGGTGGTGCCGACCCGGTGGGCGTTGGCGATCACCCCGATCGTCGGGCTGCTCCTCGCCTACGGCGCCGAACGTGCCCGCGAACTGGCCGGCGCGCACCCGGTCGCCAGGGGGCAGGTCCGCTTCGTCACCGCAACAGTGCTCACGATGGCTCTGCTGCCGATCGTCCCGACTCCGCTGCCCGTGGCCGACCTCGATCCGGTCCCCACGTTCGTGACAAGTGGGGCCTGGCGTCAGTACGTGACAGGTGGGCGCAGCGTGGTGGCCCTGCCGCTGCCGGACACCACCTACGCGGAGCCGCTGCGGTGGGCGGCGGAGACCCGGCTGGACATGCCGCTGGCCCGTGGCTACTTCCTCGGCCCGGACACCCGCCCGAGCGCCGATCCTCCGCGCGTCGCGTTGTTCGGTGCGCCGCCCCGGCCCACAAGCAGCTTCTTCGCCACCATCCGGCGTACCGGGGCGGTGCCGCCGATCACCCCGCAGGCACGGGTCCGAGCGGTCGACGACCTGCGCTTCTGGCGGGCGGGGGTGGTCATCCTCGGGCCGCACGAGCAGGAGACCGCGCTGCGTCGGGGGATGACCGAGCTGACCGGGATCCAACCGGTCCGCACCGGGGGTGTGTGGGTCTGGGACGTCCGGTCGTTCACCGACTGACCCGACACGACTGTCTAACGGACGCAGCAGCCCTGGCAGACCTTGGGACGGGGCAGGGTGAAGGCGAGGCAGCAGGTGCGCCGCTGCACGCTCGGCTCACCTGTCGGCCCCGGCACCAGCTCGATGAGGTCGGCCAGGTCGAGCGCGCCGAGCAGGGTGTCGATGCTCTGCACCGTCGAGCCGGGCAGGCCGTCCGCGGCCCGCAGGATGCCGTGCGCGATGCCGGAGGCGACCGAGCCGAGCAGCGTCCGGGTGCCCACCCGGACCTCCGACTGGATCGCCGTGATGAGCGGTGCGAGGTGCGCGTCGAGCAGTGCGGCGCGCAGCGCGGCCAGCAGCTCCGCCTCGTCGGCGACGACCCGCACCTCCGGCAGGCCGGCGAGGGCCAACGGGTCGTTCGGCAGCACCGCGACGGTGGTCCCGCGACGCAGGCCCATGGTGAGCAGCTGCCGGTGGTCCTCGAAGTGGATCAGCACGTCGGCCGGATCGACAAGCGGTACCCGTCGGGCGGAGGCCCAGCCGAGCACTACCGGCAGCGACGTCCAGTAGCTGTACGACTTCCAGGCCAACGCCGCGCAGGCGTGCGGGGTGCCACCCCAGCGGACGGCGGCGCCGCGCAGCAACTCCGGCAGCCGACTGCCGTCGATCAGGGTGGTGGCGGGCGCCCAGCCGAACTCGTCGTCGACCACCAGGCCCCGGGCGAGCCCGGGAACGTCGTCGGTGCCGAACATGGCCCGGAGCGCCGCGGTGACGGGGGCGAGCGGCATGGCGACGGCGTCCCGCCTCGGCATCACCGCTGTCACCTGAGTCATCCCCCGTTTGCGTGACCGGGGAGGTGCCCCGGCGGACGGGCGAGTGCCGTCCTGAGCTAAGGCTAGCCTAACCAGACGTGCGGGTCTAAGGGAAGCCTCACCTTGGTCTGACCCGGGAGGCCCAGGTCACCTGCCTGTGGTGCGAGCAGCGCTCCGCGTTCCGCGTACTACCCGCCGTGTGGGCCGAGAAACGGCGCCGCACGATTGACGGCGGTCGGTGGATTGTCAAGCGGTGTGTCGAAAAGATGCCAGTTGCGTGTGTGCTCAGGCACAGAACGTGAAACTTAATGCCCCGGCCACGAGGAAGCCGATGACGACCTCACCCCTCGAACGGGCTGCCGACTCCTTCGCGGCCGAGCTCGCCAGGCAACGGACCGGGCGCGGGCTGTCCAAGAAACAACTGGCCGTTCTCATGGGGTTCGACCCGTCCTACGTGAGCCACGTCGAAGGGCGCCGACACCGCCCGACCGAGGACTTCGCCCGCCGGGCCGAGGCCGTCCTGGAAGCCAACGGCGCGATCTGGCAACGCTTCCGGGAGTACGACGACCTGCGGCACGCCCGCGCGGGTCAGTCGCACCGCGAGTCCCACCTGCCCGGACAGTGGTTGCCGCCCGGCACCGGCCTCGTCGTGGAACGGGAACTCGCCGTCCTCACCCACACCGACGACGGTTACCGGTGCATGATCCGCCGTGAGCTGTACAACGCCGGGACCGAGCCGGTCACCCGGTACCTGATCCGGGTCGCCGTCGACCGCTACCCGAACGATCCCGGCCGCTCCAACCGGCACCACCGCGAGCACCAACTCACGTTCGCCGAGCTGCAACTGCAGGCCCGCCGGGACGACGGCAGCGGCGACCCGGAGCCGATGCACTGGCGAGCCAAACACGATCGGGACGCGTTCAAGGAGATCTGGCTGCTCTTCGAGAACGGGGAACGCCGCTTCCCGCTCTATCCGGGCGACCGGGCCACCATCGAGTACGCGTACAGCGTCGGGCACGAGAAGTGGGGGCCCTGGTTCCAGCGGGCCGTCCGGCTCCCCACCCGACAGCTCGCCGTACGGCTGGACCTGCCCGCGGCGCTCGACCCACAGGTCTGGGGCGAGGAAACCTCGCTCTCCGCGGAGGAGGGCCCGCTGCGGACGGCCCCGCAGCGCCACGACGAGGGTGACCGGGCGATCTACGAGTGGCAGACCGACGACCCGCCGCTGAACGCCCGCTACCGGATGCAGTGGCGCTTCCGCGCCCGACCGGACACCGAACCGGACAACGGCCCCGGCGGTGTCCGGGTACGCCCCAGCGACCGGATGCGCGGCCTCGGCATCGTGCAGCGCGGCGACGACCTGCTCCGCCAGCGCGTCCGCCCGTTCGACCTGCCCGGGGAGGAGCCGGTCGCGCGGGATGTGGTCGACCGGCTCACCATGGCCCTGGCCCGACTCGACGAACTGCACCCGTTCAACAAGGGGGTGGGCGTCGCCGCCCCGCAGCTCGGCATCGGCCGGGCGGCGGCAGTGGTGCGGCCCCCCGACCGGTCGGCAGAACCGGTAGTGCTGCTCAACCCCCGGGTGGTCGACGCCGCCCCGGACACCGACGAGCAGTACGAGGGCTGCCTGTCCTTCTTCGATCACCGAGGTCTGGTGCCCCGACCGCTGCGACTGGACGTCGAACACGCCCAGTGGGACGGCAGCCGGATCATCACCTCGTTCGAGTTCGGCATGGCCCGGCTCGTCGCACACGAGATCGACCACCTGGAAGGCCGCCTCTACGTCGACCTGATGGCACCGGGCGTGCCGCTGGTGCCGGTCGAGGAATACCGCGAGACCGGGCACCCCTGGCGCTACTGACAAGCGAGGGACCGGGGCGCGTGCCCCAGGGGGCAGGGGCACGCGCCCCGGTGTGGGGGGAGGAACGTCTAGAGGTCACCGAAGGTGTCGTAGCGGATGTGCGGCGGTGGCACCTCGTCCGCGGCGAGCACCCGCAGCGTGGACCGGACCATCCGGGCCGAGCCGGAGACGTAGCAGTCGTGCGCGGTCCACGGGCCGTACCGGGCCACCACCTCCGGGATGTCGCCCAGCTCACCGTCGAAGTCCGGGTCGTCGCTGCACGCCGCGGTGACCGACAACCACGGGTGTACGGCGACCAACTCCTCCAACCCGGCCAGGCCGTACAGGTCCGCTGCCTGCCGGGCGCCGTAGAAGACGTGCACCCACCGGGTGCGGTTGTAGGTGGCGAGGTCCTCCACCAGCGCCTTGATCGGTGCCAGGCCGACTCCGCCGGCCACGCAGAGGATGTCCCGTTCCGAGGAGCGGTCCAGGGTCATCGACCCCATCGGCGCCGCCAGGCGGAGCAGGTCACCCGGCCGCACCCGACGCACCAGTGCACCGGACACCCAACCGGCCCCCGGCGACCGGACGTGGAACTCCAACACGTTGTCGTCGTTCGGGGCGTTCGCCACCGAGTAGTTCCGCCACTCCCGGGGGCGGTGGCGCGGCACCTCCAGGCTGACGTACTGCCCGGCCTGCCACCGCAGTGGATGCTGCAACGCCCGGCAGGTGAACACGGCGGTGTCCGGGCCGTAGCGCTCGTGGGTCAGCACCTCGGCGTGCCAGAACGGCGGGCCGTCGTCATCGGCCGCCCCGGCCATCATCCGGGCGGCGACCGCCCCGTAGGCCTCCCGCCACGCCTGGTCGTACTCCAGGTTCCAGCTGTCGCGGGCAGTGCCGCGCAGCGCGTCCAGCAGGGCCGTGCCCATCGTCGCGTAGTGCCGGTCGTCGACGTGGTACTTCCGGTGGTCGCGGCCCAGCGCCCGGAGAAACTCGTCGAAGCTCTCCGGGTCGTCGACAGTGTGGATCGCCGTGATGATCGCTTCCAGCAGCCGGTCGCCCTGGCCGGTCATCTGCACCGGGAAGAGGTGCCGCAGGGCGGGATCGAGCAGGAACATCCGGGCGTAGAAGTGGTCGGTCAGTCGGGCCCGATCGTCCTCGACCAAGGTCCAGCTCTCCTTCAGCAACCGTGCGAGGTTGTCCACGGGGCGCTCCTCCTCCAGTCGACAGCGGATCGGGCGCCCATAGAATCTCCACGGAGAGTGTCGACTGGTCGCACAGAATGTGCGATCGGCTCATGCTGACCGGTCGCCCGTGCCACCGGTCTCGCTCGTCGGGCAGAGTGGTGCGGTGACAGTTGAGCTGACCCGCCCGGTGTCCCGCCGTCTGCTGGGCACCGAAACGCTGCTGGTCCTCGGCCTGTCCCTCGGTCAGTCGGCGGTCTACGCGGTGGTCTCGATCATCGCGAAGCTGACCGCCGAGGGTCCGCTCTCCAAGCAGACCGCCTCGCTGAACACGTCAGCTTCGACCCGGCCCTGGCTGGACCTCACCTACCAGCTCCTCGGCATCGTGTTCGCGCTGCTGCCGGTGCTGCTCGCCGTACACCTGCTCAGCCGTGACCCCGGCGACCCGGCGCGGACCCTCGGCGTGGACGCCCGGCGGCCCGGCCAGGATCTGGCCCGCGGCGCCGGTCTGGCCGCGCTGATCGGCCTGCCCGGACTGGCCCTGTTCTTCGTCGCGGCCCAGCTCGGCCTCAACGCCACGCTGGTGCCGGCCGCGCTGCCGTCGGTCTGGTGGGCGGTGCCCGTACTGATCCTCGCCGCCGTGCAGAACGCCGTGCTGGAAGAGGTGATCGTGGTCGGCTACCTGGTCACCCGGCTGCGCCAGCTCCAGTGGCGGCTCGCCGCGATCATCGCGGCCAGTGCGCTCCTGCGCGGCTCGTACCACCTCTACCAGGGCTTCGGCGCGTTCGTCGGCAACGCGGTGATGGGCGTGATCTTCAGCCTCTTCTACCTGCGTACCAGGCGGGTGCTGCCGCTGATCATCGCGCACACCCTGCTCGACGTCGTCGCCTTCGTCGGCTACGCGTCGCTGCCCAAAGAGTGGTTCGACTGGCTCTGACGGATCAGCGCCGGTAGGCGGCCACCGTTCGAGCGGCGAGCCGGTCGGTCGCCGCCGCGTCGCCAAGCGCCGCCGCCAGCACCGCCGCGCCCGGCAACAGCCGGGCCACCAGCCGCAACGCCACCCAACCGCCAGCCTGCGCGGTGAGCGGCGCGGCCAACCGCCAGGCCGCCTCCGCCGCCCGCGGCCAGGCGCCCTCGACCGGATCGCCGGCCGTCCGCGCGGCAGTCAGGGCCTCCCGCGCGCTCACCGCGTCCGGGTGCACCTGGGTCAGCACCAGCAGCTCGACGGCCCGGTCGGGATGCGCCGGATCCCTGCCGTACACCGCCGCCAGGTGCAACACCAGGTTCGCCTGCGTCCACAACACCGAGGCCAACTCGGCGAGCGGCGCGAAGAAACCAGCAAGCGCCGCGGTCGCCCCGCCCGCGCCCGCCGCCCGCACATACCGCCGGGTCACCAGCCGGGCCAGGCCGTCCGCCGGCGCGTCCGGATACCTGTCGCGCAGCCGCGCGGCCCACTCGGCCGCGCCGGGTCCGAGTGACCGCACCGCAGCCAACGCCAGCAGCTCCGGCGCGAAGCCGGGGTGATCGAGAACGCGCGCGGCGACCGCCCGCAGCTCCGATTCCGGGGTACGCCCCGAAGTCGGCACCGGGTTGCTGAGCTGCGCTCGGGCCTGCGGTGCTGGGGTGACTTCCGCGGAGGCGGCGTTCCGGCGTGGGGTCCCCGCGCGCTCGGCCGTCGAGGCGGTCCTTCTGGCCGGGACGGCGGGTTGGGTGGCCGGGTTGGCCGCCTTCTCCGTCGGTGGGGCCTTCTTGGTGGGGGCGGCCTTCTTGGTCGGAGCGGCCTTCTTGGTCGGAGCGGCTGTTTGGGTCGGCGCGGCTTTTCGGGTCGGCGCGGTCGTCGCGCTGGCCGGGGTTGGCGCCTGGTCGGTCGGGCTGTCCGTCGTGCTGGTCTGGCTGTCCGTCGTGCTGGTCGCAGCGGGTACGGCCGGGGCTGTGGCGGTCGGCTTCGTGGCCTTCCCGGCGGCGGCCTTGCGAGGGGTGGCCTTACGAGGGGTGGCGCGAGCCGTCGGCGTGCGTGTCGACGTCGCGGTGGATGGTTGCCGGTCGCGGGCGGGTGCGTCGGCCTGCTCGGTGGCCGGTGCGGGCTCCTCGGGTGGGCCGGTCCGGTTGGCGGCGGGTGCGGGCTCCTCCGACGGGCCGGCCTGGTCGACGGCGGGTGCGGCCAACTCGGTTGCGTCGGCCTGGGGGGCGGCGGCCTTCTTGGGTGGGCCAGCCTGGTCGGGGGCGTCCGCCTTCTTGGGTGGGCCAGCCTGGTCGACGGCGGGTGCGGCGTCGTCGGGTGGGGCGCTCGGCGAGGATGCCGAGCGGAGCGGCTGCCGAGGCAGCGGGCGGTCCGGCTCCGGAGGCTGGAAGATCACCGCCGGGGCGGCCTTGGCCCGGCGCGGACGCGGGCTCGCCGGAACGGCTGCCGGTGGTGGCACCGTCTCCCCAGGCTGCTCGACGGCGGTCGGCGGTGTGAAGGTGGGCCGCGGGGAGCGCCGGCGCGCTCTTTCAGCAGGCTCTCGACGGGTCGACTCGCTGGGCGGCTGCTCCTGCATATCGATGGAGCGTAGTCCCGATCACGCCGCCGCACAGCGCTGAAACACGGGGGCGGGCTGCCCCTGGTCGGCGTACCCCGGAAGTCGTTTTGCTCCCGGCGGGTGGCGACCTGTATTCTCGGGCGCGGTGGTCTGCGGATCACCGGGGAGACTTCGCCTAGTCTGGTCTATGGCGCCGCACTGCTAATGCGGTTGGGGTCTTAAAGCCCCTCCCGGGTTCGAATCCCGGAGTCTCCGCGCGAAAGCCGGGTGTGTAGACTGGCTGAGCACGAGCGCCCGTAGCTCAATGGATAGAGCATCTGACTACGGATCAGAAGGTTAGGGGTTCGAGTCCCTTCGGGCGCACAAGATCAAACAACGTCTGGCCTGCGGAAACGCGGTCAGGCGTTTTTTGTTGATCGTCCCGGTTGGACAGTGGGTGTCGCGTGGGTGTCAGGTGGGCGTCGTCACTTTCCGTAATCATGCTTGGGTCGCTTGTGTGGTTGACCTGCTCTCGGTTCTGCATTGTCGAATGATTCGGCAAGAAGATGGGCGGCGTGAGATCGGCTCGTGATCTACCCGGGCGCGGGAACCCCCGCGCCCGAGTAGACCTCACAACGATCGTCAGGCGGTCACCGGCGGTCGGACTTGTCAACCACCTCTGCCACTGGTCAGGCGGGTACGAACTGCCACTGCTGGTTGGTCCCGCCGTTGGCGGTCCACTGCACGACCTGCGCCCCGTCGCTGGTCGAGGCGGCGGAGACGTCGGCTGTCAGTCCGCTGCTGCGGCTGACGATGGTGTAGTAGCCGTCACCGGTGGGCCGCAGGTACCACGACTGGTTGGTGCCGCCATTGGCCGACCACTGCTGTAGTTGCAGGCCCTGCGTGGTGCTGCCGGCGTTGACGTCGAGCATCTTTCCGGAGGCGGTGTAGCGCAGGGTGTAGGCGTCCTGGGTGGTGCTGATCGTCCAGGTGGGGGTGCCGCTCTGCTGGATCGCCTTGGCGCCGTCGGCGGTGGAGTTGCCGGCGATGGCGAGGGGCTTGCCGCTGTTGCGGTTGACGATGCGGTAGGTGCCTGCTGCGGGCCCGGTTCCGCCGCCTCCGCCGAGGTTCAGGTATTCGACCGAGTCGGTGAAGACGGTGCTGCCGGACTTCGCGGTCGACAGCTGTAGGTACACGCGGCTGCCGGTGGCGGGGGCGGTGAAGGACACCGGTTGGGTGACCCGTGAGCCGAGTGGGATGGTCAGGGTGTTGTTGCCGGACGCGACGACAGTGCCGGTCGGGCTGTCGAGCCGGGCGGTCCAGGTGAAGTTCACCGAGGTGTTGGTGAAGTCGTCGTTGAACACGGTGATGTTGCGGGTCACCGTGGCGTTGCGGGCGTAGCTGGGTACCGCCTGCGGCAGCGGGAAGGTGCCGTTCGAGTCCGAATTGCCGGAGGCGGACCAGTAGGGGAGGTCGACTGCGGCCACCGGGTTGAACGCCGCCTGCACGCGCTGGATCTGTGCGTTGCTCCACGGGTCGGGCAGATTGTCCGCGCCGTAGATCGGGTGACCACCCTCCTCCGGGGTGAAGTCGGTGCTCCGCACGCCGGGCACGACGCTGGCCCAGGCGGACAGCAGCGTGTACGGACGCAGGTCGGTGGCGCCCTTGCCGCGCTTGGCCAGGGTTGCCGTGGCGAACCACTCGAAGCCCTGCTTGTTGTTGCATGCCGGCCAGATGAACTCGCCCTCGCCGTCGGGCCGCCCATTCACGGTGATCAGGCCCTCCCCGTACCTGCCGAAGCCGTCGACGTAGTGCGGGATCACCGCGAAGTTGGCGTACGTCATCCCGGGATACAGGCTGACATTGTTGCCGACGCCCACCTCGACAATGATCGGCCGGGTGCCGTCGGCGCCGTTCATCGCCGCGTACAGGTCCTTCTCGAACTGTTCGGAATCCTGGCCGCTCTGGTTCGGCTCGTTGTTCTGACTCCAGCGGATGATCGCGGGGTGGTTGCGGTCGCGCAGGACCAGCGCGCGGGCGTGGTTGATCATGTTGTCGCGCCCGACGGAGTTCTGCCACTCCTGCGAGGATTGGGAGCCGCGAATCGCCACCTCGTCGATGATCATCAGGCCCATCTCGTCGGCGACATCCAACATGTACGGGCTTCCGGGCTCCTGGTGGATGCGCACCACGTTGTAGTTCAGCCGCTGGTAGTTGTCCACCGCCTGCGGCCAGCCGCCGTTGCCGGACGACGGGGGCAGGAAGCCGGGCAGGGTGTGGTACGCGTCGCCCTTGCCGCCGTTGTTGATCCGGTCATAGTCGCCACCTTGGAGGTTGTCGCCGCGGAAGTTCGCGCGCACACCGTTGAGGTAGTAGTAGTCACCGTTCTGGGTGGCCTCCCGGAACCCGAACCGGGACGTGGCGTCGCTGGTGTGCCCGTCGTCGGTGACGGCATGCACCGTCAGCCCGTGCAACTGCGCCCGGTACCCCGACCGGTACGGCACATTGGGCCACCAGTACGAGGTGCTGTCGAGGTTCCACGCGACCGGCCCGACGGTCACGGTCACGGTCGAGCGGGCCGCCACGGTGACCGTACGGCTGGGCAGTGCCGGGTAGCTGAAAGCCGTTCCGTTGTGGGACGACAGCGACCCGGTCAACGTCACCGACCGGGAACTGCCCGACGTGTTCCGCACTGTCACGTCGTAGGTCAGCGTCTTGTTCGCCACCGACGTACGCACGAATGTGTCGCTGACGTACACCGCCGGGTACACCCGCAGGAACGCGGACCCGAAGATCCCCTGCGGTATCGCCTCGGACCACGTGGCGGCGTCGGGCACCAGGTACCGGCCGTTGGATGCCTTCAACGCGCCGCGGCCCTTCACGTTCACCGTGATCGTGTGGGTGGTGCCGGGCGCCGCGTATGTGCTGATGTCGAAGTTCGACGGGGTGAACGCCGTCGTCTGGGTGGCGACCACGCGGCCGTCGACAGACAGTGTCGCCTGGTGGTTGACGGCGCCGAACTCGATCCAGGTTGACTGCGGCTGCCCCGAGTCCGGCACGGTGATGCTGCGTGAGTACACCGCCTCGTTCACGTCGGTGAAGCCCTGCTTGTACCAGCCGCCACCGGGTACCGCGATCGTGGTCGCCCCCCGACCCGCGGGCGTGAAGGTCCACGTCCCGGCCAGGTCGACCGAGGCGATCGCGGCGTTGCCGGCCGCCACACCGTCAAGTCCGGCGGCCGCGACACTCTGCGTCGCGACCGGCGCGGCCAGGGTCGACCCGGGGGGCGCCAGGGTCAGGCCACCCAGCGTCAGAGGCAGGCTGAGCGCCACGGTCGCGGCCAGCCCTCTGGCCAACGCCGACAATCGGCCACCCCAGTGGACGTTCGTATGATGCACGGCTACCTCCTGTGACTCATCCGCCAGCTCCGCAAGACCGGTTCAGGGCACAGCCTCAAGGCCGATACTCGAATCGATTCGACAAGTCTGCCGGCGTCGCCGACCATCCGGGAAGGATGGTTGCGGCCCGAATACATAGGTATGCATTAATGGGTGCAACGAGCGTGAAGTCAAGGTTTCAAGACGGTTACTTCCTGCTCCTGACGCCTCGCAGGCTTCGAGTGGCCACCGATGAGTACGACCCTTCCGGAGTGCTAGGGCATCGCGCTCAGGCATTCCGTGTCGCCGGCTCATCGACGCAGCGCCGATCGATTAGCGAATCGATTCGCCTCTGCGGCACCCGGCCGCGTGACACGTCAAAGGCGTGGACAGCACCGGCCCCGGCGACGTCGGCGGGCGGCCCGGCCTGACCTGTTCGGTTCGAAACTGGGGTTAGGGTGTTGGCACGGAACGTGTTTTGTCAGCGTCACGGGCGGGTTACGGGGATGGCGAGCGTCTGACTGCGTAGACATGACAGCGCAATCATAGAGGACGATGGCCGGCGATGGGAGGTGCCGTGACGCGACTGGCGAGGCCGGGTGAAAGCCCTCCGACGCCGCGCAGCGTGGACGTCGCGCGGCTGGCCGGCGTCTCCCAGAAGACGGTGTCCAGGGTCCTCAACGACGAGCCGTATGTCTCGGCCGACGTGCGCCGGCGGGTCCTGGACGCCGCCGAGGAGCTCGGCTACCGGCGCAACCAGGCGGCCCGGGCGTTGGCCTCCGGGCGGACCCGGTCGATCGGCGTGGTGACGCTCGGCAGCGCCTTGTACGGGCCGGCGTCGTGGCTCATGGGCATCGAGCGGGCGGTCCGGGAGGTGGGCTACACGCTGCGGGTGGCCGCCACGATCGAGGGCGACCCGGGCGGCATCGCGAGCGCCCTGGCGTCGCTGCTGGGCCAGGGCGTGGACGGCGTCGTCATCTCCGAGCCGATCGACGAGGGCGTCGGCCTCATCAGCGTCGACGTGCCGGTCCTGGTCCTCGGCGCGCCGCCCACCTTCGCCGCGCCGCAGGTGGTGACCGCCAGGGTCGGCGCGGGCCGGCTCGCGCGGGCCGCGACCGAGCACCTGCTGGAGTTGGGGCACGCGACCGTCCATCACCTGGCCGGCCCGCAGCGGTGGTATTCGGCACGGGACCGTCTCGCCGGCTGGCGCGAGGCGCTTCGAGCCCACGGCGCGGACGAGCCGCCGGTCGTCGAGGGCGACTGGTCGGCCGCGTCCGGCTACGCGGCGGGCCGGAAACTGGCCGGCGACGGCACCGTGACCGCGGTGTTCGCCGCGAACGACGACATGGCGATCGGTCTCATCCGCGCGCAGCTCGAGGCCGGGCGCCGCGTGCCCGAGGACATCAGCGTCGTCGGGTTCGACGACATCCCGGTCGCCGCCTACGTCACTCCCCCGCTCACCACCGTGCGGCAGCCGTTCGACGAGGTCGCGCGGCAGGGCCTCGCGCTGCTGGTGCAGGTCATCGAGAAGCCGGACGTCGAGGTTCCACCGGCGGCCGACCAACCGGTCGAGCTCGTCGTCCGCGCCTCGACGGCGCCACCACCGCCCCGGCCGATCCCGGAACGTGGCCGCCGAGCGATCCCCCAGGCCCGCGGTGGCCCGCACGGTCAGCCCGCCGGCAGCGAAGTCCCTTCTGGCTCGATCTCGTCGAGCGCTGGTTCGCCGAGCTGACCAACCGCAAGCTCTGCTGGTCCAGCGCAGCCTCGCCGATCCCGTCACTCCATCAAACTGGCTTGATGCATCACTTCTGCTTGATGTAACTTGTGGCAGTGACGTCGTCGAGTCAGGAAGCTCCGCCGTTTGTCCGCCTGGCCGCCCATCCGCTGCGCTGGCGGCTGCTGACCGAACTCGCGGCCGGCGACTACCGGGTCCGGGAGTTGGTGACGCTGACGGGCGAGCCGCAGAACCTGGTGTCGTACCACCTACGGCTACTGCGCGACGGCGGGCTGGTCTTCGCTTCCCGCAGCAGCTTCGACGGCCGCGACACCTACTACCACCTGGATCTGGAGCGCTGCGCGGACGCACTCGCCGACACCGGGGCGGCCCTGCACCCGGCGCTGAGCCGGGCGCACGTCGCGCCAGGTGGATCCCCGGGTGATCTGCCGCGCCCGCCCCGCGTCGGCGTGCTGTTCGTTTGTACTGGTAACAGCGCCCGCTCACCGATCGCCGAGGCCCTGCTGCGTCACCGCACCGATGGCCAGGCCGAGGTAATCAGTGCCGGTAGCCGGCCCAAGCCACACCTGCACGCCGACGCCGTACGGGTGCTCCGTGAGGAGTTCGGCATCGATATCACCGACCAGCGCCCCCGGCACTGGGACACTCTGTCCGGTCGACGCTTCGACTACGTCATCAGTCTGTGCGACAAAGCCCGCGAGGCGTGTCCCGACTTCCCGGGTCAGCCCCGACGGGTGCACTGGAGCATTCCCGACCCCGCCGCCGCCGACGGCACCGATCAGGCCGGCTACCTCGCCTTCCGTCGCACTGCTGCCGACATCGAGACCCGCGTCAGGCACCTGCTGCCTGTCCTCAGCACCATCCGATCCTGAAGGAGACCAGCCGTGACAGCGTCCGAACAGTACGCCAATGTCCGCTACATCGTGGACGACGTCCAAGCAGCCGTCGACTTCTACACCACCCATCTCGGCTTCACCCTCAACACCAGTGCCGCACCCGCCTTCGCCGACGTCGTCCGCGGCCCGCTGCGGCTACTGGTGTCCGGTCCTGCCAGTTCCGGCGCTCGCGCCACCCCCGACGACGCCGCCACCGCTGGACGCAATCGCATCCACCTCACCGTCAACGACCTGGAGGCCGAGATCGACCGGCTACGCAGCGCCGGGTTGTCGTTCCGTAGCGACGTCATCGCCGGCCCCGGCGGACGCCAGATCCTGCTCACCGACCCCGCGGGCAACCTCGTCGAACTCTTCCAACCCGCCGACGGTCCCACCCCTTGACGAAGCCCATCCATCGGTGGGCAGGTCGTCGGGGGACCAGAAGAACGGTCTGGGCGGGCGCGCGGGATGGCAGCCCGCGGATCGCGGACCGCTGCACGGAACCGGATGGGCGGAGCCGGGACCAACGCCGGCTGCTCGACGCCGATTCGCCACCTCAGGTCCGGCGAAATGGCACTCGACGACCCCCCCGGCCGTCAGTCGGCGACCACGAGCGCCTGGGGCGCGGCGGCCTTCATCCGGGTACGCAGCCACTTGAGCTGGATCGCCGTCTGCCCTTCGCAGCGCCGCACGACCGCGAGCAGGTCCTCGTCGCGGACGCCGTAGGCGGCTTGGCCGACGACGGTCCAGCTGATGTCGCACTCGGCGGCCATCAGGTAGAGATCCTGGAGGTCCCGCAGGAGGCCGATCCCGCCGGTGCGGGTGCCGGTGAACAGTTGGGAGTGCAGCCGGTCGGGTTCGTCGGGGGCGTCCTCGGAGTAACGGGCCACGAACGAATTCAGCTGTTCGGCGTACGTGTCGCAACGCTTCGCCTGCTGCTGGCAGAGGTGCTGGATGTCAGGTTCCTCGGCGTGCGCGTCAGCGACCTGGCGGAACGCGTCGGCGAGGTTGATCTGCGCGCGGTGCAGCAGACCGAGATAGTGCGCGAGGTGCACGGCTCACTCCTTCCCGCTTGTGGCTTCGGCGGCCGGCCCGCCGAGGGTGGGCGGCACGTGGGCGTCCGCCGGCGGCGCGCTGCCGCCGACAGTGGGTGCCGGTGAGGGTTCGCCCCGCCCGTCGGCGAGTTTCGTCACGGCGACGGCGGCGACCTTGAAGAGGGGCTGTTTGGAGACCGGGTCCCAGGCGGTGATGGTCAGCTCGTTCGCCGCCCGGGGGGTGCGGTCGGCGGGATCCTGGTCGAAGTAGCCGTAGTGGAAGGGCAGGAACACCACGCCGGGGCGGATGCCGCAGAGCCGGGCGCGGGCCTGGATGGCGCCCCGCGCCGAGGTGACGCCGACCAGGTCGCCCTCGGCGATGCCGAGCCGCTCGCCGTCGGCCGGGTTGAGCTCCACCCACACGTCCGGGGCCGCCTGGTTGAGCTGGGGGGCGCGGCCGGTCTTGGTGCGGGTGTGGAACTGGTAGACGGTGCGGCCGGTGGTGAGCAGCATCGGGTGGTCGTCGTCGGGCACCTCGGGCGAGGGTTGGTAGTCGACGATGTGCAGGAACGCCCGTCCGCGTGGCTCCTTGGCCCGGTATTCGGGCTCGGTGAACTCCGCCCCGGTGGCCAGGTCGTGGCCGTACGTCTCGCAGTAGTCCGGGTCGGTGTTGAAGGTCCCGTCGGTGTAGAGGCGCTCGGTGCCGTCCGGGTGCTCCGGGGTGCAGGGCCACTGGATGCCGGAGCCGCCGCGCAGCTTGTCGTAACTGATGCCGGTGTAGTCGCAGGGCCGGCCCCGCGTGCACTCCTTCCACGCCTCGAACACCTCCTCCGGCCCGGTCCACCGGATCAGCGGGTTGCCGTCGCGGTCGCGGAAGTCCATCCGGCGGGCGTAGTCGAGGAAGATGTCCAGGTCCGGCTTCGCCTCGCCCGGCGGGTCGACGGCCTTGTCGGAGATGTGCACGGTCCGGTCGACGCTGGTGAACGTGCCGGTCTTCTCGCCCCACGTGGCACCGGGCAGCACCACGTCCGCCAGTTCGGCGGTCTCGGTGCGGAAGAGATCCTGGACCACCACGAGCAGGTCCGGCTTGGCCAGGATCCGCCGGATCCGGGACAGCTCCGGCAACGAGACGGCC
The DNA here is from genome assembly GCF_050942285.1 of Micromonospora sp. CA-240977. Taxonomy (NCBI): domain Bacteria; kingdom Bacillati; phylum Actinomycetota; class Actinomycetes; order Micromonosporales; family Micromonosporaceae; genus Micromonospora; species Micromonospora sp. CA-240977. Next base: position 7,367,469 of record NZ_CP192055.1, on the reverse strand, counting down.
GGGTTGGTCGCGGTGATCCACAGCAGCTTGATCGAGCCCTGCTCCGCGTACCGGAAGATCTGCATGGCGTGCGTCGGTGGCGCCCAGTGCGGGATCGTGTCGACCTCGACGTTCCAGAGCCGGGCCAGTTCCTCGACGTGCGCGGTGTTCTCCCAGTTGCGCAGGCCGGGCAGGTCGCCGTCGGCGCCGGCCTCCCGGTTGTTCTGCGCGGTGGGCTGGCCGTTCATCTGGTAGATCCCGGCGCCGGAGCGGCCGATCATGCCCCGGATCAGGTGCAGGTTGTTTACCGCGCACGCGGCGGCGGTCGCCTGGTTCGACTGGTAGAAGCCCTGCAACACGGTCGACAGCAGCCGCTGTGCCGAGCCGAGCAGCTCGGCGGCGCGTTCCACGTCGGCGGCCGGCACGTCGCAGATGTCGGCGACCCGCCGCGGTGGGTAGCCGTCGACGATCCGGCACAGTTCGTCGAAGCCGAGGGTGTGCGCGTCGACGTAGTCGCGGTCGTACCAGCCGCGCCGGATGATCTCGCGGAGCAGGCCGTTCAGCAGCGCCATGTTGGTGCCGTTGCGGACCGCGAGGTGCAGGTCGGCCTCCCGGGCGACCGGGGTGGCGCGCGGGTCCACCGCCAGCATCGCCGGCGGGTTCGGCCCGCGCCGACGGTCGAGCATCCGCATCCACAGCACCGTCTGGGTCTCGGCGACGTTGTGGCCCCACAGCGCGATCGCGTCGCAGTGGTCCACGTCGGTGTACGACCCGGGCTGGCCGTCGGTGCCGAAGCTGGCCTTCAACGCCGCCGCGGCGGTCGCCGTGCACAGCCGGGTGTTGCCGTCCATGTGCGGCGTGCCCAGCCCGGCCTTTCCAATCACGCCGAGCGTGTAGTACTCCTCCAGGAAGAGCTGCCCGGTCGTGTAGAAGCCGAAGTGCCCCCACCCGCCGGGCTCGTCCAACAGTTCCTTGGAACGGGTCACGATGCGGCCCATCGCGGTGTCCCAGTCCGTCTCGACGAGGCGGTCGCCGTCCCGGACCAGCGGTCGGGTCAGCCGGTCGGCGCTGTGGTTGGCCTGCCAGCCGTACAGGTCCTTCGGGTCGAGCCGGCCCCGGTTGATCCGGTCCACCGCGCGACCACGCACCCCGACGATCCTGCCGTCGGCGACCGCGATGTCCATGGCGTCGCCGTTCGAGTGCAGCACCGACGCCGACTGCACCCACCGGTCCACGTCCGCCTCGTCGCGGCCACCATCGAGGAAACGGTCCACCCGCACCGGCCACTCCTGCCCCGGCCCGTACGGGGTGCGCTCACCCCACGGGTCGGCGATCCGGTCCACCATCACGCTCTCCTTCCGCGGCCAGACCCAGGCTCACGATGAGTGTCGTCGCGCCGGCCGGCGGATGGGACGCCTTCAGCAACACCAGCACCAGCAGGGTCACCGCCAGCGACCCGGCCGCCGCGACGATCCGCAGCCCGGTGACGTCCCCTCGCCTCGACCATCCCTGTCAGCATGTGGCCCTACCCCGGGACGGCACCCCGAACCGGACCGGACCGCACCTTTTCGGGATCGTCGCGACCAACGCCAGAATCGAACGTCCTCCACCGGGCGTGGTGACGGGCCGACCCGATGCCCAGGGTGCTGGCTGCGGGCGGCGTTCGAGTGACCTAAGCGGAACGGGTGCTGCCTGGCGTTGCCGAACCCCAGGCGCAACCCCACGTCTCCTGAACCTGGATCGTGACCGGCACACTCTGCGTCTGCACGCCGTCCGACGCGGTCAGCTCCGATTGGTAAACCCCGAACGGTAACGGCGGCAGGGTCATCGCCACCAGATTGAGCACCGTGTGGCCGTCGCTGGATCCCGGGGGGATCGGCGCGTGCGGGAGACTCGTGGTGGTGCCGGGGGGCAGATCGCGTGCTCCCACCTCGATGGGTGTCGACCAGGTCCCGTCAATGGTGATCCAGAAATAGGTGAACCACGACTGGTCGGCCGGGATGCAGATGCGCTGCCCGACGTTCGTCAGCGTCCAGGTGGCAGTTGGTGTGTCAGTGGGTGACGCGGCGGCGGGCTGGCTGCCGATCAGCGCCAGCGTTGCTGCGGCTGCCAGAGCGAGCGCCAGCCGAGCGACGCCGAAGGTCGATCGCACCATCAATGCCTCCTACCTCTGCACAATAGGCCGATCAGGACCTGAACCGGTCACTCACACATAGGCTCGTGTAAATATCAGAGCCCACCGTGCTGGTTTTGGCAAGACGCCGGATTCGGCCCGGCGCGGCGATCCCGCTCGGGCTGTGCATCAACTGGTGTGCCCCCACCGGCTGGCACCCGGCGCGATGGTGGTGTCGCACCGCTGGTGTCTCTCGCACGGCTGACGTCGCGCCACCGGCAGGCCGGCCGGCCGGAACGTGCCAGGCTGGGGGTTGCTCCCAAATAATGGGCAAACGTCGATGTTAGCGCCAACGAATCGGCTCCTCAAGAGCCCCCGCTGCGGTCGGTGCCGGCGAGCTGCGGGCGATGCCTGCGCAGTACTGGTGGCGAGCGGTCGGACCCTGGGTCACGGCCCGCCACCGCCAGATGTTCCCAGCACGTTACGTCTTGACGAACGGCATGTTATCGCTCACAGTCGATGGCTAAGGGCGACGACATCTATGGCTCACCGGGGAAGCCTGCTTCGTCGACCCCCGAATCGGTCGTGCGCCAGGGCGTGCAGGCGTGTTGTTAGCGCTAACTTCCCCGACGCAACGCCCGGACACGTGTCGCGGTGCGCCCACCCTCGGGCAGGCCGTTCGGCTTTGGTCATTGAAGGAGGATCATGTCTGCCCTCGATAGGTCTCCATCGATCGCGCCGCCGTCGCGGCGGCGTTGGTGGTTGCCCCGCATTCTCGCCGCTGGCGCGGCGGCGGTGCTGGTCGGCGGTGCTGCCGTAGCGGTGGTGTCGTCACCCGCCGCCGCGGCGACGGTCGACACGAGCGCGTGGTACGTGTTGATCAACCGCAACAGCGGCAAGGCCCTGGACGTGTACAACCTGGCCACGAACGACGGGGCCCGGATCACCCAGTGGACCCGCAACAACGGCAACCAGCAGCAGTGGCAGTTCGTCGACTCCGGAAGTGGCAACTACCGGGTGAAGTCCCGGCTGTCGGGCAAGGTGCTTGACGTCTCCGGCTTCTCGACCGCCAACGGCGCGAGCATCGTGCAGTGGGCCGACAACAACGGCACCAACCAGCAGTTCCGGTTGGCAGACTCGGACAGCGGCTACGTCCGGCTGATCAACCGCAACAGCAACAAGGTGATGGAGGTGCAGGGCGCCTCGACCGCCGACGGCGGCAACATCGTGCAGTACGACGACTGGAACGGCACCAACCAGCAGTGGCAGCTCGTCCGCGTCGACGGTGGGAGCAACCCCACCACGCCGCCGCCGACGTCCCCGCCGCCGGGCGGCGGCTGCGACCTTCCCTCGACGTACCGCTGGTCGTCGACGGGTTCGCTGGCGACCCCGAAGTCCGGGTGGGTGTCGCTCAAGGACTTCACCGTGGCGCCCTACAACGGCCAGCAGTTGGTCTACGCCACCACGCACGACTTCGGGTCGAGCTGGGGTTCGATGAACTTCGGTCTCTTCACGAACTACTCGCAGATGGCCTCGGCGAGCCAGAACGGGATGAGCTCGGGAACCGTCGCGCCGTCGCTGTTCTACTTCGCGCCGAAGAACATCTGGGTGCTCACCTACCAGTGGGGTGGGCCGGCGTTCTCCTACCGGACCTCGACCAATCCGACCAACCCGAACGGGTGGTCGGCGCCGCAGACGTTGTTCAGCGGCAGCATCACGGGTTCGGGTACGGGTCCGATCGATCAGACGGTGATCGGTGACGGTACGAACATGTACCTGTTCTTCGCCGGGGACAACGGCAAGATCTACCGGGCCAGCATGCCGATCGGGAACTTCCCGGGCAGCTTCGGCAGCAGCTACACGACGATCATGAGTGACACGACGAACAACCTGTTCGAGGCTCCGCAGGTGTACAAGCTGCAGGGTCTGAACAAGTACCTGATGATCGTCGAGGCGATCGGTTCGACGGGTCGGTACTTCCGCTCGTTCACGGCGACCAGCCTGAACGGTTCGTGGACGCCGCAGGCCGCGTCGCAGAGCAACCCGTTCGCGGGTAAGGTCAACAGTGGTGCGACCTGGACCAACGACATCAGCCACGGTGAGTTGCTGCGGACCAGCGCCGACCAGACGATGACGGTCGACGCCTGCAACCTGCAGTTGCTCTACCAGGGTCGTTCGCCCAGCTCTGACGGCGTCGACTACGGCCTCCTGCCGTACCGGCCGGGTCTGCTGACCCTGCAGCGCTAACCTGCCTGACCGCGAAGCGGGCGGGCTCGGCGAATGCCGAGCCCGCCCGAATCGTGTGAACCTCAAGCGGTGCCAGGGGCACCGCGATCAGCCCGACCTATTCGACAGCGGTGCCGGTGACGCAGGTGAGCACCTGCCGCTGACCACGGGTGGCGCTCGATGTGGTCGTGGCGAAACCGTGGGATTCGAGCAGCAGTCGGGTCGCGGTGAGGTTCGCTGTGGCGTGTGCGGCAGTCGGCCGCTCGCCGAACACGTAGAGCTGCCCGCTCGGTGCCAGCAGGCTTCGCATCCGGGCGATCTGTTGCGCTGCGTCGCCCAACCAGAAGAGGCTGACGTTCACCGCGAATATCTTGGTGAAGCGGTCAGTGGGTAGGTGGGCCGACTCGAACCCGGCACATCGAATCTCGGCTCTGCCGGCGCTGATGTGGCTCAGGTTGCGGTGGGTGGCGAGCCGCACCATCGTCGCCGCGCGATCGATGGCGACGATCCGGCCGGTGGTGAGTCGGCTGGCGACCAGGGAGACGGCTGCTCCCCGACCGCACCCGATCTCCAACACCTGATCGTCGGGCAGGACAGCCATCGTTTCGACCGCCCAGCGCTGCCGGTGAGAGGTCGTCGCCCGAATCGGTTCGTCCGCTGCGGCGGCGCTGCCAGCGCCGGGGGAACCCGGACCGCGGTCGGAAAGGGTGGACCTCACGACGTCACTCGCCGGTGCCTCTTCTGCTCACACATCTGATTCCACCCTCTCCGAGGTGTCGGTGCACCGTGTCCTCGGTCACCACACCCGGCCGACGGATGCGCCGACGCGCGGAGCCGCACCGGTCAGTGCACTGGCACCGGCGTGCCGCTCGGGCCGCCCTCCACCGGGACCGGCACCTGCTTCGGAGCGCCGGCGTTCACCAGGACCGCCGAGACCAGAGCCGCTGCGATCACGAAGCCGACGGCCATCCAGTACGCGACCGAGTGGATGCGCTGCACCACGCTATCCGCGTTATGGAACGCCCACCACAGAATGTGCCTCCGCTAACAGCCCATGCGACACGACCACCGGGCGGTAGATGAGTCTTCTGCACCCTTGAGTCCGACCCGGAGCAGGTCATTGTGAGGGCAGTTACTTTGTCGATCGTTCCAGAAAAAGCTAGCGTTCCGCCTCGTGAAGTCCCACGGACCGGTCGGCGAGGCCCGACATCACCGGCGCCCCTCCGTGGATCTTCAGCCCCGCCGCGCAGCGGCATACCGGAGTGAAGGTGGAACGAGATGTCTGGACGGTTGGATTCGAAGGTGTTGGTCGTGACCGGCGGTACGCAGGGCATGGGCCTGGCGTTCGCGCAGCGGGCGGCCACGGAGGGCGCGCGCGTCGTCATCGGCGCCCGGGACAGGGACCGGGGCGAGGAGGTGGCCGCGCAGATCCGCAACGCGGGCGGCAGCGCCCTGTTCGTGCCGACCGACGTGACGGTCGAGGAGGAGATGGCGCGGCTCGTCGAGGCCGCGGTGTCGGAGTTCGGGCGGCTGGACGGCGCGTTCAACAACGCCGGTGGCGGCCCGATGGCCAGTGTCCGCGAGACCGACAGTGACAACTGGCAGCGGTCGCTCGCCCTCAACCTGACGAGTGTCTTCTACGGCCTCAAGTACGAGATCCCGGCGATCATCGCCTCCGGCGGTGGCTCGATCGTCAACAACGCCTCCGTCTCCGGCGTCAAGGGCGACCCGACGCAGGCCGCCTACAGCGCCTCGAAGCACGGCGTCATCGGCCTGACCCGCTCGGCGGCGCTCGACGTCGCCCGCTCCGGTGTGCGGGTCAACGCCCTGGTCACCGGCCTGATCGACACCCCGCTCTGGCAGGGCGTCGTCAGCCAGGCCCCGGAGACGGCGGAGCGCTACCTGTCTGCGCAACCGACCGGACGGGCCGGCACCTCCGACGAGGTCGCCGCGCTCACCACTTTCCTGATCAGCGACGAGGCCGCCTTCATCAGCGGCGCGTCCATCGCCATCGACGGTGCCCTCACCGCCTGAGGCGCCGAGGACGCCCCGAGCGCGGGACGGCGGTCGCCAGCGACCGTCCACCTCGCACTCGGGGCGTGCCCGTCAGGCGATCCGGTAGGCCCGCTGGATCGTCTCGGTGACAGTGTTGCCGGCGGTGTCCGCCGCCGTCACCCGCAGCGACACGAAACCGGGCCGGCGGGGGTGCGCGATGAGAGCGACGCCCCGCAGCACCGGCAACGCGACCCACGTCCTGCCGTCGTCGAACGACGCGGAGACGCCGAGCGTCCGGTTGGCCGCCGCCGTCGAGCCCGCCTGCCGGTCCAGCGCCACCGGGATGGCCATGACCTTGCCCGTCCGGGCCGTGTTGGTGTCGTCAAGCACCGGCGTCGGTCGGGCCGTCGTCAGCGGTAGCCGCTGCGGTGACGACGTGTGCGCCGAGGTGAAGGTCCACGCCACCGACACCGAGGTCGACAGCGTGTCCGGGGCGGCACGGGTGATTGTCGCCTCCAGCCGGTAGTTGGCCTTGTCGGCGGGCACTGCGAACTCCGCCCACGGGCTGTCCGAACTACCGATCTCCGTGCCGTTGCGCGACAGCCGGAACCGCACCGGCCGGTCGTCGCGGGTCGCGGGGCGACCGGCCGCGTCGCCGAACAACGGCAGCGACGCGATCGAGATGGTGTCGCCGTCGCGGCCCGCGTACCCCAGGGGCGCCAGGCTCGGGGCCTGGGCCACGGTGGGGCCGAAGGGCGCCGCGTTCCAGGTCTGGGTGTACGTCCGGCCCGGCTGGAACGTGGAGTCCTGCGTGCTGGAGTTGTCGCCCTCGACGAACGTGGACGTCCAGGTGATGCCGCCGTCGGTGTTGTAGTACTCGGTGCCGTGGAACGGCAGGTCGAGCGGCGTGTTCGAACCGATCGGGCCGGACCCTCCGGGTGCCGACGCGCGGTGGAACCGGACGGCGGTCGCCGCCGTGGACTGGCTCCGGTAGGTCGTCCTGACCGTGGCGAGGTTCTTCGCCGACAGCTTCTGGGTCAGGCCGGTGAACATGTCGCCGGGGCGGACGTACGCCAGGTCGTACGTGTAGGGGCTGTTCCGGAAGGTCCCGTCCGCGCCGGGGCGGGCGAGCCCGACACCAAGCGTCGCGGTGAACTCCGGCGCGGCGACGGCGGGTCCGATCCGGCCGAAGAAGACGTCAGTGAACGACACCCCACTGAGCTGAACCCCCGGGTAGCGGAAGCCGTCGTCCCAGTTCGCGCTCACGTTTATCGCGATGGGTGCGGCGTCCCGCTGCGGCACCGTCAGCGCGACCGGCTTTGCGGTGCGGGCGTCGACGGCCTCGGTGATCGGGCCGCGTACGTCCAGCACGGGCTGGACGAGCAGCGTCGACGCGTCGCCCTCGTGGATGGTGCTGTAGAGCGCGTACCGGCCCTTGGGCAGCCGCAGGATGCCGCCGCCCGGTGCCCCGTCGAGGGTGCTGAACTCGCCGGTGGCCAGGCTCGCCGCCACTGTCGTGTACGAGGTGGCCGGTCGACCGTCGCGTCCGGTGTGGATGAGCCGTACGTCGTAGCTCTCGACCTCGCGGTTGAGCGCGAACGGCGTGCGTACCCGCAGGTCCCCGGCACCGGTCGCGGTCAGCGCGCCCTGGTAGACGCCGTCCGCGGCGTCCACCCGGGTGTCCACGGTGATCGTCGCCTCGGCGCGACCGCCGGCCGGCACCACGAGCGTTGTCGGGCTGACGGTGAGCATGCCGGCCGGAGCCGGGGCGATGCCCAGTGTCAGGGTGACCGGCGCGGTACCCGTGTTGCGGTAGCCGACGACCTGGGTGATCGGGGTGTCGTCGGCGTGCGGCCAGCGCTGGACCGGGAAGTCGATGGCGGCGACGTCGGCGGCGACCGGCTGGGTGACCGCGCGGGCGATGTCGACCCGGCCGGCGCCCTGCTCGTAGAGGGTGTCCTCGCCGGTCGGCTTGGCGGAGTCCATCAGGGCGGCCTTGAGCTGCGGGCCGGTCCAGTCCGGGTGCTGCCCGGCGAGGATCGCGGCGGTGCCGGCCACGTGCGGAGTCGCCATCGACGTGCCCGACATGGTGGCGTAGTCACCGCCGGGGGCGGCGGCCACGATGTCGACGCCAGGCGCGCTGATCTCCGGCTTGATGTGGTTGTCGCCGATGCGCGGGCCCCGGCTGGAGAAGTAGGCCCGCTGGTCGTCGGCGTCGACAGCGGCGACGGCGAGGGCGTCGTCGGCCGAGGCCGGGGAGGAGACCGACTTCGGTTTGCCCTCGTTGCCGGCCGCGATCACGAAGAGCGTGCCGTACCGATCGCTGAGCTCCTGAACCGCGGTCTCCAGCGGGTCGAGGCCGGGAGCGTCGTCGCCACCGACGCTCAGGTTGACCACCCGCGCCTGCGGCGCGAGCCACTGCATGCCGGTGATGATGTCCGAGTCCTGGCATTCGGTGGTGGCGCAGACCTTGCCGACGAGCAGCTTCGCCCCCGGTGCCACACCGCGGTACCTGCCGCCGGAGGCAGCGCCACTGCCCACGATCGTCGACGCCACGTGGGTGCCGTGGCCCACCGCGTCGCCGGGATCGTTGCCCCCGGTGAAGTCCCGGACCTCGGTGAGGTGCCCGGCGAAGTCGGGGTGGCTGGCGTCGATTCCGGTGTCCAGCACGCCCACTGTGACGCCGGTGCCGTCGAAGCCGGCCTGCCAGGCCGTCGGGGCGCCGATCTGCGGCACGCTGCGGTCGAGGGAGACCTTGCGCTTCCCGTCCAGCCAGATGTGGGTGACCCCGGCGGCGAGGGTGCGCGCGGAGGCCGTCCCACGGGTGAGGGACCCCCAGAGCGTGACCCGGTCGTCCGGTTTCGCCCGCACTGCCAACGCGTGGGTGGCGGGCAGGTCGGCCCGTACCCGTGCGGCGCCCCCGACGGTCGCGGCCCTCGCCTGCGCCGCCGCGTTCTCCGGGTACGCGACAAGCAGCGGCAGCTCGGCGGCCCGGTCGTCGTAGCCGAACCCGCCGAGCACTGTGAGGTCGAACAGCCGACGGTCGAGGCGGCCGTCGCGCAGCAGCGGCATCGCGTCCACCGGGATGACGAACTGGTGGCCGCCCTCGCGGCTGGTCACGAACCGCATGCCGGCCCGTCCCGGCCCGCGCTTGATCGTCGGGTGGCCGTCCGCGTCCAGCGTGACCTCGTCGCCGGTGATCAGCGTGAAGGTGCCGGGTCTGCCGTCGACAGTGGCCCCCGGCTTCACCCGCGCGTTCGCCGGGGTGGCCGTCAGGCCCGCCGCCACCAGCGCGGTCGCGAGTACGCCGGCTGTCAGCGCGCGTCGTTGCCGTCGTCGCACATCGTCCTCTCCGCCACGGGCGTCTCCCGGGACGGCACGATGACGCCTGGCCAGGGCGTTAGGTTGATCACTGTGCTGTGACGGTCGTCACAAAGCTGCCCCGCGCCGAGGTGTCCGATTCACCCGGACGGGTTGCATGCGGCGGTGACCAGCGGACGCGGCAGGGAAGGGCACCGGTCGGATGCGTGATGCCGAGGAGTTCGACGCCTTCTACGCGGCCTGCGCGGGCCGGGTCGTGGGTCACGTGTACGCGCTGACCGGCAACCGGGCCGAGGCGGAGGATGCCGTCGCCGAGGCGTTCATGCGGGCCTGGCAGCGCTGGCGGACGGTACGGGAGGCGGACAGCCCGGAGGCGTGGGTCCGCCGCGTCGCGTCCAGGATCGCGGTCAGCAGTTGGCGTAAGACGTTCAACCGGGTACGCGCGCATCGCCGGGCCGCTGTCGACCAGGGCGTTCCCGGGCTGAACGAGGACCACGTCGCCCTGCTACAGGCGTTGCAGCGGCTGAGCGCCAACGAGCGCCGGGCCGTCGTCCTGCACCACCTGAACGATCTCAGCGTCGCCGAGGTGGCAGCCGAGATGCAGGCCCCCGTCGGGACCGTGAAGACGTACCTCGCCCGTGGTCGGAGAGCGATGGCCGGGTTGCTGACCGATGCGCACCAGGAGGAGACGTCCCATGGCTGATCCACGCGACGAGCTCACCGCGATCGTCGACGAGGTCCGGCGAGTCACCACGCTTCCCCCCGCGCAGACGTTGCGGCAGCGCAGCGACAGGCGTCGGCGGCATCGGGTGACGGTCGCCGCCGCCGGGCTGGCCCTGCTGGCCGGCACGGCGGGTGTCGCCGTCCTGACCGCACCGGGCGAGACGCCGGACCTGGGTGTCGGCCCGGCGAGTCCCGTCCCGTCGTCGGTCGTCCCGTCCGAGACCGCGGCGGCTGGACCGCAGGACATCCTCGCTGGCCGCCGTCAGGTCCGGATCGTGCTGCCCGGCATGCGCGGGGCCGCGTTGGCGATCGACGACGGCGGCGACCAGGTGCGGGCCAGCACCGACCCGGGCAGCGACGAGCGGGCGCTGTGGGTGTTGCGCCCCGACGGTGACAGGTTCCGGATCGTCAGGGCCGCCCCGCCCAGCGCCGACCAGGTCTGCATGACCGTCGTGCACGACGCCGCGCCGGGCAGCGTACGTGGGCGGACGTGCGATGCGGCCGCCTCGACGCAGCGCTTCCGGATCGAGCGGGTCGCCGACGGCAGCTACTCGATCTTTCAGGGGAAGCGCTACGTCCAGGTGGTCGACGGCACCAACGCCCTGGTCCCCGACCTGCCCGAGGGTCTCACCACCACCTACGAGTTCGAGGACAGTGGGCCGGCCCCACGCTGAACCGTTCGTGATCCCGCCTCCCGCGCGGCTCGCCGATCAGCCGATCGGTTGGCTGGCCGGCGTGGATTCGACGACGGCCGGGCTCGGGCGGACGATCGGCCGGCGTGGCGGAGGTCGCTCATCGCTGTCCGGGCGGACGATCGGCGGGCGCGGCGGGGGTCGCTCCGCACTGCCCCCGATGACCGCGGTCGTCGCGGCCGACACGGCGGACGCGTCGGCGTAGCCGTCCCGGCTGGCGGTCACCGCCACGGTGAGCCGCTTCCAGAGCAGCACCTGGGAGATCTGCAACGTCGCGCCGGTCGCACCCTCGATCGGGACGCCGTCGGCCGACCACTGGTACCGGTAGGTCGTCGTGGCGGGCGTCCACGTGCCCGGCGCCGCGCTGACGGTGCCGCCGACCTCTACCGCTCCGGTGATCGTTGGCGGGTTGACCGCGCGGATCGCCAGGGGCGGATTGATGGTGAACGCCTCGACAAGCACCTCCGGCCGGCCGGAGTCGTACGCGTACACCGTCAGGCTGGCCGTGCCGGCTGGCGCGGAGCTGAGATTCACCTCGACGGTCATGGACGTGCCGTCCGACGCGACCGTCTTCACCGTTGCGGTGAGCGGCTCCCCGCCGGCGGGCGTCACCTGGACCCGGTCCTTCGGGTTCAGCCCGGTGCCGCTGATGGTGATCGTCCGAACGGCGCCCGGCGGCACGACGGCCGGCGCCACCGACGTGACCGCAGCGGACTCGACCTCGAAGATGTACTGCGTGGCCGAGGAGCGGGTGCCGCTGGCCGTGACGCTGCGGACGCTCAGGTAGTACCAACCGACGTTCTCGGGAGTCCAGGCCAGTGTCGCGGTGCCATCGGCCCGGGCGGCGAGGGTGGTGTACGGCTCGTAGTTGATCGAATACTCGTATGCGGTAGTGCCCGGGAGACGTGGCGCGAAGCTGAAGGTGCCCGGAGCCAGCCGGCCCTTGCCGGTGGTCGGGAAATCCGTCGAGGTGATCCGAGGTCCATCCAGCACCGACCAGGACGTGCCGCCACTGTCGCTCTGCACCCCGTCGGCGTTGCGGGCGACGACTGTGACGTAGGTGTAGCCAGCCTTGGTCGGCGTGTAGGTGAAGGTGGCGCTGCCGTCGGCGGCCGGTCTGACGACCTGCTTGGTGGCCTCGTCGCCGTTCAGCGTCGTCACGTACTCGGTGACGTTCGCCATCCGGGTGCGGGCCGTGAAGGTGGCCGGCGTGCCCACGTCGGTGCCGCCGGTGCGGGTCACCGTCGGCGTCGCCCCGTCGACCGAGATGGAGGTCCAACGCGGCTCGGAGAGAGTGCCGTCCGCGCTGCGGCTCTGGATTCGCAGACCGATGACGCTGATCTCGCGGGCGGTCCAGGTGAGGTCGGCGGAGCCGTCCGGCTGAGCCGGGATGGTGACCTTCTCGATCGGTGGCGGGTAGAGGCCCAGGTATTCCGCCCAGTAGACGTAGGACTGCACCTGCGGCGACCGGGGCGCGAGATGGAAGTTGAGCGACGAGCCGATGGTGACACTCCGGTCGAGGTCGCCGGTGAGCTTCGGGCCGTTGTCGACAAGGAACTGGTAGGCGCGGGGGGCGTGCGCCGTGCCGTCGCGGGTGACGCTGTGGACGTAGAGGGTCTGCTTGCCGGCCCTGGTGGGGGCGATCATCGCCGTCGCCGTTCCGTCGGCCGCCGCCGGCACCGTCCCCGACGGGCCGCCCCCGTCGATCCGCCAGGCGAACGAGGCAGTGTCGGCGACGTTGGAGCGCAGCTCGAACGCGCCGGGCACGCCGATGTTGTAGTCCAGGTTGCCGCCCCAGTCCGGGTACGCCGAGGAGAAGATCGACGGCCGGGTCTCCCGGACGATGAACTCGTAGTAGGCCACGTCGGAGTAGTTGCCGGCCCTATCGATGGCGTACACCGAGACCGAGTGGTAGCTCGCCGTCAGGGGCGCCCACTCGACAGTCGCCGGACCGCCGAGCCCGTCGGCGGCCACCGTGCCCGCCGGGGGCTGCTCGGTCAGCTCGCTCTCGTAGAACTGGTATTCGTAGCGAACGGTGTCGGCGCTGGCCGAGGTCATCGTGAACACGCCGGGCACGCCGATCGCGCCGCTGGGGTGGTCCCATCCTCCCGACGGATACTGCGGGGACGCGACGGTCGGCGCCGGGCCGCCGGTGCGGTCGAGCGTGAAGTAGCACGTGCCGCTCCACGACGTCGCCGTGGCGCCGTCGAGGACGCGCACCCGCCACGCGTACGTGACGCCGTCGAGCTGCCGCGAATTGTCCTCAAGCTGGATGTAGACCTCGTCGTTGCTCGGGGCCATGCCGGTCAGCCACTGTTGCGGCTGTTCGGGTCGGGTGACGTCCCAGACCTGGAAGTCGGCCTGCAACTCGACGCCCTCCTCCGCGCCGGAGAGGGTTCCCTTCAGCACCACGGCGCGGGCGTCGTTGAGCCGGTCCGGGCTCAGGTACGGCCCCGGCGCGGTGGTGTCGCAGGGCTGGCCGGCGGTCTGGAGGGCGGTCGGCGCCGACAGGGCCGCGGCGGCCGGAGTGGCCGTGAGGCCCACCGCTGCCGCGCAGGCGAGCGCCGATGCCGCGATCACCGCCGTCATCCGGCGACGAGCACGCGAAGGTATACGCACGTTGGTCTCCCCATGAAGAAACGAGGGCCAGGGGCCACCCGCGCAGAGAGGATCGCACGCGGGTACCGCCGGCGTGGTCCCAGTTTGATGTCAGCGGTCAACCGGACAGCACCGATTTCCGTCGTCAGAGCCAGACCACGATTTTGGTCAGGTCGTTGAGGACGGCCGCCACGCCCTCCCAGTGGGCTGGCTCCACGCCGAAACGCGAACCGTTCGTAGTTCCGCCTGCCGCGCGGCTCGGCGGTCGACTGGTCAGCCGGCTGTCGGGGGGACGATCGGCCGGCGCGGCGGCGGTCGCTCGTCGCTGTCGGGGCGGACGATCGGCGGGCGTGGCGGGGGTCGCTCCTCGCTGCCCCGGACGACCGCGGTCGTCGCGGCCGAGACGGCGGAGGCTTCGGCGTAGCCGTCCCGGCTGGCCGTCACCGTCACGGTGAGTCGCTTCCAGAGCAGCGCCTGGGAGATCTGCAACGTGGCGTCGGTCGCACCCTCGATCGGGACGCCGTCGGCCGACCACTGGTACCGGTAGGTCGTCGTCGAGGGTGTCCACTCGCCCGGTGTCGCGGTGACGGTGCCGCCGACCTCTACCGCTCCGGTGACCGTCGGCAGGTTGACCGAGCGGATCGCCAGCGGCGGATTGATGGTGAAGGCATGGGTCAGGACCTCCGGCCTGCCGGAGTCGTACGCGTACAGCGTCAGACTGGCCGTGCCGGCTGGCGCGGAGCTGAGATCTACCTCGACGGACATGGACGTGCCGTCCGACGCGGCCGTCTTCACCGTTGCGGTGAGCGGCTCCCCGCCGGGGGCTGTCACGTGGACCCGGTCCTTCGGGTTCAGCCCGTTGCCGCGGATGGTGATCGTCCGAACGGCACCCGGCGGCACGACGGCCGGCGTCACGTAGTCGACCATCGCCGACACGACCCCGAAGCTGTACTGCGTGCCCAGGGAACGGGCGCCGCTGGCCGTGACGCTGCGAACGGTCAGGTAATACCAACCGACGTCCGGCGGTGTCCACGCCAGTGTCGCGGTGCCGTCGGCCCGGGCGGCGAGCGGGGCCCACGACCCGAAGTTGATCGCATATTCATAGGCGATCGTGCCCGGCAGGCGCGGCGTGATGCTGAAGGTGCCCGGCATCACCCGGCCTCTGCCGGTCGTCGGAAAATCGGTCGAGCTGATCCGAGGGCCATCCAGCATGGACCATGAGGTGCTGCCCTCGTCGGTCTGCACCCCGTCGGCATTGCGGGCGACGACGCTGACGTAGGTGTAGCCAGCCTTGGTCGGCGTGTAGGTGAAGGTGGCGCTGCCGTCGGCGGCGGGCCGGACGACCTGCTTGGTGGTCTCGTCGCCGTTCAGCGTCGTCACGTACTCGGTGACGTTCGCCATCCGGGTGCGGGCCGTGAGGGTGACCGGCTTGCCCAGGTCGGTGTCGGCGGGCCGGTTCATCGTTGGTGCCGCACCGTCGACCGAGATGGGGGCATAGCGCGGCTCGGACAGGGTGCCGTCCGCGCTACGGCTCTGGATGCGCAACCCTTCGAGACGCGTCGTCAACTCACGGGCGGTCCAGGTGAGGTCGGCGGTGCCGTCGGCCCGGGCCGGGATGGTGATCTTCTCGATCGGTGGCGGGTAGAGGCCCCCGTATTCCGCCCAGTAGACGTAGGCCTGTACCTGCGGCGACCGGGGCGCGAGGTGGAAGTTGAGCGACGAGCCGATGACGACACCACCCTGGTCGCCGGTGAGCGTCGGGCCGTTGTCGACGAAGAACCTGTAGGCGCGTGGGGCGTGCGCGGTGCCGTCGCGCGTCACGGCGTGGACGTACAGGGTCTGCATGCCCGCCCGGGTCGGCGCGATCATCGCCGTCGCCGTGGCCGCCGTCTTGCCGGCAGCCACCGTCGCCGGCACTGTCCCCGACGGGCCATCCCCGTCGATCCGCCAGGCGAACGAGGCCGTGCCAGCCACGTTGGAGAGCAGCTCGAACGCGCCGGGCACGCCGATGTTGTAGTCCAGGTTGCTGTGCCATTCCTGGTACGCCGACGAGAAGATCCCCGGCCGGGTCTCCCGGACCATGAACTCGTAAACGGTCCGTTCGGAGTAGTTGCCCGCCCGGTCGATGGCGTACACCGAAACCGAGTGGTGGTTCGCCATCTGGGGCGCCCACTCGACAGTCGCCGGACCGCCGAGCCCGTCGGCGGCCACCGTGACCGCCGGGGCCTGCTCGCTCAGCTCGCTCTCGTAGAACTGGTATTCGTAGCGGACGGTGTCGGTGCTGGCCGAGGTCAGCGTGAACACGCCGGGCACGCCGATCGCGCCGCCGAGGTAATCCATCCCTCCCGACGGATACTGCGGGGACGCGACGGTCGGCGCCGGGCCGCCGGTGCGGTCGAGCGTGAAGTGGCACGTGCCGCTCCACGACGTCGCCGTGGCGCCGTCGAGGACGCGCACCCGCCAGGCGTACGTGACGCCGTCGAGTTGCCGCGAATCGTTCTCGAGCCGGAGGTTGACCTCGTCGTTGTTCGGGCCGACGGTGGTGAGCCACTGTTGCGGTTGTTCCGGGTGGGTGACGTCCCAGACCTGGAAGTCGGCCTGCAACTCGGCGCCCTCGTCCGCGCCGGAGAGGGTGCCCTTCAGCTCCACGGCGTAGGCCCAGGTGAGCCGGGCCGGGTTCAAATACGGCCCTGGTGCGGTGGTGGCGCAGGGCTGGTCCGCGGTCCGGAGGGCGGTCGGCGCCGACAGTGCCGCAGCGGCCGGTGTGGCCGTGAGGCCCACCACTGCCGCGCAGGCGAGCGCCGATGCCGCGATCCCCGCCGTGATCCGGCGGCGAGCACGCGAAGGTGTACACACGTTGGTCTCCCCATGATCAAACGAGGGCCAGAGGCCACTCGCGCAGAGAGGATCGCATGTGGGTACGGCCGCTGTGGTCCCGTTCTGAGCCGGGCGGCGTGGCGGGCCAAGAGAAGATGGTCCCGCGCGGTCCTCGAAAGGTTTCCGATATTCGGGGCGCTGTCGCTGCTGCGGAGCTGGTGTGCGTCCGAACCTCCGGCGGTCAGGTCGCGCGGAGTCGCGCCGTGCTGGTTGGCTGCCGAACCCTCCATGAGCTGCCGAAAGTTTCGGAAATTCATTGACGCGTAGCGATGGCCATGCGCAGACTTGGCGTGGCTGGCATTCGTGATCATCGATCACGCTTCGTTCCTTCCCACCACCACCCTCGGAAGGAGAGCCCTGGTGACCATCCACTCGGGCCGTTCAGGGATCCGGCCCACCGTCGTCGCGCTGGCCGTAGCAGCGCTCACGGTCGGATCCGCATCAGTAGTAGCAGGAACGACAGTCGCGCAGGCTGCCCCCGGCGTCATGGCCGCCGCGACGGTGGAGGACGAGGGCGCCGACTGCGCGGTCTCCGGCCTGCCCGACCTGGGTTCGCTGCCCACCAACGCCAAGCTTCCCGATCCGTTCCGGAAGCTGAACGGAGCGACAATCACCACCAGGTCCGACTGGCGCTGTCGCCGGGCGGAGATCAAGGAGTTGGCGGAGAAGTTCGTCTTCGGCGAGAAGCCGGCCCGGCCGGCCACCGTCACGGGGACGGTCTCGAACACCACAATCAATGTGAACGTGTCGCACAACGGCCGGAGTTCCAGCTTCTCGGCGCGGGTCGAGCTGCCGAGCGGCACCGGCCCGTTCCCGGCTGTCGTGGTGGTGGGTGGGTTCGGCGCGGACACGGCCACCATCAAGGCCGCTGGCGCCGCCGTCATCAGCTACGACCCGCTGGCCGTCGGCCGCGAGGGCACACCCCGGAACAACAAGCAGGGCGCGTTCTACAGCATCTATGGCTCGTCGAGCAGCACCGGCCTGCTCGCCGCCTGGAGTTGGGGCGTGAGCCGGATCATCGACGTGATCGAGCAGTCCGGCAACGGGCTCCTCAAGCCCGACGCGATGGGCGTCACCGGCTGCTCGCGGTACGGCAAGGGAGCCTTCGCGATCGGCGCGTTCGACCAGCGCATCGCCCTGACCATGCCGATCGAGTCGGGCAGCGCGGGCGTGCCCATCTTCCGCGGCATACCCGGGGAGGGCGCCCAGAGTCTCAGTAGCGCCTACGGCGAGCAGCCGTGGTTGGGTGACGCGTTCGGCTCCTTCACCGGCAACCCCAACCGACTCCCGGTCGACACCCACGAGATGGTCGCCATGGTCGCGCCGCGCGGGTTGTTCATCATGGACAACCCGCACATCGCCAACCTTGGCCCCCGGTCGGCGAGCGTGGCGGCCCTGGCCGGCGCGGAGGTCTACCGGGCGCTCGGGGCCGGCGACAACATCACCTACTGGTCCGACGTGCAGGACGGCAGCCACTGCGCGAACCGCCCCGAGTGGCGTACCCCGCTCCAGAACAACATCCGGAAGTTCCTGTTGAGGACGGGCAACGAGCCGGGTGTGATGCGGATTTCCAGCAGGGCGCTCGGCCGGTTGGCCGACTGGCGGGACTGGCCGACCCCGGTCCTGACAGACGGCCCGACGACGCCGCCTCCGACCACGCCGCCGCCCCCGACGACGCCGCCTCCGACGACGCCGCCTCCGACGACGCCGCCTCCGACGACGCCGCCTCCGACGACGCCGCCTCCGACCACGCCGCCCCCGACGACCCCGCCTCCGACCACGCCGCCGCCCCCGACGACGCCGCCTCCGACGACGCCGCCTCCGACGACGCCGCCTCCGACGACGCCGCCTCCGACCACGCCGCCCCCGACGACCCCGCCTCCGACCACGCCGCCGCCGACGAATGGTGGTTGTGCGGCGACGGTGTCGATCAACCAGTGGGCCGGCGGCTTCGTCGCCACGGTGCGGGTGACCGCCGGCGCCACGCCGGTCAACGGGTGGACCGTCACGATGACCCTGCCGTCGGGCGCCAGCATCACCGGTGTCTGGAGCGCCAACCGCAGCGGCGACACCGGCACGGTCCGGTTCACCAACGTCGCCTACAACGGTTCCGTCGCGGCTGGGCAGTCGACCGAATTCGGCTACCAGGGCACCGGCACCGGTGCGGGGATGACGCCCACCTGCTCGACCCTCTGACCCAGTAGGCCCGGTGCGGAGGTCGCACGACCTCGCACCGGGCCCTGCCGACAGCGGGGCGGACAGCCCCGATCCTCCGCCGTCAGAGCCAGACCACGATCCCGGTCAGGTCGTTGAGGACCGCCGCCACGCCCGCCCGGATGGCCGCCGCGCAGCGCTCGGCGGTGAACGACTTCGGGTCGTACGTCGAGGACATGCCGAGCCCTTCTCCGCGGAACGACGCGCCTTCCCAGTCGACCGCTGTGACGTTGTGGGTGGGCTCGGCGAGCTCGGCGCCCACCACGAGGAACTTCTCGTCCAGGTGGTTCGGGGTGACCAGGGCGAGGGGATCGATGAGGTCTCCCCCGGCGCTGACGATGAGATCCGGGTTCATCTCCATGGCCCTGGCGATGCTGGGAACGGCATCGTGGGCATTGCCGACGACGATCGTCCGGAGATCCGCGTGCTCGTCGTCGGCCCACTCCCGTACGGCCGTCACGAGCGCCTTGGTCGGGTCGTCGGCACCGGCGGTGAGCAGGACGACCCGGTAGTCCCTCGGCGGATGGACCCCCGCCCACGAGCCGGGTCGCGGCGTGATCGTCGCCTCCGGAGCGGGGGTGGTGGAGGGGTCGACGAATCCGGGGCCGAGAGTCCCCACGGCGCTGGGCGCGGGGTGCGGCTGTGACCAGTCGTCGCCGGAGTTGCAGGCGGTGACCAGCGCGGCGGTCGCGGCCAGCATGGCAACGGCCCGAAGCGGGGGGCGCAAGGTGGTCGTCCTTTCGAGTGGTGGCGGCAGCTTCGTATTCCTATCTCAATTCCCTGCGCCGTTTATCTGCGCGCGACCGTTCGGGGCCTTTGTTCTCCGGCGGTTCGTCGGCACGCGGGCTGGTGTTCACCCGCGCCATGCAACGTGCACTGGCCAACCGAGGGAGCCGCATGTTGGGGCGCGTCCGCCGTACCGTTATCGTCACCGCTGTCGGGATTGCCGCAGTGGTGCTTCCATTTTTGGGCGCCGGAACGGCATCCGCACACGGGTTTTCGTCGACTGTGTACGCGAAAATAACGGCCGGAGACGAGGGTCACATCCGTACGGCGATGGACCTCGAATACGACCTTCTCGTCGTGTCCGCCGCGGATGCGGTCGACGACGATCCGCTCTTCCAGACGGGCACTGCCGCCTTCGATGCGGGCGACAGCGACGCCCAGGCCGCGGCACTGAAGAGCCACTCGTCGACGGTCCTCAGATATGTCTCCGACCGGTTCTCGGTCACCGCGCGGGATGCGGCGTGTCGGCCGACCCAGGTGGGCGACGCGACGATCGGCGAGCGCGAGGGCGTGCCGTACGCGAATCTGCTGCTCGACTGGACCTGCCCCGAACGGGTCGACGAGCACGAGGTGCGCAGCGCGCTGTTCCCGGACGACGAGGGGTACGTCAAGGGCACCAAGACGATCGTCACGTACGAGATCGACGGCCGTTCGGGCAGTGCGGCGCTGGACAGCGCCAACCCCACCTTCTCGACCGGGCAGGCCTGGTACGAGCGGTTCGGGGAGTTCTTCCTGCTGGGCGCCGAGCATCTGCTGTCCGGGATCGACCACATCCTGTTCCTGCTGGCGCTCATCGCCGGCTCGCGGCGGCTGCGGGAGATCGTGCTCGCGGCCACCAGCTTCACCCTGGCGCACTCGGTGACGTTCATGCTCGCGGCCCTCGGGCTGGTCGAGGTGCCGGGGGCGATCGCGGAGCCGGTCATCGCGTTGTCGATCGCCGTCGTCGCCGGTTGGCACCTGTGGGGAATCTGGCGACGCGGCGCGCACGCGACCGACCTGGAGACGGCGGGGGCCGGTCACTTCAGCCTGGACCGGGCCGGCTGGATCCGGCTCGGTGTGGTGTTCTGCTTCGGTCTCGTGCACGGCCTGGGCTTCGCTGGCGCGTTGGGCATCGACGAGGCCTGGTCGTGGACCCTGCTGTGGTCGCTGCTGGTGTTCAACATCGGCATCGAGGTCGTTCAGTTGACGATTATCGCGGTGGTCTTCCCGCTCCTGCTCGTCCTGCGGCGGCGTGCGCCGAAAGCCGGCATCTGGGCGACCGGGGTTGTTTCCGCAGCCGTGTCCGTCATGGGGCTCATCTGGTTTGTGCAGCGCGTTTCCGGGTCCTGAGTAAGGCTAAGTAGTTCGCGAAGTGCAGGCTTTCGCAAGATCACGTTCATGGTCGGTTCATCAGGCGGCGAAAGCGTGGATTTACTTCCCCGGCGTCGGGTGAAGTCACCATCCATTTCTCTATTTGAAAAGGGAACAATGTCGATGACATTGAGCACCTCGACACGGGCCCCCGGGCTTGTGCGGCGGCGCGTGGTCGCCGGGGTCGCAGCCGGCTTCCTGGGAATGGGCGCGGCCCTCGGCAGCGGCCTCACGGCCACTGCCAGCGCGGCCGAGCCCACCACGATCACCGGCGTGATCCTCGGCGTCGGCGCCAACGAGACCCAGCGGATCGTGAGCTGGTACTCCTCCGCGGACACCGCGCAGAAGATCCAGCTCGCCCCGACCGCCGAGATCGTCAACGGCGAGTTTCCGGCCAGCGCCGTCAGCTTCGACGCCGTCGGCGCGGCGAACACCTCCACCACCGGGTTCAACCGGCACGCCACGATCAGCAACCTGCGGGAGAACACGGCGTACTCGTACCGGGTCGGCGACGAGGGCAGCTGGTCCCCGGCGTACGCCTTCAAGACCCAGGACTTCGAGGGCGACTACGACTTCCTGTTCTTCGGTGACCCGCAGATCGGTTCCTCCGGTGACCGGCTGAAGGACCAGGCCGGCTGGGAGGAGACCCTGAAGGTCGCCACCGGGGCCAACCCGAACGCCGAGCTGCTGGTCTCCGCCGGTGACCACGTGGAGAGCGCCAACGACGAGGGTCAGTGGACCTCGTTCCTGGCCCCCGACACGCTGCGCCAGTACCCGCTCGTGGCCACCATCGGTAACCACGACGTCGGCGGCAAGTCCTACGAGCAGCACCACTTCACCCCGAACACCGACCGGTCGGCCCAGTACTACAGCGGCGACCAGGCGACCCGGTCCGGCGGCGACTACTGGTTCATCCACAAGGACGTGCTGTTCATCGACCTGAACAGCAACAGCTACGCCAACCCGGCGGACGGCTCCGCCGGCGGCGACGCGGCGCACGTCGCGTACGTCACCGACGTGATCAACAAGCACGGCTCCGAGGCCAAGTGGAAGGTGCTGGTCTACCACCACTCCATCTACTCGCCGGCCACCCACGCGACCGACACCGACAACAAGCAGCGTCGGGAGGACTTCACCACGGCGTTCTCCAACCTCGGCGTCGACATGGTGCTCCAGGGTCACGACCACAGCTACTCCCGTAGCTACTCGATCAAGAACGGCCAGAAGGAGAACCCGGCCGAGCAGCCCGGCGCTGCCGACGTGTTCCCCGGTCCGGGCGGCGTCATCTACGTGACGGCGAACTCGGCCTCCGGCTCGAAGTACTACGACATCAAGAAGCCGGACACCTCCGGCACCGGCATCCGCGGCAACGGCCCGGACCCGCTGGACCCGGGCAAGTACTGGTACAACTCGACCCAGAACCAGGAGCACGTCCGCAGCTACGTCAAGGTGCAGGTGCGCGGCGACAAGCTGGTCCTGGCCAACGTCCGCAGCGGCACCTGCGCGGCGCCGAACGCGGCAGTCGAGAAGGGCCTCTCCTGCGTCAACACCCCGGACGGTCAGCCGATCGGCTCGGTGACCGACAAGGTCACGGTGCACCCGTACCACGGTGACGGTCAGGCCATCCAGGTCAACGTGCCGAACCCGGCTCCGGGCGAGTTCGGCTGGACGATCGACGGCTACAACGGCCTTGTCGACCTGGGTACCGCCCAGGAGCGCGACGGCACCTTCTTCGGGGCGGCCGGCAAGATCAACCCGATCCTCGTGTCGGACAGCCGCCGTTCGCTCGCCCCGTGGTCGATCTCGGCCAACGTCGGCGACTTCCAGGACGCCGACAAGAAGTTTTCCGGCTCCTACCTGGGCTGGACCCCGTACGTGCTCGACGGCGGCGCGGGCGCCGAGGCCGGCGCCCCGGTCCTGTCGTCCTTCGACGACCAGGGCAAGGGCCTCTCGGTCTCCAGCGCCCTCGCCGCTGCCGCGCAGGGTCACGCGCGGGGCGGCGCCCGGCTCGGTGCCGACCTGGATCTGAAGATCCCGGACAGCATCGCGAAGGGTAGCTACCGCACCACGCTCACGATCACCGCGCTGAGCAGCTGACCGAACCGTTCCATCGGGCGGGGTAGGCACCTTCGGGGGCCTACCCCGCCACCCATTTGCCATCCTTCCAAGATCACCTCAGGGATCCGACATGTACCCGTCCGTAACACGCTGGAAGATGCTCGTTCGTACCACCGCGCTGTCAGTGCTCGCCGCCGTCGCGACCGTCGGCGTCGGCGCCGGCCCCGCCCTGGCGGCGGACGGCAACGTCGCCTGGACGGTCCGCACGGCCTCCAACGGCTACGGCGAGGCTCGGTCCAGTTACAGCTACAACGTCAACCCCGGCGGCGCCGTCGAGGACGCCATGGTGGTGGCCAACCGCGGCAAGGCGCCGCTGACCCTGTCCGTGTACGCCGCCGACGGCTTCACCACCGACGCGGGCCAGCTCGACCTGCTCACCAGGGACGCCAAGTCCGTCGCGATCGGCGCCTGGGCGAAGCCGAAGGCCGGCAGCGTCGTGATCCAGCCCGGGAAGACCGCGCAGGTTCCCTTCACGGTCAGCGTCCCGGACAACGCCACGCCCGGTGACTACGTGGGCGGGATCCTCACCACGCTCACCCAGGGCGACCAGGCCGAGGGCATCAACGTCGACCGGCGCCTGGGCATCCGGATCAAGCTGCGGGTCGGCGGCGAGCTGAAGCCGAACCTCGCGATCGAGGACCCGCACGTGACGTACGCCGGCTCGGCCAACCCGTTCAGCAAGGGCGACGCCACCGTCACCTACCGGATTCACAACGTCGGCAACGCCGCGCTCTCCGGGCAGCAGGCGGTATCGGTCTCGGGGCCGTTCGGCGTGCTGCGGGTCCGGGCGAAGGACATCGCCGCGCCGCCGGAGCTGCTCCCGGGTGAGAGCTGGGACGTGACGGTGCCGATCGCCGGGGTCGCCCCCGCCGTCTCGCTGGCCGCGACAGTGACCCTCACCCCGCTGCTCACCGACGCCTCCGGCTCGACCACCTCGCTCAAGCCGGTCCAGGCCACCGCGCACGGCTGGGCGCTGCCGTGGACGGTGGTGCTGGCGCTCGTCGTACTGGTCGCCGCGGCTGTCGGCGCGTACCTGTACCGCCGCCGCAACCGGACGCAGCGCAAGGCGCGCGAGGACGCCCGCGTACGCGACGCCGTCGCGCAGGCGCTGCGTGGCCAGGAGCCGCAGACCTCCTGATCGCTCAGCCGGAGGCGGCCGACGGCAGCACCGCCCGGTTGGCCCCCTCGGGACGCACCCGGCGTGGGCGGTCGCCCTTGTGGGTGAACGGCACTCGGCTCCGGACCACCCCCCGTCCCCGAGCCGGCATGCTGCGACGGTGACGCCGGCACAGAGGGGGAATCCAGATGGTTGACGGGGATGTGCCAGAGCGGATGCAGGCCGCGGCACTCGACGAGTTCGGCGGGCCGGAGGTGATCACCCTGCGGAAGCTGCCGATCCCGCAGATCGCCGACGACGAGGTGCTGGTCAAGGTCCTGAGCGCCGGCGTGGGGGTGTGGGACGTCTACGAGCGGCAGGGTGTGCTGGTGCCGGAGGGCTCCGCGCTGCCGATCGTGCCCGGCTCCGACGGTGCCGGCACCGTCATCGCGGCTGGCAAAAAGGTGTCAAACGTCGTGGTCGGCGAGCTGGTCTACGTCTCCGCCACCACCCGCCCGAAGGGCGGCTTCTACGCCGAGTACGCGGCGGTCAAGGCGGACTACGCGGCGAAGGTGCCCGATGGCGTACCGGCCGAGCACGCCGGGGCCATGCCCACCGACGCGTTGACCGCGCTCGCCGGGCTGGACACCCTCAGCCTGTCGGCCGGCGCCTGGTTGCTGATCTTCGGTGCGAGCGGCGGTCAGGGCCACCTGGCCGTGCAGTTGGCCAAGCGGCAGGGCCTGAACGTGATCGCCGTGGCGTCCGGGTCGGACGGCGTCGCGCTGGTGACCCGACTCGGCGCCGACGTGTCCCTCGACGGCCACGGCGACATGACCGAGGTGCTGGCCCGGATCCGGGACGCGGCGCCGGCCGGGGTGGACGCCATCCTGGCGATGGCCGGCGGCAAGACGCTGGACCGGCTCACCGAGGCGCTGACCGACGGCGGCGTTGTCGCGTTCGCCCACGGGGTGCGGCCGGAGCCGCAGGAACGGCCGGGTGTGGTGGTCCGGGCGTACGACGGCGAATCGAGCCCCCGACAGTTGCAACGCCTCAACGAACTCATCGAGGCCGGCCCGTTCGTGGTGCACGTCGCGCAGACGTACCCGCTGGGCAAGGTGCGGGAAGCGCACCAGCGTCTGGCGTCCTCCTACCCGGGCAAGCTGCTGCTGACGGTGGCCTGAGACCTCAACGCGGCGTGCGCTGTTGCGGCACGCGTACCGATGCCATGCCGGCCGCGGTCGCGGCCTGGATGCCCAGGTCGGTGTCCTCGAAGACCAGGCACGACCCCGGGGGTACGCCGAGGTGCTCCGCCGCGAGCAGGAACGCCTCCGGGTCGGGCTTGGCCCGGGTGTAGTCCTCGGCGCAGACCAGCACGTCGAACCGGTCCAGCAGGCCGAGCGCGTCGAGCGAGGCGGTGACCGAGGCGCGGGTGCTGCCGGAGACGACGGCGAACGGGACCCGCCGGTGGGCGTCGTGGATGTGCGCCACCACCTCGGGTACGGCGGCGAGCTGCGGCAGCAGCTCCTCGTAGTAGCTCTCCCGGCGCTCGACGACTGTCGCCACCGGCATGGCCAGACCCTGCTGCTCGTTCAGGGCGACGATGATGTCGGCGGTCGGCCGGCCACCCCACGCGTAGAAGAGGTCCTCCGGGAACTCGCAACCCCACTCGTGCAGGGCCCGCTGCCAGGCCAGGTAGTGCAGCGGCATCGAGTCGACGATGGTGCCGTCGCAGTCGAACAGGTACGCCGCGAACTCACCGGCTGGCAGAGGCAGAGTCATCGGGGAAGGGTACAGCGGCACCCCCGTTCAGTCTTCGGTGACGGACGCCAGCCGGCGCAGCAGGTGGGCCCGTTCCGGCTCGGTCCCGACCAGCGCCAACGCGCTGCGGTACGCCGCCGCGGCCTCGTCGTCGCGACCGAGTCGGCGCAGCAGGTCCGCCCGGGTGGCGGGATAGAGGTGGTAGCCACGCAGCCGCGGATCGTCGGCCAACTCGTCGAGCAGGGCGAGCCCGGCGTCCGGCCCGTCGCGCATGGCCACGGCGGCGGCCCGGTTCAGTGCCACGACCGGTGAGGCGACCATGCCGAGCAGCACGTCGTAGAGCGCCACCACCTGGGGCCAGTCGGTGCTTGTCACGTCGGCGGCCTCGTCGTGCAGCGCGGCGATGGCGGCCTGCACCCCGTACGGCCCGGGTGCCGGGCCGGTCAGCGCGACGACCACCAGCGCCCGCCCCTCGTCGATCATCGCGTGGTCCCACCGGCCGCGGTCCTGGTCGTCGAGGAGGACCACCGCGCCGTCCGGACCGGTGCGGGCGTCCCGCCGAGCATGGACCAGCAGCAGCAATCCGAGCAGACCGGCGACCTCCCGTTCGGCGGGCAGCAGCCGGCGCAGGATCCGGGCCAGCCGGATGGCCTCCTCGGCGAGGTCGGTTCGCTGGAGAACCGGGCCGGTGCTGGCGGCGTACCCCTCGGTGAAGACCGAGTAGATGGCCTGGAGCACCGTGGGCAGCCGGGCGGGCAGCTCGTCGACGCCCGGCACCCGGAACGGGATGCGGGCGTCGCGGATCTTCCGCTTGGCCCGGACGAGTCGCTGCGCCATTGTCGCGGGCGGCACCAGGAACGCGCGCGCGACCTCGGTCGTGGTCAGGCCGGCGAGGAACCGCAGGGTGAGCGCCGCACGGTCCGGCCCGGCCAGGGCCGGGTGCGCGCAGGTGAAGAAGAGCGCCAGTCGGTCGTCCGGCAGGTCCCGGTCGGTGTCGGCGGGTGGGGCGGGATCGGCCCGCTCGGCCTCCGCCCGGAGTACGGCGAGCCGCGTCGCCAGCACCCGGTCGCGGCGTAACCGGTCGACGGCTCGGCGGCGGGCCGTGGTCAGCAGCCAGGCGCCGGGCCGGCTCGGGACGCCGTCGGTCGGCCAGTGCACGAGTGCCGCCTCGATCGCCTCGGAGGCGACCTCCTCGGCCAGGTCGAGGTCGCCGAAACGGTGCACGAGCGAGGCGAGCAGCCGGCCGTGCTCCTCCCGGAACACCGCCTCCACCGACCCGGCTGCCGCCTCTCCGCTCGCCACGGTCAGACCTCGACCTCGATCTCGGCGACCGGACGCACCTGCACCGACCCGTTGCCGGTGGCGCCGGGGCTGCGGGCGGCCCACTCCAACGCGACGTCGAGATCCGGCACGTCGATGATGTCGTACCCGCCGAGCACCTCGCGGGTCTCGGCGAACGGCCCGTCGGTGATCGTGCGTTCGCCGTCCGGGCCGACCTGCACCGTCGTGCAGGTGGTCAGGTCCTGCAACGGGTGCCCGGAGACCCAGATCCCGGCATCCTTCATCGCCTGGTCGTAGCGGATCCAGTCCTCGACGGTGCACCCGTTGCCGGCTTCGTCGTTCGCGGGGCTCATGAACAGCAGCATGTACTTCACGTTTCGGCTCCTCTCGGTGCGGCCGGGTTGCCGTACAGCATGACGACGGTCGAGGCCCGGCGATATCGACACGGCCTGTCAGGTTTTTCCGGCCGGGTTCACGAGGCCGAGTCGCGTCGGTCCACCCGTCCCTCGAACCAGGTGACAGCGATCAGGAGGACGGTCAGCAGGGCGAGCGCCGCCAACGGGGCCAGAGATCGGCCGACCGGCAGCAGCGCGACAGGCAGCAGCGCGGCCCCGACCTGCGTCGCGTCGACGGCGCCGACGGTCAGTCGGCGGAAGACCAGCCTGCTGCTCAGGTAGAGGGCCGCGCCCCCGTACAGGGCGGTGGCGGCTACCCAGCCCAGCGGCTCAGCGGGGGACGCCTCCCCGCTGAGCCGATCGATCACCTCCTCGATGCCGAGCGCCACGAAGATGGCACCGATGATCAACGGGGAGTGCCCGAGGCCGTACGCGTCGCCGGCCACGCCGACCCGGCGCTCATCCGGCACGGCGCCGATCGCAACCCGTGCGGCGGGCGCCAGCCGGTCGAAGTACAGGCACCACAGGCAGACAGTGCTGGTGAGGCCGAGCAGCGCGGCCGCCATCGCCGCACCGGGCGGCGCCATCGTCCGTGGCCCCGCGCCGGCGGAGATCAACGACTCGCCCAGCGCGATGATGAGCACCAGGCCGAACCGCTCGGTGAAGTGGTCCAGGCTGCGCAGTTGCCATGGCCGGAAGGTGGACGCGACCCGCGCGCCCCCGATGTCCACAAGCAACGCGGCCGTCCAGAGCACCGTCTGGGCCGTGCCGCCGAGCAGTGCGCCGCCGATCAGCGGGAGCCACGCCAGCACCACCGGGACGCTGAAGAAACGCAGCGTCGAGCGCAGCGGCGGATTCGTCGCGCTCACCCAGAACAGGATCACGAGCTGCACCGCCCGGACGACCACGTAGGCCAGGGCGAGGGTCAGTGGCGGGTCGAGGAGTTCCGGTTCCTGCCGCCACGCGTCCGGCAGCACCAGCGCGGCCACGAAGATCGCCGCCATCGCGACGAGGGTCGCCCCGCGGACCAGGCCGACGTCCGCGCGGACCAGGTTTCCCAACCAGGTGTACGGCCCCCAGGAGTAGAGCAGCAGCAGGAGGAGCAGCAGCCCCTGGGCCAGGGTGAGCGCGGTCGGCGAGCCGGCCATGAACGTGATGACCCGGGTGAGCGCGAAGACGAAGACCAGATCGAAGAAGATCTCGAACATCGTGGTCCGGTGCGTCTGCGCGGCCGGCACCGGACGAACGCCGAAAATCCCCTTCATCAACGCATTCTGCGCCAGATTGGCCGGCGATTCATCCGCTCTCCCCGCCGAGCGTCGCCGAGGAGAGCGGATAGAACCGACCGGGTGCCCCGCCTCAGGCCGAGGCGTCGGTCCGCCGCCGGCTCCGCTCAGCCCGCCGCCGCACCTGCTGGTACGCGCCGGTCAGCCCCATCGCCCGGCGTACCTCGACCAAGGTCTGGCGTACCTCCTGGCGGGTCCGCTCCGTGCCCTCGACGATCAGCCGGTCCACCAGCCCCCGGTCCGCTTCGATCTCGGCCCGGCGCTCCCGGATCGGCGTCAGGAACCCCTCCAGCGCGACGACCAGCCGTTCCTTGACCTCCACGTCACCGACCCGCCCGGCCCGGTAACGCCGGGCCAGGTCGGCCACCTCGTCCCGGTCCGGATTGAAGACCTCGTGGTACGCGAAGACCGGGTTGCCTTCCACAGTGCCCGGCACGTCGGCCCGCACCCGGTTCGGATCGGTGTACATGCCGAGCACCTTGCGACGCACCGTCGCCGCATCATCGGAGAGAGCGATGGTGTTCCCTCGACTCTTGCTCATCTTGGCCGCCCCGTCGGTGCCCACCAGGCTCGGCGTGTCCGCCGCGATCAGCTCGGGCACCGGGAAGACCGGGCCGTACAGATGGTTGAACCGCCGCGCTATCTCGCGGGTCACCTCGACGTGCGCCGCGTTGTCCCGACCGACCGGGACCACCTCGCCCTTCACACAGAGGATGTCCGCGGCCTGGAGCACCGGATAACCAAGCAGTCCGTACGGCATCTCCTCCTTGCCGGCATCGCGGGCCATGTCCTTGAGCGAGGGCACCCGTTCCAGCCGGGGAACGGTCACCAGGTTCTGGAGCAGGGTGTTGAGGTCACCGACCTCCGGGATGGCCGACTGGAGGTAGAACGTGGCCCGCTCCGGGTCGACGCCGGCGGCGAGGATGTCGGTGACCATCTCCCGGGCGTTGCCGGAGACCTGGTCGATGTCCTCGCGGCGGTTGCGCGTGGTGAGCATGTGCAGGTCGGCGATGATGAAGAAGCTCTCGTAGCGCCGGTGCAGCCGCACCCGGTTGGCGATACTGCCGACGTAGTGGCCGAGGTGCAGGCGGCCGGTCGGCCGGTCGCCGGTGAGCATTCGTGCGACGGACATGGTGATGCCTCTCGTATCCGAAGGTGGGTCACGCGTGGGCGCGCGCCGAGCGGGGCAGGTCGGCCCCCTCGGTCAGCGGGATCGGCTCAGCGAGCCGTCCGCCATCGCGCGCCGGCGCGGAACCGCAGACCACCGGCACGGAGGACGTTCAGGAGTTGCTCACGGCCGTCGCCGGAGCTGGTGGGGACGCCGGGCTCTGCACCGAGCCGGAGGCCGTCGACCACGTCGACCGCCTCCGTTGCGCAACTGCCCGTCCGGACCACGGCCTCAGATTACCCGCGGGACGGCGCCGGCCGGGGGAAGGTGACCGTCGGCGTAGTAGCTGCCGACGCGTTCCCGGTACTCCGGGTCGGCCGGATCCGCATCGAACGGTGGAGCGTCCTTGATCTGCTGCTTGGTCCGGTCGACGTGCACGACGCGTTCCTGGTGATCGACCCGCTCCACCGTGCCGGCCGGCAGCAGCACCTTCTGACCGAAGATCCAGGGGCCGGTGTCCACCACCAGGTACCCGGCATCCGCCTCGTCGCTCGCCTCGTCGATGGTGCCGATGCGCCCGTCACTCGCCTGCACCTGGTAGCCCACCAGGTCCACAGGCGTGCCGGGGCCGGGAGCGTCCGGACCGTCGTGGCCACGGTGCTGGCCTTCCCGCGGGGTGACCGACGGGGTGGTCTCGGTGTATCCGCCAGCCAGAGCCGACGGGTCGCGCCAGGCCCAGGGATTGAAGATCGAGGGTTGCATGGGACACCTCCGGGGGACGGTCCTCAACTGTCCTGTTTCGAAGTGCCCACCAAGCTGGTGTCGAAAACGGATCGATGGGGGCGACCTCGTCGCGTCTCCTGCCACCGCAGGTTGGTGGCCGGACGGTTGTTCGGCTTCCGTGCCCGCTTGGTGGCGGGTGGGTGTTCGGCCGGCGTGTTCACGAACGGCCAGGTGAACAGCGGCGCTGGCATACTCGGCTGCCATGGTGCTGTCGCGAGGGTGGGCTGTCTTCCTGGTCGGGGTCGGGGTCTGGACCTGGGTGATCTGGCCGAGGTTCGCGGTCGCCATCTGGCAGGACCCGAGGTCCTGGACGTCCGGCACCGTCGCTGAAGGCCCCGCCACCAGCTTTCTGTGGGTGCACGCGCTGTTGATCGCAGCGTCGATGGCAATCGGGACGACAGCCGGTGTCCTCGGCATCCGGGCATGGCTCGCCGCCCGTCGGCAGCGGGCCTCCTGACTCGTTCGCCCTGGTGGCAGCGCCGAATCCGGGGCCGAGCGGGCGGTCCAACGGGACCGGGCAGTCGGTCGGCGACGCAAGTGTGACGGGCGCCGCTACCCGCGGATTTGACGATCAAACCCGCAGACGCGTAACTTTCTCTCTGCCAGCGCGGAACGGGGCAAACGGGACGGAAGTCCTGAGGCACCGAAACGAACTGGCAGCCGGGTCACGGAGGGGTTCGCTCCTTCGAGACACGGTCCGGGCGGGGCTCGCCGGATCGGCCGCGAGGCGGATTTGGTGCAGCGGAACCGACCGGGTAAGGTTCACGACCGGCAGGGAACCGGGCGCGACTGTGGGAGACCGCAGCGGCCGGCCTGCCAAATCCGACGACCTGACACAGCGGTTCGCTGCTGGGTGAGTGCGGCGGTGCCTACCCGTACGAAGCATGACAGACCGGGACACACGGTTTGACACAGCCAAGACGGTGAGGTAACGTAGTAAAAGTGCCCAGCGCGAGAGCGGCGGGCACGCGGAACGAAAAGCCCCGGTTGGGGTTCCACTGAGGTGGGGCTTCTGGTCGGTGTGTGGTTGTTCTTTGAGAACTCAACAGGGTGCTTGTAAAGCCAGTGCCAATTATGATTTATACCCCGGACTGGTCAGTTTTTCTGGCTGGTTGGGATTCCTTTGGCAACATTTGTTTGTTGTCAGGATGCTGTTCAACATAGTTTTTTGTTGGAGAGTTTGATCCTGGCTCAGGACGAACGCTGGCGGCGTGCTTAACACATGCAAGTCGAGCGGAAAGGCCCTTCGGGGTACTCGAGCGGCGAACGGGTGAGTAACACGTGAGCAACCTGCCCCAAGCTTTGGGATAACCCTCGGAAACGGGGGCTAATACCGAATAGGACTTCCGGCCGCATGGCTGGGGGTGGAAAGTTTTTCGGCTTGGGATGGGCTCGCGGCCTATCAGCTTGTTGGTGGGGTGATGGCCTACCAAGGCGACGACGGGTAGCCGGCCTGAGAGGGCGACCGGCCACACTGGGACTGAGACACGGCCCAGACTCCTACGGGAGGCAGCAGTGGGGAATATTGCACAATGGGCGGAAGCCTGATGC
Source organism: Micromonospora sp. CA-240977 (assembly GCF_050942285.1). NCBI lineage: Bacteria > Bacillati > Actinomycetota > Actinomycetes > Micromonosporales > Micromonosporaceae > Micromonospora > Micromonospora sp. CA-240977. Next base: position 7,335,219 of record NZ_CP192055.1, on the reverse strand, counting down.
AGCGACGCCGCGTGAGGGATGACGGCCTTCGGGTTGTAAACCTCTTTCAGCAGGGACGAAGCGAGAGTGACGGTACCTGCAGAAGAAGCACCGGCCAACTACGTGCCAGCAGCCGCGGTAAGACGTAGGGTGCGAGCGTTGTCCGGATTTATTGGGCGTAAAGAGCTCGTAGGCGGCTTGTCGCGTCGACCGTGAAAACTTGGGGCTCAACCCCAAGCCTGCGGTCGATACGGGCAGGCTAGAGTTCGGTAGGGGAGACTGGAATTCCTGGTGTAGCGGTGAAATGCGCAGATATCAGGAGGAACACCGGTGGCGAAGGCGGGTCTCTGGGCCGATACTGACGCTGAGGAGCGAAAGCGTGGGGAGCGAACAGGATTAGATACCCTGGTAGTCCACGCTGTAAACGTTGGGCGCTAGGTGTGGGGGGCCTCTCCGGTTCCCTGTGCCGCAGCTAACGCATTAAGCGCCCCGCCTGGGGAGTACGGCCGCAAGGCTAAAACTCAAAGGAATTGACGGGGGCCCGCACAAGCGGCGGAGCATGCGGATTAATTCGATGCAACGCGAAGAACCTTACCTGGGTTTGACATGGCCGCAAAACTGTCAGAGATGGCAGGTCCTTCGGGGGCGGTCACAGGTGGTGCATGGCTGTCGTCAGCTCGTGTCGTGAGATGTTGGGTTAAGTCCCGCAACGAGCGCAACCCTCGTTCGATGTTGCCAGCGCGTTATGGCGGGGACTCATCGAAGACTGCCGGGGTCAACTCGGAGGAAGGTGGGGATGACGTCAAGTCATCATGCCCCTTATGTCCAGGGCTTCACGCATGCTACAATGGCCGGTACAATGGGCTGCGATACCGTGAGGTGGAGCGAATCCCAAAAAGCCGGTCTCAGTTCGGATCGGGGTCTGCAACTCGACCCCGTGAAGTCGGAGTCGCTAGTAATCGCAGATCAGCAACGCTGCGGTGAATACGTTCCCGGGCCTTGTACACACCGCCCGTCACGTCACGAAAGTCGGCAACACCCGAAGCCGGTGGCCCAACCCTTGTGGAGGGAGCCGTCGAAGGTGGGGCTGGCGATTGGGACGAAGTCGTAACAAGGTAGCCGTACCGGAAGGTGCGGCTGGATCACCTCCTTTCTAAGGAGCACCTTCACCCGAAAGGGTGCAAGGAGCCCGCGGCCCACGAATGTTGGGTCGGGGTGCTCAGATGGCGGAGACACTGGCAAGTTTTGCCCTGGCAACGGCCGGCGGCGCCTAGTACAGCCACTCTTCGGGGTTGGTGGGAACGGTTGCTTCTGGTGCGGCTGGGGGGGAATGTAAGCACCCTGTTGGGTCCTGAAAGAACAACCATGGGTTGTTGTTTCAGAGCCTTGAGTGTGGCGTGAGCGTCGCACGAGGTTGCCAGGCATGGCCTGGCCTCACATACCGATCACTGTGGTGGTGCTGGTGTGGGGCGGATCGGGTTGTGGGTTGGTCGTTTGTTGAGAATTGCACAGTGGACGCGAGCATCTTTGTGGTCAAGTTGTCAAGGGCGAACGGTGAATGCCTTGGCACCAGGAGCCGATGAAGGACGTGGGAGGCCGCGATAGGCCTGGGGGAGCTGTCAACCAAGCTGTGATCCCAGGGTGTCCGAATGGGGAAACCTGGCACCAGTCATGTGGTGTCACCCACACCTGAACACATAGGGTGTGTGGAGGGAACGCGGGGAAGTGAAACATCTCAGTACCCGCAGGAAGAGAAAACAATTTAGTGATTCCGTGAGTAGTGGCGAGCGAAAGCGGATCGAGGCTAAACCGGCTGCGTGTGATACCTGTCAGGGGTTGCGTGGTCGGGGTTGTGGGACCCTGCTGAACAAGCTGACACTTGTTCGAGAAGTTACAAAGTCAGTGGCTAGTCGAACAGTCTGGAATGGCTGACCGTAGACGGTGAGAGTCCGGTAGGTGAAAGTTGCTGACCTTCTGTGGGTGTTCCCGAGTAGCGGCGGACCCCTGAAATCTGCCGTGAATCTGCCAGGACCACCTGGTAAGCCTAAATACTTCCTGGTGACCGATAGCGGACAAGTACCGTGAGGGAATGGTGAAAAGTACCCCGGGAGGGGAGTGAAATAGTACCTGAAACCGTTCGCCTACAATCCGTCGGAGCCTTGCGGGGTGACGGCGTGCCTTTTGAAGAATGAGCCTGCGAGTTAGTGGCATGTGGCGAGGTTAACCCGTGTGGGGGAGCCGTAGCGAAAGCGAGTCTGAATAGGGCGATTCAGTCGCGTGTCCTAGACCCGAAGCGGAGTGATCTAGCCATGGGCAGGCTGAAGCGCGGGTAAGACCGCGTGGAGGGCCGAACCCACCAATGTTGAAAAATTGGGGGATGACCTGTGGTTAGGGGTGAAAGGCCAATCAAACTCCGTGATAGCTGGTTCTCCCCGAAATGCATTTAGGTGCAGCGTCGCGTGTTTCTTGCCGGAGGTAGAGCACTGGATGGTCTAGGGGGCCCACAAGCTTACCGAAATCAGCCAAACTCCGAATGCCGGTAAGTGAGAGCGCGGCAGTGAGACTGCGGGGGATAAGCTTCGTAGTCGAGAGGGAAACAGCCCAGATCACCAGCTAAGGCCCCTAAGCGTGTGCTAAGTGGAAAAGGATGTGGGGTCGCATAGACAACCAGGAGGTTGGCTTAGAAGCAGCCACCCTTTAAAGAGTGCGTAATAGCTCACTGGTCAAGTGGTTCCGCGCCGACAATGTAGCGGGGCTCAAGCACACCGCCGAAGCTGTGGCATTCACATTTTATCCTCGCTTGGACTTGATTCCTTGTGCAGGTGTGTGGATGGGTAGGGGAGCGTCGTGCCGCGAGTGAAGCAGCGGGGTGACCCAGTTGTGGACGCGGCACGAGTGAGAATGCAGGCATGAGTAGCGAAAGAAGGGTGAGAAACCCTTCCGCCGGATGACCAAGGGTTCCAGGGCCAGGCTAATCCGCCCTGGGTGAGTCGGGACCTAAGGCGAGGCCGAGAGGCGTAGTCGATGGACAACGGGTTGATATTCCCGTACCCGCGAAAGAGCGTCCCTGACGAACCTCGTTGTGCTAACCACCCGAACTTGGTGAGGTCTTCGGACTGAGCTGAGGGAGGCTGGGAACCTGATGGGTAGTAGTCAAGCGATGGGGTGACGCAGGAAGGTAGCTGAGCCCGGCCGGTGGTTGTGCCGGGGTAAGCGTGTAGGCCGTGTTGTAGGCAAATCCGCAACACACATAGGCTGAGACGTGATGCCGAGCCGATTCAGGTGAAGTCAGTGATCCTATGCTGCCGAGAAAAGCCTCTAGCGAGTTCTTAGCGGCCCGTACCCCAAACCGACACAGGTGGTCAGGTAGAGAATACCGAGGCGATCGGGCGAACTGTGGTTAAGGAACTCGGCAAATTGCCCCCGTAACTTAGGGAGAAGGGGGGCCGGAGACGTGAAGCCCCGCGCGGGTGGAGCGTTGTATGGCCGCAGAGAGCAGGGGGAAGCGACTGTTTACTAAAAACACAGGTCCATGCGAAGAAGTAATTCGATGTATATGGACTGACGCCTGCCCGGTGCTGGAACGTTAAGGGGACCTGTTAGCTCTTTCGGGGGCGAAGCGGAGAACTTAAGCGCCAGTAAACGGCGGTGGTAACTATAACCATCCTAAGGTAGCGAAATTCCTTGTCGGGTAAGTTCCGACCTGCACGAATGGCGTAACGACTTCCCCACTGTCTCAACCACAGGCCCGGCGAAATTGCAGTACGAGTAAAGATGCTCGTTACGCGCGGCAGGACGGAAAGACCCCGGGACCTTTACTATAGCTTGACATTGGTACTCGAATTAGCTTGTGTAGGATAGGTGGGAGCCGGTGAAGTCCATACGCCAGTATGGGTGGAGGCAATCTTGAAATACCACTCTGGTTGATTTGGGTATCTAACTTCGGACCGTTATCCGGTTCAGGGACAGTGTCTGGTGGGTAGTTTAACTGGGGCGGTTGCCTCCTAAAAGGTAACGGAGGCGCCCAAAGGTTCCCTCAGCCTGGTTGGCAATCAGGTGTTGAGTGCAAGTACACAAGGGAGCTTGACTGTGAGACTGACAGGTCGAGCAGGGACGAAAGTCGGGACTAGTGATCCGGCACTTGCGAGTGGAAGCGGTGTCGCTCAACGGATAAAAGGTACCCCGGGGATAACAGGCTGATCTTCCCCAAGAGTCCATATCGACGGGATGGTTTGGCACCTCGATGTCGGCTCGTCGCATCCTGGGGCTGTAGCAGGTCCCAAGGGTTGGGCTGTTCGCCCATTAAAGCGGTACGCGAGCTGGGTTTAGAACGTCGTGAGACAGTTCGGTCCCTATCCGCCGTGCGCGTAGGATACTTGAGAAGGGCTGTCCCTAGTACGAGAGGACCGGGACGGACGAACCTCTGGTGTGCCAGTTGTCCTGCCAAGGGCACGGCTGGTTAGCTACGTTCGGAAGGGATAACCGCTGAAAGCATCTAAGCGGGAAGCCTGCTTCAAGATGAGGTATCCCACCCACCTTGGTGGGGTAAGGCCCCCAGCTAGACGACTGGGTTGATAGGCCGGAAATGTAAGCCCGGTAACGGGTTCAGTTGACCGGTACTAATAGGCCGAGGACTTGACTACTAAGCTGCTACGCGTCCACTGTGCAACTCTCGATAAACGAACAACAGACCACTGTGTGGTGTTGTTTGACATGTCGATAGAGTTACGGCGGTCATGGCGGAGGGGAAACGCCCGGTTACATTCCGAACCCGGAAGCTAAGCCCTCCAGCGCCGATGGTACTGCACTCGTGAGGGTGTGGGAGAGTAGGACGCCGCCGGACAATCTTTCCAGAAAGGGTCACCCAACAGGGTGGCCCTTTCTGCGTTTCCGCAGGCCCTCGTCCCGGCGGAGCGACCACCACTCCACCACTCCACCACTCCACCACTCCACCAGGCCATCGGCGGCCCGCGCCGACCACCGGCCGCCCTGCGCCGCCCGATCCGCCGGGACGCCGACGCCCTGGGCTGATCGACTCGGATTCCTGGAAACCGGGGCATCAACAGGTAGGGGACGCCCCGATATCCCGGAAACCGAGTCGATCAACCACAGACCAGGCGGGCGATGAGCGCTACGCGCCAGGCCGCGGTGAGCGCTAAGCGCCCGGCCCGCGATGGGCGGCGTGGGCCTGTCCGGAGGAGGGCGCAGCCTTCCCCGGGTAATGACGCCCGCGGCTAGGCTCGGCGTGTGGCAGACGTCCTGATATTCCTGGTGTTCGCGGGATGCGTGGCGGCGGTTCTCGGGATCCTCTGGTGGCTCGCGTCCCGGGTGCGCAGTCGTGGCATCGGTGGCGAGGTCATGGGCCCGTTCGAGGAGATATGGCATCCGGCGGCACACCGGTTCCGGGCCGAGATCCGGGTGCAGGAATCTCGGACGGTGCCGACGCCACCACAGGGTGGCAGGCGCAACAGGCGCGGCGACATCGCCGCCGAGCCAACCCCAGAGCAGGGCTGACCCCAAGCAAGCCCAACCTCAGACCTGGGGATGAAACCCAGAGCGGGCCGGGTTAGACCCCGGGCCTGGGTAGGTCCCAGAGCCGGTGAAATCAGGAGGGCTTCGGACCGCAGACGTAGCGGGGTTCCGCGTCGTAGCGCCAGGTGAACTTCTCCCGCTTGACCACCGCGCCGGCTTTCTTGATGACCCGGAAGGCGTCCTGGGTGAAGCCGTTGATGCCATTGGTCTCGATGCACGAGGGGCCGGGCTCCAGGTGGATCAGCTTTGGCGCGGTGATGTTGCGACGCGGCCCGTACTCCGTCTTCACGCTGTCGTAGATCTTCGTGCTCCAGATCGACACGGTGATCGTGCTCGACGTGTACGAGGTGTCGATGAGGACGCCGTACTCGGTGTTGTTACGGAACTTGAAGTCCAGGTCCGGCCAGAAGATCGTCGACTCGATGACCGCCGGGTAACGGTCGAACCAGTACGAGTGGGGCTTGTGTTCGACGTCCTCCAGCCCGGCGTAGTAGGTCGCGTTGAACAGTGTCGTGGTGAACTGTGAGGTGCCGCCGCCGACGCCCGGCACGAGCTTGCCGCCGAGGATGACCGGAGCGTCCCGGTAGCCCTGGGCGTAGCCGCGCTCGCCGGTGTGGCCGTTCAACGAGAACGTCTTTCCGGGCAGGACGACAGCGCCGTCCACCTGCTTTGCGATGGTCGCGATGTTCTGGCTGCGCGACGAGGCCATGCCGCCGGTGAAGCGGGTGGTGAAGGTGGACACCCGCTCCTTGATGCCCAGTCCGGCCAGCTTCTCGACGGTCAGCTCCGGTGGCGTCGGCTTCAGCTCACCGGTCACCTCGCGGCCGTCGGCCTTCGGGAGTACCGCCAGTAGGTCCCGACCCAGGGTCGCCGTGTCCAGCTGCTGACCCGGTCGCCCTTCGGTGGTGGTGGGCCGGCCACCGGAGATGGTCATCGTGGCGTTCTTCGGCGGCACCTCGATGGCGGCCAGGGTGTTGCCGAGCGCCGCCCGCAGCCGCTTGACGTCCACCGATGGGGTCAGCTTGCCGGTCTTGTCGGCGGTGAATCGCAGGCTCTTCGCGATGGCGGCCGGCGGGATCTGCGCCGAGCCCTTGTCGGTACGCAGGGTGACCGGTGCGGCGACCGCCGGCTTGGCCAACTCGGTGACCAGCCGGTCCAGCTCCTCCGGGGTGGTCGCCGGGTGGCTCTCCACCAAGGGCACGGTGACCGGGGTGCCGGCCAGCCAGCCGGCGCGAACCACCTCGGCCGAACGTTCCGGGTCCAGGGCCAACCCCGGCTTGGGCTGCACGACCTTCGGCGTGGTGCCCTGGTAGGTGATTGCCGGCATCGTCATCCCCTGGGCCTGGTCGCCGAGCACCCTACGGAGGGCGTCGTCCAACCGGGCCACGTCGACGGTGACCACCGGGTCGACAGTGCGGGAGCCGACCAGGCGGCTGACCGGGTGCGCGTCGGCCGCAGCCGCTGCCGCGACCGTCGCCGGCACGTCGACGACCAACCCCACATCGGCGGGGTTGATCTCGGCGGTCCGCCCGTCGATGGTGATCTTCAACGGGCCGGCGAGAGCCGCCGCCCGCCGGTCCAGCTCCGCCCGCAACTCCCGATCGGCGTCCGCGCGGCTCCGGCCGCCCAGCTCGGTGCCGAGCACGGTGGTGCCGCGGGGAACGTCACCGGCATAGGCCCAGGCCCCGGCACCCGCCACGGCGGCGAGCACGCCACCGGTGACGCCGGCGGCGAGCAGCATCCGGACCCGGCGGGGCCGGCTCGGGCCGCCCGCCGGCTCGCCGGGCGCGGAGGTCGTCACCGGTCCGTCGTCCGGCCAGGTGACAGCGGTGACCTGCACGGTGGGCCGGTCGTCGGCGGGGGGACTCTTTTCGCCGTACAGCGTCACTGCAACCTCGATCGCCAGGGTGCCGCGGGAGGTACGCCCTCCCGGAGGCACCTACGGTAACGAATGCCCGGCCCTCCTTGCGGCTGCGCCTGTCCGGTGCTGCTACCGCGTGTCGTGCGGCGTGTCGTCGGACCGCGGGGGCGGTGCCGGTGGCGGACCACAGACGTGGCACGGTAGCCGGGTGGACACTGCGGAGCGGGTGTTGGCGTACGGCGGCGGTTGGCTGGACCGGGCGGCCCCCCTGCGCACCGATCCGACTCGGATCAGCGCCCTGCTCGCCGAGCCGACCACGGTCGTGTTGGCGTTGTGGCAGGACCGCTGTCTCGTCGACGCGGACGGGCCGGTCCGGCTCACCGCGGAGCGGGCGTCGCTCGTCCGGTCCGCCGCGGGCGAGACGGTCTTCCTGGGACTCGACGGTGACGTTGCCGTGTTTGCCGTGGACCTGTCCGCACTTCCCGAACGGGCCGCCGTCGAGATGGCCGGCGCGGCACGTTCCGTCGACGTGCGGGCGCTGGTCGGGCGGCTCGAACCGGGCGACGCGGCAGTCCAGGCGTACGCCAGGGGTCTGCTGCACTGGCACCGCCAGCAGCGCTACTGCGGTGCGTGCGGGGCGCCGACCGCCGCGGACGGCGGCGGGCACATGCGTACCTGCACCGGCGGCGAGTGTGGGCGTCTCCTCTTCCCCCGGATCGAACCGGCGATCATCGTGCTGGTCGAGGCGCCCGGGCCGCCGGGGCGCTGCCTGCTGGCCCGGCACGCCGGTGCCGCCGAGGACGCGTTCTCGACGCTGGCCGGCTTCGTGGAGGTCGGCGAGAGCCTGGAGGACGCGGTCCGTCGGGAGATGGCCGAGGAGGCGGGCGTGACCGTCACCGACGTGACCTACCAGGGGTCGCAGGCGTGGCCGTTCCCCGCCGGCCTGATGGTGGGCTTCCGGGCCACCGCCACGTCCGACGAGGTACGCGTCGACGGCGAGGAGTTGCTGGAGGCGCGCTGGTTCACCCGGGCGGAGCTGCGGAAGCGGGTGGCTTCCGGCCGTACGCTCGGGCGGCTGGACGCGATCGACCACCGCCTTCTCGAAGACTGGTTGGCTGCGGGATCCTGACCGGTCGGGCTGTTGTTACTCGGTAGTACGGCCAGCTGTTCAGGTGTGTCGCCGACCCGTACCCTTTGCGCTCATGCCGCCCTCGACCGGTCTGCTGACCGCAGTGAGTTCGCACCTCGCGTCACTGCTGCCCGAGCGCGCTGTGGCAGGGGCCATCCGCGCGGTCTACCCCCGGGTCGAGCCGGAGCTGGCGCACCTGGCCGAGTTCATGCCGAAGGGCGGCACCGCGCTCGATGTCGGCGCCTGGTACGGGCCGTGGACCCGACGCATGCGCATGCTTGCCGACCACGTCGTCGCCATCGAGCCCAACGAGGTGCTCGCGCGCAGTATCGCGCACGCCTTTCCCGAGGTGCGGGTCGTCCGCGCGGTGGCGTCCGACCACGAGGGCAGCGCCGAGCTGTTCCTGCCGGAGAACGGCCCCGCGGTGGGCACGTCGTCGCTCGAGTACGGTGCCGGTCGCTCCGTGACCGTTGCGCGGGTCACGATCGACGGCCTCGGCCTCGACGACGTGCGGTTCCTGAAGATCGATGTCGAGGGGCACGAGCTGCCGACGTTGCGCGGTGCGGCCGAGACGATTCGCCGAGACGGTCCGGTGCTGCTGGTGGAGGTGGAGGAGCGGGTCCAACCGGTCGCCCCGATCATCGACCTGCTGACCGGGTGGGGCTACCGCGGCTACGTGCTGCCCGAGCGCGACTGGCTGCCGCTCGCTGACTTCGACCTCCGTGGCCACCAGCGCGACGCGTTGGCGCGGATACACCAGAGCTTCGTGCGACGGGTCGTGCTCCCCCGGCCGCGGTACGTCAATTCGGTACTGTTCCGGCGGGAAATCGGCTGACCTGGCCGGCCAGGTCCGGGGGGCCGACGGGCAGCGGCACCGGCCCGGCCGATGGGCTGCGCCGTGTCGTCGTGACGCGGACGACGATCGCCAGGGCGAGCGCGGCGGCCGCGGCGGTGCCGGTGGCGGTCCACATGATGCCGGCGAAGGTGTGCGGTGCCACGAAGACCGCCACGAGCACGAGCCCACCCGCCGCCACCCAGAGCGGCACCGAGGGCCAGCGCGCCCCGCTCGCGATCTGCGCGTTGACCAGCACGAAGGCGAGCGCGTAGCAGGCGCCGGTGGCGGCGAAGACCGGCGCGTACCTGCCGAGGGTGGCGTAGTCCTGCCCACCGGCGAACCGGAAGGCGAGACCGCCGGCCAGCGCGGAGGTGATGACCAGGACGGCACCGCACGCCCCGACGACGGCCCAGGCGGCCCGCCGGGTCCTGCCGTCCTGGCGGGCCATCCGGGGAAGGGCCAGCACGGTGACCACCTGCGGCGCCCAGAGCGCCCCCTTGGTGAGCACGGTCCCGACCGAATAGGCGCCGGACTCGGCCGGCGTCAGCAACTGCCGGGCCAGGATGAGATCGGCGTACGACGCGACAAGCATCGCCAGGGTGGCGCTACTGGCCGTGACGACCTGCCTCAGCCCCAGCGTCGACCCGCCGGACGCGGACCCCTCAGCGGGCCGCCCAGTGTCGGTCACCGGGGCTGCCGGCCCGGCGACCAGCCGCAGGATCGGCAGGGCGACGTAGCAGCAGACGAGACCGGTCAGCAACGAGCCGACCAGGCCAGCGCCGAGCGCGAGCCCGCCGATCACACCGCCGTAGCGCCCGATGGCCAGCACACCCATGCCCAGCGCCAGACGCAGGAAACGCTGGTCCCCCTGCAACTCGCCGAGCCACCTGGCGGCCAGGACGACGGGCGGCGTCATGCCCACCAGCAGGGCCACCACCTCGACCGGTAGGTGCAGGCTCGTGACGATCAGGGGAATGGCCGCGACCAGAACACCCGCGGTGACCGCCGCCGTGCTGATGGTGACGCGTGCGGTGGGAGCGTGCGGATGCCGTGCCCGATGGACGGCGACGGCGGTCTGGAGACCCGCGCCGGCAACGCCCGCGATGGCGGCGAGAGCCTGCACGGTCGCCATGGCGCCGAGGTCGGCGGCGGTGAGGTGGCGGGCACCGAGCATGGGAACCAGATAGGCCAGCCCGTTGGTCAGGGTCGCCGCTACCATCACGGCGCCGCCGGTCACCGCCATCCGACCCGCGCCGGAAGCCGGTGCGCTGGTGCCTCTCATACCGGCCGTCTGACTCCACTTCTCCCCGCCGCGGTGGGGGCGACAGGGTGGGCCAACCTTCGGGCGCACACAGGGTACCGAGACGAGGGGCACGGCGCGGGGCGCCAGTAGGTCCGTCCGGCCGGTCGACCTGCGTCCACGGACGGGCTAACGTCTCCCCGCGCCACCGGGTCGGGGCGGGGTCTCACCCCTGCACGATGTCCCGGCGTCGCCAGCACACCGTCCCGTCCTGGCCCACACATAGGAGCCACGCGTGAAGCTCCCCGGTGCCCACCGTGCCGACCTGGCACGATCGGTGCGCCTGTTCCGTGCGTTCCGCAAGGAGCAGACCGACCCCGACTTCTTCTACGGCCTGCTCGCGCGGGACACCGCCGACCAACTCCAGACGTACGCCGACCTGGCGGGTGCCGTCGTCCTGGACGTCGGAGGGGGTGCCGGCTACTTCGCCGAGGCCCTGACCCGGGCCGGGGCGCGGATCGTCTGTGTGGATGCCGACGCTGGCGAGATGTCCGCGCGAGGTGAGGTCGTACCCGGCGGTGTGCTCGGTAGTGCCCTCGACCTGCCCGTTCGTTCCGGTGCGGTCGACGTCTGCTTCTCCTCCAACGTGCTGGAACACGTGCCGCAGCCGTACGTCATGGCCGACGAGATGCTCCGGGTGACCCGGTCCGGTGGCACGATCTTCCTGTCCTTCACCAACTGGCTGTCGCCCTGGGGCGGTCACGAAACATCGCCCTGGCACTACCTGGGCGGCCACCGTGCGGCGCGACGGTACGAACGCAGGCAGGGCCGGCGGCCGAAGAACGTCTTCGGCGAGAGCATGTACGCCGTCTCGGTCGGGGACATGCTCCGCTGGGCCCGGCAACAGTCCGAGGCGGAGGTCGTCGACATCATGCCGCGCTACCTGCCAGCCTGGGCCAAGGGAGTGGTCCGAGTGCCCGGCGTACGCGAGATCCTCACCTGGAACCTGGTCCTTGTCCTCCGTAAGCGCTGATCGACTCGGGCGGCTGCGGCTGCACGTCGCCGCCCTGGTCACCGCGCTCCTCGTGTTGGCGCCGCTGGCCCGACCGGGCTACGTGCTGCGCTACGACATGGTGTTCGTCCCCCGGCAGCCGCTGCGATGGGATCTGTTCGCCTCGGGCGACGCGCTCCCGCGTGCGGTGCCGCAGGACGCTGTGGTGTCGCTGCTCAGCGTGGCGGTGCCCGGCTGGCTGCTGCAGCGGATCGTGCTCATCGCGATCATCTGGTTCGCCGTGGTGGGCGCGGGCCGTCTGGTGCCGGCGCGACGTGAGCTGACCCGCCTCGTCGCGGCCATCGGGTACGCCTGGACGCCGTTCCTTGCCGAACGGCTGCTGCTGGGACAGTGGGGTCTGCTGCTGACGTACGCCGCACTGCCCTGGCTGGTCCGGGCCTTGATCGGGCTGCGCGAGGGTCGACCCGGGGCGCTGCCGCGGCTGATTGTGGCGGCCGGTGCCGCGGCGATCACTCCCACCGGTGGCCTGCTGGCCCTGACCACGGTGTCGGTCCTTCTGCTGGGCCGGGGTGGGCCAGGTAGGCGTGCGTGCGGCGCGGCGGTGGGTGCGGTGGCCGCGCTCAACCTGCCGTGGCTGGTCGCGGCCGCGGTGACCACCGCCGGTGGTCGCTCGGATGCCGATGGTGTGGCGGCCTTCGCCGCTCGCGGTGAGAACTGGGCCGGCCCCCTCGTCTCGCTCGCCGGCACGGGTGGGATCTGGAACTCGCTGACCACCCCGGCCAGTCGGGGGGCCGTGCTCGTCCCGGTGGTCACGGTCGGGCTGCTCGTTCTCGCCGCCCTCGGCTTCGCGGTGCTGCGCGATCGTTGGCCGGCGGGGGTGGCGGCCCGGCTGGGCGTGCTGTCGATCGGCTCGTTCGTGGTCGCCGCCGTCGCGGTGCTGCCCGGCGGCGCGGCCGCGCTGCGCTGGCTGGTGACGGAGGTGCCCGGAGCCGGTCTGCTCCGCGACGGTCAGAAGCTCCTCATCCCGTACGCGCTGTGCCTGGTGCTCTGCGCCGCGCTGGGCGGGGAACGAGCGGCAGCCCGGCTCCGGCAGCCCGCGGATCGCCTGGTCCTGATCGGGCTGGTGCTGCTGCCGGTGGCGGTCCTCCCGGATCTGGCCTTTGGGGTCGCCGGCCGGTTGCAACCGGTCCGGTACCCATCGGAGTGGTCGATCGTCGCGCGGGCGGTCGCCGAGGAACCGGGACCGGCTCTCTCGCTGCCGATGAGCATGTACCGGTCGTACCTGTGGAACCACGGCACCGTGGTGATCGATCCGTTGGCGCGTTACCTCCCGGTGGAGGTGGTCACCGACGACACCCTTCTCGTCGGTGACCGGACGGTGGACGGGGAGAGCGGCCGGGTGGCACACCTGCGTGCGACGCTCGCCGAAGGGCGCCCGCTGGCGGGCAGCGACCTGCGCTGGGTCGTGGTGCAGCACCGCTCGGGAGGGTCGGTCCCGCCGCAGGTGCTGGAGGGGCTCCAGGTCGTCCACAGTGGTGCGGAGCTGACGCTGTACCGGAACCCGACGATGTCGCCGGCCGGGGTGGGGCAGCGCGCCGGGTGGCCCCTGATCCTGAGCCTCGGCTGCGCTCTGACGATGCTCCTGTTCGCGATCGTGAGCCTGTCGCGGCGCTCTACTGCGTGGTAACGTGCCGCCACGCATGTCGATGGAGGAGGGGTCCTGATGCCGAAGCCGCTTACCTTGATGCTGGCCGCAGTGGTCGGTGCGGTGCTGGCGGTGGTGGCGCTGGGTGCCATGACGCAGCAGCTCGTCGTTTCGTCGGGCACCGCCGCGAGCACCTCCGACGACACCGGCGACCCGCAGCACTACGGCGCCAGGTAGCCTGCCGCCACCTTCGGCCCGTCGTCGGTCACGGCCCGGACAAGGTCGGCGAAACGGTTTCCCGACGTAGACCAGGAAAAGCCGGCGGCGTGCGACTGTGCCGCCTTTCCCATGTCGTGCCGGAAAACGTCGTCGGCCAGCAGACTTCGTACCTGTGCGATGAAGTCAGCGGTGTCATGGGCGAGTAGGCCGGTTTCTCCGGCGACGATTGCCTCGGTGACGCCGCCCGCTTCATGAAACGCCACGGTTGGCGTGCCGACTGCGGCCGCCTCGACGATCGTCAGGCCCCATCCCTCTTTCAGGGAAGGGGTCAGGGCGACCCATGTCGAGCAGAGTAATTCGTGCTTCTCCGACTCGGACACGAAGCCGGCGAAATGCACCCGATCACTGATGTCCAATTTGTCCACGAGGTCGCGTAGTCGCGTTTCCCACCAGCCCTGGCCGGCGATGGTCAGCCGCAGGGTGGGGAATTCCCCGGCCAGTTGTGCCACCGCTTCCAGGGCAATCTCCACCCTCTTGTGGGGCACGAGCCGGCACAGCACCAGGAGGGAGGGATAAGGGGTACGGGGGGCGGTGTCGGGCGTCAATTCCGGCGTGCCGTTGTATACCACCGTGACGCGACCCGGGTCGACGCCGAGTGCTGCCAGTTCGTTGCGGGTGGCGGCCGAGACGGTGACGTAACGGCACCGCCGGTAGACGCGCTTCGCGAAGCTCGACTCGATCCACCACCCGATGCGGGCGCCCCAGGCCCCGAGGACCACCGACCACTGCTCACGGTGGACGTGGTGCACGAGGATGACGACGGTGCAGCGTGCGTACAGCGGGGACAGGAAGGGCAGCCCGTTGCACACGTCGACGATCAGGTCGGGGCGGCCGAGCGATCGCGCCCGCAGTGGGCCGAACCCGGCCAGCCCGGCGAGATAGGCCAGGGCGGCTCGCAGGTAAACGGTGTGCCGACCGCCCCGACGGAGAATCCGTAAACCGGAGTCCGTCGTCTCCTCGCCGGGTGCGCCCGGATGGTTGGCGCACAATAGCGTGGCGCGGTGACCGTGCGCTATCAACTCTTCGGCGATGCGCTCGACGTAGACCTCCGAACCTCCGCCTTCCGGATTGCGCGTGTCGCGCCAGTTGAGGAACAGTACGTGCTGTCCGGGGCCGTCGAGGGTCTGCACCCGCTGCTCCTACTGCCGAGTAGTGTTCGCGATCGCGCCACCTTAAGGCGCTCGTGTCGGAACCCGCAATGGGTTGACGCGTCGGTCCTATGTGTGCGCCAGGCGGCAAGCAGCAGACGGGAGAGGCGAAATGCGCGAGGCACCGCAGCCGGCGGAAGGTTCGGCGCCGGAAGGTGCTTCCTCGGTGGTGTGGCGATTGCGGGCAGCATGCGTCTGCGTCGCACTCACGGCGTTGGCGTTCCTTCAGGAACCCGGCAAGATCGTGATGGACACCAAGATAGATCTCGCGACAAATCCCGTCGGATGGCTCGAACGCTCATTGCACGTCTGGAATCCAGCGGGGACGTTCGGTCAACTGCAGAACCAGTCGTACGGCTATCTATGGCCGATGGGACCATTCTTCGCGGGCGGCGATGCCATCGGTGTGCCCGCCTGGGTGGTGCAACGGCTCTGGTGGGCACTGCTGATGTGCGTCGCCTGCGTCGGAGTCGTCACGCTTGCCGAACGACTGGCCATCGGCACGCCGGCCGCCCGGCTCATCGCGGGGGTCGCGTTCGCCCTCTCCCCCCGGATCGTCACCGAACTCGGCCCGATCTCGGTCGAGGCCTGGCCCAGCGCGATCGCCCCCTGGGTGCTCGTCCCCCTGATCGGACTGGCCCGCGGCGCCTCGCTGCGCCGGGCCGTCGCCTGGTCCGCACTGGCCGTGGCCTGCGCCGGCGGCGTCAACGCCACGGCCGTGCTCGCCGTCGTACCGTTGGCGGTGCTGTGGTTGGCGACCCTGCGGCCGATGCGGCGTCGCCTCGTCGCACTCGGCGCGTGGGGCGTGGCGGTGGGCGCCGCGACCGCCTGGTGGTTGGTGCCGCTGCTGGTGCTCGGCCGATACAGTCCGCCGTTCCTCGACTACATCGAGACGGCCCCGGTGACCACCAGGGTGACCGATCTCGTCACGACGATGCGCGGGGCGTCGCACTGGCTCGCCTTCGGCCGGTCCTGGGAAGCCGGCGCCCAACTCGCCACCGTCGGCCCACTTGTCGTCGCCACCATCGTGGTAGCCGGCCTCGGTCTCGCCGGCCTGGCCCGAAGCGGGATGCCGCACCGGCGGTTCCTCGTCACCGGCCTGCTCGTCGGCATCGCCCTGGTCGGCATGGGGCACGTCGCCGCCGTGGACGGCCTCTTCGCCGAGTCGCAACGGTCCTTCCTCGACCGCGCGGGCGCACCGCTGCGCAACGTGCACAAGTTCGACGTGGTGGTGCGGCTGCCGCTGATCCTCGGCCTGGCTCACCTGCTCGGCGTGCTGGCCCGCACCGCCGCAGTGGCCGGCCGGCGATGGCACTCGGCGCGGAAGCGGGCGATCGTGGTGAAGGTGGTCGCGCTGACCGGGATCGCCGCCATCGCGAGCCCGGCCCTCGCCGGCCAGCTGCCGATCAAGGGCAGTTTCGACAGCGTCCCCGGTTACTGGCAGGCCGCCGGTAGTTGGCTGGACGACAACCTCGGGCGCGACCGTGTGCTGGTGGCGCCCGCCGCTCGCTTCCCCGACTACCAGTGGGGCAGTCCGGCCGACGAGATGACCCAGCCGCTGCTGAAGAGCTCCTGGGCGGTGCGCAACTCGATCCCGCTCACCCCACCGACGACGATCCGGCTCCTCGACGCCGTCGAGTCGGTGCTGAGCACCGGCGCCGGTTCCGCCGGCCTTGCCGATCTGCTCTCCCGGTCCGGCGTGCGGTACGTCCTGTTCCGGTCGGACCTCGACTACGGAGCGTCCAAGGCCGCCCGCCCGTTGCAGGTCCGGCAGGCCATCGCCCGAAGTCCCGGGCTGCGACTCGTCGCCGCCTTCGGCCCGATGATCGGTGGCGGTTCGGCTTTCGGCGGCTATCGGGACCAGGGCCTGGACGTGCCGACCCGCGCGCTGGAGGTGTACGAGGTCCAGCGGGTCGTCGAGCCCGTGGTCGCGTACGACGCCACAGCGATCTCGACGGTGGTCGGCGGACCGGAGTCGCTGCTGGACGTCGCCGCAGCCGGCAGCCTCGACGCGGCACCGACGGTGCTCGCCGGTGATCTGCCGTCCGGTTCGGCTCTGGGACCGGTGCTGCTGACCGACGGGATGCGTCGTCGAGAGGTGAGCTTCGGCCTGCTGCACGACAACGCGTCGGCCACCACCGAAGCCGACACGCGGTCGCTGCTCCGGGAGGTCGCGCGCGACTACCTGCCGGCCTGGGGAGACGAGTACGCCACTGTGGCGCGCTATGTCGGGATCAACGGGGTCACCGCGTCCAGCTCCTGGTCGCAGGCGCACCCACTGACCGGATCCCGCCCCGCTCACCTGCCGTTCGCGGCGGTCGACGGCGACCCGTCCACCTCGTGGCGCACCGCCCCCACCGCCCCCACCCGCCAGTGGCTGGAGGTCGAGCTCGCCGAGCCCAGGAAGATCTCCGAGGTGCGGCTGCGTTTCGACACGGAAGCGGACGCGTTGCCCACGAAGGTCACCGTCCGCAGCGGCGTCGAGCAGGTCACCGTCGAGTCGTTCGATCCGACGGTGAGCGTGCGGCTGCCCGGCGTGCATTCCAGCACCCGGATCAGGGTCACCATCGAAGCGGCGTGGTCGATCCGGACCGGGCAGGGTCGGGTCGGCATCGCGGAGCTGGAGATTCCCGGGCTCCGGGCCGCACGGACACTTGTCACGCCGCCGAGCCCCGGCACCCAGCAACCCGCCACCGTGGTGCTCACCTCATCGCCGGCTGTCGACTCCTGCTTCTTCGTCGACGACGTGCCGCGGTGCGGATCCGGCGTGGGTCGGGAGTCGGAGGACGGCGGTCAGCTCGACCGGACGGTGACCCTGCCGGTCGGTGCCTCGTACGCGCCGACGATCTGGGCGCGACCGAAGGCCGGCCCGCAGCTCAGCGCCCTGCTCGACGCGGAAGTAGCGAAGTCCTGGCCGCTGACCCTGCCGCCCCGGGCCACCGCCTCGTCCAGCGCGGTACCCGACCCGGTGGCCCGACCCGGCGCGGTCCTCGACGGTGATCCCGCCACGGCCTGGCTGCCGGCGAGCGAGGACGAGGGGCCGTGGCTGAAACTCAACTGGCTCACCACCCGCACGATCAACGGTCTGCGGTTGTCGTCGGCGGATTCGGTCGCCCGCGCGCGCCCCTGGCGAGTCACCGTCATCGGCGACGGCGGCGTGCGTTCGGGCACTGTCGGCAAGGACGGGCTGGTCAGGTTCGACCGGCCGTTGCGCACCGACGAGATCACGATCCTCTTCCGCACGAACACCTCGGTGAAGAGCTTCGACCCGTACAGGGGCACGTCCGAGCGACTGCCGCTGGGCATCGGCGAGGTGAACACCCTGCCCCTCGGGCCACCGATCGGGGTGAACCTCGATGCGCGCGTCGCGCTGCCCTGCGGCAGCGGACCAACGCTTCAGGTCGCCGGCAGGCAGCTGCGCACATCCGTCACGGCGAGCCGGCGGGAGCTGCTGGAACTCCGGGAGGTACCGGCCACGGTGTGTGGCGAGAAGGTGTCGAAGCCGCTGGCGCTGCCGGCCGGCGAGCTGCGGGTGGTGGCGGCCGGCAGTGACCTGGCCACACCGACGAGGCTGGTGCTGGAGCCGGCCGGCCGCACCGGCCCGGTCGCGACGCCGAGCCCGGTGCGCATCGACCGCTGGTCGGCGACGGAACGACGGCTGCACGTAGCGGCACACCCGGGTGGGACAGTCCTCGCGGTACGGGAGAACGAGAACCCTGGTTGGCAGGCCACCATCGCGGGACAGCGGCTGACACCCATCGTGCTCGACGGATGGCAACAGGGCTGGTTGCTGCCGCCCGATGTGGGCGGGGATCTCGTCCTCCGCTTCACGCCGGACCGTACCTACCGGGCTGGCCTGGTGGCTGGCGCGGCGCTGCTCGGGATCGTGCTGCTGCTCGCGGTGCTGCCGTCGCGCCGCCCGCCGAAACCGCTCGCGGCCGCCCCTGGCCGACGCCGGCGGGGATGGCTGCTGCCCGGCGTCGTCGGTGCTGCGGCGCTGGTGAGCTTCGGTGGGATCTGGGCGGTCGTACTGGCGACGGTCGGAGTGGCGGTGCTCGTCGCTCTCGGGTTGCTCGCGCCGCACTTACACCGTAGTGAGCTGCGAAGGCTCCGTCGGATCAGTCGGCTGGTGGGATGGCTGCTCCCGGTCCTCTGCTTCGGCGCGGCGGGGTGGATCTCGCTCGTCGATCCCCTCCCGCACACGTCCGCGGCACCTCAGTTGGCGGCGCTGGCCGCGGTCACCGCCCTCTGGTGCTCGGTCGCCCTGCCCGCGCGAGGTTTCCCGGTCGCCGCTGCCCAGCGCAGCGCAGGTCGCTCGACGACGTAGTAGCTGATCGCCGCGAACGTGATCGCACCGCCGACGGTGAGCGCGTAGATCCGCAACGGGTTGCCGGTGAAGTAGGCGCGGCCCTCGATTCGGAAGATCAGTTCGAGCACCAGCGGGTGCCAGAGGAACATCCCGTAGGAGAGCGTGCCGAGCCAGCGGACCGGCGCGCTACCGAGGGCCAGCGACATCAGCGTGGCCGGGCCGAACACGAGGGGGATCATGATCATTACCGCGACGCCGGCGTAGAGCCCGAGCTGCGCGGCGAACTGCCCGGCCGTCGGGGCGGCCACACCCCTCGGCCCGGTGACCGAGGTGCTGGCCACCGCGAGCAGCCCGAGCGCGATGCCCCAACAGGCCAGTGGCGCGGAGCCGAGCTGGTCGAAGACATGCCACGAGCGGGGGGCCGTCGACGTCCGGAGGGCCACATGGATCGTGGCGAGCACGATGCCCGCGGCGAACCACAGCGCGTACGACGGGAACCACATGATGTGCAGGCCGGTGTCCAGGAGGCCCACCCCCATCGCGGCGATCCACCCCACCGTGATCGCCAGGCCGATGCCCGCCAGCGCCACCGTCCGGGCGGGCCTCCACCGCCTCCCCACGAGTGCCGCTGCCGCCAACGGCAGCACCAGGTAGAAGACCACCTCGGTGGCGAGGCTCCAGGTCTGACCCAGGCCGGGTCTGATCTGTGCGTGCTCGTAGATCTGGGTGAAGGTGAGGTGCCGCAGCCAGTCGCCCGCCGGAGCGACGCCCTGCTCCGGAAGCACCGTGAGGCAGACGACGACCGCGAGCCAGTACGCCGGCAGGATCCGAACGGCACGTTTCCAATAGAAGCGTCGGGTGCCCGGCGTCGCGGAACCGGTGGCGACCGCGCGCGCCCACGGGCGGAAAAGCAGGAAGCCCGAGAGGGTGAAGAAGAGCGCGACCGCGAAATCCATCATGGCGATCCAGCCGCCCCAGGTTTCCCTGGTCGTGACGCCAGTGATGAATCCGACGTGTTGGGCAATCACCGCGGCAGCACCGATTACCCGCACCCCGTCGAGGGCCGGCAGACGCGGAAGCGCAGGGGCGGAAGACGCAGTGAACATCAAGCTTCCCGGGGGTCGCGGAGAGAGGTGACTGGAGAGTAACGTGCCGCCATGCCAGAGGCGTCCACTCGTGACGTCGATGTCTTCAGCGCTTGGCTGGCTGGCGCCTTTTCGCCTTGTCATCGAAGGAGGAGCAGTGAAGAGGATTGTCGGCGCCGCGCTTTTTGGCCTTGGCGTCCTGCTGGCTGTCGCCGCTGTGGGGCTGCCACTGTACGTCGCGCCCCTGGTCAGTCAGCTGCCGTACGACCTGGAGCGGTCGGAGTCCGTGGCCGAGTCGGCGAACGCCGAGTTCCTCCAGATCAAGGCGGGCGCGGCGAATGTCGAGCGGGGGGCGCTCCGGTCGACTGTGGAGGTCGTCCCGCAGCCGAAGACCACCGACGAGAAGATGACCGGTGAGCTGAAGGACAAGGCCGTTGTCTGGGATGTGTTCCAGTCGGTGAGGCGCATCGACAACGACGAGATTATTAGCGAGTACAGCACCGAACTCGCCATTGACCGGGTTAGCGGCGCCGCCGCCAAGTGGGACCCGGCCTGGCTCGATGACGGCACCGAGCAACCCGCGAACTACTCGGGCCAGGTCTACAAGTTCCCGTTCGGCACCGAAAAGAAGGACTATCCGGTCTACGACCGTGAGATTCGCAAGACGGTCCCGGCGCAGTTCAAAGAGGTCGCCAAGGTGCGCGGGGTCGAGGCCTACCGCTTCGAGCAGACGGTTCCCGAAGCGCAGTTGGTGGTGGCCGACAGCAGCCTGAAGCTGCTGTTGGCGCGCTTCGCCCCCGGGGCCAAGACCGCCCGACTCATGTACAGCAACACGCGGACGTTCTGGGTGGAGCCCGTCACCGGCGCGTACGTGGATCTCCGCGACCAGCCGCGGAAGGTGCTGGTGCCGGACGTGGGCACGCCGACGGTGCTGCTGAACGCCGACTTCCGCTACAACGAGGCGACTGTGGTCGCCAGTGCCGAGCGCGCCGCGGACAACGCGCGGTCCATTCAGCTGGTACGTCTGTGGGGGCCGGTCACGCTCGGAGCGCTCGGTCTGCTGTTGATCGTCGGCGGCGTGCTGTTGGCGACGCGCGGCTCCGGCAGGCGTGCCGCCACCGCGCCCACCAAGGAGGCGCGGGGTGGCAGCCACCGCGCCGGCGAGGCCGGCGAGGGTGGCGAGGGCGCCGCGTCCGACGCGCCGTCCGCCGATGCGCCGTCCGCCGACGCGCCGTCCGCCGATGCGCCGTCCGCTGACGCGCCGTCCGCCGATGCGCCCACCGCTGATGCGCCCTCCGCTGACGCCGCCGACCAGACGGTGCCCGACCAGCGGTCGGCGGCTGAGCGTACGGCGCGGCTCTGAGCCTTGCGAGGCCACGTTCGGTGGGTCCGGTTCGCCGGGCCCACCGAACTGCTTTTCAGCGCTTGACGGCAAGCACCACGAGGATCGAGGCGAGCGAGGGCCGGCGGCACATGGCCGCGTCGAACCAGGCCATGCTCGAAGGAACGCCGTGAAAACCCGCGCCTCGCAGGGTGACCGGTTCGAACCCCTCGTGGCGTAGCAGGTCGAGTAGCGCGGTGCGGTTGAAGAGGCGCAGATGCCCGACCGGCATGGTGTCGGTCTTGAGGCGACGCAGTGCCCCGGCGCCGACCTCGGTCGACCGCGTGGAGGTCTCGTAGAAGATTGGCTGGACGCCGGCCAGGAAGAGCGCCCTGTTGTACCAGGCCTGCAGGTTCGGCGTGGTGAGGACGAGGTGACCGCCCGGCCGAAGCACGCGCGCGCACTCCTCGAGCAGGTGGTCGGGGTCGTACAGATGCTCCAGCACCTCCCCGGCGTGCACCAGGTCGATCGAGGCGTTCGGCAGCGGCAGTCCGTCGCCCAGGTCGCAGCGGTGGAACTCGTACGGCAGAGCGGCCGCCCGCGCGAGTTGGTGCTCCGAGTAGTCGACCCCGATCCATCGGATGTCCCGGTCGGGGGCGACTGACGCGAGGTGGGCCAGGAAGGTGCCGTCGCCGCAGCCGACATCGAGGACGGCGGTCGGTGCTGCCGAGTCGGCCAACGCGGAGAGGACCAGGTCGGCCGCGACGTGCTGGCGCTGCCGCAACGGGGGTGACTGGCTGCCCCAGCCCTGGGGACCGTAGTAATCGATCAGCGGCACGCCGCAGAGCATAGCCATCCAGCAGCCCCTGAGGGAGAGGTGCAAGACGCGGAATCGCAGGCCTGCTTTACATTCGTTACCTTTTTGTAATTCGTCGATGGGTCAGTAACTCTCCGTTGCTCAATCAGAGGCATAAGTCGATTTTGATAGTGATTCATCGGCTACGCGGACCCACGGCGGGCACGGATGGTGACGCTGTGTCGCCCTTCCGGTGCCCGACTGTTGCCGCCGGGTAATCGGGGGGTTGTGAGCTGGGCCTCACCGGGTGCACCATCAAGCGCGATGGTTACCAGCCGGTAACAGATGACGGGCCCGATGGGCCGCCAGTTCGGGACCGGCCACCCGCACGCATCCAGCCGAGGAGGAACCCGTGCAGGATCGGTTACACAGTCAGGGTCGTATCCGGTGGCGGCGGTTCGCCGCCATGATGGTGCCCGCCACAGCCGCCGCCGGCGCCATCCTGTTCGGAATGTCGACGGGCGCGATCGCGTCCGACATCACGGTCTCCGGGCAGACGTTCAAGATCGGCGCCGATCGCCTCGAAGGCGACGGCTTCAAGCAGTACGGCGGCATCGTCCGGGAGAAGGGCAAGGACGGAAAGGCCGGTCAGGTCCACCCGATCGCGCTCTCCGAGATCAGCAGCGCCGAGCTGTACAGCCTCTGCCAGTCCGTCCGCGCCGACCTGCCGGGCCTGCCGGTGGTGCTCACCATCAACGCCGGTGAGGGCAAGGAACCCGCCCGCGCCAAGGACCTCCTTATCGCGATGGACTCGTTGAACGGCAACGCGACCTTCACCAACATCAAGATCGGTCGGGACGCCACCGACCTGAACCCGACGGCGCAGGACGGCTCGTTCGGCCAGAACTCCGACCACGTCACCATCACCAACCTGCAGCAGGTGTCCCGCTACACAACGGCGGCCACGTTCAACCTGGTCGGCCTCCGACTCAAGGTCAACGTGGGCGAGGACGCCAAGGGCAAGGAGTGCTTCTGAACTGAGTCGAGGCCCGCGGCACCTCACCGCCGCGGGCCCGGCCCGTGTCCCCGTTCCCGCTCGGCCAGGAGGAGTACGTGACAACCGCGAAGTCGTCCCACGCCCGGCCCGGTGGTCCGGCTCAGGCGTGGCGGCTCTTCCGCCGCTGGAAGCGCAGCCGACCGTTCTGGGGCGGACTGCTCACCGCCCTGGCCGGGCTGGAGATGTTCGGCTCCACCCGGATGACCATCAACGGCCTCAGCTTCCACAGCGGGGCGAGTGGTCTGCTCTCGCTGCTGATCCCGGTCATCCTGGTGGCCTGCGGCCTGCTGCTCTGGTTCAGCCCGGCGCAGCGCCTGTTCTACTCGGTCGTCGCGGCGGTGACCGCTGTCTACTCGCTCATCGGGCTCAACCTCGGCGGCTTCTTCATCGGTCTGCTGCTCGGCATCGTCGGCAGTGCGCTCGGCTTCGCCTGGACGCCGACCGACCCGGCCCCACCCGCGCCGCCCGACCCGATCGACACGTCGACCCGAGAGCAGCCGCTCGTCGAACAGCCCTCTCCCGAGCAGCCCGAGCGCTCAGTGCCTGAGCGGCCCGTCGTCGTGGAGCCCGTGCGGCCGGTGCCTGAGCAGCCCGTCGTCGAGGAGCCCGAGCGGGTCGTTCCCGAGCAGGCTTCCCCCGGTAGGGCCGGGAACACGCCGGCCGACGCGAGCCCGCCGCCCGAGTGGCCGGGGCGTGCGGTTGATCCGAGGGCGTTCGGCATCGCCCTCGTGGTGCTCGGCCTCGCCGCTGCCGCGCTGGCCGCCCAGCCCGCAGCGGTGCAGGCGGCCCCGGGTCGGCTCACCACGACCGCCTGCCCCACCCCGTCCCGGACCGTCACGCCGTCACCCAGCCGTGGGACCGCCACGCCGACGCCGACGCCGACGAGGGGTGGCAACGTGATCACCGGCATTGTGGACGGCCTTGGTGACCTACTCACCGGTGGACGCCGTAACCAGAGCCCGACGCCGTCGGCGAGCCCGACCGCACAGCCGAGCGGCACGCCGACGACAGGCCCGGGACCCGTCACCTGCCCGTCGTTGCCCGACAAGCCGGGAGCACCCAACGACCCGGGAGCACCCGACGAGACGCCCAACGAGCCGGGGACGCCCGACAAGCCGGGCACTGTCGAGCCGGGCAAGCCGCTGCCGCGCATCGCCGACGATCCAACCCTGCCGAGGGTGGCGCAGAGGCCGTCCAAGCTCACCGGGTCGTCGGTCCGGATGACGGGGCTGCGGTTCGAGGGCATCACCGACCTGCACACGGTGCAGGGCGACCTCAAGGTGCTGAAGTTCAGCATGCGCGAAGCGGTGACCGACGACTTCCTGCTCACCGCCGACGGCCCCGCAGGGCGCAACCAGCGGTACGCGACGGACCGGCTGACCGTCAGCGGAGACGTGGCCTTCTACGCCACCCGGTTCGTCGGCCGGCTGCTCGGCATCAAGATCACCCTGACGCCGGATCTGCCGCTGCCGGACGGCATTCCGGTCACGTCGCCCATTCCGATCACGTTCACCGACCCGGCGATCGACCTGGCGTACGTCACAAGTGACACGCTGACCGCGCGACCGGCGTTGGCGCTCAACCTCGGCTGAGCGCACGCGAGCGCACGGCTGCGCACGCCGGCGGTACGACGAGTCCGCCGCCGTGCGCAGCCGCGGCCGGTCAGAGTCGAGCCAGCGCCTGACGCAGCGGGTCGAGGCCCAAGCTACCCAGGTCCAGCGCCTGCCTGTGGAACTCCCGCAGGTTGAAATCCGCGCCCTTGCGGGCCTTGGCGTCCTCGCGGGCCTGGAGCCAGATCCGCTCACCCACCTTGTACGACGGCGCCTGCCCCGGCCAGCCGAGGTAGCGGTTCAGCTCGAAGCGCAGATTCTCGTCCGGCACCCGGCAGTGCGCCCGCATGAACTCCCAGCCCAGCTCGGGCGTCCACCGCTCGCCGGGGTGGAAGCCGAACGGGTTGTCCTTGGGGATCTCCAGCTCCAGGTGCATGCCGATGTCGACGATCACCCGTGCGGCACGCATCGCCTGGCCGTCGAGCATGCCCAGTTTGTCGCCCGGGTCCTCCAGATAGCCCAGCTCGTCCATCAGCCGCTCCGAGTAGAGCGCCCAGCCCTCGCCGTGCCCGGAGACCCAGCAGAGCAGTCGCTGCCAGCGGTTGAGCAGGTCGGCCCGAACGGCGGTCTGCGCCACCTGGAGGTGATGGCCGGGCACACCCTCGTGGAAGACCGTTGTCACCTCTCGCCAGGTGGAGAAGTCGGTGATGCTCTGCGGCACCGCCCACCACATCCGGCCCGGGCGGGAGAAGTCCTCACTGGGGCCGGTGTAGTAGATGGCGCCGTCGCTTGTCGGGGCGAGGCAGCACTCGATGCGCCGGACCTGCTCGGGGATGTCGAAGTGGGTGCCGTGCAGCTCGGCGATCGCCTTGTCGGCGAGGGCCTGCATCCAGTCCCGGAACGCCTCCTTGCCCTGGATGGTCCGCGCCGGGTCGGCGTCCAGCTTGGCCACTGCCTCGTCGACGGTGGCACCGGAGCCGGCGATGCGCCCCGCGACGACCCGCATCTCCGCCTCCAGGCGGGCCAGCTCGGCGAAGCCCCAGGCGTACGTCTCGTCGAGGTCGATCTTCGCGCCGAGGAAGTACTGCGAGGCCAGCTCGTAGCGCTCCCGCCCGGCGGCCTGCTTGTCCCGCCCGTGCGGGGCCAACTCGCTGCGCAGGAACTGGCCGAACTCGGCGGTCGCCGCGGTCGCCGCCGCCGCGCCCCGACGCAGCTCCGCGCCGAGCGAACCTTCCGCGCCCAGCCGCTCGACCAGCCCGTGGAAGAAGTTGTCCTGGGTCGGGTCGACCCAGACGTCGCACTGCTTGGCGACCTCGACCAGCTGCACCTTCGAGCTGATCTGACCGGCGGCGAGGGCCTCCCGGAGGGTGACCTTGTAGTTCTCCAGCGCGCCGGCGAAGCCGTTGAGCCGGGCCGCGATGTTCGCCTGCTCGTCGTTGGTAGCGGTCGGCATCAGGTCGAACACCATGCGGATCTCGTGCAGCCCGCTCTCGATGACGCTGATGCCGCTCGTCGTCTCGCCGGTGTCGTACCGGGCCAGGTCCAGCCCGAGCCGTTCCTGCATGGCCTCCTTGGCGATCCGTTCGGACTCGGTCTGCGGGTCGGTCACCTCAAGCTCGGCGAGCGTCCGGCGGGTGAGGTCCGCGCGCGCCCGGTAGCCCTCTGGGGAGAGGTCGTCGAGCTGATCTTCATGGCCGGCGATGCCGACGAATGTCGCGCCGGTGGGGCTCAACGGCGCCCACTCGGCCACGTAACGGTTGGCGATTTCATCGATTCGTCCCACGCTGCGACCCTACGTGACCACCCCGGCCCCGTGTCGACGCCGTTTGGCGTGTTCAGGCCGCTGACGTGACGCGCGGCGCACCGTCCGAAAGGCGCGCGACTTTGTCGGTGGGTTCCGGCAGAGTGTCAGGGGTGACTGCCGACATCACTCCTGACAAGGCGCCGGTTCGTGCCTGGCTGCCGGGCTTCGTCGCCCTTGCCGCGATCTGGGGTTCCAGCTTCCTGTTCATCAAGGTCGGGGTGGCCGAGTTGCACCCCGTCCAGCTCACCCTCTACCGGGTCGTCGCCGGCGCGTTGACCCTGTTGGTCGTCCTCGCCGTGCTGCGTGACCGGCTGCCCCGCGAGCCCCGGATCTGGGCGCACCTGACCGTCGTCGCCGCGTTCGGGGTGGCCGTGCCGTTCACCCTGTTCGGCTACGGCGAGCAGCGGGTCGAGTCGATGCTCGCCGGCATCTGGAACGCCACCACGCCCCTGATCGTGCTGCCGCTGGCGGTGCTTGTCTTCCGCACCGAGCGGCTGACAGTGCGCCGCGCAATCGGGCTCGGGCTCGGCTTCCTCGGGGTGCTTGTGGTGCTGGGGGTCTGGGAGGGCATCGGCGGAGCGCACTTCACCGGGCAGCTGATGTGCTTCGGCGCGGCCGCCTGCTACGGCGTCGCCATCCCGTACCAGAAGCGGTTTGTCGCCGGTAGCACGCACTCCGGCCTGTCGCTCTCCGCTGCCCAACTGCTGCTCGCCGCCGCGCAGCTGGCCATCGTCACCCCGTTCGTCGCCGGCCTGCCGCCGCTGCCCACCGAGTTGTCGGCGGGGGTGCTCGGCAGCGTGTTGACCCTCGGCGCGCTCGGCACGGGGCTCGCCTTCGTCATCAACATGCGCAACATCCGGGTGGCCGGCGCGAGCACCGCGTCCACCGTCACGTACCTGATTCCGATCTTCGCGGTGTTGATCGGCGCAGTGGCGCTCGACGAGCGGCTCAACTGGCACCAGCCGGTCGGGGCGCTCATCGTGCTGCTCGGGGTCGCGGTCGCGCAGGGTGTGTTCGGGCGTCGGAAGCCCCGCCCGGTGGTCGGCGTCGGCGCTCCCGCCGCACCCGCCGCCGAACCGGCCCGCCGCTGAACCCCGGCCGCTGCTGAGCCCCGGCCGCCGCTGGCAGACCAGCTGATCGACTCGGTTTCCTGGAAGTCGGGGTGTCCGGCGGACCTGGAGACCCCGCTTTCAAGGAACGCGAGTGGATCACCGCCGAGGCCGCCCGCGCGGCCAGCGCGCGCGGCCCGGCGCCCGCCCGGCCCGGGGCTCACGCGGCCGGCCCGCGCGGCCCGGCGCCCGCGTGGCCGGCGCCCGCGTGGCCGGCGCCCGCGTGGCCGGCGCCCGCCCGGCCGGCGCCCGCGTGGCCGGCGCCCGCCCGGCCGGCGCCTGCGGGGCCGGGGTGGGGAGGTCAGGCGCGGTTGTGCGTCCAGGCCACCAGCTTCTCCGCCGGCCAGGTGTTGACGACCGAGTCGGCGGGGACGCCGCAGAGGGCGGCACGTTCACAGCCGAACCGCTGCCAGTCGAGTTGGCCGGGCGCGTGCGCGTCGGTGTTGATGGCGAACCGGCAGCCAGCCTCCAGCGCGCGTCGGATCAGACGCTTCGGCGGGTCCTGCCGCTCCGGCCGTGAGTTGATCTCGACGGCGGTGTCGTGCTCGGCGCAGGCGGCGAAGACCGCGTCCGCGTCGAAGTCACTCTCCGCCCTGGTCCGGGCGCGGTGCCCCCGGTCGCCCGGACCGGTCACCCCGGCCGGGCGGGACGAGACCATCCGGCCGGTGACGTGACCGAGGATGTCCAGGTGCGGGTTGGCGACCGCCCTCAGCATGCGCCGGGTCATCTTCGACCGCTCGTCCTTCAGGCCGCTGTGCACCGAGCCGACCACCACGTCCAGCCGGGCCAGCAGCTCGTCGTCCTGGTCGAGGGAGCCGTCGGCGAGGATGTCCACCTCGATGCCGGTGAGGATCCGGAAGCCCTCGGGCAGCGCCGCGTTGACCTGCGCCACGTGGTCGAGCTGCCGGCGCAGGCGGTCGGCGGTCAGCCCCCGGGCCACCGTCAGCCGTGGCGAGTGGTCGGTCAGCACCAGATATTCGTGGCCCAACTCGACGGCGGCCAGCGCCATCTCCTCGATCGGCGAGCCGCCGTCGGACCAGTCCGAGTGGGTGTGGCAGTCGCCCTTCAGGGCGGCGCGCAGCGCCGTGGCCTCGGCATCCAGGTCGCTGCCCTCGGTCGCCAGCAGTCGGCGCAGGTAGACCGGCTCCTCACCGGCCAGTGACTCCGCCACGCAGCGGGCCGTCACGTCGCCGACACCGGCCAACTCGGTGAGCGTGCCGTTGCCGGCCCGCGCGGCCACCTCGGTCGCCGGCAGACCCGCCAACGCCGTCGCCGCCGACCGGAACGCCCGGACGCGGTACGTCGCCTCGTTCGCCCGCTCCAGCAGGAACGCGATGCGGCGCAGGTCGGCGATGGGGTCCCGGGCCTTCATCCCACCGAACCTAGTCGCTGCGGGACCGGTCAGGGAGCCTTCGGGCAGCCGTGTTTGCGCTGCCATGCGACGACCTCGGCGGCCGGTTCCCGATTGCCGCCAGCGCGCCACGAATCCAGGTACCGCGCCGGCCAGAGCACGCCGCGCCGGATCCACCAGCCGTCCTTGCCGGTGCACGGGGGCGAGATGCCGAAGTGCACGTGGCAGACGTTGTTGGCGTTGCCGGTGCGGCCCACCTTGCCGAGCTGCTGCCCGGCGCGGACCCGCACCCCGGCGTCGACGCCGCTGGACACGACGCTCAGGTGCGAGCCGTAGTAACGCACCCCGTCGTCGCCGAGCAGGGAGACCGACAGGCCGCCGTTGTCCGGGCCCTGCGGCCCACCCTTTGTGTACCGGTCGACGCGACTGACCTCCAGCACCGTCCCGTCGGTCACCGCGACGAACGCTTCACCGCAGTCGGCGAAGAGATCCGTGGCGGGGTACGCGCCGTGGGTCGGGTGGTAGTCGACGTTGCCGGCGCGTACCGGAAAGACATGCCGCAGCCCGCTGCGCGGTGCCGTCGCGGACGGGCTGGCCGACGGCGACGGCTTCGGGCGGGCCGGGCCGGTCGCCGTCGGCGCGGCCGTCGGCGACACCGGCTGGTCGGCGGTCGCCCAGACCGCCGACGGCGTCTGTGGGGCGCCCTCGGACGGCACCCCCGGCCGGGTGGTCGCGCAGCCGGCGGCCAGCAGCGGGGCGAGAAGCAGCAGGATCGGGTACGCCGGACGCGCGCGGCGGCTGATCGTCGGCGAGGGCATCGGGCCATCCTCGCAGAGCCGGTACCGTGAGCACGAGCGGCGCGCGCGTGAGGAAGGGGCAGCGACGGTGACCATCGCCCGACCCGATCCTGGCGCGGATCCTGGTGCCGCCGCGTACCAGGTGGCGCGTATGCCGTCGGGGCTCTTCCCGGCCGGCCCCCCGTCCCGCCCCACCTACCGCGAGCCGCACCCGGTCACCGGCGGTAGCGTCGCCGCCGGCGGTGGCGCGGCGGCCACCTGGCTGCTGCTGTTCGGCCTGCTTGGCACCGATGTGACGAGCTACGCGTGGTGGACGGTGCTGGCGGGCCTGCTGGCGTGGCTGACCGCGCTGGTGCTGGTCCGCTACGGCGACCGTGGGGTTGCCACCGGGGTCGCCATCGTCACTGCGGGTGGTTGGAGCATCGCCGCCGCCGTGGTGGCGGTCCGCTGGGCCACCAGCGGGAACTGGCCGCTGTGGTGATCGGGGCGCCGCGGCCGACTGCGCCGCGTGCCCGGTTGGCTGCGTAGCGAACGCCGTCTTGACGTGGCCGCCGAGACTCGGCACGCTCGGGACTATGGCCTGGACCACCCCGCGACAGGACCCCGATCGCAGTCGCCGCCGCCTGCAGTTGCTCGCCGAGTTGGCGGGCGCCCGCGCGGTCCGTCAGCGCAGCCGACCGCAGCGGCAGCGCACCGAGCGTCTGCGCCAGCTCATCGCTACCCGCCGTCGAGTATCCGGCTGATCCAACTTTGTCAGGAATGAACGACCCTTCGGGGCGTTGACGAGTCGCCTGCCGACCCGACCGGCTAACGTGCACGCGTAACGAGTCGACGCAGTGTCGAGGGCTATTGGGGGGACCGTGTCGTACTTCGCTGCGGCCGTGGTGCGCGACGACAGTGGCTGGACCGCCGCCGAGGTCAGCCTGCGTGGCGCCACCGACATCGACGAGGTCGCCGAGCGGCTGCGTGACGTCGACCAGGAGGCCGACGTGTCGCTGCTCTTCGTCGAGGCCGATGACGCGTATCTGGTGATCCTGCGTCTCGACGAGGGCGAAGATCTGCGGGTGTTCGGTTCGGATTCCGCGTACGCCGAGGAGTCTCCGCTGGGTGCGCTGCTGGTCGGTGACCTGAAGACCTCGGTCACCGGGCTCGACGGCGACGAGGAACCGCGCCCGCTGACCACCGGTGACGAGGAGAGCGAGCAGCCTGCCGTCGACCCGGAGGCCGATCCGGTGGGTGAGGCTGACCTGCTTGCCAACCTGGGCATCTCCGCGCAGAAGCTGCTCGCCCTGTGCACGCACGAGGGGATGCTGCCGGCGGACGTCACCGCCGAGATCTGCCAGGTGCTCGGCTGCGCCGACGAGGTCGAGGAGCTGCGTGAGGTCTGAGCCGGCCGACGCCACCGACCCGGCTCTGGAGACGATCCGGCCGGGGCAGCCGACTCCCGGTGCGGTGGGACATGCCGGACCGGGCGCGCACGAGGGCCTGGCCGACCCGGGTGAGGTCGGCCGTCGGCAGCGGCACGAGCTGTGGATGCGCCGTGCCCTGGAGGTCGCCGTCACCGGCGCCGCGGGCGGCGACACCACCGACGTGGACGACGTGCCGGTGGGCGCGGTGCTCTACGGGCCGGACGGGACCGAGCTGGCCATTGGACGCAACGAACGGGAGCTGTCCGGCGACCCCACCGCGCACGCCGAGGTGCTGGCCCTGCGCCGGGGCGCCGAGCGGACCGGCCAGTGGCGGCTGGACGGCTGCACCCTGGTGGTCACCCTGGAGCCGTGCACCATGTGCGCGGGGGCGCTGGTGCTGGCCCGGGTCTCCACAGTCGTCTTCGGCGCGTGGGAACCCAAGACCGGCGCGGCCGGATCGCTCTGGGACGTGCTCCGCGACCGCCGGCTCAACCATCGACCCGAGGTCTACGGCGGCGTCCTGGAGGCCGAGACCGCCGCCGTCCTGCGCGCCTTCTTCCGCTGAGAACACCCGCCCCGGCGGTCAGGCCACGGGCAGGGTGACGGTGACGATCAGGCCGCCCGCCGGGCGGGGCTGGGCATCGACGGTGCCGCCGTGGGCGCGGGCCACCGCGCGGACGATGGACAACCCCAACCCGAAACCCCGCGCACCCGCGACCCGCTCCCGCGACAGCCGGCGGAACGGCTGGAACATCGGTTCGATGTCGTAACCGGCGATCGCCGGACCGGTGTTTGTCACAGTCAGGGTGGCCCGGCCGTCGGTCAGGCCGGTGCGAACCTCGACCCAACCGTCGGTGGGCAGGTTGTGCCGCACCGCGTTCTCCACCAGGTTGAAGGTGAGCCGTTCCACGAGCACCGGGTCGCCGCTGACCGGGGCCGGTGCCAGCGACCGACGCACCGGGACCCCGGGCGCCTGCCTCCCCGCCTGATCGATGACGTGCGCGCAGACCTCGGCCAGGTCGATCGGCGTACGCTCGGTCAGCTCGTTCTCCGAGTCGGCAAGGGTCAGCAGGCCGTCGATCAGCCGCTCGTGCCGCTCGTTGATCGCCAGCAGCGACTCGCCCAGCCGACGCGTCTCCGCCGAGGCGTCCGGCCGGCTGACCGCCAGCTCCACCAGGGCCCGGTTGAGCGCCAGCGGGGTCCGCAGCTCGTGCGAGGCGTTCGCCACGAACCGGCGCTGCCCGTCGAAGGACCGGTCCAGCCGTTCCAGCATCTCGTCGAACGTGTCGGCGAGCTCGCGTACCTCGTCGCGCGGGCCGGTGAGCGCGATCCGCTCGTGCAGGCCGCGGCCGGCGGTGTCCGCGCCGGCGATCCGGCGAGCCGTGCCGGTGATCTGATGCAGTGGTTGCAACGCCCGGCCGGCGAGCAACCAGCCGAACGCGGTCGCCACCGCCGACACCACGATCAACGCGATGCCGCCCTGGGTGAGCAGCGACTCCAACGCGTTGCGCTTCGCTTCGTCCTGCACCTCCTGCACCAGGACGCGCAGTTTGTCGACGCTCTGCCCGCTGGGCATCGTGGCGGTGGTCTTCGGCAGGTCGCGCAGTTTCACCCCGAACGACTGCGGCATCCGCTGATCCACGAGCACGTACGTGACGGCGAGCAGAATCACCCCGGCCAACAGGAAGAGCCCACCGTAGATGAGGGTGAGCCGGGCGCGGATCGTCAGGCGTTTCATCGGATCTGGTACCCCGCTCCGGGGACCGTCTCGATCACCGGCGGGTCGCCGAGCTTGCGGCGCAGCTTCATGACTGTCACCCGGACGACGTTGGTGAACGGGTCGATGTGCTCGTCCCAGGCACGTTCCAGCAGGTCCTCGGCAGAGACCACAGCGCCGTCGGCGCGCAGCAACTCGACGAGCACCGCGAACTCCTTGCGGGACAGCGCCACGTGCCGGTCGTCCCGGCGTACCTCGTGTCGGGCCGGGTCGAGCTGGATGCCGGCGCGACGCAACGTCGGCGGGGCCGCCGGACGGGACCGGCGGGTCAGCGCGTGCACCCGAGCCGACAGTTCGACCAGGGCGAACGGCTTGGTCAGGTAGTCGTCGGCACCGAGCGCCAACCCGGCCACCCGTTCGCGGACCGCCGCCGACGCGGTCAGCATCAGCACCCGGGTCTCCCCGCCCGCGTCCACGATCGCCCGGCACACGTCGTCGCCGTGCACCACCGGCAGGTCGCGGTCCAGGACCACCACGGCGTACTCGTTGACGCCGAGCCGCTCCAGCGCGGCGTCACCGTCGTACGCCACGTCGACAGCGAACGACTCCCGGCGCAGCCACTCGGCGATGGCGTCCGCCAGCACGTTCTCGTCCTCGACCACCAGCACTCTCACCCCTCCATGGTGCTCGGGGTGCGGTAACGGCGGCATAACCGCCGACGGTAACGCCGTGGATACGTCCGCTGCCGTGCACTTGTGCCATGTTCGGCGAACCGCGCCGGACCCGAGCGGAAGCGGACACCATGCGACGACACATGCTCGCGATCCCTGTCCTGCTCGCCCTGGCGCTGGCCGGGTGCGGCGCGGGAGGCGACGACGGCGGCGGGGTCGCGACCGCCGGTGGGGCGAAGACCGAGGCCACGGCGAGCGGCACGCCGGTCAGCGACTCGGACCGGCAACTCGCCTTCGCCCGGTGCATGCGGGAGAACGGGGTGGATCTGCCCGACCCGGAGCCGGGCAGCCGTCCCGGCTTCCGGTTCGGCGCCGGCACGGACCGGCAGAAGGTCCAGGCGGCCATGGAGAAGTGCCAGGACAAGCTGCCCAACGGTGGGCAGGGACCGCAGCTCAACCCCGAGAAGGCGGAGCAGATGCGCGCGCTGGCCAAGTGCATGCGCGAGAACGGGGTGCCGGACTTCCCGGACCCGGACGCCGACGGGCGGGTCCGGATCGGGGTGGGGGACAACGCGATCGACATCGGCAATCCGGCCATGAAGGCCGCGCTGGAGAAGTGCCGGCAGCACGCGCCGCAGTTCGGGGGTGGCCGATGACCGGCGTCTCCCGACGCAGGCGGCTGCGCGCTGCCGTCATCGGCGGCGTCGTTCTGCTTGTCGCCGCCGTGGGCGTGAGCGCCGCTGTGGGTTTCGGCGGTGGCGGAGACCGTGCCGAGGCCGGCAGCGCAGCACCGGCCACCGCGAAGGTCACCCGGCAGACCCTCGCCGACTCGGAGACCGCCGAGGGTGAACTGGGGTACGGCGCGACGCGTAGGGCCACGGCGAAGCTCAGCGGCACCGTCACCGCGTTGCCGCCGACCGGGTCGACGGTGCAGCGGGGCCGGGCGCTCTACGCGGTCGACAACGAGGAGGTGGTGCTCCTCTACGGCGGGTTGCCCGCGTACCGGACCCTCGCCCCGGGGGTGGAGGGTGCCGACGTCACGCAGTTCGAGCGGAACCTCACGGCGTTGGGCTACACCGGCTTCACCGTCGACGACGAGTACACCGGCGCCACCGCCGACGCCGTCCGGGACTGGCAGGAGGACCTCGGCCTGGCCGAGACCGGTCGGGTCGAGCCGGGGCGGATCGTGTACGCCGACCGGGAGGTCCGGGTGGAGAGCCACCAGGCGGACGTCGGCGATCTCGCCCAACCCGGCCAGGCGGTGCTCGCCTACACCGGCACGAGCCGCCTGGTCACCGTCGAGTTGGACGTGGACGACCAGCGGCTGGCGAAGCGGAACGCGAAGGTCACGGTGCGGCTGCCGGACGCCCGGACGGTGGCGGGCACTGTCAGCACTGTCGAGACCGTCATCCAGGCCGGTACCGCCGGAGCCAACGGGCAGTCCGGCGACGCCGAGACGAAGATCGAGGTGACAGTCGCGGTCGCCGACCCGAAGGCGCTCGCCGGCTTCGACAAGGCCAGCGCCGACGTCGTCTTCACCGCCGCGGAGCGCAAGGACGTCCTCACCGTGCCGGTGTCGGCGCTTCTCGCGCTCGCCGAGGGCGGCTACGGCGTCCAGATCGCCGAGGGGGAGGCGAGCCAGGTCGTCGCCGTGACCACTGGGTTGTTCGCCGACGGCCGGGTGGAGGTCACCGGCGGGGACATCGCCGAGGGTACGACGGTGGTGGTGCCGACATGACCGGCGAGGTGATCGTCCTCGACCGGGTCAGCAAACGGTACGCCGGCGACGTCGTCGCGCTTGACGACGTGTCGTTGCGGATCGGCCACGGCGAGCTGGTGGCGATCGTCGGCCCGTCCGGGTCGGGCAAGTCGACGATGCTGCACCTGATCGGCACGCTGGACCGGCCGTCGTCGGGCAGCGTGCTCATCGACGGGTACGACGCGGCGAAGCTGACCGACCGGGAGTTGTCCGCCCTGCGGGCCACCCGGATCGGCTTCGTCTTCCAGCAGTTCCACCTGGCCCCCGGCGTGCCGATCGTGGACAACGTGGCCGACGGGTTGCTCTACTCCGGCGTACCCCTGCGGCGGCGGCGCGAACGCGCGGAGGCCGCGCTGGTCCGGGTCGGCCTGGGCCACCGGCTCGGGCACCGGCCGCACGAGCTCTCCGGCGGGGAACGGCAGCGGGTGGCAGTGGCGCGGGCCGTGGTCGGCGAGCCGGCGGTGCTGCTGGCCGACGAGCCGACCGGCAACCTGGACTCCGTGTCCGGCGCCGGGGTGCTGGAGCTGCTGCACGAGCTGCACCGAGCCGGCACCACAGTTGTGGTGATCACGCACGACCGGGAGATCGCGCAGGGGCTGCCCCGACAGGTGCGGATGCGCGACGGCGCGGTGCGGCACGACTCGGCCGGTACGCCGGGTGGGGTCGGCTGATGGCGACGTTGACCCCGGCCCGGCTGGGACCGGCGGACATCCTGCGGGTCGGCGGGGTGGGGCTGCGGACCCGCCCGCTCCGGGCGTTCCTCTCCGCGCTGGGCATCGCCATCGGTATCGCCGCGATGATCGCGGTCGTCGGGATCTCGTCGTCGTCCCGGGCGGAGCTGGACCGCGCGCTCGACGCGCTCGGCACCAACCTGCTCACCGTCGAGCCGGGCAACACCCTGTTCGGGGCGGACGCCCAACTGCCCGAGGAGTCGATCGTCATGATCGGCCGGATCGGCCCGGTGACCGAGGTGTCCGCGACCGGGCAGGTCGCCGACGCCAAGGTCTACCGTTCGGACCGGATTCCGGCCGCGGAGACCGGCGGCATCGCCACCCGGGCAGCCCGGCTGGACCTGCTCGGCACCGTCGGGGCCGAGCTGACAAGCGGTACCTGGCTCAACGAGGCAACCGCCCACTATCCGGCGGTGGTGCTCGGTGCCACCGCGGCGCAACGGCTCGGGATCATCGCGGCCGACCCGCAGGTGCAGGTGTGGTTGGGTGGGCGGGCGTTCACAGTGGTCGGCGTCCTCGCCGCCGCGCCGCTCGCGCCGGAGCTGGACACCTCGGCGCTTGTCGGCTGGCCGGCGGCGGCCGACTACCTGGGCTTCGACGGGCACCCCACCACGGTCTACACCCGGGCGCAGGAGTCACAGGTCGAGGCGGTCCGCTCGGTGCTCGGCGCTACCGCCAACCCGGAAGCGCCGAACGAGGTCGAGGTGTCCCGTCCCTCGGACGCGCTCGCCGCCGCCGAGGCGACCGACGACGCGTTCACCGGCCTGCTGCTGGGCCTGGGCGCGGTCGCCCTGCTTGTCGGCGGGGTCGGCGTGGCGAACACCATGGTGATCTCGGTGCTGGAACGGCGGGCCGAGATCGGCCTGCGCCGTTCGCTCGGCGCGACCCGTGGCCAGGTACGGACCCAGTTCCTCGCCGAATCGCTGCTGCTCTCCGCGCTCGGTGGGATCGGCGGCGTGGTGCTGGGCATCCTGGTCACCACGGGGTACGCGTTCTCCCAGGACTGGCCGACAGTGGTGCCGGCCTGGGCGATGCTCGGCGGGGTGGCCGCGACCCTGGTCATCGGCGGTTTCGCGGGCCTCTATCCGGCGGTGCGGGCGGCCCGCCTCGCGCCGACGGAGGCGCTGGCCGCGGTCTGACTGGGCAGGCGGGCCGGCCTGGTGCGGCGGCCTGGGCCGGCGCGGGCCGGCCTGGTGCGGCGGCCTGGGCCTGGCCTGATGCCGAAGAGCGGTATGCCTCAGAGGAATATTTATACCCCTGAGTCATACCGCTCTCGGCGGTGACACCGCCCCGTCGGGACGGGTCAGGCGATGATCGTGTCCAGGGCGATCTCGACCATCTGG
This sequence comes from Micromonospora sp. CA-240977, assembly GCF_050942285.1. NCBI lineage: Bacteria > Bacillati > Actinomycetota > Actinomycetes > Micromonosporales > Micromonosporaceae > Micromonospora > Micromonospora sp. CA-240977. The sequence goes on along the minus strand of NZ_CP192055.1, from coordinate 7,297,750 downwards.
CTGAAGGTCTGCTCCCGCTCCTCGGAGGTGGTCTTCTCGCCGGTCTTGATGTGGTCGCTGACGGTCAGCACGGTGAGCGCGCGGGCCTTGAACCGGGCGGCGATCGTGTAGAGCGCCGCCGACTCCATCTCCACCGCCAGCACGCCGTAGTCGGCGAGGGTGTCGTAGAGGTCCGGCCGGTCCGTGTAGAAGGCGTCCGCCGCCAGGATCGGCCCGACGTGCATGGTGATGCCGCGCCGCTCGGCCACCTCGACCGAGGTACGCAGCAGCCCGAAGTCGGCCACCGGGGCGTAGTCGATCAACCCGTCGAAGCGCATCCGGTTCATGTTCGAGTCGGTGGACGACCCGATCGCGGCCACCACGTCGCGCAACTGGAGGTCGGTGCTGAGGGCCCCGCAGGAGCCGACCCGGATCAGGGTCTTCACGCCGTACTCGTTGATCAGCTCGTGGGCGTAGATGGAGGCCGACGGCATGCCCATGCCGGAGCCCTGGACGGAAACGTCGACGCCGTTCCAGCGGCCGGTGAAGCCCAGCATGCCCCGAACCGTCGAGTAGCAGGTGGCGCCCTCGAGGTAGGTCTCCGCGATCCACTTGGCCCGCAGCGGGTCGCCCGGCATCAGGACCCGCTCGGCAATCTCGCCCGGCTTCGCGCCGATGTGCGTACTCATGGCAAAGATCCTGCCAGGCCGGCCTGGGCGATACCGGTTCGGCGTCCGAACCGGCGGTCCTGTACCCTCGTCGGCGGTGGCGTGTCCGAGCGGCCTAAGGAGCACGCCTCGAAAGCGTGTGAGGGTTAACGCCCTCCGAGGGTTCAAATCCCTCCGCCACCGCTCATGAAGTGCAGAAACGCCCGGTTGATCCGCGAGGATCAGCCGGGCGTTTTCGGTTGGTTGCCCCAGGTCAGAGGCCCGACTGGTCGGCGTAGTTGCCGGTGGCGATGTCCCACGAGAGGCAGTCCCAGTAGCTGTCTCCGATCACCGCCGGCGCGTCCCATTCGGCGATGATCCGCTGCATCTCGCTCTCGGCGTCCTCCCAGCGCGGCTGAGTGAGTGCCCGCGCCGGCTCCCTTGCGGAGGGGACGCGGCTGGCTCGCCGGAGGGATTCGGTCGTCTCGGCGGGTGGTGATGCTGAAACGCGTCAGCGACGGATGGTCGGGAAGGAACGACGTGTTCAGATCTGGATTGCGTGCGACGACGTTGGCGGCGGTTGTGGTGGCGGGCGTGGTGGCGGCGCCAGCCGTCGCCCAGGCCCAGCCCGGGGCGACAGGCGCTGCCGCCGGGCGGTCGATGGTCGTCGGGCTGGGGCATTTCGTGTACGACGAGCCGAACACGGAGGGGCACCGGATCTGGTTCGGCGTCCAGGCGGTGGCGGCCTCCGAGGGATCGGCGCACGGTCGGTTTCTGTACCGGCACGAGCTGGCGGACGGCGCGCTGGTGGCGCAGGGATGGGCCGACGTGACGTGTCTGCGGGTCACCGGAAACGTCGCGCTGTTCACCGCGATCGTCCCGGAGGGGCAGGGCGCTGCGAAAAACCACGGCTTCTACGTGAAGATCATCGACGCGGGTCGAGGGCCGGACCAGATCGTCGACGCTCAGGCGACGAACGGCAGCGAGCGACCGCCCACCGGCTGCTTCGATCCCGAGACGGACCTTCCTCCGGGCTCGCCAACGCGACCCCGGTACCCGGTTCTCGCTGGCGGATACGCCGTACATGCCGCCACGGTTCCCCCATTGGAGCGCCGGGAACGGCCGCTGCCGTGAGGTGGCGGTGGTGGGCGCACTGGCCGACCTGGTCCGGGTACGCGGCCGCGGCCTTCTCGCTCGTGTACGGCGGGTTGGGGCTGTACTGGTGGGCCGGCGGGGACGGGTTCCCGTTCGCGCCGACCCATGAGGACCGGGCGTCGGGTTCGATCCTGGAAGGTAGCCGCGTCGAGGTCGTCGCGCCGATCATCGCCGTACTCGGGCTGGCTGGCGCGGTCATCGCGCTGGTGATGACGCGACGTGCCCGACCCGGTCGGATGTCCGTGGGGCTGGCTGTCTTCGGGTGGGTGATGGCGGGCGGGCTGGTCCTGATCATTCCCGACTACACCCTGCTCGTCCTCGTGGCGTTCGCGCCGCTGCTGTTGGTCTTCGCCTTCACCGGCGTGCCCGGCGAGCAGGGCGGTATCGGTGACATCCTCTACTGGCACCGGACGAACCTGATCATCATCTTTGTCGGTGGTCTTCTGTGGGCCGCCGCCACCGTCGCCTACCGTCGGCGGGTCCGCGCGGCCTGTGCCCACTGCGGTCGCCGGCACGGGGGCGGTGACGGGCCGTCCCGGCAGACTCTGCTGCGGTGGGGCAGGTGGGCCGTCGTGGTCGCCTGCCTCGCCCCGCTGCCCTACGAGATCACCAGAATCGCCTGGGCTCTCGGGTTCCCGCTCGGCGTCCCCCCGGACTTCCTGCGGATGATGCAGGACACGCCGGGGATGCTTGCGGTCGGGCTCGGCTGCGCGGTGGCGTCAGTGCTGGGTGGGGTGCTCACCCACGGTCTGGTGGCGCGGTGGGGCGAGGTCTATCCCCGCTGGATCTGGTTCGGGGCCGGCAGACGCGTCCCGCCCGCTCTCGCCATCGTCCCAGCGTCGGTCGTCGCGGTGACGATCATTCCGGCCGGGCTGATGTTCCTCTGGACGCCCGAGGCCCGGGGTAGCTGGGCGGTGCACGTTCCGAGCCTCTTCTGGATCGCGTGGGGGGTCGGGCTCGGCGTCGCCACCATCGCCTACCACCTGCGCCGACGCGGGGCCTGCCGCCGCTGCGGTCTGGGTCACCAGCTGGACGGCCAGGTCACCGAGAACGCGGCCGTTCGGGAGCAGGTGGCGGTCGGCGGGCGCGGAACCGCGGGTTAGCGACCCGCCTGGGCAGGTGCGGCCAGGAGCGAGCCGGCTCCGTCATCGTTCGAGCAGCCCCGCCACCCCGTCGAGCAGGCGTTGCAGGCCGAACTCGAAGAGGCTGTCGACGTTGAGGTCGATCTCCGACCGGGACAGCCGCGCCAGGTGCGGAAACTCGCCGGCGGTGAGCAGACCGCCCAACACCTCGGCCTGCGTCACCATCCACTCGTCGTCGGTCAGACCGGTGTCCTGTTCCGCCTCGGCCCCCTGTTGCAGGTTCACCGCCGTCCCGCGTACGTGATTGGCCAGGGCAACCACCAGATGGAGCTGGGTGTGCTGGTCCAGGCCGTGCCCGGCGAGGGCGCGCAGCGCCCACTCGGTGTGCGCGACGGCGTGCGGCGCCATCAACGGACGGGTCAGCGAGATCACCTGGGCCAGCCAGGGATGCTGGCGGTAGATCGACCACTGAAGCCGGCAGAGCAGCTCCAACTGGGCTCGCCACCCGACCGGGAGCGTGCGGGGCAGACGGTGGGCGGCGAACGCGGCGTCCGCCATCAGCAGCAGAAGCTGCTCCTTGCCCCGCACCTGCCGGTACAGCGACATGGTCGGCACGTCCAGTTCGGTGGCGATACGCCGCATGCTCAGCCCGGCCAGCCCCTCGGCGTCGGCGATCTCGGTGGCGGTGCGTACCACCTGGTCGCGGGTCGCCCCTCGGGCCGGGCGCTGACGTGCGTCGACCCGTGCGGCCCGACCGGCCGGCGTCGACCCGGGGCCGGTCACCACCATGCCGACGCCGGGCACCGCCCGGACCAGTTCGTCCTGACGGAGCAGGGTGAGGGCGCGGCTGGCGGTCGCCATGGCGACCCCCCACTCCCGGACGATCTGGCGGGTCGACGGCACCCGGTCACCGGGGCTCAACTCGCCCGCGGTGATGCGCCGCCGCAACTCCCCGACGATGCGCAGATAGGGAGGAATGGACTCGTCGAACTCGGTCACGGTGCGCCTCCCGGCGGTCGCCAGTGACCGTAGCGCACTAGTGCGCCGACAGTCGCCCCCGTCACTGGCCTCCGGTCGCACGGCCGGCGTACTAGAGCTCTCTGGGCCAACGGTTGATGGATCGGCATGCTCACCGCAGGCGGCTCGTACGCCGTACCGGCTTCGACGAATGAGGAGAGTCATGACCAGGATCCCGTACTCCCGGTGGGCCGTCGCGATGGTCGCGGCCACGCTCGTCGGGCCGGCGCTGGCCACCGGCCCGGCCGCGGCGGCCGACGACCGCCGCAGCGTGGCCGTCGTCCGAACCGACCAGGGCGCGGTACGCGGCACCGTCGCGGCGGACCACCTGTCATTCCAGGGCATTCCGTACGCGCGTCCGCCGCTGGGCGCGTTGCGTTGGGCCCCGCCGCAGCCGGGTCCGGTCTGGACCGGTGTCCGCGACGCGACGAGGCCGGGTGCTGCCTGCGCCCAACTGCAGGGGCTGCCGATGGACAGTGCCTCGACGGCCGAGGACTGCCTCAGCCTGAACGTCACAACCCCGCGTACCGCCGCGCGAACGCCCCGACCGGTGATGGTGTGGCTGCACGGCGGGGACTTCCGGTTCGGCAGGGGAGACGTGTACGACGGGCAGCGACTGGCGGCCGACGGCGACGTCGTCGTGGTCACTGTGAACTACCGGCTCGGCGCGCTCGGGTTCCTGGCGCATCCGGCGCTGGCCGGTCCCGGTGGGGTCACCGGCAACTTCGGCTTGCAGGATCAGCAGGCCGCGCTGCGGTGGGTGCGGCACAACGCGGCGGCCTTCGGAGGCGACCCGGGCAACGTCACTCTGTTCGGCCAGTCCGCCGGGGCGACAAGCGTCTGCGCGCACCTCGCCGCACCGGGCTCCGCCGGCCTCTTCCACCGCGCGATCCTGCAGAGCAACTCGTGCGCCAACCCGGTCCAGACCCGGGCCGAGGCCGCCAGGGCGGCAGAGGAGTTCGCCCAGAACATCGGCTGCACCGACCCGGGTACGGTCGCCGACTGCCTGCGTGGGCGGGACCCCGCCCGGTTGGTCGAGACGGCCGGCTACCCGGGCGCGGGTGTCGACCTCGGCCCGGTCGTCGACGGTCGTACGTTGCCGGTGGACCCGGCCGCCGCGCTGGCCACCGGGCGGCTGAATCCGGTGTCGGTGCTGACCGGGATGAACCGCGACGAGTCCCGCCTCGTGGTGTGGGGCATGGAGCACAGCGGGCTGAACTGCCCGCAGCCGCAGCCGGGGGATGGGTCCGAGTCGTGCCCGCTCACCGACGACCAGTACCGGGACCAGGTACGCGGCATGTTCGGTGACCGGGCGGAGCAGGTGCTGGCCCGCTATCCCCGCACCGAGGGCCAGTTCGCCAGCGAGACGTTGGGGGCGGTGCTGACCGACCACGACTACGCCGAGCCGATCTACTCCGCCGCGTTGGCTTTCGCCCGCCAGGTGCCGACGTACCTGTACGAGTTCGCTGACGACGACGCCCCGTTCTTTGCCGAGGGGCCGGAACCGACCTTCCCCGCCGGGGCGTACCACTGCGCGGAACTGCCGTACCTGTTCGCTGTCGACTACGCCGAGGCGCTCACGCCGGCCCAGCAGCGGCTCGCCGACGAGATGGTCCGGGTCTGGAGCGACTTCGCCCGGACGGGTCGGGCGGATTGGCCGCGACTGCGCGGTGCCGCGCCGTACGTGCGGGTGTTCGCCGATGGCAGGGCGTCGGGCACGACGACCTTCGCCGCGGCCCACTCGTACGACTTCTGGCGGTCGTTGCGCTGATGTCGTCGCCCGGCCGGGTGCGACGGGCGGGCCGGTCCTCGGTTGACCGGCCCGTTCACCGGCCAGGGTCGTTGCTCACCGGCTGCGGTCGTTGCTTATCGGCCTGGGTCGTTGAGGAAGGTGAGCACGGCGGCGACGCGGCGGTGCACGTCGGTGTCGGGCGGTAGGTCGAGCTTGGTGAAGATGTTCCCGATGTGCTTGCTCACCGCGCGTTCGGTGATCACGAGTTGCGCGGCGATGCCGGTGTTGGTGCTGCCTCCCGCCATCAGCGCGAGCACCTGGCGCTCGCGTGGGGTGAGGCCGGCGAGCGGGCTACGCCGGGCGGCGACGAGTTGGGCCACGACCTGGGGATCGAGCACGGTGCCGCCGGCGGCGACCCGACGCAGCGCGTCGAGGAACTCCTCGACCCGGGACACCCGGTCCTTGAGCAGGTAACCGACGGCGCCCTGCCCGTCGGCGAGCAACTCGGTCGCGTAGGCGCGCTCCACGTACTGGGACAGCAGCAGCACCGGAAGCCCCGGGTGTTGCCGGCGGGCGGTCAACGCGGTCCGGAGCCCTTCGTCGCGGAACGTGGGTGGCAGTCGGATGTCGACGATGGCGACGTCGGGCCGCTGCCGGTCAATCGCCGCGATGATGTCGTCCGGCGAGTCCACCGCGGCCGTCACCTCGAAGCCGGCGGTGCTGAGCAGCAGGTTGAGCCCTTCCTGGAGCAGGATGTTGTCTTCGGCGATCAGGACGCGCACGGCAACTCCACCCGCAGCACTGTCGGCCCACCGACGGGGCTGCTCAGCTCGACCCTGCCGTCCAGTGCCGCGACCCGACGGCGGATGCCGGTCAGGCCGGTGCCTGTCGCTGTCTGTGCGCCGCCGACGCCGTCATCACTCACGTTGACCACGAGCTGGCCCGCCCGGTGTTCGACCCGCAGGTCGCCGCCTGTCGCTCTGCTGTGTCGGGCGATGTTGGCAAGCGCCTCCGCGACGACGAAGTAGGCGGCGCTTTCCAACGCCGCAGGCAGTCGTTGCAGCGGGGCGACCCGGACCGTGAGCGGCACCGGACAGTCGGCGGCGAGCGCGTGCACCGCACCGGGCAACCCGCGGTCGGCGAGAATCGGCGGATAGATGTTGCGCACCACCGCCCGCAGCTCGGCCAGCGCGGCCTCGACGTTCGTCCGGGCACGCTCGACGAGCTGGTCGGCGAGCGCGGGGTCGGCGGCTCGCCGACTTTGCGCGACGCCGAGGTGGATGGCGATCGCCACCAGCCGGGCCTGGGTGCCGTCGTGCAGGTCGCGCTCGATCCGTCGGAGCTCCGCCGCGTGGGCGTCGAGCGCACCGGCCCGGGTGGCGGTCAGTTCGCTGACCCGGCGTTCCAACCGGCTCCGCGACGACGGCGCGAGCGCCGTCCGGGCGGCCCGCGCGTACGCCACACCGAAGGCCGGAACGGCCCACCGTAGGAGCGTCATCGCGGCGAGCGCGAGCAGGGGCGGCACCAGCAGGGCCTCGGCCCAACTCGTGATGGGAACGACGAAGGTGAGCGGTGTCTCGACCGGCGCGATCCACCAGGTCAGCGGCACGATCAACCCGCCCAGCGCGATCAGCCAGAGCAGCAGCACACCGGCCGTGAGCGGCACACCGGCGACGGCGTGCACGGCCAGCCAGGCCGCACTGCGGTAGGTGACCGGATGCCCCGCGGCGGTAGGCGGCCGGGCGGCCGGCGCTGACCCGGGCGCCCGGGGCCCGGCCAGGGCCAGCGCGACGAGCAGTCGGTGCGCGCGGCGTCGCTCCAGGCCGGCGAGCGACCCGAGGAAGCGCACGGCCGGGGTCCGCAGCATGACGCCGACCAGGACGAGGCTCAGCCCGAGTGCCCCGGCCAGCGCGCCGATCGCGACCGCCGCGACGAGCGCGGTGGCCCCGCCGGTCACCAGGTACGTCGTTGCGAACCATGCCCGTCGCATCGCCATATTCTGCGTCCACAACGGAGGCGGGGCAGTGTAGCCAGCTACACCATCGGTTCGGGTCTCTGCTCCCTCGTCGGCGCATCCGGCCGTCCCTAGCGTCGATGGCATGAGAAAACCGCTACGCCTCGGCGTGCTCGCCGGCGTTGTTCTGCTCGCCGTCGGTGGTGCGAGTGCGCCGGCTGCGGCCCACCGACCAGGGCGCTGGTGTTCCAGTCGGCCGGCGACGACCGCCGCGCTGCACGACCTGACGACCACCCACCGGCTGGCCGGCGCGGCCATCGAGGTGCAGGGGCCCGACTGCGGTCGGTGGTCCGCCGCCAGCGGTCGGGCCGACCTGCGAACGGGCCGGCCGATGCGCGTGGACGAACGGATCAGGATCGGCAGCTCCACCAAGACGTTCACCGCGACCGTTGTGCTGCAACTCGTCGCCGAGGGCCGTGTGGGGCTGGACGCCCCCATCGAGACGTACCTGCCGGGCCTGGTGCGGGGCAACGGGCACGACGGCCGACGGATCAGCGTGCGCGATCTGCTGCGGCACACCAGCGGCCTGCCCGACCACGTCGACGCGCTCGACTGGGACCACGTGGATCGATGGCGGTACCAGAGCTTTTCCCCGGGCGAGCTGGTCGCCATGGCACTGGCCCAGCCAGCGCCCGGCGCCGGCTGGCACTACTCGACCACCAACTACGTCCTCGCCGGCCTGATCGTCGAGCGGGTCACCGGCCGCGACATCGGCGTGGAGATCACCCGGCGGATCATCGGCCCGTTGGGCCTGAGCGACACCTACTGGCCCGGTGACTCGGTGCGAATCCGGGGGGCGCACCCGCGCGGCTACGCGTTGGCCGGTGCCGAGCGACGGCGAGATATGACCGAGTTCAACATGTCGTACGGCGGGGCCGGTGGGGCGCTCGTCTCGACCCTCGCCGACCAGAATCGCTTCTTCGCCGCGCTGTTCGGCGGGCGGCTGCTGGACCCCGTCCGCCTCGCCGCGCTGACCCAGACCGTCCCGGCCGACCCGGACCGGCTGTGGCCCGCCGCCCGATACGGGCTCGGGATCATCTCGACGCCGCTTGCTGACTGTGGCGGATCCCTGTACTGGGGTCACGGCGGGACGACGCCGGGTTTCCGCACCCTGGGCGGCGTCACCGCCGACGGTCGACGGGCACAGCTCGTCGTGAACGACGAACCAGCGTCGTACGAGAGTTGGCAGGCGTTGTCGGCGACTCTCCACGCCGCTCTGTGTGAGGCCCGGTGAGCCGCCGCCGGGTGGGCTTCCCGACGACAAGGGAGACGAGAATGACCTGGAATGCTGTGATCACCAGTGCGGCGCGGACGATGGCGGCGTTGGCCGCCGTCACCGTCACCGTCACCGCTGCGGCGGGTCCGGTGCGGACCGATGCCGACGGGCTGACCGGCTACGAGCGACAACGACTGTCCTGGCACACCTGTCAGCGGGATTCGGCAGATCAGGCCGGTGCGGAGCTGGATCAGGCCGGCGCGAGCTGCACCGAGCTGACCGTGCCGCTGGACTACGCCCGCCCGCGCGGCGCCACGATCACCCTCGCGCTGTCCCGGCTCGCGGCCACCGACACCGAGCATCGGGTCGGGGCTCTGCTGCTGAACACCGGGGGTCCCGGGGCGCCGGGGATGTCGGATGTCCTGCCGGTGCGGCAGTGGTTGGGTGACGTTGGGGCGACGTTCGACCTGATCGGGTTGGACCCGCGGTTCGTCGGTCGCAGCACCTCACTGGACTGCGGCTGGCCAACCGGCACCTTCAGCCGCTCGGCCGGGCCGGACCGCGCGTCCTTCGACCGGCTGATCGCCTACGAGCGGGATCTCGCTGCCCGGTGCGCTCGTCGCAGTGGTGACCTGCTGCCGTACGTCACCACCCGAAACACGGCCCGCGACATGGATCTCCTGCGGGCCGTGCTCGGCGAGTCGAAGCTGTCCTACCTCGGCTACTCCTACGGCACGTACCTCGGCGCGGTTTACCTCCAGATGTTCCCCGAGCGCGCGGATCGGGTCGTTCTGGACAGTGCCGTCGACCCGGCGGCGTACGGCGCGAGGGTGCTGCGTGAGGCCGGGCCCGCCAACGAGGTCGGCCTGCGTGACTGGGCGGACTGGGTGGCCCGGCACCATGACCGGTACGGCCTGGGCAGCACCGGCCAGCAGGTGCTGGCCGTCGTGGACGGGATCTGGGCCGCCGCGACCCGCCGTCCGCTGCGGGTGGGCGACTACCAGGTCGACAGGCAGTCGCTGCCGTTCCTGCTGCTCAACCGGCTCAGCGACGACCGGGACGAGACCCACGCGGATCTCGCCCAGACGGTTCAGGTGCTTCGGCAGGCCGCGACGACGGGATCGGCGACACCCACCGCGTCGTTGGCGGACACGCTGTCGTTTCTGCTGACCGGCGGCGAGTCGGCGACGGGCAGCGTGCAGGCCGCGATCCTCTGCGGGGACGTGCCGGTGTCCCGCGATCCGGGGGACTACTGGCGGGACATTCGTCAGCATCGCGCCAGCGAGCCCCGGTTCGGGGAGTTGACAAGGGCGATCACCCCGTGTGCGTTCTGGCCGCAGGGGCCACGGGAGCGGCCGACCGTTGTGCGGAACGCCGTGCCCGCGCTGATCGTGCAGTCCACCGGGGACACTCGGACGATCTACCGGCACGGCCAGGCGATGCACCGGGCGTTGACCGGCTCCCGGCTGCTCACCCTGCGCGACGCTCGGATCCATGGCGTCTTCGGCAACTACGGCAACGCGTGCGTGGACGGGACGGTCATCGCCTACCTCGCCGACGGCAGGTTGCCGGCCGACGACCTCGACTGCGCCGGCGCCGCGTCACAGTGATTCGTCTGCGCCGGTCAGCATGGGCCCGCACCCTCCTCGAAGAGGCGGCGGGCCCAGTCGGCGTACCCGGCGATGGTTTTTCGGACAGTGCTCCCGTCGTGCAGGAACAGGTACGCGCGGTCGCCGCTGCGGGCGAGCAGCCCATCGAGGCGGTGTGTCCCCTGTGGAGCGCGCAGTCGGGTGACAAGCGGGTAGCGGGCCCAGACCTGGTCGATGGGCGATCCGGCGGTGATGCCCTCCGGTGTCCGCATCGGGTCGCCGACCCAGAGCAGCACCAGTTTGTCCTCCATGAAGACCGGGCTGACCGTGTCGTGGCCGGCGAGTGTCGGCCCGCAGGCGTCCAGATTGGTCAGCAGGATGCCCCGTTGGGTCAGCTCCTCCTCGGTGTCGCCGAACTCGATGTTGCGCAGGCCGTTCAGGTCAATGATCTCCACGCTGCCGGCGGGCCGGCCGTCCGGGATCTGCCCGGTCGGCGGCACTCCGCTGCCAGCAATCGAGGCAGCCGTCATCAGCGTGGCAATAAACGCAAATTGTCGCAATTTCATGGAATCCCCCAGTCCCCAACGGAACGCGGGCGTTCAGGTTGCTGCCGGTCCCCGTATTTCTGGGCGGCCGGTCGTGCGCGTCCGCGCCGGCCGACCGTCGAGCCGGCGATCGCCCCCGGAAAGCCCGGTTCCGTCGAGGAAGTGGCCTGGACAAGCGGTGCGGATCGTCCGGGCGTTTCCAGGTGTGTCAGGGCAGGGTACGGATTCGCAGGGTCAGGCCAGGAGGGCGAACACGCCCGCCCCCGCCATCCAGATCCGTGCGCCCCGTCCCGTGCGTGCTGCTCGGCTCATCGTTCCCCGTCCGTGCATCCGATAGGTGATCCGGGCCGGCATCGAGATCATGGCCCGCCGACCAGAAGGCGCTGCGGAGGGGCACAAGCGTTACGCGGATTCGTCGGGATCATCGACCGCCATCACGGTGCGTAGCGCGCCGGGCCGGGACAGCTCAGGCGGTCAGCGGTCTTCCTCCCACTGCTCGACCAGCTCATCCCAGTAGTCGGCGCTGAGTCGACGCCGCCCGTGCGCCAGCCAACCCTCGGTGTTCCGTTCCAGGTGCAACCCCAGCTCGGCGAACGGGTCGATCCACTCGCCAGGCTCGACACCGAGCCGGGTCAGCGCCGCATTGATCGGCCACTGCCCACGCGGCGCGTCCAACACGTCGTCGAAGCGTGGACCCCACGACAGCGTTCCGCCCAGCCACACCGCCGCCGACTGGTAGCCGGCGCCACCGCCGAACTCCGCCTCCAGGTACGCCACCGGCCCCGCCTCCGACCATCGGGTCAGCGACTCGGCAAGCGTCGGCGACAGCACCAGGCCGAAGGGGTGCTCGGCGCTCCGGTCGTCCGTTGCGAAATCCGGCAACGACCCGGTCAACTCCACCACCAGCTGCGGCGTGACAGGCAACAGCCCGAAATCCTGGCGCAGCTCGCCGAGGACCGCGTAATCCAGCTCGGCGGTCTGCTCACGGAGCAGTTCGGCGTCCGCGACCACCGCGCTGAGCTGGTAAGTCATCGAACCCTCCGCCGTCCACAGCCTGTGGATAGAACATGTGTACGACGGTTGCCGGGCTGGTCGCCGTCGATTCCCGGACCGTACCCGGCCAGCGGCGACGGATTCGCCGCCGGGACCCGTTGTACCGTCCTGGTCATGGCCGACCCACTCACCGTCCCCGGTATGCCGTCGCCGCTCACGCCCTCGCCCGAGGGGCTCTGGCGGGTGGACGAGACGACAGGTGCGGTGACGGTGGCCGCGCAGCCGCGTACCGACATCTTCATCGACCCCAGCGGTGGCGGCGTCGACGCGGCGCCCGTCCTCAACGCGGCGACACTGCTCGGTGACCTGCCGCCGGAGGGCGACTTCCAGTTCAGCGCCCGGGTCAGCGTGGCCTTCGCCGCGACCTTCGACGCCGGGGTGCTCCTGCTCTGGCGCGACGAGCGGTGCTGGGGCAAGTTGTGCTTCGAGTTCTCACCCGAGGGTGAGCCCATGATCGTGTCCGTCATCTGCCGAGGCGTCGCCGACGACGCGAACGCCTTCGTCGTGGCCGACCGCTCGGTGTGGCTGCGCGTCTCGCGGGCCGGTCGGGTCTACGCGTACCACGCCTCGGTCGACGGTCGGACCTGGCAGTTGATCCGCGTGTTCAGTTTCGACGGCGAGACGTCAGGCGATCGGATCGGCTTCGCCGGCCAGTCGCCGACCGGCGACGGATGCGGCGTGACCTTCGACGAGGTCAGCTTCCGGCCGGAACGCCTCGCCGACCTCCGCGACGGCTCCTGACGCAGGCCCCGACACCGCCGGTAGGTTTGCCCGCATGTCACCGATCCCGACACCGCTGCTACCCGAAACCCGCCGTGCGCTGGTACACCGGCTGGCCACTGGTCAGGTGGCGGGTAGGGCGCCTTCGGTCGTCGCTGCCGTGGTGCGTGATGGCCGTCCTGTGTGGGTGGACGGGTGGGGAGCGGTGGACGGCAGGGTGCCGGACGGCGACGTCCAGTACCGGATCGGTTCGATCACCAAGACGTTCCTGGCGGTGCTGGTGCTGCGCCTGCGCGACGAGGGGCGGATCGCGCTTACCGACCCGCTGGCCGAGCACCTGCCCGGCACGGCGGCGGGCCAGGCCACGGTCGGCGCCCTGCTGGCGCACACCGCCGGGCTGATTGCTGATTCGCCCGGCCCGTGGTGGGAACGAACGCCGGGCGCGCTGCGACCCGACCTGGCCGACGTGCTGGGCAGCGATCCGCAGGTGCATCCGGCCGGTCAGCGCCACCACTACTCCAGTCCCGGCTACGCCCTGCTCGGCGCGCTGGTGCAGCGGGTTCGTGGCCAGGCGTGGGGCGAGGTGCTGCGGCGCGAGGTGCTGGAGCCGCTCGCGATGACCCGTACCACAATGCTGCCGGTCGCGCCGCACGCGACGGGCTGGGCGGTGCATCCCTGGGCCGACGTGTTGCTGGCGGAACCCGCCGTGGACACCGGCCTGATGGCGCCGGCCGGGCAGCTTTGGTCGACCGCGACAGACCTGGCCAGGTTCGCCGCGTTCCTCATCGACGGCGATGAGCGGGTGTTGCATCCGGACACCGTCGCGCAGATGCGCGCCCCGGCGAGTCCATCGGAGGCGACGGACTGGGACACCGCCTACGGGCTCGGCATGCAGCTGCTGCGCCGCGACGGCCGGCTGTTGGCCGGGCACACCGGCTCAATGCCGGGCTTTGTCGCGAGCGTGTGGGTCAGCCCCGATGACGCGCTGGGCGCGGTCGTGATGGGTAACGTGACCGCCGGCCTGTCCGCCGGTGCTCTCGCCGCTGACCTGCTGGAGACGGTCGCCGAGCGGGAGCCGCGGATCCCGGCGCCGTGGTGCCCGCTGCCCTCGGTCGACCCGCAGCTGCTGGATCTCGCCGGCCCGTGGTACTGGGGGCCGGCCCCCTACGTGCTGCGCCCGCAGGCTGACGGCTTCGTGGAGCTGGCACCGTTGTCCGGCGGGCGCGGCACCCGGCTGCGCCCCACCGGCGACGGCGGCTGGGAGGGAATCAACGGCTACTTCGCCGGCGAGCGGCTGCGGGTGCAACGCGACGCAGCTGGCGCCGTCAGCCACCTCGACCTTGGCACCTTTGTCTTCACCCGGCAGCCCTACGACCCCGCGACGACAGTGCCCGGCGGTGTCGACCCGGCCGGCTGGCGAGCTGGCTGATCTCACCGATCTCGGCAAACCCGGAAGTCGCCCACACCGGCGAGCGTGCCGCCGTCCACAGCCTGTGGATAGAACATGTGTACGACGGGCTCCGGGTCCGGTCAGATTCGCATGGCGAGCCGGCTGACGAACGCGCGCCAGGTCGCTGGCGCGAAGGTGAGCGCCGGGCCGCTCGGGTCCTTGGAATCCCGTACGCCGATGACGCCGGGCAGGTTGTCGGCGACCTCGACACACGCGCCACCGTTGCCGCTGCTGCGGCTGCTCTTGCGCCATCGGGCGCCGTTCAGCTCCATGACTCCGCCACTTCCCTCATCAGATCGACCGACTGCCGGTGGGACAGCGCCTCCCCGCGCACGTTCTCCCATGCCGCCATCATGGCCGCGATGTCCTCGGGGTCGCTAGCGACTTGTCCCTGGAGTTGGTTGTCGAGGTAGCCGGCGACCCGGTGGTCATGACTGTGCGCGATCACGAACGGCCCGTTCAGGCCGGCGTACGCGCCGACCGCGCTGGGCACGACGTGCACCCGGATGTGCGGCTCGGCGCACGCCGCGACGACTGCCAACAGTTGCTCGCGCATCGTCGACCCGCCGCCCACCGGGCGACGGATGATCGCCTCGTCGATCACCGCCGTGAACTGCGGCGGGTCGTCGCGCTTGAGCACGCCCTGCCGGCCGAGTCGGACCGTGAGATGCCGCTCGATGTCACCCCGGGGGATCAGGCCCGCGCCGCTCAGCACCGCCCTGGCGTACGCCTCGGTCTGCAACAACCCCGGCAGGACGGTCGACTCGAACCAGCGCAGCGACACCGCCTCCCGCTCGATTTCCTGCCACGGACGAAACCAAATGGGGTCACGACGTCTTGAAGTGTCCGGCCAGATGTCCGACACGTCCTTGTGGAGGGCCTCGGCCGCCGCCAGGCGGTGCCGAGGGTGCGGGATGCGCCCTTCGGCCAACCACCGCCCCACTGTCTTCGGGTCGACGCCGACGGTCTCGGCGAGAGATTCGGCGGTGTGTCCGGTGTCGCTGAGCGCCATCCGCAACGCGTCGTTCACGGCCCCTCCATCGAGATGTTTCGAATATCTGAGGACCATATCGCTACGGGGTGTATCTGTCCGGTGACGCACCCAAGAGTGGTCTGCAGAAGACGGCGCGACCGGTGGAGGCGCAGCAGCCCGGCGGTGGGCGTCAGTCAGCGGGTCGCCCCGGCGGGGAGGGCGGGGCGACCCGCTTCCACAGCGAAGGAGGCCCGCCCATGCCCCGCCGCCGCCACCGGAACCACCTACCGACCCGACCCACCTGGCGCTGCGCGGCGTGCGGCATCGCCTGGCCCTGCTCGGCGGCGAAGCTGCGGTTGCTCGGCGAGTACCGGCATGACCGGCTGGCGTTGACTATCTACCTGGCGACGCTCCAGGCCGAGGCCGGCGAACAGCTACCCGAGGTGGAACCCGCCCGGCTGAGCGAACGCTTCCTCTCCTGGGCCCGCTCCCGTGGTTGAGCGGCCGTTGTTTCCCCTGGCCCCGCTCCCGTGGCTGAGTGGCTGTCTGCTCTGCTGGGGTCGCTCCCGTGCGCGGCCGACCGTCAGGGTCGCCAGATCGTCATCGTGATGTCCCGTCGCCGCTCGGCGAAGCGGCCGTCTCGTGCCGCCGTCGTCAGGAGTTGGCGCAGCTCCGCCGAGAAGGCCGGAAGCCGGTCGCCGAACAGGTGCGGTGCCGAACTGGACAGTGAGAACACCGCCGAGGCGACCTCGTCCACTGAGCGTTCCACGACGATCCCCTGCTCGACATTGATCCGGGTGGGGTCGGTGAAGCCCGCCCCGAGCATGATCTCGGCCTCGCCGGAGGGGGTGCCCGCTGGCAACAACCCCTGGCCAGCCCGACGGACCGGCCCCAGGTAGGTGGCGACCAACTCGTCGATCTGCGGCCAGGGTGCGCGGGGGTACGGCAGTGGGTCGTCCCCCAGGACGCCCTGATGCGTGGTGGCGCCGACGTGCACCCAGGCCCCGTCCGGCGTGAGCATGTCGCGGACCCGACGCGCCACGAGCGGGCGATCCATCCAGTGGAACGACTGGGCGAACGTGGCCACCCGGAAGACACCCAGATCGGCGGGCAGGGCCTCGGCGCGCAGGTGTCGCCACTCGACGTTCGTCACCCCGACGCCGTCAGCCCTGCGCCGCCCCTCGGCGAGCATGTCCTGGTCGGCGTCGACGCCCACCGCCGCCTCGAACAGGGGCGCGAGCAGCAACGTCAACGATCCGGGCCCACAGCCCACGTCCAGGAGTCGACCGGTGCCGTCGAGATCGAGCGCGTCACGGAGGGCGTCGGCGAGACCTGGTGGGTAGGGCAGCCGCCCGACGCTGTAGTGGCGGGCGCTGCCCGCGTACAAGGTCTCGTCCCACTGCCACGTCGTCTCGGTCACGACGTCGATGAGACCACAGGGCGTCTCGCCTGGACGGTTGCGACAGCCGGCTCATGTTAATCTCCCCCAGCTCACATGATCACCTTGAGCGACCGAGGGGACACATGACTGCCGAGGTGCCACACACGGGCGGGCTGCTGGATCCGGACGGCGCGATGGATCGGCTGGCGGAGTGGAAGGGACGCCTGGACCAGTTGGCGACCGCCACCGACGCGATGAGCGAGCGGGTCCAGGAGTTACGGGTGACCGTCGCCGACGGCAACGGGCTGGTGGAGGTCACTGTCGACTCCGTGGGGGCGCTCGTCGACCTACGGCTCGGCCAGCGGATCCAACGGGTCGCACCGGACGTCGTCGCCAGGACGATCATGAGCACCATCGACCTGGCCAAGCGCCAACTGGCCGACCGCGCTCAGGAGATCATCGGCGAGACCCTGGGGACCGATTCGCCAGCGGCGCGGGCCATCGCCGAACGCGTCGGGCAGCAGTTGCGCGAGGCCAACCCCGCGGTGGACGGCCCGGACGAGCAGCACGACCGGTGGTGACCGCCGGCCGGTTGCCGAGCGCATCTGCCGACATCCGGTCGCGGGTCGCCGACCGTCCGGCGTGCGACGGCACTGTGGTGTTCGACAGATGAGCACGTACGGGCGGACCAGCGGCGACGTTCGGTGGCCGGTCAGCCCCGACGCTCGGGCAGCGCTCGCGGAATGGTTCGCCGATTCTTCCGCTGGGGCGTACCTGTCGGGTGACTCTCTTGATTTTCGCGGTGCGGACCTCAGCCGCCTCGACCTCACCGGCGCCTACCTCGCCAGTGCCCACCTGGTCGGCGTGCGGTTCGAGGACGCCAACCTCGGCGACGCCAACCTGACCAACGCCGAGGCGCGGGGCGCGGACTTCTCCCTCGCCGACCTGGCCAAGGCGGACCTGGTCGGCTGCGCCGCGGGCAATGCCCGGTTCCGTTCGGCCCGGTTGTTCGCGGCGCACCTCGACGACGCCGTGCTGGACGGTGCCGATCTCAGCCACGCGGTCCTCAACTCCGCCAAGCTCTACGGAACGGGACTGCGCGACGCCAACCTTGAGTACGCCAGCCTGCGCTGGTGCACGCTCGGCGGCCCGAGCATGCCGACCGTGCTGAGCGGGGCGCGGATGGCCGGCTGCCAGCTCGACGGCGCGACCGGGGCTGTTGTCGGCCCGGTCTTCGTCGACGAGGGCGCGACCCGGTCCCTCGGTGGTGTGGATCTCGAAGCGTGGCTCTCGGCGCAGGGCGCGGAGAGTGTCCGGGTGGTGGGCTGACGCCGGCACAGAGACGACTCAGGGCCGGTCCCCGTGGGGCCGGCCCTGTCGTTCGTGCAGCTCAGGCGAGCGGAGGATACGAGATTCGAACTCGTGAGGGTGTAAACCCAACACGCTTTCCAAGTCTGTCGTCTCGCGTCCGCCGAGAGCTGGCGCCGTACGGAGCAGCAGCGCTGTCGTATCGCACGAGCTGGGCGGATAACCTTGAACGTGGCCGAACGAGACGACAACTGAGACGGCTGCCCTCCCACGCTTCCAAGGCTGCGAGCCTCTGGCCACCGAGGTCCCGAACTGTCCTTGACCTGTTTGTCCGTTCTCCGCCGAACGCCGGTGACCGGCTTCGCACGGCGGTGAACGAGACCAGATCTGAGACCAACAGTAGGGCTGCCTCCCACACCCGCCGACCTGCCCGCCCGTGACCGCGTGCCGTGGCCCACGTCACGTCTGCGGCACTAAGGCGACGAACCACAAAGTCGCGTTGACGGCTAACGATCGCGGAGCGTAACTCATTCCGACACGCTGAGTCTCCGCCGAGCAGCTGTCCGTGTTGATGAGTGGCGCTGTCGCCGGCTCAAGGTAAGTTCGGATCATTCTGGGGAAGATGAGGTTAGACGACACCGTGACGAAGACAGCTTCGAGGGTAGGGACCGGCACTCCGGTGACGTGCGACGACTGGCGCTTCGTGTCGCTCTTCTCTGGGGCTGGCGGACTCGACGCAGGGCTAGAGGCCGCTGGATGGATTCCGATTGCACAGGTCGAGATGGACAAGGATGCGGTCGGGACTCTAGAGCTTGCCGCTCGACGCAGAGAGAAGACCGAGGGCGCAGTCGAGACGAAAATCTATCCTGAGCGTATCGAAGATATATCGCCTCAAAAAATTCGCGAAGAGTTGCATTTAGATCGTGGCGAGCTTCCCCTAATGGCAGGCGGCCCCCCTTGTCAGCCATTCACCACGCATGGCCTACGGCTGTCTATCAGCGATGCGCGGGCGTCTGGTGTTTGGCCCGCTTATCTTACCTATGTCGACGAATTCCTTCCTAAGGCGCTTCTCATCGAGAACGTTGATGGACTCTTGTCTGCGGCTCTGCGCCATAGGCCTCTGAATCGTCGCGGCAAAGGGCATGATGCTCTCGCGTTGGAGGAACAGAAGGGGTCATTCCTTCTGTGGTTAGTGCGAGAACTTGTGAGCCGAGGCTACACATTAACATGGGGGGTGGCTGAAGCAGCAGACTACGGGGTTCCTCAGCTTCGTCAACGCTCGATAATCATTGGTGTGCGGTCAGATCGTCCATGCTTCTTGCCCCCCAGACAATTCGGCGGCGATGGACAGAAGCCTTACCGCACTTTGAAGGACGCTCTCGCTTCGCTGGAGTCGTTGGGGGCGGTGCAGCCGTTGAGCGAACGCAAGCGCCGCGTGTACGAAAACGTGCCGCCAGGGGGGAATTGGCGGAATTTGCCAGCGGAGATGCAGCGGGAAACGATGGGAGCGGCGCACGTCGCAACAGGAGGTAAGAGCGGATGGTGGAGGAGACTGGCGTGGGATCAGCCGGCACCGACCATTCTGGGTATGCCTGACCACAGTTCAACGGCGTTGATTCACCCCGCAGAGGTTCGATGCCTGTCCGTGCTGGAGTGCGCTGCTGCTCAATCCTTCCCGCCGGGCTATGAGGTCGCCGGCAACCCGCGATCGCAGTACCAGCAGATTGGGAACGCTGTTCCTCCACTGCTGGGCGAGGCCGTCGGTGGCCAGCTGCGGCGGTATTTCCTCGGGGAACCCCAAGTCGAGCCTGAAGAGCCAGCCTGGCGGAAGACATCGGCCAATCGCCGCATCGGAACCCACGGCTGGGTGACTGCCGGGCCTGGCAAAGCTCCCTCCCTGACCCTTAAGGTGAAAGTACGACCCGATCATGTTTGGTCCCATGTCGCGGAGAATTTCCTTGCCTGAAGATCCTGAGAACGTAGCGATCACCGATGCGGAGATCGTCACCAGCGTCCGTCAGCGAGCCGGTTTACTCGGTCGCAACGACGGGCCATCTGACGCGCATATCGTTCAAGGCGTCAGGGGATTCGCGCGGGAGTTTACGTACTGGTACGGACGTGTACTAGAGGAAGCCATCCCGAAGTTTCATAATCTCGTAACTTCGCGAATTAACCCGATGATTCGGGGAATGGAGTACGAGGGTCTTCCGCTGGCGGAAGTGGTGCGCGGGTTGGTCGGTGATTACGCAAGGCGAAATTACGTTACCGCCGGCGGTTGGGCCATCGAGCAACTAGCCATCGCCGGCAGTCCTCGACTGCACAAGTCCAGCGCTGCGGGGATTGATGCCGAGTGGCACGAGGCTGGAGCGACGCCGGTATCTAACCTTTATGTCATCAAGAGCGGGACCGTCACAAGGAATTCCGACATCTTGAAGGCGTTGAAGTCGCACGGCCAAGAGGCGCAGAAGCGCCTCATCCAGACCAACAAAAAGGCCGTCGTCCGGGTCCACTACGTGGTCACGGCGGGCCGCCGAAAATCCGGTTACGAGGATGGCGTATATAGGCCGTCGTCAGCGGAGTTCTGGGCTCAAGCATTCGCACTCGAGAACGAGAAGGAAGCTGTAGATCTCGCACTCGCGATGTCCCAGCAGGCCGGCGAGTTGCTCAAGCAGTCAGATGCTGCGACTCATATTCGTGGCATGGAAAGTGCGGTGGCGGCATATCTTGCGAATCCAGCAAGTCCGGCCCAGGTTGACTGGGAGTTCTTGGCTCAATTCAATATGCTAAAAGATCCTGAGCTAGAGAAAGACCACAAGAACCGCTTAGCGAGGGCCAAAGCCGCAGTCATGAAAGCGGGACATAAGTGGCCCTCCGGGCGAAAAAGTAAAGATTCGGAACTCGCCTCCGATCTCGCTAATGCCGCCGCTTCGCTAAGCCCGGAAGGCTCGGTGGATCTGCTCGAATTGCTACCTCAACAAGAATAGTCTTCGGTGGTCCACAGGCGGTCCCGCCAGTTAACCCTGGGCGTGGAAAGCACCGCGGAAATAGCTCAAACCATGATGGAGCACTCAAAAACGGGCCAGCTATGGGATGACTGCACAGCAAGGGCGAGGCCTGTCAAGGCCTAGCCGATACCCGACACGAACATCGTGAACGGCCAGCACTCCTGGTAGGTAGCAGAGGATGGACACTCCCGAGGAACCCACTGCACCGGAAACCTTGCCTAGGCTTCGGTTTAGCTGCTATCTGTTGAAGGGTGATCTGCCCCGTATCGAATCAGCGATCCGGCAGCAGTACCGACCCGCGACCTCCGACGGACAGGGCGGAGGGCGGGCGCGGATGTCTCGGCTAGCCCCAAACCCAGAACTTCCCGGTGTTACTGCCTATTTCCACGCAAAATCCGAGAAGGTTCCGCCGTGGGCGAAGGCCCTGCAGCGTCTCTTTCCGGAACTTGAGAATGCCCTCAACACCTCGAACCGGCTAGTCATCTTCCTGCCTGTTCGCGATCGCCACTTTGCTATTTGTTTCGGCTACGGAAGCAGTACGCTGGAGTGGTCTGCAGTTGAGGCTAACTTTGGGCTTCGATTTGCGGCACGGCGGGTTAACCCCGGATCGGTTCGGGCATACAGGAGCCGTCGCATTGACGCAGCCGGACGCACACAGTCCATCCAGGTCCCTTCCGGTTCTGACATTAAAGACCTGGATGTTCCCTTCGATGGGGAGTTCGTCCGCCAACTGGCAGGTGAACTGGATACCGCCGGGCTTGAATTCAAAGAAATAAGCGCCATCGTCGCGAGCGATGCGGTCATGTTCAAGGCCGAGACGGATCTGGTCAAGGTGCAGGGCGTGCTGGAAATGATGCTGCGTGAAGTCGAAACACAGCCCGTCAAGGAGGGTTTGGAGTTCGTTGACTCGCTCGAGCCTCTTAAATCCAGCAGCGAGACCGCCAAGACGCTCGATCAATTGCTGGCCTCCAAACTTTTTGCAGGCCTGCCCATGTCTGCCCCCCGCGAAGACCTTGGACCGGATTTCGCCGACCTCAACGAATATCTCTTGGAATTCTGCACGCCAGACGATGTGGACCTACACAGCATTGCGCGGGCAAAAATCTACAAGAAGGATCGATCAGAAGATCTCGCATCCTTGGACCTAGAGGGGCTTCGCGCGGCTTTGGTCGGGTTGAAGGTTCGCCTCGGCGTGCGTGCCCTCCAAGAGATTCGACTAGCCGCCTACGACGAAGATGACAACCCGGTCAGCTCGCACATGCCCATAAGGAACTGGATCGTCTTCGAGGCCGGCGACAAAGACAAGCGGTTCATTTTAACGCTAGGCAGATGGTTTGCTCTAGCCGAGAATTACACCAAGCAACTCAATGACGACCTCAAAAAAATCCCCGTAATTGGTGACGAGTTCTCACTCCCAGCATGGCCCAGCAAGTTCAATTCCGAGACGAGATATAATGAATGGGCGCCGGGGCAATGCGACGGCACCATTATAACGTTGGACACCGTAGATATCCGGGCCGAAGACGGGGATGAGGTCGAAGCATGTGACCTCCTACACCGAGACGGATATCTGATCCACGTCAAGCCCTACTCGGGAAGCCAAACTCTCAGTCACCTTTTCGCGCAAGCCCTCGTGTCAGTCCAGCTACTGCGAGGTGATGATACGTATAGAGACAACTTCCGTAGAGCGGTTCGAGAGATCGATCCGAGTTTCGCCGAGGTCGCTGAAAGCGTGCCAGAAGTGGTCACCTACGCTCTCGCCTTCACGAAGGAGAGGGACCTACCCCTTGACCTGCCGAGCTTTAGCAAGGTCAACCTTCGCGACTTCGCCAAGAGGCTGCGAGGATATGGCGTGCGGCCGACGCTCTATCGCATCGCACGTGAGAAGCCGGAGAAGAAACTTGCCCTCGCCTAGCTCAGACTGAAGGGAACGCCGCTGGAGGAGCTACTACCGCTCCTCCAGCCGAATCGGGAAGTGTCTCACCAACGAGGCTGGCGGGGATGTCGGCGCGGTTGATTGCCTGCCCAGGGCCGATGAAGCGGCGGGCGACCAGAAGCCCTGCATTGTGCGCTTCAGGGCCGGAGTGGCTAGCAGAAGCGTCAGTAGAGCAGGCTGCCCGCAGGATTGCGGTCTCACCTGAAGCGTTGGCGGTGCTCGCAGCGGACCATGATGTCCGGTTGATTTTCAGGGCTGTAGAACTTCAGCGGCGTGCCACAGGTTTGAGTAGCCTGCGTAAGGTAGTCGAAGACCCGAAGCGGATGAGCTTGATCTGCAGAAGGCGCTTGGAGATCAGCATGGGATTTCGGTGGCAAGTTTCTCGGTGAGGCTGCTCGTCGTCGGTTGGTCTCAGGTGATTAGATCGATATTCCGCTAATCCGTGGTGACGGATCCCCCCATGTAGTTGAACTTAAGCGATCGATGAAACTGAGGCCCGCGCTTCTGGTGAAGCGGCATTGGAAGGCTTGGGTTCCTGCGGCGGGGGTGCATGACACTGTGGGGCAGGCCGTGAACTATTTACTTGGACAGGACGAGAATAGGGAGCGTATTCGCCGCGAATTCGGCATCGAGATCCGCCGGGTGATTGCTGTTGTGCTAATTGATCATCCGGATCTGCAGCCGCAGGTGGCGGAAGATGAGATCAACGAGGCATTACGTACTTTCAACACGCATTTGAACCGAGTCGAGGTCATGACCTACAAAAAACTTGTGGAGACTGTCGAGCCTAGCCTCGGCGGCTCCCTCCGTCGTGCCACTTCGCCGCAAGGTTTCGGCCAGACACCCCAGCTGTCTGTCTGACCGGTGTGTCGCCGGCTGGTCGGGCTGCTCTGGATTGACTGCTCCGGGCGGGCTGCGGTAGGCCGCCCTCGCCGACAGCGGGGGCGTCTGAGCCGACCAACTGAGACCAGAGGCGACTCAGGGCCGGTCCCCGGTGGGCCGGCCCTGCTGTCGTGCCTGCTCAGGCGAGCGGAGGATACGAGATTCGAACTCGTGAGGGTGTAAACCCAACACGCTTTCCAAGCGTGCGCCCTAGGCCTCTAGGCGAATCCTCCGCGAGCCAGGATACAGGCCCCCGCCGGCCGGGCCACCCCACCACCCCCTGAGGATCGACGGGCGGTCGGGTAGGCTTGGCGTCACCTCCCGTGCGGCGGTATCTCGTGAACCTCCCCAGGGCCGGAAGGCAGCAAGGATAAGCGAGCTCTGCCGGGTGCACGGGAGGCCTTTTTGTCTGCGGGCCGGTTGATCCACTCGACATCCGTGATGTCGGGGCATCCCGGGCATGCGGACACCCCGATTTCCAGGAAGCCGAGTCGATCAAGCCCGAGGGCCCAGGCGTCCCGGCGGGGTGGGTGGTCACCCGCGCCCGACCGGCGCAGAATGGCTCGGTCGAGAGGAGGCGGGACGAGTGACGCTGGCGCTCTACCGCAAGTACCGGCCGCGTACCTTCGCTGAGGTCATCGGTCAGGAGCACGTGACCGAGCCGCTGTCGCAGGCGCTGCGCAGCGGGCGGCTCAACCACGCCTACCTCTTCTCCGGCCCGCGCGGCTGTGGCAAGACCTCCAGCGCCCGGATCCTGGCCCGCTCACTCAACTGTGAGCAGGGCCCCACCCCCGAGCCGTGCGGCAAGTGTGAGTCCTGCCGCTCGCTGGCCACCGACGGCGCCGGCTCGATCGACGTGATCGAGATCGACGCCGCCAGCCACGGTGGTGTCGACGACGCCCGCGAGCTGCGCGAACGCGCGTTCTTTGCGCCGGCCAGCAGTCGCTTCAAGATCTACGTGATCGACGAGGCGCACATGGTCTCGACCCAGGGCTTCAACGCCCTGCTCAAGCTGGTCGAGGAGCCTCCGGAGTACGTCAAGTTCATCTTCGCCACCACCGAGCCGGAGAAGGTCCTCGGCACGATCCGGTCGCGGACCCACCACTACCCGTTCCGGCTGATCCCGCCGAAGGTGCTCCGCCCGTACCTGGAGCAGCTCACCCAGGCCGAGGGCGTCGCCGTCGAGCCGGCGGTCTTCCCGCTGGTGGTCCGCGCCGGTGGCGGCAGCGCCCGGGACAGCCTCTCGGTGCTCGACCAGCTCATCGCCGGGGCCGGCCCGGAGGGGGTCAGCTACGCGCGGGCCGCCGCGCTGCTCGGGGTCACCGACGCCGCGTTGATCGACGAGATGTGCGACGCGCTGGCCGCCGGTGACGGCGCCGCCGCGTACGCCACCGTCGACCGGGTCGCCGAGGCCGGCCACGACCCGCGCCGGTTCGCCTCCGACCTGCTGGAACGGCTGCGCGACCTGATCGTGATCCAGCAGGTGCCGGACGCCGCCGCGAAGGGCCTGATCGACGGCCCCGCCGACCAGATCGAGCGGATGGCCGCCCAGGCCGCGCAACTCGGCCCGGCCACGCTCTCCCGCTGCGCCGACATCGTGCACGACGGCCTGGTGGAGATGCGCGGCACCACAGCGCCCCGCCTGCTGCTGGAGCTGATCTGCGCCCGGATGCTGCTGCCCGGCGTGGACGACTCCACCGGCGGCCTGCTCCAACGCCTCGAACGGATGGAACGCCGGCTCACCCTGAGCGGCACCGACGCGCCGTCGGCCGCCGCCGGCTCCGCTCCGGCCACCCACCAGGGAGTACGCCCACAGCCAGGCACCCCGGTCCCGGCTGCCGCGACCCCCGCACCCGTCAACGCCCCGACCTCCGCGCCGCCCTGGGCTGTCGACCCGGCCGCGTCCCCGGCCCACAGCACCGCTGCCCCGGGTGCTCCCGCGTCGGCTGCGGTGGTCTCCGGCGCACCGGCCTCGCCCGGCCCGGTCCCGGGCGTACCGGCTCCGACCTCCGGCGTACCGGCCTCGCACGTCTCGGCCGCCGACTCGCCGATCCCGGCAGCACCCGGCGCGTCGGCCGTCGCCGGGTCGGCGCCCGTCTCGCCCGACGGGTCGGCCCCCCGTCGTGTGGTGCCACCGTCGGCGGTGCTGCCCGACCCGGCCACGCCCCAGCCGCCCCGACCGGGCGCGCCGGCCGCAGCGCTGGACGCCGTCGCGGTCCGCCGCGTCTGGCCCGACGTGGTCGGCAAGGTCAACCGGACAAACAAGCGGATCGCCGCCCTGATGCGCGACGCCGTGGTGCGTGAACTTGACGGCGACATGCTGGTGCTCACTGTGAAGTCCACGGTGTTGGCCAAGATGATGGCCGATCACGCGGCGGTGCTCACCGACGCGCTCTACGAGGAGTTGGGCGGGCGCTGGCAGATCCGCTGCGAGGTCGCCGGCGAGCGCGGTGGGGTGTCGTTGTCCGGTCCCCAGCGCTCGCAGTCCGCCGCGCCGACCCGACCCGCGGCCCCCGCGACGAATCCGACCGGCGCGTCGAACGCGCCGAACGGGAACGCCGCTGCCGGCCCGACGAGCGCACCGCCCGCCGCGCCGAACTCGTCCGCGGCTGCCGACCTGCCGGGTGGGTCGCCCAGCGCGCCGAATCCGCGCGGCTCCGCCGGCCCGGTGACGGCGTCGCCCAGTGCACCGAACTCGACAGGCGGCGCTGGCTCGGGTGCCCGTGGTGGCCCGCCGGGAGGCGTGGGCGCGCGGGCCGAGGAGGGCGGCGGTGCACACGGTTCGGGACGGCAGGGCGGAACGCCGCCCGCCGCACACGCTCCGACCCGGCCGGGCACAGCGCAGCCGGTCGCGTCGGCGAACGACGAGGACGACTGGCCGGAGGCGGCCCGCCCTGGTGGTGGCGCACTTGCCGCCGAGGCGACCGACGACGAGGACTGGCCGGAGGCCGCCCGTCCCGGTGGCGCGTCGGCCGGGAACGACCCGGGCCCTGATGCCGGACCGGGCGGCCCCGGCTCGGCGCCGATCCCGACCGGCCCGAACGGCGGCGGCCCGAACGGTGGCGGCGGCCAGGGTGGCGGCGCGAACGGCAGCGGCCCGAACGGCGGTCACGCCAACGGCGGCGGCCCGAACGGTGGTGGACCGGGCGGTTCGGGTCGCCCCGGGCTGGCTGCCGGCGGCGGTAACCCGGGTGGGCGGGGCAACCCGACACCGGCGGCCCGGCAGCCGGCGGCAGCCGGTGGCGCGCCGGTGAGCAGCGCCATCGCCGCGGCTCGCGCGGCGGCGGCGGGGCGCGGTGTGCGTACCGGAGCGGCGGCCCGGCCCGTCGCGGACGCCGACTGGGCCGGCGAGCCGCCCTACGACCCGGACTTCGACGGCCCGGCGCGGGCCGGCCGGCCGGGTGGCGCGGCGACCCCGGTCTACGAGGGCTTCGACCCGGGCGACGAGCCGTTGGACGAGATCATCGACGAGAAGACCGCTCGGGAGTCCAGCGAGGAGCAGGCGGTACGGCTGCTGCGCGAGACGTTCGGGGCCGAGAAGATCGACGAGGTCGACGCCCGCTAGATGATTGAGTCTTAAATCTGGGCTGGTCAGTGGGCGATCGCCAGCGCGAACGGGACCGGTCCCAAGGCGGTGATGAGCGGGCGGACCATGAGCACAAATGACTCTGGCCACCAGGCAGTTTCGACGCCGCCGAGGTCGATGATCCGCTGTGGTGCCCAGCGAAGGTCGGTGAGCAGCCCTGCCACCGTCTTCTTGGCATCCGCGTCGTCGCCGCATAGGAAGGTCGACGGCGGTACGGCCAAGCTGACGGGGTCAGCCATCAACGCCGCCGGTCCCACCGTGTTCAGCGCCTTGACCACGCGAGTATCGGGAAGCAGGCGTTGAAGCTCCGCGGCGAGGTTGTGGTAGAGCAGGCGGGACGCGAAGCCGTCCGGCCCCTGCTCCACGGCGTTGGCGATGTCAACGAGCACCTTGTCGGCCAGGGCTTGGCGCAACCCCCCGAGTACCTCGACGGACACCACACCGGGTAGCGCGTTGACGACAATCTCAGCAGCGGCGGCCGTGGATTCCAGACGGTCGCGGGTACCGACGATGACGTCGTGTCCGGCGGCGGATAGCGCCGGAGCTAGCGCCCGGGACACGTTGCCGGCGCCGAGGATTCCGATCACACTCATGCGCTGACGGTAGGCTGGATGATGTCTTAACGGCAGTAGGCACCTTGAGGTGCCTGGAGAGACCGGATGGCCAGCAGCAGCGCACATGAACACCGGACCAGTGCACGCTCGACGTACCTGACATCAATGGCCGTGTGCCCGACACACCGCGTTCTGGATCGGCTGGGTGACCGCTGGGTCAGTCTGATCCTTAAGGAGCTCGCGCATGGGGCACGCCGGCACGGCGAGCTGGCCCGCGCCGTCGCCGGCGCCACCCAGAAAATGCTCACCCAGACGCTGCGGGCTCTGCAACGCGACGGTCTGATAGCTCGATCCGTGACCGATTCAATGCCCCCACGCGTCGAGTACCGGCTCACGCCACTCGGCGAGAGCATCCTTCCGGTGATGGCCCTGGTGACCCAGTGGGCCGAGCGACACATCGACGACATCGAAGCCGCACGCGTTACATACGATTCAGTCACGTCAAGCTGATCACGCCGATACCCCACGAACAGCCTCGCGTCACCGGATCAAGGCTTTCAACACAGTACGGACCGCTGTCGTATCTATACCTGGCAGTCACACGAAGTGACCGGCCGTTACCGGGAATGGCTCAATGGTCGTACGCGATGAGTGATCGTGGATGTGGTGCGCCGATGTTGGTGTTGTGCCAGATCACCGCGGCGAGGGCGAGTAGGCGCTGACCGATCCGGGCGAACAGGCCTGCCTGGTGGCGGGCGCCATGACGCTCGAGTGAGAGCTGGCCTTTGAGTGTCTGGAAGATCGATTCGATCCACTGGCGGCAGCGGAGCAGGGCTTTCTCGGCTGGGGTGCGGACCGGGTCCGACTTCGCGTTGGCGCGTTTCGGGCGGACGAGGTGTATCCCGGCCTCGTCGCAGAAGCGTTCGAACTCGGGTCCGGCGAATCCCCGGTCGGCCAGGATCACCTGCCCGCTGCTGATCAGTTCGTGATCGGCTTCGAGCAGGGCGGTCATGACCTCGCGTTCGTCGAGTTTCGGGTTCGCCAGGCACCAGAGCACGGGCATGCCCTCTGCCGTGGCCAGTAGATACAGGCGCATACCTACCCCAGAAGAACCGGGAATGCGAGGCGCTGTAGCCGTAGCCGGCGTCACCGGCCAGGTCGCTGCGTTTGACGGTCTCCCGTGACGTCCCGCAGGGCACCGGTGTCGAGTCGATCAGTCGCATGACCGGCACACCCGATCGGGTGACCTGAGCCAGGGCGCGGATGACGGTAGCGATCAACTCGCCGCTGGCGCGCACGCGTTTGCCGTACCCGGACGCGGTGGGCAGGTAGGGGAACAGGTCCCGCAGGTGAGCATGGGCATAGCGCATCCAGTGCCGCTCACGCGGGTATTCGAGCAGGACCTGGGCGATCAGCAGGCAGACCAACTCGGCGTCGGACAGTCGTTGCGGGCGGCCACGCCGACGACGGCCCCGAGGAATCAGATGATCGTCAACGAACACGTACAGTGCGGTCAGAAGGGTGTCGATGTCAGCAGTTACGAGCAGACAACGACACCCTTCGCTATGCGGTACGACCACACGCCTCACCAGCCCAGATTTAGGACCCAATCATCTAGTTCGCCACTGTCGACCGGGTGCGCGACGCCTGGCCGGCCGGCGTCTCGGCGAGCAGGACGCCGAGGCAGCAGGCCCAGAGGGGGAAGGGCAGCACGGCGACTCGTTCCATGCCGCCCACCCCGATCCCCGAGCCCTGCTGGGCGAAGAACAGCACGGTCCCGACCAGCGCGACGAGCCCGGCGGCGAGGGTGAGCCGTCGCTGCCGGCCGAGCGTCGTGGTGCCCGGCGCGAAGCCGGCGAGGAGCAGACCGACGTTGCCCAGTCCCATGATCAGGAATGCGCCGAGGACGTGCAGGTTCTCGTTGACGTCGGCCGGGTAGAGGGCCGCCAGGGCGTACCCGCCGGTGGCCAGCAGCAGGAGGCCCTGCGCCGAGCGCACCACGCCGCCGCGGCCGAGGAGCCGCCAGGTCAGCAGGAGCCCGGCGGCGAGCAGGACGGCGGTGACCAGGATCGCGGCGTTCATCAGGGGATGCCAGGGCGAGCAGACGTAGCGGGGTCT
Organism: Micromonospora sp. CA-240977; assembly: GCF_050942285.1. Classification (NCBI taxonomy): domain Bacteria; kingdom Bacillati; phylum Actinomycetota; class Actinomycetes; order Micromonosporales; family Micromonosporaceae; genus Micromonospora; species Micromonospora sp. CA-240977. Next base: position 7,267,808 of record NZ_CP192055.1, on the reverse strand, counting down.
GGTGGTGTCCCAGGTGCCGCAGTAGGCGTTGCCGAGGTCGCTGATGTTGTGGGTGGCCCAGCTGTAGGCCGGCTGTCGCCAGCGAAGTCCGGTGACCAGGCTGGCGACGAGGAAGACCGGTGCGGCTGCCGCCCAGCACAGCGCGCCGGCCCGGCCGGTGCGGTTGAGGTTCATGCCGTCGAGCACACCAGCGCGACGGCTCCCGGCGCACTACGGGCAGATGGCCGGTTCGGGGTAGTGACAGCCGTACCCGGAGGGCTCGGCGTGGGGCACGCACCGGACGGGGGCATGGTCGGTCCCAGCGGATAGGCTGGGCGGCGGCCGAGCAGACGAGTGCGAGAAGGAGCCATCCGTGCGCCCAGGTGGACAGCCGAACATGCAGCAGATGCTGAAGCAGGCGCAGAAGATGCAGCAGCAGATCGCCGCCGCCCAGGCCGAGTTGGCCGAGGCCGAGCTGACCGGCACCGCCGGCGGTGGGCTGGTCACCGCTACCGTCTCCGGCGCTGGTGAGCTCAAGGCCATCAAGATCGACCCGAAGGCCGTCGACCCGGACGACGTGGAGACGCTTGAGGATCTGGTCGTCGCGGCAGTGCACAACGCCGCCGAGGCGGCCCGGGAGCTGACCGAGCGCAAGATGGGCCCGGTCGCCGGTGGCATGGGCGGCCTCGGCCTGCCCGGTTTCTGAGCCGACAGATGTACGAAGGTGCCATCCAGGACCTGATCGACGAGTTGGGCCGGTTGCCGGGCGTGGGTCCGAAGAGCGCTCAGCGGATCGCGTTCCACGTCCTGTCGGCGGATCCTGCCGACGTCAACCGGCTGGCCGGCGCGCTGCGCAAGGTCAAGGAGCTGGTGCGGTTCTGCACTACCTGCTACAACGTGGCCGAGTCCGAGCAGTGCCGGATCTGCCGCGACCCGCGCCGCACCGACGAGGTGCTGTGCGTGGTCGAGGAGCCCAAGGACGTGGTCGCCATCGAGCGGACCGGTGAGTTCCGTGGTCGCTACCACGTGCTGGGCGGCGCGATCAATCCGCTGGAAGGGATTGGTCCGGACAATCTGCGCATCCGGGAGTTGCTGATCCGGCTCGGTGGTGGCGGCATCCGGGAGTTGATCCTGGCCACCGACCCGAACACCGAGGGCGAGGCGACCGCCACCTATCTGGCGCTGATGGTGAAGCCGATGGGGATCGCGGTGACCCGGTTGGCCAGCGGTCTGCCGGTCGGCGGCGACCTGGAGTACGCCGACGAGATCACCCTCGGCCGGGCCTTCGAGGGCCGCCGGGCCGTCTGAGTCGTACCCCGCGGGGGTGGTGCCGTCGTCGACGGCGCCGCCCCCGTTCCGGTGTCCGGCCCGGCACGGATCGATGTGTCGCTCCATGTATTCACCGTGCCGTCGACTGTCAGACCTCGGCCCAAGGTGTCGGCTTGGTAGCGATTGCCTAACGCCCGTTCCGCTTCGCGTGTGACATGTCATAGCCTCCCGCACACGGACCGAGCCACAGCTCGGCGTGGTCATGCGCATGACAGAGGTGAGAGATGCAGGCGAGAAGGCTAAAAACGGCCGTGGCCATCGCGGCCGTAGCCGCTCTGGCGGTCGGCGCGGCCGGCTGCGCGAAGAGCGAGCGCGACGGCGACAGTGGCGAGGCCAAGACTGGCGGCACCTTCATCTTCGCGGGTGCCGGTGACCCGAAGAACTTCGATCCGATCTTCAACGATGACGGTGAGTCGTTCCGGCCGGTCCGGCAGATGTTCGACACCCTGGTCAGCCACAAGCCGGGCACCGCGGAGCTTCAGGGCGGTCTGGCGGAGAGCTGGGAGCACGACCCGGCGGGCAAGGTCTGGACGTTCAAGCTCCGTCAGGGCGTGAAGTTCCACGACGGTACGCCGTTCAACGCCGCAGCGGTCTGCTACAACTTCGACCGCTGGTACAACATGAAGGGCGCTGCCGCCCAGTCCCAGATGATCTACTACATGGACGTCTTCGGGGGCTTCGCCAAGAACGAGAGCGAGTCCGCCGGCAAGCCGATCTACAACAAGTGTGAGGCGCAGGGCGACGGCACCGCCGTCGTCACGCTGAACCAGTACAAGGGCGCCTTCCCGGGTGCCTTCGCGCTGACCTCGCTCTCGATCGCGAGCCCGGAGGCGCTGAAGAAGTACGACGCCGACACCGTGAAGCAGAGCGGCGACTCGTTCGAGTACAGCGCCTTCGCCACGACCAACCCGGTCGGCACCGGCCCGTTCACCTTCGGTGGCTGGGACAAGGCCAAGAGCGAGATCACCCTGAACCGCAACCCGGACTACTTTGGCGACAAGGCCAAGGTGGACAAGATGATCATCAAGGTCATCAAGGACGAGAGCACCCGCAAGCAGGAGCTTCGTGCCGGCACCGTCCAGGGCATCGACTTCCCGGCCCCGGCCGACCGCAAGGCGCTCGAGGGTGAGGGCTTCCAGGTCATCAACCGCCCGGCGTTCAACATCCTCTACCTCGGTCTCAACCAGAAGAACCCGAAGCTGAAGGACCTGCGGGTGCGTCAGGCGATCGCCTACGCGCTCAACCGTCAGCAGCTCGTGCAGACCAAGGGCCCGGGTGGCGCGAAGGTCGCCGACGAGTTCCTGCCGGACACCGTGCTCGGCTACGCCCCGGACGTGCAGAAGTACGACTACAACCCGGAGAAGGCCAAGCAGCTCCTCAAGGACGCGGGCGCCGAGGGTCTGACGCTCAACTTCTACTACCCGCCGGACGTCACCCGGCCGTACATGCCGAACCCGCAGGAGATCTTCACCGTCCTCGCCAACGACCTGCAGGCTGTCGGCATCAAGGTCAACGGTGTGCCTCGCCCGTGGAACGGTGGCTTCAAGGACGACGTGCAGCAGTTCGGCAAGCAGGACCTGCACATCCTCGGCTGGACGGGTGACTACAACGACCCGGGCAACTTCGTTGGCACGTTCTTCGGCCGGGCCAAGACCGAGTTCGGCGACCAGTCGATGACCGAGATGTTCGACGCCATCACCAAGGCCGACGGCACCGTTGACGACGCCGGCAAGAAGGCGGCCTGGGAGCAGGTCAACCGGGACATCGCCGCCAAGTGGCTGCCGGCCGTGCCGCTCTGGCACGCCCCGCCGGCCATCGTCGTCACCAAGGATGTCAAGGGCCTGGTGGCCAGCCCGTTGACCGACGAGCGATTCAACACGGTCAGCATCAGCAAGTGACGTTCCTCGGCTGAGGCCGTAGGCGTGATCGGCCCGGGTCCGGGGTTCCTCCCGGCCCGGGCCGATCCGCGATCTTTGAGAGTCTGGTGTGTGAGAGATGTTGCGAGTCATAGTTCGCCGCCTGTTGCAGCTGGTGGTGACCCTCATAGCGCTGTCGGCGTTGATCTTCGTCTGGCTGCGGAACCTGCCCGGTGGCCCGGTCGAGGCGCTGCTCGGCGAGCGGGCCACGCCCGAGCGTCGCGAGTTGCTGACCAAGGCGCTCGGCTACGACCAGCCGATCCTGGTGCAGTACGGCAAGTTCATGCAGCGGGTCATGACCGGCGACTTCGGCAACTCGATCCGAACCGGTGACCCGGTCACCGAGGTGATCAGCCGCGCCTTCCCGGCCACCATCGAACTGGCCCTCGCCGCGATGATCATCGCCGTCGGCCTCGGTGTGCCGCTCGGCTACCTCGCTGCCCGCTGGCGCGGACGGTGGCCGGACAACCTCACCATCGCCGGCACCCTGCTCGGCATCTCCATCCCGATCTTCTTCCTGGGCTACCTGCTCAAGGACGTCTTCACCCAGAACATCCACTGGTTCCCGCCGTCCGGGCGGCTCACCACCGGCCTGGACAACACGAACGTAACCGGGTTCTTCGTGCTCGACGGCCTGTTGACCAGGGAGTTCGACGTCAGCGCCGACGCGTTGTGGCACCTGATCCTGCCGGCGATCACCCTCGCCACCATTCCGTTGGCGGTGATCGTGCGGATCACCAGGGCCAGCGTGCTCGACGTCCTCAACGAGGACTACGTACGGACCGCCGAGGCGAAGGGCCTGCGCCACCGTACGATCCGCGGCCGGCACATCCTGCGCAACGCGCTCCTGCCCGTGGTCACGACCATCGGCCTGCAGACCGGTGCGCTGCTCTCCGGCGCGGTGCTCACCGAGAAGGTCTACAACTGGGGCGGCATCGGCACGCTGATCACCGACTCGATCAGCGGCGGCCGGGACTACCCGGTGCTCCAGGCGATCATCCTGCTGGCCGCGCTGGTCTTCGTGGTGGTCAACCTGCTTGTCGACCTCTCCTACGCCTTCATCGACCCGAGGGTGCGTGTGCGATGAGTGACCCGATCACCCAGGCCGGTACGCCGGCTCCCCGTCCCGGGGACGACAAGCCACGTCCCGGCATGAGCGAGCGCAGCATCGGCCTGCTCGGCGACCGTAAGAAGGCACGGCTCGACGAGTTGGCCCAGGCGAGCGCCGCCGACCGGGGCGGGATCAGCCTCGTCCGCGACGCCGTGCGCCGGCTGCGGCGCAACCCGGTCGCCATCGTCGGGGCCGTCATCGTGGGGCTGTTCGTCCTGGTGGCGATCTTCGCTCCGCTGATCGCGCCGCACGATCCGGTGCAGCGCTTCGACGCGCTGACCAAGGGCCTCACCGTGGACACCATCCCGGGGGCCAGCAACGGGTTCCCGCTCGGCTCCGACCCGCTCGGCCGGGACTTCCTGTCCCGCATGATCTACGGCGCCCGGCAGACGCTCTTCGTGGGCGTACTCGCGACCCTCATCGGTCTCGCGCTCGGGGTGCTGATCGGCGCGATCGCCGGCGCGTTCGGCGGCTGGGTCGACGTGGTCCTGATGCGGCTCACCGACGTGATGCTGGCCCTGCCGAGCCTGCTGCTCGCGATCACCCTTGTCGCGATGGCCAGCCGGTCGAGTCAGTGGACTGTCATCTTCGCGGTGGCCATCGTGAGCGTGCCGATCTTCGCCCGGCTGCTGCGCGGCTCGATGCTGGCCCAACGGGAGAGCGACCACGTGTTGGCCGCCCGCGCGCTCGGCGTCAAGGAGCGCAACATCGTGCTGCGGCACATGTTGCCCAACTCGTTGACCGCGGTGATCGTGCAGGCGACCCTGACCTTCGCGGTGGCCATTCTGGACGCAGCGGCGCTGTCCTTCCTGGGCCTCGGCGACCCGGACATCAACCGGGCCGAGTGGGGCCTGATGCTCGGCGTGGACGGCCAGCGCTACTTCGAGGTCCGCCCGGAGCTGGCGTACTTCCCCGCGCTCGCGATCATCGTGGTCGCGCTCGGCTTCACCCTGCTGGGTGAGGCGATGCGCGAGGCGATCGACCCGAAGAATCGGCGGTGACCACGGTGAGCGCTGTCAGCGCGCCAGGACCCCGTCCCGGGCGAGCGCGAGAAGTGAGCTTGCGAGCCCCACAGTCGCGAGCGAAGGACCACAGCAGTGAGGAAGTGACCCGATGAGCCTGCTCGACGTCCGTGACCTGAGCGTCGTGTTCCAGCGGCGCGGCGAGCGGCCCTTCACCGCCGTGGACAAGGTCAGCTTCACGGTGGAGCCGGGGCAGACGGTCGGCCTGGTCGGCGAGTCCGGCTGCGGCAAGAGCGTGACAAGCCTGGCCATCATGGGTCTGCTGCCCAAGCGCGGCAACAAGGTCACCGGGGAGGTGCTCTTCGACGGCACCGACCTGCTGAAGCTGCGCCTGGACGACATGCGCGACCGACGCGGCCGGGAGATCAGCATGATCTTCCAGGACCCGCTCTCCTCGCTGAACCCCGTCATCCCGATCGGGGTCCAGGTGGCCGAGGTGTTGGAGCGCCACCAGGGTCGGGATCGCAAGCAGGCGCTGCGCGAGTCGCGGGACCTGCTCGACGCGGTCGGCATCCCCGACCCGCAGCGGCGGCTCACCGAGTACCCGCACCAGATCTCCGGCGGAATGCGCCAGCGCGCGCTGATCGCCATCGCGCTGGCCTGCAAGCCTCGGCTGCTGATCGCCGACGAGCCGACCACCGCGCTCGACGTGACCATCCAGGCGCAGATCCTCACCCTGCTCAAGCAGTTGGTCGACGACACCGGCACCGCGCTCGTCATGATCACGCACGATCTGGGCGTGGTGGCCGGGCTCTGCGACACCGTCAACGTCCTCTATGGCGGCAAGGTGGTCGAGCGGGAGCGGCGGCACGAGTTGTTCGCGCACGCCCGGCACCCGTACACCCATGGGCTGCTCAGCTCGGTGCCCCGGCTGGACTCACCGCGCGGCGAGCGACTGCACGCGATCCGCGGGTCGGTCGCCGACAACATCCCGTGGGCCGAGGGGTGCGCGTTCGCGCCGCGCTGCGACAACGTTGTGGACGCGTGTCTCGAAGGGCCGCCGCCGCTCGAACCCACCGCCACCGGCGGCGACCTCCGCTGCAACAACCCCGTCTCCGAGGAGGTGGCGGTCCGATGACCGAACAGACCGAACCCCTGATCGAGCTGCGCGACGTCAAGGTCCATTTCCCGATCAAGAGCGGCCTGCTCTTCGACCGCACCGTCGGCTACGTCTACGCGGTGGACGGGGTGTCGCTGAGCATCCGCAAGGGCGAGACGTACGGCCTGGTCGGCGAGTCCGGCTGCGGCAAGTCGACGTTGGGTCGCGGCCTGCTGCGGCTCGTCGAGCCGACCGAGGGCGAGATCGTCTTCGACGGCACCGACGTGCGCTCGCTGAAGGGCGAGGCGATGCGGCAGGCCCGCCGCCGGATGCAGATGATCTTCCAGGATCCGCTCTCCAGCCTCGACCCCCGACAGTCGGTGGAGTCGCTGTTGGTGGAGGGGCTCAAGGCGCACGGGTTGGCCGGCGACAAGGTCGAGACGAACAAGCGGCTGCGCGAGACGCTGGAGGCGGTCGGCCTGCCGGCGTCGGCCCTCGGCAAGTACCCGCACGAGTTCTCCGGCGGCCAGCGCCAGCGGATCGGCATCGCCCGCGCGCTGGTGCTCGACCCGGACCTGATCGTCGCCGACGAGCCGGTCTCCGCGCTTGACGTGTCCATCCAGGCCCAGGTGCTCAACCTGCTCGAGGACCTGCAGAACGAGCGTGGCCTGACGTATCTGATCATCGCGCACGACCTGGCGGTGGTGCGGCACATCGCCGACACGGTGGGCGTCATGTACCTCGGCGGGCTGGTGGAGGAGGCGTCCAGCGACGACCTCTACCGCGAGCCGATGCACCCGTACACCCGGGCGCTGATGTCCGCGGTGCCGGTGCCCGATCCGCTCGTGGAGGACCGCCGGGAGCGGATCCTGCTCGCCGGTGACCTGCCGTCGCCGACCAACCCGCCGTCCGGCTGTCGGTTCCACACCCGGTGCCCGTGGGCGCAACCGACCAGGTGCGCCGACGAGCGGCCGGAGCTGCGCGACGTCGTCGGCGGACACCGGGTGGCCTGCCACTTCGCCGAGGACATCGCCGCCGGCCGGATCCGGCCGCACGAGGTGGAGGTGGAGCTGGTCCGCCCGAGCGAGGGCACCGGCCCCGTCGACCCGCCGGGGGAGCTGATCCCCACCCCGTGACGCCGCCAGGGGTCGTCCGGTGACGGACGGCCCCTGCCGGTGCGGGGTTCGGCTGGCTCAGCCCTCGGGGCGGTGCAGCAGGCCCACCGCGACGCCGTGCACCGCGTCCAGCCCCGCCGGGTCGGCAAGCGCGACCGACGTACTGGTCACCACGTACCACTCGTCGGCGTCCTTGTACTGCACCCGCAGCGTGACCTTGCCGTCCGCGTACTCGGTGCGCAACGTCAGATCACCGGTGACGACGCCGACCTCATCGGTCATCACGCCACCGGGACCGGGCACGATGTCGCTGGTGCGGCTCTGCGGGCCGGCCGCGCCGCCCGAGTCCGCGACCATGCCGGCGCCCGGCACGGCGGCGGGAGTCTCAGCGGTGCCGTCCGCGGTCATGCCGGCGGCGGCCGGGCCGCCCTCTCCGGCGGCGGTCACGATTCGCTCCCCACTCAACAGCCCTCCAACATGTCGGTCAGGGCGGCCTTCTCGGCGCTTGTCACAGTCAGCCGCCAGTGGTGCTTGACCGTCACCCAGTCCTGGGCATATTTGCACCAGTACGATCGGTTTGCCGGCTTCCACTGGGACGGGTCCTGGTCACCCTTTGCCCTGTTCGACGACGCGGAAACCGCGAAGAGCTGCGGACGGGTCGTGTCGTTTGCGAAATCACCGCGCTTCGCGTCGTCCCACTCGTCGGCACCCGAGCGCCACGCGTTGGCCAACGGCACCATGTGGTCGATGTCCACGTCGGAGGGATCGGAGAAGCTGCGGCCGTCGTACACGCTCTCCCAGCGCCCACCGACCACGTTGCAGCCGGAGAGCTTCACGTCCTTGCCGTCCCGCTGGAGGATGCTGTCCCGCACGTCGCAGTTCTTGCCGGTGTCCCGCCAGTGCGGGAAGCGGTCCCGGCTGTAACCCTTCATCGAGCCGGCGGTGGCCACGGTGAGCTGGCTCAGCTGCTCCGCCGCGTTGCCGCCGTCGGTCGAGGGCGGTGGCGTCACCGGCTCGTCCTGTGGGACGCAACCGGCCACGCCGAGCGCCAGCGCCGCGGCGAGCGCGGTCACCGCCGCTCGCGGTCCTGATCTGGTACGCACAGACGACACCTCTCCAGCTTGCGGTCTCCCGGCGATTGCGCACAGTACCCGGGAATGGTTTCGGCGTTTCGTGGCGTCTCCCACATGATGCAAGGCAGATTGGTGGGATGACCGCACCCGTACCGGCATCCGCCCTCCGGATGGGCACCACCGCCGGCCGGGGCACGCTCCTCGCCGCCGTACTCGCCTCTGGCATGGTCTTCCTCGACAGCACCGTCGTCAACGTGGCGCTGCCGAAGCTCGGGCAGGACCTCGACGCGAACGTCGCCGATCTCCAGTGGACCATCAACGGCTACCTGCTGATGCTCGCGGCGTTCGTGCTGCTCGGCGGCGCGCTCGGGGACCGCTTCGGCCGGCGGCGCGTCTTCCTCATCGGAGTCGTCTGGTTCACCGTCGCCTCGGTGCTGTGCGGGCTGGCCCAGGGCACCGGTTGGCTGATCGCGGCCCGGTTCCTCCAGGGCGCCGGCGGCGCCCTGCTCACCCCCGGGTCGCTCTCCGTGCTCCAGGCCAGCTTCCACCCGGACGACCGGGGTCGGGCCATCGGCGCCTGGGCCGGACTGTCCGGGGTGTCCACAGCGCTGGGCCCGTTCATCGGCGGCTGGCTGATCGACGCGCTGTCCTGGCGCTGGATCTTCTTCCTCAACCTGCCGATCGCCGTGCTCGTGGTGCTTGCCGCCATGCGCTGGGTGCCGGAGAGCCGGGACGAGAGCGCCTCCCGGACCGCGGTACCGGGTCGGGCCCGACGGCGGTTCGACGTCGAAGGGGCGCTGCTCGGCGCGCTCGCGCTGGCCGGCGTCACGTACGCCCTGATCGACGCGCCGGCGCGGGGTTTCGACTCGGCCCCGGTGCTGATCGCGGCGCTGGTCGGGGTGCTGTCCGCTGTGACATTCGTACTGCTGGAACGGCGACGGGGCGACGCCGCGATGCTGCCCACCGGGCTGTTCAGCAGCCGGCTCTTCTCGGTGCTGAACATCTTCACGGTGGTCGTCTACGCGGCGCTCGGCGGGTTCACCTTCTTCTTCGCCGTCTACCTCCAGAACGTGGTCGGGTGGTCGGCCTTCCGCACCGGCATCGCGTTGCTGCCGATGACCCTGCTGCTGTTGGCCGGGTCGGCCCGAGCCGGAGCGCTGTCGGCGCGGATCGGCCCGCGACTGCCGCTGACCGTCGGGCCGGTGCTCGCCGCGATCGGTCTGCTGCTGCTGCGCGGCGTCGGCCCGGGAGCGTCGTACTGGACCGACGTGCTGCCCGGGGTGCTGCTCTTCGGCATCGGGCTGACCCTTGTGGTGGCGCCGCTGACCGCCTCGGTGCTCGCCGCCGTGCAGGACCGGTTCTCCGGGGTGGCGAGCGGCTTCAACAACGCCGCGTCCCGGGCCGGCGGCCTGCTCGCGGTGGCGGCGCTGCCGCTGCTTGTCGGCCTGTCCGGCAGCGGCTACGCGCAGAAGGTCGAGCTGACCAACGCGTTCCGGGGCGCCATGGTCTGGTGTGCGGGGTTGTTGCTGGCCGGGGCCGTGCTGGCCCTCGTGCTTGTGCACCGGCCGCCCCGTGCGGCCCCACCGTCGCAGCCCTGCCCCTCGCTGCCCGCGGCCACGCCCCCGAGGTAGCGAACCATCCTCGGGGGCGCAGCGCGTGCGGTCAGCCGCGGACGCGGCCCGTGTGGTCAGCCGCGGGCGCGGTTGACGGCGCTGGTGACCGCCTTGATCGAGGCGGTGACGATGTTGGCGTCGGTGCCGACACCCCAGACCGTCCGACCGTCGACCTCGCACTCCACGTACGCGGCGGCCTGCGCGTCCCCACCGGAGGAGAGCGCGTGCTCGTGGTAGTCGAGCACCCGTACGCCCACCCCGACCGACTGGAGCGCGTTGACGTACGCGTCGATCGGGCCGTTGCCGATCGCGGCGAGCGAGTGCCGCTCGGTGCCCATGACGACCTGGGCCTCGATGTCGACCTTGCCGTCCGTGGTGCCGATCGTGTAGCTGCTCAGCCGGACCGCCGGGTCGGGCTGGTGGTCGAGCAGGTAGTGCGTCGCGAAGATCTCCCACATGGCGGCCGGGTCGACCTCGCCGCCGTCGTGGTCGGTGACGTGCTGCACCACACCGGAGAACTCGATCTGGAGCCGGCGCGGCAGGTCCAGTTGGTGCTCGCTCTTCATGATGTACGCGATGCCGCCCTTGCCGGACTGCGAGTTGACCCGGATGACCGCCTCGTAGGTGCGGCCCAGGTCCTTCGGGTCGATCGGCAGGTACGGAACGGCCCAGGTGTGCTCGTCCATCGGCACCCCGGCGGCCTTGGCGTCGGCGGCGAGGGCGTCGAAGCCCTTCTTGATGGCGTCCTGGTGGGACCCGGAGAAGGCGGTGTAGACCAGGTCGCCCGCGTACGGGTGGCGCTCGTGCACCGGCAGCTGGTTGCAGTATTCGACGGCCCGCCGGATCTCGTCGATGTTCGAGAAGTCGATCATCGGGTCGATGCCCTGGGAGAAGATGTTGAGGCCCAGCGTCACCAGGTCGACGTTGCCGGTGCGCTCGCCGTTGCCGAACAGGCAGCCCTCGATGCGGTCCGCGCCGGCCAGCAGGCCCAGCTCGGCGGCGGCGACCCCGGTGCCCCGGTCGTTGTGCGGGTGCAGGCTCAGCACCACGCTGTCCCGGCGCGGCAGGTGCCTGTGCATCCACTCGATCGAGTCGGCGTACACGTTCGGCGTGGCCATCTCGACGGTGGCCGGCAGGTTGATGATCAGCGGCCGGTCGGGCGTCGGGTCGATCACGTCGATCACCCGGGAGCAGACCTCCAGCGCGTACTCCAGCTCGGTGCCCGTGTACGACTCCGGCGAGTACTCGTAGAAGATCTCGGTGTCCGGGGTGTGGATCTCCGCGTACTTCTGGCAGAGCCGCGCGCCGGTGGTGGCGATGTCGGCGATGCCGTCCTTGTCCAGCCCGAAGACCACCCGGCGCTGGAGGGTGGACGTCGAGTTGTAGAAGTGCACGATGGCCCGCTTCGCGCCGCGCAGCGACTCGAACGTCCGGTCGATCAGGTGCTCCCGGCACTGGGTGAGCACCTGGATGGTGACGTCGTCGGGGATCATGTCCTGCTCGATGAGCTGCCGGACGAAGTCGAAGTCGGTCTGGCTGGCCGACGGGAAGCCGACCTCGATCTCCTTGTAGCCCATCTGGACCAGCAGCTGGAACATCCGCCGCTTGCGCTCGGGCGACATCGGGTCGATCAGTGCCTGGTTGCCGTCGCGGAGATCCACAGCGCACCAGCGTGGGGCGGCCTCGACAGTGCGGGTGGGCCAGGTGCGGTCCGGCAGGTCGATCCGGAACTGCTCCCGGTACGGCTGGTAGCGGTGGTACGGCATCCGGCTCGGGCGTTGCCGGGCGATCGGATCGGTATCGGCGTCGGTGACAGGTTGAGCCATCTCGGAGTGCTCCCTGGAACATGTGGCGTCAGCAGATCGGAAGGTGTCGGCGAGGTGCCGGGCGACGGTGCGCGGCGGTGCCGAGAGGAAGATCAGATGTGCTGGACGGCGCGATGCGACTCCGCGACGAGGTGCCGGCCGGTCAGGCCTCGTCGCGGCGGCTAAGGAGGAGAAGCGCCCGCCACATGACCAAGTCACCCTACGTGATGGAGCGGAGGGTGGAAAGGTTGGTCCGGACTATGGGATCGGAGTCATGGCCTGCTCCTCGACCTCGGCACCCAAGCCTCGGCGTCCGTCCGGCCCAGGCCACAGCGGGCACGATCGCCACTCCGACCAGCACGAAGATCGCTGCCGTCGGTAACCATCCCCAGCCGCCGGTGGTCACGCCGAGCGCGGTCAGCCCCGCCGGGGCGATCAGGTACTGCACCTGCTCGCCGAGCCGGAACGCCCCCACGTACGCGCCGCGTTGGCCGGCCGGCGGCAGGGTGGCGGTGAGCCCCCAGGTGCCCGCCGACTCGATCAGCTCGGCCAGGATCAGTACCGTCGCGGCGGCCACCAGCACCACGATGGTGAGCCAGCCCCGGGTGATCCCGGAGATCGGCAGGACCAGGCAGAACGAAGCGATCAGCAGGGCGCCCCGGCGAGAGGCCCGCGCCGCGTCCGCGGCGGTGTCGGCGCCCCGGCTGACGCGTACCTGGAGCAGCACGATCAGGACGGTGTTGAGCAGCACCAGAGCGGCGATGACCGTCTTCGGGGCGTCGGTGTGGGTGAGGATCCACAGCGGCATCACCGTCAGGTAGAGCGCCTGGTGGGCGGTGAGCAGCCCGGAGAGCAGGGACACCGCCATGAACGGGCGGTCCCGCAGCACGGCCAGCCGACTCATCGGCTCCGCTGGCCGGGTCACCTGCGGCAGTCGGGGCAGTCGCCGCACGAAGAGCGCCGTCACCAGGTAGACCGTCGAGATGAACCAGACCATCCCCCGGTACGCCTCGATCGTGTCCACCGCCAGCACCAGGCCGCTGATCACCGCGCCCAGGCCGAAGCCGACGTTCAGCGACGACCGCTGGTACGCCATCGCGGTGACCCGTTCGGCCGGGGCGAGCGCGTTGATCGAGTAGACCTGCCGGGCCACGCCGGTCGACGCGTCCACGGCCGCCAGCGCCACCACCACGGCGAGGAACCCGGCGAAGCCGCCCACGAACGGGTACGTCGCGAAGAGCGCCGCGTCCAGCACCAGCCCGACGATCCAGACCCGCTGCGGTCCGTACCGGTCGGTGAGACCGCCCAGCGGCACGGTGCCCAGCAGCGACACCCCCGCGGCGACGGAGAGCCCCAGCCCGACCTGGGCGGCGCTGAGCCCCAGCGCCCTGGTGAAGAAGACGGCGCTGCCGGCGTGGAACAGGCCGCTCCCGACGGCGTAGACCATGGCCTGCACAGCCAGGGCGCGGGTCAGCCCGGCCGGCGGCACGACGTTTCGGACAACGGTGCGGATGGTGTCTCTGGCCCCCATGGCCGCCGAGTGAACCGGGCACCCATGAGATCGGTCGAGTCTTTTAGGCTGGACCGAATCCTGCGCCGGGGGTGCGAGTGTCCGAGTTGCGGTTCAGCCTGTCCGACGTGGCGGGGGTGCGGCTCGCCGTGTCGCCGGTCAACGAGACGGTCATGAGCATGTGGGCGATGGCCAGCCCGGTCCGCTACGCGGTGCACCTGCCCTGGATCGACAGGGCCCGGGTGATCCTGCGTCGCCCCGAGGTGGCCGCCCGGGTCCGACCGCTGACGGCGCTGGCCCGGCGGGGGTGCTGGTTGCCCGACTTCCTCACCCCGGCGGCCCGGCCGAACGTGGAGATGGCCGAGCAGGTTGAGCAGATCGCCGCGACGCCGCCGCGCGTGGTGGTCCAGGATCTGCTGGCGACCACCCCGCGCCGGCCGCTGAGCCCGTTCGGGCAGGCGCTGCTCACCGACCCCCGCGGGCTGCTGCCGCAGCTCGTCGACGCGGTGCGGGTCTGGCACGAGGAGGCGATCGCCCCGGACTGGCCGCGGATGCGGGCGCTGCTCGACGCCGATGTGGCGTACCGGGCCGCCCAGCTCGCCGAGGGCGGCGCCGGTCGGTTCTTCGACCAGCTCCACCCGAGCCTGCGCTGGCTCGGCGACCGGGTGGTCAGCGACGACCCGTTCGAGCGGGACTTCGACCTGCGTGGTCGTGGGTTGGCGCTGAACCCGACGGTGTTCACGGACCGCCGGGTGCTGTGGAACCTCCTGGAGGACTCGCTGCCGGCCGGCGCGTACCCGGTACGGGCGGTCGGGACGCTCTGGGAGGCGGCCGAGCCACCGCCCGGCGATCCACTGGCTCGGGTGATCGGCTCGGGCCGGGCCGCGCTGCTGTACCTGCTCGACGCCGCGACCACCACCACCGACCTGGCCCGCCGCACCGGGATGTCCGCCGGAAACGTCTCCGCGCACCTGACCGCGCTGCACGCCGCCGGCCTCGTCTCCCGGTCCCGGCAGGGTCGGCACGTCCTCTACCGCAACACCGACGCCGCGCGGGTCCTGCTGCGGGCCGGCGGCGGTGGGTGAGCCCGCTGTCGGTCAGCGGAGCAGCAGGTCGGCGATCGGGCGGCGGTGCCGCAGGCCGGTCTCCCGGGCGCGCAGATCGGGCGGCAGGGTGAACGGGTCACCGAGCCGGCCGACGGCGGCGACCACCAGCGGGCGAACGCCGCCGGGCAGGTCGAGTTCGGTGGCGAGGCCGGTCTGGTCGAAGCGGGTCAGTTGACGCACGTGCAGGCCGAGCGCGGTGGCCTGGAGGGTCAGGTGGGCCATGGCCTGACCGAGGTCGTACGCGGCCCGCTCGGCGTCGCCGCCGGTGTGCGCGCCGACCACCAGTGTCGACGCGTGTCGGACCCAGCCCTGGTCGCCGTGCGGCAGGCTGATCAGGATCCGCTTCCAGGTGTCGTCGTCGCGGTGGCCGAGGGCGAACCGCCAGGGCTGGCGGTTGTCCGCCGACGGCGCCCAGCGGGCGGCCTCCAGCAGCGAGGCCGCCTCGTCCGACGTCACCTCGGCGCTCGGGTCGAAGGCCCGGGGGCTCCAGCGGAAGGCGAGTAGCGAGGTCAGATCGGCCATGGGTGAAGTGTTCCGGATGGGCGATTCGCCCCCCTTGGTGGGGTGGGCGAAATGTGGGCAAGGGCACCCGTAACGGGACGAAGATCAGGGCGTTCCCGCGCTTGGGCTGTCCGACGGGTCGGGGGTCGGGGGCGCGGCGGTGTCGAGCGGGTCCCGGTCGAGCACCACCGGGCCGGCCAACTGCACGGTGGCCGGCGCCGGGCCCGGCGGCGCGGCCAACCGCAGCGTCCCCGCCCCGGTCCGCACCCCGGTCGGAGTGCCGTCCCGCTCGTAGCAGTAGATGCCCACGTCCACCGGGGCGTTGAGCGACGCCGAGGTGGAGTCCACCGAGTAGCAGACGCCGGTGAGTCCCTCGGGTGGGCTGGCGGGAGCCACCGCCAGCGGTGCGCGCCGGTCGGTGAGCACATCCAGCCAGTCGGTGAGCGGATGCTGGACCCGGGGGTCCGACCGGCGGGGGATCGCGTCGTCGCGCTCACCGAGGCGTACGCAGCTCGCCGACTCCGGTCGCCCGGCCGACGGCAGGGCGCACTGGAACAGCCCCTCGGCCGTGGCGGCTATCGAGACGTCGGCGGCGCCACCCAACGCGCCGCCCGGCACGTCGACCCGCCAACTGCCGTCGTTCGCGCTGGTGAACGCGATGGTGCGAACCGGTTGGCCGGTCTGGGTGTACACGTACTGCGCCACCAGGTGGCGATCCTGGGCGGCCGCGGCGAGGGCGGCCAGCTCGTCCCGCGCGGCGTCCACCGTGACCGGTCCCGGATCGGCGGGCGGCGGGGCCGGAGGCTGCGCGTCGGTGCAGGCGACCAGGAGAGCTGGCAGGGCGAACACGAGCGGCCCGAGCACGCGGCCGGCCGAGCGGGTGGGGACGGGCACCGGCCCATTCTGGTGGGTGCGGGCTGTTTGGCGGGTGCCGGCACGTGATGGGCCGTTCCGGCGTGTCGGACGGGTCGTCCCCGCGTACCGCCGGAGCTGGTGGGAGCGGCCCGGCCGCCCCGCGCGGGCCGGATGGTGGGATCACCTGACCCGGCGTCGTTACCCGCCGGATACCCTCAAGGGGATTGACACGCGCCGCCGGCACCGGTTCCGGCGGCGTCGGCACGCTCAGGGTCGCTGGGAGGGAGTGCACGTCGTGGCACTCGTGGTGCAGAAGTACGGCGGGTCCTCCGTCGCCAACGCCGAGCGGATCAAGCGGGTGGCCGAGCGCATCGTCGACGCCCGCAAGGCCGGCGACGACGTGGTGGTGGTGGTCTCCGCGATGGGGGACACCACCGACGAGCTGCTGGACCTGGCCAACCAGGTCAGCCCGCTGCCGCCGGGCCGCGAGCTGGACATGCTGCTCACCGCCGGGGAGCGGATCTCCATGGCGTTGCTCGCCATGGCCATCCACAACCTGGGGTACGAAGCCCGCTCGTTCACCGGCTCGCAGGCCGGTGTGATCACCACCTCGGTGCACGGCCGCGCGCGGATCATCGACGTCACCCCCGGGCGGCTCAAGGGCGCGCTCGACGAGGGGTCGGTGGTCATCGTCGCCGGCTTCCAGGGTGTCTCGCAGGACACCAAGGACGTCACGACGCTGGGCCGGGGTGGCTCGGACACCACCGCCGTGGCGCTCGCCGCCGCCCTGCACGCCGACGTCTGCGAGATCTACACCGACGTGGACGGCATCTTCACCGCCGATCCGCGGATCGTGCCCAACGCCCGGCACATCCGCACCATCACCTACGAGGAGACGCTGGAGCTGGCCGCGTGCGGCGCGAAGGTGCTGCACCTGCGTAGCGTGGAATACGCCCGTCGGGCGGGGTTGCCGATCCACGTCCGTTCGTCATACTCGACCAACACCGGCACGATGGTCACCGGATCGATGGAGGACCTTTCCGTGGAGCAGGCACTGATCACCGGGGTCGCGCACGACCGCAGTGAGGCCAAGATCACGATCGTCGGGGTGCCCGACGAGCCGGGTGCCGCCGCGCGGATCTTCGACACTGTTGCCGGCGCCGAGATCAACATCGACATGATCGTGCAGAACGTCTCCACCGAGGGCACCGGCCGGACGGACATCTCGTTCACCCTGCCCAAGGCCGACGGCCCGACCGCGATGGCCGCGCTCAGCAAGATCCAGGAGCCGGTCAAGTTCAAGGGCCTGCTCTACGACGACCACGTCGGCAAGGTTTCGCTGATCGGTGCCGGCATGCGCTCGCACCCCGGGGTGGCCGCCGGCTTCTTCGCCGCGCTCGGCGCGGCCGGGGTCAACATCGAGATGATCTCCACCTCCGAGATCCGGGTCTCCGTGGTCTGCCGGGACACCGACCTCGACGCCGCCGTCCGCGCCATCCACGACGCGTTCGAGCTGGGCGGCGATACCGAAGCCGTGGTCTACGCGGGGACAGGTAGGTAGCGCCGATGACGGCGCTGCCCACCCTCGCCGTGGTCGGAGCGACAGGTGCCGTCGGCACCGTGATGTGTGAGCTGCTCAGCGGGCGTCGCAACGTCTGGGGCGAGATCCGGCTGCTCGCCTCCGAACGCTCGGTCGGCAAGCGGGTGCGCTGCCGAGGTGAGGACGTCGTCGTCCAGGCGCTGACCCCGGAGGCGTTCGACGGCGTCGACGTGGCGATGTTCGACGTGCCCGACGAGGTCTCCGCCGAGTGGGCGCCGATCGCCGTCGCTCGTGGCGCGATCGCCGTCGACAACTCCGGCGCGTTCCGGATGGACCGGGACGTCCCGCTTGTCGTTCCGGAGATCAACCCCGAGCAGGTCCGCAACCGGCCCCGGGGCATCATCGCGAACGCCAACTGCACCACCCTCGCGATGATCGTCGCGGTGGCGCCCCTGCACCGCGAGTACGGCCTGCGGGAGTTGGTGCTCGCCTCCTACCAGGCGGTCTCCGGCGCCGGCCAGGCCGGCGTGGACATCCTGCACGACCAGCTCACCAAGGTCGCCGGGGATCGCGCGCTCGGCTCGCGCACCGGCGACGTCCGCCAGGCGGTCGGCGACGACCTCGGCCCGTTCCCGGCCCCGCTGGCGCTCAACGTGGTGCCCTGGGCGGGCTCGCCGGCCGACGGCGGCTGGTCATCGGAGGAGATGAAGATCCGCAACGAGTCGCGGAAGATCCTCGGCCTGCCCGACCTCAAGGTCTCCGCCACCTGCGTCCGGGTGCCGGTGGTCACCGCCCACTCGGTGGCGGTGCACGCGGTCTTCGGCACCGAGGTGGACGCCGAGGGCGCCCGCGAGGCACTGCGCAACGCGCCCGGGGTGATCCTGGTCGACGATCCCGCCGCCGGGGAGTTCCCGATGCCGATCGACGCGGTCGGCACCGACCCGTCCTGGGTCGGCCGGATCCGCCGCGCCCTGGACGACCCGCGCGCCCTCGACTTCTTCGTCACCGGCGACAACCTGCGCAAGGGCGCGGCCCTCAACACCGCCCAGATCGCCGAACTCCTCGCCAAGGAACTCCGCAACGCCTGATTCGGCCTGAGCCGACTGTCACTCGGGTTCGACGTCGGTGCGATAGACGGTCAAGCCGCGTCGCTGGTAGTTGCCTAGTGCATTCGGGTGGTCCAGCGAGCAGGTGTGCAGCCAAACCCTGCGTACGGCCGGAGACTCCGCTGCCGCACTGTCCCATGCCTGCCGGATGGTCAGCGTCAGCGCATGGCCACCGAGACCCCTCCCGACATACTGGGGCAACAGTCCGAAGGTGGTGATCTCCACGTCTCCGTCGGGCTGGGGTTCCATATTCGCGACCCCCACGGTCTCGTCCCTCAGGGTGAGGAACCAGTACTGGCGCAGCGGATGACACCGCACCAGCTCCTGCCACTCCTCATCAGTGCGAGACGCGCTCCGCCACCCGTAGGGGGCTCCGACCTGGGCATTTGTGGCACGCACCAGCGGCAGGCCACCGTCGACGCGCCGGAGGAGAAGCTCCGGCACCACCTTCCCAGGTCGCAGGTCCCTGGCGTTGCGCATCTCCAGGTAGGTGACAACCTTTGCCATGCCGGCAGGCTACCCATCGACGTTCAGGCGGCGGACAGGTGCACGCCGTCCCGGCCTCGGCGTTTCACCGCGTAGAGGGCCTGGTCGGCTCTTTTCAGGGTGCCGTTGGGGGACTCGCCGGGTCGGGGCAGCGCGACGCCCACGCTGATCGTGCGGCCGATGCGCCGGGCCGCCTCGGTCAGCCGTTCGGCGATCCGGACCGCCTCCTCGGGGCGACTCACTTCGATCACCGCGACGAACTCGTCGCCGCCGATCCGGTACAACTCGTCGCCGTGCCGAAGGGCCTCCTCCAGAGCGCGGGCCAACCCGACCAGAACCCGGTCGCCGGCCTGGTGGCCGTACGTGTCGTTGACGGTCTTGAAGCCGTCCACGTCGATCGCCAGCAGGGCCGTACGCCCCGGGGTGGCCGCCGCGATCCGCTGCCCGAACGGGCCGGTGTGCCGCAACCCGGTCAGCGGGTCGGAGCTGGCCTGCTCCCGTAGTCGGGCCAGCGTGCGGAGCCGGTCCAGGTTGGTCCACGCCTGCCCGGCGAGCAGTTCCATCAGGCTGACAGTTGTCGGGTCCGGTCGCAGGGCGCGTTCGTCGGCGACCAGCAGCACCCCGCCGGCCTCCGGCGGCCCGACCGGAACGGCGACCAACGTCTGCGCCCCCGACCGGGTCAGCGGCCGGTAGTCCTCGGTCGGGGGGTGCCCCGCCTCGCCCAGCGTGTACCCCGCGCCGTAGCGGTGTGCCCGGTCGACCATCCGGGCCAGGGCCGCCGGACCCGCCTCGGCCAGCTCGGCGCGGATCCGGGTCTCCAGGTCGCTCGGCGTCGCCGGGGGCGGGCCGAGCTGGCCGGCGATCAGGAGCACCGCGGTGGAGAGGGTGGAGACCTCCCGGGCGGCGTGGGCCGCCGCGCCCATCAGCTCCTCCTCGGTGAGCGCGGAGGAGAGTGCGGCGGCGTGCCGGAGCAGCTTCTCGCTGCGGCTCTCCTCGGGTGGGCCACCGAGCGCGGCGATCCGCGCGCCGAGCCGGTCGGCCAACCGCTGCGTCGTCTCCCGCCACAGCTCCAGGTCGGCTGGCTCACTCCACTGCAGGTCGAGCACTCCGATCGCCAGGCCCGTCGGGTCCAGCACCGGTACGCACAGCTCGGCGGTCACGTCCGGGCGTACCGGGAGGTAGTCCGGGTCGGTGGTGACGTCCGGGACGACGGCGGGGGTGCCGGTGGCGTACACCCGCCCGACGATGCCGGTGCGCGCCGGCACTGTCGCGAAGACCTGCCAGGCCCCGGTCGCCGCGACGCAGCGCAGCCGGTCGTGGGCCGCGAGCAGCACGGAGATCGTCGCGGGGGTGTGGCGGGACAGCGCGGTGACCGTCCACCGACAGGCCTCCGGCACGCTCGACGCCATCGGGAGGCGGACGATGACGTCACGGCTGACTCGCTGATGATCCACTCGCACGTCGTTCCAGGTAGGGGAGGGGTCGGCCGGCGCCGAGCCGCGCGATCAAGCGTACTCACGGTGCGAAAGTTGCTCAGCTTCGTACACGCGTTCTATCCACAGGCTGTGGACGCAGCCTGTGGGCGGAGCCGGAGGGTGTTCGAGTTGACGATTGCGCTTGCCCCTGCCAATAATAGTTGGCATGAGCCAAGGTGAGCTATGGGAGAGCTGAGCGGCGACCGGTTGGTCGAGGTCCTTGCCACGCTGGCCAGCCCGCACCGACTGCGGGTGCTCGCCGCGCTGACCGGCGGACGCGCGTACGTCTCACAGCTCGCCCGCGATCTGGGCATCAGCCGCGCTCTGCTGCAGGTGCACCTCAAGAAGTTGGAAAAGGCCGGGCTGGTCACCGCGCATCTGGAGTTGTCCGAGGACGGCAAGGCGCTCAAGTACTACGAGACCGCCCCGTTCTCGTTGCACCTCACGCCCGACGTGGTGGCGGTCGCCGCCACCACCCTGAGCACCGCCGCAGACGGCGATGCCGTACCGAAAGGAACAAGTTAGATGGACGTCACCGCCTCGGTCTTCCTCGTCGTCGTCGCCGCCGTGCTCATCTCGGTCGTCTGGTACGCGGGCGTCCGCACCCGGACGGCGGTCGCCGGCGAACTGCAGCGGCAGTACGCCGAGCAGGCCGCCGAGACCCAGCGCCTGCTCACCGACGTGAGCGCACAGTTGGCCGACCTGAACCGGCGCACCGCCGACATGCAACGCATCCTCAAGGACGCCGAATGACCGCCCTCGGCCTCAGCCCGCCGGTCACGCTCCTCAACGTCCCCAACGCCATCACCGCCGTCCGTACGGCCGGCGCCGTCGGGCTCGCCGTGGCGGCGCTGACCCAGCGCAGCGCGCACCTGCTGGTCGCCGCCTACCTGCTCTACTGGATCGGCGACATCCTCGACGGCGCCGCCGCCCGGAGCCTGGGACAGGAGACGCGCGCCGGCGCGGTCTTCGACATCGTCGCGGACCGTGCCTGCACGTCGGCCTGCGCCGCAGCACTGATCGTGCTCCGGCCCGCCACCGCCCTGCCGGTCGCGGTCTTCCTGGTCCAGTTCATGGTCATCGACCAGTTGCTGAGCCTGATGTTCCTGCGCTGGCCGCTGCTCAGCCCGAACTACTTCGCCCGCGTCGACACACGCATCTACCTGTGGAACTGGTCTCCGCCGGCCAAGGCGCTGAACACCGCGGCGGTGGTGCTGCTGGCGATCTTCGCGCCGCTGGCCGTGGCCGTCACGTTCGCCCTCGCGGTCGCCGCGGTGAAGGTCGTCTCGTTGGTCTGCGCCGCCAGGCTGCCGGCGGGCCTCCCGCGCGCCCAACCATGATCGCCGTCCTGGTGGCTGCGGCCGTCGGACTCCTGTCGGCCTTTCTGCCGTTCACCCCGGCCGAGCCGTACCTGATCGCGACAGTGACAACGACCAGCGCGCCGCCCGTGGCTCTCGGCGTGGCCGCCGCCTGCGGTCAGACGGTCGGCAAGGTCCTGATCTTCCTCGGTGCGCGCGGCGCGATCCGCTCGGCGTGGCTGCAACGGCGGCTCCGCAGACACCCGCCCGCCGCGTCGGCCCGACCGGGTCGACTGGGCACGATCCTGGCCGGGCCGAAGGCCGCCGGCGCGCGACTCGTCGAGGTGCTGGAACGCCCCCGCCAGTCCACCGGGATGCTGCTGGTCAGCGCGGTCACCGGGTTGCCGCCGCTGCTGGCCGCCAGCGTCTACCTGGGACGCACACCCATGCGCCCGGCCGCCTTCGCGGTGACGTGCCTGCTGGGCCGGGCGATCCGCTTCGTCACTGTCGCGCTGGCCCCGCAACTCGCCGGCTACTGAACCGGCGACCGTCGGCCCGACATCGAGAACGGGCCGGAACGCACCGCACCGCCACCGGATCGGCTCCGCCAGGCGTCGCGCTCAGGCACACCCGAACACCGCGCCCACCGATAGCGTGAAGCTCCCGACGCCGAGGAGGCGAGCCCATGCTCATCGCTCAGCTCAGCGACCCGCACCTGACCACCGGCCTGCTCGCCGCCGCACCGGCCGCCGGGCTGCACCGTGCGCTCGGCCGGGTACTGGCGGTGCGACCCCGACCGGACTGCGTGGTGATCACCGGCGACCTGGTCAACAACGGCCGGCCCGACGAGTACGCGGCGCTGCGCGAGCTGGTCGGCCGGTTCCCGGTGCCGGTGCACCTGGCCCCCGGCAACCACGACGACCGCGAGGCGCTGCTCGACGCCTTCGGCGGCACACCGTTGCTCGGGGGCGGCTTCTCGACCTACTACCACGTCGATCACGAGGCGGCGTCGGTCGTGGTGCTCGACTCGCTCGTCCCCGGCAGCAGCAGCGGCCAGCTCGGCGAGGAGCAGCTCGGTTGGCTCGACGGGGTGCTCGCCGGGCGGCCCGACGTGCCCGCCGTGGTCTGCCTGCACCATCCGCCGGTCGCGGTCGGCATCCCCGCGGCCGACTCCCTCCGGCTTGCCGACTCCGACGCGTTCGCCGACGTGATCCGTCGGCACCGGCACGTCGTCCGGGTCACCGCCGGGCACCTGCACCGCCCGGTCACCACGGCCTACGCGGGCACTGTGCTCACCGTGGCGCCCAGCACGTGGAAGCAGAGCACGCTCACCATGAGCGCCGACGAGCACATCGGCTGGGTCGACGAGCCAACCGCCTTCCTGCTGCACCTGGTCGAGGCGGGCGGCTGCGTGACCCACACCGTGCAGGTGAGCCACTCGGCCGGTCAGACCTGTAGCTCCTGAGGGAGCCCGTCGTGGTGCTCTGGTACGTCGCGTACGGCTCGAACATGCACGCCGCCCGCCTGCTGTGGTACATCGGTGGCGGCTGCCCGCCCGGCGGGAGGCGCACGTACCCGGGCTGTCGGGATCGGCGCCCACCGAGCAGGTCGGTCCCGGTGTCGTTGCCCGGCGGGATCTACTTCGCCGGCGAATCCCGGGCCTGGACCGGGGGCATGGCCTTCTACGACCCGCAGTTGCCGGGCGAGGCCGCGGCCCGCGCCTACCTGGTCACCGAGGAGCAGTTCGCCGACATCGCCGCCCAGGAGATGTACCGCCCGGCGGGGGCCGCCGACCTGATCCCCGCGACCGGGGCGGCGATCGAGGCGGCCATCGCCACCGGACGGGCGACGCTCGGCCCCGGCCGGTACGAGACGTTGGTCTGCCCGGGCAGCCACAGCGGCGTCCCGATGCTCACCTTCACCGCGCCCGAGGGGGCGTCGGCCAGCCGGTGCCGGCCACCCGCGCCGATCTACCTCGGCATGATCGCCCGCGGTCTGCGTGAGGCGCACGGCTGGCCGGTCGAGCGGATCACCAGCTATCTGGCCGCCCGGCCCGGCGTGGCCGACGGGTGGTCTTCCGATGCCGTCGCCGCCCTGGTCGGCGAGGTGCTGGTCGACGTGTGACCGCCGACGTGGTGCGGCGGGCAGGCCGTCAACCGGCCAGGCTGGTAACCGGGCAGGCCGTCAACCGAGCAGGAACTCCCGCAGCGCGGGAGCGAGCGTCGCCGGCGGCACCTCGTGGTAACCGCCGTCGAGGCTGATGGACCGGCCTCCCGGGACCGCCTCGGCCGCGGCCCCACTCGCGTCCCTCAGCCACTGTGGACTGCCGGTGCTGTGTACCGCGAGAGTCGGCACGGTGATGGCCGCCAACCGGTCGGTGGGCAGTCGCCCTCCGGCGGTGAGGATCGAGTCGTACACCAGGGTGTGCGCGATTGCGGTAAGTGCGTCCCACATCGGTTGCGACCGCATTTTGGTGATCTCCTCCGCCGGCAGCCCCACCGAGTCGCTGAGGAAGAGCTCCACCGCGCCATCCCTGTCGTCGGCGGCGATCAGCTCGATGAGGCGCGCGGTGAGGTCCCTCCAAACGCCCACGTGCGGACCGACCTGGAACGGCGGCTCGAACACTGCCAACCTGGTCACCGGAAGGCCCTGCGCGGTGGCGAGGGCGGCAAGGACCGCGCCGGAGGAGATCCCGTAGACGGCGGCGGAACCACCTGCCGCCGCGATCACGGCGGCCAGGTCGTCGAACTCGCGGCCGATCTCGTAGGGCGCGGTGTCGCCGCTGTAGCCCCGCCCTCGGCGGTCATAGCCGAAAACGGTGAAATCCGGTGCCAACGCCGTGGCCAGTGCACGGGTCGCGGCGCGATCGCTGAACGCCCCGCCGACCAGGACGATCGCCGGCCCGGCACCGGAGCGCTCGAACGCGATGGGTGTGCCGTCCGCCGAGCGCACCTGCTCCACCTGCGGTGCCATGTCACTCACGATGGTCTGTCCCTCCGCGTCGACTGTCCCGTCCTTTCTAGACCCTGGGTACGACGATGTCCGGCAGACGACGGTAAACGGTGCTCGATCCGACGCGCGGGTGTACCCGCAGCTCTGATGTGCTGCCCGGCTCGACCCGGTGCCGTTCGGATGAGAGGCTGTCGGTGCAGGCGGCCATCCCCAACCGCCGCCAACCGCGACCCTGACGACGGCGTCGCTCGGCGGCCCGATCGACCCACAGGCCGGGCCCCGGCAGGCGCCGATTCTTCCGAGGAGATCCATGTCCACAACCGGGATGCGACGGGCCGCTGTCGGCCTGACCGCGCTCGCGGTGGCCGCGTTCGGCGCGGTCGCCACCAGCCCTGAGCACGCCGACGCGCGACCGAAGCCGGTCGACGTCACCCTGCTGGCCCTCAACGACTTCCACGGCAACCTCGAACCGCCGACCTCGTCCAGCGGCACCATCGCCGGGCAGACCGCGGGCGGCGTCGAATACCTGGCAACCCACCTGGCCGAGCTGCGCGCCGCCGCCAAGAAGCAGAACACCATCACGGTCGCCGCCGGTGACCTGATCGGCGCGTCCCCGCTGCTCTCCGCCGCGTTCCACGACGAGCCGACCATCGAGGCACTGAGCATGGCCGGGCTGGACTACGCCAGCGTCGGCAACCACGAGTTCGACGAGGGCGCCGCCGAGCTGCTGCGGATCCAGAACGGCGGCTGCCACCCGGTGGACGGCTGCGCCGACGGCACCCCGTACCGGGGCGCCGGCTTCCAGTACCTGTCCGCGAACGCCTTCAAGACCGCCACCGGCAAGCCGCTCATGGCGCCGTACGCGATCCACAAGGTGCAGGGCGTCAAGGTCGGCTTCATCGGGATGACCCTGGAGGGCACCCCGCAGATCGTCAGCCAGCAGGGCGTCGCCGGCCTCACCTTCGCCGACGAGGCGGACACCGCCAACCGGTACGCCCGCGAGCTGCGCCGCAAGGGCGTGGAGACGATCGTCGTGCTGCTGCACGAGGGTGGTGCCCAGGCGGCGACCGGTGGCATCAACGACTGCGTCGGCATGACCGGACCCATCGTGGACATCGCCAACCGGATGGACCCGTCGATCGACGTGGTGGTCAGTGGGCACACCCACCAGGCGTACAACTGCGACATCAACGGCAAGCTGGTGACAAGCGCCAGCTCGTTCGGCCGCCTGATCACCGACATCGACCTCAAGATCGACCGTCGGTCCGGCGATGTCATCTCCGCCGCCGCGAACAACGTGGTGGTCACCCGGGACGTCGCCAAGGACCCGAAGCAGACCGCGCTGATCGGCCGGTACAAGACGGTGCTCGGTCCGGTCGCCGACCGTCAGGTCGGGGTGACCGCCACCGCCCTCCCGACGACGCAGGAGAACCTGCTGGGCACCTGCTCAGCGCAGGTGCCGAACTCGTGCGGGGAGTCGCCGATCGGCAACGTGATCGCCGACGCGCAGCTCGCCGCCACAGACGACGAGCAGGGCGCGGTTGCCGCCCTCATGAACCCGGGCGGTGTCCGGGCCCCCCTGGACGCCGGACCGGTCACCTACGGGGAGGCCTTCACGGTGCAGCCGTTCGCCAACAACCTGGTGACGCTCGACCTGACCGGCGCGCAGCTCTACTGCGTGCTGGAGCAGCAGTTCGTCACCGGCCGGACGCTGTACCCGTCGTCCACCCTGCACTACGTGGTCGACCTGAACGGCACCAGCGCCACCGCGGCCGACCCGTGCGCCGGCACCCGGGTGGTCCGGGGCAGCCTCACCATCGGCGGAACCGCCGTCGACACCGCCGCCACCTACCGGGTGACGGTGAACAACTTCCTGGCCGGCGGCGGCGACGGCTTCAGCGCCCTCACCGCCGGGACCAACCAGGTCACCGGCCAGATCGACCTGGACGCGTTCGTGGCGTACCTGACCGCGCAGTCGCCGGTCTCCGCCCCGACGCTGGACCGGATCCGCACCACCGCCGAGGTCCCCGCCGCCTGACGGCCGATCTCGCCACGGCGGGCCCCGGAGCGAACGCTCCGGGGCCCGTCCCCGTTCTCGGCCCTGTCTAGTCCGTAGCCCGCCTCACCCTTCCCGACTGCCCCTGCCTCGTCCCGCCCTGCCCCGTCCCGCCCTGCCCCGTCCCGCCCTGCCTCGTCCCGCCCTGCCTCGTCCCGCCCTGCCTCGTCCCGCCCTGCCCCGTCCCGCCCCGTCCCGCCCCGTCCCGTCCCGCCCTGCCTCGTCCTTCGCCCGGATGCGTCGGCCGCATGATCACGCTAAAACATGGAAGTAGTGGCCTCCGGGCGCGCGGATGCCACTCGATCCAGGATCGAGCGGGATCTTGCGGCGCCAGCGGGACCCGCGCCCAAGATCCGCGCAACATCGGGGATGTTGCTGCCTCCCGCGCGCCGGAGACAGCAACATCGGGGAACTTGCGCGGACCTTGGGCGCTGGGCGCCGGGGTGCGGGCGCCGGGGTGCGGGCGGGGTGGCGGGGTGGCGGGTGCGGGCCGGGCGCCGGGGTGCGGGCGGGGTGGCGGGGTGGCGGGTGCGGGCCGGGCGCCGGGGTGCGGGCGGGGTGGCGGGGTGCGGGCGGGGTGCGGGTCAGGCGGGGGCGGGGGCCGGCTCGGGGGAGGTGACGGTGGTCGGCGTCAGTCGGCCGTCCTGCTCCGCGCTGAGCAGCCGGCGCAGGGAGAGCGCGATCAACGACGCGACCAGGCAGCCGCCGACCACCGTGGCCACCCAGACTCTGCCGTCGGCGGCCCCGATGAGCGGGCCCGCGGTCACCGGGCCGATCACACCGCTGATTCCGAAGATCATCGAACTCATCGCGTTGTACCGACCGCGTAGGTCGTCAGTGGCCAGGGCGTTGGTGAGGGCGGGCATCACCGGCGACAGCATCGTCTCGCCGAAGCCGAAGATCGCCGAGCAGGCCACCACGCAGAGCGCGGCCATCAGGGCGCTTTCCCCGGTGACCAGGCCGGCCGCGCCGAGGACCAGCCAGGCGGTGGCGAACACCGCCCCCACCACCGCCAGTGCCCGGGTGCGGCTGCGCCCCTCGATCCGGCGGATCACCAGCAGTTGCGCGAGCACGATCATCACGGTGTTGGCCGCGAGCGCCCAGGCCACCACCCGGGGGTTGACCTCGGCCACCCGTACGGCGTACGCGGCGAAACCCACCTCGATCTGCGCGTACCCGCAGGTGGTGAGGACCAGCCCGAAGATCACCAGCCGCCGGAACGGGCGGTCCCGCAGGACGGTCAGGTAGCCGCCGGGCGACGGATCGTCGACGCCTCGACGGTTGCCGAGTCGGTGGCCCACTGCGGGCAGGGTCAGCAGGATCAGCGCCGGTAGCAGGTACGTCACCGCGTCCAGCAGGTAGATCATCTGGAAGGTGCCGGGCCGGGCGGTGTCGACGATCGCGCCGGAGGTCATGCCGCCGACGCCGATACCGAGATTGAGCAGGGCGAAGTTCAGCCCGAAGACGCGTTGCCGCTCATCGTCGTCGGTCAACGACGCGAGGATCGTGTTCTGCCCGGACCAGATCGCCGAACTGCCGATGGCGATCACCGTCATCACCAGCACTGCCGAACCGGTCGAGTGGACGAGCGCGAGCGAGCCCGTGCCGATCGCCTCCAGCACCAGGCAGGGCACCACCACCCAGCGGGCGCCGAACCGGTCGATGAGCGTCCCGCCCAGCGGCGACAGCACCAGCGTGACCGCGCCGTACCAGCCGATCACGAGCCCGGCGCGGGCGTCGGTGAGCCCGCGTACGTCGGTCAGGTAGATGAACAGGAACGGCAGGGTCAGACCGCGCCCGATCGCCGACAGCAGAGTGCCGAGCATGATCCGGCGGGCATCCGTTCGGCGGGGCAGGGCACGACGCAGCATGTCCGGCATTCTGTTGGTCAGGTGTGACAGCGCGCGAACCGTTTTGGCCCCGGCGGGCCCCTCGGGTGACCAATCCCACGGTGATCCACTCGGCTCGGTGGTGGTCGGCCGGTGTCCGCCGGGTCTGCGATGCTGACCCGATGACCGGCACCTGGCGACATCTGCCCGCTACCGCCCGCGCCATCGCGGTCACCGCCACCGCGGCCGTCGCCGCCGCCCAGGCGCGCGACGGTCAGGCGTACGACGAGGCGGTCGGTGGTCTTGCCGCCGACGAACGATCCGGTCTGGTGCTCGGCGCGGTGGTTCGGCTGCTGCTGGAGGAGAGCCACCCGGAGGGGCTGACCGGCGACGACATCCGCCAGGTGTTGACCCGCTGCGTGCAGAGCGCGACCCGGTGGCGTTCGGACGTGGACCCGCACGTGGTGCTCGTACTGCTGGCCGGCGCGCTCGGCGTGTACGACCCCGAGAGCGACGAGTCGCCTCCGGACGCGTCGGCGCTGGCCCGGCATGCCCCGCTCCTGGTGGCCGACCTGTTGGCGACGACCAGCGTGCCGTTTGACGACTACCTGGCCGCCGCGTTCACCGAGATCGAGCGCACCGAACGACAGGACTGACCACCGGTACCTAGGTTGGTGGCAGTTTCGGCAGGCAGGGCGCGATCAGTCCTGGTTCCAGGCATCCGTCTCAAGTGTCGACGGCGCGCCCTCCCTGGCCACCTGGCCGCTGGCGAGCGTCCGGCCGGACGCGTCGAGCGCCTCGACGACGAGGTCTGTCATGGCGTGGGGCACGGGCAACACCGCCCCGGAGTCGGTGACCGCAGCCGTAGCCACGTCGCGTCCGTCGTGCGTCCTCACCCGCACCTGGGTGGCTGCCGTCGGCGTCACCACGAGCAGGGACCGTCGACCCTCGACGCCGATGATGTCGTTGTCGATCGACACAGCCAGGACGCTTGCGGGATCGGTCGGGTCCGCTGCGACGGCGAAGGAGGTGCCGGTGCCGACCACGCCGTTGGGCCTTGGTTGATCCAAGTCGATCGTCACCTCGCCGACCCAGCCGCCGCCGGCTGCGGGAGCAGCCAGGATCATCGCCTTTCCGCTCTCCACCGAGGGCTCGCCGGCGGCCGGCGATCCACCGACGGAGCGGACGGGGAGGCCAGCGACCTGCCCGCCCCACACCGCGCTCGGCAGGGTGGTCAGTCGGTACCCCGCCGACTGGGCGTACTGCGACACCAACACTCGGGCCCGCTGCTCCGGGACACTGCCGCGTACGCGGGACATCGCTGTCGCGAGCTGCGCGTCCGTGATCGGCTTCGGCGCCAGCGAACCCGGGCCCGGGATTATCTTGCGCGTCACAGTGCCGCAGTCGACCCGCCACCACTCGGGCCGCTGGGTCTGCGGGGTACGGATCAGGTAGGACCCGGTCGGCTCCGGGGCCCACTGGAACACCCGGTTGCTGGGCAACGGTGAGGTGAGGAAGACACACCCGGCGGGTGCGATCGCCACATGTGTCGCCTTTCCCGGATCGGACGGGTCCACGGCGAAGCTCTCGTAGGGTTCCAGGCCGTCGCCGACGCCCTGAACGGCGGCGGTGCTGGCCAGCTTCTCGGCGCTGGCGCCCTCCTCGGCGACCAGCCAGATCGCGGCGCTCGGCCAGCCGGTGGCCGGATCGGGCTGGTCGCGGACGAATGCGGCGAGTGCGATCCGCTGGCCGCCGACGTCGTCGACGAACAGCACCTTCACCGTGTTTACCGGCACTGCCACCGCCAGCCGGGGAAAGTCTCCCCGACGCTGCGCGGCCAACAGGAGTCCGGAGAGCTGGCGGACATAGCCGCTGTCCTGGCCGACGACGCCGCGCGGTGGCGACTGGAGGAGTTTGTCCGACCAGGCCAGCACGGGTGCGATGGACTCGTTCGAGTCTGCCGGTGGTGGTGGGGTGGTCCGACCCGGGTCGGCGATCGCGACTGCCGCTCCAACCAGGGAGAGCACCACCGCGAGGGCCACACCGCCGAGGCGACGCTGCCGGTCCCGTCGATAACGTGCCCTGGCCCGACCGTACGGATCCGGCTGTGGGGTCAGGGTCCTGCTCAGCTCGGCCAGGGCCTGGCTGACTTCCTCATCGACAGTCATGGTGTTGCCCCCGTCATCGTCGTCGTCCCGGTCGGTACTGGATCGGCTGCCGCTGAAGTCGTCGTCGGCCCCTGGTGCGGCGTCGGCGCGTCGGACGCCAGTGCCAGGCGCAGGCGAGCCAGACCTCTCGACGCGCGGCTCTTGACCGATCCCACGGAGCAGCCCAGGGCAGCCGCGACCGCCACCTCCGGCAGGTCGACCACGTAGCGGAGCACGATCACGGCCCGGGTGCGGGGCGTCAGCTCCCGCATCGCCTCGTACAGGGCGTGCCGTTCCGTCACCGCCTCGGTCATGTCCCGGCCGGGCCGGTCCGGCAGGATCGACGTCACCACCTCGTGCACGCGGTGGCGACGCCAGCTGCTGATGTGGTGATTGACCATGACCCGTCGCAGGTACGCCATCGGATCGTCGACCCGACGCCAGCGACGCATCACCTTCACCAGCGCCGTCTGCACCAGATCCTCGGCATCCTGGGCCGAACCGGTGAGGTGGTACGCCACGCGCAGGAGATCCATGTAGCGCGTCTCGACGAACTCTCGAAAACGCTCGTCGTCAACTGCCATAAGCCCCCGCCTCGGTTGGTTACCCATCACGACTCCGTCGAGGGCCAATAGGTTGAAGGCCGGCCGCGGGGTTCCTGGTCGACCTCCCGGCGCGCCCGCAATGGGCGGTGCGCTGTCGACCGCCGCACTACTGTGCCCGGGATGAGCGCCGACGACTGGCTGGCCGACACCCGGGCGTCCTACGACACGGTGGCCGGAAGTTACGCCGAGATGCTGCGCGACGCACTCCACGCCGCGCCGTACGAACGGGCGGTCCTTGCGTTGTTCGCCGAACTGACCCGCAGCGGCGGCGAGGGATCCGTGGCGGACATCGGTTGCGGGCCGGGACGGATCACCGCCCACCTGCACAGCCTCGGTGTCGACGCCTTCGGCATCGACCTCTCGCCCGCAATGATCGACATTGCCCGGCGCGACCATCCTGACCTGCGGTTCGCTGTGGGTTCCATGACGGACCTCGACCTCACCGACTCATGCGTCTCAGGCATCCTGGCCTGGTTCTCACTCATCCACATTCCCGACGACGAGGTGCCCGCGGTCCTGGCCCACTTCCACCGGGCGCTGCGTCCCGATGGGACCCTGCTGCTCGCCTTCCACGTCGGTGACGGGCGTCGGTTGAAGACGGAGGGCTACGGCGGTCACCCGATGAACGTGTACGTGCACCGCCGCCCACCGGACCGGGTCGCCGCCTGGCTCGCCGACGCCGGGTTCACCGTCGAGGCCCAACTGCTGCACCGCCCCGACGAGAGCAGGCGCGGAGCGTTTCTCTTCGCACGCCGGCGGCCCTGACGAGCAATCCTCGCGGGCGGCCGTGCGGCTGCCCGGGAGCGAACGCTGGACAATCAGCTCCATGACGCTGTTCGCGTGCCTCCGCTGCCGAACCGCACTCACCGACGATCTGCACGAGGCACAACTCGCAGAGCTGCCCGAGCCGGTCTCACCCTCTGATCTTCAGCCCGGCGACGTGTGTCCGGCGTGGGTGCCCCCGGGGATGTTCGCGGTTGACCCCCAGCCTTTCGGGCCGCCCCATGTGCCGATCGAGACGGACGGCCGGATGCTGGTTTCCGCCGGACCTCGCAACACCGTCCTGATCAATCCCGACGACCTGCTGGTGCGGCAGCTACATTTGGACGGCAGGCGCCGAAACGGCTGCTGCGGCCTGGACGGTTGCGACGGCCCCAACCTGGTGTGCAGCTGCGGGGCGGAGATCGCGACCGAATCGTCGGACTGCTGGACGGCTCAGGTTGTCCGGTTGCAGCCGCTCGCCGTGGTGCGAACGTAGCCTCGCTGTTACCTCTGGTCGGGGTGGCCGGATTCGAACCGACGACCTCTTCGTCCCGAAGGAATGATCGGCCGTCGTTGAGCTGTGCAAACAGGCCGGGCGAGCCGCGGCAACGGTCCACCAACGTCCATCTGCCTCCCGGTCGTGGTCGCGCCCGTCGTCACCCAGCACGGTGGCTCACGATGAGGGAGCCACTGGCCAGCCTCGGCGCTGCAGCGCGTCCACCACTTTGCCGGCACGGAGCGCCCAGAAGATGACCGCCTCGTTGTGGCCGTTCCGCGCGAGTCTGACACCGTCGGCCAGCACGGGGACACGACCGAATCGGGAGATCGATACCAGGTTCGTGCGAGTGATACGGAACTCTCCGAACAGAGACGAGACTGTGATGTAGCTCGTTCCCACGCGGAGCCGAGCGAATGGCCATGTGGCGTTCTTGTTGCTCTTGAAACCCGATCCCCACGACCGCACATCAGGGTCAACGTAGGCGATGCCCCCGCGCGTGCTGAACTCCTTGTCGATCACCTGCCGATCATCACTGACGCTCGCAACATCCGGGCCGGCCGTTCACAGGCGTGATGGATGCGAACCCACGCCCGCAGAGCTGGTTGCCATCCCGGCTGCCGCCGCTACAAGTCCTGTGCAAATCGTCCGGTTACTCACGCGCGTTAATGTGTCCCGTGATCGTATGGCTCAACGGCACCCACGGCGCGGGCAAGACGACGACCAGCTCGCTCGTGCAGCAACTGATCCCGGATTCCCGGGTGTTCGACGCCGAGAAGGTCGGCGAGACGCTCATGGACATCACGCCGGGGCTGCCCGAGACGGACAACTTCCAGCACTGGCCGCCGTGGCGGCAGCTCGTCGTCGAGACAGCCCGCCGCGTGCTCGACTACACCGGTGGCACTTTGGTGATACCCATGACTGTCCTGGTCGAGCAGTACTGGCGCGAGATCAGTGTGGGCCTCGCCCAACACGCCATCCCGGTGAGGCACTTCGTCCTCCATGCTGATCAAGACACCCTTCGCCGGCGTATCGAGGGAGAACACCCCGTTCCGTCGCCGTTCCGTCTCAGGTACCTCGAGCCCTACGCCGAGGCGGCCCGCACGTGGCTGCATGCCGAGGCCGAGGTCATCGACACCACGCACCTGACTCCCGCACAAGCCGCCATGCAGGTCGTCCTCCGAGCTACCGGGGGAAGCTCAGGGGCGTGACCTCAGCCTGCGCTGACCGCTGCTGCGGTACGGAAACACCAGAGGGCACATCCATGGATCGGATGTGCCCTCTTACCTCTGGTCGGGGTGGCCGGATTCGAACCGACGACCTCTTCGTCCCGAACGAAGCGCGCTACCAAGCTGCGCCACACCCCGAGGCGTGCCGACAAATAGTAGCCCACCCGCTCGGATGGTCAAACTCGGTACCCCCGCCGCCCGGCCCGGCCCACGAGCGGTCGAGCGCCGCTTGCGGGGTGATCGACTCGCTGTCCGTGAACCCGGGGTGTCCGGCCCGGGTGGATGGGCCGGTTTGCAGGAAACCGGGTCGATCACGCCAGGGGCGGCGGTGGGGCGGTCAGCGGGGGATGAGGGTGAGGATGCTGGCTTCCGGGGGGCAGGCGAAGCGGACCGGGGCGGTCGGGTGGGTGCCGAGGCCGGCGGAGACGTGCAGCCAGGAGTCCGAACCGGGCCAGCGGTGCAGACCGCGCGCCATCGACCGGGGCAGGCCGCAGTTGGTCACGAGGGCGCCGTAGCCCGGTACGCAGACCTGACCACCGTGGGTGTGCCCGGCGAGCAGCAGTCCGAATCCGTCCGCCGCCATCTGGTCGAGCACCCGCGGCTCGGGGGAGTGCGCCAGCGCGATGGACAGGTCCGCCGAGGACGAGACCGCCCCGGCGACGGAGGGATAGTCGTCCCGGTCGATGTGGGGGTCGTCCACGCCGGCCAGGTCGAGCTGCCGACCGCCGGCCTTCAGCGTGGTCCGGGCGTTGTTGAGATCCGCCCAGCCGGCGCCGGTGAACACCTGACGCAGCTCCTCGTAGGGCAGGTCGACGCCCTCGGTGTACTCCCGGTCGGGCAGGAAGTAGGTGAAGGGGTTCTTTAACACCGGCCCGGTGTAGTCGTTGGAGCCGAACACGAACGCCCCGGGGTAGTCAAGCAGCGGCTGTAGGGCCCGCAGCACTCCGGGCACCGCGGCCGGGTGGGCCATGTTGTCGCCGGTCACCACCACCAGGTCGGGGTCGAGGGCGGCCAGCGACGCCACCCAGCGCTGCTTGCGCGCCTGGTCGGGCATCATGTGCAGGTCCGACAGGTGCAGCACGCGCAGCGGCTCCGCGTCGGCCGGCAGCACCGGCACGTCGTACCGCCGGAGGGTGAACATGTTGCGCTCGATGAGCGACGCGTACGCGAGGGTGGCCGCGCCGACCGTGGCGGTTCCGGCGGCAAGCCGGAATAGTGTGCGCTTTCGCATGGCGTTCAGGGTAGTTTGACCGTCCATGAGCACGCTGAAGGACCGCCTCACCGCCGACATGCGTTCCGCGCTCAAGGCGCGCGACGAGCTGACCACCTCCACGCTGCGGATGGCCCTGGCCGCCGTCGGCACCGCCGAGGTCGCCGGCAAGGCCAAGCGCGAGCTCACCGATGACGAGGTGCTCGCGGTGCTGACCAAGGAGGCCAAGAAGCGCCGGGAGGCGGCCACCGCCTTCGCTGACGCCGGCCGCGCCGAGCAGGCCGCGAAGGAGACCGCCGAGGGTGAGGTGCTGGACCGCTACCTGCCCAAGCAGCTCTCGGACGCCGAGTTGGCCGAGCTGGTGTCGGGGGCGCTCGCCGCGGGCGGCTTCACCGGGAAGACCCAGATGGGCCCGGCGATGAAGGCGGCCCAGGCCGCGGTGGCCGGCCAGGCCGAGGGTGGTCGGGTGGCCGCCGAGGTACGCAGGCAGCTCGGCCTCTGATCCACCGGCATCCCGGTCGGCGTTCCCCGGAGCGCGGGCGGTTGGCGGTGGTCCGGACAGACGGAGACGGGCGGGCACCCGTACTGGGTGCCCGCCCGTCGTGTCCTGATCGTCGGCTCAGCCGCCCGGTCGACCGCCGGGTCGACCGGTGTTGCCGGGCTGCCCGCCACCGGGGTTGTCCGGCGGGGCGCCGCCACCACCGTTGCTGACCTGGATGGTGACCACACCACCCTTGATGGTGCGCCCGTCCGGGCTGGTGCCGTGGGCGGTGCCCGGCGGGCAGGACGACTTCACCTTGGCGTCCGAGACCACCGGCTCGAAGCCCGCGTCCTTGAGCCGGGACTTCGCCTGATCCACCGAAATGCAGCTCACGCCGGGGATGCTGCGCTGGTCACCTTCGGAGATCTTCTGGCCCGGTGGCTCGAACTGGATGCGTTCCTTGCCCTTCATGGCATCCCGCAGCGTCTCCTGGACCGGTGGGTTGATGCCGTGCGGGACATCGTGCCCCATCTCGACGTTCGTCTGCGGCCAGTCCGGGTCGGCCATGATGCCGGCGACCGAGTACTGCTTGGTCATGGCGACCAGGGCGGCGGTCTTCTCCGAGTCGGTGGTGCCGGACTTGCCGGCCACCGGCGCGTCGACGATGCCCTTCACCCGGGAGGCGGTGCGGCTGCCCCCGCACTTGCTGGTGCTGGAGTTGTCGCCGACCGGGCAACGGGCGGCGTCCACCGCGGCGCGGGCCACCTCGGTGCTGAACCGCTTCTCACAGCGCGGGTTGGCGATGTCCAGCTTGTTGCCGTCCGGGTCCCGGATCTCCTGCACCGGGATCGGCTCGCAGTACTTGCCGTCCGCAGCCAGGGTCGCGTACGCGTTGGCGAGGTCCAGCGGGGTGGTCTGCGAAACGCCGAGGGTGAAGGCGCCCCACTGGTGTGCGGCCTCCTTCGTGCCGGCGAGGTCGAGATCCTCGTCGGTGCGGAACTGGATGCCGGCCCGCTTGGCGACGTCGACCACGTTCTCCGCACCGACCTGCTGCTGGAGCGGAACGAAGAAGGTGTTGATCGACTGGGCGAAGGCGGTCCACATGTTCTGTGGGCCACCGGCCTTCAGGCCGGAGTTGGTCGGGCAGTACAGGTTGGTGCCGGGGCACGCGGCGGGGCCGGGTTTGATCTTGTATTCCGACCGGAACTGCTGCGGCGCGTTGAAGGTGTAGCTGAGGGGGATGCCCTTCTCCAGCGCCGCCACGATAGTGAAGATCTTGAAGGTCGAGCCGGCCTGGTAGCCGGTGATGCCGTCACCACCGGTGAGCAGCGGGTTGACCGTCGCCGGGTAGTTGCCCCGGATGTTCTTCCTGCTCTTCGCCGGATCGCTGGAGATCTTGTTCTTCGGGTTCTTCGGGTCGTCCAGCTTGAACTGCCTGTTGACCGCGAGCGCCCGGACCCGGCCGGAGCCGGGCTCGACCACCGCGACCATCGCGGCTTCCTTGCTGTTCTCGCTCTTGGACCGGCGGACCGCCGCGTCGGCGCCCCGCTGCGCCTGCACGTCGATCGAGGTGACGACGGTGTAGCCGCCGCTCTTCAGCCGCCGGTCCCGGTCGTACCTGGTCGAGCCGAACGTCTCCTGCTGCAACCACCAGCGGTAGAAGTAGTCGCAGAAGAAGCCCCAGCTGTTGACGTTGGCGGCGACGCAGCCGTTCGGGGTGCGCTTGTCCTTCACCACCAGCTCGACGGCCTTGGCCGCGTCGGCCTCCTGCTGGGTGATGGCCTTGATGTCGACCATGTTCTGGATGACGTAGTCGCGACGGTCCTTGGCGAGCGGGTAACCGGCCTCGGTGGTCGGGTCGTTCGTGGTGGGCGCCTTCACCATGCCGGCCAGCAGCGCCGCTTCCTCGATCTTGAGCTTGCTCGGCGGCTTACCGAAGTAGACCTGGCTGGCGGCATAGATGCCGTACGCGCCGTTGCCGAACGAGGCGAGGTTGAGGTAGCGGGTGAGGATCTCGTCCTTGGAGAATTCCTTGTCGACCTGGAGGGCCAGCCGCATCTCGCGAAGCTTGCGGGCGCTGGTGTCCTCGGTCGCCGCGACCACGTCGGCCGGGTGGGTGGCCGAGTAGGCGATGGCCAGCCGGACGTACTGCATGGTCAGCGTCGAAGCGCCCTGCCGGCCGGAGCCTTCGCTCTGGTTGTTGACGAACGCGCGGGCGACACCGTTGATGTCGACGCCGTTGTGCTTGTAGAAGTCATGGTCCTCGGCCGCGATGATGGCCTTCTGCATGTACGGAGAGATGTCGCTCTGTTTCACGTCGCGGCGGTTCTCGTCGTACATGGTCGCAAGCGGTGTCTTGCCGTCCGATGCCAACAGATAACTGATCTGTGGCGCGCGGGCCACCGTCAGCTCCGTGGGCAGGGCGCCGAATGTCTCGGCGCCGGCCTTCGCGGCCAAGCCGGACATCGCCACCGCGGGGAAGGCCGCCGCAGCGACCACCACGCCAGCCAACAGGCCGCACACCAGCAGCGATGCGGCGTTGGTCAGCACATTGTGGTCACGTTTCCGCATCCAGGTCACCTCGACAGGGTACGCGAGTAGGGAATGAGGGGCGCTGGGGCGTTCTTTCCCCATTTCCTGCGCGCGCTGCCCTCGTTGTGCTAAACGCACGACCCCCGGTGCTTGGTTGCGTGTGACCTGGCGTGAGTCTCCTCCGATCGAAGGAGGCCGCGCAGCGTTATCGGCGACCTCGGCGGGGTAACCGGCGGTCGAAGGCCCGGGAAGCCGGGAGTGTCCGGAATGATGGATTTCGCCGACAACGTTGCGTAATCAGCCGACTACAGAGCATGATGGGGGCGGCGACAGCGCCACATGTCGTCCGTGCCGCCTTGGGGAAGGCGAGCCGGGCGATCGGGGGGAATTGCCGGCTGGCGTGCATCGACGAGGTCGGTAGGTACTGCAAGGGGGGACGTGTACACATGGGCATGATCACTGACTGGCCGTCGCTGGCGGCGTGTCAGAACGGGGACCCGGACGCGTTGTTCGTACAGGGCGCCGAACAGAACGTGGCGAAGCGGATCTGCCGGAGCTGCCCAGTTCGGTACGAGTGCCTGGCCGACGCGCTGGACAACCGGATCGAGTTCGGTGTGTGGGGCGGCATGACCGAACGCGAACGGCGGGCACTGCTGCGGCGACACCCGCAGGTGACGAGCTGGCGCAAGATGTTCGAGGCCGCGATGAAGAAGAACAGCAAGGAAAAGGCCGGAAAGGACAAGATCCTCGTCAGTGCGGCCAACTGACGACGGTCACGGCCGGCTGATCGCCGCGCCGATCGTCCGTAGCCCGTCGACGTCGTGCACGTCGGCGGGCTGTGCCGTCACCGACACCGCCGGCACCGCCGGGAACGCCTCGGTGAACCGCGCAGCGACCTGCTGCTCGCGTACCGCCTGCCGGGCCAGCGCCGCGTGCGCCCGCAGCACGTCGGCGGTGGCCTCGTGCCCACCCAGCTCGGTCAGCCGTTCGGCGGCGACCCGGCTCTGCTCGGCGTCCAGCTCCGGCACCGCGAGCCGGTGCACCCGGTTGAGCACCAGGCCGGCCAACGGCATCCGCTCCTCCCGCAACCGGCCCGCGAAGTAGGCGGCCTCCCGGACCGCGTCCGGCTCCGGCGTCGCGACAAGCAGGAAGGCCGTCTCCCGGGCCTGCAGGATCCGGTACGTCTGCTCGGCTCGCTGCCGGAAACCACCGAACATCGAGTCCAGTGCGGCCACGAAGCCGGACAGGTCGGTGAGCAGTTGCGCGCCGAGGACCTTCTGCACCACCTTCGAGAACATCCCGAACGAGGCGGTGACCAGGCTGAACATGCTCCGCCCGCCGCTGCGCGCCGGGGCCAGCAACAGTCGGAGCATCCGACCGTCGAGGAACCGGGAGAGCCGGGCCGGGGCGTCCAGGAAATCCAGTGCCGAGCGCGACGGCGGGGTGTCCACCACGATCAGGTCCCACTCGCCCCGGGCGTGCAGCTGGCCGAGCTTCTCCATCGCCATGTATTCCTGCGTGCCGGCGAAGGTCGAACTCATCGCCTGGTAGAACGGGTTCGCGAAGATCTCCGCGGCCTTCGTCGGATCGGTGTGTTGCAGCACCACGTCGTCGAAGGTGCGCTTCATGTCCAGCATCATGGCGTGCAGCTCGCCGCCGCTGCTCTCGACGTCGATCCCCTTGACCTGGCGGGGGGTGTTGTCCAGCTCGGTCAGGCCCAGCGACTGGGCCAGCCGGCGGGCCGGGTCGATGGTGAGCACCACGGTGCGCCGGCCGTGGTGCTCGGCGGCCCGCAGCGCCAACGCCGCGGCCGTTGTCGTCTTTCCCACCCCGCCGGCACCGCAGCACACGACGATCCGTACGCCCGGGTCGGCGAGGATCTGGTCGACGTCCAGCTGCGGCGCCGCGTCTTCGGAAGGCACCAATCGAGCGTATCGGGCCGCGTCGGTCCACGCGCCCGTGCTGCGCTCAGGTGTGAGTCAATCGGCGTGCACGAGGGCCTGGGCCAGCGCCGCGAGCCCGGCCCGGTCCACCCCGTCGGGCAGCAACGGCAGCTCGACCATCGGCAGCCCCAACTCCACCAGGTCGGCGCGGAGCGAATCCTCCAGTTCGCGCCGGATGAGCTGGTCACGCGCCTCGTCGTGCAAACCGGCAACGGTGTCCCGATCGGTTGGCAACCCGGCGGCGACCAGGCCACGCCGCAGCTCCGCGGCGGTGACCGCCGGACCGGCGGGCAGCGGCGGTCGGGTGCCGTTGACGATCACCTTCCCGGTGCCGAAGCCGAGGGCGGTCAGGTCGGCGATGGCGTCCACCGTCTCCTGTACCGGCATCTCCTCCAACAGCGTGACCACGTGGACCGCGGTTATCGGGGAGCGCAACAGCGCGGCGACCCCCTCGCTCTGGGTCTTGATCGGGCCCACCTTGGCCAGCCGGGCCGTCTCCGCCGTGACGTTGAGGAACCGACCGATCCGCCCGGTCGGCGGGGCGTCCAGCACCACCGCGTCGTACGCGCGCCGCTGCCCCGAGGTGCGGGTGGTGGCCTCCTTCACCTTGCCGGTGAGCAGCACGTCCCGCAGACCAGGTGCGATGGTGGTGGCGAAGTCGATGGCGCCGAGCTTGCGCAGCGCCCGACCCGCCGCGCCCAGCTTGTAGAACATGTCCAGGTATTCGAGCAACGCCTCCTCGGCGTCCACCGCGAGGGCGCGCACCTCGCCGCCGTCCGGCGCTTCGGCGAGGTGCCGCTCCTCGTACGGCAGCGGGTCGATGCCGAAGAGTTGGGCGATGCCCTGCCGCCCCTCGACCTCGACCAGCAGGGTGCGCCGACCGCCGGCGGCGAGCGCGAGGGCCAGGGCCGCCGCCACGCTGGTCTTGCCGGTGCCACCCTTGCCGGTCACCACGTGGAGGCGGGCCGACCATCCGGTACCGGCCGGGTCGAACGGCCGCTCAGCTGCACACACCCGTCGAGCCTATCCACGCCTGGCGGTCAGGCGACCTCGCAGACCCACCAACCCGTCTTCTGCACGACGGTGAAGCGCAGGTCCTGGTCGGCCACCTTCTCGTCGGCGGTGGTCATGGTGACCCGGGTGGAGACGGTGGCCCGGTCGCCGGTCTGGTTGTCCACCTTCGGGGTGGTCCACTTGAACCGGGGGTTCTGGTACTGGGACGCGTACTTCTGCACCTCGGCCACCTTCGCGGCGATCTTTCCGTCGTCGCGAGAGGTGGCGCACACGCGCTTGGCCGCCTTTGTCGCGTCGCGATCCTTGTAGACCGCGGTGAGGAACTCGTCGACGGCGACCGCCGGCTCCTTGGCGCCCTCGCCGGTCTCGGCGTTGCGCAGGGTCAGGAACGCCAGCACGCCACCGCCCACGCAGAGCACCATGATCACGACGAGTGCGACCGCCGCGATCAGCAGGCCGCGCTTCTTCTTCGGCTCGGCCGTACCGGGATAGGCCGGGTACGCCGGCGGGGCTGGCGGGATGGTCGAGGCGCCCGGCGTGCCGGGTTGGGTCGGCGTCGCGGCCGGCGTGCCGGCACCGTCGGCCCCACCGGTCGGCGCGGGGAAGGTCTGCTGGATGGGGATGGTCGGTGGCGCGGGCACCGCCGCCGGTGCGGGCGGCGCGGGGAGCGCGAGCTGCCCGGACGGCGCGGCGGGGGCCGGTTGGGCGGGGGCGGCCGCAGCGCCGGGCGGATCGGTGGGTTCCGGCGGGAGGGCGGATGGACCGGCCTGGTCGCCGCTGGGCGGTTGGGTCATCGTCTTCCCCCGGGGGTGCGGCGCCCGCCGCCACCCCTGGCGTCGAGCGTGATCGAGCGGGCTGTCGGGCGCTGCGCGACCGCCCGACCGGAAGGGTAGCGGTCGATGACGGCAGCGGTGTCGCCTGTGCCGCGCGGCTGCCCACCGATCCGGCCGGCGAGACCCGCGTCCGGCGCGCCAGCGGGCCTCCGACCTGCGGGGTGTCGCATATGTGACTGTAGGTGGCCATTCGGGCGCGTCCTATTGGCGGGACTGCGGCCCCGGACCTACCTTCGTCCCGGCGCGGGGGGCGGAACGGACGAATGGGTCCGGACCGGAAGAGTGATCCGAGCGGTACGACCGGAGGCAGTGCATGCGCGACGTGGACAACATCCCTCGCACCCAGTTCCCGACCAACGAGCGGCCGCACCGGTCCGGGTCCACGTACACGGCGAGTGGGCAGATCGGCGGCCAGCCGGTCAACGAACGGTCGTACCGCCGGATGCCGGAGCAGGCGGAGGCGGGCCGGGCGCCGGGCCACGCCGCCGACCGGGCCCGCGACGACGACGAGCCGGGCTTCGTCATCCACCTGCCGATCCGGGTGCCGAGTCTGGCGGCGGCGACAGTGCTGGCCGGCCGGGTCGCGGTGTCGCTGGGCTTCCTGCCCGAGTTGGATGCGGGCGAGACCACAGTGTCCAACGCCGACGATCAGAACAACAGGCACCGGGTCTTCTGCGACCTGCTGCTGCCCGACCGGTCCCGCTGCCCCCAGGGTTACGAGCACGAGGGGCTCTGTGGGGAGGTGCCGGCCGCGCCGGAGCAGCGTCCCGCGCCTCGCCCGGCCAGCGGACCGTAGGCTGTGCCTCGAACAATTCCGCACCGAGAGGGAGCCCTTCAGCGATGCAGAAGTGGGAATACTCCACGGTCCCGCTGCTGGTCCACGCGACCAAGCAGATCCTCGACAACTGGGGCGAGGACGGGTGGGAGCTCGTCGCCGTGGTCCCCGGACCGAACCCCGACCAGTTGGTCGCCTACCTGAAGCGACCGAAGGCGTGAGCAACGGTCCGCACGCGAAGCTCGCCGAGCTGGGGCTCGACCTGCCCGAGGTCGTGCCGCCGGTGGCCAGTTACGTGCCGGCGGTGCAGTCCGGGCAGCACGTGTACGTCTCCGGCCAGTTGCCGATCGCCGAGGGCAAGCTGCTCGCGACCGGCAAGGTCGGCGCCGGGATCTCCGCCGAGCAGGCGAAGGACCTGGCCCAGCGGTGCGCGCTCAACGCGCTGGCCGCTGTCGACTCCCTGGTCGGCCTGGAAAATGTGGTCAAGGTGGTCAAGGTGACCGGTTTCGTGGCCTCCGCGCCCGGCTTCACCGGTCAACCCGCGGTGATCAACGGCGCCTCCGACCTCTTCGGCACCGTCTTCGGTGAGGCCGGCCGCCACGCCCGCAGCGCCGTCGGAGTGGCCGAGCTGCCGCTCGACGCCCCGGTGGAGATCGAACTGATCGTCGAGGTCGCCTGACGCTCGGCCACACCCCGCGATCTTGTGCCGCTGGCACGGCGAAAAGCCCTGAACGGTGACGAATCAGGGACCGCGCGGGCAAGATCGTGGGGTGTGGCGGGCGGGGTCGTACGATCGCAGCCATGAGCGGGCACGTGACGGCGCCGGCGGCGGCTGTCGCCGACGAGCTGCCGACCTGGGTGACACTGCTGCGCGCGGCGAACCCGGGGCCGATGACCCTCGACGGCACCAACACCTGGGTGCTGCGCGCCCCGGCGGCCGAGTCCGCCATCGTTGTCGACCCGGGGCCGGCCGACGAGGGGCACCTGAGTCGGATCGCCGAGCACGGCCCCATCGGGCTGATCCTGATCACCCACGGCCACCCCGACCACACCGAGGGCGCGGCCCGGCTGAGTGAGCTGCTCGGCGGTGTGCACGTCCTCGCCGTCGACCCGGCGCACACCATCGGGGCCGAGCCGCTGACCGAGCCGGTCGAGCACTTCGGCGGCTTCGGCCTGGCGGTCCGTCTGCTGAACACCCCGGGACACACCGCCGACTCGGTCTGCTTCCTGGTCGAGCACGGCGACGAGCGGGTGGTGCTCACCGGTGACACCATCCTCGGCCGGGGCACCACAGTCGTCGCCCACCCGGACGGGCACCTCGGTGACTACCTGAGCAGCCTGGAGCTGCTGTCCGCGTACCGGGGGATTCCGGCGCTGCCCGGACACGGCCCGGCGCTTGCCGACTGCGCCGCCGCCGCCGACTTCTACCTCGCGCACCGCCGGGCCCGGCTGGACCAGGTCCGGGACGCGGTCGCGGCCGGTGCCGCCACCCCCGCCGACGTGGTCGCGGCGGTCTACGCGGACGTGGACCGCTCGCTCTGGTGGGCGGCTGAGTGGTCGGTCCGTGCACAGTTGGAGTATCTGGGTGTCGGCACCGGGGAATCCGCGCCCGGGGTCAGTGGGTTGGAGCACATGTGACCTGCCCCGTGTGCGGAACCGTTGCCGTTCCCGGTGCGCGGTTCTGCCACAACTGTGGAGCCGCGCTGCCGGCCGCCGCCACGTTGCCGGCGGCCGAGCGCCGGGTGGTCACCGTGCTCTTCGGTGACCTCTCCGAGTTCACCTCCTGGTCGGAGGACCTCGACCCGGAGCGCGTCGGCGCGGTCACCGACCGGGTGCTGGCCGCCCTCGCCGGCGCCGTGAAGACCTTCGGCGGGCACGTCGACAAGTTGACAGGCGACGGGATCATGGCGGTCTTCGGCGCCCCGGTGGCGCACGAGGACGACGCCGAACGCGCGGTGCGGGCCGCCCTGTCCATGCAGCGGGCCGTCCGCCGGGTGCTCGACG
Source organism: Micromonospora sp. CA-240977 (assembly GCF_050942285.1). Classification (NCBI taxonomy): domain Bacteria; kingdom Bacillati; phylum Actinomycetota; class Actinomycetes; order Micromonosporales; family Micromonosporaceae; genus Micromonospora; species Micromonospora sp. CA-240977. The sequence continues at coordinate 7,223,061 of NZ_CP192055.1, read as the reverse complement.
ACGAGCGGGGCGGCGGCGCGCCGCTCGGGCTGCGGGTCGGGCTGAACACCGGCGACGTCATCGCGGGCATCCAGGCGGCCATCGAGTACACGGTCATCGGCGACACGGTGAACACCGCCGCCCGGCTGGCCGACGCCGCGGCGGTCGGCGCGGTCTACGCCGGTGGGCGTACCGCCGCCGCCACCCGGCACGTCTCCTCCTGGCGGGCCCTGCGGCCGCTGCGGCTCAAGGGCAAGCGTGAGCCGGTCGAGGCGTACGAGCTGCTGGGTCTGCTGGACGCCCCCGGCACCCGCTCGGGGCTCGGCGACGAGGCGCCGTACGTCGGCCGGGAGACGGAGATCGGCCGGATCGCCGGCCGGCTCGCCGAGGTGATCGACCAGGGTGACCCGCGGGTGGTCCTGATGACCGCCGAGGCCGGCATCGGCAAGTCCCGGTTCGCCGCCGAGGTGGAGCGCCTCGCCGCCGGATACGACGTGGGCGCTGGCCGGTACGCGGCGCACACCGGCGCCCGGGTGCTCTCGGTGCGCTGCGCCGCGTTCGGTGAGCGACGCCGGCTCGCGCCCCTCGCCGACCTGGTGCGGGCCGCCGTCGGCCTGCCCAGCGACGCCGCCACCGCACTGACCCGACCGGCGGTGGAGGAGAGGCTGCGGCGGCTCGGGCAGCGGCTCGCCCGCTCCGGTGGGGAGACCCCGCCGATCGCCATCGAGCAGTTGCTGGCCCTGCTCGGCTACGCCGAACTGGCGGCACACGGCGGCACCGACACCGGCGAGTGGAGCGGATCGGGCACCCCGGCCGCTGATGCCGAGGCGGTGCCGAACGCGGTTGCCGACCTGCTCAGTGGGCTCGCCTCGGAGGCGCCGCTGGTGATCGTGGTGGACGACCTGCACGACGCCACCGCCGAGACGATCGGCGCCCTCGGGCTGACCCTGTCCAGGCTCACCGGCCCGGTGCTGGTGCTGCTGCTCGGCCGCCCCGAGCTGGTGCGGACCGCGGGCGCGCTGACCCGGGTCGCGGACGCCGAGGTGCACTCCCTGCCGCCGCTGCGGGGCGCCGACGCGGCGCGGCTGCTCACCAGCTACCTCGGTGGCGGCAAGTTGCCACCGGCCGACGCGGACCGGCTGCTCGCCACCGCGCAGGGCAACCCCTTCTACCTGGCCGAGTTGGTCACCCTGCTCATCGAGCGCGGGGCGCTCACCACGGAAACCGCGCGCGGTGTCCGCGCCGCGAAGGACCGGCCCGGTTCCGGCGAGCGGGACCAGAGCCCCTCGGCCGGCTGGCGGTTGGTGCCCGGTTCGCTGGGCAGCCGGCTGCTCTCCCGCGACCTCGCCGCCGTGCTCGCCGCCCGGATCGACGCGCTGCCGCCGGACGCCCGCTCGGTGCTGCGCGACGCCGCGGTGATCGGTGACACGGTGCCGACCGGTGCGCTGGAGGCGATGCGCGAGCAGCGCGCCGGCCGCGACGGCCGGCCGTCGGCAGTGGTCGCCGTGGAGCTCGACCGGGCCGTCGAGGAGTTGCTGCAACGCCGGATGCTGCACCGCTCCCGGGCCGGCTACTCGTTCGCGACCCCGCTGATGCGGGAGGCCGCGTACGCCGGGGTGAGCAAGGCGGAGCTGGCCGAGCGGCACGCCGCGTTGGCCCGTTGGGCGGCACCGGCGGACGGGACCGAGGTCAGCACCGTGGGCGGCTTCAGCGACGAGGCCCGGGACGACTTCGTGGCGACGCACGTCGAGCGGGCCGCGACGCTCGCCGACGCGGTGAAGCTGCGCCCGGACGCGCCGGCCCGGGCGGTGGTGCCGCTCGGCGTCGCCGCGCTCGGCCGGGCCGCCCGCCGGTCGCTGTCCGCCGGCGAGCCGGTGCTGGCCGTCGAGTACGCCGAACGCGCCACCGAACTCGCCCGCGACGGGGTGCCGGCGGCCGATCGGGTGGTGCACGCGCGGGCGCTGCTCCAGGTCGGCCGCGTCGCCGACGCGCTGGCGTACGCGGAGAAGATCGCCGCGAACGCGGGGGACGAGGCCACCCGGGTCGGTGCCCTGCTGCTCGCGGGGCAGGCCCAGGAGACCCTCGGTGATCAGGGCAGGGCGATGACCGCGTGGCACGAGGCGTTGCAGGTTGCCACCGCCGGTGGGCTGCCGGTGCAGCGGGCGACGGCGATGCGCCGGCTCGGCATGGCCGACTTCGTGGCCGGTCGGCTGAGCCAGGCGAGCAGCCGGTTGGCTGCCGCGTACCAGGTCAGCCTCGGTGCGCAGGACCGGCGGGGACAGGCCTGGTCGCTACAGAACCTGGCCTGGGTGACCACCACCCGTGGTGACTTCGCCGGCACCGACGCGGTCCTCGGCCGGGCGGCCCGGCTCTTCGCCGAGCTGAAGGACCCGTACGGGCGGGCCTGGTTGCGCGGCACCACGGCGTTCGCCCGGCTGCTCGCCGGCCGGCTGCGCGAGGCGTGTCGGATGGCGCAGGTGTTCCTGCCCTTCGGCGAGCGGGTCGGTGAGGCGTGGGCGGTGGGCACGCTCCGTGCGGTGGCGGCGTTCGCCACTGCCGAGTTGGGTGACCTGGCCGAGGCGGACCGGGAGGCCCGGCGGGCGTACCGGGAGTTCGCCGCCGCCTCCGACGACTGGGGGCTCGGGTTCGCGCTCGTGGTCCGGGCGGTGGTGGCGCGCGGGCTGGGCGAGCCGGAGCACGCGGCGGACCTGCTCACCGACGCCCTGGCGTACGCCGAGCGCACCTCGCACCCGTTGCTCACCGGCATGGCCGGCACGCTGCGCGGTTTCGTGGCGTTGGACATGGGCGACCGCGAGACCGCCGAACGGGTGGCCCGCGCGGTGCTGACGGCCGTGGAGCCGCACAACCCGCAGGCCCCGGCCCAGGTGGCGCCCCGGGTGCTGCTGGCGACGGCCCGGCTTGCCGCCGGTGACTCGGCGACCGCCGTCGGGCTGCTCGCCCCGGTGGCGACGGCTGCCGCGAACGCACCCTCGCTGCTCTTCTCCCGCCGCCAGACGATGGCCCAGTACGCGGCGGCCCTGCTCGCGCACGGTCAGCGGGAGCAGGCGTTGGACTGGGCCCGGCGGGCGGTCACCGCGCCGGCCGAGGACGTGCGCAGTCAGGTGATCGCGGCCAGTGTGCTGGCCGAGGCGCTGGCCGCCTGCGGTCACCAGACCGAGGCCCGGTCCTGTGCGGACGAGGCGGTCCGCCTGGCGTACGCGACCGAGCAGCGCAGCGAACGCGCCTCCGCTGACGCCCTCCGCGCCCGTCTGACCGCCCCCGCCTGACAGTTGGTGACGCCTCCCTGACCGAAGCTTTCTGATCAATACCGAGTAGGGGAGTTTTTGTCGGTTCTGGGGATGTGTCGGTCGGGGCGAGGGGCTAGCGTGTCACCACCGTGTGCCGGTCCACAGTGGTGACCGTCGCCGTGCCTGGGGAGGCCCTTCATGAAGCTGCCGCGTTCCATCGCGGGCTGGACCATCGCGGTCTTCGGCGTGTTGGCGCTGGTGATGGGCGCGGTCGGGCTGCTCTGGCCGGAGGCGCAGTTGCGCATGCTCGGCTTCGAGGTGCCGGAGACGCGTGCCGTCGGTGACCACACCGGCACCTTCCTGTTGGCGTCCTCGATGGCGGCGTTCAACATGGGCGTCTACTACCTGCTCGCCACGATCACCGAGTGGCGGGTGTTCTACCGGTTCACAGTGGTCTTCCGACTTGTCACGTTCACCGTCTTCACCATCGCCGTGCTCTCCGACATCGCTCCGGGCCGGTTCTTCGGGGTGGCGGCCTGGGAGGGTCTGGGGGCCGTGGCCACCGCCGTCGGCCTGCGCCTGGATGCCCGCAGAGCGGTGCCGGCCGGCGGGGTCGCTCCGTCCGCCGGTGCCGGTGCGGTCGCGCCCGCCGAGGAGGGTACCGGTCCGGCCGGTGTCGCTCCGGCGGACACGGTGCGCTGAGCCGCCGGCCGGGTTGGGTATTTTCGAGCGGTGACCGACACCCCGACCGGCGGCCCGCCGGTGCCGATTGTGCCCGGTCTGACCGATTTGCGGGTCTTTGCCCGGGGTGGGTACGCGACCGTCTACCAGGCCACCCAGATCTCGGTGGGTCGCGAGGTCGCCGTCAAGGTGGAGAACCGGACGCTGGACAGCGAACGGGACCAGGCCCGTTTCCTGCGCGAGGCGCGGGCGGCCGGCCGGATGTCGTCACACCCGCACGTGGTGGACCTCTTCGACGTCGGGGTCACCGTCGACCAGCACCCCTACCTGATCATGGAACTCTGCGACGGCTCGTACGCCGAACGCATGCGGACCTCGCCGCTCGACCCGGTGGAGGCCCGCGACCTCGGCATCAAGATCGCCGACGCGCTTGCCCACTCGCACGCAGCAGGGGTGCTGCACCGCGACGTGAAACCGGCGAACATCCTCCACTCGGCCTTCAACTCGGCGGTGCTCGCCGACTTCGGGCTGGCCGTGCTCGCCGAGCACCGCGATGCCTCGGTCACCCTGGAGGTGCTCACCCCGGCGTACGCGCCGCCGGAGATGTTCAGCCACAGCCCGCCGTCACCGGCCGTCGACGTGTACGCGCTCTGCGCCACCCTCTACGCGGTGATGCACGGCCGGCCGCCCCGCTGGCAGTCCGAGCGCAATCCCAGCCTCGTCACCGTCCTGGAGATGTTCAACCAGCCGCTCCCCGCCCTGCCCGGCGTCCCGGACGAGCTGATCGACGTGCTGCGCGCCGGCATGGCCAACGACCCGGCCGAGCGCCCGTCCGCCCTCGAACTGCACGACCTGCTCGCCAGCCTGCCAATCGGTCCACCGTCGGCCCCGGTCAGCGGTGCTCCGGTCAGCGGTGGCGCGGCCCGCCCCGCCCCGTACGCGACGAGCCAGCCGACGCCCCGGCCGCCCATCGAGGACACCCAGCACGCGGTCCCCGGCGTCCGGCGCTGGCGGCGCTGGTTCCTCGGCGGTGCCGGGGTGCTCGCGCTCGCCGGCTCCGCGACCGCCGGGGCGTGGTTCGCCGACCGGACGGCGCCGCCGACCCCGAACCCGACTGTCACCCAGGTCGCCGCACCGGCGACCGGGCCGCTACCCGGCTGCACGACCGGCACCGGCACGCCCACCGTCCTGCCCGAGGGGGCCCGGTGCCTGCCCGAGTTGGAATGCTTCGGCCCGATGCGGATCCGCGGCAATCGCGCCGAGGCGGTGCGGCTGTCCTGCACCGGTCGGCACACCTGGGAGACGTACGCCGAGGGCATTCTGCCGGTGTCCCTGGTCGGCGCCGACTACGACGACGTGATCGCCGCCGGGCAGGTGCGACAGGTGTGCAGCGCCACGACGTTCCGGTTGACCACCGGGATCTCCGCGCCGAGCGGCTGGCACCTGGAGGTGCTGCCCCCGGTCGACGGGAGCGTCGACCGGACCTACCGGTGCCTGGCCGGGCGGGGCGTGGACGCGCTCACCGCGCCCACCCTCACCGGCCGCTGATCCCGTCCGACCCGCGTCGCCGGTCCCGCACCGCCCGCAGGGCATCCCGACTGTCCAGCGCGTCGAGGGTGTCCGCGTCGATCCCGTACGGCATCAGCTCGGCCGGCCCGGTGGTCGCCGGCCGGTCCTCCGGCTCCGGGTCGTCGGCCTGACGGGCGGCGGAGAAGCTGACCCCGGCGACAATGGCCAGCAGGACACAGAGCAGGGCGAGCACCACGCCGACAAGGTCCTGTCGGCGCCAGACGACAAGCAGGGCCAGTGGCACAAGCGCTCCGAGTGCCGCGAGCACCGCCACCGTCCGCGCATCGGGCCTGGACAATCGACTCATTCGTCCAGCATGTCGTGACATCGGCGGCTGTCAACCGCAGAGTCGGGTCGCCGCGCCGGTCGGCAGGTCCGTTCGACCTGGTCCGCCCCGCCAGGTGAACGTCTCAGTGGTTGAGGTAGGCGAGGACTGCGCGAACACGCCGGTTGGCGTCGTCGGCCGGCGGCAGGTCCAGCTTGGCGAAGATGTTGGTGATGTGCTTCTCCACCGACACCGGTGCCAGGACCAGCGCGGCGCAGATGGCCGCGTTGGACAGGCCCTCGGCCATGAGGCCGAGCACCTCCCGCTCCCGTGGGGTGAGCCCGCCGACCCCGTGGTTGTGGCTGTTGCGCGTGAACAGTTGCCGGACCACTTCCGGGTCCAGGGCGGTGCCCCCGTTGGCGACCCGCTCCACCGCGTCGAGGAAGTCGTCGAGGGCCGTCACGCGGTCCTTGAGGAGGTAGCCGACACCGCCCCGGCCGTCGGCGAGCAGTTCCACGGCGTAGGCCCGCTCGACGTACTGGGAGACGATGAGCACCTTGGTGTCCGGGTCCGTGGCCCGCAGCGTCAGCGCGGCGCGGAGTCCCTCGTCGCGGAAGCCGGGCGGCAGTCGGACATCGACGATGGACAGGTCAGGTCGGTGCTCGGTGACGGCCGCCAGCAGCGCGGGCGCGGTGTCGACGGCGGCGACGACGGTGTGGCCGGTGTCGGTCAGCAGTCGCACCATGCCGTCCCGGAGCAGCAGCAGGTCCTCGGCGATCACGATGCGCATCAGTGGGGCAGCTCCGCGGACAGGACGGTGGGACCGCCGGGTGGACTGGTGATGGTCAGTTGGCCGTCGAGTGCCTCGACGCGGCGTCGCAGACCGTCGAGCCCGGAGCCGGACGGGTCGGCGCCGCCCTGTCCGTCGTCGACGAGCGTGACGGTGACGGTGCCGGCGGTGCGGGTGAGGGTGACGACGCAGGTTCGGGCGTCGGCGTGTTTGCCCGCATTGGCGAGACCCTCGGCGATGACGAAGTAGGCCGCCGACTCGACCGCCGGCGGGTAACGATCGTCGGGTTCGCCGCGAACCTCGACGGCCAGTGGGCTGTCGCCGGCCAGGGCGGCGACGGCGGCGTGCAGTCCACGGTCGGTGAGGATCGGCGGATGGATGCCACGGACGAGCCGGCGCAGCTCGGTGAGGGCGTCGTCGAGCTGCCGACGGGCGAGGTGGACGTCGGACGCGGCGGCCGCGCCGGTTGGCAGCTTGCGAGCAGCCAGCGCCATGCTCATGCCGGCGGCCACGATCCGGGCCTGGGCGCCGTCGTGCAGGTCCCGCTCGATTCGACGCAGCTCTGCCGCCTGGGCATCGACGACCCGACGGCGGCTCTGGGCGAGGCGGGTGGTTTCCTCGACCAGGTACCGGTGCGCGCCGGGTGCCAGGAGGACCCGGGCCGTCCGGGCCTGGGCCAGGCCGGCGGTCCGCAGGAACCACGCGGTGACCGGCAACAGCAACACGCCGAGGATGGTCAGGCCGAACCGGCCCGGCGTCGTCGTCATGAGCGGATCCATCGGGAACGGCGCGCGCGGGTTCGGCACCGCCCAGGCCCAGGCCGGTGCCACCACGGCCGCGAGATCGACGACGGTAACCACGATGGCGGCGATCCCGCCCGCCAGGCCCACCGGAAACAGCGCGACCAGCCAGGCCAGGTCCCGCCAGGTGGCCGGTTGCGTGGCGACCGCGCTGGCTCGCTGCCGGACGGTTGCGCCCTCGATCGGCAGGTACGGCGCGGCGATCGCGGTGCCGAGCACCCAACCGGCCCGGCGCCGCTCCACGTCGGCGATGCGGCGGGTCACCCAGGCGGCGCCGAGGAACGCCGGTCCACCGACCAGCGTGACCGACAGGAGACCGACGCCAACGATGGTCGCCACACTCCAGGCGAGGCCGACGAAGCCGGCGACGATGCCGCTGACCAGGTACGCCAGCGCCGACGCCGTTGTGCGAATCATCGCGGCGATCCTACCGACGGCGAGCCGGTGCCGGAGCGTGGCCGCCGGCCGGACCCGGCACCCGACGATTCGGGTGACGGGTCCGAACGGTGTTCCGGCCGGGAGCACCGTCAGCGCCCGTCGCTCAGGGCCGGCAGACCGCGCCGTCGCAGCAGGACCCGTGCCGGTACGGCACCCGCGACCAATCCCAGTGCCGCGACACCGCCGAGCATCCCCGCGTACGTGGCAGCGTCGACGAACAACCACAACGTGCCGTCCTGGGCGCTGCCGAACGCGCCGACCACGATCGCGGTGACCAGGACACCCAGCGCCAGCCCGACGGTGACCGTGATCATCGCCTCGCGTCCGAGGAGGCGGTGCAGCTGCCTTGTCGTCGCACCGGCCAGGCGCAGGTCGGCGAACTCGCGGCGGCGCGCGGCGGTGGCGATGGCGAAGGTGTTGACGACCGCGATCGCTGTGAAGCCGAGAGAGATGACCACCATGAGCTCCCAGGCGCCCTGCTGGTTCTGGATGTCACCGGCGGGGGCCGCGCCGAGTGTGGGGGCCAGCCGCAGGCTGGGCCACGAGGCGGCGATCCGCTCCGGTACGTCGCCGCGGTAACGCAGCCCCACAGTGCTGACCAGCCCACGTGGATCGTGGGCCACCACCAGGTCCGCGGGGAGGGCCAGGTCGCCGAACCCCCGGGCTCGGGCGTACACCCCGGCGAGGCGCAGGTGGACCTGGTAGCCGTCGGCGAGCCACACCGCAACGTCGTCGCCCACCCGCCAGCCGTACTGTTCGGTCACGTACTCGCTGGCGGCGAACGTGCCATCGCCCGGCAGCGTTCCGGTGCGGAGATCGAGGTCAAGCGCCGCCTCGGTGCCGGTGACCAGCAGACCCTGCGTCGCGTAGTCCTCGGGTTTGCCGCCCTGCTCGACGATCGCCCGGGTCGGCACCGTCGCTGCCGCGCCGGTCAGCCCGTCGAGGGCAAGAAGCTCTCTGACGGTACCGAGCGCCAGCCCGCCCGGTGCGGTCACCTGAGCCGTCGCGGGTGCCGTCCGGGCCGCCTGCTCCCGCCCGGTCAGTTCGTCAAGCATGACGCTGTTGAGCAGCATCGTGGCATTGATCGCGAACATGAGCACGAGCGGGACCGCGACCGCCGCGACCCTTCGCCACTCGGCCCGGGTGACAAGACCGGCCAGCCAGCCGATGGCGCCGCCGATGCCGATGAGGCGGGACACCGGCGTCGTCAGCACCCGGACCAGCAGCGGGCCCAGGGCCGCGACAGCGCACAGCAACAGGGCGCTCGACACGAAGCTCATGCCCATTCCGAGCGGCCCGTCGAGCGGAACGAAGATGAGCAGGGCGAATGCGCCGGCGGTGGTCACCACCGCGAGGGCGGTCCGCAGGACGAGACCGCCGGTCGGTGCGTTCGCGTTCTCGGCGAGTGCCTGCGTCGGCGCGATGCGCACCGCTCGGCGGCCGGCGACCCGGGCACCGACGAAGGTCACAAGCATCCCGGCCGCCGTGGCGGCGATGAGCACGATCACGTTGGTCTGGACGACGAACTGGGCCGGCACCGCGCCCAGCTCCCGGAACCGGGCAGCCACCACGTGGGCGAACACCACGCCCAACGGTAGGCCCGGCAGTGCGGCGACCCCGGCGAGCAGGACACTTTCCAGACCGAGCAGGCGGCGCAGCTGTGCGGGGGTCGCGCCGGCGGTGCGCAGCAGGGCCAGCTCGCGCAGGCGTTGACGTACCCCGAGCGTGACGGTGCCGGTGAGGACGAAGACGGCCGCGAACGCCGTGATACCGATGACGAAGCCGAAGATCGAGATGGGGCCGATGTAGTCGGGCAGGGCGCCGGGCAGGTCGGCCCGGACCCGGTCGGCGCCGGTGAGCACCGGCGCGTCCCCGGCGACCCCTTCGACGGCTTCGCGGAGCGCGACCGGATCGGTGCCAGGTCTGGCCAGGATGGCCACCGCGGTCGGCCCGGGCAGCCCCGACACCGACGCCACCTCGGAATCGGCGACGAACAGTGCGCCCTGGGCGGGCAATCCGTCCCGCCCGGCCGGCGCGGCGACACCGGACACGACAAGGGTACGGACGCCGGTCTTCGTGGTGACGACGAGACGTCCACCAACAGTGGTGCCCGAGCGGTTGGAAAGGTCGGCGTCGATCACGACCTGGCCCGGGCCGGGCGCCTCGCCGGTGCGCAGCGAGTACGGGGTCAGCTGTGCGGAACTCCACCCGTGTCCGATCACGGGAGCGTCATCGGCGCCGCGCAGTCGCAGCCCGTGCGGCGTGCCTGCCTGGACCGGGAAGGCGACGTCCGCGGTCGCGGCCGCGACTCCCGGAAGGTCGTCCAGCCGACCGGCGAGGTCCGTCGGCAGCGTGCCGGCGCCGGTGAGCTTCTCGGACTTGACCTTGACCTTGACCTTTACCTTGTCCTTCTTCTGCTTGGTGGTGCGCTTCTCCACTGTCACGTCGCGGTCGCCCGACACGACGATCGCCGCCGCCGCGAACCGGTCGGCCGGCGGCTTCGCGGTGAGCACGGAGGCGAGCAGCAGACCGCCGCCGGCGAGTAGGGCCACGGCGAGCAGCGCGGCGAAGAACGTGCCCGCGTAGGCGCCGCGGTGCTGGCGCAGCGTGCCGAGAGCGAGCCGGATCATCGGACGGTCACCGCCATCATCTGTGCCGCGATCTTCTCGGCGGTGGGGTCGGCGAGCTCCGTGACGATCCGCCCGTCGGCGAGGAAGACCGCGCGGTCGGCCCACGCCGCCGCGGCCGGGTCGTGGGTGACCATGACGATCGTCGTGCCGACACCGTCCACCGCTTCGCGCAGCAGTTGGAGTACCTCGCGGCCGGTCGACAGGTCCAAGGCCCCGGTCGGTTCGTCGGCGAAGATGACCTCCGATCGGCCGGCCAGGGCGCGGGCGAGGGCGACCCGCTGCCGCTGACCGCCGGACAGTTGGCCGGGCCGAGCGTTCTCCCGTCCGGTGAGCCCGACGCGGCGAATCACCTCCTGCGCCCACTTCCGGTCCGGTCGTACCCCGGCCAGCCGCTGCGGCAGCAGGATGTTGTGCCAGACCGACAGCGAATCCATCAGGTTGTACGACTGGAAGACGAAGCCGACCCGCTGCCGCCGTGCCTGGGTGAGCTGCGGTTCACGCAGCCCGCCGATGTCCTGCCCGGCGAGGAGTACCCGTCCGCTGTCCGGCCGGTCCAGGCCCGCCGCGCAGTGCAGGAGCGTGGACTTGCCCGAGCCCGACGGGCCCATCACGGCGGAGAACGAACCGGCCTCGAAGGCGACCGACACGCCGTCCAACGCCCGGACACCGCCCCCGCCTGGATAGGTCTTCGTCACGTCGAGTACTTCGACGACGACCGGCCCTCGACCGGCTGTCACATCGCTGTTTCGCATAGCGGAAAGCCTGGTCGAGGCGGCGTTTCTGGAACACACGGCGGCCCATGATCTCGGTGGTGGGGAAACCCCTACCACCGGCGACGTCCACACGAATTGGACTCGAACGACTACTCTCGGTGTCTCGCAGGCTCTACCGGCAGCGAGGTGCGCATGAACTCAGGCAGTTCGCAGTCCCGGCTCCGTTCGGTCGCGACGACACTGGCGGCCGCCCTCACCCTCACCCTGGCCGCCGCCGCCGGCTGCGACAGCCGGCAGGAGCCGGAGCTGCCGTCCGTGCAGCAGAAGATCCGTGAGTCGCACATCTACCGGCAGGCACAGCTGCGCATCGGCGTCGCCACCAAGGAACCGCTGATGGGCGACCTGCGCAACGGCCAGCACGTCGGTTTCGACGTCGAGATCGGCAGGTACATCGCCGCCTCCCTGGGCTACGAGGGGGAGCAGCGGTTGGAGTTCGTGTCGGTGGCCACCGAAAACCGGATCCCGGCGTTGCAGGGCGGCACCGTCGACCTCGTGGTGTCCAGCTTCTCGATGACCGAGGAGCGCGAGAAGCTTGTCAGCTTCGCCGGGCCGTACTTCGTCACCACGCAGGAGGTGATGGTGCCGGTCCGCCTCAGGGACCGGGTCCGCACCATCGAGGACCTGCGCGACCCGGCCTACAAGGTGTGCACCAGCGGTGGGTCCACCACGGAGGCCGAGCTGGAGAAACACGGGGTCAGGACGTTCGTGGTGAAGGACGTCGGGGACTGCGTCGACGGCATCCGGGCCGGCCGGTACGACGCGGTCAGCTCGGACGAGACGATCCTCGCCGGGTTCCTGGCCACGTATCCCAAGGAGTTCGAGGTCGTGGACATGCCCTTCGGCACCAGCGAGCTGCTGGGCATCGGCGTGCCGATCGGCGATCCCGCCTTGCGCGACCTTGTCGCGTTCTTCCTCCAGAAGAGCTACGAGCGGGGCCGCAACGGGGAGGTGAGCCCCTGGCAGAGCGCGTACAACCGCACCCTGGGCCCGTGGTTGAAGGTGGAGAAACGCCAGCCTCAGCCGCTGAAGGTGCCGAAGCTCGTCGACTTCGACGACAAGGCGCCGTCGACGTGAGCGCGGCGCCGACCGCAACCGGCGCCGACGGCCCGGTTCCGCCGCCCCGCACGTCAGTGCCGGGTGTTGCCGCCCCGCCGGCCACCGACGGTACGACCGCAGCCGAACCGAATGCCGGCGCGACGGACCGGGTCGGCTGGCCGGTCGGCGTGCCGGTCGCCGAACCAGCCGAACCGGTCGTCGCCGACGTCGAGCCCGGGCGGGTCCGCTGGGACCCGGCGGAGCGGCGCGCCCGGGCCAGCCAGTCCTTCTGGACGGCGCTGGTGGGCGTACCGGCGATCTTCTCGGTGCTCCGCCTCGGGGTGGAGGCGGGCGGCGAGCTTCAGACCACCCTGCTGCTGGTGGCGAACGTCGGGCCGGTCAACCTGCTCGCCGGCTTCCTGACCACGGCGGCCCGGCTGCTCTCCACCGGCATGGTCGCCGTCTTCGCGCTCGGGGCGGTGCTGGCCGTCGGCGCGGACCGGCTGCCGCCGGGCACCCGTCGCCGTCCGCTCTTCGCCCGCTGGGCCGACCTCACCCCGGCCTGGGTGGTGCTTGCCGGTTTCCTGCTCGCCCTGATCACCTGGCCGCTGCTCTACCTGCCGCTGCTGCTGCCGGCGTTCGCTGCCGCGTTCCAGCTACGCCCCGGGCGACTGCACGAACGGGTGGTGCCACGACTGGTCATGATCGTCGCGCTGCTCGCCGGGTACGGCTGGCTGCTGCTGCCGACGTTGCGGGACGCCGGGAAGCAGGGCGAGCTGCTGGTGTTGGCGCTGCTCGTGGTGCCGCCGCTCTTGGCTCTCTTCATCGCGGGGCCGTTGCCCGGCGTGGTGATCCGCCCGCTGGCGTCGGTGACCGAGGTGGCCATGCTCGCCATGCTGGTCTGGGCCGCGGTGCCGGTGATCAGCACACCGGTGCTGCCGCTGACCGTCACGACAGTGGGCGCGGAGAACGGACCCACCGAGGACGTACGCGGGCACGTGATCACCACCGACGACGTCAACATGGTGATCCTCCAGGAGCGGGGTGGTGTGCGGTACGTGCCTGTCGGTCTGGTCCGCGCGCAGGTGCTCTGCCCGAGCGAGGAGGAGCTGCCCCGGTACCAGCTGCGCATCCGCGACTTCCACGTCGAGGACTCGCTGCTGGAGGGCATGGGCCGCCGGGTCCGCCCGGTCCACCGCATCGACGCCGCCTGCCGGATCCCGGACTGATTCCGCCGGAGGTGGCCGCTGGAGCCCCTCCACCAGCCGATCCTCGACGTCGTCGCACACCCGCCCAGCATCTTTGACGAAGCGGTGCCCGTATATACAGACCGACTGTATATACTGCGACGATGGCGAAGGCTTCCATGCAAGAGTCGACCTATCTGATCCTCACCGCGCTCGTCGAGGCCCCACGGCACGGGTACGCCGTTCTCGACGAGGTCCGCCGGATCTCCGACGGGCGCGTCGACCTGCGCGCCGGCACCCTCTACGCGGCGCTGGACCGGCTGCGTACCGAGGGCCTCATCGACGTTGAGCGGGAGGAGCAGGTGCAGTCCCGGTTGCGCCGGTACTACCGCCTCACCGCCGCCGGGGCGCAACGCCTGGCCGAGGAATCGGCGCGCCTGCGGAGCAACGCCGACGCGGCGAGTGTGCGACTGCGCCGTGCCGGCCTCATCGTCGAAGGCGGTGCGGCGTGACGTTGCACCAGGCATACCGGTGGCTGCTAACCTGTTATCCCCGCGCGTACCGGCGGCAGTACGAGGACGAGTTGCTCGGGGTGTTGCTTGACGACGCCGCGCCGGGCCAGCGCAGGCCGACGGCACGAGACGTGTCCGCCCTGCTCGGTGGGGCGGTTCGGGCGCACGTACGGCAGGGCGGCGCCCGATTCTCGGTCGACGCGTGGCGGGACGCGGCGCAGGTGCTGGGCCTGATCGCCGCGCTGCTGCTGTTCGTGCGCTCCGCACGTGTTCCGGTGCTGCACCTCTCCATGCTCGCGCAGAGCTACCCCGACGGGATCGGTGAGAAGTTCGCCCTCTGGCCGGGTGGTCTCGGGGCGGCGCTGTGGCTCGTCGTGGCGGTGTTCACCGCGTTCGGGTTGGGCCGGGCGGCAGCCGCCATCGCGGTCGGCGGCGTGGCGTTCGAGGTGGTTCGGGTCGCCGAGGCCTACGGGCAGTATTCGACGGTTTTCGACATCTGGCCCGCCGTGCTCGCCGCGATGGTCCCGCTGGCACTCGCCCTCCGCGCTCCCCGTTCCGTAACGGCTACCCTCGCGCGCTGGCGGCTCCGCACACTGACGGCGGCGACGCTGGTCAGCGTCGGTGCTCCGAGCATCGCCCTGGTGACCGCCGCCGATGACTCGACGTCGCCCATCTACGGCACGTGGATGTTCACCGCCGGCGTCGGTCGGGTCGAGGCGATCCTGCTGACCGCGGGATACCTGCTCTTCGCCCTTGTCATCCTGTCGACGCCGACGGCGCTCCGACTGCGCCTGCTCGCGCTCGTCGTCCCGGTGGGCGTCACGCTGCTGCTCACCCGGGTGGGGCTCGGGACCACCGGGACGTTCCTGGAGCGCTCCAGCCACGACGGTGTCCTCGACGCGCTCACCTGGGCGCAGTGGTTGACGTTGGTGCTGGCGCCCGTGTTGCTCTTCGCGGTGGCCGTGGCGATCCTGCACCACCGCGAGCGTCCGGGCACCCGGGCGTAGCCAGGGCGCGGACCGCAGGTGATCGACTCGGTTTTCTTGATGTCGGGGCATCGACGGGCCTCAGACACCCCGGGATCAAAGAAACCGAGTCGATCACCCGCGAGGCGGGCCGGGCGGACCGGCCGGGCGGGCCGGGCGGGCCGGCTCAGTAGGACTTGTCCTGACCGAGGACGTGTTGGGCCACGAAGTTGAGGATCATCTCTCGGCTGACCGGGGCGATCCGGCCGGCCCGCACCGCACCGAGCAGGGTCGCCACCCCGTACTCGGTGGTCATGCCGGCCCCGCCGAGCACCTGGACCGCGGTGTCGACGGCGAGCGCGGCTGCCTCCCCGGCCGCGTACTTGGCCATGTTGCCGGCCACCCCGGCCTCCAGGTCGCGGCCCGCGTCGTACAGGGTGGCGGCCTTCTGGATCATGAGGCGGGCCAACTCCACCTGCACCGCCGCGTGTGCCAGCGGATGGGACACGCCCTGGTGTGAGCCGATGCTCCGGCCACCCCAGACCTTGCGCGTGGCGGTGTACTCGCTGGCCCGCTCGATGGCGTACCGGCCGGTGCCGGCGCCCATCGCGGCCACCGTGATCCGCTCCGGGTTGAGCCCGGCGAAGAGCGCCGGCAGGCCGGCGTCCAGCGACTCACCGACCAGCGCGTCGGCGGGGAGTCGCACGTCGTCCAGGTAGAGCAGGAACTGGTTCTCCGGGGACACGATCTCCATGTCCAGTTTGGAGCGGGTCAGCCCGGCGGCGTCGGTAGGCACGAGGAACAGCGCCGGCTTGAGCCTGCCGGTGGAGGAATCCTCGGTACGGGCCACCACCAGGACGTGGTCGGCCTCGTCGACCCCGGAGATGTAGCACTTGCGGCCGTTGAGCAGCCACCCGTCGCCGTCCCGGCGGGCGACAGTGCCGAGCCGGTGGAAGTTGGAACCGGCCTCCGGCTCGGTGATCGCGAAGACGATCTTCTGGGAGCCGTCGGCGAGGCCGGGCAGGTGCCGCTTGCGCTGCTCCTCGGTGCCATGTCGGTTGAGCACTGTGGCCGCGATCGCGGGGGAGACCACAAGCAGCAGCAGCGGGCAGCCGGAGGCCGCCAACTCCTCGCAGACGATGGCCAGCTCGGTGATGCCGCCGCCGCCACCGCCGTACTCGGTGGGGATGTTGACCCCCAGGTAGCCGAGCCGTCCCGCCTCGGCCCACAACTCGGTGGTGTGCTCACCGGCCTTCGCCTTCTCGACGAAGTAGCCGTGGCCGTAGCGGCGGCCCAACGCCCGCACGGCGTCGCGCAACTGGTCCTGCTCAGGGGTGAGGTCGAAGGTCATCAGGGGTCCTCCTCGTCAGTTGTCGATGACGGCCAGCACGGCGCCGGTGCGCACCTGACCGCCGGCCGGCACCGGCAACTCGACGACCACGCCGTCGGTGGGGGCGAGCACGGGATGTTCCAGCTTCATCGCTTCCAGGGTGAGCAGCGGATCGCCGGCCGCGACCCGCTGGCCGACCTCGACGTGCACCCGGGTCACCGCACCGGGCAACGGCGCGAGCAGCGACCCGGCGGCCACCTGCGCCGTGGGCAGCGGGAGACGCGGCAACTCGACAAGGCTCGCCGCCCCGTCCGGGCCGTCCAC
The DNA here is from genome assembly GCF_050942285.1 of Micromonospora sp. CA-240977. NCBI lineage: Bacteria > Bacillati > Actinomycetota > Actinomycetes > Micromonosporales > Micromonosporaceae > Micromonospora > Micromonospora sp. CA-240977. The sequence continues at coordinate 7,206,535 of NZ_CP192055.1, read as the reverse complement.
GAAGACCGCCGACCCCACCCGGTGTACGCGGTACGCGCACCGCACCCCGTCGACGTCGAGCACGACCCGACCCGGGGTGGCCTCGACAAGCGCCACGGCCGGCCGTCCGGCCGCGGAGTCGGTGCCGGTGAGGTCGGTGGCGCCGTCGGCGGTGGGGTCGGTGCCGGTGGCGGTGGGGTTGGCGGACCACTCGGCGAGCCCGCCCACGCGGTCCAGCCGGTAGCGGACCTCGACCTCGCCGTCCGGACCGCTGAACCGGGTGACCTGCGGGACGGCCGGCACGTTGCGCCAGCCCGACGGCAGCCCGGCCAGCACCGTCGCGCTGGCGCGGCGGCCGGCGGCCGAGGCGAGCGCCGCGGCGAGCGCCGACAGCGGGACCCGGTCGGCGGGGAGCAGCGGGGCGAAGACCTCCGCATGCCGGTCCAGGAACCCGGTGTCGATCTCCACGGCGGCGAACGCCGAACTGCGCAGCACCCGGACCAGCAGGTCCCGGTTGGTGGTCACCCCGTGCAGCTCGGCCCGGGCCAGCGCGGCGGACAGCAGCCGGGTCGCCTCCGCACGGGTGCGACCCCAGGCGATCAGCTTCGCCAGCATCGAGTCGTAGTGCACGCCGACCACCGAGCCGGCCACCACCCCCGAGTCGAGCCGCAGGCCCGGGCCGGCCAGCCCGCCGAACTCGGCCGCCACCTGGGGGACCGCGAACCGGTGCAGGGTACCGGTGGCCGGCCGCCAACCCGCCGCCGCGTCCTCGGCACAGAGGCGCACCTCGACCGCGTGCCCGCTGCCGACCGGCAGGGTCGCCGGCAGTGGCTCCCCCTCGGCGACGAGCAGTTGCAACCCCACCAGGTCCAGGCCGGTGCACAGCTCGGTGACCGGGTGTTCCACCTGGAGGCGGGTGTTCATCTCCAGGAAGAAGAACTCGCCACCCGGGGCGAGCAGGAACTCCACAGTGCCCGCGCCGACGTAGTCGACAGCGCGACCGGCGGCCACCGCGGCCTCGTGCAACGCCGTACGCACCCGCTCCGGAACGACCGCCGGCGCCTCTTCGACGATCTTCTGATGCCGGCGCTGGATCGAGCACTCCCGGTCGCCGAGAGCCACCACCCGGCCGTGGGTGTCCCCGAAGATCTGCACCTCGACGTGCCGGCCGCGCTCGACGTACCGCTCGATGAAGACAGTGCCGTCGCCGAACGCGGCAGCCGCCTCGCGGCGCGCGGACGCGACGGCCCCGGCCAGCGCGTCGGCATCCCGGACGATCCGCATCCCCCGCCCGCCACCACCGGCGGACGCCTTCACCAGGACCGGAAAGTCGCTGACCACTGCGGTGTCGGTCCAACTGGGCAGCATCGGCACACCGGCCTCGGCCAGCAGCCCTTTCGCGGCGAGCTTGTCGCCCATCACGGCGATCACCTTGGCCGGCGGGCCGACCCAGGTCAGCCCGGCGTCGGTCACCGCCGCCGCGAACTCGGCGTTCTCGGCGAGGAAGCCGTACCCCGGGTGGACCGCGTCCGCGCCGCACCGCCGGGCCGCGTCCAGGATCAGCTCGACCCGCAGGTACGTCTCGGCGGGCGTGTCCCCGGGCAGCCGGACCGCCTGGTCGGCCTCGGCGACGAACGGCGCGTCGGCGTCCGCGTCCGAGTGCACGGCCACCGTCTGCACGCCGAGCGCCCGGCAGGTCGCGAAGACCCGGCGGGCGATCTCCCCCCGGTTGGCGACGAGCAATCTACTGATCATCGTTGGTCTCGCCCCCTACATCCGGAAGACGCCGAAACCGTCGGCGCCCTTCACCGGTCCGTTGTGGATCGCCGAGAGGCAGAGCCCGAGGACGGTACGCGTGTCCCGAGGGTCGATCACCCCGTCGTCGTAGAGCCGGCCGGAGAGGAAGAGCGCGCCCGACTGCGACTCGATCTGCTGCTCGACCATCATCCGCATCGCGGTGTCGGACTCCTCGTCGTAGTCGCGTCCCCGGGCGGCGGCGGCCTGCCGGGCCACGATGGACAGCACCCCGGCGAGCTGTGCCGGGCCCATCACCGCCGACTTCGCGTTCGGCCAGGTGAACAGGAACCTCGGCTCGTACGCCCGACCACACATGCCGTAGTTGCCGGCGCCGTACGAGGCGCCCAGGTTCACCGTCAGGTGCGGCACCGTCGAGTTGGACACCGCATTGATCATCAGCGCGCCGTGCTTGATGATGCCGCGCTGCTCGTACTCCGTGCCGACCATGTAGCCGGTGGTGTTCTGAAGGAAGATCAGCGGGGTGTCGGAGGCGTTCGCGAGCTGGATGAACTGGGCCGCCTTCTGCGCCTCGGCGCTGAACAGCACACCCCGGGCGTTGGCCAGCACACCCACCGGGTACCCGTGCAGCTCGCCCCAGCCGGTGACCAGCGCGTCCCCGTACGCCGGCTTGAACTCGTCGAAGTCGCTGCCGTCCAGGATCCGGGCCAGCACCTCGCGAGGATCGAACGGCACCTTCAGGTTGGCGCTCGTGATGCCGAGCAGCTCCTCCGGGTCGTACTTCGGCGGCTGCGGCACCGCCGTCCGCGGCGCCGGGCCGTGCTTGCGCCAGTTCAGCCGGCGGACGCACTGCCGGGCCAGCCGGATGCCGTCCCGCTCGTCGGCCGCCAGGTAGTCGGCGAGCCCGGACGTGCCCGCGTGCATCGCCGCGCCGCCCAGCGACTCGTCGTCGGTCACCTCGCCGGTCGCCATCTTCACGAGCGGCGGCCCGGCCAGGTAGACCTGCGACCGGTCCCGAATCATGATCACGTGGTCGGACATCCCCGGCACGTACGCGCCACCGGCCGTGGCGTTGCCGAAGACCACGCTGACCGTGGGGATGCCCGCCGCCGAGAGCCGGGTCAGGTCGCGGAACACCCGGCCGCCCGGGATGAAGATCTCCGCCTGGGTGGGCAGGTCCGCCCCGGCCGACTCGACCAGGTTGACCATCGGCAGCCGGTTGGCCAGGGCGATCTCACCGGCCCGCCGGGTCTTGGCGAGGGACCACGGGTTGACCGCGCCGCCGCGTACGGTCGGGTCGTTGGCGACGATCAGGCACTCCACGCCCTCGACCACCCCGATACCGGTGACCACGCTGGCCCCGACCGGGAAGTCGGTGCCGTACGCGGCGACCGGGGACAGCTCCAGGAACGGACTGTCCGCGTCCACAAGCAGCTCGATCCGCTCCCGGGGGAGCAGTTTGCCGCGCCTGTGGTGCCGGGACACGTACTTCTCGCCGCCGCCCGCCCGCGCCTGGTCCAGCGCGGCGTCCAACTCGGCCAGCCGCTCCAGCAGTGCCGCCCGGTTCGCCAGGTACGCGGGCGCGGACGGGTCGACAGCGCTGTCCAGGGTGCTCACAGGCCCATGCCCTTCGCGATGATCTCGTTCATGATCTCGGTGGTGCCGCCGCCGATGCCGAGGATCCGGGCATCGCGGTAGTGCCGCTCCACCTCGGCGTCGCGCAGGTAGCCGAAGCCGCCGTGCAGTTGCAGCGCCTGGTCGACGACCTGGTCGCAGGCGGCCACCGCCACGTTCTTCGCCATCGCCACCTCGGTCACCACCGGCTCGCCGGCGGCCACCCGGGCGGCCACCTCGTGCACGTACACCCGGGCCGCCTCGGCGCGGGTGTGCATCTCGGCCAACCGGTGCCGGATCAGCTGCCGGCTGGCCAGCGGACGCCCGAAGGTCTCCCGGTCCCGGCACCAGCGCGTCGCCAGCTCGACGCAGCGCTGCGCTGTCGCGTACGCCTGGGTCGCCAACGAGAGTCGCTCGGCGGCGAAGTGCTGCATGATCGCCAGGAAACCGGTGTTCTCCGCGCCGATCCGGTTGGCGACCGGCACCCGCACGTCGACGAAGGACAGCTCGGCGGTATCCGAACAGTGCCAGCCCAGCTTCTCCAACCGGCGCCCCACCGTGAACCCGGGCGAGCCCTTGTCGATCACCAGCAGGGTGAGTTCGCCGCTGCCGGGAAAGTCGGCACACACCGCAGTGGTGACGAAGTCGGCCCGGTGCCCGCTGGTGATGTACGTCTTCGAGCCGTTCACCACGTAGTGGTCACCGTCCCGGCGGGCGGTCGTGCGGATGCCGGCCACGTCCGAACCACTGTCCGGCTCGGTGATGGCCAGCGCGCCGATCATCGTGCCGGCCAGGGTGGGCCGGACGTACCGCTCGATCAGGCTGTCCTCGCCGGGGGACGCGCCGCCGCCGAGGCGGCCGCCCAACGAGCCACCGGTGCGGGCGCCGGCCGCCGCCACCATGTGCGGCACCGCGATGCCGTGCGTGAACAGCGCGGCCACCAGGCCGGACGAGCCGCCGGAGCGGATCAGCTCCTCGGTCACGATGATCGAGTCGAGCAGGTCGCCGCCGCTGCCGCCGACCGACTCCGGAAAGCCGATGCCGAGCAGGCCGAGCTTCGCGGCGCTCGCGTGCAGCGCCCGGGGCACCTCGCCGGCCCGCTCCCAGTCGTCCAGGTGCGGCAGCACCTCCCGGGTCACGAAGGCCCGGGTCAGTTCGCGCAGTTGCCGCCGCTCCGGCGTGTCCACGATGCTCACGGCAGCACCCCCGACCATGACCGCGCGGTCACGGCGTCACCTCGGCGGGCAGGTCGACGATTCGGGCACGTAGCAGCTCACCGAGCGCCTTGGCCTGCGGGTCGAAGCGGGTGGACGCGGCCACCCCGGCCCCGAGCAGGCCCTCGATCACGAAGTTGACAGCGCGCAGGTTCGGCAGCTCGTAGCGCCGCACCGACAGCGGCGCGGTCTCCGGCAACAGCTCGGCCAGCCGCTCGACGGTCAACCAGGCGCGCAGCCACGCGTACCCGGTTTCGGTCCGGGCCCAGACACCGAGGTTGGCATCCCCGCCCTTGTCCCCTGAGCGTGCGCCGACCAACTCGCCGAGCGCCCCGCGCCGCGTCGGGCCGTCGACCGTCGCGCCGCCGCCGGGGACCGTCTCGTCCACGGGGACCGGGGCGGTGCGGATCGGCGGGGCGATCGGCACCCGCTCACCACCGGGCAGCACCGCGACGTGCGCCACCGCGTCCTGCGGCACCGTGTCGGCGGTGAAGACGCCGTACGGTGTCGCGTCGCCCGGCAGGGTGGTCAGTGTGCAGCCCGGGTACGAGGCCAGTGCCAGCTCCACCGCGGCGGCCGAGAAGGCCCGCCCGGCTCGCGCCCGGTCGCCGTCGCGCAGGTGTACGTGCAGCAGGGCGCTGGCGGCCTCGGTGTCGTCGGCGTCGGCGTGGTCGGTCCGGGCCAGCGTGAACTCCAGCCCGTCCTTCCCCACCGCCTCCTCGATCTGCCCCCGGACCAGCGTGGCCTTCGCCTCGATGTCGAGTCCGCAGAGCACGAAGGTCATCGAGTTACGGAAGCCACCGAGGTTGTTGACGCCCACCTTGAGGGTGGGCGGCGGCGGCGTACCCCGGACCCCGGAGACCCGGACCCGGTCCGGCCCGTCCTGGCGCACCGTCACGGTGTCCAGTCGGGTCACCACGTCCGGCCCCAGGTACGCCGGCCCGCCGATCTCGTAGAGCAGCTGTGCGGTGACCGTCTCCACGGTGACCGCGCCACCGGTGCCCGCGTGCTTGGTGAGAACCGTCGAGCCGTCGCCGTGCACCTCGGCGATCGGGAACCCGGGCCGGTGACCGCCGTCGGGCAGCTCGGTGAAGAAGCTGAAGTTGCCGCCGGTGACCTGTGCGCCGCACTCGACGAGGTGCCCCGCGACGGTCGCCCCGGCCAGCTCGTCGAGGTCGTCCCGGCCCCAGCCGTACCGCGCGATGGCCGGGCCGACGACCAGCGACGCGTCGGTGACCCGGCCGGTGACCACCACGTCCGCTCCGCCGTCGAGGCAGGCCGCGATGCCGAACGCGCCGAGGTAGGCGTTCGCGCTCAACGCGTCCGGTCGCCGGATGGTGTCGCCCTCGACGTACCCCACCTGGGCCGGCAGGCCCAGCCGGGCGGCGAGTGCGCCGATGGCGGCGGCCAGGCCGGCCGGGTTCAACCCGCCGGCGTTTGTCACGATCCGCACCCCCCGCTCCAGGGCGGTGCCGAGGCACGTCTCCAGTTGACGCAGGAACGTCTTCGCATAGCCCAGGTCGGCGTCGCGCAGCCGGTCGCGGGCGAGGATCAGCATGGTCAGCTCGGCCAGGTAGTCACCGGTCAACACGTCCAGCTCGCCACCGTCGAGCATCTCCTGCCAGGCGGTGAACCGGTCACCGTAGAAGCCGGAGGCGTTGCCGATCCGAATCATGCCGGCGTTCCGTTCGCGCCGGCCGGCTGCCGACCGTCACCGGGCGGCCCGGCGAACGCCTGCGCCACGTCGAGCCACTCGTCGGCGACCGGCCCGGTGGCCACCAGGGCGAGGTCCGCGCGGTGTCGCCGCTGGGTGACCAGCAGGCAGAAGTCCAGGGCGGGCCCGCTCAACCGGTCGGCGGCGTCCGCCGGACCCCAGGTCCAGATGTCGCCGCCGGGCCCGACCAGCTCGACCCGGACCGGCGTCGTCGGGATGTCCCGGCCGTGGGCGGCGAACCCGTGCCCGAGGGTACGCACACCGAGGTGCGCGACGTGCCGGAGCCGGTCGCTGGCGGGACGGACGACGCCGAGCGCGTCGGCCACGTCCTCACCGTGCGCCCAGGTCTCCATGATCCGGGCGGTCGCCATCGAGGTGGCCGACATCCGGGTGCCGAACCAGGGCAGTTTCTCGCCGGCCGGGACGGCGGCCAGCGCGTCGGCGAGCGCCGTCCGGCCAGCCCGCCAGCGGGCGAGCAGCTCCGCCGGCGGGGCGAGGAACTCCTCGGCGCCGACGTCGGCCATCCGGGTCGGGTCCGGCGCGGCGGTCACCGCCGCGAAGAAGTCCTCGGCATCGGTGGCCGCCAGCAGCGACACGTGGTCGGTCCAGGCGAGGTGGGCGATCTGGTGCCCGATGCTCCAGCCGGGCGCGAGGGTCGGTCGGGCCCAGTCGGCCGCCGGTAACGGTGCCACCAGGCGGTCCAGTTGGGCGGACTCGGCGGCCAGATCCGCGAGCAGGTCGGTGTGGTCGACCATGGGTGCCTCCGGTCGGTCGTGGCCGGCGCGGCCAGCGGTCAGGGGGTGAGCAGGGTGGCGAGTTGGCGCTTCCAGGTGGTCAGCAGGGCAGCACGGCGGGCCGAGTCGTCGCTGAGCAGGTTGGCCACCCCGAGCCCGCGCAGCAGGTCGAGGGTGGCCTGGACCGCCTCGCGGACGCCGGGCCGACGCTCGTCGACGCCCAGCAGAACGACGGTGAGGCGGTGCATCTCCCGGCCCACAGTCGCCTCCAGCGGCACCAGGGCGTCGCGGAGCTCCCGGTCGGTGCGGGCGGCGACCCAGAGTTCGAGAGCGGCCACGAACAGCGGCCCGGTGAACGCCACGCCGAGCAGGTCGACCACCCGGTCCAGCCGCTGCGGCCCGGCCGGCAACGCCTCGGCCTCGGTGCGTAACTCGACGGCCCGCCGCTCGGCGAGATGGGCCACGGCGGCCGTGACCAACGCCGCCTTCGTCGGGTAGTGGTGCAGCTGGGCGCCGCGTGAGACACCGGCCCGCGCCGCGACGACGGTGGTCGTGGTGCCCGACCAGCCGTGCTCGATCAGGCAGTCGACGGTCGCCTCCAGCAGACGGGCCTGGGTGGCGCGGCTGCGCTCCTGCTGAGGGACGCGCGTCGATGCGGTGGACACGGGAACAGCCTGCGGCCTCCGAAACAAACAGTCAAGACTGACTTTTTCAAGGCATGGTGCTGGTCCTGGGCCGTCAGTGACGGACCGCAGCGGGACGGGATTTACCGGCACTGGTGCCAAGCAGTCCCTGTAGAGCTGCCCCGCCAGTGGGGCAGGCAGCCCGGGACCGGACTGTCCGGCCGACGCACGTGGCAACGCCCGGACGTCGGACCGAGGTAACGGGACCTGCGTTGCTGGACGGCAACAGCGGGGGTCGGACCCCCGTCGGCTCCGACCCCCGTCCGCTGCGCCCCCGTCGGCTCCGACCCCCGTCCGTTGCGCCCCCGTCGGCTGCGCCCCCCGTCGGCTGCGCCCCCGTCGGCTGCGCCCCCCGTCCGTTGCGCCCCCGTCGGCTCCGACCCCCGTCCGTTGCGCCCCCGTCGGCTCCGCCCCCCGTCCGTTGCGCCCCCGTCGGCTCCGACCCCCGTCCGTTGCGCCCCCGTCGGCTCCGCCCCCCGTCGGCTGCGCCCCCCGTCCGCTGCGCCCCCGTCGGCTCCGACCGCCGTCGGTTCCGCCGGATCCGTCAAGGGGCCGGCAACGCGGTGTCGGTGGCGCAGGCGTCGACGAACGCCGACATCACCGGGGCCCGCACTGGGTGGCTGGATGCAGGCCCAGCCGCAGGTGACACGAACCGCCCTGGTCCGGCTACCGTCAGATCCCCCAACGGCGCGACGCCGTCGCCGTGTCATCCACCGTCGCGGCCGAAGCGCGTCCGACGTGACAGCGACCGCCCCAGATCTGGGGCAGCTCGACAGGCAGCAGACAGGACCCTTCCCCGAGCCCGACCGCGCGCTCCGGGGGCCGCCCCGCAGCCTCGCCGAACCGAACCGAACCGAACCGAGCCGAACCGAACCGAACCGAACCGAGCGGGCTGGGTTGGGCTCGGTGGCGAGGACCGGTCGATACCTGCCGGCTCAGCGACCGCCGCCGGAGGCCGAAGACGGCCAGCGTCGATACCTGCCGGCTCAGCGGCCGTCGCGGGGGCCGAAGACGGCCAACGCGGCGGCGTCGCTGTGCTCGGAGCGCAGGTACTCGTCGGCCCAGGCGGCGGCGTCGGGAAAGGTCGACTCCGCCGACACCCGGGCACACGCCGCGTCCACGTCGAAGGCCGTGCGGCGCAGTTGGACGCCCGGCCCGAGCAGCGCCCACCACGCGCCCACACCCCCGTACGGCATGCCGATGCTGCCCGGATTGATCACCAGGCGTCGGTCGACCAGCCGGCTGAAGGGCATGTGGGTGTGCCCGCAGACCACCGTCGAGATCTCGGCCGGCAGGCCGGCGAACACCTCCGACCAGCGCTCCATCCGGGAGTCGACGAGCACGACCTCCTCGTCGTCGCGCGGGGTGGCGTGACAGAACAGCGTCGGCCCGAGGCCGTCGATCTCGAACGTCGCCGTCGCCGGCAGCGCCGCGAGACGGGCCACCTGGTCGTCCCGGAGCTGCCCGGCAGCCCAGTTCGACACCTCGATCGAGGCGGGCTTCCCGGCCCGCGCCTCGACCAGCTCCCGGTCGGCGTTGCCGCCGACCCAGCACACCCGATCCCCCAGGCCGGCGAGCACGTCCAGCACCTCGACCGGTTGCGGGCCGGCCGCGATGTCGCCGGTCAGCACGATCAGGTCAGCGGTGGAGACGTCCGGTTCGGCCAGCACGGCCTCCAGCGCGGGCAGTACGCCATGGATGTCGGACAGCACAGCAACGCGGTTCAGCATGGCCCCCACCCTCACCGCTGGCGCCACGCCGGGTCCAGGAAATCTGCGCCCGGCAGACACGAACGTCCCCGCCTACCGTCGGTGACGGAAGGCGGGGACGCGGTGCCGTGCGGTCAGACGCGGGCGCGACGAGCCAGGCGCTCCGGGTCCAGGATGATGATGCTCTTGCCGTCCAGCCGCAGCCAACCGCGCGAGGCGAAGTCGGCCAGCGCCTTGTTCACCGTCTCCCGGGAGGCGCCGACGAGCTGGGCGATCTCCTCCTGGGTGAGGTCGTGGGTCACCCGCAGGACGCCACCGTCGCGGGTGCCGAACCGGCCAGCCATCTGGAGCAGGTTCTTCGCGACCCGGCCCGGCACGTCCGTGAAGATCAGGTCGGCGAGCGAGTCGTTCGTCCGCCGCAGTCGTCGGGCGAGCACCCGAAGCAGCTGCTCGGCGATCTCCGGGCGGTTGGCCAGCCAGGGCCGCAGCGCCTGCTTGCGCAGTCGTACGAGCCGGGTGTCCGTTACCGCGGTGGCGGTCGCCGTACGCGGACCAGGGTCGAAGAGCGACAGCTCACCGACCATGTCCGAAGGCCCCATCACCGCGATCAGGTTCTGCCGGCCGTCCGCCGCGCGGCGACCAACCTTGATCTTCCCGGACAGCAGGATATAGAGACTGTCACCGGGCTCGCCCTCATTGAAGACGATCTCGCCCTTGCGGACCTCGATCGTCTCCATCTCCTTGGCAAGCGCCTCGGCAGCTTCCGGGTCGACACCCTGGAAGATCCCGCTGCGGGCCAGTACCTCATCCATCGCGCACCTCCGGTTGCGCGTGCCGTCCGTCGGCCGGGGCCGCCGTCCGCTGATCCCCTCGCGCGCCGCCAAGTCTAGGCGCACGTGAGCTTGAATCAGAGGTCGGCCCTGGAATCTTGATCGTTGGGCGTAACCTGCCCGACGTGCTGAGCGAGCCAACTCTGACCAGTCGACCCGAGGACGGGTGGGATATCCCGCTGCTCGTCTGGCACGCCGACGGCCCTCTGCGAGCAGTGAGCAGCGGCCCACTGGGCGGTGGAATCGGCGTCCGGCGGTGGGTGCTGAACGCGACAGTACCGATGTCGTACGACCGGGACGACCCGGCCGCCCACCTGGCCACGCTCGCCGCCGACCTCGCCCTCGACGGCCCCGGCGTCGGTCTGCTGACCGGCGTCCACGTGGCCGAGGTGGTGGCGCGGACCGACACCGGGGTGCGGGCCTGGGCGACGGTCGGACTCGGCACGCCGCTACCCGCGGCCGCGCCGGCCCCGGCCGGGCTCGTCCAGCGGGTCGGCACCGTCAACATCGTGGTGTACGTGCCGGCCCGACTCGCCGACTCGGCACTTGTCAACGCGGTGGCCACGGCGACCGAGGCGAAGACCCAGGCGATCACCGAACTGGGGTTGCCGGGCACCGGCACCCCGACCGACGCGGTCACCGTGCTCTGCCCGGTCGACGGACCGGAGGCCGCGTACGGGGGGCCGCGCTCCACCTGGGGCGCCCCGCTCGCCCGAGCGGTGCACGCCGCGGTGCTCGCCGGGGGTGCTCGGGCAGTCGTGCCCTGGTCAGAGCAGCTTCCCGGCTGAACTTCCAACCGATCGGCTGTCGTCGGCGCGTTTACGGCCCGGTAGGGTCGCGAGCGATGTATTCTCCGGCCCCTCTCGCGTCCCGCCCGCGTCGCCGCGTCGCCCTCGGCCTCGCCGCGCTGCTGGCCACCCTGCTCGTCGCCGGCTGCGGCGACCCCGCCGGCGAGGCCCCCGTCTGGCAGCCCGGCGCAGGCGGCGGCGGCACCGGCGCGCCGGTGACCACTGCCGGCCCGGAGGCCAACGGGCCGGCCGCCTCCGGTGCGGGCGGCGCGATCTCGCTCTCCGCCACCGGCGACATCATCATGGGCAACGCGCCGAGCCGGCTGCCCGCCGCCGGCGGCAAGGGGTTCTTCACCTCGGTCACCGAGGCACTCAAGGCCGACCTGGTGATGGGCAATCTGGAAGAGCCGCTGACCGTGGACACCGGCACCGGCAAGTGCGGCGCCAACTCCACCCGCTGTTTCCAGTTCCGCGCCCCACCGGAGTACGCCGCACACCTGCGCGACGCCGGCTTCGACGTGCTCAACCAGGCCAACAACCACGGTTACGACTACGGGCCGAAAGGCTACGAGAACACCCAGCAGGCGCTGGAGAAGTACGACCTGAAGCACACCGGCGCACCGGACGAGATCACCGTGGTCGACGTCAAGGGCGTCAAGGTCGCGGTGGCCGGCTTCTCGTCGTACGTGTGGTCCAACAGCCTTGTCGACATCGCCAAGGCGAAGACGGTTGTCGCCAAGGCCGCCACCATGGCCGACCTGGTCGTGGTGCAGGTGCACATGGGTGCCGAGGGGGCCGCGCAGACCCGGGTCAAGCCGGGCACCGAGATGTTCCTGGGCGAGAACCGGGGCGACCCGGTCAAGTTCTCGCACGCCATGATCGACGCGGGTGCCGACCTGATCGTCGGGCACGGGCCGCACGTGCTGCGCGGCGTGGAGTTCTACAAGGGCCGGCTGATCGCGTACAGCCTGGGCAACTTCGCCGGCGGAGGCAACTCGCTCAACAACGACGGCCGCCTCGGCTGGGGCGGGGTGCTGAAGGTGTCGCTGAAGCCGGACGGCAGCTGGGCCGGTGGCTCGTTCACCTCGACGTACATGAACGACGCCGGTAAGCCGACGATGGACCCGAACGGCCGGGGCCTGGGCCTGATCGGCGACCTGAGCCGGAGCGACTTCCCCCAGAGCGGCGCCCGGTTCGACGGGCAGGGCAAGATCTCCCCACCGGCGGGCGGCTGACCCGACAGGAACGTCCGGGGCGCGACGTAGGCTGACCGTCGTGACAAGTAGTCCCCCCGGCGCCAGCGAGACCGATCTCGGGCGCACACGCCGTGCCCGCAAGATCGGCCGGGTGCTGGCCGAGACGCATCCCGACGCGCACTGCGAGCTTGACCACTCCAGCGCCCTGGAGTTGTCCGTCGCCACGATCCTCTCCGCGCAGTGCACGGACAAGAAGGTCAACGAGGTCACCCCGAAGCTCTTCGCCCGCTACCCGAACGCCGCCGCGTACGCCGGGGCCGACCGTGGCGAGATGGAGGAGCTGATCCGGCCGACCGGCTTCTACCGCAACAAGACCGACTCGTTGATCAAGCTCGGCCAGGCGCTTCTCGACCGGTACGACGGCAGCGTCCCCGGCCGGCTCGCCGACCTGGTGACGCTGCCTGGGATCGGCCGTAAGACCGCCAACGTGATCCTCGGCAACGCCTTCGACGTCCCCGGCATCACCGTCGACACGCACTTCCAGCGGCTGGTCCACCGCTGGCAGCTGACCAGCGAGACCGACCCGGTCAAGATCGAGCACGCGATCGGCGCGCTCTACCCGAAGCGCGACTGGACCATGCTGTCGCACCGGATCATCTTCCACGGGCGTCGGGTCTGCCACGCCCGCAAGCCCGCCTGCGGAGCGTGCACGCTGGCGAAGCTCTGCCCCTCGTACGGCACCGGCCCGACCGAGCCGACCGCCGCCGCGAAGCTGCTCAAGGGCCCTCGGGCGCGCGACCTCGCGGTGGCCGCCGGCGTCGATCCGGAGCTGGTGCCCGCGCAGGCGGTCGCCGCGGAGGTGCCGTGAACCGCCGCCTCGCACTGGTGATCCTGCCGCTGCTGCTGATCCCTGCCGGCTGCACCGGCGGCGCGGCCGACGACGACCCGGCCCCCCGTCCGGCCGCGGCGGAGCGACCATCCCCGTTCCGGGACTGCGCCACGCTGGGCACACCGCCCACTGCCGCGTCGCCCGGCGCGACGACTCCCGGGTCGCCCGGCGCGACCGCTCCCAGGTCGCCCGCCGCGACGGCCCCCGGGTCGCCCGGCGCGACCGCTCCCAGGTCGCCCGCCGCGACGGCCCCGGCCGCTGGCGGTCCGGCGCTGCCGGAGTTGACGCTTGCCTGCTTCACCGGCGGCGCGCCCGTCGCCCTCCGGGACGTGGCCGGGCCGGTGGTGATCAACGTGTGGGCCTCCTGGTGCCCGCCGTGTCAGAAGGAGCTGCCCGCCTTCCAACGCCTCAGCGAGCGGACCGCTGGTCAGCTCCAGGTGCTCGGCGTCAACAGCCGGGACAGCCGCAGTGCGGCCCAGTCCATCGGTGAGGACTTCGGCATCCGGTTCCCGATCCTTGTCGACCAGGGTGAGGCCCTGCAACGCGAGCTGAAGCGCAACTTCTTCCCCATGACCATCTTCGTCGACGCCGACGGTCGGGTCCGGCACATCGACGCCAGCGGCGCGCTCGACGATGCCCAACTCGCCGAGCTGGTCCGCAAGCACCTCGGCCTGACGGTGCCCGCGTGACCCGTCCACCACCCGAATGGATCGAGCCGCTGCTGACCCGGCTCGGCACCGCCCGCGCCGAGGACTTCACACGGCTCACCACTCCGGCCGAGGGCGGCCGGGAGAGCGCCGTGCTGGTGCTGCTCGGCGAGCAGCCCGGCGCCGGCCCCGACGTGCTGGTCCTGCAACGTGCCGCCACCCTGCGTACCCACGCCGGCCAGCCGGCCTTTCCCGGAGGTGCGGCCGACCCGGAGGACGCCGACGTCCGGGCCACCGCGCTGCGCGAGGCGAACGAGGAGGTAGGCCTCGACCCGACAAGCGTGACAGTGCTGGCCGAGCTGCCGAAACTGTGGATTCCGGTCAGTGACTTCGTTGTCACACCGGTGCTGGCCTGGTGGCACGACCCGCACCCGGTGCACCCCCGGGAGCCGGCCGAAGTGGCGCACGTGGCCCGCCTGCCGGTGAGCGAGCTTGTCGACCCGGCCAACCGGCTGCGGGTGCGCCACCCGAGCGGCTGGATCGGCCCGGCGTTCTCGGCACGGGGGATGCTCGTCTGGGGCTTCACCGCGGGGGTGCTTGCCACCCTCCTGGAGATGGGCGGCTGGGCCCGTCCGTGGCCGCGCGAGCGGGTGGTGGAGCTGCCGCCGAGCGGCGCGACCCCGGCCCCGTCGGCGGGCACCGACGACGCCGACGAGAGTGCCCTGCGCTGACCGCGCGTTCACTTTCCGCAAGCGGTGGTCATCCGGCGGGCACACTGCCCGTACGCTTGACCCGTGTCCGTCGTGGATCTGCTGCTGCTCCTGCTCATGCTCCTGTTCGCGATCAGCGGATACCGCCAGGGCTTCGCCATCGGCATCCTGTCGCTCGCCGGGTTCTTCCTGGGCCTGCTGCTGGGCCTCCAGGTCGGGCCGCTGTTCGCCAGGCAGTTCGTGGATCCCGTCGCCCGGGTGCTGATCTCGCTGGTGGCGATCTTCGGGCTGGCAGTGATCGGGCAGGCGCTCGCCGGCTGGCTCGGCTCACGCCTGCGTAAGACGATCACCAGTGAGGTGGGCAAGCGGGCCGACGACATCGGCGGAGCCGTCGTCTCACTGCTCGCGGTGCTCCTGTTCGCCTGGCTGATCGCCGTGCCGTTCGGCTCGTCCGCGGTGCCCTGGATCGCCGCCGCGGTGCGCAACAGCGCGCTGATCACGGTGGTGAACCGGGTCCTGCCGAACCAGGCCCACGATCTCACCACGGCGTTGCAGGACACGCTCGACACCGACGGGTTCCCGGACGTCTTCGGCGACCTCGCGCCCACGCGGGCCCGGCAGGTCGAGCCGCCCGACCCGGCCCTGGCCGGCTCGCAGGTGGTGGTCAACGGTCAACGGTCGGTCGTCAAGGTGCTCGGCTCCGCGCCCAGCTGCTCACGCCGTATCGAGGGCTCCGGCTTCGTGTACGCCGACGACCGGGTGATGACAAACGCGCACGTCGTCGCCGGGACGCGTTCGGTCGCCGTGGAGCTGGGCGGCGATCGGTACGACGGCAAGGTGGTGGTCTACGACCCGGACCGGGATTTGGCCGTCCTGCTCGTACCCGGGTTGCCCGGCCCGTCCCTGCGGTTCGCCGCCGGCAACGCGGGCAGCGGTTCCGACGCCGTCGTGCTCGGCTTCCCGCTCGACGGCCCCTACAACGCGCAGTCGGCGCGGATCCGTGACGTCGACCGGATCAAGGGACCGGACATCTACTCCGACGGTGACGTCACCCGGGAGATCTACACGATCCGGGCGCTGGTCCGCAGCGGCAACTCCGGCGGTCCGCTGCTCTCCGCCAACGGCCTGGTGCTCGGCGTGATCTTCGCGGCGGCGGCCGACGACCCGAACACCGGCTTCGCGGTGACCGCGGCCGAAGCCCGCCCGGTGGCGCTTGCCGGTGCCGAACGTAACAGGCAGGTCGGCACCGGCGAGTGCACCTGAACGCCGCGCGGGCTCAGCTGGGGGCCGGCGCGGCTCGGCGCGCGCTCGGCAGCTTCGCCCGCCCCCACCGCAGCCCGCGGTCCAGCACCGCCCGGGCCATGATCACGACGCAGGTGCCGCCGTTCAGGAAGGACGCCACCACGTCGCTCGGGTGGTGCATCCCCCGGTACATCCGGGTCAACGCCACCCCCAGCGGCACCATCAACAGCAGCGTCCACCAGGCGACCTTCGCTCCGGTGCTGCGTGCCCGCAGTGCCATCAGCACGGCGATGCCGACGTAGAGCGCCACCGCCGCCGAGGTGTGCCCGGACGGGAAGCTCGACGTGGGCGGCGAGACATCCATGTGCTCCACCGCCGGCCGCTGCCTGTCGATCGCCATCGTGGTCAGCAGGAACACCAGCGCCTGGGCGGTCACCGCCGCGCACAGGAACAGCGGTTCCCGCCAGCGCTTCAGCCAGAGCCGCAGCGCCAACGCCACAAGCACGGTGACCACGACGATCATCTGGGTGCTGGCCAGCGTGCTGAACACCAGCGAGACGCTGTTCCAGCCGCCGGTGCGGTCGCCGGCGAGTTCCCGGTTGACCGCGTCCTCGACGGTGAACGGCCAGGTCCGCGCGAAGACCCGGGTGACAAGCACCCCGAGCAGCAGCATGACGCCGAGTAGGAGGGACACCGGCAGCAGCACCCGCCGGATGATCTGGACCACGGTGTCGGACATGGCTGGGCCAGTACCCGGTGCGGCTGGTCGGCACGCCTCAGGCCGCTCCGGGCTGCCGCTCAACCTCGGGAGCGACGCCGTCGCGGGCCGGCTGGACCGGCGGAAGGCCGGTGTGCGCACGCCAACTGGTGAACGCGGCGGTGGTCGCCGCGACCACCGCCACCCCGAGCAGCCAGCCGCCCAGCACGTCGCTTGTGAAGTGCACGCCGAGCGCCACCCGGCTCAACCCGGTCACCACGGCGAGCAGCAGCGCGGCGACCCAGAGCGCGACCCGTGCCACTCCCCGGCCGACGTAGGGCAGAAACACCAGTAGCAGCACCCCGGCGGTCAGTGTGGCGTTCAGCGCGTGACCGGAGGGGAACGAGTAGCCGGCGGCCCGCGCCACCGGGTCCAGCAACTCCGGCCGGTCCCGGCCGACGAGCAGCTTCAGCAGCGGGCCGAACAGTCCACCCACCACCATGGTGGTGGTCACCCAGAGGGCCAGCCGGCGGGCGCCCCGGCGCAGCAGCCAGATCACCACGAGCAGGGTGACGACCCGCAGCGGCATCGGCGCGAACACCTCGCTCCAGATCCGCATCAGCACCACCCAGGCCGGGTGGTGAACGGCGTAGCCGTGCAGCGCCTCGGTGACCGCCGTGTCCAGCCGGTGCAGTGGCGCCCAGGCCCCGAGCACCAGCAGCGCGAGCAGCGCGAAAGGCACAAGCACCAGGAACGCCGCAGTCGCGGCCAGGGTCAGCCGCAGCCCCAGTGAGTGGTCGGGGTCGAGTCGGCGGTGCCGCCAGGTCGGGTGCCGGGCGGTGTCACGGGTACGTGGGCCGGGCGCGCTCATGCGAACGGTTCTACCCCACCGTCCGGCCGGTCAGGCCTGCCGGTGGCCCTCGATCATCGGGGCCGCTGGCGGAGTCGGCGTACCAGCAGGGTGGCGCCGCCGGTCAGGGTGACGAGAAGCATGAAGCCGGTCCACAGCTGTTCCGGCGCGGAAGTGTCCTGGCCACCTGCCGCCCGGGCCGTCCACCGGCTCTGCTGGTGGGGAGCGGCGAGACCGAGCGGATCGCTGCCGGCGCCGGCCACCGAGTCGTCCGCCGAGCCGGGCGCCGGGCCGAAGCCGGTCACCCCCGGCGACGTCTGATCGTCGAGCGGGTTGGTGGTCACCTGTGGCACCTCTGCGGTCAACGCGGCCACCGGGTCCACCATCCCGTACCCGAAGCGGTCGTCGCGCCCGGTCGGACCGATGTCCCGGGCGGTGACCAGCAGGCGGTTGACCACCTCACCGGCGGACATCTGTGGATAACGGGACCGGACCAGCGCGGCGGTGGCCGCCACCAGTGGCGAGGCGAAGCTGGTGCCCTGCACCCGCCAGTACCCGTTCGGGGATTTGGCGCCGACCAGCCCGGTGGCGGGGGCGCTGAGCACCGTCGCCCGGCCGGTGATCGACCCGGACCACAGGTTCTCGCTGTTGCGCTCCAGACCGGCGACCGCGATCACCCCCGGTTCACGGGCCGGGTACCACACCTTGGCGCTGCTGGAGGTGGCCAGATTGCCGGTGCAGGCGACCACGACCACGTCCCGGACGAACGCGTAGTCCAGGGCCGCCGCCAGGGCGGGGCTGTCGCCGCTGCCGCCCAACGACAGGTTGATCACGCGGGCGCCGTGGTCGACCGCCCAACGGACCCCCTGGGCCACGATCAGCGCGTCGTCGTACCGGTTGTCCTCGTCGAGCACCCGGACCGGCAGGATCCGCGCGTCCGGCGCGAGGCCGACCACGCCCCGATTGTCGTCCTTGCGCCCGGCGATCAGGCCGGCGACCGTCGTGCCGTGCCCCACCGGATCCGGGCCCGCGCCCCCGCCGGAGCCGACCAGGTCCTGACCGGGCAGCACCTGGCCGACCAGGTCCGGATGACTGCCGTCCACTCCGGAGTCCACCACCGCGACGGTCACGCCCCGGCCGGTCGAACTGCGCCAGGCGGTCTCGGCCTGCAACTCGTCGAGCTGCCACTGCTCGTCACGAACCTGATCGGTGCGAGCGACGGTGTCGCCGGGGGCGAACATCGTCGGTCCGCCGGCCAGCTGCCCGCCCGGGCTGGGCGCGGCGACGGGCACTGCCGCCGCGGTCGGCGCGACGACGGCGAGCGCCGCGGCCACACCGAGCAGCGCCCGGACGGTCGCCCGTCGGGCCGCCGACGGACCGCTGTGCCGCACCCCTGTCACATCCCCAGCCATTCATCGCGACGGAACCATGACGATCGGAGATTACCGGTTTCCCCACCCGTCACGGGAAGAACCGGCGAGTCAGGTCATTGTGGCGGCAGTTGTGCGAGCTGAACGAGGCGTACGCCCTCCCGCCGGGTGACCAACCGACCACGCCCCGGCGGCAGCGGTCCCGGCCGGACCGGCCCGACGAGCGCACCCTCCTCCGGGCTGCCCGCCATCACCAGACCGGCAGTGGACAGCTCCCGCAGGCGCTGCACGATCGGCTCGTACTGGGCCCGGCCCGCGCCACCGGACCGGCGCGCCAGCACCAGGTGCAACCCGACGTCCCGGGCGTGCGGGAGGTGCTCCTCCAGCGCCCGCAGCGGGTTTGCCGGCCCGGCCGCCACCAGGTCGTAGTCGTCGACAAGCACGAACAACTCCGGCCCGGACCACCAGGACCGGTCCCGCAGTTGTTGCGGGGTGACCTCCGGCCCGGGGGCCCGCCGCTCCAGGTAACCGGCGGCCGACTCGACGAGCTCGGCGGTGTGCGCGGCGGCGGTGCCGTACCCGATCAGGTGCGGCGTCTCGATGGCGCCGAGCAGGCTGCGCCGGTAGTCGACAAGGATCACCCGGGCCTGCTCGGGGGTGAACCGGGTGACGATCGACATGGCCAGCGCGCGCAGGAAGGACGACTTGCCACACTCCGAGTCCCCGAAGACCACGAAGTGTGGCTCGGCGGCGAAGTCGAGCAGCACCGGGCGCAGGTCCGCCTCCGCGATCCCGATCGGCAGCCGCAGCCCGGTCGCCGCAGCCAGGTCCAGATCGGCGTACGGCAGCACCGGCGGGAGCAGCCGCACCCGGGGCGCGGGCGGGCCACCCCAACTGCCGACGACCCGTTTGACCAGGTCGGCGGTGTCCCCGTTGCTGGCGAGTTGGGGCAACCCGGTGAGGAAGTGCAGCCCCTCCGCTGTCACGCCCCGCCCGGCGCGCTCCGGCACGTTGGCGGCGGCCCGCCGGGCCACCAGCGAATCCGACGGGTCACCGAGGCGCAGCTCCAGCCGGGAGCCGAACAGGTCCCGGATCGCCGGCCGGAAGTCCAGCCAGCGCAGCGCGGTGGCGACCACGTGCAGCCCGTACGACAGGCCCCGGGTGGCCAGGTCGGTGACCAGCGGTTCCAGGTCGTCGTACTCGCCCCGGACCGTGCTCCAACCGTCGATCACCAGGAACACGTCACCGAACGGGTCGGCGCCCGGCTGACCGCTCGGGCCCGCCGCGGTCCGCCGCTGCCGGTACGCGGCCATCGACTCCACGCCCAGCTCGGCGAAGCGGCGTTCCCGGTCGGCGAGCAGGGTGCTCATCTCGCCGACGGTGCGCCGGACGGCGGTCGGGTCGGCCCGACCGGCCACACCGCCCACGTGCGGGAGGTCGCGCAGCGCGGCCAGCCCGCCGCCACCGAAGTCGAGACAGTAGACCTGCACCTCGACCGGGGTGTGGGTGAGCGCCAACGCGCAGATCAGCGTGCGCAGCGCTGTGGACTTGCCGCTCTGCGGCGCACCGACCACCGCGACGTGCCCGGCGGCCCCGTCCAGCGCCAGCCAGAGCAGGTCGCGGCGCTGCTCCAACGGCTTGTCCACGAGGGCCAGTGGCACTCCGAGAGCGCCGTGCAGCTCCGGGTTGCCCACTGCGAGTCCGCGCCTCGGGTCCACCTCGACCGGGCCGAGCAGCTCGTCCAGGGCCGGTGGCGGACCGAGCGGCGGGAGCCAGACCTGGTGCGCCGGCGGGCCCTGCCCGACGAGCCGGTCCACAAGCAGGTCGAGCAGTGTCTCCCGGCCCTCCTCCTCCGCCGCGACGGGCACGACCGGGGTCGCCGGCTCGGGCACCGGCACGACGTGCGTGGTGAAGGTGAGCAGCCGGGCGCCCCCCTCGGCGGGGGCGCCGCCCGACGCCGCCCGACGCCGGACCGCGCCGGAGACGTACGCGGCCTTGAACCGGGCCAGGGGATCGGTGCCGGCGCGCAGGTAGCCGTGACCCGGCGAGCGGGGCAACTCGTGGGCGTCGGCCACCCCGAGCACGGTGCGGGATTCCAGCGCCGAGAAGGTACGCAACCCGATCCGGTACGAGAGATGCGTGTCCAGCCCGCGGAGCCGCCCCTCCTCGAGTCGCTGGCTGGCGAGCAGCAGATGCACCCCGAGCGACCGACCCAGCCGGCCGATCTGCACGAACAGGTCGATGAAGTCGGGCTTGGCGGAGAGCAGCTCGGAGAACTCGTCGCAGATCAGCAGCAGCGACGGCAGCGGGGCCAGGGGGCTGCCGGCCGCCCGGGCCCGCTCGTAGTCGCGCACGCTGGCGAAGTTGCCGGCGCGACGCAGCAGCTCCTGGCGGCGGATGAGCTCCCCGTTTATCGCATCGACCATCCGGTCGACGAGGGGCAACGCGTCGGCCAGGTTCGTGATCACCGCGGCGGTGTGCGGCAGCCTGTCGAACGAGGCGAAGGTGGCGCCGCCCTTGAAGTCGACGAGCACGAAGTTGAGCTGCTCGGAGCTGTGCGTTGCGGCGAGCCCCAGCACCAGCGTGCGGAGCAGCTCGGACTTGCCGGAGCCGGTCGCTCCGATGAGCAGGCCGTGCGGGCCCATCCCGTCCTGGGCGGACTCCTTTAGGTCCAGCTCGATGGCACCGCCGTCCACGCCGACCCCGATCGGCACCCGCAGCCGGTCGCGCGCCGAGCGCGGCAACCAGCCCTGCTCGGCCGTGAAGCTCTCCGGGTCGCCGAGCCCGAGCAGCTCGGGAAGGCCCAGGTCGGCCTGGAGCGGGGCGTCCGGTCCGCGGGCCGTGCCGGCCAGCCGCAGCGGCGCCAACCGTCGGGCGACCGCCTCGGCGTCGGCGAGGTCGAGCTGGTCGGCGGTGCCCACCTCGGCGTGCCCGTCGGACGACCACGAGTGCAGCCGTCGGCCGTGCAACTCCAGCAGCAGCGCGTACCGGTCGAGCAGCCGGGGCGGCGGGGTGTCCAGGTCCACAACGGTGACCGCGTCGATGCCGCCGTCACCGGTCAGGTCACTGGCGCCGGTCAGGTCGCCGCCGTCGAGGACCACCACCACGTGCGGGCCGTCGGTGGCCGGGCCGGCCGGGCTGAACCGCGACCGGCTGGCCAGCACGTCGGCGAGCAGCCGTTCCAGGTCGGCGGCGGAGCTGGTGACCAGCCGTACCGGGCCGAGCGCGTCGGTGCGGCTGGGATGGTGGGCGTGCGGGAGCCACTTCACCCACTCCCAGCAGGTCCTGCGTTCGGGCCCGGCGCAGACCGCGACGAGCAGTTCGTCGGGGGCGTGGAAGACCGCGAGTTGGGTCAGCACCGCCCGGACCAGCGCCTGCGCCGCCGGGTCGCCGGTGGATGGACCACCTGTGGTCGGGGCGCCGGCCCCGGTCCGGCGGGCGGGCCGGACGTGCACCCGGGCGAAGCTGCGCAGCGACAGTGCCACCGGCAGGTCCGGCACCACGGAGTACGCGTCCAGAAAGCGGCGCAGCGCGCCCGCTGTCATCGGCTCCAGCTCCTCCAACGGCCGGGTGACCGGTGGGACGAGCGGGGTGGCCAGGGTCTGTGGACCGACGGCGACCCGCACCACAGCGAAGTCCGGGTCGGCGGGGCGTCGTTCCCAGACCCGGTGACTGTCCACCGTCGACCAGAGCCCGCCCGGGTCCGGGTGCCGGTAGTAGAGCCCGGCCCGCTGCTGTCCCGCGGTCCGGCGGACCCGCCGCCGCAGCGTGGCCAGGTGGCGCAGGTACTCCCTGCGGGCGGCCATCATCTCGGACTTCTTCGGGGTGCCCGAGGCGCTGCCCCAGGAGGTCACAAGCATCGCCAGGGAGGAGAGCCCGAACATCCCACCCACCACGTACGAGTAGGCGCCACCGCCCCGGCCGAACATCATCGCCATCGCCACGGTGCCACCGAGCATGGGCAGCAGCATGAGCATCTGCTGCCACCGCCCGCCGGCCACCACCGGGATCTCCGGCGGTGCCTCGACCGGCAGTTCACCGGCGGGGATCTCCGGCGCCGGTCGACGCGGCGGGCGCTTGATGACGACTGTCGACACTCGGCCTCCTGACAGCGCTCGGTAACCCGAGCCGGACTCATCGTAGGTAAAGTCCTGTCGTCCGCGCAGCCTCCGATCCCCCTCGATATGGAGACCAGTCGATGACTACCGGTCTGGCCCGCGTCACGATCAGCGCGCCGCAACGACGGGTGGACGTCGCCCTGCCCGAGCAGGTGCCCCTGGCCGAGCTGCTGCCCGACGTGCTCCGACACGCCGGCGTCGGGCTGGCCGACGACGGTGAGCAGCACGGCGGCTGGGTTCTGCGTCGCACCGACGGCGCGCTGCTGACGACCGCTCAGGCGCTGCTGCCACAGGGGGTCCGCGACGGCGAGGTGCTGCACCTCGTGCCGGCCCGCGCGCACTGGCCCGAGCTGGAGTACGACGACGTGGTCGAGGCGATCGCCGACGGCGCCCGCCGCCGTGGCGGCGCCTGGTCGCCGACCGCCACCCGGGCCGCCGGTCTGGCCGGTGCGGCGGTGCCGCTCACAGTCGGGCTGCTCGCCCTGCTCGTCGGCGGCCCGACGTACCGGGCTGGCTGGCTGGCGGCCGCCGTGGTGGCGCTGCTGCTCACCGTTGCCGGTGCGGTGGCCTCCCGCGCCAACGGTGACGGCACCGCCGGGGCGACACTCGGTGGCTACGCGCTGCCGTACGCGTTCACGGCCGGCGCCCTCGCGGTCGGCTCCGGCGACCCGGTCGGGCCGTTCGGGCCGGTCCGCTGGGTGGGCGCACCCGAGCTGCTGGCCGGCTCGGTGTCGCTGTCGCTGGTGGCGCTGCTCGGCCTGCTGGGGGTGGCCAGCCGCCTGCGGGTCTTCGTGGCCGGTGTCACGGTCGGCCTGATCGGCGTCGGTGCGGCGCTCGGTGGGCTGCTGCTGACCCCGGCCGGCACGGCGGCGGTGCTGCTCAGCGCACTGGTCTTCGCCGTCGGCGTGATCCCGCTGCTGGCCATCCGGCTGGGCAAGCTGCCCCTGCCGCCGATCACCCTGCCGACCTCGGCCCCCACCGAAGGGCCGGAGCGGGTCCGGGATCTGCCGGACCGGAGCCGGGTACACGCCGCGGTGACCCGCACCGAGGAGGTGCTCACCGGGATGTTGATCGGGCACGCCCTGCTGGCGGTGGCCGCTGCTGTCGTCCTCGGGGTTGCCGGCGCGACGGCCGGTCGGGTGCTGCTGGCGGTCACCTCGGCGGTGCTGCTGCTGCGGTCGCGGCTGTTCGTGGCGTTGCGGCACCGGGTCCCGACGGTGCTGGCCGGGCTGGCCGGCTACGCCGTGCTGGGCGTGGTGCTTGTCGGCCGGGCCGACGACGTCGGGCGGTTGGCGCTGGTCCTGGGCGGTGCGGCGCTGGCCCTGGTGGCCGCCGCCAGCGGCACCGGATACGCCAGCCGGCCGGTCTCGCCCTACCTGGGGAGGGTCGCCGACCTCACCGACACGGCCCTGGCGGTCGCCGTGGTGCCGATCGCCTGCGCGGTGCTCGACCTGTACGACCGGGCCCGAGGGCTGCTCGGTTGAGCGACCCCCGGGCCCGGTGCGTCAGTTGTCGTCAGTGGGCGGATTCGCCGCGCGCCTCGGCGTCCCTGGCCCGCTGGTAGGAGTTGTGGATCTCGGCCTCGGCCTCGGTGCGGCCGACCCAGGTCGCGCCCTCCACCGACTTGCCGGGCTCCAGGTCCTTGTACACCTCGAAGAAGTGCTGGATCTCCAGCCGGTCGAACTCGCCGAGGTGGTGGATGTCGCGCAGGTGCTCCTGGCGAGGATCCTCGTAGGGCACGCAGAGGACCTTGTCGTCCCCGCCCTTCTCGTCGGTCATCCGGAACATGCCGATGGTTCGGCAGCGGATCAGGCAGCCCGGGAAGGTCGGCTCTGGGACCAGCACCAGCGCGTCCAGCGGGTCGCCGTCCTCGCCCAGAGTGCCCTCGATGAACCCGTAGTCGGCCGGGTACTGGGTGGAGGTGAAGAGGGTGCGGTCCAGCCGGATCCGGCCGGTCTTGTGGTCCACCTCGTACTTGTTCCGGTGACCTTTGGGGATCTCAACCGTCACGTCGAAATCCATCTGCACGCTCCCTCGTCTGCCCACGCTGGCTAACGGAACCACTGGCGGCCCCTCCGGACAGGTGAATGCCCACCCGCCGACTCCGGCCGCCGCATAGTCTTCGGACCGAAGTAGTGTCACCCAAGCCGATTTTCGCTGGGGGAGGAGGGGGTCGTGGGGAGGGAAGATTCACACTACCGCCCGGACGGGGGCTCCGCGCACGGTACCGGACGATCCGGCTCCGGCGGCGCCACGGGTCGGGTCCCGGTGCCCGAGGCCCACCTGCCACGGGCTCCGGAGCCGGGGACCCCGACACCTGAGACACCTCCGCCACTGCCGTGGCGTCCGCCGGCCGGCTCGGCTCCGACCAGCCCGAACAACGGTCGCTTCCCGGCGGTCGGCGGCGATCGGCCGACGAGCGGCCCGCCACGCGGCAGCGCCTCCGTCCCGGTGAGCCCGGCCCCGCCCGGCCCGACGTCGGGCGGCCCGTCCCGCGGTAGCGCCTCGGTGCCGGTGAGCCCGGCCCCGCCCGGCCCGTGGCCCGGGCCGAGCCCCGTCCCCGGTGACGTCCCACCGCTGGGTCCGCCGATCTCCGCGCTGCCGTCGCCCGCCGGTGCCGCACCGGCACCCACGCCCGTCGCACCGCCTCGTCGGCGGCGGCTGCCGGTGGTGCTGGCCGTCGTGCTGCTGCTGGTGCTCGCCGGCGTCGGAGTCGTCGTCGTCCGACCCGGCCCGGTCGCCGGATGGCTGGGCGATGACGCCGGGTCCGCCCCGAACGCCGCTGGCGTGACCCCGGAGCCGGACCCGTCGGACGTGCTTCCCGGCCCGGACCCGAACGCTCCGACACCCACCCCGGACGGGGTGCGTGCCGTGCTCGACCCGCTGGTCGGGGTCGCCGCCCTGGGCGATCGGGTGAACGTCTCGGTGGCCGATGTCATCTCCGGTCAGACGCTGTTCGACAAGGGGGCGGACGACGGCACCGTGCCCGCCTCGGTGACCAAGCTGGCGACCGCGGTGACGGCGCTGGCAGCCCGTGGACCGGGCTACCGGATCCCCACCCGCGCGGTGGCCGGCGCGAAGGCCGGCGAGGTGGTGATCATCGGTGGTGGCGATCCCACCCTCGCGATCGACAAGAAGGGCTACTACCCGGGCGCGGCGCGGCTCGACGAGCTGGCCGCCCAGGTGCGTACGGCGCTCGGCGGCACCACCCCGACGAGTGTCACAGTCGACGGATCGGTCTACTCCGGTCCGGTCTACGGCCCGGGCTGGGACGACGACATCCCCACCGGTGGGTCTGGTGGCGCGGTGACGGCGTTGATGACCGACGGCGCCCGCCGGGACCCGAGCGTCCCGCACGGGGCGGCCGAGCGGTTCGCCGAGCCGGACCTGGCCGCCGGCAGGTCGTTCGCCCGGCTGCTCGGTGTGCCGAGCGACGCCGTGAAGCGCGGCACGGCACCGGCGCCCGCCGCGGCCGGTGGCACCCCGGCGCCGGGCACCGAGCTGGGTGTGGTGCAGTCTCCGCCGATGATCCGGCTGGTCGACATCATGATCAGCGAGAGTGACAACCTGGTGGCCGAGGCGTTGGCCCGTCAGGTCGCGTTGGCCCGCAACCAGCCGGCCTCGTTCGACGGCGGCGCTGCCGCGATGGACGCGGAGGTGGCCGAGTTGGGCCTGCCCGCCAACGAGATCACCCTCTCCGACGGCAGCGGGCTGTCCCGCAACAATCGGATCAGCCCGTCGTTGCTGACCGACCTGATCCGACTGGCGGCCAGCCCGGACCATCCGGAGTTGGCCGGTGTCTTCGGCGGTCTGCCGGTGGGCGGCTGGTCCGGGACGCTGAACGAGCGCTACCGCACCGCCGCCGGCACCGCCGCCGGGGCGGGCAGTGTCCGGGCGAAGACCGGCACCCTGACCGCTGTGCACTCCATCGCGGGCCTGGTCACCACCGCCGATGGTCGGCTGCTCACCTTCGCGGTGCTCACGGATCGGGTGCCCGGCGGGAAGGAAACCGCCCAACCGGCGCTGGACCGGATCACCGCCGCGCTGGCCGGCTGCGGCTGCCGCTGACCGGCACCGATCGGTGGTCTCTGGCCCCGGCCGGGGCGGCCATCGCCGTCGATCGGGGACGCGAGCCCGGGCCGGGGTGTCGCGGCGCGGGTACGGTGGGTCCATGGCGCAGTTCGTGGACTGGGATCTGGCCGCCGCCACCGCGGGGGCGTTGAGCAAGTCGGGCCCCCGGGTGTCGTATGCCGAGGCCACCGACGTGGTCGGCGACCTGCGCCGGCTGACCGACGAGGCGGCCGGGCACGTGGCCGACTACACGGGGCTGCGGGCGCAGGTGGCGCATCCGCCGGTCCGGGTGGTCGACCGGCGCGACTGGGCCGCGGCCAACATCGCCGGTCTTCGCGAGGTGATCACTCCGCTGGTGAGCCGGCTGTCCGGCGACAAACAGCCGAGCGCGTTGACCGAGGCGGTCGGCTCCCGGCTGACCGGGGTGCAGGCCGGCACCGTGCTGGCCTACCTCTCCGGTCGGGTGCTCGGGCAGTACGAGGTCTTCTCGGCCGACCCGGGCCAACTGCTGCTTGTCGCGCCGAACATCGTCGAGGTCGAGCGGAAGCTCGGCGCGGACCCGCGCGACTTCCGGCTCTGGGTGTGCCTGCACGAGGTCACCCACCGGACCCAGTTCACCGCCGTCCCGTGGATGCGGGCCTACTTCCTCGGCGAGGTGCAGGCGTTCGTCGACGCCTCGTCCAGCGGGAGTGAGCACCTCGTCGAGCGGCTGCGGCGCGGGGTGGCCACGCTCTCCGAGGCGGTCCGTGACCCGGAGAGCCGCACCAGCGTGCTGGACATCGTGCAGACCCCGGCGCAGCGGGCGGTGCTCGACCGGCTCACCGCGTTGATGACCCTGCTGGAGGGGCACGCCGAGTTCGTGATGGACGGCGTCGGTCCGCAGGTGATCCCGAGCGTGGAGCGGATCCGGGCGTCGTTCAACCGACGCCGGGAGGCGGGCAACCCGCTGGAGAAGGCGATCCGCCGGCTGCTCGGGGTGGACGTCAAGATGCGCCAGTACGCCGAGGGGCGCAAGTTCGTGCACGGCGTGGTGGAGCGGGTCGGGATGGAAGGGTTCAACTCGATCTTCAACTCGCCGCTCACGCTGCCCCGGTTGTCCGAGTTGGGCGACCCGGATGCCTGGGTGGCCCGGGTACACGGCCCGGCCGGCACCATTCCGGCCGCTGGCTGACCGCCCGCCGGTGGCCGCGCTCGCCCCACCGTTGGCCGCGATCCGGGTGGCGGTCCGTCGCGCCCTGACCGGTCTGCCGGCCGACGGGCCGGTGCTTGTCGCCTGCTCCGGCGGAGCCGACTCGCTCGCCCTCGCGGCGGCCACCGCGTTCGTGGCGCCTCGACTGGGCCGCGCCGCCGTGCTGGTCACTGTCGACCACGGTCTGCAGGACGGCTCGGCGGAGCGTGCCGAGGCGGTGGCCGCCTGGGCCGGTGGGTTCGGGTTCGCCTCCTCGACAGTGGTGCGGGTGGAGGTGGCGGGGCGTCCAGGCGGGCCGGAGGCGGCCGCCCGGGAGGCCCGTTACCAGGCGTTGACCGAGGCGGCCCGGGAGCGGAAAGCGGTAGCGGTGCTCACTGGGCACACCCGCGACGACCAGGCGGAGACGGTGCTGCTCGCGCTCGCCCGGGGCGCCGGTCCGCGCGGGCTGGCCGGGATGCCGGCCCGGCGGGACCTGAACGGGGTGCCGCTGCTGCGTCCCCTGCTGGAGATCGGTCGGGAGCAGACACGCGCCGCGTGTGCCGTGCTCGGGCTGAGCCCGTGGCAGGACCCGCACAACACCGACCCGTCGTACGCCCGCTCCCGGGTGCGGGGCGACCTGCTGCCGGCGCTGGTACGCGCGCTCGGGCCGGGCGTGGTGGACAACCTCGCGCGTACCGCCGGTCTGGTGGCGGCCGACAACGCCGCGCTCGACGAGTTGGCGGCGACGGCGCTGGCGGCGGCCCGTTGTCCCGAAGGGGGGCTCTGGGCGCCGGCGCTGGCCGGTCTGGTGCCCGCGGTGCGGGGCCGGGTGCTGCACACCTGGGCGCGGGAGTTGGGCGCCCTGCCCGGTGCCCTGTCGCACCGGCACGTCGACGCCCTGGACGCGCTGGTCACCGCTTGGCACGGTCAGGGTCCGACCGACCTGCCCGGGGGTGTCCGGGTGCTCCGTCGCGCCGACCGGTTGGCACCCGTCCCCCCGGGGTGAGAGACCCGTTCAGACGTTGTGTGTCCGGTCCCGGAAGGTGGTCCGGTAGCTGTGTGGGGTGGCGCCGACCCGGCGGCTGAAGTGGTGGCGGAGCGCCGCGGCGTCGCCGAAGCCGGACTGGTCGGCGACGGCCTCCACGCTCAACGGGGTCTCCTCCAGCAGCCGCCGGGCGAGCAGCACCCGTTGGTTGGTGAGCCAGTCGTGCGGGGTGGTGCCGGTCTCGGCGCGGAACCGGCGGGCGAACGTGCGCGGCGCCATGCCGGCGCGGGCGGCCAACTCCTCCACGGTGGTGGTCCGGTCCAGGTGACCCATCAGCCACTCCAGCACCGGTTCCAGGGTGGGCGCCTCGGGCGCCTTTGGGATGGGCGCCTCGACGTACTGCGACTGGCCGCCGTCGCGGTGCGGCGGGACCACCATCCGCCGGGCCAGTCGGGTCGCGGTGGCCGAGCCGTGCTCCTGGCGGATCAGGTGCAGGCAGGCGTCGATGCCGGCCGCCGTGCCGGCGCTGGTGAGCAGCCGGCCGTCCTGGACGTAGAGCGAGTTGCAGCGCACCCGGGCGCGTGGGTGCCGGCGTTGCAGTTCGTCCACGTACCGCCAGTGGGTTGTGCACTCCCGGTCGTCGAGCAGGCCGGCCTCGCCGAGCAGGAAGGCGCCCGAACAGACGCTGAACAGGTGCGCTCCACGGGCGTCGGCTCGCCGGAGCGCGTCGAGCACCGGGGCGGGAACTGTGGTGCCCTGGCTGTGCGCGGGGATGGCCACCAGGTCGGCCTCGTCGACCGGGCCGAGGTCGGCGTGCGGGGTGAGGTGGAAGCCGGACGACGTCCGCACCGGAGCGCCGTCGGGGCTGCACACCTGGAAGCGGTAGCCGGGGAAACCGTCGGCGGTGCGGTCGGTGCCGAACACCTCGGCGAGCACGCCGAGTTCGAAGGGGGCGACCTGGTCGAGCGCGAGGACGGCGATGGACCGGAGCATGTGACGAGGGTAACCCGACAGGTGGCAGTAAATCGATGACCAATGGCATTGCTGCCACTGTCCGGTCGGCGCGAGTGGTCGCAGACTGGTCTCAGTCCGGTGCGCACCGGCGGCGAAACCGACAGCAACCATGCGAAAGTGAGCGCCGCCATGGAGTTCCTGTTCTTCCTCCTCTTCCTCGTCCTGCTCGTCGCCGCCTCGGCGGCCGGGCTGACCGTCGACAGTCACGATTCGGCGGACTGGAAGCCCAGTGACGATGGCCGCCGCTGGCGGTCACGTACCAACTGATGCGATTGACAGCTTTTGCCCAGAAAATCCCCGGCGGGACCGCGCCAAAAGGTGCGGCCCCGCCGACGGAGGCCATCCGACGTACGGCAGGCTAGGAGTCATGGCTGACGGCTCCTGGTACGACGCCGACATCGACCACGTGATCATCTCCGAGGCGCAGATTCGCGAGAAGACAGCGGAGCTGGCCAAGCAGGTCTCCGCCGACTACTCGCACGTGAACGACGGGCTACTGCTCGTGTGCGTGCTCAAGGGCGCGGTGATGTTCATGGCGGACTTCGCCCGGGCGCTGGGCCGCAACGGCCCCCCGGCCGAACTCGACTTCATGGCCATCTCCTCCTACGGCCAGGGCACCACCTCCTCCGGGGTGGTCCGCATCCTCAAGGACCTGGACCGGGACATCGCCGGTCGGCACGTGGTGGTCGTCGAGGACATCGTCGACTCCGGGCTCACCCTCTCCTGGCTGCTGCGCTACCTGGAGTCCCGCTCGGCGGCGAGCGTGGAGGTCGTCGCGCTGTTCCGCAAGCCGGACGCGGTAAAGGTGCCGGTCCCGGTCAAGTACGTCGGCTTCGACATCCCCACCGAGTTCGTGGTCGGCTACGGCCTGGACTTCGGTGAGCGCTACCGGGAGCTGCCGTACGTCGGGGTGCTCAAGCCCGAGGTCTACGCCCGCTCCTGACGCCGGCCGCGACCCGCCGGAGCGGCGTGAGGTCGACTCGCATCGGCATCCATCAAGCCGACGTTCAGCGCGCTCTCAGCTCTTGCGGCTACCGTGGACCCGGTGGCCCGGAGGTTGTTCCGTGCCCGACCTCCCTCGGCAGCGCGATCGGGCCGTCGGGTGGGCGGGCCGGACTCCCCGCCACGCCGGTTTCCACCCGGACCCGCCGTACGCGGGTCGCGGGCTGGTGGGCCTGCCCACGGTGCGCCTTATCGATATCAAAGGTGCGCCCAGTGCGGGGCTCGCGAGCTCGCTCCTCGCGTACACGGTGTACCGTCGAATGACCGCGGCGCGGCAGTTTTCGCGTCTCGGGTCGAGGCAGCCCCGCATGGCAGCCCCGACCGCCGCTCACCGCGGCGACACCAATCAGATGGTCAGGACGTCGATCAGGAGGATGCGGGCGCTCCGGCGCTCGACAACAGTATGGAACGTACGCGTTTCTTCCGCCGACCGGTGGTCTGGATCATCCTGGTCATCCTCGGCGCAGTTGTGCTCAGTCAGCTGTTCACCGCTGGTCCCAGCTACCACCGCGTGGACACTTCCGTCGCGCTCGATCAGCTCCACACCGCCAAGATCAACAAGGTGGTCTTCCAGGACAAGGAGCAGACGCTCCAGCTGGACCTGGCCCAGAAGACCAAGTTCGGCAAGACCGAGACCAACAAGATCGAGGCTCAGTTCCCGTACCAGGTCGGTGACGAGGTCTGGAACGAGGTGCTGGACGCCAAGGCGGCCAACCGGGTCACCGGCCCGGCCGACGCCAAGGTCTCGTCGGACAGCATCTGGGTGAGCCTGCTGGTCAACCTGCTGCCGATCGCGTTGCTGGTCCTGCTGCTGCTGTTCTTCATGTCGCAGATGCAGGGCGGCGGCTCCCGGGTGCTCAACTTCGGCAAGTCCAAGGCGAAGATGATCACCAAGGACACTCCGAAGACGACCTTCGCGGACGTCGCGGGTGCCGAGGAGGCCGTCGAGGAACTGCACGAGATCAAGGACTTTCTCCAGAACCCCGCGAAGTACCAGGCCCTGGGCGCCAAGATCCCCAAGGGCGTGCTGCTCTTTGGTCCGCCCGGCACGGGCAAGACGCTGCTGGCCCGCGCGGTCGCCGGCGAGGCCGGGGTGCCGTTCTACTCCATCTCCGGCTCCGACTTCGTGGAGATGTTCGTCGGTGTCGGCGCCAGCCGGGTCCGCGACCTCTTCGAGCAGGCCAAGACCAACGCCCCGGCGATCGTCTTCGTCGACGAGATCGACGCCGTCGGTCGACACCGCGGCGCCGGCATGGGCGGCGGTCACGACGAGCGCGAGCAGACGCTCAACCAGCTCCTCGTCGAGATGGACGGCTTCGACACCAAGGGTGGAGTCATCCTGATCGCGGCCACCAACCGGCCGGACATCCTCGACCCGGCGCTGCTGCGCCCGGGCCGGTTCGACAGGCAGATCCCGGTGGACGCCCCCGACATGGAGGGCCGCAAGGCCGTCCTGCGGGTGCACGCCAAGGGCAAGCCGTTCACCCCCGACGTCGACCTCGACTCGGTGGCGCGGCGTACCCCGGGCTTCAGCGGCGCCGACCTGGCCAACGTGATCAATGAGTCGGCCCTGCTCACCGCCCGTAAGGACCAGCGGGCGATCACCAACGAGACCCTGGAAGAGTCGATCGACCGGGTGATCGCCGGTCCGCAGCGGCGGACCCGGGTGATGAGCGACCAGGAAAAGAAGATCACCGCGTACCACGAGGGAGGGCACGCGCTTGTCGCCTGGGCGCTGCCGCACGCCGCGCCGGTGCACAAGGTGACGATCCTGTCCCGGAGTCGGTCACTGGGCCACACCCTGGTGCTGCCGACCGAGGACAAGTACACCCAGACCCGGGCCGAAATGATCGACACCCTGGCGTACGCGCTGGGCGGGCGGGCCGCCGAGGAACTGGTCTTCCACGAGCCGACCACCGGCGCGGGCGACGACATCAACAAAGCCACCCAGCTGGCCCGCGCGATGATCACGCAGTACGGCATGAGCTCCAAGCTCGGCGCGATCAAGTACGGCACCAGCGGAGACGAGCCGTTCCTCGGCCGCAACATGGGTCACGAGCGGGACTACTCGGACTCGGTGGCCGCCGAGATCGACGGCGAGATGCGGGCGCTCGTCGAGCTGGCGCACGACGAGGCCTGGGAGATCCTTGTGGAGTACCGGGACGTCCTGGACAACATCGTGCTCGAACTGATCGAGAAGGAGACCCTCTCCACCGCCGACATGGCGCGGATCTGCGCCCGGGTGGTCAAGCGCCCGCCGCTGGTGCCCTACAACGGCTTCGGTAAGCGTCAGCCCTCCACCGAGCCGCCCGTGCTCACCCCCGCGGAGAAGGACAAGCTCAAGGCGCAGGCCCAGGCCGACGGCGCGCAGGCGTCGGTCGGCGGCGGGACGCCGTCCAACAACTCGGACGGTACGCACTGAGCAACGACCCGACGGCCAGCTCCCCCCACCGGGAGCTGGCCGTCTCCGCGACCGAGCCCGACGGCGACGACGGGCTGGACTACGTTGCCGCCCGGCTGATCAGTGGCCGGCTCACCGGCCGGCCTGTCGAGGACGCCGTCGACCTGGGCCGCATTGAGAAGGCTGTCCGGGAGATCCTCATCGCCGTCGGCGAGGACCCGGACCGGGACGGGCTCCAGCAGACCCCGGCCCGGGTCGCCCGCGCGTACGCCGAACTCTTCGCCGGCCTGCGGGTCGACCCGGCCCAGGTGCTCAGCACCACCTTCGAGGCCAACCACGAAGAACTGGTGATCGTCCGGGACATTGACGTGATGAGCCTCTGCGAGCACCACCTGCTGCCGTTCCGCGGCAGCGCGCACATCGGCTACATCCCCGGCCCGGACGGGCGGATCACCGGCCTGTCCAAGCTGGCCCGACTGGTCGAGGTCTTCGCCCGCCGGCCCCAGGTGCAGGAGCGGCTCACCTCACAGGTTGCCGACCTGCTGATGAGCACCCTCGCCCCCCGTGGCGTCGTCGTCGTGCTCGAGTGCGAGCACATGTGCATGGCGATGCGCGGCATCCAGAAATCCGGTGCCAAGACCATCACGTCGGCGGTGCGCGGCATCCTGCAGACGGACTCCAAGTCCCGTGCCGAGGCAATGGCGCTGATCATCCCGCGCTGACAGTCCGACGCACTCCGGCCGGCCGACCCCACCGGGGACGGCCGGCCGTCGCAGTCCCGCCCGTCCGCTCTCCTGCCCGGCGCCGACCAGCCGGGCAGGTCAGCCGGCGAGCAGGACCAGCAGCAGGCCCGCCGTCACCAACACCGCCGGCACCAGACACACCAGCGCGCCGAAGCGCACCGTCCGGTCCAGTCGCTCGGCGGGGCTCACCCGGAACAACCGCCCGATGCCCACCCAACCGGCGACGAACGCGACAGCCGGCATCGGCAACCCACAGATCAACGCGGCCACACTGGCGGCTCCCACCCCCGTCGCCGCGTACACCGCTACCTGGATCAGCGGC
Organism: Micromonospora sp. CA-240977; assembly: GCF_050942285.1. Classification (NCBI taxonomy): domain Bacteria; kingdom Bacillati; phylum Actinomycetota; class Actinomycetes; order Micromonosporales; family Micromonosporaceae; genus Micromonospora; species Micromonospora sp. CA-240977. The sequence goes on along the minus strand of NZ_CP192055.1, from coordinate 7,172,090 downwards.
ACCACCAGCGCCAACGGTCCGTACACCAGAAGGTTGCGTAGTCGCGCCGGCCAGGACCCCGGCCGGAACCGGCGCCGCGCCGCCAGGGCCGTGTCCGCCGCCTCGGCCCGGCCCCGCGCGACCCGCAGCGCCGCCAGCACGGCCGCCGGACCACCCGCCATCGACCGGGACGCCTCGCTCAGCTCCGGCGGCGACGGCACCAGGGAAATCGCTGGTACGCCCAACTCGCGCAGCCGCTCCTGCTGGCTCGCCAGCCCGGTGCGGACCACCGTCAGCTCCTCCCGGGCGGTCTCCGCCGACCGGGCCTGCTCACCGGCGGCGGCGGCCGCACTGCGGCGTACCCCATCCAGCTGGCGGGCCGCGGCAAGGTACTCCGCCCACGCCGTGCTGGGCTCGACCACGGTCTGGGTGGCGTCCCCGTTCGCCGCGGCGACCCGCTGCCGCCCCGGCCCGGTCACCGTCGTTTCCGGACTCATCTCGACTTCCCCTGCCCGCGCCACCGGATCACCCGGCCTCGTCGGCGAACGGCACCAGGACCGTGCCCCGCTCGTCCGGACCGTCCCAGAGCACCGCCCGGTCAGGGCGGGCCCGCCACTCCACAGCCCGACCGAAGACCCCGGTGAGCTGCGCGACAGGCACGTCCAGCACGACCACGGCGGTCAACTTGTCGACCTCGCCCGCCGGCTCGAACAGCGCCGCGAACGGGGGCACCGCACGCCACCAGCCCAGCAGGTGTCTCCCCGTCGGCGGCCCGTTGCGCAGCAGCGCCCGCAACCGCTCCACCGGCAGATCCCGAGGCCCCGGCCGGTCCAGCCCGAAGGCCACCAGGTACGTCGGCAGGTCGTCGGCCGGGGCCGCGAGCAGCGTCGGCAGATCCACCAGCTCGGCCGAATGCCGCGTGGCCAACTCCGCCGTCAACGCCTCCGCCAGCGCCCGCGCGCCCGGATCCGGCACCGCCACCAGGAAACGAGCGGTGCCCGGCGCATGGTGGTCGGAGGTGCTCCGGGCCGCCGTCGCCAGCAACCCACCCGCCGCGGCGCCCGATCCGAGCACCGCGAGGTTGCGGCCCGCAGCCGGCCCCAACGGTACGGCGACCGTCGAGCGGGCCACGTCCACCGCGCGGCCCAGCAGGGCGGCCGGCCCGTGCGCCTGCCCCGCCAACGCCGCCCGGTGTCGTGGATCGTTACCGAGCAGCGGGCGGGCGTACCCGGCGAAGACGACCGGCGGCACCGACCCGGCCGGCCGAGCCTCCCACAGCTCGTGCCGCAGCCCCTCCACCACCGCCGGGTGGTCCTGGGGATCGGGGTGCCGGATCAGTCGTTCATGACCTCGGGTCGCGCCCCGGGGGCCACCGAGCCCGCCGGCGGTGTTCACCACCGCGCTGCCCACCGGCAGCCCGGCGGCCGAGTCGTTCGTCGGCTCCAACACCGGACTGCCACCCGGCAACGCCACCCGCACCGGAAACTGCCCGAGCACCGAATCCCGATGACCCGCATCAGCGCGGGCACTCAATCCCAGCTCGCCCGCACCGGCCAACACCAGGTGCACGCCGTACGCCCGACCGGCCCGAGCCAACCCGTCCAACTGGGCGGCCACCTCCGCGGCCAGCCGGTCCCGCTCGGCGAAGAGCAACGGCACGTTCTCCAACACGCAGACGATCCGGGGCAGCTTCTGATGCTGCCGCAACTCGGCGAAGCGTTGGCCGCCGGCCCGCGCCCCAGCCTCCGTCCTACGCTGCACCTCGGCCGTCAACTCGTCGAGCAGGTCCCCGACGTACTCCCGGTCAGCGGCCATCGCGGCTGCGCGCACCTGCGGAATCCACGACCGGTCCCGCTCGGTCTGCAGAAACTCCACGAACGACTCACCATCGCCGAGATCCACCAGGTAGAGCGCCAACTCGTCCGGGCCGTACCGGGCCGCCAACCCCAGCAACGCGGTAGTCAGGAACGCCGCGCGACCCGCCGCGGACCGTCCACTGACCAGCCAGTGCGGGGTCAGCTCGGTGAAACCCAGCGGCACCGACCGGCCACCCGCATCACCGACAGTGGTGGTCAGCCCGTCGGCGGAATCCGACTCCCACAGACGCTCACCCGTCGGCGGCAACAGAGCCGCCAACCCCAACCGGGAGCCGGCCTCCACCTGCTCGGCCAGCCGCCGACACACGGCGTCGACCAACTCAACAGGCGGGTCCGCCTCGACGAAGACCGGTGAGTTCAGTCCGCCCGGCGGATCCGCTCCCGGACTCGCGAAGGACGCGCTCGGTGGGTCACCGAGCAACGCGTACGCGTTGCGCAGCGCCAACGGCGTGCTGCGCGGCAGCGCGGCCCGAGTCGCGTACGGGCCGGCCGGAGGCCAGCCGGCAACCACCAGATGCAGGCCGGCGGCGGGCCCCTGCTCGGCGAGAGCCTCGATCCGTGCCAGATCGGTCGGGCCCGTCGACTCCGGCAGGGCGGCGACCACGAGCAAAAGCGTGCGATCGTGCCGACGCCGCCCACTGGCCCCCGGGGTGACCCACTGCTCCGCCTCCGTCAGCACCGCGCGCAGACCCGCCACGTCCACCGCCGGCGGCGGCAGCAGGCCAGCATCGGCGAGCGCTCCGAACGGGGTCAGCGCCGCACCCGTGGCATCCACAGCGCGAATCAACAGCGCACCCGCCGGCGTCGCCGCCAACAACCGCAGGAGTACGGCCCGGAGCAACCCCGCCACCCGAGGCTCCCGAGCGTCGGCGTCCACGCTCAGATGACCGGTGCCGACCAGTGGCACCAACGCGGGAAAGCGGGCGTCGTCCAACGGCGCCGCCGTGCCGACCCGGACGAACGGCGGCGGGCCGTCACCCGCCGGAGAGTCCACGGTGAGCGAGTCCAACGCAGCGCCCGACCAGCCCGGGGCCAACCGCGCCGCGACCGTCCGAAGGCGATCGGCCAGCTCGTACTGGCGGCGCTGATCGGCAGGGGCTGGCCGGGTCTCGTCCAGGATTCCGGCTGCAGCGGTCGCCACGGCCGCGGCCTGGCGATGCAGGGCAGCGGCGCGGTTCGTGCGTGCCTTCGGACCGGCCACCGCGTCCACCCCCTCTGCCCGAGGTTGGCAACCCCTCCCGAGCAGAGACCGTATCCCAGCCGGGGCGGCTCCTCCGGGAGGTGGCACGGCGCTGCGCCGGTGATGTCGTGGATCTCACCGATGGATAGGGGTCCGTCACGATCCGCTGGATCTGAGGCATTGGCTCCGGGGCCTCCAGCCGATAACGTCAGGAGGTGGAATCAGTGCAGCCCCCCGCCGGTTCCCAGGTCTCCCACGTACCGGCCCAACGGACACCATCCGAGCAGCTGCCACCTGCCCCGGTGCCGCCGGAGCCGCAGCCGCCGCGCCGCCGAACGCGGACGGTGCTCACTGTCGTCGCCGGGGTGCTCGCGCTGCTCTGCCTCGGCGGGCTCGTCACGGGTCTTGTGCTGTACCAGCGCGCGTCCGCCCCGGACCGCAGCGCGCCCGAGGTGGTGGTGGTCAACTACCTTCAGGCAGCACTTGTCTCTCGTGATGCGAACAGGGCAAAGTTGTACACATGCGACAACGGAATCCCTGCGGTTGATGCGTTTGCCGCCCAAGTCGTCCAGCGAGAGCAGGAGCTAGCCGTCTCGTTCTCGATCAATATCGAGAACGTCGTCGTTTCAAAGACCGCCGCTACCGACGCGTCCGTGACCGCCGTTGTACGGCGGAGCGCCTCAGTCGATGGAGTTCAGCAAAGCTTGGCAGACACTTGGCGGTTCGATGTAAGGGACAGCGAGGGCTGGCGCGTCTGCTCTGCTGCCAGGATCAGCTGAACCCTATTCAATCCATAGCAGGTGGACCGGAACCTCCAACGTGGTCGGTGACTGGCCGCGCCAGGCCCAGCGGTACCACTCCACTTCAGGCGTGATCCGGACACAGATGTCCCCCTCGGCGCCCGAGTAGGTCTCGGTGACCGCTCGCAGGTCGCGGTGCTCCAGACCACCCTCGACGTGCACCACCCGGCGGCCGGTGACGGCGTCGGCCTCGAAGACGGGTGTGGGGGTCCGGTGTGCCGGGCCGTCCAGCGAGACCAACCGGATACCGGTTTCGCGCGGACTTTCCGACTCCGGACGGCTGCCAACGGTCTCCACCCAGACCCGTTCCACAGGCACCAGCGGCGCGAACACCTCGACCTGGTCGGCCTCGGCCCGGTACCACTCGTGCTCGGGAATCACCGGTACGTAGGTCCGGGCGCTCTGCACCACCCGGTCGTCCGCGCGCAGGTCCCCTCGCCACCCCAACCCCGGCAGGCCGACAAGCACCCGTTGCCCGCGGAGTTCCACCCGCTCGGTGGCGGGAACCATGGCCAGCGGGCGGGGTGGCCGGGGCGCCCAGTCGGGCTGGTCGGCGAACGGGTCCGGCAACGGTCCGGTCATGCCCCTGGTGGCCTCACTCGGCAGCGCGCAGCGGGGCACCCCGCTCGCGCATGAACGGGATCGGGTCGATCGCACCGCGGCTGGACCGGTCGCCGCGCAGGTGCACCTCGAAATGCAGGTGTGGGCCTGACGAGTTTCCGCTGCTGCCGACCTGCCCGATGACCTCGCCGGCCGGCACGATCTGGTCCGGTGCGACCCGGGGACGGACCACCATGTGGCAGTACCGGGTGATGTTGCCGCCGGCGTGCAGCAGGTCGACGAACCACCCGCAGCCACCCTTGCCGGGGTACCCGTCCACGTCGCAGCTTCGCCGCCCCTGGTTGTCCGGGTCGCAACGGGCCACCAGCACCCGCCCGGCGGCCGCGGCTCGGATCTCGGTGCCCTTGGCGGCCCCGATGTCGACCCCGTTGTGGCTGGGCCGGTCGGCGGTCCGGAATCCGGAGCCGACGTCGCCGGGTATCGGGGCGGTCCAGCCGGAGGCGGCAATCTCGCCGTGCTCGGCCGCGTTGCACACGGCCTTGCCGTTGATCTGGACGGTGCGGGCCGCCCCGCCAGCGAGGGCGTCAACGATCTTGCTGGCCAACTCCTCGTGCTTGGCGTACGCATCCGGATAGGCGCTCACCTGCACCTGCTGCGCCACCACGGTCAGTGGCCGGCGTTGCCAACTCCGCACCTTGACAAGTTTCTCGTAGAACTTGCGAGCGGTGTACGCGGGTGTCATCCGCTCGGCGACCGACCCCCAGCCCGGCCGCTGCTGAAAAAGGCCCAGCGAGTCGTGGTCGGCCCCGACTCCCTCGTGCGGCAGGGCCAGAGACGCGGGCACGTCACTGTTCGCCAGGTTGCGCAGTGCTGACTCCTGCATCGCGGTGGCCAGGGCGATCACCCAGCCCCGCGAGGGCACCCCCATGTCTTGACCGATCTTGATGATGATCGCCGCGTTCCGGACCTGAGCGTCGCCGTACTCGGTGAACCTCGGCAACTCGCCGGCGATGTCCACCGGACGGACCGGGCCGCAGCCCCAACCGGCCAGGGTGTCCCCGTTCTCCGCGTCGCCACCGAGCCCACTGAGGAAGAACGCGGCGGTGCCGCCGGTGCAACAGAGCAGGAGCAGCACCCCGGTGACGATCGTGGTGACAACCCCGATCCGCAGGCGCCGGCGCAGTGGGACCGCGTCACCGTCGACGGTCATTGCCGTTCCCAATCCACCACGTCGACCAGCCAGCCGTCGTCGGCGGCGGCGACCAACTCCAGCCGGAGCCGACCGCTGTCGAGCGGCAGCAGCACCTCGACGAACGTCTGGGTGCGTGCCCGCACCTCGGGTGGCCCGGTGACCTCCTGGGCCGGAACTGCGCCGGGGTCGACGCCCGACAGCTTCTCGGTCAACGCCGGTGTCGACAACGGGCGCAGGCCGGCCTGCCACTGTTCGGCGGCCATCCCGGGCCGACCGAGCCAGGCCTTGGCGAACCGGTCAGCGGTCTGCTCGGGGGTACGGGCCCCCGCCGCGGTGACCGGCGACGGCGGAGCCTCGGTGGCCCTCACGCCATCGTCACCGGCCGTCGGGTCCACTGTGGTGATCGGCCGGTCCGGCCGGTTGCTCAGCCCGTCTGCCGGATCGGACGGACCGGAGACCAGGCGGGCAGCCCCGATCACACCGAAGATGAGCACCGCGATCACCACCGCGACCCCCAGGCGGGACCGCAGCGCACGGGTGAAGAGAAACTCCAGGGCCCGTCGCATTGCCGTCACCGGGCCTCTGAGCGCACCCGCGGTCCGGTACGGTCCGGCGCACGCTCCGTGGAGCCCGGCCGGTAGACCACGAACGACGGGTTCTCGGTCGGCACGTCGGGTTCGGTCCAGGTCGCCGGCTGCCGCCGCCGGGGCTGGGGCGGAACCTTGCGGCCCCGACCGCCGGTCTCCTCATTCGTAGCCTCATCGGCGCGTTCCTTGCCGTCCGGGCGCACGCTGCCGGTCCGTTGGGCCCCGACCGGGGCGGTTGGCGTCGGCGCCGGGTCCTCTCTGCGTGCCTCCGGGCGAAGTCGGGTCTGCTCGGCGTTTGGCGACCGGCGACGTCCGCCCACCGGCTCCGCCGTGCCGCCGGGCTCCACGACGTCGAGCCGGGCCGCGACCCGCATGTCCCGGAAGAACCGACGGTGCCAGGAGCCGGCTGAGCTCACCGCCTCGCTGCTGTCCTTGCCGCCAAGCTGGGTTATCCGCCGGTACGGGCGCAGCAACAGCCAGCCGACCACCCCGCAGAGCCAGACCAGCACCACCTGGAGCCAGCCGGGCAGGGTGGGCGTGCTCATGATCAAATCGACTGCGAACAGGTAGATGGCGGCCCCGGTGCCGAAGATCGCGATGTTGAAGACCGCGGCGACCACGGCGTTCGCCAAGCGGCGCAGCCCGGCGCTGGCCGGCCGGAGCAGGCCCACCGTACCCAGGATGGGTGCCGCGATCACCGCCCACCGGAAGATCAGGAAGCCCAGCAGAACCAGCAGCGAGGCGGTCAGGTCGAACATGGCGAAGAGCACCGAGGCGAGCACGGCAATGAACCCGGCGCCGACGCGGTCCATGTCCCGCACTCCCTGGAGGTATTCGTAGGCCTCCGGGTCCTCAGTTTTTATCTGCTCAGCCACTCGCGCCCACTGTTGCTGCTTGGCCGTGATCGTCGCTTGCCGGGTTGCTGGGTTGGCGCGCATGGATTTGGCCTCGCCCCACGTGAGGGATCGCGCGTCGTATAGGGCTGGTCCGTACTTGCGGGCAGTCTCGCTATCCGCCGAACCCAGGATTCCGCGAAGCCAGTTTCGATAAAGCATGGTCTCGGTAGCGGTGTCGCTGGCTCGGACGGCAGGAGTGCGGAGATCCTTGCAGCGGTTAGGGTCCGGATCGATGCATCTTCCTGGGGCCGGTTCCCTCGCCTGCGGGCCGACAGCGTCGTGCACTACTCCAAGACTGGTGACAAGTGCACCGTCGGCGACATTGGCTGACTTGACTGGCCAAGCGGCCAGCGCCGTAACCGCGACCATCACCAGTAGGGCCCACCCGGCGGTGGTCATCGCATTGCTCATGTCGGACTGACGGGACCGCCATAGGAGGTACAGCCCCACCACGCACAGGGTGACGATCCCGAAGACGCTGAACACCTTCTCGTACACGGCCTTCGTGGCTTGCTCCACCAGCGGGTCAGCCCAACCCCACATCGAACCGGGATCCCAGGCGCGCTCTCTGAGTGCGTTCGATGCGCCGATGATGGCCGTAGCGGCCATGAATTCGCCGTTCGCGATCGTGGTGGTGAACTTGTAGTCCGGATGTAGCACGCTCGACGCGCAACCACCGTCTATGTCGTACGTGTTGTAGCTGTAGCCCGCATATCCGTACAGGCTGTACCGACCAGCTACTCCGTTCGCAGCGTCTGTTGGTGGCGCGGCGGCGAACCAGCCGGCGAGTCCGGAGTCCGGCGTACCCGGGGTCGGCGCGTTACGGCATTTGACCTCGTCCTCGCTGACCGCCTGTAGCTTCCCCACACAGGCGCGGAAGTCGGCCTGCCATTCCTGGGTCGTGCAGAGGTCGGCGCGGGCCTGGGCGACGGGCGGTGCGGCGGCTGCGGCCCCCGCACCGATCAGCGGCCAGGTGAGAGTGGCCCCGGCCAGTACGCCGAGGGCGAGCAGGAACGACGCGATCCTTGCCCAGGCCCTCGCCATGTCACGCCTCCAGATCCGGCAGGGAGATGCTCGGCAGCACGCCGGCCGCCGCGGCGATTGCGGCGGGCGTCGTGTCGAGGTGGTCCAGCAGCCCTTCGACGTACGAAACGTCGACCCGGACCTTCTGCACGCGGCCGTCGACGTCGCGCATCACGAACTCGCGGAAGCCGAGGCGGTTCGCCGAGTTGGTGTCGGCGGCGGAGAGCGAGGCGAGGGTGGCTTCGTACCCGTCGTTGACCGGCACCCGCAGCAGCCGGAGCGCTTCGGAGGCGATCTCGGCGTCCTCCGCGATGCGGCCGACGAAGACGGTGGAGACCAGGTTCTGCACGTCGAGGCCGAGGATGTCGCGCGGGTTCTGCGAGGCGACCAGGGCGGCGAGGTTCCACTTGCGGGAGTCCCGGGCGAGCCGGACCAGGAACGAACGCCCGGACCGCCAGCCCTCCATGAAGTGCGCCTCGTCGAGGCCGACGAGCTTGCGCGACGACATCGACCCGCCGTAGCAGCGGCGGACGGCGAGCCGGTGCGCGGTGTGCAGCATCGGCAGGGCCAGCGCCTCCTCGGCGGACCAGTACTCCCGCTCGATCTTGAGGTCGGGCAACCGCAGCCCGGCCATGGTGATCACGGTGAGCGCGGCGTCGGCGCCGAGCAGCCCTTCCGGTGGCCGGCCGAAGAAGAGCATGGCCAGTGGCATCTCGGCGGTGTCCAACAGGAGGTTGGCCAGCTCCTTGCCGGCGTCGTCGTCGAGACGACCGAGGCAGCTCACCACGTCGTCGAGGGTGGACGTCTCCTCGGCGGGGACCTGCCGGACCGCGTGCCGGAACAGGGTGGCGGTCGATGCCTCGCGGGCCACCTGCGGCGGAACGAGCATCATGCAGATGTCCTGGACGAGCATCCGCCGTTCGGCCCGCGCGTTGGAGACGGCGATCTCGAACTCCCGGTCACCAGCCGCGCCGGCGGCGAACTCGGTGCGCAGTGGTGTGGGAATGAGTGAGTAGGGCGCCAGGGTGCCGTGCTCCGAACCGGTCAGGTTCAACACCCGGGAGTACGGCCGCAGTTCGGGCATCGCGCAGAGTCGGGCCAGCGGGCCGGACGGGTCGAGCAGTGTCACCTGGACGCCTCTGCGGGCGGCCAGGTAGCCCAGCGCGCCGAGCAGTGTCGACTTGCCACCTCCCGGTTCGGCGACGAAGACCGCCAGCCCGGAGCGTTCCCGGACCTCCATGGGGAAGTGCAGGTCGAGGAAGACCGGCCGACGGCAGGTGCCGGCGGTCCGGCCGATCAGGTCGCCCCGTCGGTCGCCCACGTTCGAGGCGGCCTGGGGGAGCGCGGCGGCGAGCAACGGCACCGGCATGCGGCGGACGTAGCCGGTGTTGGCGATGGGCTCGCCGGGGATGAACTCGCGGGCCAGCCAGTCCTGGTTCTTCGGGTGTTGCAGGGAGATGCGCAGCTCCCGGGAGTACAGCTGGATGAGCCGCCGTGCGCGCTCCAGGCATTCCTCCCTGGTCCGGCCGCCGACGGCGATCCGGTGCCAGCCGTGTGCACGGGCCGAGTCGACAGGCAGGCCGGTGGTCATCTCGTCGCCGATCACCAGCGCGCGCTTGGCGAGTCGCTCCAGCTCCGGGGGTGCGTCGATGCCGTGCTCGGCGTAGTCGAGCTGCTGCGAGCGGATCATCCGCAGTCGGTGTTCGAGATTGCGGAAGGAGTCACCGGAGCCGAGGATGTCGACGCGGGTGGAGATCTCCATCGGCCACGGCAGCCGCTCGTGGAAGTGCAGCCAGGGCTCGTGCCGTTCGGGGATCTCCAGCGGCTCCATCCGGCCGACGGCGAGCACGGCGACGTGCCGTTCCTCGCCGGTCATCCGGTTGACGAGCTTCACCGTCGAGCCGTACGGGGTGCGGTAGCGCTCGACCTGCTCGGTCATGGCGAGCAGGTCGCCACGCTCCCAGCGCCCGTCGGTGACCGGGGAGAGCGTGCTCGGCGGCGACATGCACAGTGCCACCGAGCGGTAGAGCAGCCACTCCAGCTCCTGGGCGGTGACCCGCCGGCCGCGCATGCCGAACGCGCCGAGCACCTCGTCGAACTGCTCCACGGTGCGGCCCAGCTTGCGGCGTTCGCCCTCGGCGGTGCCCCGGCCGAAGGTGCGCAGCAACCGCTCGGTGAGCGAGTCGCCGAGGGAGCGGCGGGCGAAGGTGACACCCAGGTAGGTCTGGCCTTCGGCGTGGTTGACCGCCATCAGGTGGCGCTGGGCGGCGACCAGGTGATCGGCCCAACCGGTGGTGCCGGGAACGTCGGCGAGCGGTGCGGCGGTGTGGGCGTCGATGGTGCGCGCCCACTCGTCGGCGGGGAACGGCCGGGTGGTGCGGCGCAGGTGCAGCCGGAAGCCGGCCAGGCCGGCGTACTGCTCGGAGATCGCCGACAACAGCGCTTCGCGTTCGGCGTCCGGCCGGAATGCCCAGCGAACCTCGGGCAGCCAGTACCAGGCGGTCACGGTGTTGGGGGTGAAGGTCAGGTGACCGGCGATCTCGGTGATGGCCAGCTCGACCGAGGGGTCCCGGTCGCCGAACTTGATCTTCGGAGCGCGGACCCGGGTCGGTTTGGTCGGTCGGTCCGCGGCACGCTGTCGGGACGGGGCGATCTCCCGTCCGGTCGGCTCGGTGCCCCTGGGTCGATCCGACTCGGCGGCGCGCCGCGGCGTGCGCTCCAGCGCTGGCCGATTCGTCGGTCCGATGCTGGTCGGCTGCTCAGTCGGGACCGTCGGCCGGGCTGCCTGAGTGGCCGGTCGGCCTGCCCGAGTCGGTTGCCGATTCGACGGCGTGGTCGTCGCGCGGCTGTCCGGCGTGGTGCGCGCCGGCCCACTGACACGACCGGTGTCTGCCGGTGGTGTGGTGGGGGTCGGGTCGGGCTCACCCGATGGACGGACCATCGGCAGTCGATCGCCGGCCTGGTGCGGCACCCGGGACTCGCTGGCCGGGTGGCCACCGCCGGGCCGTGGCTCGGTGGACCGGCGGCCGCTGCGAGGCTGGTCGTCGGGTGTCCACGGTGGTTCCAACTCGGGAATCGGGCGGGCCGGCGCCGGGCCGGCGGTCGGCGGCGCCTGCGGTGGGCTCGCCGGCTGCTCCTGCGTGCCCGGGCCGGCCGAAACAGCTCGCGCGGCGCCGGGCCGTGCCCCACCGAAGAGATCCAGGAAGGGGGAGTCGATGTCGGCGTTCTCGCCGGCCGACACCGCGCTGGGCTCGGCGGGTGGTGTCCGGCGGGGGATCGGCCGGGGTGCCTGGAACACGCCCACCGCGCCATGGCCGGGCGACGTCACAAGCGCAGGATCGAGCGCCACCTCGTCCTCGTCGTCGCCGTAGTCGAACGATTGCGCACGGTGACCGGCCGGCACGGCCGGGTGGCCGGCCGGGGAGCCCGGCGTGGACGAGCGACTCATGCGACCGCCTTCGGGAATGGCGGCAGGCTCTCACCCGCGTCGTGTGACGAACCGATCGGCGTACGCCCGGTCATGCCAGCTCCTCCCGGATCCTGATCCGGCTGCCGACCAGGCGCGGATCGCGCTGCTCGACCGCCGGCTCCCGGGTGCGTCGCCAGTCGGTAAGCGCGGTGCGGATGACCACCCGCGCCGGCCGATCGGGGTCGACGTGCCGGAAGATGAACGACGTGGTCACGATGGCGAGCGCGATCTCCCAGGCCGGGAACAGCTCGACCGTGAACGTGAACAGCCAGTGGATGAACATGTAGAGGGGGACCAGCAGTATGAAGAGCCCGTACTGGGCGTAGGGCAGATGGACCGGAAGGGTGTAACCGGGCGGCCCGAGGTAGACCAGGCGGGCCCGGTAGATGTCGTCGTCGGTGCGTAGCCGCATCTGGTGAACGCGCCTATTCGAAGATCAGGTCGATCAGGTAATCGCCGACGAAGAAGAGTGTTGCCGCGCCGGCGATGAAGGCGAGCCCGACGATCGCGATCGCGGAGCTGGTCAGCACCTTGGAGATCTCGCCCCGGCTGGCTCGGCCGATGAAGATGACGCCCAGGACGGCGAGCAGGATCGGCGCGATCTTGCTGGCGAAGAAGGTGACCACACTGTTTGTGTCGATCCCCTTCGGTGCCGGCTCCGCGAGCGGAGTCGACGCCAGGGTGGAGAGCGCGTGGGCGACGCCGGACGACGCCGTCTCCATGAGCTCGAAGGCGATCACTGGAACCTCCCCATAGCGCGGCCGGCGGTGCCGCGGCGGTGCGATAGGCAAGCCTGGCGGGAAATCTGCTCCACAGGGCATGGCGTTCTTGACCCTGTGTTCGTTACTCACCACGGAGGGTGGCGAGGTTTGGGCGGATTTTCCCCGCTTCGGCCCTCCCTCCAAGCTTCGCCATCTCGATGCTGGCCAATTCCAAAGCGTACGGGCCGCCCCGGATTGCGACAAGCCGCGAAGGGACTGCCCGATGCTGCCCGGATGACCGATCGTACACCTGTTCTAACTAGCACGTCAGGGGTGGTCGGTTGAGCCGACCCGGGTCGGTTGGCGCCGCCGCCGTGACCGGTACCGTCTAGTCGTGACCGATCTGGTGCGGGCCTCGGGCCCGGTGGTGATGGGCGTCCTCAACGTCACACCGGACTCCTTCTCCGACGGCGGACGGTACGCCGACCTCGACTCGGCCGTCGGACACGGCGTCCGTCTGCGCGACGCCGGCGCACACCTGATCGACATCGGCGGTGAGTCGACCCGTCCCGGCGCCGAACGGATCGACGCCGCGACCGAGGTCGCCCGGGTGTTGCCGGTCATCCGCGAGCTGACGGCCGCCGGCGTGGCGGTCAGCATCGACACCAGTCGCGCCCGGGTGGCGGAGGCCGCCCTCTCCGCCGGGGCGGCGGTGGTCAACGACGTCTCCGGCGGGCTGGCCGACCCGGACATGTCCCGGGTGGTTCGCGACGCGCGCTGCCCCTGGGTGTTGATGCACTGGCGAGGCCACTCCCGCGGGATGCGCGAGCTGGCCAGCTACGGCGACGTGGTGGCTGACGTCCGGGCCGAGCTGGCCCAACGGATCGACGCGGCGCTGGCCGCCGGGGTGGACGCCGACCGCCTCATCGTCGACCCGGGACTCGGTTTCGCGAAGACCGCCGCGCACAACTGGGAACTCAGCGCCCGTCTGCCGGAGCTGTTGGACCTCGGCTGTCCGCTGCTCTTCGGGGCCAGCCGCAAGTCGTACCTCGGCGGCTTGCTCGCCGACCCGGACGGCACCCCGCGACCGACCGCCCAGCGGGAGGCGGCCACTGTCGCCACCAGCCTGCTGGCGGTCGCCGCGGGCGCCTGGGGCGTACGCGTCCACGACGTGCGGGCCACCGTCGACGCGCTGGCCGTCTGGGCCGCGACCGGCCGTCCGCGCCTGGTCGTGCCGTCGCACGCCCGGAAACAGACGCAACAGGATCACGAGCAGGAGGCGCGGCGATGACGTCAGACCGGATCCGGCTGACCGGCCTGCGGGCCCACGGCCGACACGGGGTGTACGACTTCGAACGCGAACAGGGGCAGGACTTCGTTGTCGACGCCGTCCTCGAGATGGACCTGGCGCCGGCGGCGGCCAGCGACGACGTCACCGACACCGTCCACTACGGCGAGTTGGCCGAACGGCTGGTCGCGGTGGTGACCGGCGAGCCGGTGAACCTGATCGAGACCCTCGCCGATCGACTCGTCGGGGTCTGCCTGGCCGACGAGCGGGTGCGCACCGCCACGATCACCGTGCACAAGCCGGAGGCCCCGGTGCCGCACACCTTCACCGACGTGGCCGTGACCATGACCCGGACGCGGGACCGGTGACCAGGGCGGTGCTGTCGCTCGGCAGCAACCTGGGCGACCGGCTGGGCCACCTGCGCACGGCCGTCGCGACGTTCGGCGACGCCGTACTGGTGCTCTCCGGGGTGTACGAGACTCCACCGTGGGGCGACGCCGACCAGCCCGCGTACCTGAACGCGGTGTTGCTCGCCCAGGACGCGACCGCCACCCCCCGCGACTGGCTGGAGCGGGCTCGCGACGCGGAGCGGGCGGCCGGCCGGGTCCGTGACCCGCGGCGGCGGTTCGGGCCGCGCACCCTCGACGTGGACGTGATCGCGGTCTGGGGCGACGACGACCAGCCGGTGCTCAGCGACGACGAGGAGCTGACCCTGCCGCACCCCCGGGCGCACCTGCGGGCCTTCGTGCTGCGGCCGTGGATCGACATCCAGCCGTACGGTCGGCTGCCCGGCCACGGCTGGCTGACCGACCTGCTCACCAGCGGGCCGGCGGCGGACGACGCGCTTCAACTGCGTCCCCGGCCGGAGTTGGCGTTAGAGTCGACGGCATGACCGAGCGGAGCCGGCCGGCATGACGCAGGCGAAGTCCCCAAAACCGGGCGGGTCGGGCCCGGATCGGTCCCGGATGGGTCCCACCCGGATTTCGACACTGGTCGTGGCCGCGCTGGCCGCGGCGGCGGTGGCCTGGCTGCTGATCAGCAGCCTCTACTACAGCGGCGTCCCCCGGCTGCCCTGGCTGCCGGTGGTGACGCTGGCCGGGCTCGCCGTGCTCGAGGGGTACGCCGCGATCAACACCCGGGGCCGGATCGAGCGCAAGCCCGGCCGGGACCCGGTCGACCCACTGCTTGTCGCCCGGCTCGTGGTGCTGGCCAAGGCGTCGGCGCTGGCCGCGGCCATCTTCGCCGGCTTCTACGCGGGGCTCACCGGCTGGCTCTTCATGGAGACCACCCGCGCGGCCCTCGACGATCGACCGGCCGCGGGCGGGGGTCTGCTCGCCTCGCTGGCTCTGGTCGGTGCCGCGCTGTGGCTGGAGCGCTCGTGCCGGGTGCCGGAACGACCTGACGACGAACGAGAGCAGGACCCACGGGAGAGCCGTCCCGGCCAGCGCTGAGCAGGGGGTTACGCCCGGCTCCGAGCGCGGGTACGGTGCCTGCGATCGGGGAGCAAGGGCCGCCCACGGTCCGTCCGCGCGCCGGACCGGGGACGGCTGGCCACTGGGGAGGCGGCGTGGTGGGTTACGAAGAAGCGGGCCGGGACCGCTCGGTCGAGCCCTCGTCCGGGCTGCCCGCCGCCGTTCTGGAGAACGTCTTCGACGACCCCACGCACGGTGAGCCCGGCCGGGACCGGATCGGCGTGCAGTTGGGCTGGGAGCTTGTGCTGCTGGCCGGGGTGGCGGCGGTGGGCTGGCTGCTCTGGCAGGAGGATCAGTCCGCCCTGCGCGCCGACAACCTGCGCACGTTGCTCGTCGACGCTGTCGGGTTGGGGTTGCTCGCCATGGCCGCCGGGTTGAGCCTGCGTACGGCGGCGCCGAACCTGGCCGTCGGGCCGGTCGCGGTCGCCGCCGCCCTGCACTACGCCGAGCAGGGTGATCGGGGCCTGCCGGCGTCGGTCGGCCCGGCCGTGGCGGTCGCCGCGCTGGGCGGGCTCGCGTTGGCGGTGACGGTGGTGGTGCTGCACGTGCCGGGCTGGGCTGCGAGCCTGGCCGGCGCGGCCGGTGTGGTGGTGTTCATCGAACGCCGCTCGGCGCCCGTGCTGGTGCAGGGCGACTACGACCCGGGGCGCAGCGCCGGCTACCTGTTCGCCGGCTTCGCGGCGGTGGCCGTCCTCGGTGGGCTGTTCGGCGCGATCCGGGCGATCCGCCGACTGGTCGGCCGGTACCGGCCGATCGCCGACCCGGCTCGGCGGCGGGGCGCGGTGGCCGCCGTGGTCACCGCTGTCGCGCTGGTCTGCTCCACCGTGTTTGCCGCCCTGGCCGGTGTCCTCATCGCCGCCAACGACTCCGGGTCGGGCACTGATCCCGGGTCGGTCGCGCCCACCTCGGGGCTGGACTGGACGGTCCTGGCGATCGGGGTGGCAATGCTCGCCGGCACCAGCGCGTACGGCCGTCGCGGCGGTGTGTTCGGCACGCTGCTGGCGGTCAGCCTGGTCACCGTCTTCCAGACGTACGCGCCGGAGCGTGGTTGGACGCTGAGCACCTGGGCGGTGGGTGGCGCCGTGCTCGGCGTCGGGTTGCTAGTCACCCGGCTGGTCGAGACGTTCGGTCGGCCCCGAGCGGGCAGCACCGACAAGCCCGAACCGGTCACCGACGGCACGATCAGCACGGGTTGGACCATGCCGCAGTCGCAGTCGGTGGACAACTGGCCGCCGACGCTGCCGACGCCGGCCGCGCCGCAACCGGTCGACCCGTGGCGGGATCCGCGTTGGGAGGACAGCCCGCGCCGGTGGGACGCCGACGAGCGGTGATCAGGGTGGCGTCCGCCGAGCCGGAGCTGATCTCGACCGTTAGGCTCGGCGACATGACCGACACACCTGCCGCCACCCCCGGCGGAACCTCGTTCGCCGAGCTTGACGCGTTGTCCACCGAGGAGCTGCGGGAGCGGGCGTTCGCCGTGGCCCGGGAGCGTCGCGACGTCAAGTTCTACTGGTCGGTGCTGCGGCACCTGCCGAACGCGGACGAGGCGACGGTGCTGGACGGCGCGCCGAACTCGATCGGCCCGACGATCGACGAGGCCAACGCGCTGTGGCGGGAGCTGACCGGGCACGGTTACGAGGAGGCGGCGCCGCTGCTGCGGGCCGCCTTCATCGACTACCTGCTGAAGCACTGAACCGCTCGGGGCAGCCCAGGTCCGCCCGAACGACAGGTTCGGGGCCTGGGCGGATGGCGTCGCTCATGCACCGTTCCGGTCGGGTCAGCCGCTACGGCACGGCCGCCGGCACCGGCGCGCTCGCCGTGTTGTTGCTTGTCGGGATCTGTGGCAGTCCGGCGTACACCGGTTGGGCCGCCGCCCAGACCGACCCGGAGTCGGCCGGTGCCTTCTACCTGCGCCTGCTCGCGTGGCCGGCCTGGCGGATCGACGCGGACGGGCAGCCCGGTGGCTTGTTCGCCGCCGACCTGCGGGCCGTGCTGCTTGTGGTCCTCGCGGTCGCGCTGCTCTACCTGTTGCCGGCCGCGCAGGTGGCCCGGGTGCCCGGCTCGGTCAGCCAGTTCCTCTCCGGCTGGGCCGCGTACGTGCTCGCCGGCGGGCTCGCCGCCGTGCTCGCGGCGCTGCTCAGCCCGGACCCGTCGATGCTGGGCGCCCTCCAGGACGCCAGCACCGGTGCCGGCTACGGCTTCCTCACCGGGTGGATCATCGGCACCGCCAGCCTCGGCGGTCGCGCCTGAGCCGGTCCGGCGCGGTCGCCCGGAGGCGGCCGGGACCGGGCCGCCGACTGCGGCAGCCCGGTCGCCGTCAGCTCAGTTCGCCGGTCGGCCCAGGTCGAGCAGGCGGTGTCGGCTGAGCGTGCCCACCGGTCGGCCGCCGTCGGTCACCACGAGCTGGTCCCGTCCCGAGGTGAGCAGCGCCGCCAGCGCGTCGTACGCGGTGCCGTCCAGCGCCACGGTGGGCAGGTCCGCGGCGGCGTCGCCGGGTACGGGCTCCAGTGACTCCCGGTCGAGTGGGGTCACCGCCAGCCGGCGGATGCCCCGGTCGGCTCCGACGAACTCGCGGACGAACGGGGTGGCGGGTGCGCCGAGCAGTGCGGCCGGGGTGTCGTACTGCTCCAGGTGCCCGCCCTCGGAGAGGACCGCGATCCGGTCGCCGAGCCGGACCGCCTCGTCCAGGTCGTGGGTGACAAGGACCGTCGTCTTGCGGACCTCGGCCTGAAGACGGAGGAACTCCTCCTGCAGGCGGGTCCGGACGATCGGGTCGACGGCCGAGAACGGCTCGTCCATCAGCAGCACCACCGGGTCGGCAGCGAGCGCGCGGGCCACCCCGACCCGTTGCCGCTGGCCACCGGAGAGCTCGTGCGGGTAGCGGGCGCCGAACTGGGCCGGGTCCAGACCGACCAGGTCGAGCAACTCGTCGACCCGGGCCCTGGTCTGGCGCTTGGGCCACCGGAGCAGGCCCGGCACGGTGGCCACGTTGGCCCGGACCGTCTGGTGTGGAAAGAGGCCGACGTTCTGGATCACGTACCCGATTCGGCGGCGCAGCCGCACCGGGTCGACGTCGGTGACGTCCTCGTCGCCGAGCGTGATCCGGCCGGAGGTCGGCTCGATCAGA
This sequence comes from Micromonospora sp. CA-240977, assembly GCF_050942285.1. Lineage (NCBI taxonomy): Bacteria > Bacillati > Actinomycetota > Actinomycetes > Micromonosporales > Micromonosporaceae > Micromonospora > Micromonospora sp. CA-240977. The sequence continues at coordinate 7,153,938 of NZ_CP192055.1, read as the reverse complement.
CGGTTGATCATGCGCAGTACCGTCGACTTACCGCAGCCGGACGGGCCGATCAGCACCACCAGCTCGCCGGCCCGGACGTCCAGGCTGAGTTCCCGGACGGCCTCGGTGCCGTTCGGGTAACGCTTATGGATGCCCTGTAGGGAGATCGACGCCGCGCGAGGGGATCGGGCCGCGCCGGCAGCCTCCGGGGTAACGTCCACGTATGTCCTTCCGCCTGAGCTACCGGGCCGACCCGGGTAACCCCTGGTTCTCCTGGCAGTACGTGCGGGACAACTCTGACACGATCCTCGCCGCCGTGCGCGAACACGCCTCCCTCACCGGGCGGGCGGTGCTGCTGGCGGTGTTGATCGCGCTTCCGTTGTCCGTGCTGGCGTACTGGTTCCGGCCGCTCGCCGGTCCGATCCTGGCCGTCAGCGGGGTCGTCTACACCATCCCGTCGTTGGCGCTCTTCGCGTTCATCGCGCCGTACCTGGGCACCGGGAGCACGACAGTGCTGGTCGGGCTGGTCCTCTACGCGCTGCTGTTGATAGTGCGCAACGTGGTGGCCGGTCTCAACCAGGTGCCTCCGGAGGTCGGCGAGGCCGCCGAGGGGATGGGGTACGGCCGGTGGGGACGGCTGTTCCGGATCGACCTGCCGCTGGCGCTTCCGGGCATCGTGACCGGCGTGCGGCTGGCGACCGTCTCGACTGTGGCGTTGGTCACCGTCGGTGTGCTGGTCGGGCATGGTGGCCTCGGGCAGTTGATCTTCGCGGGCTTCCAGAACAACCTCTACAAGGCCGAGATCATGACCGCCGCGCTGCTCTGCGTGGCGCTCGCGGTAGTGCTCGACCTCCTGCTCGTCCTGGTCGCCCGGCTGGTGACCCCCTGGTCCGCCCGGAGGGCACGGTGACCGTCGCGGCAAATCCGATCGGCCAGGCGATCACCTGGATCAACGACCCGCTGAACTGGACCAACCCGGGCGGCATGCTGGACCGGCTCGGTGAGCACCTGACCATCTCGGCCCTGGCGGTGGCGCTCGGCTGCCTGGTGGCCTGGCCGCTGGGGCTCTGGCTGGGGCACCTCGGCCGAGGCGGCGGCCTCGTGGTGGTGATCTCCAACGCCACCCTGGCCATCCCCACCCTGGCGCTGCTCACCATCCTGCCGGTGGTCTTCGCCAGCGGCTTCGGGCGGACGCCGGTCGTTGTGGCGCTGGCCGTCTTCGCCGTGCCGCCGCTGCTGGCCAACGCGTACACCGGGGTGCGACAGGTCGACCCGGAGGCCCGCGACGCGGCCCGGGGGATGGGCCTGTCCGGCGGGCAGTTGCTGCGCCGCGTCGAGCTGCCGCTCGCGGTGCCCTACCTGGCCGCCGGTTTCCGGACCGCCGCAGTCCAGGTGATCGCGACCGCCGCACTTGCCTCGTTCGTCAACGGCGGCGGCCTCGGTCAGATCATCCGAACCGGCTTCGGCATCGGTATCGCGGCCGGTGGTGGGCAGATCGTCGCCGGCGGCGTGCTGGTGGCCGGGCTCGCCCTGCTGGCCGAGGTGGTTCTCGGCGGAGTCGAGCGCCTGGTCACCCCCCGTCCGCTGCGGCGCGGACGGCAACGGACGGGTCGGCCCCGGCCCGCGGACGCCACCGGGAGCGCCTGACTCGTCCGGGTGAGCCCCGGGTCAAGCCGGCCACCGACGCCCTTCCGATCGGTGACGATGAGGTGACGAAGTCCATCCCAAGTTGTCGGTCGGTCGCGGAGCATGTTGGGTGGACATTCGCGGGCGGCCGACAGTCAGGATCGCCCGTCGGACACGCGGCCGGCCCGGGACGGGCCGCGCCGGGACACGGAAGGCGGGCACATGCGCGCACGTACACGGCTGGCGATCGGCGTAATCGGCGCCGTCGCCGGGGCAGCGCTCCTCACCGGCTGCGGTAAGGAGGGCTCGTCCGGCACCGACGCGCCGCAGCAGAGCGCCTCCGGCGCCGGATGCGCCCCGGTCGCCGGCCAGCAGCTCATCGCTCTGCAGGACGACAAGAAGCTCCAGAACTCCGACAACGTCATCCCCGCGGTGAACAGCAAGGCGGCCAACCCGCAGCTGATCGCGGCCTTGGACAAGGTCTCCGCGGCACTCGACACGCCGAAGTTGATCCAGCTCAACAAGGCCGTCAACGACGAGCGCAAGACCCCGAAGGTGGCGGCCGAGGAGTTCGCCTCGGCCAACAACCTCACCGCGGGCATCGCCAAGGGTCCGGGCGGCGACATCACGGTGGGCGCCGGCAACTTCGCCGAGAGCCAGATTCTGGGCGAGCTGTACCGGATCGCGCTCACCGCCGCCGGCTACCAGGTCAAGGTGCAGCAGATCGGCAACCGTGAGCTGTACGAGCCGGCGCTGCAGAAGGGCGAGATCCAGGTCGTCCCGGAGTACGCGGCGACAATGGCCGAGTTCCTCAACACCAAGGACAAGGGTGGCACTCCTCCGCCGGTCTCCTCGCCCGACATCAACGCCACGGTGACCGCGCTCAAGGCCCAGGGCGACAAGGTGGGCATCACCTTCGGCGCCCCGGCCGCCGCCCAGGACCAGAACGCGTTCGCCGTCACCCAGGCGTTCGCCGACAAGTACGGCGTGCGGACCCTCTCCGAGTTGGCCGCGAAGTGCTCCGGCAGCGCGACGGTGCTGGGTGGCCCGCCGGAGTGCGAGCAGCGTCCGTTCTGCAAGCCGGGTCTGGAGAAGACGTACGGGCTGTCGGTGGGCAAGTTCTCCTCGCTGGACCAGGGCGGGCCGCTGACCAAGAGCGGTCTGCGCGACGGCTCGATCAGCGTGGGCCTGATCTTCTCCTCGGACGGCGCGTTCGCCACCAGCTGAGCCCTCTCCGGGCGTGCTGAGGACGCCCCCGCCCCGACCGGGCGGGGGCGTCCGCGCGTCCCGGGACCCCGTTCCCTCCGGCGAACCTCGTCGGTAGGCTGCACATCCATGCCAGCCCCGGCCACCTCTGACGTCCGGCGTCAACCACCGCTGCTGACCGTGCTCTTCTGGGCGGGGGTCGCTCTCGCGCCGGTGGCGGCGCTGATCCTGCTGGTCGCCGACGGTAACGGCCCGCTGCGCTTCGCCGCGGTGCTGGCCATCGTCGCGGTGGTGCTGATCGGCCTCTCCATCGCGCTGCGGCCCGACGGCGAGGGTGCGCGTGCCGACGAACTGCTGGATGAGATCGAGGAGCTGCGCCGGGAGTTGCGTACCGAGATCGCGACCGCCACCCAGCGCGGCAGCCAGGCCCTCGACCAGGCGCACCGGGCACAGGAGGGGATCGCGGCGGTCCGTCGGCGGCTGGACGCCACCGGTGCCGCTCTCGCCGGCGCCGCTCCCGTCGGTGCCGCACCGGTCGCGGAGCCGCCGGGCCCCGGCCGGGCGCGGGTGCCGAGCGTCGAGCCGCCGGCGGAGTCCGCGCCGGTGGCCCGCAGCCGCGTCTCGGCGCCGGGTGACGCACCGCCGGGCCGGGCCCGAGTGGCCGGTCCGGAGGACGCGTCCCGGCGGGGCCGTTCCCCGCACCCGGACGACGACGAGCCGGCCTACCCGCGGGAGGCCGCCGAGCCGCGGGCGACCGCGAGAACGTACGGCGCGGCGCGGCCGGCCGACAACGCGTACGGCTCGGCCCGTCCCCGGGAGCACGACCGCCCCGAGCCGGCGCACCGGCCGGTCGGGGTGGTCCGGCACACCGAAACCGTGCACGTCACCACCCGGCACACAGTGGTGGACGGCGGGCCGGCCGAGCCGACCGGACGCTACGACGGCGAGTATCCGAGCCGGTGGACCGCGCCGGCGCAGGAGTGGACCCGGGGTGGCGGCGCGGACGAGCGTGCCCGCTCGGCTACCCGGCCGAGGGGCGAGCCGGGGGAGCGCCCCCGAGCCGGCTACGGCGACGACCGGCGCCCCGGCGACGACCGGGCCCGCCCCGGCGACGACCGCGCGTGGGGGGCGCAGCCCCCGACCGCTGCGGAGCCCGAGTGGAGCGGCGGCCGGGAGGCGTCGGGTTGGGGTGCCGACCGGAACGGGCCCGACGTTGACGGACCCGAGCCGGGCTGGACAGGTCGCCGCGACGAGCCGGAGTGGACCGATCCGCGCGACGCGTACGCCCAGCCCGACGAGCCTGGCCCGGCCGACAGGTCCCACCACGCGCCGGAGCGGTCGACCTCGGGTTCCTGGGACGGCCCGGACGATCGCGGTTGGTCGGACCAGCGCGATCGGGCGGGTGCTGTCGCTCCGCAGCCCGGTCCGGCGCTGCGGGCCGACGACACCGGCGAGTACTGGTCGCAGCTGCGGGCCGGGGACCGGTGGGCCGCCGTCCGCGACGACGAGAACGGTCGTGAGCTGCGGGTCGGTGAACGCCGGGCCGAGGTGCGCGCCGACGCCAGCGGCACCGAGTACCGGGTGGCCGACCGCTGGGCCGAGGTCCGCCATGAGGAACCCCGCCAGCACGAGCAACCGCGCCGCTACGAGGAGCCGCCGCCCCAGCAGGACGAGCCGCGCCGCTACGGGGAGCCGCGCCAGCAGGACGAGCCGGGCCGCTACGGGGAGCCGCGTCGGGGTGCGGAGCGCGAGTCGTACCGCCGGGCCGAGCCGGCGGACCGGCCGGCGCTGCCGGCGGGCGGCGTCCCGGTGCCCGACGAGTGGCGTCCGCCGCGCCCGCGCGGTCACCAGGCCGAACCCGCGCCGGAGCGGCCCGGTCGGCGCCGGGTCGACGAGCGCTACGGCTACCCGCCGCAGGACGACGCGCCGCGCGCCGGTGGCGCCCCGCCCGGCGACCGCTGGCGCTGACCGCTCAGCCGGCTCGCGTCACTTGTCGATGTCGCCGACCACGAAGAACATCGAACCGAGGATCGCGATCAGGTCCGGCACCAGGCAGCCGGGCAGCAGGGTGGCGAGCGCCTGCACGTTCGCGTACGAGGCGGTGCGCAGCTTCAACCGCCACGGCGTCTTCTCACCCCGGGACACCAGGTAGTAGCCGTTGATGCCGAGCGGGTTCTCCGTCCAGGCGTACGTGTGCCCCTCCGGCGCCTTGAGCACCTTCGGCAGTCGGGTGTTGATCGGCCCGGTCAGCTGGTCCACCCGGTCCAGGCACTGCTCGGCAAGGTCCAGCGACGCGTACACCTGGTCGAGCAGCACCTCGAAACGGGCGTGGCAGTCGCCGGCGGTCTTGGTGACCACCGGCACGTCCAACTCGTCGTAGGCCAGGTAGGGGTCGTCGCGGCGCAGGTCCAGGTCGAGCCCGGAGGCGCGGGCCACCGGACCGGACGCGCCGAACGCGGCGGCGTCGGCGGCGGAGAGCACCCCCACGCCCACGGTGCGGGCCAGGAAGATCTCGTTGCGCCGGATCAGGTGGTCCAGGTCGGGCAGCCGCCGGCGCACCTCGCCGATCGCCGCGCGGGCCCGACCGGTCCACCCGTACGGCACCTCTTCCTTGAGGCCGCCCACCCGGTTGAACATGTAGTGGATCCGGCCGCCGGAGACCTCCTCCATCACCGCCTGGATGGTCTCCCGTTCCCGGAAGGCGTAGAAGATCGGCGTGATCGCCCCGATCTCCAGCGGGTAGGAGCCGAGGAACATCAGGTGGTTGAGCACCCGGTTCAGCTCGGCGAGGGCCATCCGCAGCCAGGTGGCCCGCTCCGGCACCTCCATGCCCATCAGGCGTTCCACAGCGAGCACCACACCCAGCTCGTTGGAGAACGCCGAGAGCCAGTCGTGCCGGTTGGCCAGCACGATGATCTGCCGGTAGTCGCGCACCTCGAAGAGCTTCTCCGCGCCCCGGTGCATGTAGCCGACGATCGGTTCGCAGGAGACCACCCGCTCACCGTCGAGCACCAGCTTGAGCCGCAGCACACCGTGCGTCGAGGGGTGCTGCGGGCCGATGTTCAGCACCATGTCGGTGCCGAGCTGCTGGTCGCCGGTGCCGGCGACCAGGCCGGCCCCGGTGCCGACGGTCAGTTCACGGAGGTCCCCGGCGTCGGTGGTCATGCCCGTCATCGTGCCACGGCCGGGCCGAGCGGGATGCCGACCGGTTGGCGCAGCCACAGGTGCCCGCCGAGCCCGGCCGGGTCGGTCAGCTCGGCCACCGCCGACGCGGCGGCCAGCGCCCGCACGTACCCCGCCGGGTCGGTGCCGGCCATGCTCAGCGGCGGTCGGCCGCCGTCGGCCCCGAGCGCCCGCAGCGCCTCCCGCTGCGAGACCAGGGAGTACGCACACCGGGCGACCGCCGCGCCGGCGGAGGCGACCGAGTCCATGGCGACGTGGGCGGTGATGTCACTCGACCCGTCCGGCACCGGGGGCACCTGCCGCCCGGCCCGGTACCCGGTCAACGTCCCGTCGACGGGCCGGTCCGCCCTCAGGTGCCCGTAGTCGACAGCCACGGCCAGCCCTCGGTCGATCTTCCGGATCGCGGTGGCCCACGCCGCGTCCCTGGTCCGGCCGATCTCGGCCCGCTGGTGGCCGCTGCGCCGAGCCCCGCCGCCCGCCGCGGTGGAGGTCGGACCCGGGACACCGTCGGTGGCCGGCGAGCTGGGCGGCCACCACCTCGTGAGCCAGTCCCGATCAGCAGGGCTGACCTGCTCACCGATCGTCTCCGCGCCGGTCCCGGGGTCGACAAGCACGTACCGCCAGCCGTCGGTGGTGTGCACCCCCACGTCCAGTGGCACGTTGTCCAGCCACTCGGTGGCGATCAACAGTCCAGCGAGGTGCCCGGGGATCTCGGACACCCAGTTGATCTCTTCGGTCAGGTTTTCCGGGCGGGCGGCGTACTCGACGGCTGTGCAGCGCAGGCGTTTGGCGAGCGACGGATGGACCGCTGTCGACGACGGGTCGCCGCCCACCGCGGGCCCGGCGGTGTCCCCGGCCGCCACCAGGCGGAGCAGCGTGCGGAGCAACTCACCTCGACCAGCGCCCACGTCGACCACGTCGAGTCGGTCGGGGTGGCCGAGGGCCGCGTCGACCTGCGCGAGCAGGCGCAGCAGCGCGCCGGTGAACGCCGGGGAGGCGTGGACGCTGGTCCGGAAGTGGTCGGCCGGTCCGGTGCCGGCGACGAAGAAGCCGTCCGGCCCGTAGAGGGCCTGGCTCATCGCGTCGCGCCACAGGATCGACATCAGTGCGGCGCGGGTTCGGAAGGCGTCACCCGGCCGACAGTACGGCCACGCCGTGGCCAGCCGACCCGTGACGTCAGACCTGGAAGTAGTGCCCGTCGTCCAGGTCGGCGATCAGGCCGGGGTGCGTGGGGGTCCAGCCCAGCAGTTCGCGCGTGATCGCCGATGACGTCGGGTTGTCCAGCTGCGCGAACTGCCCGAGGAAGCCGAAGTAGTCGCTCGCCTCGGCGGAGCTGATGCTGCGGACCGGCAGGCCGAGGTTGCGGCCGATGGCGGTGGCGATCTGCCGGAAGGGGACTCCTTCGTCGGCGGCGCCGTGCAGGCGCGCACCGGCCGGGGCCTTTTCCAGGGCGAGCCGGAAGAGCTGGGCCGCGTCGAGCGTGTGCACGGCCGGCCACCGGTTGGCGCCCTCGCCGACGTACGCGGCGTAGCCGTTGCGCCGGGCCGCCGCCACGAGGACGGTGATGAAGCCGTTGCTGTCGAGTGAGCTGTGCACTGTGGGCGCGAGCCGGACGACGGAGCCGCGCACCCCGCGGGCGTCGAGGCCGGCCACGAAGTTCTCCGCGTCGATCCGGTAGCCGCCGCTGTCGAAGGTGTCGCGTTCGGTGCCGTGCCGGCCGACGATGCCGCCCATCACCAGCATGGCGGTGCCGCCCGTGCCGACCAGGGGCTTGCCGGAGCCGGCCAGGCCGTCGGCGAGTGCGGTGAGGGCGCCCAGGTCAGCCGAGGCGGCGCCGGCCAGGTCGCCGCTGATCATGAGGTCGTGCCGGAACGCCAGATGGATCACCCCGTCGGCGGCGGCCGCCGCGGCCCGGAGCACGTCGAGGTCGGTCAGGTCGCCGCGGTGTGCCTGAGCGCCGAGCTTTTCGATGGCGGCGGCGGACGTGTCGGAGCGGGCCAGGCCGACGACGTCGTGTCCGGCGGCGAGCAGTGCCGGTACGACGGCGGAGCCGACGTGGCCGGAGGCGCCGGTGACGAATACGCGCATTGTGGTTCCTTCCGAGGAAGCGATGTCATCTTGCGACATGACCGTAGCTCGTCATGTCGCAAGATGACATGGCTCGGCCGGAAATAATGTCGCCATGTGACATCAGATACCATCGGCGGATGGCCCGCTGGCAACCGGACGCGCGCGGCCGCCTGGCGGCGGCCGCCTTCGAGCTGTTCCGGGAGCGCGGCTTCGAACAGACCACTGTCGCCGACATCGCCGCCCGGGCCGGCCTGGACAAGCGCACCTTCTACCGACTCTTCGGCGACAAGCGGGAAGCGCTCTTCAGCGGCAGCGGGGAGCTGGAGGAGATCCTGGTCAAGGCGGTGGCCGAGACGGACGCGGCCCCCTTCGAGGCGGTCGTGGCCGGCTTCCGTCAGGTGGCTGTGGAAATCTTCGCCGACCGCCGCGAACTGGTCCGGATGCGCCAGTCCATCATCGAGAGCAGCCCCGAGTTGCAGGAGCGCGAGCTGCGCAAGACGGGCTCGCTGGTGGCCGCGGTCACCGCCGCCCTGCGGGCCAGAGGGCTCGGCGAGAGCACTGCCACGCTGGCCACCGAGTCCGGCGTCACGGTCTTCCGCGTCGCGTACGCGCGCTGGGTCGCAGCCGACGGCGACGCCTCGCTGGCCGACCTGATCGCCGAGGTGGCCGCCGAACTCCGCGCGATCACGTCGGCCCCGGGGGCCACGCCCTGACCCCCTTCGGCGCCGCACACCCGCGTCCCACACCGCCGCCGCCACGTGCTCGTCTGTAACGGCCCCGGGACGACCGGAGGCGGGCGTAGGGAACCCTTCCTTCGGTGGTGAACGTTTTCACACATGCTTGTCCTGGTTCGACGGGCCGGGCGCATACTTGCGATCGACCGGTACCCCTGCTCGAGGACTGGATCGTTGTCATGAGCGCACCGCTGCGCCCGCGTCCGGCCGACCTGACCGGGTCCGCCGCTCCCGGCATCCCCGCCACCTCCCGCCTGCTCACCGTCGGCGTTGTTGGCGCCGGTCGGGTCGGAGCCGTCCTGGGCGCCGCACTCGTCGCCGCCGGGCACCGCGTGGTCGCCGTCACCGGCGACTCCGGGGCGAGCCGGGCCCGCCTCGCCCTGCTGCTGCCCGAGGTGCCCCGCCGCCCGGCCGCCGCTGTCGCCCACGCCGCCGCCGACCTGCTGCTGATCGCGGTGCCGGACGACGCGTTGGCCGGCGTGGTGACCGACCTCGCCGACCGGGGTGCGCTGCGTCCCGGCCAGGTGGTCGCGCACACCTCCGGCGCACACGGCCTGACCGTGCTGACGCCGGCCGCCGCGGTCGGTGCCCGGCCGCTCGCCCTGCACCCCGCGATGACCTTCACCGGTACGCCGGACGACCTGGCCCGCCTGGCCGGCATCTCGTACGGGGTGACCGCCCCGGCGGAGCTGCGCCCGCTGGCTGCCCGGCTGGTCGCCGACCTGGGTGGCGTGCCCGAGTGGGTGGCCGAGTCGGACCGCCCGCTCTACCACGCCGCGCTGGCCCACGGTGCCAACCACCTGGTGACCCTCGTGAACGAGGCGACCGACCGTCTGCGCGACGCCGGCGTGGCCCGGCCGGAGAAGGTGCTCGCCCCGCTGCTGCGCGCCGCCCTGGAAAACGCGCTGCGGCTCGGTGACGACGCGTTGACCGGCCCGGTGTCCCGGGGCGACGCGGGCACCGTCCAGCGGCACCTGGCCCGGTTGGCCGCCACCGCGCCGGAATCCGTCCCCGCCTATCTCGCGTTGGCCCGGCGTACCGCCGACCGGGCGATCGCCGCCGGCCGGCTACGGCCGGTGGACGCGCAGTCGCTGCTCGGTGTGCTCGCCGACACCGCCCGGGAGGTGGCCGCATGACCCAGCTCGTACACTCGCGCGCCGAGCTGGCCGAGGCCCGGGCCGGGCTGAAGGGCACTGTCGGCGTGGTGATGACGATGGGCGCGCTGCACTCCGGGCACGAGACGTTGCTGCGGGCGGCCCGGAAACAGGCCGACCACGTGCTGGTGACGATCTTCGTGAACCCGTTGCAGTTCGGGCCGAACGAGGACTTCGACCGCTATCCGCGCACCCTCGACGCCGATCTGGAGGTGTGCCGGCGGGCTGGCGCGGATCTCGTCTTCGCCCCGTCGGTGGCGGACATGTACCCGGACGGCCAGCCCCGCGTACGCCTCGACCCGGGCCCGCTCGGCGCGGAGTTGGAGGGCGCGAGCCGCCCCGGCTTCTTCCACGGGGTGCTCACCGTGGTGCTGAAGCTGCTCCAGCTCACCCGGCCGGACCTGGCGTTCTTCGGCGAGAAGGACTACCAGCAGCTCACCCTGGTCCGGCGGATGACCCGGGACCTGGACGTGCCCGTCGAGGTGGTCGGCGTGCCGACCGTTCGGGAGCCGGACGGGTTGGCGCTGTCCAGCCGCAACCGCTACCTGAGCGAGTCGGAGCGGGCCGCGGCGCTGAGTCTGTCCGCCGCGTTGCGGGCCGGCGCGCGGGCCGCCGAGGACGGCCGGGACGCGGGCGCGGTGCTGACCGCCGCGCACGTCGCGTTCGGCGCCGGTACGCCGGGCGCCCGCCTCGACTACCTGGTGCTCACCGACCCCGAGTTGGAGCCGGGGCCGGTCGCCGGGCCGGCGCGGCTGGTGATCGCCGCGTGGGTGGGCGCCACCCGCCTGATCGACAACGCGGCGATCCACCTCGCCCCCCGCCCCTGACCGGACCGCACCACCCTTCACCACCTTCGTTGAAAGGCCACCCCGATGCTGCGGACCATGCTCAAGTCGAAGATCCACCGGGCCACGGTGACCCAGGCCGACCTGCACTACGTCGGTTCGGTGACGGTGGACGAGGACCTGCTCGACGCCGCCGACCTGCTCCCCGGCGAGCAGGTGGCGATCGTGGACATCACCAATGGCGCACGGCTGGAGACGTACGTTATTCCCGGCGTGCGGGGCAGCGGAGTGATCGGCATCAACGGTGCCGCCGCGCACCTGGTGCACCCCGGTGACCTGGTCATCCTGATCTCGTACGGCCAGATGGACGATGCCGAGGCCCGGTCGTACCGGCCGCGGGTGGTGCACGTGGACGCCGACAACCGGGTGATCGAGTTGGGTGCCGACCCGGCCGCTGTGGCACCCGGCACGGCCGGTCACCCGGTGCCCAGCCCGCTGGCCGTGTCCGGAGTCTGATCCCGCGCGAGGCGATTCCGGTCTGTCACCGGAAGGTCATTTCCGGTTACCCTTGGCGCGCTGGCGAAAGCCGGTCGGTGGCTGGGGGAGGCCGCTATGCGCAGTGCCAGGACGACCGTGTTCGCCGCTGCCGTGACGGCGGTGCTGCTGGTGGGCTGCGCCGGGTCCGGTGACCTGGACGGTGACCTGACCGACGACTGGGCGGCGCTGCCGACGCCGTCGGCGTTCACCCCGGCCGCCGGTGTCTGCCAGGCCGCCGACTTCACCGATGTGGTGACCCTGGCCGCCTACGAGCCGGTGGACTGCGCCGGCCCACATCGGCTGGAAACGGTGCATGTGGGGGCGTTTCCCGTCGAACGGGCGAGCGCGCCGGCGGGTGGCTCGGCGGAGTTGCGGGGCGCGTTCACCGAGTGCGACACCCGGGCGACCGGGTACGTGGGCGACGACTGGCGGGCCGGCCGGCTGCGGCTCTCGGTGGCGTTGCCCTCCGGGCCGGGCTGGGCGGCCGGTTCCCGGTGGTTCCGGTGCGATCTCACCGAGCTGACGACTGTCGAGGCCGCGGCCACCGTGGTGGTCCGGTCGGGCAGCCTGCGGGACGCGTTGAAGGGGCCGGCCGGGCTGCGGCTCGGTTGCCAGCAGACCCGCACCGCGGCCGGCGCGGGGGTGCAGACGCTGACCCCGGTGGCGTGCGCGCAACAGCACGACGCCGAGTTCGTCGGGGTGTGGCGCGCGCCGGACATGGCGTACCCGACCCGGGACGCCGACTGGGCGCCGCTGTACAACGGGTGCCGTGGCGTCCTGGGCCGGTACGTGGGCGTGCCGGACGACGTCCACCTGCGCTTTCGCAGCGGGTTGGTGGTCCGGCCCCCGGGTGCGGGGCGCTGGCGGGTCGGTGACCGGGGCGTCCGCTGCTACCTGTGGCTCAGCGACCGTACGGTGACCGCCTCGCTGAAGGGCGCGGGCCCGGCCGGCCTTCCGGTCCGGACGAAGTGACGACGGGCTGACGGCCGGCGCGGCGCGGACGGGGTAGCCCAAAACACTCGTCCCGCCCCCGCCGCCCCGAGCGAGGACGGTTCGGGTTGACTGGGGGGATGGACGTTCCGACAGTCGACCTGCCGGCCCTGCCCGCGTTGCTGGCCGCGCCCGCGCCCGGCTGGGTGGAGACCACCGACGTGATCGTTGTGGGTTCCGGGGTGGCCGGGTTGACCGCGGCGCTGCACCTGCGTGAGGCGGGCCTGCACGTCACGGTGGTCACCAAGGTCAACATCGACGACGGCTCGACGCGGTGGGCGCAGGGCGGCATCGCCGCCGTGCTCGACCCGACGGACACCCCGGCGGCGCACGCCCGCGACACCGAGATCGCCGGGGTCGGGCTCTGCGACCCGGCGGCGGTCCGGGTGCTCGTCGAGGAGGGCCCGACCCGGCTGCGGGAGCTGATGCGCATCGGCGCCGAGTTCGATCGCCACCCGGACGGCTCGTTGATGCTGACCCGCGAGGGCGGGCACCGGGCGGACCGGATCGTGCACGCCGGCGGTGACGCCACCGGCGCGGAGGTGCAGCGCGCGCTGCACGCCGCGGTGCAGCGCGACCCGTGGATCCGACTTGTCGAACACGCCCTGGTCCTGGACCTGCTGCGCGCGCCGGGCGACGGCCCGGACGGGCTCGGCCCGGCCTGCGGAATCACCCTGCACGTGTTGGGCGAGGGCAGCGAGGACGGCGTCGGCGCGCTGCTGGCCCGGGCGGTGGTGCTCGCCACCGGTGGCATGGGGCAGATCTTCGCGGCCACCACCAATCCGGCGGTCTCCACCGGCGACGGGGTGGCGCTGGCGATGCGGGCCGGCGCCGCGGTGACCGACGTGGAGTTCGTCCAGTTCCACCCGACCGCCCTGCTCGCCCCGCCCGGCGCGGGGGTGCCCGGTGCCGGGCACGCGCAGCAGCCGCTGGTCTCCGAGGCGCTGCGCGGCGAGGGCGCGTACCTGGTGGACGCCGACGGCAAGCGGTTCATGGTGGGCCAGCACGAGTTGGCCGAGCTGGCACCCCGGGACGTGGTGGCCAAGGGCATCCACCGGGTGTTGCTGGCCACCGGCGCGGACCACGTCTTCCTCGACGCTCGGCACCTGGGTGGGGACTTCCTGGCCGGCCGGTTCCCCACCATCGTGGCGTCCTGCCTGGCGATCGGGGTGGACCCGGCGACGGACCTGATCCCGGTGTCGCCGGCCGCCCACTACGCCTCCGGCGGTGTCCGCACCGACCTGCGCGGTCGCACCTCGATCCCCGGCCTGTACGCCTGCGGCGAGGTGGCCTGCACGGGGGTGCACGGCGCGAACCGGCTGGCCAGCAACTCGCTGCTGGAAGGTCTGGTCTTCTCCCGGCGGATCGCCGAGGACATCGCGGCCGGCCTGCCCGAGCAGGTTCAGCCGGCGGACACCGGCGCCTGGCGTGGCGGCGCGGGCTGGGTGCTGCCCGCGGCGGCGACGCCGACCCTGCAACGGGCGATGACCCGGGGTGCCGGGGTGCTCCGATCCGCGGCGACGCTTGCCGAGACGGCCGGGACGCTGCGGGAGGTGGGCGTCGCCCGGGGCCGACCCCGGACCGCCGACTGGGAGGCCACCAACCTGCTCACCGTGGCGTCGACGCTGGTTGCCGCCGCGTACGCACGTGGTGAGACCCGGGGTTGCCACTGGCGGGAGGACTTCCCGACGGCCGACGAGCGGTGGCTGGGTCACCTGGTCGGGTCGGTCGGGGCGGAGGGCCGGGTGGGCCAACAGTGGGAGGGGAACTCATGACGGGGTCGACAGAGGCGGCGTTGCGGGCGGCCGGGCTGGATCCGGCGCAGGTGCGGCAGGTGATCGAAGCCGCGCTGGTCGAGGATCTGGGCCCCGACTACCTGGACGTCACGAGCGTGGCCACCATTCCGGCGGAGCAGACCGACACCGCCGACCTGGTGGCCCGCGCGGATGGTGTGCTGGCCGGGATGGCCGTGGCTGCCACCGTGTTCGAGCTGGTGGGCGAGGTGACCGGCTTCGGTCGTACCGTCGAGGTGTCGGTGCTGGCCCGCGACGGCGAGCGGGTGGCCCGCGGTGCGGTGCTGGCGACGGTGACCGGGCCGACCCGGCTGCTGCTGACGGCCGAGCGGACGGCGCTGAACCTGCTCTGCCGGATGTCCGGGGTGGCCACCCACACCCGTGCCTGGGCGGACGCCCTGGCCGGCACGAAGGCGATGGTGCTGGACACCCGCAAGACGACGCCGGGCCTGCGGGCGCTGGAGAAGTACGCGGTGCGCGCCGGCGGGGGCACCAACAAGCGGATGGGCCTCTACGACGTGGCCATGATCAAGGACAACCACAAGCTGGCGGCCGGCGGCATCACGGCGGCGTACCGGCGGGTCCGGGAGGCGTTCCCGGAGGTGCCGGTGCAGGTCGAGGTGACCACCGTCGACGAGGCGGTGGAGGCGGTGGAGGCCGGGGCGGACTTCCTGCTCTGCGACAACATGACGCCGGAGGTGTTGGCCGAGGCGGTGGCCGCCGTGGGTGACCGGGCCGAGCTGGAGGCGACCGGCGGGTTGACCCTGGAGGTGGCGGGCCGGTACGCGGCCACCGGCGTCGACTTCCTCTCGGTGGGGGCGTTGACCCACTCGTCGCCGATCCTGGACATCGCCCTGGACCTGCGGACCGGGTAGCGGGCTCGGGTCGGCGTCTCAGACGGTGGTGAGCGAGCTGGCGGCCAGGTTGAAGATCACCCGGTTCTCGGTGTCCTGCCGGCCATCCAGACCGTATTTGGCGCGGAACAGCTCCAGCACCCGGTTGTAGATCTCCGGCGGCAGCTCGTCGGCCTCACCGATGGCGAAGATCTCGCCGGCCGCCTCGGGCCGGTCCAGCACGGCGGTGAGCCCGGCCAGGCCGTGCCGGGCCCGTTGCGCACCAGGTCGGTGCCGGCGATGTACCAGTCGCCGTCGGAGCGTACGTAGAGCGCGTCGCAGGTTTCCAGATCCCGACCGGCCTGGCGCAGGCAGAGGCGCAGCGTGAGGCAGGCCGCCAGGTCCTCCAGCGGAGCGGTGTCCCAGAGTTCGGCGAACCGGTCGTCGACGAACTCGCCGAGCGGGGTCGAGACGAACGCCTCGATCTGCTGGGTGTCGAAGGTGCTGCCCTGCACCGGGAAGAACGAGATGAAGGCCTTCCCGTCCCAGCGGTACATCTGGACGGAGGGGGCGGCGCTGTAGACCCGGACCTGGAGCCGGGCGCGGGCCGACTCGGGCAACTCCTCGCTGAGCCGCGCGAGGTGCCACAGGTTGTTGAGGATGGCGACCGAGGCGTCCCGCCGGCGCAGCTCCTCGCCGCGCAGCCGGACCGCCGGCGAGTCCGGGTCGAGCAGCAACACCTTGACCACGGCGCCGTTGGCGAGCGCGGAGCGCAACGCGGCGACGAACCGGGCCGCGTACGGACCTTCCAGCATGCTGGTCCAGGTCTCCAGGATGGCCACGATCTCCCGGGACTGGGCGACCCGTTCGATGAGGGCGTCCCGGTCCAGTCGGGGGTGCTCGATGATGCTTACCGTCTGGAGTTCGCGGAAGAGCGGGTTGAGCACCACGTACGTCAGCAGCGTCATGATCAGAGCGGCGCCGATGTTGAGGTAGAGGTCGCCGGCGAAGCTGCCGCTCTCCCGAACGGACGCCCGCCAGGCCTGCACGATCATCCAGATGGCGCCGCCGGCCAACGCCACGAGCACCAGCACGTGTCGCCGACGCCGGCGCAGGGTGTTACGGCCCCGCATCCACCACGTCCCCGACATGTCCGCTCCCCGTCCGGTCGCGCCGTGGATTGATCCATGCTCATGTCGCGATACGACAAGGATACGGTCCGTCGCCCGGTCCGCACCCGCCCGTACGGTCGTTGTCTAGGCTGCGTGCGTGCTGCTCTGCATCGACATCGGAAACACCAACACCGTGCTGGCGACCTTCGACGGCGACAAGCTGGTGCACTCCTGGCGGATCAAGACCGATGCCCGCTCGACGGCGGACGAGTTGGGCCTCATGTTCCGGGGCCTGCTCGCCGGGGACAACGTCGAGATCACCGGTGTGGCCGCCTGCTCGACAGTGCCGGCCGCGCTGCGCTCGCTGCGCACCATGCTCGGTCGCTACTACGCCGACCTGCCGAGCGTGATCGTCGAACCGGGCGTGCGGACCGGGGTGCAGTTGGCGATCGACAATCCGAAGGAGGTGGGCGCCGACCGGGTGGTGAACACCCTGGCCGCGTACGCCCTGTACGGCGGGCCGTCGATCGTTGTGGACTTCGGCACCACCACCAACTTCGACGTGATCAGCGGTCGGGGTGAGTTCCTCGGCGGGGCGTTCGCCCCGGGCATCGAGATCTCCTTCGACGCCCTTGCCGCCCGCGCGGCCCAGCTGCGCAAGGTCGAGGCCACCAAGCCCCGTTCGGTGATCGGCAAGAACACCGTGGAGTGCCTCCAGGCCGGCCTCTACTTCGGGTTCGCCGGGCAGGTGGACCGCATCGTCGAGCGGATGACCGAGGAGTTGGGCGAGGTGAAGGCGGTGATCGCCACCGGCGGCCTGGCGTCCCTGGTGATCAACGAGTGCCGCACCATCACCCACCACGAGCCGATGATCACGTTGATCGGCCTCCGGATGGTCTACGACCGCAACCTGTGAGCCCCGGCCGCCCGCCCGGGGGATGGCCGCCAGGCAGGGCCTCAGTGCCGCCGAGCGCGCAGCACGATCGTGCGGTACGGCAGCTCCACTGTCGCGCGCCCGGCCAGGTCGGGGTGGGTGGCGAAAAGCTCCCGAAGCTGCCTGTCGATCGTCTCCCGCCGCTCGGCCGAGGCGGTGAGCCAGTACGAGCGGGTGTGCAGCATCGCGATCAGCTCGTCCGACGTGAGCGCTGTGTGGTGGGTGAACTCGCCCAGCTCGATCGACCCGAACGCGGGGCCGAAGTCGGTGTACCTCTCGACCACGTTGCCGGCGTTGTCCCCCAGGTGGGCGATCCGGCCCAGTTCGGCGACCCAGCCCACCCGATCGTCCCGAAGGTTCCAGATGGGGGCGAACGTCCCGCCCGGCCGGAGCACCCGCGCGATCTCGGCGTGCGCCAGCTCCCTGTCGAACCAGTGGTACGCCTGCCCCACCACCACGGCGTCCGCGACGCCGTCCGGCAGCGGTAGCGACTCGGCGCCGCCGGCCAGCGAGCGGGTGCCGGGGGTGGCGGCGTCCAGTTGGGCGCGCATCCCGGGGTCCGGCTCCACCGGGGTCACCTGGTGGCCGAGGGCGAGCACCCCCCGGGTGAGGATGCCGGTGCCCGCTCCCAGGTCGACGACCCAGGCGGAGCCGCCCAACCCGTCGAGCGCCCACCGCACGGCCTCGACCGGATAGCGGGGCCGAAACCGGTCGTATTCGGCAGCGGCCGCGCCGAACGAGAGCGCCTGAGTGTGATCCACCATGGCGGGCAGGTTATCCGATAACGACCACCTGAGCGCTTGAGTACGCTCGGCCCTGACCCCCCGTAATCTTCGTGACGAGGAAGCGTGCCGTGAGCGAGCAGAACGCCGTGCCAGTGGACCCCGCCGACGACCTTCCCGAGCAGATGAAGGTCCGCCGGGAGAAGCGGGACCGGATGCTCGCCGAGGGCGTCGAGCCCTACCCTGTCGGCTTTGCCCGGACCACCACCCTGGCGCAGGTCCGGACCCGCTACGCCGACCTGCCGACCGACACCGCGACCGGCGACCAGGTCGCGGTCACCGGTCGCGTGATCTTCGTACGCAACACGGGCAAGCTGTGCTTCGCGACCCTGCGCGACGGCGACGGCACCGAGTTGCAGGCGATGCTCTCCCTGGACCGGGTGGGGCCGGAGCGGCTGGAGGCGTGGAAGCGCCTTGTCGACCTCGGCGACCACGTCGGCGTCACCGGTGAGGTGATCACCAGCCGCCGGGGCGAGTTGTCGGTGCTGGCACAGCAGTGGGAGATGACGGCCAAGGCGCTGCGACCGTTGCCGGTGGCGCACAAGCCGCTCTCCGAGGAGGCCCGTGTCCGGCAGCGTTACGTCGACCTGATCGTCCGGCCGCAGGCGCGCGAGATGGTCCGTACCCGAGCCGCCGCGGTGCGCAGTCTGCGCGATTCACTGCATGGGCAGGGCTTCATCGAGGTGGAAACGCCGATGCTGCAACTGCTGCATGGTGGTGCGGCGGCCCGGCCGTTCGTGACCCACAGCAATGCGTTGAACACCGATCTGTATCTGCGAATCGCGCCGGAACTGTTTCTCAAGCGTGCCGTGGTTGGTGGCGTCGACAGCGTCTTCGAGATCAACCGCAACTTCCGTAATGAGGGTGTCGACTCTTCGCACTCACCCGAGTTCGCGATGCTGGAGACGTACCAGGCGTACGGCGACTACGACACCATGGCTGAGCTGACCCGTAATCTCGTGCAACAGGCGGCGATCGCGGTCAGCGGTTCGATGGTGGTGACCCACGCCGACGGGCGGGAGTTCGACCTGGGTGGCGAGTGGCGCTCGGTGACACTCTTCGGCGTGCTTTCCGAAGCGCTCGGCGAGGAGGTCACGGTCCGCACCGACCGATCCCGCCTGGTCGAGTACGCGGACAAGGTGGGATTGGCGGTAGACCCGAAGTGGGGGCCGGGCAAGCTGGCCGAGGAACTGTTCGAGGAACTGGTCGTCCCCGGCCTGGTGGCGCCCACCTTCGTGCGGGACTACCCGGAGGAAACCAGCCCGCTCACCAGGGCCCACCGCAGTGAGCCCGGGCTGGCCGAGAAGTGGGACCTCTACGTGCTCGGCTTCGAGCTGGGCACCGCGTACTCCGAGCTGGTCGACCCGGTCGTGCAGCGCGAGCGGCTGGTGGCCCAGGCGCAGCTCGCGGCCCGTGGCGACGACGAGGCGATGCGTCTCGACGAGGACTTTCTCCGGGCCATGGAGTACGGAATGCCGCCGGCCGGTGGTATGGGAATGGGAATCGACCGGCTGTTGATGGCCCTGACCGGCCTGGGAATTCGGGAAACGATCCTCTTCCCGTTGGTCCGCCCCGAGTAGTCTCGCCCGGGCTCGCCCACGCCGTAACGGCATCCTATTGACGCGGCAAGCAGTGCGGGGGTTATTGTGCTCTCGTTAGCAGGAGTGCCCTGCTCGAAAGGAATGTGGGACGTGGCCAAGCAGATCATTCACAAGCTGGTCGATGACCTGGACGGCGGGGACGCGGACGAGACCGTCAAGTTCGCCCTCGACGGCGTTCAGTACGAGATCGACCTGTCGAGTGCCAACGCCGCTAAATTGCGCGACGCTTTTGCCTCGTACGTGGGCGCCGGCACCAAGGTCGGCCGGGGCGGCGTGGTGATCGGTGGGCGTGCTGCCCGCGGTCGGGGCGGCGCGACCGCCGATCGGGAACAGAACAAGGCGATCCGGGAGTGGGCCAAGAAGGCCGGCAAGGACATCTCGGACCGGGGTCGTATCCCGCAGGAGATCGTTGACGAGTACCACGCGAAGCGCTGATCCTTCAGCGGTTGGTGGCCAGCCGCCACCGCAGGCGACACCGACGCCGGGCCGGAGTAGTTCTCCGGGCCGGCGTCGCCGTCTCCGGGGTCCGGGCGGAAGCTCAGGGGCCGGGAAGCATTGCGCGCCCGCCGACGTTGTCCACAACCAGTGGAGCAACTATCCACAACCTGTGGACAACCTTCCCCAGGGTCGGAGCGCGGCGGTCGAAGCGACCCCGGTTACCCCTCCGAGGGCTTCCGGAGCGCTTCCGAGGCCCGGATCGGGCTCTGGTGGTGCCAGTCGGATTTCGCTCTGCGCGTAGCGACAGGACTACCGGAACACCTCCTGAGCGCGGACGGTTGTCCAAAACGACGTGGAACCGACCCAGACCAGAGACACACGACCTCAGCTGAGTCGGTCAGCGACGATAGAGTAAGGAGGCACGGACGCCCGTCCCGGACGTTCGTGCACCGGCCCCGCCAAGATCTTGACCATCAAGGCGCACGGCACGTGAGGAGCACGAGGGCATGTTCGAGCGGTTCACCGACCGAGCGCGACGGGTTGTCGTCCTGGCCCAAGAAGAGGCCCGGATGCTCAACCACAACTACATCGGTACGGAACACATCCTGCTGGGCCTGATCCACGAAGGTGAAGGCGTCGCGGCGAAGGCCCTGGAGAGCCTCGGCATCTCCCTGGAGGGCGTCCGCCAGCAGGTCGAGGAGATCATCGGCCAGGGTCAGCAGGCGCCGAGCGGGCACATCCCGTTCACGCCGCGGGCCAAGAAGGTGCTGGAGCTGTCGCTGCGCGAGGCGCTGCAGCTCGGCCACAACTACATCGGCACCGAGCACATCCTGCTCGGGCTGATCCGCGAGGGCGAGGGCGTTGCCGCCCAGGTGCTGGTCAAGCTCGGCGCCGACCTCAACCGGGTCCGCCAGCAGGTGATCCAGCTGCTCTCCGGCTACCAGGGCAAGGAGCCTGCCGCGGCGGGCGCCGCGCCGGGTGAGGCCGCGCCGTCGACCAGCCTGGTGCTGGACCAGTTCGGTCGCAACCTGACTCAGGCCGCCCGCGAGGGCAAGCTCGACCCGGTCATCGGGCGCGAGAAGGAAATCGAGCGGGTCATGCAGGTGCTCTCCCGCCGTACCAAGAACAACCCGGTCCTGATCGGTGAGCCCGGCGTCGGTAAGACCGCCGTGGTGGAGGGGCTTTCCCAGAAGATCATCAAGGGCGAGGTGCCCGAGACTCTCAAGGACAAGCAGCTATACACGCTCGACCTCGGCGCGCTCGTCGCCGGTTCCCGCTACCGCGGTGACTTCGAGGAGCGCCTCAAGAAGGTGCTCAAGGAGATCCGCACCCGCGGCGACATCATCCTGTTCATCGACGAGATCCACACCCTGGTGGGTGCGGGTGCCGCCGAGGGCGCGATCGACGCCGCGAGCATCCTGAAGCCGATGCTGGCCCGTGGTGAGCTGCAGACCATCGGCGCCACCACGCTCGACGAGTACCGCAAGCACCTGGAGAAGGACGCCGCTCTCGAGCGCCGGTTCCAGCCGATCCAGGTGGGTGAGCCGTCGCTGGCGCACACCATCGAGATCCTCAAGGGCCTGCGCGACCGGTACGAGGCGCACCACCGGGTCTCGATCACCGATGCCGCCCTGGTGGCGGCCGCGACGCTTGCCGACCGGTACATCTCCGACCGCTTCCTGCCGGACAAGGCGATCGACCTGATCGACGAGGCCGGTGCCCGGATGCGAATCCGCCGGATGACCGCGCCGCCAGACCTGCGTGACTTCGACGAGCGCATCGCCCAGGTGCGTCGCGACAAGGAGTCCGCGATCGACGCGCAGGACTTCGAGCGCGCCGCCCAGCTGCGCGACAAGGAGAAGCAGCTGCTCGGCCAGAAGGCCCAGCGGGAGAAGGAGTGGAAGGCCGGTGACCTGGACGTCGTCAGCGAGGTTGACGACGAGCAGATCGCCGAGGTGCTCGGCAACTGGACCGGCATCCCGGTCTACAAGCTGACCGAGGAGGAGACCTCGCGCCTGCTGCGCATGGAGGACGAGCTGCACAAGCGCGTCATCGGCCAGGAGGACGCGGTCAAGGCGGTCTCGAAGGCGATCCGGCGTACCCGGGCCGGCCTGAAGGACCCGAAGCGCCCGTCGGGCTCGTTCATCTTCGCCGGTCCGTCCGGTGTCGGTAAGACCGAGCTGTCCAAGGCGCTCGCCGAGTTCCTCTTCGGCAGCGAGGATGCCCTCATCCAGCTGGACATGTCCGAGTTCCACGACCGCTACACGGTCTCCCGGCTCGTGGGTGCCCCTCCCGGCTACGTCGGTTACGACGAGGGCGGGCAGCTGACCGAGAAGGTACGGCGTCGGCCGTTCTCGGTGGTCCTCTTCGACGAGATCGAGAAGGCCCACCCGGACGTCTTCAACACGCTGCTCCAGATCCTCGAGGACGGTCGGCTCACCGACGGTCAGGGTCGGATCGTGGACTTCAAGAACACGGTCATCATCCTGACCACCAACCTGGGCACCCGTGACGTCGCCAAGGCGGTGTCGCTGGGCTTCCAGCAGTCGGAGGACTCCGAGTCCAACTACGACCGGATGAAGCAGAAGGTCAACGACGAGCTCAAGCAGCACTTCCGGCCTGAGTTCCTCAACCGGATCGACGACACCATCGTCTTCCACCAGCTGCGCCAGAGCGAGATCCTCTCGATCGTGGACATCATGATCCAGCGGATCGAGGGCCAGCTGCGCAACAAGGACATGGGTCTGGAGCTGACCGACAACGCCAAGAAGTACCTGGCGGCGAAGGGCTTCGACCCGGTGCTCGGTGCCCGTCCGCTTCGTCGCACGATCCAGCGCGACATCGAGGACAACCTCTCCGAGCGGATCCTGTTCAACGAGCTGACCCCCGGTCAGATCGTTGTGGTGGACTGCGAGGGCGACCCGAACGACATCGACAAGTCCAAGCTCGTCTTCCGAGGCGCGGACAAGCCGGTCGAAGTTCCGGACGCCGTGCCGGCCGACCTGGGTGGCACTGCCGCTGGCACCGCCGCAGCGACCACGGACGAGTAGCACAACCAGCAGCAAGAGGCGGGGCCTCGGTGGCGTGAGCCATCGGGGCCCCGCCTCGTTGCGCTGTCCCATTGGCACGCCACCGCACCCGCCGTGCCGTGCCGTGCCCGCCTTGCACGCGCCCTGTCGTGCCCGCCTCGCACCCGCCGTGCCGGCCGCTCGCACTCGCCGTGGCGTGCCCGCCGCCCGCGCCCTGCCCCTGCCCGCCGTGCCTGCCCTGCTGCGCCCGCACCCGCCCGTGCCCGCATCCGCCCGTGCCTGCACCCGCCCGTGCCCGCATCCGCCCGTGCCTGCCGGTGCCGTACCCACACTCGCCCATGCCCCGTGCCCACCCGTGCGGTGCCCGGCAAGATCCACGCAACATCAGGGAAAGTGCTGCCTCCGGATGGGCTGAGGCAGCACTTTCCCTGATGTTGCGGGCGGGATCGAGGGGCGGGGTGGAGTGAGGGCCGAGGCGAAGCGGCGGGAGTGCGGGGCGGAGTGTCGAGGCCGGGGGGAGGGCTCTGGGGTCGGAGCCGGGCGTCCAGCCCCCAAGATCGCGCAGTATCCAGGATGTAGGGGCATCCGCCGAGCGTGGACACCACTAAATCCAGGATCGAGCACGATCTTGGGGTGCGCGTGGAGGGACCCTGCGCCAGATGCGCGCGATTGGCCGGCGGGGCTGGACGGGACCCGGTGGGGCGAGGGCCCGGTGGGGCGAGGGCCTGGTGGGTCAGATGGTGAGGTCGGCGGTAGGGCGGGACGGGCCGTCGCCGGCGAGGCGGAAGGAGTCGGTGCCGGCCGGTTCGACAAGTCCGTCCTGCACCAGGCCGGCCAGGGCACGGGCGCGCTGCACGTCATCGGTCCAGACCTGGTCCAGCCGTTCGTGTGGCACCGGGCCGGTGGCCTCCCGGAGCGCCGCGAGCAGCAGGCCGCGTACCTGTCGGTCGGTGCCCGCGTACCGCTGGGGTCGGCGGGTTGGTCCGGTTGGCGCCTCCTTGCCGGAGGCCCGCCACGCGCAGATCGACTCGACCGGGCAGGCCGCGCAGCGCGGTGACCGGGCGGTGCAGATGACCGCGCCCAGCTCCATGAACGCGGCGCTGGCCAGCGCCGCCGCGGCCGGTTCCGTCGGGAGTAGCTCTTCGGTGGCGACCAGGTCGGCCGGCCGGGTGACCGGCCCGGCGTCCGGCTCGCCGGCTACCGCCCGGCAGACGACCCGCCGCACGTTGGTGTCGACCACCGGGTGCCGCTGCCCGTACGCGAATGCGGCCACCGCCCGTGCCGTGTAGGTGCCGACTCCCGGCAGGGCCAGCAGCTGCTCCAGGCGGTCCGGCACCCGGCCGCCGTGCCGGTCGACGATCGCGACAGCGCATTCGCGCAGCCGGACCGCCCGGCGGGGGTAACCGAGGCGTCCCCACATCCGGATCGCCTCGGCGGGGGTGTCCGCCGCCAGCGCTGCCGGCTCCGGCCAGCGGGCCAGCCACGCCTGCCAGGCCGGCACCACCCGGACCACTGGTGTCTGTTGGAGCATGACCTCGCTGACCAGGATGGCCCACGGGCTGGTGCCCGGCGCACGCCAGGGGAGGTCACGGGCGTGTTGCTGGAACCATCGGCTGACCTGGGTGGCGAAATCGGGTTGAGTCATGGCGTCGTCGATGATGTCACGCGCCACGGTCCCGCTGGGTGGGCGGCTCGGGCGGGGTGTCGCGGCGGTGCCCGCCGGGTCAGAGAGAATGCGCGGATGAACGAGCTCGCGATCACTGTCATCGGCCGGGACCGGCCGGGCATCGTGGCCGACGTCGCCGAGGTGCTGGCTCGACTGGGCGCGAACCTCACCGACAGCACGATGACGCGGCTGCGGGGTCATTTCGCGATGACCCTGATCTGCACCGGGCCGGCGGCCCCCGCCGAGGTTGAGGCCGCGCTGGCGCCGCTGGCCGCCGAGGGTCAACTGCTGGCGACGGTACGCGCGGTCACGCCCGACAGCGAGGTTCCCGTGGCGGGTGAGCCGTACGTGCTGGCGGTGCACGGTTCGGACCGGATGGGCATCGTCGCGGCGATGACCCGGGTGCTCGTCGACGCGGGCGGGAATGTCACAGACCTGAGCACCCGATTGGCGGGTTCGCTCTACGTGGTGCTGGCCGAGGTCGAGTTGCCGGCCGGCGTGGCTGACGAGCTGGTGGACCGGCTGCATCGGACGGCTGCCGAGCTGGGTGTGGAGGTCACGCTCCGACCGGCCGACCCGGATCTGTTGTGAGCGGCGCGGAGAGCGTGCCGGACGCCGAGACGTACGCCGGTCTGGGCGGCTGGACACCGGAGGCGCTGGCCGTGTCGGGTGCGGTGCGGGCGGTGCTGTCCGCCCCGCACCAGGTGCTGAGTCGGGCCGCCGGAGAGGTCGATCCGACGGCGGACGAGACGGTCCAGCTCGCGGCCGATTTGGTCGCGACGATGCGGGTTTCGCCGGGCTGTGTGGGGTTGGCCGCGCCGCAGGTCGGGGTGGGTGCCCAGGTCTTTGCCGTGGACGTGACGGGGCACCCGAAGGCGGTGACGGTGCACGGGACCTTCGTGTTGTGCAATGCCCGGGTGGTGGAGGCGACCCGGTGGAAACCGGGCCGGGAGGGTTGCATGTCGGTGCCGGACCTGACCGGTGACGTGAAGCGGGCCAGCCGGCTGGTGGTGGAGGGCGACCTGCCGGGCACCGGCGGGCCGGTCCGGTTGGTGACCGACGGTTTCGAGGCGCGGGCGTTGCAGCACGAGATCGACCACTGTTCGGGGCTGCTGTTTCTGGATCGGGTGGCCGGTGCGCACGCCGTCTATCAGCGCAAGGTCTACCTCTGAGCGGGTGCCGGACGAGCGGGGTGTCCGTCCTGAGTGGAGGTTCGGGTCCGCGTCCCGACGGGGCACCGGCGCGTCGCGCCGCACCGGCGGGGGCAGCGCGGCTACGGTGGGGGGCATCATGCGTCTGACGGTCGGCCCCCTGCCACCCGCCGTGTACTGGCGGCGTCGCGTCGTCGTACTCGGAGCGGGGTTTCTCTTCCTGATTGTCCTGCTCTACTCCTGCACCGGCTCGGGTCGCTCCGACGACCCGAAGGCGGCGGGGTCGCCGACGGCCACACCCACCGGGGCCACCGGTCCGGGCGGGCCGGTGCTGACGCCACAGACCGGGACCCCGGCGCCCTCCGCGTCCGCCGACGCGGGTGCGACGGGCGCGACGAACCCGAGTCCCGCGATCACCAGCAACGAACCGCCGCCGGGCGCGGTGGGCGGTTCGGTGGACGACGGCACCTGCACCGACGCGGAGATCCGCGTGGTCTCGATGGCGAGTCCGGCCTCGGTCCAGCGGGGGGCGGTGGTCGACCTGCAACTCAAGATCAAGAACACGTCGGACCGGACGTGCAGCCGCAACGTCGGCGCCGACCTGCAGGAGATCTTCATCAAGTCCGGTGCCGAGAAGATCTGGTCCTCGGACACCTGCGGCAAGGTCCAGGGCTCGGACGTGCAGTCCTTCACCCCGAACTTCGAGCGCTCCTACGAGGTGGCGTGGAACGGGCGGGACACCAGCCGGTGCGACGGCAGCGGGCTGGCCGCCGGGCCGTTCCCACCGCTCGGCGCGTACGAGGTGTTCGCGCGGGTCGGCACGAAGCTCAGCGCGCCGGTGAAGCTCACCGTCACCGGCTGAGCCGGATCAGACGTACCGCTCCAGGATCGACGCCTCGGCGAGCCGGGACAGCCCTTCCCGGACGCCGCGCGCCCTGGCGTCGCCGACCCCCTCGACGGCCTGCAGATCCTCCACCGTCGCGCCGAGCAGTCGTTGCAGGCTGCCGAAGTGCACCACCAGGCGGTCGACCACCGCCACCGGCAGCCGCGGCACCTTGGCCAGCAGTCGGAAGCCGCGAGGGCTGACCGCCGCGTCCAGCGCGTCGGACGCGGCCGGGTAGCCGATCGCCTTGGCCACCGACACCAGGTCGATCAGCTCGGTGGCGCCGAGCAGGTCCAGCTCGACAAGTGCCTCGTCCAGGGTGCGCGACTTGCGGCCGACCGGGAGGTAGTCCCGGATGACGAGCGTCCGGTCGGCGTCCACGCCGGCCATCAGCTCGTCGAGTTGGAGGGCCAGCAGGCGGCCGTCGGTGCCCAGCTCGACGACGTAACCGGCGATCTCGTCGGCGATCCGGCGCACCATCTCCAGGCGCTGCACCACGGCCACCGCGTCCCGCACGGTGACCAGATCCTCGATCTCCAGTGCGGAGAGCGTGCCGGAGACCTCGTCGAGCCGGAGCTTGTAGCGCTCCAGGGTCGCGAGCGCCTGGTTGGCGCGGGAGAGGATCGCCGCCGAGTCGTCGAGCACGTGCCGTTGGCCGTTGACGTACAGGCTGATGATCCGCATGGACTGGCTGACCGAAATGACCGGGTAGCCGGTCTGCCGGGCCACCCGCTCGGCGGTGCGGTGCCGGGTGCCGGACTCTTCGGTCGGGATGGACGGGTCGGGCATCAGGTGCACGGCCGCCCGGACGATCCGGGTGCCGTCGCTGGAGAGCACGACGGCGCCGTCCATCTTGCACAGCTCCCGGACCCGCGTCGCGGAGAACTCCACGTCCAGCGGGAAACCGCCGGTGCACAGGCCCTCCACGACCTTGTCGTAGCCGAGCACGATGAGCGCGCCCGTGCGGCCACGCAGGATGCGCTCCAGACCGTCGCGCAGGGCGGTGCCAGGGGCCATCAGGGCGAGGTTGGCGCGCAGTGGGTCCCCGGCGCCCCCGGCGGCTCCCGCCGTCACGCTCACGCTGATCGGGCGGGCGGGCGAGCCCACGGCGCCGGTGCGGGCCTGGGGCGGCGCGCCGGCTGGCTTGGTGGTATCGCGGTCGATCGGCACGGACACAGTCTACGGACTGCCGTGCGGTGGGTGCTGTCGTGGTTACTGTGATGTGTCACGATGCGGCCCTTCCAACCCGTTTCCCGCTTGCGACGTGCTGTCCGGTTTTGCCGTCTCCGTCGGCACGGTGGGTCACTCGGCGGACGCGCGGGCCGCATGGTGCAGTGCCGAACGGACGTCCGTGACCTCGGTCACCCGCATCTGCTCGGGACCGGCGCCGGTGCTGGCCGGGCCGCAACCGGGCGGCACCAGGGCCATTTTGAACCCCAGTCGGGCCGCCTCGGCCAGCCGGCGCGGCACCGCCCCGACCCGGCGCACCTCGCCGGTCAGACCCACCTCGCCGATCGCCACCAGGTGCGGCGCGATGGCCAGGTTGAGCCCGCCGGAGGCGACCGCCAACGCGACCGCCAGGTCCGCGGCCGGCTCCACCACCCGGATGCCGCCGACAGTGGCCGCGAAGACCTCCCGGTCGTGCAGGGTCAGCCGCTCGGTGCGCCGTTGCAGCACCGCGAGCACCATCGCCAGGCGCGCCGAGTCGAGGCCGGAGACGGTGCGCCGGGGAGAACCGGCCACCGTCGCGCCGATCAGCGCCTGCACCTCGGTGACCAGGGCCCGCCGCCCCTCCATGGCCACCGTGACGCAGGTGCCCGGGACCGGCTCGGAGTATCGGGTCAGGAACAGCCCGGACGGATCGGCCAGGCTGCTGATGCCGCCCTCGTGCATCTCGAAGCAGCCGACCTCGTCGGCCGCGCCGAACCGGTTCTTCACACCGCGCACCAGGCGCAGCGAGGAGTGCTTGTCACCCTCGAAGTGCAGCACCACGTCGACCAGGTGCTCCAGCACCCGAGGCCCGGCCACCTGGCCGTCCTTGGTGACGTGCCCGACCAGCACTGTGGCGATGCCCCGCTCCTTGGCCACCGAGACCAGCGCGGCGGTGACCGCGCGCACCTGGGTCACCCCACCGGGCACCCCCTCGGTGCCGGTGGTGGAGATGGTCTGCACCGAGTCGAGCACCAGCAGGCCCGGCTTGACCGCGTCGAGGTGACCGAGCACCGCCGCCAGGTCGCTCTCCGCCGCGAGGTAGAGCTGGTCGTGCAGGGTGCCCATGCGTTCGGCACGCAACCGCACCTGACTGACCGACTCTTCCCCACTGACCACCAGCGAAGGGCTGCCGGAGCCGACCGCCCACTGCTGGGCCACGTCCAGCAGCAGGGTCGACTTGCCCACCCCGGGCTCGCCGGCGAGCAGCACCACGGCACCGGGCACCAGGCCGCCGCCGAGCACCCGGTCGAGCTCACTCACCCCGGTGGGGCGGGCGCGGGCTGGGGCGGCGCTGATGGTGGCGATCGGCCGGGCCGGCTCGGCCGGCATCCGGGAGCTGACCACCCGACCGGAGACGGTCGGGCCGGTCACCGTGCTCTCGACCACCGCGCCCCACTCGCCGCACTCCGGGCAGCGCCCCACCCACTTGGGCGGCTGGTGCCCGCAGGCGTCGCACTCGTAGGCGGGGCGCGGCTCGCGGGCGGCGGACCGGCCACGGGCGGCGCCGGCCGTGCCGCCGCGCGAAGGGGTCGATCGGGAGGTGGTCACATCAGGACGCTAGCCCTCTCGTACGACGAAAACACCCCGGCGTGGTGGTCACCACGCCGGGGCGTCTGTCGATGCGGAGGTCGTGTCACTCGTGGGTGGTGCCGCCCTCGTTGCCCTCGTAGCCGCCCTCGCGCTCGATGATCGGCGAGGGGGGCGCCGCCGGGGTGAGCGGCACCGCGATCGGCGCCTGGCCGGTCACCGTGTTGCCGTTGCCGAAGTCGAAGGTCACCGAGACGTTCTGACCGGAGCGCAGCGCCTCGGTCAGGCCGATCAGCCGGAGCTGCGAGGTGGCCGAGGAGTTGAGCTGGAGGTAGCTCAGCGGAGCCAGCTCGATCCGGGCCAGCTGGCCGGGGGCGGCGGGGCTGGCCGAGCCCGAAGCCCGCGCCGACTCCGGGGCGGACGGCGTGGCCGAGGACGACCCGGTCTCGGACGGGGTCGCCGACGGGCTGGCCGAGCGCGAGGCGGGGGTCGACGGGCGCTGCGAGCCGGACGGCGACGCGCTGCCGGACGGCGACGCGCTGCCGGACGGCGACGCGCTGGCCGAGGCGGACTCCGAGGCGGACGGCAACGGGCTCGCCGAGCCGCCGCTGATCCGCACCTCGCGAGCGCTCTCGGTGGTGACGGTGACGGTGACCGTCTGCTTGGAGTCGTTGTAGATCACGGCGTTCAGCGGAGCGTCCTGGCCGGCCTTGTAGCCCTCGGTGCCCGGAAAGTCCACAAGCAGACCGCGCACGGAGAAGGAACCGTTGTCGGTCGTGAGGTTGACGCCCTGGACCGACGGCTCCTTCAACGCGGTCTCGGCGATCTGACCGGTGCCGCATCCGGACGCCAGCAGGCCGGTTGCCGCAATCCCGGACAGCAACAGGGCCGCCCGCCGGGATCCCCTGATCGAGCGCGTCACGTCGGTCCTCCTCGTCACAATCCCCACCCGGACCGCACGCCGGGCACGGTGGCCATACCCGCGCAGACCGCGCTCCAGGGTAGTTGGGGCTGATCGAGGGCCGCACGCGGACCCGGCAATGCCACCTGGCGGGGTGCCGCTCACACCACCCGACCGCTCGCCACCAGCAGGACCACGTCGATCAGGGCCACCAGCATGACCGCCCGGAAGGCTGCCACCGGCCGCCGGCCGGCCCGGACCGCCGAGCGTCCGGCGTACCAGGCCAGGGCCGGCACCACGGCGGCCGTGCCGACCGCGGCCAGCCCGATGGCCGACGGCGGCCCGGGTGGTCCGAGGGCCAGGCTCGCGGTCGCCGCGAGGAGCAGGACGGCCGCCGCCGCGCGGCTCCCGGCGGACCCCAGCCGATGGGGCAGGCCGCGCACCCCGGTCCGGGCGTCGTCGGCCAGGTCGGGCAGCACGTTGGCGAAGTGCGCGCCGGCCCCCAGGCAGGCCGCCGCCACCAACAGCCAGGCGGGTGGGGTCGGCCGGCCGGGCAGCGCGAGCACCACGAAGGCGGGCAGCGCGCCGAAGGAGACGGCATACGGCACCACCGAGAGGGCGGTGGCCTTGAGCGGCCAGTCGTAGAGCAGCGCCGAGACCAGGGCGACTGTCAACCAGAACGCCGCCGTCGGGTTCGTGGTCAGCGCCAGCAGCGGACAGGCCACCGCGGCCGCCGCCGCGGCCCAGGCCGTGGTGCGCCGGGCGACCGCGCCGGCGGCGACCGGTTTGTCGGTACGCCCCACCGTGGCGTCCCGCTCGGCGTCCAGCGCGTCGTTGGTCCAACCGACGGCGAGCTGGCTGGCCAGCACGGCGAGCACCACCGAGACGATTCCGGACGGTCGGTGGCCCACTCCCCACGCCAGCAGACCGGCGACCGTGGTCACCGCCGCGGCCGGTTCCGGATGGCTCGCCCTGACCAGCCCTAACACCCTCGGCGACATAAGGGAAGTCTGGTCGTTACCGAGCAGTCGTGCCACTCTCGGTGCCATGCGAGACGTGGCTGCGTCCGCGGCGTCCACCGGCTCCCGGGTGCTGCCGCGAAACGACCCGCGCCAGTACGACGACCTGGCCGGTGAGTGGTGGCGGCCGGATGGCGCGTTCGCGATGCTGCACTGGCTGGCGGCGGCCCGCGCGGCGCTGGTGCCACCGGCGACCCGCCCCGACGAGCTGCTTGTGGATCTGGGTTGCGGCGCCGGTCTGCTCGCGCCGCACCTGACCGGCAAGGGCTACCGGCACGTCGGCGTGGATCTGACCCGCTCGGCGTTGCTCCAGGCAGCCGAGCACGGGGTCCGCGCGGTCCAGGGCGACGCGACAGCGGTCCCGCTCCCGGACGGTTGCGCCGACGTGGTCTCCGCGGGCGAGTTGCTGGAGCATGTGCCGGCGTGGCCACGGGTGGTCGCCGAGGCGTGCCGGCTGCTGCGTCCGGGCGGCCTGTTGGTGCTGGACACCCTGAACGACACGGCGCTGGCCCGGCTCGTCGCGGTACGCATCGCCGAGCGGCTGCCGACGGTGCCGCGCGGCATCCACGATCCACGGTTGTTCGTGGATGCTCGGAGGTTGGTCGCCGAGTGCGCCCGGCACGGCGTCGACCTGCGGGTGCGCGGCATCCGTCCGCAGGTGGGCGGCCTGGCCGTCTGGTTGCTGCGGCGAGCCCGCGCGGGCCGGACGGGCGCGACGCCGGCCGACCGCAGCCCGCGCATCGTGCCGACCCGGTCCACCGCCGTGCTCTACCAGGGGTGGGGGGTCCGAAACGGATAGTCCGGGCCGTGGCGGGGTACGGCACTGGTAAGAGGGAGGCGACATGACGGTGCACGCGCTTGAGGCGGCCCGCCGGTTGGCGCCGCGGTTCGCCGCGCGGGCCGCGGAGCACGACCGGGACGGTTCCTTTCCGGTGGACGACTTCCGTGATCTGCGGGAGGCCGGCCTGTTCGGGTTGCTGGTGCCCCGCGCGTTGGGGGGCCTGGGAGCGACCTTCGCCGAGTACACCGCAGTGGCCAGTGAGCTTGCCCGGGGCAACGGGGCAACTGCCCTGGTGTTCAACATGCACGCCTCGGTGACCGGCGCGCTGGGCGCGGTGACCGAGGAGTTGGCCGAGGCGCTGGGCGTCCCGGACGAGGCGCTGGCCGCCCGGGACCGCCTGCTCACCGCCGCCGCCGAGGGCTCCTGGTACGCGGTCGCGATGAGCGAGCGTGGAGCCGGCGCCCGGCTGTCCCAACTGAGCACTGTCTACGAGGCGACCGACGAGGGCTGGCATCTCAAGGGCAGCAAGACCTTCTGTTCCGGCGCCGGGCACGCCGACGGCTACCTGGTGGCGGCGCGCAGCGCGGCCGACCAGTCGGTGGTCTCGCAGTTCCTGGTGCCGGCCGGCGACGGTCTGACCGTGGAGCCGACCTGGGACTCGCTCGGCATGCGCGCCACCTCCTCACATGATCTGCACCTGGATGTCACGGTGCCCACGGACCGGCTGCTCGGCGGGGTCGAGGGTCTGGCGTTGGTGGTCGCCCAGTTGATGCCGCACTGGCTGGTGGCCAGTTACGCGGCCGTCTACGTGGGGGTGGCCCGGGCGGCGATCGACGCGGCCGCCGAGCATCTCAACGAGCGCAGGTTGGCCGGTCTGCCGGCGGTGCGGGCCCGGCTGGGGCGCGCGGACGCGGCGACGGCCGCCGCGCAGTTGGTGGTCGCCGAGGCGGCCCGTCGGGTGGACGAGGCGCCGGGCGACGCGGAGACCAACCGCTGGGTGTGGCGGGCGAAGCTGCTGGCCGGCACCACGGCCGCCGAGGTGGCGGCGTCGGTGCTGGAGGCGGCGGGCACCTCGGCGACCCGCCGTGGTCACCCGTTGGAGCGGCTCTACCGGGATGCCCGCTGCGGCTCACTGCACCCGGCCACGTCGGACGTCTGCGCCGACTGGCTCGGCATCGCCGCGCTGGGCGGCGACCCGGATCGTGACGGATCGGCACCGCGTTGGTGAGCCGGCCGTACGGGGCCAGCAGGGAAGATGGACCAGCCGAGGTGGCTGGTGGGACGGCCAGGGGGAGGACAGCATCTGACGAGAGGTGGGGATCGTGTCCGTACCAGTGATCGCGGGGCTCGGGACTGCGCAGCCGCCGTCCGCTTCGCAGGACGAGTTGTGGGAGGGATTCTTCTCCCGGCACTTCTCCGGCACCACCCGGTCGTTGGCCCAACGGATCTTCGCGAATTCCGGGGTGACCCGGCGGCAGGCCGCGGTCAATCCTCTGCTGGAGGACGTCTCGGACTGGCCGACCGAACGCCGGATGCGCCGCTACCAGGTGGAGGCGCTGCCGTTGGGCAAGGAGGCGGTGGGCCGCGCGTTGACCGCCGCCGGGTTGGGCGCCGGCGACATCGGGCTGTTCATCGTCTGCTCCTGCACCGGCTACGCCACCCCGGGGCTGGACATCCTGCTCGCCCGGGACCTCGGTATGGCGGCGGACACCCAGCGGATGTTCATCGGCCACATGGGCTGTTACGCGGCGCTGCCGGGGCTCGGCGCGGCGAGTGACTTCGTCACCGCGCGGGGGCGGCCGGCGCTGCTGCTCTGCGCGGAGCTGACCAGCCTGCACATCCAGCCGTCCAGCGCCCGGGTGGACACCCAGCAGATCGTCTCGCACGCGCTCTTCTCGGACGCCGCGGTCGCCGCCGTGGTCGTGCCGGGCGGCCCGGGGTACGCGTTACGCGAGGTCACCTCGGTCACCGACACCTCGACCGCCGACCATATGACCTGGGACGTCACCGATGCCGGCTTCCGGATGGGGTTGTCGCCGAAGGTGCCGCAGGTGCTGTCGAGGCACGTACGCGGGCTGGTCGACGAGCTGTTGGCCCGGCACGGCGTCACGAGTTCCGAGGTGGACGGTTGGGCGGTGCACCCGGGCGGGCCGCGGATCCTCAACGTGGTGGAGCGGGAGTTGGCGCTGCCCCCGGAGGGGCTTGCAGCGTCCCGGGTGACGCTCGACGAGCACGGCAACTGCTCGTCGCCGACAGTGTTGCTGATCCTGGACCGGTTGGGCCGCTCGACGCCGGCGGCTCGACGCGTCGTCATGCTGGCGTTCGGCCCCGGTCTCACCCTCTACGCCGCCCTGCTGGATCGACAGGAGTAAATTTCCGCCGGTTCGGCCGGTACGCTCGATGGATGGATGCGACGGCGGACGAGCGGCTGCGCTCGGCGGTGCTGTTCGGCGTGACGGTGGCCGTTCTGGTCGCCGGTGGCTGGTGGTGGCACGCTGCCGCGCCCTCCCCGGTGGCCCGGCCGCCCGGTGCGGTGGCGACACCTTCCGCGGGGCCCAGCGTCAGCACCCCGTTGGACCGCGCCCTGGCCCTGGGTGATTCGGATGCGGTGAGCGTGCGGGTCGATGCCGAGACGGGAGCGGTCGTCCGGGCGCTGGAGGCCCCGCGGGCGGTGATCGACCCGTCCAGCGGCGAGATCACCGACATCGAGGGGGATCCGAGCTGGCTCTTCTTCCAGGGTGAGCTGCCCGCGTTCCGCGACACGATCTGGCGGGAGCGGACGGTGCTCGTGCCGGGGCAGCGCATCGTCCGGCAGGCGGGGGGCGGCGATGCCCGTCAGTTGTTGCAGTACCGGTGCACCAGGCCGGGCACGCTGATGGTGACACTCTTCGACGCCGAGCTGGCCGGGCCGTCCGAGATCGACTGCGACGGCACGACCACCAGCGCCCAGGTGCTCTCGCACGGCAACCCGTTCCGGGTGTCGCTGTCGACTGTCGGGTTGCGCGAGATCGACGTCGAGGCGCAACTCGTCTTCCTGCCCCGGTAGCGCTGGTCGTGCCTCCGCGCGGCGGTCAGCCGGCGAGGGCGTTCAGGTCGCTCCGGTAGGAGTCGACGGTCCCCAGGTCGGGCAGCGTCCGGGTCACTGTGCCGGCGCGGTCGACAAGCAGCGCGGTAAGGGTGCCGGGGCGGGCCGGTTGGCCCAGGAACGAACGCAGGCCGCCGGCGGGGTCGGCGAGTGCCCGGACGCCCCTGCCGGCCGGTGGGGCCGTCGCGACCGCCCGGCCTCCGGCGACGGTGACCACCGCGACTCCGGGCGGCGCCGCCGACACGGCCTCGTCGATCCGCTCGGGACAGGGGCAGCCGTCCACCAGAATGATCATGGCGGGCAGCAGGCCGCGCAGTGGCACCGGGGCCTGGCCGGCGTCGACCAGGTCCAACGCGGGCAGCGCCCGGCCGGCGACGGTCGCGGGAGGCGCGTACGGGGCCGGGGTCGGGCGGTCGGTGCCCCGGCCGGCGCGGGGCCAGGCGACGGCGAGCAGGCCGCCGATCGTGGTGAGCAGCGCGACCATCAGCACCAGCAGGGGCAGGGCCAGGCGGCCGGAGTGGCCGCCGGCGGCGCGGCGCAGCTCGCGACGAAGCTGGGCGGCCTCGTCGGCGAGCGCCGAGGCGTCGTCCGGGACCACGACGCGGCCCCACTCGGGTGGTAGGCCGGGCAGGCCGTCGGCTGGCCCGTGACCCTCGGCATCCGGCTTGCCCATCGGACCTCCTGGAAGGGGCTCGAGAGCGGTGTGCGGCTCGGTCTCCAGGGTCCCGCACCAGGGGCACCTCCCGCTACACCTGGGCGCATTCCCGCCGGCCGGGATACCATGGGAGGAGCGCATAGCCCTTGATCTCGACGTTCTGTTCACCCGTGCCGGGCAGTCATCCGCACGTTACGGAGCGTGTTCGAACCATTGGTTTGACCGCCTGTCAAGCTGAAGCAAGACCTCTCACAGGGCCCCTGAGCTGCGCCAACGGTCAGGACATCGGTGAGACATCGGTGCCTGAGCGTGTTACCCTAGACACAGCGAAAGGGGTTTCGAACCTATGGTTTTCAGTGTCGGCGAGACCGTTGTTTACCCCCACCACGGGGCCGCACTCATCGAGGCAATCGAGACTCGGGTCATCAAGGGCGAGCCTAAGCAATACCTCGTCCTGAGGGTCGCGCAGGGTGACCTGACGGTCCGGGTGCCGGCCGAGAACGCCGAGATCGTGGGCGTACGTGAGGTGGTCGGCGAAGAGGGCCTCGGTAAGGTCTTCGACGTTCTGCGGGCTCCGCACACCGAGGAGCCGACCAACTGGTCGCGGCGTTACAAGGCCAACTTGGAAAAGCTGGCCTCCGGCAACCCGCTGAAGGTCGCCGAGGTCGTGCGTGACCTGTGGCGCCGGGAGCGGGAGCGGGGCCTCTCTGCGGGCGAGAAGCGGATGCTTGCGAAGGCCCGCGACATTCTCGTCGGTGAGGTCGCGCTGGCCGAGAAGAGCACCAAGGATGAGGCGGAGACGCTGCTCGACAAGGTCCTCACCGAGGCCTAGTCCGCAGAGCATCGTCGTCCCACTAAGTAGCGAAGAAACCACCGAGGACCGCGACGTGACCGCGCAGCTCAACCCGCGCGGTGACGTCGCGGTCCTCGTGCCTGCGGCGGGTGCCGGTGTACGGCTCGGCCCCGGCCGACCCAAGGCGCTGCGCCTGCTCGCTGGCGAGCCGCTGCTTGTGCATGCCGTGCGTCGGCTGGCCGCCGCGCCGTCGGTGCACACGATCGTGGTGGCCGCGCCGGTCGCCGACGTGCAGGCCGTCCGCGAGCTGCTGGCCCCGGTCGCACCGGTGATCGTGGTGGCTGGCGGTGCGGAACGGCAGGCGTCGGTGGCCGCGGCGCTGGCCGCGGTGCCCGCCGGCCCGACGATCGTCCTGGTGCATGACGCCGCCCGTGCGCTCACCCCACCCGCGCTCGTCGAAGCTGTCGCCGCGGCGGTCCGCGACGGGCGGGACGCGGTGATCCCCGTACTGCCGGTCGTCGACACCATCAAGGAGGTCGGTGCCGGCGAGGTGGTGCTCGGCACCGTCGACCGTTCCGCCCTGCGCGCGGTGCAGACCCCGCAGGGTTTCCGGCGGGCCGTGCTCAGCGCCGCGCACGCCGCGGCCGGCGACCCGCTCACCGACGACGCCGGGCTGGTCGAGAAGCAGGGCGTCGCGGTGAGCTGCGTGCCGGGCTCGGAGTACGCGCTGAAAATCACCAGGCCGTTCGATCTGGCGCTGGCCGAGCACCTGCTTGCGGCCTCCGGTTGACGCGTACCCTCTGATCATGATCGTTCCCCGGGTGGCCATCGGCACCGACGTGCACGCGTTCGAGCCCGGCCGGCCCTGCTGGGTCGCGGGCCTGCTCTGGCCCGACCAGGACGGCCTCGCCGGGCACTCGGACGCCGACGTGGCCGCGCACGCCGCCTGCAACGCGCTGCTCTCCGCCGCCGGCCTCGGTGATCTCGGCTCCGCCTTCGGGGTGGGCCAGCCGGAGTGGGCCGGCGCGTCCGGGGTGGCGCTGCTGACCGAGACGGCCCGCCGGGTGCGCGCGAGCGGCCTGGAGATCGGCAATGTGTCGGTGCAGGTCATCGGCAACCGACCCAAGATCGGCCGCCGCCGGGCAGAGGCCCAGGAGGTGCTGTCCGCTGCCGTCGGCGCCCCGGTCACCGTCTCCGCCGCGACCACCGACGGGCTCGGCTTCGCCGGCCGCGAGGAAGGGCTTGCGGGCGTCGCGGTGGCCCTGGTGTACGACGCGCCGGCCGCCTAGGCTCGCCGCGATGTCCAGCGACCCAGCCCCCGACCGATCCGCTGCCGACGGCTACCTCCAGCGGGCCCAACTTCTCGCCGAGCTCGGCCGCCACGACGAGGCGGCCGGCGAGCTGACCTACGGGTTGGCCCTGCGCCCGGATGACGTGGACGCCCTCACCACGCTGGCCCGGGTGCACCTGGCCGCCGGCCGCCCGGGCGAGGCGCTCGCCGCCGCGGACACCGCCGTGGCGGCCGCACCGGAGGCCCTCCCGCCGCTGGTCGTCAGGGGCATGGCGTTGGCCGACCTGGAAAGGTATTCCGAGTCGGCGGCCACCGCCGACCGGATCCTCGCCCTCGGCCCGGCCGACGCGTACGCGCAGTGGAGCGCGGCGGGGCTCCTGGCCGACGCCCGCAACGGACAGCCGGCGCTGAACGCGGCCTGGCGTGGCGTCGAGCTGGCACCGGAGGAGCCGCAGGCGCACCTGGTGCTCAGCCTGGTCGCCGCCCGGCTGAACCTGTTCGACCTGGCCGAGCGGGCCTACCGGGAGGCGTTGCGGCTCGACCCGCGCGTCGCCGAGGCCGGGCACGACGTGGGTGTCCTGCGGTTGGAGCAGCGCCGCTGGTCGGACGGGCTGGCGCGGATCGCCGAGACCGTGGCGATCACCCCGAGCCGCGTCGACTCGCCGCGGACGCTCGCGCACGGCCTGCACCGCCTTGTGCTCTACGGCGCGGGTTGGTCGCTGCTGGTGGCGGTGCTGGTGGCCTTCGCGGCCTCGGCGAGCGACGGGTCCTCCCGCCTCCTGGCGGTGCTCGGCGCGCTCACCGGGGGGATCGTCGTCTGGAACCTCGCGGCCCGGTTGCCGGGGCTGACCCGGACCGTCCTGCCGGCCCTGCTGCACTCGGACCGGGCGATCGCGTTGGCGATCTACGCCGTGGCCGCCGCGCCGCTGCTGCTGCTGGTGTACGCGGTGGTCGGCTCGCCGTGGCCGCTGGTGCTGGCCATCGCCGTCACCGCCGTGGCCGAGTTCGCCATCTTCACCAGAACCGCGTTCCGCTGACCCACCTCCCGGCGACTAACCCCGACGCGCCCAGGTCCAGGCGTATCCCTCGTCCTCGCAGCCGCTGGCGGCGTCGCAGAGATCAAGCGGGCGGAAGGTGTCGACCATGACGGCCAGCTCGTCGAAGTAGTCGGCGCCGATGGAACGCTCGGCGGCACCCGGCTGGGGGCCGTGGGTGAAACCGGACGGGTGCAGTGAGATCGAGCCCTGCTCGATGCCGGAGCCGCGGCGGGCCTCGTAGTTGCCGCCGGTGTAGAAGAGCATCTCGTCGGAGTCGACGTTGTGGTGGTTGTACGGCACCGGGATCGAGTCCGGGTGGTAGTCGACCTTGCGCGGCACGAACGAGCAGATGACGAAGTTGGGGCCCTGGAAGGTCTGGTGCACCGGCGGGGGCTGGTGGATGCGGCCGGTGATCGGCTCGAAGTCGTGGATGGAGAACGCCCACGGGTAGAGGTGGCCGTCCCAGCCGACCACGTCGAACGGGTGGTTGGCGTAGACGTAGCGGGTCCAGCCACGTCGGTGGCGGACCAGCACCTCGGCCTCTTCGCTGTCGACGAGCAGCGGGGCGTCGGGGCCGCGGACGTCGCGCTCGCAGTACGGCGAGTGCTCCAGGAACTGGCCGCGTACGGAGAGGTAGCGCTTGGGTGGGCCGATGTGGCCGGAGGCCTCGACGGTGAGTAACCGGACCGGCTGGTCGCCGGTGGGCACCAGCCGGTGGATGGTCGAGGTGGGGATGACGACGTAGTCGCCGGCCACCGCGTCCAGCACCCCGAACGGGGACTCGACCCGCAGGGCGCCGGACTCGACGTAGAGGCAGTGGTCGCCGGTGGCGTCGCGGAAGAGCGGCGAGGGCCGGTCGGCGAGCACGTACCCGATCCGGACGTCGTCGTTGGCGAGCAGGTACTGCCGGCCGAGGATGGGGTCGGCGTCGCCGGTGTCCAGCTTGTGGGTGCGCAGGTGGCGGGGCTTGAGGGGCAGGTTCGGCGCCCGGGTGAACGCGGGTGGGGTGAACTCGTCGGCGGCCAGGATCGCGGTGGGCGCGTGCCGGTGGTAGAGCAGGGACGAGTCGGAGGAGAAGCCCTCCTGGCCCATCAGCTCCTCGGCGTAGAGGCTGCCGTCGGGCTGACGGAACTGGGTGTGGCGCTTGCGCGGCACGTCGCCGACGCTGCGGTAGTACGGCATTTCGCCTCCCGATTTGTCCCGTCCACCGGCCAGGTGCGTCCGATAATCGGACGTTGTTGTCCGTTCCTTGTAGCGTCCCGTACATTCTTGTTCCGTGTCAACGCAGCTGCCCGCACTCCTCGACGGCCTGGTGGACGACGCCGCCGTCTTCCCTCCGGGCAGCGCCGAGCTGCGCGACGCCCTGGCCGCCCACCGCCAGCACCGCGCCGCCTGGTACGCCGACCTGGTCGGCCCGCTGCTGGTCCCCGCCTCGAACGTGGCCGCCGGTGAGCTGAGCGGTCTCGTCGACCCGGGCGAGGGTCTGGTGGTCGGCGTGATCGGCGACACCGGGATCGGCAACCTCCCGTTCGCGCTGTCGTTTCTCGCCCCGGACGGCGTCACCGCCCGCCAGGTCGAGGTGGCGGTCGCCAAGCGCGGCGAGGACCCGCTGCCCGGCATCGCCGAGCTGCTGCGACTGACCGACGCCCTGCCGGGCGTCGAGGCCGTGTACGCCGAGCTTCCGTTGAGCTTCGGGCTGATGGGCGCGCTGGACGCGATCGCCGCCGCCCGCGCCGACGGCGTCCCG
The DNA here is from genome assembly GCF_050942285.1 of Micromonospora sp. CA-240977. Lineage (NCBI taxonomy): Bacteria > Bacillati > Actinomycetota > Actinomycetes > Micromonosporales > Micromonosporaceae > Micromonospora > Micromonospora sp. CA-240977. Next base: position 7,113,404 of record NZ_CP192055.1, on the reverse strand, counting down.
ATCGCCGCCAAGTTCCGCACCGGTGGCCTGGCCGCCGAACTGTTCCCCACCCCGTCCGAGCTGGCCGCCGTGATCTGCGCCTGCCGGGACCGGGACCTGCCGTTCAAGCTCACCGCCGGGCTGCACCAGGCGGTCCGGCACCTCGACCCGGAGACCGGCTTCACCCACCACGGGTACGCCAACGTGCTGGCCGCGACGCTGGCCGCCGCCGACGGCGAGAGCGCGGGCCGGGTCGCCGAGCTGTTGACCGCGCTCGACCCGCGCCCCCTGGTGGAGCGCGCGACGGCACGGCTGCACGAACCCCGCCCACTCTGGGTCGGCTTCGGGTCGTGCAGCATCCTGGAACCACTTACCGATCTGATCCGGCTGGGGCTGGTGAACGGGGGTTACGACGCATGACCTGGGTGACCGGCGCTGACGGTTCGCCGTACGGGGTGACGAACCTGCCGTACGGGGTCTTCCGGCGCGACGGGGGCCGGCCGCGGATCGGCGTACGGATCGGGTCGTGGGTGTTCGACCTGGCCGCGGCCGAGGCCGCCGAGCTGGTGCTGGCCGCCGGCGCGTTGTGCCGACCCACCCTCAACGAGTTCATGGCGCTGGGCCGTCCGCAGTGGATCGCGGTGCGGCAGCGGATCACCGAGCTGTTGACCGACCCGACGCACCGGGCCGACGTGGAGCCGATGCTGGTGCCCCTCGACGACGTGGAGCTGTTGCTCCCGATCGAGGTGGCCGACTACGTGGACTTCTACTCCTCCGAGCACCATGCGTCGAACGTCGGGCAGATCTTCCGCCCCGGTCAGCCGCCGTTGCTGCCGAACTGGAAGCACCTGCCGATCGGCTACCACGGACGGGCCGGCACGGTCGTCGTCTCCGGCACGCCGGTGATCCGGCCGACCGGCCAGCGGGCCTCCGCCGAGGGCCCGGTCACCGGCCCGTCGGTACGCCTCGACATCGAGGCCGAGGTCGGCTTCGTGGTGGGGGTGCCCAGCCGGTTGGGTGATCCGGTGCCGGTCGACGACTTCGCCGACCACGTCTTCGGGGTGGTGCTCGTCAACGACTGGTCGGCCCGGGACATCCAGGCCTGGGAGTACCAGCCGCTCGGCCCGTTCCTCGGCAAGTCGTTCGCCACCTCGATCTCGGCCTGGGTGACGCCGCTGGACGCGCTCGGCGACGCGTTCGTGCCGGCCCCCGACCAGGACCCGCCGGTGGTCGACTACCTGCGCGACGTGCCGCACCTGGGCCTGGACCTCCGGCTGGCGGTGGAGTGGAACGGCGCGCTGGTCAGCGAGCCGCCGTTCGCCACCATGTACTGGACGCCGGCACAGCAGTTGGCCCACCTCACCGTCAACGGCGCGGCCCTGCGCACCGGCGACCTGTACGCCTCCGGTACCGTCTCCGGCCCCGACCGCGCGCAGGTCGGCTCGTTCCTGGAGCTGACCTGGGGTGGGGCGGAGCCGGCCACGGTGGGTGACGAGAGCCGCACCTTCCTCGCCGACGGTGACACGGTGACCATCACCGCCACCGCTCCCGGCCCGGACGGCACCACCATCGCCCTGGGCGAGGTCAGCGGCACCATTCGTCCGGCCAACTGAGCTGTCGCATTCCATCCGTCTCGTGCACGGGACCGGTTATCGCACAGCCGGTGCGATAACCGGCCCTGGTTGCCCCGTTGATCGTCCGGATCCCGTTGCCTCGCCGCGCGATCCGAGTCGGGCTCAACCCCGGCTGCCAGCGGTGGGGCGTCCAGCGCACACGGAGGTAACGACGATGCACGATCTTGCGGGCGCGATCTGGCGTACCAGCAGCCGTTCCAACGACCAGGGGCTCTGCGTGGAAGTGGCGGACAACCTGGTCGACGTCCATGGTCTGGTCGCGATCCGCGACTCCAAGGACCAGGCCGGCCCCACACTCGCGGTCAGCCCGCCGGGGTGGACAGCCTTCATCGGAGCCATCCAGGCCGGTCGCTTCGAACACTGACCGGAGCATCGGCGCCGGACGACGACGTCCGGTGCCGAGCCACGGTCCAATCGGACAGCGTGGCCTCCGGGAGGTGGAAAATCCGTCCCGGGGGCCACGGCCGGCCCTCACTCCGCGTACCGTCGGGGACACGGGAGGCTGGCATGTCGACGGTGGCGGTTACCAGGTTCATCGAGGCGCACGCTGTCGATGTCTGGTGTCTGCTGACCGACCTGCCCGGCCGCGCGGCCCGGCTGACCGCCGCCGGCCCGATCGAGGTGCTCACCCCGGGTCCGTTCGGGCCGGGCACCGCCTGGCGTGAGGAGCGTGCCCAGCCCGGCGGCGGCACGGTGACCGAGGAGTTCCTGGTGGTGGAGGCGTTCGCCCCGCACCGGTTGGTGCTCTGCTCCTCGGGTGCTGGCGTGGACTACCGGATCACCTGGAGTCTGCGACCGGTCCGACGTCGCCGTCGAGGTTGCACGGCGGTCACCGTCACCCACGAGTCCGTGCCGACCGCTCCGTACGGGCGGGTGGTGGCGCTGCTGCTCGGCGGCCTCGCCGCGCGGGCGGTCGAGGTGGCGCTCGGGCGCGACCTCGCCGACCTGGCCGTCGCGGCCGGCGCCGGCTCCGTCGAAGCCGCCTGAGCGCCGGCTGGTCACGTCCGCCTCCGCGCGTGGTCGTCGTGACCTGCGCGGGGTTCGGCCGGTTCCGCTGGGTAGGGTGCCGGGCGGAGGTGCGGCATGGGGATCCCGAGGGGCCGACGACGGCTCGTGATGGCGGTCGCGGCGCTGCTCGCGACGGCGGCTGTCGCGGTCATCGTCCACCGGGTGCTCGCGCCGGCCGAGGTGAGCACCGTGGCCCGAGCCGACTATCCGCCGGCGGCCCAACCGCCCGCCGGTGTGGTCGGTCGACTGCCGGTCGCCCCGTTGATCGTGGACGGGAGACTGCGGGTGTACGCCGCGCACCGGCAGGTCTACGCCGACCGGCCGGTCGACGGTAAGCACCGGACCACCCCGTACTGGTCGTACCGCCGCTGGCCGGCGGCGTTGACCGGGGTGGTGGCCAGCGGCGGCACGGTGGTCAGCCGTTGGTCCGACGGGCAACTGGTCGCGCTCGACGCGCCGACCGGTCGGGTGCTCTGGAGGGCCGACGGCCCGGAGCCCACCGAGAGTGAGGCGGTGGTACGGCGTACCGGTGCGGCGACCGTCTGGGACCCGCGCGGGCTTCACCTCACCGACCTCCCGGACGGTCGCACGGTGGTGGTGGCCAGCGGAGACGCCGAGGCGCGCGGGGTCGAGGTGCGCGGCGGCCGGCAGTTGTGGCGGGTCGACCTGCCCGGTAGGTGTCGCGGCGACGTCGGCACCACCGCTACCGGTCAGCTGATCGGTCTGGACCGGTGTGCCGGGCCCGCGACCGTCGAGTTCCGGGACGCGTCGACCGGCGCGGTGCGCGAACGGTGGCGACCGCCGGGTGGGTCGGACGAGTTGGCGGTCACTCCGCTCGGTTGTCGTACCGGCCGGTCGGACTGCCCGGCCCTGCGCACCGCGGGACCCGGCGACGCGGCCGGCCGGGGGTGGCTGGTGGGCGCCGGCGAGCCGGTCGCTGCCCCCGCGCTCGATCCGGCCGGTGCCACAGTGGTGGGTGACAAGGCCGTCGTGGTGCTCGACGGGGTGGCGGTGGGTCGGTCGGCGCGTACGGGCGTCGAGCTGTGGCGGTCCGCCGACCTCGGTGCGGCACGGATCCTCGCCGCGCAGCCTGGCCGGGTGCATCTCCTTACCGAAGCCAACGAGCTGGTGACGCTGGACCCGGTGACCGGTTCGCAACTGTCCCGTTTCTCGCTCAACGTCGGACGGGACGGGACGGGCTGGGTGCCCGGGGCGGTGGGGGCCGGGGGCGGCTACGTCGCTGTGGAACGACTCCGCAGGCCTGTCGACAGTGCCGGCGACGACAGGCGTTACTACCTGACGGCGGAGGCGGTGATCCTGGCCGCCACCTGATCGTGGCGTCTCCGGCCCCGGAGAACCGAACCGTCCATACCCTTTGTCGGAAAAAGGTATGTTCCTCACGGTTCACGTTTTCCTCGGGAAGGGGTCGGCGCATGGGCAGGACGGCAGCCAACTACCTCGTGGGCGGGGCACTGGCCGCCGCGGCGAGCCTCACACTGGCGGTTCCGCCGGTGCTCGACGCCGCTTCCGCGTCGGCGCGCGGGTTCGGTGCCGTCGGGGCCGCGCCGTCGGCGGACGGCGGCGTCACCTTCGAGATCCTGCCGGCGTCGCCGACACCCACTCCGACACAACCCCCGCCGCCCACGCCCACACCCACGCAACCCACCCCGGCGCCACCCCAGCCCACGCCCAGCCACGGTGGTCGATTGCCGGTCACCGGTTCCGGCGGGTCGACGTTGCTGCTCACCGGCCTGGGCGTGACCCTGCTGATCGTCGGTGGGTTCGCCGCCCGTCGCCGGCGGGTCTGACGTGCGTCTGCCGTCGGCGGCCGGTGCGGGGTCAGAGTTCGGCCGGGACTCGCTCCTGTGGCCTGCCGCTGGGGGGCTGCGGGGACCGGCGGGATCGACGGGCCAGCACCGCGATGCCGGCGAGGAGCAGGAGGCCCGCGACGGCCGCCGCCACGGTCCAGCCGGACGTCATCCGGGAGATGACGCTGCCCCGTTTGCCGACCTGACCCGCCTCGGGGAACCGGATCTGCGCGGTGACGCTGCGCTTCACCAGCCCGCTCTCCAGCTTCACCTCGATCTTCCAGGGCCCGTTCGGCAACTCGGCCGGTAGCCGGGCGATGACCTGCCCGGAGCCACCCGGCGGCAGCGTGACGCCCTGCCCGACCGGGAATGGGCCGGCTCGGCTGCCGGCCGGTCCGTCGGTGAGGGCGACCGAGCCGGTCAGGTCGATGGCACGGCCGCCGGTATTGGTGACCTGGGCGGTTACCGAGGGTTCGCCCGCCGGGCTACGGGCCGGGCGAAGCTCTCCGATGGAGAAGTCGGAGACCGGTTCGCCGCCGGGTCCGACGTCGAGGTACATCCGGACGCCGACCCGGTGGACCTGGACGACCTCTCCGTCGGAGCGGGGCGCGGAGGTGGCGGACGCCCAGATCACCCCGTACCGCTCGCCCCGCGAGGCGGCCGGCGGCACCGTGATTGTCGCCCGGACCCGGGCCTCGCCCCACGGTTGCACCTTCACGACAGAGTCGTCGAGGGTGACCCAGGAGGTCAGTTCGTTGGCCGCGCGGCCCTCGCCGAACCTGAACTCCGAACCCTCCACCGTCGAGGCCGCCGGATACACGTCGATGCGGCGGACCTGGTCGGTGCGATTGCTGATCAGCAGTTGTCGCTTGATGGTGGTGCCCGGCCGCAGGTGGTCAACGATGTAGCGCAACGCCCGGGGGTCGTCGCGGCGATTGCTCGGCGCCTCCAGCAGCCGGATTCCGAGGCGGTCGTCGGCGTCCGGCTCGGCCGCGCCGGCCCGGGTCGACAGACCCGGACCGGCGAGGCAGAGCAGCGCCAGTGCGACAGCCACGGTCGACCGGCCCCGGCGGCTAGGCCACCGAATGCGTCACCGTCCCGGTGTAGACGCCCGCGATGCTGTCCAGCGGCACGTTGACGATCAGGGTGGGGTTCCAGGTCGCCGTGTTGCCACCCGTGCCGCCCGCGTGGGTGAATGCCGTGAGCGGGGTGACGCTGCTCAGCGGCGCGGCGGCGCCGGCGGTGGCCTGGCCGGGCGTGAAGGTGCCGGTGCCGGTGGTCGCCGTCGCCGTGCCGGACCAGTAGTCGATCTCCTCCGGGAGGACCGTTTCGGGAGGACTGCCGCCGCCGGTCTGGAAGACGCTGGCGGTCACCGAGGCCACCCAGGATGCGTCCGCCGCACCCCGGGAGTCGGTGACAGTGACCGGGCCGAGCGGGCCGGTGATGGTGCCACCGGGCGCGCCGGTGCCCAGGTCGGCGGTGGCCGGCGCGTCGATGTCGAGGGTGCCGGCGAGCACCTCGAAGGTGACGGTGGTGGTGTCGGTCGGTGCGGCGGTGGCCGGTGCGGCGAGAAAGCCCACCATCGCGGTCGCGGCCGCCGCGGTGAGGCAGATCTTGGCAGTACGCACTGTTTGTTACCCCGTTTTCTCGAAGTGAGCCGGCGTGATTTCTCCAAGCAACCGGCTACTTCGGGAGATAGGGCACTTAACGGGGCAGAAGTGGACAAATAGGTCTTATGACCCGATCTGGCTCAGGCCAGCGCCGACTCCGCGGCGGCGAGGAACGCGTCGTTCTCGGCGGGGGTGCCGATGGTGACCCGGACCCCGTCCCCGGCGAACGGTCGCACGATCACCCCGCGTGCCTCGCACGCCTTGCCGAACGCCACGGCCCGCTCGCCCAGCGGCAGCCAGACGAAGTTGGCCTGGCTCGTCGGCACCTCGGGCACGAACTTGCGCAGCGCCTCACCGACCCGGTCCCGCTCGGCGACGACCAGGGCGCAGCGGCGCTCCATCTCCGTCGCCTGGGTCAGCGCGGCGAGCGCCCCGGCCTGGGCCGCCGTGCTGCTGGAGAACGGGGTCGTCACCTTACGGATGGCCCCGGCCACCACCGGCTGGGCAACCAGCCAGCCCATCCGCAGCCCGGCCAGACCCCACGCCTTCGACAGGGTGCGCAACACCGCCACGTTCGGCCGGTCCAGGTAGTCGAGACCGTCCGGCACCTCCGGGTCGGTGACGAACTCCCGGTACGCCTCGTCGATCACCACAAGCACGTCGTCCGGCACCGCGTCGAGGAACCGGTCCAGCTCGGCCCGGCGCACCGCCGTACCGGTGGGGTTGTTCGGGTTGCAGACGAAGATCACCCGCGTCCGGTCCGTCACCGCCGCGGCCATCGCCGTCAGGTCGTGCCCGTGCCCGGCGTCGTTGGGCACCCGCACGCTTGTCGCGCCGCTGGTCGCCACGATGATCGGGTACGCCTCGAAGGACCGCCACGAGTAGAGCACCTCGTCGCCGGGCAGGCAGGTGGCCCGGACCAGGTGCTCGGCGAGCGCCACCGACCCGCAGCCGGTGGCGATGCGGTCGGCGTCCACCCCGTACCGCTCGGCCAACGCGTCCCGCAGCGCGACCACGCCCATGTCCGGGTAGCGGTGCGAGGTGGTGATCGCCTCGGTGACCGCCTCCACCACCCCCGGCAGCGGCCCGTACGGCACCTCGTTGCTGGCCAGCTTGATGGCCTCCGGCAGGCCCAACTCCCGAGCCAGGTCGGCGGGACTGCGACCCGGCACGTAGTTGGGCAGCGCGTCCAGGTCGACGCGGGTCAGCCGCAGCGCCGGCTGGTGACGTCCGGAGTCGTTCATGGGGTGTCTCCCGAGTGCTGGTTGCGGTCGTTCGAGGGGGCGGAACCGGTGGGGTGCGGAACTTCGACGACGACTGTCTGCGCGCGCTTGTCGTGCAGCGCCTGACGCAGCGGGTGGTCGAAGAGCGGGGAGAGGGCGTCGACCAGTTGCAGCACCAGACCGATCCCGGCGCAGTACCAGAGCAGAGTCGGCAGACCGAGCGTGCTCCACCGGCTCAACGACCGACCCATGCCCAGCGGCTGGTCGGCGGCGAGCGGCACCGCCCGGATCCGCATCAGCCGCTTGCCGACGGTCTGCCCGTTGGCGGCCATGGCCGGCACCTCGTACGCCAGCCAGAGCGCGCTGGCGATCAGCAGGATCACCAGCAGGAGCAGATCGGCCTGCTCACTGGGCAACGGCAGGCCCTCGGCGGAGGTTTCGCCCCGCGCCGCCCGCCGGAAGACCTCCCGCCAGTACGGGGCCCATTCTTGTGCCAAACGCCAGACGAACCAGCCGTTGGCCACGATGTTCAGGGCGAGGACGAGACCGAAGTCGATCAGCCGAGCGACCAACCGGCGGCCGTAGCCGGCCAGCACGAGGCCGTGCGGTCGCGGCTCGGGCGGTCGGGTCGACCAACCGGGGTGGCCGGGTGGGGGCGCCCAGCCAGGTTGGCCACCCGGAGGCGCCCAGCCCGGCGGATTGCCCTGCGGACCCCAACCAGGCGGGCTGGCGGCCGGTCCCCAGCCCGGACCGTGGCCCGGCTGTGGGCCGTACCCCGGTGGTGGGCCCTGCTGCGGTGGCCCGCCGACACCGACGGTCGCCGGGCCCGAGGTGCCCGCCGTGGCGGGCGCGGCCGGGGTGACCGGCGCGGGCGGCGGCTCGACCGGTGGAGGGCCGTCCGGCGGGGTGGCGTCAACGGGGATGGGCGCGCCGAGCCAACCCTCGCCGTCCCAGTATCGCCGGGTATCGGTGTCGGCCGGGTCCACGTACCAACCGGGTTGAACGCTCACGCCGTCGCTCCGCTTCGCTGCGCGACGGCGCGAGGCGCCACGCTACTGGGCCTGCTGGTTCGCTCGCTGCGCTCGCTCACGTGGACACCTTAACGACGACCGTTTCGGCGAACTTGTCGTGGAGGCACTGCTGCCACGGCTTGTCCCAGAGCTGCCACAACCCGTCGACGTAGACGCCGGCCGGGACCAACGAGCCCCCCAGGTACTGCACGAGCCAGCGGCGGCCGGCCATCCGCCGGTCCAGCGAACGGGTCGGGTCGATCGGCACCACGCGCAGCTTCAACGCCTTCTTGCCGACCGTCTGACCGCCGCGCTTGAGGTATTCGACGTGGTAGAGCCAGTAGAACGCGAGCATCACGACGAGGAGCGCGAACTGCAGCAGCATGATCGGCAGGAAGAACTCGAGGAAGACGGTGACGAATTCGGGTTCCACCAGCGAGCCGTCCGGGTTGGTCCGGGTCGTCATGGTGGCCATCCGCCACCAGAGGATGAGGAAGAACGGCACGAACAGCACCATCGACACGGCGGTGGCCAGCGCCGTGTCGATCAGCCAGGCCAGCAGCCGGTCGGCGAAGCTCGCCAGCGGCTGACCACCCGGGCTCAGCGGCGGCGGCAGCGGGCCGGGCGGCCCGGCGTGCCACGCCGGCGGCACGTAACCGGGCTGGGCGTACTGCGGCGGCACGTAACCGGGCTGGGGGTACGGCGCCGGGGCGTAACCGGGCGGGGCGTACTGCGGCGGCGCAGCGTACCCGTGGGGGTGTGGTCCGGGCGGCGGCGCGACGCCGCCGGCGGCGGGCTGGGGCCCACCGGCCGGCGGTGTCGGGTACGACGGAGGCTGCGTCACGCTCGCAAGTGTTACAGGTTGCCGCGGGCTTCCTGCTCCCGCTCGATGGCCTGGAAGAGCGCCTTGAAGTTGCCCTTGCCGAAGCCCAGCGAGCCGTGCCGCTCGATCAGCTCGAAGAAGACGGTGGGGCGGTCCTGCACCGGCTTGGTGAAGATCTGGAGCAGGTAGCCGTCCTCGTCCCGGTCAACAAGGATCTTGCGGGCCTTCAGCTCCTCGATCGGCACCCGCACCTTGCCGATGCGGGCGCGCAGCTCGGGGTCCTCGTAGTACGAGTCCGGGGTGTCCAGGAACTCCACCCCGGCGGCCCGCATCGCGTCGACGCTGGCCACGATGTCGTTGGTGGCGACGGCGATGTGCTGCGCCCCGGGGCCCTGGTAGAACTCCAGGTACTCGTCGATCTGGGACTTCTTGCGGGCGATCGCCGGCTCGTTGAGCGGGAACTTCACCTTGCGGGTGCCGTTCGCGACGACCTTGCTCATCAGCGCCGAGTAGTCGGTGGCGATGTCGTCGCCGACGAACTCCGCCATGTTGGAGAAGCCCATCACCCGCTTGTAGAACTCGACCCACTCGTCCATCCGGCCCAGCTCCACGTTGCCGACCACGTGGTCGACGGCCTGGAAGAAGCGCTTCGGCTGGATGCCGGCGTCGATCATCGGCTGCCGGTCCACGATCGGGCCGCGAGCGGCGAAGCCGGGCAGGAACGGGCCGGTGTAGCGGGACCGGTCGACAAGGGTGTGCCGGGTGTCGCCGTACGCGGCGATGGCGGCCATCCGGACGGTGCCGTGCTCGTCGGTCACCTCGTGCGGCTCGACGACGCTGGCGGCGCCCTGCGCGATGGCGTGCGCGTAGGCGGCGTCGACGTCCGGCACCTCCAGCGCGATGTCGCTGATCCCGTCGCTGTGCTTCGCCACGTGCTCGGCGCCGTCGGCGTCCGGGCGCACCGCGCCGGTCAGCACGAACCGGGCCGAGCCGCTGGTGAGCACGTACTGGGCGTGGTCACGGTAACCCTGCTCGGGGCCGCGGTACGCCACGCAGGTCATGCCGAAGGCGGTGGAGTAGTAGTGCGCCGCCTGCTTGGCGTTGCCGACCAGGAAGTGCACGTGGTCGAGGCCCCGGACCGGGAACGGGTCGTGGCTGATGTCGTGGTCGACAGCGCCGACGAGCCGGTCGACGTCGACGTCCTCGGTCGACTGGGGTCGGTCGATCGCCTGGGTCATGGTGGGCTCCCTCGCGTACCGGCCGGCCTCGTGGGCCGCCGTGGTCGGTTCTTTCAGGGAGGATCGCTGTCCCGGCACCGGGTGGGCAACTGTGGGCAGAAAAGCTGGTCAGGTTGCGCATTCGGTATGGTATTGGGTCATGAATGGTGAGCAGAATGTACAGCTCGATGTGCTCGATGTGCGCTTGATCGATCTGCTCGCCGAGGAGCCGCGGATCGGGGTGCTGGAGTGCTCCCGCCGGCTCGGGGTAGCCCGCGGCACCGTGCAGGCCCGGCTGGACAAGCTTGTCGACCGGGGCGTCATCGGTGGCTTCGGCCCGGAGATCGCACCGGCCGCTATCGGGTTCGGGGTGACCAGCTTCGTCACCCTGGAGATCAGCCAGCGGCACGGGCACGACCCGGTCACCGCCCACCTCGCCGCCATCCCCGAGGTGCTGGAGGCGCACACCATCACCGGCTCCAGCGACCTGCTCTGCCGGATCGTGGCTCGCTCCAACACCGATCTGCAGCGGGTCATCGACCAGATCGTCTCCTCCGCCGGCATCACCCGGGCCTCGACGATCATCGCGCTGGCCGAGCAGATCCCGTACCGCACGCTTCCCCTCGTCCGCAGCGCCGTGCGCGGGGAAGGACGAACACCCTCGTAACACCTTCGGGCGTAGAAAGCGCGGCGACACGGCGGCGCGGGCGTACGGAAGATCCGGGATCGTGGCTACGGTGTGCGGGTGGCGAAGGGGAGCGTGCGGGTCGGGCTGCTGCTCGGCCTCGCCGTGGTCGTCGCGCTCGCCGCGACCGGCGTGTGGAACCCCTTCCCCGGCCTGTGGGACTGGGTGGACCGCAGCGAACCCATCTCCGAGCCCGACGTGGTCTGGCAGCAACGGATCGGCGGCACCCCGCGCAGCGTGACAATCGCCGGCGACGCCGTCGTGGTCGAGCAGCGCACCCGGGTGGAAGCCCGCAGCCTGGCCACCGGCGGTCAGCTCTGGGAGCGCAAGGCGGACTGGGCGGCGGTCGCGGGCGGCGACCGGGACCCGGTCGTCGCCGTGGGCAAGCTCCTGGTCAAGGGGTACGAGCTGCTCGATCCGGCCACCGGGGTGACCCGGCGACGCGACGACGACGCGGTGGCCGTCTGGACGTACCGCAACCTGCTCCTGGACGCCCGCTGCACGGACGCCACCGACTGCACCCTGAGCGCCTGGGATCCGCGTGGCACCGCGCCAATCTGGACGGCCTTCCTGCCGGGCGTGCACAGTGGTCTGCTCGCCGACAACCCGGGCCTGCGCGGCACCCGCCGGCTCGCCGCCACCCGGATCGACGACGGGGTGGCCGGGGCGGAAGCAGCGCCACCGCTGCTCGGCTTCCCGGTGGACGGCCGGGTGCACGTCGTCGACACCGCCACCGGTCGCGTGTTGCAGAACGTCGAACCCGGGCGGGACGAGCGGCTGTCCGTGGTGGGCGGCCGGATGCTGCGGATCTCCGCCCGTTCCCAGGACGGCACCTGTTACTTCGCCATCTCGGCCCGGGACCCGGCGACCGGGCAGGAGGCCTGGCAGCGGGCCGGGGTCAACCTGCGGACCGCCGACAGCGCCGGCTGCGTGCAGCGCGAAGACCCACAGGGCGCGCGCAACGTGCTGATCGGTGTCGGCCCGGACGGCCGCGAGGCGGTGGTCGACGGGTACGACGGGCGGCTGCTCTGGGTCGGCGAACCGGGCACCAAGCTGATCGCTGTCGACGACCGCTACGCGGTGTTCCGTGCCGCCGACAAACGTTCGGTGGTGGCCCGGCAGCTCGGCACCGACCGGGTGCTGTGGACGCGGCCCGCCAGCGGCAAGGCCGGCGCCGCGCTGACCCCGTACGCGGCGGTGGTCGCTGACGAGAAACCGTCCCGGTTGGTCGCGGTGGACCCGCGCAACGGCCGGGAACTGGCCGTGCTGCGTACCTCGGCGAACGCCCTCGCGGTCGGGTCACAGGGCATGATCATCGGCGAGGGGCGCGAGATCGGGTACGTCCGCTTCGGCGCCGCCGGGGGCTCACCCGCCCGGCCACCCGGCGACGGCGGGACCCCCGGGCCGGGAGGCGCCGGCCCCGGCGGGCCGAACAACGGCGACTGCGGGCCGAAGGGTGAGCTGTGCTCCGACCCGGACGGCGGCAAGGACGGCTGAGAGCCTGGTCACCCGATGGCTGAGCGGGCCGCGGGCCCGCGGGATGAGAGCGGCGTCCCAGGACCCGCCCGGCGGGTGGGAGTGATCGACCGGTCTGCCCTAGGCTTGCCGCTCATGAGCAGTGCCGCCGCATTCTCGTACGCCCCCCTGCTGCCAACCGGCCCCGACCAGACGGACTATCGCCTGGTCACCGACGAGGGCGTCGACGTCGTACACGGCCCCGGAGGCCGCCGGTTCCTCACCGTGGAGCCGGCCGCGCTCACCGCGCTGACCGCCGAGGCGATGCACGACATCGCGCACTTCCTCCGCCCCGCGCACCTGGCCCAGCTCCGGGCGATCATCGACGACCCGGCCGCCTCGCCGAACGATCGGTTCGTCGCGCTGGACCTGCTGCGCAACGCCAACATCGCCGCCGGCGGGGTGTTGCCGATGTGCCAGGACACCGGCACCGCGATCGTGATGGGCAAGCGCGGCCGGCACGTGCTCACCGACGGCGCGGACGCCGAGGCCATCTCCCGGGGCGTCTACCAGGCCTACACCAAGCTCAACCTGCGGTACTCCCAACTCGCCCCGCTGACCATGTGGGACGAGCGGAACACCGGCAGCAACCTGCCGGCCCAGGTGGACCTGTACGCCGAGGACCCGGACGGGCACCCCGACGCGTACAAGTTCCTGTTCATGGCCAAGGGTGGTGGCTCGGCCAACAAGTCGTACCTCTACCAGGAGACCAAGGCGCTGCTCAATCCGACGCGGATGATGCAGTTCCTGGAGGAGAAGTTGCGGCTGATCGGCACCGCCGCCTGCCCGCCGTACCACCTGGCCATCGTCATCGGCGGCACCTCCGCCGAGTACGCCCTGAAGACCGCGAAGTACGCCAGCGCGAAGTATCTCGACGCGCTGCCCACCTCCGGCTCGATGAGCGCGCACGGCTTCCGCGACCTGGAGTTGGAGGCCGAGGTGCTGGAGCTGACCCGCAACTTCGGCATCGGGGCGCAGTTCGGTGGCCGGTACTTCTGCCACGACGTACGGGTGGTCCGGCTGCCCCGGCACGGCGCGTCCTGCCCGGTGGCGATCGCCGTCTCCTGTTCGGCCGACCGGCAGGCGGTTGCCAAGATCACCCCGTCGGGTGTGTGGCTGGAGCGACTGGAAACCGACCCGGCGCGCTTCCTTCCCGACGTCACCGACGACGCGCTCGACGCCGAGCTGGTGGTCCGGGTCGACCTGAACCGGCCGATGGACGAGATCCGCGCCGAGCTGTCCAAGTACCCGGTGAAGACCCGGCTGTCGCTGTCCGGTCCGCTCGTGGTGGCGCGGGACATCGCGCACGCGAAGATCGCCGAGCGGCTGGACGCCGGTGAGCCGATGCCGCAGTACCTACGCGACCACGCTGTCTACTACGCCGGCCCGGCGAAGACCCCCGAGGGCTACGCCTCCGGCTCCTTCGGCCCGACCACCGCCGGCCGGATGGACGCCTACGTGGAGAAGTTCCAGGCCGCGGGTGGCTCGCAGGTGATGCTCGCCAAGGGCAACCGGTCCGGTCAGGTGACCCGCTCCTGCCAGCGGCACGGCGGCTTCTACCTCGGCTCGATCGGCGGCCCCGCGGCCCGCCTCGCCCAGGACTGCATCAAGCACGTCGAGGTGCTCGAGTACGCCGAGCTGGGCATGGAGGCGGTCTGGAAGATCGAGGTGGAGGACTTCCCCGCCTTCATCGTTGTCGATGACAAGGGCAACGACTTCTTCGCCGAGGTCACCAAGCCGGTGCTCACCGTCGGCCGCCGCTGACCCGACCGAAATGGGAAGGGGCGCCGAGCGAATCCGCTCGACGCCCCTCCTGTCGTCCGTGCTGAACCGACATCGGTGCGCCCGCCCTTGCTGGGGGGTTAGGAACGTGCGCACCGCCCCCGTCGGATGCCGTCACCGACAACCCGCAGTGAGTCTCCGATGGACCGCTGCCGATCCGCTCTCACATCGCTATCGCCTGACTGCGCCGATCTGTTACCGCCGGACTACGCTGCTGAAAGTCGGGCCAGAGAGGCGGGGGAGCAGATGCGGTTCGGGATTCTGGGGCCCCTGCGGGTCGGCGGTGGCGAGGCCACCGTCACCGCTGGTCGCGACAGGGTCGTGCTCGCCATGCTGCTGCTGCGCGCCGGCCGGCTCGTGCCGGTGGAAGAGCTCGTCGACGCGGTGTGGGAGGAACGCCCCCCGGCCACCGCCCGGGCCCAGTTGCAGACCTGTGTGTCGCGGTTACGCCGCCGGTTCGCCGAGCTTGGGCTGGCACCGGAGGCCATCGTCACCGATCCGGTGGGGTACGGCGTCCGCACCCGGCCGGACGACCTGGACGTCGAGGTCTTCGCCCGAGGTGTGGAGGTGGCCCGCGCCGCCGCCGAGGCCGGTCGGCTGGACGACGCGCGGACGGCATACCGCGTCGTCCTGGCGCTCTGGCGAGGGCCGGCGCTCTGCGGTATCCAGAGCCGGAGCATCCGCCGCCGCGCGCAGGCACTCGACGAGCAGCGTCTGACCGCGTTGGAGGAGTGCGTCGACGTCGAGCTGCGTCTCGGCCGAGGCGCCGAGCTGATCGACGAACTCGCCGAGAGCGTCGACCAGCATCCGCTGCGGGAGCGGCTGCGCGGCCAACTGATGCTCGCCCTCTCCGCTGTCGGTCGACAGGCCGACGCGCTCGCGGTCTACCGGGAGGGTCGGCGGTTCTACGCCGACGAGCTGGGCATCGAGCCGGGCGCCGAGCTGCAGAAGCTGCATCAGCGCGTACTCGCCGGCGATCTTGTCCTGGCCGGTCGGGCGTCGTCGCCGATCCACCCGGTCCGCTCGCTGCCCCGGGCGATCGGCGACTTCACCGGCCGGCAGCAGACGCTGGCGCGTCTGGTAAAGGACGTGGAGGCCGGCGCGCGAATCCAACTCATCGACGGAATGGCCGGCAGCGGTAAGACCACCCTCGCGGTGCACGTCGCCACCGCCTTGGCCAACGACTACCCGGACGCCCAGCTCTACATCGACCTGCACGGGCACAGTGAGCGCACCCCGCTGACACCGTCCGCGGCGGTGGCCACGCTGCTGCGGCAGCTCGGTCTGCCCGCCGACCGGGTGCCGACCAACCAGGACGACCGGTTGGCCCTCTGGCGTACCGAGCTGGCCGGCCGGCGGGCCCTGCTGGTGCTTGACAACGCGGCCACCGCCGACCAGGTGACACCCCTGCTACCCAACGGCTCGCGCTGCCTGGTCCTGATCACCAGCCGTCGCCGGTTGGTCGGCGTGGACGAGGGGCGACCGTCGTCACTGTCCGTGTTCGACACGGACGAGGCGATCGAGTTGCTCGGCCACGTGGTCGGCATCGACCGGGTGGCGGCCGAGCCGGAGGCGGCCAAAGAGGTCGTCCGCCGTTGCGGCCACCTGCCACTCGCCATCCGGCTGGCCGGCGCCCGACTGGCACACCGGCCCCGCTGGCGCATCGCCGACCTGGCCGAGCGGCTGACGAGCCGACCCGATCCGTTGGCGGAGTTCGAAGCGGGCGACCGGTCCGTCGGTAGGGCCTTCGCCCTGTCGTACGCCCAGGTGCCACCGGCCGCGCAGCGCGCGTTCCGGCTGCTCGGCCTGCACCCGGGGGTACGGTTCGACAACTCGGTCGCCGCCGTCCTCGCCGAGCTGCCCCTGCCCGACGCGCAGGACCTGCTGGACGAGTTGGTCGACGCGAACCTGGTGGAGGAGGCCGAGCCGGGCCGGTACCGGTTGCACGACCTGGTCCGGGAGTACGCGCGGACCCTGGTGTCCGAGCCTGAGCGGGCAGCCGAACGGCGGGACGGCATCGAACGTCTGCTTGACCACCACCTGCACGTCGCCACGGCGATCGCCCGAGCGATGGAACTCTCCTCGGGGCACTCGCTGATCGTGGTGGCGGAGCCCCTGCGCCCTGACCTGGTCACGCTCGTCGCCGAGCAGGGCCAGGCCTGGCTCGACGAGAACCTGGCGGTGTGGACCGCACTGGTCCGGTTGGCGGAGACCGAGGCTTTCCCCCAGTACTGCTGGCAGATGGCGAGGGCCTGCTGGTACGCCCAGTTCGAGAGCGGTCGCCTGGATGAGTTGATCGAGACACACACCATCGGCCTGCGCGCCGCCGAGGAGTTGGGCGACGACAGGGCGGTGGCGACGATGCTCAACTATCTGGCCTCGGCCCACTACCGGCTGGGCGATTTCCCAGAGTCGATCCGGGTGATGGAGAGGTCGCTCGAAATCTTCCGCCGGCTCGGTCTGCGCCCCGAGTTTCGCAACACGCTCGGCAACCTGGGCACCTCGTACGCCGCCAACTTCCAGTTCCGCCGTGCTCAGGAGTGCTACGACGTCGCCCGGGCGCTCGCGACGCGGATGCGCGACCTGGACGGGCTGGCGAACGAGCTCAACAACCTGTCGATGACCCTGCTGCTGTGGGGCCGACTCGACGAGGCGCTGCGCACCACTCGACGGCACCTGGGGATCGCCCGCGAGGTCGGCGACCCGCGTCGGATCGGCAACGCCCTCGGGCACCTCGGGATGATCCGGCATCGGATGGGTGACGTGGGACCGGCCGCCCGGTTGCTGCGGGTGGCGCTGCGGGTCAAGCGACAGGTCGGCGCCCGGTACGGCGAGGGTGAGGTGCTCAACGAGATCGGGATGATGGAACGGGAGGCTGGCCGCCCGGAACGCGCCGCCGACCTGCACCGTGCGGCGCTCGTCGCGATGACCGAAGTGGGCGACCGGACCGCCCAGTGCGCCTCGCGCAACCTGCTGGCCCGCGCCATCCTCGATCAGGGCGACGTGACGAGCGCGCTCGACCTGCATCGTCGGGTGCTCGTCGACGCCGCCGGGCTGGGTGCCCGACACGAGGAGGCCCGGGCGCTGGAGGGCATCGCCCGCTGCCTCCTGCCGACCGATCAGGTGGCGGCCCGTGCGCACCTGACCAGGGCGTTTCTCCTGTATCGCCAGATCGAGTTGCCGAATCAGCACGAGGTGGCACGCCTGCTCGCCGAGTTGGGCTGACGGATCATCTGCGAGTCGGTCACCGGCGCGGCAGGATGGTACGCGTGACGACTCCAGAGGCGACCGGTTACCGGATCGAACGCGACTCGATGGGCGAGGTGGAGGTGCCCGCCGAGGCGCTGTGGCGGGCACAGACCCAGCGTGCGGTGCAGAATTTCCCGATTTCCGGCCGGGGCATCGAACCGGCCCAGATCAAGGCCCTCGCCCAGATCAAGGGCGCGGCGGCCGAGGTCAACGGAGAGTTGGGCGTGATCGAGGCCAACGTGGCCGCCGCCATCGCCGCCGCCGCGGCGCACGTGGCCGACGGAGGCTACGACGACCAGTTCCCGGTGGATGTGTTCCAGACCGGTTCGGGCACCTCGTCGAACATGAACGCCAACGAGGTGATCGCCACCCTGGCAAGCCGGGAACTGGGCTCACCCGTGCACCCGAACGACCACGTCAACGCCTCCCAGTCCAGCAACGACGTCTTCCCGTCCTCGATCCACCTGGCCGCCACCCAGTTCATCGTGGAGGACCTGCTGCCGTCGCTGGGCCACCTGGCGGCGGCGCTGGAGGCCAAGGCGGCGGAGTTCGAGACGGTGGTCAAGGCCGGACGCACCCACCTGATGGACGCCACCCCGGTCACCCTGGGCCAGGAGTTCGGTGGGTACGCCGCCCAGGTTCGCTACGGCATGGACCGGCTGGAAGGCGCGTTGCCCCGGCTGGCCGAGCTGCCGCTGGGTGGCACCGCCGTCGGCACCGGCATCAACACTCCGCTCGGCTTCGCCGCTGCCGTGATCGGCAAGCTACGCGAGTCGACCGGGCTGCCGCTGTCCGAGGCGCGCAACCACTTCGAGGCGCAGGGCGCCCGGGACGCCCTGGTGGAGACGTCGGGGCAGCTGCGTACCGTGGCGGTCGGCCTCTACAAGATCGCCAACGACATCCGGTGGATGGGTTCCGGCCCGCGTGCCGGCCTCCGTGAGCTGCGCATCCCCGACCTCCAGCCCGGCTCGTCGATCATGCCGGGCAAGGTCAACCCGGTGGTTGCCGAGGCGATGCGGCAGGTCTGCGCACAGGTGATCGGCAACGACGCGACAGTCGGCTTCGCCGGCTCCCAGGGCGACTTCGAGCTGAACGTGATGCTCCCCGTGATGGGCCGCAACCTGCTGGAATCGATCCGGCTGCTCTCCGCGGCGAGCCGGTTGTTCGCCGACCGGCTGGTGGTCGGCCTGGTCGCGGACGCCGAGGTCTGCCTGGCGTACGCCGAAGGCTCACCGTCGATCGTCACCCCACTCAACCGTTACCTCGGGTACGACGAGGCCGCCTCGATCGCCAAGGAGGCGCTGGCCAAGCAGACCTCCATCCGTGAGGTGGTGATCTCCCGAGGCCACGTCGATTCCGGCAAGCTCACCGAGACCCAGCTCGACGAGACGCTGGACCTGCTCCGGATGACCCACCCCTGACCCGGGGCGTCGCTCAGCTCACCCGGGCCGGGCTGTGCGCCGCGGGCTGCGCGCCCCACCCCGACCTGCCCGCGCCAAGATCGCGCTCGATCCAGGATGTAGTGGTTTCGGCACGCCAGGACCCCACTCCGTCCACGATCGAGCGCGATCTTGCGTGAGCAGTCGGGATGGGAGGCGTGGTTGGGAGCGCGACAGTAGGGACTCGAACGGTCTCGTGGCGGTTGTCGACGCGTACTCCTGGCGGCTTTTGGTGGTCGCGCTCCTGCACTGACGCGACGGCCTCGCCCGCGACGGTGGTCGCGGGGTTCTTGCCGGCACCTTCACCGACGTTGCTGCCTCGTCGCGACCTGAGACAGCAACGTCGGTGACGTTGGGCGGATCTTGCGTGTGGACGGCGCGGGTAAACGGCTCGACGGCGGGGTGGGGCGGCGGGATGATCCCGTTATGAGTGACCTGCCGTGGACCGGGCGGTTGCGGTTGCGGCGGCTGACCGTGGCCGACGTGGACGCGCTCGTCGAGCTGGACAGCGATCCCGAGGTGATGCGGTTCCTGACCGGTGGCGTCGCCACCCCGCGCGCCACCGTCCGCGACGAGCAGTTGCCGAGGCTCCTCGACCAGTATGAGCGGTATCCCGGGTTGGGCCGTTGGGCGGCGCTCGACCGGGTGAGCGGCGACTTCCTGGGTTGGTTCGCGCTCGACCCGTCGGCGGACGGCGGTGAGGCCGAGTTGGGCTACCGGCTGCGCCGCTCGACGTGGGGGCGGGGGCTGGCCACCGAGGGGTCGCGGGCGCTGGTCCGGCACGCCTTCGACACCGTTGGGGTGCGTCGGGTCTGGGCCGAGACGATGGCGGTCAACGAACGTTCGCGGCGGGTGATGGCCAAGGCGGGTCTGCGCTACGTGCGGACCTTCCACCTCCAGTGGGACGACCCGATTCCGGGGACGGAGCAGGGCGAGGTGGAGTACGAGTTGCGGGCCGAGGAGTGGGCAGCCGCTGCTCAGGATCGGCCGGCGGCTCGCCGGGCGCGGTAGGCCGTCACCGCGGCGCGGTTGCCGCAGCCGGCCTCGCAGAACCGCCGTGACCGGTTGCGGGACAGGTCGACGACCACGTTGTCGCAGTCCGGGTACTCGCAGATCCGCAGTCGGCTCAGCTCGCCCATCCGGACCAGGTCGGCGGTCGCCATCGCCGCCTCCACCGCCATCCGGGTGGCCAGCGGCGCGTCGCGGGGCACGGCGTGCAGGTGGTACGGCTCGTCGTCGTGCTCGATGAGCTGGGGCAGCGCCCGGTGTTCCAGTAGCAGACCGTTGACGATGGCGACGATCTCGGGCGGCTCGGCGTACCAGATGCGGCGCAGTGGGGGCCGCAACTGCTGGACGGCGCGTAGCTCGGCGTCGGTGTGCTCGTGCCGTCCGCTGTAGGAGTAGCGGACGAAGAACGCGTCCAGCGCGGCAACGTCGGACAGCAACTCGCCGTCCCGACCTGCCGTGTTGACAAGTGCGGCGGCAGCGATCAGGGAACACTCCGTGTCATGAGCAAAAAGCATCTTGACTCCTGTCATGGCTTCCGCCTAGCGTCATCAGCACAAGGATAGTTTGCTCATGACACGGTGCCGACCCAGAGGAGCGCGACATGCACTCACGACCTGCCGCCGGCGCCGCGTTGGCGTTGCTCTCCGCCGTCACCTTCGCCACCTCCGGCACCTTCGCGCGATCACTCATCGAGGCCGGCTGGTCCGCCGAGTCGGCGGTGATCGCCCGGGTCGGCATCGCCGCCCTGGTGCTGGCGATCCCCGCCCTGCTGTCGCTGCGGGGCAGGTGGGCCGTGTTGCGGAGCAACGCCACTGCCATCGGGCTCTTCGGGCTCCTCGGGGTGGCGCTGGCCCAGGTCTGCTTCTTCAACGCCGTGCGCTACCTGCCGGTCGGTGTCGCGCTGCTGCTCGAATACCTGGGCATCATCCTCGTCGTGGGGTGGATGTGGCTGCGGCACGGGCAGCGACCCCGCCGGCTCACCGTGGCCGGGTCGGTAGCCGCCCTGGCCGGGCTGGCCTTCGTGCTCGACCTCGCCGGCACCGCCGACTTCCACCCGGTGGGTGTGCTCTGGGGTCTGGGTGCGGCATTCGGCCTGGCCGGGTACTTCGTGCTCGCCGGGCGGGTCGACCCCCGGCTGCCCTCAGTCGCCCTGGCCAGCGGCGGAATGGCCGTCGGCGCCATCGTGCTGCTCCTCATCGGACTGACCGGTCTGCTGCCGCTGCATGCCACTTTCGGCGAGGTCACCTTCGCCGGGCAGCCCACCAGTTGGCTGTTGCCCATCGCCGGGCTCTCGCTGGTGGCCGCCGTCATCGCGTACCTGGCCGGTATCGCGGGCACCCGGATCCTCGGCCCCCGGCTGTCGTCGTTCGTCGGGCTGACCGAGGTGCTCTTCGCTGTGCTGATCGCCTGGCTGTTCCTGGACGAGTTGCCCACGGGTTGGCAGCTCCTCGGAGGCGCGTTGATCGTCGCCGGGGTCGCGCTGGTCCGGCTCGACGAGCTGCGCGGAACTCCGTCGGCGTCCGCGCCCGTCTCGCCCGAGCCCGCGCTCGCGCTCGACGGTCGATGAGATCGTGGGCAGTGTGCTGACCACAGTGGTGTTCGATGCCGACGAAACCCTGCTCGACCTGCGCCCCGCGGTGACCGGCGGGCTGGTGGTAGTCCTCGACGAGATGCGCCGACGCACCCCGGCAGCGGCCGAGGTGACCCTCGCCGAGCTGGAGTCGGACTGGGAGGCGGTCTTCGGGGAGCTGGCGGCTGCCCCGGTGATGGAGATCCGCCGCGCCGCGCTGGCCCGGTCGCTGGCCCGCGCCGGTCTGGACGACCACGTGGGCGAGATCGCCGACCTCTTCTTCGCCCGCCGATTCGCCCTCACCAGACCCTTCCCGGACGTGACAGCGGCGCTGGCCACGCTGCGCTCCGCGTACACCCTGGGTTTCGCCACCAACGGCAACAGCCGCGCCGAGCGCTGCGGGCTCACCGGCGAGTTCGCCTTCGAGGTGTACGCCCACGAGAACGGCCTGCCCAAGAAACCGGCCCCGGACTTCTACGCGGCGGTGGTTGCCGCAGCCGGGGTGCCAGCCGGGCAGATCGTGTACGTCGGGGACTCGTGGGAGCACGACGTGGTGGCACCTCGGCGGGCGGGCTTGCGATCGGTGTGGTTGAACCGGCGCGGGCTTCCTCGTCCGCACGGTCACACGCCCGACGCCGAAGTGTCCAGCCTGGCCGACCTGCCAGCCGCGCTCGCCAACCTGCCGGCGGTGCGCCCGGATGTGCGAGCCGGTTCGGGGACGTGATCGACCGCCGGACGCTGCGAGCCGGTTGAGGCTTGGTCGTGCTCGCCCGTCGTGCTTCGCCGGTCGCGCGGGCCGGTCTGCGGGCTTGATCCACTCGGTTTTCTTAAGGGCGGGGTGTCGAGGTCCGGTGGAAGGCGCGGTTTCTTGGAACCTGAGTTGGTCATGGCCAGCTGGAGGGTCACCGTCGCCACCCGCGGGAGACCAGCGCGGCGCGGACCTCCCGCAGCACCGCCGGGAACTCGCCGTGCAGGCGTCGACTTGTCACGTGCAGGACCAACCAACCCGCGCCGACCAGCAGGTTCAGCCGACGACGGTCACGATGCAGTTGATCTGCGTCAGAGTGCCACTGCCCGTCGTACTCGACCGCTACCCGAAACTCGGGCCACGCCAGGTCAGGACGCAGGACAAGGCCTTCGGGCAGGCGTACCGGATGTTGAACGACTGGGCGGGGCAGCCCACCGAGCACCAGTCGCACGCGTAGGTGCGACTCCGGTGGGGACTGGGCTGCGCCGTCAGCCAGGTCGAAGAGCCACCGCGCTCGTCGCCCACCGGGCCGGTCCGCGTTCCGGATCGCCAGATCGGCGAGCGTGTCGCGGTCGGTCAGCCCCTGCCCGATCAGGGAGTCGACAACGCCGACGGCACGGACCGGGTCGAGCCAGACGGCGGTCTCCCAGGCGGCCCGCGCCGGGTCGGACCGGGGAATCGAGCCGCCCTGCTCTGCGATGGGCCCGGGTGCGACGAGCGCACTCCATCGCCCGCCGCCCGGCCTGGCCGTCGCCACCCTGCCCGCGCTGGCCGCTACGGCGTCTGACCTGGGCAGTTGCCGCACCGGGGGTGGTGGCACTCCGACAGCGGACGGGTGGCCTGTTCCCGTGGGTCGTACCGCGTCCGGTGACCTGCCTGGGGATGGGCGTCCCGGGTCCGCCGCTCGGCCTGGGCCGGCGGGCCGTCCGGTGTCTGTTGCTCGGCCGGGGTTTGGTGGGCGTCGCGTGTCTGGTGCGCGGCGTGGGGCGGTGGGCCGTCCTGCTTCCGCTGCTCGGTCCTCTCCCGATGCGTGGCATGAGGCTGGCGCGTCCCCGGCCCGCTCGGGCGTCTCGACTGTCGACAGCGGGATGATGTCGTTGACGTGCACGCGGAGGCCGCGCTGTGGGCCGATCCGCAGCGGTCGGGGCACGAGGACATGAACGTCGTCGGTGAAGGCGGCGGCGTGTTCGACGCCGTGCAGGTAGGCGGCCGACGGACCCGCGACCACCACCCCTGGCGGTAGCCGGAGGAGAGCCGCGCGGCAGGCCAAGGCGTGGTCCCGGTCGAGCCTCGAGTCGGCGTAGATGTCGTGGCGCAGCCGCACCCAGGCGGCGCTGCGTAGCTGATGCTCGGTGAGCAGACCATCCCGGACAGCGTCGGAGCCGCGAAAGATCTGCCAGGTCAGGGCTTCGGGGCGATGCGGACGTGGTGGCATGCGAGCAGCCTGCCGGCCGCCGATCGACCGCCGAAACCCCTGTGGACAACCTGACCCACGCACACCGTCCGCCCTGTGGACAACCACGAGTCGGCCTGCCGATCCATGGTATGGAGCGCTCGGGTGCGGCCGCCTGACCAGGTCCGGGCCGTTCGTGGCCGGTGGTCCGGGCCGTTCGTGGCCGGTGGTCCGGGCCGTTCGTGGCCGGTGGTCCGGGCCGTTCGCGGTGGTAGGTGGTGGTCCGGGCCGTTCGTGGTGGTGGTCAGGGCCGTCGTGGGTGGTGGTCCGGGCCGTTCGTGGGGGCGGCCCGGGCCGTCGCGGGGCGGTGATCCGGGCCGTCGTGGGTGGTGATCGACTCGCCTTCTTGGAAGTCGGGCCTTGGGAGGCGCCGGGATACCGCGACATCCGTAAACCCGAGTTGATCAAGCGGCCCAAGTCGCGCTGGGCCGCGCCAAGCCGTGTCGGGCTGCCCCGGAACGGGGCGCCGTGGGCGGTTCGCGGGCTAGCTGAGGGCGGTGGTGATGGCTGTGGCGGCGGCTCGCACCTGGGGGCCGATCGAGTCGACGTCCAGCGGGGCAAGCGCGACAACGCCGACGCTGGCCTCCAGGCCGGGCACGCCGAGCACTGGCGCGGCCACCCCGTACGCCCCGGCCTGCAACTCCCCGCTGCTGCTCACCGGCGAGGCCTCCCCGGCTCGACCGGCGAGGATGGCTCGGCCCGCCGCCCCTCGGTCCAGTGGGTGTCGTGCCCCGGCCCGGTACGCGACGTGGAACGACGTCCAGGTTGGCTCCACCACGGCCAGGGCGACGCCCTCGCCACCCTCGACGACGGTCAGATGTGCTGTCGCGCCGGCCTGCTCGGCGAGGCGGCGTAGCGCGGGCAGGGCACCTTCGGCGAGCAACGGCTGGGCGCGTCGGGCCAGGTGCAGCAGTCCGGCGCCGAGGCGTAGCCGGCCGTCGCCGTCGCGGCGCAGCATGCCGTGCCCGGTCAGTGGACCCACCAGCCGGTAGACGGCGGCCCGGCCGATGCCGAGTCGGTTGGCGGCCTCGGTGACGGTCAGGCCGCCCGAGGCGTCGGCAACGAGGTGTAGCAGCCGTAACCCACGGTCGAGGGTCTGCGATGTCTCCCCGGCACGTCCCGCGACGGCATCGACAGGCCCGACCGCGCCGGCCTGTGCGACCGCGCCAGCCTGTCCCGGCGCAGCGTCGGGGTGGGCTGGAGTCTCTCCGGAGCGTGCTGTCGCATCCACGCCTGGCAGCGTACGACCCGGCACCGGCAGATCCGGACAGGCACGGACAGCTACCCTTGTACGGTGACGCTACGCCTGTATGACACTGCCACCCGATCGGTGCGGGACTTCGTCCCGCGGGAAGCCGGCAAGGTGGGGGTCTACCTGTGTGGTCTCACCCTCCAGGCCCCGCCGCACATCGGTCACCTTCGCTCCGGCGTCAACTATGACGTGCTGCGCCGTTGGCTGCTGGCCGCCGGCTACGAGGTCACCTTCATCCGCAACCTGACCGACATCGACGACAAGCTCCTGGTCAAGGCGGGCGAGCAGGGCCGGCCGTTCTGGTCGATCGCGTACGCGAACGAGTTGCTCCTCGCCGAGGCGTACCGGGCGTTGAACGTGCTGCCGCCGACCTACGAGCCGCGCGCCACCGGGCACATCCCGGAGATGCACGAGCTGATCACCAAGTTGGTCGCCGACGGGCACGCGTACGCGGCCACCGACGGCTCCGGTGACGTCTACTTCGACGTGGCGTCGTGGCCGGCGTACGGGTCGCTGTCGGGTCAGTCTCCGGACGCGATGCAGTCGGCCGGGGACGCCCCGGACCGGGGCAAGCGGGACCCCCGCGACTTCGCGCTGTGGAAGGGTGCCAAACCGAACGAGCCGGCGGACGCCTACTGGCCGTCGCCGTGGGGGCTGGGCCGTCCGGGTTGGCACATCGAGTGCTCGGCGATGTGCTGGCGGTATCTCGGCCCGGAGTTCGACATCCACGGCGGCGGGCTGGACCTGACGTTCCCGCACCACGAGAACGAGATCGCCCAGTCCAAGGCCGCCGGTCTGCCGTTCGCCCGCTACTGGGTGCACCACGGGCTGCTCAGCATCGGTGGGGCCAAGATGGGCAAGTCCGCCGGCAACGCGCTCGACCTGGCGTACGTGGACTCGCTGGGGGTGCGGCCGGTCGAGCTGCGGTACTACTATGCGGCCGCGCACTACCGCTCGGTGATCGACTACTCGGAGGACTCGCTCCGCGACGCGGCGACCGCGTACCGCCGGATCGAGGGTTTCGTGCAGCGGGCGGCCGAGCGGGTTGGCGCCGAGCAGCCCGGTGAGCTGCCCGCCGGCTTCGTCGCGGCGATGGACGACGATCTCAACACGTCCGCCGCCCTGGCCGTGTTGCAACAGCACATTCGGGACGGCAACACCGCGCTGAGCGGCGGCGACGATGTGACCGTCCGCACCACCCTGGCCGCGGTGCGGGCGATGCTGGATATCCTCGGGGTCGACCCCCTCAGCCCGGCCTGGACCGGCGGTGGCCGCACGGACGATCTACGTGCCGTGGTGGACTCCCTGATCGCGTTGGCCCTGGAACAGCGCGCGCAGGCCCGGGGCCGCAAGGACTGGGCTGCCGCCGACACGGTACGTGACCAGCTCAAGCTGGCCGGTGTGGTGGTCGAGGACACCCCCCAGGGCCCCCGTTGGACTATTGGAGAGCAGGACTGATGGCCGGCAACTCGCAGCGCCGTGGCCGGCGACTGACGTCGAAGGCAGGCGCCCCCAAGGGCACCGGCGGCAAGAACAAGGACTCGCTGGCCGGGCGGGGGCGCACCCTGCCCGCCGACGAGCGGCCGTGGCACAAGGGCTACTCGGGCACCGAGAAGCTGCCCCAGCGCACCGCCTGGAAGCAGGACAAGGAGCGCCGCGCGGCGGCCGAGGAGGGGCGCGCCCCCAAGATCGGTCAGCCGGGCAGCAAGGACACCACCTGGGGCAGGGGTGGCGGTCGGGGCGTACCGGTGGGTCGGGGTGCTTCCGGCGGAGGCGGGCGCGGCGGCAAGCCCACCGGGCGGTCCGGTCCCCGGGTCGCGCCGGGGCGCAAGTCCAACCCGAGCAAGGACACGCCGGAGCTGCTCGTCGGGCGCAACCCGGTGCTGGAGGCGCTGCGCGCCCAGGTGCCGGCGACGGCGCTCTACACCGCCCAGGGCATCGACATGGACGACCGGATCAACGAGATCATCCGGACTGCCGCCGACCGGGGCATCGCCAACCTGGAGATCAGCCGGGCCGAGCTGGACCGGATGACCGGTGGTGTGCTGCACCAGGGTGTCGGGTTGCAGGTGCCGCCATTCGCGTACCAGCCGTTCGAGGACATGGTCGCCGCCGCCGTGGAGCAGCAGGCTCCGCTCCTGGTCGCGTTGGACGGGGTCACCGACCCGCGCAACCTGGGCGCGGTGATCCGGTCGGCTGCCGCGTTCGGCGCGCAGGGTGTCTTCGTACCCGAGCGGCGGGCTGCGGGGATCACCGCGACCGCCTGGCGGACCAGCGCCGGCGCGGCCGCGCGGGTGCCCGTGGCGCAGGTGACCAACCTGACCCGGTCGCTGAAGGCGTGCCGGGACGCCGGCTTCATGGTGGTCGGCCTGGACGCCGACGGCGACACCGACCTGTACGACCTGGAGGCCGCCGTCGGCCCGCTGGTGGTCGTTGTCGGTTCCGAGGGGCGCGGGCTGTCCCGGCTGGTCGGGGAGACCTGCGACCTGACCGTCAGCATCCCGATGATCTCCGAGGTGGAGTCGCTCAACGCCAGTGTGGCAGCCGCGGTCGCCCTGGCCGAGGTCGCCCGCCGCCGGTCGGTCGAGCTGTAACGACGTGGTACGAGGCCCCCTCCCGCCGGGTGCGGGAGGGGGCCTCGTCGTCAGATCTGGTGGGTCCAGGCCACGAAGAGCAGCGCACCGGCCAGCGCCATCAGCACTGTGGTCGGGATCAACCAGAGCGGGCCCCGCTCCCCGTCGAGACGTCGGGTCAGCCGCTGGTGCACGGCGGCGATACCGATCAGCGCGGCCAGCCCGGCGGCGGCCAGCGGTAGGCCGACGAGGAAGTGCGCCAGCCACGCGCCGGCCCGGCTCGGACCGCCCCAGGAATTGTCATACGGGCCGCGGTCCACCAAGCCGTACAGCACGCCGCGCAGCACCATCAGCAGTTCGACGCCGAGCGGCAGCAGGGCCACGACGCCGAGGAGCAGGCTGAACAGCGCGTGGCCGAGCACCGCGACGGGGCCGGGTCGCCGGCCGGGCGCGGGCGTCTGGGGTGCTCCGAGCAGTCCGGTACGCAGCGCTCGCCACCGCGCGACTGCGGCGCCGGCCCCACCCCACGGGGTGGTCACGAGCGTGAGCAGGGCGACCGGCACCAGCGTCGCGCAGTAGGCGAGGCTGCGGCCGGCCAGGCGGGCCACCCGGTGCGGCCGGGAACGGTTGATCGGGTGAGCGGTGGCGGACACGGCGTCTCCTCGGGTTGGGCGTGCCGCGACGCTATGGGCGCGGCCTGCCCTGCCGAGTCACCCCGGAGAGCCACATCCGCGCTGGCTCCGCAGGGTGAAAAGCCCCCACCGGTACGACGACAGGGGCGGCCCGCCGAAGCGGACCGCCCCTGTTGGTCTGGCGTTACGTCAGATCCGGCTGCCGGTGGCGGCGTGGAAGACGTGGCTGCGACCGGTACGCGGCTTGACGAACACGGTGTCACCCATGTTCGGCATGCTGCGCCGGTCGGTGCGGACCACGAAGCGCTCCGAGCTGCCACCCAGGGCGGCGTGGCCGTAGACGTTGGCGTCCGAGCCGAGGTCCTCGACGAGCTCGACCACGACCGGCATGCCGCCCTCGGTCGGGCTGACCAGGTCGCAGTCCTCCGGGCGGAAGCCCACCGTCACCTTGCCGTTGCCGCCCTCGGCGCGGGCCGCCGCGACCTGCTCCCGGGTCAGCGGGATGTTCAGCTCGGCGAACTCGGCGCCCTGCTCGTTGAGCGAGACGGTCTTGATGTTCATGGCCGGGGAGCCCATGAAGCCGGCGACGAACACGTTCGACGGGGTGTCGTAGAGCGCGCGGGGGGTGTCCACCTGCTGGAGGACACCGTCGAGCAGCACCGCGACCCGGTGACCCATGGTCATGGCCTCGACCTGGTCGTGCGTGACGTAGACAGTGGTGACGCCCAGCTTGGCCTGCAGGGACGCGATCTGGGTACGGGTCTGCACGCGCAGCTTGGCGTCGAGGTTCGACAGCGGCTCGTCCATGAGGAAGACCTGCGGCTCGCGGACGATCGCCCGGCCCATCGCGACACGCTGACGCTGACCACCGGAGAGCGCCTTCGGCTTGCGGCTGAGGTATTCCTCCAGCTGGAGCAGCCCGGCCGCTTCCTTGACCCGCCGGTCGATCTCCGACTTGGAGGTCTTGCGCAGCTTGAGGGCGAACGCCATGTTCTCGTACACCGTCATGTGCGGGTAGAGGGCGTAGTTCTGGAAGACCATCGCGATGTCCCGGGCCTTCGGGGGAAGGTGGGTGACGTCACGCTGGTCGATGTAGATCGAGCCGGCGTCCACGTCCTCCAGGCCGGCGAGCATCCGCAGGCTGGTGGACTTGCCGCAACCGGAGGGGCCGACCAGGACGAGGAACTCGCCGTCGCCGATCTCGAGGTCCAACTCGTTGACGGCGGGACGCTCTTGGCCCGGGTAGACCCGGGACGCCTTGGAATAGGTGACCGTAGCCATGGTGAAGCGCTTCCTTTCACCGGCAGGAACGTGCCGGACGATCCGAGTGAAGGAGCGACAGGCACGTATCCGTGCCGGTCAGCGGACGGCGGCTCGGGCGCGGGGGCACCGGGCTGTCGTCCGTGTCAGTGAACCGTAAACGGGATTCCCCTTGCTGCCAAGGCGGGACAGCGCCGAACCTGGCCCACGGCCTACGCATTCCGGGCACTCGGGCACGCTCAGACATCAATCGACGCCCCCGCGAACCCGTACGCGTCGGGTTGTTGACGTTTCCAATGCTCGGGAGGCCTCGCGAGCGGGATATCCGGACGTCACTCGCTATGCTGACCTCGACGCACGCGCCCCTGTAGCTCAGCTGGCCAGAGCACTCGCCTTGTAAGCGAGATGTCGCCGGTTCGATCCCGGCCGGGGGCTCCAATTCCATCAGACCTTTCCGACCGGCGCCGCCGCAGACCGACTATGGCGGCGGGGCGGCAGTGAGACACGTCAGCGTTGAACGGGCCAACGACGGCATCGCTTCTTTGGCCAGCGCTGCGTCAAGCGCCTGAAGCCTGCGCGTCTGACGTCCGGCGAGACGGGCGGCAACCGGTGGCGTGAGCTGTACCTCTGGCACAACTGCTGGAAGCACGAAGAAGATCTGACCATCCGCTACCGGGGCGTCCAGAGTCTGACGATCGCGCCCGCTGACCGAGGGCTGGACATCGGCGCTCGATCGCCTGTCTCGCGCGATTCCCCGGGTTGGGCGGCGCGCTACCCGACCGGACGACGCAGTGCCGGGCAGTAGCCTGGGGCCTGGCAGCGAGCGGAGCGGGGACGGGGGCCGATGAGTCGCGCGGTGGAGGAGTCGAACCGGGCGATGCTGCGTGCTCGGGACGCGATGGACCGGGCGTACGCCGAGCCGCTGGACATCCCCGCACTGGCCCGGATCGCGTACGTCTCCGAGGCGCACTTCATCCGTACCTTCCGGGCCACGTTCGGTGAGACCCCACACCGCTATCTGCAACGCCGCCGGGTGGAGCGGGCGATGACGTTGCTTGTGGAGACCGACCGGGACGTCACGGACATCTGCTACGCCGTCGGCTTCAGCAGCCTCGGCACGTTCAGCCGCACGTTCCGCCAGATCGTCGGCGAGTCCCCCTCGGATTTCCGGCGGCACCGCGTCGCGGCGGCCAACGTGCCGTCGTGCTTCACCAAGGCCTGGACCCGACCCAGCAGTTTTGGATAAGCAGCAGGTCACGGCGGACCTCTACCGTTGTCGGCATGACGATGAACGCGATCAGCCGCTCCCAGATCTACGTCCTCGACCAGGACGAGGCGCTCGATTTCTACGTGAACAAGCTCGGCATGGAGGTCAACACCGACCAGGATCTCGGTTTCATGCGGTGGCTGACGGTCAACCTGCCCGGCGACCCGGAGCGGGAGATCCTGCTGGAGAAGCCGGGCGCACCGGCGCTGGACCCGGCCACCGCTGAGCAGGTCCGCGAGCTGCTCACCAAGGGCGCCCTGGGCGGGTACCTCTTCATGACCACCGACGACGCCCACAAGACGCACGAGGACCTCGTGGCGAAGGGCGTCGAGATCACCGACGAGCCGACCGAGCGTCCGTACGGGATCGACTTCGGCATCCGGGACCCGTTCGGCAACAAGATCCGCATCGGCCAGATGTTCCCCCGCGGCTAGGGACGGGACGCGGGGCCGTACCGCCCTACTCGATGTGGTGTGGTGGGCGGCATGGTGACCCGGCTGCTGTACCTGACCCGACACGCCGAGCAGGACCTGACCGAGCTGCGCGAGTCGGATGCCGGGGAACCGGACACCGGCCTGTCCGAGCGCGGCCGGCGGCAGGCCACCCTGCTCGGCGAACGCCTGCGCGGCCGGCGGTTCGCTGCCATCCAGCACGGACCGCTGCGCCGGGCCGCGCAGACCGCCGAGCTGGTCGCCGCGTCGCTGCCCGAGGTGCCGGTGTACGCGACGGAGTTGGCCGGTGACCACCTCCCACACGACACGGATCCGGTGGGACTGCCTGCGGCGTACGCGAAATTCCTGGAGCAGTTCTCGGCGGCCGAACGGGTCGACGGGCCGCGGCTGACGGCGGCGGCGGTACGGCGGTTCACCGGACCGGTCAGCGACGGGCCGTCCGGTGACGAGCCGGTGCGCGAGTTGGTAGTGACGCACAGCTTCTTGATCGCCTGGCTGGTGCGGCATGCCCTCGACGCGCCGGAGCGGCGTTGGCTGGGCTTGAACCTGCACAACGCGGGCCTGACCGTGATCCGGTACGGCCCGGCCGGCCCGCCGAATCTGATCGCCGTCAACGACGTGGCCCACCTGCCG
Source organism: Micromonospora sp. CA-240977 (assembly GCF_050942285.1). Classification (NCBI taxonomy): domain Bacteria; kingdom Bacillati; phylum Actinomycetota; class Actinomycetes; order Micromonosporales; family Micromonosporaceae; genus Micromonospora; species Micromonospora sp. CA-240977. The sequence continues at coordinate 7,081,574 of NZ_CP192055.1, read as the reverse complement.
CCGGAGCTGCGCGGCACCGGCCTGCCCCCGGACTACCTGGTCTGAGTGCCGGTGGTCCGCAGCAGCAGCTTGACCAGGGCCTGGGTGGCCGGCGGCGGGGTCCCGTCAGCCGGGCAGGCGGCATAGCCGGTCACGGCGCTGCCCACTGTGAGCTGGTAGCTGATCGCGTCCGAGCAGAGGGTCGAGCTGGTCGGTCGCCGCGCCTCGGCGGCCAGCCGGGGGTCGGCGGCCAGCCCCGTCAGGCGGCCGAGGTCGGCGGGGTCGAGCTTTCCGCTACGCCAGCTGCCGGCCCGGTCCACAGCGGTCCACTGACCGTCCGGCTCGACGGTCACGGCGTCACCACGGCCGGCGAAGCCGCCGGAGGTGCGGAGCACCACCCGGGGCGCCACTCCGGTGGCCCCAGGGCTGGCGGTGGGGGCGGTGGTCGGCAGCGGGGTGCCGGTGGCCGTGTCGGCCGGACGGGGAGCGATGGTGACCGGGGACCCGGTCGGGGCGACGGCTCGGTCGACACTGGTGCAGGCGCTCAGGAGGGTGGCCAGGAGCACGGCCGTGACGGCCGTCGTCGGGGCGGGTCTCATGTCCGTCGGACGCAGAGCCCCAAGCGCCGGTTCCCGGACGCAGAGCCCCAAGCGTCGGTTCCCGGACGCAGAGCCCCAAGCGTCGGTTCCCGGACGCAGAGCCCCAAGCGTCGGTTCCCGGACGCAGAGCCCCAAGCGCCGGTTCCCCGGCGCGGCACCCCAGCCGATCGGTCACCGCCAACGAACCGGAGACGCTTCCGGCAATCTTGGACAGTTTCCGTTACGCGCTAACGGAAACTGTCCAAGATTGCCCCAGCACCCCGCGTGCGGCGGGCCTGGCCGCTCGGTCTCGGGGCGGCACGGTTATGGTCGCCGGACGGGCGCGCGTCGTCGCGGCCGGGTCGGCGGCGCGGGGGCTGCCCGGGTGCGTCGTCGTGGCCAGGTCGGTGGTGCCGGGGCTGCCCGGGTGCGTCGTCGTGGCCGGGTCGGCGGCGCCGGGGCCGCCTGGGCGCGTCGTCGTGGCCAGGTGGGTGGCGTCGCACGAGGTGGCGCGGGAGGGGCGGACGTGTCGGATGCGGAGTTGACCGTCGAGGTGACCGGACCGGTCGCGACGGTGGTGATCCACAACCCGGCCCGGCGTAACGCGATGACCGCCGCCATGTGGCGTCAGCTCCCCGAGTTGCTGGACCGGCTGGAACCCGACCCCGAGGTGCGGGCGTTGGTGCTCACCGGCGCGGGCGACGCGTTCTGCGCCGGTGCGGACCTGGGTGATCTGGCCGAGTTGCTGGACGCCGGTGACGCCAGCATCGCGGTGGCCGCCGAGGAGCGACTCGCCCGCTTCGCCAAGCCGACCGTCGCTGCCATCCGGGGCGCCTGTGTCGGCGGTGGCGCTCAGCTCGCGGTCGCCTGTGACCTGCGGATCGCCGCGCACGATGCCCGTTTCGGCGTACCGCCGGCCCGGCTCGGTCTGGTCTATCCGGCGCCGACGACCCGCCGCCTGGCCCGGCTGGTCGGCCCGTCCGCCGCCAAGCATCTGCTGTTCACCGCCGAGCTGATCGACGCCGAGCGGGCGCTGCGGGTCGGCCTGGTCGACGAGGTGCTGCCGGCCGACGGCCTCGCCGCGCGGGTGGACGAGCTGACGGCGACGATCGCCAAGCGGTCGGCGCTGAGCGTCGCCGCCGCGAAGGAGATCATCGACGACCGGGCCGGGCCGGCCCGGATCGCCTGGTGGCACCGGAAGGTGTCGACCACCGGCGAGGCCCGGGAAGGGGTCGCGGCGATGGCCGAGCGGCGTACGCCCCGCTTCGCCTGGCAGCCGCCGGTCGACTGACCCCGTTTCGGCCGGTATCGGGGGAGAGGACGGCCGAGGTCGTCATATCACCCATCGCGACAGTTCGATCCCGGGTGGCCGGCGACCCGGTCCGTACGGCAGGCTGTCCGTCGTGCAGCGTGATCAGTTGCTTGCGGGCCGCTACCGGCTCCTGGAGCGTCTCGGCAGTGGCGGCATGTCCGCGGTGCACCGGGCGTACGACGAGGTGCTCGAACGGGATGTCGCGGTAAAGATGCTCGTCGCCTCCGACCCCAACGCCCGGCGGCGGATCCGGGCCGAGGCCAAGGCGGCTGCTCGGCTGTCGCACCCGCACGTCACCGGCGTGTACGACTACGGCGAGTCGCCGGTGGACGGTGCCCCGGTCCCGTTCGTGGTGATGGAGTTGCTCGGCGGTCTCACCCTCGAACAACGGCTGGCGGCCGGACCGTTGCCGCCGCGCGCTGGCCTGCGGGTCTGCGCCGAGGTGGCTGCCGCTCTCACGGCCGCACACGCTCAGGGTCTGGTGCACCGCGACATCAAGCCGAGCAACGTGATGCTCACGCCAACCGGCGCCAAGGTGCTCGACTTCGGTATCGCGGCGGTCGCCGGCGCGTCGGAGATCGATTTCGAGGGACGACTGCTGGGCACGCCGGCCTATCTCGCCCCGGAGCGACTGGAAGCCGGCGAGGTGCTGCCGGCCTGCGACGTGTACGCCCTGGGCCTGCTGCTGCACCGGGTGCTCACCGGCCGGCTGCCGTGGCCGGCCGAGGCGCAGACCGGAATGCTCCGCGGGCAGACGCACGTCGAGCCGGACCCGCTACCGGAGATCGACGACGTGCCGCCCGAGATCCACCGGCTCTACCGCTGGTGCCTGGCCCGCGACCCCGCCGACCGACCACCGGCCGCCGAGGCGACCCGCATCCTGCTCACCGCCATGAGCGCAGCCACGTCCGACGTGGCCGTCGCCAGCGAGCCCACCGGCAGCGAGCCCACCGGCGGCGAGCCCACCGGCGGCGAGCCCACCGCCGGCGAACCCACCGGCACCGGGACCGTCGCTCCGGCGGGAGGCGCGGCGGTCACCGGGCGCAGGTCGTGGCGTCGGCGTTGGGCCATCCTGGTGGTCGGCGGCGCGGTGCTCGGCGCGATCACGATCGCCGGGTCGCTCGGCGACGTCAACAATCGTCGACCGGGGCTGGCTGCCCCGTCGACCGGCAAGGATCCGGGCACGACCGCGGTGGGGATGCCGGGCACCGAGGAGCCGGCCGCCGAGGGCGACATCGGAGTGTCCGACGCCCCAACGGCCCGGCAAACCGCGCCCGCTGCCCGGACCGAGCCCCCGACGGTGGCCCCGGGCCCGACCGCCACCGCCCCCGACCCGATGCCGACCGCCACCGCCCCCGACCCGATGCCGACCGCGACCGCGCCGACGCCGACGCCGACGCCGACGCTTCCCGCGGGCGTACCGGTTCGGGCGCGCGGAGGGACGGTCACCGTCGGCTGCGTGGGGAAGTCGATCGAGGTGCTCGCGGTGACGCTCGCTCCCGGCTTTCGGGCGGAGGCGTACGACCCGGGCCCGGCGAAGCAGATCCAGGTCGAGCTGGTCTCCTCCGAGTACCGCAGCGAGATCCGGGTGAACTGCCCCAACGGCCGCCCGAACCCGACGGTGAAGGAGAGCGCGGTCTGACCGGGGCCGGCGGGTGCCGCGCCTGGGACGCGGCCCCCCGATCCCGCCGGCCGGTCCGTCACCGCCCGGCGAGCGCCCCCCAGCCCGGGTTCACCGGCTCCCGGCGCAGCGGCATGCCCGCCTCCGCCGGCGTCCGGTCACCCTTGCGCTGGTTGCAGCCGTAGCAGGCGGCGGTGGTGTTCCGCCAGGTGTTCCGGCCGCCGCGCGAGCGGGGCAGGATGTGGTCAATGGTGGAGGCCGGCCCACCGCAGTACGCGCAGCAGCGGTCGTCGCGGCGCAGCACCCCGGCGCGGGACCAGGTCGGCCCGGCGCTGAACCGCCACCGGGTGACCACGTAGCGGACCAGCCGTACCACCCGGGGCATCGGGAAGACGCCGATCACCTGGTCCGGCTCGGCCTCGTGGATCTCGGCGACCCGGCGGCAGAGCATCCGGACGGCATGTTGAACGGTGACCCGGTGCAGCGGGCCGAGGTCGGCGTTGATGACGAGGACGGCGTCCACCGGGGCTCCTTTCACGATGGTGACGGACAGCGAAAAGCCGCCCGGTCCGGTTGGTGGACGGGGCGGCTGGGCGCGTACGGGGTACGCGTCAGTCGGGCCGACCCGCCCGGGGACCTTCCGCTCGGCAGCCGTCGCCGGGCAGCGTCGACGGCACGGTGCTGACGTGCGACATCGTCATGCTCTGCTCCCGCGGCGGTGGTTGACCTTGCGCGATCACGGTAGGTCGGGGCGGGAGAGACGGGCAACGTATTTCGATCGGCCGCCCGGCTCCTCCGGGCGGCGCGGACGGCGGGTCCGGGGTGCGACGACCGCCGTGCGCCGGGCGGCGGTGAGCGGCCGGTTCAGCCGTAGGGCCATTCGCGCGGTGAGTTCGCTGTCCAGCAGGGGCCGGTTGACCTCGCCGGCGACCGCCAGTGCCGGCCCGGAGACCGACCGCCAGATCGCGGCCAGCCCGGCGCCGAGACCCACCAGGGCGACGGTGGCCCGGGTGGTGGGTGAGCCGGCGGCCGCGGCGGCGCTCACGCCGACCACCGCGAAGAGCACAAGCAGCAGGGGTACGAGCACGGGCCAGAAGATGCCCCGGGCCGCCTGCGCCACCAGCCGTCGGTCCCGGATGATCAGGTTTCGGGCGATCACCGCGTAGTCCTCCTCGTCGAGCAGGTCGCGGGGGTGCAGGCCGCCGGTGAGCACGTCCCGCCAGAGGTCGCCCTGGCCCCGCAGGGCCCGGCTCAGCTCGGCGGGCGCCGGTTCGGCCGGGTCGCCGTGGCCGGCCCGGTCGACAGCTGTCGCCCAGGCGGCCAGCGACCGGCGCACCACCGCGGCCGAGTACGGCGGCAGCACGCTCGCCAACTCGTCGAGCCAGCGGCTGATCTGGATCTGCCGACCGCCGAACTGCCGTAGCAACTGGGTGGCGTCGCCGGCTCGGACGGTGTCGGCCACTGATCGGCCCAGCCGGTAGGCGAGCCCGACCCGGTGGTTGGTGGCCATCGCCCACCGCAGCACCTCGACGTTGAGGTCGTCGAGGGCGAGCAGCAGCGGCACCGGATCCGCCGGGTCGGGCGGGCTCAGGTCGGGTAGCAGGGCTCGGGCGGCCGACGTGTCGGGCACCGGGCCGGTGTGCCTGGTGAGTTCGGCGATCTGGGCCAGCGCGACGTCCGCCCCGTCGAGGTACATGCGCATGCGCCGGTGCGCGGACATCTCGGTGAGGTTGGATAGCTTGGCCGGCGGTACCGGTGGTCGGACCTCGCCGGGGACGCCGAGTTCGGCGTGCTGCCCGTGGTGGTAGGCGTCCGCCATCCACCAGCCCAGGCGCAGCGCGGTGACGATGCAGGCGCGTTCGTCGCGGATCAGTGGGTACGCGTCGTCGCGGCCGATCTCGCCGATTGGTTGTTGGTTCTCCGCGCCGGCGCGGTGCAGTGGTGACATTCGCCGCTGCCCTCCCGCCCGGTCGATCGACGGTTGATCAACCAAGCGTACGGCAGCGTACCGTTGCTTATGTGGCGTTCTGTCGGTTTGGGGTGGCGCGGCCGGCCAGCAGCCCCCGGGGCCGGATCGAGCGCACCGGTTCCGCCGCGCCGCCCTCCGCGCGCAGGATGTGGTTCGCGGCGACGATGCCCGTCGCGGCGGAGCGTTCCATCAACGCGCTCGGGAAGTCCGTGGCGATGCCGTCACCGGCCAGGTAGACGCCGCTCGCGTCGGTGCGTACCCCCGGTCGCCAGGCGTGGCTGCCCGGCGTGAACGCCGGCGCCTGCGCCTCCACCCGGGCCCGCAGCTCACGAACGCGCAGGTCGGCGGCCTCCGGCCAGAGCGCGACAAGCTCGCGGCGCATCCGCTCGGCCAACTCCTCGGCCGGCACCCCCGGCTCGCAGGCATACGCGTGCAGCTCGATGACCGACCCGCCGGTCTGCCGCGCCCAGCGCCGAGGCTCGTCCTCCAGCCGGTGGTAGAGCGTCACCGAATCCAGCGTGGGCTGCCGGGACACCCCGCTGAACACCGCCCGCTCGGCGGCCACGTCCCCGGCACACCAGTACCGCGCCACCGCGTACGGCGGGCCGGGCCGGCCGAAGGCGGGCATCCGGGCGGCCAGCTCCGGCGCCTGCCCGACCAGATCGGGAGAGGCCGCGACAAGCGCGGCGAGCGCCGGCGGGTCGACGGCCAGCACCACGTGGGCCGCCGGGTGACCGCCTCCGTCGGTGGTCGTCACCCGCCAGCCGTCGCCGTCCCGGCGCACCCCGGTCGCGGCGCAGCCGGTGAGCACCCGGCCGCCGTGCTTCTCCACGTGCCGGGTCAGCGGCTCCCAGATCGCCGTGGCGTAGTCCTCGTCCGGACAGTCGAACGCCAGCCCCTCCGGGTTGCCGAGCAGGTAGAAGTGGAACTGGGCGACCATCTCGGCCGCTGACATCTCCGCCTCGTGGTTGAAGAACGAGTGCGAGAAGACCTCGAACAGCATCGCCCGGGCCCGGTCCGGCAGCCGCAGCGACGCCAACAGCTCGTCGGCAGTGGTGTCGTCCAACTCGGCGTAGGTGCGAACCGGGTCGTAGGTGAGCAGCGGCAGCGCGGCGTCCCGGTCCATCAGTCGCAGGTCGCCCAGGCGCAGGCTGGGGCTGCGCAACAGCAGTGCGAGCAGGTTCGCCGGCGGTGCGGGCGGCAGCCTGCCGAACTCCTCGGTCGGCCACTGGGCACTGAGGATCGGGTAACCCGGAATGGGCTTGAGGAAGCCCAGCTCGGGATCGATCCGGCGGAGGATGGACCGCCAGTTGTAGTACTGCCGGAAGAAAGCGTGGAAACCGTGCTCGTTCCGCTGGCTGCCCTCGGCCAGCGCCTCCGGCCAGGCGCCCAGTCGACCGCCGAGCGTCGGTGCCGCCTCCAGCACCGTGACCGCCACCCCCCGCTCGGCCAGCACCACCGCCGCCGACATGCCGGCGATGCCGCCACCCACCACCACCGCCGCGGTCGGTCGCGGCACGCGGTCCGCGCCACCGCCGCCCGGGTCCACCAGATGTTGGCGTACGCCGATGAGCCGACCCACCATTTGCGACAGCGCCATGGGCACCTACCTCTCTCGGCCCAGTCTCCGCTACGGGAGGCAGCGGCGCGCGCGGTCGGAGGCGGGCCAGACGTACTCCAGATCTGTCGGAACGTCGTCACCGAACAGGGGCCGGTAGTGCGCCGGGTCCTTGCGGACCAGCGACGAGCGGTGGCTCAGGTGCAGCTCGTCGCGGCCCAGCCACGGTGGCAGCTCACCAGCCTCGGCCAACTCGCGCTGAGTCCGTACGACGCCGGGCCCGCAGGCGGCCGCGAGGTCAACTGTCATCGTGGTGGCGCAGGTGTCGGCCCGCCCCGGCTCGGTCCACACCGCGCACATGTCCAGCCCGTAGCGGGTGAGCGCCTCCTCGTACCCGGACCACATCTTCACCGCCGGGTGGTTGCGCCAGCCGTAGTCGGGTCGGGTGAGCCCACGCAGCACCTGGATCGCCTCCACCCGCTGCTTGCCCAGCCGCTTCTGGTCCAGCGCGCGGGCGCTGGCCAGGAAGTCCGGGTACGGGAGGAAGGTCTGCATGCCGCTGCTCTACCCGTCGCCGGAGCGGGCATGCCTGGTCCCGGGATGATCCGGACGGGGTCGCCCACCATGGCCGTGCTGATTACGATCCGGGCATGGCGGAGCCGTGGCGGGACCGGGCGCGACGGGCGGTCGAGTGGAACTGGCGACTGCGGTCGGTCGGTGATCCGCGCCCGCACTATGTGGTCTGCGGGAAGGACGCGCTCGCCTACTACGTGGCTCGGGCGCTGCTCGAATCCGAACTGCCGGCGGGCGGGGCCCGGGTGACGGTCGTGGTGCCGGAGCGTTACCGCAGCAACGGCCCGGACGTGGCGGGGTTGCGCGGGGTCCGGGTGGTCCGCTCGGACCGGCTGGACGTGTCCACCTTCGAGGCCGCCGGCCTGGCCGGGGCGACCGGGCTGGCCCTGCTGCATCAGGACGACGTCGGCAACCTGCACGCGGCGCTGTGCGCGCAGGCCGTCGATCAGCAGGTCCGGCAGGTGCTGCGGATGTTCAACGGCACCCTCGCCGACGGTGTCCGCAAGCTGATCAAGGCGCCGGTCGAGGTGCTCTCCGACGCCGAGATGGCAGCGCCGGCCTTCGTGGCCGCCGCGCTGGGCGAGGTCGACCCCAGCTCCTTCCAACACCGCGACAAGACGCTCCGGGTGGCGCGGCGGGCCGACGTCCGCCCACAGGACGTGGTCTGCGCCCTGGCCCACCTCACCGAGGCGCAGGGCGTGGAGTTGCTGCCGGCCGAGCAGGCCGGCGCGGACCTGGTGCTCGCCGAGGCGACCGGGCAGCCGCCGGGCACCGAGGTCGCCGCCCGTCGGCTGGTCCGGGCCCGCCGGCGACGTCGTCCGGTCACTGTGCTGCTGGGAGCGGTACGCGGCTTCGCGACCCGCAAGATCGGCGTCGCGGTGATGCTGGTGCTCGCGGTGATCGCGGTGCTGGGCGCGCTGATCTCCCGCACCGAGGGCGTCTCCCCGCTGGAGGCGCTGTACCTGACCCTGGTCACCACCCTCAGCGGCGCCGACCCGGACACCGCCAAGCCAGCCGGGGCGCAGATCATGCAGGTGGTGCTCAACCTGGCCGGGTTGGCACTGATCCCGTTGATCACCGCCGTCGTGGTGGACGGCATCGTCAACGCCCGGCTGGCCCTGCACACCGGCCGGTTGCAGCCCGCGCGGGCCGGGCACGTCGTGCTGATCGGCCTGGGCAACGTCGGCACCCGGGTGATGGCGCAGCTGCGGGAGTACGACGTCGAGGTGGTGGCGATCGACAAGGATCCGGCGCCGCGCGGCGGCGCCCTGGCGCGTCAGCTGGAGGTGCCGGTGATCGTCGGCGACGCCGCGCTCTCCGAGACGCTGGTCGCCGCGTCGGTGGCCGACTGTCAGGCGCTGGTGGTGGCGTCCACCGACGACGTGGCCAACCTGGAGGCGGCGCTCGCCGCCCGGGACCTCCAACCCGACCTGCGGGTGGTGCTGCGGCTCTTCGACGGTGACTTCGCCGAACGCGTGGAGGAGACCTTCGCCCTCGGGGTGTCCCGGTCGGTCTCCTACCTGGCCGCCCCGGCCTTCATCGGGGCACTCACCGAACGCGCGGTGATCACCACGATCCCGGTCGACAGGCATGCGCTGCCGGTCGCCGAGGTGCCGGTCGCCCCCGGCTCCGAGTTGGACGGTCGACCGTTGGACGTGGTCAACCGGGACGGGCAGGTCCGGTTGATCGCTCGTACCCCGGCCGGCGGCGGCAGGACGATCTGGTGGAAGGACCTCGACCCCCGCCAGGTGATCTTCGCGGGCGACCGGTTGACAGTTGTCGCACGGCGGCGCGGGCTGGACTGGCTGACGAGCCAGTGCGCCCCGCCCGCCCACCCGGGTCCGGTTCCTCGACCGGCCCGGCCGGTCCACGGCGGGCTGCCCACCCCGACGGGGACGCCCTCCTCGGGGCCGGGCCGGACGGACCCGGGGGTCGGCGCGGCACCTCCCGTTCCTGCCGGCGGGGGTGCTCCCTCGACATCCGCCGGCGGCCCAGCCGACGAATTCGAACTGACCCGCCGGCAGGACGGGGCCGCCGAGGTGAGCTGACCGGTTCACCGTCCGCTGCGCGACCTCCGTGAATACGGCCGCCCGCGCGTACCGGGCCATCGGTGTGCGGGCGGTCAGCGGGAACCGGCCGGCACTGGGTGACAATCAGTGCCATGCGTTTCCGCGTCCTGGGGCCGACCCAGGTGCTGCTGGCCGACGGGCGTGAGATCGCCGTGGGCGGTCCACGGCTGCGCGCGCTGCTGGCGCTCCTGCTGCTCGACGCGGGGCGGGTGGTGTCCGCCGAGCGGCTGATCGACGGTCTGTACGGCGAGCACCCGCCGCGGGGCGCCGCCAACGCGCTCCAGTCCCTGGTGTCGCGGCTGCGTCAGGCGCTGCCCGCCGAGCACACCCCTGTCGAGTTCCACCCGGCCGGCTACCGCCTCGCCGTGGATCCCGCGGACGTCGACGCGTACCGGTTCGAGCGGCTCGCCGAGGCCGGGCGTCGCGCGCTCGCCGGTGGTGACTGGCCCCGCGCGGCGGACGTGTTGCGCGAGGCGCTGGAGCTGTGGCGTGGTCCCGCCCTGGCCGACGTCATCGACGTGGCCGGCGTACCCGCGCAGGCGGCCCGGCTGGACGAGCTGCGGCTGGCCGCCACCGAAGATCGGATCGAGGCGGAGCTGGCGCTGGGCGGGCACGCGGAACTGGTCCCGGAGTTGCGGCAACTGGTCGTGGCGCATCCGCTGCGGGAGCGGTCGCGCGGCCACCTCATGCGCGCCCTGTCCGCGCAGGGCAGGCCGGCCGAGGCGCTTGCCGAGTTCGAGGACGCCCGGCGCAGCCTGGCCGAGCAGCTCGGGGTCGACCCGTCGCCGGCGCTGGCCGCGATCCACCTGGCCGTGCTGCGGGGCGACGAGAGTTCCGCCGTATCGCGGGGCGGGGACAGCTCCGCCGTGCGGCGCGGCGGGGACAGCTCCGCCGTGCCCCCGACGAGCGAGAAGGCGCTGCCGAGCCAGCTCACCACCTTCGTCGGGCGGGAGGAGGAACTCACGCGCGTTGGCGCGTTGCTCGGTGAGCGAAGGCTTGTCACCCTCACCGGCCCCGGGGGAGCGGGCAAGACCCGGTTGGCCGTCGAGGCGGCGGGACGCCTCGACGGCGAGGTCCACTTCGTCGAGCTGGCCGGGCTGGCCGACGGGTCGGACGTACCGCAGGCGGTGCTGAGCGCGCTCGGTCTGCGTGACGCGGGGCTGCGGGCCCCGGCCGAGCCGGGCCGACAGTCCACCGACCGACTGGTCGAGGCGCTGGCCGAGCGGCGGCTGCTGCTCGTGCTCGACAACTGCGAGCACGTCATCGCCGACGCGGCCCGGCTCGCCGCACGACTGCTGGGGGCGTGCCCGGCGCTGCGCGTGCTCGCCACGAGTCGTGAGCCGCTCGGGCTGGCCGGCGAGGCGTTGTGCCAGTTGTCCGGGCTCACCCTGCCGCCACCGGACGCGTCGACGAAGGAGGCCGACGACTACGCGGCGGTCAGCCTCTTCGTGCAACGGGCCGCCGACGTCGCACCCGACTTCACCGTCACGCCGGCCAACGTCGACGTGGTGCTGCGGATCTGCCGTACCCTCGACGGCCTGCCGTTGGCGATCGAGCTGGCCGCCGCGCGGCTGCGGGCGTTGCCCGTCGCCGAGGTGGCCGCCCGTCTCGACGACCGGCTCCGGTTGCTGTCCATGGGCAGCCGGGCCGCGTCGCCCCGACACCGCACGCTCCGGGCCGTTGTCGAGTGGAGCTGGGACCTGCTCGACGACGCCGAGCGGAGACTGGCCCGCCGGCTGACCGTCTTCGCGGGCGGCGCGACGCTGGAGGCCGCCGGGCGGGTTTGCGGCCTTCCCAGCGCCGAGTTCGTCGACGCGCTCAGCGGGCTGGCCGACAAGTCCTTCGTGGAGTTCAGCGGTGGCCGGTACCGGATGCTCGAAACGGTGCGCGCCTTCTGCGCCGAACGTCTCGGGGAAGCCGGCGAGGCCGACCAGCTACGTCGTGCGCACACCGCGTACTTCCTGGAGTTCGCCTGGACCGCCAGCGACCACCTTCGGCAGGCCGAACAGTTGCAGTGGTTGCGGCGGCTCGACGCCGAGCGGGACAACCTGCACGCTGCCCTGCGCCGGGCCACCGCGGCCGGTGACGGGCCCGACGCGGCCGGGTTGGTCGCGGCCCTGTCGTTCTACTGGTGGCTGCGGGGCATGCGCGGCGAAGCGGCCCGGCTGGCCGCCGACGTTCTCGACCTGCTGGGAGCCGAAGCGCCGTCCGGGCTGAGCGAGGAGTTCGCGCTCTGCGTCTACAACACGTCGCTCGCCGGTGCCGGTCACCTGCCGTCGCTCGGCACACAGCGCTCCGTGATCCGCAGCCTCGACCGGGCACCTCGTCAACCGTTCCTGCTGTACCTGTCGGGGATCTCGACCGGGCCGCCGTCCGGCGGCGCCGAGCACGTCGAGGAGCTGATGCGGGAGCTGCGGCGGCTGGTCGGTCCGGATACCTGGATCAACGCGCTCGGCGCGATGGGAAGCGGCTCGGCGCTGATGTGGAGTGGCCAGTGGGACCGGGCCAGGACCGCGCTGGCCACCGCGCTCGACGGCTTCCGGAGCACCGGGGACCGGTGGGGCTGCATGATCACGCTCGGCGCGCTCGGCGAACTGGCCGCCTGGCAGGGCGACCCGGAGACGGCGGGCGCCCACATGGATGAGGCAATGGGACTGGTGGAGGCGCTCGGGTCGGCCGTCGACCAGGCCGACATGCTGCGGACCAGGGGCGAGATCCGGCTGCGGGCCGGTGATCTCACCGCGGCCCGGGACGACTTCGCCGGCGCGCTGGTCCTGGCGCAGCGCAGTGGCGCGCCCGAGTTCGTGGCCAGCGCCCGCCTCGGCCTCGCCCAGGTGGCCCGGCTGCGCGGCGATCTGGTCGAGGCGAAACGGTTCTGCGAGGAGGCGTTGGTCGGCGGGCTCACCGGCTGGTACGTCGGCGAGGCCACCCGTTCGGAGATCATCCTCGTGCTCGACGAGATCACCGAGGCGGAGCGAGCCGGAGCCGCGAGCCGGCCCGGTGCGCCGCCGTCAGCGGGCGGTGCGTGACCCGTCAGCGCCCGACGCCACCGTGGGGGCATGACGACATACGAGGTGGTCGCCGAGGGTCTGGGCAAGCGGTACGGCCCCACCCGCGCGCTCGACGGGTTCGACCTGGCGGTACCGACCGGCACTGTGTACGGACTGCTGGGACCGAACGGCGCTGGGAAGACGACTGCGGTTCGGATCCTCACCACGCTGCTGCGCTTCGACGCGGGCCGGGCCAGTGTGGCCGGGTTCGACGTGCGGGGTCAGCCGGACGAGGTGCGCGCCCGGATCGGGTTGACCGGGCAGTACGCCGCGGTCGACGAGATCCTCAGTGGCCGGCAGAACCTGGAGTTGTTCGGTCGGCTGTTCCGGCTGGGCCGACGGGCGGCCCGCCAACGCGCCGACGAACTGCTGGAACGGTTCGGGCTCGACGAGGCGGCGGGTCGGTCGGCCGGTGAGTATTCGGGTGGGATGCGCCGCCGGCTGGACCTCGCGGCCAGCCTGATCCGTACCCCGCGGGTGCTCTTCCTCGACGAGCCGACCACCGGTCTGGACCCGCGGAGCCGCAACCAGGTGTGGGACCTGGTCCGCGGCCTGGTCGCGGACGGGACCACCGTCCTGCTCACCACGCAGTACCTGGAGGAGGCCGATCAGCTCGCCGACCGGATCTCGGTGATCGACGCCGGCCGGGTGGTGGCCGAGGGCTCGCCGGACGAGCTGAAGTCGATGACCGGCGGTGACCGGATCGAGGTGGTGGTACGCGATGCGGCCGACCTGACCCGTGCTGCCCGCATCGTCGCGTCGATCTGTGCCGCGGAGCCGGAGCACGATCCGGAGGTGCGGCGGCTCAGCGTGGCGGTGGTCGACCGGGTCGCCGGGCTGGTCGACGTGGTGCGGGCGTTGGACGACGCCGGGGTCGCGGTGGAGGACGTCGGCCTCCGGCGCGCCACGTTGGACGAGGCGTTTCTGTACCTGACCGGGCACCGGCCGGACGAGGCCCGCGAGCCCGTCGGCGTGGGACGAAAGGCGGACGTGGCATGACGGCGGCGGTGGCTGACGGCTGGACGATGACCCGGCGGAACATGATCCACGTGATCCGCGCACCGGAGGAGCTGATCCTCTACTTCTCGCTGCCGATCATGTTCGTTCTCGTCTTCGGGTACGTGTTCGGCAGCGGCATGCAGGTGGCCGGCGGCGGCAACTACCGCGAGTTCCTGCTGCCCGGCGTCTTCGTGATGACGATGCTGTACGGCCTCGGCGCCACCGCGAGCGGCGTGGCGCTGGATCTCAGCCGGGGTGTCGTCGACCGGTTCCGGTCGATGCCGATGGCCCGGTCCGCCCTGATGACCGGCCGCGGTGCCGCCGACCTGCTCCGGGCCCTGCTGGAGATGTCCACCCTGCTGGTCTGTGGCCTGCTCGTCGGGTGGCAGTGGCGACAGGGTGTCGGCAAGGCGTTGCTCGCCGTCGGGCTCCTCCTGCTGCTCCGGATCGCGATCACCTGGGTCGGGATCTACCTGGCGCTGCTGGTCCGCAACCCGGACACGGTCGGCGTGATCGTCTTCCCGGCCGCCTTCCCGTTCACCGCGATCTCCAACGTCTTCGTGTCGCCCGAGCTGATGCCCTCGGTCATCGGCGCCATCTCGCAGTGGAACCCGCTCTCGGCCACCGTCGCCGCGATCCGTCAACTGTTCGGCAACCCCGGTCTGGGTGGCGACTCCTGGCCGGCGGAGCACGCCATGCTGTTGGCGGTGGTGTGGCCGGTGCTGCTGATCGCGACGTTCGCGCCGCTGGCGGTACGCCGGTACCGGCGGCTGAGTCGCTGACCCCTGACCGCCGGTGGCCTGCTCAGGTCACCGGCGGGCCCGGCGCAGCGCGTACCAGGCGGCGCCGGCGGCCAGCACGCCGAAGCCGGCGAGGACGCTACCGAACGGCAGGTTGACCGCGAGCAGTAGACAGCCGACCAGCCCCAGGCCGGCGAGCACCCGCACCGGCAGCTTCCGCGCCGGTTCGCGGCCCAGCGTCAGCGCCGCCGCGTTGGTGATCGCGTAGTAGACCAGCACTGTGCAGCTGGAGAAGCCGATGGCGTCGCGCACGTCGCCGAGCAGCACCACCACGATCACCACGGCGGCCACCGCCATCTCGGCCCGGTGCGGCACCTGGTACACCGGGTGCACGGCGGCCAGCGCGGCGGGCAGGTCGCGGCGGCGAGCCATCGCCAGGGTGGTCCGACCGACCCCGGCGACCAGGGAGAGCAGCACCCCGACGACCGCGATGGTGGCTCCGGCGCGGACCACCCAGGCCAGGCCGGGCAGCCCGGCGGCGGTCACCACGTCGACAAGGGGCGCTGCGGACCCGGCCAGCCGGTCGACGCCGAGCACGCCGAGTGCGATCACGGCCAGCACCAGGTAGATCGCGAGCACCACCCCGAGCGCCAGCGGCACCGCCCGGGGAATGGTCCGCTGCGGGTCCCGGACCTCCTCGCCGAGCGTGGCGATCCGGGCGTACCCGGCGAACGCGAAGAACAGCAGCCCGGCGGCGGTGAGCACGCCCCGGGCGGAGCCGCCGGGCTCGCCGAGCCGATCCAGGCGCACCGGCCCGGCCACCAGGCCGACGACCGCGACCAGGACCAGCACCGCGAGCACCAGCGCGACAAGCGCCCTGGTCACGGTAGCCGTCTTGCCGATGCCGCGCAGGTTCACCGCGGTCACCGCGAGCACCGCCGCGACAGCGACCAGCCGGGCCTGACCCGGCCACAGGTACGCCCCGATGGTCAACGCCATCGCCGCGCAGCTCGCCGTCTTGCCGACCACAAAGCCCCAGCCGGCCAGGAAACCAGCGAACGGTCCGAGGCGCTCCCGGCCGTAGACGTAGGTGCCGCCGGACTCCGGGTAACGGGCCGCCAGCCGCGCCGAACTTGTCGCGTTGCAGTACGCGATGAAGCCGGCCAGCACCAGCGCGGGCAGCAGGCCGGCGCCGCCGGCCGCCGCGGCGGCCGGACCGAAGACCACGAAGACGCCCGCGCCGAGCATCGAGCCCAAACCGATGACAACCGCATCGGGTACGCCGAGCCGCCGCGCCAGTTGCTCCACGGACCGAAAGCTTAGGGGTACGAGGTGAACGGCCGGTCCCATTCGCGTAGCCGGCCGGGGAGCGGAACGCCGTCCCAGGGCACCCGGTGCAGCAGCCGGTCCAGGAGCAGGCCCAGCAGCAGCCCGGCCACCGAGTCGGTCAGCCAGTGCCAGCCGAGGTAGGTGGTGGTGGTGAGGACGACCAGCGGCGGCACGATGCGGATCACGGTGACGAGCCGGGCCGGTAGGTGCCGGCCGAAGCTGCGGGCCAGCGGGGCGAGCAGCAGTGCGATGACGCCGTACCAGACGATGGCGTTGGCGACGTGCCCCGACGGGTAGGACTGGGCGAATCGGACCGGCAGGTCGTCGTGGAACAGCGGCAGGGTCTGCTCGGGGGGCAGGAAGGGTTCCTTGACGCTGGCGCTCGGTGCCGCCCGCGCGGTCCAGACCTTGAACGGACCGATCGTCAGGTAGGTCAGCACGAAGCCGACCACCGGCGGCAGGATCGGCCGCACCGACCGCAGCCGGACGGCCAGCAGCACACCCAGCCCGGCGGCGATCAGGGTCAGTGGGGTGCCTTGGCCGAGCAGGTTGAACACCCGGGCCACCCAGTAGGCGACCATGGGTCGGTGCCCGTCGGCCCAGTCGGCGACCGCGCGGTCCACCCCGAAGAGCTGGTCGGCGGCGAGCGCCACAGTCAACCCGACCAGGGCGACCAGCAGGAGCGCGTCGAACCACCAGCCGGCCGGGCGGACAGGCCGTAGCCGCAGGTCACGTCGTACCGCCGTGGGTTTGAGCACGCGACCACGCTACCGGCCCGGCGCGAGGCGGGGATGTTCGGCGCTGTGGGCCCAACCACGATCAGGGGCGGATGCGGGGGGCGACCAGTCATGCTTGTGCCCGTGCGGATCACCTCTGCCCTCGTGGACCCGGCGCTTCTCGACCTGCCCTGGTCGACACCGCTGGAGGAGTGGCCTGCCCAACACCTGGTGGCGCTGCCGCAGGGCATCTCCCGACACATCGTCCGGTTCGTCCGGCTTGGTGACTACGTCTACGCGTTCAAGGAGACCCGCGAGCGGATCGCCGAGCGGGAGTACGACCTGCTCCGCGCCCTGGAGCGGATCGACTTCCCGTCGGTCGAGGCGGTGGCGGTCGTCGCCGACCGGCAGACCGAGGACGGGGAACCCCTCGAATCCGTGCTGATCACCCGGCACCTGCAGTTCTCCCTGCCGTACCGGGCGTTGTTCTCGCACACCCTGCGGCCGGAGACGATGAGCCGGCTGCTCGACGCGCTCGCCGCCCTGATCGTGCGGATGCACCTCACCGGGTTCTTCTGGGGTGACTGCTCGCTGTCGAACACGCTGTTCCGGCGGGACGCGGGCGCGTTCGCCGCCTACCTGGTGGACGCGGAGACGGGCGCGTTGCACAACTCGCTCTCCAACGGTCAGCGTGGTGAGGACCTGGAGATCGCCCGGGTGAACATCTTCGGCGAGGCGTTGGATCTCCAGGCCGCCGGCCTGCTGCACGAGTCCATCGATCCCGAGGTGGTCTGCGAGGAGGTCGTGCAGCGCTACGAGCGGCTCTGGCACGAGATCACCTACGAGCAGGCGATCGAGCGGGAGGCCCGGCACGACATCGAGGGCCGGATCCGCCGCCTCAACGAGCTGGGCTTCGACGTGGCCGAGGTGGCCATGTCCTCAATCGACGACGGGCGTTACCTGGTCCGGCCGAAGGTCGTCGACGCCGGCTACCACACCCGGCGGCTGCTGCGGCTGACCGGTCTCGACGCCGAGGAGAACCAGGCGCGCAAGCTGCTCAACGACTTGGACGCCTATCGGGCGGAGAGTGACCTGATCGACGAGCAGCAGGCCGCGCACCGCTGGCTCACCGAGGTCTTCGAGCCGGTGGTCCGGGCCGTCCCCGCGCATCTGCGTCGCAAGCTGGAGCCGCAGGAGCTGTTCGCGCAGATCATCGAGCACAAGTGGCTGCTCTCCGAGCAGGCCGGCCGGGACGTCGGGATGCGCCACGCGGTCCAGTCGTACCTGGCCGACGTGCTGGTGCACCGCCCCGACGAGCAGGCCGTGCTCGGCGTGGAAGTGCCGAGCCTCGGCTGACCTTCCGCCCGCCGAACGGCCCCGCGCCCGCCGAACGGCCCCGCGCCCGCCGCGGGCTCACCGGAGCCGGCGGTTGGTCGTCGGCAGCCTGTAGAGCTGCCCCACGTGCGGGGCAGCCGGTAGAGCCGCCTGTCCCGTGTGCCGTGGTAGCCCTGTGGAGCTGTCTGTCCCACGTGCCGGGGTAGGCCGGTGGAGCGGCCTGTTCCACGCCCCGGGGTCGGCGGGTAGGGCTGCCTGCCCCACGGCTGGGGCAGCTCTACAGGCTGCGCGACAGGTAATGCCGGCAGCGGATGGCAGGGTTCAGCTCCCCCGTGCCAGCACGCGCGCCGAAGGTTCCGACATCACTCCATCCAGGAGCCGCCGCGAAGAACCCGGACCACGTTGAGGTCCTCGTCCAGCACCACCAGGTCGGCGCGGAGGCCAACCTGGATGGCGCCCACCCGGTCACCCAGGCCGATGGCGCGCGCCGGGGTGGTGGCCACCATGCGCGCCGCGTCGGCGATCGGGATGCCGGCGTTCACGGCGTGCCGCAGCGCGGCGTCCATTGTCAGCGTGCTGCCGGCGATCGCACCGTCGCGGGCAAGTCGGGCCACCCCGTCGGTCACTGTGACGTCCTGGCCGCCCAGCTCGTACTCGCCATCGGCCATGCCGGCGGCGGCCATCGCGTCGGTGATCAGCGCCGCCCGGTCCGGGCCCGCGGTCGCGGCGGCGAAGGTCAGCATGCCGTCGTGCAGGTGCACGCCGTCGGCGACCAGTTCGCAGATGACGGTGGGCGCGTCGAGCAGGGCCACCACCGGCCCTGGCTCGCGGTGGTGCACCGGGCGCATGCCGTTGAACAGATGGGTGCCGACACTCGCGCCGGCGGCGACCGCGGCGCGGGTCTGCTCGTACGTCGCGTCGGTGTGACCGACCGCCGCCACCACCCGCTGTGCGGTGAGCAGCTTGATCGCCTCCAACGCGCCGTCGCGTTCCGGGGCGAGGGTGACCATCCGGATCGCGCCCCGGCCCAACTCGATCAGCTCGGTCAACTCGTCGGTCGACGGGTCGCGCAGGTACTCCGGGTTCTGCGCGCCACAACGGGCAGCGGAGAGGTAGGGACCTTCGAAGTGGACCCCGGCCAGCACGCCCTCGTCGACAAGCGGAGCGAACGCCTCGGTGGCCGCGCGCATCAGCGGGTAGGGCGCACTGACCAGGCTGGCCAACAGGGTGGTCGTGCCGTGTGCGAGGTGGAAGTCGGCCGCCGCCCGGGCCTCGTCGGCGTCCCCGGTGGTGAAGGTGTGCCCGCCTCCGCCGTGGGTGTGCATGTCGACGAAACCGGGCAGGATCCAGTTGCCGTCCCGTACCGACGGATATTCGGCGACCGCGGTGATCCGACCCCCGTCCCACTCGACGCAGCCCTGTCGGATGACACCGGTCGGGGTCACCACTCGGCCGTCCACCCGCACGGTCATCGCTTCTCCTGAAGGTCACGGACGCGCACGGCGTCATGGTCACGGACGCGTACCGCGTCATGGTCTTGGACGCGTACCGCGTCCAGGGCGAGCAGGGCGGCACCGAGGCAACCGGCCTCGTCGCCGAGGGCCGCCGCGACCAGTCGCGGCTCCCGGTGGAAGGTCATCCGCTCGTGCAGCGCGGCCCGCAGTGGGGTCAGCAGCCGGTCGCCGGCCTGGGCCAGGCCACCGCCGAGCACGATCGTCGCCACGTCGAACAACGCCTGCCCGGTGGCGAGGCCGTCGGCGAGCGCCTCGACCGCGTCCTGCCAGACCTGGCTGGCGAGCGGTTCCCCGGCCGCGGCCCGCTCGGCGACATCAGCCGCCGTCACGGAAGCGCCAGCCGCCTCGCCGGCCAGTTCGGCGTAGCGGCGGCCGATGGCGGCGGCCGAGGCGATCGTCTCCAGGCAGCCGGGTCGACCGCAACCGCAGCGCGGGCCGTCGGGCCGGACCATGATGTGGCCGATCTCCCCGGCCGCACCGTGCGCGCCGACGGACGCCGAGCCGTCCACCACGTGCGCGGCGGCGATGCCGGTGCCGATCGCCACGAACAGCACGTGCCCGGCGCCGCGCCCGGCACCGAGCCGCGCTTCGGCGAGACCACCGACGCGCACGTCGTGGCCGAGCGCGGTGGGCAGGCCGAGTCGCTTCACCGCCAGGTCCCGCAGGGGTACGTCCCGGAAGCCCACGTTCGCCGACCAGACCGCCACGCCGCGCGCCTCGTCCACCACCCCGGGTACGGCGATGCCGACCGCGATCGGCGTGAGCCCGTCGGCTCGGGCCTTGGCGGCCAGCCCATCGGCCACGTCCAGGATCGTGCCGACCACGGCCGCCGGGCCGCGTGCGGCGCCTGTGGGGTGCCGCTCGATGCGTACCGCGACGCCGTCCGGTCGGACCAGGGCGCACTTCATGCCCGTACCGCCCACATCGAGCGCGACGACGACCTGGTCGGTGGCCCCGGCGTCGCCGCCTGTCACGCCAGCACCACGGACCGGGACAGGTGTCGGGGCGCGTCCGGGTCGAGGCCGCGGCTGGTCGCCAGCGCGACAGCGAATCGTTGCGCCAGGATCAGGTCGGCCATCGGGTCGACCGGGGTACGACCGGCGGACCAACTGCCCAGCACGGTGCGCCAACCGTGCGTGCGGCTGTGCACGAAGGCGGCCCCGGTGGCGGCGACGTCCTCGGGTAGTCCGTCGGGTAGCTCGCCGAACGCCCAGACCAGTCGGCCGGGCGCGGCGACCGAGATGGGACCGTGCCGGTAGTCCATCGCCGGGTACGCCTCGGCCCAGAAGGTGGCCGCCTCCCGGCACTTCAGCGCTGCCTCCTGGGCCAGGCCCACCGTCCACCCTCGACCGAGGAAGGTGGCCTGCCCGATGGTGGCCGGGTCGATCGGCAGCGGGGATCGCACCGCGACTTCGGCGTCGGCGGCGAGCGCGGTCACCGGGTCGCCGAGGTGCGCCCGGAGCAGGGCCAGGGCGGTGGTCGCGAAGCGGGTCTGCACCACCGACCGCTCGTCGGCGAAGGGCATGGTCACCGCGGCGGTGGCCAGCTCGACCGCCGGTGACGCCGGGTCGCCGACGATGACGGTGGTGGGGGTCCGCCCGCGCAACGCGGCGAGCAGCTCCAGCACCTCCGTGGTGGTGCCGGAGCGGGTGATCGCGATCAACCGGTCGTAGCGGCGGCCGGCGGGGAACTCGGACGCCTGGAACGCGTCGGTCTCGCCCTGGCCGGCCTGCTCGCGGCGGCCCGCGTACGCCATCGCCATGAACCACGACGTGCCGCAACCGACGACGGCGACCCGCTCACCCGGGCGGGGCAGGTCACCGTGTACGACGCCGGCCAGTACGGCTGCCTCCCGCCAGCAGTCGGGCTGGCTCGCGATCTCCGCGTCCACGTACGCCATGGGAAACTCCTCGCAGGGGCGACCGGTGCGCAATACGGCTCGTTAGGCACGTATTTCGCGCGTCATTCTGCGCGAACGCCGGTGGCCGTGGCAACTGACCAACCGATCGCGCAGATCAGCCTTTTGCGCCAGCCTAGTTTCGCGCACTAGTGTGCACGCAATCAATCACCGTCCGTGCAGTCACTGGGAGGGCCCCCGCGGTGGACCGGTACGCCAGATGGAACGCCCTGCTCGAGATGCTGACCGACAACGGCCGGGTCAGCGTCGAGGCGGCAGCCGAGCGGCTGGACGTCTCCCAGGCCACCATCCGGCGTGACTTCGACCAGCTCGCCCAGCAGCAGATGATCACCAGGACCCGGGGTGGCGCCGTCGCGAACGGGGTCTCGTACGACCTGCCGCTGCGCTACAAGACAGCCAAGCACTCGGCGGAGAAGCAGCGGATCGGCGCCGCCGCCGCCGCGCTCGTCACGCCGGGCACCGTGGTCGGCCTGAACGGCGGCACCACGAGCACCGAGGTGGCGAGGGCGCTCGCCGTGCGTCCGGACCTGAACACCAGTGCCGAGGGCGCGCAGCTGACAGTTGTGACAAACGCGCTGAACATCGCCAACGAGCTGCTCGTGCGGTCCCGGATGAAGGTGGTGGTGGCCGGCGGGGTGGTCCGACCGAAGTCGTTCGAACTCGTCGGCCCGCTGGGTGGGGCGCTGCTGCGCGAGGTCACCCTGGACGTCGCGCTGCTCGGCGTGGACGCCATCGACCCGCAGCTGGGTGCCGCCGCCCACCACGAGGGGGAGGCCGCGATGAACAATCTGATGGTGGCTCGGGCCAAGCGCGTGGTGATCATTGCGGACTCGTCCAAGCTGGGGGGTCACGCCTTCGCCCGGATCTGTCCGGTCGAGCGGGTCGAGACGCTGGTGACCGACTCCGGTGCCGACCCGGAGTTGGTGGACGCGTTCCGCGCCGCCGGCGTACAGGTCATCTGCGCCTGAGCGGTCACGCTCCGTCGATGAAGTAGCCCTTTCGGCGCGTCGATGCATACCGCGTATTGCGTGCGTCTGCATACCGCGTATGGTGTCGGCTGTCACGCCCACCCATTGGGGGAGGTGCAGCTTGCCAGCTGTCCTGGAGATCGAAGGTCTACGTAAGACGTACAAGAGTCGTCGACGCGGTGCCCGCAACGCGCTCGATGGCTTCGACATGCGGGTCGACGCGGGGCAGGTGCACGGCTTCCTGGGCCCCAACGGGTCCGGCAAGACCACCACGCTCCGTACCCTGCTTGGCCTGATCCGACCCGATGGCGGCCGGATGGTGCTGCTCGGGCACGAGGTCCCCGACGCGCTGCCCACTGTCGCCGGCCAGGTCGGCGCGATCGTGGAGAGCCCGCAGTTCTTCCCGCACTTCACGGCCCGGGACACGCTGTCCCTGCTGGCCGGGGCGGGCGAGGTGCCGGCCGTCCGGGTCGGCGAGGTGCTGGAACTCGTCGGGCTGCGCGACCGGGCCGACGAGCGGGTCAAGACGTACTCGTTGGGCATGAAGCAGCGCCTCGCCGTGGCCTCGGCCCTGCTGAAGAACCCGAAGCTGCTCATCCTCGACGAGCCGGCCAACGGCCTCGACCCGGGCGGCATCCGGGAGATGCGTTCGCTCATGCGCGATCTCGCGGAATCCGGGATGACGGTGCTGCTGTCCAGCCACATCCTCGGCGAGATCCAGTTGATCTGCGACTCGGTCACCATCATCTCGCTGGGCCGGCGGGTCGCGTTCGGCCCGGTCGACGAGGTGCTCGCGCAGCACTCGTCAGGTGCCGTCCGGGTCCGGCTGGAAGCGGTGAGCGACCTGCCGGCGGCCACCGAGGCGCTCACCAAGGCCGGGATCGGAGTCACCGGCCACAGCGACCACCTGATGTTGACAGGTGTCGACAAGCCGGCCTCCGTGACGCGCCTGCTCGCCGAGCACAACCTCTACGTCAGCGAGTTGGCGCCGATCGCCGTCGATCTGGAGAGCGTCTTCCTCGAACTGACGTCCACCGCGCCGGTCCCCGGTCAGCACCGGCAGGTCGACGAGTCCATGAAGGTCGGTGGCGCGGGTCAGCCCGGCACCACCGGGGGAGGGTGGGGCGCGTGAGCCTCTTTCGTACGGAGCTGCGCCGGCTCACCAAGCGGCGGTTCACCAGGTACATGACGCTGCTCGGCCTGCTGGTGCTGGCCGCGGTGGTCATCGGGGTGTTCTTCAGCAACCAGAAGCTCGACGCCGGGCAGTACGCGAAGGCCGAGCAGCAGGCCGAGCAGCAGTACCAGATGCAGGTGCGCGACACGGAGCAGCAGCGGGCCAACTGCGAGCGGGACAAGGCGGCCGGTACGCCGAGCGACGGCCGCTACCCCAGCGACTGCTCGGAGATGATGCCGGTGCCCCGGGAGGAGTTCCAGGCGCAGTGGTACCTGCCCTCGACGTTCGACTTCCGGGACACGTTCGACGAGACGCTGATCCCGTTCGCGGCGATCCTCGCCCTGGTCGGGTTCGTGGTCGGCGCGTCCTTCATCGGTGCCGAGTGGAGCACCGGCGGCATGATGAACCTGCTGCTCTGGCGGCCGAAGCGACTCACCGTACTGCTCACCAAGCTGGCCGCGCTGCTCACCGGCATGCTGGCGGTGACGCTGCCCGCCGCGGTGCTCTGGTTCGCCGGGTTCTGGGCCGTCGCCACATTCCGGGGCAGCACCGAGAAGATGACCTCCGGTGCCTGGCAGTCGTTCGTCCTGACCGGCGTGCGGGGGGTGGTGTTGGTGTTGGTGCTCACCACCATCGGCTTCGCCCTGGCGTCGCTGGGTCGGCACACCGCGATGGCCCTCGGTGGCGTGGTGGCGGTGATGGTGGTCGGCCAGTTCGGCCTGGGCATCCTGCTGGATATGGCGGGCGTGCGCTGGGCCGAGGCGTTCCTGCTGCCCACGTACATGCTGGCCTGGATGACCAAGACGATCACCCTGCAGGACTGGGACTCCTGCAACGCGACCTTCAGCGGATCGTGCGAACCGGAGACCCTGGACATCACCTGGCAGCAGTCCTCGGTGCTGCTCTCGGTCACGGTGGTGGTGATCCTCGGAGCGGCGCTCTGGGTGATGCGTCGCCGCGACATCTCCTGACCCGACCGGTACGACGCGGCGCGGTCGGCCCGGCCGTCGGGATTCCCCGACGGTGCGGGGCCGGCCGCGCCGGCTGGTGCGACCCGGGTCGTCCCTGGCTAGGCTGAGTGCCATGTCCGCCGACGCCACCCCGGCCGCTCCCGAGCCGTCCACCGACGCTCGTCCGGGTGACGCCGCGGGTGCTGGCGCGCCGACGGTCCCGACCCCGCGGCCGGTGCCGCCCATCGAGAGCACCGACGATCCCGAGCCGGACGACGGGGTCGAGGTTGCGCCCAGCGCGCCACCAGCTGGGCTTACCGAACGGGAACGCGCCATCCTCGCCTTCGAGCAGCAGTGGTGGCGGCACGCCGGCGCCAAGGAACAGGCCGTCCGGGACACCTTCGGGGTGTCGTCGACCCGGTACTACCAACTGCTCAACGGGCTGCTCGACAACCCGGCCGCGTTGGTCGCGGACCCCCTGCTGATCGGCCGGCTCCGCCGGCTGCGCTCGTCGCGCGCCCGCAACCGGCGTCGCTGACCGCCCTACCTCCTGCTGCGCCCCGGCGGCCGATTCCGCCGATTCCTCCCGTTGTCGCCTCCGCTGCCGGTCGTCGCACCCCTGGCCGGCCGGCACAACCGCATGCCGGCCGGCCAGGCGGGTAGGCGGGAGGCGTTCCGGGGCCGCCACGCGACCCTGGACTCAGGAAGGGAGCGGGGGATGACGACAACGAACCAGAGCGGATCGTCGAGCGGTAGAGCCCAACAGGCCCGGCAGGAGGCCTCCCGGGTCGGCCAGCAGGCCACCCAGGCCGGCGGTCAGGTCGCCCACGCCGCCGCTGAACAGGGTGGGCAGGTGGCCGCAGAGGCGCGGCGACAGGCCCGGCAGTTGACCGGCGAGGCCGGTGGGCAGCTACGTGACCAGGCGCAGCAGCAGCAGCAGCGGGCCGCCGGGGGTCTTCGCGACCTGGGTCAGAACCTCAGTTCGATGGCCGAGCGGGATGGCGATTCCGGACTGGCCGGTCAGGTGGTACGAAAGGCCGCCGACGCCGCCCAGCAGGCCGCCGGATGGCTCGACGAGCGCGAGCCCGGTGAGGTGCTCGACGAGGTACGCACGTACGCGCGACGCAACCCGGGGACGTTCCTCGCGGGCGCGGCGGTGGCCGGACTGCTTGTCGGGCGGCTCACCCGTGGCCTGACCGGGCAGGCGTCCGGTAACGGCGGAGGTGGGAACGCGTCCGGCGGGTCGTACCAACCGCAGGGCATGCCGGCGGAGCCTGATCAGCCGTACGCGGGTACGGCACGGGCGCGGAACGTCTCGCCGGCCAACCAGCCGTCGACCGACCTGCCAGGTGGGGTGGCCCCGTGAGCGCCCCGGAGAAGGAACGGACCCAGGCCTCGGTCGGCGAGTTGCTGGGCGACGTGACCCGGGACATGTCCACCCTTGTGCGTAAGGAGGTCGAGCTGGCCAAGGCCGAACTCCGCGAGGAGGTCAGCCAGGCCAGCAAGGCTGGCGGCATGTTCGGCGGCGCCGGGCTGGCCGGGTTCCTGGCGGTGCTCTTCGTGTCGTACGCCCTCTGGTGGGGGCTGTCCAACACGATGGACCAGGGGTGGGCGGCGCTGATCGTCGCGGTGATCTGGGCCGCCGTGGCCGGTGGTCTCTTCATCAACGCCCGGACCCAACTGAAGCGGGCACGTGCGGTGCTGCCCCGGACGAAGCAGACCGCCCGGGAGTTGCCCGACGCAATGCGGGGTCGGTGACGCAATCGGGAGGGAACAGATCATGTCCAGTGATCCGGATCAGATCCGGCGGGAGATCGAGACCACCCGCACCGAGTTGAGCAACGACGTCGACGCGCTGACCGACAAGGTCAACCCGCGTCGGATCGCCGGTGACCGTGCCGGGCAGGCCCGGGACACGTTCACCCGAGCGAAGGAGAAGATGATGGGCAGCTCGAGTCACCTGGGGCAGGAGGCCGGCCAGCGGATGACGCACGCGGCCGGCTCGGTCCGCGACGAGACCCGTTCGCTCGGGCAGCAGTCCCGCGAGCAGGCGCAGGGCAACCCGTTGGCCGCCGGTCTGGTCGCCTTCGGCGTCGGTCTGCTGGCCGCCTCGCTCATTCCGCCGAGCGGACGCGAGCGGCAACTCGCCGGACGAGCCCGCAACATGGTCAGTGAGCACTCCGGTCAGCTGCGTGAGCAGGCGAGCCAGATGGGCCACCAGGTGCAGGACAACCTGCGCGAGCCCGCGCAGCAGGCGGCACAGTCGGTGCGGTCCAGTGCCCAGCACGGGATGTCCGCGGTGAGCGACAAGGGCCGCTCGGCCGCCGGTCAGGTGCAGGGAGAGGCGCATGCGGCCGCCGACGACATTCGGCAGCGCTGATCCGGTCGGCGCGGCGGGGCCGGTGCCGGTGATGCGGGTACGCTCCGCGTCCGCACCGGCCCCGGGCCGGCCGGTCAACGAGGACCTGGTCTTCCGGTTCGGCCCGCTGGTCGGCGTGCTGGACGGCGCGACAGTGCCGGAGGGCTTCGACACCGGCTGCGTGCACGGGCCGGAGTGGTACGTCCGGCACCTCGCCGCCCGGATCGGTCTCGCGGAGGCGGTCCGCCCGGCGGCGCGGCTGACCAGCAACCTGGCGGCGGCCATCCTCGCGGTGCGTGCCGACCACGGCGGGCAGTGCGACCTCGACCATCCGGGCACCCCGTCCAGCACTGTCTGCCTGCTGCGGGACTGCGGTGACCAGGTGGACTACCTGGTGCTCTGCGACAGTCCGCTGGTCCTGGACGCGGGGGGTCAGGTCAGCGTGGTCACCGACAACCGGCTGGACGCGGCGATGGTCGAGTTGCGGGAGACGGTGGCCGTTCTGCCGGGCGGAGCGGCGGATCCGGTCACCCGGTTCCGGCACGCAGTGAGCGTCCAGCGGGAGCGGATGAACCGCACCCACGGCTACTGGGTGGCCGCCGCCGACCCGGACGCCGCCTTCCACGCGGTGACCGGGACGATGCCCCGGCGAGGTCCGGCGGCAATCCGCCGGGCGGCACTGCTCAGTGACGGCGCGTCCAGCGCGGTCGAGCAGTTCGCGCTCACCGACTGGGGCGGACTGCTGGACCTGTTGAGCGCCGACGGGCCGGGCGCGTTGCTCGACCGGGTCCGGGCCGCCGAGCGCGACCACCCCGACCGGTTGCGCCGGCACAAGCCCACGGACGACGCATCGGTGGTGTTCTGCGAGTTCGGGCCGCCGGCGGTTTGAGCCCCCTACACCCGGTCGGGTGACAACAGAGCGTGATGTGGAACACCCCGCCCGCCCGACCGGCCGGTACCGTCGTCCGGACCGCCAGTGGATGGCCAATGGGGTGGACTTCGGCCGTTGAGCGCGGCAGACTGCGGCACGTGGCGGGTGCGGTCCGGCTGGAGCCGGTGGACGAGCAGAACCTGGAGCCGTTGCTCTCCGTAGCGGCTGCCGAGGCGGAGCCCAGCGACGTCATGCCTCCGGTCGAGGCCCCCGCCGGCTGGTCGCTCGCCCGCCGGGAGGCCTTTCGGGAGTTCCATCGGGCCAGCTTCGGCGGACTGGACGGCCCGACCCGCTCGCAGATGTACGCGATCCTCGTCGGCGGCGAGGTGCTGGGCATGGTCCGGATGACGCGCTGTGACGAGCCCGGCACTGTGGAGACCGGCATGTGGCTCGGTCGCTCGGCCCGCGGGCAGGGGATCGGCGCTGCCGCCCTGCGGGAGTTGCTGAACGCCGCCGCTCGGGCGGGCATGCGGGCGGTGGTCGCCGAAACGACTCCGGACAACTTCGGCGCGGTCGCCGTATTGCAGAAGTGCGGCGCGAAATTGTACGAGGACGACGGAAAGGTGCGCGCCGAGATCTGTCTCGACTCGACACCGCCCGCCCTCTGAAAGGTGATTTGGGTTTTCGTTCCTTCTGGCATTCTCCCTGCTCATGACCGCACAAAAGTCCGGTCTGGGCCCTCACGCGCCGCATTTCCGGCTCGCCTCCGCGCGGCGGGAACGGGAATTGCCGTAGCGGTTTCGGAGTAACTCCGCCGGGTACTGCCGCCCGGGTCCGCAGATGCGGGACGCCTGATCGAAGGCCAGATTTGCGCTATTCCCCGGTAGCCCCTTCTTGGTTTCCACCGGCAGGCGTCCGGACCCCTCCGGGGAGTGAAGGAGACCTGATGAAGAACGGAACACGAGTCGGGCTGGCGGTGGGCTTCGGCTACCTGCTGGGCCGTCGCCGCAAGCTGCGTACCGCGCTCACTCTGGCCGCGGCGGTTGCGGCCGGCCGGGCCAGCCGGGATCCCGCCGGGCTCCTGAAGCGGGGCAGCGCGGTGCTTCAGTCGTCCCCCCAACTGAGCAACCTGAGCCGGCTCGGCGGGCCGTTGGTCAACGCCGGCCGGGCGGCCGCGACAGCGGCGGCCGGCAGCGGCGTCGACGCGGTCACCGGCCGCCTGCGCGGCTCCGCTGACGCCCTGCGTCGACGCTCCGGCGACCAGAGCGGTGACGACAACGGCAACTCCGCGACGAACGACCGGAGCGCGGCGAACGACGACCAGGACAGCACGGCAGCCGAGCAGCGGCGGGGGAGGTGACCATGGCGGGGAACACCAACCCGGGCGGCCTCGGCGACAAGCTCCGTGGCCAGTTGGCCGACGAGGTGCGCAACCTCGCCGGAGCGATCGGCGATCGTGCGGTGAGCGTGGTGACCGAGCGGATCACCGGCGCGACCGGCCGTCTCAGCGAGTACGCGCGCCAGGGCGGCGGTCCCGGCTTGATCGCCGCCGCCACCGGCGCGCAGAAGCTGGCTGAGGGCGGGTCGCCGGTGAAAGCGATGCTGCACGCCGGGGTGGCCGGCGGTAAGGAGAAGGTGATGTCGGCTCTCGGCCGCACAGGCGGCGGTAAGGGCGGCGGCAAGAAGAAGGTCACCAACATCGTCGAGACGATCGAGGTCGGCGTGCCGGTGCGGGCCGCGTACAACCAGTGGACCCAGTTCGGCGACTTCCCGAGCTTCATGAAAAAGGTCGAGAACGTCGACACCGACACGGACGAGAAGCTGACCTGGAAGGCGCAGGTCTTCTGGTCGCACCGGACGTGGGAGTCGACGATCGTCCGCCAGGTGCCGGACAAACTCATTCATTGGCGGTCAAAGGGCGAGAAGGGGTCGGTCGACGGCACCGTCAGCTTCCACGAGACCACACCGGATCTCACCCGCATCCTCGTGGTGCTGGAGTACCACCCGCAGGGCCTCTTCGAGCACACCGGCAACCTGTGGCGCGCCCAGGGCCGGCGGGTGCGGCTGGAGTTGAAGCACTTCGTCCGGCACGTGATGACCGAGGTCGCGCTCGACCCGGACCAGGTCGAGGGCTGGCGCGGCGAGATCCGCGACTCCCAGGTGGTCAAGGACCACGAGACCGGCCTGCGCGAGGAGCGGGAGCAGCGCGAGCGGGGGCAGGAGCAGCGCGGCGGCGCCCCGGCCGGCCCCGAGGACGACGAGTTCGCCGAGGAGGAGCCGGCCGAGAGGGAGGTGCCCCGCGGGCGACTGCGTCAGCGGCCGCAGCGGCGACCGGCCGAGCCGGAGTACGACGAGGAGTACGAGGCCTACGAGGACGGCTACGACGAGGGGTACGCGGACGAAGCCGACGAGGAGCCTCCGCCGCCGCCCCGACGTCGCGCTCCGGACCGTGCCCGCCGGCCCCAGCCACGAGAGGAGCCGCAGCGGCCCCGTCCGCCCGTCCGGCGTGCACCCGAGCCGCCGCGCCGCCCGGTGGTGCGCCGCCGCCGCGAGGGGGACGAGTGACGCTCGCCGCCGGTGAGCCCGCCGCCGGCGGAGCCCTGGAACGCGTGGGCTCCGCCGGCGGGCTCGCCGACGTGGTGGAGACGGTGCTCGACAAGGGCGTGGTGATCGACGCGCAGGTGACTGTCGGAGTAGTCGGCATCCCGCTCGTGGAGATCAACGCCCGGGTGGTGGTGGCGAGCATCGAGACGTACCTGCGGTTCGCCCAGGCGGTCGACCGGCTCGACCTCGGCCTCGACCCGGGCGAGGGGCTGGGTGGTGTTCTCGGTGACGTCACCGGCGCGGTCCGGGACGTCACCGGCAATGTGCGGGACGTCACCGGCAATGTGCGGGACCTCGGGAGGGGCTGACATGGCAGCGGAGACGGGACTGTTCCTCTACGGGCTGGTACCGGCGGACGTGGCGGCGACCCCGGACGCCGCCGGGGTCGGCGAGCCGCCCGGCGAGGTGACTGTGGTGCGGCACGGCGACCTCGGGGCCCTGGTCAGCGAGGTGCCGCTGGATGCGACGCTGGGCCGGTCGGCCGACCTGCGGGCGTACCAGGAACTGCTGGACGGGACAGCGGCCGTGGCGCCGGTGCTGCCGGTGCGGTTCGGCACCGTGGTCACCGGACCGGACGCGGTGCTCGACCTGCTGCGACCACACCACGACCGGTTCGCCGCCGCGCTCGCCGAGTTTGAGGGCAGGGTCCAGTACGTCGTGCAGGGCCGTTTCGAGGAGACCGAGCTGCTGCGCGCCATCCTCGCCGAGAACCCGGCCGCCGCCCGGCTCGCCGAGCAGGTGCGGGGCCGGGCCGAGGCGGCCAGCCGGGAGCCCCGGATCCGACTCGGGGAGCTGATCAGCCAGGCGGTGGAGCTGCGCCGCGAGGCGGAGAACCGGCGGCTGCTCGACACGACGGCCGAGTACGTCGTCGCCACGCGACTACGCCCACCCGGCCACGAGATGGACGCGGCCCACGTGGCCCTCCTGGTGGACACCGACCGGGAGGGTGCGCTAGTCGACGTGCTAGAGGAGTACGCGCAGGACCGCCGGGGTCTGCTGCGGATGCGGCTGCTCGGGCCGCTCGCCCCCTACGACTTCGTCGACGCGCACCAGTTGGCGGGCTGACCGGTGGACCTGCTCTGGGCGCTGCTGACCCTGCCGTACGCGCCGGTGCGCGGGCTGACCGCGGTGGTCGGCGTGGTGGCCCGGGAAGCGGAGGCGCGACAGCGGAACCCGGTGAACGTTCGGCGCGAGCTGGAGGCGTTGGACGCGGCGGCGGCGGCCGGTGAGCTGAGCGCCGAGGACCGTGACAGGGCCGAGCAACGTGTGCTGGATCGGCTCACCGTGGGCGTGAGCCGCGCCGCCGAGCGGCCACGTCCGCGCCGGCAGGGCCCGATCCGCGAGGAAGGAGTGCGCCGTGACCGACGACGACCGCGCCCCGCGTGACCCGACGGTGGACGGCTACTCCGACGTGGAGTACGTCGAGCCGGTGTCGGCGGCCGAGGCCGCCCGGGCGGGGCTGCGGCAGCTCGTCGAGTTGACCGGTCGCGAGCCCTCGGTCACCACGTCGCTGGAGGCCACCGAGGACGGCTGGCTGGTCGGGGTGGAGGTGGTCGAGGCGCACCGGATCCCCAACTCCATCGACCTGCTCGGCCTGTACGAGGTGGAGCTGGACGTCGAGGGGAACCTGCTCGGCTATCGGCGGGTGCGGCGCTACCAGCGCGGGAAGGGTGAGGTGGACTGAGATGACCGCTGCGCAGCCGCCGTCGGTGGTGCAGAACTCCGGCCAGGTCTTACCCGCCGGCCACGAGCCGGCGAACCTGGGCGACATCCTGGAACGGGTGCTCGACCGGGGCATCGTGATCGCCGGCGACATCCGGGTCAGCCTGCTCGACATCGAGCTGCTGACGTTGAAGCTGCGACTGGTCATCGCGTCGGTCGACACCGCACGCCAGATCGGCATCGACTGGTGGGAGCACGACCCGTGGCTCAGCTCGCGGGCCCGTCCGCCGGTCGAGCTGGGACCTCGTGACCCGGCGCGGGTCGAGGTGGAGCGGCGGTCCCCGGCACGACGTCGCGGCGCCGAACGGGAGGAGTGGGATGAGATCGACGGCTGAGGTGATCGCCGACCGGCCCGCCCCGGCCACCGGGGCCTGGCTGCACGGCGTGGTCCGGGACGTCGAGCCGGCGACGTTGGCGGCGATCGTCGGAATGGACGGCGCCCCGGTCCGTGCGGTGCCCACCGCCGGGCTGACCGCGGTGGTCAGCGCAGCACCGCTGGACGAGTACGGCGAAGAGTCGCTGCGCCGCAACCTGGAGGATCTGGTCTGGTTGGAGCGGGCGGCGCGGGCACACCACGCCGTGGTCGAGATGTTGGCACGCCAGGGGCCGGTGGTACCGGCCCGGCTCGCCACCGTGTACAGCGACGACAACGGGGTGGCCGGGTCTCTCGCCGCCCGGCGCGCCGATCTGGTCGCCGCGCTGGACCGGTTGACCGGCCGCGGCGAGTGGGGCGTCAAGGGTTACCTGGTCCCGGGTGCCGCCAGCGTGCACGCCGAGGCGGCGAGCGCCGGCGGGGTGGGGACGGCCTATCTCCGTCGCAGACGCGCCCAGCTGACCGCCCGGGAGGAACATCAGCAGGTGGCGAGCGCCGCCGCGGACGCGGTGCACGCCGCCCTCTGCGAGGTGGCGGTGCTGGGCTGCCGGCACGCCCCGCAGGACCGGCGGCTTTCGGGCGCGCCCACGCCGATGGTGCTCAACGGGGCGTACCTGGTCGATGTCTCGGCGCTGTCCCGCTTCACCGACCTGGTCGGATCGTTTGGTGACCGGCATCCGGGGATCCGGTTGGAGTTGACCGGCCCGTGGCCGGCGTACTCCTTCGTGGCGGACCGCCCGGATCCCGACGGCGCCGGCCGGGAGTCGCGGTGACCACCACCCTCGCGCCGAACAGCGCTGACGATCCGCTGGCCTACCGGCCGGTCGCCCTCGTCGACCTGCTCGACCGGGTGCTCGCCACCGGGGTGGTGATCAGTGGTGACATCACGCTGTCGATCGCCGAGGTGGACCTGGTCCGGATCTCGCTGCGGGCGTTGGTCGCCTCGGTCGGCGCGCTGGCGTCGCCGGAGGACACCGAATGATCCGGCGGGACGAGGCGGGGGAGCTGGCCGCCGCGCTGGGCGCCCAGTCGTGGCAGCCGCCCCGGGTCACGCCGCTTGATCGTCGGATCGAGGTGGACCGCGACTCGGTTGAGCGGGGCCTGGCCAGCCTGGTGCTCACCGTCGTCGAGTTGCTGCGGGAGCTGATGGAGCGGCAGGCCCTCCGCCGGATCGACCTCGGCGATCTCACCGAGGAGCAGGTCGAGCGCATCGGGGTGACGCTGATGGCGCTGGCGGAGCAGATGACGGGGTTGCGCGAGCACTTCGGCCTGGCCGTGGAGGACCTGAACCTGGATCTCGGCCCGCTCGGTCCGCTTCTCCCCACCGACTGAACCGTGCCCGGCCGGACGGTCGGCGGCAGCCCCGGCGGGGCCACCGCCGACCGGCTGGATCAGGCCGGCACCCGGACGATGTCGTAGTCGGTGGTCGGCGTCGACTCCACGTCGAACCGACCGTTCACCAGGTACAACGACGAGCCGAGCAGGTCACCGGTGGCCGGCGACCGCAGCTGCGGGCCGGTGATCTCCCGCTGCACCGCCCCGGCGGTGTAACCGGCGTTGAGCCGGACCACCGCGATGACGTTCGTCAGGTTCCGGATCACGTACAGGGTGCGACCGCGCAGCACCAGCCCGTCCGCCCGCTCCACCGAGTAGCCGCCGAGGTCGAAGACGCGGCTGCCTCCGGTGCGCGGGTCGACGCGGACGAGTTGGCCGGTCAGCATCTGCGCCACCAGCAGGTCGCCGTCCGGGAGCGCCACGATCCCGTTGTTGAACGCGTCCGGCGTCGCGCCCGGACCGGTGAGCGGCAGCACCCGGAAGGCGGTGGGGGCGGGCAGGCGGCCACCCGCGCCCAGCGGCACCACGTACAGCACCGGTCGGGTGGAGTCGGTGAAGTAGACCGCCCGCTCGGTGACCACCAGGTCGTTGACCAGGCTGTTGGGGTCGGTGGTGAACTGGTAGTGGGCCAGCCGGGCACCGGTGTTCGCGTCGTACACGCTGGCCCCGCCGCCGGCGAAGTCGGCGGTCCAGAGCCGGCCCTGCGGGTCGATCTTGATGCCCGCCTTGGTGGCGCCGGCTGTGCCCGGGATCAGCACCGAGCCGCGCCCGGTGCGGAGGTCACCCCGCCACACCGCACCGTCCAGGACGGACCCGACGTACACAGTGGTGCCCCGACCGATCGTCAACCCTTCCGGGGTGAAACCGTCGGGCAGGGCGATCCGGGCCGGGAACGGCTTCGTCGGATGGGCGGTCGCCGGCGCACCGACAGTGGCCAGGGTCGCCGCCGCGACCAGGGGGACGAGGAGGAGGGACAGCAGCTTGCGCAAGGAACACCGCCTGACGTTCAGGTGGAGGACTCCACAGAGGAATGTGACGCCCTTATAACAGCCTGGAGTCGCCAAAAGGTTGGTTGCGGCGCTCAGTCCCGCCGGGCGGCGTACGCGGCCAGCGCGGCGACCTGGGCCGGGTCCAGCGACGGGCGCACTCGGGCCCGTGCCGTCGCCACGTGGCCGGCGGTGACAGTGGCCGCGGCGAGCGACTCCCGCATCGCGGCAAGCGCCGCCTCCCGGACCAGCGCCGCGCAGTCCGCCGCGGAGAAGCCGGTCAGCTCCTCGCCGAGGGCCGCCAGGTCGACGTCCGGTGCCAGCGGCACCTGCCGGGACGCGGCTCGCAGGATCTCCGCGCGGGCCGGCCCGTTCGGCGGTGGCACGTAGACCAGCCGCTCCAACCGGCCCGGCCGCAGCAGGGCCGGGTCGACCAGGTCGGGCCGGTTTGTCGCACCGACCACCACCACGTTGCGCAACGTCTCCACCCCGTCCAGCTCGGTGAGCAGCGCGGCGACCACCCGGTCCGTGGTGCCCCCGTCGGTGGCCTGGCCGCGTACCGGCGCGAGGGCGTCCACCTCGTCCAGGAAGATCAGGGTGGGGGCCGCCTCCCGGGCCCGCCGGAACAGTTCGCGGACCGCGCGTTCGCTCTCGCCGACCCACTTGGAGAGCAGTTCGGCGCCCTTCACCGACAGCACGTTGGCCCGCCCCGAGCCGGCGAGCGCGGTGACCAGGTAGGTCTTACCGCAGCCCGGTGGGCCGTAGAGCAGCACACCGCGGGGCGGCTGCACCCCGAGCCGGGCGAACGTGTCCGGGTAGGTCAACGGCCACAGCACCGACTCGGTGAGCGTCTGCTTGACCTCGCCCAGGCCGCCGACGTCGTCGAGGGTCACCGAGGCCAGATCCAGGGTCGAGGCCGCCATCGTGGTCGGCCGGACCACCTCCCGGGCGGCGGTGAAGTCCGCCATCGACACCGTCGGTGTCTCGGCGGACTTCTGCCGCAGCGCGGCGCGTACCCCGGCCTCCCGCACCAGCGCCGCCAGGTCCGCCGCGACGAACCCGGGGGTACGCGCGGCCACGTCGTCCAACCGGACGTCGTCGGCCAGTGGCACCTGCCGGGTCAGCACGGTGAGCTGTTCGCGGCGTAACGCCTGGTCGGGAAGCGGAATGCTGATCCGCAGCGACAGCAGGTCGGGTGCGCGCAGCGCCGGGTCGACCGCCTCCGGTCGGCCGGTGGCGCAGACCACCGCGACACCGGCCCGAACGCACTCGGCGAGCATCTGGCGGAACACCGTCGCCACCGGGCCGGGTTGGTCCGCCGGTGCGAGCGCCTCGACGTCGCTGACCAGCAGCACCGCCGGCCCGCCGGCTCGGGCCGCCGTCGCCGCGGCCCGCAACCGGTCGGCGGCGGCCTGGTTGGTCGACGCGGCCACCTCGGGCGCCCACAGCGGGTGTACGCGGGCACCGACCCGGGCCGCGACGGCCCGGACCAGCGCCGACTTTCCGGAGCCGGCCGGGCCGACGAGCAACACCCCCAGCGAGATGGTGGTGCCCAGCCGGCCCAACACCTCCCGGTGGTGGAAGCCGAGGTCGAACAGTTCGGTCAACTCCTCGGCCTGGGTGCGCAGCCCGGGCAGCTCGTCCACGTCCGGTGTGTCGTCGGGCTGGTCCACCGCCGGGGCCGCGTCGGCCGTCCGGGTCGGCGGCGTCCGCCCGGCGTCGACCGGGGCGGGCCCGCCGTGGGTGGCCGGGCCGTGCTCCCACCCGATCACGGTGTCCATCGTGACGAGCGCGCCGGCGGCCGGCTCGACCGAGCGCACGGTGAGCAGGGTGCTGGTCCAGGCGAAACCGACAGTGTTGGCGAGGCTGCGTCGAGCCGCCTCGACCAGGCTGCGCACCGAGGCGTCCGGCAGCACGTCCTGTGGCAGCAGCGACACGTCGTCACCGGCGGTGAGCACCTTGCCCAGCAGGGCCAGCCGGAGCATCTCCGGGCTCACCGCCGCGACCACCTCCACCGGCCCGCTCAGGACGACCCGGTCCGCCGGCGTCAGCGGCACCGGGCTGACCCGCACCTGAGCGCCGTCGCGCACGCCCAGGTTGCCAAGGGTCAGGTCGTCGGCGTACAGCAGGGCGCTGCTCGCGCCCGGCGCGGCGGTCGCCACGATCCCCGCCGTCTCCCGGCGGCCGACAAGCCGGACCGGGTCGCCGGGCCGCAGCCCCAGCGCGGTCAGCGCCTCCGGGTGCAGCCGCACGATGCCCCGTCGGGCGTCCAACGCGGCCGGCCGAAGGCTCGCCGTCAGGGTCAGGTCGGGTTGCGCCACGGCCCGACCGTAGCCGCCGCCGGCCAGCCCCGCCGGTCAGCGGCGCGGATCCAACTCGTCGAGCAACGACGGGTCCCGCCTGATCAGCTCGGCCAGCCGGGCCGCCGGGTCCGGGGTCAACCCGTCCGGGCCGGGCGCCCACTCGGGCACCGTCCGGCCGGACAGCGGCCAGGCCGGCGGGGGTTCCACCGGCGCCGCCGGGGGCACCGGCCCGACCGTGACGTCCGGCCCGGCCCAGGAGATCCGCATGGGGTACGTCCGCCCCTCGTGCTGCACCTGCACTGTCACCGCCAGCCCGGGATGGCCGCCGACGACCTGACGGACCGCCTCGGCCACCTCCTCCACCGGACCCCACCCGGCCACGTCACCCGCTGAGTCCGCCCCCGCGTGCCGGGGATCGTGCCGTCCCGACCCGGCGTCGCGGACGTCGTCCGGGCCGGGCCCGGGACGGCCCGGCGGTGGCACGCTGTCGTCACGGTCGTTGGTCCGCCGGCGCCGCGCCTCCTCGCGCCGGGCCAGTCGGGCCAGCGTCTCGTCCAGGTCGCCCCTCACCAGATCACCTCTTCCCGCACGGCCGGAGCCGGTCGGCTCAGGCTTGCCTGTCCCGGGTCGCACGTTCCAGCGCACGGTCCAGAACGACAAGCAGGGCGTCCCGCACCGACAACCGGTCCCGGGCGTCGAACTGCACCAGGGGTACGTGGTCACCGATGGCCAGTGCCCACCGGATCTCACCGAGTTCCAGGGCCAGCCGCCCGTCGAAGGCGTTGACCCCGACCACGAACGGCAGCCCGGCCCGTTCGAAGAAGTCGATCGCCGGGAAGCAGTCGTCCAGCCGGGCGCTGTCCACCACGACCAGCGCGCCGAGCGCACCCCGGGCCAGGTCGTCCCACATGAAGCCGAACCGGGCCTGCCCCGGCGTGCCGAACAGGTAGAGCTTCAGGCTGCGGTCGATGGTCACGCAGCCGAAGTCCATCGCCACCGTCGTTGTGGTCTTTGTGGAACGGACACCCGGATCGTCCACGCCGATCCCGGCGCTTGTCATCTCGGCCTCGGTGGTCAGGGGAGCGATCTCGGAGATGGCGCCCACGGTGGTGGTCTTGCCCACCCCGAACCCACCGGCCACCAGGATCTTGACCGGGATCGGCGGTGTCGCCGGCTTGCCGACCGGCGGCGGTGACGTCCCCGCGCCGGACGGAGGCTGGTACGGCGGCGGCGGTGTGCCGGCACGTCCGACTGCCGGCCCGCCGCCCGGCACGGCGTAACGGGCTGCGGCGCTGTTTCCGGCGACCCCGCCGAGCGGGGCGACCGGCCATTCAGGAGATCGCACGAAGTCCATCAATCACTCGCAGGATGAGGTCGGGGTCGGCGGCGTCGTTGGTGTCGGAGACGTGCACGTCCAGATGGCCGGCCGCCCGCAGGTCACCGACCAGGACCCGCGTCACGCCGAGGTGCAACCGGGCGCGGGCCGAGATCTCGGCAACCGAGATCGGTTCTGCGCAGAGCGCGATGATCACCTGGGATTCCGGTGCCAGCAGGGCGCCGGGCGGGCCGGTCGACCAGCCGCCGTCCGTCCGGGCGGTCACCTGCGTCTCCAGCCCGATCGCCGGGTCGGCACCCGCCACCCGTCCGGAGGTGAGCACGAACGGACGGGGACCGGCCGGCCGGCCACCGCCCGGCTCGGGCTCCGGCAACGCCGCTGCCACCACCTCGCCGGCGTCGGTCGGGGCGGCCGAGCGCAGGTACGGGCGGATCCGGACCCTGGGTTCCGGGTCCGGGTCCTCACCGCCGACGTCGGAGGTCACTGCTGAACGGCGTTCTTCAACTCGACGATCAGCCGCGGGGTCAGGGCGCCACCGGCCCGCCCGGCGAAGAGCGTCATCTCGTACGCGACGGTGCCCAGGTTGGCTGACCGGTCGGCGACCACCCCGAGGACGGAACCGCTGCTGATCGCGCTGATCAGCAGGTAGCCGTCGGCCATGTCGACGATCACCCGGTTCAAACCACCGAGCGCGTACCAACTGGCCGCCCCGCCGGCGAGACTTGTCATCCCGGAGACCACCGCCGCCAGCCGCTCCGCGTTGGACCGGTCCTTGATCGCCGACATGGCCATCAGCAGGCCGTCCGACGAGACCGCGATCGCCTCCAGGACCCCGGCCGTGCCGGAGGTGAAGGAGTCCAGCAACCAGTTGAACGTACGGGCCTCCGGGCTGAGGTCCCCGCTGGCCCCGGACTGGCTCTGGTCGACGTTGTCGTGCAGGAAGGGACTGGTCACCGTGATGATCCTTCTTCGTTCCGGCGGTCTGGGCCGACTTCGCGGAGAGCGCGGGCGACGCCCTCCTCGAACTCGCTGATGCGCTTGCGGACCTCGGCCGGGTCACCGAGGTGGGTACTGGGTGGCTGACAGGCCGGGACGACTGTGAGGTTCGCCCCCGGCACCCGTCGGCTCAGTCGGGGCCGACCCGGGGTGGCGTCGGACGGGCCGGCGCCACCCGCCACCGTAGGGCCGACGCCTCCCGGTGTGCTCGGCAGGTCGACGGTGTTCAATTCGGCCCGGCGTACGCCGGCCTGAAACGCCTCGACCAGAGCCCGCGCGGCGGCGGGGTCCGCGCCGGTGGCGTCCACCGGCCGGGTTGGGGTGGCGGCGGCGTGCAGGCTGGCGCCGGGCACCCGCTGCCGGACCCGCGGCGTGCTCGGTGCGCCCGACGGTTCCGGCTCCTGGGGGGCGGGGGCGGGGACGGGCTGCGGCGGCTGGCCGGGGCCGAACGCGTTCCAGGACGGGCTGGCCTCCAGGCTGCGGGTGGCCCGGCTGAGCAGGTCCGAGTCGAAGCGGGCCGGCTCGGCGACGGCCGCCGTGATGGACCGCGCGGCGCGCTCGGAGGCGGCCGCCGTACGCCTGTCCCGTTCCGGCACCGCGGCCCGGGCGACGGTGCTCCCGGCCGGGTCGGCGCGGCGCAGCACGAGTGACGTCGACGGGATCTCCAGGTGTGCCGTCACCCCACCGCCGGCGGTGGCGGCAAGGCCCACCTCCCAGCCGTGGCGGCGGGCCAACCGGCCCACCACGAAGAGACCGAGCACCTCGGTCGGCGCCAGGTCGAGCCGTTCCCGGCGGGTGAACCGGGCGTTCTCCTCGGCCAGCCGTTGCTCGCCCATGCCGATGCCGTGGTCCACGACGGTGATCCGCGCGCCGAGGCCGGACGTCTCGGCGGCCACCAGCACCCGGGTGTGCGGCGGGGAGAAGGCGGTGGCGTTCTCCATGAGTTCGGCCAGCGCCAGGATGAGGTCACCGACCACCGCCGGAGCAGCCGAGATGCCCGTCGGCACCCGCACCTCCACCCGGGTGTAGTCCTCGATCTCGCCGAGCGCCAACCGGACCACGTCGGCCAGCGGCACCGGCGCGGTGTGGGCGTCGGCGCCGGCCGAACCGGAGAGCACCACCAGGCTGCCGGCGTTGCGGCGCAACCGGCTGGAAATGTGGTCGAGCCGGTACAGGTGCTCCAGTCGGCCCGGGTCGGCCTCCTGCTGCTCCAGCCGGTCGATCAGCGCGATCTGCCGGCCCACCAGGTTCTGGGTGCGCCGCCCGACGTGGCCGAACATCTGCGCCACGTTGCGTCGGCCGGCTACCTGTCGCTCGACCAGCCGCGCGGCGGTGTTCTGCACCCGGTCGAAGGCCCGCGCCAGGTCGCCGATCTCGTCGTTGGCCCGGATGTCCACCGGCTCCAGCCGGACCGGCTGGGGGCTCTCCCCCTCGTCGTCGGTGACCCGCACCAGCTCCGCCTCGGCGACCCGGGCGACCCGGTCGGCCGAGCGGGTGAGCCGGGTCAGCGGTCGGGCAACCGTCCGCGCCACCACCACGCTGAGCAGCACCACCAGCGTCAGGATCAACACCGCCACGGCACCGACCAGGTACGCGGCCGTCAGCGCGCGCCGCTGCTCGGCGGTCACCTCGGTGAGCACGTCGGCGACCAGCTTCTTCTCGACGAACTGACCGAGCCGGATCATCGTGCGGACGGCTGGGAAGAGCGCCTCGATCGACACGTCGCGGACCGCGGCCGCCGGATCGCGGGCGCTTCTGACCAGGAAGTTGGGGCGGGTACGCGCTTCCACGGCAGCGTCGTTGAGCTGGGCCACCTTGAGCTGTTCGGGCGTGATCAGGCTGCGGTAGCGCGAGTTGTCGACCATGACAGCGGCGATGCACGCCACGTACGCGGCGGTGGTGTCCGAGGTGCCGATCGCCTTGACCAGCAGGCTCAGGGTGGCGCAGGCGGCGAGGCCCTCGTCGGCGCGGAGCAGCCCGTCGAGGGCGAGCACCTGCCGGCCCGCCAACGTGTCGGTGTCCACCCCGACCATCAGCCGCAGTGACTCGATGATCCCCTTGTTGACCGGGTCGAACGCGTCCATCACCTGACCCGGGTTGGCGGTCCTGGCCAGGACGGCCGTGCGCAGGTCGATGAGGCTGGTCACGCCGTCGAGGGCGCCGTCGACCTGGTCGGTCAGCGCGTCGCTCCGCGCCGCCCGCAGGTCGGCCACCCGGTCGTCGACGTCTGCGGACTTGCGGACCACCTCGCTGCGCTCGACCTGGCCGAGCAGGAAACCGACAGAGAGGATGCGTTCCTGCTGGAGGTCCTGGACCAGGCTGCCGACCCGGCTGGCGAGCCGTACCCGCTCGGCGGTGTCGCTGGCCCGCTGCGCCGCGGCCACCCGGTCGAGCATCACGGGCACGGCCAGGCCGACCATGCTGAGCAGTGGGATCACCACGAGCAGCGCGAGCTTGCCGCGGATCCGGAGCCTACCGAGCAGCATCGAAGGCCCCCCACTGCGCGGGCTCCGGATCGCGGGTCGCGCCGGCCGGTTGCAGCCCGCGCGGGTCGCTGGGCACCGGTTGCCACGAGTCCGCCGGCGACGGGGCGTCGGCGCTCTCCGCGTGGGTCGCGGCCAGGGCCGCCCGGCGTCGCGCCCGGCCAGCGGCGGCGATCTGCAGCGCGGCGAGCCAGCTCAGCAGGAGCCCGGCGAGCACGCCCGCTGCGCCGATCAGCCAGCGGTCCCGGTTGAACCCGTCGATGCGCTCGACGAGCAGGGCGTCCAGCTCGGCGAGGATGACCGGTTGAAGTTGGCGGGCGGCGCGCTGCGTGTTGAGCCCGGCGGCGCTCAACTGACCGGGGTCCACCACGCTGGTGGCCTTGGGCGGGGTGGAGTAGGCCGCCAGCGCCTCCACCGAGCGCTGGTAGGTGTCCAGCGGGGTCAGCACGTTGGCGCCGAGATCGGTGCTCTCCGAACCGTCCACGGCGGAGCGCAGGTTGTCGACGAGGTCACTGGCTGGCGCTAGGGCGGCCACCCGCAGACCGGTCAGCTCCATCAGGCCGCGTGGTTGCTCGGCGGCTGGCCGGCGGGAGACCAGTGTGCCCAGATCGGCGAGCCGGCCGGCGGCCACCACCGCCTCGGGCAGTTCCTGGCCGGCGCTGTCCTGGAGGAAGAAGGAGTCAGCGACGGGATCGCGGACCAGCCCGGAACTCTCCCGGACCTTGCGGTGCAGTGCCAGCAGCAGGTCCGAGACCTCGCCGTACGCCGTGAAGGCGGACTCCGGGTCGGCGGGGCTGCGGCCGCGCAGCGCCTCCAGCTTGGCGCGGACCCCGGCCCAGCGTTCCTGGCTGAGGAGCTCGGCGCCGATGCGGGCGTCCACCGCCGCGGCCTCCTCGACCGCCCGGTTCAGCGCATCGCCGGACACGGGTCGATTGCTCACCGCGGCGGACTGGGCCTCCACGAGGGCGTCGGTGACCGAGCCCAGGGCGGTGAGGTACTGCACGCCGAGTCGCTCCCGGACGGCCAGGTCCCGGTCGTCGGTGGTCTGCCGCCAGGCGGACGTGACGAGCAGACCCACCGGTGCCAGTAGTGCCCCGATGAGCACCAGCGGCAGCAGTCGGCCCAGGGTGGACGGACGTCGACGGGCCCGCGGCGCGGGGACTGTCATGGTTGTGTCTCCTCCGGCATGGGGCGCGGATCGGCGCGGCGTCGGGTGACCCGACAAGTCCCGTGCACCGGACCGGAAAACTAACCGACCCCCCTGCTGGTCAGGCCTCAGTCGGCGAGTCAGGTTCGCGTCAGTTCGAGCAATGTCACCATTCGCGCGCGTTCCCGACACGCTCTGTTTCGTCAGTGGGTGTGACATGGAGGGATCGAGACGGATATCTGTGGAAGATCGGAATTCACGGGATCCGAACTCAACTCACTGGGCCGCGTCGGACACGGCGCGCTCGCTGCCCCCCGCGCACCGATCGGGGCAACCGAACGGACGTACGGCGGATCTCAGCCAATGCTCAGGCTGCGGGCCGTACCGTGTGCCGCATGACATCGCCGTCGCCGGCCGCGTGGTTCCGGCGTGCCCTGCCCACCCGCCGTCGCGCGATCGCCGCAGCGGCCGTCGTCGTGCTGCTGGCCGCCGCCGTCACCTGGGCGGTGTGGCCGAAGGGGCCGGGCGTACGCACCGAGAGCGCGATGCTCACCGTCCGCTCCGGACCGTCCGGCGACCAGCCGGTCGATCTGGACACGACCTTCTACCTTCCGGACGACGC
The DNA here is from genome assembly GCF_050942285.1 of Micromonospora sp. CA-240977. Classification (NCBI taxonomy): domain Bacteria; kingdom Bacillati; phylum Actinomycetota; class Actinomycetes; order Micromonosporales; family Micromonosporaceae; genus Micromonospora; species Micromonospora sp. CA-240977. Next base: position 7,038,085 of record NZ_CP192055.1, on the reverse strand, counting down.
GTCGTCCGGGAGGAAGGTCCCGGCGGTGCTGCTGGCCCACGGGTTCGGCGGCACGAAGGAGTCGGTGCGCTCCGACGCGGAGGAGTTCGCCGGGCGCGGCTACGCGGTGCTCACCTGGACCGCCCGGGGTTTCGGCCGCAGCGGCGGGGAGATCCACCTGGACAGCCCGGACTACGAGGTGCGCGACGCTCAGCGGCTGCTGGACTGGTTGGCCGCCCGGCCGGAGGTCCGCACCAACGCCGCCGGCGACCCGCAGGTCGGTGTGGTCGGCGGCTCGTACGGCGGCGGGTTGGCGCTGCTGCTGGCCGCCCAGGACAACCGGGTCGACGCGATCGTCCCCATGATCACCTGGAACGACCTGTCCCGCGCCTTTCTGCCGGAGAGCACCGGCGGAGCCCCGACCGAGGGTGTGTTCAAGAAGGGTTGGGCCGGTCTGTTCTTCGGCGGCGGTGGCAACGTGGGCTCCGGCCCGGCGGGGCTCTCCGGCGGGACCGCAGCCCAGCCGCAGGGCGCACCGGCGTCGGCCGGCCCGCCCAGCCCGGGGCCGGGTGCCGGTCCGGGCACCGGTCCCGATGGTGCCCCGGCCGGTGCGGCCGACCCGTCCTGCGGCCGGTTCGCCGCCGACGTGTGCGCCGCGTACCTGCGGATCGCCACCACCGGCCGGGCCGATCAGGCGGCCGTGGACCTGCTGCGCCGATCCAGCCCGGCGGGCGTACTGAATCGGATCAAGGCACCCACCCTGCTGGTGCAGGGCGAGGCGGACACGCTCTTCCCCCTCGGCGAGGCGGACGCGAACGCGAAGGGCATCGCCGCCGCCGGCACCCCGGTCCGGGTCGCCTGGTTCACCGGCGGTCACGACGGTGGCAGTGGACCCCGCTCGGACGAGGACCGGGTGAAGTTCCTGACCGTCACGTGGCTCGACCACTACGTCAGGGGCGAGGGCGACGCGCCCGGCGACGACTTCACCTGGTCGCGGATCGCCGGGTTCGACGCGCTCGACAGGGGTCTGGTCGCCACCGGCTTCCGCCGCGCGGACTACCCGGGTCTGACCGGCAACAACCGGCGGGAGGTCACTGTCGCCGGGCCGGCCCAGCCGATCGCGAACCCGCCGAACGGCAACCCGGCGGCGATCTCCTCGATCCCGTTCGCCGGTGGGCTCACCTCCCTGCTGGACGGCGTGGCCGGCGACGTGCCCGGCCAGCACGCCCGGTTCGAGTCGACACCGCTGACCGAGGCGGTGGACGTGGCCGGCGCGCCCACCGTCACCCTGCGGGCCGCCTCGCCGACCGGTACGGCGGTGCTCTTCGTCAAGCTCTACGACGTCGACAAGGACGGCGCGGCGACCCTGCCGAACGGGCTGGTCGCCCCGATCCGGCTCACCGGCCTGCCGCAGCAGGTGCAGGACGCCACCCCGGTAACCGTGACGCTGCCCGGGATCGTCCGCCGGGTGGAGGCCGGGCACCGGCTACGCCTCGTCGTGGCCACCTCCGACCAGGCGTACACCACGCCGGCCGAGCCGACCGTCTACACGGTGGCGGCGGACGGCGCGGTCACCCTGCCCACTGTCGACGGCGAGCCGATCCCCACCGCCGCGACGCTCTGGCGCTGGGTGCTCGCCGGCCTGCTCGCCGCCATCGCGATCGGCCTCGTCGTGGTCGTCGCCGTGCTGCGCCGCCGGCATCGCCGCCAGGACCGGTCGGTGCATCCGGAGTACGCGGAGACGCCGCTGGCCGTGCGCGAGCTGCGCAAGGAGTACGCGGACGGCTTCGTGGCGGTGTCGAACGTGGACTTCGAGGTGCACCCCGGTCAGGTGGTGGGTCTGCTCGGGCCCAACGGCGCCGGCAAGACGACCACCCTGCGGGTGCTGATGGGGTTGACCCAGCCGACCGCCGGGGAGATCTACGTCTTCGGTCGCCGGCTGGTGCCCGGCTCGCCGGTGCTGTCCCGGATCGGCGCGCTGGTCGAGGGACCCGGCTTCCTGCCGCACATGTCCGGGCTGGAGAACCTGAAGGCGTACTGGCGGGCCACCGGCCGGCCGTGGGAGGACGCCCAGTTCGACGCGGCCCTGGAGATCGCCGGCCTGGGCGACTCCGTGCACCGGAAGATCAAGAACTACAGCCACGGTATGCGGCAGCGTCTCGCCATCGCCCAGGCCATGCTCGGCCTGCCCGAGCTGCTGGTGCTTGACGAGCCGACCGACGGGCTCGACCCGCCGCAGATCGCCGAGATGCGCCGGGTGCTCCAGCGGTACGCCACGGACGGCCGGGCGGTGCTGGTCTCCAGCCACCTGTTGGCCGAGGTGGAGCAGACGTGCACCCACGCGGTGGTGGTGAACAAGGGCCGGATCGTGGCGTCCGGGCCGGTGGAGGAGATCGTGGGCGAGTCGCCGAGCGTGCTCTTCGACGTCAGTGACCCGGTGGCGGCGCGGGCGGTGCTGGACCGGCTGCACGGGGTGCGGGTGCTGCCCGAGAGCGACGGCCAGTTGGTGGTCGACACGAACGGCACGGCCCGCAGCGAGGTGGTGGCCGAGCTGGTACGCGCCGGCATCGGGGTGGACCGGGTGGTGCCGCGGCGCCGCCTGGAGGACGCGTTCCTCGCCCTGGTGGGCGACAACTCTCGGGGAAGCGGTGACCGGTGATGGCTGTTGTCGACGCGGGCGAGGCCCGGGGCTACCGGCCGTCGGCCACCATGCCGTTCGCGGCGGAGTTCCGTCGGCAGGCGTCCCGGCGGCGGACCCAGCTGGCGCTCGGGTTCATGGTGCTGCTGCCGTTGATCATCCTGATCGCGTTCCAGTTCAACTCCGGTGGCGACGACGACAACGGCAACAACGAGTTCGCCAGTCTGGTGGACCTGGCCACCTCCGGCGGCCTCAACTTCACCCTCTTCTCGATCTTCGTGTCGGCGTCGTTCCTGCTCGTGGTGGTCGTCGCGCTGTTCTGCGGCGACACGGTGGCCAGTGAGGCGAGCTGGGGCAGTCTGCGCTACCTGCTGGCGATCCCGGTGCCCCGGGCCCGGTTGTTGACGGTGAAGCTGGTGGTCGCGCTCGCGTACTCGGGACTGGCTCTCGTGTTGTTGGCTGGCACTGCCCTGCTGGCCGGCACCCTGCGCTACGGCTGGTCGCCGCTGCGCAGCACTGTCGCCGCCGAACTGGAGCCGGGCGAGGGGCTGCTCCGGCTGCTGGCGGTGCTCGGCTACCTGGCGGTCGTCCTGCTGGTGGTGGCCGGCCTGGCGTTCCTGCTGTCGGTGACCACGGACGCCGCGCTGGGCGCGGTGGGTGGTGCGGTTCTGCTCTGGATCCTGTCCAGCATCCTGGACCAGATCACCGCCCTGGGCGCGGTACGCGACTTCCTGCCCACCCACTTCAGCACCGCCTGGCTGGGGCTGCTCTCGACCCCGGTGCAGACCGACGACGTGGTACGCGGCTGCATCTCGGCGATCAGCTACGCGACGCTGTTCTGGGGGTTGGCGTTCTGGCGCTTCACCCGCAAGGACATCACGTCGTAGCGGCGGGGCTCACAGCCGGCTGTCGGGCGGGCTCACCGACGACGGCACCGCGCTCGGCATCGGCGGCGGGGCCGGCCGGGTCGGCGCCGGCGCGGACGACTCGGTCTTCTTCCAGGCGCTGACGCCGATCCGGCCGGTGTTGCCCAGGTCGATCGGCCCGTCCGGGTCCACCTCTTCGCCCGGCTGCCCGGCCGCGGGCGCCACCCTCAGGTACTCGCCGTTGGTGGCCACCACTGTCGAATCGGTGACCAGGTTGCGCCAGAGCACCACGGCCGTGGCCCGTTCGTTCGGGGCGAGGGTGACCTTCCGGGGCGGTTGGTCGAAGCCCGTGGTGATCTCCTTGCCGCCGTTGACCACGCGCAGCATGATCGGCTCGTGCTGCTCGTCGAACACGTGCAGCACCGGGTAACCGTTGAGCTGGTAGGGGCGGTCACCGCAGTTGACAAGCTCCAGGCCGAGGGCGCGTAGGCCCATCGCGGCGTCCCCGCCGGTCGAGCGGATCCGGACGCCGGAGGCCGGGCAGTCGGCCAGCGGGTCGGTGCTCGTGGAGCTCGTGGACGGACTCGGCGCGGTGGGCGGCCGGCTCGGAGGGTCCCCGCCCTGGCCCCGATGGTCGCCGGTGGTGCAGCCGCCGAGCGCGAGAGCCATCGCGACCGCCGCGCTGATACGCCGCCGTGCTGCCGTGTCGCCGGAGACCATTCGACGATCCTCGCCCACGTGGGTGAGCCGCCGCCGCCCGGCCCCGACTGTCTCCCACGCGCCCTGTCGAGCTGCCCCATTTCTGGGGCAGTGTCAGTGTCATCGCCCCCGCCGGATCCCGAGTCACCCGCTCGCCTGCGGGCACTGCCCCTGGAGCGCCTTCGGAGCTGAATCGTCTGCGACATCGCTGGATGGATCACCAATGCCGGCCGGCGTGCCTCGGGCAGGCGATCAAGGGGGTGCGTGCCTGGGTCTGCCCCGTGTGCGGGGCAGCTCGACAGGGCCGTACCCACACTATGGGAGCGCGCCCACGGCGGTTGGCGCGGCTCGGATCTCGTCGTATTCGCAGCTCAGGCGCCACGGCGGCGCACCTGCGGCGCTGCGGGCGCTCGACGCGGGGCTGTGGACACCGGTACATTCCGACCGGGGACTTTCCCACCAGCAAGGAATTTATAAACTTCGATAGTTTCATGCCTCACATTGAAGAGATCAGATTCCTTCGATGGAGGTACCGATGAACGTTCCTCGGCTCGGCGGGCCGACCCTGTCCCTGTTCCGCATCGTGATCGGCCTGCTGTTCACGATGCATGGCCTGACCTCGGTCTTCGGGTTGTTCGGCGGCAACCCCATGACGGGTACGGCGATACCCCCCGGCACCTGGCCGGGCTGGTGGGCCGCGCTGATTCAACTGGTCTGCGGCGGCCTGGTGCTGGCCGGGCTCTTCACCCGACCCGCCGCTCTTCTTGCATCCGGCTCGATGGCGTACGCCTACTTCGTCGTGCACCAGCCGGATGATCTGCTGCCACTGCACAACGGCGGTGAGCTGTCGGCGCTCTTCTGCTGGTCGTTCCTGCTGGTCGCGGCCCTCGGCCCGGGTTCCTGGGCGCTCGACACGCTGCTCTCCCGTCGCCGCGACGTTCGGTCCGCGCCCGCGGCGCCGATGGCCGAGCGCAGTTCGATGGTCGTCTGACCGCACCCGTGCCGCGCGTTCGCCGGGGCCTCGATGAGGCGGCTCCGGCGAACGCGCCCGGTCAGGCCGTGCGCGTGCCGAGGACCGCGTCCAGGAGGCCGGGGTAGCGGCTGTCCAGCTCGTCGCGGCGCAGCCGGACCAGGCGGCTGGTGCCGGCGGCCCGGGTGCGGGTCAGGCCGGCCTCGCGCAGCACCTTGAGGTGGTGGCTGCGGGTCGCCTTGGAGACGCCGAAGTCGAAACTGCCGCAGGTCGCCTCGCCACCCTCGACCAGCGCTCGCACGATCTGCAGTCGTACGTCGTCGGCGAGTGCGGCCAGCACGGTGGTGACCGGTACGTCGCTCAGGTCGGGTTCGTGCGGCTCCATGTGACCAGTGTAACCCTTGTTCGACAACTTTCGAACAACACCCTAGGGTCGGTGTCGTTGGTTCGACGATACTCGAACATTGGAGCTGACGATGCGACCCCGTGCCGCCGCCTACCCGCTGCTCGCCGCGCTCGGTTGGGGCGTGATGTTCCCGGTCCTGGCCAGTGCGCTGTCCCGGGTCGACCCGCTCAACCTGACCACCGCCCGCTACCTCCTGGCCAGCGTCATCCTGGTCGCCATCCTGCTGCTCCGCGAAGGTTCCGGCGCGCTGCGGCACGGCGGCCGGACGGGCGAGATCGTGCTGCTGGGCGTTGTCGGCTTCGCCGGCTTCAACGTGCTCACCAACCTGGCGCTCGAACACGCCGCCCCGCAGCAGATCGCCCTCTTCGTGGCCACCACCCCGCTGATCACCCAGTTGGTCCGCTGGGCCCGTGACGGCGTACGGCCGAAGCCGCTCCTGCTGGCCCTTTCCCTGGTGGCGCTCCTCGGAGTCGGCCTGGTGATCACCCGCGGGAGCCTGGCCGGGCTCGGCCAGTTCGGTCTCGGTGGGCTGATGATGATCGGCGCGGTGCTCGGCTGGGGCATCTACACGCACGGCGCCAGCCGGTTCGGCGACTGGTCACCGCTGCGCTTCACGACCCTGACCGCGGTCGCCGGCACGGCGGCCATGCTGGCCGCGAGCATCGGCGCGGACGCCGTCGGCTGGCAGCACGCGCCGGCCGCCGCCGACCTCGCGGCGGTCACCCCACAACTGGCGTACGCCGTGGTCGTCGGCGCGGTGATCGCGGTGCTGGCCTGGAACACCGGGGTGCAGCGGCTCGGTGCCGCAAACGCCGCGCTGTTCATGAACCTGGTCCCGGTCACCACCTTCGCGGTGCAGATCGCCCGCGGCTACCGCCCGGAGCCCATCGAGCTGGTCGGGGCCGCCATCACGATCGGCGCGCTGGTCGCCGCGAACCTCGCCACCAGGGCGCGGACCCGGCCGTCGTCGCCGTCGCAGCCGACCGCGGTCACGGATCAGATCGCGGTGGTCGACCCTGTCGCGGTGAACGCCCGCTGACCCACCCACTGGGATCCGCGGTGGAGGCGGCGGACTTAGTTGCCTAGACTCGACGGCACAACTGCATACCTCATCCAGAGGGGCTGAGGGATACGGCCCGACGACGCCCCGGCAACCACCCCGCGCGCTCACCGCTGAGCGACCCGCGGGGCAGGTGCCAATTCCGTCCCCGCCGCACCGTGCGATGTGGGGAAAGATGAGAGGACTCTCGACATGACGTCGACGCTCGCCGCCTCCGGCATCGACACCTCCGCCAGCCCCGCCCGCGCCCTGGTCTGTCGTGCCTGCTCAGCCCGCTACCCGCTCGTCGCCCAGCACGCCTGCTACGAGTGTTTCGGCCCGCTGGAGGTCGACTACGACACCGCCGCCCTGGCCACCGTCACCCGCGAGCAGATCGAGGCCGGCCCGGAGAACATCTGGCGCTACGCCGCACTGCTGCCCGCCGGTCAGGACCCGGCCAGTCGGGTCACCCTCGACCCGGGGCTGACCCCGCTGGTGGCGGCCCCGCACCTCGCCGCCGAGCTGGGCATCACCGCGCCGCTGTGGGTCAAGGACGACAGCGCCAACCCGACCCACTCGTTCAAGGACCGGGTCGTCTCGGTGGCGCTCACCGCCGCGAAGGCGCTCGGCTTCACCCGGTTCGCCTGCGCGTCGACAGGCAACCTGGCCAACTCGGTGGCCGCGCACGCCGCCCGCACCGGGGCGCCCTCGGTGGTCTTCATCCCCAGTGACCTGGAGCAGGGCAAGGTCATCACCACCGCCGTGTACGGCGGGGAGTTGGTCGCCATCGACGGCTCGTACGACGATGTCAACCGGCTCTGTGGCGAGCTGGTGGAGACCGACGAATTCGAGGACACCGCTTTCGTCAACGTGAACGTCCGGCCGTACTACGCGGAGGGCTCCAAGACCCTCGGCTACGAGGTGGCCGAGCAACTCGGCTGGCGCATCCCGGCGCAGGTGGTCATCCCGATGGCCAGCGGCGAGCTGCTCACCAAGATTGACAAGGCGTTCTCCGAGCTGGTGGAGATCGGCCTGGTCGAGGCGCCGGCCGGCGGTTGGAAGGTCTTCGGCGCCCAGTCCGCCGGCTGCAACCCGATCGCCGTCGCGCTGCACTCCGACAGCGACACCATCATCCCGGTCAAGCCCACCGGCATCGCCAAGTCGCTCAACATCGGCGACCCGGCCGCCGGCCTCTACGCCCTGGAGGCGGTCCGCCGCACCGGCGGCTGGATGGAGTACGCAGACGACGACGAGATCCGCGCCGGCATCCGCGATCTGGCCCGCACCACCGGTGTGTTCGCGGAAACCGCAGGCGGGGTGACAGTGGCGGTGCTCCGCAAGCTTGTCGAATCCGGTCGGCTCGACCCGACCGCGGAGACCGTCGTGTTCAACACCGGCGAAGGTCTGAAGACCGTCGACGCGGTGGCCGGTCAGGTCGGACCGACCCACCACATCAAGCCCTCGCTGCGCGCCGCCCGCGACGCCGGTCTCCTCGGCTGACCCACCCCGCCCGTTTGGTCCACTCGCGTTCCTGAAGACTGCGGTGTCCGGCCGGCCCGGTCACCCCGTTCTCAGGGAACCCGAGTGGATCAGCTGGGTAACTGGGGTTTCGCTGTGAGTATGGAAAACCCGCCGCTGCGGACTTGACGGCAGGAACCGGACGGCGCAAGATGCTCCGTGCGGGAGGGCATTTCGCCGAAGACTTTTGAAGTTCTTGCGACCCAACGCCGGAGGCGTTGTGCGAGTGTCCCTCCCGACCACGTTCGATCGGGCCAGCGAATAATTCGCTGGCCCGATCGCTTTCCCGGGGCGCACGCTCCTCGGCATGAGCATCACGATCGCGACGTTCGACGCAGCCGACCGAGCCGCCGTCGACGAGGCGTACCTGATCGGCGCGGCGGCCAACGACGCCGACCTGCCGGATTTTCCGCCCTTCTGTCGGCGGCGCTTCGACGCGTGGTTGCACACGCCGATGCCCGGCACCGAGTCGCTCTGGGCGCTGGCCCGGCTCGACGGCGTGCCGGCCGGCTACCTCCAGCTGGACCTGCCGTACCTCGACAACACCGACAACGCCACCGTCGGGTTGACTGTGCATCCCGAGCTGCGGCGGCGGGGCGTCGGCCGGGCGCTGCACGAGCACGCGGTGCGCCTGCTGCGCGAGCACGGCCGCAAGCGGGTGATCGGAATGGCCGTCTCCGCCCTGCCCGACGGGCCAGCCCGAAGCGGGGCGGGCGACGCGTTCGCCGCCGCCACCGGCGCCCAACCGGCCCTCGTCGAGGTGCGTCGTCGCCTCGAGGTCGACGCGATCGACCGGATCGCGCTGCGGGCGGCGCTGGCCGAGGCCCGGCCGCGAGCCGAGGGCTACCGGTCGGTTTCCTGGCAGGGTGCCACCCCACAGGAGTACGTGGCGGACATCGCCTACCTGGACGGCCGGTTGATGACTGACGCGCCAATGGGCGACGTGCAGTGGGACCCGGAGCAGGTGGACGCCGAGCGTGTCCGTGGCAACGAGCGGGCGTTGGAGGCCCGGGGCCGGCGGTGCTACCACCTCGGAATGCGCCACGAGGCGTCCGGTCGACTGGTCGCCTGGACCATGCTGGACGTGGGCGCCTCCGCCGACTGGCACGCGTTCCAGCAGATCACCATCGTCGACCCGGATCACCGAGGGCACCGGCTCGGTCTCATCGCCAAGGCCGAGAACCTGCACCACCTGCTCACCCACGAGCCGGCGATCCGCGTGATCGACACCTTCAACGCGGCAAGCAACAGCTACATGGTGGCGATCAACGAGCAGCTCGGCTTCCGCCCGATGGACTCCTGGACCGACTGGCAACTCACCCTCTGACCCCGCCGGTCACTCGTTCGGCCGTTCCCAGCGCTCGACCAGCTCGCGGATCGCGGCCTGGAAGTCGTCGTCCGGCGTGAACCGATGACCCTGCACCGGAGGGGGCACGGTGTCGGTCGGTGGGATGAGCAGCCCCTTCGGATCCCGTACCCGACGGTCGACCCGGGCGGCCGGGTCGTCGGGTCCGTCGACGAGCGGGACGAACACCGGTCCGCCCACCGCGTCGGTGTACCGCCACAGGTTGATCCACCGCCAGGCCAACCGGCTGCCGACCTCGCGCAACATCTCGTCGCTGACGTACGCCGGGAAGATCCGCCGGTACCGGTTTCCGAGCGGGGCGCCGTAGGTGAGCAGGGCCACCCGCCGGCGGCAGTGGTCGGGGAGTTGGAGGACCGTCGCCGCCGCGAGCACGCTGCCGTGACTCTGCCCGGACAGCACCACCCCGTTCCCGTTGGCGGTGAGCTGACCGACCCGGCGGGCCAGCTCCGGGACCGCCCGCTCGACGTAGCACGGCGGGGCGAGCGGGTGTGCGGCACGCGGCCAGAAGGTTGCCAGCTCCCAGAGCACCCCGACCAGCCGGATCGCGCCGGATCGGTAGGCGACAAGTCCCATCGCCGCGAGGACCATGGCGAACAGCCCGATCAGCAGGGCGCCCAGGTCGGTAACGAAGATCACCGGACGGGCCAGCGGCTCGCCGCCGAGTCGCAGAGCGAGCGCACCCGGGCCGGGACCGATCACCGAGAGCCCGGCCGCCGCCAGGGTGAGCAGTGCCAACACCACGTACACGGCGGCCAGCAGTGGCCCCAGCCGATCCGTCAGCACGGCACGCGCGATCGCGTCGCGGACGGCCCGGACCCGTTCGGGGGCCGCCCGGGAGGCTTCCGGGTAGTCCCGCCGGACCAGTTCCTCGGCCTCCCGACGCCGACGATTCCGGCCGAACCGAAGTATGAGCACTGCCGTCACGAGCACCAGGAGCGTGGCGAGGGAGAAGCCGAGGGTGGCCCAGCGGAAGGCGATCGGCGGCGACAGCGGTGGCGCACCAGGCGGCAGCGGCCTTGCCGGCGTCGGGCTGGAACCACGGTCCAGATACTCGGCGAGCCCGTAGGTAAGGCCCGCGTCGTAGGCGACGCCCAGCCCGATCGCGACGGTTGTCAGCAATGGCGCGCCTAGCCCGGCCAGCAGGAAGAGGGGCCGGGGCAGGGCGCGGCGCTGCACCACGACCACCAGGCCCAGCATCGCGAGCAGCGCCACCTGCCCGGCGAACAGTCCAGCGGCCAGCACCCCGTACCCGGGCAATATCCCCTCGGCCTGCCAGGGCGGCCGGGGCAGCAACGCGTACCCCAGGGTCAGGGCGGTGAGCGCGACGGCCACCCAGCGGATCGCCCGCGAACTCCGCTGGTCCTGCTCTCCACGCCGCTCGATCGCCGGCCGGCAGAGCAGCACCGCCGCGCCGGCGAGCAGCGCCACATCCGCGGCCAGCAGCAGCCAGCCGGGCACTGTGGCGTCGTGCGGCGCCAGAGCCAGCAGCAGGGACAGGTCGAGAGTGCCCAGCGCCACCGCGACGTGCACCGAGCGCAGTCGACGCAGCAGCGTGCGGGCGTCCCAGAAGGCGGGCGCGTCGAGCCGGTCCGCACCCACCCCGGGCGGGTGGTTGCCGTCCTCGGGGAGCTGCCAGGTCCGGGCACCGAGTCGCCAGATCAGGACGATCGCGATGATCGGCGGTACGGCCAGCAGCGCGAGCCGCTGCCCCGGCGGCACGCCGCCCAGCCAGGAGATCTCCCGCCGCCCCTCCAGGCACCTCGGGTAGGCAGCGCACTGCCACGCGATCAGGTCGAGGGACACCCCGACGGTGGAGAGCACGTACATCGCGGTCATCGTCGCGGCCAGCAGCCGGCACAGCGCCCGACCGGCATGGCCACCGCGACCGCTGACCGGCAGCATCCAGACCGCGATGTTGCTGAGCATGAACGGCAGGAGCAGGACCAGGGAGAACGTTCGAGTGGCGGTGCCGCCGGTCAACCGGCTCCAGCGGTACGCCTCAAGCGTCACCCCGTCGCGATCCGCGGGGGTACCGAAGCCGGGCCGCGGCCGGTAGAAGCCGGCGTTGTCGTCCCCCGCGACCCGCGCGACGATCGGTCGGTCGAGGATCGACTCGGGCCCCTTGTCGGCGACCCCGTGCACCCGGATCTCGGTGACCCTCACCCGTCGCCCTCCCGTGGCCGGCTGTCCTGGCCGGAGGCAGCGGTTACCCGCTGCCGACCCGGGCAATCCCGGTGCCGTCGGTCATCGGCGCTACTGCTCGCGGACCGGACTCAGGCATGAGCCGCTGTCGGGCATTCGCGCTACTGCTCGCGGACCGGACTCAGGCATGATGGCGGGCATGACGGAGACCCCGCATCCCCTGTACGACAGGCACGCCGACACCCTCAACCGTGCGCTGACCGCGATCACGGAGCGGGGCTACTGGTCCGCCTATCCCGAATCCCCCAGCCCCCGGGTGTACGGCGAGACGGCCGCCGCCGACGGTAAGGCCGCCTTCGAGGCGTACCTCGGTGGTGATTTCCCGCTCGACCAGCCGGGCGCCGGTGCGCGGGTCGCCACCGAGGCGAGCCCGTTCGGGGTGGAGTTGGCGGTGCGTTACCCGCATGCCGGCCCCGGCGAGCTGATCGACGCCGCCTCCGCCGCGCTGCCGGCCTGGCGCGACGCCGGCCCGCAGGTCCGCGTGGGGGTCTGCCTGGAGATTCTCGACCGGCTGCACAAGCACATCTTCGAGCTGGCCAACGCGGTGCAGTTCACCAGCGGGCAGGCGTTCGTGATGGCCTTCCAGGCCGGCGGCGCGCACGCGCTGGACCGGGCGCTGGAGGCGCTGGCGTACGCGTACGCCGAGATGACCCGGCACCCGGGCACGGCCGGCTGGGAGAAGTCCGCCGGTAAGGGCGACCCGCTGCGGATGACAAAGACGTTCCACGTGGTGCCGCGTGGGGTGGCGCTGGTGATCGGCTGCAACACCTTCCCGACCTGGAACTCCTACCCGGGGCTGTTCGCCTCGCTGGTCACCGGCAACCCGGTGCTCGTCAAGCCGCACCCGCGCGCGGTGCTGCCGCTGGCCATCACCGTGAAGTACGCCCGGGAGGTGCTGGCCGAGGCCGGGTTCGACAGCAACCTGATCATGTTGGCGGCCGAGGCCCCCGGTGAGAAGCTCGCCAGCGACCTGGCCCTGCACCGCGCCGTGAAGATCGTCGACTTCACCGGCTCCACCGAGTACGGCGACTGGCTGGAGACGCACGCCCGGCAGGCGTCGGTCTACACCGAGAAGGCCGGTCTGAACACCGTCGTCATCGACTCCACCGACGACTTCGCCGGCATGTGCCGCAACCTCGGCTTCACGCTGACCCTGTACAGCGGTCAGATGTGCACCACCTCGCAGAACATTCTCATCCCGGCCGGTGGCATCGAGACCGACCAGGGGCACAAGAGCTTCGACGAGGTGGCCGGCGGGATCGCGGCCGCGGTCGGCAAGCTCACCGCCGACCCGGCCCGGGGCGTGGAGCTGACCGGCGCCATCGTCAACGACGGGGTGCTGGAACGGCTGGCCGAGGTCACCAAGGTCGGCGAGCCGGTGCTGGAGTCACGGGCCGTGACCCACCCGTCGTACGCCGACGCGGTGGTGCGTACCCCGACGATCGTGAAGCTGACCGCGGACGACGCGGAGACGTACGGCCGGGAGTGGTTCGGGCCGATCTCGTTCGCCATCGCCACCGACTCCACGGCGCACAGCCTGGAGTTGCTGCGCCGCACGGTCGGCGAGAAGGGCGCGCTGACCGCGGGGGTCTACTCGACCGACGAGGCGGTGCTGGACGCCACCGAGGCGGTGGCGGTCGAGGTCGGGGTGCACCTGTCCTGCAACCTCACCGGCGGGGTCTTCGTGAACCAGTCGGCGGCGTTCTCGGACTTCCACGGCAGTGGCGCCAACGCCGCGGCCAACGCCGCGCTCACCGACGGAGCGTACGTGGCCAACCGCTTCCGGATCGTGCAGTCTCGGCGTCACGTCTGATCTGTGGTTGCGGTTGGGGGTTTCCGGGGCAGCCCGACCCGCTCCGGGCGGTCAGGCTTGATCCCTGCGCGGGTCGGGCTGCCCCGGAAACCCTGACGTGGGCGCGGTTGTCGCTGACGCATCCGGGGCTTGGGGCAGCTTGGGGGTTCTGCCTTGGGATTTGTTCTTGGATTTAGGCGGTTCTGCGCATCTGCAGCTCGGTGAGGGCCGGGATGGTGGGGTGGGGGACGCGTACGCCGGTGTCGGTGAAGCCCAGCCGCTGGTAGGCCCGGTAGGCGCGGTCGTTGCCGACCACCACCTCCAGCAGCAGCTCCGGTCGGCCGCAGGCGCGTGACCACGCGGCCACTCCGTCGATCAGCTCACCGAGCAGCCCGCGCCCCCGCCAGGTCGGCGTGACGTAGACGGCGTAGATCACGGTGAGCCCGGGTTCGTTCGGGGAGACAGTGCCACCGGCGTGTCCGACGAGCCGGCCGCCCGGGTCGGCGATGAACTGCGCGTTACCGGGGCCGGCCGAGGTGTACGCGACCCGGGCGGCGAACTCGGTGTGCGGCCGGGCCGCCGCGTCCGCCAGGGTCTCCAGGAAGGCCAACGGCGCGTCGGCGAGCATCTCCAGGCGCAGTGCCCGCATCCGGGCGGCGTCCTCCGGCCGGACCCGGCGGATCTCCGCCGGCCGCAGGGCGGTCGCGCCCGTATCGGTGGTCATGTCCGCATGCCTACCACAGGGCCGGTTGCCGTCCCCGGCCGTGTGCGGACCGGGCGGCCCGGCGGCCGGGAGTCGCACCGCGCAATCGCCGACATGGATCCGGCGTATCGAAAACCCGACCGACTGACGCCGTCGGACCGGCCCCGGAATACGCCCGATTTGTGGCCGTGCGCGGCGCTCACTCCTCGTGTAGCGTGCGATTTCGGTCACCTTTCTCAATGGTCGCCATCGATCGCTGAGGTGGTGGTCGGTGGGCGTCCGGCCGTGCCGTGCGCCAGGTCAGGCAACACCGCGCAGAGTGAGGGAAGTGCACCGTGGCACAGGGCACCGTGAAGTGGTTCAACTCCGAAAAGGGCTACGGCTTCATCGCCGTCGACGGCGGTCAGGACGTTTTTGTCCACTTCTCCGCGATCGAGATGGACGGTTACAAGGCGCTGGACGACGGCCAGCGGGTGGAGTTCGAGATCGCCCAGGGTCAGAAGGGCCCGCAGGCCGAGCACGTACGCGTCATCGCCTGACCTTTCCTCCTTGATCGGCCCCGCGCGTCGGGGCTGCGACGCGGGCGCACAACCGGGAAGATCGTGGCCGTTCCAGCCGATGCTGAGGAGCGTTCATGACTGACCAGCCGCCCGCGCCCACCCCACCCTCTGGGCCGGGGGAGCCGGGTCCGTCCGATCCGACAGTGCCGTACGGCAGTTCCGGCGCGGCCGGGGACACGCCATCCGACGTGAGGCCGCGCGTACCTCCGGTCGGCCCGCCGCCCGGCTGGGATCCGGCGCAGGGGGGCTGGGATCCGGCACACGGCGGCTGGGATCCGCCGACGCAGGGTTGGGCGTTGCCGCCCACCGGCGGCTACCCGCCCGGGTCGGGTCCCTACGGCGCGCAACCGTGGTATCCGGGGGCGCCGGTCGGCTGGTACCCGCCGGGCTACGGGTTCGACCCGAACGATCCCCTTGTCACTCCGCCCGGCGCCGGTCTGGCCGGCTGGTTCAACAGGTGTGCCGGCGCGCTGCGCCGGGGCTGGCGGCAGTTGGTGCCCATCATGTTGCTCACCCAGGCGTTGCCGGCGGCAGTGCTCTCGGTGATCTCCCTGGGCATCGACCCGTCGGCCGAGTGGGACGTCCAGTCCGGGGCGGATTCCGCTCCCGCGCTGCCGGACAACTTCGCCGTCGATCTGGTGGGCCTCTTCGTGGTCCTGATCGGCGGCAGTCTGTTGGTCGGGCTGGTGCAGGCCGTCGGGTGGGCCGCCGGCAGTTGGGTGATCACGCAGCAGGCGTCCGGTCAGCCGGGCAGCCTGGACTCCGCGCTGCGCTACGGCTTCCGGCGGGCCCTGGGGCTGTGGGGCTGGACCCTGCTGATCGGCGTGATCGCCGGCATCGGCTTCTGCTGCTGCGTGCTGCCGGGCATCTACCTGTCGTTCGCGCTGAGCATGGCCGGCCCGGTCTATCTCTTCGAACGCCGTAACCCGATCGGCCGGTCGTTCCGGATGTTCCACGACCGGCTCGGCCTACTGCTCGGTCGGGTGGCCCTGGTGGCCCTGGCGATCATCGTCGTCAGCGTGATCTCCGCCGCCCTGGAGGGGGCGGGCACCGGCGTCTTCGGCCAGGATCCCCTCGCGTCGCCGGGCACGGCGGCCGGGGCGGTGGCGGTGATCGCGGTCACCGCCGCGCTGGCCCTGCCGGCCCAGCTGGCCCAGTTGATCGGTCTGCTGGTGACGTACGCCGAGCAGCGTGCCCATGAGGCGCCGGTGAACACTGCCGGACTGGCCGCGGAACTCGGCTGAGCGGCCCCATCGTGCTTGCACTCGGCAGGGGAGAGTGCTAAACAAGTCATTGGCACTCGCATACCGTGAGTGCCAATGGTCGGGACGGTGGGGCCAGGTTGCACCGGCGTGGAGACGCCGGGGCGGCACATGGCCGGTCGTCGCGGGCTATCCGGCCCGGCCGAAGGACGTCGTCGTCGCCAGGTGGCGACGTCCCAAGGTGCGTACACCAGGCGGCCCATCCGGGGCACACATCTCGGGTGGCCCGTGAGTGTCCAGGAGGACAACGCCGTATGGCCAAGATGATCGCGTTCGACGAAGAGGCGCGCCGCGGCCTCGAGCGGGGCATGAACCAGCTCGCCGACGCCGTAAAGGTGACCCTCGGCCCCAAGGGCCGCAACGTCGTGCTCGAGAAGAAGTGGGGTGCCCCCACCATCACCAACGATGGTGTGAGCATCGCCAAGGAGATCGAGCTCGAGGACCCGTACGAGAAGATCGGCGCTGAGCTGGTCAAGGAGGTCGCCAAGAAGACCGACGACGTTGCCGGTGACGGCACGACGACGGCGACCGTCCTGGCCCAGGCCCTGGTTCGCGAGGGCCTGCGCAACGTGGCCGCTGGCGCCAACCCGATGGCCCTGAAGCGGGGCATCGAGGCTGCGGTCGCGAGCGTCTCGGAGGAGCTGTCCAAGCTCGCCAAGGACGTCGAGACCAAGGAGCAGATCGCCTCCACCGCCTCCATCTCCGCTGGCGACAGCACCGTCGGCGAGATCATCGCCGAGGCGATGGACAAGGTCGGCAAGGAAGGCGTCATCACCGTCGAGGAGAGCAACACCTTCGGGCTCGAGCTGGAGCTCACCGAGGGTATGCGCTTCGACAAGGGCTACATCTCGGCCTACTTCATGACCGACCCGGAGCGTATGGAGGCCGTCTTCGACGACCCGTACATCCTGATCGCCAACAGCAAGATCTCGTCGGTGAAGGACCTGCTCCCGATCCTGGAGAAGGTCATGCAGTCGGGCAAGCCGCTGCTGATCATCGCCGAGGACCTGGAGGGCGAGGCCCTCGCCACCCTGGTGGTCAACAAGGTCCGTGGCACCTTCAAGTCGGTCGCCGTCAAGGCGCCGGGCTTCGGTGACCGCCGCAAGGCCATGCTGACCGACATCGCCATCCTCGCCGGTGGCCAGGTCATCAGCGAGGAGGTCGGCCTCAAGCTCGACGCCGCCAGCCTCGACATGCTGGGCCGCGCCCGCAAGGTCGTGGTGACCAAGGACGAGACCACCATCGTCGACGGTGCCGGTGACGCCGAGCAGATCCAGGGCCGGGTCAACCAGATCCGGGCCGAGATCGACAAGAGCGACTCCGACTACGACCGGGAGAAGCTGCAGGAGCGGCTGGCCAAGCTGGCCGGCGGCGTTGCGGTCATCAAGGTCGGCGCGGCCACCGAGGTCGAGCTCAAGGAGCGCAAGCACCGCATCGAGGACGCCGTTCGCAACGCGAAGGCCGCCGTCGAGGAGGGCATCGTCCCGGGTGGTGGCGTCGCGCTGGTGCAGGCCGGCAAGACCGCCTTCGACAAGCTCGACCTGGTCGGCGACGAGGCGACCGGTGCGAACATCGTCAAGGTGGCGCTGGACGCCCCGCTGCGGCAGATCGCCGTCAACGCCGGCCTCGAGGGCGGCGTCGTGGTGGAGAAGGTCCGTAACCTCGAAGCGGGTCACGGCCTCAACGCCGCCAACGGCGAGTACGTCGACCTGCTGGCCGCGGGCATCATCGACCCGGCCAAGGTGACGCGCTCGGCGCTGCAGAACGCCGCGTCCATCGCGGCGCTGTTCCTCACCACCGAGGCCGTTGTCGCGGACAAGCCGGAGAAGACCCCGGCTGCCCCGGCTGGCCCGGGTGGCGGGGACATGGACTTCTGAGTCCAGTCCGACACCGGACGGGGCGGGCCGCTGACGCGGTCCGCCCCGTTCGTCGTCAGGTCGGCAGTGGGCGCTGGTTGCGCCGCTTCTGCGCCCGGTTGTACGGCGGAAGCAGTTGGATCGGCGCGTCCACCATCTCCCGTGGCTCCTCGGCGACCGCCGACTCGTCGTCGGTGGTCATCTCGGCCAGTTGCTCGGCGTCGCCGTAGTCGAGCCGGTCGAACGGCAGTTGGCCGGGGAGTTCGCCGACCGGTTTCCAGGTGATCGGCGGGCCGTCCTCGGTCTGGTCGTCATCCGTGGTCATGGCTGCCTCCTCTACCAAGACGGTAGGGGGCGTCGATGGCCGACGCGGGCGAATGGATCAATGCCCTATTTGCCCGGTTATGCCGCAGGTAGGGTCCGCCGGTACAGGAAGAAGACCCGCTCGATCCGGGCGCCCGCGCTGCCGGAATAGAACGGCACCGGGCCCACCCAGCCGATCTCCGCCCGGGTCAGCCCCGCCACCTGCTGGTCCCGCAGGCAGCGCCGCAACAGGACACCACCGATGCCCGACCCCTCGGCGGCCGGCGCGGTGCCCATCGGCCCGAACCAACTCGGCCGGGACGACCCGTACGCGGCGAAGCCGAGCACCTCGCCGTCCCGCTCCGCCAGGTGACAACCGGCGCCGTCACGACCCACCGACCCGGCCAGCTCACCGTCCCAGGTGCCACCGAAGGTGGACCGGGCGAACGCGGTCAACGCCGGCAGATCCGCCGGCTCCGCCCGGCGTACGGTCACCCCCTGGTCGGCCAGCCGCCGCTCGGCCGCCTCGGTGGACCGCAGTGCCGGCGACCCGTCGTGGGACAGGTCCGCT
Source organism: Micromonospora sp. CA-240977 (assembly GCF_050942285.1). Classification (NCBI taxonomy): domain Bacteria; kingdom Bacillati; phylum Actinomycetota; class Actinomycetes; order Micromonosporales; family Micromonosporaceae; genus Micromonospora; species Micromonospora sp. CA-240977. The sequence continues at coordinate 7,019,355 of NZ_CP192055.1, read as the reverse complement.
GTCATGTTCCAGGCGGTCCGATCCTGCCGGTAGCCGAGCGCGAGAGCGGCGCAGACCGCCGGGGTGTAGCGGACGTCGATGCCCGGCCACGCGTAGTACGGCGGGTTCCCGGCCAGCAGCACCTCGGTCACCCCGCGCTCGGCCAGCACCCGCTCGGCCCGCCGCAGCAGTGCCCGGCCGACGCCCCGGCGGCGGTGATCCGGCAGGACCGCGACCAGGTCCACGTGCCCGATGCCCGGCTCGGTCGACGACACCGAGCAGAGCAGCACCCCGACCAGGTCTGCCCCCCGGTACGCGCCAAGCCCCACCACCGGCCGGTCGGCGGCGGCGGCCCGGGGCCAGAGAACATCCACGATGGGGGCCGCCTCGGCGGCGTCCTCGGGCAGGTCGAGGGCCTGCTCGCAGAGCCGCGCCACGGTGGGGGCCAGGTCGGGGGTCAGTTCGGTGACGGTGATCTCGGCGTCCATGGTCGCCGACCCTAGATCACCGGGTGCTCCCGCGCGTACCTCACCGCCGGGCGGCTTCGACTGCCGCGTAGGCGTCGACCTGGCCCGAACCGGTGACGTTGGACGGGCCGCCGCAGGCGTCAGCCGGGTTGTCCGAGCGGTAGGTGGGTGTCGCCGCCGTCGCGGTGTCCCGCAGGATCTGCCGGGTACGGTCCACGTCGCCGACCAGCGCCGGGTTCGCCGACCACATCAGTGCGACCACCCCCGCCACCTGCGGTGTCGCCATCGAGGTGCCGTCCAACGCCGCGTACGTGCCGCCCGGCATCGCCGACACCACACCCACGCCCGGGGCCAGGACGTCCGGCTTAGCCGTGCCACCCGACACCGGCCCGCGCGAGGAGAACTCAGCGACCCGGCGTTGCGCGTCCACCGCGCCCACTGTCAACACGTCCGGGTACGGCGCCGGCGGGTCGTCGATCGACGCGCACCACGGCCCGGTGTTGCCGGCGGCGGCGACCACGAAGATCCCGGCGGCGTCCAGCGCGGCGGTGGCCGGCCGCAGCACACCCTTGTCGCAGCCCTCGATCGACGGGCAGCCCCACGAGTTGGTGAGCACCTGCGGGGCGCGCTCCGGACGACCGTCGGTGAACGGGTCGCCGCCGGCCGGGAAGGGCGCCAGCATGAACTGGAGGCAGTCCAGGTAGTGCGCGGGGTTGCCGAGGTTGCGGTCCAGGTTGACGCAGCCCACCCACTGGGCGTCCGGTGCCACCCCGATGCCGTCCCGCCCGACCGCGCTGCCCACCGTGTGGGTGCCGTGCCCGCCCTGGTCGGTCGGGCTCCGGGTGCCGTCCCACGGGTCGTACCAGGAGTCGTCCCCGCCGCGGAACCCGGCTCGCAACGCCGGATGGGTGCCGTCCACGCCCGAGTCCGAGCTGCCGACCACGATGCCGGCGCCGGTCACCCCGAGTTGGGACCACACCCGGTCGGCGCCGATCTGGCGGATGTTCCACTCGGGTCCGGTGGGCGTGGGCGCGGTGCCCCGGTTCTGCCCCGCCGGGGCCGGCAGCGGCCGCAGGCGCTGGCTGACCAGCACCCGGGCCACCTCCGGTCGGCGGGCGAGCCACGCCCGTACCGCCGGGCCGCCGTCCACCTCGACCGCGTTCACCAGGTAGTACGACACCGGGTCGAGTCGCAGTCGACCCAGCCCCCGGAGCAGGTCGGCCTGGCTGCGCTCGGCGGTCGTCACCAACCGCCGGTAGACCTCCGCCGCGCGGGCGTCCCGCCCGGCCCGACCTGGCTGGCTGGCCGGCAGGCCCGTCAGGTCGGCCTGCGCCCGCAGCACCACGAACAGCCGCTCGCCGTACAGGCCCGGTTGACCAGGACCCAGGTCCACCACGCCGAACGTCACGAGCAGCACCACGGCTGCCACCGCCGCGACCCGACGGCTCGGGGTCCGTGCCGCCCGCCGGGCGAGCAGCACCGCGTACCCGATGGCGACCAGGACGGCGACGGCGAGCCCGGCGCCGGCCGCGGCCGCCACCCAGAACGGGACGTCGCGGGTGCCGATCAGCAGCAGAGTGATCTCTTCCGGGTCGGTGAAGGCCAGCGGGCCGAGTGCGGCCAGGCCCACCAGCCAGCCGGTGGCCGTGCGGCCGGCGCGCGCGGCGTCGACCGGGTCGGCGGTGGGCCGCCACGTCGCGGCCCAGAGCGCGGCCAGGGCGAAACCCACCGGCGGCAGGGTCAGCAGCGCGGGCAACTGCGCGCCGGACTGGCCGGTGCCGGCCGCGAGCAGCAGCAGCGCCACCCCGGCGACCAGGCCCCCGACCAGCACCAGCCGAGCTGGCCGGGGTGGCCGGCCGACCGCGAACCGCGACCAGAAGGTGGCATCCAGCAGCGTCGCGGCCAGCACCCCGAGCGCCCCGGCCGCCAGGAGCGCGAGCGCGGTCTCCAGCAGCCCGCCCAGCGCGCCCAGCCAGGCCCACGGCAGCAGCAGCGCCATCCCGGCGGCGACCGCGAGCAGCGGCACCGGGCCGGACCCACGCAACCGCCTCACCAGCTCCGGACCCCCGACGGTCTCGGGTCGTGCGGCGTCGTGGTTCCCGGTGGTTTCGGGCTGCGCGGCGTCGTGGTTTCCGGTGGTTCCGGGCTGTGCGGCGTCGTGGTCCCCGACGGGCCGTCCTGCCTCGTGGTTTCCGGCGGGTGGCGCGCCGCCGGCCGGGCCGGCTGGTCCGGTGTGCGCCCGCCAGCGCGCCGACCAGCGCACGGCGAGCGCGCTGAGCAGCGCCGTGCCGGCCAGCGCGGCGAGGTACGCCTCGTGGTGCACCGGCGGCACGACCCGCAGCGCTGTCAGCACCCCGAGGGCGAGTGTCCCGATCAGCCAGGCCCGCCCGGTGGCCCGGACCGCCGTCGACCGGGGCAGCACGGCAAGCAGCAGGGCGGGCGTGCCCACCAGCACGACGGCGGTCAGCCCGAGCACCGGCCAGAGCCAGCCGACCCGGTCCCGTCCGAAGCCCAGCAGCAGCTGATCGGTCAGCCAGCCACCGGTCTGGGTGGCCACGGTGACCGCGACCGTCCAGCCGCCGACCAGCACGGCCGCGACCACCGGCCAAGGGGAACTGCGGTCGCTGACTCCGGGGTACGCGGGCTCACCGTGCATCCGAGAACCTTACGACCACGCTGAACAGTTTCGAACCGACTGCCTGATCGGAGAACCGTGGAGATCTTGGACAGTTTCCGTCAGCGACTGACGGAAACTGTCCAAGATCTCCCATTGGTCGGCTGAACCTGATGGGGGGATCCGCGCGTGACGTGACAGGGCGGGGGCGAGCGGCGAATGTCGACATGCCGGCGCGACGGTTACGGTGGACGGGTGCGTGACCCCAGCATCTCCCGATCCGTCGCCGGTCAGCTCTCGCCGGTCCGCCGTGCGTCCGACCTGCGTCGGCTGCGCGCCGAGCGCTTCGACGTGCTGGTCATCGGTGGCGGGGTGACCGGTGCGGGCGCCGCCCTGGACGCCGCGTCCCGGGGCCTGAAGGTGGCCCTTGTCGAAGCGCGCGATCTTGCCGCGGGCACCTCCAGCCGGTCCAGCAAGCTGATCCACGGTGGCCTGCGCTACCTGGAGCAGTTGGAGTTCCACCTGGTCCACGAGGCGCTCACCGAGCGTGGCCTGCTGGCCACCCGACTCGCGCCGCACCTGGTGCGCCCGGTGCCGTTCCTGGTGCCGCTGCCGGCCGGGCGGGGCCTGCGGGACCTGCCGGCCCGGATCTTCCGCCGCTCGTACTACGGCGCCGGCGTGGCCGCCTACGACGCCTTCGCCGGGGTCTTCGGCGCCGGCCGGGGCATGCCGCTGCACCGGCACCTGACCCGCGAGGGCGCCCGGAGGATCTTTCCGAGCCTGCGGGCCGACGCGCTGGCCGGGGCGATCCGCTACTACGACGGTCAGGTCGACGACGCCCGGCTGGTCGTCACCCTGGCCCGCACCGCGGCCAGCCTCGGTGCCACTGTGGTGAGCAGCGCGCGTGCCGTGGGGCTGATCCGGCAGGCGCGTGAGGTGACCGGTGTCCGGGTCCGCGACCTGGAGGCTCCGGCGGGCTCCCCGGATGCGGAGTTCGAGGTGCACGCCCGTACCGTCATCGCCGCCACCGGGGTGTGGAGCGACGACATGTCGCGGATGCTCAACGACGTGGGCCTGCGGCCCGGGGTCCGGGTGCGCGCCTCCAAGGGGGTGCACCTGGTGGTGCCCCGCTCGGCGATCACCGGCGAGACGGGGCTCATCCTGCGGACGGCGAAGTCGGTGCTCTTCGTCATCCCGTGGGGCGGGCACTGGATCATCGGCACGACGGACACCGACTGGCGACTGGACCGGTCCCACCCGGCCGCCTCGGCCCGCGACATCGACTACCTCCTGGAGCAGGTCAACACGGTGCTGGACCGGCCGTTGACCACCGCCGACATCGAGGGGGTGTACGCCGGGCTGCGACCACTGCTGGCCGGCGAGGCCGACTCGACCTCCAAACTCTCCCGTGAGCACGCGGTCTTCGAGCCGATGCTCGGGTTGCTGCTGGTGGCCGGTGGCAAGTACACGACGTACCGGGTGATGGCGTCCGACGTGGTCGACCGCGCCGCCCGCCGGCTCGGCGGCACCCGCTCGTCGCGTACTGCCGATCTGCCGTTGCTCGGGGCGGACGGTTACCCGGCGATGTGGCGGGACCGGGCCGACCTGGCCCGCCGGCACGGTGTGCCGGTGGGCGTGGTGGAGCACCTGCTGGAGCGGTACGGCACCCTCACCCTGGACCTGTTGGCGCTCATCGACGCGGATCCGCTGCTCGCGTCCCCGCTGGCCGGCGCCCCGGAGTACCTGACCGCGGAGGTCGCCTACGCGGCGCGGGCCGAGGGTGCGCTGCACCTGGAGGACGTGCTGACCCGGCGGACCCGGATCTCGTTCGAGACCAGCCACCGGGGGTTGGAGTCGGCGGAGCACACCGCCGAGTTGATGGGCGCGGTGCTCGGTTGGGACGCGGCCACCCGGGCCCGGGAGGTCGAGCACTACCGCGCCCGGGTGGAGGCGGAGCGGCAGTCGCAGTTGATGCCGGACGACGCCGCGGCGGACGCGGCCCGGCTCGGCGCTCCGGACGTCCGGGGTTATGCGGCAGATCGGGGTGGCGGCGACGATCAGGCTGAGCTGCGGCCGTCCGCTCGGTGATGAATTGTAACGTTACTGATGGGTAATCATCGATACCGGCCCGGATGGTGGTTTCGGTCGCTACCTACGGTGGGGTAGGTTTCCGCGCGTGCTTCGCCGCGCGCACCCTCGTCTGCTCCTACCGGTCCTCGCCGCCGTCCTCGTCGGTGCCCTGACCGGGTGCTCGCTGTTCAACAGGGAGCCGCGGGGCACTCCGGCGGCACAACCGTCCGCCTCGGCGGGTGTCGGCACGCAACTGGAGATCCCCACCACGGTTGCCGCCGGCCAGGTCAGCCTGCTTCAGCGGCTCGGCGCCGACGGCCCGCTGCGCACCCTGAGCGTCGAACGCGACGGCGCGTGGCAGTGCCTCGACTGCGCCGGTGACGGCGTCACCTCCCGGGGCACCCTCGCCCCGGAGCTGACCCAACGGCTCCAGGTGCTGCTCGCCGACCCGGCGCTGGCCGACGAGACCGATCAGGCCCGGAGATACCGCACCACCTGCATCGACGCGCTCACGTCCAGCCTGCTCACCTCGACCGGGCTGATCACCTCGCAGGACTGCCCCGGTGAGGAGCGCACGCCGGTCGCCGGGGAGATCCTGCTGCTGCTCACCCAGGCGACCCCGGCCGAGGTCAAGGGCTGACCCCGAGCCGGCTCAGAGCACCTTGCCCGGGTTGAGCAGACCCTCCGGGTCCAGCGCCGACTTGATCGCCTGGTGCACCCGGACGCCGACCGGCCCGATCTCTCGGGCCAGCCACTCCCGCTTGAGCAGCCCCACCCCGTGCTCGCCGGTGCAGGTGCCGCCCAGGTCCAGACCGAGCCGCATGATCTCGTCGAAGGCCCGTCGGCCGCGCCGCACGCTGGCCGGGTCGGCCCGGTCGACAACGATGTTCGGGTGCATGTTGCCGTCCCCGGCGTGCCCCACCACGCCGATCGGCACCTCGCACTCCACGGCGATCCGGGCCACCCCGTCCAGCAGCGCGGCGAGCGAGCCGCGCGGCACCGCCACGTCGTCGATCACCAGGCCGCCGTTGCCACCCGGGTAGGCGTCGGCGGCGAACTTCTCCATCGCCGGGTGGGCCAGCCGGCGGGCCTGCAACAGCGCCGCTGCCTCCACCGCGTCGGTGGCCGCGTAGACCTCGTCGGCGCCGGCCGCCGTGCACACCTCGGCCAGGCCGGCCAGGTCGTCGGCGGCCCGGTCGCCGGTGTCCGCGGCGGCCAGCAGCAGGGCCTGCGCGTCGGTCCGCAGCCCCATCGGCTGGTACGCCTCGATCGCCCGCAGGTGGGTCTGGTCGAGCAGCTCCAGCAGGCTGGGGGTGAGCCCACGGGCCGCGATCTCGGCCACCGCCGCGCCGGCCGCCGCGGTGGACCCGAAGACCGCCACCAGGGTCAGCGACTCGGCCGGCGCGGGCCGCAACGCCACTGTCACCTCGGTGATCACCCCGAGGGTGCCCTCCGAGCCCACGAAGAGCCGGGTCAGGTCGTAGCCGGCCACCCCCTTGGCCGTCCGCCGCCCGGTGCGCAGCACCTCACCGGAGGCGAGCACCACCTCCAGACCGAGCACGTACTCGGTGGTCACCCCGTACTTCACGCAGCACATGCCGCCGGCGTTGGTGGCCACGTTGCCGCCGATCGTGGACGACTCCCAGGAGCCGGGGTCCGGCGGGTACCAGAGCCCCTGCTTGGCCACCGCGCCGGCCAGCGCCGCGTTGACCACCCCCGGTTGGACCACAGCGATCCGGCTCACCGGGTCGATCTCCCGGATCTCGTCCATCGCGACGGTGCTGAGCACCACCGCGCCGTCCACCGCGTTCGCCGCGCCGGCCAGCCCGGTCCGCGCGCCCTGCGGCACCACTGGTACGCCGTGTCGCGCCGCCGCCCGGACCACCGCGACCACCTGTTCGGTGCTGCGGGGACGGGTCACCACGAGCGGGGTGCCGGCCGCGCACAGGTCGGCCTCGTCCCGCTGGTGCACGCGCAGCAGATCCGGGTCGGTGAGCACGGCGTCGGCGCCGAGCGCGGCGCGGAGGTCGTCCAGGAGCGTGGTGGGGGCCATGCAGCCGAGGCTAGGTCGCCGGCCGGCGATCATCAACATGATCAACTACGCGGGATAGTTTGGACGTCATGCTCTATCTGGACCGGCCGGCCTGGCCGTGGCGCGGTCGGCTCTGGTCACACCTGATCAGCGACGTCTCGTACGCCGAGCTACACGCCTTCGCCGAGGCACTCGGCGCGCCCCGGCGCGGCTTCGACCGGGACCACTACGACATCCCCGCCGACCGGTTCGCGGCGGCGGTCTGGCTCGGCGCCCAGGTGGTGCCGAGCCGGGAGCTGGTCCGGTTGCTCCGCGCCGCCGGTCTGCGCCGCCCGAAGCACCTGGTCAGCCCGCGCCCGACGGCGGCAGCGCGGCGGTGAGGGTGGCCAGCTCGCGACGCACGTTGCTCCGGGCGGGCTCCTCCCAACGGGCCGCCAGCGGCGGCAGCCGGAACAGCGCGGGCAGCGCCAGCAGGCCGCCCAGCACCGCCGCCCGCCCGCCCCGGAAGGCCGGCTCCGGCACGTGCGCGTACTCCCGGCGGATCGCCGTCGCGTACCTGTCGTACGCCGCCGGGGGCGCGGCCAGCACGGCGAGGTCCGCGTCGCAGAGCAGGGCGCCGTCCCGGTCGTCCGGACCCACCGCGTGCCCGGCGGTGAGCAGCACGAGTCGGCGTACCTCCGCCGCCGCGGGCACCGGCACCCCGAGCCCGCGGAGCACGCGCTCGGCCAGCGCGGCGCTGTCCTGTTCGTTGGCGTCGCCGGCGGCCCGCGGGTCGTAGACCGCGTCGTGCCACCAGGCCGCCAGCCGGACCAGGTCGGCCCGGTCGGCCAGCCCGGCGTGCTCGTCCACCACGTCGAGCACCGCCGTCAGGTGGGCCACCGTGTGATAGTGCCGGTGCGGCTCCCGCCACCGGTCGAGCAACCGCTCGCCGGCCCGGGTCCACCCCGCGCCCGGCTGCGCACCAGCACCCTGGGCTGCCGCCCGCCACCGCTCCAGCAGATCGACCACCGGCCGAGTCTGCCGCATCCGGCCACGGCGCGCGACGCGGAAGGATTCAGCCCGCCCGTCCCGGGTAGTCGCGCCCATGGCCGTGGCCCGGGACAAGCGACCACCAATGGTGCGACGTACCGCGCTGCGCGATGGGCTGGTGGACGTCGACGGCGCACGCATCGCCGAGGCCACCGAGCAACTGCGCCATCGCGGCCGGGCCACCCTGCACGACCGGCTGCACCGGGTGCGGATGGCCGGCGGCCTGGCCTTGCAGGCGGGGCTGGCCGCCGGGCTGGCGTACCTGATCTCGCACAAGGTGCTCGGCAACCCGCAACCGGTCTTCGCGCCGATCTCCGCGGTCGGCACCCTCGCCGCGTCGGTCGGTCAGCGGTTCCGGCGCACCGTGGAGCTGATCGTCGGGGTCGGGATCGGGGTGGCCATCGGCGACTTCCTGATCTACCTGCTCGGCACCGGGGCCTGGCAGCTCGGCCTGGTGGTCACCGTCGCGATCCTGTTCACGATCTTCGCCGGGGCGAGCGTCGCCATCGTCATCCAGGCCGCGGCCACGGCGGTGCTGATCGTGACGCTGAGCCCGTCCACCCAGAATCTGGAGATCCCACGCTTCGTCGACGCCTTCCTCGGCGGCGGCATCGCGCTCCTGGTGACCGCCGTGCTGCTGCCGCTCAACCCGCTCCGGGTGATCAACCGGGCCGCCCGGCCGGCGCTGGACCTGCTCGCCGCCCAGCTCGACGTCACCGCCGACGGGTTGCGCAGCCGAGACCGCGCCAGCGTCCAGCGCGCCCTGGACCGACTGCGCAACAACAAGGAGGAACTGGCCACGTTGTCCGAGGCGATCGAGGGGGCGAAGGAGACCGCCACCCTCTCCCCGGCCCGCTGGCACCGCCGCAGCGAGCTGATCCACTACGCCGAGGCGGCCGACCCGATCGACCGGGCGATGCGCAACTCCGGCACGTTGATCCGCCGGTCCGTCACCTTGATCGAGGACGAGGAGCCGGTGCCGGATCCGATGCCGGACGCGATCGGCCACCTCGCCGAGTCGGTCCGGCTGCTCAAGCACGAGTTCGCCGTTGGCGAGGAACCGGAGAAGGCCCGGGAGCGGTCACTGCGGGCGGTCAGCGAGGCCGGTCGGGCGTACGGGGCCGGCGTCGGTTTCTCCGGCAGCGTGGTCGTCGCCCAGATCCGGACCACCGCCAGTGACCTGCTGGTGGCGTCCGGGATCGACCAGGAGGAGGCGAACCGGTGGATCCGCACCGCCTTCGGGGAGCAGGAGCGGCCGATGGGTGAGCCGGCCGAGCCGGGCGAGCCGCCGAAACCGCCGACCGCCCCGCCCGTCGGCTGACCGCTGCCGCGCGCCTCAGCCCAGCTCGGCGAGCGCCGTGAGGAGCCGGTCCACCTGGTCGACGGTGCTGCCCAGGCCGATGCTGGCGCGCAACGCGGTGGGCGGCAGGTCCCGTCGGCCGGTCCGCCCCGCCGCCTCGGCGAGCAGCCGCCGGGCCAGCGGGTGGGCACAGAACAACCCGTCGCGTACGCCGATCCGGTGCCCGGTGGCCAGCCGCGCGGCCACGTCGGCGGAGTCCCAGCCGGCGACCACGAACGAGACGATGCCGACCCGGGGCGCGTCCGGGCCGAAGGTGCGCAGCTCCACGACGTGCGGCAGCGCCTCGATGCCGGCCCGCAGTCGCGCCAGCAGCGCCTGCTCGCGGGCGGCCAGCGCGACCCGGTCGGCCGCGCCCAGCGCCCCGCACACGGCCGCCAGCGCGACAGCGCCGAGCAGGTTCGGGGTGCCACCCTCGTGCCGGGCCGGACCGGTCGCCCAGGTCACGTCGTGGGTGGCCGGGCCGACGTGGCTGGTGGCGCCCCCACCGGCCAGGTACGGCGGGGCGGCGTCCAGCCAGTCCGCCCGGCCGATCAGCACACCCGCGCCGAACGGCGCGTACAGCTTGTGGCCGGACACGGCCAAGTAGTCGACGTCGAGCGCGAGCAGGTCGACCGGGGCGTGCGGGGCGAGCTGCGCGGCATCGAGCACGATCCGGGCACCGTGCCGGTGCGCCACCCGGGCCAGTTCGGCGACCGGCCACCGCTCACCTGTCACGTTGCTCGCACCGGTCACCGCGACCAGCACCGGCAGCGCCGGGCTGCTGCCCCGGCGCAGCTCGGTGAGGGCGGCGGCGAGGTCGCGTACCGCCCCGGCGGGATCGGCGGGCACCGGCAGTCGCACCGAGCCGCGCGGCCAGGGCAGCAGGTTGGCGTGGTGCTCGCCCGCGAAGGTGACCACTGTCGTGCCGGCCGGCAGCGACCGCGCCAGCAGGTTGAGCGCGTCGGTGGTGTTGCGGGTGAAGATCACGTGATCGTCGGCGCGGACGCCGAAGAAGTCACCGACCGTCTGCCGGGCCTGCTCGTAGGCGAGGGTGCAGCGCCGCGACAGCGCGCCCGCGCCGCGGTGCACGCTGGCGTACCAGGGCAGTAGCTCGGCCACCGCGTCGGCGGCGGCCCGTGCGCACGGTGCGCTCGCCGCGTAGTCGAGGTTGATCTCACCCGGCACGCCGAGGACGTCCAGCGGCGCCGACGGCGCGGGCGCGACAGTGGGCAGGGCGGGCAGCGAGGGAACGAGGGTGACGGGCATGCCGGAACCTCCGGGGTCAGGGACCCCGGGTGCGGCATCGGGACGGGGTCCGCGCTTGCCCAGCACACCGATCGGGCTGGGCCCGGTCATCACCCGGGGCACCCCACCGCGAACTCGACGAGGGTTGCCGGCCAGCAAGCCGGGGCTTGACGCTGGCGCTCGTGACCTGCCGGCAGCATAGCGGCAACCGATGCGACCGGACCAGCCGGCGGCGGATGGCTACGCTGACCGCATGGCCGACACCCCGCCCGGTACGCCCCTGCCGTCGTCGCCCGCGCCCGTGGCCCCGTCCGTCGGCGGGGCGCCCGGGATGCCGCAGCGCCGGCTGGGCTGGCGGCGTTTCGTCGCGTTGGCCGGGGTGGTGCTGCTCATCGCCGCCTGCGCGGTGTTCATGGTCTTCACGCTCGGCCAGACGCTCGGCGTGCAGGCCCTCCTGATCGGGGTGGCCGCCGCCGTCCTGCCGGTGCCGGTGCTCGTCGCCTGCTTCCTCTGGCTGGACCGGTACGAACCGGAGCCATTGCAGTATCTGATCTTCTGCTTCGCCTGGGGAGCGTTCGTCTCCACCGCCGCCTCACTCAAGGTCAACGACTTCGCCGCCAACCAGTTCGCCGACTGGGGGCTGCCCGACGCGCTCACCGGCGTGCTGGTGGCGCCGTTCATCGAGGAGTTGACAAAGGCGCTGGGCCCGATCCTGCTGCTGGTGTTCCGTCGGCGTGAGTGGTCCGGGATCACCGACGGCCTGGTCTACTGCGGCCTGTCCGCTGTCGGGTTCGCCATGGTGGAGAACATCCTCTACCTGGGCGGGCTGGGCTACGCGTCCGGAGCCGACAGGTACGGTCCGGTGACCGGCATCAACCAGGTCATCGCGATCTTCATCCTGCGGATCCTGCTGTTCGGGTTCGCCCATCCGCTCTTCACCTCGATGACCGGTGTGGGGCTGGGCATCGCGGCGCGGACGGCCGACCGGCGGGTCCGGGTGCTCGCCCCGATCGCCGGCCTGCTGCTGGCGATGATGTTGCACGGCACGTGGAACCTGCTGCCCACGCTGACCCAGGCCACCGGCCAAGCGTTGATCATGCTGTACGGCTTCCTGGGCCTGATGGTGCCTGTCTTCTTCGGCACCGTGGGTTTCGCGGTGTGGCTGCGCGCCTGGGAGGGGCGGCTCACCGAGCGGACCCTGCCGGACTACGTCCGCGCCGGCTGGCTGAGCCCACCCGAGGTGGCCGCGTTGAGCAGCCTCGGCCGGCGGCACGCGGCCCGCAGTTGGGCGCGGCGGGTGGCCGGCGACGCCGGGGTGCGGGCGATGCGCGGCTACCAGTCCGCCGCCACCCGACTGGCCCTGCTGCGCGACGGCTCGCTGCGCGGCCTGGACCGCAAGCCCGCCGACCAGGAACGGACCGCACGGGAGGAGCGGGAGTTGCTGGACGCTCTCGTCGCGTACCGGTCGTTCTTCGTCGGTCGGGACCCGCAGGCCCCGACGGGGGTCTGGGACGGCAGCCGCTACCACCTGCGCTTCCCGGACGGTACGCAGCGCGTGGTGGACGCGCCGGACGAGCCGGTGGTGCCGATCCCGGTGGTGCTGACCCCCGCGCCAGCGCCTCCGGTGGGCTACGCCCCGCCCGGCTGGCCCGGGATGCGCTCGGCGGCGCCGTGGCCGCCGGGTCACCCCTGACGGCCGGCGCCCCGGCCGCGGCCTCAGGTCATCAGGGAGGTGAGGAAGTCACCGAAGCCCTGGAACATGGCGATCAGCGCACCCCCGACGGCCCTGAACATCTGCGCGGCGCCGTCCGGCCGGAAGGCCATGAAGTAGATCAGGAACGCGACACTGCCCCAGGTCAACAGCTTCTTCACGAATACCGGCATCGTCCCTCCCCAGGGCCACGGTCGCCGGATGGCTTCCCGTCGTGCGGCCGGGCAAACGATGCGCGGCGCGGCCCGCTGGCCGGGGGAGGTGCGTCAGAGGTAGAGGCCGGTGGGGTCGTTCTCGATCCGCTCGGCGGCCACCGCGTGCACGTCGCGTTCCCGCAGCAGCACGTATCCGCGGCCGTGCAGCTCGACCTCGGAGCGGTCGTCCGGGTCGAAGAGCACCCGGTCGCCGGAGACGATGGCGCGCACGTTCGGCCCCACCCCGACCGCGGTCGCCCAGGCGAGGCGCTTGCCGACCTGGGCGGTCGCCGGGATGACGATGCCGGCGGTGGAGCGGCGCTCGCCCTCGCCGCCCTCCATCCGAACCAGCACGCGGTCGTGCAGCAGACGGATCGGCAGGCCGGCGTCCAGATCATTGTCGGCGGTCACGCCGCAGACGCTACCGTGTGGCCGACGGCAGGTCCGCCGGTGGTTACGCCGGTGGTGATCGGGGCATTGTGTGGCGGAACTGCCCTACGGTGTCGGGAACGGACGTATGCTGTCCGACCTGTCGCCGTGGGTGGGCCGGTTTCACTGCCAGGAGGTGCGCTTGAGCCGCTTCGAGCGGGTACGCGGGCGGCTGCGCCGCGCCTACCAGGCGCGACAGGAGCCTGCGCGTGCCGACGAGGGCGTGTCGGGTGAGGCGCTGAGCGACGCGGCGGAGGCGACCCGGGTGGCGTCGCCGGCCGTGCCCGGTCCGGTCGCGCCACCGACGGCCACTGTCGTCGGCGCGGAACCTCCGCTGGACCTGCACAGCTCGACCTCCAGCCGGGACGACGCCGACGTCCCGCACGGGCTGCGGATCGCGGCCGCCTGGTGCTGGCGGCTGATCGTGATCGGTGTGGTCGCCTGGGCCCTGCTCAGGATCGTCAGCACCGTCAAAATCGTGATCATTCCGCTGGCCGTCGCGCTGCTGCTCTCCGCGCTGCTCGCGCCGGCGGTGGGCTGGCTGCTGCGGGCGCGACTGCCCCGGTCGCTGGCGACGGCGGTGGTGCTTGTCGGCGGTCTCGCCGCGGTGATCGGCACGCTGACGCTCGTGGTGAACGAGTTCATCCGGGGTGTGCCGGAGCTGAGCGAGAAGTCCTCGCAGGGTGTCCGGCAGATCCAGAACTGGCTGAAGACAGGTCCGCTGCACCTCTCCGACACCCAGCTCGACCGCTACATCGACGAGGCGCAGGCCTGGATCAACGACAACACGTCGAGGTTCACCAGCGGCGCACTGAGCACCGCCGCGACGCTGGCGGAGGTGCTGACCGGCACGCTGCTGGTGCTGTTCGCGACGTTCTTCTTCCTGCGCGACGGCAACCGGATCTGGCGTTTCCTGGTCCGGCTGTTGCCGGTGGCGGCCCGGTGGAAGGTCGACGACGCCGGCCGGGCCTCCTGGCACACGCTCGGCGCCTACGTCCGAGCGACGGTGCTGGTCGCCTTCATCGACGCGGTCGGCATCGGCATCTTCCTTGTCGTCTTCGACATCCCGTTCGCCTTCCCCCTCGCCGCGCTGGTCTTCCTCGGCGCGTTCATCCCGATCGTCGGCGCGGCGCTCTCCGGTGGCGTGGCGGTGCTTGTGGCACTCGTCGACAGCGGCCCGGTCACCGCGTTGATCATCCTGGGCGTGGTGATCGGTGTGCAGCAGGTGGAGGGGCACGTGCTCCAACCGCTGATCATGGGACGGGCGGTCGCCCTCCACCCGCTCGCGGTGATCATCGGCATCGCCGCCGGTGTCGTCCTGGCCGGCATCACCGGTGCGCTGGTCTCCGTGCCGCTCATCGCGGTGCTGAACACTGCCGTCCGCCGGCTCGCCGCCCGGAGGGTCCCGGACACCCCGCCGGACGCCGTGGTCGTCGCCGCACAGGCACCCTGACCCGCGCCGCCGCCGGTCAGGACTTGGCGAGGCGTTGCAGGGCGCCGCGGGCCACCTCGGGGCGGGTCGTGTACCAGAAAGGCGGCAGCGAGCGGCGCAGGAACGGCCCGTAGCCCCGGGCCGTCTCCAGCCGGGAGTCGAGCACCGCGACCACGCCCCGGTCGCCGGTCGCCCGGATCAGCCGACCCACGCCCTGAGCCAGTCGCACCGCCGCGATCGGCACGCTGACCGCGGAGAAGCCGGAACCACCGCCCGCGTCCACGGCCGCGGCACGGGCTGCCGCCAACGGCTCGTCCGGGCGCGGAAAGGGCAGCCGGTCGATGACGACGAGCTGGCAGGCGTCACCCGGCACGTCCACCCCCTGCCAGAGCGACATCACGCCGAACAGGCAGCTCGCGCGCTCCTCCCGGAAACGGCGGACCAGCAGCGGCAGCGCCTCCTCGCCCTGCAACAGCACCGGCAGGTCGGTCCGCGCGCGCACCAGCTCGGCCGCCTGCTGCGCGGCCCGCCGAGAGGAGAAGAGCCCGAGAGTACGACCACCGAGCGCCTCGACCAGCCCGAGCAGCTCCTCCCCGGCAGCGTCGGGCAGCCCGGAGACGCTGGGGCGGGGCAGGTGCGCGGCGACGTACAGGATGCCCTGCCGGGCGTAGTCGAACGGCGAACCAACGTCGAGTGACCGCCAGCCGGGGCCCTCGGTCGCCGGTACGACGGCGGTCGGGGCGGCGTCGCCGGCGAGCCGACGGCCCGGCGCCTCGGCGGTCGGGCGACCCGGGCCGGTGCGGGCCGCCAGTGCGGCCGCGGCGGGGGTCGGCGGGGCGGGCGGCGGCGCGTCCAACCCGAGGGCGCGGGCCACCGTGTCGAACCGGCCACCCAGCGCCAGGGTCGCCGAGGTGGCGACGACGGTGCGCTCGTCGTACAGGTGGGTGGCGAGGGTGCCGGCCACCGACAGCGGCGCGACCACAAGTGCCCGGCGGCTGCCGCTGTCGTTCTTCTCCACCCAGGCCACGTCGTGGTCGGCCTCCTCCAGCAGCCGCTGGGCGGTGGTGGACAGCTCGTCCAGCGCGGCCTTGGCCTGCTGCTTGCGGACCGGGTCGGGGTCGTCGGACTTGATGTCGCCGATCGCGTCCAGGGCGGCGCGGGTCGCCGCGTCGAGCAGCGTGCACGCCTCCCGCAGGGGCGTCGGCAGCCCGGCGGTGATGCGCCCGGCCGGCGCCTCGGCCAGCCCGACCGCGAGGGCGTCGCCGGCGGCGGTGAGCGCCTCGGCGGTCTCCGGCCGCAGCAGCGTGCGGGCCCGGCGGGCGGTCCGGTCGATCAGCTCCGGCACCAGCTCCGCCTGGGCGGCGGAGGAGACCCGGTCGGCCAGCTCGTGCGCCTCGTCGACGATGAGCAGCTTGTGCGGCGGCACGATGTGCCGGTCGGCGAGCATGTCGACAGCGAGCAGGCTGTGGTTGGTCACCACGATGTCGGCCTCCCGGGCGCGGGCCCGCGACGCCTCGGCGAAGCACTCCTGCCCGAACGGGCAGCGGGTCGCCCCGACGCACTCCCGGGCCGGCATCGACACCAGCCGCCAGGCCTGGTCGTCGACGCCTGGGTCCAGCTCGTCCCGGTCGCCGGTGGCGGTCCGCTCGGCCCAGGCGCGCAGCCGCTCGACCTGCTTGCCCAACCGGCCCGCCTCTCCGAGCCACTTCGTCCCACCCCCGGGGCGGGCCGCCGGGGCGTCGAAGAGGGTGTCCTCCGGCTCCTCCTCGGTGGAGTTGTCGAGTCGGGCGAGGCAGAGGTAGTGGTGGCGGCCCTTGAGCACCGCGAAGGTGGGCCGACGGCCGAGCAGCGGCTCCACCGCGTCGGCCAGTCGGGGCAGGTCGTGGTCGACAAGCTGCGACTGCAACGCCAGGGTGGCCGTGGAGACCACCACCGGGCCGTCCACGGTGAGCGCCGGCGCGAGGTAGGCAAGCGACTTGCCGGTGCCGGTGCCCGCCTGCACGAGCAGGTGCTCGCCGCCGGCCACGCACTCCTCGATCGCCGTGGTCATCTGCTGCTGGCCGGGGCGTTCCGCGCCGTCGGGCACTGCGCCGACCGCCGCCGCCAGCAACTCCGTGCCACTGGGTCGGGCACCCCGCCGCCGGCCCTTGGCGCGGGCCGACGGGGTACCGGAACCGGTGGCGGTGCGGGGCGGAGTCACCGTGCGACGGTACCCGCCGCCGCCGACACCGGCCGCGCCCATCCGCCGCGTGGCGCGCGGCCGGCCAGGCTGGCCCCCGCGGTCGCGTCGCCCGGTTACCGCCGCGCTACGACGGGTGGGCAGTATCGGTTAGGGTGCGAATCATGCCGAGCGACATGGTCCGAGTGATCTACCGCAAGTACGACGGCAGCGCCCACCGCGACTACCCGGCCCGCCGGCTCACCGAGGACGACCTCGGCATCTGGCTCGGCGTGCCCCAGGGCACCGAGTCGGTCTACCATGGCCGGCCGTCGGTGGAGAAGATCCCGTTCGTTCTGCTGGTGCCACACCGCGCCTGGTGGACGGCCATGTTCAACCCCCCGCCCCGCACCAGCGAGGTCTACTGCGACATCACCACCCCGGCCCACTGGGAGTCCGACGACACCGTCCACCTGATCGACCTGGACCTGGACGTCGTCCGGCGTCGCGCCACCGGCCTGGTGGAGCTGCTCGACGAGGACGAGTTCGCCGAGCACCGGGCCCGGTTCGGCTATCCGGACGACGTGGTGGCCGAGGCCGAGGCCGCGGCCCAGCGACTCTTCGGCGCGCTCGGCGACGGCACCGAGCCGTTCGCCACCTCGTACCGCAAGTGGTTGGCCCTGGTGGTCTGACGCCCACGGCCAGCTCACCAGCGCGGTGGCCAGCCGTCGTCGTCGCCGAGCGGGGGCAGGTCGGCCAGCTTCTCCGGGTTGATCTGGTTGTAGATGGCGGTGATCCGGCCCTGGTCCACGGCGAACACGGTGACCAGGCGGATCGGCCGCCCGTCACTGTGCACGGTCTCCATCTGCAGGCCGAGCGCGCCATCGACGAGCACGGGCCGGGCCAGCACCCGACCGGCGTAGCGGCCGGCCCGGCCGAACAGGCCGAGCGTGAAGCGACCCACGGCGTCCGCGCCGACGACCGGCTGGCGGGCCGAGGGGTAGTGCCCGCCCGAGTCACCGACGAAGATCACGTCCGGCGCGAGCACCTGGAGTAGCTGGTCCAGGTCGCCGGACTCGGTGGCAGCGACGAACGCTTCGAGCACCCGGCGCTGCTCGGCCAGGTCCGCTGTGTGCCGGGGCACGTCCGGCGCGGTGACCGCCCGGCGTGCCCGGTGGGCGAGCTGTCGGGCGGCCACCTCGGTGGTGCCCAGCACGTCGGCGACCCCGGCGAACGGCACCGCGAACACGTCGTGCAGCACGAGCGCGACCCGCTGCTCTGGCGCGAGCCGCTCCAGCACGACGAGCAGCGCCGTGCCGAGCTGATCGGTGCGGACCGCCCGCTCGGCCGGGTCGGGCGCGTACCCGTCCGTCGGCGTCGCGGCGCCCAGCGGGCTCACCACCGGCTCCGGCAGCCACTGCCCGGGGTACGCCTCCCGGCGGACCCGCGCCGAGCGGAGCACGTCCAGGCAGATCCGGGCGCAGGTGGTGGTCAGCCACGCGGACAGGTCGCGGATCTCGGCGCGGGCGCCCGGGTCGGCGAGGGCCCCGGCGTAGCGCAGCCAGGTCTCCTGCACCGCGTCCTCCGCCTCACTGCGGCTCCCCAGCATCCGGCGGGCCACCGAGAGCAGCCGCCCCCGCTCGGCCTCGAACTCCGTCGCCAGATCCCGCACGACCCACCACCCTCCCCGTCGGCGCCGGTCTGGCGTCCATCCTCCCGCCGACCGGGCGCGCCGGCAGCCCCGCACCCGACGCCGGTCCGCACCGCGGGCCGCGCCGACCGGGGGTGGGGTGGGTGGGCCTCGGCGGGCGGATCGCCTGCGAGTGGGCGATGATCCGTGGATGAGCGCACCCCAGCAAGGGCAGATCGTGGCACCGGACGGCGGTTCCGTGCGGGAGTTGTTGCGGGTCACCGCACCTGTGGATCTGGGCGCGGTCGACCCGCGGTCCACGCCCGGCGTGCCGAGCGCGGCGGGGCGCGGTGAGCACCGCAAGGCCTGGGCGCGGGAGCAGGTGGAGCTTGTCGGCGGCGAGCTGGGCCGGCAGCAGGAGATGCTGTACGCGACGGCCAAGACCGGGTCGGAGCGGCCGGCCCGCCGGGTGTTGCTTGTGCTCCAGGCGATGGACTGCGGTGGCAAGGACGGCACGATCAAACGGGTGGCCGGCGCGATGAACCCGCTGGGCCTGCACATCCGCTCGTTCGGGCCGCCGACCAGCCAGGAGTTGCGGCACGACTTCCTGTGGCGGATCCGTCGGCAGTTGCCGCCGCCGGGGTACGTGGGGGTGTTCAACCGTTCGCACTACGAGGACGTGTTGATCGCCCGGGTCGGCTCGCTGGTGCCGGAGGCGACCTGGCGGGCCCGCTATGACGAGATCAACTCGTTCGAGCGGGAGCTGACCGAGGGGCGGACGACGGTGCTCAAGGTGATGCTGCACATCTCGTACGCCGAGCAGGGCAAGCGCCTGCTGGAACGGCTCAGCGACCCGCACAAGCACTGGAAGTACAACCCCTCCGACGTCGACTCCCGGGCGCACTGGGACGACTACCAGGCCGCGTACGCCGAGGCGCTCAGCCGGTGCGGCACGGACGCCGCGCCCTGGTTCGTGGTGCCGGCGGACCGCAAGTGGTACCGGGACTGGGCGGTGGCGCATCTGCTGCGTGAGACGTTCGACACCCTCGACCTGGGGTATCCGGCTGCGGATTTCGATGTCGAACGGGAGCGGGAGCGGTTGGTCGCTGGGGGAGTGGGTGCGCGTGGGACGGTCGAGATGAACAGCAGATGAACGACCGGTGAATGACGCCTGACCAGGGGTGGGCCGTCGAATTCGCGGTTCTGTCGTTTCCTAGCATTCACCGAGCGGGTGCCCGACGGGGCGCCGCCACCCTTCCACCGACGCGACGAGGTCTGTGCTGTGAAGTTTTCCTTCCGCCCCACCGAGGGCGCCTTCTACGAGCTCTTCACCAGGGCCGCGCAGAACCTGGTCCGGGGTACCGCGCTGCTCAACGAGCTGGCCCTGCCCGGCGTGGACGTGCAGTCCGTCAGCGAGCGGCTGACCGAGGTCGAGCACGACAGCGACCAGATCACCCACGACCTGTACAAGAAGATCAACTCGACCTTCATCACGCCGTTCGACAGGGAGGACATCTACCGGCTCGGCTCGCTGCTCGACGACGTCATGGACCACCTGGAAGCGGTCGGCGACCTGCTCTACCTGTACGGGCTGACCGAGCTGCCGGCGCTGCCCCGCGAGTTGCACGAGATGGTCAACGTACTCGACCAGCAGGCCAAGCTGACCGCCGACGCGATGCCGCGGCTGAAGTCGATGAAGGATCTCGAGGACTACTGGATCGAGTGCAACCGGTTGGAGAACGAGGGCGACCGGATCAACAGGCAGCTGCTCGTCCGCCTCTTCTCGGGTGAGTACGACGCGTTGACGGTGCTGAAGATGAAGGAGGTGGCCGACGAGTTGGAGGCCGCCTGCGACGCCTTCGAGCACGTCGCCAACACTGTCGAGACCATCGCGGTCAAGGAGTCCTGAACCGGTGACTCCCGAACTCATCGCCGTCCTGGCGGTGATCGCGGTGGCCCTGGCGTTCGACTACACCAACGGCTTCCACGACGCCGCAAACGCGATCGCGACAAGCGTCTCCACCCGCGCGCTGACCCCCCGGATCGCCCTGGGCCTCGCCGCGGTCGGCAACTTCATCGGCGCACACTTCGGCGCCGGGGTCGCCAAGACCGTCGGCGACGGCCTGGTCACCCTCCCCACCGGCGTGAACAGCCTCGGCGTGGTCTTCGCCGGGGTGCTCGGCGCGATCGCCTGGAACCTGATCACCTGGTACTTCGGTCTGCCCTCGTCGTCCTCGCACGCGCTCTTCGGTGGCCTGGTCGGCGCGACCCTGCTGTCCACCGGCGGCGTCGTGCAGTGGGGCAACATCGGCGAGAAGGTGCTGTTGCCGATGGTGCTCTCGCCGATCGTCGGCCTGACCCTCGGCTACCTGCTGATGCTGGCCATCCTCTGGCTGTTCCGGAAGGGCCAGCCGGGCAAGCTCAACCGGGGCTTCCGCCACGCGCAGACCGTTTCGGCGGCGGCCATGTCGGTCGGCCACGGCATGCAGGACGCCGCCAAGACCATGGGCATCGTGGTGCTGGCGCTCTACACCGGTGGTTTCCAGGAGAGCAAGACGCACATCCCGGGCTGGGTGTTCTGGACCTCGGCGACGATGCTGGCGCTGGGCACGTACGCCGGCGGTTGGCGCATCATCCGCACCCTCGGTCGTAAGATCATCGACCTGGGGCCGCCGGAGGGCTTCGCCGCCGAGACGGTCGCCAGCGCGGTGCTCTACTTCAACGCCCTGGTGCTGAAGGCTCCGATCTCCACCACCCACACCATCACCTCGGCGATCATGGGGGTGGGCGCGACCAAGCGGCTCTCCGCGGTCCGCTGGAACGTGGCCGGCAACATCGTGCTCGCCTGGATCATCACGTTCCCGGCCGCAGCGCTCATCGCCTGCGTCACCTACCTGCTGGTCCGGCCGCTCTTCGGCTGACCGGACCCGGCACCTGGACGGCCCCGGTCACCGCGACCGGGGCCGTTCGTCTCACTCGTACCGCACGCCGATCTGCTCCCGCACCGAGTCCAGCAGCGCCATCACCTCGAGGGTGACCGCGTGCGGCACGATCGGGCTCTCGGTCAGCCCGGCCGCCAGGCAGCGCTGCACCTCGATCGCCTCGTACTGGTAGCCGTTGCCCGCCTCGTCGGCGACGATCGTCTCCGGCTCCGCGCCGGCCCGGTGCACCGTGAACGAACCCGGCCGGAAGAACGGCTCCGGCAGGTCGATCCGGCCCGTGCTGCCGGTGATCGAGGCGGTCTGCCCGCTCAACCCGACAATGCCGCAGCTCAGGGTCGCCAGCGCTCCGGTGTCGTAGCCGAACAGCATGCCGGTGTTCTCGTCCGTCCCCTCCGGGCCGAGCTGTGCCCAGGACCGGATGTGCTGCGGCACGCCGAGCAGCAGGTGGGCCAGGCTGATCGGGTAGATCCCCAGGTCCAGCAGGGCGCCCCCGCCCAGCGCCGCGTCGCGCATCCGGTGGTCCGGCGGGAACGGCCCGGCCACCCCGAAGTCCGCTCGGACGCCGCTCACCGTGCCGATCGCCCCCTCCGAGATCAGCTCGACCACCCGCAGGATCATCGGATTCAGCCGCATCCACATGGCCTCCATCAGGAAGACCCCGGCGGCGCGTGCGGTGTCCACCAGTTCGGTGCTGGTGGCCAGGTCGAGGGTGAACGGCTTCTCCAGCAGCACCGCGCGCCCGGCGGTCAGGCAGGTCATCGCCGCCTCGTAGTGCGCGGAGTGCGGCGTCGCCACGTAGATCGCGTCGATCTCCGGGTCGGCGGCCAGCTCGACCCAGGAGCCGTACGCGCGCTTCGCGCCGTGGGTGTCGGCGAAGCGCCGCGCGCTCTCGACGGCGCGGGAGCCGACCGCGACCAGCTCGGCGTCCGGCACCAGCCGGAGGTCTTCGGCGAAACGGCTGGCGATGTGGCCAGTGGCGAGGATGCCCCAACGAGTCATGCCGGAACGCTAGCCGAGCCAGGTGAACCCTCCGCCGCCCGCCCAGCTCGGCTGCCCGACTGGCCGGGCAGCCGGCGAGCGCGATGTCGGGAACTAGGCTCGCGGGCATGACGATCGACAGTGCCGGCTTCGCCGCACCGGCCGCCCTGGTCGAGCACGCCCGCCGGTTCCAGGCCGAGGGTGGCATCCCGGCCACGCCGCGGGTCGCGGCCACCGTGTTGCTGCTGCGTCCGACCGACACCGACTTCGAGGTGTACGTCATCCGCCGGGTCGCCGCTATGACCTTCGGCGGGATGTACGCCTTCCCCGGCGGCGGGGTGGACCGCTCCGACTCGGAGGCACACCTGGACTGGGCGGGGCCGGCCCCGACGGAGTGGGCGGGCCGGCTCGGGGTCGCCCCGGAGGCCGCCCAGGCGGTGGTCTGCGCCGCCGCGCGGGAGGTCTTCGAGGAGGCCGGGGTGCTGCTCGCCGGCCCGAACCGGGAGACCGTTGTCGGCGACGTCAGCGGCGACGACTGGGAGGCCGCCCGGCAGGACCTGGAGGGGCGTCGGCTGGGCTTCGCGGCCCTGCTCGCCGACCGTCGGCTCACCCTGCGGTCGGACCTGCTGCTGCCGTGGAGCCGGTGGATCACCCCGGAGTTCGAGCCGCGCCGCTTCGACACGTACTTCTTCGTCGCCCTGCTGCCGGCGGGGCAGCGGACCCGCGACGTCTCCGGCGAGGCCGACCACACGCTGTGGATCCGGCCGGCGGACGCACTGACCCGGGCCCAGGCGGGCGAGCTGACCATGCTGCCGCCGACCCTTGTCACGCTGGCCCAGGTGGCGGCGGCCGGCGACCTGGCCGGCGTGGCCCGCGCGGCGGCTCATCGGGACGCCGCCACCCCCATCACTCCGCGCCTGGACCTCCCGGCCGACGGCGAGCCCCGCTTCGTGCTCGGCTGAGCCACCCGCCGCGACCGGGGCGGACGAACCCGGAAACGGCACCGGCGCCCACGCCGGGAGGGCGGGGCGCCGGTGACCGGGCGGGGTCGGCTCAGCCGAAGCGGCCGGTGATGTAGTCCTCGGTCTTCTTCACGCTCGGGTTGCTGAAGATCTTCTGGGTGTTGTCGTACTCGATCAGCCGGCCCGGGTCGCCGGTCTTCTCGATCGAGAAGAAGGCGGTCCGGTCCGACACCCGCGCGGCCTGCTGCATGTTGTGCGTCACGATGATGATCGTGAACTTGTCCTTGAGCTGGAACATCAGGTCCTCGATCGCCAGCGTGGAGATCGGGTCCAGGGCCGAGCACGGCTCGTCCATCAGGACGACCTGCGGCTCGACCGCGATGGTCCGGGCGATGCAGAGCCGCTGCTGCTGACCGCCGGAGAGGCCCGCGCCGGGCTTGCCCAGCCGGTCCTTCACCTCGTCCCACAGGTTCGCCGAGCGCAGCGCCTTCTCGGCCGCGTCCTCCAGGATCGACTTCTTCCGGACGCCGTTGAGCTTCAGCCCGGCCACGACGTTCTCGAAGATGCTCATCGTGGGGAACGGGTTCGGCCGCTGGAAGACCATGCCGATGGTGCGCCGGACCGCTGTGACGTCCACGTCCCGGTCGTAGATGTCCTGGTCGTCGATGGTCAGGCTGCCCTCGACCCGAGCCCCCGGCAGCACCTCGTGCATCCGGTTGATCGACCGCAGGAACGTCGACTTGCCGCAACCGGACGGCCCGATCAGGGCGGTGACCGTCTTCGGCTCGACAGTCAGGTTGATGTTCTCGATCGCCTTGAAGCCGCCGTAGTACGCGGTGACGTTCGAGGCGGAGACGCGCTTGGCCATGGTGGTACCTCCGGGGTTCATCGGCTGAGCCTGTTGCGACGGGCCAGCAACTTCGCCGCGATCGTCAGGATGAGCACGAGGGCGACCAGGGTGAGTGCCGCGGTCCACGCCCGTGCCGGTGCGTACTTCGACGCGTCACCGGCCTGCTGGTAGACGAAGAGGGACAGCGACGACTGGTTGTTCTCGAAGGGGTTGGTGTTGATCGCGGCGCCGCCGCCGGCGACAAGCAGCACCGGCGCGGTCTCGCCGGCCGCCCGGGCGATGGCGAGCATGACGCCGGTGACGATGCCGGGCAGCGCCGTCGGCAGGACCACCCGCAGGATGGTCTTCCACTTGGGTACGCCGAGCGCGTAGGCGCCCTCGCGCAGTGGCGCCGGGACGAGGCGGAGCATCTCCTCGGTGGACCGGACGATGGTGGGCAGCATGAGCACGCTCAGCGCGAGCGCGGCGGCGAAGCCGGAGAAGCTGGGCCGGCCGTCGTTGAACCACGGCGACACGATCAGCACCCAGAACGCCAGCACGAAGAGGCCGGAGACGATCGACGGGATGCCGGTCATCACGTCCACGAAGAACCGGATCGCGAAGGCGAACTTGCCCCGGCCGTACTCGACGATGTAGATCGCGCAGAGGATGCCGAGCGGCACGGTGATCAGGGTGGCGATGCCGACCTGCTCCAGCGTGCCGACGATCGCGTGGTACGCGCCGCCGTTGGCGTCCCGGGCCCCGATGTTGTTCATCGAGGTCTGGAAGAAGTTGCCGTCCAGCCGCTCGCTGCCCTTGCTGACAAGCGTCCAGACCACCGAGATGAGCGGCAGCACCGCCAGCACGAAGGCGGAGTGGATCAGTGCGCTCCAGGTGCGGTTGCGGGCCGACCGACGCCCCTCGACGACGTTGGCGGCGACGAAGAGCCCGGTCAGGTAGAGCACCCCGCCGAGGACGACCACGAGGACCGGGCCGCCGATGTCGGTGCCGTAGACGAGCGCGGCCGAGAGCGCCAGGGCCGCCACGGCGATGGCCGGGGCGGCGTACCAGGGCAACCGTCGGGCCCGCAGCGAGGTGGGCTGCGCCGGCGGGCGGGTGCGGTGGGAGGTGACGGTTGTGGTCATGCGGCCGACTCCGTGAACTCCCGGCGGCGGTAGATGATCGCCCGCGCCGTGATGTTGACGATCAGCGTGATGGTGAACAGCACCAGGCCGGAGGCGATCAGCGCGCCCCGGCCGGTCTCGTTCGCCTCGCCGAACGCGTTGGCGATGTTGGCGGCGATGGTGTTGCCGCCGTTCTGGATCAGGTTGAACGAGATGCCGAACGTGATGCCGAGGGTGAGCGCCAGGGCGATGGTCTCGCCGAGGGCCCGGCCGAGGCCGAGCATCATCGCGGCGATGATGCCGGGGCGGCCGTACGGGAGCACCGCGGTGCGGAGCATCTCCCAGCGGGTGGCGCCCAGGGCGAGGGCGGCCTCCTCGTTCGCGGTGGGCGTCTGGAGGAACACCTCGCGGGAGAGCGAGGTGATGATCGGCAACACCATGATCGCGAGCACCAGGGCGCCCAGCATGACGGACGCCCCGAAGGGGCCGTCGCCACCGAAGAGCGGGATCCAGCCGAAGTGCTGGTTCAGCCAGACGGAGAAGTCCCGGACCGGGCTGCTGAAGACGTCCCGCCCCCACAGCCCGAAGACCACGCTCGGCACGGCGGCCAGCAGGTCGACAAGGAAGCCGAGCGCGGTGCCCAGCCGGCGCGGCGCGTAGTGCGACAGGTAGAGCGCGATGCCGAGTGCCACCGGCACCGCGATGAGCAGCGCGAGCGCCGAGCTGAGCACGGTGCCGAAGGCGAGCGCGCCGATGCCGAACTTCGGCTGTGTCTCGTTGGGGGACCAGCCCTCGTAGGACCAGAAGTTCTCGGTGTTGGCGCGTAGGGCCGGCACCGCCTTGGCGACCAGGAAGATCGCGATGGCGGCGATGATGACCAGAACGGCGGTGCCGGCGGCCAGAGTGAGACCGCGGAAGGCCCGCTCGGCGCCGAACTTGCGGCTGCGCGGCAGCGCGCCGCCGCCGCCCAGCCCGGTGCCGCCCGGGGAACGGGTGCTGACTGGTGCCTCGGCCACACGCGCCGAGGCACCGGCGGGCCACTCGTGACTCTGGGTCACGCGCGTCCCGCCGGTGCCGGCGTCGGCCGAGCGGTGAGGGGTTTCACCCATCTGCTCGCTCGATTCGGTTGCGGAGGTGTGGAATCGGGTCAGGAGAGGTTCTTGACCGCGGTCTCGACCTTGGTGCGGACCGTCTCCGGCAGCGGGGCGTAGCCCAGCTCCGTCATGGCAGCCTGGCCCTCGGCGCTGGCGGCGTAGCCCAGCAGGCCCTTGACCAGCGGCAGCTTGTCGGCCGGGAGACCCTTGCTGCAGACGATCTCGTACGTCGCCAGGACGATCGGGTACGCCCCGGCCTCCTTGGTGTTGTAGTCGATCTTCAGCTTGAGGTCGTCGCCCTGACCCTCGATGGCAGCGCCGGCGATGGTCTTGCCAGCCGCCTCGGCGGTCAGCGCGGCGAACTCGCCGCTGCCGTTGCCGATCTTCGACATCTTCAGACCGGCGTTCTCGGCGAACGACCACTCCATGTAGCCGATGGAGCCGTCAGCGCCCTTGACCCGGCTGGCCACGCCGTCCGAGCCCTTGGCGCCGGTGCCGCCCGGGGCCTTCCACGCCTTGGCGTTGCCCAGGGTCCAGTCGCTCTCGGCGGTCTTCGAGAGGTACTTGGTGAAGTTGTCGGTGGTGCCCGACTCGTCCGAGCGGTGGACGGTCTGGATCGTGGTCGCCGGGAGCTTGGCCTCCGGGTTGTCGGCCTTGATCGTGGCGTCGTCCCACTTGGTGACCTTGCCGGCGAAGATCTTCGCCAGGGTGGCCGGCTTGAGCTGGAGGTTGTCCACGCCGCTGACGTTGTAGGCGACGGCGACCGGGCCGATCACCATCGGCAGGTGGATGGCCTTGCCACCGACGCACTTGGCGTCGGCCTGCGGCTGCTCCTCCGGCTTGAGCGCGGAGTCGGAGCCGGCGAAGTCGGCGGTCCCGGCGATGAACGCCTGGATGCCGGCGCCCGAGCCGGAAGCCTCGTAGTTGATCGTGGTGCCCTGGCACTTCTGCTGGTACGCCTTGATCCACTCGGCCATGGCGTTCTTCTGTGCCGACGAGCCCTGGGCGTTCAGCGTGCCGGTAGCGCAGTCGACCGCGGCGGCCGAGCCCGGAGCGCTTGCGCCGGAGGCGGGCTCGTTGTTGTCCGAGCCGCATGCACTGAGGCCGAGCGTCGCGGCAAGAGCGAGGCAGGCAATAGTGCCGTACCGCTGGAGCTTCACCTGAGGGGTTTCCCTTCGCGTCTGACTTGGCGCCCCGATCCCGGGGCCCGAGGACCGGCACTGACCGGCTGACACGAAAGTTAGAAGTGCCAGGTAGCCGGTTCGCCGGTCGCAAATGAACGCGAGGTGAACACGTACGGCCGTCGAGGTGACCGCTTGCTGAGGGTGAGTTGTCCGCTAAGTGAACCCGGATGCACCTGTCGGAAGTATGGGGATATTTCCGGTTCGCTGTTATGCCGCCGACGCCCGGCCGTTATCCACCGGTGACCCGGCCGGAGCGACGGCCGGCGGGTCAGCCCAGGTGGTAGTTGATGTGCGCGGACCAGCGGGCGAAGCCCAGCCGCTCATAGAGCGCGACGGCGCCGGCGTTCGACTCGTCCACGTAGAGCATCACCCGGTCCAGGCCCCGCCGGTCCCGCAGGTACGCCAGCCCGGCCGTGGTCAGGGCCCGGCCGAGCCCGCCGCCGTGCGCGGTCGGCTCCACGCCCAGCACGTACACCTCGCCGATCCGGGCCGACCCCGGGCGCTCGTGCACCTTGGTCCAGTGGAAGCCGAGCAGTCGACCGGTTGCGGTCTCCTCGGCGAGCAGGAAACCGGCCGGGTCGAACCATGGCTCGGCGAGGCGGACGCGCAGGTCGTCCGAGGTCCACCGCCCCTGCTCGGGGTGCTCGGCGAAGGCGCGTGAGTTGAGGGTCAGCCAGGCCGAGTCGTCCGCCCCGGGCCGGAACGCGCGCAGCGCCACCCCGTCGGGCAGGCGCGGCTCGCCCAGCGGGGCGGCCAGGGGCCGGCGCAACTGCCAGAGCACCCGCGCCCGGGTGAACCCGAGATCGACGCCGAGCGCCGCGGCCGACGGGTGGTCGCCGTGCGCCCACGCCCGCAGCGGCCCGGTGGCCGAGGCGAGCACGCCCCGGGCCAGCGCGCGACCGGTGCCCCGCCGCCGGTACGCGGGGTGCACCACCAGCTCGACCCCGATCCCGCCGACCGGGTCGGTGGTGTCCAGGTGCGCGTACCCGGTGAGGGTGCCGTCGTCGGCGCGGGCGATCAGGTGCAGCGCCGGGGCGTCCGGGTCGCGGAGGCGGAGCAGGACGTGCTCGTCCAGCGGATCCGCGCCGTCGGTGTCGCCCGCGAGGCTGGCGAGGGCCAGTATCTCGCCGATCTCCGCCGGTGCCAGTCGGTCGGTCCGGGTCACCTGGTCGCTGGTCGGCTCCGCGCTGCTCATTCCGTCACCGTATCCGCTGCGTGTCGCGACGCCCGGACCGTCGCCGAGTAAAAGCCAGGCCTCAGGTCGGGTCGGTGGGCAGTGCCTCCAGCTCGAACCGCGAGGTCAGGTCGGGCAGGATCCGGCGCAGCGCGTCCACCGTGCCCTGCCGGTTCCCGCCGGCGTCGTGCAGCAGCACCACCGAGCCCGGTTGGGCCTGCGTCAACACGGTCGCGGTGATCTTTCCGGCGCCGGGCAGTTCCCAGTCCGACGGGTCCACCGACCAGTGCAACGGGGTCATGCCGAGTTGCCGGGCCACCGACACCACGGGGTACGTCCAGGCGCCGCCCGGCTGGCGGTACCAGACGATCGGCGCGTTCGGCACCGCCGCCCGGATCGCCTCGTTGGTGCGCAGGAGGTCGGAGCGGATCGCGTCGGCCGATCGGGTGCCCAGGCCGACGTCGTGGTGCCACGAGTGGTTGCACAGGGTGTGCCCCTCGTTGACGATCGCCTGGATCAGGTCGGGGTGGTTCTGCGCGTTCTCGCCCACCACGCAGAACGTGGCGTGCACGTTGTACTCGCGCAGCAGGGCGAGGACCTGTGGGGTGTAGCGCGGGTCGGGCCCGTCGTCGAAGGTGAGCGCGAGTCGTGCGGAGCCCGAGGTGGCGTGCGCGCCGAACAGGTTGTCGGTGCCCGCGTCCGGTTCGGAACCCTCCTGACCGGTCTCGGCGGGGCCACTGCCGGGGCTGGGGGTGCCGGCGCTCGGGGTGCCGCTGGGCTCGCCGCCGCTAGGCTGGTCGGCGTAGTGCGGCCCGTCGACGCTTGTCGTGGCCCCGGTGGAGTGCCCCGGAACCTGGTCGGGGACGAGACTGCGGCCCAGCGCGTACGCCGAGCCGAGCAGTGCCGCCAGCACCACCGTCACGATCCCGGCCGCCCTCGCGGTCGAGTTGCCCGGCGTCATGGCGTCTGCCCGGCTGGCCGGTCAGTCCGGCCCGTCGCCCCCGTGGTCACTGCGCGCACAGCCGCCCCCTTCTCCGACAAACCCGGCAGTCAGAATAGGACTGCCAAGCCGCGCAAAAAGGGCATATGGGAAATCGCTCGGGGCGACCCCCCGATCAGACAGGCAGCGGCGCGTGCTCCGCCTCGGGCAGCGATCGCGACGGCGGAACGACGAACTTGTAGCCGACCTGGCGAACGGTGCCGATCATCGACTCGTACTCCGAGCCGAGCTTGGCGCGCAGCCGCCGGACGTGCACGTCCACAGTGCGGGTGCCGCCGAAGTAGTCGTAGCCCCAGACCTCGCGCAGGAGCTGGTCCCGGGTGAACACCCGACCCGGGTGCTGGGCCAGGAACTTCAACAGCTCGAACTCCTTGTAGGTGAGGTCGAGCGGGCGACCCTTGAGCTTGGCCGCGTACGTGTCCGGGTCGATCGTCAACTCGCCCGCCCGGATCGAGCCGCCGGCGCCGGCGGTCGCGTTGCTCAGCCGGCCCACCGCCAGCCGCAACCGTGCCTCGACCTCGGCGGGGCCGGCCGAGGCGAGGATGACGTCGTCGACGCCCCAGTCCGCGTTCAGCGCGATCAGGCCGGCCTCGGTCACCACCGCGACGAGCGGCACGCCGAGCCCGGTGGCGTGCAGCATGCGGCAGGTCGCGCGGGCCTCGCTCAGCTCCGATCGGGCGTCCACCATCACCGCGTCCGGGCTGGGGCCCGCGACCAGTGTGCGAACGTCACGCGGCGCGGTGCGGACCGAGTGCGGCAGCAGGTCGAGCGCCGGCAGCACAGCCGACGGTTCGCCTGCGCGCGCGGTCACCAGCAACAGGATCTCCACGATCACCTCCGTCCCGGCGGCTCTCGGCCGCACGCGACCAGACACACTCACGAGGGAGCGCGCTGAGAAATTGCGTGGTCCCGGCGTCGCTGACGGGCGGGGTAACGGGTTGAGCGTAACCGATCGCCTCGGCCGCGCCGTCAGGCCATTTCCCGTTTGTCTACCTTGCCCCTGATCGTGGCCCAGGTTTTAACGTTGTTGAAACCCGTGACCACCGCCTCGGGCCGTTGGTCTGGCACGATCGGGTCGTGTTTTCCTCCACGTCGCCCGAGGCCGGCCGCGAATCGTGGCCCGCCGGACCCCACCCGGGTCCGGCCGCCACACCGACCCGCGGCCAACCGCCCGCGCCGCGTACCGGCCCGGCCACCACCGACGGCGATCGCCGCGGACGGGGTGGGCCCCGTCGGGCCCGCCGCGCCGGTGAGCCGGCCCGCCGATCCGAGGACGAGGTCGACGAGCCGGAGGAGGAGGTCGTACCCCCGGTCGAGGTGCGTCGCCAGTTGGCGGTGGCCATCGCCGGCTTCGCCGCGCTGCTCGGTGTCGGCCTGGTGCTCGGCGCGCAGACGTCGGGACCCGGTCACCGCCTGCCGTTCGCCTTCATCATCTTCGGCGTCCAGTTGCTGTTCGTGCTGGCCTGGACCATGGCCATGCGACCGCCCGCGCTGCTGGTGGTCGCCGGGGTCAGCGCCACCGTCGCGGCGCTCGTCGACATCGCCGCGGTGCAGACCGACGTCGCCGGCCTGGCGCCGCTGGGCTACCTGGCCGCCGGCGGGTTCCTCGCCGCGGTGCTCGGCCAGTTGGTCCGTCGGGTCGACCGGGTCCGGGTCACCGACTCACTCGGCGCCACGCTGCTCATCGTGGTCGGGGTGGTGGCCTTCGCCACCCTGATCGTGCTCAGCCGGATTCCGGCCGGCACCCAGGCGATCACCGTCTGCCTGTCCGCGAGCGGCGTCGCGCTGACCGTCGCCCGGTTGACCGACGCCGTGCTGCCCTGGCCCCGGCTGGCTCCGCAGGTGCCACGGGGCGCCGCCGGTGTGGTGGCCGGCGCGATGGTCGGCACGCTCACCAGCGCACTCCTGGGCAGCTACCTGGTGGCTCCCTTCACGCCGACCCGGGCCGCCGTGATCGGCCTGGTCGCGGCCGTCACCGCCGTCCTCTCCGATCTCGCCGTGGGGTATGCGGAGGCGGGCCGGCTGATGGCCGGCGAGACACCCACGATGTGGGTGGCCCGGCACATGCAGGGTCCGCTCGGCGGCTTCGCCCTCGCGGCGCCGGCCGCGTACGCCATGTGCATGCTCTTGCTCTGAGTCACGGTTGAGCCCGGAGTCGGTCGGGTACCTATGGGTGCGCCGCGCTGCGGCACCGGCACGGACGACCCGTCACATCGCGACGGGCCCAAGACAGGAGGCGGCGTGGCGCAGGAGCATCCGGCGAGTGAGGTCCGTCCCCGGCGACGTGGTCGCAAGGTGCTCATCACCCTGGCCGTCCTGCTGGTGCTGCTGGCGGGGCTGCTGGTGGTGGCGGACCGGGTGGCGGTCGGGGTGGCCGAGCGGCTCATCGCCGACCGTGTCCAGCAGGAGATCACCAAGCAGGGCGCGCAGTCCACCGAGCCGGACGTGGAGGTCGCCGGAGTTCCGTTCCTCACCCAGGTGCTCGACGGCCGCTATCAGCGGATCTCGATCAAGCTGCGGGACGTGCAGGCCCCCGTCGAGGGCGACGCCGTGCGGTTGCCGGTGTTGAACGTGGACGCTCGCAACGTGCGCGCCTCGCTGGACACGCTGCGCAGCGGCCAGGGGGACGTCGTCGCGGACACCGTCAACGGCACCGGCACGATCAGCTACGAGAGCCTCGCCGCGCTGCTGAAGCGCCCGGGGCTCACCCTCGGCGAGCAGAACGGCAAGCTCGCCGTCACCGGCCCGGCCGACATCCTCGGTCAGAAGATCACGATCAGCGGCACCGCCGACGTCACAGTCGCCGACAACGGCGCGGTCGCCCTGCGGTTCAACGACCTGGACGCGGCGGGTCTGCCGAACCTGCCGCTGGCCCGCACCTTCCTGAACAACTTCGCGAAGAGCATCTCCATCGACGTGCCCCTGCCGGACCTGCCGTTCCAGCTCGCCGTCCGGGAGGTCCGTCCACTGCCGGAGGGGCTGGCGGTCACCGCCGACGCGAAGAACGTACCGATCAATTCCGCCAGCTGAGTGGGGGACCCGGGTCGCCCGGCGGCCCGGGTCGTTCCCGGATGGTGGTCGGCTCAGTGGCAGCACGGTCACCGGCTGGTAGGCTCCCTGCTCATGGGGACCCACCTCACCAAACGGCGCGCGGTCGACCTGTGTCGCGTGGCCACCTGCCTGTGTCGCCCCGTCATCTGACGGCGGGGCTGTCTCCGGCCGCCTGACGGCGGCCACCGGCACAGGGTTCTCGCACCCTCCGGTAATCCCACCGAACGCCCGGCAGCGGCGCCGTCGCACGAACCCGTGATCCCGTCCTTCCGCTGGGTCCCGCGCGTGGTGCGACAGTTACACCCATCGATACTCACGCGTTGGCTCACCATCCATCCTCACCAGGGAGTGATTCGATGAGTCGCGACACCGCACTCGTTTCGGCCGAGTGGGCCGAGAAGAACCTCGACGCCCCGGGCGTCGTCTTCGTCGAGGTCGACGAGGACACCTCGGCCTACGACACCGGCCACATCGCCGGCGCCATCAAGATCGACTGGAAGACCGACCTCCAGGACCAGGTCCGCCGGGACTTCGTCAACAAGACCCAGTTCGAGGCGCTGCTCTCCGAGCGGGGCATCAGCAACGACGACACCGTCATCCTCTACGGCGGCAACAACAACTGGTTCGCCGCGTACGCCTACTGGTACTTCAAGCTCTACGGCCACCGCGACGTGAAGCTGCTCGACGGCGGTCGCAAGAAGTGGGAGCTGGACGCCCGCCCGCTTGTCACCGACACGGTGGCCCGCCCGGCGACGCAGTACGTCGCGCAGGAGCCGGACACCTCCATCCGGGCGTTCCGCGACGAGGTCGTCGCCGCGATCGGCACCAAGAACCTTGTCGACGTGCGCAGCCCCGACGAGTTCGCCGGCCGGCTGCTCGCACCCGCCCACCTGCCCCAGGAGCAGGCGCAGCGGGCCGGCCACATCCCCACCGCGATCAGCGTCCCGTGGTCCAAGGCGGCAAACGAGGACGGCACCTTCCGCTCCGACGACGAGCTGCGCCGGATCTACGGCGACGCGGGCCTCGACGACGGCAAGGAGACCATCGCCTACTGCCGCATCGGTGAGCGCTCCTCGCACACCTGGTTCGTGCTCCAGGAGCTGCTGGGCCACCGCAACGTCAAGAACTACGACGGCTCCTGGACCGAGTACGGCTCGCTGGTCGGCGTGCCGGTCGCGCTCGGCGACGAACCCGGGGAGGCCTGATCATGACCCTTCCCACCGCCGCTGGTTGCGCCGCGCCCGACCAGGCCGCGCCGCTGCCGGCCAGCCTGGACCTGGAGAAGGAAACCGTCATCACCGGCATCGTCCGCTCCGCTGAGGACGAGCCGGTGCCGGGCGCGTACGTCCGGCTGCTCGACTCGACTGGCGAGTTCACCGCCGAGGTGGTGACCTCGGCCGCCGGCCAGTTCCGGTTCTTCGCCGCGCCGGGTTCCTGGACGCTGCGGGCCCTGTCCCGGCACGGCAACGGCGACACCGCCGTCACCGCCGGTCGGGGTGTCAACGAGGTCGCCGTCACTGTCGCCTGACCCACTGCTCTGATCGACCGGGGCCGGCCACCCACCGGGGTGGCCGGCCCCGGTCGTCGCACCACGTCCGGGCGGCTCCGCTGCTGCCCGCGGCGATGCCGGTGCGGACCGCGAAATCCATCGGTGTGCGTCACTATCTATAGGTGAAAATCACTGTTGGTACGGATGACGGTGGCGCATCCGGTGCGGAGGTTCCGATCGTCGTCTGCGTCAGCGCGGATGCCTCGGTGCTCCCTCGGGTGCTGCGCCGGCTCGATGGGGTCGGCTCGGTGGTGAACTGCGCCGACCTGGACCAGCTGCGGGCGCTGCTGTCCCCGTCCCCGGTCGGCTCGACGCCGGTCGTCACCCCACTGGCGGCGCCGCAGGGACCGGTCCGCTGGGGTGAGCTGGTCGTCGACCCGGCCGGGCACCTGGTGACCTGGCGTGGCGACCCGCTGCCGCTCTCCCGCACCGAACGGGAGCTGTTGACCCGGCTCATCGGCCCGCCACTGGTCGTCTGGAGCTACGAACAGCTCTGCGCGTCAGTGCCGGGCGACCCGGACACCGCGCTCCTGCACTCCACCGTCAAACGGCTCCGGCGCAGGCTGCGGGGCCTGCCGGGCGCTCCGCAGGTGCACACCGTGCGCGGGGTCGGCTATCGACTCGACCCACCACCGCTGCTGAACGAGCACTGACCGCACCGCCGACCGCCTCCGCCGCCGCGTCGGCGGCGGACGCGTGACACCATGGCCGGGTGAGCGGTGCTGTCCAGACGGGTTGGGTCCCTTCGGCCGGTCCCGCCGTGCCGGCGCCCGCCCGGCGACGGCGGCGTTGGCTGCTCGCCGCGACAGTGGCCTGGACCGTGCTGCTGGCCGCGCTCGCCTGGACGTCGGTCCGCACCGACCCACCGACCGTTCGCGAGCAGCGTTCTCTCGACCAGGCCGGCCCGGTGGTCGACCGGGCGATCGGCGAGCTGGCCCGGGCGGCCGGCGCCGCCGGCCTGCTGGAGCTGAGCCCGCCGCGGATCGCGGAGGGCTGCCGGGTCACCCCGTTCGCCGAGGGGGCGAGGCTGCGACGTGAGATCGGCGTGCTCGCGCCCGCCGACACCGAGCAGGCCGTGTTGGCGGGCATCGCCGATCGGCTGCCGGCGGGGTGGCGGGCCGGCGTCGGCTCCGGGCTGGACGGCCCCGAACTGCACGCCGACGCCGGTGAGTTCGTGGCCGTCGAGGGACGGCCGACAGTGGACGGCCGGGTGCTGTTGCTCGTCGACACCGGTTGCCGACCGGTCGGCTCCGGCTACCGGCAAGCCCCGTCGACCGTCGCCGGTCCGGAAGCCGCCGCCCTGACCGCCGCGCTGGTGGCGCTCGGGCGGCCCGGCGACGTCGCGCCGGAGCCGGTCACCGCGCCCTGCCCGGGCGGCGGGTCGGCCCGCACCGTGCGGTCCGCGGGTGGTCCCGGCCCGGCCGCGTCGACGGACGCCCTCGCCCCGCTGGCCGACAACACCCCACTGCTGGACAAGCCTCCGGTGTACGCGTACCGGACCGGCCCGGTCACGGTGTTCGCCGAACTCGCCCCGGACGACACCCGGCTGGCCGCCACCGTCGGCTGCCCGAGCTGAACCGGGCCGGTCCTCCGGTCAGCCGTCGGGGCCGGGCCGGTCTCCAGGCCAGCCCTCTGGGCCGGGCCGGTCTCAGCCGTCGCCCAGCCCATCCGTCGGTTCCCGGCTGCGCCCCAACGCGTCGACCATGCCCCACCGGCCGGGGATGTCCAGCAGCTCGACCCGGCCCATCCCCGGTGGCACGGCCGGGTCGATGATCAGGTGCTCGCCCTGCGGCTCCAACCCCAGCATCACCCGCAGCAGCAGCAGTGGGGTGCCGGTCGACCAGGCCTGCGGGCTGCACGCCGTCGGGTACTCCACCGGGTAGTCGGTGAGACTCCGGTCGTAGCCGGCGAACGCCTCCGGCAGCCGCCCCTCGAAGTATCGGGACGCCGCCAGCAACGTGTCGCAGAGCCTCCCCGCCTCGTTCCGGAAGCCGTACCGCCACAACCCCCAGGCGATGATCGAGTTGTCGAACGGCCAGACCGTGCCCACGTGGTAGCCGATCGGGTTGTACCGTCCCTCGTCCGCGGCGAGCGTGCGCACCCCCCAGCCGGAGAACAGTCGCGGCCCGAGCAGGTGCTCGACCACCTTGCCGGCCCGGGACTCGTCCACGATGCCGCTCCACAGCAGGTGCCCGATGTTCGAGGTCAGCGCGTCCACCTGCCGCCCGTCGGCGTCCAGCGCGACCGCGTAGTACTCGCGGTCGGCGATCCAGAAGTCGCGGTCGAACCGCCGCTTGAGGTCGGCGGCCTCCCGCTCCAGTCGGTCGGCGTACGCCGGGTCGTTCCAGAAGGTCCGGGCCAGCCGGGCAGCCCGCAGCTTCGCGTCGTACGCGTACCCCTGCAGTTCGCAGGTCGCCCGGGGGAAGCCGGGAAACTGGCCGTCGGCGTACGAGATGGCGTCCCAGGAGTCCTTCCAACACTGGTTCTGCAGGCCCGTCTCCGGGTTGCGGGTCTGGTACCAGAGGTAGCCGGTGCCGAGCAGGTCGCCGTACGTGTCGATCCAGTCCAACGCCGCGCGGACCTGCGGCTCCAGCCGACGGACCAGCGCGGAGTCTCCCGTCCACCGCTCGTACTCGTCGATCAGGATGATGAACAGCGGTGTCGAGTCGGCCGACCCGTAGTACGGCGAGTGCGGCTGCTCCTCGAAGCCGGCGGTCTCCCCGTACCGCAGCTCGTGCAGGATCTTGCCGGGTTCCTCGTCCCGGAAGTCGTCCACCCGGTGCCCCTGGAGTCCGGCCAGCATCAGGATGGTCGGTGGGACCAGCTCCGGCAGGAACGGCAGCACCTGCAGTGAGGTGATGATGCTGTCCCGGCCGAACAGGGTCATGAACCAGGGCAGCCCGGCGGCGATCAGCCGCACGCCCAGGGCGATCGACTCGTAGCGCAGGGCGGCCAGGTCGTTGAGGCTGCGCCGGTACGCCCCGGCCAGTGGCTCGCAGTCGCACCCGAGCTTCGGCGCCCGGTCGATCAGCTCCTGCTGCTCGGCCCGGATGACGTCCGCGCTGCGGCTGCCCCCGTACGGCAGGGTGGCCCGGATGTCCTCGCCACGGGCCCCGTAGACGACGCTTGACACGTGCAGCCGGGTGGACCACTGGCTGTTCCGGGCGACCCGGATCCGGAAGGTCATCCCGGTGGTGTCGACCTGCGCCGGCGCGGTGGTCCGCACCACCATCTCCCGGTGGAACGCCTCCCGCCGGTAGGTCAGCCGCAGCTCGTTCTCGGCGACCGCGACGGTGGTCTGGCCGCGCTTCCGCCGCGAATCCTTGATCTCGAACAGGTCGGCGAAGTCGGCCCCGATCTCGATCCGGACGGTGCACTCGACCTCCGCGCCGAGGTGGTTCAGCACTGTCAGCTCCTCCTCGAAGCTGCCCACTATCGCCCGGCTGCGGATCACCGATGCCTTCGCGTCCAGGTAGTGCGTGGGTTCCCCGGGGGCGAGGAAGAACTTGGTGCGGTACGACTCGGCGTCGTCGACGGAGAGGGCGTGCAGTCGTTCGCCGTCCAGGGTGAGCACCCACGTGGACAGGAATCGGGTGTCGAAGGAGAACAGCCCGGTGGGGAAGTCGTAGGACGGTTCGATGTCCCCCCGCCGGTCGCTGACCAGGAAGGTGTTGCCGTCCAGGATGCTGACGAGTTCCTTCACGCCGGTCGTCCGGCGGTTCGGCGCGCCGTTTCCCGGGGGTCGCGGGTGCCGGGCGGGTTCGGGAAGAATCGGCGGAAGGCGAGGAAGAGCACCACGTTGCCGCTGAACGTGCTCTCGTTGCGCAGCACCGCCGCGACCCCCTGGGCCTCGCCGGCGATCAGTCGGTCGAAGAGGGCCGCGCTGCTGTACCAGATGGCGTCGGCCGGCCCGCGCCCTCGGCTGATCTGCACCGATCCGGGCCGCATCCGGACCAGCCAGTGCTCGGTCCGGTGGCCGTCGCCAAGGTCGATCTGAAGGGTTCCGTCGGCCAGGCCGCCCAGGATGTTGGGGGCGCGGGACGGCAGCGCTTCGAAGAACCTCTCCGTCGCCTCGGTCACATCCGAATCGTAGGCAGCCGTCCGGGATGTCGGGTCGGTATCGGCACTCCGCCCGAATCGACCGAGCGCGTCGGGTGGTCAGTAGACGAGCGCCTGCGCGCCCTCGGCCATGGCCTCCTCGACGAAGACGGCGGCGCCCGCGATCCGGACCCCGGGCAGGACGTCGTCCGGGCCGATCTCGCGTCGGGCCGCGCACTGGGTGCAGGCGGTCACCCGACCACTGGTCAGGATGACGTGCAGCAACTCGGCAAGCGGCGCGGAGTGCGGCAGCTCGAACTGTTGGGCGCGACCGGGCAGGGCGAACCAGGTCGACTCACCGGTCAGCCAGAGTGACACGTCCACTCCGGCCGCGACAGCCGTCGCGGCGACAGTGAATGCCTGCGCGCACCGCTCCGGGGCGTCCGCCCCAGCGGTGGCCTTGACGACGAGAGTGCGGGCCATGTGGCCCAGCATAGGATGGTCGGGATGGTTACCGAGATCGGGTTTGTCAGCCTGTTGGTCGCTGGCCTGGGCGGGCTCGCCGGTGGCCTGGTCTACCTTGCGGTACGCATTTCGAGAGGACGTTGGTGAGCGAGAACCCGCTACAGCCGCCGTGGCTGAACGCGCCGCCGGTCGAGGAGTACCCGTTCGAGGAGAGTCACGACCTGCGGGTCGGGCCGAAGCTGCACCCGGCGCTGGACGGCCTGCTGCCCTACGTCGGCCTCTGGCGGGGCCGGGGCAAGGGTGGTTTCCCCACCATCGACGACTTCGACTACGCGCAGGAGATCCGGATCAGCCACGACGGCCGGCCGTTCCTGCACTACGAGTCCCGCGCCTGGATCCTCGACGAGCAGAGCAAGCCGGTCCGTCCGGCCGGTCGCGAGGTCGGCTGGTGGCGGCCGGTGCTGGTGGACGGACGGGCGACCGATGAGCTGGAGGTGCTGCTCACCACGCCGACGGGGGTGATGGAGCTGCACCTGGGCAAGCGCACCGGCACCCAGGTGGAGTTCGCCACCGACGCGGTGGTGCGGACGCCGACCGCCAAGGAGGTCACCGGCGGGAAGCGGCTCTTCGGCATCGTCGAGGGCGCGCTGCTCTACGCCCAGGAGATGGCCGCGGTGGGGCAGGGGCTCAGCCCGCACCTCTCCGCCCGTCTCGTCCGGGTCGGCGGTTGACCTAGCCGGGGAAACCCAGCAGGGCCCGCAGGGCGGGGGTGCGCGGGCAGGGGGCCCGGCGCACCCCGTCCAGCGTGTGGACCTCGACGGCCCCGCGTACCGACGAGGTGAACCACACGCCGTCCGCCGCGTGCAGCTCGGCCGTGGTGACCATCCGCTCGGCGGCACGCAGGCCCAGCTCGGCGGCGTG
The DNA here is from genome assembly GCF_050942285.1 of Micromonospora sp. CA-240977. Lineage (NCBI taxonomy): Bacteria > Bacillati > Actinomycetota > Actinomycetes > Micromonosporales > Micromonosporaceae > Micromonospora > Micromonospora sp. CA-240977. Next base: position 6,979,715 of record NZ_CP192055.1, on the reverse strand, counting down.
GGCGAGCAGCCAGGCCACTGTCGTGCCGGCCAGGATGCCGGTGGTGGCGGCCGGCACCGTGCAGAGCGTGTCGTCGGTGAGCCACACCACGTTGGCCCAGGGGCCCTCCAGGGCGTAGCCGTCGGAGGAGATCCAGAGCACGTCGTCCACCCCGGTCCGGTCGGCCCAGCGGCGGGCGGCGCTGTTTACCGCGTACGACGTCGATTTGATCCCGGCCGGCAGCCAGCTCAGCCCGTTGCGGGCGTCGGCGGGCACCCCCAGCGGCAGGGTGGCCACACTGATCCCGTTCCGCCGGGCCGCCCGGGAGGCCGCCGGCACCGCGGCCAGCGTGGCGTAGACAGTCGGCGGGCCGCCGCTCTCCGGGCCCCGCGTGCAGACCAGCCGGAGCGCGCCCTCCACCGACGCCGGCCAGCCCGCGCACACCTCGTCGAGCAGGTCGATGAGCGCCGCGGTGGGCGGCACGGCCAGTTCGACGGCGTCGGCAGCGGCAACCAGGCGGGCCAGGTGTTCGTCGCGCAGCCACGGCCGGCCATGCCGCAGGTGCATGGTCTCGAAGAGGCCGTCGCCCCGGAGGACGCCGAGGTCGTCACCGCGGAGCACGGGGTCGCCGGCCGGCACCGGGCCGCGCCCGAGGACGACGATCCGTGCGGTCGGATCGGCCCCGACCTTCCCGGCGGGCGACATCACCATGACCGTCGAGCGTAGCGGCGGTCGATCGCGGTGCGAGGACCGGCATGGTGGCCGAACTATGATCGGATGGTGTCCGAATCCTCCCTCGCGGAAATGCTGCGGGCCCGTGGGCTGCGGCTGACGCCCCAGCGACAGCTCGTCCTCCAGGCCGTGCTCGATCTGGGGCACGCCAGCCCGGAGCAGGTGCACACCGCCGTCCGGGAGGTCGCCGCCGGCGTCAACATCACCACCATCTATCGCACGCTTGAGCTGCTGGAACGGCTCGGCCTGGTCACCCACACGCACCTGTCGCACGGCTCGCCGACCTATCACGCGGCAGGTGAGCACCAACACGTCCACCTGGTCTGCCGGGAGTGCGGGGCGATCGACGAGATCGATCCGGGGCTGCTCCGGCCGCTCGCCGACGAGTTGGCCGCGCAGCGCGGGTTCCGGGTGGATATCGGGCACGTGTCACTCTTCGGCGTCTGCGTACGCTGCGAGAACGGGGACGACAAATGATCGACATCGCGGGTGCGGTGGCCGTCGAGAGCATCGACGAGGCCAGCCGCGACCAGCCGGACCCGGCGCACGTCGCGGCCGGGGTGCGGGGGGTCGCCGCGCACTACGGGGACCCGCTGCGGGAGCAGCGCACCCTCGACACCGAGGTCGGCCTGGTCGACCGGTCGCATCGGGGGATCATCGCGGTGCCCGGGGAGGAGCGCGCCAGCTGGTTGCACACGATCACCTCCCAGCACCTGACGACGCTTGCCGCCGGTGAGGGCACCGAGCTGCTTGTGCTCTCCCCGCACGGGCACGTCGAGCAGCACGCGCTGGTCGCGGAGGACGGCGAGACCGCCTGGCTGGACACCGACCCGGGTGCGACCGAGGGCCTGCTCGGTTACCTGGAGAAGATGCGGTTCTTCAGCCGGGTCGACCCGCGCGACGCGACCGCCGAACGGGCGTTGCTGTCGCTTGTCGGACCGGCGGCGACCGAGGCGCTGACCACGCTCGGCGTGACCGGGCTTGCCGCACCGGACCTGGTCGCGGTGCCCGGTCCGAAGTTCGCCGCCGGGGCCGTGCCACCGCGAGCGAGTGTTCGGTACGACGTCAAACCGCTGCCGATCGGCGGCTGGGCGCGGCGTGGCCTGCTCGGGGTGGACCTGCTGGTGCCCCGCTCGGCGATGGATCAGGTGGTGGCGGAGCTACGCGGCGCGGGTGTGCCGGTCGCCGGCCTGTGGGCGTACGAGGCGATCCGGGTGGCCGCCCGGCAGCCCCGGGTCGGGGTGGACACCGATCACCGGACCATTCCGGCGGAGGTGGATCTGATCGGCCCGGCGGTGCATCTCGACAAGGGTTGTTACCGGGGGCAGGAGACGGTGGCCCGGGTGCACAACATGGGCCGGCCGCCGCGTCGCCTCGTACTGCTGCACCTGGACGGGGTGACCACCGACCAACCGCCGACGGCCGGTACGCCGGTGACCCTCGACGGCCGGGCGGTGGGTTTCGTCGGCACCGCAGTGCTGCACCACGAGCTGGGGCAGGTCGCCCTCGCGGTGCTGAAGCGGAACGTCCCGGACGACGCCGCGCTGCTGATCGGGGAGACGGCGGCGGCGATCGACCCGTCCTGAGCGGGCCGTCTAGGATCGCCGGCATGACGACAGGGACGTTGATCACGGTGGCTCCGACCGGCGCGGAGTCGGCGAAGGCGGAGGTGCCGGCACTGCCGGTGACGCTCGACGAGTTGCTGCTCACCGCCAAGGAGTGCGAGGCGCTCGGCGCCTCCGTGATCCACGTCCACATCCGCGACGAGGAGGCCCGGCCGACCCTCGACCCGGTGCGGCTGGCCGACACGGTGGCGGCCCTGCGGGACAGCACCGACCTGATCGTGCAGCTCTCCTCCGGCGGCGCGGTGACCGACCCGGAGGCGGCCCGACTCGCCGTGCTCGACGCCCGGCCGGACATGGCCTCCTGCACCATGGGCACTGTCAACTTCGGCGACGACGTCTTCCTCAACCGCTGGGAGTTCATCGTCGACCTGCACACCCGGATGCAGGAGCGCGGGATCGTTCCGGAGTACGAGATCTTCGACCTCGGCCACCTGTCCGCGTTGCAGCGACTGCTCGGCAAGTACGGGCTGCCGGCCGGCGGGCACGTGCACGTCGACTTCGTGATGGGCGTGCCGGGCGGCATGCCGGGCACCACCGAGACGCTGGTGGCCGCCCACCGGATGCTGCGCGACCTGCCCGAGGGCACCACGTTCTCGGCCACCGGCGTCGGCCGCAGCACCCTCCCGGTGCTGTTGGCCGCGCTGTCGACAGGCGGGCACCTGCGGGTCGGCATGGAGGACACCGTGACGTACGCGAAGGGCCGGCCGGTGGAGTCCAACATGCAACTGGTCGCCCGCGCGGTGGGTTTCGCCCAGCTCGCGCAGCGCCCGCCGCTGACCACCACCGAGGCGCGCGAGCTGCTCGGGGTGTAAGGCCGGGCCGGTCCCGCGCTCCTGTCACCCGGGCGGAGGACCTCCTGGTCACCCCGCCGACGGGCACCCCGGGGCCGTCGGTACCGTCCAGCGCGTGACGAAGACGTACGAGGGCGGCGCGCCGCTCGCCGAGGTGGTCCGGTCCGGGTTCGTGGAGGGTTCGCACCGCGGCTCGGTGGTGGTGTTGGACGCCGCCGGCGCGCCGGTGGCCGCCGCCGGGGACGTGACGTCGCCGATCTTTCCCCGGTCGGCCAGCAAGCCGATGCAGGCGATCGGGATGCTCCGGGCCGGCCTGACCCTGACCGACCCGGCCGACCTGGCCCTGGTGTCGGCGAGCCACGCGGGTGAGGACTTCCACCTGGCCCGGGTCGGTGCGCTGCTGGAGCGCGCCGGGCTGGACGCAGAAGCGTTGCACTGCCCGCCCGACCTGCCGGTGGGCGCGGCGGCCCGGGAGGCTGTGCTGCGCGCCGGTGGCGGGCCGAGCAGGGTGCAGATGAACTGCTCCGGCAAGCACAGCGGAATGCTGCTGACCTGCGAGGCCGCCGGGTGGCCGCGGGATGGCTACTGGCGGCCGGAGCACCCGTTGCAGCAGCGGTTGCGGGCGGCCATCGAGGAGTTCACCGGCGAGCGGGCGGCGGCGGTGGGCGTGGACGGCTGCGGCGCGCCGGTGCTCGCCGTGTCGTTGACCGGCCTCGCCGGGGCGTTCCTCCGGCTGGTCGACGCCGAGCCCGGCTCGGCCCCACGGGCCGTGGCCGACGCCATGCGTGGGTACCCGGAGATCGTCGGTGGCACCCAGGCCGACGATACCCGGCTCATGCGTGGTGTTCCGGGGCTGCTGGCGAAGGTCGGTGCCGAGGGTGTGATCGCGGTGGCCCTGCCGGGTGTCGGCGCCGTCGCCCTGAAGATCGACGACGGCGCCGACCGCGCCCGGATGCCGGTGCTGGTCTCCGCGCTGCGCCGGCTCGGCGTGGACGCCCCGGTGCTTACCGAGTACGCGGAGGTGCCGCTCTTCGGCGGCGGCGTCCCGGTCGGCGCGGTCCGCCCGCTCTGGTGACACCACCGGTCCACCGCTCGGCGCTCCGGCGGCCCGACCCGGTGGCCAACGCCTGATCGAGCGCTATACCTCACAGGCATAGATATGACTCTGAGGTATAGCGCTCGTCGCGGCGTCAGCCCCGTCGTTGGCGGCGGGTCTGCTGGCGGCGGTGGCGCGGGCCTGCCCCGTGGCGTCGCTGGCCGAGGCGCGGTCACTGCCGCACCGCGTCGCGCGGTCAGCTCAGGAAGTCCAGCAGGGCGGCGTTGACCGGCTCGGGGCGCTCCAGCGGCAGCAGGTGTGCGGCGTCCGGCACGTCGGGCAGTCGTACCGCGCCGGGGACCTCGGCGGCGATCCGGTCGGCGAGCCGCCTGATGTCCGGCACGTCCGCGGCTCCGGCGGTGACAAGCACCGGCACCGTCAGCTCGCCGAGGCGACCGATCGCCGGTGGCGTCAGTTCGCCCACCTCTACCGCGCCGAGCGCCAGCTCGGCGGCGAGGGCACGCTGGTCCATCTCCTGTGCGAACGCGATCAGCTCGGGGTCGACGTCCTCCGGCTGGCGGGCCGGGCCGACCACCCAGAACCGCACCTCGCCGGCCGCGCCGGCGACGAAGTCGTCGGGGTCGACCTCGCCGACCAGGTTGTCCCAGAGGTCGTTCGCCTCCTCGGACCACTCGTTGCCGGAGACCGCGGTGTCGAACAGTGCGAGCGCGCTCACCCGGTCGGGGTGGGCCAGCGCGGTGTCGATGGCGACCGACCCACCGAAGGAGCAGCCGACCAGGGCGGCCCGGGGCAGGTCGAGCGCGTCCAGCAGCCCGGCCACGTCGTCGTGGTGCGTGAACGGGGCCGGGGGCAGTTCCGAGTCTCCGTAGCCGCGCAGGTCCGGAACGATCACCCGGTGCCGGGTGGCGAGCGCGGACAACTGTCCCCGCCACATCCGTCGGTCGGCGATGCCGGCGTGCAGCAGCACGACCGGCGAACCGGTGCCGGCCTCGTCGTACGCGATGCTTGCTCCATTGACTGTGATCTTGTGCACGAACGGACCGTACGGACCCGCGAAGCGGCGCGCAAATAGGACGTTGAGACGTTGCTAACTATGGCTAGCATTTTGCTTGCAAGAGCTAGCGCGGCCGGTTAGCGTCGCTGTCATGGCCACACCCAAAGACCTTCCCGACGTCGGCGGGTTCATCCGCGATCTGCGGCGCAACGCCAAGATCTCGCTGCGGCAGCTCGCCGAGCAGGCGGGGGTCAGCAACCCGTACCTCAGCCAGATCGAACGCGGCCTGCGCAAGCCGAGCGCCGAGGTGCTTCAGCAACTGGCGAGCGCGCTGCGGGTCTCCACCCCGGCGATGTACCTGCGCGCCGGTCTGCTCGACGACAAGGAGGGCCACGGCGTGCTGGCCGCCATCGCGGTGGACACCGACCTGACGATGGCCCAGAAGCAGTCGCTCAGCCAGATCTACGAGACGTTCCGCCGGGAGAACACCCGGCTGGCCGAGGCCCAGGCCACCGCCGAGAGCGCCGGCGCGACCGGAGCGACCACCCCGACCGACGTCGCCGACGAGCCCGCCGACGTGGCCAACCTGGCCGCCACCGGCCCCACCACCGCGGGCGGCACCCCGACCGAGGCCGTACTCGAGTCGGTCGCCGTCACCGAGGCGGGCACCGCACCCGCCCCGGGCAGCACCAGCACCCCCGAGAAGAAGGCCGCCGGTCCGGCGGCCCGCGAGGCCGCCCCGGCGGCCGAGGAGGAGACCCCATGAGCGAGCCGAAGACCAACCGCATCCCCGCCCCGCTCTACGCCGCCGCCGGCGCCGGTGAGCTGGCCATCGAGCACCTGCGCAAGCTGCCGGCCGTGGTCGGCGTCCTCGGCACCCGGGTCGTCGCCGACCTGGGCGGTCGGGCCGTGCTGACCGGCTTCGAGTTGCGGCAGAAGGCCACCGAGACGCTGCGTACCGCCAACGAGACCGCCGGGACGCTGCGCGAGCGGGCGCAGGCCGAACTGGACCTGGCCAAGCTCCGCGAGTCGGCCGACCTGACCAAGCTGCGGGAGGCCGCCGACCTCGACAAGCTGCGGGCCGCCGCCACCCGCAACGCCATCCTGGTCTTCGCGGGCGCGCAGGCCGCCCAGGAGCGGGCCTACGCCGCGTACGGCGCGCTCGTCGCCCGCGGTGAGCGGGTCGTCGGCACCGGCGTGCTGGAGGCCGCCGAGACGGTGAACGCCGACATCGAGGCGACCCAGGCCGCGACGCCCGGCACCGCCGCCCCGGCCGACGTGACCCCCGCCGACGTGACCCCGGCCGAGGTGCCGACCCCGGCCGACGTGGCCGAGATCGTCGAGGCCAAGCCGGCCGCCGCCAAGAAGGCCACCCGGGCGCCGAAGGCTGCCAAGCCCGTCGCGACCCCGTCGGCGAAGCTTCCCGGGGCCACCAAGCGGACCCGCCCGGCGGCCGAGTAGTTCGTTCCGTCGACGACCCCGGCGGCGTCCTTGTCGGACGTAGCCGGGGTCCTCGACATAAGCTTGCCGGCATGGCCAACGCCGCGCCGATCTTCGCGTTCGAAGTCCGCTACGTGATCGAGCTGATCCTGCTCGTCTTCGCGCTGATCGTTCAGGGTGTCGCCCTGGTGCACGCGATCACCCAGCGCTCCGACGCCTTCCCCGCCATTGGCACCCTCCCGAAGGGCGGCTGGATCGCCATCCTCGCCGTCTGCCTCGTGCTCACCCTGCTCGGCTTCGGCCCGATCAGCCTCTTCGGCCTGATCGGCATCGCCGCCGGCCTGATCTACCTCCTCGACGTTCGGGTCGGTCTGCGCGACCTGAGCGACGGCAAAGGGTTCTGGTGAGAGGTTTTCGCTGGCCACCCCCACCCGACAGTGGCCCCCGCACCTGGGGTCCCGGGCCGGGTGGGCCGCGTACCGGCCGACCGGCGCTGCCGGAGCCGGAGACCGAGCTGGTCACCACCCCGCACGGCGTACGGCTGGAACGGCTGGTCACCGGCACCGGTGATCCGGTCACCGTCTTCGCGCACGGGCTGGGCAACGGCATCGCCACCACCCGCCCGTTCGGCAGTGGGGTGACCGGCCGCAAGGTGTTCTTCCAGTTCCGCGGGCACGGCCGGTCCGATGCCCCGGACGGGCCGTGGACCTACCTGGACCTGGCCCGGGATCTACGCGCGATCGCGGACCTCGGCGGGGCCAGCCGGGCCTTCGGCGCGAGCCTCGGTGCCGGTGCTCTCTGCCGCCTGCTCGCGGAGAGCCCGGAGCGTTTCGAGAAGCTTGTCTTCTTCCTGCCGGCGGTGCTCGACGAGCCGCGCGGGCCGGTCGCCCACGACCGGATCACGGATCTGCTGGAGGCGGTGCAGAGCGGGGAGGCCTCGGCGGTCGCCGACGTCGTCGCGCTGGAGCTGCCCGCGGCGGTGCGCAACACCCCGGCCGGCTGGGCGTACCTGCGGCAGCGGCTCGACCAGCTGCTGCGCGACGGTCTGGCCGAAGGCCTGGCGACCCTGGCGGAGCAGACGTCGCTGCGCCAGATCGGTGACCTGGCGGCGGTCACCGCGCCGGCGCTTGTCATCGGCTGCGCGGGCGACGACCTGCATCCGGTCGAGGTCGCCGAGCGGCTCGCCGCCGCGCTGCCCCAGGCCACCCTGCACGTGTACGACAGGCCCGGCGTCCTCTGGACGGAACGCGCCGACCTGCGGGACCGCATCTCCGGCTTCCTCAACGAGTAATCTGCGCTGTCATGGGCGTCACACGACATGGCCGCACGCACCGCCTCGACCTCGCCGACCCGACTCTGCGCGAGTGGACCTGCACGGTCCTGCACGCCGACCCCGAGCAGGGCATCGTCCTGGACCGCTCCGCGTTCTACCCGGGTGGCGGCGGCCAACCTCCGGACCACGGGGTGCTGCTGTGGCAGGGCGTGCAGACCCGGATCGTCGGCACCCGCAAGGGCGACGACCCCTACCTGATCCCCGCCGAGGGTGACCCGCTGCCGCCGGTCGGCGCCGAGGTCGTCGGCGCGGTGGAGGACGAGCGCCGCAGCCGACTGATGCGTACCCACTCGGGGCTGCACGTGCTCTGCGGTGTGGTGTTCCGCGACTTCGGCGCGCTGGTCACCGGCGGCAACATGGAACCGGGCGAGGCCCGGATGGACTTCAACCTCCCCGAGGTGCCACCGGACTTCAAGAGCCGGATCGAGGAGCTGGTCAACGCCGAGGTGGCCGCCGACCGGTCGGTCGCCGTGCGGGTGCTGCCGCGCACCGAGGCACTGGCCCTGCCGGACATCATCCGTACCCAGTCCAACCTCATCCCGCCGGACGAGCAGGAGGTCCGGATCGTCGACATCGTCGGGCTGGACGTGCAGGCCGACGGCGGGACCCACGTCGCCTCCACCGCGCAGATCGGCAAGGTGCAGGTGGTCAAGGTGGAGAGCAAGGGCCGGGCCAACCGCCGCGTCCGCGTCCGGCTGGCGGACTAGATCCGAGAAACGAATTCGGACGCCGGTTGTCAGGTATCGCTGACAACCTCGCAGGTATGACACAACCGCTGACAGGGAAGATCGCGCTCGTCGCCGGCGCCACCCGGGGCGCCGGTCGACAGATCGCGATCCAGCTCGGTGCCGCTGGCGCCACCGTCTACGCCACCGGCCGCAGCAGCAGTGCCGGCCGCTCGGAGATGGACCGGCCGGAGACCATCGAGGAGACCGCCGAGCTGGTCACCGCCGCCGGCGGCACGGGCATCGCCGTTCGGGTCGATCACCTCGTGCCGGAGCAGGTCCGCGACCTGGTCGCCCGGATCGACGCCGAGCAGGGTCGACTTGACGTGCTGGTCAACGACATCTGGGGTGGCGACCCGCTTGTCACCTGGCACAAGCCGGTCTGGGAGCAGCCTCTGGACGCCGGCTTCCGCACCCTGCGACTGGCCATCGACACGCACATCATCACCAGCCACTTCGCCCTGCCGCTGCTGGTCCGCAAGCCCGGCGGTCTGGTGGTGGAGATGGGGGACGGCACCAAGGCGTACAACGACGAGAACTACCGGCTGTCGGTCTTCTACGACCTGGCCAAGGTCTCGGTGAACCGGCTCGCCTTCGCCCAGGCACACGAGCTGAAGCCACACGGCTGCACGGCGGTGGCGCTCACCCCGGGGTGGATCCGTTCGGAGGCGATGCTTGAGCACTTCGGCGTGACCGAGGAGAACTGGCGCGACGGCGCCGCCACCGACCCGAACTTCCTCATCTCGGAGACGCCGGCCTTCGTCGGCCGCGCGGTGGCCGCGCTCGCGGCGGACGAGGAGAGGGCCCGCTGGAACGGCCAGTCCGTCGACGCCGGCACCCTGTCCAAGGTGTACGGCTTCACCGACCTCGACGGCAGCCAGCCGGAAGGCTTCCGCTACATCACCGAGGTGGTCGACGCGGGCAAGCCGGCGGACGTCACGGGCTACCGGTAGAGCGCGCCGAGGCGGCCGGCCGCCTCGGCGAACAACTGCCGCAGCTCGGGTGGATCGAGCACCTCCACCTCGGGGCCGAGCCCCAGCAGTTGGTGGTACGCCACCTGGACCGACTCGACGGGCAGCCGCGCCACCACCCAGCCCTGCCCGTCGGGTGGGCCGGCGGCGGCGACCACCTCGTCGTACACGAAGGGGGCATCGACCAGGTGCCGGAGCTGGCGCAGGCCGGCGGGGCTCAGCCGGACGGCGACCTCGGCCCGCAGCATGGTCCGCAGGAACGACCCGGCCTGCTCGCGCCAGTGCCCGGCCAGGTCGAAGTCCTCGTCGCGGTCGAAGCGCTCCGCACCCACCTCGACGCCGGTGACCCGGTCCACCCGGTAGGTGCGCGCGTCGTCGCCGACCCGGCCGACCAGATACCAGACCCCGCTCTTGAGGACCAGCCCGTACGGCTGGACCCGGCGGCTCACCTCCCGGTCGCCGCGTCGGTAGCGCAACTCCACCACCCGGTCTCCCCAGGCCGCCCGGGCCAGCTCGGGAAGCCACAGCGGTGGCGCGGTCTCCCGGAACCAGCCCGGTACGTCCAGGTGGAACCGCTGCCCGGCGCGGGCCGGGGCGTCGCGCAGGGCGGGTGGCAGCGCGGCGAGCACCTTCAGCTCGGCGGAGGCGACCGCGTCGGCGAGCCCCATGTCGCCGGCCGGTCCGGGTAGCCCGGTGAGGAAGAGCGCCTCCGCCTCGTCCCGGGTCAGCCCGGTCAGTCGGGTGCGGTAGCCGCCGAGCAACCGGTAACCGCCGGCCCGACCCCGGTCGGCGTAGACCGGCACCCCGGCGGCGGAGAGGGCCAGCACGTCCCGGTAGACGGTCCGCTCGGAGACCTCCAACTCCCGCGCCAGCTCGCCCGCGGTCATCGACCCGCGCGACTGCAACAGCAACAGCAACGAGATCAGTCGGGACGCGCGCACCCGCCCATCCTGCCCCGCCCACCGTCAGGCGCATTCGACCACCGCTCGCTAGGCTGCTCGATCGTGGACGCCAGCAGAATCGCCAGCCCGGTGACCGGGGTCGTCGGACGCTTCCTCGCCGGGGCGGGGCTGCTCCTGCGCGGGCTCGGTCTCTACGTCCGCAGCCCGGGGCTGATGCTGCTCGGCATCGTCCCGGCGCTGATCTCCGGCGCGCTGTTCCTGGCCGCGCTCGCCGCCCTTGTGTACTTCGTGGACGACCTCGCCGCGTTTGTCACTCCGTTCGCCGACGACTGGTCGAAGACCACCCGCAGCCTGGTCCGCGTGATCGCCGGGCTGGCCTTCCTGGGCGTTGGCGGTCTGCTCGGAGTGCTCACCTTCACCGCGGTGACCCTGGTCATCGGCGACCCGTTCTACGAGAAGATCTCCGAGCGGGTCGAGCAGCGGTACGGCGGCACGCCCGGCGCGGTGGACGTGCCCTTCTGGTCGTCGCTGCGCCGCAGCTTCGCCGACTCGGTACGGCTTGTGGCGCTCACGGCGCTTGTCGGGATTCCGCTGTTCCTGGCCGGCTTCATCCCGGTGGTCGGTCAGACGGTCGTCCCGGTCATCGGGGCGGCGGTGGGCGGGTGGTTCCTCGCCGTGGAGCTGGTCGGTGCGCCGTTCTACCGGCGCGGAATGCGGCTGCCGCAGCGCCGGACGATCCTGAAGGCCGACCGGGCCACCTCGCTCGGCTTCGGCGTGGCGGTCTTCCTGTGCTTCCTCATCCCACTCGGCGCGGTGCTGATCATGCCGGCGGCGGTCGCCGGCGCCACCCTGCTGGCCCGCCGATCGCTCGGCCAGCCGATCGAGAGGGCCTGACATGGAGATCAACCTGGTCGAGGGGGACATCACCACCCAGCGGGTGGACGCCATCGTGAACGCGGCCAATTCGTCCCTGCTCGGCGGCGGCGGCGTCGACGGTGCCATCCACCGGCGCGGCGGGCCGGCCATCCTCGCCGAGTGCCGGGCGCTGCGGGCGTCCCACTACGGCAGGGGCCTACCCACCGGGCAGGCGGTGGCGACCACCGCCGGGGATCTGCCGGCCCGCTGGGTGATCCACACGGTCGGGCCGGTCTGGTCGGCAGGCGAGGACCGGTCGGCGCTGCTGCGCGACTGTTACGCCAACAGCCTGCGGGTGGCCGACGAGCTGGGCGCTTCCACAGTGGCGTTCCCGCTGATCTCCGCCGGCATCTACGGCTGGCCGATCGACGACGCGGTGCGGCAGGCGCTGTCGGTGCTGCGCGCGGCCACCCCGGCCACCGTCACCGAGGCCCGCCTGGTCCTCTTCGGCGCCGGCACCCACACCACCGCCCGTCAGGTCTTCGACGCGGGCTGAGCCTTCCCGCGGCACCCAGATCTTGGACAGTTACCGTTCTCGCCGAACGGAAACTGTCCAAGATCTCGTCGGGCGCAGGCGCGGGGGCAGGTGCGGGCGCCGGCTTTGGTGGACGGCGCCGATCAGGTCAGCTCCGCCAGGCAGGACCACTGGGATCCGATCGGCCGGTAGCCGAGCCGGGCGTTGATCGCGAGCATCGGCGCGTTGGCCTCGTCGTTCGAGGTGTACGCGATCCGTACGCCGTTGGCGGCGGCCCGGTGTAGCGCCGCCGTCTTGGCCAGCCGGGCCAGCCCATGCCCCCGGTACGCGGGGACGGAGCCCGTGTAGTCCGACCACATCCGGTCCCCGTCCCGCTTCACGAGGCTGAAGGCGACAACGGCGCCGTCGATCTCGACGGCGGTGCTGGACGCCTTGTCCAGCCCGAGGTTGTCCCACACGTCGTACTGCCAGCTCTCGTAGCTCTTCGCGTCGACCGGTACATCGCCCGGTTCGTCCGCCGCCGAGGCCACGTCCGCCGCGTACAGCAGGCGCGGGTCCAGGTCGGCGATCGGGCGCAGCCGTACACCCGGGGGTGGCTCGGGCAGGGCCGGTGCCGACGTCAGGTCGAGCGCCGAGTAGCGCACCTCCCGACTGGGCTCGTAACCGTGTCGGCGGGCGAACGGCAGTGCCTCCGGCTGCGCCATGGCCCGCACCCGGCGGATTCCCAGCGGGCGGAGGTAGTCGGTCGCGGCGGTCAGCAGGGCCGTGCCAACGCCGCGTCGGCGGTGTTCCGGGTGGACGTGCAGCAGGTTGATGCCGCCCATGTTCGCCATCGATGTCGTCCCGATCTGCTCGGCGGACACCCAGCCGACCACCCGGTTGTCGACCTCGGCCACGAAGGCGGTCCAGGCTTCCTCGGGTGGGGGCTCGGCGATCATCTTCCGGGTCGACTCGACCCCGCGCACCAGGTACGGGAAGACCAGCGCCCGCAGGGCCACCACGTCCGGGGCGTCGTCCGGCTGCGCCACCCGGATCCGCATGTCAGGCCACCTTCCGTACGGCTGCAACGGTGCGTCCCTCGGTGCTCAGCGGACACGCGCCGGCGGTGAACACCAAGCGAGCGGGCGGCTCGACGGTGGCCGCGTACGCGTACTCGGCGACATCAGAGAGGGCGGGGGGCAGCAGCGCGACCGGATCCGGCATGTCGGTGAGGCTAGCGACGATCGGGATCTCCGGACGACGGGTTTACGGCTGCACACGCGCCCTCGAGGGTGCGAAAGCAACGAAACGGCCCGCGATAGGGATAAGCAAGATTATCCTCTCATATCGACTGAAATGCCCACAAACCACGCAGAGATCATGGGGGAACCGTGAGAGCACTACTCGTCAAAGCCGTCGCGATCGGTGCCGCAGCCGGTGCGTTCCTGGTCGGGGCGGGAGGCGCGGCGCTCGCCCAGCCGACCGATCCGACCCAGCCGCCGCCGCAAGTCAGCAACATCGACATCAACCCGGGCAACGTTCCCACGACCGCTGCCGCATTCACTCAGGGCTGCGACCCGAACCTCGGCGGTGGGCCGTTCCCGGACCAGGACGTGTGGGTGTTCAACCTGCCAGGCGATCCGCAGACCTCCGGTCAGTTCGTCACGGTCACCGGCACCTGGAGCATCCCGAACGACGGCACCGTGACCCGGACGATCCCCACCGACGGTGGGGCGATCGTCAACGACATGGGCACCAGCAAGGCGTGGATCCGGCTGCCCGCCGGCTGGACACTGATCGACGCCACCGCGGTGATCACCGGTACGGCCGAGTTCTTCGTGCTGACCAGCACCTGTGCCGCCAGCGGTCAGCCGACCACGCCGCCGCCCACGACTGCGCCGCCCACGACTGCGCCGCCCACCACCCAGCCGCCCACGACTGCGCCGCCCACTGCCACCCCGACGAAGAGCCACCTGCCGATCACCGGCACGTCGGCGGGCAGTTTGCTCCCGATGACCATCCTCGGCATCGGTGCGGTGGCGCTCGGCGCCACGCTGATCGCCGTGCGCCGTCGTCGAGACGCGGAGAGCTGATCGGCCGGTACGGGCATCGCATCCGGAACTGCTAGCGGGTCCCGGGGGCTCTCCTCGTCGAGGAGAGCCCCCGGCTACGCCGAGTCGCGCAGGATCAACTCGGTGGGGAGCATGACCGACTGCTCGATGGTTTCCCCGGCGGCCAGCCGGAGCAGTTGCCGGGTCATCCGCCGGCCGAGTTCCACGATCGGCTGCCGGACGGTGGTCAGCGGCGGCTCGGTGTAGGCGGCCGTCTCGATGTCGTCGAAGCCGACCACCGCCACGTCCTCCGGCACCCGCCGACCGGCCTCGCGCAGCGTACGCAGGGCGGCGTGTGCCATCAGGTCGGAGGCGGCGAAGACGCCGTCCAGGTCGGGGTGCTCGGTGAGCAGCCGGCGCATCGCCGCCGACCCGGACTCCCGGGTGAAGTCGCCGACGGCGATCAGCTCGGGCAGCCCCGCGTCGGCGACCGCGGAGCGGTAACCGTTGAGCCGCTCGATACCGGCGATCATGTCCTGCGGGCCGGCGATGGTGGCGATCCGCCGACGACCGCTGTCGATCAGGTGTCGGATGGCTGCGGTCACGCCGCCCACGTGGTCGACGTCGACGTACGGCACTGGCACGTCGCCGAGCGGCCGGCCGCTGACCACCACCGGGATGCCGAGCTGGGCCAGGGTGCCGGGCAGCGGGTCGGCACCGTGCAGCGAGGCGAAGAGCACCCCGTCGACGTGCCGTCCGGTGGTGTACCGCTCGACCCGGTGGTGTCCGGCCGGTGAGCCGGCGAGCATCAGCACCAGTTGCTTGTCGGCGGCCTCCAGTTCCTGGCTGACACCGCGGATGATGCCGGGGAAGACCTGGTCGTCGGAGAAGACCCGGGTGGCCGCTTCCGGCATCACCAGGGCGATCGAGTCGGTGCGCTGGGTGACCAGGCTGCGGGCGGCGAGGTTGGGCACGTAGCCCAGCTCGGCGACCGCCCGGGTGACCGCCTCCCGGATCGGCTCGGCGACGGTGGTGGAGCCGTTGACCACACGGGACACGGTGGCCCGGGACACCCCGGCCCGCGCCGCCACCGCTTCGAGCGTCGGCCGTTGCGCCGTCGTCATCGCGCCTTCCTCCCACCCTGCTACCACCCGGCACTGGCCTTCGGTCTGCGCCGCTGGGGTCAGGTCGTCAAGGTGCTCGATCCCGAACCGCCTGCGGTAACCACTCCAGGATTGACCATACGAGATAACCGTTCGGGTCCATGCCCCGTAGATCGCCTGGCGGAGCGGAACCTCGGAGGTGACCTGCCGCCCGACGGCGGCAATCGAGAGAGCGCTCTCACGCCAGCGTGGCCGTTACCTCCCGAACTGTCAAGAGAGCGCTCTCTCGGATCGGTCCCCGGAGACCGGCGAGGGCGCCACCCGGCGGGGTGACGCCCTCGTCAAGACGGATCGATCACTTGGCGCGCAGGCCATCCAGCAGAGCGCGATCGCCGGCGACGTCCAGCGTCTCGAAACTCACCCGGCCCCAGAGCGCCAGCAGCAGGTCGCTCGCCGTGCCGCTCACCTGCGCCCGCGCGTGGTGATCGTCGTGGTCGAAGATGGTCGCCGTGTCGAGCAGCGCCACCCCCTCGCCGCGCAGCCGCAAATACCACTCCTGAGCGGCGTCGGTCGCGGTGAGCTGCACCACCCCGTGCCAGTCGCCCGGCGTCCGCCGCCGGCCCGCCGGCAGCCAGGTGTCCAGCACCTCACTCACCCCGTCGGCAGCGAGCTTCGCCTCCACCGGCTCGCCGGCCGCGATGGCGAGCTGGGCGTCCCAACGGTGCACGGCCGTCTCGTGCGCCATCCGACGCGGCCAGAAACCGGCCTTCTTCGGCTGCGGAGCCCAGTTCCACGCCGGCGCCTCCGGGTCGAGCCCGTCGAAGACCGTCATCAGCCGCTCGTACCCCTGCTGCCACAGGTCGAGCGGGCGCACGCCCGGGTCCGTTTCGAGCGCTTCCCGGGGGGCCGGCTGGGCGGGCCGGCCGGACCCGGCGAACGACGCAACCCAGTGGTAGATGCCAGCGAGGTGCACTGTGAGGTCGTTGACCGTCCAGCCCGGACAGGACAGAACCGGTGTCTCCGGCGGCGCCTCGGCCACCGCAGCCGCGAACGCGGGGCCCTCCGCTCGGAGCGCCCCGATCCAGAAATCCTTACTGCCCTGCAGTCTGCTCATCGCCATCCTCCCGGGGGTGCCGGGCGACCAGTGGGTGCCACGGCTATCAGTCAGCCTAAGGTGAAGGGCGTGCCAGACGCCTCCGCCCAGCCGACAACCGAAGCCGATCGTGCCATCCCTGGTCCACTGGCCAGCCACACCACTCTACGAATGGGTGGGACCGCCCAGCGGATCGTGGCCGCCGACAGCGCCGACGAGATCGTCCGCGCCGTCCGCGCCGCGGACGAGCCGGTCCTGATCCTGGCCGGTGGCAGCAACGTGGTGATCGGTGACTCCGGCTTCCCCGGCACCGTCGTGCTGATCCGCTCCCGTGGGCTGAGCGTCGTCGACGAGGACGCCGAATCGGTCACCGTACGGGTCGACGCCGGCGAGCCGTGGGACGACCTGGTCGCCGCCACGGTGGCCAACGGCTGGGCCGGTCTGGAGTGCCTCTCCGGTATCCCCGGCTCGACCGGCGCCACCCCGATCCAGAACGTCGGCGCGTACGGCCAGGAGGTCGCCGAGACGATCAGCGGCGTCGAGGTGTACGACCGGTCCGAGGGCACCCGCCACATCATTCCCGCCGCCGACTGCGGGTTCGCCTACCGAGGCAGCATCTTCAAGTACCGGGACCGTTGGGTGGTGCTGTCCGTCGACTTCCGACTCACCCGGTCACCGCTCTCCGGCCCGGTGCGCTACGCCGAGTTGGCGCGTGCGCTCGGCGTCGAGGTGGGCGACCAGGTGCCGCTTGCCGACGCCCGCGCGGCGGTGCTGCGGCTGCGCGCCGGCAAGGGCATGGTGCTCGACGCCACCGACCCGGACACTCGCTCGGTCGGCTCCTTCTTCACCAACCCGGTGTTGGATCAGGCGACGTACGAGCTGCTCCGGAAGCGCGCCGCCGAGCTGGGCGACCCGCCCGCCTGGCCGGGAGCCGACGGCATGGTCAAGGTGAGCGCGGCCTGGCTGATCGACAAGGCCGGTTTCACCAAGGGCCACCCCGGGCCGGGTGGCGTGGCCATCTCCGGCAAGCACACTCTCGCCCTCACCAACCGCAGCGGCACCGCCCACACCGGCGACCTGCTGAGCCTCGCCCGGGACATCCGCGACACGGTGCACTACCGCTTCGGCGTCACCCTCCACCCCGAACCCGTACTCATCAACTGCGCCCTCTGACCCCCACGGTCGGCCACGGGAGGGTCAGTTCTCCCTGCCGCCAGCGGTTCGGACCGCCGAGGACGGGCCAGCCGGTCTCGCGGAGACGGGTCACCGCTCTCAGCCAGCGTTGGCGGGGGCCGAAGGTGGCGTACGGGGCGGCGGCCTGCCAGGCGTCGTCCAGGGCGCGGATCAGATCGTGTACCGGCTCACCGGGAACGTTGCGGTGGATCAGGGCCTTCGGCAGCCGCTCGGCCAGTTCGGCGGGGCTGCCCAGCGTGGTGAGCTTCGCGGCCAGGGTCAGCGTGCGCGGGCCGTCGGCGTCGACCACCAGCCAACTGGCCAGCCGACCCAACTCGTCGCACGTGCCCTCCACGAGCACCCCACCCGGGGCGAGCGCGGCGGTCATCGTCCGCCAGGCGTCCGGGACCTCGCTCTCGTCGTACTGTCGCAGCACGTTGAACGCGCG
This sequence comes from Micromonospora sp. CA-240977, assembly GCF_050942285.1. Classification (NCBI taxonomy): domain Bacteria; kingdom Bacillati; phylum Actinomycetota; class Actinomycetes; order Micromonosporales; family Micromonosporaceae; genus Micromonospora; species Micromonospora sp. CA-240977. Next base: position 6,961,929 of record NZ_CP192055.1, on the reverse strand, counting down.
GACCAGCACCGGCCGGAGCCCGGCCAGCTCGAAGCCGCCGCGGGCGAACGTCAGGCCCGGCGGGTCGGCGGCCGGGGCCGCGGCGGCCACCCGGGCCGGGTCGATCTCCAACCCCACAAGCCGTACGTCGGGGCGAACCCCCGCCGCCAGCCGGGCGCGCAGTTCCACAGCGGTCACCGGAGTGGCGCCGTAGCCGAGGTCGACCACCAGGGGATCGGCCGCCGCCATGAGCCGGTCGGCGCAGGTGGCGACGATCCAGTTGTCCACCCGACGGAGCCGGTTCGGGTTGGTCGTGCCCCGGGTGACCACACCGAGCGGACGGCGCCGTGCCCCGCCGCTCATCCCGACGTCACCGCCCGCGCCTCACTGACCGACCCGGTACACCTTGTGCTGGGCGGCCTGGGCCCGTGGCCGGACCACCAGCCGGTCGATGTTGACGTGCTCCGGGCGGGTGGCGCACCAGGCGATGCAGTCGGCGACGTCCTCGGCGACCAGCGGCCCCGGCACGCCGGCGTAGACGGCGGCCGCCCGTTGCGCGTCACCCTCGAAGCGGACCAACCCGAACTCGTCGGTCTTCACCATGCCCGGGTCGATCTCGATCACCCGCAGCGGTCGGCCGCACAACTCCAGGCGGAGCGTGCCGGCGATGGCGGTCTGCGCGTGCTTTGCGGCGGTGTAGCCGCCCCCGCCCTCGTAGACGGTCAGGCCGGCGGTCGAGGAGACCACCACGATGGTGCCGGAGCCGGACGCCTCCAGCGCAGGCAGCAGCGCCTGGGTGACCCGCAGCGTGCCGAGCACGTTGACGTCGTACATCCACTGCCAGTCGGCGACCGAGCCGGACTCCACCGGGTCCAGCCCCCGCGCTCCGCCGGCGTTGTTGACAAGCACTGTGACCGGCCCGGGTGCCTGGGCCGCGGCCTCGGCCAGCCCGGCCACCGACTCGTCCGAGGTGATGTCGCAGGTCACCGCGGTGGCCTGCCCGCCGGCGGCGGTGATCTCGGCGACCAGGTCGGCGAGCCGCTCGGCACGGCGGGCGGCGGCGAGCACGTGGAAGCCCTCGGCGGCGAGTCGGCGGGCGGTGGCCGCGCCGATCCCGCTGGACGCTCCGGTGACGATGGCGACAGGGGTCATTCCGACATTGTCACCCCGACCGTGGCACCCGTTCCGACCGGGGAAGGGGCGGCCATCGACGGGGGTGCGGTGATGAGGTCCGTCACCCCCGGGGGCCGCGCTGGGGAATTTCCGATGCCCGATGGGGAAGATGACATCCGGCGTACAGGTTGACCGAGAGGCGCCGGTCGTGCGAGACGGCATCTACCGTGACGAAGGAGCGGATGTGGCGGAAATGCACACCGGTGTCGGGCGTCAGCGAGGTGCCCGACCGTGGCCTCGGCCGCGCCGCATCGCCACCCTGTCGGTGCACACCTCCCCCCTGCACCAGCCCGGCACGGGCGACGCCGGCGGGATGAACGTCTACATCCTCGAGGTCGCGCGGCGGCTCGCCGAAGCCAACGTCGAGGTGGAGATCTTCACCCGGGCCACCTCCGGCGACCTGCCCCCGGTCGTCGAGATGGCACCCGGCGTGCAGGTCCGGCACATCACCTCGGGCCCCCTGGAGGGCCTCACCAAGGAAGAGCTGCCCGGCCAGCTCTGCGCCTTCACGGCCGGGGTGCTGCGCGCCGAGGCGTCCCGCCCGCCCGGGCACTACGACCTGATCCACTCCCACTACTGGCTCTCCGGTCAGGTCGGCTGGCTGGCCAAGGAGCGTTGGGGGGTGCCGCTGGTACACACCGCGCACACCCTGGCGAAGGTCAAGAACGCCCAACTCGCGGCCGGCGACCGGCCAGAGCCAAAGGCTCGGGTGATCGGCGAGGAACAGGTGGTCGCCGAGGCGGACCGGCTGGTCGCCAACACCCGGGTCGAGGCCAGCGACCTCCTCACCCGCTACGACGCCGACCCCGCCCGGGTCTCCGTGGTGCAGCCGGGTGTCGACCTGGACCGGTTCCGGCCCGCGCCGGGCGACCGGTCCGCGACCACCCGCGAGGCTCGCCGCCGGCTGGGGCTGCCGACCGACGGGTACGTCGTCGCCTTCGTCGGCCGGATCCAGCCGCTCAAAGCCCCCGACGTGCTGATCCGCGCGATCGCCGCGCTGCGCGAACGCGACCCGGCGCTGGCCGACCAGGTGACAGTGGTGATCTGCGGCGGACCCAGCGGCAGCGGGCTGGACCGGCCGACCGCGCTGATCGAGCTGGCCGCCACGCTCGGGGTCAGCGACGGGGTGCGGTTCCTGCCACCGCTCACCGGCGACGACCTGCCGGCCCTGTACCGGGCGGCCGATCTGGTCGCGGTGCCGTCCCACAACGAATCGTTCGGGCTGGTCGCCCTGGAGGCACAGGCCTGCGGTACGCCGGTGCTGGCCGCCGCCGTCGGAGGGCTGGTCACCGCCGTCCGTGATCAGGTCAGTGGCGTCCTGATCGACGGTCACGACCCGGTCGACTGGGCCACGGCGCTGGGCCGTCTGCTGCCGGACCGAGCCCTCCGGGCGGCGCTCGGCCGGGGAGCCGAGCAGCATGCCCGGCACTTCTCCTGGGACCGTACGGTCGCCGGTCTGCTCGGCGTCTACGGCGAGGCGATCGCCGCACACCGCACCCGGCTCGCAGCCGACCTGGCGGCCAACCCGGCGCTCTCCTGCTCCTGGTGACCGAGGGGCGCCGCTCTCAACAGGTGCGCCGGGCGGGTCGGTCGTAGAGTGGGTCCGGTGAGCCCGAAGAGCGATCTTGCGACCCTGATCGAGTCGGTCTGCGCGGAACGGGAGCTGGCCTGGGAGTCGACCGGCGCCGACTCGTACGCCGTCACCCTGCCGGGCACGCACAAACTCAAGACGGTCTGCAACCTCATCATCGGCGAGCACGCGCTGCGGGTCGAGGCGTTCGTGATGCGCCAACCGGACGAGCGTCGCGAGGAGCTGTGGGCCTGGCTGTTGCAGCGCAACGCCCGGATGTACGGCGTCTCCTTCTCCACCGACGCCGTCGGCGACGTGTACCTGACCGGGCGGGTCAACCCGGCCGGCGTGGACGCCGACGAGTTGGACCGGCTGCTCGGCTCCGTGCTCACGTACGCCGACGAGTCGTTCGACACGATGCTGGAGATCGGCTTCGGCAGTTCGATCCGCCGCGAGTACGAGTGGCGGGTCAAGCGTGGCGAGTCGACCGCCAACCTGGCCGCGTTCGCCCATCTCTTCGAGCCCTCCGGCACCGGCCCCGACCAGTCCTGACCGCGCGCCGGCGCGGAGCGCCTGCGCGCCCCGGACCGCGCCCCGCGCCCCGCGCCCCGCGCCCCGCGCCCCGCGCCCCGCGCCCCGCGCCCCGCGCCCCGCGCCCCGCGCCCCGCGCCCCGCGCCAAGATCGTGCTTGATCCGGGAAGTAGTGGCCTCGCTTCGCGTCCGATGCCACTCGATCCTGGATCGTGCGCGATCACGGCTGGTTGTCCGTGGTTCGGACTGCTCCTGACGGGTATGCCGCTCCGCGCGGTGCGGCGAGGGACCCCCGCGCGCCGAGGACGGAGTGTCAAGGAGCGGAGCGTCCCATGGCTCAGCGGAACAGCTCAGGTCGCGGCGCGACTGCGACCAGGACGAAGCGACAGGCCGGCAACCAGACGCCGGGTACCCCAGGAGTCTCCGAGTCGGAGATCTCCCGGATGCGGGTGGACGACATCCGCGGGCAACTGCGCAAACGCGGGGTCTCCGGGATCTCCGCGCTGCGCAAGCCCGACCTGGTGAAACAGTTGGTGCGCTCGATGCGGGCCGGCGCGGGTCGGAGCAGCACCGGCCCGACCGGCCGGGCCACCGGCACCAGGGCATCGGCCGGTCGGGCCGCCGCCACGAAGAAGTCGGCGTCGAGGGCGGCACCGGGTCGCGCGAAGGCCGCACCGGCGAACAAGAGCGCCCCCGCGAAGCGGGCCGCCGCCGCGAAGAAGACGACGGCCGCGAAGAAGACAACAGCCGCGAAGAGAACGATCGCCGCGAAGAAGACGACGGCTGCGAAGAAGACGACGGCCGCGAAGAAGACGACCGCTGCGCGGAAGTCGACGGGGGCGCGTAAGGCGGCTCCCGCGAAGAAGACCACAGCGGCGGCCACGTCGACCGCCGCGCGCAGGACGTCGGCGGCGAGCAGGTCGACGACCGCGCGTTCGACGGCCCGTACCGCACCCGCGCGCAAGGCGCCGGCGAAGAAGGCCCCGGCGCGGCCGGCGGCGAAGCGGGCCGCGTCTTCCGCCGCGAAGCGGGCGGCGCCCGCCAAGCGCACGGCGTCCCGGTCGGTCAGCAGCGGCACGTCGGCCGGTGGGATCCGGACCGGACGGGGCACCGGACGGTCGGTCCGCAGCTCGCAGGTGATCTCGTCGCTCACGGACCGGCCGGAGCGGCCGGGGCGGAGTCTGATCACCGCGAATCACGAGGTGATCCAGCGTTGGGCCCGGGAGCGGGGGGCCAGACCGGCAACCATCGCGGGCACCGAACGGGACGGTCGTGCGGGTGTTCTGACCTTCAACATCCCCGGTTACCGGGAAAGTAGCCGAATTCGCGAGATCACCTGGGATGAGTGGTTCTATACCTTTGACCTGCGCCGGCTGAACCTGATTTATCAGGAACAGTTGCGCAACGGCCGGCAGAGCAGCTTTTTCCGGACCGAGTCGCCCGATCGGGAGGACGGTTGAGGTGTTTGCGGGAATGGTTGAGGGGTACCCGGCTGTTGCCAGAGATCGAGGCCCGAGCAGCGGATACTCGTCAGTTGTGACGGGCGAGACAGGCGTTCTGGGTTGAATCCAGAATCCGGGCGAACTAGCTTTATTGCACCGCGTCACGCTTGGAAACGTTCGGGGGAGCGGCGGATCGAAAAGATCCGCGCACCAGGCGAGACGCGAGGGGACGGGTGGATTTACCGTTGGGGGACGGTGCCCACCTGTTTGGACCGGCGGCTGAGCGGGCGACGCTTACGGGGGTGAGTGTTTGCCCGCCGCCGCCGGCCCCACCGGCGGGCGCCCACTACGACCTCAGGGCCGTGGTGGGCGCTTTGCCGTGTCGAGGGGTCAGGCGGTCGGCACCCGGTCAGCGGCTGGTGTCTGCTTCCGGAGCAGCGCGGCGACGTGCCGCTCCCGGGGCGGTCCGGCGACCAGATGCCCGACCGCCGCCGCCACGCCCAGGGCGCCCACCAGCAGCCAGTGCCGGTCGCCGAGGTGTTGCAGGCTCACCCCGCCGAGGGTGGGAGCGACGAACGCCGCAGCCGGGAACGTCAGGTAGAAGACCGCCTGATACCGGGCGCGTAGCTGCGGCGGCGCCAGGTCGGCGTTGATCTGCGCGTTGGGCGGGGCGGCGAGCATCGAGCCGACCGTCCAGACCACCGCGGCACCCAGGTAGATGGCCAGGTGGTCGGCGACGGCGAGCACTCCGAAGCCGAGCGCGAGCAGCGCGGTGGAGGCGGCCAGGACGACGTCCTTACGGTGCCGGTCGATCAGCCGGGGCACGAACAGTTGCCCGATCACGATCAGCGCGCCACCGAGCGCCACCACCAACCCGTACGCCGATGGGCCCAGGCCGTCCGCACGCATGGCCAGCGGCATGATCGTCGACGTCTGCATGGTGAGTACGGCCAGCACGAAGGTGAGCCCGACGAAGACCAGGAAGGTGCGGTCGGTGAGGGCGGTGTGCAGTCCCTGCCGACGGGGCCGGGCCGACGCGCGGGTGGCCGGCGGTGGGTCGGCGGGTGGGGCGGCCAGCCGGAGGGTCTCCGGTACCTTCCAGCCGATCACGGCAGCCGCCGTCAGGGTGGCGCCGGCGTCGACAAGGAACAGCGCGGTGAAGCTCGCCTCGGCCAGCACCCCGGCGAGCAGCGAGGCGACCGCCATGCCCAGGTTGAACGCCCAGAACTGAAGGTTGAACGCGCGTGAGCGGCGCTCGGCGGGCACCACGTCGACGATCGCCGCGACGAACGCCGGACCGGGCATCGAGTGGACCACGCCGACAAGCGCGGAGAGCACCGCGATCAGGAGCAGGGGTTGACTGAAGGCGAGCGCCACCATCAGGACGACAGTGCTCAGGTGCGCGGCGAGCAGGGTCGCCCGGCGGCCCCACCGGTCGGCGAGGACACCACCGAGCAGCACGCCGGCCGCTCCGCCGGCCCCGTACGCGCCGACCACGGTGCCGGCCAGCCCGATGCTCGCTCCGCGTACGTCGGTGAGGTAGAGCGACAGGAACAGCATGGCGAACGCGCCGGCCCGGTTGATCAGCAGGCCGGCCCAGAGGTACCAGAAGGTGGCGGGTAATCCGCCTGCGGTGTCGTGCCACCAGCGCCGCGCGGCGTGCACCCGACCTCCCGACAGTTCGGATTGTTAACTGTTCCAACCGCACAGTAGGGAGTCCGACACCGCCACGCCACTCATTACGCCTCGGCGGGCTGCGGCGTTCGGGGGGCGGTGAACGGCGCCAGCACCTCACCGGAGTGCCGCAGCGCGGCGGCCCGCCGCTCCCGGGCCGGCCCCGACACGAGGTGGGCCACGGCGGTCAGCGCGCCGAGCGCGGCGCAGCCGTACCAGAGCGTGTCGTTGCCGGCGTGCTCGCGGACCAGGCCGCCGAGGATGGGCGCGCTGGCCCCGGCGATCTGCCAGGACAGGGAGAAGACGCCCTGGTAGCGACCCCGCAGCTCGGCCGGGGAGAGTTCGGCGATCAGCGTGGAGTTGGACGGCGAGTTGAGCATCTCGCCCACCGTCCAGATCAGCACGGTCAGCCCGTAGAACCAGGCGGTGCCGGCGAACGCGGTAAGCCCGAACCCGACGCCCATCACCACGGACGCCAGCGCGAGCACGTGGGAGCGGCTCCGACCCCGGATCAGACGGGGTACGAACAGCTGGCCGACCACGATGAGGACCCCGTTGAGCGCGATCACCGAGCCGTAGGTGGCCGGGCTCAGGCCGTCGTCGCCCATGGCGATCGGCAGCATCGAGATGTGCTGGAGGAAGACCAGCGCGGCGAACAGGTTGAGAGCCACGAAGCCGAGGTAGACGCGGTCGGTGAGGATCGTGCGCAGGGCGCCGCGCGGGGCGGCCGCCGCAGCGGTGGTGGCACCACCGGACTGCCGTGTCTCCGGCACCCGGGTGAAGATGATCAGCGCGGTGATCAGCATGGTGCCGGCGTCGACAACGAACAGCAGCAGGTAGTCGGCCTGAGCGGCGAGGCCGGCGAGAACGGCGGCGCAGGCGAAGCCCAGGTTGATGGCCCAGTAGTTGAGCGAGAAGGCGCGCAGCCGGTCCTTCGCCGGCACCACGTCGATCATCATCGCCCCGAACGCGGGCCGGGCCGCCTCGGCGAACATGCCGAGCAGCAGGGCGCCCAGCGCCACCGCCCAGAGGTCCCGGGCCAGCCCGAGCGCGAGCATCATGGCGGCCGCGCCCACGTGCGCGGTGAGCAACGTCGGCCGGCGACCCCACCGGTCCGCGAGGGTGCCGCCGACGGTGGTGCCGAACGCGCCGCCGACGCCCCACAGTCCGATCACCAGCCCGGCCTGGGAGGCCGAGAAGCCGCGTTCCTGGGTGAGGTAGATGGCGAGGAAGACGAGGACGAACGAGCCGAGCCGATTGATCAGGGTGCCCGACCACAGGTACCAGAAGGTGGTGGGCAGGCCGCCGGTGGTGTCCCGGAACCAACTCCGCATCGTCCGCATATGGCGCCCCGCTTGCAAGTAATGACCGATCTGACTGGCGTGCCTTACAACCCTAGTGGCGGGCGCAGCCCCTGGTCATCCGTATTTTCACGTGGTGGTCGTCACGACGGCTGCCCGCGTGTCCCCTCGGCGGTTGAGGCAGGATGATCCGCATGACTGCGAGCGAAGGGCCCACCGTCGGGACGCTGGTCCTGCTGCGCCACGGTGAGAGCGACTGGAATGCCAAGAACCTCTTCACCGGCTGGGTGGACGTCGACCTGACCGAGAAGGGCGAGGGCGAGGCGCGGCGCGGCGGCGAGCTGATGCGCGAGCACAGCCTCCTGCCGGACGTCGTGCACACCAGCGTGCTGCGCCGGGCGATCCGCACCGCCGAGCTGGCGCTCAACGCCGCCGACCGGCACTGGATCGCGGTGCGCCGGTCGTGGCGGCTCAACGAGCGCCACTACGGCGCCCTGCAGGGCAAGAACAAGAAGCAGACCCTTGACGAGTACGGCGAGGAGCAGTTCATGCTTTGGCGTCGGTCGTACGACACGCCGCCGCCGCCGATCGACGACAACGACGAGTGGTCGCAGGTCGGCGACCCCCGATACGCGCTGCTGCCGACCGAGCTGATGCCGCGTACCGAGTGCCTCAAGGACGTCGTCGAGCGGATGCTGCCCTACTGGTACGACTCGATCGTGCCGGACATCCTGGCCGGCCGGACGGTGCTGGTGGCCGCGCACGGCAACTCGCTGCGCGCCCTGGTCAAGCACCTCGACCAGATCTCCGACGAGGCGATCGCCAAGCTGAACATCCCGACCGGCATCCCGCTGCGCTACGACCTCGACCCGCAGCTGCGCCCACTCACCCTGGGCGGCACGTACCTCGACCCGACGGCAGCCAAGGAAGCCGCCGCCGCGGTCGCCAACCAGGGCCGCTGAGCCGACGACGAAGGCCCCCGGGATTCCGGGGGCCTTCGTGCTGCCCGGTTCAGCTCGCGGAGGGCGTGTTCTGCCCGGTGATCAGGTAGATCACGTGCTCGCCGGCGTTCACCGCGTGGTCGGCGAAGCGCTCGTAGAAGCGACCCAGCAGGGTGGCGTCGATGGCGGTCTCCACCCCGTACGGCCAGTCGTCGCCGAGCAGCATCGCGAACAGGTTCTTGTGCAGCTCGTCCATGGCGTCGTCGTCGCCGTCCAGCTCGCTGGCCAGGTCGGCGTCGGGCTTCGCCAGCACCGAGCCGATCTTCACGGCCATCCGGTCGGCGATCTCGGACATCTCGGTGAAGACAGTCCGCAGCTCGGCCGGGACGGCGGGAGAGGGGTGCCGGCGCAGCGCGGTCTTCGCCACGTGCTCGGCGAGGTCGCCCATCCGCTCCAGATCAGCGGCCACGTGCAGCGCGGTGATCATCGCCCGGAGGTCGGAGGCGACCGGCGCCTGTCGGGCGAGCAGGTCACAGACCCGCTCCTCGACGTGTCGGTAGAGGTCGTCAATCTCGCCGTCCCGCTCGATGACCGTCTCGGCGGCCTGCCGGTCGGCGGTGAGCAGGGCCCGGGTGGCCTGGCGCATGGCGGCGCGGACGCCCTCCGCCATGTCCACCAGCAGTTGGCTGACGATCTGGAGGTCGGCCCGAAACTCGTCGCGCATCATCACGTCCTGTGGTCGGTCGCCGCCGGCGGATGCCGGCGCAGGGGGTTGAGCAGGTGCGACGCCAACGGTATGGGGCGCGGGGGGACCTCGGATGAACCACGGTGAACGACGCCAGACGCGGGGGTGAACAATTCTGGAAGTGCGGGTGGTTCGTCCCGTTCTGTGTGGTAGCCAGGTTAACAATGACCCTACGATCGCCGGGTGGAGTGGACGGTGGCGGTCGTGGTGGCCGTGGCGTTGGTGGCCGGGTTGGCCGCCGGTCTCCTGCTGCCCCGGTTCCTGCCCGCGCGGGACGGTCGCTCCACGTCGACGGGGAGCGTCAGCTCCCGCTGGAGCAGGGGGAGGCCCGCGATAGTCGACGAGCAGCAGGCCGGGCTCGGCCGCCGGACGATCGACTCGCTCCGGGCCGGTGTCGTGGTACTGGACAACGACGACGTCCCCGTGTTGATCAACCCGGCCGCCCGCGCGATGGGGCTGTTGCGTACCGGCAGCACTCCCGGCTCGATCGCCGCGCACCCGCTGATCCGTACCCTCGCCGGGCAGGTGCGACGCACCGGGGTGCGGCGCGAGATCGAGCTGGACCTGCCCCGAGGTCGCGACAGCGCGGGGGAGAACCCGCTCGGGGTGCACCTACGGGCGATGGGTCTCGGTAACGGCTTCATCGCTGTGGAAGCGGTCGACGTGACCGAGTCGCACCGGCTGACCCGCGTACGACGCGACTTCGTGGCCAATGTGAGTCACGAGTTGAAGACCCCGATCGGGGCGCTGCAACTGCTCGCCGAGGCGTTGCTCGACGCCACCGAACCGGCCGACGCGGCGGTGCCCGACCTCTCCGAGGACCTGGTGGCCGCGCGCCGGTTCGCCGAGCGGATCCAGCACGAGTCGACCCGGCTGGGTCGGCTGGTGCAGGAGTTGCTGGAGTTGACCCGGTTGCAGGGCGCCGAACCGCAACCGCCGCCCGAGCCGGTCGCGCTGGACTGGGTGATCGCCGAGGTGGTCGACCGCACCCGCACCACGGCTTCCGCCCGGGGTGTCGAGGTGACAGTGGATGGTCAGCGTGGCCTCACCGCGTACGGCAGCGACTCCCAACTCGCCACGGCGGTTGCGAATCTGGTGGAGAACGCCATCAACTACTCGGGTGAGGACACCACGGTGCGGGTCACCCTCCGCGGCGACGACGAGCACGTCGAGGTCGCCGTCGCTGACCAGGGCATCGGCATAGCCCCCACCGACGTGGACCGGATCTTCGAGCGGTTCTACCGGGCCGACCAGGCCCGTTCGCGTGCCACCGGAGGCACCGGGCTCGGCCTGGCGATCGTGAAACACATCGCGAGCAACCATGGCGGACGGGTCGAGGTGTCGAGCACTCTTGGTGGTGGATCGACGTTCACCCTCCGGCTGCCCGCCAGCCCACCGGACGACCTGCTGGCGACACTGCCGCCGGTTGGGATCGAGTCCGGTCCGGCTGGGCTACGGCAGGTCTGACAGCAATGAAAGGAAATTCCCGTTGAGCCGCGTTCTGGTGGTCGAGGACGAGGAGTCGTTCTCCGACGCCTTGTCGTACATGCTCCGTAAGGAGGGCTTCGAGGTTTCGGTCGCTGCGACCGGCACCGACGCCCTCACCGAGTTCGACCGGACCGGCGCCGACATCGTGTTGCTCGACCTGATGTTGCCCGAGATGTCGGGCACCGAGGTCTGCCGACAACTGCGGCAGCGGTCGGCCGTGCCGATCATCATGGTCACCGCACGGGACAGCGAGATCGACAAGGTGGTCGGGCTGGAGATCGGAGCCGACGACTACGTCACCAAGCCGTACTCGCCGCGGGAACTGGTTGCCCGGATCCGGGCGGTGCTGCGCCGGCAGAGCCCGGAGGTGGCCGAGGCGGGGGCGCCGACGCTGGCGGCCGGCCCGGTGCGGATGGACATCGAACGGCACGTGGTGACCGTCGAGGGCGGAGCCGTGCAGCTGCCGCTCAAGGAATTCGAGTTGCTGGAGCTGCTGCTGCGCAACGCGGGTCGGGTGCTCACCCGCGGCCAGCTCATCGACCGGGTCTGGGGCGCCGACTATGTCGGTGACACCAAGACGCTGGACGTGCACGTGAAGCGGCTGCGTTCCAAGATCGAGCCGGAGCCGTCCGCGCCGCGTTTCATCGTCACCGTCCGGGGCCTGGGCTACAAGTTCGAGCCGTGATCGGCGTACCCGAAGGGGGTCTGCCCTCGGCGCAGGCCCCCTTCGGGCTGTTAAGGCGTGGTCAGCGGACGACCTTGATGTTGAAGATGGCGGTGTCGAGTCGGCCGTAGAGCCGCAACCAGAGTGGCAGCAGCATCTCGGTGCCCCGGGCGGTGGAGAGGTCACCGAGGTCGATCACGTCGGTGTGCCCGAAGCTGACGAGTAGTCCGGTCACGATCCGCTTGGCCTCCGCGTCGTCACCGGAGACGAAGACGCTGTGCTCACCGCCGGCGAGCTGACGTGGGTGCACCATCAGCTCGGCGGTGAGCGTGTTGAGTGACTTGACCACCTTGGTCTGCGGAAACTCGCGCTGGATGCGTTCGGCGAGGGAGTCGGTGTTGTGCACCGACAGGGTGGGCGGAAAGCCCGCACCGAAGTCGAGCGGGTTGGCGATGTCGAGCAGAACCTTGCCGGCCAGGTTCGGCGCGCCGGCCGCGGCCAGCGCGGAGAGCGAGCCGTTGCCGTTTGTGGCGTTCACCACCAGCTCGGCGGCGCCGGCGGCGTCGGCCAGGGTTGCCAGGCCGACCTCCGGGTGTTGCGCCGCCCAGTGGGCGTGTTCGCCGGCCCGGACGGCCGCGACATCGCGGGTGCCGATTGTCACCTGGTGACCCAACTCCGCCGCGCGGGCGGCGATGGCTCGACCGACCGAGCCGGTGCCGAGAACTGCGATATGCATGTCGATCCATCCTCCGTCGGGGCATCGATCGGGCTCGTGCCGATTGCAGCAGACTAACAGACAGGTCTGTCTATCGGCGCCCTGAAGAGGTCCCGTGCGCGCCGATGTCACCTGCTGGGGCGCTCGGCCGGGCGGGTAGGGATGGGGTCCTTCTGTGCCTGTAGAGCTGCCCCAGATATGGGGCGACCCCGCCGGCGCGGTCCTCGAAAGTGGCTGGTGCTGGTGCTGGTGCTGGTGCTGGTGCTGGTGCGGTCGGTCGGCCGGGGGGGGCGGGTTGGGATGGGTCCTGCTGTGCCTGTAGAGCTGCCCCAGATATGGGGCAACCCCACCGGCTGGCCCTCGAAAGTGGCTGGTGCCCGTGCCACCTGCTGTGGGTGGGTGCCGCCTGCTCGGACGCCTGACCTCTTGCCCGGGCGCCCGCCTGGCTTCTTGCCCGGACGGGCGTCTCGCTTCGTCCGGAGGGCCGCCTGACTTCTTGCCCGGACGGGCGTCTCGCTTCGTCCGGAGGGCCGCCTGACTTCTTGCCCGGACGGGCGTCTCGCTTCGTCCGGAGGGCCGCCTGGCTTCTTGCCCGGACGGGCGCTTCGCTTCGTCCGGGGGTCCGCCTGGCTTCTTGCCCGGACGGGCGCTTCGCTTCGTCCGGAGGTCCGCCTGACTTCTTGCCCGGACGGGCGTCTCGCTTCGTCCGGGGGTCCGCGTGGCTTCTTGCCCGGACGGGCGCTTCGCTTCGTCCGGAGGGCCGCCTGGCTTCTTGCCCGGACGCGCCTCGCTTCGTCCGAGGTCTGCCCCATATCCGGGGCAGGTCTACAGGGGCTGACCAGAGTGGGTCGGTGGCCGTGGCCAGACGGAGCTGTCTATAGGATCGGGCCGTCAGCAGCAGATCGAGGGAGTACCGATGCCCGCGCCCCGCACTCCGGCCGGCTCGGCCCGGGACCGGATCCTGGACACCGCGTTCCGGCTCTTCTACGCGCACGGGCCGCGCGGCGTGGGGGTGGACACGGTGATCGCCGAGTCGGGCGTGGCCAAGGCGACGCTCTACAAGCACTTCCCGCGCAAGGACGATCTCGTGCTGGCGTACCTCGATCGGGTCGACCAGGCGTGGTTCGGCGCGTTGCGGTCGGCGGCCCGGGATGCCGGCGACGAGCCGCGTGACCAGCTGATCGGAATGTTCGACGCGCTGGCGGGCGCCTGTCGCCGGGAGGGTTACCACGGCTGCGCGTTCATCAACACCGCTGCCGAGTCGTCCGCCGGTGGCCCGGTGCACGCGCGGACGGTCGAGCACAAGACCGTCGTCCGAGCCTGGGTGACCGAGCTGGCCCGGCAGGCCGGGGCGGCCGACCCGGAACTGCTCGCCCGGCAGCTCACCCTGCTGCTGGACGGTGGGCTTGCCGCCGGTGTGCTGGACGGCGACCCGCTGATCGCCGACGCGGCTCGGCGCAGCGCTCGCACGCTCGTCGACGACGCGCTGCGCTGAGCGACGAGCGCGGGGCGCGGCTCCGAAACAGCGCGGGGCGCGACTCGGAACAGCGCGGGGCGCGACTCGGAACAGCTTGCGTCAGGACTCGTCGGCGGGGTGCGGGGCGACCATGCCCTGCCTGGTCCGGGCCGCGCACAGCTCGGCCAGCCGCTCGTAGGCCGCGGCGCCGATCAGTGCGGTCAGCTCCGGGGCGTACGACAGGTACATCGGCTCGGTGCCGACGTGCGCGTCCGTCGAGGAGGTGCACCACCAGTCCAGGTCGTGCCCACCGGCGCCCCAACCGCGCCGATCGAACTCGGAGAGGGTGGAGACCAGCACCTTGGAGTTGTCCGGGCGCTTGACCCAGTCCTGATCCCGGCGGATCGGTAGCTGCCAGCAGACGTCCGGCTTGTATTCCAACGGGTGCACCCCGTCGCGCAACGCCTGGCCGTGCAGGGCGCAGCCACCCCCGCCGACGAAGTCGGCGTCGTTGAGGAAGACGCACGGGCCGTCGGGGCCCTGGGTGGCGGTGCGGCGAGCCGGGTTCTTGCCGTCGATGGTGTCCTCGTCGGTCCAGTTCTTGAACCCACGCTGGAAGTGCTGCCAGGTCGCCGGGGTGAGCCGCTTGACGGCGTTGCGGACCCGCTTCTCGTCGTCCGAGTCGGTGAAGAACGCCCCGTGCGAGCAGCAGCCGTCGGCGGCCCGACCGGCGATGATGCCGTGGCAGCCCTTGCCGAAGATGCAGGTCCAGCGGGAGAGCAGCCAGGTCAGGTCGGCGCGGATCAGGTGCGTCTCGTCAGCCGGGTCGGTGAACTCGATCCACTCCCGCGGGAAGTCCAGTGGCACCTCGCGGCTGCGCGGGTCGCCTGGGTCGTCCACCAGCACACGGAGCTCCATCGTCACCCGGCCCAGCGTACGCGCGGTGACGTCCGCAGGCCGGCGAGCCGCGCAAACGTGTTGCACCTAGGGTCTTCACCATGCGACTGGGTGTCCTCGACGTCGGATCCAACACGGTGCACCTCCTGGTGGTGGACGCGCACCACGGCGCGCACCCGTGGCCGGCGCACTCCGAGAAGGTGGTGCTCCGGCTGGCCGAGCAGATCGGCCCCGACGGCGCGCTGACCGAGGCGGGCGCCGACGGGCTGGTCAAGGCCGTGGGCATGGCCAAGGCGGCGGCCGCCGGCCTGGCTGCCGACGACCTGATCGCCTTCGCGACGTCCGCGGTGCGCGACGCCACGAACGCGGCCGAGGTGCTGGCCCGGGTCCGCGAGGAGACCGGGGTACGGCTGGCGGTGCTCTCCGGGGCGGACGAGGCGCGGTCGACGTTCCTGGCCGTACGGCGGTGGTTCGGTTGGTCGGCGGGGCGGCTGCTGGTGCTGGACATCGGTGGCGGCTCGCTGGAGATCGCCGCCGGCATCGACGAGGACCCGGACGTGGCGGTCTCACTGCCGCTCGGGGCCGGCCGGCTGACCCGGGAACGGCTGCGGGTCGATCCGGCCAGCGCGGCCCCGCCGTCGGCGGAGACCGTCGAGAAGCTCCGGGAGTACGTGGACGGGCGGCTGGACAAGATCGTCGATCAGATGACCGAGGTGGGCTGGGACCGGGCGGTCGCCACCTCGAAGACGTTCCGGACCCTGGCCCGACTGGCCGGGGCCGCGCCCTCCGGCGCCGGCCTCTGGGCGCGGCGCAGCCTGACCCGGGCGGGCCTGCGGCAGGTCATCGGGTTCATCCGGCACATCCCACCGGCCCAGTTGATGGAGCTGGAGGGGGTCAGCACGGGTCGGGCGCACCAACTACTGGCGGGTGCCGTGGTCGCCGAGGCGGTGATGCGCCGCCTGGATCTGGACTCGCTGGACATCTGCCCGTGGGCGCTGCGCGAGGGCGTCATCCTCCGTCGACTCGATCAACTCGAACCGATCTGATCCGGTGGCCGGTTTCGGCTGGTTTGCCGGCGCTCGTCGCAATGACGGCAGCGCTGCCGGGCTACGCTGGCTGATGTGACTTCCCGCGTTCCCGTGCTTCTGTCCAGCTCGTCGGTCTTTCCCGAACCGACCGCGGCGGCGTTCCAACTGGCCGCGGCACTCGGCTACGACGGGGTCGAGGTGATGGTCTGGACCGACGTGGTCAGCCAGGACGCGGGCGCGCTGCGTGGCCTCTCCACGCACTACGACATCCCGTTGCTCTCGGTGCACGCGCCCTGCCTGCTGGTCACCCAGCGGGTGTGGAGCCCGGACCCGTGGGAGCGGCTGCGCAGGGCCGCCGAGCTGGCCGAGACGCTGGAGGCGCCGACCGTCGTGGTGCACCCGCCGTTCACCTGGCAACGTGACTACGCGCGCAACTTCGCCGAGGGGTTGGCCACTGTCGCGGACCGGTTCAGCGGGCTGCGGTTCGCGGTGGAGAACATGTACCCGGTGCGGATGGCGGGTCGGCAGTTCGTCCCGTACGCGCCGGGGTGGGATCCCACCGACACCGGCTACCCGTCGTACACCCTGGATCTGTCGCACTGCGCTGCCTCGCACAGCGACCCGCTGGAGATGGCCGACCGGATGGGCGCCGGGCTGGCGCACGTGCACCTGGGTGACGGCACCGGCGAGGGCCGCGACGAGCACCTGGTGCCCGGGCGCGGCACCCAGCCCTGCGGTGAGCTGCTCTCCTCGCTGGCCGGGCGTGGCTTCACCGGGTCGGTGGCGGTGGAGGTCGCCACCCGGGGCGCGAAGAGCCGCGCGGTACGCGAGGCGGACCTGCGTGCCGCGCTGGAGTTCGCCCGTCAGCACCTGACCGCGTCGTCCCCGGTCGACGCCTGACCACGTCCGCCCGCGACGGGCGGCGGCGGTGTCAGCTGACCGGTGAGAGCGAGTCCACGGCGCTCGTCGGCTGCGCGGCGACCGTCACCTGCTCACCGACCGCAGCCCGCTTGCGGGCCCGGTGGGCCGCCACGTGCGAGCGGGTTGCGCACCGCTCGGAGCAGAACCGCCGGCAGCAGTTGGACGACGTGTCCAGGTAGACGTTGCCGCACCGCTCGTCGGCACACACCCCGAATCGGGCACTGCCGTACTCGCAGAGCCAGACCGACAGCCCCCAGACCGCGCCGGCCAGGTACTCGGCGCTGACCGAGGCGCCCCGGCTGGTGACGTGCATGTGCCAGTCGCTGGAGTCGTGCCCGGAGATGCGCGGCTGCACCGGGAACGCCTCGAGCAGCCCGTTCAGCTCGGTGACCGCCTGGGCGTCCCGCCCCGAGGTGCCGTACTCGAAGACGTCGCGCAACCGTTTCTGGGCCCGGCGGAAGATCGCGACGTCCCGGTCCGCGACCTCGTCGCTCATCCAGGCGTGGTCGTCGGCGAAGAGGGCTCGCAGGTCGTCGAGGTCGTCCAGGCGGGCGTTGACCAGGTCAACGCCGGTCCGGGCGTACGCGTCGAAGTTCACGCCCCCAACGGTAGACGACTGACGCGGCGCGCGGCGCGTCGATGTAGCGCGGCAGGAACCGCGCGTAGTCGTCGGCGATCGGACTGCCGCTCTCCCGCCCCTCGGCGGGGGTCCTGGCAGGGGCGATACGCTCGGCTCATGCTCCGTTCCGTCATCCTCGCCGCCTCCCGGTCATCCCAGGTCGAGCGGCTCGTCGCGACCGCCCCGTACACCCGGGACGTCGTTCGCCGGTTCGTCGCCGGCGCCACCACCGACGACGCGTTGCGCGCGACCCGCGGGCTCGTCGACGACGGCCTCGCGGTCACCCTCGATCACCTCGGTGAGGACACCGTCACCCCCGAGCAGGCCATCGCCACCCGTGACGAATACCTGACGTTGCTGAAGATGCTCGGCGGCGCCGGGCTCACCCCGGCCGCCGAGGTCAGCGTGAAGCTCTCCGCCCTCGGTCAGATGTTCGACGAGCAGTTGGCGTACGACAACGCGCGGGCGATCTGCGCGGCGGCGGACGCGGCGGGCACCACCGTCACCCTGGACATGGAGGACCACACCACCACCGACTCGACGTTGGAGGTGCTGAGCCGGCTGCGCAAGGACTTCCCGTCGACCGGCGCCGTGCTCCAGGCGTACCTGCGCCGGACCGAGTCGGACTGCCGGGAGCTGTCTTCGGCCGGCTCGCGGGTGCGGTTGTGCAAGGGCGCGTACAAGGAGCCGGAGTCGGTGGCGTACCAGTCGGCCCGGGAGGTCGACAAGTCCTACGTCCGTTGCCTGAACATCCTGATGTCCGGCGACGGCTACCCGATGCTGGCGACCCACGACCCTCGGATGATCGCGATCGGCGAGGACCGGGCCCGCTGGTTCGACAGGGGGCCGGAGCGCTTCGAGTTCCAGATGCTCTACGGCATCCGTCCGGAGGAGCAGTCCCGCCTGGCCGGCGAGGGTTACACGGTGCGCACCTACGTCCCGTACGGCGACGAGTGGTACGGCTACCTGATGCGCCGGCTCGCCGAGCGCCCCGCCAACCTGGTCTTCTTCGGCCGCGCCCTGATCTCCAAGAAGTAGCTCCTCCGGTTCGGCCGACGGGCCGGCGGGGACCCCTCGGGTCACCGGCGGCCCGTTTCGCGTATCCGGCTTGCCAATGTTGGCTAAGTGTATTAGCTTTACGGCTATGACGATTAGCCAGGTGCGCCGGGACGGCGGACACATCGCGTACGAGGTGCACGGCGAGGGGCCGCTTGTCGTTCTCGCCCACGGCATGGGCGAGAACCGGGCGAGCTACCGGCACCTCTCGCCACTGCTTGTGGCAGCCGGTCACCGGGTCGCCTCGGTCGACGTCCGGGGGCACGGGGAATCCAGCACCGGCTGGCCCACGTACGCCCCGGCCGAGGTCGGCGCCGACCTGCTGGCCGTGGTCCGCGACATCGATGCCGGCCCGGCCGTTCTGGTCGGCAGCTCGTCCGCCGCCGCGGCGGTGGTCTTCGCCGCCACCGACGCCCCCGAGCTGGTCACCGGCATCGTGCAGATCGGCGCGTTCGTCGGCCAGCCCAAGCTCAACCCGCTGCTGCGGATGGCGATGTGGTCGGTGCTGCGCAGCCCTCGACTGTTCGGGATGTTCCACAACACGCTGTTCCCGGTGCACCGGCCCGCCGACGACGCCGCGTACCGCCGGTCGATGGTGGCCAACCTGCGCGAACCCGGCCGGATGGCCGCGATGCGCGGGGTGATCGTGCCGGTCGAGCCGCACTGGACGGCCCGCGCCCCCCAGGTGCGGCAACCCGTGCTGGTGCTGATGGGTTCGAAGGACCCGGACTTCCCCGACCCGGGAGCCGAGGCGCGGGCCGCCCGCCGGCTCTTCCGCACCGCCGAGGCTCGCATGATCGAGGAGTCCGGCCACTACCCGCACGCCGACCAGCCGCAGCGCGCCGCCGAGGAGCTGCGCGGCTTCCTGGCGGTGTGCGCCGGTGCCTAGGGTCGGCCTCAACCAGCAGACCGTCGTACGGGAGGCGGCCCGGCTGGCCGACGAGGTCGGCCACCAGCAGCTCACCCTCGCCGCGCTCGCCGCCCGGCTGGGCGTCGCGTTGCCCAGCCTCTACAAGCACGTGCGGGGGGCGGACGAGCTGGCCCAGAAGCTCTCCGCCCTGGTCACCGCCGAGTTGGCCACCGAGCTGACCGCCGCCGCCGTCGGCCGCTCCGGTGGCGACGCGCTCCGGGCGATCGCCGACGCCTACCGCGACTACGCCCACCGTCATCCCGGCCGCTACCCGGCGACGCAGCGGGTGCCCGACCCGGCCGACCCGCAGCACGTCGAGGCGGGTGAGCGCGCGGTCGGCGCGATCTTCGCGGTGCTGCGCGGCTACGGGCTCACCGGTGACGACGCGGTGGACGCGACCCGCGCGCTGCGCAGTGCCCTGCACGGGTTCGTCAGCCTGGAGGCCGCGGGCGGCTTCGGCCTGCCCCGCGAGGTGGACCGCTCGTACCACCAGTTGGTCGCCAGCATGGACCTCTCGTTCCGCTCCTGGCCGGTCGCCGCGACGTGAGTCGGCAGGTCGGACCGACCGGCCGGGGCGGCTTCGCCCCGGCCAGCGAATGGTCGTACCCTTCGGCGGGTGACTGACGGGGTGCAGCAGCCCGCACCACGGCGGCTCTGGCCGCTGTGGACGGTGCTCGTGGTGGTCGTCCTGCTGCTGGGCTGCGGCCTGCCGGCGTTGCTTGTCGCCGGAGTGATCCGGGAGAGTGGCGCCCGGTCCACGATCAGTCGGGCCGGCGCCTCGACGACCGACGATCCGGCCACCGCGGCCGCCCGACAGCTGACCGACCGGATGACCGCCCAGCTCGACCGGCAGTCCACGGCGCTGCTCGGCGGCGACCGCGCCGGTTTCCTCGCGATCGCCGAACCCGCCGTGCACACCGAGCTGCGCCGACGCTTCGCCGCACTACGCGAGCTGAAGGTGACAGTCTGGCGGGCCGAACCCAGCGGCCTGCCCGCGCCGATCATCGGCAAGCCGGGGGAGTGGCGGCTGCTGGTGCGCTTCCAGTACTGCTTCGTCGCACCGAACTGCCGGCCCAGCCCCGTGCTGATCGGCACCCGCTGGCGGGAGAACGGCGACCAGCCCCGGTTGATCGCCATCGAGGAGTCCAAGTCGGTGGAGACCGGCACCCGACCGTGGGAGATCAGCGAGCTGGCCGTGGCGATCGGCGAGCGGACCATCGTCGCCACCACCCCGGCGCTGCGCGGCAAGCTGCCCGGTCTGCTCGCCCAGGCCGAGGCGGCGGCCAAGGTCGCCGACGGGTACGTGGTCGCCGGCTCGCCGCCGGACCGCTACCGGATCTTCTACGCCGGCCGGGCCGAGTGGAAGCGCTGGTACGGCGGCGACCGGCCGGAGTGGACCGGCGGGTACGCGGTCACCGTGGGCGGCGGCCACCACGAGGTGGTGCTCAACGCCGACGGGCTCTCCAGCAGTGGCACCGACGACCTGCTCCGGCACGAGCTGACCCACGCGGCCTCACTGCCGGAACGCGGCTACCCGGGCAAGACCACCTGGTGGCTGGTGGAGGGGCTGGCCGAGTTCGCCGGCACCGGCGGCCAGGCGGTCGACAGGTACGAAGGGCTCGCCGAGGTGCGCAAACTGGTCCGGGCCAGGTGGGACGGCAAGTTGTCGGGTGTCAACCCCGCCGACGACGCCTCCGCCGAGCAGGTCGCCGGCAGCTACGGCGTCGGCTACCTGGCCGTCCGGCACCTCGTCGACAGGTACGGGCCACAGCGGCTGCTCACCTTCTTCAAGGCGGTGGTGCACGAGCGCAAGACCCTCGAGGTGGCCGCCGAGGAGGCGTTCGGCGAGCAGTGGTCGACGCTGCACGACGAGTGCGTCGCGTATGTCCGCGCCGCCACCGCCTGACGTGCTCGCCGGCGGCGGGACCCTGCGCCGTACCATCGACTGGTGTTCCGCCCTCAGTCACCTCGGCCGGGCAGCACCCTCCGGCCCCGCCTGCTCGTCGCCCTGACCGCCGTCGCCGTCCTCACCTCCACCACCGCCGCTTCGTGCGGCGACGACGACCCCGACCTCGCGCTGGCGTCGGCGGCCCGCAACCCGGTCAGCGAGCTGATCGACGCCCCGGCGACAGTCACCGCCCGCGCCGCCGCGACCCTCACCGCCCCCGCCGACGGCAGCCTGGCGAGCCTGCGTGTCCAGCCCGGACAGCGGGTCCGGGCCGGTCAGGTCCTCGCCGTTGTCGACTCGCCCTCGGCCCGGCAGCGGCTGCGTCAGGCGAAGGAGGCGCTGGACGCGGCGAAGCGCGCCGGTCGGGGTGTGTCCACTGGCGACCTGACAAGCAGTCGACGCGGCACCGACAAGGCCGCCGACGAGGCGTTCGACGCCGCCCGCAAGGCCGCCGAGAAGATCGCCGAACCGCAGCTCCGGGACGCCCTGCTGACCCAGGTGACGTCCGCGCAGCGGCAGTACACCGCCGCCGCGCGCAGCGCCGACCAGGCCGTCCGCGCGGTGCAGCGGGGAATCAACGGGCTGAGTTCGGCAGTCGGCGCGCTCTCCGCGGCGCAACGGCTACAGGCCCAGCAGGCGTACGACCTGGCGAAGGCCACCGTCGACGCGCTGACCCTGCGCGCCCCGATCGCCGGCATCGTCCAGCCGGGCGGCACCCGGGCCGGCGGTGGCGCGACCGGTGGCCTCGCGGGGCTGTTGGAGCAGGCCGGTGGCGCCCAGGCGGCCGGCATCGACCCGTCCGCGCTGACGCCCGGCCAGGGCGGGCCGCCCGCCGGGGTGGACGACGCGGTCGCCGTCGGCGGGCAGGTCACCGCCGGCACACCGGTGCTGACAGTGGTGGACACCGGGCAGTTGGGCCTGCTCGCCGAGGTCGACGAGACCGACGTGCTGCTTGTCAAGGCCGGTGTGACCGCCACCGTCGAGTTGGACGCCGTCACCGGTGCCACCTACGACGCGACGGTCCGCTCGGTGGACGTGCTGCCCACCAACTCCGCCCAGGGCGGGGTGACCTACCGGGTGCGCCTCGCCCTCGGCGCCGGGAAGCTGGCCGAGGACGAGCCGGCCCCCAGCCCTCGTCCCGGCATGAACGCGATAGTGCGTCTGCGGGTACGCGAGGCCGCCGACGCGGTGACCGTTCCCGCCTCCGCGGTGTTCTCCGCCGACGGCCGGGACGCGGTCTGGGTGGTCCGCGACGGCAGGGCCGGCCGGGCGCCGGTCACAGTGGGCGTCCAGGGGTCGGATCTGGTGCAGATCCTCAACGGGGTGCAGCCCGGCGACCGGATCGTGGTGCGCGGCACCGACCAGGTGCGCGACGGCCAGGAGGTGCGGTGACCGGCGTCCCGCCGGCGATCGAGGCGGTGGAGGTGTCCCGGACGTACCACCTGGACGGGGTGTCCGTCGAGGCGTTGCGCGGGGTGTCGCTCGTCGTGCAACCGGGTGACTACGTGGCGCTCGTCGGTCCGTCCGGCTCGGGCAAGTCCACCCTCATGCACCTCCTCGGTGGGCTGGACCGGCCGACCGGCGGCCGGTTGGTGATCGGCGGTCGGGACGTCAACGCCCTCGCACCGCCGGAGATGGCCGCCCTGCGCAACGAGACGATCGGTTTCGTCTTCCAGGCGTTCCACCTGCTGCCGCGTACCTCGGCGGTGGAGAACGTGGCCCTGCCGCTTGTCTACCGGGGCGTGCCGGCGCGGCAGCGTCGGGCGCGGGCCGCGGCGATGCTCGGCCGGGTCGGCCTCGGGCACCGGCTGGACCACCGGCCCAACCAGATGTCCGGCGGGGAGCAGCAACGGGTGGCGATCGCCCGCGCGCTGGTCACCGAGCCCACGGTGCTGCTGGCCGACGAACCAACAGGCAACCTGGACAGCGTCACCGGCGCGGCGGTACTGGAACTGTTGGAACAGTTGAACGTGGAGTCCGGGGTGGCGCTGGTGATGGTCACCCACGACCAGGAGGTGGCGGCCCGGGCCCGGCGCCGGATCACGATGCGCGACGGGGTGGTCGTGGCGGACAGCGACACCACTCATGATCGACCGCTGTCCGTTGATCCCGGTCGACCTGCGACACTGGACCCCGCTCCCAGCGCGGAGCCCCGGTCCGCGTCCGGAAGCGGCCCGGGGCACCCGTCCGGTGGCTCCGGTGGCGCCGCCGGAGCCACCGGGCGCCTTCCGCTCGCTGTGGACCCGGGCCGGCCCGAGGTCGAGCGGCCGGAGGGCGCGGCGTGAGGGTCGCCGAGGCGTGGCGGGTGGCGTTGGACGCCCTGCGGGCCAACCGGTTGCGCAGCGCGCTGACAATGCTCGGGGTGATCATCGGGGTCGCCTCGGTGGTCCTGCTGGTGGCCATCGGCACCGGCACCAAACAGAAGGTCGAGCAACAGGTCGAGGGCCTGGGCTCCAACCTGCTGCTTGTTGTCCCCGGCCGGATCGAGGTGGGCAACGCGCCGGTGGTCTCGCCGCTGACCCTGAAGGACGTCGACGCCGTCAGCCGGGTGGTCGGCGACCCCGATCGGGTGGCTGTCACCATCGCCTCCGGGGCGACCGCGCGGGCCGGAGCCCGTTCCGACTTCACCACCGTCCAGGGGGTACTGGAGACCACCCCGACGGTGTTCACCAGGTCGCTGGCCCGGGGCCGCTATCTCACCGGCACCGACGTGGACACCAGCCGGCGGGTGGCGGTGCTCGGCGACTCGGTGGCCCGCACGCTCTTCCCCGACCGGGACCCGCTCGGCCAGCAGGTGACGCTGGCCGGGGTGCGGTTCCGGGTGATCGGCGTCTTCGCGCCACTCGGGCAGAGCCTCGGCGTCGACCGGGACGACGAGGTGCACGTGCCGGTGACCGCCGCGCAGCGGCTCTGGGGCACCCAGCGGGTGGACGGCATCGCCGTGAAGGCCCCGGACCGGGAACGGATCGACGAGCTGGGTGAACGGATCGTCGCCGAGCTGAACCGCCGGCACCCGGACACCGAGTTCAGCGCTGTCACCCAGCAGCAGATCCTCGGTGTGCTCGGCGACATCCTCGGCGTTCTCACCGGCGTACTGGCGGCCATCGCCGGCATCTCCCTGCTCGTCGGCGGCGTCGGGGTCTCCAACATCATGCTGGTCAGCGTTCGGGAACGGACCCGCGAGATCGGGCTGCGCAAGGCCGTCGGTGCCCGCCCGCGCGACATCGGTGTGCAGTTCCTGCTGGAGGCGGTGCTGCTCACCACGATCGGTGGGCTGACCGGGATGGCGCTGGGCGTGGGCACCGCCCTGCTTGTCGACGGCCTGTCGCCGATCCCGGCCGCGATCACCTGGTGGTCGTTGGCGCTCGCCTTCGGCGTGTCCGCGGTGGTGGGCATCGTCTTCGGGGTCGTCCCCGCGCAACGCGCCGGCCGACTCGACCCGGTGGTCGCGCTGCGTGCCGAGTGAGCAGCGTCGGCGCAACGGGACGGCGGGCGCGGGCGGGGAGATTCCGGGAGTGTGGATCGGGTGAACGGCGAGAAGAAGCATGATCAGTTGTACGAAGGGATCGCGCCGGTCACAGCCGCCCCGCTACCGTACTGGTAACACGCGCGTCGCCGCCCGGCCCGGAGCATCCGTCGGGTTGGCACGCGCCGGGCATGGGATGGGTTGGTGAGCCATGGCCGGGTCACAGTCCGACGGGCGGCTGTCGGAGGTCAGGTTCCTGACCGTCGCGGAGGTGGCGACGGTCATGCGGGTCTCGAAGATGACTGTCTATCGCCTGGTGCACAGCGGTGAACTCACCGCCGTCCGGGTCGGCCGGTCATTCCGGGTGCCTGAGCACGCGGTGCACGAATATCTCCGGGGCGCTTTCCAAGAGACCGCCTGAGCCACCGCTCGGCCCTCCGGGTGCCGCCCCAACCGGCATCGACGGGGGCGCGTTGGTCCGGCTGAGGCCCTCCGGCTACCCTGGAGCCCGACCGAGACCCCACCGGTGCGCCCCGCCGCCCAGACTGGTCCGGTCCGTTGTCCGCAAGCGGTCGCCGTCGCCACCTGAGTGGTGTCATCCGGTCCGCCCCGCACGTTGTATCGAAAGGCTGTCGTATGGGCTCGGTGGTCAAGAAGCGCCGTAAGCGCATGGCTAAGAAGAAGCACCGCAAGCTGCTGCGTAAGACCCGCGTCCAGCGTCGCCGTCTCGGCAAGTGATCGCCGCCGGGCTCAACGCCCGGCGTTCGGCGGCACTTGCCAAACTGTCGACCCCCGGAGGCTCAGGTGATCAGGCCGTGGTCGTCCCGGCTCGGTCCTTCCTGCCGGGGTAGGTGCGTCAGATGACCCCCGGTGGCACCTCAGGTGCTCCGGGGGTCGTCCTCGTCACCGGGGTGGGCCGCTACCTGGGCGCCCACGTGGCGGCCCGACTGGCCGCCGACCCGCGTATCGAGCGGGTTATCGGCGTCGACGCACCGGACCCCGACACCGAGTTCACCGACCTGCTGGACCGGGTCGAACGGCTCCGCGTCGACAGCGGTTCGCTCGGTGGCCTCCTCGCCGACCTCGACGTCGACGCCGTCGTGCACCTCGCCCTGGTCAGCTCCCCCGACCCCCAGCACGGCGGCCGGTCCGCGATGAAGGACCAGAACGTCATCGGCACCATGCAGATGCTCGCCGCCTGCCAGCGGGCACCCCGGCTGCGCAAGCTCGTGGTCCGCTCGTCGACCGCCGCGTACGGGGTGTCGTTCCGGGACCCGGCCGTCTTCACCGAGGAGACCGAGCCCCGCGAGGTGCCGCGCGGCGGTTTCGGCCGCGACATCCTCGACCTCGAGGGGTACGTCCGTGGATTCCGGCGGCGCCGGCCCGACGTCACCGCGACGGTGCTGCGCTTCGCCCCGTTCATCGGCTCGACCGCCGACACCACGTTGACCCGCTACTTCGCGCAGCCGTTCGTGCCGACCGTCTTCGGCCGTGACCCCCGGCTGCAGTTCCTGCACTTCGACGACGCGTTGGAGGTGCTGCACCGGTCGATAGTGGAGGACCATCCGGGCACCTACAACGTCGCCGGTCCGGGGGTGCTGTCGCTGTCGCAGGCGATCCGGCGGGCCGGTCGGGTCGCCGTACCGGTGCTGGAGCCGGGTCTCTCCGGCGCCGCCGCGCTGGCCCGCAGCTTGGGCTTCGGCCGTTACGGCCTGGACCAGGTGGACCTCTTCGTGCACGGTCGGGTGGTCGACACCACCCGACTGGAGCAGGAGTACGACTTCACCCCCCGCTCCACTGCCGCGGCGTTCGAGGATTTCATTCGCGCCCACCACGGCGGGGTGGTGGTCACGCGGGGGCAGTTGGCCGCCGCCGAGCAACTCGTCCTGGACGGCATCCGGCAGGTCCGCTCCGCGGTGCGGGAGCGGTCGTCGTGAGCGCGCTGGGGGCGTCGTGACCGGGCCGGGGGAGGGGCGCGACCCGCGGGGGGTCGGGCGTTTCGACGTACCACAGCCGGCCGCGCCGGACGTGGAGCCGGCGCGGCGTAACGGACACCGACCGGCCGCTCAGGTCGCGCCGACCCCGACGCCGACCGACGAGGTCGACACCGCGGCCACCGACGAGCCCGCGGGCGACGCTCCGGGTGGCACCGGGCCGGCGGTGCCGGACCGGCCGGGGGACCACTGGGACCGCAAGGTCGCGAACGGCCTGGCCTTCCTGCGCCGGCGTCTCTCCGGCGACTACGAGGTCGACGAGTTCGGCTTCGACCCGGAGTTGACCGACGCGGTCTTCCACCCCCTGCTGCGGCTGCTCTACCGGGACTGGTTCCGCACCGAGGTCAGCGGCATCGAGCACGTGCCCGTCGACGGACCCGCCCTGGTGGTCGGCAACCACTCGGGAACTGTGGCGCTGGACGCGTTGATCCTCTCGGCGGCGCTGCACGACAAGCATCCCGCCCACCGCTACCTTCGGCTGCTCGGCGCCGACCTGGTCTTCCGGATGCCGGTGGTCTCCGAGCTCGCCCGCAAGACCGGGGGCACGGTGGCCTGCAACCCGGACGCCGAGCGGCTGCTCGGCGGCGGCGACCTGGTCGGGGTGTTCCCCGAGGGTTTCAAGGGCATCGGCAAGCTCTACGCCGACCGGTACAAGCTGCAACGGTTCGGGCGGGGCGGTTTCGTCTCGGCGGCGCTGCGCACCGGCACCCCGATCGTGCCGGTCGCCATCGTCGGAGGCGAGGAGATCTACCCGATGCTCGCCGACATCAAGCCCCTGGCGCGGCTGCTCAAGCTGCCCTACTTCCCGGTCACCCCGACCTTCCCGTGGCTCGGGCCGTTGGGCATGGTGCCGCTGCCCAGCAAGTGGCTCATCGAGTTCTGCCCGCCGATCCCCACCGCGCACCTGACCGACTCGGCGGACGACCCGCTTGTGGTCTTCAACCTCGCCGACCAGGTGCGGGAGACCATCCAGCAGACCCTGCACACACTGCTGGAGCGACGGCCCGACCCGTTCGGCCCCTGACGCGTCTCAGCCGGCGCGGCGGCGGCGCTGCAACGCCAGCCCGGCGGTGACCGCGCCGACGACCAGCCCGGCCGCCGCGGTGGACGGTACGGCGATCTTGACCGCCCGCCGACCGGTGCGGAAGTCCCGCACCTCCCAGCCGTGCTGGCGGGCCTGCCGCAGCAGGGCGCCGTCCGGGTTGACCGCCACCGCCCGGCCCACCGCGGAGAGCAGCGGCAGGTCGTTCGCCGAGTCGCTGTACGCCGCGCAGCGGATCAGGTCGAGCCCCTCCACCGCGGCGAGCTGGGTGACCGCCTCGGCCTTCGCCGGCCCGTGCATCAGGTCACCCACCAACCGCCCGGTGTACGCCCCGTCCACCACCTCGGCCACCGTGCCGATGGCACCGGTCAGGCCGAGCCGGGCGGCGATCACCCGGCCGATCTCCACCGGGGCGGCGCTGACCAGCCACACCCGCTGGCCGGCGGCCAGGTGCCGTTGCGCGAGTTGGTGGGTGCCGGCCCAGATCCGGGGAGCCATCATCTCGTCGAAGATCTCCTCCGCGAGGTGCTCCACGTCGTCGACCCGCCAGCCCTCGACGAAGGCCAGCGCGGCCTCCTTGGCCACTGACATGTCACCGGCGTGCTCCCGCGCCAACAGCCGGAACCGGAGCTGCTGCCAGGCGAAGCGGGCCAGGTCGGCGCTTGTGAAGTAGTTGCGGGAGGCGAGCCCACGGGCGAACCAGTAGATCGACGCGCCCTGCATCATCGTGTTGTCCACGTCGAAGAAGGCCGCAGCGCTCGGGTCCGGTGCGGGGGCGGCGACCGGGGACAGGTCGGTCTCGGCCCAGCCCGCGGTGTGCCCCTCGGCGTCGGTGCTGACCGTCACCTTCCGGCTGCGCGCCACGAGACTCCCTTCCTCACCGGTACGACGGATGCCTCCCGCGAGGGTAGCCGCCGCGCACTGTCGACCGGCCGGGCACAGAACGAACTGTGGCGCGGCCGGTCGGACGTGCGGTATAGGGGGGTGGGACGTCAGCGAGCCCCGGGGCAGGTGCTGGGGTGCGGGCCGAGGGTGTCGCTTGCGGTCGGGGCCGGCAGGCCGCAGGCAATCGCCGCGCGCAGGGTGTCCGAGCGCTCCCGGATGGTGTCCAGGAGGCGCAGGGACCGCTGGGTCCGTTCCCGGTCGACGCGGGTGCTCCCGTCGAGCAGACCGCTCACCGCCCGGCGTTGGCCGGTGACGAACGTGTTGAGCGTGTCCAGGCTGCCCGGCTCCGCCCGCTGCGCCGCGGCGGTGGTCAGCAGGCGAACACCCTGCCGGGTGTCGGCGTCCATGTCGTCGAGGACGGCGCTGTAGCCGATCCGGTCGCCGCGCAGCTCGGCGGCCTCGCCGAGTCTGGTCCGGGCGAAGTCCAGGAAGAGTTGACCGCGGCTGATGTCGGAGCTGGCCAGGGCGAGCTGCGCCCGTTCGGTCGAGCGCTTCATGCCGTACAGCGCGTCGCCGGGCACCGCGTTCTCGCTGGCGGCGGAGATCCCGGAGACGGCGATGGCGCCGGCGGCGATGCCGATCAGGATCGCGCCCCGGGCTCGTGCCCGCCGGGCGGTGACCGCCGGCAGGAGTCGCCCTCGGGCGGTGGTGGCCGGACGCGTGGCGGCCGGTTCGCTGGCCGCCGGCGCGGTGCCCAGCCCCTCCCGTTCGGCGGTGGCGAGCAGCATCGCCCGCAGGCCGGTACGGAAGTCCTGGTCCACCTCGACAGCCGGCGGGTCGGTGCTGAGCCGTTGGCCCACCGCGACGAGGGGCGCGAGTTGACCGTCCACCCGGGCTCGCACGTGGTGTCGCCGAGCGCCGTTGGCCTCGTCGAGAAGCTGCGCGAAGCGCTCGGCGCGCCGGCGGGAGAAGAGGATGTCGTCCACCGCAGGCACCTCCTCTCGCTGGTCACGGCCGGTCGGCCGCCGTCGTTGCCGGGGACCGGGCGGCAGTGTGACACCACGGAGGTGAGGCGCCGCCGGCTTGCCGGTCGGACCTCGGTGACCCGGCCTGCCGGGACAACCACCGGTCGCACCCGGAGAAACGCGGCGGACCGGGCACGGGTTACGGGCCTGGCGGGGCGGAAATTACAGAAAGTGATCGTCGTCACCGGGCGGGACCGACAGTGAGCTGCACGGACGTCGATCGACGCCCATCAGTCCCGCCGTCACAAACTACGGCTGGAAGCCGTCCGGGAGCAGACGGGCCAGGGCGCGGACGGCCCGGTACTGGAGGGCCTTGATGGCGCCCTCGTTCTTGCCCATCGCGCGGGCCGTCTCGGCGACCGAGAAGCCCTGGAGGAAACGGAGCACTATGCACTCCTGCTGCTCCGGGTTGAGCTGCTTCACGGCGGTGAGCAGCGCGACGTTGGTGATGTGTTCCACCACCGCCGCCTCCGGGCTGCCCTCCGGGCCCCGGTCCTCCCGGTCGGCGTCGAGCACGTCACCGGTGGTGACCTCCAGCCGGTACCGGCCCGACTTGAAGTGGTCCGCGACCAGGTTGCGGGCGATCGTCACCAGCCACGCGCCGAGGTCGCGGCCCTGCCAGGTGAAGCTGCCGATCCGCTTGAGCGCGCGCAGGAAGGTGTCCGAGGTCAGGTCCTCGGCGAGTTGGCGGTTGCCGACCCGGAAGTAGATGAACCGGAACACGGTGTCCACGTACCGGTCGTAGATCAGACCGAACGCCTCGGACTCGCCGGCCTGGGCGCGCTCGATCAGCGTCCAGACCTCGGTGGCCGGGTCGGACGGGTCCGGTCGGCTCGGGAATCCGGTCGGGGTCGTGGCGGTGGTGGCCGGCACCGCCGGGATCACCGCCGTCTCGCCCGCCGCCGCATCGGCGGTCACCGTCGGTGTCTCGCTGACCCGTCGACCCTGCGCTGGCATCGTCGGTCGGGCCGGCACGGCGACCCGGCCGCCGGTTGGCCGCGCGTTCCCGCCGGGCACCACTGGTCGCGGGGGCGGCTCGTTGTGGTGGGGCCGGCTGCGGGTGCGTTGGGCCGCGCCGTCGCCCCGCACGGCGGCGCCGTGCGGTTCGTCGAGCGGGGCACGGGCCGTCGGTCTCTCGTTGACGTGCGAGCGTGCCGGCTGGCCGGTCAGGCCGATCGGGCGTTCCGCGTAACCGAAGGTGGTCACCGGGTTGCCCCCGTCCCGTCGGTCGCCGGACGGGCCGGTCTCTGTGTCGTCGGGGCGGACCGACCGGGCAGCCGGTCGGGCAGGACGGTCGCGGGGGTTGCCGATGGGCGGCAAATCCCCTGGAGGTGCTGGTCCAATGCGCTAACAGGCACGGGGGCCTCCTCGGGCTGAGGGGTGTCGACTCACGGCAAATGGGGTGAGCCGACCCGAGTGATGATAGGGCCAACGTCACCCGCGCGTGGCAAGTCCGTTACACAAGGCGGAAGTATTTCCCGCTCCCCCGCACCAGCGGCGGACCGGTTGTCCGTCGTGTGCGATTGACTTTCCGTCGACCCGGTGTTCTTCGGTGGATTACCTGGTCGGGGCAGGTCGCCCGTTCGGTTGACGTCGTCGCCTCGGGGGGCCGCGCGAGCGTGGCCGAAACGTCTGCGGAGGGCGTCGTCCATCCCATGGGCGGGACTTGATCGGATCGCCCGTGGCACACCGGTCAGTCCCGTCAACGGGACTCTTCGGCTCCGCCGCCCGAGCCCGGGTCCGTACCGTCGGTCGTGGCCGCTCGCCGGCCGCTGTGCCAGACTTGATCACCGCGCGGGCCGAGTCGGCGGTACCGGGTGTGCCGCGCCCGCCGACCGGCGAGACTGTGCGGGCGTACGTGGCGGCGACGCCGGCGCGACCGGTGACGATGCCGATCGACCTGCCGGCGAGCGCCGAAACCCCTACGGAGGTAACCGATGTCCAGTGACGCCCGGCTCGCCCTGATCACCCGACCCGGCTGCCACCTGTGCGACGACGCCAAGGCGGCACTCGACCGGGTGGTGGCGGTCACCGGCGACAAGTGGGTCGAGTGGGACGTCACCGACGACGAGGGGCTGGAGCGGGAGTACGGAGACCGACTGCCGGTGGTGCTGCTCGACGGCAAGGAGCACGGCTACTGGCGGGTCGAGGAGGACCGGCTGCTGCGGGACCTGACCACACCACAACTCTGAGCGGTGCCTATGGTGCACCGATGACTCCCGCGCACCCCCACCTCGTCTGGGACTGGAACGGCACCCTGCTCAACGACCTCAGCCTGGTGGTGTCCGCCACCAACGTCGTGTTCACGAGCCTCGGCGGGCCGACTGTCACCCTGGACGAGCACCGGGTGCGGTTCCGTCGGCCGATCGCCGAGTACTACGCCGAGGTGCTCGGGCAGGCCGTCGACGACGACGAGTTCGGCCGGCTGGACCGGATCTTCCACGAGGCGTACCGCACCGGCCTGACCACCTGCGAGCTGGCCGCCGACGCGCGCACCGCGATGTCCGCCTGGCCGGGCAGCCAGAGCCTGCTCTCCATGTGGTTCCACGAGGAGCTGGTGCCGACCGTGCACACGTACGGGTTGACCGGCCACTTCACCAGGGTCGACGGGCTGCGGGCCACGGTCGGCGGCGACCGCAAGGCCGAGTCGCTCAAACTGCACCTGGCCGAGCTGGGCGTGGACGGCACCTCGGTGGTGCTGATCGGGGACTCCCTCGACGACGCGGACGCCGCGCTCGCGGTGGGCGGCCGTGCGGTGCTCTACACCGGCGGGTTCACCGACCCGGTCCGGCTGCGGGCCTCCGGTCACCCGGTGGCCGACACCCTCGTCGACGCGGTCAGCCTGGCGCGGGAGGTCAGTTCCGCAGGTAGGTGAGGACGGCCAGCACCCGCCGGTGCTGTTCGGTGTCCGGTGGCAGGGTGAGCTTGGTGAAGATGTTGCGCACGTGCTTCTCCACCGCGCCGTCGCTGACCACCAGGGCACGGGCGATGGCGGTGTTCGAGCGTCCCTCGGCCATCAGGGCGAGCACCTCGCGCTCGCGGGGGGTCAGCTCGCGCAGCGGGTCGTCCCGGCGGCGGCGGGCGAAGAGCTGGCCGACCACCTCCGGGTCGAGCACCGTGCCGCCGGCCGCCACCCTGCGCAGCGCGTCCAGGAACTCGTCGATCGCTGCCACCCGGTCCTTGAGCAGGTAGCCGATGCCGCCGCCGGCCCCGCCGGTGGTGGCGAGCAGATCATCGGCGTACGAGACCTCGACGTACTGGGAGAGCACCAGGATCGGGGTACGCGGCACCAACCGGCGTGCCTCCACCGCCGCCCGGAGTCCCTCGTCGGTGTGCGACGGCGGCATCCGGACGTCGACGATCGACACGTCCGGCTGGTGCTCCACCACCGCCTTGACCAGCGCGTCGCCGTCCCCGACGGCGGCCACCACCTGGTGCCCACTCTCGGTCAGCAGCCGGACCAGCCCCTCCCGGAGCAGGACGGCGTCGTCGGCGATCACGATGCGCATGGCTGTGTTGTCTACCACGTCCGGCCCGTCGTGCGGGTGTGGCGCGGGACTGGTCACAGCGGGAGCTCGGCGCGGATCTCGGTGGGGCCGCCGATCGGGCTGACCACCACCAGCTCGCCGCCGGCGGCCCGGACCCGGTCGGCGATGCCGGCCAGCCCGTGCCCCTTGGCCAGGTGCGCGCCACCCTGCCCGTCGTCGCCCACCCGCACCTGGAGGTGGGTGCCCTGCCGGGCGACGGCCACCACGGCCTCGGTGGCCCGGGCGTGCTTGGCGACGTTCGTCAGCGCCTCGGACACCACGAAGTACGCGGTGTTCTCCACCGCCGGGTCGAGCCGCCCGCCGGGGGTGCCGAGCTGCGGATCCACCTGGAGCTCGATCGGGATCAGCCCGCGTCCGGCGATCGCGGCCAGGGCGCTGGGCAGGCCCCGGTCGACCAGGATCGGCGGGGCGATGCCCCGGGACAGCGCCCGCAGCTCGGCGAGGGTGTCCCGGGTCTGGGTGACCGCCTCGTCGATGGTCCGGCCTGCTGCGTCCGGGTCGGAGGCGAGCTGCAACCGGGCCCGGCTGAGGTCCATGGCCAGGCGGACCAGGCGCTGCTGGGGGCCGTCGTGGATGTCGCGTTCCAGCCGGCGCAGCGCGGACGCCTCGGCGGACACGGCGGCCCGTTTCTGCTCCTCCAGTACGGTGATCCGGTCGCGCATCTCGGCCACCCCGGTCAGCATGGCCTTGGCGAAGCTGGCCTGCAGCAGCGCGCATCCCCGGACCACGATCGGCAGGGTGATCAGGAAGAACACCCCGATCGCGGTGTTCAGGCCGATTCGGGCGGTGGTCGAGTCGCCCAGGCCGAGCAGTTGGGCCAGGTCCTTGTCACCCTCGCCGTCGGCTCGGGGCAGGGCCCAGTCGTAGGCCCAGTACAGCGACCCGGCGATCGCTCCGGCCCACCAGACCACGGCGACCACGAAGGTGCCGCCCGCCGCGATCAACCGCAGGATGCCGTGTGCCAGGTCGAGCCAGGACTGGGCGTCCCGCATCGGCACGAAGATCCGCCGCCACGCGTTCGCGCCGGCCTCGGGCAACCGGTAGTGCGGGCGGATCCGGGGCTGCCGGAGCACCGCGGGCAGCCGCAGCCGTTCGATGTCGGCCAGCCCGCGGGCGGCGTACAGGGTGCCGCTGAGGATCGGCAGGCCGATCACCGTCACCACCAGGCCGATGCCGGCCGCGGTGCCGACGATGAGGACGACGAAACTGGCCACCGCCAGGGGGAGACCGAGCAGCACGTAGCCGGAGTCGACGAAGAGTTGGCGGGGAATGCTCGGTGCCAGCGTCGGTTGGTCGCTGGTGGCGGCAACGGCGGTCATGGGAAAAGGCTAGGCATTCCGGCTTCCGGGTCCCATCCCGAAGCCCTGCCTCTCCCCCGTAGTGCTGCCCCTACCACCTGCGGAGCGGCCCGGCGGGGGCTCGGCGCGGGATTGGTCAGAGAAGTCGGGATTGAGCAATAATCGGCCGGGCGGCGCGGGCGAAAGTCGCTAAATCGATCTTGCGGAATGGAGGTGCTTGTGGAGTTGCGGCGCGCAGCGACAAGATCGCGATTTGTGCACGTCTTCACAAGCGCCTACTCTGTGACTCCGACGCGCCCTGCTAGCACAGCCGGCAACCTCGGTCGCCAGCGGGAGTCCATAAGCGGCCGACCAGCGGAGTTGGCCGAGGATCGCACCGCACGGAGTCTCATGAGTCAGCACCGTCACCCAGGCGCGCCCGGCCGCGCCGGTGCCGTACCAGCGCTCCCGGATCTGCCCGAGGCCACAGTCGCCCGGCTCCCGGAATACCTGCGCGCGCTGCACAACCTCGCCGACACCGGGCACGAGACGGTCTCCAGCGAGGGGCTCTCCGCCGCCGCTGGCGTCAACTCCGCCAAGCTTCGCAAGGACCTCTCCCACCTCGGCTCGTACGGCACCCGGGGAGTCGGCTACGACGTCGCGCTGCTGATCGAGCAGATCGAGAATGTGCTCGGGCTCACCCAGCGCCGGGCGGTCGCCCTGGTCGGCGTGGGTAATCTCGGTCACGCTCTGGCCGGCTACGACGGCTTCGCGGGCCGGGGCTTCCGGATCGCCGCACTGCTCGACGCCGATCCCTCCCGGGTCGGCGAAGAGATCAACGGCCTGGTAGTCCGGCATGTCGACGAGCTGGCGACGGTCGCCGCCGAGGAATCCCTCGCGATCGGCGTGATCGCCACCCCGGCCGCCGCCGCCCAGCAGGTCGCCGACCAGCTGGTCGCCGTCGGCGTGACGAGCATCCTCAACTTCGCGCCGTGCGTACTCTCGGTGCCGGAGGGGGTCGACGTGCGCA
Source organism: Micromonospora sp. CA-240977 (assembly GCF_050942285.1). Taxonomy (NCBI): domain Bacteria; kingdom Bacillati; phylum Actinomycetota; class Actinomycetes; order Micromonosporales; family Micromonosporaceae; genus Micromonospora; species Micromonospora sp. CA-240977. Next base: position 6,926,604 of record NZ_CP192055.1, on the reverse strand, counting down.
AGGTCGATCTCGCCATCGAGCTGCAGATTCTGTCCTTCCACGAACACCGCAAGGCGTCGCTGACCGCGCTGCCCGCCACCGGCGGGTCCGCTCTCACGGCCCTGCCGGGCGGGTTCGCGGCCCCCGACACCCAGGAGGCGATCGGCACGTGAAACTGCTCGTCGTCGGCGCGTCCTATCGGACCGCCCCGGTCGCCACGCTGGAACAACTGGCCGTGCCTCCCGCCGACCTCACCCGCACCCTGGATCGCCTTGTCGCCCAGCCCTACGTGGCCGAGGCGGTGCTCGTCTCCACCTGCAACCGGGTGGAGGTCTACGCCGCCGTGTCCGGTTTCCACGGCGGGCTCGGCGACGTGTGCGCCGTCCTGGCCGAGCAGGCCGGCAGCTCGCCGACGGCGCTCGCCAGCCACCTGTACGTGCACTACGACACCGCTGCCGTGGACCACGTGTTCCGGGTCGCCACCGGACTGGACTCGATGGTGGTCGGCGAGGCGCAGATCCTCGGCCAGCTGCGTGACGCGTACCACTGGGCCACCGGCGCCGACTCGGCCGGCCGCCTGCTGCACGAGCTGATGCAGCAGGCGCTGCGGGTCGGCAAGCGGGCCCACGCCGAGACCGGCATCGACCGCGCCGGCCAGAGCGTCGTCACCGCCGCGCTGGAGCTGGCCGCCGGGCACCTCGACGGCGACCTCGCCGGCCACCCGGCCCTGGTGATCGGCGCCGGCGCGATGGGCTCACTCGGGGTGGCCACGCTGTCCCGGCTGGGCGCCGGCCCGCTCACCGTCAGCAACCGGGGCGCCGACCGGGCCGTCCGGCTCGCCGAGTCGTACGGGGCGAGTGCCGCGCCGATGACCGAGCTGGCCGACACCCTCTCCACAGTGGACATCGTAGTGGCCGCCACCGCGTCCACCGAACCGGTCCTCACCCGCTCGGTGGTCAGCGCGGCGCTTGCCGAACGGGACCCGTTCCGGGGCCCGCTGGTCCTGCTCGACCTGGCCGTCCCGCGTGACGTCGAGGACGGTGTCGCCGCACTGCCCGGCGTCGAGGTGATCGACATCGACCGGATGGCGACGTTGCTCGCCGACGGTCCGGCCGCCGCGGACGCCGCCGCCGTCGAGCGGATCGTGCTGGGCGAGGTGGAGAGCTTCCTCACCTGGCTGCGCGGCGCCGACGTGGCGCCCACAGTGGCCGCGCTGCGCGGCCGGGCCGACGACGTGGTCACCGCCGAGCTGCGCCGGCTCGCCCAGCGTCGCCCCGACCTCGGCGACGACCTGCGCGCCGAGGTGGCCCGCACCGTGCACCGGGTCGTGCAGCGGCTGCTGCACCAGCCCACCGTCAAGGTCCGCCAGTTGGCCGCGGAGCCCGGCGGCGACCAGTACGCGGCGCTGCTGCGCGAGCTGTTCGACCTCGAGGTGCCGCAGACCTCTCCGGTGGACACCGTCCCCGACGTGCTGACCCCCGACCTCGGCCTGGCGCTCCCCGGCACCGACCCGGTGTCCGGCGCCGACACCGCCGAGCCCACCCCACCCTCCGGAGGTGCGCGATGACCGCCCCCCTGCGCCTCGGCACCCGGGGCAGCGCCCTGGCGATGGCCCAGTCCAGCCAGATCGCCGAGGCGCTGACCGCCGCCACCGGTCGCCCGGTCGAGCTGGTCGAGGTGGTCACCGCCGGCGACCGCTCCAACGCGCCGGTGCACCGGCTCGGCGTCGGGGTGTTCGTCTCCGCGCTGCGCGACGCGCTGACCGCCCGGACGATCGACTTCGCTGTGCACTCCTACAAGGATCTGCCCACGGCTGCCGCCGGCGGGCTGCACATCGCGGCGGTGCCGCCGCGACTGGACCCGCGCGACGCGCTGATCGCCCAGGGCGGGCGGACGCTCGCCGAGCTGCCGCCCGGCGCCACCGTGGGCACCGGCGCGCTGCGCCGGATCGCCCAGTTGCACGCGCTCGGCCTGCAACTGGAGGTCACCCCGATCCGCGGCAACATCGACACCCGCCTGGCGCGGGTGCTCGGCCCCGAGGCCGACCTCGACGCGGTAGTGCTGGCCCGGGCCGGGCTGGCCCGGATCGGTCGCGCCGACGCGATCACCGAAACGCTCGACCCGATGCTCATGCTGCCCGCGCCCGCCCAGGGCGCCCTGGCCGTGGAGTGCCGGGTCGACGACCACGACCTGGTCGAGCTGCTGGCGCTGCTCGACCACGCACCGTCGCGCGCCGCGGTCACCGCGGAACGCGCGTTGCTGGCAACCCTGGAGGCCGGGTGCAGCGCACCCGTCGCCGCCTATGCGGAACTCGCCGAGGGCGATACCGGCGATGAGATCTACCTGCGCGGGGCGGTGATCAGCCCGGACGGCACTCGTGACCTCCGGCTGTCCCGCACCGGAACGCCCGCCGACGCGGCGGAGATCGGTAAGGCACTTGCCGCCGAACTCCTCGACCTCGGCGCCGACTCGATCCTCGGCCACGAAGGACACACCGGCCCGGGGACCCAGCAATTTGGGAGCACAGAATGACCCGCACCCGTAAGCCCGTCGGCCGTATCGCGTTCGTCGGGGCTGGCCCCGGTGACCCAGGGCTGCTGACCCGTCGGGCCCACGACGCCCTTGTCGACGCCGACCAGGTGATCTACGACCGGGGAGTCCCGGAGTCGTTGCTCGCCGTCGTTCGCGCCGAGGCCAGGGACGACGCCGAGTTCACCCCCGCCGAAGGCGCGCCGGGGGACGTGGCGAAGGTGCTGATCTCCGCGGCCCGATCCGGGCTGAACGCGGTGCACCTGGTCGCCGGCGACCCGTTCGGCCACGACTCGGTGGTCAAGGAGGTGCAGGCGGTGGCCCGCACCGCCGCCCACTTCGAGGTGGTGCCCGGCGTCGGCCAGGCCGAGGGTGTGGCCACCTACGCGGGTGTTCCGCTGCCGGGTGTGCGTACCGCGGCGGACGTCGAGGACGTCACCGCACTGGACTTCGAGGCGCTGGCCGCGGCCGTCGGGCGGGGTTCGCTCGCGCTGGCCGTGGACGCCGGTGACCTCGCCGCTGTCCGGGACGGGCTGCTCTCCGCCGGGGTCGACGGCACCACCGGCGTCGGGGTGACCGGCGACGGCACCGGCGAGACCCAGTACACGACCACGTCGACGGTGGACAGCTTCGTTGCCGCAGCGCTCGGCTTCACCGGTCGGGTGGTGCTCACCGTCGGTGTCGGGGTGGGTCAGCGGGACAAGCTGAGCTGGTGGGAGAACCGCCCGCTGTACGGCTGGAAGGTGCTCGTACCCCGGACGAAGGAGCAGGCCGGCGCGATGAGCGCGCGGCTGCGCGCGTACGGGGCGATCCCCTGCGAGGTGCCGACCATCGCGGTCGAGCCGCCGCGTACCCCGGCGCAGATGGAGCGGGCGGTCAAGGGCCTTGTCGACGGCCGGTACGCCTGGGTGATCTTCACGTCGGTGAACGCGGTCCGCGCGGTGTGGGAGAAGTTCGCCGAGCACGGCCTGGACGCCCGGCACTTCGGCGGCGTCAAGATCGCCTGCATCGGTGAGGCGACGGCGGACGCCGTGCGCGCGTTCGGCATCCAGCCGGAGCTGATCCCCGCCGGGGAGCAGTCCTCCGAGGGTCTGCTTGCCGAGTTCTCCCCGCACGACGAGATCCTCGACCCGGTGGGCCGGGTGCTGCTGCCGCGCGCCGACATCGCCACCGAGACGCTCGCCGCCGGGCTCACCGAGCGCGGCTGGGAGGTCGACGACGTGACCGCGTACCGGACGGTGCGGGCCGCGCCGCCGCCCGCCGAGATCCGGGACGCGATCAAGTCGGGCGGGTTCGACGCGGTGCTCTTCACCTCGTCCTCGACAGTGCGGAACCTGGTCGGCATCGCCGGGAAGCCGCACGCGCGTACCGTTGTTGCCGTCATCGGGCCCAAGACGGCGGAGACCGCGACGGAGTTCGGCCTGCGGGTCGACGTCCAGCCGCCGCACGCTTCGGTGCCCGACCTGGTGGAGGCGCTCGCCGCCTACGCCGTCGAGCTGCGCGAGAAGCTGGCCGCCATGCCGGCCAAACAGCGCCGTGGCTCGAAGGTGCAGGGCCCGACCGCCTTGCGCTTCCGGTAGTCGTTCGAGGAGGGCCTGCCATGTCGTACCCCGAGATCCGGCCCCGCCGGCTGCGCCGCACCCCGGCGATCCGCCGGCTGGTGTCCGAGACCCGGGTCGACCCGGCCGAGCTGGTCGTGCCGATGTTCGTCAAGGAGGGGCTGACCGAGCCCCGCGCCATCGGGTCGCTCCCGGGGGTGCTCCAGCACTCCCGGGACTCGCTGCGCAAGGCGGCGGCCGAGGCGGTCCAGGCCGGCGTCGGCGGGATCATGCTCTTCGGCGTGCCGGAACGCCGGGACCCGACCGGCTCCGGCGGCATCGACCCGAACGGCATCCTGAACGTCGCCATCCGCGACGTGGTGTCCGAGGTGGGCGACAGCACTGTCGTGATGAGTGACCTGTGCCTTGACGAGTTCACCTCGCACGGGCACTGCGGGGTGCTCGCCCCCAACGGCGACGTCGACAACGACGCCACCCTTGCCGCGTACGCCGAGATGGCGGTGGCCCAGGCCGCCGCCGGGGTCACCATGGTCGGGCCGTCCGGGATGATGGACGGCCAGGTCGGCGTGGTCCGCAGGGCGCTCGACGCCGCCGGTCACCAGGACGTGGCAGTGCTGGCGTACGCCGTGAAGTACGCCTCCGCCTTCTTCGGCCCGTTCCGCGAGGCGGTGGAGTCGGCGCTGGAGGGCGACCGGCGCGCCTACCAGCAGGACCCGGCCAACCTGCGCGAGTCGCTGCGCGAGGTGGAGCTCGACGTCGCCGAGGGCGCCGACCTGGTGATGGTCAAGCCGGCGCTGCCGTACCTCGACGTGGTGTCGGCGGTGCGGGCCGCGGTGAACGTCCCGGTCGCCGCCTACCAGGTCTCCGGCGAGTACGCCATGGTCGAGGCCGCCGCCGCGAACGGCTGGATCGACAGGGAGCGGGTGATGATGGAGACGCTCACCTCGATCAAGCGGGCCGGCGCGCAGATCATCCTCACCTACTGGGCCGTCGAGGCTGCCGGTCTGCTCCGCCAGCGCTACTGACCGACTCCGCGGGTCCCGCCGGGGTGGCCACCTCGTCGGCACCCGCGACGGCGGCCGGAAGTCGCCGGCTGGTCAGCCAGGCGAGCGCCAACAGCACGGCGGACACCGCCAGCGCGAGCCGGGTGGCCTGCGCCAGTTCCGGCGCGAGGTTGAGCCGGCTGACCGGGTCGAGCCGGTTGGCGGCCGTGATGCCCCCGCCGCCCAGGCTCGGCGCGAGCCGGTCCGCCAGCCAGGACAGGGCGGCGGCGATCAGCGCGGTGCCGGCCGCGACCGAGGTGTGCGACACGGTGGTGAGCAGTGTGGAACCGGACGGCAGGTTCTCGGGCGAGAGCGACCGGCTGGCCGCGGTCATCGTCGGCATCAGCGTCGCACCCATGCCCAGGCCGATGAGCGCGCCCAGCGTGGCCAGCAGCGGGTACGACGTGTCGGCGTCGAGCACCAGCACCCGGGCCACCGTGCCGGCCACCGCTGTGGAGATGCCCAGCCCGACCACCCGCCGCGCCGAGACGCGATCGACGAGCCGGGTCGCGACCTGGAGCATCAGCCCGGTGGTCAGCGCCTGCGGGATGCCGATCACCCCGGCCAGGGTGGCCGAGTCACCGCGTACCACCTGCACGTAGGCCGGGATGATCAGGAACGAGCCGAAGTATCCGGCGGCGAAGAACGCCACAGTCGCGGCGCCGGGAGCCATCCCCGGCGCGCGCAGCACGGCCAGGCGCAGCAGCGGCTGCCGTACCCGGCCGGCCCGCCAGGCGAAGGCGGCCACCAGCATGACGCCGAGCGCGAGCGGCAGCAGCACGGATGCGGTGCCGACCCCGCCCCGCTCGCCGGTGACGCTGAGCCCGTACACCGCCAGCGCCAGACCGGGGCAGAGCAGCAGCAGCCCGACGACGTCCAGCCGGACCGGTGGTCGTCGCGGGTCGGCGACCGGCAGCACCGACCGGCCGAGCACCACCGCCAACAGCCCCACCGGGAGGTTGATCCAGAAGATCCACCGCCAGGACGCATGATCGAGCAGCAGCCCACCGAGCACCGGCCCGATCAGGGGCCCGACCAGCACCGGCAGGCCGAGCAGGCTCATCATCCGTCCGCGCCGTCCGGGCGGCACCGCGGCGAGCGCGACGGCCATCCCGACCGGGTTGAGCAGTCCGCCACCGAGGCCCTGGAGCACCCGGAACGCGATGAGCGACCCGACGCTCCAGGCGGCCCCGGCCAACACGGAGCCGGCGGTGAACAGCAGCAGCGCGGTCAGGTAGGTGCGGCGGGCGCCGAACCGGCCGATCGCCCAGGCGGCGGTGGGCATCACCGCGACCAGTGCCAGCGCGTAGCCGCTGGTGACCCAGCCGATCGTGGTGAGGTTGGTGTCGAGGTCGTCGACCAGCCTCGGCAGGGCCACAACGGTGACCGTCGTGTCGATCACCGCGAGCAGACCACCAAGGGTCAGGTACCAGCCGAGCCGTCGCGCGGACGCGTCCATGTCGCCAGCTCAGGGCCGGACCCGGCGGGCGGCGCGCAGCGCCTCGGCCCACCAGGCCAGCTCGCTCAGCGTGGCGTCGGCGGCCTTCCGCAGCGGCTCGTCATCGACCAGCCGCCCGGCGACGTCGAGTCGCTCCCACGGCGCCCGGAGCACCACCCCGGAGCGGGTCGTGGCGGCCTGTACCTCGGCGAAGACCAGCCGGAGTTGCTCGACCGCGCGGATGCCGCCGGAGCCGGCGCCGTACGACACGAAGGCCACCGGCTTGCGGGCCCACTCCCGGTAGTGCCAGTCGATGGCGTTCTTCAGGGCGGCCGGGAAGCTGTGGTTGTACTCGGGTGTCACCACCACGAACCCGTCGGCGGCGGCCAACCGGGCACTGATCGGGCTTGCCGAATTGCCACCGGGAGGGGTGTCGGCGAAGGGCAGCGCCACCTCGGCGAGGTCGACGAGGTCCAGGTCGAGGTCCGCCCGGCGACTGCCGTGGGCGACGAACCAGTCGGCGATCGAGCGGCCCACCCGAGGTTTCCGGACACTCCCGACGAGCACGGCGACGGTCGGCGGTGCGACGTCCTCTTGCGTAGTCATGCCTGGGACGCTAGGACTTGAACTAATGGTGAAGTCAATGGCGGCGGGGGAGTGGCGATGGGCACGTTGACGGTCGGCGAAGTGGCCCGGGACAGCGGCGTCAGCGGCTCCGCCGTGCGGTTCTACGAGCGGCAGGGCCTGATCACGGCTGCCCGCACCGGCGGCAACCAGCGGCGCTTCGACGCCGACGCGGCCTGCCGGATCAGGGTGGCGCGGGTGGCCCAGCGCGTCGGCCTGACCGTCAACGACATCCGCGACCTGCTCGCGGCCCTGCCACCCGACCCCCAGCCGGCCGACTGGCAGGGTCTGCACGAGCGGCTGACCGCCGAGGCCGAGCGGCGCATCCGCGACCTGCACGCGGCACTTGACGACATCGGCTCGGGTCGCCGCCTCTGCGACCTCTGACCCCACCCGGTCCGCGATGCTCGTGCCGAAAACAGAGATGTAGTGGCCTCCTGATCGGCGGAGGCCACTACATCTGGGATCGAGCGCGCTGGTGCGCGGGCCGTCAGTCGTCGTTGGTGATGGTGCCCGTCGCCAGCGGATCGGCCAACCGCAGGCCGGGCACACCGGCCACCAGCAGGGACAGCCTCTCGTCCGACTCGCGCCTGCGGTCACCCCGCACCGTCACCGGGAGCGTCACCGACGTCTGACCGGCGGCCAGAACACGGCAGCCGGCGTACGCGTCGAAGTCCGAGCCCACCTGCGCCGTGAGGCCGACGGTCGCGGCGCAGAGCAGCACCGGCTGCGACAGCGGCCGGGACACGGTGGCGGTGAAGGTGAGCTGCCGGGTGCCCTGGTCGCCCTCGACCACCGACGCGTCGGCGACGCTCAGCGACGCCCGGGACCGGAACCGGGCCACCTGCGGGTCGTGGTCGCTGGAACCCCGCGACCCGTCGCCGGTGAACTCCGCCGGCCAGTCGGCGTTGATGTGCGCCGCCCGCACCTGCACCAGGTCGCCGTAGAGCGCGTCGTTGACGAACAGGTGGTCGAGCGTCTGCGCCTGCCCCTCGAAGCTGTACGAGTAGGCCGACGCCGGCACGTCCGCCACCAGGTTGTCCCACAGGTTGTGCAGGCCGGCCTCGTACAGCGGGGCGAGCTGGTCCGACGGCGTGGGCTGGGCACCGGTGGCGATCGGGTCGTCCGGGCGGGGGAAGACGTTCAGGTCCCCGCCGTAGACCACCCGGGCGCTCTGGTCGGCCGCCTCGATCGCGGTGACGATCGCCGCGCCGTAGCGTGCCTGCTCCCGCCGCTGCCCGATCCGACCGTCGGGACCGGAGGAGTAGTGGTTGCTGAGCGCGTACAGGGTGAACCGCTCGGTCGAGCCCGGCGCCGCGGCCACGTCGAACTTGCCCAGCTGGGGTGCCCGCGTGAAGACGTTGTTCCCGTCCTTACCGGTCGACGTGTCCACGTCGGACGGCAGCACGGCGTTGAGCGCCTTGGGGTTCTGCACGTCGGCGTTGGTCGGTAGACCGGCGGCGCGGTACTGCACTGTCGGCGTCGAGCCCAGCAACGGGTCGCTCGCCGTCGCGGCCGCCAACGACAACCTGTCGGTGCGGTACAGGAACGCGGCGGTGATGCCGCGGGCGTCCGCGCCGGTCCGGTCATAGGCGGCGGCGTACGCCGGCCCGCCGGCCGAAGCCACCCGGAGCGCGAGCTCCTGGATGCTGTCCGGAGCGCCATCCGCGTTGTTGGTGTCGCCGCAGCTCAAAGCAGCACCGGAGACCGTGCAGATGTCCTGGTCCTCGGCTTCCTGCACCAGGATCAGGTCCGGTGCGTGCAGATCCTTGACGATCTGGTCGGCGAGGGCGCCCAGCTGCTGCTGGTAGTCCGCCTCGCTGGTCGGCACGTAGTCGAACGGCGGGTCGACACCCGGGCAACCGGCGTTGCCGGTGAAGTCACAGCCGTCGAACGGGTCGTCGCGGTAGTCGTACAGGTTTTCCACGTTGTACGTGGCGACGGCCACCTCCTGTGACCGGTCGGCCGGCTTCGGCGGGTTGTTCTTCGACGGGTCGGCGCCGGCAGTGAACTCCGCCTGCTCGACCTGGACGCCGTACTTCTCGAACGAGTAGTAGACCCCGCCTACCGCGTCCGCGCGCAGCGTGTCGAAGGTGTGCGCCGGCGGGAGCAGCGCGGCGCTGTCCCCGGCGGTGGCCTTCACGCCCATGCTGCCGAGCAGCGTCCGCTGACCGTTGCCGTCGTCGAAGCGGCGGGTCGGGTCGTTGTCCAGCGGGTGCGAGTCCCGGAAGACCCGCCGGGCGTACGGGTCGGCGCGGTCCAGCAGCGGGTCGTCCCGGTCGACCACCCACAGCTCGGCGTCGGCGGTGGAGGAGAAGACGTCCCGTCCGCTCACCGTGCCGCTGCCCGCGCGTACCCGCATCCGGGCGCCCTCGTGCCGCTCCCAGAAACGCTGCGCTTCGGTCAGCTCGACCGGTGGCACCGCGTCGGTGACCGCGACCGTCGTGTCCACGTTCAGGCCGGTGGCGATCCGGCGGACCAGCGAGGCACCGGAGAGCTGGGTGAAGTTGTAGTACTCCGACACCCGGGCGCGCAGCACGACCTCGTCGCCGACGGTCGGCACGTAGCCGCCGACCAGCGAGGTGAACGTGCCCATGAACACGAAGACGCCGTCGGAGCTGGTCGCGTCGCCGTCGGTGTCGCCGGTGCGGCTCTGCAGGAAGAAGCCGTGCTGCTCCGCGCCGGCCGACGTGCGGGCCAGGGTCAACTGGGTGATGACGCCGCGCACGTCGTACAGCGTGCTGCTGGTGCCGTTGCCGCTCGCCGGCGCGAGCGGCGACCGGTCGGCGGGGCCGGACTCGGTGTCGGTGGTCGGGCCCTGCACCTCGCCGACGGTCAGCTCCCGGGTCACCTGCACGACCAGCGCGCAGGTGGCGGTGCCACCGCCCGCGTCGGTCGCGGTGAGAACGACGGTGTACGCCCCGGCGGCGAGGTCGGCGCTCGCGCCGATCGTGGCACGGGCGGTGCCGCCGACGCCCTCGGCGGGGGTGAACGCGGTGCGGGTGATCGAGCCGGCGGACGGGGTCGGGCTGACCGAGGTCACCGCCAGGTCGACGATCGTGTCATCGGGGTCGGTGGCGGTGACCTCCCGGCTCGCCGCCGTGCCCGCGCTGGTGACCAGCGGGCCACCGCAGGTCAGCGTGGCCGGGACGTCGACCGGGCCACCGCCGTCCACGGTGTGCGCGCCGAGGCCGTCGAAGGTGTCCACCGGGAAGCCGGCCCACTGGGCCGCGGGCTCGAACGCGTCCGTCGGGTCGGTGTCGCCGCTGGTCACCGTCGACAGCCGGCGCAGGGTGTTGTCCGCGGTGCCGGTGACGCCCGCACCCCACTCGGTGCCCGGGTCGACGCCCACCTGCCCGATCGAGTCGAGCACTGTGGCGCCCCGGAGCAGCACTACCGCGTCGTCGCCGTTGAACAGGCTGGCCCCGGTGGTCTGGTCGGCCTGGGCGAGAATGGCGGACCCGGCCGAGGCGCTGGCGAACACGAACACGTCACCGGCGGACACGCTTCCGGTCAACGCGACAGTGGTGGCCGTGGTCGAGCCGTTGAAGTAGAGCTGGAGCCGGTAGCCGCCGGCGGCGAGGTCGATCGGGGCGCCGGTGCCGTTGAACAGCTCGATCGCCTTGTTGTTCGACGAACCTTCGACGTACTCGGAGATGAACAGGTCGGTGGGCGCGGCGCTGGCCGCGGTGGGTGCGACGCCGAGCGCCGTGATGGTCACGGCGGCGGTGGCGGTCGCGAGCGCGGCGATTGAGCGGCGCGGGCGCATAGGGCCTCCACGATGGGCGGATGGGGGTCAACGCACGTTAAGGTGCGCGGTGGTCCAGCGTCCATCCCCTAGTGGACAGTTACGTGAATTCCCTCAGCGCGGCGAGTCGAGTCGGTGCACCAGCTCAGCGACGTCGACGCTGTATTCGCACCAGTCGCGGTCGGGCCGGTAGCCCAGCTCCGCGTTGACCTTCAGCATCGCCTCGTTGGCCTGCGCGTTCCAGGTCTGCACCTCGATCAGCTCCGGCTCGGCGGAGCGCAGCTCCAGCAGCATCCGGGCCTTGATCGCCCGGTCGATGCCGTAACCCCGGTGGTCCTGCGCGACGATCGTGTCGTACTGGTCGGCGCGGGTCGGGTGCTGCGCGGGCACCACCACCTCGGTCAGACCGGCCACCTCGCCGCTCTGCTCGTGCCGGGCGAGCACGATGTACGGCTTCATGCCCCGCCGGTGCAGGGTGTCGAGGCTGTCGCGCAGCCGCTCCGGCTCGTAGGAGCTGGGGCGCAGCTCACCGTCGTCGACGTCGCGCACCTCGGCCTTCGCCCGCGCGTACGCCTCGATCAGGTCGTCCGGTGGCCCGCCGGGGAAGAACTCCAGGTGATAGCCAGCCGCGATGCCGGTGGCCATCTGCGTCAGCTCGGCCCAGTCGACAGCGGTCAGGTCGAGCACGCTGCGCGTCTCCACGTACTCCCGGGTGAAGCCGAGCGACTCGTAGAACCCGACCGAGGGCGTGTCGCCGACCACCTCGACCCCGATCGAACGGAAGCCCTCCTGGTAGACCCGGCGGGCGGCACGCAGGACCAGGTCACGGCCGAGGCCGCCGCGCCGCACGGACGGGTGCACAAGCACCTCGAGCACGCCGATGTCACCGAGGAGTAGCACGTGAACCTGGCCGAGCACCGCGCCCGGATCACCGGGCCCGGTCGGCTCGGCCTGGGCGATCCAGGAAATCCGCCGTTCGCCGGGCATCACCTCGGCGAGGTATTCACGCAGTGAGGTCTCCCGCCACGGCGGATCCTGCGGCAGATCAGCCGCCAGCACCGCGTTCAGCGTGACCAGCAGCGACGCGATCTCGGCGGACGACGCGGTCCTCGGGTCCCACTCGCGCACCATCACCCGTCTAGCTTGCCGCTAACAGAGGCTGGGGGGAAGTGTCCAGTTCTCCAACGTATCGAGACGATCACTTCACAGGCGACTGGCCCGTCCGTACCGGTTGGCGGTGTCGTAGACGTCCTGGGCGTACCGCCGTACATCGTTGTAGGACAGGATCGCGTTCCACCAGTCGCCCGGAATGCTCAGGTTGCGACCGCCCTTGCAGAGGTAGTTCCCCGCTGCCAGGGCGGCGTCGTCCAGGTCGTGCGGGTCCTTGAGCCCGTCATTGTCGGCGTCCGCGCCGATCTCCTGCCAGGTGGTCGGGATGAACTGCATCGGCCCGATCGCCCGGTCGAGGGTCAGGTCCCCGTCGAGCACTCCACGGTCGGTGTCGATGATCCGCATACGGCCGCCGTTGCCGTCCAGCGGCAACCCGATGATCTTCGGCAGCGCCTTGCCGTCCTGCCCCAACCGCGCGCCGTTGGCCGAGCCGTGCCCCGATTCGACCTGCCCGATCGCCGCCAGCGTGGTCCAGCTCAGCGCGCAGCTACGGTTGGTCTGGGCGAGCATCAGCTCGGCGTAGCCGTACGCCTGCATGGCGACGGCCGGAATGTTCACCTTGGCGCCGACCTGCTGGGCCCAGCCGGCCAGGGCGTCGGACGGTCGCCCTCCGACCCCCGGACCGATGCCGGGGCCGCCGGGTAGTCCGCCGCTCGGCAGGCCACCGCTGGGTAGCCCACCGCTGGGCAGCCCACCGCCCGGCAACCCTCCGCTGGGCAGCGGGCCGGTGGGGACCAGCCCGGTGGGCAGTGGGCCGGTGGGCAGGCGGGACGGCGCTCCTGGCGGCACGGTGGGCGTGCCGGAGGCGTCGGCTGCGACCGGGTGGGGGGCGCGGATCGTGGCCGGCACGAGCAGGGCGCCCGCCGCCGCGGTCACGGCCACCAGCGCCAGCAGGAAGAGGCCGGGCAGGGTGAGCCGGCCACTCGGTCGGCGGGCCCAGGCGCGGGTCGCCCGGACGGCCGAGGCTGCTGCCTGGCGCGGTGGCATCCGTACCGCGTGCGCGAACGGCACCCGCCGCCGCCGGGCGGGGCCGGACGCCGACACAGCGGACAATTCGTCCACACTGGTCTTCGCCGGATCGGCGGCGACCACGGTGACGGTCTTCGCGTCGCTCTTCGCGTCGCCAGTCGGCGCGTCGCTCTTCGCGTCGCCAGTCGGCGCGTTGGTCTTCGTGTCGCCAGTCGGCGCGTCGGCGTTCGGCCCGGTGGCAGCCTTCGGCGCGTCCGGATCGGTGGCGCTGCCGGTCGCCTCCGCGCCTCCGGTTTCCGGGCCTCCAGCCTTCGGGCCTTCGGCCGTCGGGTTTTCGGGTTTCGGGTCTTCGGCCTTCGGGTCGTCGGCTCTGAGGGCTGCTACCTGGGTGCCGGAGCTGTCGTCGGCGACCAGATCGGGCTTGGCCGGGTCCTTCGTGCCGGCGCCGGTTGCGCCCGCGTCCGGTTCGGACCTGGCGGCGTCGGCCGGGCCGGAGGTGGCGGCGTCGGCCGGGCTGGAGGTGGTGGCAGGTGTGGGCGGCGCGCTCGGGGTTCGGCCGCTCAGCCAGGGCCGGCGGGGGCGGGGCACGGCGCGTACCGGGTCGGGCGCGGCCCCCGAGCCTTCAAGTGGCCCGTCCAGCGGCGCGGCCGGTCGTAACGGTTGCACACGCGTGTCGTCCTCGCCGTCCACCACCCGTCGAGTATCACCCATCCTCCGCCGCACGTCAGATCCACGTACCCTTGGCGCATGCCCCGGTACGAGTTCCGCTGCCGCTCCTGCGGCGACACTTTCGAGGTCAACCGTCCGATGGCGGCGGCCGCTGACCCGGCCGCCTGCCCACAGGGACACGCCGACACGGTCAAGCTGCTCTCCGCGGTCGCGGTCACCGGCCGGGGTGGGGCCGTCGGTGGCGCCCCGGCGTCCGCCGGTGGTGGGTGCTGCGGAGGCGCGTGCGGCTGCTGATCGGACCAATTCACCGCCACCTGGTGGGCTGGCCTTGCCGTGAACGGGTCCGAGTGGCACTTTGAGGCGGCATCTGCCCGACCGTTCTTACGATGCGTTACCGCTCGGACTCAGGCAGCATGAACCCGACGTCACGGGCGGAGGTTCCACGCATGTCGCCACGGATCCAGCTCCCGAGCGGTTGGGTGACCTTCGTTTTCACCGATATCGAGGGCTCGACCCGGCTGGCCCAGCTGCTCGGCCCTGACTACCGCCCGGTGCTTGCCGAGCACCGGCGGCTGCTGCGCCGGACGTTGGCCAGCACGGGTGGCGCGGAGCTGCTGACCGAGGGCGACTCGTTCTTCCTGGCCTTCGAGGACGCGGCAGCGGCGCTGACCGCCTGCCTGACCGCCCAGCGGGCGCTGTCCAACCACGACTGGCCGACCGCCGAAGCCGCACCCCGGGTGCGGATGGGCCTGCACACCGGCTACGCCGAGCCGCGCGACGGCGACTACGCCAGCCCCGAGGTGCACCGGGCCGCCCGGGTGGCCGCCGCGGCGCACGGCGGGCAGGTGCTCTGTTCGGCGTCCACCGCCCGTCGGGCCGAGCCGTTGCCACCCGGTGCGACACTGCTCGACCTCGGCCTGCATCGGCTGCGCGGCTTCGACGACCGGGAACGTCTCTTCCAACTTGTCGCGCCGGGCCTGGAGCGGCAGTTCCCGCGCCCCCGCACCGCCGACGCGGTGGCGCACAATCTGCCGACCCAGGTGACGTCGTTCGTCGGCCGGCAGGCCGAGCGCGTCGAGTTGGGCCTGCTGGTGAAGCAGCACCGTCTGATCACGGTGCTGGGCGCGGGCGGGGCGGGCAAGACCCGGCTCGCTGTGGAGCTGGCCAGCGGGGTCGTCGAGGAGTACCCGGACGGGGTGTGGTTCGTCGACATCGCCGCGGTGACCGACCCGGGGTTGGTGGCGTTCGCGATCGCCGCGGTGCTCGGCCTGCGACCCGAGCCGGGCCGGCCGATGCTGGACACCCTCGTCGAGTACGCGGCCGGCCGTCGCATGCTTGTCGTCCTGGACACCTGTGACACCCAGCCGGCCGCCTGCGCGGAGGTGATCGCGCGGTTGTTGTCCGGCGGGGGTGGCGTGCGGGTGCTGGCGACCAGCCGTGAGTCGTTCAGCCTGCCGGGTGAGGTGGTGTGGCGGATCCCGCCGCTCTCGGTCGACCCGCTGGCGGACGGCGCGGAGAGCGACGCGGTGGCGCTCCTGCTGGACCGTACGGCGGCGGCGCGTGGCGGCCGGCGGCCGGACCCGGCCGAGTCGGCCGATCTCCGCCGGGTGGTGCAGCGGCTGGACGGGTTGCCGCTCGCCATCGAGCTGGCCGCCGCTCGGCTGCGGGTGCTCTCCGTGGGCCAGCTCGCGGAGCGCCTGGACGATGTTCTTGGCACCTTGGACGCCGGTCGGGAGGACCCGGATCCGCCGCCGGTGGAGCGCTGTTGGTCCGGCAACCAGCAGGACACCGTGGACCTGGTCGCCGCGGCGTCCGGGGCGTCGCCGCCCACCGCGGCGAGCAGGGCGGTGCAGCGGACGGCCACGGAACGGCACCTGACGATGCAGGCGACCGTCACCTGGTCGTACCGGACGTTGGGGCCTCGGGCCGCGCGCCTGCTGCGGTGGCTGTCGGTCTTCGCCGGCCCGGTGGATCTGGCGACGGTGGAGTGGCTGCTGGGTGACGACCCGCTGGATCCACTCTCGGTGCTTGTGGACAAGTCGATGGTGTTGGCCGAGCCGCGAGCCACCGGCAGCACCTACCGGATGCTCGACCCGATCCGGGCGTACGCGGCGCGGCGGCTGGCCGAGGCGGGTGAGGAGCAGGCCGCCCGGAACCGGCATGTGGCCTGGTCGGCGCATGCGGTGGACCGGGCACACCTGGGTCAGGACGGCCGTCCGGTGACGTTGTCGCTGTATGCCCTCGACCCGTTGGCCGGGGAGGTACGCGCCGCGTTGCGGTGGTGCGCCACCGGCGGCAGCGCCCGTGCCGGTCTCGGTCTGGCCGGCGGCCTGGACCAGTGGTGGCTTGAGCGGGGCCTGGCCCGGGAGGGGCGGCTGTGGCTGTTCCGGTTGTACGGACGGATCGCCGAGACGGGTGAGCGGATCCCGGAGGCGGAGCTGGCGGCGGTCTATCACATGCATTCGCTGCACGCCGGCGCGGACGGCGAGTTCGCCGAGGAGCTGCGCTACTCCCAGCGGGCGGAGGCGGCGGCCCGGCAGGCCGGTGATGCCGGGCTGCTGGCCCGGGTGCTCGCCGGCAGGGCCGCGCCGCTCGTGGACATGGGGCAGTTCGTCGAGGCCGAACGGGTGTGCCGGGAGGTCATCGACTGGGCGCACGGGCAGGACGTGGTCGGCGAGGCGCTGCTTGCGGTGTTCAGCCTGGCCGAGCTGCTCTGGCGGCGAGGCGCCCTGGCGGAGGCGGCGGACCTGCTGGGAGCGGTCCGTCCGGTGGAGGCGGCCCGTCCGGTGGAGCGGGGGCGGCGGTCGGTGGACATGCTGCTCGGGATGGTCGCGCTGGCCCGGGGCGACGTGATCGCCGCGCACGAGCATCTGCTGGTGGCGCTGCGTTCGCGGATGGGCCATGGCTACCACGGTCGGGCGTGTGACACGTTGAACGCGGTAGCGGTGCGCTGTGCGATCGGCGGCGACCGGTTGACCGCGGCTCGCCTGTTCGGAGCGGCGCAGGCCACCCGGGCGAGCATGCGCGCGACCCCGGGCATCTACGGCGGCTACTGGGCCGAACAGCAGGCGGAACTGCGCGCGCAGTTGGGCGACGCGGTGTTCGACGACGCGTACGGCGAGGGCGCCGAGTTGGGGTTGGACGAGGCCGCGGCGCTGGCACTGGACGTGGAGCATCCGGACCTGGCAGCGGATTCGACCCGCTTCAGCACCGGCCTGTCCCAACCCACCCCCCGCCAACCCGTCGACCCGGACCGCCACCCGGCGACCCGAACCGAACGCGCCTGACCCCGAGAGGGCAGGCCCACCCCGCCAAGATCCGCGCAACTTCCCTGTTGTTGCTGCCTCCCGGCAATCCGAAGCAGCAGCATCCCTGTACCTGCGCGGATCTTGGCGGGTTGAGGGTTGTGGGTGCGCGGATCTTGGCGGGGTGGGGGTGCGCGGACCTTGGCGGGGTGGGGAGCGGGTCAGAGCAGGACGAAGGCGGGTTGGGGGTGGGTCAGCGCAGGACGAAGGCGTGCGGGCTGGTGGGGCTCTCGTTGGCGGATCGGTCCAGCGCGGTGAGCTGGTAGGTGTAGCGCTGGCCGGGCACGGCCGAGGTGTCCACCCAGGACTGCGACCCGCCGGGCGCGGCCCGGACGGTGCCGACCAGGTGCGCGGCGTCCGCCGTGGCGCACCGGCCGGGCAGCGTGGTGCCGTCGAACCGGTAGATCGCGTACGAGGTGGCGGTGCCGAGGGGCCCGACGCCGTCGGCCGGCTGACGCCAGGTGAGCCGAACCCCGTCGCCCTCCCGGGCCGCCCTGGTGACCACCGGGAAGAGCAGTGGCTTGGCCGGCAGGTGCGGCATGGCCGGCACGAGGGCGGGGCGGGAGTAGTGCTCGGCGGCGTAGATGTCGGTGGCGCCGAGCCGGTTGGCCCGCACCTGCACCGCGGAGAAGTGCACGTTGCCCTGCACCTCCGGGTACGACCGGTTGAGCGTCAGGTGGTCGGACAGCTCACGCGGGTTCTGCCAGTACGGCCCGTACGCCGGGTCGCCGCTCTTGTAGTCGGCCTGACCGATGTAGAGCTGCACGTGGGTGCCGCGCACGGTCTCAGCCCACCACGGCACGAGTCGCGCGTAGTCCGCGGCCGGGTACTGGCCGATGTACCAGTAGAGCTGCGGCACCACGTAGTCGATCCACTCCTGCTTGATCCACGTGCGGGTGTCGGCGGAGATGATGTCGTACGACTGGCTGCCGGTGGTGTCCGAGCCGAGCGGGTCGGCGGCCTTGTTGCGCCAGATGCCGAACGGGCTGACGCCGAACTTCACCCACGGCTTCGCCGCCTTGATCTTGCCGCTCATCTCCTGGATGAGCAGGTTGATGTTGTCCCGCCGCCAGTCGGCCCGGTCGGTGAAGCCCCGGTTGTGCGCGGCGAAGGTGGCGTCGTCGGGCACCTGGTAGGTGCCGCTGGGGTAGGGGTAGAAGTAGTCGTCGAAGTGGACGCCGTCGATGTCGTACCGCTTGACCGCGTCCATCATCGCGGTCTGCACGAACCCGCGGACCTCGGGGATGCCGGGGTTGTAGTAGAGCCGGCTGCCGGCCACGCCGGCCGGCGGGTAGGCGAAGGTCCAGTCCGGGTGTTGCCGGGCCGGGTGGCCGGGGGCGAGCTGGGCCGGGTCGGCGCCGGCGCCGCCGGGCGCCGGCATGGAGACGCGGTACGGGTTGAACCAGGCGTGGAACTCCAGGTTGCGCTTGTGCGACTCGTCGACGAGGAAGGCCAGCGGGTCCCAGCCGGGGTCCTGGCCGCGGACGCCGGTCAGGTACTCCGACCAGGGCTCGTACGCCGAGGGCCAGAGCGCGTCGGCGGTGGGCCGGACCTGCACCACGACGGCGTTGTGGTGCAGTCGTTCGGCGAGGTCGAGCAGTTGCCGATACTCGGCCTGCTGGGTGGCGACCCGGTCCGGGCTGGTCTGGGACGCCTTGCTGGGCCAGTCGATGTTGACGACCGACGAGATCCACATGGCCCGGAACTGCCGTTTCGGCGTGGCCGGGTCGGTGGTGCAGGTGGCGGGGGTGGTGGTGTCGGCCGCGTCGGGAGCGGCGCTCGCTCCGGTCGCGGTGACGAACGTGCCGAGCAGGGCTGCGACCAGCCCGGCGACTCCGAGTCGGGTGGCTTTCATGCGGTGTGTCCCTTCGGTGGGGCTCCCGGATGTATGCACTGTGCACGGCAAGATTCGCCGCTGATGTCTAAGTTCCTGGTAGGAAATTTTCACACTCCGGCCAGCGCCGCA
The DNA here is from genome assembly GCF_050942285.1 of Micromonospora sp. CA-240977. NCBI lineage: Bacteria > Bacillati > Actinomycetota > Actinomycetes > Micromonosporales > Micromonosporaceae > Micromonospora > Micromonospora sp. CA-240977. Next base: position 6,907,605 of record NZ_CP192055.1, on the reverse strand, counting down.
AGAGTTCGTGGTTGACCAATCGCGCCGCTGGGTAGCAACGCCGGTCACCGGCCGCCACGGTGGTGGTCGCGCGGTGGGAGGGGTGAGCGCATGTCCGTGCTGCGAACCAAACCGATCAAGGACGTCATAGCCCAGGGCGAGGCCGACGGCAGCGACGGCAAACTCGGGCTGAAGCGACGGCTTGGCGCGGTCGACCTCACCGGCTTCGGCATCGGCATCGTGATCGGCACCGGCATCTTCACGCTCACCGGCATCGAAGCCCGGGACAGCGCCGGCCCGGGTGTGGTGATCTCCTTCGCCATCGCCGGCGTGGTCGCTCTGCTCGCCGCGCTCTGCTACGCCGAGCTGGCATCCAGCGTGCCGACGGCCGGCAGCGCCTACACCTACGCGTACGCGACGATGGGCGAGATCGTCGCCTGGATCATCGGCTGGGACCTGCTGCTGGAGTTCGCGCTCGGCGCTGCCGTGGTGGCCCGCGGCTGGTCCGGCTACCTGGCCGAACTGCTCGACCTGCCGACCCGGTGGTTCGGCGAGGAGGGCAGCACGGTCAACGTGGGCGCCATCGCCATCGTGCTGATCCTCGGCATCGTGGCGATCATCGGCATCCGGGAATCGTCCCGGATCACCAACCTGCTGGTGCTGGTCAAGGTGGCGATCTGTGTATTCGTGGTGGTGGCCGGTCTGTTCTTCGTCAAGGCCACCAACCTCAGCCCGTTCGTCCCGCCGGCCGAGCCGGCGGGCGGTGGTGACGACGGCATCAAGCAACCGGTGACGCAGGCGCTCTTCGGGCTGGAACCGTCCGTCTTCGGCTTCGTCGGGGTGCTCAGCGCCGCCGCCGTGGTGTTCTTCGCGTACACCGGCTTCGAGGCCGTCGCCAACCTGGGCGAGGAGACGAAGCAGCCCAAGCGGGACCTGACCCTGGGTCTGCTCGGCACGCTGCTGATCTCCACACTGCTCTACATCGGCGTCTCGCTGGTGGTGGTCGGGATGGTGCCGTACACCGAGATCGACAGGGGCGCCCCGATCGCGTCGGCCTTCGAGGCGGTCGGCGCGGGCTGGGCGGCGGTGCTGGTCTCCATCGCCGCCGTCGCGGGCCTGACCAGCGTCATCCTTGTCGACCTGGTGGCGATGGGCCGGATCGGCTTCGCCATCGCCCGGGACGGGCTGATCCCGCCGTCGATCGCGGCGGTGCATCCGCGCTGGGGCACGCCGTACCGGATCTCGGCGATCATGACCGTGGCGGTCGCGCTGCTGGCCGGCTTCCTGCCGTTGTCCGCGCTGGCCGACCTGGTCAGCATCGGCGCGCTCTGCGCGTTCGTGCTGGTGTCGGTCGCGGTGCCGATCCTGCGCCGCAAGCGCCCGGACCTGGAGCGGCCGTTCCGGGTGCCGTTCTCCCCGGTGCTGCCGATCGTCTCGGCGCTGGCCTGCTTCTACCTGATGCTCAACCTGTCGGTGGAGACCTGGCTGCGGTTCCTGGCCTGGATGCTGCTCGGCGGGATCATCTACTTCGGCTACGGCTACCGCCGCAACCGGCTGGCCCAGCACGAACCCGCTGTCGCCCCGACCCCCCGCGAACCGACCGCCTGACCGAGCTGCCCAGGGGCCGAGCGCCCCTGGGCACGGTCAGCTCAGCGCGTCTTTACAACGTTGTAAGCAACGTTGTAAAGAGCTGGTGAGGAGGTATGGTGCGCTGGGTCACATCGGGGAGGTTGCGGAGTGCGACACAGGCTCAAGGACGTGGCCGAGCGGGCCGGGGTGTCGGTGAAGACCGTCTCCAACGTCGTCAACGGCTACGTACACGTTCGGCCGGACACCCGTGCCCGCGTCGAGGAGGCGATCGTCGAACTCAACTACCGGCCCAACCTCTCGGCCCGCCACCTGCGCAAGGGCCGCAGCGGCGTGATCGCGCTTGCCGTTCCGGAGCTGGACATCCCGTACTTCGCCGAGTTGGCCCGCCATGTGGTCACCGCCGCCGCCGCGTACGGCTGGACGGTGCTCATCGACCAGACCGGCGGTCGACGCGAACAGGAACGGGTGGTCGCCTCCGGCATCACCGATCACCTGATCGACGGGCTCATCGTCAGCCCGTTGGCGCTCACCGCCGAGGACCTGGCCGGCCTGGACGGCACCCCCATGGTGCTGCTCGGTGAGCGGGTCGAGCACGGCCCCGCGGATCGCGTGGTGATCGACAACGTGGCCGCAGCCCGGGAGATCACCGAGCACCTACTCACACTCGGCCACCGCCGGATCGCGGCCATCGGCTCGCAGCGCACCGACGAGGGCGCCAGCGCCCGGCTGCGCCTGGCCGGCTACACCGACGCGCTGCGCGCCGCCGGGCTCGACTACGACGAAACCCTTGTGGCGCCCGCGTCGGCCTGGCACCGCGCGGACGGCGCGGCCGCCATGCGGGGCCTGCTCACCTCCGGCGTACGCCCCGACGCCGTCTTCTGCTTCAACGACACGCTCGCCCTGGGCGCCCTGCGTGCCCTGCACGAGGCCGGCCTGCGGGTGCCCGAGGACGTGGCGGTGGTCGGCTTCGACGACATCGAGGACGGCAGGTTCTCCATCCCCACGCTCAGCACCGTCGCCCCGGACAAGGAGCGGATCGCCCAACTGGCCGTCGAACTCCTGGCCAACCGCCTGGACGGCGACCGCGCCGCCCCGACAAGGGAACTCTCCGCCCCCTACCGCCTGGAAATTCGCGAGTCCACCGAGGCCCGGTAACCCCGGATCGGGTGGCTCAGTCGAAGAAGCGGGCCAGGTGCGACTGGGGTGCCGGATCGGCCTCCGGGGGCAGGGGGGTCAGGTCGGCGAAGATCGAGGCGCCGTCGCAGCCCGCGTGCAGCGGGTACCACCGGGGGGCGCCCGGCGGTCGGAGCTGGCAGATCCCCTTGAACGTCTGCACGTCCATCAGCCGGACGTGGGTCGGGTCGGCCACCGCGTTCACGTGCCCCCACCAGGGGCTCATCACGTGCAGCACGCCGCCCGGACGGAGCACCCGGTGGCACTCGTCCACGAGCGGCAGGAAGTCGATCAGGTGCTCCAGGATGTGCACCGCGAAGAGGACGTCCACCGAATCGTCGGCGAGCGGTAGCGAGCCGGACAGGTCCGCTACCGCGTCCACCCCGGGCGCCGGGTAGATGTCCAGCCCCAGGTTGCTCGACCACTGCTTGGTCGGACCGCAACCGAGGTCCACCACCACCGGTGCCCGTCCGCCGACGGCGACCCGGCACCAGACGCCGTAGACGCCGGCCAGCCGTCCCACCAGGTCCCGCACCAGCCGCAGCTCGGCGGGCTCGGCGACGTCCCCGCTGAGATGGGCCACCCCCCTGTCGAACCGCACCTCGACCGCCAGGCCCCGCAGCCGGTCGTCGTGCCGAGCCTGGTCCGCCCACGCCTGGGCGAGGGATTCGTCGATCGCCCGCAGCCGGTCGGCCGAGGGCGGAGTCTGTGCCAAAGCGACCATATCGGGCCACCTCCCGCCGCGCGATACCCGCAATCACGCCCGGTATGCCCGGCTGGTCCACCCCGTCGCCCGCTCGGGCGCGGCGGCGGTGGGCGTGTCGCGGCCCGGCGGCCCGCTCGCGTCAGCCCGAGAGGGTACGGCGACCGCCGCGCATTCGTTGGCGGGGCGGCGGCTCGGCGGGCTTCGGCCGCTTCAGGTGATACCGGTGCAACTCGTGGTTGCCGGGCAGGGACGGGTCCTCGCTCATCGCGACCAACTCCCAGCCCTGGTCACCGGCCCGGTTCAGGTGGGCCAGCGCGGTGTCGCCGTACGGCGTCACGTCGACCATCGAGCCGTCCGGGCCGTACCAGACGAAGACGACCTCCCAGCCGAGGTCGTTTGTCGCCGCCTGGCGGCGGCGGACCAGCAGGGCGTACTCCCACTTGAGCATGGCGTCATTCTCACCCCGCAGCGCCACGTTGGCGCGGATCAATCTTCGGCGATCCGCCCGCCGTCGACCCGGAGCCGACGGTTCGTCTCGATGGCGGCCAGCATCCGCCGGTCGTGGGTGACGAGCAGCAGCGTGCCGGGGTAGCTGGCCAGCGCCGACTCAAGCTGCTCGATGGCGGGCAGGTCCAGGTGGTTCGTGGGTTCGTCGAGCACCAGCAGGTTGACGCCGCGGCCCTGGAGCAGGGCCAGCGCCGCGCGGGTCCGCTCGCCGGGGGAGAGGGTCGCCGCCGGTCGCGGCACGTGCGCCGACCGCAGCCCGAACTTGGCCAGCAGGGTCCGCGCGTCCGCCGGTGACATGTGCGGTACGGCGGCGTGGAACGCGTCGATCAACGGCGCGTCGCCGAGGAACAGCCCTCGTGCCTGGTCGACCTCGCCCACCACCACCCCGGGCCCGAGCGAGGCGGTGCCGGCGTCCAACGGCAGCCGCCCGAGCAGCGCGGCCAGCAGGGTGGACTTGCCCGAGCCGTTCGCCCCGGTCACCGCCACCCGGTCCGCCCAGTCGATCTGGAGGTCGACCGGGCCGAGGGTGAACCCGCCCCGGCGTACCACGGCGCCTCGCAGCGTGGCCACGACGGCGCCGGCGCGGGGTGCGGCGGCGATCTCCATCCGCAGCTCCCACTCCTTGCGGGGCTCCTCGACCACATCGAGTCGTTCGATCAGCCGTTCGGTCTGCTTGGCCTTGGCGGCCTGCTTCTCACTCGACTCGCTGCGGAACTTGCGGCCGATCTTGTCGTTGTCGGTGGCCTTGCGGCGGGCGTTCTTCACGCCCTTCTCCATCCAACCGCGCTGGGTGCGGGCCCGTGCCTCCAGTCCGGCCTTGGTGTCGGCGTACTCCTCGAAGTCGGCGCGGGCGTGCCGGCGCGCCACCTCGCGCTCCTCCAGGTAGGCCGCGTAGCCGCCGCCGTAGTGGTGCACCTGCTGCTGCGGCAGGTCCAGCTCCAGCACCCGGGTCACCGTGCGGAGGAGGAACTCACGGTCGTGGCTGACCAGCACCGTGCCGGCCCGCAGCCCGGTGACGAACTCCTCCAACCGCTCCAGACCGGCCAGGTCCAGGTCGTTCGTCGGCTCGTCGAGCAGGAACACGTCGTACCGGCTGAGCAGCAACGAGGCCAGCCCGGCGCGGGCCGCCTGACCACCGGACAACCCGGTCGTCGGGTGGTCCAGGTCGACAGCGAGCCCCAGGTCCGCGCTCACCTGCTCGGCGCGTTCGTCCAGGTCCGCGCCGCCGAGGGCGAGCCAACGCTCCAGCGCGTCGCCGTACGCGTCGTCGGCGCCCACCGCCCCGGCGGTCAGCGCCTCGGTCGCCGCGTCCAACGCCGCCTGCGCGGCGGTCACCCCGGTCCGCCGGGCCAGGAAGTCCCGTACCGTCTCGCCCGGCCGCCGTTCCGGCTCCTGCGGCAGGTGCCCGACGCTCGCCGTGGGCGGGCTGAGTCGCACGCTGCCGGCCTCGACCGGCAGCAACCCGGCGAGGGTACGCAGCAGCGTCGACTTGCCAGCCCCGTTCGGCCCGACCAGGCCGACCACGTCACCGGGGGCCACCACCAGGTCCAGCCCGGCGAAGAGTGGGCGGTCGCCGTGCCCGGCGGCCAGGTCCTTGACGATCATCGTGGCGCTCATCAGAACGGGAGCCTATCCGGCCGCCGGCATACCATCCGACCGGAGCGGGCAGACTCAACGGCGTGGTGACCACACTGGCGATCGACTGCGGCGGCGGGGGCATCAAGGCGTCCGTGCTCGACGAGGCGGGAACGATGCGGGCCCGGCCGTTGCGGGTGCCGACCCCGTACCCGTTGCCGCCTGCGCTCTTCGTCCGGACCCTGCTGGATCTGGGCGGGCGGCTGCCGTCCGCGGACCGGCTGACGGTCGGGGTACCCGGGATGATCCGGCACGGGGTGGTGGTGACCACCCCGCACTACGTGACCCGCAGCGGCCCGCGCAGCCGGATCGATCCGGAGCTGCTCGCCGAGTGGTCCGGCTGGGACGCGCGAGGCGCGCTGGCCGAGGCGTTCGGGGTGCCGGCCCTGGTGCTCAACGACGCCGAGGTGCACGGCGCCGGGGTGGTCGCCGGCGCCGGCTGCGAGCTGGTGCTGACCCTGGGGACGGGTCTGGGCAGCGCGCTCTTCGACGGCGGGGTGCTCGCACCGCACCTGGAGCTGTCGCACGCGCCGGTGCGGTGGGGCACCACCTACGACACGTACGTGGGTGAGCCGGAACGGCGGCGGCTCGGCGACGCCTTCTGGTCCCGGCGGATCCGGCAGGTGGTCGACGGGCTCCGCCCGGTGTTCCGCTGGGACCGGCTCTACCTGGGCGGGGGCAACTCCCGACTGATCCGGCCCGAGCAGCTGGCCCGGATGGGCGACGACGTGGTGGTGGTGCCGAACACCGCCGGGATCGTCGGCGGCGTCCGCGCCTGGGAGTTGGCCGCCACCCGCCGCGACGCGCGAACCTGACCCGGTTTCGACAGCGGGAACAGTCGCCAAACGCGCAGCGTTGTGCCAGCGTCGGAACAGGTGACGGTGCGACCCGAGGAGGTGGACAGATGGATCTTCTGGCGGACTACCGGCGGGCGACCATGTTCTTCGAAACCGGTGACCCGAGCGGTGCAGCCCGACTGTTGGAGCCGATCGTCGACGCCGAACCCGGCAACGCGGCGGTCCGGCAGTTGCTGGCCCGGGCGTACTTCCAGTCGGCCCAGCTCAACCGGGCCGAGGAGCACCTGCGCGAACTCGTCGAACGGGACCCGAGCGACCACTACGCGCACCACGTGCTCGGTCGGACGCTGGAGCGGCTGAACCGGCACACCGACGCGCTGCGGCACCTGCGGATCGCCGCGGCCATGTACGCGACGAACGACGACTACCGGATCGCGCTGGAGCGGGTGGAAACCCGCGTGGGCGGCACGCGCTGAGCGTGCACCGGTGACGTGGCAGGGGCGGTCCTCCGGGGCCGCCCCTTCGTCGTCGGACGGGCCGCCGGGCGTGCCTAGGATGGCGGGCATGGGACCTGACCGGGCGGGGGCCGCGGCATGAAGCTCAAGCTGGACCTGCACGAGATCTTCAACAAGGGGCAGGACATCGACCGCGCGTTGCGCGGGATCATGGACGAGGCGGTGGCGAAGAAGGCCACCCTCGTCGAGATCATCCCTGGCAAGGGGTCCGGTCAGCTCAAGAAGCGGGTGCTGCGGTTCCTCGACCAGAAGGACGTCAAGCAGCTCTACCACCGCGTGGAAAAGGACTCCAAGAACTTCGGCCGTCTCTTCGTCCACTTCCGCTGGAAGTAGCGACGGCAGGGCCTCTGACCTGCATCTCGGGCCGCTTTCATGGTCTATGAACCATGATCATGCCGGCTCCAGGGCCGTCAAGGGCTTGCGGAGCATCATTGCTGCCCTGGTCCGCACCGAGTGCCTTGTCGATGGCCCGGCGGGTTCGATCCTCGCTGGCCGGCAGTAGGTGGGTGTAGGTCCGGAGGGTGAAGCCCGGATCCGCGTGGCCCAGGTAGGCCGACAGCGCCTTGATGCTCTCCCCGGCGTCCAGGAGGACCGAGGCGTAGGTGTGTCGCAGGACGTGCATCCCGTCGTGTCGGTCATCGGGGATGCCGGTCAGCGATCGCGGGCTTCCAGACGCCGGAGTTGCCGAGGGCTGTTCTCGCTGCCCGACTACGGGCGGGCCCAGCTGGCAAGTTCTCTGGCCCCGGTTGCGGGGGTCTTGGGCCAGGGCGTTGCAGAGGATGAGGAAGTCGTCCACGGTGCCGCTGAGCTGGCCGAGCCATTCGGGCATGAGGTAGTTCACGACGGCGGCGTGGAGGTGGTAGAGGTGGTCAAGGCCAGCGGTCAGGAGATCCGCGGCTGTGGTGGTTGCTCGTGCGACGAGTCGGGTGCCGTGAATATCGTTCCGACGTAGCAAAGCCAGGCAGGTCGCTTCGACGACGGCGGTGTCGCCACGGTCGAGGAGGAGATGCTGGAGGACGTCAGCTATTGCGTCTTGGTGGGCCCAGGCGGCGAGTTGTTGTCCTGCGGCGGCCCGGGTTGACCAGTCCGGGCTGTCGGCGGCCGCAATTGTTCCCTGAGGTGGGGCAGGTGCCTGCACGGGCCTCAGATTTCCACAACGGGGAGGTGCTGCCAACCGGGCAGGACGTCCTTAACGCCAGGTACCGCTGCCCCTCACGCTCATCTCCACCAACACTCGGCGGAGTGTCACCCAGGTCCTGATACCGATGTGTCACGCAGGTCCCGAGACCGGACACGCTGCTGTGGCGTTGATTGCGAGAACTTTCTGTACGAGATCAAAGCGGCCCGCTTCGCGGGCCGCTCGCGCCGCCGAACCTGGGCCGGGCCGATGGCCCGCCGCCGCGCCTCTGGCCTTCGGCCGCCAGCGCGTCGGTGATAGCCCGCCAGCGGCGCGACATGCGAAGAAGCCCCCGGGCCGCCATGATCGATGGCAGTTCCGGGGCTTCAAGTTGGTCGAGACACAGGCAGTGCCTCCGGCGGGGCGCTCGGGCGCTCTGGGATGGTGGCGCCGGGCTGGCCCCACCCACTCCACAGGTATGCGGACGAAGGCCGACGGGATGGCTGAAAGGCTGAGATGGGGGCGCCTGGCCGGAGGGGCGGCTGGTGCACGAAGCCCTGCCGGTTCCTAATTCAGTGCTCGCCGACCGCCGGATCGTCTTGGGTTTGCATTTCGCGCAGCGCCTCGTCGGCGGCGATGACTTCCGGGTACCACTGCCGGTGTACCTTGTACGTCCGGTCGAGATCGAACTTGTAGTAGAGCCCGGTTGGCTTGCCGAACGAGAGATTGCGCGGGAGCCGCTGTACCTCGCTGCGGCCCACGACGAGGATCGCGCGGTCGGTGACCACGACGGTCTCCGCCGGCACCGTGAAGATCCCCGAACCGGTTAACGTGACGAAGCCCGTCTGGATCCTCTCCCCGGGCTCCAAATGCGGTGCGGCCCGCGTGGCGATCATCTTGGCCCGTCGTTCCTTGTAGCCCACGGCTTTCCTCCCATGCCAGACGCTGGTCCGGGGCGGCCTGATTTCGTGACAGGGCGCATTGGGGATCAGACTTTATCACTGTCGCCCGCTCCGGCCGCCACGTAGCTGTTGCGTGCGGACGAAGGCCAGCGGGACTGGCTTCGAGCTGCAGGCAAATGGACGGCGAGCGATGAGCTATCAAGATCATCGGGCACAACTGGCACCGACAAGGGCTGTTAACCACTGTCAGGTGACGAAAGAGTTCGCCCAGGTCGGCCCGCCGATGTGACCGAATGCTCATGATCCCTGTAGCACAAGAGAGATTTAGTACGTGAAGTCCGGCAGGACGGCATAGAAGTTCCTGTGGGAGCAGGACTCGGTCCGCGAGGCTTTAACGAGCAAGATCATGCCGTGTTCAGGCCGTCGGACGAGAACCACTGCTGACCATCACTGACCGTCTTTGCCGGATGTGGCAGCAGGTCAGAGCCGGGATCGCCAGGTTTGACTGCATGCACCCCTGGCCTAGATGTACTGCCCAGGCACGTTGGTTGAGGTCGTGTGACGACACGATCTGACGGATCTTGATTGGTGAGGACCTCCTGTCGTGGAGTGGAGCTGCTGAAGGCGACCACACCACAGACCAGGAGGTCCTCGTGTCACACGCTAACGCAGCGTTGACTCCCCGTGCCCGGCTGCGTCTGGCCAAGCTCGTCGTGGACCAGGGCTGGCCCGTCGCGCGGGCGGCTGAGCGCTATGACGTGTCGTGGCCGACGGCGAAGCGGTGGGCTGAGCGTTACCGGTTGGCCGGCGAAGCCGGCATGCACGACCGTTCGTCACGGCCCGCGTCGCAGCCAAGGAAGACACCTCAACCGCTGGTCCGCAAGATCGTGCACCTACGGTGGAAACACCGCCTGGGACCGGTCGCGATCGCCGACCGCCTCGACATGGCCTCATCGACGGTGCATGCCGTGTTGACGCGGTGCCGGCTCAACCGGCTCTCTCACATCGACCGGATCACCGGCGAACCCATACGCCGCTACGAACACCCGACTCCCGGGGCGTTGCTGCACGTCGACGTCAAGAAACTCGGGAACATCCCCGACGGCGGCGGCTGGCGCTACCTCGGCCGCGCCGAGGGCAGCAAGAACCGCAACACCACCGTCGGCAAGCCACGCAGCAAGCACTACAACCCGAAGATCGGCACCGCCTTTGTGCACACCGTCATCGACGACCACAGCCGCGTCGCCTACGCCGAAATCCATGACGACGAGACCGCCACCACCGCCATCGGCGTCCTACGCAGAGCCGTCACCTGGTTCCACGACCGCGGCGTCACCACCCAACGGGTCCTCTCCGACAACGGCAGCTGCTACCGCAGCCACGCCTGGCGAGACGCCTGCACCGACCTCGGCATCACCGCCAAACGCACCCGCCCCTACCGCCCACAAACCAACGGCAAGATCGAACGCTTCCACCGCACCATGGCCCAGGGCTGGGCCTTCAAACGGATGTACTCCAGCGAGTCAGCCCGCCGAAAAGCCCTACCCGCCTGGATACACGAGTACAACCATCACAGGCCCCACACCGCGACCGGCAAACGCCCACCCATCAGCCGCTTAACCAACCTCCCTGGGCAGTACACCTAGATCAATGCAGGGGTCGGTGATCGATGAGGGCGAGGCGCCAGGTAGGACAGCAAATCGACCAGAGCCTGATGCCCTGACCGGGAGCCTCGCCGTGCTGTCCTACCCTGCGACCATCTCGTTGTCAGGCCGGACCTTGAACCACTTTGCCGACCGCATCCGCTACCACCGCCAGCAGCGCAAATCCAGGTGCGGCGACAACACGCTGGCCCTCGGACCTCGGCGTCTGAACACTTCCCCGCCTGATCGGCAATGTCAGGTTGAAGCGCGGACTTAGCCGAGGAGGGCCATGGCTTCGGATGCGGATTTGATAGGCCGGTCGCTGGATGGCGATGTCGACGCCTTCGTGGAGGTGGTCGAGCGTCATGAAGCCGCGGTCGGTTCGTACCTCGCTCGCCGAGCGGGGCGGGATGCGGCTGAGGACCTGCTGGGCGAGGTTTGGGTTGCGGCGTTCGAGTCGCGGCGATCGTACGACCGGTCGTACGACGATGCGCGGCCGTGGCTGTACGGGGTGGCATTGAACCGCTTGCGGCGCTACTGGCGGTCCCGGCCGGTCGAGGACCTGGTCGCGGACGTGCCGGACGTGGCCACTGGATGGGATCCGTGGTCGGCGGTGGACCTCGGCATGGACGCCCGTGCGGTGCTCCGGTCGGCCCTGATGCGGCTCAAACCCGAGGAGCGGGAGGTCCTGAGGCTCGTCGCCTGGGAGGACCTGACCGCAGCCGACGCCGCACGGGCACTCGGCATACCGGCCGGCACCGCGCGGCGGCTGCTGAGCCAGGCCAGGACGGCATTGCGCGACGCGCCGGGGGTGTCCGCGCTTCTGAAGGACCGCAACAGCGCGAAGGAGAGACACCGATGACCGACGAGCTCGATCTGGTCGGTGCGTTGGGCAGCGCAGAACCACTGCGCCCGGAGGCGTATCAGCGGGCGCGGGCGGTGCTGCGGGCGGCCATGGCCGACCCCGGAACCGTGCGGCTGCTGGGCGCCATATCAGCGGAGGACATGACTATGGAGGCGACTTCAACAATGGAAACGACGACAACCACGCGGGACCACGAATCCAGCCCGGCGATTCAGCGCCGCCGCCGGATCGGTATCGCGGGCCGATTGGGCATCGGCGCCGGGGTGGCGGTCACCGCTGCGGCGGCAGTCGTCGCTGTGGTGCTCAACTCGCCGGCGACCGGGGGCACGGGGGCCGGCAAGGATTCGTCGGCCGCCACCTCGGGCTCGACCACCGTCGACGGGTCCGCCGAGCGCGCGCCGCTGATGACCCTGGCCGGGTCCATCACGACGGTCGCCCCGTCGGCGGGCGACGCGTGGCTGGTGAAGGCGACGCAGGTCAACGGCACCAAGACCATGCAGGTCGTCTACACGCTGTACACCGACGATCACGCGATCTATACGGGCAACAGCGTGAAGGACATCAAGCGTGCGATCGCGCGTCACCAGGACCAGATGACGGACGGTGGCTACGCTCCGCTCCTCACGGCAGCCGTCGCCGCGGCGGACAGCAGCCCGGCCGACGGCCGGACCCAGATGCTCAAGGCAGCCAAGGATCCGCTGGTGGGCCTCGACCCCGCAGCGCAGAAGGTGGTGTGGGACAAGCAGCAGGCGGAAGCCCAGGTGATCATTAAGCAGAAGGGCGGCAACGCCGAGCCGAAGCCGTACAGCCCCCAGGCCGTTCAGCGGCACTTCGACAACGCCCTGTGGACGTACAGCACCCAAGCGCTGTCCGCTGGCGACGGCAACACGCAGGTCCGGGCCGGTGTGCTGCGTCTGCTGTCCACCATCTCCGCGGTCAGCGTCAAGAACTCGACCACCCACGGCAAGGCCACGCTGACGATCACCGCCGGCTCCGAGGTGTTCGGCGGCGAGGGCAGCGAGGTGCTGACCATCGACGCCAAGACCGGCATGCTGGTCAAGGACGTCTCCACCGTGCCGGGCCTGCCCCTGGCCTCCACGACGTACGAATCCTCCCGCGTGACGAAGGCCGACCTGTAGGCCGGGAACTCCCACCCAGCAGCATTCCGGCAGACGGGCGTAACGCGCCCGGCGTTCGGTAACGGTGCGGGCCGCCTGGAGGCGGCCCGCACCGTCGTTTTGGTGTTCGCACGGCCGAGGGTTGTGTGCACCTGGCTAGCGATGGCCCGCCAAGGCCCTGCCGTTGCGACACTCTTCCGGACGCGTTAACTGCACGGCGGTGCTCGACGGACTCCGGCGCGTCCCGCAGAGACCACCCGAGCACGTCCGGACGCCGGGGATGCTTCGCTCCTGCCTGGCCCGCTCCATCAGCCCGGCCCGCGCGACTCGAAGGGATAACCCGCAACTATGACCGACACCAACCGAGAAACACTGCGCACCACATTCGGCCAGGACGCCGAACTCTACGACCAATGCCGTCCGACCTATCCACCCCCGCTGTTCACCGACCTCGCCATCCTCGCAGATTTCGGTCCCCGCTCCCGGGTGCTGGAGATCGGATGCGGCACCGGCCAAGCGACCCTGCCCCTGGCACAACTGGGATGCGATGTCGTCGCGATGGACCTCAGCCCCGACATGGCCGCCATCGCCCGACGCAACCTCGCACAGTTCCCGAATGTCACAGTCGTCGCGGCGGCCTTCGAGGACTGGCAGCCCTCGGACGGACCCTTCGACGCGATCCTCTCCGCGACCGCGTTCCACTGGCTTGACCCCGACGTGCGCATGAGCAAAGCCGCTGACCTGCTGCGGCCTGGCGGATCGCTCGGCATCGTCTCGACTCACCACATCGCCGGCGGGACGGACGCCTTCTTCGCCGACGCACAACGATGCTACGAACGTTTCGACCCCACAACACCGCCCGGCATGCGCCTGACGACCGACGACGAAACCCCCGAGGAGGCGGCAGAGTTCGAGCGATCTGCACGATTCGGGCCAGTCGAATTCCGGCGCTACGAGTGGCAACAGACCTACACAGCGCCGGAGTACCTGAACCTGCTCATGACCTACTCCGGCCACCGAGCGATGGCACCGCAGGCACGCGACGGCCTGTTCGCGTGCATCACTCGCCTGATCGACGACGTCTACAACGGAGCAATCACCAAGCAGTACCGGACCCGGCTCGCCATCGCCCACAAAACACCGTGAGCGGCGGTACGGGTGGCCTCGGCGCTGGCGCGCATGCCGAGGTCGTACCACCGACTGGGCCGTCAGAAGGGATACGTGCGGGCGACCGCCAGCATCTCGGAGCTGTGCGACCCGACGACGCCGACGGCCGGCGGCCGGGGGCGGAAACCGGGCAGCGCGTCCAGCCCGTCACTGGCGTCCATGGCCCGCAACGACACCTGCCCGGCGATGGGCCGCACCGTCAACGTGACCTCGATGCCCTCGGTGGGCGGGGCGTGGAACACCAGCCCGAAGCCCCACCTGCCGTCGCGGGGCTCCACCGGCACCGACCGCCCGGCGACCTCGGCCCGCAGCACGGTGGCGGTCGACGTGTCGACGTGCAGGGTCGCGAGCCGGGCCGCCCGCTGCGGGGTGAGTCGCAGCCGCAGCGTGCGTTCGCCGCCAGCGGTGGTGTCACCCAGCACGTCCAGCTTCGGGGCCGGCAGGTTCGCCGGCTGCGCCGGCCCGGCCCGTAGCTCGCCGTCGCCGAGTCCGGGGAAGTCGTCGCCGACGTCGGCCATCCCATCCACGTAGCCGTCCGTCCACGACTGCGGGTCACTCTCGTGGCTGAGCCATCGGGCCTGGCCGGTGCCGGTGTCGAGGGCGTACATCAGGTGGGTGGGCGCCGGATGGGCGGCGTCGAACCGGTCCACGCCCAGCCCGACCCCGGCGAACACCACCGCCGCCACGGCGGCGGCTGCCGCCGGCAGCACGCCGAGCCGGCGGGCCCGCAACGCCCGCATGCCGCGCTGGCCGCCGGCCTGCGGGTGCAGCAGATCCACCACCGGCAGGGCGGCCAGACCGAGCAGCACCATGACCAGCGCGGCCACCCCGCCCATGCCCATCCCCAGCGCGGGGAAGAGCAGCACCACAGTGGGCAGCAGGATGACCACGCCGACCGCCGCGGCGGCGGTCACCGCCACCACCGGCCACGGCCCGGTCTGCCGGGTCCGCAGCGCGACCAGCCCGCCGAGGGCGCCGGCCAGCGCCGGCACCGTGGTGAGGTACGCCCCGCCGGGCACCGCCACGGCGAGCAGCACGCCGAACAGCGCCAGCCAGGCCAGCCCGCCCACGGCCAGCGCGGCCGGGCCGAACCGGCGGCGCAGCAGCGCGTACCAGGTGAACACCACGGCGGCGGCGAGCGCCACGACGGCCAACCGGTACCAGACCGGCCGGTACGGGTCGAGCAGTTCCGCGTACCCCGGTCGGATCGTGGTGATCGCCAGCCAGAGCAGTTGCGCGGCGACCGGCGCGACCACGATCGGCACCAGGGCCAGCCCGAAGCCGGCGGCCAGCCGGCCGGTGCTGGCCCGGCCCCGCCGACGGACCAGCCAGCCCAGCGCGACCACCGCCGCCACCGCGAGCAGGGCCAGCGGCAGGGTGAGCGTGCCCGGGTAGCGGACCAGGCCGCCGGGGACCGGGAAGTAGGTCGCGTCGTGCCCGGACCGCAGGTCGGTCAGGTCGGTGCGGCCGAACTCCCGGGCCAGGCCCAACGCGTTGTCCCCGTGCTGCTGGAGGCTGCCCCGGTCCATTGCCGAAGGCGTGTCCAGCGGCGTGTGGTAGATCGCGCCGCCGTCGATGTACGCCGAGTTCAACCCGACGAACTTCCGGTCCAGGAACGCGGTGAAGTCGGTGTCGTTGGGCAGCGCCCGGTAGATCTCCACAGCGAACGAGGTGCCGACCGGGTGCGGAGCGGCCCGGCCGAAGACGTCCACCAGCTTCGCGTTGTTCCGGGACGTCTCAAACATGATCACCGGGCCGGTGGAGCCCCGCGCCTCCAGGTTGAGCACCACCCCGCCGTCGGCGGCCAGCGGGTGGCTGGCGGCGAACGCGGACGCGCCGCAGAGGCACGCCTCCTCGGCGTCGGTGAGCACGAAGACGATGTCGTTGCGGGGACGCGGGCCGGCGGTCAGCGCGCGGGCCACCTCCAGGATGGTCGAGGTGCCGGCCGCGTCGTCGTTGCCGCCCGGCCCGGTCTGCACCGAGTCGTAGTGAGAGACCAGGAAGACCCGACCGGTCGAGTCGGTGCCGGGCAGTCGGGCCACCACGTTGCGGACGCGGGCCAGTGTCGTCCCGCCCGCGGCGCCGCTGAGCTGCCCGGCCTCCGGGGCCACGGTGTCCTGCACCTCGGTCTCCAGGCCCAACCCGCGCAACTGCTGCTCAAGGTGCGCGCGGACCTGGTCGTTGGCCGCGCTGCCGGCCACGTGCGACCGGGCGGCGATCACCTGGACGTCCTCGTACGCCCGGCCGGCGCTGAACTCGCCCACCGGCGCGCCCGCCGGCTTCGGCGTCGGCGTGCGCAGGTCGAGCAGGCTGCCGGCGCCGACGGCGGCCAGCGCCACCAGCGCCGCGGCGGCGGCCACGAGCCGCCGGTGCGGCCGGGTCAGCGCACGATCCGCTTGGGGTACGCCCGGAGTCGGACGGGCCGGTGTGCCCGTCCTGGCCGGGGTGGGGGGTGCGCCCACGGGAACTCCTCGGGGTGGTGGGGCCTGGGGTGGCACCATCCTGCCCCGCAACCGTCGCGGATGGCATGGCCGGTACGGCCCCGCATTGATCATCCGCGTGGTTTGTCCCTCCACGGGCAGTGATGCGGCCCATCCCCGCCCGTGCCGTGGGCATCGTGTTGTGTGCGACCGTTGTCTAATACAGGATCAGCAGGGCACTCGGAAGGAGCCCGACATCACCAGCGAACTCCCGCGTCTCGCGGCGGTGACCCGGCCGCACCGGGGGTCCGGCTCGGCCGGGTCCCCAGTTGTGCCGTACCCGCACGGTGGCCTGGCGCGGCACGCCAACCTGCCTCCGGGCGAACGGTTGCGGGTGCTGCTGGTGGAGGACGACGAGGGCGACGCCTTCCTGGTCGGTGAGCTGCTCGCCGAGACCAACTCGATGATCGACCTGCTGGTCGCCACCAGCCTGCGGGAGGCGCGGCAGCGGATCAACGACGTCGACTGCGTCCTGCTCGACCTGGGCCTGCCCGACGCGCAGGGGCTGGACGGGCTGCGTCAGGTGCTGGAGATGTCCAGCGGCGCCGCGGTCTGCGTGCTGACCGGCCGCTCGGACGAGCACCTGGGCGTCGTGGCGGTCGCCGAGGGCGCACAGGACTACCTGGTCAAGGGCCAGGTCGACGGGGTGCTGCTGACCCGGGCGCTGCGGTACGCCGTGGAGCGCAAGCGCGCCGACGAGAACGCCCGCCGGCTGCGGGAGGTCGAGCTGCGGCAGGCCGAGTCGGCCCGCCTCGAACGCGGTCTGCTGCCCCAGCCGCTGATGACGACCGACCAGGTGGCGGTGCACACCTTCTACCGGCCCGGCCGGCACGCCGCGCTGATCGGCGGGGACTTCTTCGACGTGGTGCAGACCCGTCCGGACCGTCTCGACCTGATCGTCGGCGACGTCTGCGGGCACGGGGTGGACGAGGCCGCGCTCGGCGTCGAGTTGCGGGTGGCCTGGCGGGCCCTGGTGCTCGCCGGAGTGCCGGACGACGAGGTGCTGCCCGCGCTGGAGCAGGTGCTGATGAGTGAGCGCCGCCTACAGGAGATCTTCGCGACGGTGGCCACCACCAGGCTCGACCTGGACGCCAACCGCGCCACCGTCCGACTCGCCGGGCACCCGCCGCCGCTGCTGCTCGCCGGCGGCCGGGTCGCCCCGGTGCCCGCGCCCGCCGGCCGACTGCTGGGCGTACGACCCCGCCGGCCGATCGCCTACGACCTGGAGTTCGACACCGATGACTGGTCCCTGCTGATGTACACCGACGGCCTCATCGAGGGGCGGGTGGGCGCGGACAATGATCGCCTCGACGTGCCGGGGTTGAGCGGGCTGCTCGACGAGCCGGCCAACCGTTCGGTGTCGCTGCCCGAGCTGCCGGCCTGGCTGGTCGGCCGGGCCGAACGACTCAACGGCGGTCCGCTCGCCGACGACGTGGCAATGCTGCTGGTGAGCCGGGGTGGTGGCCGGTGAAGCCGGTGGTTGGCGGCTGGAGTCTGCGCCGCCGGGTCATCACGCTGCTCACCGTCGTGGGGGTGCTGCTGATCGCCCTGGCCGGCGCGGAGGCGGCGATGGCCGCCCGCAACCGCACCCAGATCGACGCCGTCCTGAACGAGACCGGCCCGCTGCGGGTGCAGTCCCAGGAGCTGCTCAACGCGCTCCTCGACCAGGAGACGGCGATCCGCGGGTACGCGGTCAGCGGTGACCCGGACGACCTGAACCCGTATCGGGAGGGTCTCGCCCAGGAGAAGAGCGTCACCGTCTCGATGCGGGAGCTGCTCGACGACTATCCACAGATCAGCCAGGAGCTGCGGATCGTCGAGGAGCGCATCACGCAGTGGCGGCAGTCGGTGGCCGAGCCGGTGATCACCACCACCGAGCGGAACGGCACCAGCGCGGGCCAGGCCCTTGTCACCGAGCAGGCCCGGCAGCAGTTCGACGAGGTGCGCACGGCGGTGAACGACCTCCAGAAGGAGGTCCTGGCCGCCCGGGAGCAGACCGCCGACAACGTCCGCACCAGCAGCAACGTGCTGGTCGTGCTGCTGATCGTCGCCGCCCTGGTGGTGGTCGTGGCCGGCGCGGTGCTGCTGCTCTCGCTGGACCGGATGGTGGTCCAGCCGCTGACCGGCCTGGCCACCCAGGTCCGCGAGGTCGCCGAGGGCGACTACCAGCACCGCATCGCCACCACCGGCCCACCGGAGTTCATCCAGCTCGGCGACGACGTGGACGCGATGCGCCAGAAGATCGCCGCCGACCTGGCCGAGGTGCGCGCTGCCCGCGAGCGGATCGAGTGGGTGAACAGCCAGCTGCAGAAGCAGGCCGAGGAGTTGACCCGGTCCAACCGCGACCTGGAACAGTTCGCGTACGTGGCCTCGCACGACCTGCAGGAGCCGCTGCGCAAGGTGGCCAGTTTCTGCCAGCTGCTCCAGCGTCGCTACGCCGGGCAGCTCGACGAGCGGGCCGACCAGTACATCGCCTTCGCGGTGGACGGCGCACAGCGGATGCAGCGTCTGATCAACGACCTGCTGGCGTTCTCCCGGATCGGCCGGCTCACCACCGGCTTCGTCGAGGTCGACCTCAACAAGGTGATGGGCGACGTGGCCGGCCAGACCGAGGCCGCACGGCAGTACGCCGACGCGGAGCTGACCTGGACCGATCTGCCGGTGATCTCCGGTGAGGAACCGCTGCTCACCAACCTGCTGGCCAACCTGGTCAGCAACTCGATCAAGTTCCGCCGGGCGGAGGTGCCGCCCAAGGTGCACGTCTCGGCCCGGTTGGTCGACGGCGAGTGGGAGATCACCTGCCAGGACAACGGCATCGGGATCGAGCCGGAGTTCGCCGACAAGATCTTCGTGATCTTCCAGCGGTTGCACTCGAAGGACGCGTACCCGGGCACCGGCATCGGGTTGGCCATCGTCAAGAAGATCGTCGAATATCACGGCGGTCGGGTCTGGGTGGACACCGACGTACCGGAGGGCACGGCGATCCGGTTCACCCTGCCGGCGCTTCCGGCGGACCAGGAGGCGGCTGCCGCCGCCGACTCGTCGGAGCAGCCGCCGGCCCTGCCGGACGGCGACGCCACGCCCTCGAACGAGACTCCGGCAGCGCCGGCCGAGCAGTCCGGCGGGTCGGACCGGCCGGACCGGGCCGACGAGTCGCCGGAAAGCGGTAGAACGGGTGACATGAGGGAGACGGTGGGATGACCGCGCCGGCGGATGGCAAGAGCCCGATCGAGGTTCTGCTGGTCGAGGACGATCCGGGTGATGTGCTGATGACCCAGGAGGCGTTCGAGGAGCACAAGCTGCGCAACCGGCTGACCGTCGTCTCC
The DNA here is from genome assembly GCF_050942285.1 of Micromonospora sp. CA-240977. NCBI lineage: Bacteria > Bacillati > Actinomycetota > Actinomycetes > Micromonosporales > Micromonosporaceae > Micromonospora > Micromonospora sp. CA-240977. Next base: position 6,888,085 of record NZ_CP192055.1, on the reverse strand, counting down.
GACGGCGCCGAGGCGCTCGCCTACCTGCGCCAGGAGGGTCAGTACGCGGACGCGGTGGTGCCCGACCTGATCCTGCTCGACCTCAACCTGCCCCGGCGCGACGGCCGGGAGGTGCTCGAAGAGATCAAGAACGACCCGGAACTGCGGCGGATCCCGGTGGTGGTGCTCACCACCTCACAGGCCGACGAGGACATCCTGCGCAGCTACCAGCTGCACGCCAACGCCTACGTGACCAAGCCGGTGGACTTCGAGCGTTTCATCTCGGTGGTCCGCCAGATCGACGAGTTCTTCGTCAGCGTGGTCAAGCTGCCGCCGCGTGGCTGACACCCTGCTCGACGACGTTGGCGACCTGCTGCGGGAGGCCGCCGACCAGGTCGTGCTCCCGTTGTTCCGCAAGCTGGACGACGCCGACGTGTCGGAGAAGGCGCCCGGTGAGGTGGTCACCATCGCCGACCGCCGGGCCGAGGAGTTGCTCTCGGCGGGGTTGCGCCGGCTGCGGCCCGGCTCGAAGGTGGTCGGTGAGGAGGGTGTCGCCGACGACCCGGAGCTGCTGCGGCACCTGCGCGACGCCGGTGACGTCTGGCTTGTCGACCCGGTCGACGGCACCGCCAACTTCGCTGCCGGTCGCCGGCCGTTCGCCCTGATGGTGTCGTTGCTGACCGACGGACAGCCGGTCGCCGGCTGGATCCTCGACCCGCTCGCCGACACGCTCGCCGCGGGCTGGGCGGACGACGGCACAGTGCTCAACGGCCGGCCGGTGGGCGGCACCATCCCGGTGCCACCGCGCGGCGAGCTACGCGGCGCGGCGATGACCCGGTTCCTGCCACCGGAGACCCGCGACCGGGTCCGCGCCGGCGGTCGGCGGATCGGTGAGCTGCTGCCCGGTCAGCACTGCGCCGGCCGGGAATATCTGGACATCCTCACCGGTGAGCAGCAGTTCACCCTCTTCTGGCGCACCCTGCCCTGGGACCATGCACCGGGCACCGTGCTGGTCCGGGCGGCCGGTGGCGTCGCCCGCCGGTTCGACGGCGTCGACTACCACCCCACCGACGACGGCCGCGGTCTGCTCGTCGCGGTGAACGAGCAGGTCTGGACCGAGGTACGCGACGCGCTTCTCGCCCCCTGACCCGGGCGCTGCGCGACGCCCTTCCCGCCCCCTGACCCGGGCGCTGCGCGACGGTGTCGGAACGCTGCGTCGACATCGGGGCGTCCCGGGCGTCAGGGGGCTGGTCACCGGCCCACAGTCCGGTATCGTGACCGGCGGTCTCCGCCAGCAGGCCGCCGACCGGCGCCGGCGGGGACGCCGCCGCGCAGATGTTCACCGGGGGCCGGCGGTCGACGGAAGGACGCTTTCGTGCCCAGGACCAGGCTCGACCCGCGGCTCGGTCGCCGCACCCTGCTCACTCTGCTCGCCACCGTCGCCCTGGTGCTCGGCGGCGCCGCCGTGCCCGCGTACGCCGAGCCCGGCGAGGGTGGCAGCAAGAAGCTGCAGGACGCGTTGGAGCTGACCGCCAAGGGGCACATCGAGGCCAAGGCCAAGCTCGACAACTCCAAGCGCCGCCAGACGGCGTTGACCGGCGAGTTGACGGCGATCGAGGGTCGCATGGGTGGGCTCACCGCCCAGGTCGGCGAGGTCGCCGCACAGTCCTACCGGGTCGGCCGGCTCGGCCCGGCGTCGATGCTGCTCAACACCGCCACCCCGCAGGCGTTCCTGGAACGTGCCAGCGACCTCGACCTGATGGCCCAGCGGGACAGCAAGCGGCTGCGTGACCTCGTCGAAGCCCAGAAGCAGGCCCAACAGGCCAAGGTCGCCATCGACACCGAGGTCCGCGAGCAGCAGAAGCAGCTCGCCGTGATGGCGAAGAAGAAGAAGGAGGCCGAGGCGGCGCTCGCCGAGGTCAGCTCGGGCAGCAGCAACGGTTTCAGCGGGGGCAGTTCCGCCTCGGCGAAGCCCGCCCCGCGTAACTCCGACGGATCCTGGCCGTCGGAGTCCTGCTCGGTGAAGGACCCGACCACCTCCGGCTGCATCACCCCGCGCACCCTCAACGCGCTGAAGCAGACCCAGGCGGCCGGCTACAAGCGGCACGTCTCCTGTAAGCGCGAAGGCGGCGGCGGCGAGCACCCGAAGGGCCGGGCCTGCGACTTCGCCGCGGCCACCAACGGCTTCGAGGATCGCAACGCGACCGGCGGCGACAAGGCGTACGGCGACAGCCTGGCCGCCTGGCACGTGCGCAACGCCGATCGACTGGGCGTGCTCTACGTGATCTGGTACCGGCAGATCTGGCATCCCGGCACTGGGTGGCGTTCGTACAGTGGCAGCGGCAGTCCGGCCGCGTCCCACACGAACCATGTTCATCTCTCGATGTACTGACCCGAAGCACCGGCTTCGCTGCGTACCATCGCGACGATGAGTTCCCCACCGTCCGACGTAGCGGCCCCGCCGGCCTTCCCGGCCTCGCCTGTGCCGGTCAGCGGCCGTGCGCTGCCCAACGGCCTGGCCGCCTTCCTGGTCTTCTTCTCCAGCGGCGCCGTGCTGGTGCTGGAGACCGTCGCGCTGCGCCTGGTCGGCCCGTACGTCGGGGTGACCCTCCAGGTGACCAGCTCGGTGATCGGCGTCGCGCTGGCCGCGATCGCCTACGGGGCGTGGACCGGCGGCTGGCTGGCCGACCGGCGCGACCCGCGTGGCCTGCTGGCACCGGCGTTGGTGCTGGCCGGCATCGCCACCGCCATCACCCTGCCCATCGTCCGGTACGCCGGTGAGGTGCTGCGCGGTGGCGCGGCCAGCGCGATCCTGCTGCTTGTGGCGCTGGCCGTGTTCGTGCCGGCCGCGCTGTTGGCGGCGGTCACCCCGTTGGTCGTCAAGCTTCAGCTGGCCGACCTGCGTCGTACCGGCCAGGTGGTCGGTCGACTCTCCGGGATCGGCACCCTGGGCGGCATCACGGCGACCCTACTCACCGGCTTCGTGCTGGTCGCGGCCCTGCGCAGCACTGTCATCCTGCTGACCCTGGCGGTGGCGCTCGGGCTTGTCGGCATCGGCCTCGGCTGGTATCTGCGCCGGCAGGAGCCCACCAGGCTGCCCGGTCCGGCGCGCACCCGGGCCGCGCTGGCCGTGCTCGGCCTGGTCGGGGCGGGCCTCAGCACCGTCGCGCCGAACCCGTGCGACATCGAGACGGCGTACCACTGCGCCCGGGTCACCACCGACCCGGCCCGGCCCACCGGGCGGACGCTGCTGCTCAACTCGGCCCAGCACTCGTACGTGGACCTCGCCGACCCGAAACACCTGGAGTACGCGTACACGAAGTGGATCGGCGCGGTCGCCGACGTCGCCGCGCCGGCCGGTCAACGGCTGGACGCGCTGCACCTGGGCGGGGGCGGATTCACAGTGCCGCGCTACCTGACCGCCACCCGGCCGGGCACCGACAACGTGGTGTTCGAGATCGACGGCGGGCTGGTCGAGCTGGGGGAGCGGGAGCTGGGCGTACGGACCGGGCCGGAGCTGCGGGCGGTGGTGGGCGACGCCCGGATGCTTGTCGGCGGCGAGCCGACGGACAGCCGCGACCTGGTGGTCGGTGACGCGTTCGGTCACCTGGTGGTGCCCTGGCACCTGGCCACCCGGGAGATGGCGGCCGAAGTCCGGCGGGTCACCCGCCCCGGCGGCGTGTACGTGCAGAACGTCATCGACTACCCGCCGCTGCGGTTCATCCGCGCCGAGCTGGCCACCGTGGCCGCCGAGTTCGGGCACGTCGCGTTGATCGCGCCGCCCGAGGCGCTCGCCGAGGAGCAGGGTTCCAACTTCCTCATCGTCGGCTCCGACGCGCCGCTGCCGCTGGACGCCGTGCGGGCCCGGCTGAACGAGGTGGATCCGAAGGTCAGCCTGCTGTCCGGCGCGGCGCTTACCGACTTCGTCGGCGCGGCCCTGGTATTGACCGATGACTACGCCCCGGTGGACCAACTGCTTGCCACCGCCTGAACGGGTGACAACTCTGACCGATTCCGATCCTTGAGGTGTAGGCCGGTTGATCCTGGGCAACAACGGTCACCATGGGTGGTGGGGATCGAAACGGCGCGCAGCTCCTCGATGAGCGGTACCGACTGATCGAGCAGCTCGGCGCGGGCGGCATGTCGGTGGTGTGGCGCGGCTACGACGAGGTGCTCGGCCGTCAGGTCGCGGTGAAGGTGCTGGCCTCCAGGCTGGCCAGCGACCGGGCGTTCCGCCACCGGATCCGGATCGAGGCGCAGGCCGCCGCGCGCCTCTGCCACCCCAACATCACCAACGTGTACGACTACGGCGAGTCCGAGCAGGTCGGGCTGACCGTGCCGTACGTGGTGATGGAGCTTGTCGACGGCACCTCGCTGGCCAGTCGACTGGGCCGGGAGAGCCAGCTGCCCTGGCGGGAGGCGGTCACGATCGGCGCCGAGGTCAGCTCGGCGCTGACCGCCGCGCACGCCCGGGGCGTGGTGCACCGCGACGTCACACCGGGCAACGTCATGCTCACGTCGACCGGGGTCAAGGTGGTCGACTTCGGCATCTCCGCGCTGGTGGGGGAGAGCGAGAAGGGTCCGGACGGCGCGCTGTTGGGCACTCCCGCGTACCTTGCCCCGGAACGGCTGGACAACGGCCAGGTGTCCCCGGCCACCGACGTGTACGCCGTGGGGCTGCTGCTCTACCGGATGCTCACCGGCCGGCTGCCGTGGCGCGCCACCACGACCACCCAGATGTTGCGCGCGCACATGTACAACGACCCGGAGCCGATGCCCGCCGTCGCGGGGCTGCCCGACGAGGTGACCGACCTGGTGGGGCGCTGCCTGGCGAAGCGGCCCGCCGACCGACCGGCCACCGCGGAGCTGACCCGGATCCTCGCCGAGGCGGCCGGCATGCTCGCGGCGGTGCCCGTCTCCCCGGCCGGCGGACCCCTGGACCCGGCCGCGCTCGCCAGCGCGGGTACCACGATCCTGCCCTGGTCGGCGGAGACCGACGCGTTGCCGCTGTCGCGTACCCGCAACCGGGATCGGCGAGCCCGGCAGCGGGTGACCCGGCGTCGGCGGGTGGAGGCCGGGGTGGCCGCCGTCGGGCTGATCGCTGTCACCGGGGTGATGTGGGGGTTCACCTCACGCAGCCCGGCCAGCGGCGAGGGCCGGCCGACGACCGAGGCCCGGATGGGTCTCCCGCCGAAAGTTCCGTGCGAGGTGGCGTACGCGCTGCGCACGGACTCCGGCACCGACTTCGCCGCCGACCTGACCCTGACCAACACCGGCGACCGGGAGCTGCGGGACTGGGCGATGAGCTTCAGCTTTCCCGGTCAGCAGACGGTGGCGAAGGTGGAATCCGCGCCGGTGTACCAGCAGGGGAGCACTGTGGTGATCCGGCCGGCCGAGCAGCGCACCACGCTGGCACCCGGCGCCGCCGAGAAGCTCACCCTCACCGGCACGTACAGCGGCGCGAACCCGCTGCCTGTGGAGTTCCGGCTGGGCGAGGTGGCCTGCGGGGTGCGCGTCTCCGGGGTCGCCGGCAGTACGCCGTCCACCGCCCCGCCGAGCGAGGCGGCCACCACGACGAAGGCCCCGCCGAAGAAGGCGACGGCACCCGGCGGCTCCGGCGCTGACGCGTCGGAGGCCAAGCCCCCGAAGCCGCCGAAGGCCCCCACGAAGCCCGGCGAGGGCAAGGGGCGGGGTGGTCCGGGAAAAGCGTGAAGGCCCCGGCGGGGCGCCACGGTGGGCCCGGAAGATGACGGTCAGCGTCGTCCCGCGAACCGTTGCACCTGGTCGATGCCACCCTCCACCACCAGCAGCCCACCCTGGGCCAGCGCGGTGTCGTCCGAGGCGTACCGGAAACGTTCACCGGGCGCCTTCGCGCCGATCACCCGGACCCCTTCGCGCTCGTCCGGGCGCAGGTCGAGCAGGGTACGGCCGACGAGCGACTCCGGCACCCGGACGGTGGCGATCGCGAAGTCGTCGTCGAACTCGACGAAGTCGAGCAGCCGGCTGACGATCAGGTGCGCCACCCGGTCGCCGGTCTCCGCCTCCGGGAAGATCACGTGATGCGCGCCCACCGACGACAGGATCTTTGCGTGTTTCTGCGAGGTGGCACGTGCCCAGATCTGCGGCACACCCAACTCGATCAACGCCAGTACGGTGAGGACGCTCGCCTCCACCGACGCCCCGATGGCCACCACGGCCCGGCCGAAGCTGGTGACGCCGAGCTGCCGCAACGCGCCCTCCTCGGTCGCGTCGGCCTGGACCACCCGGTCGAGCTCGACTGAGAAGCGCTGCACCTGATCCGGGTTGCGGTCGACGGCCAGCACCTCGCGGCCCATCCGGCTGAGCGACGCGGCCAGATGGCAGCCGAACCGACCCAACCCGATCACCACGACGCCACCGTCGTCCGATCGTCTCGCCGACACCTCGACCCTCCTCGCTCCTAGCCGACAATTGGTTGTTCCTGGGGATAGCGGTAGAGCCGCCGTCGGGTGTTCAGGGCGATCGCCGACCCGAGGGTCAGCGGCCCGACCCGGCCGATGAACATCAGCACGGTCAGCACCAGTTGACCGCTCTCCGGCAGCTCGCTGGCGAGCCCGACGGTCAGCCCGGTGGTGCTGAACGCGGAGGTCACCTCGAACAGGGCCGCGACGAACCGCACGCCCTCGGTGAGCAGCAGCAGGAGCATGGTCCCGGCCGTGACCAGCGCGACGCTGAGCAGGGCCACTGTCACCGCCTGCCGCTGGCTCGCGGTCGCCACCCGGCGATGCCCGACCGTCACGTCGGGCTCGCCGCGCAACTCCGCCCAGATGGTGAACGCGAGGAGGAAGAACGTGGACACCTTGATGCCCCCGGCCGTGCTGGCGCTGCCGCCGCCGATGAACATCAGCACGATCAGCAGCGGGTAGCTCTCCTCCTGGAGGTCGGCGATGTCGACAACGTTGAAACCGCCGGTGCGGCTCAACGCGATCTGGGTGAACGAGGCGAGCACCTTGTCTCCGGCGTCGTACGACCCGATGGTGCTGGCGTTTGTCCACTCGGCGGCGAGCAGGCCGACGAAGCCGATCAGCAGCAGGGCGATGCTGCCCCAGATGGTCAGCGTGGTGGCCACCGTCCATCCGGCCGGCTTGCGCCATTCCCGGACGGCCTCGAACAGGGCGGGAAACCCCAGCCCGCCGACGATCGCCCCGAACGCCAGCGGCAGCGACACCCACGGATCGCGGTCGAAGGCCAGCAGGCCGTCGGTGTAGAGCGCGAAGCCGCCGTTGTTGAACGCCTGGACGGCGTGGAACACGCCCGACCAGAGGGCTCGTCCGGGCGGGTAGTCGTACGCCACCCAGAGCCGCCCGGCGACCAGCGCGGTCATCACGGCCTCGCTGGCGAAGACGGTGATCGCGATCCGGCGCAGCAGTCGGCCCACGTCACCGATGCCGAACTCCGCCGTCTCCGCCTGCACCAGCAGCCGGTTACGCAGGCCGAGTTGGCGCGAGACCACCAGGATGACCAGAGCCGCGGCGGTGAGGATGCCGAGACCGCCGAGCTGGGTGAGCAGGGTGATCACCAGCAGTCCCCAGCCGGACCAGTAGTTGGGGGTGTCGGTGATGGCCATGCCGGTCACCGACACGGCCGAGGTGGCGGTGAAGAGTGCCGTGACCAGGGGTGGGCGCTGATATTCGACTGTTGACCAGCGGGTCAGCAGCAGCCCGGTACCCAGCAGGATCGGCACCAGGAACGCGAACGGCACCAGCCGCACGGGGTTGCGGAAGAACCGGCGCACCAGACAATCTTCCTTTTCCGCCCGGCTTCCGGAGGGGGAACGCGCATTCCGGAGATTCACCTCCCGGCCAGCCATCGACCAACTGCTGGTCAACCCGGGGCGGTCTGCTGAACCGGCTCTTCCCCGACGACAGGAGACGGCGATGCGACGCACCCTTCCGACCCTCGGCCTGGCCGGCGTGCTGCTCGCCGCCGCCGTGGCCGTGCCGACCATGGCCGAAGCCGGCCCGGCGACCGAGGCGGACCGCTCCCGGGCGACCGACCGGCCGATCGTGATCGGTCACCGGGGCGCCAGCGGCTACCGGCCGGAGCACACGTTGGAGGCGTACCGGCTGGCGGTCCGGATGGGTGCCGACTACATCGAGCCGGACCTGGTGTCCACCTCCGACGGCGTCCTTGTCGCCCGGCACGAGAACGAGATCTCCGGTACCACCGACGTGTCGACGCACCCGGAGTTCGCGGCCCGCAAGGCGACGAAGACCATCGACGGCGTCGCCGTGACCGGCTGGTTCACCGAGGACTTCACCCTCGCCGAGCTGAAGACGCTGCGGGCCAAGGAGCGACTGCCGCAGGTCCGGGTGGCGAACACCGCCTTCGACGGACGCTTCGAGGTGCCCACCCTCCAGGAGGTCATCGACCTGGCCCGAGCCGAAGGGCGGGCACGGGGCCGGACCATCGGCATCTACCCGGAGACCAAGCACCCGAGCTACTTCGCGTCGATCGGCAAGCCGTTGGAGGAGCCGCTGCTGCGGGTGCTGCGGCAGAACAAGCTGGACCGGAAGAACTCGCCGGTCTTCATCCAGTCGTTCGAGACGGCCAACCTGCGCCGGCTGAGCGGGCTGACCGAGGTCAAGCTGGTCCAACTGCTCGACGCCACCGGCCGCCCGTACGACTTCACCGCCGCCGGCGACACCCGCAGCTACCAGGACCTCGTCACGCCGGCCGGGTTGAGGTGGATCGCCGGGTACGCCGACGGCATCGGCGTGAACAAGAACCTGCTCGTGCCCCGGGACGCTGCCGGCGCGCTGCTCGCCCCCACCAACGTGGTGCGCGACGCGCACCGGGAGCGGCTGCTCGTGCACTCCTGGACGTTCCGCGCGGAGAACCAGTTCCTCCCCGTGGACTTCCGGATCGGCGCCGACCCGAACGCGCGTGGCGACATCACCGCCGAGTACGAACTCTTCCTCGGCCTGGGCCTGGACGGCGTCTTCAGCGACCACCCGGACACCGCCGTCGCCGCCCTCGCCGGCCTCTGACCCGGTCCCGCCGGGTTGATCTCGGCCCGGAGCCGACCCGCTCCGAGCTGACCGCCGGGCCGATCACGCCCGGCCCACCCGCTGGCCCGCCGTCCGCCACCCGGACGGCGGGCCACGGCACATCCGGAGCGAGCCGCGCCCACTCCACAGGGCCTGACTCGATGAAGATCGCGCTGGATCCAGGTTGTAGGCGCATCACCGCGAGTCCGAGGCCACTACATCCACGATCGAGCACGATCTTGAAGGACCAGACTCGGACGAGGCAGCAACATCAGGGATGTTGAGGCGATCTTCGCCTGGATGGCCCGCGGCGACACATGGGTCGACCCCTCCGTGGGGGTTTGGGCCATCGGGCGCGGAGGGCTCCCGGGTGGCGGTGCGGCCCGTTGTAACCCCCGGCCACCTCATTCCCGTTACTTGTGTGTTTCCGCCACATAGCTCGTGGGTGACGTCACTTCTAGCGTGAGCCGACAACACAGCATCCTGTCCTCACCCTGGAGTCGCGATGACGGTCCGGCACACGCGGCGGGCGTTCCTCTCCGCCGCCACGATGATGGCTGCGGCACTGGCCGCCACGGCCTGTGGTAGCCCGCAGGACACCGCCACCGGCGGCGGCGACAACGCCGCACCGGTCAAGGTCGGCCTGGTGTACTCCCAGTCGGGAGCCCTGGCCAGCTACGGAAAGCAGTACGTCGAGGGGTTCAAGGCGGGGTTGGACTTCGCCACCCAGGGCACCGGCAAGGTCGGTGACCGGAAGATCGAGCTGACCGAGGTCGACGACGCGGGTGACCCGGCCAAGGCGGTTTCCGCCGCGAAGGACCTGATCGGCAAGGGCACGAAGATCATTGCCGGTTCCACCGCCTCCGGGGTGGCGCTTCAGGTCGCGCCGATCGCGGCGCAGAACAAGGTCCTGTTCATCTCCGGACCGGCCGCCACCGACGCGGTGACCGGCGCGAACAAGTACACGTTCCGGTCCGGCCGGCAGTCCTACCAGGACGTGGTGACCGCCAAGTCGTTCATCGGCGACCCGGCCGGCAAGAAGGTAGTGGTCTTCGCCCAGGACGGTGCGTTCGGCGACGCCAACGAGGGGGCCGTCAAGGCCGTCATCGGTGGCGCGGGCGCGAGCGTGAGCAGCGTCCGGGCCCCGGCCAGCGCCACCGAGTTCACCCCGTTCGCCAGCCAGATCAAGGCGGCCAAGCCGGACCTGCTCTTCGTGGCCTGGGCCGGCACCACCGCCCCGGCCATGTGGCAGAGCCTCGACCAGCAGGGCGTGCTCTCGTCCACAACCGTCGTCACCGGCCTGGACATCCGCTCGTCCTGGCCCACGTTCGGCGCGGCCGGCACGAAGATCTCCTTCCTGTCGCACTACTTCGACGGCGCCAGCGACACCGAGGCCAGCAAGGCGCTGAAGGCCAAGGTCAGCACCATCGACCTGTTCCACCCGGACGGCTTCGCCGCCGCCCAGATGGTGGTCCGTGCGGTGCAGGAGGGTGGGGACGACGTCGACAAGATGGTCACCGCCCTGGAGGGCTGGAGCTTCGACGGGGTCAAGGGCAAGATGACCATCCGGGCCGCCGACCACGCGCTGCTCCAGCCGATGTTCCAGGCCAAGCTGACGGGCAGCGGCACCACGTTCACGGCCACCGCGCAGAAGAGCCTCACCGGTGACGAGACCGCGCCGCCGGCCGTGGCCATGAAGGGCTGAGCCATGCTCGCCACCCGCGGTCTGACCTGGCGGATCGGTGAGGTCGCCATCGTCGACAGCGTCTACCTCGACCTCGCGCCCGGGGAGTTCCTGGGCGTGATCGGGCCGAACGGCGCCGGCAAGACCTCACTGTTCAACCTGATCACCGGCCTGCGCCGGGCCACGGAGGGCCGGATCACCCTGGACGGGCAGGACATCGGGGCGCTTCCGCCGCACCGGCGTGCCCGCCTCGGGTTGGGCCGTACCTTCCAGGCGTCCTCGGTCTTCGGCTCGCTCAGCGTGCGGGAGAACGTCCGGCTCGCCGTGCAGGCGCACCGCGGGGGCTCGATGGCACTGTGGCGGCGGGCGGCGGCCGACCGGGAGGTCGCCGCCGCCGCCGACGCGGCGCTCGACCGGGTCGGCCTCGCCCACCGGGGTACGGCACTCGCCGGCACCCTGGCCCACGGCGAGAAGCGCAAGTTGGAGATCGCTCTGCTGCTCGCCGGTGAACCGCGGGTGATGCTGCTCGACGAGCCGATGGCCGGGGTCAGCGCCGAGGACGTCCCCGAGCTGGTGGCCGTCATCAAGTCGTTGACCGGCGACAGCGGCCGGGCGGTGCTGATGGTCGAGCACCACATGGACGTCATCCTGGAACTGGCCGACCGGATCGCCGTCATGCACCACGGCGCGCTGCTGGCCTGCGACACCCCGGAGACGGTGATGGCCAACCCCACGGTGCAAGAGGCCTACCTGGGGGAGTCGCTCTGATGGAACCAGTTCTCACCGTTGAGGACCTGTCGGTCCGGATCTCCGGGCTGCACATCCTCCAGGGGGTGTCCTTCACTGTCGCGCCGACCGGCGTGACCGTCCTGCTCGGGCGCAACGGCGTCGGCAAGACCACCACGCTGCGCGCGATCGTCGGCCTCACCCCGCCCGCCGGAGAGGTCCGCGGCAGCATCCGGATGGGCGCGCAGAGCCTGCTGGCCCGGCCCACCCACCGGCTGGTCCGCGGAGGGCTCGGCTACGTGCCCGAGGACCGCTGCGTCTTCGCCGGCCTCACCGTCGCCGAGAACCTGCGGCTCGCCGAACGGCGCGGCACCAGCCCGGCGTACGACAAGGTTTTCGCGCTCTTCCCGGAGCTGGACCGGCGCGGACGGCAACGGGCCGGCTCGCTCTCCGGCGGGCAGCAGCAGATGCTCGCGATCGGCCGGGTGCTGCTCAACGACAACCGGCTGCTGCTGGTCGACGAGCCGACCAAGGGGTTGGCGCCGAAGGTGGTGACCGAGGTGGCCGAGGTGCTGGAACGGGTCGCGGAGTCGGTGCCGGTGCTGCTCGTCGAGCAGAACCTGGCGGTGGTACGCCGGCTGGCCCGCGATGCGGTGGTGCTGGCCGCCGGCCAGGTGGCCTGGACCGGCGACGCCCGGGAGTTGCTGCTGGAGACGGCGCTGACCAAGTCGCTGCTGGGTGTCGGCTCGGCGGAGGTGAACCACTGATGGGCACTGTGATCCTGTTGACGTTGACCGGGCTCGGCCTGGCGGCGCTGTACTTCCTCGTCGCGTCCGGCCTGTCCCTGGTCTTCGGCCTGGCCGACGTGCTCAACTTCGCGCACGGGCTGTTCCTCGGCGTCGGCGCGTACGGCACCTGGTGGGCGGCGGGCAACCTGCCGGGCGCGGGCTCCGACGGGTTCGGCTTCGTGCTCGCTGTCGCCTTCGGGGTGGCCGCCGGCACGCTTGTGGCGATCCTGGTCGAGCTGGTGCTGATCCGTCCGCTCTACTCCCGCACCATCGAGCAGGTGCTTGTCACAGTCGGCCTGTCCCTGGCCGGGGTGGCGTTGTTGCAGGCCACCTGGGGTGCGGACGCCCGGCCGTTCCCGCGTCCGGACTGGACCCGGCAGGTGACCGGCATCCTGGGCGCGCAGGTGCCCAACGGAGGTCTGCTGCTGATCGTCGCGGCGGTGCTGGTGCTCGGCGCGATCCTGGCGTTCCTGCGCTGGACCCGGTACGGCCTGGTGATCCGGGCCGGGGTGGAGAACCGGGAGATGGTGACCGCGCTCGGCATCGACGTGCGCAAGGCGTTCACGCTGGTCTTCGCCATCGGTGGGGCGGCTGCCGCGCTCGCCGGTGCGCTCGGCGGGGTCTACTTCGGCACCGTCTCGCCCGGCCAGGGCAGCTCGCTGCTGATCTTCGCGTTCATCGTGGTGGTGATCGGTGGGATGGGCTCGGTGGTCGGCTCCGCGTACGCGGCGGTCGTCGTCGGGCTGGTGCAGCAGTTCGTCAACTACTACGGCACGTCCGGGCTGGGCGACATCTGCGTGGTCGGGCTGCTGGCCGTGGTGCTGCTGCTGCGCCCGCAGGGCATCGCCGGAAAGGTGGCAACGGCATGACGGTGATCGACGCGCCTCCCGCGCAGGTGCCCGACGAGTTGACCCCGCAGCGGGGGCGGTGGCACCGGGTGCGCCCGTTCCTGCCGCTTGTCGCGGTGGTCGTGCTGGCGATCCTGCCGTACTCGACGATCTCCCTGCCGGGGATCTTCGAGGGGCCGGTCAACTCGCCCGGTACCCTGCAACTGCTCGCCATCTGCCTGATCTTCGGCGGCCTGGCGGCCGGGTACGACCTGCTCTTCGGTCGGACCGGCATGCTCTCCTTCGGGCACGCGCTGTACTTCGCCGCCGGCGTGTACGGCACCGACATCCTCATCACCCGGGCCGGGCTGCCGCTGTGGCAGGCGGCGCTGCTGACGATCACCGGCGGTACGATCCTCGCCGCGCTGCTCGGCGCGGTGGCGCTGCGGACCGTGGGCATCGCGTTCGCCATGGTCACGCTGGCGTTCGCGCAGGTCGGGGCGATCCTTGTGGCGCGGGACTTCGGCGGGCTCACCGGTGGCGAGGAGGGTCTGCCGCTGGACGTGTCCGGGCTGCCCGCCGGCCTGGTCGGGGTGACGAACACCGTCAACCTGTACTGGCTGGCGCTCGCGTACCTGACGCTCGTGGTCTTCGTGGTGCACCGGGTGAGCGGTTCGCCGACCGGCCGGGTGCTCGCCGGGCTGCGCGACGACGAGCGGCGGATCGGCGTGCTCGGGCTTGACCCGTACCGCTACAAGCTGGTGGCGTTCACCCTGGCCGGCGGGCTGGCGGCGGCGGGCGGCGTGGTCTACGTCCTGATCGTCGGCGGCGCCTCACCGCACATCACCTCGTCCGAGTTGACCCTGTCGCTGCTGGTCATGGTGGTGCTCGGTGGGCCGGGCACCCGGTGGGGGCCGGTGCTCGGCGGCGTCCTCTACATGTACCTGGACCACCGGCTCACCGCGTTCGGCACGAGTGACGCGGTGGACGACCTGCCGGCGGTGCTGAGCCACCCGCTGAGCCAGCCCCTGTTCGTCCTGGGCACGGTCTTCATCCTGGCCGTCTACTTCTTCCCCGGTGGCCTGACCAGCCTCGCTCCCCGGCTCGTGCACCTGACGCGAACCCTCCGCCGCCCACGCTGACCCCCCGGGCCCCGTCGATCATGGAGTTGCCGCGTGGCGACAGCTCCCTGATCGACGGGGTTCCGCGGCCGGACGCGGAAGGGGTGGCAGCCCCCCGGATCGACTCGGTTTTCATGAGGACGCGGTGTCCGGGTCGGTTCGACGCACCGGTCTTCAGGAATCCGAGTGGATCAGCACCGTCGGTCAGCCGTTCAAGATCTCGTACGCCATCTTCGGCGCGTTCGTCACGGCGGCGCCGGTCGGCACGCTGATCTTCGGCGTGGTGCCGTAGTCGGCGTAGTTGACGACGTAGTCGTACGCCTTCGCCTTGCCGGCCGGCGGCATCTTCAGCGTCAGCGAGGACAGGTGCTTGTCCGCGCCGACGACCGCCGTGAACGGCACCGCCTTGCCCGCTTCGCCAAGCGCCGCCGCCTCCCCCTCCTCCAGCGCCTTGGCCGCGTTACCGGCGCTGACGTCGATGACCCCGGCGTACCGCCCGGGGCTCTGCTCCTGCACCGAGGTGGCCGCCTGGAGGAGCGGACCCGCGTTGCCCTGGTCCGCGCCGTCGTAGGTCGGGATGCCGGCGCTGTCGGAAAGCTTGGTGCGGTCCAGCTTCATCCACTTGTCCGGGAACTTCGGCAGACCCGCCTGGCCGGTCAACTTCGCCTTCATCCACAACTCGTCGCCGATGATCAGCATCGACATCCTGACGGTGATGCCGTCCGAGCCGGGCGCGATCGTGGTGTTCAGCTCGACGCCCTTGCCGTCGGGGTCGACCCGCCCGTTGAGCGTGCTGGACGAGTCCTTGCCGGTGAACCGGAACGGCCCCTCGGTGCCGTCCGGAACGGCGTCCAGGAGCACCTGCTTCGGGTCGGTGGTCGGGCTGGCGCTCGGGCTGCTCTGCGGTGCCGAGGTCGGTTCGCTCGTGGACCCGCACCCCCCGAGCAGGGTGGTGGTGGCCAGCATGGCGGCGAGCACGCCGACCGTGCGTCGGGTGGTGCTCGCGCTGCCCGTTGCCTGTGTCATCACATTTCTCTTTCTCGCTGCGTGGCTTGTGCCGATGACCATGTTGTCGGCGCGCGCGGCGGTTCGGCTGCCGATATGCTGCCGTCCGGCTGCCGGGCACTGCCGTCTGGCGCTGCCGCAGGTGTCAGGAGCGGGAATCCCCATGTCAGCAACGCTGCGTTTCGAGATCCTCGGGCCTCAGCGGGCCTGGTACGGCGACCGCGAGATCGACCTCGGTCCCGGCAAACAGCGTGCGGTGCTGACAGTGCTGCTGCTCTCGGCGGGCCGTCCGGTGTCCACCGGGCAGATCGTCGAGGCGGTCTGGCCGGAGGATCCGCCCGCGAACGGCCCCAACGTGGTGCAGAAGTACGTCGCCGGGCTGCGCCGGGTGCTGGAGCCGGACCGGTCACCGCGTACGCCGGGGCAGGTGTTGAGCCTCACCGATGCCGGATATCTGCTCCGCGTCGATCCGGACGCGCTCGACGCGGTCCGTTTTCAACGAGGCGTCCACCGCGCCCGGCAGCGACGGGCCGAGGGTCGGCCCGCCGAGGCGCTGACCGAGCTGGCCACCGCCCTGGCGCTCTGGCAGGGAGAACCGTTCACCGGCTTCACCGGGCCGTTCCTCGAGGCGGCCCGGCAACGGTTGGTCGAGCTGCGGGCCGTGGCGTTGGAGACCCGGGCCGATCTGATGCTGGACCTCGGCCGGCACCGGGAGATGGTCGGGGAGCTTGTGGAGTTGGTGGCCGAGTTCCCGGTCCGGGAACGACTGCGGCACCAGCTGATGCTGGCGCTCTATCGCAGCGGACGGCAGGCCGAGGCGCTCGCGGCCTACCGGGAGTTCGGCGACCTGCTCCGGGAGGAGTACGGCATCGGGCCGGGCGAGGCGCTTCAGGAACTGCACCGGCGCATCCTCTGCTCCGATCCGACGCTCGCGGCGGCGAAACCGTCGAGCGAGCCGGAACCGCCCGGCCCCACGCCGGCTCCCAGCCCCCGCGTACCGCCCAGCCCACCTGCGCCGCCACCGCCGGCCAGCCCACCACCGCAGCCTGTGCCGACCAGCTCGCCTGGGCCGTTCAGTCCGCCACCGCCGGCAGCGCCAGCCGGCCCGCCACCGCAGCCTGTGCCGACCGGGCCGATCGGCGTGCCGGGCACCCCCACGCCCGTCCCGTTCCCGGCCTGGGCGCCCCCGGACGGGCGTTCGTCCCGGGACGGCCAGACGCACTCGGCGCCGCGCTGGCTGAGTGTCAGCGCGACAGTCGTCGGCACGCTGACTGCCGTGTTCTCCTTCGGTCTCCTCACCTGGCTGGTGGTGCTGGTCTACGCCAGTTGGCGACGGAGTTGGCGCAACGGGCTCACCGGTGTGGGCTATCTGTCGCTGACCGCCACGATCATCGCGATATTCGGCAACAGCGACTCGGAGGAGATGAGCGACACCGAAGGTCTCCTGGTCGTGGTCTGGTTGCTCGTCTGGCTATTCGGGGTCGTGCACACGATCCTGCTCAACGGCGCGCTCTGGTCGGCCCTCACCAACCGGATCGGGGGGTCGCCTCCGCCGGTGGTGGACGACCGTCGGGTTCGCCGTGAGCAGGCCCGCTACCTGCTGTATCACTACCCGGCAGCACGGCAGGAGCTGCACATCGGCCGGCCCGACCTGCCGCGTACCTTCGACGACGGTGGCCTGGTGGACGTCAACGCGGTCCAGGAGCGGACGATCGCCGAGCTGCCCGGGATGACCGCCGGGCAGGCGCGGCAGGTGGTGATGGACCGGTGGCTCCGTGGCCCGTTCGGTTCGATGGAGGAGCTGGCCGGCCGGTGTCTCCTCCCGCCGGTGCTCACCGATTCCCTGCGTGAGCTGCTCCTCTTCCTTCCTCCGCCGGCCGTGCCCGCCCCACCCACCGCAGTACCCGGCCGGGTCGAGTGAGGTAAACGGCACCGGGCGCGACGGGGAGGGACGTCTCCCGTTGCTGGTAGAAATGCCGGATGGGCGACGAGCGGGCAGCGGTACGGGAGCGGGCCGAGGCGGTGCTGCGTCGGTTGGCCGGCGACCACGCCCGGCTACGTGAGGATCAGTGGCGGGCGATCGAAGCCCTTGTCGTCGATCGGCGGCGGGTGCTCTGTGTGCAACGCACCGGTTGGGGCAAGTCGGCTGTCTACTTCGTGGCCACGGCCCTGCTGCGGGAGAGCGGCGAGCACGGCCCGACAGTCATCGTGTCTCCGCTGCTGGCGTTGATGCGCAACCAGGTCGAGGCGGCGGCCCGCGCCGGCATCCGGGCTCGCACGATCAACTCGGCGAACCTCGACGAGTGGGACGAGATCACCGCCGAGATCCAGACCGGCGCTGTGGACGTGCTGCTGATCAGTCCGGAGCGGCTCAACAACCCCGACTTCCGGGACGGTGTGCTGCCGAAGCTGGCCGCGACGACCGGGCTGCTGGTGGTCGACGAGGCGCACTGCGTCTCCGACTGGGGGCACGACTTCCGGCCCGACTACCGGCGGCTGCGCACGTTCCTCGCCGAGCTGCCCGAGCGCACGCCCGTGCTGGCCACCACCGCCACCGCCAACACCCGGGTCACCCAGGACGTGGCGGAGCAGTTGGGTGACGCCCTCGTGCTGCGCGGCACCCTGGACCGCGAGTCGCTGCGCCTCGGCGTGCTCGACCTGCCCAGCCCGGCGCACCGGCTGGCCTGGCTCGCCGACCACCTGGACCAGCTGCCCGGCTCGGGCATCGTCTACACGCTGACCGTGGCGGCGGCGGGGGAGACCGCCGAGTTCCTGCGCTCCCGCGGCTACCCGGTGTCCTCGTACACGGGGCAGGTCGAGGACGCCGACCGGCGGGCCGCCGAACAGGACCTGCTCGACAACAAGATCAAGGCGCTGGTTGCCACCAGCGCGCTCGGCATGGGCTTCGACAAACCCGACCTGGGCTTCGTCGTCCACCTCGGCGCTCCGCCCTCGCCGATCGCGTACTACCAGCAGGTCGGCCGCGCCGGTCGTGCCGTGGAGCACGCGGAGGTGCTGCTGCTGCCCGGTGTCGAGGATGCCGCGATCTGGCGCTACTTCGCCTCGCTGGCGTTCCCGCCGGAGCAGCAGGTGCGTGCCGTGCTGGCCGCGCTGCACACCGACCGCCCGCTCAGCACCCAGGCCCTCGAACCCCTCGTCGACCTGCGCCGGGCCCGGTTGGAGCTGATGCTCAAGGTGCTCGACGTGGACGGCGCGGTCCGCCGGGTGCGCGGTGGTTGGCTCGCCACCGGCGAGCCCTGGGTCTACGACGAGGCCCGGTTGCGGCGCGTCGCCGAGGCCCGCACCGTCGAGCAACAGGCCATGCGGGAGTACGCGACAACGCCCGACTGCCGGATGCGGTATCTGCGGGAGTGCCTGGACGACACCGGGGCGGCCGACTGCGGGCGGTGCGACAGGTGCGCCGACCCGCTCTTCGCCGCCGACGTGTCGACGGCCGCGCTCGCCGCCGCGCAGACGTTCCTGGGCCGACCCGGCGTGGAGATCGCCCCCAAGAAGCTCTGGCCGACCGGCCTGGACGCGGTGGGCGTACCCCTGAAGGGCCGGATCGCCCCCGCGGAGCAGGCGCTGGCGGGCCGGGCCGTCGGTCGCCTCTCCGACCTGGGCTGGGGTGGTCGGCTGCGTGATCTCGTCGGCCCGGAGGCGCCGGACGCGCCGGTGCCCGACGACGTCGCGGGCGCGGTGGTGGAGGTGTTGAAGGCGTGGGCGCACGGCGACGACCCGTGGCCGCGCCGGCCGGCGGGGGTGGTCGCTGTCGGTTCCCGGCGACGGCCCCGGCTGGTCGGCTCGTTGGCCGAGCGGATCGCCGCCGTGGGCCGGCTGCCGCTGCTCGGCGAGGTCACCCCGACCGGTCCCGGCGGCCCGGCCGGGCCGCGCGGCAACAGCGCCCAACGGGTACGCGCGCTGCACGACGCGTTCACCGTGCCGGCCGACCTGGCCGACGCCGTGGCCGGCCTGGACGGCCCGGTGCTGCTCGTCGACGACCTTGTCGACTCGGGCTGGACGATGACGCTTGTGGCTCGGGCCCTGCGCCGGGCGGGCGCGCCCGACGTGCTCCCGCTCGCCCTCGCCGTGGCCGGCTGACCCGCTGGCACCCGGGTGGCCCGGTCCGCGCACGTCGGCGCGGGAAAGTTCCCGGGCGGCGGCGAATGCGACAGTCGCCACGCCGTCCGGGCGTCGGCCGGGGGTGGTCCGCCGCGGCGGTACGGTGGGCGACATGACCGACCAGCACCCCGCCGCCGTGCCGGTGGTGTCTGACCAGGTCCCCGACGCGGCGGTGCTGCCCGGCCCGGTCTCCGCCGCGCCGGACCGGAGCACCCTCCGGCTGGCGTTGGTGGTCGGCGGGCTGGTGCTGGCGGTGCTGCTCGGCTTCGGCCTCGGCCGGGTGAACGCCACCGGGGCCACCACCGGCAACCCCTCCCTCGCGGCCGAGCACACCGACCCCCCGGGCGTCGGGCCGCACAGCCACGGCACCACCACGAGCACCGAGCAGGGCGCGGCCACCGAGCCGGGCGGGCTGGCGGTCAGCTCGGCCGGGTTCACCCTGGCCCCCCTGGACGCCGAGTTCGCCGCCGGTCGCCCCGGTCAGCTCCGCTTCCAGGTGCGCGACGCGCAGCGCCGGCCGGTGACCCGCTTCGCGGTCGTCCACGACAAGCCGATGCACCTCATCGTCGTCCGCCGAGACCTGACCGGTTACCAGCACCTGCACCCGACGATGGCGGCGGACGGCACCTGGTCGGTGCCGTTGACCCTCGCGCAGGCCGGCGTCTGGCGCGCGTACGCCGATTTCACAGTTGTCGCCGACAACGGCGCGCAGACCGCAGTGACCCTCGGCGCGGACCTGGTCGCGCCCGGCGACTACCAGCCCCGGTCGCTGCCCGCTCCGGCCACCTCGACGACGGTGGACGGGTTCACCGTCGGCTACCAGGGCACTCCGCAGGCCGGGGCGACACTGCCGTTGACCTTCCGGATCGACGGCGTCGGCGGCGCCGCTTCGCTGGAGCGTTACCTCGGCGCGTACGGGCACCTTGTGGCGTTGCGCGAGGGCGACCTCGGCTACCTGCACGTGCATCCGGAGCCGGAGCTGGTGGACGGCCAGGTCAGGTTCTGGTTGACCACCCCCGGCCCCGGCCGTTACCGCCTCTACCTCGACTTCCAGGTGGGAGCCGACGTCCACACCGCCGAATTCACTGTCGCCGTCGGTTAGGCCGAGCGCCCGTCGGGGCTAGCCGGCGCGGCGAATGGGGCGGCGGGCCAGGTAGCGGAGCAGGTCGCGGATGTGGTGCTTCTCCTCGGCGGGGACCGTCGGGTCGGACAGCCGGTCGAGGATGGCCCGGACGTCGGCCTCGACGGGGCCGTCGTCGTGGCGTCGGCGGGGCGTGGGACCGGCGTCCGGCAGGCCGAGCGCGCGGAACGCGGCGGCGACCGGCAGATCCAGTGCGGCACAGAACCCGCGCACCTTTGCCAACTCGGGATAGTCCTGCCAGTCACCGGCCAGCCAACGGAACACGGTGGAGCGGCCCACACCGGTGTGCGCGGCGAGATCGGTCACGGTCCAACCACGTTCGTCGCGAGCGTCGTCGATGGCGCGCCGGACGAAGCGGGCGAAGGCCATCTGCGGTGTTGCGTCGGCTGATCCCATCCCTGCGTGTCTTTCCCCCTGCCGGTGCGACGGGACACTGCGACTTCCGAGGGTAGTACGCCCGGGGCGCGAAACAGTTGACTGAGCGCACAAACTGTCCCGTGGACGAGACTTTTCCCCGCCGGGGTACCGGCCGGCCGAAACCGGCTCCGAGCGATCATCATCGTTCTTCCACTACGCTCGGTGCCCGTCCCGGCATGGCCGCTGGAGGCCAGCCGTCTTCGACCGGACCACCGCCGAGGAGCACCATGGCCGATTCGAGCCGCCCCCAGCCGTACCAGCCCGGTGCGGTCAGCCTCTTCTTCGTCGCCAAGGCCGGCGTCTTCGCCGCCGCGTTCTGGATCTGGTTGCTGGTCCTGGTGCTCCGCACCGACTCCGCGACCGGCCAACACGTGCTGGCGGCCACCGGTGCGATCACCACCACGCTGGTCGGCGTGGTGCTGGGCGCCCGGATGGCGTTGCAACACAACGCCGCCATCCGGCACGCGGAGATGAAGAAACTGCTCGTCGACATCTCCTGGAACGCCTTCACGGCCGCCGGCAACGCCGAGAGCACGGGCAAGGTGGTGCCGTTCCCCACCGCCCCGGCCGACGGCGGATGGGCCAGCCAGCGGAGCGGTAGCGAACGGGTGACGGTCCTCGACCGTGGTCTCGGCGAGCGCAACAGTGGCCGGGATCGCGGCGAGAGTGGCGAACGGCGTCGTTAGTCGTCGCCGAGGTGCCGGCTAGGTGGCCGGCTGCCGGTCGGTCGGCTCCCCGTCGGCGGCCAGCAGGGTCGCCAGCCGGGGCGTGACCCGCCACTGGTCCACCAGCTCGCGGTACTCCTCGCGCTGCGGTCCGGTGGCTTCGGCGCCGGTGCGGCGGGCGCGGATCAGCAGGTTGCGGGGCGTGTGCTGGGAGTCCACGAACTCCACCACCTCGGTCCGGTACCCGTGCACCCGCAGCAACCCGGCGCGCAGCGCGTCGGTGAGCACGTCGGCGAAGCGCTCGCGCAGGATGCCCTGTCGGGTCAGCAGCTCGTACGGGGTCGGGGTGGGATGGGCGCGGAGTTGCTTGGCGAGGTCGTGGTGGCAGCACGGCGCGGCCAACACCCAGCGGGCCTCCCAGCGCACCGCGCGGGCCAGCGCCTCGTCGGTGGCGGTGTCGCAGGCGTGCAGCGCCAGCACCAGGTCGGGGGCGGGGTCGACGACGGCGTCGGCGATGGTGCCGGCCACGAAGCTGATGTGGTCCGCCCAGCCCAGTCGCTGCGCCAGTTCGGTGTTGCGCCGCCGCTGGTCCTCCCGGACGTCCACGCCGACCAGCTGGACGTCGAGCCCACGACCGGTCAGGTAGCGGTACGCGGCGAACGTCAGGTAGGCGTTGCCGCAGCCCAGGTCGACGACCCGGAGCGGACCGGTCAGCTCGTCGGGCAGGGTCGCGGCCAGCGCGCGTAGGAACGCGTCCACCTGGCGGCGTTTCGCCGCCGAGCCCCCGATCTCGGCGAAGATCGGGTCACCGGGGTCGAGCAGATACTCCTTCGCCCTGTCGTTTCCGCTGGGTGTCGCCGCCGCACGGGTGGTCACGGCCCGGTGCACCTGCGCCTCGCCGGACTTGGTCACCCGAAGTTGCAGCGTCGCGGCGGTCGTCTCGACGTGCCAGTTGCCGAACGGCTCGGCCAGCAACTCGTCGACCGCCGCGGCGGCGTCGGGACCGGAGGCGATGTTACGGGTGTACGGGCGGGCCCCGTCGGACGTGGTGATCTGCATTCGGGGCCCGGCCTTGAGCGTCACCGGCCGCAGTTCGGCCCGCGCGACGGTGGGGCGGCGTCCGCGGCGGCGTCCGGCGGCGACCGCCCGGGTCAGCGCGGGGTCGAGCAGCAACGCCCGGACCTCGGTCAGGGCGGCTTCCAGTGATTCCGGCATCGTTCCATCTTCGGCAGGCGGGGTGGGAGAAGGGAACATCCCCCGTACCGCGCGAGGCGGTGCGGGGGATGTCAGGTGTGGCTGGTGGTCAGTCGGCTGTCGCTTCGGCCGGCGTACCCGCATCGGAACCGCCACCACGGCGGCGCCGGCGGCGGCGCGGCTTCGACGGCTCGCCGTCGGACGCGGCGGCCGGCTCGGTGGGGCCGGAGTCGGCGGAGATCACCGCGGTCGGCTCGCCCACGACCGCCTCGCCGGCCCGGCGGCGACGCCGGCGGCGGGGGGTACGGGCGCCTTCCTCGGCGGCGTCCGCGGCGGGCGCCTCGGCAACGGCCGGGGTGCCGGAGTCGGACCGGTCCCGGCGACCGTCACCCCGCCCACGGCGCTCGCCCCGGCCCTCGCTGCGGCTCTCCCCGCGTCGGCCGCCCCGGCCACCGCTGTCGCCCCGACGGGAGCGGGTCGTGCCACCCAGATCCTCTTCGATCTCGGCGGACAGCCCGGCCCGGGTGCGCTCCGCGGTGGGCAGCGTGCCGCTGACCTCGGTGGAGATGTGCAGGTCGGTGTAGAGGTGCGGCGACGTGTGGTACGTCTCCGGCGGCTCCGGCATCTCCAGACCGAGGGTCTTGTCGATGATCCGCCAGCGCGGCATGTCGTCCCAGTCGACGAAGGTCACCGCGACGCCCGTCGCGCCGGCCCGGCCGGTACGACCGATCCGGTGGGTGTAGGTGTCCTGGTCTTCCGGGCAGTCGTAGTTGATGACGTGGGTGACGCCGGTGACGTCCAGCCCGCGGGCCGCCACGTCGGTGGCCACCAGAATGTCGATCTTGCCGGCCCGGAAGGCGCGCAGCGCCCGCTCACGGGCACCCTGGCCGAGGTCACCGTGCACCGCGGCTACCGCGAAGCCGCGGAAGTCGAGGTCCTCGGCGACCCGGTCGGCGGCCCGCTTGGTACGCGTGAAGATCATGGTCAACCCACGCCCCTCCGCCTGGAGGATGCGCGCCACCACCTCGACCTTGTTCATCGAGTGGGTGCGGTAGACCAGCTGCTGGGTCTGCGGCGACGGGCCGGTCTCGGCGGTGTGCCCGGCGTGGATCGTCATCGGCTGGCGCAGGAAACGCCGGGACAGGGTGACGATCGGGTCCGGCATGGTGGCCGAGAAGAGCATCGTCTGGCGGTCTTCCGGGAGCATCGCCAGGATCTTCTCGACGTCGTCGAGGAAGCCCAGGTCGAGCATCCGGTCGGCCTCGTCGAGGACGAGCGCGTGCACCCGGTCCAGCCGGAGGTGCTTCTGCTTCTGCAGGTCCATCAGGCGGCCGGGGGTGCCGACCAGGATCTCCACGCCCTTGCGCAGCGCGTCGATCTGCGGCTCGTACGCCACGCCGCCGTAGATCGGCAGCACCCGGACACCACGCGTCCGGCCGGCGGCGGCCAGATCCTTGGCGACCTGGATGCCCAACTCACGGGTGGGGACGACGACAAGCGCCTGCGGGACGCCGTCGCTGCCCTCGCCCGGCGCGAAGACCCGGTCCAGCAGTGGAACGCCGAAGCCGAGGGTCTTGCCGGTGCCGGTGGGCGCCTGACCGATCAGGTCGACGCCGCGCAGCGCGATCGGGATCGCGTACTCCTGGATGGCGAAGGCGCGGGTGATGCCCGCCGCGGCCAGGGCCTCGACGGTCTCGGCGCGGGCGCCGAGTGCGGCGAACGTGGGGGCCTCGGGTCGAACCGGGGCGGTGGGGGCCAGTTCCTGGCCGTCCATCAAATCTTGAGTCAGCTCGCTCATGTGGATGTGGGGGTGCCCTCTCGTGGGTGCGCCCGTCATGTCCTCAGGGCGCGATCGGTATGACGCGGGCCACACGGTCGGCGGCAGATTGCCGAGCCGGACCGGGCCGCACGCGCGCCGCGGGCTGAGCTTCGATCAGATCGGCGCCCACGGCAACTGCTCCATGCTACCTGAACAGGCATGGCCTCGTCCCGATTCCCGGTCGGTCAGGCGACACGCGGGGGCGATGATTGTGACTTGTGTCACAGATGTGGCGGTGGGACGTACCCCGCGCGAGTCACCGACGCGCGGTCCGGGTCCACGCCGGGTGGGTGGTGGCCGAGGCGTACGGCGTCATACCGGGCAAGGCGCGCTCGCCGCGTCGATCACGGCCGGGCGGCGCGCCGGCTGTCCGCGGGCGCGCCACGGTGTGCCGCGCGGAGGGCCTCCGCCGGTCGGAACCGCCGAGCACGCGGTGCCGGCCCGCGGCAGGTGGCCCGACGCCGACCTGCCGCGATGGCCGGACCGTCAGCGGACGGTGAAGCCGACCGCCCGGGGCGACGCCTCGGCGATCTCGACGTAGGCGACCTTCTCGACCGGAACGATGATCCGCCGGCCCTTCTCGTCGGTCAGGGAGAGCGTGCCGCCGTTACCGGCGAAGGCGTCGGTCACGATCTGCTCGATCTCGGCCGGCGTCTGCGCGCTGTCCAGTACCAGCTCACGCGGCGCGTACTGCACGCCGATCTTGACCTCCACTGTGCCTCCTCAACTGGGGCGAAAGAACCGCCCTGGGAAGGCTATCCGATCACGGGGTCAGCGGTCAGGCTGACTCACCTTGCAGCGGGAAGCTCGCGATGCCCCGCCAGGACAGCGCGGCCACCAGCGCCTCGGCCTCGGCCTTCGGCACCTGGCGGCCACCGGCCAGCCAGAACTGCGCGGCCGTCTCCGCCGCGCCGACCAGCCCGGAGGCGAGCAGCTCGGCGTGCGCCCGGCTCACCCCGGTGTCCGAGATGATGGTGTCGGTGATCGCCGCGATGCAGCCCTGCTCGACCCGCTCCACCCGCTGTCGCACCGCCGGGTCGTTGCGCAGATCCGACTCGAAGACGAGCCGGAACGCCTCGCTCTCGTGGTCGACGAAGTCGAAGTACGCCCGCACCGACGCGCTGACCCGCTCCTTGTTGTCGCTGGTGCCGCGCATCGCGTCTTGCACCTGAGCGACGATGGCGTCACAGTGCGTGTCGAGCAACGCCAGGTAGAGATCCATCTTTCCGGGAAAGTGTTGGTAGAGCACCGGCTTGGAGACCCCGGCCCGCTCGGCGATGTCGTCCATCGCGGCGGCGTGGTAGCCCTGCGCGACGAACACCTCCTGCGCCGCAGCAAGAAGCTGCTTACGGCGCGCGGAGCGGGGCAGGCGGGTGGGCCGGCCAGCGGTCTGTGCACCGTTCCCCGCAGCGGTCATGGGATCCTCCGAGTTCTCCGTACGAGCCGGCATTTTCCCCCCAGACCGGGCGACGCCCGTGACCCCCGTCGTGGAAATGGCCCGCCGCTGTAACTTATCGCCACTCTCGGCACACGGTAGCCTCAGCGGGGGCGACCAAGGAGCGCGCGGTGAGTGAAACAGGGCAACCCGGAGCCGCCAACCCGGGGGAGCACGGTGACGGAGCGGGTCAGCACGACGACCCGGGCCGTTCCGTCAGCGGGTGGGCGCCCCCGGAGGGTGGGTGGCCCCGAGCCGCCGATCGCGAGGATGCCCGGGACGAGGCGCCCCGCTGGCAACCCGACCCCGCGGCCGGCTGGCGCACCTCGTCCAGCCGACACGGCGACCTGCCGGCGTCCCTGGCCGGGCTGCCGGGTGACCTCGATCCGCCGACCCGCGCCAACGGCCACCGCACCAATGGCGTGCACCACCCGGACGACACAAACGGCGTCCGCCGTCCCGATCTCGAACCACCCGCGGGCCGCCCCACACCGGTGAGCGCACCGCCGGGGCTGCCCGCCGAGGGCCGACCCGACGCGACCGGTGACCGGCTGGTGGTGCCCGCCCAACGCCCCGCCCCTCCGCTGGAGCAGGGCGCCGGCGAGCCCGACAAGGGCACCGCCGCACGCTCCACCGTCGACCCGGCCGCCGCGCACCGCGCTCGGTGGGCCGAGCCCGGCCTGCCCACCTCCGCGCCGCCGGCCGTCCAGGTGCCGCCCGTCGGCACCGCCGCGTCGGGCTTCGAGGTGCCGCCGGGCTTCCGCGCGCCGACCAGCGAACGGCTGGCCGCCGACGAACCGGCCGCGCCACGCGACTGGCGGGACCCCCTCCCACCCGAGCAGCCGGCGGCACCGGGCCGCCCACCGGGGCCGGCCGGACACGCCGACGCGGCCGAGCCGGGTCGCGCCGCGGACAACTCCCGGCCGGGCGACGCACACCGTGCCGGCGAGTCGCCGGCCATCGAACCGGACTGGTCGGGGCCGAACTGGAACCGCCCGAGCTCCGGCGCCGGGTGGGCTCCGCCCTGGTCCCGCCCCGACGACGAGCCGGCCGCTCCCGAGGCCCGGGACGAGCCCGCGCCGGGCTGGGTCGCCGAGCCCCACCAGCCGTACGAGCCGGTGCGTGCCGAGTTGCCCCGCCCCTACGAGCCGGTGCGCGCCGATCCGCCCCGCGGGTACGACGTCACCCGGAGCGAGTCCGGGTCCGAGGCCGCGCCGGTACGCCCCGGCGAGCAGAACACCCCGCCGCCGTCCGACCGCCCGTCCTGGGCCGCACCGCCCGTCATTCCGTCCCGGACTGTCGACGCGGACGCGTCCCCCACCAGTGGACCCCCGGTGTCGTCGCCGGGCACGACACCACCGATCGCCGAGCGCCCCTCCTGGGCCGGTGGTGCCACGCCGACCAGCGGTCCGCCGGCTGATCGCCCTTCCTGGGCTGGTGGTGCCACGCCGACCAGCGGTCCGCCGGCTGATCGCCCCTCCTGGGCCGGGTCCGGCGTACCCCGAATGGATCGTCCGTCCTGGGCCGGCGGGTCCGACCCCGGGCCCACCAGCCCGGCGCCGGTGCGGCCGTCGTGGGCCGGAGAAGCCGATCCGATGCCGACAAGCGCACCGCCGCTGCGGCCGTCCTGGGCCGGCGGCTCCGAGGCGGCGACCAGCGTCCCGCCGGTACGACCGTCCTGGGCCGGCGGGTCCGCCCCCGAGCCCACCAGCCCGACAGCAGCGCGGCCGTCCTGGGCTGGCGGGGTCGATCCGGCACCGACCAGCGCCCCGCCGACGCGGCCCTCCTGGGTCACCGCGCCGGCCGACCCGCCACCTCCGGCGCCGGCCGGGTCACCTCCCGCGCTGGCCGACGCGCCCCCGGCCCCGGCGGGCCCGCCTTTGGTGGCGGAGCGCCCCTCGTGGGCCGGCGGTTCGCCGACGGCGAGCAGTTCCCCGGCCGAGCGGCCGGACTGGTCCGAGGGCCGGATCCCCGCCGCCCCTGCCGAACGCCCGTCCTGGCCGGCCAGCCAGTCGACAGGCGCGACCGGCGGCGATGCGGGCGAGACGTCCGGCCTGCCACGGCCCGAGATCCGGCCGGCCGCACCCTTCCGGCTCCGACCGGCGACACCCGAGCCGCCCGGGCCGTCTCCCGTCGAGTCACCCGGGGCGACCGCCCCGCCGGCCGCCGACCCCACGTTGTCCTCCACCGGAGCGGTTCCGCCCTCCGCCACGAGCGGGTCCGGGCGCCGTGACCGGTCCGCAGCCGCTGCCACCCCGCCCTACGCGGCTCGCCGATCCGCCCCCGACCCGACGTCGTCGACCGAGCCGGCCGACAACGGCCGGCAACCAGACCCGAGGGCGGTGGTGCTGCCGCAGCGCGTCCCCGCGGAGCCGGACGTGCCCGTCGTGCCGGAGCCGCCAGCCGTGGAGCCACCCGCCGAAACCCCGGAGCTCGCCCGCATCGCCACCCACCTTCGCCGTGACGACGAACCAGCCCCACTGCGGGAGCGCCCCGAGGGGTTTGACGTCAACGCCATCCTGGACGCCGTTCGGGAGGTCGCCGGTGTCCGGGACGCGGCGCTGCGCCGTACCCCGGCGGGGGCGCACAGCCTGCGCCTGGACCTGGCCGACGGCGCCGACCCGGCCGAGGTGAGCCGACAGGTGGCCCGGCTCTTGCAGGACCGGATGGGGCTGGCCGCCGCCCCGCAGAACGTGCCCGGCCTGCCCAGCACGCCACCTCCGCCGGTCCGCCGACGTCTGGCCGAACCCCGTCCCGCCGAGCGGCGTACCGCGGAGCCGCCCGGCGTGGCCCCGCGTGATGGCGGTCCGGACAGCCGCGCCGGTGAGGTTCGGGCAGCCGAGCCGACCGCGCTCGGACGCCCGTCGGGCGGCCCGGTGGAAACCACCCCGGCAGGCGCGGAGCAGTGGACCGGCACGGACACCACGCGCCGCCGCCGGCCGAACGCGCCGCACCGGGGTCGCGCCACTGTCGAGGAGCCCGGATCGGTCTCGGCCGCGCCGGCCGGTGCCGCGACCGGCAGCCCGGCCACGCTCGGCACCTCGTATTCCGGTGGTCAGGTGACAACCACGGAGTCGGCGCCGTCCCGACCGCTGGACACCGGGGGAGTGCCGGGTCCGCGGGTGGTGATCGACCACGTGCAGGTGAGCACGTTCGGCCTGGACGCGAACGTGGAGGTCCGGCTGCTGGCCGAGGGTGACGGCGCCTCCGGTTACGCCACCGGGCCGGCGGTGGACGGCTACGTGCTGCGGCTCTGCGCGGTGGCGGCCGCCGCCGCGGTGGACGAGTTGCTGCGGGGCACCGACAACGCCGAGCGGGGGCGCTGCTTCGTCGAGCACGCGGCGGTGGTGCCGTTCGGTAACTGTGAGGTGGCCACCGTTGTGGTGCTGCTCGTCTGTGCGGGCTGGGTCGAGCAGCTCGCCGGCTCGGCTCTGGTCGCCGGTGATCCACGGCAGGCGGTGGTCCGGGCGACGCTGGCGGCGGTGAACCGCCGGCTGGAGGCGCTGCTGTCCTGAGTGGAACGGGGCAGACTGGAACAATGAAGCGCGCCACCCTCTGGCCCGACCATCTGCTCCCCGACCACCAGGTCCCGCCGCCCTGGCCGGGCCGGGAGGTCCGCCTCGACGGCCTGGTCACGTACGTGCGGGACACCCCGGCCACCGCCGCCGGCGCGGAACCGGCGCTGTACGTGCACGGGTTGGGCGGGTCGTCACAGAACTGGACCGACCTGGCCGGGCTGCTCGCCGACCGGCTGGATGGTCAGGCCATCGACCTGCCCGGCTTCGGTCGCAGTGAGCCGGGTCCCCGGTACACCATCCCGGCGTTCGCGGATCTGGTCGTCCGTTGGATCGAGCACTCCGGTCGGGGTCCGGTGCACCTGTTCGGCAACTCGCTGGGCGGCGCGGTGGCGGTGCAGGTCGCCGGGCTCCGGCCGGACCTGGTCCGTACCCTCACCCTGATCTCCCCGGCCCTGCCGTTTCTCGACTTCCGCCGCTCGTTGCAGGGTCGGATGCTGCCGGTGCTCGCCCTTCCGCGGGGTGAACGGCTGGTCGCCCGGCACCTCACCCAGCTCGCGCCCGAGGTGATGGCCCAGCAGGTGCTG
Source organism: Micromonospora sp. CA-240977 (assembly GCF_050942285.1). Taxonomy (NCBI): domain Bacteria; kingdom Bacillati; phylum Actinomycetota; class Actinomycetes; order Micromonosporales; family Micromonosporaceae; genus Micromonospora; species Micromonospora sp. CA-240977. The sequence goes on along the minus strand of NZ_CP192055.1, from coordinate 6,858,031 downwards.
GAGGCGTGCGTCGCCGATTTGAGCCGGATCTGCGACCAGCGTCGGGCCGAGGCGTTGGAGGAGATCCGGGTGCGTTACGAGGCGGAGCACTACGCCGCCGCGTACGTCCGGACGTTCCGCGGACTGGTCACCAGCTTCCTGCGGGCGTACCTGCCGGGGCCGGGGTCGCTGTGGCGGCTCGCCGAGGCGGTACGCGCACCGACCCTGGTGGTGGGTGGCCGTCAGGATCGCCTTGTCGACGTGCGGGTCGCTCCGCAGACCGCCCGGGTCATCCGGGACAGCCGGTTGATGATGCTCGACGGCGTCGGTCATGTGGCGCAGTTGGAGGTGCCCCGTCTGGTCGCCCGGGCGGTGGTCGGCCTGCTTGCCGAAACGGAGGAGACCGCCGGGCGGACCGATCTGGCAGGCTGACCTGGATGCCCAGCTCAGCCCACCTCCCCGTTCGCCGTCAGCGACGTCTCGCGCTGCTCGCCCAACTGGTGGCGGTGGTGTTGGCGGTCGGCGCGGCGGTGACCGTGATCGCCGAGGGGCCCGGTGGGCGTCCCATCGCCGAACGGTTGGCCGCCGACGAGGTCGTCTCGGTGCCGCCGCTGGTCGCCGCGCCGCTGCCGCCGTCGGTCGGCCCGTCCCCCTCCGCCGCCGTCGCGTCCAGCCCGTCCCCGTTGCTGCGGGCGCCCGGCGCGGTCCCGAGCGCCGGCACCGGGCGGTTCGGCTACGACGCCCGTTCCGGCCCGGTGCTGGGTCGCGCGGGGGAGTTGCGGCGTTACCGGGTCGCTGTGGAGTCGGGCAGCAACGAGGCCGCCGCGGACTTCGCGCAGGCGGTCCAGGTGGCGCTCGCCGGGCCGGGCAGCTGGGTCGACAGCGGCAGGCTGCGGCTGCAACAGGTGCCGGGGGACGCGCCTCGCGACTTCACCGTCTACCTGGCCACCGCCCGCACGGCGGGGCGGATGTGTGCCGACGGCGGGGTGGACATCCGGATCGGGGGTCGGCCGTACACCTCCTGTCGCGCGCCCGGCCAGGTGATCATCAACCTGGATCGGTGGCGGCTGTCCGTGCCGCACTTCGTCTCGGCTCGCGTGCCGCTGGAGGTCTACCGGACGTACGTGGTCAACCACGAGGTCGGTCACCAGCTCGGGCACCGGCACGAGCGGTGCCCGGGTGCGGGTCGGCCAGCGCCGGTGATGATGCAGCAGACGCTCTTCCTCAACGGGTGCCGGGTCAACCCGTGGCCGTACCTCGACGGGCGCCGCTACGCCGGCCCTGCCCTCTGAACGACAGCCGACCCGCCGACGCGTAGCCCACCACCAGGCGTGATGCCTGAATAAGGGCAAAAACGGAGAAATGCCGGAATAATCTGGCAGGCTCGACGTCATGACGCCGTCGTCCCCTTACGGCCCGCCCTCGCCGCCCGACCGGCCCGGCCGGTCGGCGTACGACGGCGCGCGTCCCACACTCGCCCGGATGAACCGGCGACGCCGCCGCGCCCTGCTGCTCGGCGGGGTCGTGCTCGTCCTCGCCGCCGGCATCGGCGTGACGCTCAACCGGGGCGGCGAGCCGCCAGCCGGCACTCCCGCCACCACCCAGGGCGAGATGGGCCGGGGCGGTGGGGCGGCCGCGCACCCGGCGCCCACCAGCTACCCCTCGGTCGGCGCCGGACGCTTCACCGCGGCCGACGGCGCGACGGCCGTGCACGGAACGGACGGGCCGCTGCGCCGTTACCGGGTCGTCGTCGAACGCGGCACCGGCCAGGACGCCGCAGCGTTCGCCGCCAAGGTGGACGAGGTGCTTACCGACGAGCGCAGTTGGATCGCCTCCGACGAGCTGCGGGTGCAGCGGGTGGCCGACGCCGGAGCTGCGGACTTCACCATCTACCTGGCCACCCCCGTCACGTCCGAGCGGATGTGCGCCGAGGGCGGACTGACCACCGAGCGCTACACCTCCTGCCGGATGCCCGGCCAGGTCATCATCAACCTGGCGCGCTGGATGGAGGCGGTCCCCGACTACGGTGCTCCGCTGGACACCTACCGCACCTATGTGATCAACCACGAGGTGGGTCACGAGTTCGGCGAGGAGCACGAGGCCTGCCCCGGCCCGGGGGAGCCCGCCCCGGTGATGCAGCAGCAGACGTACGGCCTGCACGGCTGTGTCGCGAACGCCTGGCCCTACCTCGACGGCCGCCGCTACGCGGGTGACATCATCCCCTGAGCGGCCGGGTCGTCGGTTATTCCCGCTCCCGTATCGCGGACCAGTGTCGTCCCTCATGGCCGAGCGGGGCTCCCGCGAGCGACAATGGCGCGGTTCACACCGCCGATCCCGGGGAGTCCACCGTGTCGTTGCCCCCGCTCGTCGAGCCCGCCGCCGAGCTGACCGTTGACGAGATCCGCCGCTACTCACGCCATCTGATCATCCCGGACGTCGGGGTGACCGGGCAGAAGCGGCTGAAGAACGCCCGGGTGCTCTGTGTCGGCGCTGGCGGCCTCGGGTCGCCCGCCCTCCTGTACCTCGCCGCGGCCGGGGTCGGCACGCTGGGCATCATCGACTTCGACACCGTCGACGAGTCCAACCTCCAGCGCCAGATCATCCACGGCGTGTCCGACATCGGCCGGTCCAAGGCCGAGTCCGCCGCCGCGTCGATCCGCGAGATCAACCCCCTGGTCCAGGTGGAGATCCACAACACCGCGCTGGACCGGGAGAACGTCCGGGAGATCTTCGCCCAGTACGACCTGATCGTCGACGGCACCGACAACTTCGCCACCCGTTACATGGTCAACGACGCGGCGGTGCTGCTCGGCAAGCCGTACGTCTGGGGCTCGATCTACCGCTTCGACGGCCAGGCGTCGGTGTTCTGGGCCGAGCACGGCCCCTGCTACCGCTGCCTCTACCCGGAGCCGCCGCCGCCCGGCATGGTCCCCTCCTGCGCCGAGGGTGGCGTGCTCGGTGTGCTCTGCGCGTCGATCGGCTCCATCCAGGTGAACGAGGCGATCAAGCTGCTCACCGGCATCGGTGAGCCCCTGGTCGGCCGCCTGATGGTCTACGACGCCCTGGAGATGGAATACCGCAAGATCAAGGTCCGGAAGGACCCGAACTGCGCGCTCTGCGGCGACAACCCGACGGTCACCGACCTGCTGGAAGACTACGAGGACTTCTGCGGCGCGGTCTCCGAGGAGGCCCAGGAGGCGACTGTCGACTCGACAATCACCGCGCTGGAGCTCAAGGAGTGGCAGGACGCCGGCAAGGACATCTTCCTTGTCGACGTACGGGAGCCCGCCGAGTACGAGATCGTCAGCATCCCGGGCGCCACCCTGATCCCCAAGGGCGACATCATCTCCGGCGAGGCGCTGGCGAAGCTCCCGCAGGACCGGCAGATCGTGCTGCACTGCAAGTCCGGCGTCCGCTCGGCGGAGGCGCTCGCCGCGCTCAAGGCGGCCGGTTTCCGCGACGCCGTGCACGTGCAGGGCGGCGTGCTCTCCTGGATCAAGCAGATCGACCCGTCGCTGCCCGCGTACTGACCGACCGCTCCCGGGGTGCTCCCACGTCCGCCGTTCCGGCCCGCTGGCAAATCGACGCAGATGACGCCGAGTAGCCCGCGGGCCGGAGCGACGCAGTCACTGTGGGCTGGCCGATTCTCCGAGGCGGCAGGACGTCTGCGCAGGTAGCGTCTCGGTCGTGGTCGACTTGGAAGCCGCGATCGGGTTCGTCGTGGCGCATGGGGATGCGGTGGAGCGCGCCCGTCTCTCCTGGCTCCGCAACGGCACAGCGGTTCCCGCCGAACTGCTGGAGGTCGCCGAGGTCGGCCAGTCACCCGACGGCGGTTGGCCGGCCACCTGGGGCGGCGGGGTCGCCTCGATCGATGCCACCTGCTTCCGGCTCGCCGAGCTGGACGACCTGGGTGCGCTCAGCCGTCCTGCCGCGCGCCGCGCACTTGACTGGTTGGCGTCCCGGCAGCAGGCCGACGGTGGTTGGGACGAGGACGCGTCGCTTGCCGACTCGGCTCCGGAGTGGGCCCGGCCCGGCGATCCGGAGGCGCAGTTCCTGCTGTCGGCCAACGCCGGCTTCTGGCTCACCGTCGCCGGTCTGGACGCCCGCGCCTCGGGTCCGCTCGACCATCGGGTCGGTGGGGCGTACGCCGGGGTGGTGCAGGCGGCGGCCCACTCGCTCGTCGCGCGGCTGCGGCCGGACGGCAGTTGGCCGTCGTTCCTCGCCGCCGGCTGGTTGAGCGCGGCGGTGCTGCACCGGCAGGAGATGTTCCAGGAGTCGGCGCGGATCCAGGTGGCGCTCGCCGAACGGATGCCGAAGATGTCCCCGGGTGACGTGGCGTGGCTGGCGGCCACGCTGCGTCGGGCTGGCGTCGACCCACAGGACTGGGTCATGGTGCGGGCGCTGCGCCGGCTGACCGAGACCCAGCGCAGCGACGGCGGTTGGGAAAGCGACGACGGCCACCAGTTCGACGTGCACACCACGCTGTCCGCGATCCGCGCCGCCCGGCCCGCGCCGCCCGGCCCGGCGGGCCAGCGGGCTCCGCTCACGCCGGCCGCGCCGACCGGCTGAGCCGCTCCTACCGCAGGTGCCCGTCCCCGGTGACGACGTACTTGGTGCTTGTCAGCTCGGGCAGGCCCATCGGGCCACGGGCGTGCAGCTTCTGGGTGGAGATGCCGATCTCCGCGCCGAAGCCGAACTCGCCGCCGTCGGTGAAGCGGGTCGACGCGTTCACCATCACCGCGGCCGAGTCCACCCGCGCGACGAATTCGCGGGCCGCGCTCGCCGAGTCGGTGAGGATCGCCTCCGTGTGCCCGGTGCCGTAGCGCCGGATGTGCCCGACGGCCGCGTCCAGCGAGTCGACAACCGCGACCGAGATGTCGGCGGACAGGTACTCGGTGGCGAAGTCCTCCTCGGTGGCCGGGACCACGGCGGCGGAGTACGCGGCCACCTCGGGGGAGCCGTGCACCGTCACCCCGGCCTCGGCGAAGGCGGCAAGCATCGGCGGCAGGAACGCGTCGGCGACGCCGGCGTGCACAAGCAGCGACTCGGCGGTGTTGCAGGTGGACAGGCGCTGCGTCTTGGCGTTCAACGTCACAGCGACGGCCCGCGACACGTCGGCAGCGGCGTCCACGTACACGTGGCAGTTACCCACCCCGGTCTCGATCACCGGCACCGTCGACTCCTCGACCACGGTGCGGATCAGGGACGCGCCACCGCGGGGGATGAGCACGTCGACGAGCCCTCGGGCGCGCATCAGCTCCTTGACCGAGTCGCGGGAGCTGGCGTCGAGCAGCTGCACCGCGTCGGCGGGCAGCCCGGCCTCGGCGACCGCGTCGCGCAGCACCGCGACAAGCGCGGCGTTGGAGTGCGCGGCCGACGACGACCCGCGCAGCAGCGCCGCGTTGCCGGACTTCAGGCAGATCCCGGCGGCGTCCACAGTCACGTTCGGTCGCGCCTCGTAGATGATGCCGACCACCCCGAACGGCACCCGGATCTGGCGCAGCTCCAGCCCGTTGGGCAGGGTGGAGCCGCGGACCACCTCACCGACCGGGTCGGGCAGCGCGGCCATCTGGCGCAGCGCGTCGGCGATGCCGACCACCCGGCCCGCGTCGAGCGCGAGCCGGTCCAGCACTGCCGCGCTCAGCCCGGCCTCCCGGCCGGCAGCCAGGTCCGTCTCGTTCGCGGCCAGGATCTCCGGGGTACGCGCCACCAGCGCGTCGGCCATCGCCACCAGCGCGGCGTCCTTGACCGTACGGGTGGCCGTGGCCAGGTCAGCGGCGGCGTCCCGCGCTCGACGTGCCTGCTCGACGACGCTCATGCCAGCACTCCTCACAGCAACACGAGGTCGTCGCGGTGGACGACCTCTCGTTCGTACGCCGGGCCGAGCGCCGCGGCGAGTTCGGACGTGGAGCGGCCGAGCAGCCCCGGCAGTTCCACCGCGTCGTAGTTGACAAGCCCGCGGGCGACCGACGCGCCGGCGGTGTCCACCAGGTCCACCGGGTCGCCAGCGGTGAAGGTGCCGTCCACGGCGGTGATGCCGGCGGGCAGCAGCGACTTGCGCCGCCCGACGACGGCGGCCACCGCGCCCGGGTCGAGGTGCAGTCGCCCCCGGGGCGACGTGGCGTGGGCCAGCCAGAACAGCCGGGCTGTCGGGCGTTGCCGTTGCGGATGGAACAGGGTGCCGACCGGGTCGCCGGCCAGGGCCGGCGCGGCCAGGTCGGCGGCGGTGAGCACCACCGGAATGCCGAAGCCGGTGGCGATCCGGGCGGCCTCGACCTTTGTCACCATGCCGCCGGTGCCGACGCCGGAGCGGCCAGCCCCGCCGATGGTGATCCCGGCGAGGTCCGCGTCGTCACGGACCTCCGCGATCCGGGTCGAGCGCGGATTGGTGGGGTCGCCGGTCCAGAGCGCGTCCACGTCGGAGAGGAGCACCAGCAGGTCGGCGTGGACCAGCGCGGCGACCAGGGCGGCCAGCCGGTCGTTGTCACCGAAGCGGATCTCCTGGGTGGCGACCGTGTCGTTCTCGTTGACGATCGGCACTGCCCCCAGGTCGAGCAGCTTACGCAGCGTCCGGTACGCGTTGCGGTAGTGCGCCCGTCGGGTCACGTCGTCGACGGTGAGCAGCACCTGCCCGACGGTGCGGCCGTGCCGGGCGAAGCTCGTCGCGTACCGGCCGATCAGGAGGCCCTGCCCGACGCTGGCGGCGGCCTGCTGGGTGGCCAGGTCGCGCGGGCGTCGGGGCAGCCCGAGCGGGGCGAGGCCGGCGGCGATCGCGCCGGAGGAGACAAGCACCACCTCGCGTCCCTCGCTGGTCAGCCGGCCGAGGGTGTCGACGAGCGTGTCGACGCGCTCGTCGGCCAGCCCGCCGGTCGCGGTGGTCAACGAGGAAGATCCGATCTTGACGACGACTCGCCGGGCCGCCGTGACTGCGTCGCGCACCCGCCCATTCTGCGTGGTCACGGCCGCACCGCCCGGCGACGTTCCCATATGGTGGCGGATTGTGACTCCTGACGAGTACGTCGAGGCGGTGCTCGACCTGGTCGAGCGGATCCCGGCGGGCCGGGTGATGTCGTACGGCGGGATCGCCGATGCGCTCGCCGAGCGTTCGGGTCGTGCCTCGGCGCGGCTGGTGGGCAGCATCATGGCCCGACACGGCGGCTCGGTGCCGTGGCATCGGGTGGTCACGGCGGCTGGCCGGTTGCCGCCGGGGCATGAGCGGGAGGCGCGGTCCCGGCTGCGCGCCGAGGGGGCGCCGCTGCGCGGCGAGGGCGTTGACATGGCGGCGGCCGGTTGGTCTCCGGACGCGGAAGGCTGACCGGCGCGGCACGTGCGGACGATGCCGCCGGCCCGGCCGGCGGGGCGGTGCCCCGTCCCGGCGGGGGACGGGGCACCGCGAGGTGGTTCAGAAACGGATCGGAGAGTCCACCCCGTTGTCGTCCTTCTTCAGGTCGGGCCACCAGCGGTCCTGGGCGTCGCAGTGGACGACGAAGAACCGCTGAACCTGCGCGTCGGGTCTCGGCGTGCCCGGCACCAGCTGGACGAACGTGTACCGGCGCGACTCACCGGCCGGCACCCCGGGCAACAGGCACGTCGGGTTGTCCGCCTGGGGCGGGGGGTTCGGGTCGCACCGGGACCAGTCCCCGCCCGCCCGCTCGCCCACCTCGATGCCGTGGAACGCGACCTGGGGCGCGTCGACCGGGCCGGCGTTGGTGACAGTGAAGACCGTGGTGAGGGTGCGTCGGGTGTCCGCACCGGCGACGTCGGTCAGCTGGTGGGTCATGCTCAGCCTCAGGTCGGTGAGCCGGGGATCCCTGCCGAACGCCGTGGGACCGTCGGTCTGGCTGAACCGCTCGCCGTCCCACCGGTACGTCCGCACCTGCTCCCGCCGCAGGTAGCTCGGTGTCCCGCAGCAGGGTTGGATGTCCGCCACCCGCACCTCGACCGACCCGGACCGGTTGACCTCGGTCGCGCGGATGTCGTCGAACCCGTCACCGGTCCGGACCACCCGGCCCAGCGTCACGATCCGGCCCTCGCGGTCCCGGTCGAAGGCCACCACCTGCTTCGCCGACGCCTCGCCGTACCGGCAGGAGACGACGGCGACGGTCTCGACGGCGCCGTCGCCGTCGAGGTCGCCGTACCGAAACGCGTTCTCCGCCAGCTCCGACACGTAGGTGTTGTCCGTGTTGGTCCGGAGCCGAACCTTGGCGGTGGCGCAGCCGCCCTCCATCTCGCCCGGCTGCCAGTTCGGCAGGTCCACCCGTGTGGCGAGTAGTTGCGCCCTACTGATCCGCCCGTCCGGGGCGGTGGGGGCGGTGTTCGGCGACGCCGATCCGGTCGGTGGCGGCGTCGGCGGCGCCGACGGTGCCGGGGGCGTCGGTGTGACGGACTCCGCCGGCACCGGCGGGGTCCGGTCGTCGTTGTTGAGCGCGGCGTTGGCGACCACGGGGGCCACCACCAGCACGACGGCCGCCGCGGCCACGGCGACCGCGGCCATCCGCCGCCGTCGGCGCAGCAGCTGTCGGGCCTGGTCGGGACCGGGACCGGCGACGTGGCTGATCACGTCATTGCGGTACGCGCCGAGCCGCTGGCGCAGTCGCGGATCGAGGTCAGACATCGCACACCCCCTCGGTGTTCTCGTCGAGCAGCCCGGCCAGGGCTGTCCGGCCGCGGTGCAACCAGGACTTCACGGTGCCCTCGGCCACCCCTTCCTGGGCGGCGATCTGGCTGACCGACAGGTCGGCCAGGTAGTGCAGGATGACCGCGCGGCGGTGGTTGGCGGGCAGTTGGGCCAGCGCCGCGTCGATGGCGACCCGGTCGGGTGTCGGGCCGGGCACCTCGGCCTCGGTGCGCCGTTGCCGCAGCAGGTGGTTGCGGGCGGTACGCAGGCGTCGCCAGCGGCTGCGGGCCAGGTTCCAGGCGACCTGGCGGACCCAGGCCACCGGGTCGTCGTAGCGGACCAGGCGGTCCCAGCGGGCCAGCGCCCGGTAGAACGCCTCCTGGGCCAGGTCCTGGGCATGGCCCAGATCTCCGGTGTACGCACACAGTTGGGCTGTCACGCTGCCGAAGTGCGCGTGGTAGAAGTCGTCGAAGGTGATCGTCTCCTCGACCACCGCACCGGCCGTCCGTGCCGCCGGTGGCTCGTTGGCGCGGGCCCCCATCGTCGCTGTCACTGCCCCTCCCCCGTCACCGCCGGGCTGGTGTGCCGTCGGCGCAGGTAACACCCCGAGACTGGGGAGGTGGTTGCGGGCTCCGCTGCCGGTAACCCGACTGATCCGCCTGTCCGGGACGGGCCGCCAGGTTGATCACCGGATGAGGGGATGTGGCCTCCGACACAACGTGAGTAATATTCGGCCCCATGAAAACGCCGCCGGGCGCCGGCTCGCTGCCTCGACGGGTGCACGCAGGCTACGCGCTCGGCTCCCTGGCGACCGGTGCGTTCGGCACCGTGCCCGGTCTGCTGCTGCTGCCGTACCTGACCGACACGCTGGGCGTGGCGGCCGGACTTGCCGCCCTGCTGGTGCTGCTGCCGAAGGCCTGGGACGTGCTGGTCAACCCGGTCGCCGGGCGGATCTCCGACCGCACCCGGTCGCGCTGGGGCGCCCGCCGGCCGTACCTGCTCATCGGTGGCCTCGCGCTCGCCGTCCTGTTCGCGTCGATCTTCGCCGCGCCGTTCGGCAACGGGTCGGCCGCCGCCGCGTACGTGGCGTTCGCCTTCCTCGCCACCGCCACCGCGTTCGCCTTCTTCCAGGTGCCGTACGTGGCGATGCCGGCGGAGTTGACCGACGACTACGCCGAGCGCACCCGGTTGATGACCTGGCGGATCGCGGTGCTGGCGTTGGCCATCCTGGTCTCCGGCGCTGTCGCTCCACTCGTGGTGAGCGCCGGCGGCGACGGTGTGGCCGGGCACCGGTGGATGGGCCTGTTCGTGGCGGCGCTGATCGCCCTCGGCGCCCTCGGGGCATTCCTCGGCACCCGGTCCGCGCCGACCGGCACGGTGAGCGGGAGCGAGCCGACACTGCGGGCCCAACTCGCCGTGGCCGCCGCCAACCGCCCCTTCCGGGCGCTGCTCATCTGTTTCGTCGTGCAGTCCGCCGGGGTGGCGACGATCCTGGCCGGGGTCAACTACTTCGCGGCGCAGATCCTGCGCGACGACACGAGCGGGCCCACCCTGCTCTTCGTCTGCTTCGTCGGGCCGGCGCTGTTGGTGATGCCGATCTGGTCCCGGGTCGGTGCCCGCCTCGGCAAGCGGACCGCGCTTGTCGCCGCTTCGCTGATCCTCGCCGTCGGGGCGCTCGCCCTGGTCGCCGCGTCGGCGCTTCCGACGGTCGCCGTCTACCTGGTGGTCGCGGTGATCGGCGTCGGGTACGCCGGGCAGCAGGTCTTCGCGCTGGCGATGCTGCCGGACTGCATCGCGTACGACACCAGGCGCACCGGTCGGCGACAGGCGGGTGTCTTCACCGGCCTGTGGACGGCCGGGGAGACTCTCGGTCTGGCGCTGGGCCCGGGGATCTACGGCCTGGTGCTCCAGCTCTCCGGCTACGTGTCCTCGGACACCGGCTCGGCAGCCGTCCAGTCGGACTCGGCCCGGCTGGGCGTCCTCCTCGGCTTCACGCTGATCCCGGCCCTGTTGATCGCCCCGCCGATCCTCCTGCTTCGCCAGTACACCCTCACCCCCGGCGACTTGATCCCCGAGCCGCGGGACGCTCCGGGCGGTCCGGGAGTTGTGCTCGGGGACGAACGCCGTTGACAGTCACGAGAAGGGCACCAGCACTTGATGATCGACGAGAGCACTGTCGAGGGCCGGGTCGCGTTGCCTCTCGGGGTCGCGGCTGAGGTTGCGCTCGACGAGGTTCGGCAGTTGCGCGCCGGCGACCGGCCGACGCACGGCGGGCAGTTGTTCGCGTACGTCTACGACCCCGCGGTACCGGGCCTGGACGAGCTGACTGCCGCCGCGCACCGGGAGAGCGCGCACGTCAACGGGCTGGACCCGACCGCGTTCCCGTCCCTGCTGGCCATGGAGAACGCCCTGGTGGGCGCCGCCGGCCGGGTGCTCGGCGCCGGTCCGGGCACCACCGCCCCGGACGTGGTCGGCAGCGTCACCAGTGGCGGCACCGAGTCGCTGATCCTCGCCGTCAAGACGGCCCGGGACGCGCACCCGGAGATCGCCGCGCCCCGGATCGTGGTGCCGTCGACGGCGCACGCCGCGTTCGCCAAGGCGGCGCACTACCTGCGGGTGGCGCTGGACGTGGTGCCGGTGTCCCCGGACACCCTGCGTCCCGACCCGGCCGCGATGGCCGCCGCGATCCGCCCGGAGACGGTGCTCGTCGCCTGCTCCGCGCCGTCGTACGCGCACGGGGTGGTGGACCCGGTCGCGGAGATCGCGGCGGTGGCGGCCGACGCCGGGGTGCGCTGCCACGTGGACGCCTGCTTCGGCGGCTGGACCCTGCCCTACCTGCGCCGCCTCGGTGAGCCGGTGCCGGCGTTCGACTTCGCGGTACCCGGGGTCACCTCCATCTCGGTGGACCTGCACAAGTACGCGTACGCGCCGAAGGGGGTGTCGGTGCTGCTGCACCGGGACGCGGCGCTGCGCGCCCCGCAGTACTTCGCGTACGCGGACTGGCCCGGCTACACGATGATCAACCCGGTGATCGCGTCCACCCGCTCGGGCGGGCCGATCGCCGCCGCGTACGCCACTGTGCGGCACCTCGGCGACGACGGTTACCTGCGGCTCGCCGAGGTCACCCGGGACGCGGTCGCCGGTCTGACCGACGCGGTCCGCGCCGTCGACGGGTTGCGGCTGATGGTTGAGCCGGAGTCGACGGTGGTGTGCTTCACCGCCACCGAGGGCGGCCCCGACCTGTTCGTCCTTGTCGACGAGCTGACCGCGCGTGGCTGGCACACCCAGCCCCAACTGTCGTACGCGGGGCTGCCGGCGAGTGTGCACCTCACGGTGACCGCCTCGGTCGCGCCCCGGGTCGCCGAGTTCGGGCCGGACCTGGTCGATGCGGTGGCCGCCGCCCGGACAGCCGGTCCGGTCGCCCTCCCGCCCGAGCTGGTGGCGCTGGCGACGTCGTTGACCCCGGACGCCCTCACGCCCGAACTCGTCGCCGGACTCGCCGCCGGGCTCGGACTCGCCGCCGGTGGTACGCCGGACCGGCTGGCGGTGGTGAACACCCTGCTCGACGCCGCCCCGCCGGCGTTGCGCGAACGACTGCTCGTGGAGTTCGTCGGACTGCTGCAACGTCCCACCTGGTGACGCCGCCCGGTCCGGTCCGCCGTCCGGCGACGGCGGACCGGACCGACCGGTTCAGCGGTAGGTGATCGAGACTGTGTTGTCCACGTCGTAGACCTCCTCGACGAAGTCGAAGTTGGCGTCCATCGCCCGGACGTCCACGTCGGCCTTGCCGGTGCCGACTGTGCTGCCCGCCGGAACCCGAAAGCCCAATGTCAGTCGGGTCTCCGCGCCGGCTTCGAGCTGGTTCAGGTCGCACGTCACCGGCTCCCGGGTCGTCTCCGGGTCGTTTCGGCACACCGCCCAGCCGCTGCCGTCCGGGCGGACCTCCGCCGGCAGGCCCAGCCGCAGCGCCACGTAGGCGACCGGTCCGGCCCCGTTGCGAACGCGCACGGTGACCGTGCCGACCTTGGCGCCGTCCGCAGCGTCGGTGAGCACCAGATTCGTGGCGGTGACGACAAGGTTGACGTTGTGCCGGTTCGGACCGAAGCTCGTCGGCCCGGAGACCTGGGCGAAGGCGTCGCCCTTCCAGCGGTAGCCCCGCCACTGCTTCTGTGACCAGTCGGCGGACCAGCCGCCCCCGGGAGCGATGTCACCCACCTGCACGCGAACCGTGCCGTCGCCCACCACGTCGAGGGCGAACAGCCACTGCGGCTTGTCGATCGTCGTCGCCACCACACGGCCGAGCGTGACCACCTTCCCCCGCTCGTCCCTGTCGAAGGCGACCACCTGCATGGGACCGCGGGTGCCGAGCACGCACTGCACCAGCGCCACCGTCTCCACCGCCCCGTCCCCGTCGACGTCGCCGTGGTCGAGCGCCACGAGCCAGTTGACCCCCTCGCGGTCGTCGCCGCTGATCCGCACGGCCGACGTCGGGCAGCCGGGCCCGGCCCGCCACGCCGGCAGGGTCACCGATGCGCCGAGCAACTGGGCCCGGCTGATCCGGCCGTCAGGCACTGCGGAGCCGGGGCCGCCACCTGTCACGGAGGGGCTGGGAGCCGGGCTCGTCGATCCGTCCGGCGCGGGCGACACCGACAAGCTCGGCGTCGGGTCGACCGGACGTGGCCCGTGGTCCGGGCCGTTCATCGTCGCGTACCCGATGGCGGACCCGCCGAACAGCGCGAGCACCGTCGTGGCGGTGGCCCCCCACCGGCGTCGGTTGCGGACCCGCACCGTCCGCCGGACGGCGGCGGGGCCGGGCACCTCGACCTTCTCCAGCACGGTACGGCGGTAGTTGGCAAATTCGTCGGCGAGGCCGAGGGTCTCCTGCTCAGACATCCCGCACCTCCTCGTTGGTGTCCCGCAGATGGGTCGCGAGGGCCGTCCGGCCCCGGTGCAGCCAGGACTTGACGGTGCCCTCGGCAACCCGCTCCTCGGCGGCGATCTCGGCGACCGACAGATCGGCGAGGTAGTGCAGAACGACCGCCCGGCGCTGCTTCGGCGGCAACTTCGCCAACGCGACGTCGAGGGCGACCCGGTCGGGGCTCGGCCCGGCGACGTGGGCCTCCCGCTGCCGCAGCAGCCACGACTGGGCGGTCCGCAGCCGCCGCCAGCGGTTGTGTCCGAGGTTCCAGGCGACCTTGCGGACCCAGGCCAACGGATCCTCGTACCCGGCGAGCCGGTCCCAGCGGGCGTACGCCCGGCAGAACGCCTCCTGGACCAGGTCCTGCGCCTGCCCACGGTCACCCGTGTACGCGGTCAACTGCACCACCAGCCCGCGGTAGTGGGCGTGGTAGAAGTCGTCGAAGACCAGTTCGCTGGCCGCCCGGGTGGAGTTGCCCGGGGGGTCCGGCGGTCGCCCACCCACCCGCACGTCTCTCGTCACAACCACTCGCCCTCCCCCTGGTGGCCGCTGGCGGCACGTTCGCCAGCATCAGTCACACCGGCGGAACCACCGGAAGGTTGCGCGTCGTTCATCGTCGATTCATTGTCGGGTCCGGGACAGTCGGCGGGGCGCCCGGGCCGCTCACCGCCGGACCGCGTCGACGCTGCCTGTGATTCACTGTCGGTGAGGAGAGGGGGCGCTCGTGCAGCTACCGGCAGTGCTCGGCGAGCCGATCCGGTTCGTGCTGAACTGGGGCCGCCGCTACTCGCTCTGGGTGTTCAACTTCGGCCTGGCCTGCTGCGCCATCGAGTTCATCGCCACCAGCATGGGTCGGCACGACTTCATCCGGCTCGGCGTGATCCCGTTCGCCCACGGTCCCCGACAGGCCGACCTGATGGTGGTGTCCGGCACGGTGACCGACAAGATGGCGCCGGCGATCAAGCGGCTCTACGACCAGATGCCCGAACCGAAGTACGTCATCTCGTTCGGCGCCTGCTCCAACTGCGGCGGCCCCTACTGGGACTCGTACTCGGTGACCAAGGGAGTCGACCAGCTCATCCCGGTCGACGTCTACGTGCCCGGCTGCCCACCCCGGCCGGAGGCGCTGCTGCACGGCATCCTGCGCCTCCAGGAGAAGATCGCCGCCGAGCAGTCCGGCGTCGGCGGCGTGCCGCAACGGGACCTGCTGGCCGCCCCGCTGGACGCCCCACCCCGCGAAGCCGCCGCCCCGCGCTCCGTCGACTCGCTCACCGCCGCGCCGGTACGCCCACCCGCCACGAACTGACGTACGGGTGGCCAGGCAGGGCTAGCCTGCGCATCATGACCAGCTCCACAGACCAGCGGTCCACCCACATCGTCGACGTGCTCACCGAGGAGTTCGGCGCGTCGATGGCGATCGACCCGGCCGCCTTCCGCCGCAAGTTCCGCAAGATGGCCGCGTCTCCGTTCGCCTTCTACCGGGGCAGCGCCGCGCTGTTCTACGCCGACCAGCGCGGCGACTTCGCCGACGACCGGTTCCTCGACGAGCGGACCAGCCGGGTGTGGATCCACGGTGACCTGCACGCCGAGAACTTCGGCACCTACATGAACGCGTCCGGGCAACTCGTGTTCAACGTCAACGACTTCGACGAGGCGTACGTCGGTCCGTTCACCTGGGATCTGCGCCGGCTCGCGGCCAGCGTGGCGCTGCTCGGCTACGGCAAGGCGCTCTCCGACACGTCGATCGGCGATCTGGTCGCCGGCTTCGCCCGGTCGTATCTGACGGAGCTGCGGGCCATCGCCGCCGGCGGCGACGACGCGATCGGCTCGATCACCCTGGAGAACGCCGACGGGGTGCTGCGACGGGTGCTCCAGCAGGCCCGACTCAACACCCGCGTGGACCTGCTCGCCACGCAGACCACCATCGACAACTACGAGCGGCGGTTCTCCATCGGTGACGGGGTCTTCGAGGTCGACGGCACCACCCGGGACCGGGTACGCGCCGCCTTCCAGGACTACCTGGGCACCCTGCCGACCGCCTCGGCGCAGCTCCGGCCGGTGGCGGCGCGGATCAAGGACGTGGTGCTGCGCAAGGGCGTGGGCATCGGGTCCGCCGGGCTGCCGTCGTACAACCTGCTGCTGGAGGGTCACACCCAGGCCCTGGAGAACGACGTCGTCATCTACATGAAGCAGGCGCAGGTGCCGGCCGTGGCGCGGTACGTCACCGACGAGTCGGTCCGCGGCTACTTCCAGCACCAGGGGCACCGGACCGCCGAGTCACAGCGGGCGTTGCAGGCGCACGCCGACCCGTGGCTGGGCTTCACCGAGCTGGACGGGGCCGGTCAGCTCGTCGCCGAGGTCTCCCCGTACGCCGCGGACCTGGACTGGTCGGACGTGAACGAGCCGGAGGAGTTGACCGGGGTGCTCGTCGACCTGGGCCGGGCGGTGGCCCGGATGCACTCGGTCGCCGACGACGAGTCCAGTCACGACCTGGTGGACTACTCCACCGAGGAGGCGATCGTGGCAGCGGTGGACGCCGACGAGGCGGGCTTCGTCGCCCACCTTGTGGATTTCGCGCACGCGTACGGGGTGCGCGCCCGGCAGGACCACCAGCTCTTCGTCGACCTGTTCCGCAACGGCCGGCTGCCGGGCATCTGAGCGGGCGGGGCCGCGCTCAGGAGGCGAACTCCAGCACCACCTTGATGTCGTCCGGCCCGGGGGTGTACGCGTCGGCGTACCTGTTCGCCGGCACCCGACGGGTGACAAGCGACTCCAACCAGACCTGGTCCGCGCGGGCCAACGCCTGCGCGGCCATGTTCCAGTGCCGCCGGTTGGCGTTCACCGAGCCGAAGACGACGTTGTTCTCCAGCACCAACGCCCGGTTGAGGGCGCCGGCGTCGAAGTCGATGCTCCGACCACCGCTGGACACCCCGGCCAGGCAGACGATCCCGGTCGGGCCCGCCTTGCACATGACGTCGAGGACCACAGTGGGCGCGCCGGTGCACTCGATCACCACGTCCGGTTCGAAGGGCAGGTCGTTGACCGGCACCGCGTGGTAGGTGGCGCCGAGCCCACGGACCAGTTCCGGCTTCGGCCCGTCGGTGGCCCGGTCCAGCACGTGGACGGAGAGCCCGCGCTGGGTGCCGAGCAGAGCGGCAAGCAGCCCGATCGGCCCGGCCCCGGTGACGAGGACGGTCTGCGGCTGCCACTCGGCCCGGTGCCCGATCCGCTCGATGTGGTCCCAGGCCTTCGCCACCACGCTCGTCGGTTCCAACAGCACACCGACCTGGGCCAGCGCCGGATCGAGCCGGACCGCGAACCGGGGCTCGATCCGCCAGCGGTCGCGGGCGAACCCGGGTAGCGCCTTGATGCCGTGTTCGGTGTACAGACCGTTGCGGCACATGTCCCACTCGCCGACCGCGCAGTTGGGGCAGGGCACGGGGTCGGGATGCCGGACGATCCCGGCCACCAGGTCACCGGGTTGCATGGTGCCGCTGGCGTCCTCGATCACCCGGCCCAGCGACTCGTGCCCGATGACCAGGCGGTCCGCACCCGGCGGCGCCTCGCCGTACTCCCCGGCGATGATCTCGTGATCCGTGCCGCAGATCCCGACCGCCAGCGCCTCGACAAGCACCGAGCCTTCCTCGGCAGCCGGCTCCGGCTGATCCTCGACGAGGCTCAGTGAGTTGGCTACTCCGGGTTTCACAGTCACAGCGCGCACGTCCTCATCTTTCCCCGCCGAGGGCCGCACCGCTCCCAAAGCCGGCAGATCACCGGGCCTCGGCGGCGGCCAGGCGCGGACCCGACCGGCACTAGGATCAGCGGCATGACTCCCGAAGAGGTCGGCGCTCGGCTGGTCGCGCTGCTCGCGCCGGTTGCGGCGACCCCGTCGGTCTCCGGTGGGCAACGGTTCGCCCGGGCCACCGTGGACGTCCCAGCGGACAGCTGGCTGACCGCTGTCCGGGCCGCCCGCGACGACGACACGTTGGCCTGCGACTTCTTCGACTGGCTCTCCGCCGTCGACGAGTTGACCGACGGCTTCGACGTGGTGGCGCACCTCTGGTCGACGCGGCTGCGACACGGTGTGCTGCTGCGTACCCGGCTGCCGCGCGACGCGGCCACGGTCGCCTCGGTGGTCGAGGTCTACCCGGGCGCCGCCTGGCACGAGCGGGAGACGCACGAGATGTTCGGCATCGACTTCGCCGGCCACGGTGACCTGTTGCCGCTGCTGCTGCCGCCGGAGTTCGAGGGCCACCCGCTCCGTAAGGAGTTCGTGCTCGCGTCCCGGGTGGCGAAGCCCTGGCCGGGCGCGAAGGAGCCGGGCGAGTCCGAGGCGGGTGGTGGACGGCGGCCGATCCGCCCGCCGGGCGTTCCCGCTCCGGGCGAGTGGGGGACCACGCCCACCCCGGCCGGCGCCGGTGGGGTGGGGGAGGGTCCGCGAGGCGGTACCCCGGCCCGCCCGTCCGGTGAGCGTCCGGCGCGGCCCGCGCCGGGGACCCGTCCGGCGCGTACTCCCCGGTCTGCCGCGGGTGACGCCGGCCCGGCCGCGCCCGCGCGACCCACGCCCGCCGCCGATCCGGCCGCGCCCGCGCGAACCGCGCCCACTGACGGCCCGGCCGCGCCCGCCGGCGGGCCGGGCTCAGCCGACCAGCCGGGGTCGGGCCCGGTCGCGGACCCGCCGGCCCGCGACGGCCGCACCGACGACGACGGGGGTACGACCTGATGCCGCTCTGGGTGGAGCTGGTGCTGCGGGTGGGTGGCGTGCTTGTCGCGTTCCTCACCCTGCCGCTGCTGGTCGGCCAGGCCGAGCACAAGGTGATGGCGCACATGCAGGGCCGGCTCGGTCCGATGTACGCGGGCGGCTTCCACGGCTGGGCCCAGTTGGTCGCGGACGGGGTCAAGTTCGTGCAGAAGGAGGACGTGACCCCCCGCGAGGCGGACCGGGCGGTGTTCCGGCTGGCCCCGGCGGTGGCCCTGGTGCCCTACCTGCTGGTGCTGCTCGTCATTCCGCTCGGCCCGAACGACCTGGTCGGGCAACCGTTGGACATCGGCTTGTTCTTCGTGCTGGCCGTGGTCGGTGTCGGGGTCGTGGCGGTACTCATGTCGGCGTGGGCGTCGGCCAACAAGTACAGCCTGCTCGGTGGGCTGCGGGGGGCCGCCCAGTTGCTCGGTTACGAGCTACCGCTGGTGCTGGCCGCCGCCTCGGTGGCGATGGCGGCGGGCACGCTCAGCCTCTCCGGCATCGTCGAGGCGTGGCAGCCGTGGTGGCTGCTCTGGCAGGCACCCGCGATGATCGTCTTCTTCGTCGCCGGGCTGGCCGAGATCCGCCGGCCACCGTTCGACATGCCGGTGGCGGACTCCGAGCTGGTCTTCGGCTACATGACCGAATACACCGGTCTGCGTTTCGCGTTCTTCCTGCTCGCCGAGTACGTCGGCATCGTGGTGATCGCCGCGCTGACCACTGTGCTGTTCCTCGGTGGGTGGCAGGGCCCGTTCGCCGACGATCAACTGGGCTGGCTCTGGACGCTGCTCAAGATCTTCGCGGTGTCCTTCGTGATCATCTGGCTCCGGGTGTCCTACCCCCGGCTACGTGAGGACCAGCTCCAACGTCTCTGCTGGCTGGTGCTGGTGCCGGCATCCCTCGCGCAACTGGTCCTCACGGCAGCCGTCCGCGTCGCCCTGTAGGGCGAGCACGACCGCGCATCGCGCGGCGAGCGCGCCCATGATCGCGCTCGATCCTGGTTGTAGTGGCCTCGGCGATCCGGGAGGCCCCGGAAACCAGGATCGAGCACGATCTTGCGACGACTGGGCCCCGCTCAGCTCAGCGGGGTGTGCGTCAGGTCGACGGGCTCGGCCGGCGGCGGGGGCGGGGTGCCGTCGCCGAAGGGGCGGCCACCCAGGGCCTCCCGACCGTGCGGGGTGACCCAGTTGGACAGGTCGGGGCCGAGTGGCACGATCCCGGTCGGGTTGATGTCGCGGTGCACCTCGTAGTAGTGCCGCTTGATGTGGTCGAAATCGATTGTGTCGCCGAAGCCGGGGGTCTGGAACAGGTCCCGGGCGTACCCCCACAGCACCGGCATCTCGCTCAGCTTCTGCCGGTTGCACTTGAAGTGGCCGTGGTAGACCGGGTCGAAGCGGACCAGCGTGGTGAACAGCCGCACGTCGGCCTCGGTGATGGTGTCGCCGACCAGGAAGCGCTGGTCGGTCAGCCGCTCGGTCAACCAGTCCAGCCGGTCGAAGAGCCGGTGGTACGCCTTGTCGTACGCCTCCTGGCTGCCGGCGAACCCGCACCGGTAGACGCCGTTGTTGACGTCCCGGAAGACCACGTCGTTCACCTCGTCGATCTGCGCCCGCAGATGCTCGGGATAGAGCTGCGGGGCGCCGGGGCGGTGGTACGCGCGCCACTGGGTGGACAGGTCGAGGCTCATCTGCGCGTAGTCGTTCGTCACCACCTGCCCGGTCGGCACGTCGACGATCGCCGGGACGGTGATGCCGCGCTCGTAGCCGGGGAAGCGCTTGAAGTACGCCTCCTGGATGCGCTCGATGCCGAGCACCGGGTCCCGCCCGCCCGGGTCGAGGTCGAAGGTCCAGCTCCGGGCGTCGTGGGTCGGCCCGGCCACCGCCATCGAGATGGCGTCCTCCAGGCCGAGGAGTCGCCGCACGATGATCAGTCGGTTGGCCCACGGGCAGGCCCGACTGACCGCCAGCCGGTACCGGCCGGGCTCCACCGGGTACCCGTCGCGCCCGTCCTCGGTGATCCGGGTGGCGATGTACCGCTGGTCGCGGGTGAACTCGCCACCCGGCTCGACGTACTTCCCGCCTGTTTCCTCGCCCACGTCATCCTCCGGTCTGTTGCCACCTGCTCCCCATCCTTACCGATCTCCGAGCTGTCGACGCGGTGAGCCCGGATACCCTCGCCCGCATGACGGATGTGGAGGCGGCGGCCCGGCGGTTCATCGCCGAGGTGTGGAACGCGCGTCGGGAGGAGTCGGCGTACGAGTTGATCGCCGAG
The DNA here is from genome assembly GCF_050942285.1 of Micromonospora sp. CA-240977. Taxonomy (NCBI): domain Bacteria; kingdom Bacillati; phylum Actinomycetota; class Actinomycetes; order Micromonosporales; family Micromonosporaceae; genus Micromonospora; species Micromonospora sp. CA-240977. Next base: position 6,837,505 of record NZ_CP192055.1, on the reverse strand, counting down.
GAGTGCCCGGGGCTGGGCGGCACCGGGCCGGAGGCGACGCTTGCCTGGCACCGGGAGCGGCGGGCGGCCTTCCCGGACCTGCGCTACAAGATCGTGGACGTGGTGGCGGCCGGCGAGCGGGTGGCCGTGCACTGGCGGGCCGCCGGCACGCACGCCGGGCAGTTCGGGCCGGTGCCGCCGACCGGGCAGGTGGTCAGCTACTCGGGGGCGACGTTCCTGCGCTTCGACGCCGCGGGCCGGATCGTCGAGGTGTGGAGCTGCAACGAGCTGTTCCAGTTGCTGCAACAACTCGGCGTCGAGATGCTCCCACCGACCGCTGTCAGCGGGCCCGGGGGGTGAACCGCTCCGACCGGATGTCCATCTCCCACGGCTCCGGCACGAGGATGCCGTCGGTCGTCCACCCGCCCGGCGGCGGAACGTCGCCGTGCAGCGCGGCGGTCATCGACGGGTCCTTTCCAGCGTGTTCGTTCTCCCCGCGACCACGGTACCGCCGTGGACCTGTGGGTGGTGGTCGCGCGCGCCGGGGCCACAGGGCAGGATGGTCGACATGACCCACCCCAGCGAGCACGGCGACCCGGCCGGCGCCACCGGCGCGCGCGGCCTGCCCGGCGCGGGCCTGGTGAAGGGGCTGGCGGTCACCCTCAAGACGATGACCAGCCGCTCGACCACCCAGCAGTACCCGGACGTGGCCCCCGACCTGCCGCCCCGCTCGCGTGGCGTGATCGCGCTGTCGGAGGAGAACTGCACTGTCTGCATGCTCTGCGCGCGGGAGTGTCCGGACTGGTGCATCTACATCGACTCGCACAAGGAGGAGGTGGCGGTGCCCGGCGCCGCCCGCCCCCGCCAGCGCAACGTGCTCGACAAGTTCGACATCGACTTCTCGCTCTGCATGTACTGCGGCATCTGCATCGAGGTCTGCCCGTTCGACGCGCTCTACTGGTCACCCGAGTTCGAGTACGCCGAGTACGACATCAAGGACCTGCTGCACGACAAGGACCACCTCGGCCAGTGGATGGCCACCGTCCCCGCGCCGCCCGCGCACGACCCGAACGGGGAGCCGGCCAAGGAGGAGACCGCCGCGGCCCGCAAGGCCGCCGCCCGTCCGGCCGCCCCATCGGTACGCCCCGACGCCGATCAGAACCCCGCGTCGTGACCGCGCGAGCCGGAGAGGCGGCCCGGTGACCGGCGCGGACGTGCTGTTGCTCGCCCTCGGCGCGGTGGCGGTCGGCGCCGGTGTGCTGGTGGTGACCACGAAACACCTGGTCCGGGCGGGGCTCTACCTGGTGGTGTGCCTGGGCGCGCTGGCCGGTGACTTCCTGGTGCTCAGCGCCGAGCTGGTGGCCTGGGTGCAGGTGCTGATCTACGTGGGCGCGGTGGTGGTCCTGCTGCTGTTCGCGGTGATGCTGACCCGGGCGCCGATCGGCGCATCCGACGACCTGGACCGGCCCGGCTGGCCGGCCGCCCTGATCGGTGGCGGCGCCGGGCTGGGGCTGACCGTGCTGCTCGTCGACGCGTACCGCTGGAGCACCGTCGCGCTGCCCGCCGCGGGCACCGCCGAGCGGCTGGGTGAGCAGATCTTCCAGTCCTGGGTGCTGCCGTTCGAGGTGCTCTCGGTGCTGCTGCTGTCCGCCCTGGTGGGTGCGATAGTGCTGTCCCGGCCGGACATCGGCCGGGCCGCCCCCGGCGCGGCGGCCACCGCCGACCGGCCCGAGGTCGACGTCCGGACCGGGGGGCGCCGGTGAGGCCGGTCATCCCGTACGTCACCGCCGCGCTGCTGTTCGGCCTCGGCGTGTACGGCGTGCTGCGGCGGCGCAACGCGGTGCTGGTGCTGATGTCTGTCGAGTTGATGCTCAACGCGGTCAACCTGATCCTGGTCACTGCGGACACCACCGCCCGCGCCGTGCTGCCGCACTCCGGGCAGGTCTTCGCGCTGTTCGTGATCGTCCTCGCCGCCGCCGAGATCGGGGTGGGGCTGGCGATCGTCCTCCAGCTCTACCGGCTGCGGGCCACCGTCGCGGTGGACGACGTGCCGTTGACCGAGCCGGCGCGGACCGTCGGCGGGCGAGAGCCGGCCGTCCCGGACACGGAGGCGGGCCGGTGACCGGACTGCTCGGGGCGTTGCTGCCCGCCGTACCGCTGGTCGCCGGCCTGACCGGCCTGCTGTTGCCGCCGGCCCCGCGCCACAACGACACCACCCGCAGCGGCCGGGCCCGACAGGCGGCCGTCGCGCTTGGCGTGACCGGCGCGGCCGTCGCGTTGGCGCTGGCCGTCGCGCTGCTGCTCACCGTCGACGGGCCGATGGAGACGTCGACCATCTGGGTCGACGTCGGCGGGCTGGCGGTGACGCTCGGCGTCCGGCTGGACGGCGCCGCCGCGCTGGTCGCGGTGGCGGTCACCGCTGTCGCGCTGGCCGTGCAGGTCTACTCGATCGGCTACCTGCGGCGCGGTCCGCACGACGACGTCGACGTCGACCACCGCTACCCGCCGTACGCCGCGCAGATCAGCATCTTCACCGGCGCCATGCTGCTGGTGGTGGTCGCCGGTGACCTGATCATGCTGTTGGTCGGCTGGGAGGTGATGGGCCTCTGCTCGTACCTGCTCATCGCCCACGACCGCCGACTGCCCGGCGCGCCGGCCGCCGCGATGAAGGCGTTCCTGGTGACCCGGGTCGGTGACGTCGGGTTCCTGCTGGGCATCGCGTTGTTGGGCGTGTCGACGGGCAGCTTCCGGGTCGCCGACGTGCTCGCCCACGACCACTCCACCGCGACGTTGACCGCCGCGGGTCTGCTGCTGCTCGCCGGGGTGGCCGGCAAGAGCGCGCAGTTCCCGCTGCACACCTGGCTGCCGGACGCGATGGCCGGCCCGACGCCGATCTCCGCGCTGATCCACGCCGCGACGATGGTCGCCGCCGGGGTGTACGCGGTGGCCCGGCTCTACCCGCTCTTCACTGCCGCGCCGGTGACGCTGACGGTGCTGGGGGTGCTCGGCGCGATCACCCTGCTGCTCGGCGCGCTCGCCGCCACCGCCCAGGACGACATCAAGCGCGTGCTGGCCTGGTCGACAGTCTCCCAGTTGGGCTACATGACCGGCGCGCTGGCGGTCGGTTCACCGTCGGCGGCGCTGTTCCACCTGCTCACCCACGCCGCGTTCAAGGCGTTGCTGTTCCTCGCCGCCGGCGCGGTGATCCACGCCGTGGGCACCACCCTGATGTCGGAGATGGGCGGGCTGCGGCGCAGCATGCCTGTGACGTTCTGGTGCACAGTGGTGGGCCTGGGCGCGCTGGCGGGGGTGCCGCCGTTGGCGGGCTTCTGGAGCAAGGACGGCGTCCTCACGGTGGCCGAGTCCGCCGCGCTGGAGGGCACCGGTCCGGCACCGTCCTGGGTGGGGTGGATCGTCTGGATCGCGGGCCTGCTCGGCGTGGCGATCACCGCCTGGTATGCCGGCCGGCTGCTGCTGCGCGCGTTCTTCGGTGCTCCACGCCTGCCGCTGGTCCGGCCGCACGACCCGCCCGCGGTGCTGCGCTGGCCGGTGCTGCTGCTGACCGTGCCGGCCGCGCTGCTCGGTCTGGCCGGGTTCGTCGGGGCGTTCGCCGACCGTCTGCGGTTTCCGACAGTGCCGGTGGCGGGCTCCGAGGACGGCCTGGTCCACGTGGGGCCGGGGGTGCTGCTTCCGCTCGCGTTTCTGCTGGTCGGGGCGGTGCTGGTCACGCTCGGGTGGCGGCGGAACCCGGCCGCCGACCCGGCGGACGCGCTGGGCCCGCTGCGGCCGGTCTTCGCTCGCGCGTTCCGCCTCGACGACGTCCAGCACGCCCTTGTCGTACGCCCCGTCCGCGCGCTGGCCCGCGTCGTTCGCGCCGGTGACGAGGTGGTGGTGGACGGCGCGGTCGAGGGCAGCGGGCGGGCCGCCACCGGTCTGGGCGCGGGGCTGGCCGCGCTGCACCGGGCGGCGCTGCCCCGGGCCGCCGCCGGCGTGCTGGCCGGCGCCCTGCTGATCGGGTTGGCCGCCGCCCTGATCGGAGTGACCCTATGACGTTCGGGCAGGTGTTGCTGGTCGCCGTGCTGGCGGTGCCGGCGCTCGGCGCGGTCGCGGTGGCGGCGACACCCCGGGACCGGGCGGCCCGACTGGTCGGCACCGTCGCGGCGGCGCTGACCCTGCTGGCCGCGGTGCCGCTGGTGTTCGATCGGCAGGGCTGGTTCGCCTGGTCGGCCGACGCGCCAGCGGTGCGTCCGTGGCACCAGGTGGATCTGCAGTGGGTGCCCGGCCTGGAGTTGCGCTTCCACCTCGGCGTCGACGGCATCTCCTGGCCGCTTGTCGTGTTGACCGCGCTGCTCACGCTGCTCTGCTGCGCGTACACGATGTGGCGGGTGCCGGACGGCGGCAGCGGCCGGGCGTTGGTGGCGTTGCTGTTGGTGGTCGAGGTGGGCATCCTGGGCACCTTCCTCGCCCTGGACCTGGTGCTGTTCTTCCTCTTCTTCGAGGTCGTCCTGCTGCCGATGTACGCGATCATCGCCGGCTGGGGCGGCGCGGACCGGCGTCGGGCGGCCCGCAAGTTCGCGCTCTACACGCTCTTCGGCTCGGTGCTGCTGCTGGTCGGCGTGTACGTGGTGGTCGCGGCCACCGGCACCGCCGATCTGGTGGCGCTGACCGGCGGCGCGGGGATGTCCAGGGGCACCCAACTGGCCGCGTTCACACTGCTCGCTGTGGCGTTCGCGGTGAAGAGCCCGCTGTGGCCGCTGCACTCCTGGCTGCCCGACGCGCACACCCAGGCCCCCACGGTGGGCAGTGTCGTGTTGGCCGGGGTGCTGCTGAAGATGGGCACCTACGGTCTGATCCGGGTGGCGGTGGGGGTGGCGCCGGAGGGCGCCCGGTGGGCGGCGCCGGTGCTCGGCGTGCTGGCCGTCGCCGCGATCCTGATCGGCTCGCTCGTCTGTCTGGCGCAGGCCGACGTGAAGCGGCTGATCGCGTACTCCAGCGTGGGGCACATGGGCTTCGTGCTGCTCGGCGTCGCCACGCTGACCACTGTCGGCATCCAGGCGGCGTTGATCGGCAACATCGCGCACGGGGTGCTCACCGCTCTGCTGTTCTTCCTGGCCGGGGCGGTGAAGGACCGGACCGGGACGGGCACGCTCGCCGAGTTGTCCGGGCTGCGGGAGACCGCGCCCCGGTTGGCGGGCCTGCTCGCGTTCGCGGCGATCGGCTCGCTCGGCCTGCCCGGGTTGGCCGGCTTCTGGGGCGAGGCGTTCGCGGTGATCGCCGCCATCCAGGTGGGCGGCCCGCTCTGGACCACCCTCGGGGTGCTGGCGGCTGTCGGTGCGGCGCTCACCGCCGCGTACTTCCTGCGCCTGCTGCGCCAGGTGACCCACAATCGGCCGAGTGCCGCTGTCGGCCGGGTCGGCCCCGGCCTGGCCGGTGCGGAGCTGACCGCCTGGGTGCCGCTGGTGCTGCTCGCGTTGGCCATCGGGCTGGCCCCGGCGCTGGTCCTCGGCGTCGCGGAGGCTCCCGTCGACGCCCTGATCGGGGTGGTCTTCCCATGACCGGCGTGCAGAGTGTGGACAACGTCGCGCTGCTGCCGGCCTACCTGGCCGCCGGCACCGCCGTGCTCGTGCTCCTCACCGACCTGCTCCTGGCGCGGCCCCGGGCCACGATCGCGGTGGCGGCGCTCGGCGCGCTCGGCACCGCCGTCGGTGCCGCGCTGGTCGGCGCGGCCGGGGAGCGGCGGACGTTCTGTGTCGGCGCCGACTGCTCCTGGATCTTCAACGGCCGGGCCGCCCTGGTCGGCGCGGTGGTGGCGCTGCTCACCCTGGGCGTGCTCGGGCTGTCCGTGCCGGCGCTGCGGGGTGGGCGGTCGCCGGTGGGGGAGTACTGCTTCCTGCTGGCCTGCTCGATGACCGGTGGCGTGGTGCTCGGCGCGGCGGGCGACCTGATCACGTTGATCGTCGCCCTGGAGACGCTGACCCTGCCGCTGTACGTGCTTGTCGGCCTGCGTCGGGGCAACCTCGCCAGCGCCGAGGCGGCACTTACCTTCTTCGTGGTCAGCGTGGTGGCGACCACCATCACGCTGCTCGGCGCGGCGCTGCTGTACGCGGTGACCGGCGGGCTGCACCTGGACCGGCTCGGCACGCTGCTCGCCGAGCGGCCGGACCTGCGGGACCTGCCGCTGACCACCGCCGCGGTGGCGTTGCTGCTGGCCGGGTTGGCGTTCAAGGTGGCGGCGGTGCCGTTCCACGCCTGGGCGCCGGCCACCTACGACGGGGCGCCGCTGCCGGTGGCCGCGTACCTGTCCACGGCGTCGAAGCTGGGTGGCCTCGTCGCGCTGCTCGCCGTGGTGCAGCGGGCGCTGCCGGCGGAGCAGACCGGGCCGGTGCTCGCCGTGCTCGCGGTGCTCACCATGACCGTCGGCAACCTCGTCGCGCTGCGCCAGCGGCGTACCGTCCGGCTGCTCGCCTGGTCGTCCGTCGCGCAGGCCGGCTACATCCTCGCCCCGCTGGGGGCGTTGGCGCTGGCCGCCGGTCGCACGGACGAGGCCCGCTCCGCCGCGTACGCCGCCGCGCTGGCGTACGCCGTCTTCTTCGTGGTGTTGGAGCTGGCCGCGTTCGCCGGGGTGACCGCGTTGCGCCCGGCCGGTGCGGACGGCGGCACGCTCGACGACCTGCGCGGGGCGGCCCGCCGGCACCCGTGGCGGGCCGCGGCGCTCGGTCTCGCGCTTGTGGGTCTGGCCGGCCTGCCACCCGGTCTTGCCGGCCTGTTCGCCAAGGTGACAGTGGTACGGGCGTTGCTCGACGGCGGGGCGGCCTGGTTGGCGCTGGTGGTGGCGCTGAACGCGGTGATCGGGCTGGCCTACTACCTGCGGGTGACCGCCGCGCTCTGGGTACCGGCGACAACGACACCGGGCCCGGCCGCGGCGCCAGCCGGTGACGGCGCGGCCGGCGTACCCCTGGTGGGTGTGGTGGCTGTGGTGCTGGCGGTGACGACGGTGGCCGCCGTGGTGCTCGGCCTCGCCCCCCAGGTGGTGCTCGACCTCGCCAACCGCTGACCTGCGAATTCCAGTCTCAGTGAACTCTCAGCGTTGAGACGGATGGTTGGCGGGTACCGGGTTGTTGCACCGGTCAGCGGATCCCGGCGATCCGTGCACCGAAGGAGAGATTGTGCACCACAACCGTCTCAAGACCGCCGCCCTGCTCGGCCTGCTCTCCGCGCTGATTCTCGCGGTGGGCTACGGGTTCGGTGGCAGCAGCGGTCTGGTCATCGCCGTCCTCATCTCGCTGGTCATGAACGGCGTCACCTACTTCTACTCCGACAAGCTCGCGCTGCGCTCGATGGGTGCGCAACCGGTCACCGAGGCACAGTTCCCCGAGCTGTACCGGATGGTGCGGGAGTTGGCGACCGACGCCCGGCAGCCGATGCCGCGCCTGTACGTCAGCCCGACCGCGCAGCCGAACGCGTTCGCCACGGGTCGTAACCCGCAGCACGCGGCGGTCTGCGTGACCCAGGGGATCACCGAGATCCTCGACTACCGCGAGCTGCGCGGCGTGATCGGGCACGAGCTGTCCCACGTCTACAACCGGGACATCCTGATCTCCAGCGTGGCGGCCGGTCTGGCCAGCATCATCACCCTGCTTGCCAACCTCGCCTTCTTCATCCCGCTGGGCGGTGGGGACGACGAGGACCGGCCGAACCCGGCAGTGCTGCTGCTCACCCTGATCCTCGGCCCGATCGCGGCGACCGTGATCCAGTTGGCGATCAGCCGGAGCCGCGAGTTCCAGGCGGACGCCTCGGGCGCCGAGTTGAGCCGCGACCCGCTGGCCCTGGCGAGCGCCCTCCGCAAGATCGACGCGGTTGCCCGACGTCGGCCTCTGCCGGCTCAGGGCCAGCTCACCAGCACGGCGCACCTGATGATCGCCAACCCGTTCCGGGGCGGCGGCATGGCCGCGCTCTTCTCCACCCACCCGAAGATGGAGGACCGCGTCGCACGGCTGGAGCAGATGGCCGCCAACGCGGGGCCGGTCCAGTTCCAACGCTGACCCACTGAGCACCTCCTCCGCCCGTACCCGGTTGCCCCGGGTACGGGCGGAGTGCGTATTTCGGTTGTCTGCCGGCCCGACGGTGGCGTTAGGGTCGTAACGGCTAACGCTCATTACATCCCCGGGAGGTTCACGGTGGCCGCGCTGCGTCAGTATCTGGGTGTCTGGCGGATTCCCGGCGCCCCGATGCTGCTGATCCTCGGCATCGTCGGACGGCTCGGCATCGGCATGACCCCGCTGGCGCTGCTGCTGGTGGTCGAACAGGTGACCGGGCGGTACGCGCTGGCCGCCATCGCGGGCGGGATCTACGCCGTCGCCGGTGCCGCCCTCAGCCCGGTGGCCGGCCGGATCGCCGACCGGGTCGGCCCCAGCCCCGTCCTGCTCGTCACCGCCGTGGCTCACCCGCTGGCGCTCATCGGACTGCTCCTGGCCAGTCGCTCGGGCGACGACGCACTCCCCGCCATCTACCTCGCCGCGGGAGTGGCCGGCGCCACCTACCCGCCGCTCACCGCCGCCATCCGTGGCGCCTGGAACGACCTGACCGGCCCCACCTCCGGCCGGTACCCCCTGCGCAACACGGCGCTCGCCGCCGAGACCTCGCTGTTCGAGATCGTCTTCGTGCTCGGCCCGCTGCTCGTCGCCGCCTTCGTGCTCATCGCCGACGCGGCGGCCGCGCTCATCGGCGCGGCAGTGGTCACCCTGGTCGGCACCGCCGCCGTGGCCCTCGGTCGGGTGATGCGCGCCTGGCGTCCGCACCCGCGCGAGCACCACGCCCGAGGGCTCGGCCCGCTGCGGGTCGCCGGCTTCCCGGCCCTGCTGGTCTGCGTGGCTGGCCTGGGCATCGCCTTCGGCGCCGCCGGGGTGATCGTCCCGGCGTTCGCGAGCGGCCACACCACCGGCGACCCGGAGAGTCTGGCCGGCCTTCTCCTGGCCGTCTGGGGGATCGGCAGCGCCATCGGCGGGTTCTGGTTCGGCGTCCGCAAGCCGGCGGCGAACATGACCCGGCAGTTCGCCCTGCTGCTCGCCGCGCTGGCCGGCACCTTCGCCGTGTTCGCGGTGATGCCCACCCCGCTGGCGCTGGGCGTCGCCCTGGTCGTCGGCGGAGCCACCATCGCGCCCGCGCTCACCCTGGAGAACACCCTGGTCGGCCGGATCGCCCCGACCGGCATGCTGAACGAGGCGTACACCTGGGTGGTCACCGTCGCGGTGGCGGCGAGCGCGGCCGGCGGCTCGGTGGCCGGTGTGATCGTCGATCACGCCGGCGGCGTCCGCTGGGCGTTCCTCTTCGCCGGGGCGGCCGTCGCCGTCGGGGCCGCGGTCGCGGCCCTGCCCGCCGGGCCCATCGCCCGCGCCGAAACCACAGCGGTACGCGCCGAAGACCCCGTCCCGGTCTGACCCCCGCTGTCTCCCGTGCGGCCCGTCCCCCCGTGCGGGCCTGATCCACTCCGGTTCCTTGAAGTCGGGCTATCCCTGCGCGCCGGATGCCCCGACTTCAAGAAACCCGCGTTCGCCGGCCTGCCCGGATCGCGCGTCAGGTGAGGTGCCGGCGAGGGCAACGGCGACAGCAACCAGGCGGGCCCCGGGCATGCCGGGAGTAGGTCCGGGTACCTCCCGGGAGTGACCTTCTCGATCGCCGCGTGGTGTCGGCGTACCGGCCAGCTGGGGGTGGGAGCCCTGACGGCCAGGCCCGCGGTCGGCAAGCTCGTCGCCCACGTCCAGTCGGGCGGTGGTGCGGTGGCGACCCAGGCCACCCCCAACCCGTTCCTGGCCTATCACGGTCTGCCGCTGCTCGACGAGGGCCGCTCGCCGCAGGACGTCCTGACCGAGCTGCTGGCCCACGACCCGGGTCGGGACGTGCGGCAGGTCGGCATGGTCGACAGCCACGGCCGCTCGCACGCCTTCACCGGCTCCCGCACAGTGGGCTGGGCAGGGCACCGCACCGGGCCGGGTTACGCGGTGCAGGGCAACCGCCTGGTCGGCCCGCAGATCCTCGCGGAGATCCTCCGGGTGTTCGAGGAAAGTGCGGAACTCGACCTGGCGGAGCGGCTCGTTCTGGCCATCGGGGCCGGCGAAGAGGCCGGCGGTGACCTGCACGGCGCACGGTCGGCGACCGTCACCGTGATCGGCGATCAGCCGTACCCGCTCTGGGACGTGCGGGTCGACGATGCCGAGCATCCGGCGCGGGAACTGCACCGGCTGCACGGCGTCTTTCGGGACGAGGTGCTGCCGACAATCCGGGGAATGCCGACCCGCGACGACCCCATAGGCGAAGCCGCCCGGCAGGCGCTCGGGGCAGCGATGGAGCGCAAGACACCGTCGAACGCCGTCGACCAGCAGACATCAACAGCGGCAACCGGCGAAGCCCTGTGAGTAGGCGTCGGATGCCTTGTCGGTTGGTGCCCGGCTCGCTCCAACTCGGCCAGGCCCCGCCTTTGCCTCAGTGCCTGACGGCCATATCGGAAAGCCGCGCTGGTCGGCGGCGGCCTGAGCGGCGGTCGCCGCCTTACCGGTAGTTGTCGAACTGGAGGGCGACGCCGAAGTCCTCACCCTTGAGCAGCGCGATGACGGCCTGGAGGTCATCCCTCTTCTTGCCGGTGACGCGCAGCTGGTCGCCCTGGATCTGTGCCTGCACGCCCTTGGGGCCCTCCTCGCGGATCTTCTTGCTGATGGCCTTGGCCTTGTCCGCCTCGATGCCCTGGACGACCTTGCAGTCGATCTTGAAAATCTTGCCGGACGGGCGCGGCTCGCCGGCGTCCAACGCCTTCAGCGAGATGTTCCGCTTGACGAGCTTCTCCTTGAACACGTCAAGTGCGGCACGAACACGCTCCTCGGTCTCCGCCTGAAGGCCGATCGCCTCCTCGCCCGACCAGGAGATCTCCGCCCCGGTGCCGCGGAAGTCGAACCGAGTCGCGAGCTCCTTCACCGCCTGCCGGAGGGCGTTGTCGACCTCCTGGCGGTCAACCTTGCTCACAATGTCAAACGACGGGTTCGCTGCCATGTTTCTGCTCCTGCTGTCCGGCGGTCTGGGCCTGCCGTCGGCCGCCGACCAGCGGCACGACCCCCTGACCGTACCCGGTTGCGTCGGCACCGGGGGGAGCCGCTATCCTTGCTTCCGCCGCCGCGTTACGACGCGGTGGGGTGCCCTGGCGGGTTGCCCGAGCGGCCAATGGGAGCGGACTGTAAATCCGTCGCGAAAGCTTCAGAGGTTCGAATCCTCTACCCGCCACCAGGTGCAGACACGGCCCTTGACCAGCAGAGATGCTGATCAGGGGCCGTTGTCGTTGATCTAGCCGAATCTGGCTAAGTCCAGCCCGTGACGACTGGTTGTGGGCAGATGGTGGGCAGGTCGATCTTGCTCCTGCCGCGCCGACGTCGAGCGGCCGAGCGCGGGTTCCTGGACTCGGGCAGATCGGTCCGGACGGTCGGTTCTTCCGGGGCCTGCACGGTGGGCCGCTCTCCGAGTCGGTCTACGACCGGTGGTGGAAACTCGCCCGCGAGAAGGCGCTGACCGACTCGCAGGTCGCATCGCCGCTGGTCCGGCGGCCCTACGACTTGCGGCACGCGGCAGCCTCGCTCTGGCTGCATGCCGGCGTCCCACCGACCGAGGTCGCCCGGCGCCTGGGCCACGGCGTCGCCGTCCTGCTCCGTGTCTACGCCAACTGCATCGACGGCGGCGACGACACCATGAACGACAAAATCGGGGACGTGCTCGGACGAGGCCCTACGCGCTGGCCGCAGACACCGTGCTGAGCGCCGAGTGGACGGCGTGCGCTAGAAGGGGAGGTTGTGGAGTTGCCTAAATCGCCGCACGTAACCCAGCCCGAGGTCCATGTCACGGTGGGTCCGTTCCGCGCCACAGCCAGCCCAGTGCCGAAGCTGCAGCTCGGGGACATTGGCCGGTCAATCGCTCTGGCAGTTGCGGCGGCGTTGCTGCTCGTCGGAGGGTTGATTGCTGCGGCGTTCTGGTACGCCGATTGGCCGGCTTTCGAACGTGACGAGACCGTCACGGCGGCCACGCTATTCGATCTCCTGAAGCTTGCATTCGCAGTTGTGGCGGGTGTCGGCGGCGTCGCCGCTTTGGTGGTCGCCTACAGGCGGCAGCGAGTGGCGGAGCACACGAACGAACTGTCTGAATTCGCCCACCAGCTGGCCCACGCTGCTGATCTGCGCGCCGAGGAGGCCAAGGCTTTCGCTGGAGCGGCCGACGAGCGGGCAAAGATCGAGACTGAACGCAATGGTGTCCGGCTACTCAACGAACGCTTCGCCAAGGCATCCGAGCAACTCGGCTCGGAGAAGGCAGCCGTACGGCTAGCCGGCGTTTATGCCATGGCCGGCCTTGCTGATGACTGGCGACAAGGGCGGCAGACGTGCATCGATGTTCTCTGCGCCTACGTCCGTATGCCGTACATGCCGCCGCCGGACGCTTCAGACGAGACGCCGACGCAGGATGTGGACCAAGCGGCGCTCGGGGCTGCTGACAATGCCCGAGCCGCTCGCGAGGAGCGGGAGGTACGTCATACCGTTATCCGCCTCGTGGGCAGGCACTTGCGTATTGCCGAAGACGACGTGGCCTCCTGGTGCGGATACGACTTCGACTTCACCGGCGCCGTCTTTGACGGCGGGGACCTCTCGGGAGCGAGGTTCAGTGGCGGGGACGTCTCCTTCGAGGGAGCAACTTTCAACGGTGGAGAAGTGTCCTTCGGCGGGGCGGCGTTCAGCGGCGGGAAAGTCTCCTTCGGCGGGGCAACGTTTAGTGGTGGGAAAGTGTCCTTCGAGGATGCGGGGTTCGGCGGCGGGCGGGTGTCCTTCGGCGGGGCGACCTTCAGTGGCGGAGAGGTGACCTTCGGCGGGGCAACGTTCAGTGGTGGGGAAGTGTCCTTCGAGGATGCGACTTTCAGTGGAGGGGAGGTGTTCTTCGGCGGGGCGAAGTTCAGTGGTGGGCAGGTGTTCTTCGACAGAGCGAGATTCAGTGGCGCGAAGGTCCTCTACATAGCTAGGTTCAGCGGTGGGTGGGTGTCGTTCGAAAACACGGCGTTCAGCGATGGGGAGGTGTTCTTCGGTGACGCGACATTCAGCGGCGGGGAGGTTTCCTTTGACGGAGCGTCGTTCAGGGGTGGAAGGGTCTCCTTTTACCGGGCGACGTTCAGCGGGGCGAAGGTGTTCTTCAACTACGTGATTTTCAATGGTGGCCACGTGTCCTTTGATGCGGCGAGGTTCCAGGTCCCGCCGAGATTCGATGATGGGCTCCTTGGGCATCCTCCGGACGGTCTGACCCTGCCGCAGAAGTGAAGCCATTGGGCGTGGGCAGATGGTGGGCGGCTGACTGGACCGCCCTTCCTCGGACGATTGAAATGCCTGGTCACTACGCGGCGACCGACGACGACACCTCGCACGGCAAGCAGTTCGTGGAAACGTCCCGCCAGTGGTTCGACTCGATGTGGTCGACCATCGCCAACCGGTACGACGGATGAACGCCGACCTCAGCCGACTGCTCGCCGGGGTCGGCGCGGTGCTGCTCGACTTCGACGGGCCTGTGTGCAGCATCTTCGCTGGCCATCCTGCGCCGCCGGTCGCGGCCGAGCTGGTCGACGTGCTGCGGCGGTACGGTGTCGACGTACCGCCCGACCTCGCCAGCGAGCCCGACCCGCTTGAAGTGCTGCGCCGTACCGGCGCGGCAGGTGACCACGGCATCACGCGGGCGGTGGAGGATGCGCTCTGCGGGGCCGAGCGCCGGGCCGTCGAGACCGCCGGGCCAACGCCGTACGGCCGGGAGGTCATCGTGGCTGCCCGGCAAGCCGGAATGCCAGTGGCGCTGGTCAGCAACAACTCGGCTGGCGCGGTGACGGCCTACCTCACGGCGCACCGGCTCGAGAGATACGTCTCTCGGGTGGTCGGCCGGGCGTACGCCGACCCGGACCGCATGAAGCCCAACCCGGAACCGATCCTGCAAGCCGTGCGAGCCCTCGGCGTGGCCGCGGGACGGTGCGTGCTGGTCGGTGACTCGCTCTCGGACATTGCGGGCGCGCGGGCCGCCGGGGTCGCGGTGGTCGGCTACGCGAATCGACCGGCGAAGGTTGACGCGTTCCGGCTCGCCGGCGCGGATGTGGTGGTCACCAGCATGGGCGAAATAGCCGGCGCGCTGATGGCGGCCGGGCCGGAGGCGGCGGGGACCTCCATCACCACCACCGCTACGCAGTTTGGGCCAGGCAAGGTAACGGGAACGCTAACCACGGAGATGCCGGTCACGCCGGCGAAGGCATCTGAGGCGGAACTGCGGAGTATTGCCCGTAAGCGTGCCTTTGCGTCTAAGCAGGACATCGGCTTCAACGTGGCGCAGGCGGTCCGCGAGGAGAAGAGCAGGGCCTTCGATCCAGAGCCCGAGGGCGGGGGCGCGGCCGACCGGAACGGCTACGACCGAGGGAGCGGCTAAAAGCGGGGCGCTCTGTCACGGCGTGAGTTCATGGTTATCTACCTCGTCCTCCCCCTTGCCGCCCAAGTCGCTGAAACCGAATCGTCCGTGTGAGGCTGGATCGTCGCGGCGGTGCCGGCGCTGGCCTTCCTCGCCCTGGCAAGGTCGCCCTGTCCCGCACACCCACCACCCCGCCGGCACCAGAACCCGATCAGCCGCAGGGTGATTGGTACGACGAGCCGCAACCGGTCGAACCCACGCCGCCGGCTCCGGTGATGCCGCCGGGATCAGCCGCGGTGCTGCCCCGATAGGTGTCGTTCGGCCCAACCGGCCCCAGGTCGTCGGGATCCTCCGATCCTGGCCACCCTCGCCGCCGGCCGGCGCCTACCGGAACTCGTGCACGACCTCGATCAGTCCGACGATGTGCGCGTTGAACTCGCCCAACTCCTCGGCCGGCACCCACAGCTCCAGAATGGTCTTTCCGCCTGCCTGGCGGACCGGGTACCGACTCAGAAACTCCGACTCGACCCGGAAGCGGGTGACGTACCCGACGCCGGACGCGGGCACGTTCCAGTCCCGGGCGATCGTCACCGCGTAGTCCTCGTTGAGGACCGGGTAGAAGATGGGTTGTTCCGGCAGGCGCGGCGGCCACGCCCGCCAACCGGACTCGCGGACGAGATCCAGCTCTGTCGGCCCGGTTGGGCGCCACAGCACCGTCGTACCGTCCTCGCTGTTCATCTCGACCTCGCCGCTCGGATTTTGGGTGAGCCCGGACGGTACCGGCGGACCTGCACCCGGGACCACCGCATTCGACCCGCGGCGGGGGCGGCCCGATGAGCGCTCCGACGCTGCCCGCCTCGAACCCGCGCCTCGGACCTGCGAAAGCCTGAGTCGCCAACAGCACCGACGAAACCATGAGCGACTGGACTGCTGGAGCACTCGGTTGAGCTGCCCGATACTGGCGGCGTGGATCGGGATGAGGCTCGGGAGTTGGCTGTCGCTGAGTTCACCAGACGGATGCGGGCCCGAAAGCCCAGGGGTGGGTTCCGGATCGATGACTGGCAGGTCGGCGAGCCGTACGAGGAGGAAGTGCGAGGGCTCAGGGGTTACCAGCCCTGTTTCATCGTGGACTTCGTTCCGCAGGGTGACGCCGAGGCTCGGGGCTACCGCAAGCTCGGCGTGGCGGTGGATCCGGAGACGGGTGCGGTCGACGTGCTCAGGTGACCGGTTGCCCGGAGGCGGCCAGCAATGGGTCGTAAGAGGGCCAGGGACGCCTGTTCGAATAGCCCGAATTGTCGTTCTGGTCTACTTGCCACGGGGTCGCTGCGAGACTGGACGCGTGTCAGCTCCGCCGGAGCGCCGGCACCGGTCGTCGTCCCAACCCGGTAGGTGGAGTTCATGTCCGACAACGAGATCCGTCCCTTCCGGCTCGACACGCCGGAGGAAGCGATGGCGGACCTGCGTCGCCGGATCGCGGCCACCCGCTGGCCGGCTCGGGAGTTGGTCACCGATCGTTCCCAGGGCGTGCAGTTGGCGACGGTCCAGGAGTTGGCCCGCTACTGGACGACGGATTACGACTGGCGCGCGTTCGAGACGAAGCTGAACGCCTTGCCGCAGTACACCACCTACCTCGACGGCGTCGAGATCCACTTCATTCACGTGCGGTCGCAGCACGAGGACGCCCTGCCGTTGATCATGACGCATGGCTGGCCGGGTTCGGTAGTGGAGCTGCTCGGGGTCATCGGCCCACTCACCGATCCGACCGCGCACGGCGGACGGGCGGAGGACGCCTTCCACCTGGTCCTGCCCTCTCTGCCGGGTTACGGCTTCTCGGGCGAGCCGGTCGAGCTGGGCTGGGAGAACGGCCGCATCGCACGGGCGTGGGCGGGGCTGATGAATCGCCTCGGTTACACGCGTTACGTCGCCCAGGGGGGCGATGTGGGTGCTGCCGTCACTGACGCCATGGGCCGCCAGGCGCCTGCGGGGCTGCTCGGCATCCACGTCAATCTGCTGGCCGGCGCGACAGGTATCAAGGACAAACTGCCGGCTGAGTCCGCGCAGGAACGTGCGGCGCACGACGCGCTCAACCTGTTCACGAAGGATGGGTTCGGCTACTTCCTGGAGCAGTCCACCCGGCCGCAGACGATCGGCTACTCCCTGCTGGACTCACCCATCGGGCTGGCCGCCTGGATGTTCGACCACGACACCGACAGCTACTACAAGATCTCCCGGGCGCTCGTCGACGGCGAGCCAGTGGGCGGTCTCACCCGGGACACGATCGTCGACAACGTCACGCTGTACTGGCTCACCGGCACCGGCGCGTCGTCCGCCCGGTGGTACTGGGAACTCGGACGGTTCCTGGCGGCGGCCGCCGCTGCCGGCCAGGCCCCTCCGCCGGTCTCGGTTCCGGTCGGCTTCACCACGTTCCCCGACGAGATCTGGCCCGCCCCGCGCAGTTGGGTGGAGACGGTCTACCCGGACCTCGCGTACTTCAACGAGGCCGACCGCGGCGGCCACTTCGCCGCCTGGGAGGAGCCGGAGCTGTTCGCCGCCGAGTTGCGGGCCGCGTTCCGGCCGCTGCGCGGGTCCTGAGCCCGGACCGGAGCGCATCAGCGGCAGTACGATCGGAGTGTCGAACGGTCATCCAGATTGATGACAGTGCTCTGTTGCGGCGAGGTAGCGGCGAGTAGTGTGCGTACCCGGGACGGAGGGGCGCACAGTCAATTCAACTGTTACGTCTAGTAGGTGCGCTTTCCCCTGCTAGGTCGTTTCTTGGGCGTACCAACGTGGGCTGATCAGCAGATGGTCTGGCCGGACGATGTGTCTGGTCGGCCGAGCGGGTCAGCTCACGGGTCGGTCGGCCCGATCGCGGGTGGGGAACTTTCCTGGCGGACGTCGCTGTGGCACCATCGTGGAATCTCCATCCCCGCACAGCCCCCCTGCCGACAGGAGTTCCACATGTCTGGTCGAAAGTTTGGCCGGCTGCGCATGGCGTCGCTCGTCCTCGCCGCGCTGGCCGTTGGTCTCCTAGGCGCCCAATTCGGTGGCGGCTTCCAGTCCACGAGCATCGAGTGGGGCGCCCCCGCGAGTGGAGCGCAGTCAGTCGTCGCTCGGTGACTCCGGTGCGGCGGCGACGTGACCGATGACAGGACGGTGCGGTGTCACCTAAGGCTGTCCGACGTCGTACGACCGAGCACGCCTGGCTGATCACGGCGCCCCTCGCCGGGATCGCCCTGGTGGGATCGCTGATCCTCGCGCTGACGGTGCCGATCCGCCTGGCGGACTGGCCGACTGCTGTGGTGTTGCTGGTGGTGATGGCTGCCGCCGGGATACCAACGCTCAGTTTTGTCGTCCGCCGCCAGGCGATGGTGGTGACCCTCAGCGAGATTCCACTCGTGCTCGCCCTGTTCTGGTTGTCGCCGCTGCTCATGGTCGTCGTCGCTACGGCAGCCGAGCTCTTCACCCAGATCCACCGCGGCTACGCGCCGCCGAAGTTCTGGTTCAACGTCGCCCGTGCGGCGGCCGGCTTCTCCGTCGCCGGGCTGGTGTTGGCCGCGATGCCGCCGCACGAGGGGGTGGGACCGTCCACCTGGAGCGCGGTCTTCGCCGCGGTCGCCGCCAACGCGCTGATCAGCCTGGTCGCCGTGGTCGGCGTGATCACTCTCCTGCAGGGTTGGCAGGGCACCCGGGAGACGACGAGTACGGCCGTCCAGGTCCTGCTGACCACGGCACTGAACGTCGCGGTCGGCATGATCATCCTGATCGCCCTGGCGACCACTCTCTGGTCGAGTCTGCTTCTGCTGGCCCTGGCGGTGGCCGGCGTCCTTCTCTACCGCTCGTACTCGCAGTTCATTCGGCAGCACCGCACGCTGGGCGACCTGTACGAGCTGACCCGGGCGATGAGCGAGGCGGGTCAGGACGGCAACCTGACGGACGCGCTGCTCGGCCGGATCCGTTCCCTCATGCAGGCGGAGTACGCCACGTTGTGGCTTCCGGCGCAGGGCCGGCACCCCGAGGTCCTGCTGAGCGCCCGCCTGGACGACAGGGGTCTGCTCGACGTCGCCCCGACGCCGCCGGTGTTCCGGGAGAAGACCCGTGCGTCGGGCCGGACTGTCGCGCTCGGCCGGGCCTTCGGTGGCGACCCGATGCTGCGCTCCGCACTCGCCGACTCCAAGGTCAAGGACGTCATCGCGGTGCCCCTGCGCTCGGGGCAGGCGGTGATCGGCACGCTGGAGGTGGTCAACCGGCTCAGCGACGTGGGCCACTTCGCTCCGGCAGACATCCCCATCTTCGAGACCGTGGCAGCGCACGCCGCCGTCGCCCTGGAGAATTCGCGGCTTGTCGACAGGCTCCGGCACGACGCGTACCACGACGCGCTGACCCGGCTGCCCAACCGCCGGCGGATCACCGGCGCACTCGCGGAGTCCTTCAAGATCGCGGCTCCCGGCGAGGTGGTGGCACTGCTGCTCTTCGACGTGGACGGGCTGCGCCAGGTCAACGAGTCGCTCGGCCACGCGGCCGGGGACAAGGTCCTCGCCGAGGTTGCCAGCCGGCTGCGGGAAAGCGCGCCGTCGTCGGCTCTCGTCGGCCGGGCCGGTGGGGACGAGTTCCTCGTGACACTGCGGTTGGAGAGCGCGGAGGCGGCGCTCGAGCTGGCCGCCCAGCTACGCGACCAGATCCGTGACGAGATGGTCTTCGACGCGCTCACCCTCGACGTGAACACTGCCGTCGGGGTGGCCGTGCACCCCGATCACGGCAGCGACGCGGCGACCCTGCTGCTCAGGGTCGACCTGGCCGCCACGGCAGCCAAGTCGGTGCCGGGCAGCGTGCAGCTGTTCAACCCCGCGCTGGAGTCCCGATCGTTGCGCCGGCTGGGTCTGGCCGGCGATCTGCGCCGCGCACTGGACCAGGGCGAGTTGGAGGTCTACTTCCAGCCCAAGGTGACGCTGCGGGATCGGCGTCTGGTTGGTGTCGAGTGCCTGGCCCGGTGGGAGGACCCGACGCACGGCACTGTCGCCCCCGAGGACTTCGTGGCGGTGGCCGAGCACACCGGCCAGTTGAGCCGGCTCACCGAGGTGGTGCTCCGCGAGGGGCTGCGCCGTAGCCGCGACTGGGCGCTTGCTGATCAACCGCTGCCGATCGCTGTCAACATCGCGGCCCGTACGCTCACCGACCAGCACTTCCCGGACCGGATCCAGGAGATGCTGACCGAGTACGGCGTGCCGGCGCAGCGGCTGACCCTGGAGATCACCGAGGCGGGGGTGTTGGACGGCACCGACCGGCCCATCCCGACCCTGCGGCGGCTGCGGGACCTGGGTGTCCGGCTCTCGGTGGACGACTTCGGCACTGGCGACTCGTCGCTGGCGCACCTGCGCCGGCTCCCGGTGCACGAGGTGAAGGTGGACCGCTCCTTCGTGCAGGGCATGGCGACGGACCCGGGGGACCTGGCCATCGTCAACGCGGTGGTGACCCTCTCCCAGCAGTTCGGCCTGGCGGTGGTCGCCGAGGGCGTGGAGAGTGAGCTGACCCTGGAGCTGCTCCAGGACATCGGCTGCGAGATCGGGCAGGGCTTCCTGTTCAGCCGGCCGCTGCCGTACGAGCGGCTGGCCGCCTGGTTCGGCGCCCAGGTCGAGCCGGAATCGATCTCCAGCGGTGAGCTGCCGCGCCTTCGCGTCGTGCCCTGACCAGGGCGTAGACGATCATCGGGGATCCGATTTCACCTGTCGAGCCGGGCCGTGTACTCTTACTTCTGCGCGCCCCACGGGGAGATCGCGCAGGCCCCCTTAGCTCAGTCGGCAGAGCGTCTCCATGGTAAGGAGAAGGTCTACGGTTCGATTCCGTAAGGGGGCTCGAGGGTTCAGCTGGACCCATCGCAGCGGTGTAGCTCAGATGGTAGAGCAAGCGGCTCATAATCGCTGTGTCGCCGGTTCAAGTCCGGCCACCGCTACTCTCGTCTTCCGGGCTCGTTGCCGGTGGTCGTAAGAAAAATGGGCGCTTCCGGCGCCCACTTTGCATGTCCGCGCTGCCAGCGTCTAGGCTGGCGCGTCGTAGTTGTTTCCGTTAGCGAGGAAGGCACTCCGCCGTGGCGAAGGCTACCGATGTCCGGCCGAAGATCACTTTGGCGTGTGTGGAGTGCAAGGAGCGCAACTACATCACGCGCAAGAACCGGCGTAACGACCCCGACCGCATCGAGCTGAAGAAGTTCTGCCCGCGCGACGGTCGGCACACGGTCCACCGCGAGACCCGCTGACCCTGGGCCGGCCTCGTGCCGGCCGGTGTCCAAGCTTTCCAGTCGCCGATCTGGGCGGTGTGGTGCGGCTCTGCCGTAGCCTGCCGGCCAGGTCGGCGATTGTGCGTTCCGTGTAGGTTCGCGGCATGTCCCTGGACCCTTCCTTCGTCGGCCGGACCTATCCGCCGACCGCCCCCTACCAGGTGGGCCGAGAAAAGATCCGCGAGTTCGCCACCGCCATCGGCGCCACCGACCCGGCCCACCACGACCCGGCGGCCGCGCAGGCGCTCGGCCACCCCGACGTGGTGGCTCCGCCGACCTTCCCGGTGCTCGTCACGATGGCCGCGAGCCGGCAGATCATCGAGGACCCGGCCCTGGGCATGGACTACAGCCGCGTGGTGCATGGTGACCAGCGGTTCGCGTACACCCGACCGGTGGTCGCCGGCGACGAACTGGTCTGCGTCAACACCATCGAGGACGTCAGCACCAGGGGCGGGCACGGATTCCTGACCACGCGCACCGACGTGCACACCGTCGCCGGGGAACCGGTCGTCGCCGTCTGGTCGAAGATCGTCGTACGCGGGGAGGCCTGAGATGGAGTTGTCAGCCAAGACGTTCCAGGTGACCCGCGCGGACCTGGTCCGCTACGCCGGCGCCTCGGGTGACTTCAACCCGATCCACTGGAGCGACCGGTTCGCCACCGAGGTGGGCCTGCCCGGGGTGATCGCCCACGGCATGTTCACAATGGCGCTGGTCGGCCGGGCGGTCACCGAGTGGGCCGGGTCGCCGGACGCGGTGGTCGAGTACGGCGTGCGCTTCACCCGGCCGGTGGTGGTCCCGGACGATGACCGGGGGACCGAGATCGAGGTCACCGCGCGGGTGCGTGAGGTGACCACTGACGGGCTCACCCGGCTCGACGTGACAGCGACCTGCGGGGGCGAGAAGGTGCTCTCGCAGGCCCGCGCGACCATCCGGACGACGCGCTGAAGCAGGCCCGCCACGCGAGGCGGAGAGACCGGTTGGGAAAGTCGGGCGGCTACCCGTACACTGGTCCGCCGTGGGGCAAGTGACCCCTGCTCGGTCGTCTGTGACCGCGTGGGGCGAGTGTTGCCGCACAGGGGTGTAGCTCAATTGGCAGAGCAGCGGTCTCCAAAACCGCAGGCTGCAGGTTCAAGTCCTGTCACCCCTGCGCCTCAGGCCTGACCGTTCCCGTGGGTCGCGCCGCCAACCTGGCGGCGTCCGGCCCGTGGTGGTGGCATCGGCGGGGTGGTCCGAGGCAATCGGACCCTCCGGATGATCCACCGGCCGCGGCCCGTCGCGGGACGGTTGGGTCCGGCCGGCGTGACCAGCGCCGCGTACGCCGCTCGGCGTGCGACCCGAGATTCCGCGACGGAGGGCGAAGTGGCCGACAACAAGCGGCGCGGCGAGGACGCCGGCGACGATCGTCTGGACGACGATGTCGTCGACGAGGTAGCCGACGACGACGCCTCCAGCGCGGACGAGCTGGTCTCCCGGGGGGGCACCGCCACGCGGTCCCGTGCCCGGGCGGAGTCGGCGGACAGCCGACCGACCACCCGGTCGGAAACGGGTCGGGTGGGCGTCTTCGGCCGCATCGCCCGGTTCTTCCGCGAGGTCGTAGCCGAACTGCGTAAGGTCATCTGGCCGACCCGCAAGGAGTTGCTGACCTACACCGCCGTGGTGGTGACGTTCGTCGCGGTGATGCTGACGATCGTCGGCGTGCTGGACTACGGCTTCGCCAAGGTCGTGCTGTTTGTCTTCGGCAACTCGGACTGACCGGCTGTCTCCAGCCGATAGTGACGGAAGTGAGCTAGCGTGCCTGAGTACGACGAGACCGCCGGACCCGTGGACGAGCAGTCCACGGTCGCGACGGCGGCTGGTGACGAGTCGGTTGAGGCCGCCAGCGAGCCGGAGTTCCCCATGACCGAGCCCGCGCCGGACGAGGATTTCGATCCGGTCGCGGAGTTGAGGCAGAAGCTGCGCTACGCGCCGGGTGACTGGTACGTCGTGCACTCGTACGCCGGCTACGAGAACAAGGTCAAGACCAACCTCGAGACCCGGATCACGAGCCTCGACATGGAGGACTTCATCTACCAGGTCGAGGTGCCGACCCGGGAAGAGGTCGAGGTCAAGAACGGTAAGCGTTCTCAGATCCAGGCCAAGGTCTTCCCGGGCTACATCCTGGTTCGGATGGAGCTGACCGCCGAGTCCTACTCGTGTGTGCGGAACACCCCGGGCGTGACCGGCTTCGTCGGCGCGACCGACCGGGCCGACCGGCCCGCCCCGCTCTCCCTCGACGAGGTGCTGAAGTGGCTGGCGCCGGCCGTCGAGACCGAGCAGAAGAAGTCGAAGCCGGAGATCAAGGTCCTCGACTTCGAGGTGGGCGACTCGGTCACCGTCACCGACGGCGCGTTCGCGTCGCTGCCGGCCACGATCAGCGAGATCAACGCCGACCAGCAGAAGCTCAAGGTGCTGGTGTCGATCTTCGGTCGCGAGACGCCGGTGGAGCTCAACTTCAACCAGGTCGCCAAGATCTGACTGGTCGTCGGCGGCGGGTCCGACCCGCCGCCGACGTCGGCGTACGCCCTCCCGCTCGACCTCGGCGGACGAGTGGGCTGCGGCCTGCGCTACTCTTGAATGTCGCCGCTGTCGCACCGCGCTGACCGTGCGCGCTCCGAGGGCGGCGACAGCCGCATTTTCCCAGCTCCAAGCCCCAGGAAGTGACATGCCTCCGAAGAAGAAGCTCGTCAAGACGTTCACGCTTCAGTTGCCGGCTGGCCAGGCCACGCCGGCGCCGCCGGTCGGCCCCGCGCTCGGCCAGCACGGCGTGAACATCATGGAGTTCTGCAAGTCCTACAACTCGCAGACCGAGTCCCAGCGGGGCGACATCGTCCCCGCCGAGATCAGCGTGTACGAGGACCGGTCCTTCACGTTCGTGCTGAAGACCCCGCCCGCCGCCCGGCTGCTGATCAAGGCCGCCGGTGTGCAGAAGGGCTCGGGTGTCCCGCAGTCCGAGAAGGTCGGCTCGGTCAGCCGTGCCCAGCTGCGTGAGATCGCCGAGAAGAAGATGGCCGACCTCAACGCCAACGACCTGGCCCAGGCCGAGAAGATCATCGCCGGCACCGCCCGGTCGATGGGCATCACCGTCAACGACTGACGTCGGCCAAGCCTTCGACCCGACCGTGGGAGGGTTCGCGCCGAGCGGCCCGCCAGAGACCACAGGAGTAATAAGCAATGCAGCGCAGCAAGAGCTACCGCAAGGCCGCCGATGTCATCGACCGGTCGAAGCTCTACACCCCCGCCGAGGCCGTGAAGCTGGCCAAGGAGACCACCAACGTCAAGTTCGACGCCACGGTCGAGGTCGCCATGCGCCTCGGCGTCGACCCCCGCAAGGCGGACCAGATGGTCCGCGGCACGGTCAACCTGCCGCACGGCACCGGTAAGACCGCCCGCGTGATCGTGTTCGCCAGCGGCGCGAAGGCCGAAGAGGCCGCCGCCGCGGGTGCCGACGAGGTGGGCACCGACGAGCTGGTCGCCCGGATCCAGGGTGGTTGGCTCGACTTCGACGCGGCGATCGCCACGCCGGACCAGATGGCCAAGATCGGCCGGATCGCGCGGATCCTGGGCCCGCGCGGTCTCATGCCGAACCCGAAGACCGGCACGGTGACCATGGACGTCACCAAGGCGGTGCAGGACATCAAGGGCGGCAAGATCACCTTCCGGGTGGACAAGCACTCCAACCTGCACCTGATCATCGGTAAGTCCTCCTTCACGGAGAGCCAGCTGGTGGACAACTACGCCGCGGTGCTCGACGAGGTGCTGCGTGCCAAGCCGTCCGCGGCCAAGGGCAAGTACCTTCGCAAGGTCATCGTGACCACCACGATGGGTCCGGGCGTTCCGGTCGACCCCAACCTGGTGAAGAACCTCACGGGAGACGCCGCCGAGGCCTGAGCCGGCAATCTGCTCCACCGGGGCGCCGTCACGATCGTGGCGGCGCCCCGGCGCGTCTGCGGTGTGGCATCCTCTGTCCCATGCGGCTGGAGAACGTCTGGTTGCGGTACCACCGGCGCGGGCCGTGGGTGCTGCGCGACGTGGACGCGCGGCTCGATCCGGGCGAGGTGGCTGTCGTTCTGGGTCGCAACGGGGTCGGCAAGTCGACACTGCTCCAGGTGGCCGCGGGGGTGCTCCGGCCAGGCCGGGGCCGGGTCACCGACCGGCCGGCACGGGTGGGCTGGGTGCCGGAGCGTTTCCCCGCCGACCAGCCGTTCACAGTGGCCCGCTATCTGACCGGGATGGCCCGGGTGGCGGGGCTGGGCGCGGCGGAGGCCGACGAGGCGGTCGCCACCTGGACCGACCGGCTCGGGCTGGCCGCCTTCCGCTCGGTCCGGCTGCCGGAGTTGTCCAAGGGCACCGCCCAGAAGGTGGGCCTCGCCCAGGCGATGGTGCGTCCGCCGGGCCTGCTGGTGCTCGACGAGCCGTGGGAGGGGCTGGACGCCACCACCCGCGAGCTGGTTCCCGAGCTGATCGCCGAGGTCCTCGCCGCCGATGGTGCCGTGCTGGTCAGCGACCACCGTGGGGAGACGGTCCGGCTGCCGACCGCGCGCCGCTGGTTGGTGGCCGACGGGTCGCTGACCGAGGAGACGTCGTCGGCGGAGGAGACGTTCGCGGTGGTCGAGGTCGCGGTCCCGACCGCGCGGGTCGCCGGCACCGTCGCCCGGTTGCGCGCCGAGGGCCACCACATTCTTCGGGTACGCGCCGACGCCTCCGGCACCGCACCGCAGGCTCGCCCCGCGTCGACCTCCCCGGCCCGGCCGGACGGTGAGCGGGCGCCCGGACAGCCCGCGGCCGCCGAGGGCCCGCACACTGTCGACCAGGCAGCGGAGGAGGCCCGGTGAGCGCCCTGGTGCGGATGCGGCTGGCCGGTTTCCTGCGGACCGGTCGGGCGCTGGCGCCGCTGCTCGCCGGCCTCGTCGTGCTCGGCACGCTGTACGGCGGCGGCCGGTCCCAGCCGGCCGAGGCGTACGGCGTCTCGGCCGTGGTGCTCTTCCCGGTGCTCGCCTGGCAGACCAAGATCCTGCTCGACGTCGAGCCGGACGTGCAGCGTCGACTGGCCCAGGTGACCGTCGGGGTGGCCCGCGAACGGTTCGCCGGGCTCCTCGCCGCGATTGTGGCGGCGTTGGCGACGGTGGCCTTCGCGCTGCTCTTCCCGTGGCTGGTCGGCGGGGTCACCGGTCCGGTGGAGCCGGGGGACCGGTCGATCCCGGTCGGGCTCGCGCTGGGGTTGTGGGCGCACCTGCTCGCCGTACCCGCCGCCGTTGCCCTCGGCGCGTTGGCCAGCCGGGCGTCGGTGGGCGGTGCCGCGTACGGCGTCGCGGTGCTGGCCCTCGGCGGTGTCGGCGCGGTGGTGCTCGGCCTGAGCGGTTCGGTGGCGCCCTGGCTGGCGCCGCCGATCATGGCCGCCGCCCGCACCACGGGAGGCGACGCGGCCGCGCTCACCCTGCTGGGGCTGACGGGGTGGGCGCTGGCCTGGAGCACCGCGGTCGTCGGTGGCTATCTGTGGCGGCGGCGGGCCCAGGGCTGAGCGGCCGGGCGTCGGTGGTGTGGCTCACCAGGCGCGATTTGGCGCTGGTAGCCGGGGGCGCGTATTCTTCACACCGTCATCCGTGTTCTCATGGATGAGGAACCACCCAGAGACCGCTGGTCACCGTGCTCCGGCACGGTCGAAGGTCCCGCGACAACGGGCGACCCGCGTAGGGCGGCAAGCGTAACTCGGCAGTGAACATGGTCCGCCGACTGTGTTGATCCGCCGGCCCTCGCCCCGTGCGCCCTGCGCCGGGGCTTTTTCGTTGTCGTGCTGCCTCCGCCCCCGCTCCGGCTTCGGCCGGGACGGGGACCAGCCTCGAGTAACGAGAGAGGAGGGACATGGCGGACAAGCCGATCCGGGCCGACAAGGCCACGGCCGTCGCTGAGCTGACCGAGAGCTTCCGCAGCTCGGGCGCCACCGTGCTGACCGAGTACCGCGGTCTGACGGTTTCCCAGCTCACCCAGCTTCGGCGCTCCCTCGGCGCCGAGACCAGCTACACGGTCGCGAAGAACACGCTGGCGAAGCGTGCTGCGACGGACGCGGGCATCACCGGCCTCGACGAGCTGTTCACCGGTCCTACCGCGCTGACTTTCGTTTCGGGCGACGTCGTCGAGGCGGCGAAGGGGCTTCGCGACTTCGCGAAGGCCAACCCGAAGCTCGTCATCAAGGGCGGTGTCTTCGAGGGCAAGGCCATTTCCGCGGCCGAGGTCACGAAGCTCGCCGACCTGGAGTCCCGCGAGGTGCTGCTGGCCAAGCTGGCCGGCGCGATGAAGGGCAACCTGAGCAAGGCCGCGGCCCTGTTCCAGGCCCCGCTGTCGAAGACCGCCCGTCTGGCGGCCGCACTGCAGGACAAGCGCGAGAAGGAGGGCGCCGAGGCGGCCTGAGGCCCCCACGGCGCACCAGTTCTTACTTAACAGAATCAGGAAAGGACGCCAGATATGGCGAAGCTCAGCACCGTCGAGCTGCTCGACGCGTTCAAGGAGATGACGCTGATCGAGCTCTCTGAGTTCGTGAAGCAGTTCGAGGAGACCTTCGAGGTCACCGCCGCGGCTCCGGTCGCGATCGCCCAGGGTGGCGGCGGCGGCGGCACCGCTGCTCCGGTCGAGGAGGAGAAGGACGAGTTCGACGTCATCCTCGAGGCTGACGGCGGCAAGAAGATCCAGGTCATCAAGGTCGTGCGTGAGCTGACCGGCCTGGGCCTCAAGGAGGCCAAGGACGCGGTTGAGTCCGCGCCGAAGGCCATCCTGGAGAAGGTCAACAAGGAGACCGCCGAGAAGGCGAAGGCCAAGCTCGAGGGTGAGGGCGCCAAGGTCACCCTCAAGTGACCTGAGCTCCACCTGCGCGTACCTGGCTCGTGAGCCGGGACACGGTCGCGTCGCGGCGGGCGGTGATCCGACACGGATCGCCGCCCGCCGTGTTCGTGGTCGCGCCGCCGACCCGCTCCTGAGCTGGGCGCCGACGGCTGCGGCGGTCGATCCGAACGCGCGTGGCGGGTCGCCCTCCGGTGGGAAAGAACTGCCGACCCGGATACCGGCCCTTGACGCGGCCCCAGGCTGCCAGGCACGCTGACACCAGCAAGACACCGCGCTTGCGACGGCCACGACGTGGGTATGACAGCGGCGGCACCATCGGCCGTGTCGAACCCGAGCGGCCCAGTGGGGACGTTGCGTTCTGAGCGGCCCGGCAGCCCCGGTTTACGGGGGCCGAGGCACGTTCCGCAAACGACCTGCGGGGTGGGCTGGACAGCGGTTAGCCTCTCGGCTACACTGCTAGTTTGCGCTGCCTTCCGACTTGACCCCTGCTCGGAAATGTCCGTTTACGGATATTTCTGGTGGGGTCATTGGAGTGCACGCGTACCAGCCGTTCTGCAGCACCGGTCCTCGGAAGGACGCATCTTGGCAGCTTCCCGCCCTGCGAAGACCAGTCGTACGTCGAGCGCATTCGCTCCCCGCCGAGTTTCATTCGGCAGGATCACCGAACACCTCGAGGTCCCCAACCTCCTTGCCATCCAGAACGAGTCCTTCGACTGGCTCGTGGGCAACGAGGCTTGGCAGGGCCGGTCGGCGGACGACCCGCACGCACGCTCGGGTCTCGCGGAGATCCTTGAAGAGATCAGTCCCATTGAGGACTTCTCCGGCACCATGTCGCTCTCCTTCTCGGCGCCGCGCTTCGACGAGGTCAAGGCCTCGATCGAGGAGTGCAAGGAGAAGGACCTGACCTACTGCGCTCCGCTCTTCGTGACCGCGGAGTTCACCAACAACACCACTGGCGAGATCAAGAGCCAGACGGTGTTCATGGGTGACTTCCCGATGATGACGCCCAAGGGCACCTTCGTCATCAACGGCACCGAGCGCGTCGTGGTCAGCCAGCTCGTCCGGTCCCCGGGCGTGTACTTCGACAAGCAGCCGGACAAGACCTCCGACCGCGACCTCTCCAGCGTCAAGGTCATCCCGAGTCGGGGTGCCTGGCTGGAGTTTGACATCGACAAGCGCGACACGGTCGGCGTACGCATCGACCGCAAGCGTCGGCAGGCCGTCACGGTCCTGCTCAAGGCCATCGGCTGGTCGGCCGAGCGGATCCGTGAGCGGTTCGGCTGGTCCGAGCTGCTGATGACCACGCTCGAGAAGGACCACATCGCCGGCCAGGACGAGGCCCTGCTAGACATCTACCGCAAGCTGCGCCCTGGCGAGCCGCCGACGCGCGAGAACGCCCAGACCCTGCTCGACAACCTCTTCTTCAACCCGAAGAGGTACGACGTCGCCAAGGTCGGGCGCTACAAGTTCAACAAGAAGCTCGAAGTCGACGTGCCGATCACCACCGGCACGCTGACCGAGGACGACATCGTCGCCACCGTGGAGTACCTGTGCCGGCTGCACGCCGGTGAGGACGGCTACGAGGCCGACGACATCGACCACTTCGGCAACCGCCGCCTGCGTACCGTGGGTGAGCTGATCCAGAACCAGGTCCGGGTCGGCCTGTCCCGGATGGAGCGGGTCGTCCGCGAGCGGATGACCACGCAGGACGTCGAGGCGATCACCCCGCAGACCCTGATCAACATCCGCCCGGTGGTGGCGGCGATCAAGGAGTTCTTCGGGACGTCGCAGCTGTCCCAGTTCATGGACCAGACCAACCCGCTGGCGGGTCTGACCCACCGGCGTCGGCTGAGCGCGCTCGGCCCGGGTGGTCTGTCCCGGGAGCGGGCCGGCTTCGAGGTCCGCGACGTGCACCCGTCCCACTACGGCCGGATGTGCCCGATCGAGACGCCGGAAGGCCCGAACATCGGCCTGATCGGCGCGCTGTCCACCTTCGCCCGGGTCAACCCGTTCGGCTTCATCGAGACGCCGTACCGGAAGGTCGTCGAGGGTCGGGTCACCGACCAGATCGACTACCTGACCGCGGACGAGGAGGACCGGTTCGTCAAGGCCCAGGCCAACGCGCGGCTGAAGGCGGACGGCACGTTCGCCGAGGAGCGGGTGCTCTGCCGTCGTAAGGGCGGCGAGACCGAGGACGTCGTCCCCGGCGCCGTCGACTACATGGACGTCTCGCCTCGGCAGATGACCTCGGTCGCGACCGCCATGATCCCGTTCCTCGAGCACGACGACGCCAACCGGGCACTGATGGGCGCGAACATGCAGCGCCAGGCGGTGCCGCTGGTCAAGGCCGAGGCGCCGCTGGTGGGCACGGGCATGGAGTACCGGGCCGCGGTCGACGCTGGCGACGTGGTGGTCGCCGAGGTCGGCGGTGTGATCGAGGATCTCTGCGCCGACTACGTCACGATCCACCAGGACGACGGCCACCGCCGGACGTACCTGCTGCACAAGTTCCGCCGCTCCAACGCCGGCTCGTGCGTCAACCAGAAGCCGGTGGTCTTCGAGGGCGACCGCGTCGAGGCCGGTCAGGTCATCGCCGACGGGCCGTGCACCGACGAGGGCGAGATGGCGCTCGGACGCAACCTGCTTGTGGCGTTCATGTGCTGGGAGGGTCACAACTACGAGGACGCGATCATCCTGTCGCAGCGCCTCGTGCAGCAGGACGTGCTCACCTCGATCCACATCGAGGAGCACGAGGTCGACGCTCGGGACACCAAGCTCGGCCCGGAGGAGATCACCCGCGACATCCCGAACGTCAGCGAGGAAATGCTCGCCGACCTCGACGAGCGCGGCATCATCCGGATCGGTGCCGAGGTCGTCCCCGGCGACATCCTGGTCGGCAAGGTCACGCCCAAGGGTGAGACCGAGCTGACCCCGGAGGAGCGCCTGCTCCGCGCGATCTTCGGTGAGAAGGCGCGTGAGGTTCGGGACACCTCGCTGAAGGTGCCGCACGGCGAGACCGGCACGGTCATCGGTGTGCGCACGTTCTCCCGCGAGGACGGCGACGAGCTGCCGCCGGGTGTCAACGAGCTGGTCCGGGTCTACGTCGCCCAGAAGCGCAAGATCCAGGACGGCGACAAGCTCGCCGGCCGGCACGGCAACAAGGGTGTCATCTCGAAGATCCTGCCGATCGAGGACATGCCGTTCCTGGAGGACGGCACCCCGGTCGACATCGTGCTCAACCCGCTCGGTGTGCCGAGCCGGATGAACATCGGCCAGGTGCTGGAGACCCACCTCGGTTGGGTCGCCAAGACCGGTTGGAAGGTCGAGGGGGACGACGCCGACTGGAAGCGCCAGCTCCGCTCGATCGACGCGCACGAGTCCGAGGGGGACACCAACGTGGCCACCCCGGTCTTCGATGGTGCCCGCGAGGAGGAAATCTCCGGTCTGCTCGAGTCGACCCTGCCCAACCGGGACGGCAAGCAGCTGATCGGCCGTACCGGCAAGGCGCAGCTGTTCGACGGTCGCTCCGGCGAGCCGCTGCCGGACCCGATCGCGGTCGGCTACGTCTACATCCTGAAGCTCAACCACCTGGTCGACGACAAGATCCACGCTCGTTCGACCGGTCCGTACTCGATGATCACGCAGCAGCCGCTGGGTGGTAAGGCGCAGTTCGGTGGTCAGCGTTTCGGTGAGATGGAGTGCTGGGCGATGCAGGCGTACGGCGCCGCGTACGCCCTGCAGGAGCTGCTCACGATCAAGTCCGACGACGTGCTCGGCCGGGTGAAGGTCTACGAGGCCATCGTCAAGGGCGAGAACATCCCGGAGCCGGGCATCCCGGAGTCGTTCAAGGTGCTGCTCAAGGAGCTGCAGTCGCTGTGCCTCAACGTTGAGGTGCTCTCCAGCGACGGTGTGGCCCTGGAAATGCGCGAGACCGACGACGAGGTGTTCCGGGCCGCTGAGGAGCTGGGCATCGACCTGTCCCGGCGCGAGCCGAGCTCGGTCGAAGAGGTCTGAGGTGAGCGGTCGGGGGCCGGCTCGCCGGCCCCCGACCCCACCCGAGAATTAGCAGTACAGACGACGACATAGGGGACATAGTGCTCGACGTCAACTTCTTCGACGAGCTGCGCATTGGTCTCGCCACCGCCGACGACATCCGTCAGTGGTCGCACGGCGAGGTCAAGAAGCCTGAGACGATCAACTACCGCACCCTGAAGCCGGAAAAGGACGGGCTCTTCTGCGAGAAGATCTTCGGTCCGCAGCGGGACTGGGAGTGCTACTGCGGTAAGTACAAGCGCGTCCGGTTCAAGGGCATCATCTGTGAGCGCTGCGGCGTCGAGGTGACTCGCTCCAAGGTCCGTCGTGAGCGGATGGGGCACATCGAGCTCGCTGCTCCGGTGACCCACATCTGGTACTTCAAGGGCGTGCCGAGCCGGCTGGGCTACCTGCTGGACCTGGCCCCCAAGGACCTCGAGAAGATCATCTACTTCGCCTCGTACGTCGTGACGAGCGTGGACGCGGAGTCGCGTCACCGCGACCTCTCGACGATCGAGAACGAGATCCTGGCCGAGAAGCGGCAGTCCGAGAACAGCCGCGACTCGGAGATCGAGAAGCGGGCCGCCAAGCTCGAGGCCGACCTGGCCGAGCTGGAGGCCGAGGGTGCCAAGGCGGACGTCCGGCGCAAGGTCAAGGAGGGCGGAGAGCGCGAGATGCGCCAGATCCGCGACCGGGCCCAGCGCGAGATCGACCGCCTGGACGAGGTGCTTGACACCTTCCGCAAGCTGGAGCCGAAGCAGCTGGTCACCGACGAGCTGCTCTACCGCGAGCTGCGCGACCGGTTCGGTGAGTACTTCACCGGTTCCATGGGCGCCGAGGCGATCAAGGCGCTGGTCCAGAACATGGACCTCGACGCCGAGGCCGAGAGCCTGCGGGAGACCATCCGGTCCGGCAAGGGTCAGCGGAAGATCCGGGCGCTCAAGCGGCTGAAGGTCGTCGCGGCGTTCCTGAACACCCGCAACTCGCCGCTCGGCATGGTGCTGGACTGCGTCCCGGTCATCCCGCCGGACCTGCGCCCGATGGTGCAGCTCGACGGTGGCCGGTTCGCGACCTCGGACCTGAACGACCTGTACCGCCGCGTGATCAACCGGAACAACCGCCTCAAGCGACTGATCGACCTCGGCGCGCCCGAGATCATCGTCAACAACGAGAAGCGGATGCTCCAGGAGGCCGTCGACGCGCTGTTCGACAACGGCCGTCGTGGTCGGCCGGTCACCGGCCCGGGTAACCGCCCGCTCAAGTCGCTGTCCGACATGCTCAAGGGCAAGCAGGGCCGGTTCCGCCAGAACCTGCTGGGCAAGCGCGTCGACTACTCCGGCCGTTCGGTCATCGTGGTCGGCCCGAAGCTCAAGCTGCACCAGTGCGGTCTGCCCAAGCAGATGGCGCTGGAACTGTTCAAGCCCTTCGTGATGAAGCGGCTGGTCGACCTCAACCACGCGCAGAACATCAAGTCCGCCAAGCGGATGGTCGAGCGTCAGCGCCCGGTCGTGTGGGATGTGCTGGAAGAGGTCATCGGCGAGCACCCGGTGCTGCTGAACCGGGCGCCGACCCTGCACCGTCTGGGCATCCAGGCCTTCGAGCCGCAGCTGGTCGAGGGCAAGGCGATCCAGATCCACCCGCTGGTCTGCACCGCGTTCAACGCCGACTTCGACGGTGACCAGATGGCGGTGCACGTGCCGCTGTCCGCCGAGGCTCAGGCCGAGGCGCGGATCCTGATGCTTTCGTCGAACAACATCCTCAAGCCGGCCGACGGCAAGCCGGTCACCATGCCCACGCAGGACATGGTCATCGGTCTGTACCACCTCACCCACCTCACCGCCGGTGAGAAGGGCGAGGGCCGGGCGTTCAGCTCGGACGCCGAGGCGCGGATGGCCTTCGACAACGGCGAGCTGCACCTGCAGGCGCCGGTGAAGATCCGCCTGCGTGCCGTGGTCGGTGTCGACAACGGCGCCGGCTCCGAGGCGTGGACCGCCCCGGAGGGCTGGGTCGAGGGTGACCCGCTGACCGTGGAGACCACCCTGGGTCGGGTGCTGTTCAACGAGACGCTGCCGCAGGGCTACCGCTTCGTGAACTACGAGATCCGCAAGGGTCAGCTCTCCGCGATCGTCAACGACCTCGCCGAGCGCTTCCCCAAGGTGGCGCTGGCCGCCACCCTGGACGGGCTCAAGGAGGCCGGTTTCCACTGGGCCACCTGGTCCGGCGTGACGATCGGCATGGAGGACGTCATCGCGCCGCCGCGCAAGGCGGAGATCCTGGCGAAGTACGAGAAGGAAGCCGACCAGATCGACAAGCAGTACCAGCGTGGTCTGATGACCGCCGAGGAGCGTCGCGGCGAGCTCATCACGATCTGGACCAAGGCGACGAACGAGGTCGCCAAGGAGATGGACACCGCGCTTCCGCAGGAGAACCCACTGTGGAAGATGATCAACTCCGGTGCCCGCGGTAACCTGCTCCAGCTCCGGCAGATCGCCGCGATCCGTGGTCTGGTGGCCAACCCGAAGGGCGAGATCATCCCGCGGCCGATCAAGGCCAGCTACCGGGAGGGTCTGTCCGTGCTGGAGTACTTCATCTCCACGCACGGTGCCCGTAAGGGTCTCGCCGACACCGCGCTGCGGACCGCCGACTCGGGTTACCTGACCCGTCGTCTGGTGGACGTCTCGCAGGACGTCATCATCCGCGAAGAGGACTGCGGCACCGACCGGGCGATCCCGATGCAGATCGGCGAGAAGCTCGACGGCAAGCTCGTCGTCCACACCCACGCCGAGACCAGCGTGCACGCCCGGACCCTGGCCGACGACATCAAGGGGCCGGACGGCACCGTGGTCGCCGAGCGCGGCCAGGACATCAACTCCATCGGGGTCGACAAGATCGTCGCCGCCGGCGTGGAGACGGTCCGGGTGCGCAGCGTGCTCACCTGTGAGTCGAAGCTGGGCGTCTGCGCGGCCTGCTACGGCCGGTCGCTGCCGACCGGCAAGTCGGTCGACATCGGCGAGGCGGTCGGCATCATCGCCGCCCAGTCCATCGGTGAGCCCGGTACGCAGCTGACGATGCGTACCTTCCACACCGGTGGTGTCGCGGGTGAGGACATCACCCAGGGTCTGCCGCGTGTGCAGGAAATCTTCGAGGCCCGGGTCCCGAAGGGTAAGGCGCCCATCGCCGACACCCCGGGTCGGATCCGGATCGAGGACGGCGAGCGCTCGCGGAAGATCATCGTGGTGCCGGACGACGGCAGCGAAGAGATCGTCTACGACAAGATCTCGAAGCGCGTCAAGCTCCGGACCCACGACGGCGGTCACGTCGCGGTCGGCGAGAAGCTGACCGAGGGCACCATCGACCCGCACGAGCTTCTGCGGATCATGGGTCCGCGGGCGGTCCAGGTCCACCTGACCAGTGAGGTCCAGGAGGTCTACCGCTCGCAGGGTGTGCTCATCCACGACAAGCACATCGAGATCATCATTCGCCAGATGCTCAAGCGGGTGACGGTCATCGACTCCGGCTCGACCGAGTTCCTGCCGGGTGTGCTCGTCGACCGGGCGCTGTTCGAGTCGGAGAACCGCCGACTCGTCTCGGAGGGCGGCGAGCCCGCCGCCGGTCGTCCGGTGCTGATGGGTATCACCAAGGCCTCGCTGGCCACCGACTCCTGGCTCTCGGCGGCCTCCTTCCAGGAGACCACCCGGGTGCTGACCGACGCTGCGATCAACTCGCGCAGCGACTCGCTGGTCGGCCTCAAGGAGAACGTGATCATCGGAAAGCTCATCCCGGCCGGTACGGGCATCAGCAAGTACCGCAACGTCCGGGTCGAGCCGACCGAGGAGGCCAAGGCCAAGGTCTACTCGATGACCGGGTACCCGGAGACCGACTACGGCTTCGGACCGGCAAGCGGGCAGGCTGTGCCGCTTGACGACTTCGACTTCGGGTCGTACCGCTAAACAGCACGCACACGACGAGGCCCCCGGTATCCGCCGGGGGCCTCGTCGTGTCCGGACCCACCCACCTCCGGTCCGAGTTCGGCATGATGGGGGGATGACGACCGCACCCGGGCAGGTGTCCGTCGCGCAGCAGGGCCTGCGCCACCCGTTGGACCCGGATCCGGCCCGCGCCACGAAGGCTCGGGCGGTTTTCGCTCTCGGGCTGCTCGGCATGCTGACCGGGTTGTTCATCGGCGGGGTGGTACCGGCGACGGTGGCGCTGCAACTGGCCCGCCAGGCGCGCCGTGAGGCGTACTCCTCGGGGGGTTTCCTGACCGGCGGCAGCTGGCTGCGACGGGGGGAGCGGATGGCCTGGGCCGGCCTGGTGCTGGCCGCGGTCAGCGTGGTGGCCGTGGTGGTGATCGGCGTGGTGCGGTTGGCCGGTGCGCCGTTCGGTCACGACTACCCGGCGAACATGGACTGAGCGGCCGCGCCCGGCGTGGGCGTCGGCGCCTCCGGCGGTAGCCTGGCCGATGTCCGCCGTGCGGCGGTGGCGGCCTTTCGACAGGAGGACCTCGTGACGGATCCGGCGCGGCCCCCTGCGGACGAGCCGGCCGGCCAGCCGGCTGCGCCGACTCCGACCGAGCCGACTCCGGCTGAGGTGACTCCGGCTGAGCCGGCTCCGTTCGCGCCCATCGGCTGGGCGCAACCGGGCCCGAGCAGCGAGCCGCACCCACCCGCGTCCACACCGGGTTGGGGCGCGCCGACCTCTGCCGCGCCGCACCCCGGCTGGGGTACGACCAGTCCGCCCGGCTCCGGTCCGCCGTACCCGGCCTCCGGGGTGCCCACCCCGACACCGCCAGGTTGGGGTCCGCCGTCGTCCGGGCCTGCTGTCCCGTACGGGTGGGGTCCGCCGCAGTCTGGGCCCGATGTGGCGCCGGGTTGGGGTCCGCCGCAGTCTGGGCCTGGTGTGCCGCCGGGCTGGGGTCCGCCGCAGTCTGGGCCTGGTGTGCCGCCGGGTTGGGGTCCGCCCCAGTCCGGTCCTGGTGTGCCCCCGGGTTGGGGTCCGCCGTCCGGTCCCGCGCCCGGTTGGGCTGGGATGCCCGGACGCCCGGTTCCGCCACCCAGCGACGCCCAGCACCGGCCGCCGAAGCGGGTGGAGGCGGTGCCGGGCACTCCGTTCGGCGTCGTGCACCTGGACGTGGCTCCGGTCACGTCGGGGCTGGCCATCGGGGCCCTGGTGGCCGGGATCGCGTCGGTTCTGGTGTCGTTGCTCGTGATCTGCTTCGGGGTGGCCTTCGCGAACGACGGCGGGGCCTGGGCTTCCGGAGCGTTCACCGTGCTCGGGTTGCTGGCCGGCGTGGCGGCGGTCGTCACCGGCCTGCTCGGCCGGCGGCAGATCCGCCGTCCGACAGCGCCCCCGGCGGTCCGCTTCACCGGCCGAGGGCTCGCGATGGCCGGAATCAGCTGCGGCGCGGCGGGGGCCCTGCTCAGCGTTCTGGGTCTTGGCGTGGCACTGCTGCTCGCTCTGACGTGAGGCTGGTCACCGTCCGCTCCGGCGCCTGACCCGCTTCCGCACCCCTCTTGGCGGTGCCCGGCCCGGGGGCGACGGGTGGTCCCGCGGGGAAGCCGGTACACTTGTGTCCGTAGGTGCCCATCGCGGGCGACGGGGCAGAACGAGATTCGGCCGGCGGGTGTGAGACAGTCGCCGGGCCCTTCCGTTTTGACCTGGGCGGTTGTGGTAGGTACTCTTTCCCCTTGTGCCCGGGCATGCCCGGGCAACTCGTGCGTGCGCTGTTTCCGGATTCCGGACGGCGGCACGACAAGCCAAGGATCCGGTGGCGGGGCGACCCGCGCGCCGGTGACACAAACCCGATGGCACGCGCAAGCGTCCGCAACGGGACCGTGGAGAGGGCGACACGCCCGACCGCGGGTGCCGGGGTCTCCGTGAGGTGGCCCAGGTCGGAATGTAGGAGAGCCGGTCAGCAGGCCGGCTAACGAGCAGACGGCGCGGCCGCGATGCGGCCGAAGGGAGCGGAGAAACCCGGTGCCCACGATCCAGCAGCTGGTCCGAAAGGGCCGCCAGGCGAAGACGACCAAGACCAAGACCCCGGCGCTGAAGGGTTCCCCTCAGCGGCGCGGCGTGTGCACCCGCGTGTACACCACCACCCCGAAGAAGCCGAACTCGGCGCTGCGCAAGGTCGCTCGCGTGAAGCTCAGCAGCCAGATCGAGGTGACCGCCTACATCCCGGGCGTCGGTCACAACCTCCAGGAGCACTCGATCGTGCTCGTGCGCGGTGGCCGGGTGAAGGACCTCCCCGGCGTGCGTTACAAGATCGTTCGCGGTTCGCTGGACACCCAGGGTGTCCGCAACCGCAAGCAGGCGCGCAGCCGTTACGGCGCGAAGAAGGAGAAGAGCTGACATGCCGCGTAAGGGACCCGCTCCGCGGCGGCCACTGGTCGCTGACCCGGTGTACAACTCGCCGCTGGTCACCCAGCTGGTGAACAAGATCCTGCTCCGCGGCAAGCGTCAGCTCGCCGAGTCCATCGTGTACGCGGCCCTCGAGGGCTGCCGCGAGAAGTCCGGCACCGACCCGGTCGTCACCCTCAAGCGGGCGATGGACAACGTCAAGCCGACCCTCGAGGTGCGTAGCCGTCGTGTCGGTGGCGCCACCTACCAGGTTCCGGTCGAGGTCCGCCCGACCCGGGCGACCACGCTGGGCCTGCGTTGGCTTGTCACCTACTCGCGCGCCCGGCGCGAGAAGACCATGGTCGAGCGGCTGATGAACGAGCTGCTGGACGCGAGCAACGGCCTCGGTGCCGCCGTCAAGCGGCGCGAGGACACGCACAAGATGGCCGAGTCGAACAAGGCCTTCGCGCACTACCGCTGGTAACACCCTGGTTCCGGCGCCTCCGGGCGCCGGAACCGCCACCAGTTGTGTCGAGACGACGATAAGTAGGGATTGAAGTGGCCGCCGCAGACGCGCTCGCCAACGTACGCAACATCGGCATCATGGCGCACATCGATGCCGGTAAGACCACGACCACCGAGCGGATCCTGTTCTACACCGGCATCACGTACAAGATCGGTGAGGTCCACGAGGGCGCTGCCGTCATGGACTGGATGGAGCAGGAGCAGGAGCGTGGCATCACCATCACCTCCGCTGCTACCAAGTGTGAGTGGAAGGGCCACACGATCCAGATCATCGACACGCCCGGTCACGTCGACTTCACGGTCGAGGTCGAGCGGTCGCTGCGAGTGCTGGATGGTGC
The DNA here is from genome assembly GCF_050942285.1 of Micromonospora sp. CA-240977. Classification (NCBI taxonomy): domain Bacteria; kingdom Bacillati; phylum Actinomycetota; class Actinomycetes; order Micromonosporales; family Micromonosporaceae; genus Micromonospora; species Micromonospora sp. CA-240977. The sequence continues at coordinate 6,798,697 of NZ_CP192055.1, read as the reverse complement.
GGTAGCGGTCTACGACGGTGTCGCCGGCGTGGAGCCGCAGACGGAGAACGTCTGGCGGCAGGCCGACAAGTACAACGTCCCGCGTATGTGCTTCGTCAACAAGCTCGACCGGACCGGCGCCGACTTCTTCCGCTGCGTGCAGATGATGATCGACCGGCTGAACGCCACCCCGCTGGTGCTCCAGATCCCGATCGGGCTCGAGGGCGACCACATCGGTGTCGTCGACCTGATCGGCATGCGCGCTCTCACCTGGCGTGGGGAGACCCAGAAGGGTGAGGACTACGCGATCGAGGAGATCCCGGCCGAGCTGGCCGACTCCGCGGCCGAGTGGCGCGAGAAGCTGATGGAGACCCTGGCCGACGTCGACGACTCGGTGATGGAGAAGTACCTGGAAGGCGAGGAGGTCTCCGTCGAGGAGATCAAGGCCGCCATCCGGCGTGCCACCATCGCCGGCAAGGCCAACCCGGTGCTGTGCGGCTCGGCGTTCAAGAACAAGGGCGTTCAGCCCATGCTCGACGCCGTTGTCGACTTCCTGCCGTCGCCGCTGGACGTTCCGGCGATCGAGGGTACGGCCACCGATGGCGAGACCCCGCTGCTGCGGAAGCCGTCCAACTCGGAGCCGTTCTCCGGCCTGGCGTTCAAGATCCAGACGGACAAGCACCTCGGTAAGCTCACCTACGTGCGGGTCTACTCCGGCACGCTCGATTCCGGTTCCCAGGTGGTCAACTCCACCAAGGACCGCAAGGAGCGCATCGGCAAGATCTACCAGATGCACGCCAACAAGCGGGAAGAGCGTCCGTCGGCGCAGGCCGGCGACATCATCGCCGTGCAGGGTCTCAAGCAGACCACCACCGGCGACACGCTCTCCGACCCGGCGAACCCGGTGATCCTGGAGTCGATGACGTTCCCGGAGCCGGTCATCTCGGTGGCGATCGAGCCGAAGACCAAGTCCGACCAGGAGAAGCTGGGCACCGCGATCCAGCGGTTGGCCGAGGAGGACCCGACCTTCCGCGTCCAGCTGGACGAGGAGACCGGTCAGACGGTCATCTCCGGCATGGGCGAGCTGCACCTGGACATCCTGGTCGACCGGATGCGCCGCGAGTTCAACGTCGAGGCCAACGTCGGCAAGCCGCAGGTGGCGTACCGCGAGACCATCCGCCGCAAGGTGGAGAAGGTCGAGTACACCCACAAGAAGCAGACCGGTGGTTCCGGCCAGTACGCCCGCGTGATCGTGAGCGTCGAGCCGCTGCCGCTGGACAACGACTCGCCGACCTACGAGTTCGCAAACGCCGTCAGCGGCGGCCGGATCCCCCGGGAGTTCATCCCGTCGGTGGACGCCGGTGCGCAGGACGCGCTGCAGTACGGCATCCTCGCGGGCTTCCCGCTGGTCGGTGTGAAGCTGACCCTGCTGGACGGCCAGTACCACGAGGTCGACTCGTCGGAAATGGCATTCAAGATCGCCGGCTCGATGGTGATGAAGGACGCGGCCCGCAAGGCCGATCCCGCGTTGCTCGAGCCGATGATGGCCGTTGAAGTCACCACTCCTGAGGAGAACATGGGTGACGTCATCGGTGACCTCAACTCCCGCCGCGGCATCATCCAGGCGATGGAGGAGCGCAGTGGCGCCCGCATCGTCAGGGCTCTGGTGCCGTTGTCGGAGATGTTCGGCTACGTCGGCGACCTGCGGTCGAAGACCCAGGGCCGGGCTAGCTACAGCATGCAGTTCGACTCCTACGCCGAGGTTCCGCAGAGCGTCGCGAAGGAGATCATCGCCAAGGCAACGGGCGAGTAACGCTCTGAGCTGGTGATTCGTGGTTGGTCGCGGGAGGGTTCACCCGCCCGCGGCCACCACGATCGGATCGCGTGAGACCGGGCCTGTAGGCTTCATCGCCGCAGAACCCACAAAGGCTCTCCGACCGTCAGGTCGGAAAGGCTGTCGACAGAGTCCTAAGCGCCGACCGGCGCGCCGGGCGTACGAACCAAGAAGTCCACAGGAGGACACCAGTGGCGAAGGCTAAGTTCGAGCGGACTAAGCCGCACGTCAACATCGGCACCATTGGTCACATCGACCACGGTAAGACGACGCTGACGGCGGCCATCACCAAGGTCCTGCACGACCAGTTCCCGGACCTGAACCCCTACACGCCGTTCGACGAGATCGACAAGGCGCCGGAGGAGAAGGCCCGCGGCATCACGATCTCGATCGCGCACGTCGAGTACCAGACCGAGGCGCGGCACTACGCGCACGTCGACTGCCCCGGCCACGCGGACTACATCAAGAACATGATCACCGGTGCCGCGCAGATGGACGGCGCGATCCTGGTGGTCGCGGCGACCGACGGCCCGATGCCGCAGACCCGCGAGCACGTGCTGCTGGCCCGTCAGGTTGGTGTGCCGTACATCGTCGTGGCGCTCAACAAGAGCGACATGGTCGACGACGAGGAGCTCCTGGAGCTCGTCGAGCTCGAGGTCCGTGAGCTGCTCTCCTCGCAGGAGTACCCGGGTGACGACCTGCCGGTCGTTCGGGTTTCGGCGCTGAAGGCCCTCGAGGGTGACCCCGAGTGGACCGGCAAGCTGCTGGACCTGATGACCGCTGTCGACACCTCGATCCCGCAGCCGGAGCGCGAGGTCGACATGCCGTTCCTGATGCCGGTTGAGGACGTCTTCACGATCACCGGTCGTGGCACCGTCGTCACCGGTCGCGTGGAGCGCGGCGTTCTCCTGCCGAACGAGGATGTTGAGCTCGTCGGTATCAAGGAGAAGAGCTTCAAGACCAAGGTCACCGCGATCGAGATGTTCCGGAAGACCCTGGACGACGCCCGCGCAGGCGAGAACGTCGGCCTGCTGCTGCGTGGCACCAAGCGCGACGAGGTCGAGCGCGGCATGGTCGTCGTGAAGCCGGGCTCGAACACCCCGCACACGGAGTTCGAGGCGACGGTCTACATCCTCTCCAAGGAGGAGGGTGGCCGCCACACCCCGTTCTTCCAGAACTACCGTCCGCAGTTCTACTTCCGGACCACGGACGTCACCGGTGTCGTCACCCTCCCCGAGGGCACCGAGATGGTCATGCCGGGTGACAACACGTCCATGTCGGTGAAGCTGATCCAGCCCATCGCCATGGAGGAGAACCTCAAGTTCGCGATCCGCGAGGGTGGCCGCACCGTCGGCGCCGGGTTCGTCACCAAGATCATCAAGTGAACTAGGTAACCCCGATTAGACCCGCCGCCGGTCGTGCGGCATACTAGTCAGGTTGCGTAACGACAGTTCGTCGCCTGTGTTCGGCTTTCGCTGAACCTCCGGGTGGCGAGTCAGTCGAGCGTAGGGTGGTTGGCGGCCCAGTCGCCAACCACCCTCGCACGGCGTTCAGGTCGCGGTAATGCGATCGGCGCCTTGACCCACCGCGCGGTCAGCACCACTCCGGAACCACGGGGCGGAGCTCGGCCCGAGGGCGCGACACGCCCGACCGCGGGGGTCGGCGAAGTGGGCCTGTGCCAGCCGGCACAGGCGCCCGCAACACAGCGGCATCGAGAGAAGGAACAGAAGCCACCATGGCGGGACAGAAGATCCGCATCCGGCTCAAGGCCTATGACCACGAGGTCGTCGACTCCTCGGCTCGGAAGATCGTCGAGACGGTGACGCGCACCGGGGCGCAGGTCGCGGGCCCGGTGCCGCTGCCCACGGAGATCAACCGTTTCTGCGTTATCCGCTCGCCGCACAAGTACAAGGACTCGCGCGAGCACTTCGAGATGCGCACGCACAAGCGGCTGATCGACATCATCGACCCGACCCCGAAGACGGTCGACTCGCTCATGCGCCTCGACCTGCCGGCTGGCGTCGACATCGAGATCAAGCTGTAGGGACCGGACAAATGGACAGGCAAGTCAAGGGGATCCTGGGCGCCAAGCTCGGCATGACCCAGGTCTGGGACAACAACAAGGTTGTTCCCGTGACCGTGGTCGAGGCCGGCCCGTGCGTCATCAGCCAGGTTCGTAGCGCCGAGAAGGACGGTTACTCCGCGGTCCAGCTGGCCTACGGCACCATCGACCCGCGCAAGGTCAAGAAGCCGATCAGCGGGCACTACGCCAAGGCGGACGTGGCGCCGCGCCGGCACATCGTCGAGCTGCGCACCACGGACGCGGGGGAGTACTCGCTCGGCCAGGAAGTCACTGTCGAGGAGTTCCCGGCCGGCGTCACCATCGACGTCACCGGCAAGACCAAGGGCAAGGGCTTTGCCGGCGCGATGAAGCGGCACGGCTTCCACGGTCTGGGCAGCAGCCACGGTGTCGAGCGCAAGCACCGTTCGCCCGGTTCCATCGGCGCCTGCGCGACCCCCGGTCGCGTCTTCAAGGGCACCCGGATGGCCGGTCGGATGGGTGGCGTGCGGTACACCGTGCAGAACCTCACCGTCCAGGCGGTCGACACCGAGAACAACCTCCTGCTCGTCCGGGGCGCCATTCCTGGCCCCAAGGGCGCGCTGGTTCTGGTCCGTACCGCGGCCAAGATCAAGGTGAAGAAGGGCGGTGCGGCCAAGTGACCACCGTTGACGTGCGCACCGTCGAAGGCACCACCAGCAGCTCCGTCGAGCTGCCGGCGGACATCTTCGACGTGCAGGCCAACGTCGCGCTGATGCACCAGGTCGTGGTGGCCCAGCTCGCGGCGGCCCGACAGGGCACGCACAAGACCAAGACCCGCGCCGAGGTCGCTGGTGGCGGCAAGAAGCCGTACAAGCAGAAGGGCACCGGTCGCGCCCGGCAGGGCTCGATCCGCGCGCCGCAGTTCGCCGGCGGTGGCGTCGTGCACGGTCCCGTGCCGCGCGACTACAGCCAGCGGACCCCGAAGAAGATGAAGGCCGCCGCTCTGCGGGGTGCCCTCTCCGACCGGGCCCGCGCCGGGCAGGTGCACGTCGTCGAGGCGTTCGTCTCGGGCGAGAAGCCGTCGACCAAGGCGGCCCTGGCCACGCTGACCAAGCTCACCGAGGCCCGTCGGGTCCTGGTCGTGCTGAGCAGCACCGACGAGCTGAACTGGGTGTCGCTGCGCAACGAGCCGCGCGTGCACCTGATCGAGTCCGGCCAGCTGAACACGTACGACGTGCTGGTGGCCGACGACGTGGTCTTCACCAAGGACGCCCTGGACGAGTTCCTGGGCGTGCCCGCCGAGACCACCGAGGAGGGTGGCAAGTGAGCACGATCGCCGACCCGCGCGACATCATCGTGGCGCCGGTCGTCTCGGAGAAGAGCTACAGCGAGCTGAACCGGAACTGGTACACCTTCCTGGTGCACCCGGACGCGAACAAGACCGAGATCAAGATCGCTATCCAGCAGATCTTCAACGTCCGCGTCCTGACGGTCAACACGCTCAACCGCCAGGGTAAGCGCAAGCGCACCAAGACCGGCTTCGGTCAGCGCAAGGCGACCAAGCGGGCGATCGTGAAGCTGGCTGACGGTGACCGCATCGAGGCCTTCGGCGGCCCGGTCAGCTGAGGGGTGTAGACAATGGCTATCCGTAAGTACAAGCCGACGACGCCGGGCCGACGTGGCTCGAGTGTCGCTGACTTCGCCGAGATCACCCGGTCCACGCCGGAGAAGTCGCTGCTGGTTCCGCTGCCGAAGAAGGGCGGGCGTAACGCCCACGGCCGGATCACCACGCGGCACCACGGCGGCGGTCACAAGCGCCAGTACCGTCTGATCGACTTCAAGCGGGTCGACAAGGACGGCGTGCCGGCGAAGGTCGCTCACATCGAGTACGACCCGAACCGCACGGCGCGCATCGCGCTGCTGCACTACGCCGACGGCGAGAAGCGGTACATCATCGCGCCGAAGGACCTGAAGCAGGGCGACCGCGTCGAGTCCGGTCCGGGCGCCGACATCAAGCCGGGTAACAACCTGCCGCTGCGCAACATCCCGGTCGGTACCACGATCCACAACGTGGAGCTGCGTCCGGGTGGCGGGGCCAAGCTGGCCCGCTCCGCCGGTGTCGGTATCCAGCTGCTCGGCCGCGAGGGCGCGTACGCGACCCTTCGTATGCCGTCCGGCGAGATCCGGCGGGTGGATGTGCGCTGCCGCGCCAGCGTCGGCGAGATCGGCAACGCCGACCAGTCGAACATCAACTGGGGCAAGGCCGGCCGGATGCGGTGGAAGGGCAAGCGCCCGACCGTCCGTGGTGTCGCCATGAACCCGGTCGACCACCCGCACGGTGGTGGTGAGGGTAAGACCTCCGGTGGTCGCCACCCGGTCAACCCGCAGGGTAAGCCCGAGGGCCGCACCCGCCGTAAGGGCCAGCCGAGTGACCGGCTGATCGTCCGCCGCCGCTACGCCACGCGTAAGCGCGGCTGAGGGAGATAAGACATGCCTCGCAGCCTGAAGAAGGGCCCGTTCGTAGACGACCACCTGCTCAAGAAGGTGGAAGTACAGAACGACAAGGGCTCCAAGAACGTGATCAAGACCTGGTCGCGGCGTTCGACGATCATCCCCGAGATGCTGGGGCACACGATCGCCGTTCATGACGGACGCAAGCACGTCCCGGTGTTCGTGACCGAGGCGATGGTCGGGCACAAGCTCGGCGAGTTCGCGCTGACCCGCACTTTCAAGGGTCACGAGAAGGACGACCGGAAGAGCCGTCGGCGCTGACGCCGCGGGCATACGGATAGAGGGAACAAGGGGTTACAGCGATGCCAGGAAAGGGCGACGCTCCGGTGCTTCCGGGCGCGCGGGCGGTTGCGCGGCACGTGCGCATCTCGCCGATGAAGGCGCGCCGGGTGGTCAACCTCGTCCGCGGCCTGCCCGCGAAGGAGGCGCTCACGGTGCTGCAGTTCGCGCCGCAGGCTGCGAGCGAGCAGGTGTACAAGGTGCTCGCTAGCGCGATCGCCAACGCGGAGAACAACGAGCGGCTGGACCCCGACGCGCTGCTCGTCAGCGAGGCCTTCGTGGACGAGGGCCCGACGATGAAGCGGTTCCAGCCGCGGGCGCAGGGTCGGGCGTACCGAATCCGCAAGCGCACCTGCCACATCACCGTGGCGGTCGAAGCGGTCGCGCCGGCAGCGCCGAGGAAGGCCGCGGCGAAGAAGGCCGCCCCGGCCACGGAGGCCGCACCGGCCGAAGCGCAGAGCAAGACGGAGGACGCCGAGTAATGGGTCAGAAGGTTCACCCCACTGGGTTCCGGCTCGGCATCTCGACCGACTGGAAGTCCCGCTGGTTCGCGGACAAGCTCTACAAGGACTACATCGGCGAAGATGTCAAGATTCGCCGGATGATGTCCAAGGGCCTGGAGCGTGCCGGGATTTCCAAGGTCGACATCGAGCGCACCCGCGACCGGGTCCGGGTCGACATCCACACCGCCCGGCCGGGCATCGTCATCGGCCGTAAGGGTGCGGAGGCCGACCGGATCCGCGGCGAGCTTGAGAAGCTCACCGGCAAGCAGGTTCAGCTGAACATCATCGAGGTGAAGAACCCCGAGTCGGACGCTCAGCTGGTCGCGCAGGGCGTGGCCGAGCAGCTGTCCAGCCGGGTCAGCTTCCGTCGGGCGATGCGCAAGGCCATGCAGTCGGCGATGAAGAACCCGGTCTGCAAGGGCATCCGGGTTCAGGTCTCGGGCCGCCTCGGCGGCGCCGAGATGAGCCGGACCGAGTTCTACCGTGAGGGCCGGGTTCCGCTGCACACGCTGCGGGCCAACATCGAGTACGGCTTCTTCGAGGCCCGTACGACGTTCGGTCGGATCGGTGTGAAGGTCTGGATCTACAAGGGCGACGCCGTCCCGGGCCGGGAGGCTCCGGCCGAGGCCGGTCCGTCCCGCCCGCGTCGTGGTGAGCGTGGCGACCGTCCCGAGCGTCCGCGTCGTGGTCGGTCGGGTTCGTCCGGCACCACGGCCGGTGGCACCGAGGCCGGGCGGGCTGCTGCGACCACCATCGCGCAGCAGGCCGAGACGCCGAGCGGCGAGCCGGTGGACAGCGCAGCTGTCGCCGCCGCGGCTGCTCCGGCAGAAACGCAGCAGGAGGGCTGACAGATGCTGATGCCGCGCAAGCCCCCGAAGGGCTTCCGCAAGCCGCACCACCCGGACCGCAGTGGCGCGTCCAAGGGTGGTAACCGGGTGGTGTTCGGCGAGTTCGGGATCCAGGCTCTCGAGCCGGCGTACGTGACGAACCGGCAGATCGAGTCGGCACGTATCGCGATGACTCGCCACATCAAGCGTGGTGGCAAGGTCTGGATCACGATCTTCCCGGACCAGGCCCTCACCAAGAAGCCTGCCGAGACCCGGATGGGTTCCGGTAAGGGTTCGCCCGAGTGGTGGGTCGCCAACGTCAAGCCGGGGCGGGTTCTCTTCGAGATGTCCTTCCCCAACGAGCAGACCGCGCGAGAGGCCATGCGTCGCGCGATCCACAAGCTCCCGATGAAGTGCCGCATTGTTACGCGCGAAGTGGGTGAATCCTGATGGCAGCGGGCGTTAAGGCGACCGAGCTGCGTGAGCTCTCCGAAGAGGAGCTGGTCACGAAGCTGCGGGAGGCCAAGGCGGAGCTGTTCAACCTCCGCGTGCAGGCCGCAACCGGGCAGCTGGACAACAACCGGCGGTTGCAGGTCATCCGTCGGGAGATCGCCCGGATCTACACGATCATGCGTGAGCGCGAGCTGGGGCTCTCGGCCGCGCCGACTGAGGTGACTGCATCATGACCGAAGAGACCGCCACCGCCGCCGCGCGGTCGCGCCGCAAGGTCCGCGAGGGCCTGGTGATCAGCGACAAGATGGACAAGACCGTCGTCGTCGAGGTCGAGGACCGGGTTCGGCACGCGCTGTACGGCAAGATCATGCGCCGTACGGCCAAGCTGAAGGTGCACGACGAGCAGAACGCCGCTGGCACCGGTGACCGGGTTCTCATCATGGAGACCCGGCCGCTGAGCGCCACCAAGCGTTGGCGGATCGTGGAGATCCTGGAAAAGGCCAAGTAGCGAAGGCTCGAGCTCGCCCGGCGTTGCGTCGGGCGTAGGTTCCGCCAGGCTCCGGCCGCTACGGCGGCCGGAGAACCGGCAGACATAGGAGATAGACGTGATTCAGCAGGAGTCGCGACTGCGCGTCGCCGACAACACGGGTGCTCGGGAGATCCTGTGCATCCGGGTTCTCGGTGGCTCGGGTCGGCGCTACGCGAGCATCGGCGACGTCATCGTGGCCACGGTCAAGGACGCGATCCCGGGTGCCGGTGTGAAGAAGGGCGACGTCGTCAAGGCGGTCGTCGTTCGCACGGCCAAGGAGAAGCGTCGGCCGGACGGCTCGTACATCCGCTTCGACGAGAACGCCGCCGTCATCATCAAGGACGGCGGGGACCCGCGTGGTACCCGCATCTTCGGCCCGGTGGGCCGGGAGCTGCGGGACAAGCGGTTCATGAAGATTATTTCCCTCGCGCCGGAGGTGTTGTGACCGTGAAGGTCAAGAAGGGCGACACGGTCGTCGTCATCGCCGGCAAGGACAAGGGTGCCAAGGGCAAGGTCATTCAGGCCTACCCGCGGCAGGACAAGGTCCTGGTCGAGGGCGTGAACCGGGTCAAGAAGCACACCCGCATCAGCACCACCCAGCGTGGCGCCAAGACCGGCGGCATCGTCACTCAGGAGGCCCCGATCCACGTCTCGAACGTGCAGGTCCTGGACTCCGACGGCAAGCCGACCCGCGTCGGTTACCGGATCGACGACAACGGCCAGAAGGTCCGCATCGCGCGTAGCACCGGTAAGGACCTGTGATGACCACGGCTACCGAAAAGACCCTGCCGCGCCTCAAGGAGCGGTACCGCAACGAGATCGTGGCCCAGCTGCGCGAGCAGCGCAGCTACGGCAACCCCATGCAGGTGCCGCGGCTGGTCAAGATCGTCGTCAACATGGGTGTCGGCGAGGCTGCTCGCGACGCCAAGCTGATCGACGGCGCGGTCCGCGACCTCGCCACGATCACCGGCCAGAAGCCGCAGGTGCGGCGGGCGACCAAGTCCATCGCGCAGTTCAAGCTGCGCGAGGGCATGCCGATCGGTGCGAAGGTGACCCTTCGCGGCGACCGGATGTGGGAGTTCCTGGACCGGCTGCTGTCCATCTCGCTGCCGCGTATCCGCGACTTCCGCGGTCTGGACGGGCGCAAGCTGGACGGGCACGGCAACTACACGTTCGGTCTGACCGAGCAGTCGGTGTTCCACGAGATCGACCAGGACCGGATCGATCGCCAGCGGGGCATGGACATCACGGTGGTCACGACCGCCACGACCGACGACGAGGGCCGGGCGCTGCTCAAGCTCCTGGGCTTCCCGTTCAAGGAGAACTGAGATGGCCAAGAAGGCGCTGATCATCAAGGCGGCCGCGAAGCCGAAGTTCTCGGTTCGCGCGTACACCCGCTGCCAGCGGTGCGGGCGTCCGAAGGCGGTCTACCGCAAGTTCGGGCTCTGCCGGGTCTGCATCCGGGAGATGGCTCACCGCGGTGAGCTGCCGGGCGTGTCCAAGGCTTCCTGGTAAGGGCGACCGCGTCCCGGCCGTCGGCCGGGAACTCCTGCACCGATTAGGTATTGCTCTTCGCCGTAGGCCCGGGGCTGATGCCCCGGGAACCCCGGCGAGAAAGGCTGACGAAATCCATGACGATGACCGACCCGATCGCAGACATGCTCACGCGTCTGCGTAACGCCAACCAGGCGTACCACGATCAGGTGAAGATGCCCTACTCCAAGATCAAGGCGAACATCGCCGAGGTCCTGAAGGCCGAGGGTTACATCGCCACCTGGTCGGTCGAGGAGCCCGAGGAGGGTGCCGTCGGCAAGCGACTGGTCGTCGAGCTGAAGTACGGCCAGAACCGCGAGCGGAGCCTGGCCGGCATCAAGCGCGTGTCCAAGCCCGGTCTCCGGGTGTACGCCAAGTCGGACGGGCTCCCGCGGGTGCTCGGTGGGCTGGGCGTGGCGATCATTTCGACGTCCCAGGGGCTGCTGACCGACCGGCAGGCCCGCAAGCGGAGTGTTGGCGGGGAAGTCCTCGCCTTCGTCTGGTAACGGGAGACTGGTAGAAATGTCGCGAATTGGACGTAAGTCGATCCCGGTACCAGCCGGCGTCGACATCACGATCGACGGGCAGACCGTCAAGGTCAAGGGCCCCAAGGGCCAGCTTGAGCACACCCTCGCCGAGCCGATCACGGTCGAGCGGGCCGAGGATGGGCAGCTGAACGTCAACCGGCCGAACGACGAGCGCAAGGCCAAGGAACTCCACGGCCTGAGCCGTACGCTGGTTGCCAACATGATCGTCGGGGTCACCGAGGGCTACCGCAAGAGCCTGGAGATCGCCGGCACCGGTTACCGGGTCACCGCCAAGGGTTCGGACCTCGAGTTCGCGCTCGGGTTCTCGCACCCGGTGGTCGTCCCCGCCCCGGCGGGCATCACCTTCACGGTGGAGCGGCCCACTCTGTTCCACGTGGCTGGCATCGACAAGCAGCAGGTCGGTGAGGTCGCCGCCAACATCCGGAAGATCCGCCCGCCGGAGCCCTACAAGGGCAAGGGCGTGAAGTACCAGGGCGAGGTCATCCGCCGCAAGGCCGGAAAGGCAGGTAAGAAGTGAGCGCCACGCTGCTCAAGCGCCGCCGCGGTGTCGCCGCCAAGCGCGCCGTTGGGCGTGCGCGTCGGCACTTCCGCGTCCGCAAGAACGTCAGCGGTACGTCCGAGCGTCCGCGCCTGGTCGTCACCCGTTCGCTGCGACACATGGTCGCCCAGATCGTCGACGACACCAAGGGCCACACCCTGGCGTCGGCGTCGACCCTGGACGCCTCGCTGCGCGGTGCGGAGGGCGACAAGAGCGCCCTCGCCGGCAAGGTGGGCGCACTGCTCGCCGAGCGGGCCAAGGCCGCCGGCGTCTCCAAGGTCGTCTTCGACCGCGGCGGCAACCGGTACGCGGGGCGAGTCGCCGCGCTTGCCGACGCCGCCCGCGAAGCCGGGCTCGAGTTCTAACAACCCCGTCACGAGAGATAAGGAAGGCTGCTGATGCCAGGTCAACAGCGCCGTGGCGGCGGGTCCGGTGGCAACGAGGGTGGTCGCCGCGACAACCGCCGTGAGGGCGGCCGCGGAAACGCGCCCGTCGAGAAGACCCCGCACCTTGAGCGGGTCGTCGCGATCAACCGCGTCGCCAAGGTCGTGAAGGGTGGTCGTCGCTTCAGCTTCACCGCCCTGGTGATCGTGGGCGACGGCGACGGCACGGTCGGCGTGGGCTACGGAAAGGCCAAGGAGGTGCCCGCGGCCATCGCCAAGGGTGTCGAGGAGGCCAAGAAGCACTTCTTCAAGGTCCCGCGGATCGGTCAGTCGATCCCGCACCCGGTGACGGGTGAGGACGCCGCTGGCGTCGTGCTGCTCAAGCCGGCCTCGGCCGGTACGGGTGTCATCGCCGGTGGTCCGGTGCGCGCCGTGCTGGAGTGCGCCGGGATCCACGACGTGCTCTCCAAGAGCCTCGGTTCGTCGAACCCGATCAACATCGTGCACGCCACCGTGGCGGCCCTGAAGGGGCTTGAGTCCCCCGAGCAGGTCGCGGCGCGTCGTGGCCTGCCGGTGGAGGACGTCGCGCCGGCCGCCATGCTGGCGTCGCGTGCGGGGGTGGCGCGCTGATGGCACGTCTGAAGGTCACCCAGCTCCGGTCCGGTATCGGGACCAAGCACAACCAGCGTGAGTCGCTGCGTTCGCTCGGTCTCAAGCGGATCAACGACGTGGTGGTCAAGGAGGACCGGCCCGAGATCCGCGGCATGATCTTCACTGTGAGCCACCTCGTGAAGGTCGAGGAGGTCGAGTAATGACGATCAAGGTGCATCACCTGCGCCCGGCGCCCGGTTCCAAGACCGCGAAGACCCGCGTGGGTCGCGGTGAGGGTTCCAAGGGCAAGACCGCTGGTCGCGGTACCAAGGGCTCCAAGGCCCGCAAGAACATCTCGGCGGCGTTCGAGGGTGGGCAGATGCCCATCCACATGCGCCTGCCGAAGATGAAGGGCTTCAAGAACAAGTTCAAGGTGGTCTTCCAGGTGGTCAACCTGGACCGACTCGCTGAGCTGTTCCCGAATGGTGGTCAGGTCGGCCCGCTGGAGCTCGTCGAGTCCGGCGCGGTCCGCAAGGGTCACCCGGTCAAGGTCCTCGGCACCGGGGACCTCGGCGGTGTGGCGCTCCAGGTGTCTGCGCACGCGTTCAGTGCGTCGGCCAAGGAGAAGATCGCCGCTGCCGGTGGCTCCGCCACCGAGCTGTAAGGCGTACCGCCCATGGCGCCCGTCCAGTTGTGAGCAACTGACGGGCGCCATGGTCTGCCTGGGCCTCGAACGCCCGGTAACATCGGAATCGATTTATGTAGTCGGGCGCATCTGCCCGGACCGGGGTCGGACTGTTAGAGTCCCATCCCAGCCATGGATTGCGGGCACTCGCCCGTGATCCACCCCCACCCGCCAGGGATCACCGGCGGCCCGCCTCGCGCAGGAGGAAGAAGTTGCTGTCCGCCTTTCTCAGTGCGTTCCGTACGCCTGACCTGCGCAAGAAGCTGCTGTTCACAGTAGGCATCATCGCGGTCTACCGGCTGGGTGCGACGCTCCCCAGCCCGGGCGTCTCGTACGGCAACGTGCAGAAGTGCCTCGACTCCATCTCGGGTGACACGACGGGCCCGCTGAATCTGCTCAACCTCTTCTCCGGCGGAGCGCTGCTACAGCTCTCGGTCTTCGCGCTGGGCATCATGCCCTACATCACCGCGTCGATCATCCTGCAGCTGCTGACCGTCGTGATCCCGCGGCTGGAGCAGCTCCGCAAGGAGGGCCAGGCCGGCCAGGCGAAGATCACGCAGTACACGCGCTACCTGACCCTCGGTCTCGGCGTGCTGCAGGCCTCGGCGTTCGTGGCGCTGGCCCGCTCGGGGCAGCTGTTCCAGAACCGCTGCGACCAGTTCCCGATCATCCCGACCGGCACCGGCATCCCGGACTGGCTGACCCTGACCATCCTGGTGATCACCATGACCGCCGGCACCGGCATGGTCATGTGGCTCGGTGAGCTGATCACCGACCGGGGCGTCGGCAACGGCATGTCCGTTCTGATCTTCACCTCGATCGCGGCCCGGCTGCCCGGCGAGGGCTGGCAGATCAAGACCAGCCAGGGTTGGGGCAAGTTCGCCCTGGTCATCGCGCTGGTTCTGGTGGTCATCACCGCTGTCACCTTCATCGAGCAGGCGCAGCGCCGGATTCCCGTGCAGTACGCCAAGCGGATGATCGGCCGGCGGATGTACGGCGGCACCTCGACCTACATCCCGCTGAAGGTCAACCAGGCGGGTGTGATCCCGGTCATCTTCGGCTCGTCGCTGCTCTACCTGCCGCAGCTGGCCCTGCAGTTCTTCGACCAGAACGATCCGGGCAAGGTCCAGGCGTGGATCCAGAACAACCTGGTCGCCCCGAACAGCCCGATCTACATCTCGGTCTACTTCCTGCTGATCATCTTCTTCACGTACTTCTACGTCTCGATCACGTTCAACCCGACCGAGGTCGCGGACAACATGAAGAAGTACGGCGGGTTCGTGCCGGGCATCCGGCCGGGCAAGCCGACTGCCGACTACCTGGACTTCATCCTCAGCCGGATCACCCTGCCGGGCGCGCTCTACCTCGGCATCATCTCGATCCTGCCGAACTTCTTCTTCATCTGGCTGGACAGCCAGCAGTACCAGAACTTCCCGTTCGGTGGCACCGCTGTGCTCATCATGGTCGGCGTCGGTCTGGAGACCGTGAAGCAGATCGAGAGCCAACTCATGCAGCGGAACTACGAAGGGTTCCTGCGGTAGATGAGACTCGTTCTGGTTGGCCCGCCGGGTGCGGGTAAGGGCACGCAGGCGGAGTTCGTCGCCGCGCACCTGTCGGTACCCAAGATCTCGACCGGAGACATCTTCCGCTCGAACGTCACCCAGGGCACGCCGCTCGGCGTCGAGGCGAAGCGCTACATGGATGCAGGCGAGCTGGTTCCGGACGAGGTCACCATCAACATGGTCCGGGACCGGCTGGCCGAGCCCGACGCCAGCGAGGGCTTCCTGCTCGACGGCTTCCCGCGGACCACGCCGCAGGCGGCCGCCCTGGACAAGCTCCTCGCCGACCTGGGCACCGCGCTGGATCTGGTCCTGGAGCTGGTGGTCGACGACGACGAGGTGATCAGGCGCCTCTCCGGTCGGCGTACCTGCCGGGGCTGCGGCAAGATCTGGCACGTCGAGTTCGACGCCACCACCCGGCCGGGCATCTGCGACAGGTGCGGCGCCGAGCTGTTCCAGCGCGACGACGACAAGCCGGAGACGATCGCCACCCGGCTTCGTGAGTACAGCGAGAAGACCGCGCCCCTCGTCGACTACTACGGCGCTCAGGGCAAGCTGGTCGGGATCGACGCCACCGGCCCGGTGGAGGACGTCACCACCCGGGCCATCGACGCACTGCGGTCGTACGGCGGCTGAGGTCCCGCCGGACCACGGCGGATAGAGTGCGAACAGCGGGGTACGCGTGACGTGCCCCGCTGTTCGGCAACGAAAGGTAATCGCTCCATGCGTCGTCCCCAGCTGGACATCCAGCTGAAGACCCCTGACCAGATCGAGAAGATGCGGGCCGCCGGTCTGGTGGTCGCCGAGGCGCTTCGCCGGATGCGGGAGGCTGTCGCCCCCGGTGTGAGCACCGCCGATCTGGACGCCATCGCCGAGTCGACAATCCGTGCGGCGGGTGGCGTCCCGTCGTTCAAGGGCTACCACGGTTTCCCGGCGTCGATCTGCTCCTCGGTCAACGAGCAGATCGTGCACGCCATCCCGTCGCCGAAGCAGGTGCTTCAGGCCGGTGATCTGATCTCCATCGACTGCGGCGCGGTGCTGGACGGGTGGCACGGGGACTCCGCCATCACCGTCGGGGTCGGCGACGTCGACCCGGCGCTGCTGAAGATGGCCGAGGTCGCCGAGGACGCCATGTGGGCCGGCATCGCCGCCGCCGCCCGCGGCGCGGCAAGCGGCAAGGGCCGTCTCACCGACATCTCGCACGCCGTGGAGAGCGCGGTTCGCAAGGGCGGCCGGTACGGCATCGTCGACGGCTACGGCGGCCACGGCATCGGCACCGAGATGCACCAGGACCCGCACGTGCTCAACCACGGCCGGCCGGGCAAGGGCCCGCGTCTGGTGCCCGGCATGGCGTTGGCCATCGAGCCGATGATCACGATGGCGTCCCCCCGTACCGTCGAGTTGGCCGACGGCTGGACGGTCGTCACCCGGGACGGCTCGATCGCGGCGCACGTCGAGCACTCGATGGCGCTGCTGCCCGACGGCGTGTGGGTGCTCACGGCCTTCGACGGTGGCCGCGCCCGCCTGGGCGACCTGGTGACCGCCCGCCAACCCGCGGCCTCGACAACCCCCTAGCACTCCCGCCCCGCGCCGGTGGAGCACGAGGTGTGGTCGCGCCGGTGTGGTGGCAGCTTCATGATCGACCGAGCTCTGGGGCAGGGCGTGGCTGGCGTGGCGGTGGCATGCTTGCCGGCATGGACGGGCGCGACGGGATGCGAGCGGCGGACGCGGACCGCGAGGCGGTGGCCGAACGGTTGCGGGTAGCCCTCAACGAGGGTCGTCTGGACCTGCACGAGTACGACGAGCGGTTGCAACGGGCCTACGCCGCGCGGACCTACGCCGAGCTGGACACGCTGCTGCTGGACCTGCCGCCGACGCCGCCCCCGGCGCAGCCGGCCCTGCGGTCGGCCAGCCCGGTGGCCGGGCCGTCCGCCGGTCGGCTCGCCTCGTTCGTGCTCAGCGACACCAATCGTTGGCTGGGCGAGGTGTGGTGGCCGTACCTGAGGGTGCTCGCCATCGTGGTGACCGTCTGGGGCGTGACCTCGCTGCTGAGTCAGGAACTGCTCTACTTCTGGCCGGCCTGGGTGGCCGGGCCGTGGGGGGTGGTGCTGCTGCTCCGGACGGTCGGTGGGCTGGCCGGGGGAGAGCCCCGACGCAAGGCGATCGAGCGGGAGCGTCGGCGCGAGCGCAAGCGGAAACGCGAGCTACCCCCCAACAACCCGGACAACCCACCCCCAACCCCCTGACCCACCCCACCCCACCCCACCCCACCCACCCACCTCGTGTTGATCATGAGGATGTCGTCGCCTCAGGCGGCGTGTCGGGACGACAACCTCATGATCAACGGGAGTCGGTGAGGTGGATGGGTGGCCGGTTTGGCGTGCGAGTGCAGGCCGGCGTACACTTTCAGATCGGCGCACAGCGTCCACTCCGGCATGCCCACCCTGCGCTTCGGTGGGACCTGGAGCCGCGGCTGGCGCGGTCTTCTGATTCTGATCAGATTTCCGTGTAAGACGTTGTGGGCCGCCCGGAGCAATCGACGTCAGGACAGCGGAGGACATGCCGAAAAAAGACGGAGCCATTGAGATCGAGGGTCGGGTCATCGAGCCCCTGCCGAACGCCATGTTCCGGGTGGAGCTCGCGAACGGCCACAAGGTGTTGGCTCACATCAGCGGCAAGATGCGGCAGCACTACATCCGCATCCTTCCGGAGGACCGGGTCGTCGTCGAACTCTCGCCGTACGACCTGACCCGCGGGCGCATCGTCTACCGCTACAAGTAGTCCTGACGGCGGCCGGGAAGTCCCGTGTCCGTCTTCGACGTCCGGCGTCACGCATCGCGCGTCCCCGGGCCAGATGGGAAGTAAGGCAACCGTGAAGGTCAAGCCGAGCGTCAAGAGGATCTGCAACAAGTGCCGGGTTATCCGCCGGCACGGCCGGGTCATGGTCATCTGCAGCGACCCGCGCCACAAGCAGCGCCAGGGCTGACTCAGCCCGCCCGGCCGTAGTCCGGTCGGGTGGCGTTGGTCCGGGCAGATCCTCAGCGACACACACATCACACATGCTCGTCCCAGCCGCGAGCGGTACGCGAGTCGTACTCCTTCGTGGCTGACCCCCGGTCGGAGGCCGGGGCCCGCTCGGGCAGCGACCGATCCCGGTCGCCGGCGCTCACCGCGTCGGAAAGACGGGACGGCCGGTAGCGGGATGGGACGGGTCCACACCTCCGCCACACATCACGAGGAGTACGCCCGCACATGGCACGTCTAGTCGGCGTGGATCTCCCCCGCGAGAAGCGGATGGAAATCGCGCTCACCTACATCTTCGGGCTCGGTCGCACCCGCGCCCAGGAGACACTCGCCGCTACCGGCATCTCGCCGGACAAGCGCGCTCGGGACCTCACGGACGAGGAGCTCGTGCAGCTCCGCGACCACATCGAGGGCAACTACAAGGTTGAAGGCGACCTGCGCCGCGAGGTCGCCGCTGACATCCGCCGCAAGGTTGAGATCGGCTGCTACGCCGGCATCCGGCACCGCCGGGGCCTGCCCGTGCGTGGCCAGCGGACCAAGACCAACGCACGGACCCGCAAGGGCCCGAAGCGGACCGTCGCCGGCAAGAAGAAGCCCGGCAAGAAGTAGTTCTTGACCGGATGACGGGGTCGGCCGCCACCGAGGTGGGCCAGGCCGCAACCCGATCCGGAAAGTCAACTAGGAGCGCACAGACTTATGCCACCGAAGGCTCGTGCCGGAGCCGCTGTCAAGAAGGTCCGGCGCAAGGAACGCAAGAACGTCGCCCACGGGCAGGCGCACATCAAGAGCACGTTCAACAACACCATCGTGTCCATCACGGACCCGACCGGTGCGGTCATCTCCTGGGCCTCCGCTGGCCAGGTGGGCTTCAAGGGCTCCCGCAAGTCGACTCCGTTCGCCGCGCAGCTGGCCGCCGAGGCTGCCGCGCGTCGCGCCATGGAGCACGGCATGCGCAAGGTCGACGTGTTCGTCAAGGGCCCCGGCTCCGGCCGGGAGACCGCCATCCGTTCGCTGCAGGCCGTGGGCCTCGAGGTCGGCCAGATCGCCGACGTCACCCCGCAGCCGCACAACGGATGCCGTCCGCCGAAGCGTCGCCGGGTCTGAGAGGTAGAGAGAGATGGCTCGTTACACCGGTGCTGACTGCCGCCGTTGCCGGCGGGAGAAGATGAAGCTGTTCCTCAAGGGCAGCAAGTGCGATGGTCCGAAGTGCCCGTTCGAGTCCCGGCCGTTCCCGCCCGGGCAGCACGGCCGCGGCCGCACCAAGGAGACGGAGTACCTGCTCCAGCTCCGCGAGAAGCAGAAGGCCCGCCGCGTCTACGGCGTGCTGGAGAAGCAGTTCCGCGGTTACTACGAGGAAGCCGTTGGCAAGCAGGCGAAGACCGGTGAGGTCCTCCTGCAGATCCTCGAGTCGCGGCTGGACAACGTCGTTTACCGGGCCGGCTACGCCCACTCGCGGGACATGGCCCGCCAGCTGGTCAAGCACGGTCACTTCACGGTGAACGGCAAGAAGGTCGACATCCCGTCGTACCGCGTCAAGGAGCACGACATCATCGAGGTTCGGGGCAAGAGCAAGGAGCTCACCCCGTTCATCGTCGCGCAGGCTCAGGCCGGCTCGAAGACGGTTCCGGCGTGGCTTGAGGCCATCCCGAGCCAGATGAAGGTGCTCGTGCACTCCCTCCCGGCCCGGCAGGTCATTGACACGCAGGTCCAGGAGCAGCTGATCGTCGAGCTCTACTCCAAGTAGTCGGAGCTCGTTCGGTGGCCCGTCCTTCGGGGCGGGCCACCGGAACAGTTTGTGTCGTGGGCGTCAAATAGCGGGCGCCCCGGAAGAGAAGAGAAAAGATGCTCATCAGCCAGCGACCCTCCCTCTCCGAGGAGTCGATCAACGAGACCCGGTCGCGGTTCGCCATCGAGCCGCTCGAGCCGGGCTTCGGCTACACCCTGGGTAACTCGCTGCGGCGTACGCTGCTGTCGTCGATCCCGGGCGCGGCCGTCACCTCGATCAAGATCGACGGTGTGCTGCACGAGTTCACCACGATCCCCGGTGTCAAGGAGGACGTGGTCGAGCTCGTCATGAACATCAAGGAGCTGTGCGTCAGCTCCGAGCACGACGAGCCGGTCAGCATGTACCTGCGCAAGCAGGGCCCGGGGGACGTGACCGCGGGTGACATCCAGCCGCCGGCCGGCGTCTCGGTGCACAACCCGGATCTCAAGCTCGCCACCCTCAACGGCAAGGGCCGGCTCGACATGGAGCTGACCGTCGAGCGGGGCCGGGGCTACGTGACGGCGGCGCAGAACAAGCAGTCCGGCGCCGAGATCGGCCGCATCCCGGTCGACTCGATCTACTCGCCGGTGCTGAAGGTGACCTACCGCGTCGAGGCGACCCGTGTCGAGCAGCGCACCGACTTCGACCGGTTGATCATCGACGTCGAGACCAAGCCGTCGATGGGTCCGCGTACCGCGCTGGCCTCCGCCGGTTCGACGCTTGTGGAGCTGTTCGGGCTGGCCCGGGAGCTGGACGAGACCGCCGAGGGCATCGACATCGGGCCGTCCCCGCAGGACGCCCAGCTGGCGGCGGACCTGGCCCTGCCGATCGAGGAGCTGGACCTCACCGTCCGCTCCTACAACTGCCTCAAGCGCGAGGGCATCAACTCCGTTGGTGAGCTCATCGGGCGTACCGAGGCCGACCTCCTCGACATTCGCAACTTCGGTCAGAAGTCGATCGACGAGGTCAAGATGAAGCTCGCCGGGATGGGTCTCGGGCTGAAGGACTCGGCTCCGAACTTCGACCCGGCGCACGTCGTGGACACCTTCGGCGAGGCCGACTACGACACCGACGACTACCGCGAGACCGAGCAGCTCTAGTCCGCGCTGCCGCCACAACTGAGGAGCACCAAAAATGCCCACGCCCACCAAGGGCCCCCGCCTCGGCGGCAGCCCCTCGCACGAGCGGCTGATGCTCGCCAACCTGGCGACCGCGCTGTTCCAGCACGGCAAGATCCAGACCACCGAGACGAAGGCCCGTCGGCTGCGTCCGCTGGCCGAGCAGCTCATCACCAAGGCCAAGCGCGGTGACCTCGCCTCGCGGCGGCGGGTGCTGGGTGTCGTCAAGGACAAGGACGTGGTCTACGCCCTGTTCGACCAGATCGCGCCCCGGTACTCCAACCGCCCCGGCGGTTACACCCGGATCGTGAAGACCGGTCCCCGCAAGGGTGACAACGCGCCGATGGCGATCATCGAGCTGGTCGAGGAGCTTCAGGTCGCCGAGCCCAAGGTGAACAAGAAGACCGCGGCCCGCAAGGCAGCGCAGCAGGACAAGGTCGAGGCGCTCGCCCCGGCCGACGAGACCCCGCAGTCGGCCTCGGCCGACCAGGACTCCGAGGCGCCGGTGTCGGCGTCCGGTGACACCGCCGCCGCCCGCGAGGACAGCGACGAGGCCACCGAGAACAAGGCCTGATCAAGGGCATTGTCGGGCCCGGCACCCCATCGGGGTGCCGGGCCCGACCCGTAACAGGAGGTACGAGGTGGACGAGCGGATCCGGCTGCGGCTGGACGTCTCGTACGACGGCACGGGCTTCTCCGGCTGGGCCGCCCAGCCGACCCGCCGCACCGTCGCGGGTGTGCTCGTCGAGACCCTGGACCTGGTCCTCGGTGCCGGCACGGTCACCGGGCTGACGGTCGCCGGGCGAACCGACGCGGGAGTCCACGCCACCGGGCAGGTGTGCCACCTGGACCTGCCCGTCGACGTGTGGCGGCAGCACGACGGGCGGCTGCTGCGTCGCCTGGCCCGACTGCTCCCCACCGACGTGCGCGTACGCGCGATGACCGAGATGCCGGCCGACTTCGACGCCCGGTTCTCGGCGACCTTCCGGCGCTACGAGTACCGGGTCACCGATGCGCCCTTCGGTGCGGAGCCGTTACGCCGGCACGAGGTGCTGGCCTGGCCGAAGCCGCTCGACCTGGCCGCGTTGAATGCCGCAGCGACCGGCCTGGTCGGTGAGCACGACTTCGCCGCGTACTGCCGGCGCAAGGAGAACGCGACGACGTGGCGCGAGGTGACCCGGCTGGACTGGCGCCGCGACCCGGACGGCATCCTGGTCGCGACGGTGCAGGCCGACGCGTTCTGCCAGGCGATGGTGCGCAGCCTGGTGGGGGCGATGCTGGTGGCCGGGGACGGCCGCCGCCCGGTCGAGTGGCCGGGCAGCCTGCTCGCCCGTCAGGAGCGCTCCAGCGAGGTGACGGTGGCTCCGGCGCACGGGCTGACCCTTGTCGCCGTCGGCTACCCCGCGGATGCGTCGGAGTACGCCCGCCGGGCCGACCTCACCCGTCGACTGCGGGTTCCGGTCGAGGGCTGACCCGCCGGCGGTGTGGCGAGGGCTCACTCACCGGGCAGGCCGCCGTCGGCGCCGCTGGTGGTGGACTCCGGTGTCGGCTGGGCGGCGGTGCCACCGTCGGCCCGCTGTTGCAGGACGCCCCGGCTGAGGTGCAGCTCGATCATGTCGAACAGGATCTCGCGGACCGTGGTGTCGCCTGCCTTGATCGTCGCCCCGTCCTCGCGGACGACAAGCGCGTACGCCAGGTAGTGACCGCGTACCTGCCAGCCGACCCGGGCGGGGGCGCTGGTCAGCACGTCGGTGCCGTCGCCCTCGCCGCCGGTGAGGCCACGGAACCGGCCCTGCCGTTCGTCGAGGAGCGGGCGGATCCGGTCCCGGGCCCGTTCCGCGCTGACCTTGTCGGTGAGGTTGAACAAGCCGGCGGTGACCAGGTGGCCGCCGTCGGGCGTACGCAGCGTGGCCCGGACGACCTGGTTGCAGCCGAGGAGGGTCAGCAGGTCGGCGACCTCGCCGGTGGCGGCGACGGCGCAACTGCCGCTGGACTGTGTCTTGAGCACCTGGTAGCTCGGCTGGCCGGCGGTGACCTTCAGCTCCTTGCCGGGGAAGAGTTCCTTGGCGGTGAGCGGGGCCTGGTCGGACTCTCGGGAGTCGAGGGCCAGCGGTTCCGCAGCGGCGGACGTCGGCGCGGCGTTCGGCTGGTATGTCGGGTCGGCCGTCGGTTGTCCGTCGCGCTCGTCGAGCAGCGCGGCGGCGCCGAGGCCGCAGAGTGCGAGCAGTACCAGGACGGCCGCGCCGCCGATCAGCACCTGCCACAGCCGGCCGCCGCCGCGCCGGGGCTTGGGCTGCGCCGCGGTGGCGGAGGTGTAGACCTGGCTGCTCGGCGGGGCGGGCGGAATCTCGGCGCGGGCCGCCGCTGGTTGCGTCGACGGCAGGGCGAGCTGGTTCGCCCGGGGCAGCGACGGCGTGGGGAAGCGTGACGGAGAGGGCCCGGCCGGTGGGGGCGGACCGGCGCCGAACACCGACAGGTCGGACCCGGGCTCCGGGTACTCCTCGAAAGCGTCCTCATCGGACTCGTACCGATACACCATGTCGCCCAGAGTAGGAGTGATTGTCCCTTTAGGGGGTAATATCGGGGAAATGTGCGCGTGGGTCGCGTCATGGCCGGCCCGGGCCGGTGCGAGAATTGCCGGCGTGACCGGCGACCACTACTTCACCGCTCAGCCCGCCAGCGACGCTCCGCCGCGCGAGGTCGAGTTCTCCGTCGCCGACCGCGACTACCGGCTCGTCTCGGCCGGCGGCGTCTTCTCCGCCAGCCGCCTCGACCCCGGCACCGCCGTACTCCTGCGCAAGGCCGAGCTGCCCGCCGCCGACACCGCCGGTGACCTGCTCGACCTCGGCTGCGGGTTCGGCCCGATCGCCTGCGTGCTGGCCGACCTGGCACCGGCGAGCACGGTCTGGGCGGTCGACGTCAACGCCCGCGCCCGCGAGCTGACCGCCGCCAACGCGGCCCGGGTCGACGCCGCCGAGCGGGTCCGGGTTCGCGCGCCGGACGACGTGCCGGCGGACATCCGGTTCGCCGAGATCTGGTCCAACCCACCCATTCGGATCGGCAAGGACGAGCTGCACGAGCTGCTGCTGCGCTGGCTGCCCCGACTCGCACCGGACGGCGTCGGCTGGCTGGTCGTCGCCCGGCACCTCGGCGGCGACTCGCTGCAACGCTGGCTCACCGAGCAGAGCTGGCAGGTCGAGCGGTACGCCAGCCAGAAGGGCTTCCGGGTGCTGCGGGTCACCCGGTAATTGGATGTCCCTCCCGCCCCCGCTGGGGCAGGATCCCGGCGTGGGATACGTGGATGTGGCAGCGGTCGGGCACATCCTGCCCGACGGTCGGGAACTCTTCGCCGACGTGTCGTTCCGGGTGGGTGAGGGCAGCAAGATCGCCCTGGTCGGGCCGAACGGCGCGGGAAAGACGACCCTGCTGCGGATGGTCGCCGGTGACCTGCCGGTGCGCACCGGCACTGTCGCCCGGTCCGGCGGTCTGGGCGTGATGCGGCAGTTCATCGGCATGATCGGCGACGAGTCGACGCTCGCCGACCTGGCGCTGTCACTGGCCCCGCCGTCGCTACGGGACGCCGGCCGCCGGCTCGCCGAGACCGAGGCGGCCATGCGGGCGGCCGAGGCCCACGGCAAGTTCGGCAACGCCGCGGCCAAGGCCCAGCTGGCGTACGCCGACGCGCTGGCGGCCTGGGGCGAGTCCGGCGGGTACGACGCCGAGGTGCTCTTCGACACCGTGGCGACCATCGTGCTCGACCGCACCTGGTACACGGTGCGGGACCGGCCGGTGCGCACCCTCTCCGGGGGTCAGCAGAAGCGCTTCGCGTTGGAGCTGCTGCTGCGCGGCCCCGACGAGGTGCTGCTGCTCGACGAGCCGGACAACTTCCTCGACGTGCCCGGCAAACGCTGGCTGGAGGCGCGACTGCGCGAGTCGACGAAGTCGGTGCTCTACGTCTCGCACGACCGGGAGTTGCTGGCCCAGAGCGCCGACCGGGTGGTGGCCGTCGAGGGCGGCAGCGCCTGGGTGCACCCAGGCGGCTTCGCGAGCTGGCACTCCGCCCGGGTCGCCCGGCATGCCCGCCTCGACGAGCTGCGCCGGCGCTGGGACGAGGAGCACCAGAAACTGCGCGAGCTGATGCTCATGTACAAGCAGAAAGCCGCGTACAACGACGGGTTGGCCTCGCGTTACCAGGCCGCGCAGACCCGGCTGCGCAAGTTCGAGGAGGCCGGGCCGCCGCCCGTACCCCCGAAGGACCAGGACATCCGGATGCGGCTCAGCGGCGGGCGGACCGGCAAGCGCGCGGTCGTCTGCGAGCAGCTGGAGCTCGACGGCCTGACCTTCCCCTTCGACCTGGAGATCTGGTACGGCGACCGGGTGGCGGTGCTCGGCGCCAACGGCACCGGCAAGTCGCACTTCCTGCGGCTGCTGGCCCGGGGTGGCACCGACCCCGACCCGGCCAACGGGCCGGTCGACGGGGCGGGGGCGCTCGCGCCGGTGGCACACGACGGCGTGGCCCGGCTGGGCGCCCGGGTCCGGCCCGGGCACTTCTCCCAGACCCACGACCGGCCGGAGCTGATGTCGAAGACACTTGTCGAGATCCTCTGGCGGGGCGACGAGCACCGCACCGGGATGGACCGGCACGCGGCGATGGGGGTGCTCAGCCGCTACGAGCTGGCCGCACAGGGCGACCAGCGCTTCGGCACGCTCTCGGGTGGTCAGCAGGCCCGTTTCCTGGTGCTGCTGCTGGAACTGTCCGGTGCGACGCTGCTGCTGCTCGACGAGCCCACCGACAACCTCGACCTGGCCAGCGCGGAAGCCCTCGAAGCGGGCCTGAACGCGTTCGAGGGGACGGTCGTCGCGGTCACCCACGACCGCTGGTTCACCCGCTCCTTCGACAGGTTCGTGCTGTTCCGGGGCGACAGCGAGGTGGTGGAGACCCCGGAGCCGGTCTGGGACGTGGGGTGATCCCCGCCGACCTGCCCGGTCGACTCTGCACCGTCACCGGAGTGGTCGCCGTGGCGCTCGGTGGCAGCCGGGCGCGGGGCGAGCACCGCCCGGACTCCGACTGGGACCTGGGCCTGTACTACCGGGGCGAGCTGGACGTGGCGGCGCTGCGTGTGGTTGCCGGAACGGTCGCCGACGACACCGATGTCACGCTCACCGCCCCGGGTGGTTGGGGCCCCTGGGTCGACGGCGGCGGTTGGCTACGGATCGGCGGGGTGGCGGTGGACTGGATCTATCGGGACCTCGACCGGGTGCGCCGCGTCTGGGCGGACTGCCGGGCCGGCCGGTACGAGGTGGGGATGCAGACCGGGCACCCGCTCGGGTTCTACTCGTCGGCCTACGTCGGTGAGGTGGCGCTCTGTCAGGTGCTTGCGGACCCGACCGGCCAGCTGACCCGGCTGAAGGAACAGACCCGCGACTATCCGCCCGCACTGGCCGACGCGCTGGTGGCGGGCGGCTGGGAGGCCGGGTTTCTGCTGGCCGCCGCGGCCAAGGCCAGCGCCGGCGGGGACAGCGGGTACGTCGCCGGCTGCCTGTTCCGGGTGGTGGGAGTGCTCGCCCAGGTGCTGCACGCCCGAGCGGGTCGGTGGTTGGTGAACGAGAAGGGGATGATCGCCGCCGCGGGACGGCTGCCCTGCGCTCCGCCGGACTTCGCGCAGCGGGCGCAGGCACTGCTCGGCGGCGTCGGCCGCAGTCCCGCCGAGCTGGCCGTCACCATCGGCACCGCCCGCGACCTGGTCACCGAGGTGGTCGGCTGAGCCTCCGCCGGGGTGGTCCACGCCTGGCCGGCATAGGGTGGATCGCGTGACTGACATGACCTATCGCCGGTTGGGCGACTCCGGGCTCGTGGTGTCCGTGGTCGGCATCGGCTGCAACAACTTCGGCCGCAAGCTGGACCTCGACGGCACCCGAGCGGTGGTGGACGCCGCCCTGGACGCCGGGATCACCCTGTTCGACACCGCCGACATCTACGGCGAACCGCAGGGCGGCTCCGAGGAGCTGCTCGGGCAGGCCCTCAAGGGACGCCGGGACGACGTCGTGGTGGCCACCAAGTTCGGCATGGACATGAACGGCCTCAACGGGCCGGACTTCGGTGCCCGCGGCTCGCGGCGCTACATCGCCCGCGCGGTGGAGGCGTCGCTGCGCCGGCTCGGCACCGACCACATCGACCTGTACCAGATGCACGAGCCCGACCCGGGCACCCCGATCGACGAGACCCTGGCCGCCCTTGACGATCTGGTCCGCGACGGCAAGGTGCGGTACCTGGGCAACTCCAACTTCGCCGGCTGGCAGATCGCCGACGCGGACTGGGTCGCCTCGTCCAACGGCCGGGCCCGCTTCATCAGCGCGCAGAACAACTACAGCCTTGTGGAGCGCTCGGTGGAGACCGAGATCATCCCGGCCTGCGAGCGGTTCGGCCTCGGTATGCTGCCGTTCTTCCCGCTCGCCAACGGGCTGCTCACCGGCAAGTACAAGCGCGAGGCCCAGCCGCCAGCCGGCAGCCGGCTCTCCGGCGGTGGCCGGTACGCGGAGCGGCTCGCCGCGGCCGACTGGGACACCATCGAGGCGATCGAGGCGTACGCGGCCGAGCGGGGTGTGACGATGCTCCAGGTGGCGATCGGTGGGCTGGCCGCCCAGCCCGCGGTGACCTCGGTGATCGCCGGTGCCACCACGCCCGAGCAGGTGCGCGCCAACGCCGCGGCCGGCACCTGGGAGCCCAGCGACGAGGACCTGGCGGCACTGCGCGCCATCCTCTGAGCGGCGCGGCCTCTTGATTCACTCGTGTTCCTGGAAGTCGGGGTGACAGGGGGCCGGGAAGGCGCGGTTTCATGAATGTCGAGTCGCGGCCGGGTGGTCAGGTGACGCCAGTGAGGGCTGGCGGTGACCACGCCCGGTCGGGCTGGTGAGATGACGGCGGGCCGGGCCGCTTGTCGCGGCCCGGCCCGTTTCGTCGTCGGTGTCGGTCGGTCGGCCGATCCGGCGAGATCGTCTTCTCGGTCAGGTGGTGGCGCGGCGGCGGCCGAACAGCATGGCCACCCCCATCGCCGCGGCGACGAGGACCAGGCCGGCCGCCGCGAACGGCCACCAGCCAGCCCCACTGCCGCCGTCCGCCGGCCTGTTGACCGCGACCGGCCTGGGCGCCGGCGGAGACTGCGCGGCACGGGCCTGCACCGTGGCGGTGGCCTCGCCCGGCAGTGGAGCTGGGGAGTTCACCTTCACCTTCCACGTGCCGGCGGTGAGCACCGGGCCGCTGCTGTAGAAGCCCTGCCCCTCCGGCTGCGGCTCCAACTGCACCGGTCCGACCTTCTGCCCGTCCGGGCCGGTGGCCGTGAGCACCAACCGCACCACCCGGTCCAGCCGCCGGCCATCGGCGTACGTGGCCTGGATGGTGACCCCCACAGCCCCGTCGCCGGCCACCGTCAGCTTGATCTTGTCAGCCTGGGCGGCCGCCGGGGCAGCGGAGAACAGGGTCAGGGCCAGCCCGGCGAACACGGCGGCCAACACCTTGCGGATAACCGTCACGGACATCTCCTCAACTACGAATGAGGGAGGCCCCTCCCCGACGCCGCAACGTCGGGAAGGGGCCCCGTCGGATCAGAGCTGGCGACCGGGCGCCAGCCGGGTGGCATCGCCACCGAGCCGCCCGGTGCCCTTGACCGATTCGCCGTCGTTCGCCTTGACGCCGGCCTTGCTGGCCGCACCGCCGAGACGAACGATCATCGCGTCGGTGTCCCGGACCAGAACATCCCGGACCTCCGCCTCAGCCACCAGCGTGGCGTCGGCGGCGAGCGTGCGGAACGCGGTCAACTGCTTGATCGCCTTGCCGTCGTTGCCGGCCGCCTCGGCCTGACGGGCCGCGTCGAGCTTGGCCGTCAACTGCTTGTGCGCCTTGGCCGAGAGCCGACCCGTCGCCTTGAACCGGTCCAGCAGGTTCTGCATGTCCCGGAACGAGGTGGTGACGAAGAACCGCACCGCCGAGGTGGTCTCGTTGCCCGCCTTGTCGGTCGCGGTCACGGTCAGCTCGTGCAGGCCGAGCGGCAGCTCGTACATGGCCTGCAGGGTGCCGCTGGCGTACGCCTGGCCGTCCAACTTGCCGACCACCGTCGCGATGCCCGAGGTCGGGTCGACGGCCTGCCAGGACACCCGAACGTCCTGGCTGTCCCCGTAGAGCTGGCCGTCGGCGATCCCGGACACGAGCAGCGTCGGCTTGGTGCCGTCGATCTTCAGGATCGCCGACTTCAGCGTCTCGACGTTGCCCGCCTTGTCGGTGGAGCGGTACAGCAGCTCGTGCTGCCCGTCACCGGTCACCGCGATCGGCGTCGTGTACGGCGTCCACTCGCCGCCGTCCAGCGACCACTCCACCGTCTTGACGCCGGAACCGGCGTCGGTCGAGGTCAGCACGACGGGGATAGTCCCGTTGTGCCAGCCGGCGTCGTTCGCCGGAGCGAACGTCGCCGAGGTCACCGGCGCGGTGGCGTCGATCTTGGCGGAGACGGTCTTCGTCTCCTCCACGTTGCCGGCCTTGTCGGTCGAGCGGAACCGAAGCTCGTGCTCGCCGTCCCCGGAGACGACCACCGGTGCGGTGTACGCCGTCCAGGTGGTTGCCCCGTCCAGCTGGTACTCCGTACCGGCGAGCCCGCTACCGCCAGCCTCGTCGGCGCCGGTGAGCGTCACCGTCACCGGCCCGGTGTACCACCCCTCGATCGGGGTGCCGGAAACCGCCGCCGTGGTGACCGGCGCGGTCTCGTCGGCCACCTCCGTGCTGAGCCGGAAGTAGTCGAACGAGGCGGTCTTCGACGCCGTCTGGTTGGCGCCGAGGGTGAACAGCCCGACCTTCGGGGTGGCCCCCACCGCGCTGTTGGTCAGTGTCTCCAGCGCGGTCCAGGTCGTCCCGTCCGCCGAGTACGACGCGGTGAACGTGTCGCCAGTGCGGGCCAGCCGCAGGTGCCACACCGCCGAGGTGAGGCTGGTCGCCTCCGGCTGCGGGCTCTGCACCGTCCCGGCGATCTCGCTGCGGAACTCGATCCGCCGCGTCACCGCCGAGCCGGCCTGGTTGTCCGCGATGAAGTCGAACTTCAGGTAGTTGTCGTCGTCCGCCTGCACGAGCAGACCGGCCTGCTGGTACTGCTCGTTCAGCAGGCTGCCGTCGACCTTCGTCTCCAGGGTCCAGTCGCCGGACGGCGCGGTCTGGAGGATGAAGTTCTTCGGCCCGGTGTTGTCGGTGCCGTAGATGTCACCATTCGGCACGTCGATCCGCAACGCGCCGTCGGTGACCCGGTAACCGGCCGGGTCCTCCCGCAGGATGGCGTCCCACCGGCACTTGTCCAGCGAGCTGCCGGTGAACTCGTCCGACGGGTCGACCGGGCCGGCCGGGGCGTCCGGCGTGACCTGGAACGAGTCGAACGCGGCGTCGACGACCGGCGCCTCGGTGCCGCCGTTGAGGGCGAAGACCCCGATCCGCGGGTTGGTGATGCCGGCCAGCGCGGCCGAACGGCCGACCGGGGTGAAGGTCTGCCCGTCGCCCGAGGAGGACGCGGTCAGGTTCGTCCCGTCGCTGGTGATCCGCAGGTACACGGTGTCACCCGCCGGTGCGGCGGCGCTGTCCGCGGCGTCGTTGCGCGGCGTGGCGGCCGTCTCCCGGATGAACTCCACCCGCCGGCTGCCGTTGTACAGCAGGTCCAGCTTGGCGTAGTTGTCGTCGTCGCCGTACACCAGCAGGCCAGCCTGCTGGTAGTTGGCCGTCACCGGCAGGGTGACCTTGGTGGTCATCTCCCAGGCGCCGGTCGGGGCCGCCTGGAGCACCAGGTTGGTGGCGTCGTTGCGAGCCCCGTAGAGGTCACCGACCCCGGTGGGCAGCCGCAGCGCGCCGCCACTCTGCGAGTAGAGCTGGTTCTCGCGGATGACACTGGTCCAGCGGGCCTTGTCGAGGCTGTTGCCGTTGAAGTCGTCCGAACGCGCCCCGACGCAGGACGTGTCCGGCGCGTTGACCCGCACCGGCACCGTGGCGTACGACTTGGCACCCTTGCTGTCGGTCACCGTGAGGGTGGCCGTGAAGGCGCCGACGCTGGTGTACGTGTGGCTGGCGTCCAGTGTGGACGCCGTACCGCCGTCACCGAAGTCCCAGGCGTACGTCAGCGGGGTGTCGCCCTCGGCGTCGGTGGCCGTGCCGTCGAAGGCGACGGTGACCGGTGCGGTGCCGGTGGCCGGGGTGGCCGTGGCACTGACGGTCGGCGGCGCGTTCTCGGTGACACCGCGACCGACGAAGTCCATCCAGTTGACGTTGAACAGCGAACCCGTTCCGCCGTTCGGATCGCGGGCAACGAAGAACAGCGAGCCGCTCGCGGCACCGGTGACCGGCGCGCTCACGTCCGTGTACGTCTGCCACGCCCCGGTCGACGGCACGACGGCCGTGGCGACCACCGGTCCGTCAACCGCGCCCGCGTGGACCTCGATCCGACCGCCAGCGGCGGCCGAGGCGGCCCGGAACCGGATCTCGGTGATGTTGGTCAGGTTCGCCGGAGCGACCGACCACCAGTCACCGTCCTCGATGAACGCGATGCTCTGGCCGCCACCCGCGGTGTCGGCCCCGGCCTCCCGCTGCACGCCGGCGTCGCCGCCGCCGGTGCTCACCGGGGTACGCCCGGTGGCGGTGAAGAACTCGGCCTGCTTCTGCTTGGGCTGGAGAACCTCGATCTGCCGACCGGTGAGCGCGCCGGAACCGCCCGCGCCACCCTTGTCGGTGTAGGTGGCCTCGAAGACCGCGAAGACGTTCGCCTCGGCGCCGTGCCCGGAGGCGAGCGACGTCTGGACGGTGCCGGTGCAGCCGGTGTGCTGCTCCAGCGGGTGGGCGTGCTCGTCGTGACCGAGCAGCACCTGGAGGTTCACCTTGGTGCAGTCGATCTGCCCGTCCTCGGGATCGGTCACCTTGACCGTGTAACGGACCTGGTCACCCCAGTTGAAGAAGCCACCGTCCGGCGGGAACTCGATGGTCACCGTCGGTGCGGTGTTGCCCACGGTGACCGGCACGTTGGCCACCGCGGTACGGCCCTTCGGGTTGGTCACGGTGAGCTGGGCGGTGTAGTTGCCAGCCGTCGCGTAGGTGTGCGTCGGGTTCGCCTCGGTGGAGGTCTGCCCGTCGCCGAAGGCCCAGGCGTAGGTGAGCGCGCCACCGTCCGGGTCCCGGGAGCCGGCACTGGAGAAGGTGACTGTCAACGGCGCCGGACCCGAGGTCGGGTTGGCGGACGCCGCCGCGATGGGTGCACGGTCACCGGCGGTGTAGTCGATCCGGTAGACGCCGGAGTTGTCGTTGTTGCCGCCGAAGCCGCTGCCCCACTCGATCAGGTACAACGCGCCGTCCGGGCCGAACTCGAAGTCCATCGGCCGGATCATGCTCATGCCGGTGAGCAACTGGTTGATGTCCACGAGGGACTTGCCGTCGGCGCTCACCTGCATCGTGTACATCTTGTTCTGGTTCCACTCGCCGAGCAGCGCCTTGCCGTCGTAGTACGCCGGCCACTTGCGGGTGGAGTTGAGGTTGGCGTCGTACCGGTAGGCCGGGCCGCCCATCGGCGCGCCACCGCCACCGATCTCCGGGTACCGCGCGTCACCGGCGTAGCCGTAGTCGACGGTGGCCGGGACGACAGGTGGGAGGTTGGTCAGGCCGGTGTTGTTCGGCGAGTTGTTGACCGGCGCGGCGCAGTCGAACTTCGCGCCGCTCGGGCCGGACGGGAACGTGTAGTCGTTGTAGGCCTCGTTCGTACCCGTGCAGTACGGCCAGCCGTAGTTGCCCGGGGTCACGATGTTCCACTCGACCAGGCCCCGCGGGCCCCGGTCCGGGTTGTTGGCGTTGGCGTCCGGTCCGTAGTCACCGACGAAGAGCGTGTCGGTCTTCGGGTCGGTGCCGATCCGGAACGGGTTGCGGAAGCCCATCGCGTAGATCTCGGGACGGGTCTTCTCGGTCCCCGGCGCGAACAGGTTGCCCGTCGGAACGGTGTACGTCCCGTCGTCCTCCGGGTGGATCCGGAGCACCTTGCCGCGCAGGTCGTTGGTGTTCGCCGAGGTGCGCTGCGAGTCGTAGTCCTGACGGCCCGGCCGCTCGTCGAGCGGCGAGTACGAGTTCGACTCGAACGGGTTGGTGTTGTCACCGGTGGCCAGGTAGAGGTTGCCGGCGCTGTCGAAGGTCATGCTGCCACCCGCGTGGCAGCACGTGTTGCGCTGCGTGTCGACCCGCAGGATCTGCTTCTCGCTGGCCAGGTCGATGGTGTCGCCGGTCACCGTGAAGCGGGACAGCAGGTTGCGGGTGACGTTGTCGTTCGGGGCGTAGTAGAGATACACCCACTTGTTGGTGGCGAAGTCCGGGTCGAGCCGGATGCCGATCAGACCGTCCTCGTTGCCGGTGAAGACGTCCAGGTCGACGGCGGTGACGGTGCTGCCGGTGTCCGGCTTGATGATCTGCACGCGGCCGTCACGCTCGATGTAGAAGACCCGCCCGTCGGGGGCGATGTCCAGCTCCATCGGGTTGCTGGTGTTGCTGTCCAGCGTGACCTTCTCGAAGTTCGAGGTCTTGGAGGCGCCGCAGTCGGCGTCCTCGACACCGGCCGCGGTCCGGATGCCGCCGAGCAGGTGGGACAGGAACTCGGGCTCGGCGTACGACTCCCGGGTGTGCCCACCGCCGGTGTACCAGGAGCGGCCACCGTCGAAGTCCTGACACCAGGAGGTCGGGTGGTCGGCGCCCATCGCGCCCGCGCCCGGGGTGTAGCTCTTCTCGTCCAGGCTGGCCAGCACGTGCACGTCCGGCCGCGGGTTGGTCTGGAAGTTGTACCACTCGTCGAACCGGGACCAGCGGTCCGGCAGCTCGGCCGTGGACGGGTGGGCGTGGTCCTCCACCTTGACAGTGGCCTGCTGGTTCTGCGGGTGGTTGGCGAAGTACGCGCCGACCAGGTCGCCGTACCAGGCCCAGCTGTACTCGGTGTCCGACGCGGCGTGGATGCCGACGTAACCGCCGCCAGCCCGCACGTAGCGCTCGAACGCCGCCTGCTGCTCGGCGTTGAGGACGTCACCGGTGGTGGAGAGCCAGATCACGGCCTTGTACTTCGCCAGGTTGGCGTCGCTGAATGCGGCGCCGTCCTCGGAAGCGTCCACTGTGAATCCGTTGTCGGCGCCGAGCTTCTGGATGGCGGCGATGCCGGTGGGGATGGAGTCGTGCCGGAAGCCGGCGGTCTTGGAGAAGACCAGGACGGAGAAGGGATCGTCGGCGGCCTTTGCGGGCAGCTTCGGTGCCACCTGGGTGACCGGGGTTCCGGCTGCAGCCTCCCGCGGGGGGACCTGTGCGGCGGCCGGCGCGGCTTGCGCGGGCGTGCCGAACAGGGTCGTCGAGGCGAGGGCCAGGGAGATGAGGGTTGCGGTGATGGGTAAGCGGGCACGACGAGAACGGGACACGCCGCCTCCTGTGTCGTAGTGACAGAGCTCGCGGGAGTCGGCACGCCGAAGGCCGTCCCTGATGGAGCCGGTGGTGACGCCGTGCCAGGGTGCCCCCACCGACATTTTGTCGAATCGCTGAACAAATTAATTCGGCTGGTTCAATGTCCGGCAAGATGCCGGCGGGTAACGGTTCTGCAACGGCGGGCGACATTCCGAACAGGACCGTATGAACCGCCCCACAGATCTAGCTCGATTCGGTGCGTTCCGGCCCGATGATCAGCGCAGAACCCCGCCTTGGCAGACCGGCGGATCTGTCGTACGGTGACACGCAAGTAACCCACGGGAGCCCGGTGTACCGGGCTGAGAGGGGGGCTGACAGCCCCCGACCGTCGAACCTGATCCGGATAATGCCGGCGCAGGGAGGAGCGTTGCCGTGCCGTCCCTGGGGCGACTACATCTGATCACCGACACCCGACCCGGTCGGGACCCCCTCACCGTGGTCCGGGCCGCCCTCACTGTGGCCCGCGCCGACCTGGTGGTGCAGGTCCGGGTCGAGGACTCCGCCACCGACCGCGAGACGTACGACCTGGCCCGGCGGGTGCTGGCGCTCTGCGTGTCGTTCGGCGCGACCTGCCTGGTGAACGACCGGCTGCACGTGGCGCTGGCGGTGGGCGCGGCCGGCGGGCACATCGGAGCGGACGACCTGCCGGTCGCCGCCGCGCGTCGGGTGCTCGGCCCCACCGGTGTGCTGGGAGCCACCGCCCGCGCGCCGGAGACAGCGTCCGCGGCCGTCGCGGCGGGAGCCACCTACCTGGGTGTCGGCCCCTGCCATCCCACAAGCACCAAACCCGGCCTGCCGGACCCGATCGGGCCGGCCGGCGTCCGCGCTGTCGCCGACGCCGTCGACGTGCCGGTCATCGCGATCGGCGGCGTGACCGCCGCCCGGGTGCCGGAGCTGCGGGCCGCCGGGGCGTACGGGGTGGCGGTGGTCGGCGCGGTGTCCGCCGCCGCCGACCCGGCGCGGGCCACCGCCACGCTGATCGAGGCTCTGACGTGCTGACCGGCCGGTCCCCGTCGGCGTCATCGATCGACCGGGCCCGGCCGGACGTGGCGGTGGTCGGGGCGGGGCCGATCGGGTTGGCGATCGCCTGGCGCTGCGCCGCCCGGGGGCTGCGGGTGGTGGTGCACGATCCGGCGCCCGGCTCGGGGGCGTCGGCGGTGGCCGCCGGCATGCTCGCCCCGGTCGCCGAGGCGTACTTCGGTGAGCGGCAACTGACCGAGCTGTTGCTGGCGTCCGCCGCCCGCTGGCCCACGTTCGCCGACGAGCTGGCCGAGGCGACGGGCGTCGACATCGGCTACCGGACCGAGGGCACCCTGCTTGTCGGGTTGACCGGCGACGACCTGGCCGAGGCGCGTCGGCTCTGGGCGTACCAGCAGGGGTTGGGCCTGCCGGTGACCCCGCTGCGCCCCAGCGAGCTGCGCGACCGCGAGCCGGCGCTCGCCCCGCGGGTGCGCGGCGGCGCGCTCGCGCCCACCGACCACCAGGTGGACCCTCGACTGCTGGTGCCGGCGCTGCGCACGGCCGCACAGCGGGCCGGCGCGGTGCTGGTGCCGCAGCCCGTGGCCCGCCTGTCCGACGTGGACGCACGCGTCACGGTGGTCGCCGCCGGCTGCGGGGCCGCGACACTCACCGGCCTGCCCGTGCGGCCGGTGAAGGGCCAGATCCTCCGGCTCCGCGCGCCCGACGGCGTCGCGCCGGGCTTCCGGCACGTCATCCGGGGGTACGCCGACGGCGAGCACGTCTACCTGGTGCCCCGCGCCGACGGCGAGGTCGTGCTCGGCGCGACGGTCGAGGAACGGTCGGACACCACTGTCACGGCCGGCGCCGTGCAGCGCCTGCTCCGCGCCGGCGTGGACCTGCTGCCCGAGCTGGCCGAGTACGACCTGGTCGAGGCGGTCGCCGGGCTGCGCCCAGGAACCCCGGACAACGCACCGATCCTCGGACCGCTGCCGGGCCGGCCGGACGTGCTGGCCGCCACCGGTCACCACCGGCACGGCATCGTGCTCACCCCGGTCACCGCCGATCTGATCGCCGACCTGGTGTGCACCGGCGTACCCGATCCGCTGCTCGCGCCCTTCCGGCCGGACCGGTTCGCCGGCGGCGAGCCCGAACCGACGATGAAGGGGGACCTGTGGAGTTGACGGTGAACGGGGCCGAACGAAGCGTCCCGGGTGAGGTGTCGGTGGCCGAGCTGGTCCGGGCCGTCGCCCCGCAACCGCGGGGGGTGGCCGTCGCGGTGAACGGTGAGGTGGTGCCCCGGGCGGGCTGGGCGACCACCGCGCTGCGCGACGGTGACCGCGTCGAGGTGCTCACCGCGGCGCAGGGCGGGTGAGCGGCGTGTCGTTCGAGCTGGGTGGGGAGACGTTCACCTCACGGCTGATCCTCGGCACCGGTGGTGCCGCGAACCTGCACGTGCTGGAACAGGCGATCCGGGCGTCCGGCACCGAGCTTGTCACAGTGGCCCTGCGCCGGGTGGACACCGCCCCCGGCACGGCCGGCGGGCTGCTGGACCTGCTGGACCGCTGCGGGGTACGGCTGCTGCCGAACACCGCCGGCTGCCACACCGCGACCGAGGCGGTGAAGGTGGCCCGGCTGGCCCGGGACGCGTTCGACACCGACTGGGTCAAGCTGGAGGTGATCGGCGACGAGCGGACCCTGCTGCCCGACGGGGTGGAGCTGCTCCGCGCCGCCGAGGAGTTGGTCGCCGACGGCTTCACAGTGCTGCCGTACACAAGCGACGACCCGGTGCTCGCCCGCCGACTCGCCGACGTGGGCTGTGCCGCGGTGATGCCGGCCGGCTCCCCGATCGGTTCGGGGCTCGGCATCGGCAACCCGCACCACATCCGGCTCATCCGGCAGGGTGTCGACGTGCCGGTGATCCTCGACGCCGGCATCGGCACCGCCTCCGACGCGGCCCTGGCCATGGAGCTGGGCTGCGACGGGGTGCTGCTGGCCAGCGCGGTGACCCGGGCCGCGGACCCGGTGGCGATGGCCACCGCGATGCGGTACGCGGTCGAGGCGGGCCGGCTCGCGGCCGGCGCCGGCCGGATCGCCAGGCGTTTCCACGCGCTCGCCTCCACTCCCGACGACGGAAGACCGGACCTGTGACGCCGCCGTCCGGTGTCGTCGTGTTGACCGACCGGCTTGTCGCGCGCGGCGCGCTCGACAAGGTCGTGGCGGGGGTGGTGGCCGGGGGAGTGCGCTGGGTGGTGCTGCGGGAGAGGGACCTGCCCCGCGTCGAGCGCGCCGCCCTCGCCGCCGACCTGCGCGCGATCCTCGCCGACGTCGGCGGAACCCTCGTCGTGGCCGGTCCCGACCCGCTCGGCGGCGACGCCGTCCACCTGCCCGCCGCCGGCCCGTACCCGCCGCCGACCCACGGCGTGGTCGGCCGCTCCTGCCACCACCGGACCGAGCTGAACCGCCTGACCACCGAGCACTACGCCACCGTCTCCCCGGTCTGGCCGACGAAGACCAAACCGGGTTACGGCCCACCCCTGGAACCGGACGGCCTGCGAAAGCTGGTCGAGTCCAGCCCCGTGCCCGTGCTGGCACTGGGCGGAGTCGAAACGCCGGAACAGGTAACCGCCTGCGTCCGGGCAGGAGCCGCCGGAGTGGCCGTACTGGGCGCCCTCATGCGAGCCGCAGACCCGTGTGCGGCAGCCGCCGCTTTGACCAGCGCCTATGTCGAGGCGGTCACCCCTGAGCTGCCGCAGCCCCCAACCGCAACCAGAGACGGCCAACCGCAGCCCCAAACCGCAACCAAGGAGGAGAAGTGACCCCGCACACCATCCTCACCATCGCCGGCTCGGACTCCGGCGGCGGCGCGGGCATCCAGGCCGACCTGAAGGTCTTCGCGGCGCTTGGCGCGTACGGCACGAGCGTCCTCACCGCGGTCACCGCGCAGAACACCCGGGGAGTCGACGCCGTGCTGCCGCTGCCGCCGCGCACTGTCGTCGAACAGTTGGACAGCGTCCTCACGGATTTCACGGTGCGCGCGGTCAAGACCGGGATGCTCGGCACCCCGGCGGTCGCCGACGCGGTGGCCGAGGCCGCCCGGGACGGCAGGTTGCCCCAGCTCGTCGTCGATCCGGTGCTGGTCGCCACCAGTGGACACCGGCTCGGCGTGGTGGGCGCCGTGGAGCGGCTGCTGCCGTACGCCAGGGTGGCGACGCCGAACTGCGCGGAGGCCGCGGCCATCACCGGACGCCCGGTGGACGACGTGGCCGGGATGGTCGTGGCCGCCGAGGCCCTCGCGGCCGGCGGCCCGGAGTACGTCGTGGTCACCGGCGGTGACCTGGACGGCGGCGAGGCGGTCGACGTGCTGCGCGGCGAAGGCGTGACCACGCTGCTGCGCGCCCCCCGGGTGGACACCCGGCACACCCACGGCACCGGGTGTTCGTTCTCGGCGGCGATCGCCGTGCGGCTCGCGCTGGGCGATCCGGTGCCGGCGGCGGTGGGGGCCGCGAAGGAGTACGTGCTCCGTGCGCTGACCGGCGCACGGGGTTGGGAGCTGGGCGCGGGGCGTGGACCGCTGGACCACTTCGGTTGGTCCACTTGATCACCAGGGAGGCTGTCATGCAGGCACGAGGCAAGGTGTACGTCGAGGGTTCGCGGCCGGATGTGCGGGTGCCGTTCGCGGAGGTGGAGCTGACCGGGGATCTTCCGCCGGTGCGGCTCTACGACACGTCCGGCCCGGGGTCGGACCCGGAGGTGGGGCTGCCGCCCCTGCGCGGGCCGTGGATCGCCGAGCGGGGTGACGTGGCGCCGGTGCGGGGCGCGGGTACGCCGCTCGCCGGCGCGGACGGTCGCCGGCCGACGCAGCTCGCGTACGCGCGGGCCGGTGTGGTGACGCCGGAGATGGAGTTCGTGGCGATCCGGGAGAACGTCGACCCGGAACTGGTCCGGGCCGAGATCGCCGCCGGCCGGGCGGTGCTGCCCCTCAACGTGAACCACCCGGAGTGCGAGCCGGCGATCATCGGCAAGGCGTTCCTGGTCAAGGTGAACGCCAACATCGGCACCTCGGCGGTCAGCTCGTCGGTCGCCGAGGAGGTGGAGAAGCTCACCTGGGCCACCCGGTGGGGCGCGGACACCGTGATGGACCTGTCCACCGGGAAGCGGATCCACGAGACCCGCGAGGCGATCGTGCGGAACTCGCCGGTGCCGATCGGGACGGTGCCGATCTACCAGGCGTTGGAGAAGGTCGGCGGCGACCCGGTGAAGCTGAGCTGGGAGGTGTTCCGGGAGACCGTGATCGAGCAGGCCGAGCAGGGCGTGGACTACATGACTGTGCACGCCGGGGTGCTGTTGCCGTACGTGCCGCTGGCCGTGGACCGGGTGACCGGGATCGTCTCCCGGGGCGGCTCGATCATGGCGGCGTGGTGTCTGGCGCACCACGAGGAGAACTTCCTCTACACCAACTTCGCGGAGCTGTGTGCGCTGCTCGCGCGCTACGACGTGACGTTCTCTCTCGGCGACGGGCTGCGGCCCGGTTCTATCGCCGACGCCAACGACGAGGCGCAGTTCGCCGAGTTGCGTACCCTCGGCGAGCTGACGACTGTCGCCTGGGAGCACGACGTGCAGGTGATGATCGAGGGTCCCGGTCACGTGCCCATGCACAAGATCAAGGAGAACGTGGACCTTCAGCAGGAGTGGTGCCACGAGGCGCCCTTCTACACGCTCGGCCCGCTGACCACCGACATCGCACCGGCGTACGACCACATCACCTCGGCCATCGGCGCCGCGATGATCGGCATGTTCGGCACCGCGATGCTCTGCTACGTCACCCCGAAGGAGCACCTCGGCCTGCCGGACCGGGACGACGTGAAGGCGGGCGTGATCGCGTACAAGATCGCGGCACACGCGGCGGACCTGGCCAAGGGGCACCCCGGCGCGCAGGACTGGGACGACGCGCTGTCGAAGGCGCGGTTCGAGTTTCGCTGGGAGGACCAGTTCAACCTGTCGTTGGATCCGGAGACGGCGCGCTCGTACCACGACGCGACGTTGCCGGCCGAGCCGGCGAAGACGGCGCACTTCTGCTCGATGTGCGGCCCGAAGTTCTGCTCCATGAAGATCACGCAGGAGCTCAAGGAGTACGCGGCGCGCGGCATGAAGGACAAGTCGGAGGAGTTCGTCTCCGGCGGCGGCCGGGTCTACCTGCCGCTGGCCTGACCTGATCCGCACCCGGCACGGCGGGCCCGCCGTGCCGGGGTGATCCACTCGGGTTCACTGATATCGCGGTATCCGGGTGGCTGGGACACCCCGACATCAATGAGCCCGAGTGGATCAGGCGCAACCGTTCGGCGTTCCGACCCGTTGGCCGGCGGGTCAGTCGCGGTGGTGCCGCCCGGTGGAGCGCAGCGAGCGTCGGCCGCTCTCCTGCTCCGGCTCGTTGTCCGACACCGGCTTGCCCAGACCGGCGACCCAGTCGACGAACTCCTCGTCCTGGGCCGGCAGGGCCTCCGGCGCGTCCGACGCCTCCGCGCCCTTCTCGTCGCTCCGGGACCTGTTGCGGCGGAACAGACCGCCGAGCCGTCCGCGCCGGGAAGGCTGCTCGGCCACCTTCTCGGCGGTAGGCGCGGCCGGTGTCGCGTCGGTGCTCGCCGGGTCGTCGGTGCCTGCCGGGTTGCCGGTGCGTGCCGGGTCGTCGGTGCGTGCCGGGTTGCCGGTGCTTGCCCGCTCGTCGGTGCGTGCCGGGTTGCCGGTGCCGGTGGGCGCGCCAACCCGGTCCGGCCCGACCGGAGAATCCGTCGGGACCGGGTGTCTGGCCGGAGCGGCCAACTCGCTGACCACGGCCGGCCCGGTCGTCGTCGGCCGGGCCGTCGAGCTGTCCGGCGACCCTGTCGGGCCGGCGCGGCGGGAGGTGTCGAACGCGTTCCAGGTGCCCGCCCGGCTCAGATCCGGCAGCGGCATCCGGTGCCGGGGCTTCGGTGTCTGCCCGGTCGACTCGTCCGGGCCGGTCGGCGGCTCCGCTTCGGCGGCCCCCGACTCGGAAGCCTGCGGTGGCACCGTCCAGGCCGGGGTGACCGGCCAGGCCGACTGCGTCGGCGTCCAGCGGCCCGCGCCCCGGTCGCTGGCGGCGGGACCGTCCTCGGTGGTGGGCCGCGCGCTGTTGGTTCCGCCAGCCCCGGCGGTCGGCAATTCCCCGGCCGGGTCGGCCGGTGCCGCGGTGGGACCGGTGCCGACGACATCCGGGGTACGCGGCGGGTCGGCCGCCGCCGTGGTGCCGGTCGGAGTAGCGGGCGCTCCGGTCGGGCCCGTGGTCGGGGTGGGGGTTTTGATCGGGCCGGTGGTGGTGATCGGGGTGGGCGTCTTGGTCGGGCCGATGGTCGTGGTCGGGGTGGGGGTTTTCGTCGGGCCGGTGGTGGTGATCGGGGTGGGGGTTTTCGTCGGACCGGTGGCGGTCGGGGTGGCGGTTGTTCTCGTCCGACCGGTTCTGGTGGTCGGGACCGCTGCCCGGGTGGGGGCCGCCGTGGTCGGAGTGGCCTCGGTGGTCGGGGTGCCCTCGGTGTCCCGGCCCTGCTGGCCGGGCACGGCAGTGCCGGCGACCGTTTCGTCGGTGGTCTTCGACCCCGACGCCGACGTCCCATCCGCCGGGTCGGTTGCGGCGAGCGGGCTGGCCTTTGGCTTACGGGCTCGACGAGGCTTGACCGTCGGCGGCGCACCGACCGGGCCAGGCTTGGCCCCGCCCGCGTCGGCCGCAGCCGGGCTCGTCTCCACCGCGTCGGCCGCTGCCGGGCTCGCTTCCACCGCGTCGGCCGCAGCCGGGCTCGCGTCGGCGGCAGCCGGGCTCGCGTCGGCGGCAGCCGGGCTCGCGTCGGCGGCAGCCGGGCTCGCGTCGGCGGCAGCCGGGCTCGCGTCGGCGGCAGCCGGGCTCGCGTCGGCCGTTGCCGTGCGCGCGGCGGCGGCCGTGCTGGTCGTGCTGGCGGTGCCGGGGCTGGAGTTGTCCGAGCTGGTCGTTGTGGTGCCCGTCGGGGCGCTGGTCGCCGTGCCCTTGCGGGTGGCGCGTCCGCCGGTGGTGCCCGTCGCGGTGCTGCCGGTCGGCTCGTCGGTCGCGGGATCACCCGCCGCAGTGGCGGCGTCGGCGCGTCCGGTCGCGGTGCTGGTGGGGGCGGTGTCGGTCGAGCTACCGGCGGCGATCTTGGCCGGGGGTGGGGTCTCGGCCGGGGAGGTGACCTCATCCCGGCTCACCGGGGGCGTCTGCCTCCCGGTGGTGAACTCACCGGTCGGATCGGTCAGCCAGGCCGCCGGTGTCCCCGGAGCGACAGGGGTGGCACCGTGCTGACCGCTTGCGGTGGTCGCCGGCCAGTCCCAGTGGGCCGGCACGGTGCGTACTCCGTCGGAGCCGCCTGCGGCACGCGGACCTGGGGCGGCGTCGGCCAACTCCGCGCCGGACACCTTCCCGCCGGCCAGCTCCCGGCCGGCGGGCGACCCGGCGGGCTCGGTGTCGGTCGAGGGCGCGGTGGCCCGCTCGGTGGCGTCCGGGTCGTTCGCCGGACTCGGCGAGGCGGCGTTGGGCAGGGCCGGGCCGGTGGGCAGCGCGCGCAGGATGTCGCTGGGCTCGATCGCCTGCGAATCCGTGGTGCGGGCGACCAACGGCCAGCGCAAGAGCGCGGCGGCGGCCGCGCCGAGCGCGCCGGAGAGGATGGCGATCAACGAGCCGTAGTAGGGATTCACCTGGTAGCGGTCCACGGCGTCGCCCGGGCCGGCGGTCAGGTAGGCGAACGCGACAAGCACCGGACCGGCCACCCCGGTCACCCCGCTGATCAGCGGATCCTGGCCCCGCCAGCGAGCCAGTCCGGCGGTCGCGGCCCCGGCCAGCAGTGCCACGGTG
The DNA here is from genome assembly GCF_050942285.1 of Micromonospora sp. CA-240977. Classification (NCBI taxonomy): domain Bacteria; kingdom Bacillati; phylum Actinomycetota; class Actinomycetes; order Micromonosporales; family Micromonosporaceae; genus Micromonospora; species Micromonospora sp. CA-240977. The sequence goes on along the minus strand of NZ_CP192055.1, from coordinate 6,755,678 downwards.
GGCAGCAGGAGCAGCGCGAGCCGTTGTGCGGTGGCGTCGCTCAGCCAGCTCGGCTCCAGCACACCGAGCCGGACGGTCGGCAGCGGGCCGGCCGTGCCGAGCGACGGTAGGACGGAGATCAGCGCCAGCAGCCAGACCACGCCGGCCACGGCGGCCATGTTCCAGCCCAGCTCGGGCCGGAACAGCACGGCGATGGCGGCGCCCGCCCCGATCACCGCGCCGAGTATGGCGCAGATGCCCACCGCCCAGACCGGGTCGACGGAGATCAGCTCCGCGGCGCGGGCGGGCTGCATGCAGAGCGGGGCGACGACTGTGGCGCCGAGCGCCGCCGCGCCGCCGATCGCCAACTGCCGGCGGGTGCTTGCCGCCGGAGCATCGCTGCGTGCGAGACGTCCGGTCAGGACAGCGCCGGCGACGGCGGCGTTCGCGGCGAACCAGCCCACCCAGACGAGCTGGGCCGGCCACTGGTTGACGGTCGTGCCGGTGAAGGCGCCGGTCAGCCGGACGATGCCGAAACCGTACGCGACGCCGAGCTGGCCGGCCCCGGCCAGCATGCTCACCCCGAGCGCCGTGAGCAGCAGTCTGCCCCAGGTCCGAAAGGCCATGTCCGGCACGTTACGCACCCCGTACACCCGACCGCCACCGGCGCGCCGCGCGGCGCGCCGGCTCGCGCCTCGGCGGGTCTACTTGAGTTCGACCAGTCGGGCCAGGTAAGTCGTGTCTCCGACATTGGTGAGCATGTGTACGGCCCCGGGGTCCCGGTAGACGACTCCGCCGGTGGGCTCGTCGGCGTCGATGCGGGTGCCGTCGACGGTCTGCACGACGTTCTTCGCGCCCTCGATCGCCACCACCAGGTACGGGTGGTCGTGCCGGTGCAGTGGCTGCCGCTCACCCGGCTCAAGCCGGATGTGCCAGACCCGGACCCGGTCGTTCTCGTACACGATCTCCTGGCCCACCGGCCCGAGTTCGGTTCCGTCGATCACGTCGGTCATCGTTCTCCGTCCAGTTGGGGGAGCACCTCGGCGGCGATCAGCTCAAGGTGGTCGAGGTCTGCGAAGTCGATCAGGCGCAGGTGGACGCGGGTGGCGCCGATGGCGGCGAACTCGCCGATCCGCTGCGCGAGCTGCGCGGGCGAGCCGACCACCGGGTCCTCCGGCGGCAGGGCGCTCTTCACGTGCAGAGGCGCGGCCCGGCGCTGGGCCTCGGCGTCGGTCCGTCCGATGGCCACGACGAGCCCGGCGGAGAGCACCAGCGGCGCCCGACCGGACTCCGTCCGACCGGTGCGCTCGCACGCCTCCCGCACCCGGTCGAACGCCTCGGCGGTGTCCGCCACGGATTTGAACGGCATGTTGAACTCGTCGGCGTACCGGGCGGCCAGCTCGGGGGTGCGCTTGGGGCCGCGCCCACCCACGATGATCGGTGGTCCGGGCACCTGCACCGGCTTGGGCAGGGCCGGCGCGTCCACGAGGCGGTAGTGGTCGCCGCTGAAGCTGTAGGTCTCCCCGGACGGAGTCCGCCACAGCCCGGTGATCACCTCGAGCTGCTCGGCCAGCCGGTCGAAGCGCTCGCCGACCGGCGGGAACGGGATGCCGTACGACGTGTGCTCGCGTTCGTACCAGCCGGCGCCGATGCCGAGGTCGACCCGGCCGCCGCTCATCTGGTCGACCTGCGCGACCATCACGGCGAGCGGGCCGGGCAGCCGGAAGGTGGCAGACGTGACCAGGGTGCCGAGCCTGATCCGCTGGGTCTCCCGGGCCAGTGCGGCGAGGGTCAGCCAGGCGTCCGTCGGGCCGGGCAGGCCCGGGTCGGCGCCCATCGACTGGTAGTGGTCGGCGCGGAGGAAGCCCTCGTACCCGCAGGCCTCGACCAGCTGGGCGAACCGGAGCTGCGTGTCGTAGCTGGCGCCGCGGTTCGGCTCGGTGAAGATCGACACCCGCATGTTCATCGCCCTTCCGCGCCGGCCGCCGCCGGCTGCTCGCGTTCCATCAGCAGCTCGTGGAGGTCGGCGCTGACGCGGGCGACATCGGCCAGGTGGGCGTTGCGGCCCAGGGTGCGCGGCCGGGGGATGGTGACGTCCACCACCTTGCGGATCCGGCCGGGGCGGGGGCTCAGCACGACCACCCGGTCGGCGAGCAGCACCGCCTCGTCGATCGAGTGGGTGACGAAGACGATTGTCGGCTTGTTCTCCATGTGGATCCGCTGGAGTTCGCCGGAGAGTTCCTCGCGGGTGAGCGCGTCCAATGCGGAGAAGGGCTCGTCCATCAGCATCACCCGGGGCTCGCCGATCAACGACCGGCACAGCGACACCCGCTGCTGCATGCCGCCGGAGAGTTCGTGCGGCAGTCGCTTCTCGAAGCCGGCCAGCCCGGCCACGTCGAGCAGTTGCCGGGCGCGCTCGCGGTGCTTGGCGCGGCTCCAGCCGAAGATCTCCACCGGCAGCAGGACGTTGTCCAGCACGGTGCGCCAGGGCAGCAGCGCCGGCTTCTGGAACAACATGGCGATGTCCTGGCGGGGACGGGAGATCGGCGTGCCGGCCACGGTGATCTCACCGGCGGTCAGCGGGAGCAGTCCGGCGATCAGCCGCAGCAGTGTGGACTTGCCGCAACCGGAGCGACCGAGTACGGCGACGAACTCGCCCTCGGTGACGTCGAAGTCGATGCCACGCAGCGCTTCGACCCGGCCTGATCGGCCTTCGAAGGTACGGGACACCCCGGATAGTTGGATCATTTCCGGCGCTCCTCCGCTGAGTGGACGGTCAGGAATCGGGCAAAGGCTAGCCGGCCTGTTGACGTATCGCACCGTCCGGGGTGGTCACGAGGTTGTATCCGTTCCGCAACCCGATACGCCTGGCGTCACAACTGTGGCTTTCTCGTACGCTGTGCCCGCGAAGAGTCCCCTCACTACGGCGGCGTCCGGCTTCCACCCCTTCCGCCGGCCCGTCACGACAACCCCCTCCGGTGGCCCTTCCGGCCCCGGTCGGAAAGGACATGGTGCACTGATGAGAAGGCTGACCCGTACGGTCGCTGCGGCCGCGCTGGCCACCGCCCTCGCCCTTGTCTCCGCCTGCAGCAGCGGGTCGGATTCGGCCGACGACGCCAAGGGCGGCAAGGGTGGGGCGCTGGAGCACGTGACCTACCTCACCTCCTTCGGCAACTTCGGCCGTGACTCCTACGCCTGGGTGGCGAAGGAGAAGGGCTTCTTCAAGGACGCCGGCTTCGACGTCGAGATCAAGGCTGGTCAGGGCACGGGTGGTGTGATCCAGACCGTCGTCGGGGGTCAGGCCGACTTCGGCCCGATCGACCTCACCGGTGGTCTGCTCCAGGTCGGCAACGGCCAGGCGAAGGACTTCACAGTGGTGGCCGCGATCCAGCAGCGCACCATGGCCGGCATCGCCTCGGTCGAGGGTAAGAACATCGCCTCCCCGAAGGACCTGGAGGGCAAGAAGCTCGCCGACACGCCCGGGTCCGTCGTCCGCAACCTCTTCCCGACGTACGCCCGGCTCGCCGGCGTGGACGCGAGCAAGGTGACCTGGGTCAACGGTGAGGCACAGGCGCTGATCGGCACGCTCGCCTCCGGTTCGGTGGACGGCATCGGCCAGTTCGTCGTCGGTCAGCCGACCATCGAGGCGGTGGCCAAGAAGAAGGCCGTCATGCTGCCGTACAGCAACGTGATGCAGGACCTCTACGGCAACGTGCTGATCACCTCCTCCAAGATCGCCAAGGAGAAGCCCGAGATGGTGAAGAAGTTCACCGGGGCGCTGCTCAAGGGTCTGGAGTACAGCCTGGCCAACTCCAAGGAGGCCGGCGAGATCCTGAAGAAGAACGTCGACGCCGCCAACCCGGTCGCCGCCGCCGCCGAGCTGGAGCTGATGGCCGCGTACGTCCGTTCCGGCAACACCGGTACCGCGATCGGCACCCTGGACAGCGGTCGGGTCGCCAAGAGCATCGCGATCCTGCAGGGCGCGGGCGCGCTCAAGCAGAACATCACCCCCGAGCAGATCATCGACTTCAGCCTCGCGCCGAAGGCCTGATCGTCCGGTCGTCACCAGGGGGTGCGTCCCGCCGGTTCCCGGGTGGGGCGTACCCCCGTCGCTCGTCGGCCCCCGGGGGGCCGTGCGATTTCGAGGAGGACAAGATGACCGACGTCCGGTCGGTGGACCCGGCGGTGGCGGCATCCCCACCAGTGGGTGTCGGACCCGGGGCTGGGCGGGCGGGTCGAGGCGCCGGTCTCCGCGCCGGGGCCGGGGCGGCGCTGTTGCCCGCGGCCGGCCTCCTGGTCGCCCTGGCGGCGTGGTGGCTGACCGCCCGGCTGGAACTGGTCCATCCCGCGGCGCTGCCGCCGCCCGGCGACGTGCTCACCGCGTTCGTCGACAAGCCCGCCCAGATGCTGGAGCACACCTGGGCCACCATGCTGGAGATCCTGATCGGCTTCGCGCTCTCGGCGGCGGCCGGCGTCCTGATCGGACTCTCCCTGGCCAGCTCCGGCACTGTGGAGCGGATGTTCACCCCACTGTTGGTCGCGGTGAACGCGGTGCCGAAGATCACGCTGGGCCCGTTGTTGGTGGTGGCGCTCGGTTGGGGCCAGCGACCGATTCTGACCATGGTGTTCCTGCTCTGCTTCTTTCCGATTGTGCTCTCGACCGCGACCGGGCTCACCACCACGCCGGCCGATCTGGCCGAGCTGGTGCGCTCCTGGAACGCCTCCCGCTGGCAGGCGTTCCGCAAGGTCCGCTTCCCGGCCGCGTTGCCGCAGATCTTCGTCGGGCTCAAGGTGGCAATGCCGCTGGCCGCGATCGGCGCGGTGATCGGTGAGTTCCAGGCCGGTGAGCGTGGCCTCGGCTACGTCATCACGCAGTACGCCGGCGTCGGTGACACCGCCACCGCGTGGGCGGCGATCATGTTGGTGGCGTTGGTGAGCATCCTGCTCTACTCGGCGCTCCTGCTGATCGAGCGGATCGCGCTGCCCTGGGTGCGGGAAACCACAAGCAGCCGCTGACCCACCGCAAGATCAAGATTCGGAATGCGGAGGGCCGGCCTCCCGATCGGGAGGCCGGCCCTTTCTTGATCGACTCGGCCTTCGTGAGGTTGGGGTGTCGGAGTTCCCGGTTACCGCGACATCAGTGACGTCGAGTTGAGGAGGGCGGCCCGGTGGCCGTTACCCCGCCAGGCGCCAGCGGCCGTTCCGGGCCACCAGCGTGGTGAGCGCCTGCGGCATCAGCCCGCTGTGGTTGTCCGGCGTCATTCGGATCGGGCCCGACAGGCCGTCCATCTGGGACGTTTCGAGCACGTCCCGAATGCCGTTACGGTCCACCTTCCCGACCTCGCCGCCGGCGCGGAGTTCCGCGTCGGCGATCAGCTGCATGGCGTCCGCCGCGAAGGACGAGGACCCGTTGTAGCCGCCGAAGCGCGCGGTGTAGTCCTGGAACCACTGCCGCCGCGCCGCCTTGGCCGGGGTCGTCGCGATGACGTCGTCGATCACCATCGTCTGGGTGAAGATCAGCGTGGCCCGCTCGGTGGCCCTGGCCGCCGCGCCGAGGAAGAGGTCGCCAGCCGCACCCGCGTCGAAGAAGAGCGACCCGCGGAAGGTGGTCTGCGAAGCGCTGGTGGCAGCCAGTGTCGCCTGCTCCGGCGGGGTCCAGAAGACCAGCGCGTCGGGCTTGCCCGCGACAAGCTGTTGGATCTGCTGGCTGACGTCGGTGTCGGTGGTCTTGACCCGCTGCTCGCGGAACGTGATGTTGGCCTTGTCCAGCTCGCTCTTGAGCGCTGTCGCGCCCTCCTGGCCGTAGTCGTCGTCGCTGACGAGCGCCCCCACCTTGCGGATGTTGTTGCGACGCAGTTCGGTGGTCAGCGCCGCCGCGCTGTCCGGGGCGTTGGGGCCGAGCTTGAACACGTAACGCCGTTCCGCGACCGGGCTGGCTATGGCGCCGGAAGCGGCGAGCGCAATGGTGGGAATCCGCTTCTCGTTGATGGTTCCCACCGCGCCGACTGCGCATTCGTTGCAGCCACCCATGATGATCGCGCTGACCCGAGAATCGCTGCTGAAGTCGACGATGTTGCGAAGTGACTCAGCCGAGTCGGAACGGTTGTCCTTCACCTTCAGTTCGATCTTCCGGTCGTTCAGTGCCCCGGAGGAGTTCAACTGGTCCCTCTTGAGTTCCAGCGCGCGCTGGTATGCCCGCCCGACGGGGGCGGCGGCGCCGGAGAGTTCGAGGTCGGCAGCGATCACGATCGGACTCGTGTCCTGCTCCGCCCCGCCAAACTGGCAGCCGGTGAGCGTGGTGGCCACTACGGCCGATGCGAGCGCCGCGATGGTCGCGGAGCGGATGGGGCTCAACTCAGTCCTCCAGGTGCGGGCGCGGGCGCTGCCCGGTCACCGCCGCTAATCCGTCCTCAGTGGAAGACGGGATCTCCTCTGCCGTACGGTGTGTGCGCGAAGCCTGCAAAACCTTGCCAATGGCCGGCGCTGTGGTCAAGCGCGGACCCCGGTAGCATTTTCGGGACGGTCATCCCACATGCTGGGGTAACGCAATGTTTGCAAAAGCTCACTTTGCATGCACGCGTGACCACTCAGGAGTTACATGCCCTGTTCAGGGGCTTGCGGAAATGAAGGTATCAGTTGCCCGGATCGCGGGATGCGCTCAGTCCGACCGTTTTCTACCTCACTGCGGCTTCCCAAACAGGATCATCTCTGATGAAATCGCGACCGTGCCGCGCGTGGTCCCCTCCGCTTACGGCATGGCTCGGTGGGTCAGGCGGGGAAGAAACGACGGAGGCGATGTCGTGAGCACCGGACCGACGACCCTGCCCGCGCTCGGCGACAGCGCTCAGCCGACGCGCCGGCGCATGCCGAGGCTGCGGGACGCCCGGATCCGGTCCAAACTGGCGTTGATCCTGGTCGTCCCGGTGGCGGCGGTGATCGCGCTGGCCACGGTCCGACTGGTCTCCGTCGGCGAGGGTGCCCTGGACGCCACCCGAGCCCGGTCACTGACGGCTCTCTCCATCGACGTCAGCGCGCTGACCCAGGACCTCCAGTCCGAGCGGATGGCCGCGGCCGCCTACCTGGCCACCCCGCAGCAGCCGGCCGACGCGTACAACCTGCGGGTCCGCCAGACGCAGCAGCAGGTGGACGAGTACCGCGCCGAGCGGGGCCGGATCGGCGAGGTGCCGACGGCCCTGCGGGACCGCCTGGCCGCCATCGACGACCACCTGGCCACTCTGGACGGCACCCGGCAGAAGGTGCTGGACCGCCGGCAGATGGCGGTGGCCGAGGCCGTGCTCCGCTACGGCGTCATCCTCACCGACCTGATCGCCTACGGTGACGGGCTGGCCCAGCTGCCCGGCGACGAGAGCCTGGCGGACAGCCGCCGCGCGGTCTCCGCGTTCGCCCGCGCCAAGGCTTCCGTCGCCGAGGAGGAGGCTGTCGCGTTCACCGCGCTGACGGCGGGCCAACTCGACTCGGAGCAGTTCTCCTCCTTCGTGGCCACGCTGACCAGTCAGCAGGAGGCCCTGGTGGCCTTCTCGCTGGCCGCCGACCCGGTGCAGCGTGCCCTCGTCGACAGCACCGTCTCCGGTGACGCGGTCGGCCTGGCCGACCGGGTCGCCACCGACATCACCCGGTCGGTCGGGCAGCGTCCGCTGGTCACCGCGCAGGACGCCACCGCAGCCATCGGCGCCGTGAACGACCTGATGCGCTGGGCCGAGGTCCAACTGCAGAGCCGGCTGCTCCAGCAGGCCGACACGGCGCGCTCGGACGTCATCCGGCAGGCCGTCATCGAGTCGATCCTGGTGCTGCTGACCCTGATCATCGCCGTGTCGCTGGCCGTGGTGCTGGCCCGCTCGCTCAACCACTCGCTGCGTCGGCTCCGTGAGGGCGCCCTCTCGGTGGCCAACCACGACCTGCCCGACGCGGTGCGGCGGTTGCAGAACATGGGCAGCGTGGGCGACGGCGGGGTGGACGAAATCGTCCGCCAGGTTCGGGACCCGATCCAGCTCAACAGCCGCGACGAGGTCGGCCAGGTGGCGTTGGCGTTCAACGTCGTGCACCGGGAGGCGGTGCGGGTCGCCGCCGAGCAGGCCGCGCTGCGTACCAGCGTCTCGGCGATGTTCCTCAACCTGGCCCGTCGTAGTCAGACCCTGGTCGACCGTATGATCGGCGAGCTGGACGCGATCGAGCGCGGCGAGGAGGACCCGAAGCGGCTCGCGCAGCTCTTCGAGCTCGACCACCTCGCCACCCGAATGCGCCGCAACGACGAGAACCTGCTGGTCCTGGCCGGCGCCGACTCCGCCGTGCCGCGTCGCGACGACGCGCTGGTGGTGGACGTGCTGCGCGCCGCCCAGTCCGAGGTGGAGCTCTACAACCGCATCGAGTTCGGCACTGTCGACACCGACATCTCGGTCGCCGCGCACGCCGTCAACGACGTCGTTCGTCTCGTCGCCGAACTACTCGACAACGCCACCCGGTTCTCACCGCCGAACACCACTGTGGTCGCCGACGGTCGCCGCATCCGCGACTACGTCCTGATCCAGATCGAGGACCGCGGGCTCGGCCTCACCGACGAGCAGCTCGACTCGCTCAACCGCCGGCTGGCCGCCCCGCCGAGCGTCGACGTCGCCGCGTTCCGGCTGATGGGTCTGGCCGTGGTCAGCCGGCTCGCCGCCCGTTACGGCATCCGGGTGGAGCTGCGCCGCAACGTCGAGGGCGGCACCGTCGCCCAGGTGACGTTGCCCGCCGCCACCGTGGTGCTGCCCAGCAACCGGGGCCGTGAGCAGGTGCTCACCCGGCCGCGTCAGCAGATGGCGGTGGAGCAGACGCCGCTCACCCCGGCCGGTCACACCGAACAGTTCGCCGGTGCCGCGACCTCGGCGGCGACGCTGCCCGACCAGTGGCGCACCAACGCGCCGGCTCCCGCCCAGTGGCAGTCGCCGCTGGACTCGCGGGACACCACCCCGGCCGTGCAGGCGGGTGGCTACTCCGGTGCCCGCTCGACGATGCCGCCCCCGGCCGCCCCGGCGCCCGTCACCCCGCCTCCACCGGCGCGACCCGCGTACAGCACCAGCGCGGGCGCCTCGTCGGGCGGTCCGACGGTGGCCTACCCGACCATCGATCCGCTGCCCCGGCGTGGCTCCACCGCGGATGCCGCGGACGGACGCAACACACCGGGTCTGCCGGTCGGGCCGGTCGCCGGCGCCGGCGCGGTGGCACCGCCTCCCGCGCCGTCGGTGCCCGCGGCACCGGTCAGCACCCGGCCCGACTTCCCGGCCGAGGCGCCGATCTTCCGGGAGATGGAGGCGGTCTGGTTCCGGTCGCACGGCGACGACGCCACAGCGATCTTCACCCGGCCCAAGTTCGACGAGCCGCCGGCGCCCGCCACCACCGCCTCGGCCGAGGCCGGGCCGCGTGCTCAGCGGAGTGCCGCCGCGGCGCCGACCACGGCGCCGGCCCGACCGCCCCTGCCGACCCGCACGCCGGGTAGCTCCACCACCGACGGCGCCACCGGGCCGGGCACCTCGGGCCGGGGCAGCGCGACCACCGGTGGGCTCGGTACGCCGCCGTCGTACGCGCCGCCTCCGGCCGCCCGCCCGGCCACCCCGGCCCCCGCCCCGGCCGCCCCGGCCGCCCCGCGGGTGGACCCGGATGCCTGGCGGACGGCGGCCGACGAGGGCTGGTCCCGGGCCAGCCGGGCCGCCGAGCCGGCCGCAGCCGGGACCACCCGGTCCGGGTTGCCCAAGCGGGTGCCGCAGGCGCAGCTCGTGCCGGGTGGCATCGAACCGAAGAGCGGTCGGGACCGCAGCCGGCGGACCCCCGATGAAGTACGCGGTCTGTTGTCGGCCTACCACCGGGGTGTACAACGTGGTCGGACGGCCGGAACGGATCTGAACAGCACCTCGACCAAGGAGAGCCGATGAACAGGCCAGCTGCCATGCAGGACATGGGTTGGCTGCTCACCAACTTCGCCGACAGCGTGGCGGGCATCGCCCACGTGGTGGCGGTGTCCGCCGACGGGCTCCTGCTCGCGTCCTCCCGGGATCTGCCGGGGGACCGGGCCGACCAGCTCGCCGCGATCACCTCCGGCGTGGTGAGCCTGACCGAGGGCGCTGCCCGGATGTTCAGCGCGGGTGGGGTGTTGCAGACAGTCATCGAGATGGACAGCGGGTACCTCTTCCTGATGTCGATCAGTGACGGTTCCTCGATGGCCGTGCTTGCCGCGCGCAGCTGCGACGTGGGCCAGGTGGGCTACGAGATGGCACTGCTCGTCGAGCGGGTGGGTGCCGCGCTGGTGCCACTGCCACGGGACGCGGTGCGCTCGTAGGACGACGGAACGGCGCTCGGACCGCGCGCCGGGTCAGGGACGGGAGGCGGCACACACCGGCTCCACCGGGAACGAGGAGGTGATCAGGGATGGACCAACGACGCGCTGACCCGCGCGGCGCACTGGTGCGTCCGTACGCGGTCACCCGGGGTCGTACCGAACCTCGTCAGGACATCGCCCTCGAGGCAGTCCTCACCGCGTCCCTCACCCAGGTTGCCGAGTCCCGCTTCGCCGGGCACGACAAGCACCGCATCGCCACGGTCTGTGAGGGCCGAGCACAGTCGCTGGCGGAGATCGCCGCGTACACCCGGATGCCGCTTGGCGTCGCCCGGGTGTTGGTCGCCGACATGGTGGCCGAGAGCCTGCTGACGTTACACACTGCTGCTCCCGCCGAGGGGTTCGAGGAGCGGATGGAACTGCTTGGAAGGGTGCTAAGTGGACTTCGCAGGCTATGACCCCGCTGGGGGGCGGCCAGGCCGGGGAATCGTCTCCGCGAAGATCGTCGTCGCGGGCGGCTTCGGCGTCGGCAAGACGACTCTGGTCGGGGCGATCTCCGAGATCACGCCGCTGACCACAGAGGCGTTGATGACGGCGGCCGGTGTCGGCATCGACGACCCGTCGAAGGTGCCGGGCAAGGAGACCACCACGGTCGCCATGGACTTCGGCCGGATCACCATGGCCCAGGACCTGATCCTGTACCTCTTCGGTACACCCGGTCAGACCCGGTTCTGGTTCATGTGGGACGAGATCATCCGAGGTGCGGTGGGTGCCGCCGTGCTGGTGGACACGCGCCGGATCACCGACGCGTTCGCCCCGCTTGACTACTTCGAGAACCGCAACCTGCCGTACGTGGTGGCGCTCAACCGGTTCGACGGCGCTCCCCAGTACGAGCTGGAGGAGATCCGCGAGGCGCTGGCCATCTCGCCGCAGGTGCCGTTGGTGATGACCGACGCCCGGCACCGGGACTCGGTCAAGCAGGTGCTGGTGACTGTCGTCGAGCACGCCATGCTGCGGCTCCAGGCCGAGCACGGGCGGGGCTTCCCCACGCCGGTCGGCTGATGCGTCGCGTCACGGCCGGCGCCCACCGGCACCGGCCGTGACGCGTCAGTCGACCCGGAGCCGGTAGCCGCGCTTCACGATTGTCTGCACCACCCGTGGCGCGTGCAGGCCGGCCCGGAGGCGGGCCACTGCCATCTCCACCGCATGCTCGTCCGCGCCCCGGGGCAGCGTCCGCAGCAGCGCGGTGCGGGACAGCACGCGGCCGGGAGACTGGGCGAGCGCCCGCAGCACCGCCATCGGGGCGGGGGCGAGTGGCCGCAACTCGCCGTCGATCACGGCGGCGTGCCCGCGCAGGGTGAGCAGGTGCCCGCCGGCCTTGAACGTCACGGTCCGGCGGGGCAACTCGTCGACGATGGTCCGCACCAGCGCGCCCAGCCGGGCCCGTCCCGGCGCGCTCACCGGCACTCCGCGCCGTAGCAGCGGCTCGGCGGTCACCGCGCCGACACAGCTGGCCAGGACGTCGCTGCGGAACGCGGACAGCACCGCCTCGGTACGGTCCCCGGCCGCTCGCAGGAGGGCCTCCACCGCGGGCGCCGAGGTGAAGGTCACCGCGTCCACCAATCGGCCGGTGATCAGGTCGATCAGCCGGTGCAGCGGCGCCGGGTCGGTCGGCGGCGCCCACCGGTAGACCGGCACCTCGATCACCGTGGCGCCGGCCGCCTCCAGCGCGAGCGTGCACTCGGGCTGCCGCTCACCGTGCAGCTGCATGGCGATCACCTGCCCGGCCACGCCGCGGCGGCGCAGGTGGTCGACGACCTCGTCGCAGCTCTCCGAGGCCGGCGACCACTGGTCGTGCAGCCCCGCCGCACGGATCGCGCCGCGCGCCTTCGGGCCACGGGCCACCACGTACGAGCTGGCCAGCACCGAACGCAGCGGCTCGCCCAGCCCCCAGCCCTCGGCCGCCTCCAGCCACCCGCGCATGCCGATGCCGGTGTTCGCCATCAGGATGTCCGGCGGCTGGTCGAGGCAGGCACGGGTCGCCTCGCGCAACTCCGTGTCGTCCGACAGTGGCACGATCCGCAACGCCGGGGCGAGCACCACCCGGGCGCCCCGCCGCTCGAGCAGCGCCGCCAACTCGTCGCGCCGCCGGTCGGCGGTCACCCCGATGGTGAAGCCCGCCAGTTCTTCCCGCATCAACCCTCCAGTCGCAGCCGCACCTCGACCAGCCCGTTGCGGCAGCGCGCGTCGTGCCGGCCCACCGCCACCCCCGGCAGGTCGAGGCACTGCCCGCTGCGCAGGTCGTACACCTGCTTGTGCAGCGGCGAGGCGACCGTCGGCACCCCGCCTCGGCTGCCCACGATGCCCCGCGACAGCACGTACGCCCCGGAGACCGGATCGCGGTTGTCGATCGCGAACAGCCCGTCCGCGGTCCGGAAGAGGGCGACCTGCACGCCGTCGACCAGCGCGGCGACGCCCCGGTCCGGTTCCAACCGGTCGAGTAGGCAGACGGTGGTCCAGGTCAGCGTGATTGTCTGAGTCATCGCCGTACCTCCGGTAGGCCGAGGGTGACCGGTTGCCGACGGCGACCGTTTGTCGGCTCGGATCCGGTCGGGGGATGGTCACGTACGGGTACCGGCTGGCCGCGTTCCTGCGCGAAGGTGATCGACGGATCGGGCACGTCCGGGGCGTTGACGAACGAGGTGTAGCGGCGCAGCCGATCCGGGTCGTTCAGCACGTCGCGCCACTCGTCGGAGTACGACGACACGTGTCGGGCCATCGCCGCGTCGAGGTCGGCGCAGAGGCCCAGCGAGTCGTCCACGATCACCGAGCGGAGATGGTCGAGGCCGCCGTCCATCGCCTCGATCCAGCCGGCGGTGCGTTGCAGCCGGTCGGCGGTGCGGATGTAGTAGATCAGGAACCTGTCGATCAGCGTGATCAGTGCTTCCGTGGACAGGTCGGTGGCGAACAGGTCGGCGTGCCGGGGCCGGAAGCCGCCGTTGCCACCGACGTAGAGGTTCCAGCCGGTCTCGGTGGCGATGATGCCGAAGTCCTTGCTGCGGGCCTCGGCGCACTCGCGGGCACAACCGGAGACCGCGGACTTGATTTTGTGTGGCGCGCGGAGGCCCCGATAGCGCAACTCCAACGCCACCGCCAACCCCACCGAGTCCTGCACCCCGTACCGGCACCAGGTCTCGCCCACGCAGGACTTCACAGTCCGCAGCGCCTTGCCGTACGCGTGGCCGGACTCGAAGCCGGCGTCCACCAGCCGCCGCCAGATCTGCGGCAACTGCTCCACCCGCGCCCCGAACAGGTCGATCCGCTGCCCACCGGTGATCTTCGTGTAGAGCTGGAAGTCCCGGGCCACCTCGCCGATCACGATCAGCTTCTCCGGGGTGATCTCACCGCCCGGAATCCGGGGCACCACCGAGTAGCTGCCGTCGCGTTGCAGGTTGGCCAGGAAGTGGTCGTTGGTGTCCTGCAACGACGCCTGCTCACCGTCGAGCACGTGCCCGCTGCCCAGCGACGCGAGGATCGACGCCACCACCGGCTTGCAGATGTCGCAGCCACGCCCCCGGCCGTGCTCGGCGACCAGCCGGGAGAAGGTGCGGATGCCGCGTACGCGGACGATCTCGAACAACTCCCGCCGGCTGACGTCGAAGTGCTCGCAGAGGGCGCTGGACTGCACCACCCCGGCCGCGTCCAGGAGCTGCTTGAGCATCGGGACGCAGGAGCCGCAACTGGTGCCGGCCCTGGTGCACGCCTTCAACGCCGGCACGTCCGCGCAGCCGTCGGCGATGGCGGCGTCCACGTCGCCCCGGGTCACCGCGTTGCAGGAGCAGACCTGGGCGGTGGCGGGCAACGCGCCGGCGTCCGCGCCGCCGCCGTCCGGGGCGAGCAGCGCCAGTGGCGCCGCCGGCAGCGGACCACCCACGCTGGCCCGCAGCGTCGGGTACGCGCTGGCATCCCCGACCAGCACCCCGCCGAGCAGGGTGTGCGCGTCGTCGGAGAGGACCAGCTTCGCGTAGACCCGGGTGGCCGGGTCGGTGAACGTGACGTCCAGGCAGCCCGGCGTCGTGCCGTGCGCGTCACCGAACGAGGCCACGTCGACGCCGAGCAGCTTGAGTTTGGTGGCGGTGTCCGCGCCCGGGAACGTCGCCGCGCCACCGACCAGCCGGTCGGCCACCACCTCGGCCGTCGCGTAGCCCGGCGCGACCAGGCCGTGGCAGGTGCCGTCGACCGCCGCGCACTCACCGACCGCCCAGATCCGCTCGTCGGCGCTGCGGCACGTCTCGTCGACGAGCACCCCGCCGCGCGGACCCACCGGCAGCCCGGCCGTCCGGGCCAGCTCGTCGCGCGGCCGAATACCGGCGGCCACCACCACCAGCTCGGCGTCGACAGCGCTGCCGTCGGACAGTTCCAGGGCGGCGACCGCGCCATCCGGGCCGGGCCGGATCGCCGTGGTGGCCACCCCGAGATGGGTTCGGACACCCAGGTCGTCGACGTAGCGGCGGAGCATCGCACCGCCGGCCTGGTCCACCTGCACGGGCATCAGCCGGGGCGCGAACTCGACCACGTCGGTGCTCAGGCCGAGCAGCCGCAGGGCATTCGCCGCCTCCAGACCGAGCAGCCCACCGCCGATCACCGCACCGACCCGCCGGCCCTGCGCGTACGCCCGGATCGCCGCCAGGTCGTCAAGGGTCCGGTAGACGAAGACCCCGGGCAGCTCGGCGCCGGGCACCGGCGGCACGAAGGGGTACGACCCGGTGGCCAGCACCAGCGCGTCGTAGTGGTACTCGCCAACGGCGGTGGTCACCACCCGCCGGTCCCGGTCGATGGCGGTGACCGGCTCACCGAGGCGCAGCCGCACGCCGTCGTGCGGGGTGTGCACGTTGAGCTCGTCCTCGCTCACCCCGTCGAAGTACGCCGAGAGCCGCACCCGGTCGTACGCCGGACGCCCCTCCTCGGCCAGCACCGTCACCCGCCAGCGCCCCTGCGGGTCGCGGGCGTGCAGCGCGTCGACGAAACGCTGCCCGACCATGCCGTTGCCGATGACGACCAGTTCGCCGCCGTTCATCGCGTCACCTCCACCGATTCCGACTGGCTCAGCCAATCGACGATGCCGCCCACCGCGTCGCGGCAACCGCCGCATCCGGTGCCGGCCCGGGTCGCGGCCACCACCGCGTCGACCGTTCGGGCTCCGGAGCGCCAGCTGCGCACCAGAGCTCCCTTGCTCACCGAGTTGCACTGACAGACCGTCGCCCCGTCCGGCATCAGCGCCGGTGACGCGGCCGGTGTCGCGCCAACCGTGCCGAGCGCCCGGCCCAGCAGCAGCGCCCGCCGGTCGGTCGGCACCGGGTGGCCGCGGTCGAAGAGCTGGATCACCGTGCCGACGGCCGGGTTGTCGCCGAGCAGGATCGCGCCGACCAGTCGCTCGTCCCTGATCCGCAACCGGGCGTACGTGCCCCGGCTCGGGTCGGTGAAGGTCAGCTCCTCGCCCGGCCCGCCGCCCACCGGGTCGCCCATCGACGCCAGGTCGATCCCGGCGGCCTTGAGCCGGGTCACCACCGGCCGGGGCCGGTACCGGGCCAGCGGGTCCGTCCCGGTCAGCACGTCGGCGAGCACCCGGGCCTGGGCCCAGGCGGGGGCGACCAGCCCGGTGAGCACCCCGTCGTGTTCGGCGCAGTCGCCGATCGCCGAGATGGACCTGTCGCTGGTGCGGAGCCGGTCGTCCACAAGCACGCCACGCCCCACGCTCAGCCCGGCCGCCTGCGCGAGGGCGGTGTCCGGGCGCACGCCGCAGGAGAGCACCAGCAGGTCGGCGTGCAGCGTCTGACCGTCGGCCAGGTCGAGGCGTACGCCGGCGGCGTCCGCGGCCACGCCGACCGCCGGCACCGCCAGTTGGCTGGTGACGCCGAGGCTGGCGAGCGTGCCGGCGAGCACCGCGCCGGCCGCCGGGTCGAGCTGTCGTTCCATCAGGTGCCCGCGCGGGTGCACCACGGTCGTGGTCAGCCCTCGGGTAGCCAGCCCGCGGGCGGCCTCCAGGCCGAGCAGGCCACCGCCGAGCACCAACGCGCTGCGCGCGCCGTCCGCCGCGGCGATGATCCGTCGGCAGTCGTCAAGGGTCCGGAAGGGGACCACCCGCTCCGGCAGGTCGGCCGGGTCGAGGCCGGGCAGGGGCGGCACCACCGCCCGGGCGCCGGTGGCCAGCACCAGGTGGTCGTACGCGATCCGTTCGCCGTCGGCGGTGTGGACCTCGCGGGCGGCCCGGTCGACAGTGGTCACCGCTACGCCGGTACGCAGGTCGATGCCGTGCCCGGCGGCCTCGGTCAGCTCCACGTCCGGCTCGTCGACCCGGCCGGCCAGCAGGGTGGAGAGCATGATCCGGTTGTACGCCCGGTGCGGCTCCGCCCCGAGCACTGTGACCTTCCGGTCGCCTTCCCGGGCATGCAGCTCGCCGGCGAGGCGGGCGCCCGCCATCCCGTTGCCGATGATGACCACCCGGGCGGTCATGCCTTCTCCACCCGGACGGCGCAGATCTTGAATTCGGGCATCCCGGAGATCGGGTCGACCGCGTCGTTCGTCACCGAGTTGGCCCGCCCGGCCCCCGCGTAGTGGAACGGGGCGAACACCGTGTCCGGTCGGATCCCGGTGCTGAGGCGGGCCGGGGCGCACAACTCGCCCCGGCGCGAGGTGACCCGCACCGGGTCTCCGTCGTCCACGCCGAGCCGGGCGGCCAGGTCGGGGTGCAGCTCGACGAATGCCTCACCGGCAGCGCGGCGTAGCGCCGCCACCCGGCGGGTCTGGGTGCCGGACTGGTACTGCGCGAGCACCCGCCCGGTGGTGAAGTGCAGCGGGTACGCGGCGCTGACCTCCTCGGCGGCCGGTCGGTGGTCGACGGGGTGGAACCGGGCTCGGCCGTCCGGGGTGGCGAACCGGTCGGCGAAGAGCCGTGGGGTGTCCGGCCCGTCCTCGGTCGGGCAGGGCCAGTAGACGCCGTCGGCGTCGTCGATCCGGGCCCAGCTGATGCCGGCGTAGTCGGCGGCCCCACCGGCCGAGGCGCGGCGCAGCTCGGCGAACACGGTGGCCGGATCGGCGGGGAACCGCGCCGCCGCGACGGCACCCGATAGCGCGGTGTCCCGCTCGACGCCCGCTGGCTCGCCGCCGGGCGTTTGGCTGCCGGCCGTGTCCGTGCCGGCCGCGTCGCTGCCGGCCGCGTCGCTGCCGGCCGTGTCGCTGCCGGCCGTGTCGGCGGCGGGCGGTTCGGCCGCGGCCAGGCGGGCTGCGAGGGCGGAGATGATGGCCAGATCGGTCCGGACGTCCGGCGGGGGCGGGCGAAGCGCACGCCGACGTAGCACGCGACCCTCCAGGTTGGTCATGGTGCCGTCCTCCTCGGCCCACTGCGCGGTGGGCAGCACCACGTCCGCCAGCGCAGCCGTCTCGGAGAGCAGGAGATCGGCGACGACCAGCAGGTCGAGGTCGCGCAGCCGGCTCTCGATCCGTGCCGCCCGGGGGGCGGAGATCACCGGGTTCGAGCCGAACACCAGCAGGGCCCGGG
The DNA here is from genome assembly GCF_050942285.1 of Micromonospora sp. CA-240977. Classification (NCBI taxonomy): domain Bacteria; kingdom Bacillati; phylum Actinomycetota; class Actinomycetes; order Micromonosporales; family Micromonosporaceae; genus Micromonospora; species Micromonospora sp. CA-240977. The sequence goes on along the minus strand of NZ_CP192055.1, from coordinate 6,737,814 downwards.
GGCCGTCCGGTGTGCCGAGCGAGTCGAGCAGTTGGTAGGCCGGCACACCCGGGCCGGGCAACTCGTCGGCCGGCACCCCCCAGACGCCGGCCACGTGCTCACGGGCCACCGGGTCGTCGATCCGCCGGTAGCCGGGGAGTTGGTCGGCCTTCTGCCCGTGCTCCCGCCCGCCCTGGCCGTTGCCCTGCCCGGTCAGGCAGCCGTACCCCGAACCGTCGCGGCCGGGCAGACCGAGGGCCAGGGCGAGATTGACGTACGCGGTGACCGTGTCCACGCCCTTGGCATGCTGCTCGGCGCCACGAGCGGTAAGGATGATCACTCGACCGCCGGTGCCCAGCGCACGGGCGGTCGCCTCCAGGTCGGCCACCGGCACTCCGGAGAGCTGCTCCGCGCGGGCCGGCCACCAGGCGGCGACGCTGCGGCGGACCGCCTCGAAACCGGAGGTGCGTTCGGCAACGTACGCCCGGTCGACCCAGCCCTCGGTGAGCGCGATGTGCAGCAGCGCGTTGGCCACCGCGAGGTCGGTGCCGGGCAGCGGTTGCAGGTGCAGGTCGGCCTGGCGGGCGGTGGCGGTGACCCGGGGATCCACGACGATCAGCTGACCCCCGTTGCCGCGCTGCTCGGTGAGCCAGCGCACCAGCGGCGGCATGGTCTCCGCCGGGTTCGCGCCGACAAGCAGCAGCGTGTCGGCCCGGCCCAGGTCGGAGAGCGGGAACGGCAGCCCTCGGTCGATGCCGAAGGCACGCATCCCGGCGGCCGCCGCCGAGGACATGCAGAACCGTCCGTTGTAGTCGATGTGCCGGGTGCGGAGCCCGATCCGGGCGAACTTTCCCAGCGCGTACGCCTTCTCGTTGGTCAGCCCGCCACCGCCGAAGACGGCGACCGCGTCCCGGCCGGCATCGTCCTGAACGGCGCGGATGCCGTCGACGATCCGATCGAGGGCGACGTCCCAGCTTGCCGGGCGCAGCGCACCGGTGGCGGGGTCGCGTACCAGGGGGGTGGTCAGCCGCTCCGGGTGGTCGAGCAGTTCGGCGGCGGTCCAACCCTTCTGGCAGAGCCCGCCTCGGTTGGTGGGGAACTGGCGGGGGTGGACCGTCACCCCGGTGTCGTCCTCGCGTAGCACCATGCCGCACTGAAGCGCGCAGTACGGGCAGTGCGTCGCCACCTGCCGGGGGGTACGCCCCGGTCGAGTCGCCGACCATGCACCGTCTGTCATGTCGGCAAAGCGTGCCGCCGGGCAGTTTCCGGTCCGGGTCCCTTCTGTTTCGGTCCTGTCAAGTGCGGCTCACACCGCACCGTGGATGGGCGGAGAACGGATGGGTCGAGCGAGTCGTCCCGCGGAGGACCTCGGGGTGGCGTGTCCGGCCGGGACGGGTGTCGGCCGGGACGGGCGTGTCGGCGTCGGCGCGGATTTCCGATCGGGTGGCCCGTCCGGCGCGACGCCCCTTGCTGGTCGTCGCCGAGGGAAGAGGCCACCCCTGAGTGCTCGCCTGCGGAGATCTTGGACAGTTTCCGTTCTCGGGTAACGGAAACTGTCCAAGATCTCCGCGAGTCGGGTCGGGGCGCGGATCCGGTGCGAACGCGTTCGCCGGGTTGCTTCCGGCCGCCACGTGGAGGGCAGCCGTTGGCGGCGGCAGCGTCGTTGGCCGGACAGCGCTTATAATGTGGGAAAACTGTCTCAAAGAATGGGAGACTGGGATGAGCGCGGTGGACGCCTTCGACGCGGTTGCCGGCACCTACGACGAGGCCCGTCGGCGACTGGTGCCCTGCTTCGACGCCTTCTACGGCGCGGCCGTCGACGTGGCTGCGCCTCCGCTTCACGCCGCGCTGGCAGCCGGTCGTACCCCGGAGGTGTTGGACCTGGGTGCGGGCACCGGGCTGCTCTCGCTGCTGCTCGCCGCGTCGGTGCCCGGAGTCCGGCTGACCCTGGTGGACGCCGCGCCGGCGATGCTCGACCGCGCCGCCGACCAGCTCGGCGCCCGGTCGGTGCCGCACCGGACGGTCCTGGCCGACCTGTCCGACGAGCTGCCGCCGGGCCGGTACGACGCGGTGGTCAGCGCGCTGGCGATCCACCACCTGGACGACGCGGGCAAGCGGGCGCTCTACCGGCGGGCCGCCGCCGCGCTGGCGCCGGGCGGGGTGTTCGTCAACGCCGAGCAGGTCGCCGGGCCGACCCCGGAGCTGGACCGGCGCTACGACGAGGTGTGGATGGAGCGAATCACCGAACTGGGCGCGTCCCCCGAGGAGATCGCCGCATCCCGGGAGCGGATGCGCCACGACCGGCCGGCGACAGTGGCCGACCAGTGCGGGTGGCTCGCCGAGGCCGGCCTGGTCGACGTCGACTGTTACTTCAAGGAGTGGCGCTTCGCGGTGTTCGGTGGTCGGGCCCGGTGACAGCCGCCGGAATGGGCGTTTCGACACCGGTAGCCGAGCCGGTCGGCGCGAGGATGACTGACGGTCATACCGCTGGGTAGTCTCAGCGGCATGACTGCCAAGGTGACTCTGTCGTTTACCGACGAGACGATCGAGGAGGCGCGGCGGTTCGCCAAGCGCGAGGGGCTGTCGCTCTCCGCGTGGATGGACCAGGCCGCCCGCGAGAAGGCGCTGCGCGAGGTCTTCACCGCGCACGCCGCCGCCGTGGGCCGCGCCGGCCTGGACCTGGAGTCCGCCGCTCTCGCCGACGCCCGCGAGGTGGGCATGGTCAACGACCTGCTCTCCGGCGGACGACCGCGTGCTGCGTAGGGGAGAGGTCTGGCGCATCGAGGGCGCCCGGGAACGCCTCGGTCTCGTGATCAGCTCGGACGTCTACAACTCCACCGACGTGCCCATCGTGATCGTGGTCGAGGTGGTCGAGGAGTCACTGCTGCGCGACTCGCCGCTCGCCGTGTCGATGGGCCGGTACGTGGTGATGCCCGACCGCATCTCGTCGCCGATGAAGAAGTGGTTCACCGACTGCGTGGACGTCGCCGACACCGACACCATGCTCCGGGTCGGCCGTGCACTGCGCATCCTCCAGCAACTCTGATGGGCACCTCACCATCGCGGCCGGCCCGTGGTGCGATCCCCGTTTCCGGGCCGACCCATGACGGGCACTGCCAGGTAACCCGGCGTTCCTAGCGTCTCTCCTCGTCACATCGACGAGAAGGAGCCGCCGTGAGCACGCTCACCAGCACCGCAGCCACCGCCGCGCCGCCGGCCGCCACCGCGCGTGGGCGCCGGCTCGACGACTGGCGTCCCGAGGACCCCGACTTCTGGCAGTCGACGGGCGCGCCGATCGCCCGGCGCAACCTCTGGGTCTCGATCTTCGCCGAGCACGTCGGCTTCTCGGTGTGGAGTCTCTGGTCGGTGACAGTGCTCTTCCTCGGCCCTGCGTACGGCATCGACCCGGCCGGGAAGTTCCTGCTCACCGCCGTGCCGGCGGCGCTGGGCGCGGTGCTGCGGCTGCCGTACACGTTGGCGGTGGCCCGCTTCGGCGGGCGGCGCTGGACGACCATCAGCGCCCTGCTGCTGCTGGTGCCCACGGTGCCGATGACGGTGCTGCTGGAGCCCGGGGTGTCCTACTCCACCCTGATGGTGCTCGCCTGCCTCACCGGGGTCGGCGGCGGCAACTTCGCCTCCTCGATGGCGAACATCAACCTCTTCTACCCGCAGCGGCTGAAGGGACGGGCCCTCGGGCTCAACGCCGGCGGCGGCAATCTCGGCGTACCCGCGGTGCAGCTGGTCGGGCTGGCGGTCCTCGCCACCGCCGGCGCCGCGTACCCCCGGTTGGTCCCGGCGGTCTACCTGCCGCTGATCGTGCTGGCCGCGCTGGCCGCGAGCCGCTGGTTGGACACCGTGCCCGGGGCGCGCAACGAGCCGGGCGCGCTGCGCGAGGCCGCCCGCGACCCGCACACCTGGGTCATGTCACTGCTCTACATCGGCACCTTCGGCTCGTTCATCGGGTTCGGTTTCGCCTTCGGTCAGGTGCTCCAGCTCCAGTTCGCCGAGCGGTTCCCCACTCCGGTCGACGCCGCCTGGTTGACCTTCCTCGGGCCGCTGATCGGCTCGCTGATCCGGCCCCTGGGCGGGCACCTCGCCGACCGGCTGGGTGGATCCCGGGTGACCTTCTGGAACTTCGTCGCGATGGCGGCCGGCGCGAGCGTCGTGCTGTACGCGGCCCGGGAGCGCTCGTTCGGGCTCTACCTGGCCGGGTTCCTCGCCCTCTTCGTGTTCTCCGGCATCGGCAACGGCTCCACGTACAAGATGATCCCGGCGATCTTCCGGGCCCGGGCGGCAGACGCGGTGGCCGATGGCCGCCGCGATCCGGAGGCCGCCGCCCGCTGGGCGCGGCGGATGACCGGCGCGTTGATCGGCATCGCGGGTGCGATCGGCGCCTCCGGTGGGGTGCTCGTCAACGTCGCGTTCCGCCAGTCGTTCCTCGGCTCCGGCAACGCCGACGCCGCCTACCTGGCCTTCATCGGCTGGTACGCGCTGTGCTTCGCGGTCACCTGGGTCGTCTACCGTCGTCCGGGCGCCGCCGATCGGCTCGTTGGCGTGTGAGCTGGGCCACCGCCGGCGGGTCGCCGTACGGAACGGCACCCCCGTTTTGACCTGCGGACACCGCGCCGGGTATCGTTGCCTGCTGTTGTACGACATCCAGAGGCGTGCCCCATCAGGTACGCTTGGTCGTTCGTGCGCGCTGGTCCGGCCTGCAAGATCTGGTCACCTCGGCGCGCGACCCCAGACCGACGACGAGACAAGGTAGACCTGTGCGTACGTACAGCCCGAAGCCGGGTGAGATCGAGCGTCAGTGGCACGTCATCGACGCCTCTGATGTCGTGCTGGGCCGCCTGGCCACCCACGCCGCCACGTTGCTGCGTGGTAAGCACAAGCCGACTTTCGCGCCGCACGTCGACACGGGCGACTTTGTCGTCATCGTGAACGCGGGCAAGGTTGCGTTGACCGGCAACAAGCGCCAGACCAAGGTTGCTTACCGCCACTCCGGATACCCGGGTGGCCTGAAGCAGATCGGCTACGACGAGCTGCTGACCAAGCGCCCCGAGCGGGCCATCGAGCTGGCTGTGAAGGGGATGCTCCCGCACAACAAGCTCGGCCGTCAGCTGATCAAGAAGCTGAAGGTGTACGCCGGTGCCGAGCACCCGCACCTCGCGCAGCAGCCGGTGCCGTTCGAGATCAAGCAGATCGCGCAGTGAGCGCGGGCGAAGGAAGCAGCATGACCGACATCACCACCGAGACCGAGGTTGCCCCGGAAGCTCCCGAGGCCACCGAGGCGCCGGCGCCCGTCGCCCGCGCGCCTCGTGGTGACCGGCCGATCCAGACCGTGGGCCGCCGCAAGGAGGCCATCGTCCGGGTCCGTATCGTCCCGGGCACCGGCAAGATCACCTGCAACGGCCAGGAGCTCGAGGCGTACTTCCCGAGCAAGGTGCACCAGCAGCTCATCAAGGACCCGCTGGTCACCGCCGAGAAGCTCGAGCAGTTCGACATCATCGCCAACCTGCGTGGCGGCGGCACCACCGGCCAGGCCGGTGCGCTCCGGCTGGGCATCGCCCGTGCGCTGATCGTCAACGAGCCGGACGACCGCCCGGCCCTGAAGAAGGCCGGCTTCCTGACCCGGGACGCCCGGGTCAAGGAGAGCAAGAAGTACGGCCTCAAGAAGGCCCGTAAGGCTCCCCAGTACTCGAAGCGCTGATCTTTTCCAGCGCGTTGTACTTCTGACGGACGGCCGGTTCACCTCCCCCGATTCGGGGGAGGTGGCCGGCCGTTTCGCTTTCTCCACATCGGCAGCGCACCACGGAGGTTGGCGGGTATGGGTCGGTTGTTCGGCACGGACGGCGTACGCGGGCGGGCAAACGCGGATCTCACCCCGGAGTTGGCGCTGGCGCTCGCGGTGGCCGCCGCGCACACGCTGGCCGAGACGGACCGCAGCCATCCGCCGCTGGCCGTCGTCGGCCGGGACACCCGGGCCAGTGGTGAGATGCTGGAGGCCGCCGTGGTCGCCGGGCTGACCAGCGCCGGCGCGAACGTGGTGCGGGTCGGCGTGCTGCCCACCCCCGCGGTGGCGTTCCTCACCGCCGAGGCCAAGGCCGACCTCGGCGTGGTGCTCTCCGCGTCGCACAACCCGATGCCGGACAACGGCATCAAGCTCTTCGCCGCCGGTGGGCACAAGCTGCCCGACGAAATCGAGATGCAGATCGAGGCGGCGGTGGAGGCCAACGCCACCACCGCCTGGGACCGGCCGACCGGTGCCGGCATCGGCCGCGTGCACGACCTGCTCGACGGTGCCGACCACTACGTCCAGCACCTGGTCGGCGCCTTGCCGCACCGGCTGGAAGGGATCAAGGTCGTTGTCGACTGCGCCAACGGCGCCGCCGCCGAGGTCGCCCCGGTCGCCTACCGGGAAGCCGGCGCGGAGGTCATCGCGATCCACGCCGAGCCGAACGGCCTGAACATCAACGACGAGTGTGGCTCCAACCACATCGAGGCGCTGCGCGAGGCGGTGGTCGAGCACGGCGCCCACCTGGGCATCGCCCACGACGGCGACGCCGACCGGATCGTGGCGGTCAGCGCCGACGGCGACGAGGTCGACGGCGACCAGGTGATGGCGATCCTCGCGCTGGCCATGCGGGACGCCGGCACGCTCACCCAGGACACTCTGGTCGCGACGGTGATGAGCAACCTCGGCCTGCGGTTGGCCATGTCCGCGCAGGGCATCCGGCTGATCGAGACCAAGGTCGGCGACCGGTACGTCCTGGAGGCACTGCGCGCGTCCGGGCTGGCGCTCGGCGGTGAGCAGAGCGGTCACATCGTCATGCCCGCGCACGCCACCACCGGCGACGGGGTGCTCACCGGCCTGCACCTGATGGCCCGGATGGCCGCCACCGGCCAGTCCCTCGCCGAGCTGGCCTCGGTGGTCACCAAACTGCCCCAGGTGCTGATCAACGTGCCGGTCGGCGACCGGACCGTCGGCGCCGCCGCACCGGCCGTGCGTGCCGAGGTGGAGCGGGCGGAGGCGGAGCTGGGTGAGACCGGACGGGTGCTGCTGCGCCCGTCGGGCACCGAGCCGCTGGTCCGGGTGATGGTCGAGGCCGCCACCGAGGCGACCGCCCGTGCGATCGCCGAGCGGATCGCCGAGCAGGTCCGCTCCGCCAGCCCGGCCGGCTGAACCAGCCACCGGCTGCGGCGTCACAGCCGCAGCCGGGCCACGCGTTCGTAGGTGTCGGCCGGGTCCTCGCCGTCGGTGAGGTCGAGATCCTCTACCACCCGGCCGTCGGCGAGCCTGATCAGCCGGTCGCAGCGGGCGGCGATGGCCTGTTCGTGGGTGGCCAGCAGGATGGTCATGCCGTGCCGGTCCCGCAGGTCGAGCAGCAGGTCGAGGATCTGCCCGCCGGTGGTGGAGTCGAGGTTGCCGGTCGGCTCGTCGGCAAGCAGCAGGCCCGGCGCGCCCATCAGGGCGCGGGCGATGGCGACCCGCTGCTGTTGACCGCCGGAGAGCTGCGCGGGTAGGTCCCGCTCGCGCCCGGCCAGGCCGACGGCGTCGAGCAACTCCCGGGCTCGTGCCGCGTGGTCGGCTCGGCCGCGTCGCGGCAGCACCGGGGCGATCACGTTGTCCAGCACGGTCAACGCCGGTAGCAGGTGGTAGCGCTGGAAGACGAACCCCACCCGCTGCCGGTACCGGGCCAGCGCGGCGCGCCGCAGCGCGGTGATCTCCACGTCGTCGACAGTGACGGTGCCGCTGTCGGCCTGCTCGATGGCCCCGATCAGGTGCAGCAGTGTCGACTTGCCGGAGCCGCTGGGCCCGGTCAGCGCCACCACCGACCCGGCCGCGATCTCCAACGAGACGTCGTCGACAGCGGTCAGTTGCTCGGTGCCGGTGCGGAACCGCCGATGCAGCCCGATCGTCCGCACCATGCTGCCCGTCGTCTCCGCCATCGTCACTCCTCCGCCAGTAGCCGTGCGGTCGGGAGCCGGCGCAGCAGTGCGGCCGGCACGAGCGCCGCGAAACAGGTGAGCAGCACCCCGCCGAGCGCCACCCCGGCGGCGACCAGGACCAGCGCGGCCGGCAGCCCACCGACAAGCCAGGCGGCCCCGGCGAGCCCGATCCCCACCCCGGCCACCGCTCCGAGCGTGCCGATGAGGAGCCCTTCGTAACCCACAAGGCGGCCCAGCGCCGCATCGGTCCACCCGATCGCCCGTAGCGTGGACAACTCCGCAGCGCGGTCCCGGACGTTCAGGTACAGCACGTCGGCGACGGCGCCCGCGCCCAGCAGGACGGTGACCACAGCGGCCAGGGTGTCCGCACTACGCACGTTCATCGAGACGGTGTCGCCGAGCAGGTTGCCGACGATCGCACCCCGGAAGGCGTAGGCGACGGCGCTGACCAGGGTCAACGCGGCCAACCCGATGGCCAGCGCGCCGGCCCCGAGCACTGTGCGCCCCGGCGTGCGGACCAGGTTGACCAGGGCCATCCCAAACAGGCTGCGCGGCCGGCGGACCCAACCGGCCGGTGCCACCAGGGGCCGCAGCGCGGCGGCCGGGTGGGCGCCCGCGGCCCGTAGCGCCGGGATCAGGCCCGCGACCAGCGCCAACAGCAGAGCCACAGGTACGGCGAGCGCCGCCTGCCGCCAACCGATCCCGATGTCCAGCGCGGCGGCCAGCGGGAACGCCAGGGCGAGGGTCAGCGCTCCGGCGGCCAGCCCCAGCGCGGCCACCTCGCCGAGGACCAGTGCCGCGATCCGGCGGGCGGGCCAGCCCAGGCAGGCGAGCACCGCCAGCTCGGGGCGTCGGTCGCGGACCGCAGCGGTGACCGCGTTGCCGAGGAACAGCCCGCAGACCACAAGCACCAGCCCGAAGAGTACGAGGCTCTTGCGGTCGACGGCCCTGGTGATGACCGAGGCCACTCCCAGGGCGGACCACGGCTCGGTCAGCCGCAGGTCGGGCCGGCCGAACGCGCCGGCGGGCAGCTCGACGGTCTGCGGCGCGGGCGACGAGCCGAAGGTGAGATCGACGTCCAGCCCGGTCGCGTCGGCGATCCGCTCGGCGACGAGCCGGACCCGCTCGGCGGAGCGTTCGGAGTAGCCGGCGACGTCGGCGACCCGGATCCGGATCGCGCTGATCGGCGCTGTCCGGGCGGGGGAGGCGCTGCCTTCCAGCAGCTTCGGCACCGCGGCCAGGGTGGTGAGCAGCAGTGGTGGCGAGGAGAGGTAGCCGGCCGGGTTGCCGCTCGGTTCCAGCGGCCGGCCGCCCAGCGCCTGGCGGCTGCGCTCGTCGGCGCCGTCGGTGCGGGGTGGCTCGTAGGTCTCCAGCGGCACCCGGGACAGGTCGCTGAACCCGCTCAGCTTCTCCGGATCGAAGATGCCGACGGTCCGCCAGTCCAGAACCTTGGCGGAGGCGCCCGGTGGCTGCGTGGGGACCGCGGTCAGCGGGCGGAAGCCGTTGTCCTCGGTCGACCACGGACGGCCGTCGAAGTTGTACCTGTTGTCGCCGCCGAAGGTGGCGGGATCCAGCGGTGGTCGGGTGACAGCACGGTGAGTGCCGTCGGGGAGTCGGTCGTACTCCGGGGCACCCGCCTGAATGATCGTCTGCAACTCGCCCCGGCAGCAGCCGGTCGGGGAGATCCCCTTGGCCAGCAGGTCGCGGTACCCGTCGGCCAGCGCGTACTCCTCGGTCCCGGCCCGGACCCCGGTGGCGCTGCCCAGCGTCTGCTCCAGCTCGCCGGTGCGCAGCCCGGCGGGCCGCGCCTGCGGCAGCCGGGTGAGGGCGGACCGCACTGTGACGTCGAGGTAGGGGCGGTTGGTGGTCAACACCGGGATGGTCCGCTGGGGCACATAGAGCGGGTGGTAGGTGTCGGTGGCCGTGTCGTCGGGCCGAAGGGGGCGGCCCTCGATCACCGCGTCGTCGAGGCCGACGAGCCGCTGCTCCGCGTCGGGGTCGACGGCGGCCAGCAGGAACGGCACCGTCACCCGGTAGGTGGCCACCAGTCGGTCGGTGGCGACGCGTTCGGCGCGACGGGACGCCCAGCGGTTCGCTTCGAAGCGCCCGTCGGGCAGCAGCCGGACGGTGTCGATGCTCCAGTTCTTCCGTTCGGAGGCCCAATCATCGCCTGATTCCGGTGCCAGGTGTGGGTCGCAGATCGGCTGGCTCGGTCCGTTCGGAAGCACCTCCCGTGGGACATCCCCGCACTGCTTGTCGTACTGGTACATCCGGCCGTCCGAGTACGGGATCGAGGAGGCGCTCGGGTCGTCGCTCCCCTCGGGGTAGAGCAGTGGGCGCTTTGTCACGTACACGTAGCGTGGACGGCTCGGGGCGGTGGTGAGCCCTCGTTCGGCGGTGAAGGTGGGATCGAGCCGGATGACCTGCTGCTCCAGCGAGCGGTCGACCGCGTCGGTCAGGTCGAACCGGACCGACACGGACGAGGTCGAATAGCCGAGCATGGCGATCGGCGCGGCCACGTCGACGCCGGCGACCTGCTTCACCTGCTCGTACTGGGCGGGGGTGATGCCGCCGAACAGCCCGGAGAGGTGGTTCGGGCGGACCAGCCCACGCTCGGCCTCCAGCGGCGTGCGCGTCCCGTGGGGACGGACGAGGATGTCGTAGGCGGCCCGGGTGTTGCGCTCCAGCGCACCGGTGACCTCGAGGCGGGAGGTGGTGGTGGCACCGGTCAGCACGACGAACCCGGTGGTCGCCACCAGCATGCCCGCCAGCAGCGCCACCGAGCGGCCAGCACGGCCACGTAGCTGCGCCCAGATGAACCCGAGCATGTCGCGCCTCCCCGTGTGCTACCCCACACTCTGCGCGCTACATTGTCACAATGCAAGGCCTGGCCGGTCGGTCAGCGGAATCGGAGGACACGGTGGCCATCCAGCACGCGGTTCTGGCACTGCTCGCGCGCGGCCCGAGCTACGGCTACCAGCTGAAGGGCGCCTTCGAGGCCGCCACCGGTCCACAGTGGGGGCCGCTCAACATCGGCCACCTCTACCAGATCCTCGACCGGCTCTCCCGGGACAGCCTGGTGGTCGCCGAGCGGCAGGCCCAACCTGTGAAACCCGACCGGGTCGTCTACCAGATCACCTCCGCCGGGCGGGCCGAACTCGCCAGATGGCTCGACGAGCCGAGCCCGCGCAGTGGCGGCTTCCGGGACGACTTCTTCCTCAAGGTCACCGCCGCGGCCCGATCGGGTTCCGCGCAGACCGTCCGCACCGTGCTCAGCAACCAACGCGGGCACCTGCTGCGCGAGTTGCGCAACCTCGACGGGCTGCGTCGCGCGGCCGGTGACCCGGTGGTCGGGCTGCTGCTCGCCGCGGCGAGCCGGCACGTCGAGGCCGACCTCGCCTTCGTCAACGACGCCGAGGCGGTGCTGCTGGCCGACGGCGGCGCGCTGCTCGCCACAGTGGCCGTCGCACCGTCGGAGATCGCGGCGTCCGCCGCCGACGCACCCCCGGCGGCGGAGGGCGCCGGACCGACCCGGGCGGCCGGCTGACCCCACCGGTCAGCGGCGCTCCCGCAGCCGGTGCAGGCGCGTGACCGCCTCGGCCAGCACCTCGGGGCGCTTGCAGAAGGCGAACCGGACCAGCCGCCGACCCGCCTCGACGTCGTCGTAGAAGACCTGCGTCGGCACGGCCACCACACCACACCGCTCCGGCAGCGAGCGGCAGAACTCCACCCCGTCCCGGCCGCCCAGGGCGGTGACGTCGGCGGTGACGAAGTACGTCCCCTCCGAGTCGAGCACGTCGAACCCGGCGTCGGTGAGACCGCCGACGAGCTGGTCCCGCTGCTGCTGGAGCCCGTCGCGGAAGCCGGTGTAGTAGTCGTCGGGCAGGGCCAGCGCCACGGCGACCGCCGGTTGCAGCGGGCTCGCGTTGACGTAGGTGAGGAACTGCTTCACCCGCAGCACCGCCGAGACCAGGGCCGCCGGGCCACTCGCCCAGCCGACCTTCCACCCCGTGCAGGAGAACGTCTTGCCCGCCGACGAGATGCGCAGTGTCCGCTCCCACATCCCGGGCAGGGTGGCCAGCGGGACGTGCGGGTGCGCCGCGTCGGTGAAGACCAGGTGCTCGTACACCTCGTCGGTGACCGCGTACGTGTCGTGCTCCTGGCACAGCTCGGCGATCAGCGCCAGCTCGGCCGGAGCGAAGACCTTGCCGGTCGGGTTGTGCGGCGAGTTGAGCAGCACCAGCCGGGTCCGTGGGCCGAACGCCGCGCGCAGCGCCGCCGGGTCGAAGGCGTACCGGCCGTCGGCCGCGGGGCGCAGGGTCACCGGTCGTCGGACCGCGCCGGCCAGCGCGATCGACGCCGCGTACGAGTCGTAGTACGGCTCGAAGCAGACCACCTCGTCGCCCGGCTCGCAGAGGGCGAGGATGCTGGCCGCGACCGCCTCCGTCGCGCCGGCGGTGATCACGACCTCGCCGTCCGGGTCGTACGTCAGGTCGTAGAACCGCCGTTGATGGGCCGCGACCGCCGCGCGAAGGGCGGGAGTTCCCGGGCCGGGCGGGTACTGGTTCTGCCCGCCGAGCAGCGCCTCGGCGGCGGCGGCCAGCATCTCCGGGGGGCCGTCGGTGTCGGGGAAGCCCTGGCCGAGGTTGACAGCGCCGGTCCGCGCGGCGAGGGCGGACATCTCGGCGAAGATCGTCGTGCCGAACGGCCGCATCCGGGCCACCAGCGGGTCGACATCGGTGCTCGTCACCTGCGCCAGCCTACGGCCCCACCCGGTCGAACCCCAGGCCTGCCGCGTTCGCCCGGTCGGTCTCGGAGCGGCGGAATCGGGGTATCAACGGCAGTCCGATGCCGCGAAATCGCCGATCAGGCGGTGGCGCCGGCCGGGCGCGGAGGGAGCTGGCGGGCCTGGAAGAACGTCCCGATGTGGCCCGCCAACCCACCGATCGCTCAGATTCCGTGATTGATAACCCGACTTTCGAGCACCCATGATGAGTGAAACTGGGTTAGGCTGCGGGCCATGTGTGGAATCGTGGGATACGCGGGCGCGCGCCCCGCACTGGGCATCGTGCTCGACGGGCTGCGGCGGTTGGAATACCGCGGCTACGACTCGGCGGGCGTCGCGATCGTCTGCGACGACCAGCTGCTGACCGAGAAGAAGGCCGGCAAGCTGGCCAACCTGGAGAAGGTGCTGTCCGAGCGGGCCGCCGACGACCCGACCTCCTGCGCGGCCAGCCCGATCGGCATCGGTGACGGCACCACCGGCATCGGGCACACCCGCTGGGCCACCCACGGCGGCCCGACCGACCGCAACGCCCACCCGCACGTCGCCGGCGACGGACGGGTCGCGGTGATCCACAACGGCATCATCGAGAACTTCGCCAAGCTCCGCGCCGAGCTGGAGGCCGACGGCGTCCAGTTCGCCAGCGACACCGACACCGAGTGCGCCGCGCACCTGTTCGCCGCCGCGCTGGCCGACCTGCGTGCCGCCGGCCAGCCGGACGGCCCGCAGTTGCTCGCCGCCGGCATGCGCGTGGTCTGCCAGCGGCTGGAAGGCGCCTTCACGCTGCTCGCCGTCGACGCCTCCGTGCCCGGTGCGGTCGTCGGCGCCCGGCGCAACTCGCCGCTGGTGGTCGGCCGGGGCGACGGGGAAAACTACCTGGCCAGCGACGTGGCCGCGTTCATCGAGCACACCCGCGAAGCGGTGGAGCTGGGTCAGGACCAGATCGTGCTGATCACCGGCGAGAGCATCGAGATCACCGACTTCGACGGCCAGCCCGCCGCCGGCAAGGACTTCCACATCGACTGGGACTCCTCGTCGGCCGAAAAGGGCGGCTACGACTGGTTCATGCTCAAGGAGATCGAGGAGCAGCCGCAGGCCATCGCCGACACACTGCTCGGCCGGCTCACCGAGACCGGTGAGATCGCCCTGGACGAGGTCCGCCTCAGCGACCAGGACCTGCGTGACGTCGACAAGATCTTCATCGTGGCCTGCGGCACTGCGTACCACGCCGGCATGGTCGCCAAGTACGCCATCGAGCACTGGACGCGGATCCCCTGCGAGGTGGAGCTGGCCAGCGAGTTCCGCTACCGCGACCCGGTGCTCGACCGATCCACGCTGATCGTGGTGATCTCCCAGTCCGGCGAAACGATGGACACCCTGATGGCGCTGCGCCACGCCAAGGAGCAGAAGGCCCGGGTGCTGGCGATCTGCAACACCAACGGCTCGACCATCCCCCGCGAGTCGGACGCCGTGCTCTACACCCACGGCGGGCCGGAGATCGCCGTCGCGTCCACAAAGGCGTTCCTCACCCAGGTCGTCGCCTGCTACCTGATCGGCCTGCACCTGGCCCAGGTGCGGGGAATCAAGTTCGCCGACGAGGTGGGCGCGGTGGTCGCGCAGTTGCAGGAGATCCCGGGCAAGCTGCGTGAGCTGCTCGACCGGATCGAGCCCGTCCGTGAGCTGGCCCGGGAGCTGAAGTCCGAGCCCACAGTGCTGTTCATCGGCCGGCACGTCGGCTACCCGGTGGCCCTGGAGGGCGCGCTGAAGCTCAAGGAACTGGCGTACATGCACGCCGAGGGCTTCGCGGCCGGCGAGCTGAAGCACGGCCCGATCGCCCTTATCGACAAGGGCACACCGGTGATCTGCGTGGTGCCCTCGCCGGTCGGCCGGGGCATGCTGCACGACAAGGTCGTCTCCAACATCCAGGAGGTCCGGGCCCGTGGCGCGCGGACCATCGTGATCGCGGAGGAGGGCGACGAGGCCGTCGTCCGGTACGCCGACCACCTGATCTACGTGCCGCGTACGCCGACCCTGCTGGCCCCGCTCGTCACCACTGTGCCGTTGCAGGTGTTCGCCGCCGAGATCGCCGACGCCCGTGGGCACGACGTGGACCAGCCCCGCAACCTGGCCAAGTCGGTCACCGTCGAGTAGGCCCCTCAACGCCCCAGCACGACCCGGGCCATCCCGTCCAGCGCGGGATTGCCCGGGTCCCAGTAACCGGTGTGCCCGCCTCGCCCACTGGTGAAGACCCGACCGCCGAACCCCGGTTCCGACGGGTCGTGACCGAACCACAGCTCGTGCCCCGTCCGGTCGGGCCAGCCCAGCACGGCGGCCAGTGGCGCCACGCCGAGCAGGGCGCGTCGGCCCAGCTCGTCCACCGGGCGGGCGGCGCGGATCACGTCGTCGGGGGCGCTGCTCGCCCAGACCTCACCGGGTGGCACGCCCAGCTCGGCGGCGTGCGACGCGCCGACCCCGGGCGAGCCGACGAAGACCAGCGCGTCGGCGGCCAGCCCGTGCTCCCGGGCGGCCGTCCCCACCACCACTGACCCGTAGCTGTGCCCGAGCACGGTCTGCCGGGCCGGTGGCCCCTCGTGGCTGGCCCGCAGCCCCTCCTGGAAGCGGTGCAGCGCCGGGCCGGCGTCCCGGGCCTGGCCCGCCGAGGCCGCCTCGGTCAGGAAATCCGGGGCGTCGTAGTCCAACCAGAGCACCGCCGCGCTGCGCTCACCCGGGGCGAGCGCGACGCACCGGTCCAGCACACGCGCCGCCCTGCCCAACTCGGCGTGAGCGTCGTCGAGACCCGCTGTCATTCCCGGCACGTAGGTCAGCACCCGGTCGGCGTGGTCCGGGTCGCCGAGCGCCAGCACCGCCCGACCCTCACCGGCCGGATCCAACCCGAGCAGGTACGCCCGCGGCTCCCAGCCGGCCGCCAGCCGCCCGGCCAACGCGTCCAGGCCGGCCAACCGCCCGGCCACCCCGTGCAGGCGGAGCGACGTGAGCGGCCCCGGCGGCACCCGGGTCAGTAACCGCCGCCGCTCAGCCAGCAACTCCGCGCGCCAGACCCCGAGCCGCAGCCGGTTGGCCTGGTCCCGGGCGGCCACCGGCACTCCGTCCCACCGGCCGACAAGTGCGCTCTCGTGCCCGATCAGCCACCGGCGCTGCGCCGGCGTCAACCCGGACCACCAGGCGCGGACCAACGTCGGTGCCGCACCGGCCGCCGGCCGACCCGGCGGTGGCGGGGACGCCCAACCCGAGCCGGCGGCCCGGGACAGCTCGTCCAGGCGCTCCGCGGCGACCCGATCCGCCGCCCCGGCGGCGTCGAGCGCGTCGCGCAGGGCGCCCGCCACCCGAGCCGCCGCCACGCCGGCCCGCTCGGTGGGCCGGACCCGGGTCGGATCGACGTGCACCCCGCCCGCGCGGTCCACCACCAGCCCGGCCGCGTCCGCCCGGGCGACCGTCTCCGCGAGCCGAGCCTTCGCGACAGTCAGTCGGCCCGCCAGCTCGGCCAACACCTGGTCGACCTCGATCAGTGCCGGCGCGATCGAGGCCAGCTCGGCACGGAGACCGGCGAGCCGGGCGTCCGCCGCCGTGGCCGCCGCACCGGACCAACCGCCGCGCAGGCGCGTGCCAGCCGCCCCCAACTCGCCGACCTGTCGGTCGACCGGCCCGGTCAGCCCGGCCCAGGCCACCCCGGCGGACCGCCAGCCGCCCGGATCGGCCGCCCACAGCTGCCGGTAGCCGACGCCGCTCACCGAGGCAGCGCGGCGAACCGGCCGGCGGCCCGGTCGTCAGCCGTCTCGTACGCCTCGGCCGCCGCCCGGACCCCACCGGAGGTCGCCGCGGCCTGGGCGCCCAGCCGGCAGAACCAGGCGTGCCCGGCCGCCTCCAACCCGGCCAGAGCCGCGCCGGCCTGCCACTCGGGCGCGACCACCAGCAGCCCGGGCACCCTCGCGAGGCCCAGCGCCAGCCGGTACGCCTCGTTGTCGAGCGTGCCGGCGACCGCCCGCAGCTCCTCCGGCCGGACGGCGAACAGCTCATCGGTCATGACCACACCCCCGTGGACGATCGGCATCGACGCGCTGACGCTAGGCGGGCGTGGCGGGCCCCGGAGTGCCCTGTGGACAGCGGGCGGTGGGCCGTACCCCGGCCCGTCCACAGGCGTTGCCCACCGCGGGCCCGACGGCTAATCTGCGGCCCCGGCCGCCGGTAGGGTGTGGTGGTGATCGTCGCTGTCGGCATCGACGTGGTGCTTGTCGACCGGTTCGCCAGGGCCCTGGCCCGGACGCCGCTGCTCGCCGACCGACTCTTCACCACCGCCGAGCGGCACACCCGCTCCGGCAGCCCGCGCCCGCCGGAGTCGCTCGCCGCCCGGTTCGCCGCCAAGGAGGCAGTGGCCAAGGCGCTCGGCGCGCCGGCCGGGCTGAGCTGGCACGACTGCGAGATCAAGGCCGACCCGGACGGCCGCCCCTGGCTGGCTGTCGCCGGCACCGTGGCGGCGGCGGCCGAGGCGCGCGGGGTCAACCACTGGCATCTCTCGTTGTCGCACGACGGGGGGATCGCGTCGGCCATGGTGGTCGCGGAACGGTGACGTCGACCGGGCGGACCGGTCGGGTCCACCCGCGAACGGATGGGGAGACGGTGGCATGAGATCGGTGTGGCGGGTGGCCGACGTACGGGCGGCCGAGGCGGGGCTGATGGGCACGCTGCCGGAGGGGACGCTCATGCAGCGGGCCGCCGCCGGGCTGGCCCGCCGGGCCGCGCTGCTGCTCGCCGAGCGCGGCGGCGTCTACGGCGGCCGGCTGCTGCTGCTTGTCGGCTCCGGCGACAACGGCGGCGACGCGTTGTACGCCGGGGAGCGACTGGCCCGCCGAGGTGTCCACGTGTCCGCCCTGCTCCTCACCCCCGGTCGTGCGCACGCAGCGGGGCTGGCCGCGCTGCGGGCTGCCGGCGGCCGGCTGGTGGACCAGCCCACCGGCCCGGTCGACCTGGTGCTCGACGGCATCGTCGGCATCGGTGGCACCGGCGGACTGCGGGCCGGCGCGGACGCGGTCGTGCGGCGGCTCGGTGAGCTGCGTGGACGTGACGGTCACCGGGCCACCGTGCTGGCGGTGGACGTGCCCAGCGGGGTCGCGGTGGACACCGGGCACGTGCCGTTGGCATCGTCCGGCCGGCCGGACGCGGTCCACGCCGACGTGACTGTGGCGTTCGGCGCGCTGAAGCCCGCCCTGGTGGTCGGGCCGGCCGCCGCCCTGGCCGGGCAGGTGGAGCTTGTCGACATCGGGCTGCGACCGTGGCTGCGAGGCACCCCGGCGCTGCGGGTCACCGAGTGGTCCGACGTGGTCGACTGGTGGCCCGAGCTGGGCCCGGCGTCGGAGAAGTACACGCGGGGCGTGGTGGGGGTGTCCACCGGCTCGGCGACCTACCCGGGTGCGGCGGTGCTCTCCGTGGGCGGTGCGCTGGCCGGGCCGACCGGTCTGGTCCGCTACGCCGGCAGCGCCCGCGACGAGGTGCTGCGCCAGCACCCCTCGGTGATCGCCAGCGGACGCGTCGCCGACGCGGGTCGGGTGCAGGCCTGGGTCTGCGGTTCGGGGCTGGGCACGGGCGCCGACGCGGCGGCCGAGCTGCGCGCCGTGCTGGCCGCCCCGGTGCCGGTGGTGCTCGACGCCGACGCGTTGACCCTGCTGGTGGACGGTTCGCTCGCCGACCGGCTCCGCGGTCGGGACGCGCCGATCGTGGTCACCCCGCACGACCGTGAGTTCACCCGACTCTGTGGCGAGGAGCCCGGCGCCGACCGGGTCGGCGCGGCGCTGCGGCTGGCCGCCTGGATGCAGGCGGTGGTGCTGCTCAAGGGCGACCGCACGGTGATCGCCACGCCGGACGGCCGGGCGTACGTCAACCCGACCGGCTCCCCGGCACTGGCCACCGGTGGCACCGGCGACGTGCTGGCCGGGCTGCTCGGCTCACTGCTGGCGGCCGGGGTGCCCACCGATCGGGCCGCGGCCGCGGCCGCTTACCTGCACGGGCTCGCCGGCCGGGAGGCGGCCCGGAGTGGGCCGGTGACCGCGCCCGACGTGGTCACCGCGCTGCGCCCGGTCGTCGCCCGGCTGGGCTGACCGGGTCGGTCCCGGGCGGATCGACCGGATCGACAGCCCGGGACGTGCGTCGCCGCCCGCGCTGATCTCCGCGGAAAGTAGGCTGGGCGCATGTGGCAGGCCGAGGTACGCGTCGATCTTGACGCGATCCGCGAGAACGTGAGCAGGCTCCGCTCCGCCACCACCGCCGAGCTGATGGCGGTGGTCAAGGGCGACGGGTACGGCCACGGGATGCTTCCGGCCGCTCGCGCGGCGCTCGACGCCGGCGCGGACTGGCTCGGTGTCTGCACCCTCGACGAGGCGCTCACCCTGCGTCGGGCCGGGGTGACAGCGCCGGTGCTGGCCTGGCTGCTCGCGCCCGGCCTGCCGCTGCACGAGGGGGTCAGCGCCGGGGTGGACCTGAGCGCGGCCAGCCTGTCGCAACTGGACGAGATGATCGAGGCGAGCCGGCTCGCCGCGCGTCCCGTCCGCCTGCACCTGAAGATCGACACCGGCTTGTCCCGGGGTGGGGCGACCGTCGCCGACTGGCCGGCGCTGCTGGACGCCGCCACGAAGGCGCAGGCCGACGGCCTGGTCGAGGTGGTCGGCGTGTGGAGCCACTTCGTGTACGCGGACCTCCCCGGCCACCCCACCATCGACCGTCAACTGGCCGTCTTCCACGAGGGGCTGGCCATGGTCGAGCGGGCCGGGCTACGACCGCGCTGGCGGCACCTCGCCAACTCGGCGGCCACCCTGACCCGCCCGGACACCCACTTCGACCTGGTCCGCCCCGGTCTGGCCATCTACGGGCTCTCCCCGGTGGCCGGCGAGACGTACGGGCTGCGACCGGCGATGACCGCCCGCGCCCGGGTGATGCTCACCAAGCGGGTTCCCGCCGGCACCGGGGTCTCCTACGGGCACACCTACACCACGGAGACCGACGCGAACCTGGCAGTGGTCCCGCTCGGGTACGCCGACGGGGTTCCCCGGCACGCCTCCAACACCGGGCCGGTGCAGCTCGGCGGCGTACGGCGGACGATCTCGGGGCGGGTCTGCATGGACCAGTTCGTGCTCGACTGCGGCGACGACCCGGTGGCGGACGGCGACGTGGCGACGCTCTTCGGCAGCGGCGCGGACGGCGAGCCGACCGCCGACGACTGGGCCGAGGCGGTCGGCACGATCAACTACGAGATCGTGACCCGGTTCGGCAGCACGCGGGTGCCTCGGGTCTTCGACGGCGAGCGGCCATGAGCTACCGCATTCCGCGTCCACGGACCGCGGTCGGCCGGGTCGCGGGGATCGTCGGCGCCGCGGTGGGGGTGGCAGCGGCGGGCCTGGCGGCCGGGGTCGCGACCGAGCGCACCCTGGTCCGCCGGCTCAAGGCCGACCCGGCCGACCGCTACGCGCACGAGATGTTCGGCGAGCAGCGGTACGACGAGGCGTTCCGCCTGGAGCTGCCGGACGGCACGGACATCCACGTCGAGGTGGTCGAGCCGACCCGGCCGGTTCCGGGGCAGCCCACCGTGGTGCTTGTGCACGGCTTCTGCCTGGACATGGGGACGTTCCACTTCCAGCGCCAGATGCTCGCCGCCCGCGGTGACTACCGGGTCGTCGCGTACGACCAGCCCGGTCACGGTCGGTCCGGCCGGTTGGAGACCGGGGAGTACGACCTCGCGGTGCTCGGCCGGACGCTGCGCCAGGTGATCGACCGAACCGCCCCGGACGGGCCACTGGTGCTGGTCGGCCACTCGATGGGCGGCATGACCATCATGGCGTTCGCCGAGTTGTTTCCGGAGCTGTTCGGCGACCGGGTGGTGGGTACCGTCCTGATGGCCACGTCGGGTGGGCTCGTCGCGGAAACCAAGCTGGTCGCGCCCGCGCTGCTCGGCAGGGTCGGCGGTCCGGTGCTGTACATGGTCAGCAACGCCACCAGGTACGGCGGGCCGGTGATCGACAAGGCCCGCAAGTCGACGTCGAACGTGGCCTGGCTGCTGACCCGCAGGTACGGCTTCGGCACCCGCAAACCCAGCCCGGCGCTCGTGTCCTTCGTCGAGACGATGAACTCCCGGACGTCGGCCGACACGGTGACCCGTTATCTGCGGACCCTGGCCACCCACTCGCGCTTCCCGGCTCTCGCGGCGTTGGCCGCGACGCCGGTGTTGGTGGTGGTCGGCGACAAGGACATGATCACACCAGTGGTCCACTCCGAGGAGATCGTCCGGCGGCTGCCACACGCCGAGTTCGTCAAAATCAAGGACAGCGGCCACGTGGTGATGTTGGAGCACGCTGACGAGGTCAACGCCGCGCTCGCGCGGTTCCTCGAATCACTTGGGAAGCCGGAGGAACGGTGAGTCACGTCGTCAAGCTGCCGACCGTCGAGGACACCCGGGAGTTCGGCCGACGCCTGGCCGGGCTGCTGCGGGCCGGTGACCTGGTGCTGTTGACCGGTCCACTGGGCGCCGGTAAGACCGCGCTCACTCAGGGCGTGGGCGCCGGGCTCGGTGTTCTCGGCGACATCACCTCGCCGACCTTCGTGATCGCCCGGGTGCACCGCCCCGATCCGGCCCGGGGCGGCCGGGTGGCCCTGGTGCACGCGGACGCGTACCGGCTGGGCGCCGCCACCGACCCGCGCGCCGAGATCGACGACCTGGACCTCGACGCCTCCGTCGACGATTCGGTGACGGTGGTGGAGTGGGGCGAGGGCCTGGTGGAGCAGTTGGTCGACACCCACCTGCGGGTCCGGATCGACCGCCGCGACGACGACACCCGGATCGTCGAGCTGGACCCGATCGGTGGCGACTGGGCCCGGCGGCTCGCCGACCTGGGTTAGGCCGGCCGCTGTCGTACCGGATGCCTAGAGTGCGGGGGACCGACCCGCGCTGTGAGAGGTTCCTGATGCCCGACGATGCCCCCGCCCTTGACCTGCTGGCCCTGCTGCCGGAGCAGTGGCGTGCCGTGCTCACCCCGCACCTGGACGCGGCCCGCACCGCCGCGTTGGCCGAGTTCGTCTCTCGGGAATACGCGACCCAGACCGTCTTCCCGCCGCTGGAGGACCTGTTCTCGGCATACCGGCTCTGCCCGCCGCAGGGCACCCGCGTGCTGATCCTCGGGCAGGACCCTTACCACCGGGCCGGGCAGGCGCACGGGTTGAGCTTCAGCGTCCGTGACGGTGTGGCGGTGCCGCCGTCGTTGCGCAACGTCTTCAAGGAGTTGGGCGAGGACGTCGGTGTTCCCAAGCCGCGCAGCGGCAACCTCGACGGTTGGGCCGCCCAGGGTGTGCTGCTGCTCAACGCGGTGCTGACCGTCCGCCAGGCCACCCCGGGCTCGCACGCCAACGCCGGTTGGGAGGAGTTCACCGACGCGACAATCAGGGCGCTGGACGCGTCGCCGGACCGGGTGGTCTTCCTGCTCTGGGGTGGCTACGCCCGCAAGAAGGCGGCACTTGTCACCAACCCGCAGCACGTGGTGCTGGAGGCCGGCCACCCCAGCCCGATGAACCCGCGCGGCTTCCTCGGCAGCCGTCCGTTCAGCGCGGCCAACAAGGCACTCGCCGACGCCGGCCTGCCCACCATCGACTGGGAGCGCACCGCCGGCTGAGCTGGCACTCGGCCGAGCGCGCTGCGGGCGTCCCACCGCCCGCGGCGGCGCGCCGAGCCGCTCGTCGACGTCCTGTTGCTGGTGTGGCCGGTAGTTGGCTCAGCCGTCGGCAGCCAGCTGCCGGTCCCGGTAACGGCGTAACAGTTCGGCGGCGTGTGGCTCGCTCAGCTCCAGCTCGACAAGCGGCACCACCCGGTAACTCCGCCCACCGTGCTGCACCTCGATCGTCTCGGGCAGCTCGTCGCACATCGTGGCCCTGATCTCCCCGTACCGGGTCGACCATCGATGTTCGCCTGGGTCCTCCGGCTCCAACCACACCCCACCGAACTCACCCCAGCGGGCGTTCCACCGCTGGCCGTAGTTCTTCTCCAGCCAGCGGGTGAACGGTTTGGAGTCCTGCCAGCGCAGGGCGATCTCCAGCGCGTCGACCGGCACCGGCGCTCCCTGCAACAACGCCGCGGTACTGCCGGTGAGGACCTGCGGAACGCCGGTGAGCCGATCGAGCAACTGATCCAGGCCCAGCCCGTCGATCCGCTCGGCGATCGGCTTGGCGGCGAGGTCATCGATCCGGGCGTCGAGGTGCGCGTCCAACGGCTCAACCCCGATGACCAACTGCACATCCATCGCGGCAAGCAGGCGCTCCAGCACGGCGATGCTGGGCGCTCGACCGCCACCTTCGATCCGGGCGACCGTCGCCTGGCTGACTCCGGCCAACTCGGCCAGCTCACACTGGCTCAGCTCGCGCGACTGCCGTTGCTCACGGACGGCGGTCGCGAGGAGACCGACAAGACGAGTGGATGCCATCCCGGGATGGTGAACCACGACGGCCACTGCCGATACGGCTGAGGCGGGATCACGACTGGAGGGCGTTCTGCCCGCGGCACCGGCCCACAGGGTGATGTGCCTCCGGCGACCGGGCCTTTCCCTGATGAGCGGTATACCTGTGAGTCATAAATATGACTCACAGGTATACCGCTCATTGGGGGATGTCGCCGACCGCCGGGTAGGTGGGCCGCCCGGCAGGTAGGGCCAGCTGGCAGGTGGCGGCGTCCGGCGGTTGGGGTCAGCTGGCAGGTGGTGCCGTGCGGCACGTGGCGCCGTCCGGCAGGTGGGGCTGCCCGGCAGGCGCGGGGCGGGGCGTGACCGGGGCGCGGAGCGGGGCCGCTAGGCTGGCTTACCGTGCTCGTACTCGTGGTGGACAGCTCGACCCCCGCGGTGACCGCGGCGCTGGTGGAGGTCTCGGCGGACGGCGTGGCGTCGCGGGCGCACCGCTGCACCGTCGACGCCCGCGCCCACGGCGAACTGCTCGCGCCCCAGGTGGACGCGGTCCTCGCCGATGCCGGCGCGCGCCCGCGTGACCTGACCGCCATCGTTGCCGGGCTCGGCCCCGGACCGTTCACCGGGCTGCGGGTCGGCCTGGTCACGGCCGCGACGATGGGCCAGGTGCTCGGCATCCCCACGTACGGCGTCTGCTCGCTGGACGGGATCGGCTACCCGGCGGCGTCCGGCGAGCCGGTGTTGGCCGCCAGCGACGCCCGGCGCAAGGAGCTCTACTGGGCCGTCTACGACGGCGCCGGCGAGCGGATCGTCGGCCCTGAGGTGTCCACGCCGGTGGTCGCCGCCGCGCGCGCTCGGGAGCTGGGCGCGACGATCGCGGTCGGCGATGGGGCGCACCGGTACGCCGAGACCCTGGACCTGCCCGTCCGGGTCGAGCCACGGTATCCGGACGCCACAGTGCTGGCGCTGCTCGCCGCCGAACGGATCCGCGCGGGTGCCGCCAGTGAGCGGCTCACTCCGCTCTACCTGCGCCGGCCCGATGCGGTGGCGGCGACCGGCCGCAAACCGGTCCTGCCATGACGGCGGTACGACTGGAACCGTTCCGCTGGTGGCACATCGACGACGTGCTACCGATCGAGGCGGACCTCTTCGGCGCCGAGCAGTGGTCGCCAGCCATGTTCTGGAGCGAGCTGGCCAACGGGCACCACTACCGGGTCGCCGTCGACGCGGACGGCGCGGTGCTCGGTTACGCCGGGCTCGCCGGTGTTCCGCCGGGCGAGGTGTGGGTCCAGAACATCGCCGTCCGCCGGGACGCCCAGCGGCGCGGCGTGGGCCGCGCCCTGCTGGAGGAACTGCTCGCCGAGGCGACCCGACGGGACGCCCGCAGCACCCTGTTGGAGGTCGCCGTGGACAACGCCGCGGCTCAGCGGCTCTACGCGACGTACGGGTTCGAGCCGGTCGCGGTGCGGCGGGGCTACTACCAACCGAGCAACACCGACGCGCTGGTGATGCGGCGCGACGCCGAGCCGACCGGGGACGGACCACACCACAATGGCTGACGAACCGCTGATCCTGGGCATCGAGACCTCCTGCGACGAGACCGGCGTCGGCATCGTGCGGGGGCACACCCTGCTGGCCGACGCGCTCGCCTCAAGCGTCGAGGAGCACGCCCGGTTCGGGGGCGTGGTGCCCGAGGTGGCCAGTCGGGCACACCTGGAGGCCATCGTGCCGACCATGGACCGGGCGCTGACCGAGGCCGGCGTCACCCTTGCCGACATCGACGCGATCGCTGTCACCTCCGGGCCAGGGTTGGCCGGCGCGCTGCTGGTCGGTGTCGCCGCCGCGAAGGGGTACGCCCTCGCCGCCGAGAAGCCCGTGTACGGCGTGAACCATCTCGCCGCCCACGTCGCGGTGGACACCCTCGAGCACGGCCCGCTGCCCGAACCTGCCATCGCGCTGCTGGTGTCCGGCGGGCACTCGTCCCTGCTGCTCGTCGACGACCTGGCCCGGGGTGTCACCCCGCTGGGCGCCACCATCGACGACGCGGCCGGCGAGGCGTTCGACAAGGTGGCCCGGCTGCTCGGGCTACCGTTTCCGGGCGGCCCACCGATCGACCGGGAGGCCCGGGCCGGTGACGCCGCCGCGATCGCCTTCCCCCGTGGCCTGACCGCCGCGAAGGATCTTGCCGCCCACCGGTACGACTTCTCGTTCTCCGGGCTGAAGACCGCTGTGGCCCGCTGGGTCGAGGCGCGTCAGCGGGCCGGCGAGCCGGTGCCGGTGGCCGACGTGTCCGCGTCCTTCCAGGAGGCGGTCTGTGACGTCCTGACCAGCAAGGCGCTCGCCGCCTGCCGTGCGCAGGGCATCGAGACCCTGGTGATCGGTGGGGGAGTGGCGGCGAATTCGCGGCTGCGGGCGATGGCCGAGCAGCGGGCCGAGAAGTACGGCATCCAGGTCCGGGTGCCCCGACCGAAGCTCTGCACC
Organism: Micromonospora sp. CA-240977; assembly: GCF_050942285.1. Taxonomy (NCBI): domain Bacteria; kingdom Bacillati; phylum Actinomycetota; class Actinomycetes; order Micromonosporales; family Micromonosporaceae; genus Micromonospora; species Micromonospora sp. CA-240977. The sequence goes on along the minus strand of NZ_CP192055.1, from coordinate 6,712,179 downwards.
GACAACGGGGCGATGGTGGCGGCGCTCGGGTCGCACCTGGTCGCCGCCGGGGTCGCGCCCAGCCGCCTGGATCTGCCAGCCGACTCGGCACTGCCGTTGACAACGGTCAGCGTGTGACGGGAGCGGCGGACATGATCGTACGGATGTGGGAGGCACGCGCCGAGGCGTACGGAGTCGCCGACCTGATCACCTGGGTGTGCGACACCGCCCTGCCCGAGTTGGAACACGATCCGCTGCACGTCTCCAGCGAGGTCTTCTCCTCCACCGACCACCGGGTGGTGGTCATCTCCAAGTGGCGCAGCAACCCACGCCAGCTGCCCGATCCGCCCGCCCTGCTGGTGGCCCGCGCACCGCACTCCTGGGACTTCACCCAGGTCGACCGCTGAGCCGAGCCACCAGCGAGCGGTGGTCAGCTGCGGCGCAGCATCCGGTACGTGGCGATGCCGCCGGTGCCCAGCGCGGCGAGGAAGACCAGCCAGACGACTGTGCTGCTGACTCCGGGCTGCGGGCCGGAGTTCGCCCCGGCGGCCGCCAGCAGGCCATCCTTGCCGGGGGCGGGCAGCGCGGCCGGCGGCAGCTCCGGCCAGCGGACCAGCCCGGTGCTCTCCAGCATCTGCATGTGGTGCTGCACGAAGGCGTTGGCGTCCTCGCAGAGCTTGCGGACGGTGGCGTCCCGGGTGCTGGCGCGGACCGCGCCGATCACCGGGAAGATCTTGCCGTGGGCGACCCGGAGCCGGGTGACGAAGATCTGGTCGAACCGGGCGCCGGAGGCGTTCTGCATCTCCGTCAGCCAGCCCTTCTGCTCGGCGGTCGGCTCGCTGGGGATAGTTGCCCCCAACTTGTTTGCCGCGTCGACAACCAGCTGGTCGAGCCGCTGGTGTTCGCCGGCGATGCCCGCGCCGATCTCGCGGACCTTCGCCGACTGGCCCTTCTCGGCGGCCATCTGGCCGGCTGGCATCTCCCACAGCCCGGCCAACCGGACCCCGTTGAGCAGCGTCATGTCGGCGGCGTTGAGCTGTTGACCGCCGGCGGGCGCGGCGACGGCCACGCCGGGCAGGACACCGACCGCCGCGACGATCGCGATGAGCAGCAGCGCCGCTCGGTGGGTCCGGTTGCCCAGTCGGCGATGGGCGGAGCTGAGCGGTGCCATGTCTGTGGGGCCTCCTCGGTCCGGACCGGAACGCGTCTGGACCGGGCAGCCACATCCTGCCGACTGCCCGTCCGCCCACTGGTACGGACTGATCACGCGATCAGTTCATCGCAGGGCGACGCGGATCAGCGGGTGACGGCGAGGAAACCGCCGAGCAGTAGCAGAGTGAGCGCGGCGGCGGCAAAGAGCATCAGCAACTCCCGACGCCCGTGCTCGACGGGGTCGCTGTCGGTGGTCGGGTGGGGCAGGGCCGGCAGGTCGCGGGTCAGGGCGGCCAGGTCACCGAGGGTCCGCGCCGTCCACACCGCACCCGCCCGATCGGAGAACTCGTCGAGGGTCAGCCGGCCCGCCGCGGTGTGCCGGTGCAGCTCGGCGACCAGCCGGTTGCGGTCGTCGTCGGAAGCGCGCAGCTCGACATCCACGCTGGACAGCGTACGCGGATCAGCCCACGTCGAGGGGGTCGGCGAGGAGTCGTTCGAAGGCCAACTCGGCGGCCCCGATCAGGGGGGCGTCCTCGCCCAACTTCGGCGTACGCAACCGGACGTGTTCCAGGCAGGCGGCGAGCGCGTTGGAGTTGAGCCGGCTGCGGACCTGGGCCGCCGACGCGAGGTAGAGGTCGCGCATGGTGCCGCCGAAGATGACCATTTCCGGGTTGAAGACGTTCACCAGGTTGGCCAGCCCGAAGCCGAGCCAGTCACCGGCCTGGCGGACAGCGGTCTGCGCGCGGGCGTCACCGCGGTCGGCGGCGTCGAAGACGGCCAGCAGCGCGTCGGGACCTCGGGCGTCGGAACGTCCGGCAGCACGGAGCAGACCGTGCTCGCCGATCTCGGTCTCCCAGCAGCCCCGGGAGCCGCACTCACAGGGCCTGCCGTCGAGGACCACCTTCATGTGGCCGACCTCGCCGCCGTACCCACCGTGGCCGGTCAGCCGGCGGCCACCGGCGATGATGCCGGCACCCACGCCGACGTCACCGTAGAGGTAGAGGACGTTGTCGCAGCCGGCCGCCACCCCCCGTGCGTGCTCGGCGAACGCCGCGACGTCCGCCACGTTGCCCACCGTGACCGGCACCTCCACGCCCAACTCGGCGGCGAGGGCCGCGCCGATCGGCTCGTCCACCCAGCCGGTGGTCGGGCCGAGCCGGACCAGGCCGTCGTCCCGGCGGACCATTCCGCAGACCGCGACGCCGGCGCCGACGCAGATCGCGTCGGGCGGCACCGTCTGCTGCATCTCCTTGAGCGCGCCGGCCAGCAGCGGCGCGGCCTCCGCGGCCAGCAGGCTGCGTGGTCGGTCCAGGTCCCGGCGGTCCAGGACCGCGCCGCCCAGCCCGATCCGGGCCGCGCGCAACCGGTCCACCTCCACGGAGTACGCATACGCGTACACCCGGGCCGACTCGGGCCGGACGACAAGTGACGGTCGGCCGGCCCGGCCGGTTTCCTTGGGTGCCCCCTCGCTCACCAGTCCCACTGCGGACAGGTCGGCGGTGAGCGCGCCGATGGTGCTGCGGTTGAGGCCCAGCGTGGTGGTCAGTTCGGCGCGCGTCGTCGCCCCGTGGACGTGCACGTGCCGCAGCAGGGCACCGAGGTTCTGCCGTCGGACGTCGTCCTGACTCGGTCCTGGGCGCATCGGGGTGCTACCTCCCGCGCGGTCAGCGGGTGCCGGTGGCTGCCGCGCGGCGGCGGGAGAGCGCGTCGACGCTTGCGGCGAGGAGCAGCACGACGCCGGTGACCACGTACTTGACCCCCGCGGTGTAACCCATCAGGCCCATTCCGTTCTCGATGACCGCGACCACCGCGCCACCGAGCACGGCGTCGAGGACGCGACCCTTGCCGCCGAAGAGACTCGTGCCGCCGATCACCGCCGCGCCGACCGCGTAGAGCAGGACGTTACTGCCCCCGGTGTTCGGGTCGACCGAGTTGGCCCGGCTGGCGGCCACGATGCCACCGATGGCGGCCATGGACGAGCAGATCACGAAGACGGAGATCCGGATCCGGTCGACTCCGATGCCGGCCCGGCGGGCCGCTTCCCGGTTGCCGCCCACGGCGTAGATGTGCCGGCCGTAGCTGGTGCGTTGGAGCACGAAGGTCCAGATGACAAGCAGCACCGCGATGATCGGCACCACGATCGGCACACCCTTGAGCGAGACGATGAGGACGTTGCGGCTGCGCTCCAGGTTGAGCACGTACACGGCGGTGCCGAGGATGACGGCGAGCCCGCCGATCCGCAGCGCCACCACCGCGATCGGGTCGGTGATCAGACCACGGGCCGCCCGGTTGCGGTGGCGTAGCAGTTGCACCGCCGCGTAGCCGACGACGGCGACGGCGGTCAGCGCCCAGCCCAGCGCGGGGGCGAGGTTGCGGTTGGCGATGGCGACCAGCACCTCGTCGCGGACGGAGATGTTGGTGCCCTCCTGCACGAGCAGCAGCACGACGCCCTGGAAGGCGAGGAAGCCGGCGAGAGTGACCACGAAGGACGGAATGCCGATCTTCGCGACCAGCATCCCGAGCGTGGTGCCGATGATGACACCGGTGGCGATCGCGGCGAGCACGGCGACCCACCAGGGGTAGCCGAGCACGGTGACCACATTGGCCAGCACCGCCGCGCAGACGCCGCTGGCGAAGCCGGCGGAGAGGTCGATCTCGCCGAGCAGCAGGACGAAGACCAGGCCCATCGCGATCAACGTGACCGCCGCGCCCTGGGTGAAGAGGTTGGCGAAGTTGCCGGCCGACAGGAACGACGACGGCCGCATGATCCCGAAGACGGTGCAGAGCACGATCAGGCCGAGCACGGCCGGGAGGGCGCCGACGTCGCCACCGCGTACCCGGCTGACGTAGTTGCGGACGTGGCCTCCGACGGTCGGCGGGGGTGTGACGGCCGCGGGGCCGTCCTTCCGCACGGCGGTGGTGGTCATCGGACGCCTCCTGAAATCGAGTCGGCCGGCTGCGGGCCGTCGCCGTTGCTGCCCGGGTCGGTGGCGAGGCCGAGCCCGCCCGAGCGCCCGGCGGTGATCAGCTCGACCACCTGGGCGTGGGTGATGTCTGTGGTCTTCACCTGGGCGACCATCTGGCCGAGGTACAGCGCGGCGATCCGGTCGGAGACGGCGAAGACGTCGTTCATGTTGTGCGAGATGAGCACCACTGCCAGGCCGTTGTCGGCGAGGCGGCGGACGAGTTCGAGGACCTGGGCGGTCTGTGCCACGCCCAGGGCGGCGGTCGGCTCGTCCAGGATGACGAGCTTGCTGTTCCAGAGCACCGCCTTGGCGATGGCCACGGTCTGGCGCTGACCGCCGGAGAGGCTGGAGACGTGCTGGCGAAGCGAGGTGACGGTGCGGATGGAGAGCCCCGCCAGGGTCTCGGCGGCGAGCTGTTCCATTGTCGGCTCGTCCAGGACGATGCCGCTGTGCTTCTCCCGGCCGAGGAACATGTTCTGCACGATGTCCAGGTTGTCGCAGAGCGCGAGGTCCTGGTAGACGACCTCGATGCCGAGCGTGGCGGCGTCGCGGGGACTGCCGATGTGCACCTGTTCGCCGTTGAACAGGACCTCACCGGCGTCGGTGGGGTAGATGCCGCTGATGCACTTCACCAGGGTCGACTTGCCGGCGCCGTTGTCGCCGACAAGTGCGGTCACTTCGCCGGGGTGGACGCTCAGGGCGACGTCGCGGAGCACCTGGACGGGACCGAAGCTCTTGTCGATCCCGCGGAGTTCCAGCAGGGGAGTCGCGGACACGGGGTCTCCTTCTTAAGGGAGGGTCGGGGCCCGTCCGGCGGGCGCCGCCCGGCACGGGAGGTGCTCCCGTGCCGGGCGGCGGTGGTCGTTCCGGCGGGTACTGCGGCGTCGGTCAGCTGATGCCGGCTTCGGCGCAGAACTTGGCGTACGCGTCGGCGCAGATCTGCTCCTTGGTCACGTAGCCGTCGGCGACGACGTCCTTGACGTTGTCCTTGTAGATGGCCTTCGGGGTGAGCAGCACCGAGGGGACGTCGCGATTGCCCTCCGGGTCCTTCACCGTCTGGCCGGTGTCCTTCTTCTCGCCCTTGGCCACTGCGATGGCCAGGTCGGACGCGGCCTTGGCCTCTTCCCGGACGGCCTTGTAGACGGTCATGCACTGGTCACCGGCGAGGATGTTCTGCAGGCCCTCCACGCTGGCGTCCTGGCCGGTCACCGGCACCTTGCCGTTGAGCTTGTTCTTCTTCAGGATCGAGATGGCGGCGTTGCCGAGAGTGTCGTTGGCGGCCAGCACGCCGTCGATCTTGCCCTTGGTCGCGGTGAGCTGCTGCTCGAAGATGGTCGCGGCGGTGGGGCCGTCCCAGCCCGGCACGGCGTCGTCCGGGCCCTTGGTGTACTCCTTGGAGTCGAACTTCGGCTTGAGTACCGAGTCGTAGCCGGCCTTGAACAGGGTGGCGTTGTTGTCGGTGGGGGAGCCGTTCAGGTACGCCACGACGGGGTTCTTGGCGTTCTTCTCAGTCAGGCACTTCGACAGACCCTCGCCCTGGAGCTTGCCGACGACCTCGTTGTCGAAGCTGACGTAGTACTGGGCCGAGCCGCCCAGGGTGAGCCGGTCGTAGTCGATGGTGGCGACGCCCTGCGACTTGGCCTTGTCGAGCACGGCCTTGCCGGTGCCGGAGTCCAGGTTGACGATCATGAGGGCGGTGACGCCGCCAGTGATCATCTGGTCGGCGATGGTCTGGAATGCGGCCTTGTCGTTCTGGGCGTTCTGGATGTCGTACTGGACGCCGGCGGCCTTGAACGCCTCCTCCAGGAAGCGACGGTCCGCCGTCTCCCAGCGGGGGGAGGACTTGCTGTCCGGAAGGATCACGCCGATCTTGGGAGTCTTCTTGGAGTCGGCCGAGCCGTTGCCGGAGTCGTCGCTACAGGCGGTCAAGCCGCCGGTCGCGAGCAGGCCCACGGCGGCGATGGTGAGGATCCCCTTACGCATGTGCAGGGTCCTTTCGGAGGTGGGGGAGGTGTTGTTTTGTTGTGTCCGGCAACGTATTTCGCGTCACACCGGCTCCACAAGACCGCGCAGGTGCCAAGTTTGTTGGGGGCGATAACAATTCAGCAACGCGACTGTTACTCAGTGGGTATCCCACGGTGGAGTCGACGTAACGAGAGTCGTCAGCGGGTCTGCAACGGCGCGGTGCGGGCGTCGGTCAACGCCACCAGATCCGCCGCGGCCAGTTCGAGTTGCAGACCACGCCGACCAGCCGAAACGTAGATCGTCGGCAGGTCCAGCGCGGATTGGTCCAGCACTGTTGGCAACCGCCGACGCTGCCCCAGCGGGCTGATCCCACCGCGTACGTAGCCGGTGGCCCGCTCCGCGACCACCCGGTCGGCCAGCGCCGCCCGCTTGCCACCGACCGCCGCCGCCAGCGCCTTGAGGTCCAGTTCGCCGGTGACCGGAACGACCGCCACGGTGAGCGCGCCGTCGACCTCGGTCACCAGCGACTTGAACACCCGCTCCGGCGCCACGCCGAGCGCCACCGCCACCAACGCGCCGTAGTTCGGGGCGTCCGGCGACACGCGGTACGGATGGGTGCGATGCGCGATGCCGCGCTTGACCAACAGTGCCGTTGCCGGAGTGCCCTGTCCTGCCACCCCGCCGACGCTAGTCGACCGGCCGACCGATCAGCACCGTCGGTGCGCCGGCGACCCGGGTGAGCACCAGGCTCGCCGCCTCACCACCGGCCAGCCGCAGGTCCCGCCGAAGCTGCTCCGGCGTGAGCGCGGAACCCCGCTTCAGGATCTCCACCCGGCCCACCCGGCGGTCCCGCAGCAGCGCCCGCAGGCGCTTGAGCGAGAACGGCAACACGTCGGTGATCTCCAGGCAGCGTGCGTACGGGGTGCGGGTCGGCTGGTCGGCGTAGAGGTAGGCGATGCTCGGGTCGCCGAGGGTGGCGTCCAGCTCGCCGGCCAGTTCGGCGACGAGGTGTGCGCGGACCACCGCCGGGTCCGGGTCGTACAGGTAGCGCCGGGGTGGCCCGACCGACGCCTCGTCGGCACCCGAGCCGGTGAGCTGGTGGCGACGGGTCTCGACGCCCTGCTGCCGGTAGAGCGTCGCGCGGCGGGGCACCTCCGCCAGCTCACCACACCAGAGCGCGGCCTCCACCAGGTCGCCGTCCACGCCCACCCACTCCGCCTCCGCGCCCGCCGGAATGAGCGCGTGGTCCAGGCCCGGCGCCACCTTCACCACGGTGCGCGGCACCCGCTCGGCCAGCCCGGTGACGAAGTCCCACGGTGGCGAGTAGGCGCGCGGGTCGAAGATCCGTCGTCCGGTGCCGGTGGCGCGGCGGGCCGGGTCGCAGAAGACCCCGTCGACGCGGGAGACGTCGAACGCTGTGGCATCGCCGCACTCGACGGTGAACAGCTCGGCCAGCCCGGCCGCCTCGGCGTTGGCGGCGGCCATCGCGGCGGTCACCGGGTCGGCCTCCACCCCGTACACCCGGATGCCGGCGCGGGCGGCGGCCAGCGCGTCCGCGCCGAGGCCGCAGCCGAGGTCGGCCAGGGTGCGGACGCCGGCCGCGGACAGCCGGGCGGCCCGACGATCGGCGACCACCCGGCGGGTGGCCTGTTCCAGCCCGGCGCGGGTGAGGAACATCCCGGCGGCGGCCGGACCGAACTTGCCGACCGCCCGGTGCCGCAGCTCGGCCTGGGTGAGCGCCGCCGCGGCCAGCGTCGGCGGCACCCCGGCCGCCCGCAGCGCCGACGCCGCGGCCAGCGGATCACCGCCGGCCAGCCCGGCCGCCGCCGTGAGCGCGGCCGACCCCTCGGGGGTACGCAGCGCCGCCAGCTGATCGAGATCCACCCGGTCATTGTCCGGGTGGACCCGGAAATCCAGGCTGGCGGGGCGCGACTCGCTGGCACTCTCCTTGACGGAGTGCTAGCCACGGAATAACCTGCGATTAGCACTCTCACCCTGAGGGTGCCAGCTTCCGGGTCTCGCGACCCGGGTGCGCACGCCAGGCGGACCGGCACCCGCGACGACGGTCCCGCCCGGTGGCATGAGGCAGATTGACGCTGGTTGGCCCCGCCGGCCAGCAACGAAACCAGTACCCCAGGAGGGTATGCCCGTGACTACCGCGACCAAGGTTGCGATCAAGCCGCTCGAGGACCGCATCGTGGTCCAGGCGAACGAGGCTGAGACCACCACGGCGTCGGGCATCGTGATCCCCGACACCGCCAAGGAGAAGCCGCAGGAGGGCACTGTCCTCGCTGTGGGCCCGGGGCGCGTCGACGACAACGGCAACCGGGTTCCGGTTGACGTTCAGGTCGGCGACACCGTCCTTTACTCGAAGTACGGCGGCACCGAGGTCAAGTACGCCGGCGAGGAGTACCTGGTGCTCTCCGCCCGCGACGTCCTCGCGGTCATCGAGAAGTAAGCAACCGATCAGTGCCACTGCCCCGGTCCGGCTCGCCGGGCCGGGGCAATGGCGCTTCGAAGGGACATTCATGGCGAAGATCCTGAGCTTCTCGGACGACGCCCGGCACCTGCTGGAGCACGGTGTCAACGCCCTCGCGGACGCGGTCAAGGTCACCCTCGGCCCGCGCGGGCGCAACGTCGTCCTGGACAAGAAATTCGGTGCGCCGACGATCACCAACGATGGTGTGACCATCGCCAAGGAGATCGAGCTCACCAACCCGTACGAGAACCTTGGCGCGCAGCTGGTCAAGGAGGTGGCGACCAAGACCAACGACGTCGCCGGTGACGGCACCACCACCGCGACGGTGCTCGCCCAGGCGATGGTTCGCGAGGGCCTGCGCAACGTGACCGCCGGCACCAACCCGGCCGGCCTCAAGCGGGGCATCGACGCGGCGGCCACCAAGGTCTCCGAGGCGCTGCTCGGCCGTGCCGCGGAGGTCACCAGCAAGGAGTCGATCGCGAACGTGGCGACGATCTCCGCGCAGGACGCCACGATCGGCGATCTGATCGCCGAGGCGATGGAGCGGGTCGGCCGCGACGGTGTCATCACCGTCGAGGAAGGCTCCATGCTCACCACCGAGCTGGACGTGACCGAGGGTCTCCAGTTCGACAAGGGCTTCATCTCGCCGAACTTCGTCACCGACCTGGAGAGCCAGGAGTCCGTCCTTGAGGACGCGTACATCCTGGTCACCACCCAGAAGATCTCGGCGATCGAAGAGCTGCTGCCGCTGCTGGAGAAGGTCCTGCAGAACAGCAAGCCCCTGCTGATCATCGCCGAGGACGTGGACGGCCAGGCGCTCTCCACCCTGGTGGTCAACTCGCTGCGCAAGACCCTCAAGGTCTGCGCGGTCAAGGCCCCCGGCTTCGGTGACCGGCGCAAGGCGATGCTCCAGGACATCGCGATCTCCACGGGCGCCGAGCTGGTCGCCCCGGAGCTGGGCTACAAGATCGACCAGGTCGGCCTGGAGGTGCTCGGCACCGCTCGGCGCATCGTGGTCGACAAGGAGAACACCACGATCGTCGACGGTGGCGGCCAGAAGGCCGACGTCGCCGACCGGGTGGCCCAGATCCGCAAGGAGATCGAGGCCTCCGACTCCGACTGGGACCGGGAGAAGCTGGCCGAGCGGCTGGCGAAGCTCTCCGGTGGCATCGCCGTCATCAAGGCTGGCGCGGCGACCGAGGTCGAGATGAAGGAGCGCAAGCACCGCATCGAGGACGCCATCGCGGCGACCAAGGCTGCGGTCGAGGAGGGCACCGTGCCCGGCGGCGGCGCCGCCCTGGTGCAGATCCTCTCGGTGCTCGACGACGACCTGGGCTTCACCGGTGACGAGAAGGTCGGCGTCTCGGTCGTGCGCAAGGCGCTCGTCGAGCCGCTGCGCTGGATCGCCCAGAACGCCGGTCACGACGGTTACGTCGTCACGCAGAAGGTCGCCGACCTGAAGTGGGGCAACGGCCTCGACGCCGCCAAGGGCGAGTACGTCGACCTGGTCAAGGCCGGCATCATCGACCCGGTGAAGGTGACCCGCAACGCGGTCACCAACGCCGCCTCGATCGCCGGTCTGCTGCTCACCACGGAGAGCCTCGTGGTGGAGAAGCCGGAGCAGGCCGAGCCGGCCGCCGCCGGTGGCGGCCACGGTCACGGCCACCAGCACGGCCCGGGCTTCTGACCCGGTAGCGACACCCGTTGCGGGGCGCACCGTCGTACGACGGTGCGCCCCGCTTCGTCTGCTCAGGTCATTACCGAACGCTGACGTTGTTGGCTGCCGGGCAGGATGATCGCGCACACTGGGCCGATGAGCACCACGTCGCGGCGGTACGCCGCGCTGGCCGGAGTGACAGCCGCCGCCGTCGCGATCGGAATCGCCGAACCGGTGGCAGTGTTTACCGGCCCCCGGTCGGCTCCTCTGGTCGCTGTCGGCGGGGTGGTCGTCGACGCCGTCCCCGAGTCGCTGAAGCAGTTCGCCATCGACCTCTTCGGCACCGCCGACAAGATCGCACTGCTGATCGGCACCGGTCTGCTGCTCGGAGCGTTCGCCGCGCTGTTCGGCATGTTGGCGGTCCGCCGGCTGGCGCTCGGCCTTGCCGGCATCGCCGCGTTCGGGGTCATCGGCGTGGTCGCCGCCCTGACCCGCTCCGGTGCGGACGCGGCCGACGCGCTGCCGTCGCTCGTCGGTGCCGGGCTCGGCGCCCTGGTGCTCTGGTTGTTCATCGCCGGACCGTTCGAGCTGAACCCGTGGCCCTGGTCACCACCCACACCCGCCGCTGGTCCGGTGTCGACCGGCGGTCCGGTGTCGCCGGCTGGTCCGGTGTCGCCGGTGTCCCCGGCTGGTCCGGTGCCGGTGTCGCCGGCTGGTCCGGTGCCGGTGTCGCCGGCTGGTCCGGTGCCGGTGTCCCCGGCGGGTCCGGTGCCGGTGACTCCCGCCGGGCCGGCGGCGGCGGTCGAGCCGGCCGGGCCAGCCGGAGTGGACCCGGAATCGCGGCGGCGGTTCCTCACCGGCAGCGGGGTGCTGCTCGGCGCCGCCTTGGTTGCCGGTCTCGGTGGACGTTGGCTGGCCGGCCGGCGCGGAGTGTCCGCCGCCCGGGACGCGATCCGACTGCCCGCGCCGGTGGCCCCCGCACCGGCCGTGCCGGCCGGCGCGGACCTCGCACTGACGCAACTCGCGCCGTTCGTCACCCCGAACTTCGGGTTCTACCGGATCGACACCGCGCTTGTCGTGCCGCAGGTGGATCCGGACACCTGGCGGCTGCGCATCCACGGGCGGGTCGGCACCGAGCGCACCTACAGCTACGCGGATCTGCTGGCCCGTCCGCTGGTCGAGCGGTACGTCACGTTGGCCTGCGTCTCCAACGAGGTGGGCGGGGACCTGATCGGCAACGCCCGCTGGCTCGGCGTACCCCTTCGGGAGTTGCTGGACGAGGTCGACCCGGAGGACGATGCCGACCAGGTCGTCGGTCGGTCGGTCGACGGCTGGACCTGCGGCACCCCCACCGCCGCCCTGCGCGACGGACGGGACGCGCTGTTGGCGGTCGGCATGAACGGCGAGCCACTGCCGGTCGAGCACGGCTTCCCGGTCCGGATGGTGGTGCCCGGCCTCTACGGTTACGTGTCAGCCTGCAAATGGGTGACCGAGCTGGAGCTGACCCGGTTCGCCGACTTCGACGCGTACTGGGTGCCGCGCGGCTGGTCCGCCCAGGGGCCGATCAAGACCCAGTCGCGGATCGACGCCCCCCGGAGTCGGAACCGGCTGACCACCGGCCCGGTCACCGTCGCCGGTGTGGCCTGGGCGCAGCACCGGGGCATCAGCCGGGTCGAGGTACGCGTCGACGGCGGAGACTGGCAGCAGGCGGAACTGGCCCCGACGGTGTCGGTGGACACCTGGGTGCAGTGGTCCTGGCGGTGGGACGCCACGCCGGGCGAGCACCGCCTCCAGGTCCGTGCGACGGACGCGACAGGCGACACCCAGACCGAGCGTACGCAGGACGTCGCCCCGGACGGCGCCACCGGCTGGCACACCGTCACCGTCACCGTTCGCTGACCGCCCACACCCGACGACGACCGCCCACGATCTCCGACCGGAGTACGCAGCCTGCCGTATCCGGGATGACGTCGCCGGGCGGACGTGGACCGGACCGTAGCGGGACAGGGTGAAGCCATGACTGTTACCGCACGGACGTTCACCATCGCCGGCCTCGTCGTCGGCGCCGCGGGCATCGGCGTGCTGTGGGCCGCCGGGGTCGAGTTCCCCATCGCCGTACCGCCCGGCATGATCATCCTGTTGGCTGGCGCCCTCTTCGTCGCGCTCGCGCCGTGGCGCTGGTCGCCGGCGGTGGGCGCGCTGCTGGGCCTCTTCGTGGCAGTCGGGTTCGTGATCAGCCCGACCGGGGTGGACAACCTGCTCGGGCGGCACGGGGCCGACGTGGCGACCGGACAGGCGATCCAACTGGTCGGGGTGCTGACCGCTCTGGTCGCCGGGGCGCTCGCCACCAACGCCGCCCGTCGGATGCCTCAGCGTCACCGATCCGGGGGGCTCGGGGCCACTCGCTGAGGTCGTCGGCGAGCAAATCGGTCAGCAGGGCGTCCCAAGCGGGCGGAGGAACGTGGCACCGACCGCCTGCACCTCACCTGCACCCCCACCGGCCGCGAGATCTTGGACAGTTTCCGTTAGCCGCTGACGGAAACTGTCCAAGATCTCCGAAGAACCGCCGCGGGAGGCCGGGGTGCCGGTGGCCGACGACGCGTCGCGCCAGCCCCACAACCCACCGGCCTGGCCGGGTACGCCACTGGCCGGCACCCCGGGGTGTGGGGTGCCGGCCAGCGGTCGGTGTTCAGCCGGTGGGGGTCAGCTGTTCCAGTACTGGCCGACCAGGTCGGTGGCCTGCTGCTCCCACTGGGCGTACGCGTCCGGGTAGGCGGACACCTGCACGGTCTGCGCGGCCTCGGTCAACGGCATGTCCTGCCAACCGTCGACCTGCGTGAGGCCCTTGAGGAACGCCGTCGTCGAGTAAGCCGGGTCAGTGATCTGCTCCGGAGTACCCCAACCCGAGCTCGGGCGCTGCTGGAACAGGCCCAACGAGTCGTGGTCGTTGCTGTCACCCAGATGACCCAGGTTCTCCAACTTCGACTCCTGCAGGCTCGTCGCGATCGAGATGACCGCGGCGCGCTCGGGCAGGCCGGCCTTCTTCGTCGCGGCGATGATCGCCTTCACGTTGGCCGTCTGCTCACCGTTCAGGGGAATCCGGGACTGGTCGCCCTGCGGCTTCGGTGCACTGGTCTGCACCGTGGCCGCGACGGGCTTGGCGTCGACCGGGTTGGCGTGGGCGGCGATCGGACCGGCGAACACACCACCGGCGAACGCGAGACCAGCAACGGACAGGACACTCTTACGCATGATCGTGTTCATGGGGGTAGCTCCTTCGGGGGTAGGAACACCCAAACCACTGACCGGGGGGCCGGCGGCACGGGTGTGAGCACCTCGTCCGGCGCTGCACAAAACAGGGGGGAAAGTCTGGAGGGGTGGGCGACTGGTAAGCCGGAAGGCTCACGACGCCCAAAATTGCGGCGACCTCACAAGCGGGTGGCTCGCGCCAGGGTCGGCGACCTAAAAGCGGGGGGCTCGTGCCAAGGTCGGCGAGCGGCGGGTTCCGGTGCCTGGTTCGGCGGCCGGTGAGCGAGGGCTTGTGGTGCCGGGTCCAGGTGTAACGACCGGCGGGCCGGGGTCATTCCCGGGGGCGGCCCATCCATCGGCACCCTCGCGGAAGCGGTGACCGGGTGGTCGTTCGTGGGGACTGTAACGACCGGACCGTAGCCCGCATTCCAACCCCGCTGGGCGGGGCGGCGAGCCGGTGGTGCTGCGATCGTCAGGGTATGTAACGACCCCGGCCCGGCCATGATTCCGGGCCACGGGTGTGTCCGGTCACAGGCCAGAGGTCTCGAAACCCGACAAACCTCCCGCCACTGCGGCAAGTTTGCCCCAGCGGACTCGCCCACGGCGGCGCTTCCCGGACCGGTGACGCGAAACCGCGCCCCCGAACCCGGTGACGTGAAACCGCGCCCCCGAACCCGGTGACGCGAAACCGCGCCCCCGAACCGGGGGCGCGGTTTCGCGAAAAGTCGGGGACGTCAGGCGACGTGGCGTTGGGCCGGGACGGTCGACTTGTGTGGGCGGCCCAGGCGGGCCTCCAGTCGTGCGACGTCGACCCGGGCGTGCCGGCGGTCGGCCAGGTCCTCCCAGCCGACGGCGAGCAGTCGGAGCCGTTCCGACTCGCTGAAACCGCCCCAGACGCCGTAGGGCTCGCGTACCGACAGCGCGTGCGCGGCGCATTCGGCGCGTACCGGGCAGGCGCGGCAGACTGCCTTGGCGGCCGACTCGCGACGGAGTCGGGAGGAACCTCGCTCGCCGTCGGGGTGGAAGAACTGGGCACTGTCCCGGCCTCGGCAGGCACCGAGTCGCTGCCAGTCCCAGAGATCGACGATGGGTCCGGGCAGTCTACGTACGTTCGACATCAGCACCCCTCCTCCCGCGCGGCTCCGCGAGAATCCATGTGGCCGGCATCCGGGCGGCGGGCCGCGCAGGCGCACCGTTCCCGGCCTGGACCTCCCGGTACCCGGACTGTTGTCGACTCACACGTCTGTGATCGAAAACGTCCTAGAAATTGCGGCTTTTGCCCTAACTGTCGGAAAAGTTCGAAGGATTGCCGGGAACCCCCTCCCCAGCGGACCCCGTCATGGTCTGCTCGTTGGCGGAGAGGAGACCACAGTGCGTACCGTTCTTGTGTGCGTTCGGACACCACTCGCGGCCCAGCACCTTACTTCTGCTGCCGCGCGGCTGGGGTTGTCCGCAATCGTTCGTACCGCCGTCTCCGATCCTGAGGTGATGCTGCGGCTCGCCGAGCGACCGGCTGACGTGGTGCTTGCCGACACGGCCCTCACCCGGCCGGACAGCGCTGGCTTCGTCCGTCGGGTGCTGGCCCGTGCGCCGCAGGCCGCGGTGCTGCTGCTCGGCACCGAGGAGTCCGAGGCCGCGGCGGCCACCATCAGCGCTGGTGCCCGGGGTCTCATCCAGAATGTCGACCACGACCTGACCAGCGCGGTGGCGAAGGCGCTGCTGCTGCTCACCGCCCCCGGGCGGGCGTCGCGGCAGCGGATCACCGATCCGGCCCGGGACACCGCGGCGGTGGGCGGTTCGGGTCGCTCGGGGCCGTCACCGCGGGGCGCCGGCGACCCCGGCTGGGCGGCCACGCCCGGCGAGGGGCAGGCGGGTGTGCCGTCGGTGCCGGTGCAGCGGGGTGACGACGAGGCCGAGTCGGCGACCGGCGAGTCGGCGGACCAGGCCGACCCGGCCCGGCCCGCCCCGAACGCCCGGCCCAGTCGGGCGGCGATCGGGCTCACCGAGCGCGAGCTTCAGGTGCTGCTCGGGATGGCCGAGGGCAAGAGCAACGCGGAGATCGGCCGGGAGTTGTTCGTGTCGGAGGACACCGTCAAGACGCACGCCCGCCGGTTGTTCCGCAAGCTTGGCGCTCGGGACCGGGCGCACGCGGTGGCGGCGGGATTCCGGGCCGGCCTGGTCGCCTGAGACGGGCCGCCGTCACTCGGTGGCGGTCGGGGCGCCCGGCTCGTCGTCGGTGCCCTCGGTCAGGGTGTCGTGCACCCCGTCCGCGTACCCCCGGGCGTAGTCCCAGGTCACGTAGTGGTCCGGGTCGGGGTCGTACGCGGGCTCGTGCACCCGGGGCCGACCGGAGTTGAGCAGGTGCCGGAGGTTGCCGCGGAGCAGGTCCCAGTCGAAGTAGTGCGGCTCCCGGCAGTCCTCGCATTCGATGACCAGCCCACGGACCCCGATCGGGGCCAGCAGAGCCTGGTAGATCTCCAGGTCGGCGAGGTCTTCCAGCACATCCTGCCGCTCGACGTCGGTCAGCGGATCCGGCGTCGCGTCATCGCCCGGGTCGTCCAGACTCGCGGTCGGATCGGCCGGGTCGCCGTTGAACGGGTCGATGGGCTCGTCGTGCACCCCCTCACCGTAGACCCAACGCGGCGCGAACGTCCGCCCCCCGGCCTCCGCGCCGGCTCGGCCCGCCACGGACGGGTCGCCCAGCTCACTGGGTACGATGAGGCGACGTGCCGGCACCGTGGCGCGCTCCGGTGCCCGCCCGCGCCACCTCGCTGAAGCCCATCCGAGCAGCTCAGGGGAGCAATCGTGGAAAATTCGCCCAGCACCGATCTTCCGGCCGGCGTCGAGCACGCCGACCTGGGCGGCCACCTGCCCGAGCTGCCGGCCGGCTCTGCCCGGGTGGTTCCGCTCGGCCTCACCTTCGACGACGTGCTGTTGCAGCCGGGCGAGTCGGACGTGGTGCCCAGCCGGGTCAACACCCGGACGAAGCTCACCCGCAACATCGAGCTGTCCATTCCGCTGCTGTCCAGCGCGATGGACACGGTGACCGAGGCCCGGATGGCGATCGCCATGGCCCGCCAGGGTGGCATCGGCGTGTTGCACCGCAACCTCTCCCTGGAGGACCAGGCGCTCCAGGTCGACCTGGTCAAGCGGTCCGAGTCCGGCATGATCACCAACCCGGTGACCGCGAGCCCGGACGACACGCTGCGCGAGGTCGACGAGCTGTGCGGGCGTTACCGCATCTCCGGCGTGCCGGTGGTGGACGGCGACGGCCAGTTGGTCGGCATCGTCACCAACCGGGACATGCGGTTCGTCTCGGAGCCGAACACTCCGGTCCGCGAGATCATGACCCACACCCCGTTGGTCACCGCCCGGGTCGGCGTGAGCAAGGACGACGCGCTGGCGCTGCTGCGTCAGCACAAGGTCGAGAAGCTGCCGATCGTCGACGACTCGGGCCGGCTGCGCGGCCTGATCACCGTCAAGGACTTCACGAAGAGCGAGCAGTACCCGGACGCCAGCAAGGACGACGCCGGCCGCCTCCGGGTCGCCGCCGCCATCGGTGTGGGCGAGGACGCGTACAAGCGGGCCCGTGCCCTTGTCGACGCGGGCGTCGACGTGCTGATCGTGGACACCGCGCATGGTCACCAGCGGGCCGTGCTGGACATGGTTCGCCGGCTCAAGGCCGACGTCACTGTCGACATCATGGGCGGCAACGTGGCCACGTACGCCGGCGCGAAGGCGCTTGTCGACGCCGGCGCCGACGGTGTGAAGGTGGGCGTGGGGCCGGGCGCGATCTGCACCACCCGGATCGTCGCCGGGGTCGGCGTGCCGCAGGTGACCGCGATCATGGAGGCGGCTCGGGCCGCCCGCCCGGCCGGTGTGCCGGTGATCGGCGACGGCGGCATCCAGTATTCCGGCGACATCGCCAAGGCTCTGGTGGCTGGCGCCGACACGGTGATGCTCGGCAGCCTGCTGGCCGGCTGCGAGGAGAGCCCCGGCGAGCTGATTTTCGTCAACGGCAAGCAGTTCAAGACGTACCGCGGGATGGGCTCGCTCGGCGCGATGCAGTCCCGGGGCCAGGCCAAGTCGTACAGCAAGGACCGCTACTTCCAGCAGGACGTGCTCAGCGACGACAAGCTGGTCCCGGAGGGCGTGGAGGGTCAGGTGCCCTACCGGGGTCCGCTCTCCCGGGTGGCCCACCAGTTGGTCGGCGGGTTGCGACTGGCAATGGGATACGCCGGTGCGGAGAACATCCCCGATCTGCACCGTCGGGGCCAGCTCATCCGGATCACCGCGGCGGGGCTGAAGGAGAGCCACCCGCACGACATCCAGATGACCGTCGAGGCGCCCAACTACCACACCCGCTGACCCAACACCCCCAACCACCTGGAGTCCCCCATGCGTGACGTGGTCGAGATCGGGCTGGGCAAGACCGCGCAGCGCGGCTACCACCTGGACGACATCGCCATCGTGCCGAGCCGCCGCACCCGGGACGTCGACGACGTGTCGACCTCCTGGCAGCTCGACGCGTACCCGTTCGGCATTCCGTGCGTCGGCCACCCCTCCGACGCCACAATGAGCCCGTCGTCGGCGGTGCGGCTCGGTCAGCTCGGCGGTCTCGGCGTGCTCAACGTCGAGGGTCTGTGGACCCGCTACGAGAACCCGACGAAGGTGCTTGACGAACTGGCCGGCCTCGATGAGGACGCCCGCGCCACCAAGCGGCTCCAGGAGGTGTACGCGGAGCCGATCCGCCCGGACCTGATCGCCGAGCGGGTCCGTGAGCTGCGCGCCGGTGGCGGCACGGTGGCGGTGCGGGTCTCTCCGCAGCACACCCTGGCGCTGGCCCCGGTCATCCTGGACGCCGGGGTGGACATCCTGGTCATCCAGGGCACCATCGTCTCGGCTGAGCACGTGTCGACCACCGACGAGCCGTTGAACCTCAAGGAGTTCATCGCCGACCTCGACCTGCCGGTGATCGTCGGTGGCTGCACTGACTACAAGACCGCGCTGCACCTGATGCGCACCGGCGCGGCCGGTGTGATCGTGGGCATCGGTGGCGACGAGTGGTCGACGACCGAGTCGGTGCTGGGCATCCGGGTGCCGATGGCCTCGGCGATCGCCGACGCCGCGGCGGCCCGTCGCGACTATCTCGACGAGACCGGCGGCCGGTACGTGCACCTGATCGCCGACGGTGACATCCAGACGTCGGGCGACATCGCCAAGGCGCTGGGTTGCGGCGCGGACGCGGTGATGCTCGGTGAGCCGCTGTCGCTCTGCGAGGAGGCGCCCGCCGGTGGCGCCTGGTGGCACTCGGCGGCGAGTCACCCGTCGCTGCCGCGGGGCGCGTTCGAGGTGGCCGGTGACCCGCTCGGGTCGATGGAGGAGCTGCTCTTCGGTCCGGCGGACGAGGCCGACGGTCAGCTCAACCTGTTCGGTGGGCTGCGTCGGGCGATGGCCAAGTGCGGTTACCGCGACCTGAAGGAGTTCCAGAAGGTCGGCCTGGTCCTCGACCGCTGACCCTTCCCACAGACGCCGGAGGGCCGGCCCCGCCTGGTGCGGGGTCGGCCCTCGTCGCGTTGCGCCACGAGTCCCGCAAACTGCCGATACCGGTCGCAGGGTCGGCGGCGCTGGCTACGCTCGTCCTGACCCGGGGACCCGCGGGAGGAGTGTGCATGGTCCGGACCGGACGGTCGCCCGCCGGCATCCGGCTGGCCGCCGCGCTGAGCTGCGTCATCGGGCTGGTGGTCACCGGTTGTACGGGCGAGCACCGGGACGGGTTCCGGCCCGGTGCGGCCGACGCCGGTGACCCGTACGTGCCGGGGCGCGGCAACGGTGGTTACGACGTCACCCACTACGGCCTGGACGTCCGCTACGACCCGTCGACCGACCGGCTCACCGGTCGAGCCGTCATCACCGCCACTGCCACCCAGGACCTGTCCCGGTTCAATCTGGACCTGGCCGGCCTGAACGTGAGCGCTGTCCGGATGGGCGACGCGCGGGCCGACCACCGCCGCGACGACGGCGAGTTGGTGGTGACGCCGCGCCACGGGCTCCCCCGTGGTCAGCAGTTCACAGTGACCGTCGACTACGCGGGCGTGCCCACCGCCGTCGTGGACGGGGCGTTGGGCAGTGGCGGCTTCCTGCACACCGCCGACGGCGCTGTCGCGCTCGGCCAACCCGACTCGGCCGCCACCTGGTTCCCGGTCAACGACCACCCGTCGGACAAGGCCAGCTACGACCTGGCGGTGACCGTCCCGGACGGCCTGGCCGCGTTGAGTAACGGGGTGCCCGGGCCGAAGAGCAGCGCCGACGGCTGGACCACCTGGCGCTGGTCGGAGCGCACCCCGATGGCCAGTTACCTGACCACGCTGGTGATCGGCGACTACCGGGTGGTGACCGGCACGCACGCCGGTCGGCCGATGGTCACCGCGGTGGCGGCGAGCCTGCCCCCGGCCGGCGGCGCGGCCAGCTCACTGGCCCGCACCGGTGCGATCGCCGACTTCCTGGCCAGTCGCTTCGGCCCGTACCCGTTCGACTCGTACGGCGGGATCGTGGTCGCCGACGACCGGGTCGGGTACGCGCTGGAGACCCAGTCCCGCCCGGTGTACGGGCCCGCGTTCTTCACCGACGACCGCCCCAACCCGAGTGTCGTCGCGCACGAGTTGGCGCACCAGTGGTTCGGCGACAGCGTGTCGGTGAGCCGGTGGAGCGACATCTGGCTGAACGAGGGCTTCGCCAGCTACGCCGAGTGGCTGTGGGAGGAACACGACGGCGGCCGGACCGTCCAGCGCAACTTCGAGCTCCAGTACGCGGCGACCGACTGGTCGCAGCCGTCGGTCGAGCCGGGCCGGGAGCGGATGTTCGGCACTGCCGTCTACAAGCGCGGGGCGCTGGCCGTGCACGCGTTGCGCCGGACCGTCGGTGACGACACGTTCTTCCGCATCCTGCGGACCTGGACCACCGAGCGGGCGACGGCCAACGCGACCACCGCGGACCTCGTCGCGCTTGCCGAGCGGGTGGCGGGTCGACAGCTCCGACCGCTCTTCGACGCCTGGTTGGTGGGTGGCTCCGCGCCCACACTGCCGTGACGGAGCCGTGATGGCCTGTCGATATGCTGCCGCCTGCGATCGGCGGGGAAACACCCGCTCGCGCGGGGCGGCGTGAGCCGTCACCGCCACCGTACGGGGGAGGGTGTGGGATGCGGGTGACGCGACGCAGACTGCGGATGGGCTCGGCTCTGCTGGTGACCGGGGCTCTCGCACTGTCGGGATGCGACTCGACAGGCACGGAGGCGGCACCGTCGCCGAGCGCCGCCCCCACGCCGTCGCGGACGTTCACCGCGGGCGCGCCGGGGGCCGGCGACGCCTACTTCCCGAGCTACGGCAACGGCGGCTACGACGTCGCGCGGTACGTGGTCAAGGTGCGCTACGACCCGGCGAAGGACCAACTGACCGGTACGACGACAGTGCAGGCCACCGCGACGGCCGACCTGTCGACGTTCAACCTCGACCTCGCCGGGCTGACCGTCACCGCGGTCACAGTGGACGGCGCGCCGGCGACGCACCGCCGGGAGCGGAACGAGTTGGTGGTCAAGCCGGCCTCGGGCCTGATCAACGGCAACGGGTTCGTCGCGGAGGTCGCCTACTCGGGCGTGCCGAAGCCGCTGAAGAACGACACCCTCGGTGATGGTGGTTTCCTGCACACCCCCGACGGTGCCATCGCGCTGGGGCAGCCCGAGTCGGCAAGCACCTGGTTCCCGGTCAACGACCACCCGTCCGACAAGGCGGCGTACGACTTCGAGATCACCGTTCCGGACGGTCTCACCGCGGTCAGCAACGGCGTTCCCGGCGGGAAGGCCAGCACCGCGGGGTGGACCACCTGGAAGTGGTCGGAGAAGTCGCCGATGGCCAGCTACCTGAGCACGCTGGTGATCGGCGACTTCCGGATCACCACTGCCACGCACCGGGGGAAGCCGGTCTACAGCGCTGTCGCGATCGCGGCAAACGGTTCCGCCGATTCGTCGATCGCGGAGACGACGAAGGTCGCCGACTACCTGGAGACCGTGTTCGGGCCGTACCCGTTCGACGCGTACGGCGGTGTGGTGGTCGCGGACAGCCGGATCTCGTACGCGCTGGAGACGCAGAGCCGCCCGGTCTACGCGGCGAGTTTCTTCGCTGGTGGCGAGAACACCGAGGTGGTCGCCCACGAGCTGGCGCACCAGTGGTTCGGGGACAGCGTCTCCCTGGGCAAGTGGGAGGACATCTGGCTCAACGAGGGCTTCGCGACGTACGCGGAGTGGCTCTGGGCCGAGCACACCAAGAAGTCAACTGCCGAGGAGGCGTTCGACAGCCAGTACGCCAGGTCCTCGGCGAAGGTGTGGAAGACGCCGCCGGGCAAGCCGGGGGCGAAGGAGCTGTTCAGCGAGTCGGTCTACCAGCGTGGTGCGATGACGCTGCACGCCCTGCGGGTGTCCGTTGGCGACAAGGCGTTCTTCGAGATCGTCAAGACCTGGGCGGCGGAGAAGCACAACGGCACCGCCACCACTGCGGAGTTCGTGGCGCTCGCCGAACGCATCTCCGGCAGGCAGCTCGACGCGGTGTTCGACGACTGGCTCTACGGCACCAGGAAGCCGGCCCTGCCCAAGCGGCTTTAGGGCCTGTTTCATAAGGACTGGCCGGCCTGCGGCGGGCCCGGACGACGACCGGCGGCGTTGCGGTTTCGCCCGGATACGACACCGGTATCCGGACGAAACCGCGCCTTGCCGGATCGCCGCCCGGACTCCGCCTCGGCTCGACCGCCCTTATGAAATAGGCCCTGACCGCTGTCAGTTCTTGACGACCAGGTTGGGGTGGGCGGCCAGGTAGGCGTCGGCGCGGCCGGCGCGCAGTTCGGTGAGGAACTTCCGGCCGTCGCCGGTCAGCTGCTCGCCGCGGTAGGCACTGCCCTTGCCGACACCGGAACCGGGCAGGCCGACGAGCGTGAAGCGGTTCTCCGGCAGCCCACTCAGCGCGTACGCGATGTCCACGATCCGCCGCCCGCCCACGTAGACGAGGGTGTCGCCGAGGGCGGCGACGACCTGGTCGACCCGCTCGGGTTGCCGGGCCAGGCCCTCGTCCAGGATCTTGCGGGTCATGGCCCGGATCAGCTGCTGCTGGTGACGCTGCCGGGCGTAGTCACCGCCGGTGATGTAGCGCTGCCGCGCGTAGTCCAGCGCCTGCCAGCCGTTGAGGTGCTGCTCGCCCTTCTCGTAGATTTGCTGCGGCCCCTTGTAGCCGCCGGGCGCGCTCTCCCGGTACTTGCCGTCCGGTCGGCGGTGCAGCGAGGCGACCCGCTGATCGACGTAGATGTCCACGCCGCCCAGCGCGTTGACCAGCCGGTCGAACCCGTTGAAGGTGAGCACCGCGCCGGCGTCGATGCGCAGCCCGGTGTATCCGCTGACAGTGCTGCGCAGCAGCTCGTACCCCTGGGCGGTGCTTGGTTGTTTGGGTTTGCCCGGCACCCGGCTGCCGAAGCTCATCGCGTGGGTGAGCTTGGTCTTGCCGCCCTTGTAGTCGGCCTTCGGGAACGCCGGGATGTCGACAAGCAGGTCGCGGGGGAGGGAGAAGAGGTACGCCTGGCCCAACCCCTTTGGTACGTGCAGCACCAGCACCGCGTCCCCGTGCGGCTCCCATCCGGGCACGCTGACCCGGGTGTCCACACCGACAAGCAGCAGGTTGAGCGGGCCGGTGATGTCGGCGCCCGGTGGTGGGCCGCTGGGGCTCGGGGTGGGCGTCCCGATCGGCGTCGGCGTCGGCGTCGGCGAGCCGGCCAGCGGCGTGCCGCCCGGCTTGCTGTCGCCGGTCAACCGGGTGATCACCACCGCGCCGGCAGCGATCAGCGCGACGGCGGCGAGGGCCGTCAACCCCAGCAGCAACCACCGTCGGCGCGGTGCCATCGACCCGAGGATCATCCTGGATTCCTTCCACCCGTCTGGTGAACAACGCTCCGACGGGTGCTCCGGGTTGCGGCCGGAAGGCGCCGGGTCGGTCGGCCGGAGCATGATCGCGCGAAACTGCCGCTGGCGCGAGCGCTACTCGCGAGTAATGATGCGTCCATGCGGTACGACGTGGTCGTCATCGGGTCCGGCTTCGGCGGCAGTGTCACAGCGCTCCGGCTGGCCGAGAAGGGCTACTCCGTCGCCGTGCTGGAAGCGGGCCGGCGTTTCACCGACGACGAGTTCCCGCAGACGTCCTGGCGGGCACGCCGCTTCCTCTGGGCGCCGAAGCTCGGCTGCTACGGCATCCAGCGGCTCACCCTGCTCCGCCCGGCCGACCGAGGGTCCGGCGGCGGCGTGCTGGTGCTGTCCGGCGCCGGGGTGGGTGGCGGCTCACTGGTCTACGCGAACACCCTCTACGAGCCGCTGCCGGCCTTCTACGCCGACCCGCAGTGGCGGGACATCACCGACTGGCGCGCCGAGCTGGCCCGCCACTTCGACCAGGCGAAACGGATGCTCGGCGTCACCACGTACCCCCTGGACACCGGCGCGGACCGGGCCATGCGGGCGGTGGCCGAGCGGATGGGGGTGGGGCACACCTTCCACGCCACGCCGGTGGGTGTGCACATCGGCCGGCCCGGCCAACGGGTCGCCGACCCGTACTTCGGCGGCGCCGGCCCGGAGCGCACCGGCTGCCTGCACTGCGGCTCGTGCATGACCGGCTGCCGGCACGGGGCGAAGAACACGCTTGTCAAGAACTACCTCTGGCTGGCCGAGCGGCTCGGGGCGACGGTGCTCCCGCTGACCACGGTGACCGCCGTCCGTCCGGCCGGCGAGGGCGGGTACGAGGTGCGCACCGAGCGCACGGGCGCCTGGCTGCGCAGGCGGCGGCAGGTGATCCACGCCGACCAGGTGGTGTTCGCCGCCGGGGCGCTCGGCACCCAACGGCTGCTGCACGCCATGCGGGCCGACGACGTGCTACCCGGGCTCTCGCCCCGCCTCGGCGAGCTGACCCGGACCAACTCGGAGGCGATCCTGGGCGCCTCGGTGCCCCGCCAGCGGGCCCGCGCCGAACGCCTGGACTACACCGAGGGGGTGGCCATCACCAGCTCGTTCCACCCCGACCCGCAGACCCACATCGAGCCGGTCCGCTACGGGCGCGGCTCCAACGCGATGGGGCTGCTCCAGTCGCTGCTCGTCGACGGCGGTCCGCACCGGGTGCGGCGCTGGCTGGGCAGCCTGGTGCGGCAACCGGGGCTGGCGGCCCGGATGCTGTCGGTGCGTGGCTGGTCGGAACGGACGGTGATCGCCCTGGTGATGCAGTCGGTGGACAACTCGCTGACCACCCGGTGGCGGCGGGGGGTGTTCGGCCGTCGGCTGGTCACCGGCCCGGGGCACGGCACGCCGAGCCCGACCTGGATCCCCGCCGGCAACACCGCGGCCCGGCTGCTCGCCGAGGAGATCGGCGGCACCGCCGGCGGCTCGCTCACCGAGCCGTTCGACATCCCGGTGACCGCGCACATCCTGGGCGGGGCGGTGATCGGGGCGACGCCGGCCGACGGGGTGATCGACCCCTGGCACCGGGTGTACGGGCACCCGGGGCTGCACGTGGTGGACGGCGCGGCGGTCTCGGCCAACCTCGGCGTGAACCCCTCGTTGACGATCACCGCGCAGGCGGAACGGGCGATGTCCTTCTGGCCCAACCGGGGCGAGGAGGACCCCCGGCCGACGCTCGGGTCCCCGTACCGCCGGCTGGCGCCAGTGCCCCCGCACCACCCGGCGGTGCCGACGGACGCCCCGGGCGCGTTGCGTCAGTGAGCCCGGCCGGGCGAGCCGGTGCCGGGGGCGGTCGTGACTGTCGGTAGGCTTTGCGCACATGAGCCTGCCTCGCCCCGTCCTCGTGGTGGACTTCGGAGCCCAGTACGCCCAGCTCATCGCGCGCCGGGTTCGCGAGGCGAAGGTCTACTCCGAGATCGTGCCGCACTCGATGCCGATCGCCGAGATGCTGGCGAAGAACCCCGCCGCGATCATCCTCTCCGGTGGCCCGGCCAGCGTCTACGCGCCGGACGCGCCGCAGATCGACGCCGGCGTGTTCACCGCCGACGTGCCGGTCTTCGGCATCTGCTACGGCTTCCAGGCGATGGCCCAGGCGCTCGGCGGCACTGTCGCGAGGACCGGCAACCGGGAGTACGGCGGCACGCCGCTGCGCCCCCGCCTGCTCGACCCCGGTGTGCTGCTGCGCGACCTGCCGGCGGACCTGCCGGTCTGGATGAGCCACGGCGACGCCGTCACCGACGCGCCCGAGGGCTTCACGGTGACCGCCGAGTCGGCCGGCGCTCCGGTGGCCGCCTTCGAGGACCTGGCCGGGCGGCGGGCCGGCGTGCAGTTCCACCCGGAGGTCGGGCACACCGCGCACGGCCAGGAGATGCTGACCCGCTTCCTGTACGACATCGCCGGCATCGAGCCGACCTGGACGCCCGAGAACATCATCGACGAGCAGGTTGCCCGGATCCGGGCCCAGGTCGGTGACAAGGAGGTCATCTGCGGCCTCTCCGGCGGGGTGGACTCGGCGGTCGCCGCCGCGCTCGTGCACAAGGCGGTCGGTGACCAGCTCACCTGCGTCTTCGTCGACCACGGTCTGCTGCGCGCCGGTGAGGCCGAGCAGGTGGAGAAGGACTACGTGGCCGCCACCGGCATCAAGCTGAAGGTGGTCGACGCCACCGACCGGTTCCTCGGCGCGCTGGCCGACGTGACCGACCCGGAGCAGAAGCGCAAGATCATCGGTCGCGAGTTCATCCGGGTCTTCGAGGCCGCCGCCCGCGAGATCGCCTCGCACGGCGACGTCGAGTTCCTGGTCCAGGGCACCCTCTACCCCGACGTGGTGGAGTCCGGTGGCGGCACCGGCACCGCCAACATCAAGAGCCACCACAACGTCGGCGGTCTGCCGGAGGACCTGAAGTTCGCGCTCGTCGAGCCGCTGCGCACCCTGTTCAAGGACGAGGTCCGCGCGCTCGGCCTGGAGTTGGGCCTGCCCGAGGCCATGGTCTGGCGGCACCCGTTCCCGGGCCCCGGCCTGGCCATCCGGATCATCGGCGCGGTCAACCAGGAGCGCCTCGACCTGCTCCGCGAGGCCGACCTGATCGCCCGCGAGGAGTTGACAGCCGCCGGCCTGGACCGGGGCGTCTGGCAGTTCCCGGTGGTGCTGCTCGCCGACGTGCGCAGCGTCGGTGTGCAGGGAGACGGGCGCAGCTACGGGCACCCCGTGGTGCTGCGCCCCGTCTCCAGCGAGGACGCGATGACCGCCGACTGGTCACGGCTGCCCTACGAGGTCGTGGCCCGGATCTCCACCCGGATCACCAACGAGGTCGCCGAGGTCAACCGGGTGGTGCTGGACGTGACGAGCAAGCCGCCGGGCACCATCGAGTGGGAGTGAGCGCCGCTCACCCGGCCGGCGGCGGGCTGGACGGCGGCGTCGGCGGGTAGGGCGGCGTCGGGGCGTACCCGGGGGCGGGTCCGGCGGTCGGCGGCGGGCCCGCGTGCGGCGCGACGCCCGCGCCGTGCGGCCAGGCCGGCGCGCCGGTGGGCTCCTCCGGCATCAGGAACCACATGATCGGGTACGCGAACAGCGCGAGACCGCCGGTGAGCAGACCGGTGAGCGCGAAGGCCACCCGGACCAGTGTGGGGTCGACGGCGAAGTAGCGGCCGACGCCGCTCGCGACCCCCGCGACCATGCGGTCGGTGGTGGGTCGACGGAGCTGCCTGTACGGGGCGTGGGGAGCGGTGGTCGATGTCATACCTCCACGGTCCGCGCCGGTGTCCGCCCCGCCCTCGGTGACCGCCCGGATCCTTACCCTGACCGATCCCTGATCGGGGCCAGACAGTCAGGAATCCGACTCTTTTCCGTTCCGGTAACCCGGCCCGGGGAGAATTTGCTTCCGTGACCACCTTGCTGGAGCCGCTCCGCAGGATCGCGGCATACGCAGTCTGTGCTGATTCGACAGGCCGAGTCCTGCTGGTTCGCGCCTCGGAGCGCTCCGGCACCCCCGGCACGTGGTCCCTGCCCGGCGGGGCGGTCGACCACGGCGAGGACCCCAACCACACGGTGGTGCGCGAAACCGCTGCCGAGACCGGCCTCTCGGTTGCCGTCTCGGGCCTGGCCGACGTCCTCGCCGACATGCGGGCGCTGCCGGATCGCGGCATCACCATCCACACCGACCGGCTGATCTACCGGGTGGCGGTCCGCGGCGGCACCCTCGCCGACCGGGTCGGCGAGCGTCCCACCGACCTGGCTCGCTGGTACACCCTCGACGAGGCGCGTGAGCTGCCGCTGCGCTCGTTCACCGCACGTGCCCTCGGGCTGCCCGCGTCCTCCGCCGACGTGGTGCCCGACGAGGCCCCCGAGTTCCCCTCCTTCTACGCGGTGCCCGGTCCGGACGGGCTGCACCGGGCGCAGCGCTTCGCCGCGTACGCGGTGTGCACCGACCCGGCCGGTCGGGTGCTGCTGACGAGGGTTTCCGACGGCTACCCGGGCGCCGGCTGCTGGCACCTGCCCGGCGGCGGCACCGACTACGGCGAGCAGCCCGGTGCGGCGCTGATCCGCGAGCTGGTCGAGGAGACCGGGCAGACCGGCCGTCTGGTCGAGCTGCTCGGGGTGGCGAGCCACCGGGACGCCGCGTCGCTCGGCCCCGAGGGTTACCCGATCGACTGGCACGGGGTGCGTGCCTTCTACCGGGTCGTGGTCGACCAGCCCAACCCGTTGACCGTGGCCGACGTGGGCGGCTCCACCTGCGAAGCCCGCTGGTTCGCCCGGGAGGAGCTCGGCGCTCTGCCCACCCACCACCTCACCGAGGTGACCGCCGAGGCAGTCCAGGCCGCCCAGCTCACCTGATCCGCGCGGCCCAGAATCCCCACAAGCGGTACGGCGCATGATCAAATCGGTTTTGTGAATGTCGGGGTGTCCCCATCGCCGGGGATACCCCGACATCCGGAAAACGGAGTCGATCATCGCTGGATCCGGGCGGGGTGGCCGGGCGGGTCGGCGGGGGAGCGAGTTGGTGGGGATGAACCTTGTGCGGCGTGTTGGGGCTTATGGGCTTTTGTGGGACTCGGACCGGGTCCTGGTGGTCCGGGACGGGGCCGAGGGCGAGTTTCCGGGCGTCTGGCGGCTGCCCGGCGGCGCTGTCGCGCATGCCGAGCACCCCGAGCGCGCCCTGATCCGTGCGGTCGCCGAGCAGACCGGGTTGACGGTGCCGGTGGGTCGGCTGCGCACGGTGGTCGCCGACGTGGTCGCCGTTGGGGAGGATGACGTCTCGCTGCACACCGATCGGCTCCTGTTCGAGCTCGGGGCGCAGGACGGCACCCTGCGCGACACCGGCGGCGGCACCGTCGACCGGGCGCGCTGGCTCACCCCGGCCGAGGCGGCGCGGGTGCCGCTGACCCCGTTCACCGCCGGGGTGCTCGGCCTGCCGGTCACCCCGCTGCCCCCCGGAACGCGCCGGTCACGCGTGCCGTCTCCGGCACCGCACCCCGACCGCAGGTTGCGCTTCGGGGCGTACGGGCTGGTCACCGACCCGGCCGGGCGGATCCTGCTTACCGAGATCGCGGCCGGCTATCCCGGGGCCGGCCTGTGGCACCTCCCCGGCGGCGGGACCGACCATGGTGAGCAGCCGGCCACCGGCCTGCTCCGGGAACTGATCGAGGAGGGCGGTCAGCGGGGCCGGGTGGGGGAGATCCTCGGTGTGAACAACCTGCACAACCCCGCCGCGCTCGGCCCGGAGGGCCGACCGCTGGACTGGCATGGCGTACGGGTCACCTACCGGGTGCTTGTGGACGAGCCCACCGATGCGGTGGTCACCGAGTCCGCCGGAGGTTCGACGGCGCGGGCTGGCTGGTTCACCCGCGAGCAGGCCCTCGACCTGCCGTTGAGCGACATCGCTGCCCTGGCAATCGGACAATGTGCCCGATAGCACTCCGCTCGATAGGCCGAGTTGGTGACCCTCCGGTACAGTCAAAGACGGGAATGATGGAGGAAACGGGCGGTGAAGCCCGAGATGGGAATAAGCGAGCGGTTCGAGCGGTTTAGCCCAGATATAAGTACCGCCGGCAGCTATCGCCAAGCCATGTCCCCCTATGCGATGGTGTACTCCGCGCAAAACGGCTGCCGGGCCACGCACGGTCCGGCACGAGACAGCCGGAAACCCGCCCCGCGGCGGGCAGCCGATCCGGTGATGGAGGAAACGTGCCGAGAGCCCCATGGCGCCGGCGTCGTACTACTGACAGTCCGCGCCCCGCAGGGCGTCGCTGGGCGGGCCGGTTGCGCCGCAGCAGCACATTCGCCCGCCAGGTGCTGTTGGTCCGGGTTGGTCGCCGTGACGGTGACCTGCACGCGACCGACCTGACCCCGACCGAGCACCGGTACGCCGACCGGCAGCGCCGTCGCTACGGCCTGGACCGGCTCAGCCGTCCGGCGCCGGGCGTCGGTCGAGCCGAGATCGAGGCGATCATGCCGGTCAGTCCGGCGATGCCGCCCCTGGCACACGTCGACGAGGCTTCGTCGCGGTCGATCCCGCTGCTCCCCGGCGACCGCACCGTCGCCCGCCGGATGAAGTTCGGTCTGGTCAACGCCTGCACGCTGGCCAGCCTGATGCTCGGCATGCTCGCCATCTTCCTGGCCATGCGGGGTGAGGTACAGATCGCCGCGCTCTGCCTGATCGCCTGCGTCGTCTTCGACGGCCTGGACGGCGCGCTGGCCCGTCGGCTGGGCGTGGCAAGCCCGTTCGGCGCGCAGATGGACTCCCTTGCCGACATGTGCTCGTTCGGCCTCGCCGCTCCGGTGGTGGTCTACGCCTCACTCGCCGGCTCCGTCTCCACTGCTGCGGCGGCGGTGGCGTGCGCCCTCGTCGCGGCGTGCGCCGCGATTCGACTGGCCCGCTTCAACGTCTCACCGAAGGACGGCCGGTTCTTCTGCGGCGTGCCCACCACGATGGCGGCAGCGGTGCTCGCCGTCACTGTGGCGATCGGCCTGCCCGTGCCCGGTGCTGTGCTGGTCGCGGGGGTCGCGCTGCTCGCCTTCGCGATGGTGTCGAGCTTCCCGTACGCCAAGCTCGCCCGCCTGGTGAAGCTGCCGCCGTGGCTGTGGCTGGCCCCGGTGATCGGCGCGCTCGTCGACATCCGGCTCACGTTCGCGCTGATCGTGGTGGGCTACCTGGTCAGCGGGCCGGTGCTCTGGCTACGGCAGCGTCACACCGCCTGATCTCCAACCGGAAGAAGGGGGCGCCGCGGTCAGCGGCGCCCCCTTCTCACGTTCGTCGGTCAGCGCCAGCGGGCGATGACAGTGGACCCGCCCACGACCTTGTCGCCCGGCCCGACCAGCGGGTCCGCAGCGTCGGCCGGGAGGTAGACGTCGGTCCGTGAGCCGAACCGGATCAGCCCGAAGCGCTCACCCTTGGCGAGCAGTGCGCCGATCGGCGCGCGCTGCACGATCCGACGGGCGATCAGCCCGGTGCGCTGCGCGACCACCACCGTGCCACGAGCGGTGTCCAGCACGGTGTACGCCGCGACGTTGTGCTCGGCGTCCGGCTTCATCGCGTTGACGAAGCCGCCATCGGCGACGAAGTAGTCCACCACCTTGCCCGCGACCGGGGCACGGTTGACGTGCACGTCCAGCACCGACAGGAAGACCGCCACCCGCAGCCACTCGCCGTCGCCGAAACGCTCGTCGTGCAGTCGCTGCACCGACAGGACCTTCCCGTCCGCGCTGGCGACCACCGCGGTCGGGTCTTCCGGCACGTCGCGCTCCGGGTCCCGGAAGAACGCGGCGACCGGCCCGGCGGCCAGCGCCGGCAGCAACCAGAGCTTCGACGACGGGCGGGCCACCCGGGCCAGCGCCGCGAGGCCCAGCGTGATGCCGGCAGCGGCCACGCCGTTGGAGTCGATGTGCATGCCGCGGGTCAGCGGCACGCTGGACGGCCGGTGCGCGGGGGCGAGCCGGTCGGCTGCGGCAGGGCTCGCCGGGGTGAAGCGCAGTCGGTAGATCCGTACCGGTGGCGAGTTGCGCAGCACCAGGTCGGCGCCGACACCGTAGAGGGCGTCCTGGCGGGCCAACTCGGCGGCGGCCCCCGTGGTCCGGCCGGGCGTGGCGGTGGTCGCCACGCTCAGCACCGCACCGTCGGTCAGGTACTTGGTCAGGCCCTCGATGCCACCGCGGGTCTCCTCGGCGGTGCCGCTGAACACCTCGCCGGCGATGACGACACCGGCGGCCTCGGCCTCGACCAGGGAGTCGACGACCCCCACCCGGTCGGCGACCCAGCGGCCCTGGGCGTTGACGTGCTCGCGGAGCGCGGCAGCGCCGAACGGCTCGGCGGGCACCACGGTGAGCCGGTCACCGGGGAGCAGCGCCTCGATCGCCGCGGCCAGCACCGCGGACTCCGGGCCCACCCCGACCAGCAGGGCGACCTTGGGATCGTTGATCCGGGCCAGCTCGGTGACGAGCGTGCGGGCGGCTCGCTCGCCGATGCGGACCGGACCGGACCGGCCGGTCGTACGCACGGCGGGGGACTGGGTCATGTCGGGCGGGCTCCTGACGGGGTAGAGACGGGAATCGCGGCGGGGCCGCCATGGCGGGACGGGCCGGCCGGCGGAGGCGAGATCTCCACCGGCCAGCATATGCGTCCGTCCGCGCCAACGGCACCGCCGTGGTGGTGGAGCAGGCCGAGGCCGGGCCGCGCCCGAGGTCAGGCCTCTCCCCGTCGACCCTCCCGCTCGTCGCCCGGCTGGTCGGAGACCGCCTCGGCCAGCCGCTCGGGCCGGGTCGGCTCGTCCCCGTCCGGCTCTCGCCCGGCGAGTGGGAGGGTCGGCTCGTCGGACTGGCCGGGGATCGGGGCGGTCTGCGGCTCCGCTGGCGCGTGAGCCAGCCAGGCCGGGTGGATGACGTCGGTGGGCGGCGCCTCCGGTGCTCGTACCGTGGTGGTCGCCGTCTCCGCTGTCGCTTCCGGCGAGGGAGCGTCCCAGGTGGAACGTTCGGCCTCCCAGACCGGCAGGGCCGCGCCGGAGGTCGGCACGCCGGAGACCGGAGCGGACGCGCCGGAGACGGGCGCGGCGGCCACTGTGGCAGCGACCTCGGCGGTCTGCTCCGGCTGGCCCGACCGACCCGAGCGCAGCGCGCCGACCAGCCCGAAGATCCCGATCAGGATGAGCGCGCTGGCCAGGAACCACCCGACCGCCGGCAGCGCGAACCCGAGCAGTTGGGCGAGCAGCCACCAGGCCGACAGCGCCAGGAACACGAGCCCGAAGGCGAACGACACCAGATCCGTGCGGTGAGCCTTCACCGGGTCACCTCCAGGTTGCCAGCGTTGACATGGATGTACAGGCGCAGCGTCCCGCCGCCGGCACCGTCGGCGCCGAGGTCGGTGGACTCCTGCTGGCGGCCGTCCAGCCCGCCGGAGTGGGTGCCGAAGATGGTCGCGTCGCCGGCGTTGACGTCGGCCACCGTGGTGACGTCCACGTTCGGCGGGACGACCACTGTCGCCTTGCCGAAATTGATCGCAACGGTCACCTGGCTGTCCCGTTTCGCGAAGTCGATCCCGCGCAGGTCGAGTACGGCGTCACCGAAGCTGTTCTCGTACCGGTCGGCCAGATCGCGGTAGTCGGTCGGCGCCCAGGTCACCGCGCCGTCGACCCCGCGAATCCGGTCGTAGGACTCGGCGACCGTCGCCGTGCCCAGCGCCGCCGCGGTCACCAGACCGAGCGCGATGAGCCAGCGGGCCCGCCCGAACCAGGTGCCGACCAGCAGCCCCAGCCCGATCGTGGCCAGCGCGGCCGCGAAGTACGCCGAGGCGCTGATGGCGAAGACGTCGAGCAGGTCGAGCAGGGCGACCAGACCGAGGACCAGGAAGATCAGGGAGAAGGTCACCGCGCCGAGCGGAGAACGCTCCTTGGGGCGCTTCGGCGGCTTCGGTGGCTTCGCCGGGCGGGACGGGGCCGGGGGTGGCGAGGCGTACGGGCCGTGCGGCGCGAACGGGGGGCGGTATCCGGACGCCGGGGCGGCGGTCGGATAGCCGGACGGGGCGGTGGGTGCGCCGGTCACCGGTGCCGACGGCCACCCGGCGGTGGGCGGGTTGGCGCCCGGCCAGCCCGTGGCGGGCGCCGGCCAGCCGGCTCCGACAGTCGTCGGCTCAGCCGGTTGCGCGGACACCGGGCCCGTTCCGGGGACCGGCTGCGCCAAGGCTGCCGACTGCGGGACGCCGGCTGGCGACCCGTCGTACGCCGGGGTGGTCATGGTGGGCGGTCCTCCTGCGGTCGCGGTGGCGTACGCCGGAGCGCCGCCGGCCATCGGTGCCGTCGCCGGTGGGCCGGTTGGCGGCGCCATGCCGTACGACGGCGCGGGCCAGGTCACCGGTGGAACCGGGCCGGGCGGGTTGCCGGACGGTGCCGGCCCGGCCGGTGCGCCGGGCTGTGGGTTGCGGCTGTCCCGGTTGAGCAGCAGCGCGCCGGCGACCAGGATGGCCGCGCCGAGCAGCACCGCGCGGAAGGCGTCGGTGACGATGTAGGCGAAACTGGCCGCGACCAGGATGCCCAGGATGATGACGGTCACCGGCGACATGCTGGAGCGGCCGCGCCCGAGCATGGACTCGATCGGGGACGCGGTGTCGCCCTCGTTCGGAATGATCAACCAGGCGGCGACGTACACCAGGATGCCGATGCCACCGAAGAACCCGAGCACCGCGAGCAGCACCCGCCAGAGCACCGGGTCGGTGTTTGTGGCTCGCCCGATCGCCGCGCAGACGCCGGCCAGGTACCGCCCCTCGCGCGGTCGGACCAACCCGTACCGCGAGGTGAAACCGGTGCCGGCGAACGGCGGCGCGGACGGGCCCGGACCGCCCGGCCCGGGTGGCGTGCCAGCGGCCCCGTAGCCGGCGCCGGCCGCGAACCCCGGCCCGTGGCCGCCGGTGGGCGGCGGGTAGCCGCCGGCCGGATCGGCGGTGCTGCCGATGTCCGGGCCGGAGCCGGCGGGCGGCCCGAACATGTGGGGCTCGCTCCACCCGGCGGGCATCGCGGCTGGTGGGGGCGGTGCTGAACCACCCGGCTGTGCCGACCCTGGTCGGGGTGGCGGGGCAGTCTCCTCGGTCATGCTTCGATCCTGCTGCCAGCTGAACCCGAGCGACCTCAGGACCCGACCCTGACCCCACCCTGAGATCCGGGGGGTCGGAATGTCGGGGGCGTCCCCGTGGTCGTGGACGCCGCAGCGTGTGACGATCAGATCACCGACTTCCACCAGAGCCGCCACCTGACCAGGGAGCCTCCGATCAGCACCGTGATTCCGCCCCCGCGCCTCTATCGCGCACCCGAGCACCGGATGGCCGCCGGCGTCGCCGCCGGTATCGCCGATCATCTCGGCATCTCGGTGCTGCGGGTGCGCGTCGCGTTCATGGTGCTGCTCGGCCTGAGCGGGCTCGGCCTGCTGCTCTACGCGGCCTTCTGGGCGGTGGTGCCGCTGCGGCCCGGTGACACCGCGGTGCCGCCCCGGCGCGACGTCGCCCAGCTCCTGCCGTTCGTGGGGATCGGGCTCGGTGTCCTGTTGATCCAGGTGATGGTCTTCGACTCGGTCGGCGCGGCCGGCACCGCCGGATGGCTGGTGGCCATCATCGCGGTCGGCGCCGGGGTCATCTGGCACCAGTCCGCACCCGAACGGCGGCGGCAGTGGGGCAACGCGATGCCGGTGCCCTGGCTCGGCGCGGTCGTCGAGGAGAGTGACCGGCGGGCGTTCGTGCTCCGGTTCATCGGCGGCGGGGTGCTTGTCGCGGTCGGCATCATCGGCGTCGCGGCGGTCTACTCGCCGGCGCAGAACTTCGACGCGGTGATCAACGGCGTGATCTTCGCGCTGGTCGGGCTGGCGGGGGTCGGCGTGGTCGCCGCGCCCGTGCTCTGGCGGACGTACAGCCAGCTCCGCTCGGAGCGCGAGGGGCGCATCCGTGAGCAGGAGCGGGCCGAGTTGGCCGCCATGGTGCACGATCAGGTGTTGCACACGCTGGCCCTGATCCAGCGCAACGCCGGTGACGTCAAGACGGTGCAGCGGCTGGCCAGAGGGCAGGAGCGTTCCCTGCGCAACTGGCTGTACAAGCCGACCGCGTCGCCGAGCGAGCGCTTCGCCGCCGCGCTGGAGCAGGCAGCCGCAGAGGTCGAGGACACCTACGCGATCACCGTGGAGGCGGTCGTGGTGGGGGACCGGGAGACCGACGAGAAGGTCGGTGCGCTGGTCGCGGCCGCGCGGGAGGCGCTGGTGAACGCGGCCCGGCACGCCGGCGTCCAGACGGTGTCGCTCTACGCCGAGGTGGAGCCGGATCAGGTAAGTGTCTTCATCCGGGACCGGGGCAAGGGCTTCGACCCGGATACCGTGGAGGACCACCGGCACGGCGTGAGCGGCTCGATCATCGGGCGGATGAAGCGGCACGGCGGACGGGCCGAGATCCGGTCCGGCCCGGGGGAGGGGACCGAGGTCCGGTTGAACCTGCCGATCTCCCGGGACTCGTCCGCAGCGGAGAGGAACAGATGACCATGGCCGAGCAGTCGACCGAGCACCTCGACCCGGCGGATGCCCGCCCCGAGCGGCTCCGGGTGTTCCTGGTGGACGACCACGCCATGTTCCGGGCCGGGGTGCGCGCGGAGTTGGGCGTACACGTCGAGGTGGTGGGCGAGGCGAGCACGGTGGCCGAGGCGGTCACCCGGATCGCGGCGATCGGCCCGGACGTGGTGCTGCTCGACGTGCACATGCCCGACGGCGGCGGACGCGCGGTGCTGGAGGCGATGCGCCGCACCCACCCGCAGGTCAAGTTCCTGGCGCTGAGCGTCTCCGACGCGGCGGAGGACGTGATCGGGTTGATCCGTGCCGGTGCGCGGGGGTACGTGACAAAGACCATCTCCCCGGACGAGCTGGCCGCGGCGATCCGCCGGGTGGCGGACGGGGACGCGGTGTTCAGCCCACGGCTGGCCGGGTTCGTGCTGGACGCCTTCGCGGCCCGACCGGATGCCCCGGTGGCCGACCCCGAGCTGGACCAGCTCACCAACCGTGAGCGGGAGGTGCTGCGGCTGTTGGCCCGGGGGTACGCGTACAAGGAGATCGCCAAGGAACTGTTCATCTCCATTAAGACTGTGGAGACGCACGTGTCGAACGTGCTCCGCAAGCTGCAGATGTCCAACCGCTACGAACTCTCCCGCTGGGCGGCGGACCGCCGGCTGGTGTGACCCGCGGGTCGCCGTGACCGAGGATCAGACAAACGATCTCCGCGCCCTCGTCCACCCAGTCGGTGATCGTGCCCGTGCAGCCGTAGTCGACCTGTCCGGATGGGTCGAAATGCGGGCGGTGTTGGACGTCCTAACGGGCAGAGGTGCGCCCGGGGCCTGAGCGCGGGCGGGGAGCGGTTCTACGGGCGGCGCAACGTATTTCCTGCTCAGTGCTGCCCGTGCCGACCGTTTTATGATCATTTTTCAAGTATCGGCAACGTGGCGGGCAACTAACGGCTTGATAACGGCACCTTCACGGAAGAGGCCAGTTGGTGTCACAGTGGCAGCACCTCACCATCGGTGTGTGGCACTCCGTACGGCCCATGACCATGTCCCCGTCCGTCGCGACGGTTCGTGGCCGTGCCTCCTGCGTCGTGTCGCGCCTCGTTGGCGGGGAGCCCGGCGGATCGGAACATCAGGGGTGTCCCCAACTTCCCTGTGGTCCCGGCGACCCGCGCCCCGGGGTGGTCGGGCGGTGTCACCCCCAAACGTGCGTGAAACCCACGACGGAACCTGGTTAGAAAGAGGAGGCCCCTCGGAATGAGAGTCTCGAAGCGGGCGACGAGCGCGATCGCGCTCAGCGCGGCTGTCGCGCTTGTCGCGACCGGTTGCTCGAGCGGTGGCGACGGCGAGACCGCCGCCAGCGGCGACGGCGCGATTGTCATCCACGGTGTCCAGCCGGAGAACCCGCTGGTCCCGTCGAACACCACGGAGACCGGTGGCGGCAAGGTCGTCGACTGGTTGTGGACCGGCCTGGTCGAGTACCCGAATGACGGTGGCGCCCCGCGCAACGCGCTGGCGGAGTCCATCAACACCACGGACTCCAAGGTCTTCACGATCAAGATCAAGAAGGGTACCAAGTTCCACGACGGTACCGAGGTGAAGTCGAAGAACTTCGTCGACGCCTGGAACTGGGCCGCCTACTCGCCGAACGGCGCGCAGAACGGCAGCTTCTTCTCTGACATCCAGGGCTTCGACCAGACCTACACCAGTGACCCGGATGGTGCGGAGGGCCCGAAGAAGGCCCCGGCCCCGACGGCTGAGAAGCTGTCCGGCCTGAAGGTCATCGACGAGCAGACCTTCGAGGTCACCCTGTCGGCGCCGACCGCGGTCTTCCCGACCAAGCTCGGCTACAGCGCCTTCATGCCGCTGCCGGACGCCTTCTTCACCATGAAGCCCGAGGAGTTCGGCAAGAAGCCGATCGGCAACGGCCCGGTGAAGTTCGTGTCGTGGGATGACAACGTCCTCATCAAGCTGACGCGCTTCGACGACTACAGCCTGCGCGACAAGATGAAGATCAAGGACGTCGACGTCAAGCTGTACCAGGACGAGACGGCCGCCTACGCCGACGTGCTCTCCAACAACCTGGACTTCCTGGAGTCGCTGCCCACCTCGGCGCTCGCCGGTGACAAGTGGAAGACCGACCTCGGTGAGCGGGGCCGCTCGACCGTCACCCCGACGACCGCGCTGATCGCGTTCCCGATCTACGACAAGCGCTTCCAGAACGCGAAGCTGCGTCGCGCCGTGTCGCTGTCGATCAACCGGCAGGAGATCTCGGACAAGATCTTCTTCGGTACCCGCAAGCCGGCCGACAGCTGGGCGAACCCGCTGACCCCGGGCGCCAAGCCGGGCAACTGCACCGCCTGCAAGTTCGACCCCGCCACGGCCAAGACGCTGCTGGCCGAGGCCGGTGGCTTCTCCGGCGAGATGGTCTTCTACTACAACTCGGACTCCAGCCACAAGGACTGGATGGACGCCGTTGCGCAGCAGATCAAGACCAACCTCAACATCAACGCTCGGGCCGAGGGCGTGCCGACCTTCGCGGTCTTCCGCCAGAACGTCAACGCCCACTCGATGAAGGGCCCGTACCGCGCTGCCTGGCAGCAGGACTACCCGGACGTCGAGAACTGGATCAACCCGCTCTACGTCACGGGTGGCTCCTCGAACGACGGTCTGTACAGCAACCCCGAGGTCGACGCCCTGGCCAAGCAGGCCAGCGCCGCGCCGAGCCTGGAGGCCTCGCACGAGGCGTTCTCCAAGGCCGTCGAGAAGGTCGACCAGGACGTCCCGAGCATCCCGATCTACTTCTACGGCCAGCAGTCCGGCCACTCGGAGAAGATCAAGAAGCTCGAGCTGAACAACGTCGGCGAACTCGACATCACCTCGGTCGAGCTCTGATCCGAACGGTCTGACCCCGGGTCGGGCTCGCCACATCCGGTGAGCCCGACCCGGGGCCGTTCCGCGATTGGGTGTTACAACACTTCACTCGCACGTTGTCACCACCGTGTCGGCCGTCCGACGCGCCCCCTGTCTGGAGGACCACCCCATGGGCCGTTATCTGTTGAGACGGCTGCTCCAACTCGTGCCGGTCTTCATCGGTACGACGTTCCTGATCTACTGGCTCGTCTGGGCCGTCCCCGGCGATCCGTTCGCCGGCAAGTGCGGTGAGCGCCGCTGCCCGGACCAGTACATCGCCTTCATGACCGAGAAGTACCACCTGGACCAGAACGTGGTTGTGCAGTACGGCAACTACATGAAGAACCTGCTCCAGGGTGACTTCGGTCAGACGTTCTCGCAGCGTGAGATCAGTGACATCATCGCGACGGCGTACCCCAACACGCTGAAGCTGGCGCTGGTGGCGCTCGTCATCGAGGCCGTGATCGGCCTCGGCGCCGGTGTGCTGACCGGTCTGCGGCGCAACGGCTTCCTGGACAACCTCGTCCTGGTCTCCACGCTCTTCCTGATCGCGCTGCCGGTCTTCGTTGTCGGCTTCGTGCTCCAGTGGCTGCTGGGCGTGCAGTGGCACATCGTCGAGCCGACCGTCTCCTCCGAGATGCGGATCTCCGAGCTGATCGTCCCGGGCTTCGTGCTCGGCAGCGCGTCGGTGGCGTACATCGCCCGGGTGGCGCGAACGAGCATCGCGGAGAACCGCCGTGCCGACTACGTGCGCACCGCCATCGCCAAGGGCCTGCCCATGCGGCGGGTCGTGGGCGTGCACCTGCTGCGCAACTCGCTGATCCCGGTGGTCACCCTGCTCGGCACCGACCTCGGCGCCCTGATGGGCGGTGCGATCGTCACCGAGGGGATCTTCGGCATCAACGGTATCGGCCGCGCGGTCTACCGCGCGATCGTCACCAAAGAGAGCGCTACCGTGGTAGGGATCGTGGTCGTCCTCGTGCTGGTCTATCTCGTGATGAACCTGCTGGTTGACCTGCTCTACGCCGCCCTGGACCCGAGGATCCGCTATGAGTGACCCGAGTACCGCATCGATCGTCAGCACCCCTGGCGCGCACCCGACCGACTCCGCCGCCCCCGCCACCGCGGGCCAGCCGCAGAGCAACGAGAAGCCCCGCGGCCTGCTCGGTGACGCCTGGCGCGACCTTCGACGTAAGCCGTTGTTCTGGATCTCGGCCACGCTGATCGTGATCTTCCTGTTGATGGCGGCCTTCCCGGCGCTGTTCGCTCCGGGCGACGCCGTCAACGGATCGCTGTCCCGCAGCCTCAACAAGCCGTCCGCCGATGGGTGGTTCGGCTACGACGTGCAGGGCCGAGACGTCTACGCCCGGGTCATCTACGGCGCGCGGGCGTCCGTCATCGTCGCTCTGCTCTCCGTGACCGGCACCCTGCTCCTCGGCGGAGCGATGGGCATCATCTCCGGCTACCGGGGTGGCTGGGTGGACGGTCTGCTGAGCCGGATCGCCGACGTCTTCTTCGGCCTGCCGTTCGTGCTCGGCGCGATCGTCATCCTGACCACGTTCAACGGCTCGGGCTCCGGCAACAGCAAGGCCGAGATCATGGGCCTGGTGATCGCTTCGCTGGTCGTGCTGAGCTGGCCGGTCGTGATGCGGTTGATGCGCTCCTCGGTGCTGTCCACCAAGGAGGCCGACTACATCGTCGCGGCCCGCGCGCTGGGTGCCGGCACCGGCCGGATCATCCTCAAGCACCTGCTGCCGAACTGCCTGGCCCCGCTGCTGGTCTACGGCACGATCATGGTCGGCTCGTTCATCGGCGCCGAGGCCACCCTGTCGTTCCTGGGCGTCGGCCTGAAGTCGCCGGTGGTGTCCTGGGGCATCATGATCAGCGACGGTAAGGATTTCATCCGGGTCGCGCCAGGGCTGGTCTTCTTCCCCGCCGCGTTCCTCGTCACCGCAGTGCTGAGCTTCGTGATGCTCGGTGAGGCGGTCCGCGAGGCCCTCGATCCGAAACTCCGCTAGGGGAGATCCAGTGTCCGACATTCTCGTGTCCGAGCAGTCCGCGCCGGGATCCGGCGGGTCCGGACGTCCCTCTGGTCGGCTGCTCGAGGTCGACGACCTGCGGGTGGAGTTCCGCACCCGGGACGGCGTCGCAAAGGTCATCAACGGGGTCACGTACCACGTCGACGCGGGGGAGACCCTCGCCGTGCTCGGCGAGTCCGGCTCCGGCAAGAGCGTCACCGCGCAGACGATCATGGGCATCCTCGACACGCCGCCCGGCTTCGTCACCGGCGGTCAGGTTCGCTTCCACGGCAAGGACATGCTCACCATGTCCGCCGAGGAGCGTCGCCGCATCCGCGGCGAGGGCATCGCGATGATCTTCCAGGACGCGCTCTCCGCGCTGAACCCCGTCTTCACCGTCGGGTTCCAGATCGCCGAGCAGTTCCGGGTCCGGCGGGGCATGGGCCGCGCCGAGGCCAAGAAGCGCGCTATCGACATGCTCGACCAGGTCAAGATCCCAAACGCCAAGGGCCGGTTCAACAACTACCCGCACCAGTTCTCCGGTGGTATGCGGCAGCGCGCGATGATCGCGATGTCGCTGGCGCTCGACCCGGAGGTGCTGATCGCGGACGAGCCGACCACCGCGCTCGACGTGACAGTGCAGGCGCAGATCATGGACCTGCTCGCCGAGCTCCAGCGCGAGCGGCAGATGGGCATGATCCTGATCACCCACGACCTCGGCGTGGTCGCCGACGTCGCGGACCGGATCGCTGTCATGTACGCGGGCCGGATCGTCGAGGAAGCCGACGTGTACGACCTGTACGCCAAGCCGGCGCACCCGTACACGTTGGGCCTCATCGACTCGATCCCGCGCCTGGACGAGAAGGGGCAGCAGCTCCGGACGATCAAGGGCCTCCCGCCGAACCTGATGAACATCCCGCCGGGCTGCCCGTTCAACCCGCGCTGCCCCATGGCTCAGCCGGTGTGCCGGGAGAAGGTCCCGCCGCTGCTGCAGGTGGGTCCCGCCCGGGCCAGCGCCTGCCACTTCGCCGAGGAGCTGGTGAACCGTGTCTGAGAACATCCTCGAGGTCCGTGACCTGGTCAAGCACTACCCCGTCACGCAGGGCGTGGTGTTCAAGAAGACCGTCGGTCAGGTCAAGGCGGTGGACGGCGTCTCGTTCGGTCTGCGTGCCGGTGAGACGCTCGGCGTGGTCGGCGAGTCCGGCTGCGGCAAGTCGACCCTCGCCCGGGTGCTGATGAACCTGGAGAAGCCGACCGCCGGCAGCGTGGTCTACAAGGGCCAGGACACCTCGAAGCTGTCCGGTGGGGCGCTGCGACGCCTCCGCCGGCAGATCCAGCTGGTCATGCAGGACCCGTACACCTCGCTCAACCCCCGGATGACCGTCGGCGACCTGCTCGGTGAGCCGTTCGAGATCCACCCGGAGGTGGCGCCGAAGGGCAGCCGCCGGGCCAAGGTCAGGGAACTGCTCGACGTGGTCGGGCTCAACCCGGAGCACATCAACAGGTACCCGCACCAGTTCTCCGGCGGTCAGCGCCAGCGCATCGGCATCGCCCGCGCGCTCGCGCTGCGGCCCGAGATCATCGTCTGCGACGAGCCGGTGTCGGCGCTTGACGTCTCCATCCAGGCTCAGGTGATGAACCTGCTGGAGCGGTTGCAGGGCGAGTTGGGGCTCTCGTACATCTTCATCGCGCACGACCTGTCAGTGGTCCGCCACCTGTCGGACCGGGTCGCGGTGATGTACCTCGGCAAGGTCGTCGAGATCGGCACCGAGGACGAGATCTACGAGCGGCCGACCCACCCGTACACCCAGGCTCTGCTCTCGGCGGTGCCGGTGCCGGACCCGACGCAGCGGAACAACAAGACGATCATCCGGCTCACGGGTGACGTGCCGTCGCCGATCAGCCCGCCCTCGGGCTGCCGGTTCCGGACCCGCTGCTGGAAGGCGCAGGACGTCTGCGCCGAGCAGGTCCCGCTGCTGGAGATCCGACAGGGCTCGGACCACCCGAGCGCCTGCCACTTCGCGGAGCGGCGCGAGATCGTCGCCACCCACGAGGTCTGAGTCACCCGAAACCGCCTGCCGACG
The DNA here is from genome assembly GCF_050942285.1 of Micromonospora sp. CA-240977. NCBI lineage: Bacteria > Bacillati > Actinomycetota > Actinomycetes > Micromonosporales > Micromonosporaceae > Micromonospora > Micromonospora sp. CA-240977. The sequence continues at coordinate 6,669,183 of NZ_CP192055.1, read as the reverse complement.
TCATGACCGACGACGGCAGGCGGTTTCGTCTGTCGGTGACCCGACCGGGCCGGCCGCGTGCCGGCTCAGGCTCACCGCCAGCCGTCCGGCTCAGAGCGGACCGCGGCCCGCGCGGAGCAGCAGCAGGGCCAACTGGGTGCCGTCGGCGCCGAGCGCGGCCCGGAACCGCTCCAGGATCTTCCTCTCCCGGGAGAGCACCAGGCGCGTTCCGCCGGATGCCATCCGGGTCGCCCCGACCTCCTGGGACAACGCGGCCCGCTCCTGCCAGAGGGCGATCATCGCGTTGTCGATCTCGTCGATCCGTTCCCTGATCTCCACGATCCGCGCGGAGGCGGCTGGTTCCTCGGTGCCGGTCCGTGCCTCGACCGGCCCGGCGTTGTCGACCGCCGGCGTCGCGGACACCGCCGGCTCGGTCCCATTCGGCACGGGCTGCTCCGCCTTGGGCCGGATCGGGCCGCCGCTCTGCTCCATCACGTCTGTCATCATCGGGTACCTCTCGCACTGTGGTGCCCGGTGCCCGGAACCCGGGACGGAAAAAGCCCCGGACTCCAGGAGCCCGGGGCTTTTGCAGGTCTGAACCGATCAGGCGCGACCTACGGCAGCCGGACTCCCGGTGCCATAGTAAAAGCGGTAGCGCGCAGCGATCACGCTGACGAGTATGCCCACGTCTGCGCCGGCAGCGCAAGGATCCAACGGCCCTTCGTTGCGCCTCGCCGCAGCGGGCGGGGGAGTGTCCGACCGGCGGCATAGACTTGTCGGGCGATGCATCCTCTCTTCGACATTCCCGCGTCCCCGCCTGCGCCGGAGTCCGCGCCGGCCCGCCCGCACCGACCCGGGCCGGCCCCCGCGCGCCTCGATCCGCAGCAGTTGCTCGCCGGGCTGAACGGGCCACAGCGCGACGCCGTCAGCCACTCCGGCTCGCCGCTGCTGATCGTGGCCGGCGCCGGGTCCGGCAAGACCCGGGTGCTCACGCACCGGATCGCCTACCTGCTCGCCGCACGGGACGTCCATCCCGGGGAGATCATCGCGATCACCTTCACCAACAAGGCGGCCGGCGAGATGAAGGAGCGCGTCGCCGCGTTGGTAGGCCCCCGGGCCCGCCTGATGTGGGTGTCGACGTTCCACTCCGCGTGCGTCCGGATCCTGCGCGCCGAGCACGAGCACGCCGGCCTCAAGTCGACGTTCTCGATCTACGACGCGGACGACTCCCGCCGGCTGATGCAGCTCGTCACCCGCGAGCTCGATCTCGACCCGAAGCGCTACCCGGCGCGCGGGCTGGCCGCCCAGGTCTCCAACCTCAAGAACGAGCTTGTCGACCCGGAGCAGTTCGCGGCGCGGGCCACCGGGCCCAACGAGCGGGCGTTGGCCGAGGCGTACACGCTCTACCAGCGCCGGCTGCGTGAGGCGCACGCGCTGGACTTCGACGACCTGATCATGACGACGGTGCACCTGCTCCAGTCCCACCCGCACGTCGCCGAGAGCTACCGTCGGCGGTTCCGGCACGTGCTTGTGGACGAATACCAGGACACCAACCACGCCCAGTACGTGCTGATCAAGGAACTGGTGTCCGGCACCGACGGGTTGGAGCCCGCCGAGCTGTGCGTGGTCGGCGACGCCGACCAGTCGATCTACGCGTTCCGGGGTGCGACGATCCGCAACATCCTGGAGTTCGAACGGGACTTCACAAACGCCCGGACGATCCTGCTGGAGCAGAACTACCGCTCCACCCAGACCATCCTCAACGCGGCCAACGCGGTGATCGACCGGAACACCTCCCGCAAGCCCAAGCGGCTGTGGAGCGAGGCCGGCGCCGGTGAGCGGATCGTCGGTTACGTGGCCGACACCGAGCACGCCGAGGCCGACTGGGCGGCCCGGGAGATCGACCGGCTGGTCGACGCCGACGAGACCCGACCCGGTGACGTCGCGGTCTTCTACCGCACCAACGCCCAGTCCCGGGTGTTCGAAGAGGTGTTCATCCGCGTCGGCCTGCCCTACAAGGTGGTCGGTGGGGTGCGCTTCTACGAGCGCAAGGAGGTCCGCGACGCGCTGGCGTACCTGCGTTCGGTGGTCAACGACGACGACACGGTGAGCCTGCGGCGGGTCCTCAACACCCCCCGCCGGGGCATCGGCGACCGCGCCGAGGCGTGCGTCGAGGCGCTCTCCAGCCGGGACCGGATCTCGTTCGGCGCGGCGCTGCGGCGGGCCCGGGAGGCGCCGGGCATCTCCAGCCGGGCGGCAAACGGCATCGCCGACTTCGTGGCCCTGCTCGACGGGGCCCGGGAGCTGTCCGAGACCGGCACCCCGGAGGAGGTGCTGGAGGCGCTGCTGACCCGCTCGGGCTACCTCACCGAGCTGGAGGAGAGCCTGGACCCGCAGGACGCCGGTCGGGTGGACAACCTCCAGGAGCTGGTAAGCGTCGCCCGGGAGTACACCGAGCGGATCGAGGCGCTGGGCGAGGAGGGGGAGCGGGCCACCCTTGCCGGTTTCCTGGAGCAGGTGGCGCTCGTCGCCGACGCCGACCAGATCCCCTCCGACGACCCCGACCACCAGGGCGTGGTCACCCTGATGACGTTGCACACCGCCAAGGGGCTGGAGTTCCCGGTGGTGTTCCTGACCGGGCTGGAGGACGGCGTCTTCCCGCACCTGCGGTCGCTGGGCGACACCCGCGAGCTGGAGGAGGAGCGCCGGCTGGCGTACGTCGGCATCACCCGCGCCCGACAGCGGCTCTACCTCTCCCGGGCGGTGACCCGCTCGGCCTGGGGGCAGCCGTCCTACAACCCGCCGTCGCGGTTCCTGGAGGAGCTGCCGACCGAGTTGGTGCACTGGGAGCGCACCGAGGGGTCGTACACCTCGTGGGCTGGCGGGGGCGGCGGCGTCGGTGGCCGTGCGGACCGCGCGCCCGGCGCGCGTGGCACCTTCACCGGCGGCACGCCGAAGGCGGCCCAGTTGGCGCAGCGGCTCGGTGTGGACGCCAGCCGGCTTACCACGGCCAGCGAGCTGCCGCAGGGGCCGAAGGTGGCTGCCGGCGACCGGGTCAACCACCAGCGGTACGGGCTGGGGCGGGTGCTCGCCGTCGAGGGGCACGGCCCGGGCGCCCGTGCGCAGATCGACTTCGGCGACCAGACCATGTGGCTGGTGCTACGGCACGCCCCGGTCGACAAACTCTGACCGGCCCGGAATGACGGAAGGAGTGGCCTCCGGCGGGACGGAGGCCACTCCTGTCCGGATGTCGCGGTGGCTCAGCAGCCCAGGTCCACGCCGTGCGCCCGCATGAACGGAGCCGGGTCGATCTGGTTCCACATGCCCTGGTGCACCTCGAAGTGCAGGTGTGGGCCGGTGGCGTCGCCGGTCGCGCCCTCGTAGCCGATGATCTGGCCGGCCTTGACCGCCTGCCCCACGGTGACCGCGATGCGGCTCTGGTGGGCGTAGTGGGTCAGGTACCCGGTGCCGTGGTCGATGAAGACGGAGTTGCCGTACCCGTCGGCGGCGTCACCGGCCTGGGTCACGGTGCCGGCGGCCGCGGCGCGGATCGGCGTACCGGAGGGCAGCGCCAGGTCGATGCCGGCGTGCAGGGTTCCCCAGCGCTGCCCGTAGCAGGAGGTGACAGCTGCTCCCGGCATCGGGTCGACCCAGGCGGGCGTGGGCTTTGTGGTCTTCTTCGGCTTGGGCTTGGCCTTCGCGGCGGCCGTCTGCGTGGGCGCCGGGCTGGCGCTTGTCGCGGACGGGCTCGGGGTGGGGCTGACCGAGGGGGTGACCGGCGTGCTCGACTCGCGAGCGGAGCGGTCGGCCCGGCTGGCGGCCTCGTCGCGGGACTGCGCGTCGAGGGAGACGGCGGCGGGCGCCGGCTGGTCGGTGCCGGCGGTGGCGACGACGACGCCGCCGAGGCCGAGGGCGACCAGAGCGGCAGCGCCGAGCACGATGAGGCGGTTGCGCCGGTGGGGGTGCCGCTGCTGTTCGGTCGGGGCGGTGTCGGGGGTGTTCTCGTTCTGGACGGGGCTGTCTTCCTGCACGGCGGACCTTCACAGTCGAGGGGCACTTGACCTCGAAATACTGGTGTCAGGCCGAGCCGGGGGCGGTACGGGGACCGGGTGGCGGTCGATGGCTGGCGGCTCGCATGGCCGGTTATGACCCGCTCTGCGGCGCTACGACCGGAAAAGTGATCATGCGATACGGTGTCGCCGCTCACAATCTCGACTGTGACCTGGCAGACATGAGCCAACGAAAAACCGCCCGGATCGACAGATCCGGGCGGTCAACGGTCGGTACGCAGCGTCAGGAACCGGCTACCTCGCTGTAGATTGCCTCGACTTGCAGCTTGATGTCCACTCCGCGGTCCTGGAGGAACGGCACCGGGTCGATCGGCTTGCCCTTGACATGGATCTCAAGGTGCAGGTGGGTGCCGTAGGCGTGGCCGGTCTGGCCGACCAGGCCGAGCTGGTCGCCCGCCTTGATCTGCTGGCCTTCCTTGACGCTCACCGCGGAGGAGTGGCCGTAGATGGCCTCGCTGCCGTCGGCGTGCTGGACGATCACGGCGTTGCCGTACCCACCGAACCAGCCGGCCTTGGTGACCAGGCCGTCGTGGATCGCCACATAGGGCGTGCCCTCGCCGGCGACCAGGTCCACGCCGGTGTGCATCTTGCCCCAGCGCATCCCGTAGGGGGAGTTGAAGTCGTAGCCCTGGAGTGGCAGCAGCCACACCTCGGGCTCGGCGCTGTCCTTGCTGCGGCTGTCCCGGGAGGCACGGTCGGCGTTGTCCGCACGGGCCGCCACGTCCTGGCTGGTGACCGACGCCTGCTTGAGCTCGTCGAGCACCGTCGGGCTGACGTCCTTGGCGTCCGGCAGGGCGCTGGCGCCGAGCGCAACGATGCCGGCCCCGACGAAAGCGGTGGTGACGACAGCGGCGTAACGGCTACGCGGTGGGGTGGGAACGCGGCGACGACCGCGATATCGATCGGGCTCAGACGACAGGCGCTGGCGCACGCACACCCTCCGTTGTCGGGGTTCCGAAGCGGCCGGTGGACGTTCAGTGAGGCTCCAGTGAACGTCCGCTGACCGCGTCGTCACCCGTCCATGGACCTGATGACAACCGTGGACACGTTAGCCAACCACCAGGCGAGTCACAAGCTAGACCGCGAAATTGGCGTGTCGATCTGTCCGTTTGCGTCCATTATTGTCACGCATCGTGACGCCAAACGGTGCCCCTGTTGCTGCCCGTTCGTCGCCGAGCGTGACCGATCCGGCGGAGTCGTCCGGCTTGACTGCGGGCGGCGCCGGGCCACGCTGTGGCGGTGCGGATCGCCTCGGTGGGCCTCTCCCGACTGGCAGTGGTCCCGCCGGGCGGTGGAGCCCGGATTTTTCGGGCCGGGTCCGCCGGGTTACCGTTCGTTCAGGTGAAGGCCGTGAAGCCGGTGAAAGGTGTGCGCTGATGAGCTCTCGTATTCGGGTCGTCGTCGCCAAGCCCGGTCTGGACGGCCACGACCGGGGGGCGAAGGTCGTCGCGCGCGCACTGCGGGACGCGGGGATGGAGGTCGTCTACACCGGCCTGCACCAGACCCCCGAGCAGATCGTGGAGATCGCCATCCAGGAGGACGCCGACGCGGTCGGCCTGTCCGTCCTCTCCGGCGCGCACATGACGCTCTTCCGGCGGGTGCTGGAACTGCTCGGTGAGCGGGATGCCCGCGACATCGTCGTGTTCGGTGGCGGCATCATTCCGAACGGCGACATTCCCGAGCTGGAAAGGCTGGGCGTCGCGAAGATCTTCACGCCGGGCGCCACCACTCAGGCGATCGTCGAGTGGGTCCGACAGAACGTCGCGCAGCCGGTTTCCTGAGGCTCGTGGTGTCGGTCCCCTCGGGACCGGATCTGGGCACGGGGGAGGGGCCGGACGCACCCCTCACACGTCCGGCCCCTCTATGCACGATGCCCCGCCGCCACCCCTCGACCGACAGGGCATCGGCCGTCTCCCGTCATCGCGCTTTTCAGCGCTCCGACATCTGACTCAACGACGCCCCCACTGCCGGGTTACGCCACCAGGGCAACATCGCCCGGACGGTGGATGCGGCCCGAGTCATGGCCGGAACCGGCCGCTCCCGATGTCCGGTTGTGCATTACCGCACACCGTGCACCCGCTCGGTTGCCGGCGGTGCCGACCTCGCTAGGCTGCGGCCAATGGCCTGTTTCAACTGATGACAGGCGTCAAACTGTTTTTTGAACGCTGGTGGCGGCGCGACGGCGCGCCGCGGAGACGGGACGGGACGCGCAATCGTGGACCTGTACGAGTACCAGGGGCGGGACCTGTTCGAGCGGCACGGCTTGCCCGTGTTGGCCGGCGGCGTCGCCACTACCCCGGAAGAGGCCCGTGCGATCGCCGAACGCCTCGGCGGTCGCGTGGTCGTCAAGGCGCAGGTGAAGGTCGGCGGCCGAGGTAAGGCCGGCGGCGTCAAGCTCGCCGAGGGCGCCGAGGAGACGGTGGCCCGCGCCACCGACATCCTCGGCATGGACATCAAGGGCCACACCGTCCACAAGGTCATGATCACGGTGACCGCGGACGTGGCCGAGGAGTACTACTTCTCGTACCTGCTCGACCGAGCGAACCGCACCTTCCTCTGCATCGCCAGCGTGGCCGGTGGCATGGACATCGAGCAGGTCGCCGCCGACACCCCGGACAAGGTCGTGAAGGCCCCGATCGACGCCGTCAAGGGCGTGGACGAGGCCAAGGCCCGCGAGATCGTGACCGCCGCCGGCTTCCCGGCCGAGGTCGCCGACCAGGTCGTCGAGATCGCCGTCGGCCTGTGGCAGGCGTTCGTCGCTGAGGACGCCACCCTGGTCGAGGTCAACCCGCTCGCCAAGAACGGCGACGGCCGGATGCTGCTGCTCGATGCCAAGATCAGCCTGGACGAGAACGCCGCGTTCCGGCACCCGGACCACGAGGCGCTCGTCGACCAGGCCGCTGTGGACCCGCTGGAGCAGGCCGCCAAGGCCAAGGACCTCAACTACGTCAAGCTCGACGGCGAGGTCGGCATCATCGGCAACGGCGCGGGTCTGGTCATGTCGACCCTCGACGTCGTCGCGTACGCCGGGGAGCGGCACGGCAACGTCAAGCCGGCCAACTTCCTCGACATCGGCGGTGGCGCGAGCGCCGCGGTGATGGCGAACGGGCTGGAGATCGTGCTCTCCGACCCGGCCGTGAAGAGCGTCTTCGTCAACGTCTTCGGCGGCATCACCGCCTGCGACGAGGTCGCCAACGGCATCATCCAGGCGCTGGCCCTGCTGGAGCAGCGCGGCGAGCAGGTCACCAAGCCGCTCGTCGTCCGTCTCGACGGCAACAACGCCGAGGCCGGCCGGGCGATCCTGGACGGCGCGAACAACCCGCTCGTGCAGCGGGTGGACACCATGGACGGTGCGGCCGAGCGGGCCGCCGAGCTGGCAGCTGCGGGGGTCTGATCATGGCTATCTGGCTGACCAAGGACTCGAAGGTCATCGTTCAGGGGATGACCGGTTCCGAGGGTTCCAAGCACACCCGGCGGATGCTCGCCGCCGGCACCAACGTGGTGGGCGGCGTCAACCCGCGCAAGGCGGGCCAGACTGTCGACTTCGACGGCACCGAGCTGCCGGTCTTCGCGTCGGTAGCGGACGCGATGGCCGAGACCGGGGCCGACGTCACTGTCATCTTCGTGCCGCCGCAGTTCACCAAGGCCGCAGTGGTCGAGGCGATCGACGCCGCGATCGGCCTGGCCGTGGTGATCACCGAGGGCGTGCCGGTGCACGACACCGCCTCGTTCTGGGCGTACAACGTGTCGAAGGGTGAGCAGACCCGGATCATCGGGCCGAACTGCCCCGGCATCGCCTCGCCCGGCGCGTCCAACGCCGGCATCATCCCGGCCGACATCACCGGCTCCGGCCGGATCGGCCTGGTCAGCAAGAGCGGCACGCTGACCTACCAGATGATGTACGAGCTGCGCGACATCGGCTTCTCCACCTGCGTCGGCATCGGCGGCGACCCGATCATCGGGACCACCCACATCGACGCCCTGGCGGCGTTCGAGGCCGACCCGGAGACCGACGCCATCGTGATGATCGGCGAGATCGGTGGCGACGCCGAGGAGCGGGCCGCCGAGTTCATCAAGGCGAACGTCACCAAGCCGGTGGTCGGCTACATCGCCGGCTTCACCGCCCCTCCCGGCAAGACCATGGGTCACGCCGGGGCGATCATCTCCGGCTCGGCCGGCACCGCCGAGGCGAAGCAGGCGGCGCTGGAGGCGGTCGGGGTCAAGGTCGGCAAGACGCCGACCGAGACCGCGAACCTGATGCGGGAGATCATGTCCGGCAGCTGAGCCGGCCAGGCACCACCCGAAGGGGGTCGACCGGTGACGGTCGACCCCCTTCGGCGTACGCGCGTTCCTCGCTGGTCAGTCGTTGTTCCAGAACGGGTAGTTGCCGGTCGCGCGCAGGATCGCCCCGCCGATGATGTTGATCACGCCGAACACGATGGCGAGGTAACCCAGCAGCGGCGACTGCCCGTACCGGCGGGCGTCCCGAATGGACAGGTAGCCGAAGATGATGCCCAGGATGCCGCAGCAGATCAGCCCCAGCACGATTCCCAGCACGCCCCAGAGCGTGGTCCGATCCCGTCCCCGGGCCGGTGGGGGCGGGGGTGGCGGGTATGGCGTCGTCACAGCTACCTCCGGGCGGTCGTGGGCGGCGAGCCGGCCGGACCGCGACCGGCGGACCCGACCCGGGCGGGCGGCGACTCGCGCCCCCTGTGGCCGAGGCTAGACCGGACCGGGTCTCCGGGGCCCTGGTTCGGTCAACTCGTCGCCGTTTGGACGGGTTAACGGACTGCCACCGCCTTCGCGACGTGCCAGAGTAGAGCGGATGTCCCCCGTCACCCCTGACCGTCCCAGCCGTCGCGGCGGTGTGAGCGCCGACGACCGGCCGGTCGATCGTGCCGCACCGGCCCGACGGGTGCCCGCGCCCCGCGCGGGCGGGTCGCCACGCGGGCGTGCGCCGTTGCCCGTCGCCGCCGGGGTGGCCGCCTGCTGGGCCGCGCTCACGTCCTACCTGCCGGTTGCCCTCGTGCTCGGCCTGGTCCAGCTCGGCGCGGATTCCGGCACCCTCACCAACACGCTGCGCACCGCGCTGGCCGGCTGGCTGCTCGGGCACGGCGTGCCGCTGCACACCGCGTCCGGTCCGCTCGGGCTCGCCCCGCTCGCGCTGACAGTGCTCGCGCTGTGGCGGCTGACCCGGGCCGGCGTGCACGTCAGCCGCGCGATCGGCGCCCGCGACACCCGCTCGCCGCGTCGGGCCCTGCTCGCCGCGGGTGCGGTCGGCGTCGCGTACGCGCTGCTCGGCGCGCTCGCGGCGGTGCTGGTCGGCGCCGACGGACCGGACGTGTCAGTGATCCGGGCCGGAGCGACGTTCGCGGTGGTGGGCACCCTCGCCGCGCTGGTCGGGGCGACCCGCGTCACCGCCGTGACCCGGCTGCTCGTCACCCGGCTGCCGCGCCCGGTGCGCGACGGCGTGCGCACCGGCCTGGTGGCCGGGCTGCTGCTGCTCGGCGCGGGCGCCGGCGCGGCTGGCCTGGCGGTGGCCACCGGTGGCGGCGACGCGGCCGACATGATCGGCGCGTACCGGACCGGGGTCGCCGGGCAGGCCGGGATCACCCTGGTCAGCGCCGCGTACGCGCCGAACGCGGCGGTCTGGTCGGCCAGCTACCTGCTCGGGCCGGGCTTCGCGGTGGGCACCGACACCGCGGTCCGCACCAGCGAGGTGTCGGTCGGCGCGTTGCCGGCCGTGCCACTGCTCGCCGGCCTGCCGCGAGGTCCGGTGGACGGCTTCGGCGCTCTCCTTCTCGCGGTGCCGGTGCTGGCCGGAATGGTCGCCGGCTGGTTGCTCGCCCGCCGGGTGGCGCGACTCGCCGGGCCGGAGCGGGCCCCGCAGCGCTGGGCTGAGGTGCTGGTGCCGGCGGCGCTGGCCGGGCCGGTGGCCGGGGTGCTGCTCGGGGTGGCCGCCGCGGCGTCCGGCGGGCCGCTCGGTGCCGGTCGGCTGGCGCAGGTCGGGCCGGTGGGCTGGCAGGTCGGTGCGGTGGCGGCCGGCGTCATCGCGGTCGGCGCGCTGCTCGGCGCCGCGGCCACCCGAGTGCTCACCCGCGCCCCCGCCCAGTAGGCCGGGGCGCCCGGCCGCGTCCGTGGTGTGGGTGTGCGTGACCGCCGGACGCGGGGCGGGTGAACGAGCGCGGGGCGGGTGCGCGAGCGCGGGGCGCCCCGGACGAATCCGGAGCGCCCCGTCGACAGCGAGCCGGTCAGGACTGGCCGGGCAGCGTGACCTGTGCCACGACGAGCAGGATGATCAACAGGATGCCGAGCCCGACGCCGACCGCGCCGCAGATCAGGCCGGCCTTGGCCTGCCCGGCGTTGTTGGCCTGGCCCTGGGCGACCTTCTGCCGGGCGAGGTAACCGGTGACCACAGCCGCGATGCCGACCGGGATGCCCAGGTAGAAGCAGCAGAGCAGCGGGATCGACGCGATACCGAGGATCATCGACACCAGGCCGAGGGTGTTGTTCTGCCCCGCGGCCTGCGGGTATCCCGCGTTCGGGTACGTCGGGCCGCCGCCGTACTGGGGCTGCTGCTGGCCGTACGGGTCCTGGTACGGCTGCTGCTGGCCGTAGGGCTGCCCCGAGGTCGGCTGCTGGCCGTACGGCTGCCCCGAGGTCGGCTGCTGACCGTACGGCTGCCCCGAGGTGGGCTGCTGGCCGTACGGGGCCTGCGGCGCCGCGTACGGGTCCTGCTGGCCGTACGGCTGGCCGGGGGTCGGCTGCTGGCCGTACGGGGCGGCTGGCGGCTGGGGGGCGGTCGGGTCCTGGTTGGGCTGCTGGCCGTACGGGTCCTGACCGGGGTTACCGGGCTGCATTCGAAAAGCTCCTTGGACTGGTTCCGTCAGTTACTGCTGTGTGTTTCCATCCATGATCGCGGTCAGTTCCCCCGATGCCCAGTGCGGCAACCGGGGAACATCTTTCCCGAACCGCAGGAAAAGGCGCTTCTTGCCCAGTTCCCTGTGTCGGGGCAGGGCGGAAGCGCGGGTCGACGGGACGTTCGGCCCGAGCGTGCGGCAGCGTACCGGCCCGATGCTCGTCCGCGCCGTCGAAGATCCGCGTACCGCCCAGCGGAAGGGCATCCTGACCTGCCCGATAGGGTGACCCGGTGACCGAGCCCGCGCCTGTCGCCCGCATCGTCGTCCTCGTCTCCGGCTCCGGAAGCAACCTCCAGTCGTTGCTGGATGCCGCCGCCGACCCCGCGTACGGCGCGCAGGTCGTGGCGGTCGGCGCGGACCGTGACGGCATCGCGGGCCTGGACCGGGCGGAGGCGGCCGGGGTGCCGACCTTCGTCGAGCGGGTCCGTGACCACGACACCCGGGAGGACTGGGACGCCGCGCTCACCGCGCACGTCGCGAAGCACCAACCCGACCTGGTCATCTCCGCCGGTTTCCTCAAGCTGGTCGGGCCGCGGTTCCTCGCCGCCTTCGGTGACCGTTACCTGAACACCCACAACACCCTGCTGCCGGCGTTTCCCGGCATTCACGGCCCACGGGACGCCCTCGCCTACGGCGTGAAGCTCACCGGGGCCACCCTCTTCTTCGTCGACGCCGGCATGGACACCGGGCCGATCGTCGCGCAGGTCGCGGTGCCGGTCCTCGACGACGACGACGTGGACACGCTCACCGAGCGCATCAAGGAAGCCGAGCGACGCCAGCTCGTCGAGCAGGTCGGTCGCCTGGTCCGCGAAGGCTGGACCATCACCGGAAGGAAGGTCACGGTTCCGTGAGTCCCACTCAGGACGGGCGCCGCCCGATCAGGCGGGCGCTGGTCAGCGTCTACGACAAGACCGGGCTTGTCGAACTGGCCCAGGCCCTGCACGCGGCCGGCGTGGAGATCGTGTCCACCGGCAGCACAGCGGGCACCATCGCCGCCGCCGGGGTGCCGGTGACGCCGGTGGAGACGGTGACCGGGTTCCCCGAGGTGCTCGACGGCCGGGTGAAGACCCTGCACCCGAAGGTGCACGCGGGTCTCCTCGCGGACCTGCGCAAGGACACGCACGTGGCGCAGCTCGACGAGCTGGGCGTGGCGGCGTTCGACCTGCTGGTCTCCAACCTGTACCCGTTCCAGGCGACGGTCGCGTCCGGCGCCGGCGTCGAGGAGTGCGTGGAGCAGATCGACATCGGTGGCCCGGCCATGGTGCGGGCCGCCGCCAAGAACCACGCCTCGGTCGCCGTGCTCACCGACCCGACCGCTTACCCGGCGCTGATCGGCGCGCTCAGCGAGGGTGGGTTCACAGTGGCCCAGCGCCGCGCGCTGGCCGCGCGGGCGTTTGCCGACATCGCCGAGTACGACGTCGCGGTGGCCCGGTGGTGCGCCCAGGAGTTGGCGCCCGCCGACGACACCTGGCCGACGTTCGCCGGGTCCGCGCTGCGCAAGTCGACGGTGCTGCGCTACGGGGAGAACCCGCACCAGCCCGCCGCGCTCTACACCGACCCGGACGCCCCGGCGGGGCTGGCCCAGGCCGAGCAGCTGCACGGCAAGGAGATGTCGTACAACAACTACGTCGACGCCGACGCCGCCTGGCGGGCCGCCAACGACTTCGCCGACCAGCCGGCGGTGGCGATCATCAAGCACGCCAACCCGTGCGGCATCGCGGTCGGCGCGGACGTCGCCGAGGCGCACCGCCTGGCGCACGCCTGCGACCCGGTGTCGGCGTTCGGCGGCGTCATCGCTGTCAACCGGCCGGTCTCGGTCGAGCTGGCCCGGCAGGTCGCCGAGATCTTCACCGAGGTGGTGGTCGCCCCCGGCTTCGACGAGGGTGCGGTCGAGGTGTTGCAGGGCAAGAAGAACATCCGGCTGCTGCGGGCACCGGCCTGGACGCCGGCCCTTGTGGAGTCGCGGCAGGTGACCGGCGGTGTGCTGACCCAGGTCGCCGACCGGGTGGACGCCCCCGGCGACGACCCGGCGAACTGGCGGTTGGCGACCGGCGAGGCCGCCGACGAGGAGCTGCTGCGGGACCTCGCGTTCGCCTGGCGGGCGGTCCGCGCGGTGAAGAGCAACGCGATCCTGCTCGCCAAGGACGGCGCCACCGTCGGGGTCGGCATGGGTCAGGTCAACCGGGTCGACTCGGCGCAGCTCGCGGTCACCCGCGCCGGTGCCGACCGGGCCCGCGGCTCGGTTGCCGCCTCGGACGCGTTCTTCCCGTTCGCCGACGGCGCGCAGATCCTCATCGACGCCGGTGTCCGTGCCATCGTGCAGCCCGGCGGCTCGATCCGCGACGAAGAGGTCATCGAGGCGGCCCGGAAGGCCAACGTAACGATGTACCTGACCAACACCCGCCACTTCTTCCACTAGCCCGACCCCCCACCCACCCCAGCCCACCGCAAAACGGGTTGATCATGGGGTTGACGGGCGACAGACGGGACGAAACGGCCCGTCAACCCCATGATCAACGGGGTTGACGGGCCGTTTCGGGCTCAGCTGATGGGGCGCAGCTCGGCGAAGTGGCAGGCGGACGGGTGGGGGTCGGCTGCCCTCGGGACCGTTGCCGGGTCTTCGAGGGCGCAGATGTCCTGGGCCTTCCAGCACCGGGTCCGGAAGTGGCACCCGCTCGGCGGGTCGGCCGGGCTCGGCACGTCGCCGACCAGCCGGATCATGTTGCGCTGGTCGCGGGCCTCCGGGTCCGGCACCGGCACCGCGGAGAGCAGAGCCTGGGTGTACGGGTGGGTGGCCCGCTCGTAGATCTCGTCCTCGGTGCCGATCTCCACGATCCGGCCGAGGTACATCACCGCCACCCGGTCGGCGATGTGCCGCACCACGGACAGGTCGTGGGCGATGAAGATGTACGACAGCCCCAACTCGTCCTGGAGCTGCTTCAGCAGGTTGATCACCTGAGCCTGGATGGAGACGTCAAGCGCCGACACCGGCTCGTCGCAGACGATCACCTCGGGCCGCAGGGCGAGCGCGCGGGCGATGCCGATGCGCTGCCGCTGACCGCCGGAGAACTGGTGCGGGTACCTGTTGATGTGCTCCGGGTTGAGCCCCACCAGGTCGAGCAACTCCTGGACCCGCTTCTGCTTGCTGCCCTTCGGGGCGGCATCCGAGTGGATCTCGAACGGCTCGCCGATGATGTCGCCGACGGTCATCCGCGGGTTCAGTGAGGTGTACGGATCCTGCATCACCATCTGCATGTTGCGGCGTACCCGACGCAGCTCGCCCCCGGAGGCCTTGAACAGGTCCCGACCTTCCAGGGTGGCCCGGCCGGAGGTGGGCGTCTCCAGCCGCATGAGCAGCCGGGCGAGGGTGGACTTGCCGCAGCCGGACTCGCCGACCACGCCCAGCGTCTCGCCCCGACGCAGTTCGAAGCTCACCCCGTCGACGGCCTTCACCGCGCCGATCTGCCGCTGGAACAGGACGCCCTGCGTGATCGGGAAGTGCTTCACCAGGTTGTCGACGGAGAGGATCGTCTCGCCGCGGACCTTGGTCGGGTTAGCGGGCGACGCTGTCATCACGGACCTCCTGCGCGAAGTGGCAAGCGCTGGTCCGGCCGTCGCCGAGGACCAGGTCGTGCGGTACCACGTCCACGCAGACCTGCTGGACGTACGGGCACCGGGGGTGGAACGGGCAGCCGGACGGGATGCGCATCAGGTTCGGCGGCAACCCCTTGATCGTCGACAGTTCCGTGCCGCGGACGTCCAGGCGCGGGATCGACTCCAACAAACCCTTCGTGTACGGGTGGGCGGGCGCCTTGTAGAGCGAGCGGACGTCGGCGTGTTCGACGATCCGGCCGGCGTACATGACAGCGATCCGGTCCGCGACACCGGCGACCACACCCAGGTCGTGGGTGATCAGGATCATCGCCATGTCGCGTTCCCGGCGCAGGTCGGCGAGCAGGTCCATGATCTGGGCCTGGACTGTCACGTCGAGCGCGGTGGTGGGCTCGTCGGCGATCAGCACCTTCGGGTCCAGCGCCAACGCCATGGCGATCATGACGCGCTGTCGCATGCCGCCGGAGAACTGGTGCGGGTAGTCGCCGATCCGCTTGGCGGCCCCCGGGATCTTGACCAGGTCCATCAGCTCGATCGCGCGACGCCGGGCGTCGGCCCGGGACATCCCGGCGCGCTGGCGCAGCGTCTCGCCGATCTGCCAGCCGACCGGGAAGACCGGGTTCAGGGCGGAGAGCGCGTCCTGGAAGATCATCGCGATCTCCGTGCCGCGTACCTGCCGACGCTGCTCCTCGGAGCGGGTGAGCAGGTCCTGACCCTGGTAGAGGATCTGGCCGGAGCGGACGAACGCCGGCGGGGTGTCCAGGATGCCCATGATCGCCTGGGCGGTGACCGACTTGCCCGAGCCGGACTCGCCGAGCACGGCAAGCGTCTCGCCGGCGTCCAGGTGGTAGGACACGCCGTTGATCACCCGGGCTACGCCCTCGTTGGTGCGGAACTCGACGTGCAGGTCCCGCAACTCCAGCAGGTGGCCGCCCTCGGGCGTGGCGGAGGCGGGTGTGGGTTGAACGGTCATGGATTTCTCACCGCAGCTTCGGGTCGAAGGCGTCACGGATCGCGTCGCCCAGCATGATGAACGCCAGCACGGTCAGCGCGAGGAACGCCGACGGGACGATCAGCGGGGTGGCGGCCTCCCGCATGTGGATGCGGCCGGTGTCGATGTCCTGGCCCCACGAGATGGTCGGCGCCTTCAGGCCGATGCCCAGGAAGGAGAGCGTCGCCTCGGCCGCGATGAACGAGCCGAGCGCGATGGTCAGCACGACGATGACCGGGGCCAGCGAGTTCGGCAGGATGTGCCGCCACATGATCCGGCTGTTGCCGGCGCCGAGCATCCGGGCCGCCGCGACGTAGTCCTGTTCCTTGGCGGTGATCACCGAGGAGCGGACCACGCGGGCGGCGGTGGTCCAGCCGAGCAGGGCCAGCACGAAGACGACAGCGCCGATCCGGGCCCACTGGTTGTCGCTGGACACCCGCTTGAGCAGCACGATCGCGGCCAGCAGCAGCGGGATGCCGAGCACCACGTCGATCACCCGGGAGAGCACCGCGTCGACCCAGCGGCCGAAGTAGCCGGCCAGCATGCCGATCACCAGCGCGATGATCCCGGTGCCGAGCGCGGCGAGCGCGCCGACAAGCAGCGAGGCGCGGGTGCCGTAGACCGCCCGGGAGTACGTGTCGCAGCCCTGGAAGTCGTACCCGAAGATGGCCCCGCCGGACGGCCCGGCGTGCTGCCGGGAGAGCAGGCAGTCGTTCGGGTTGTTGGCGGTGAACACCCCGGGGAGCAGCGCCATCAGGGTGAAGATGACGACAAGCGCCAGCGAGATCCAGAAGATCGGGTTGCGGCGCAGGTCGCGCCAGGCGTCTCCGGCCAGGCTGCGGGGCTTGTTCGCGGCACCGACCTGGTTGGGTGTGCCCGGCTCGCCCGAGGGGCCACGGCGCGCGGCCTGGTTCTCGCTGGCCGCCACCGTCTCGAAGTCACTCATGCCCGCACCTCGCTGCGCTCGGCGCCGGCAGGAGAGCCCCGGCGCGCTGCGCTGACGATTCGTTCGCTGCGCTCACTCATAGCGGATCCTCGGGTCGAGTACGGCGTACAGAACGTCCACCACCAGGTTCGAGATCAGGTAGACCACGACGAGCACGCTGACGATGCCGACCACCAGGGGGCCGTCCTCGGTGCGGATGCCGCGGAAGAGGTTGAAGCCCACGCCGGGGATGTTGAAGACACCCTCGGTGATGATCGCGCCGCTCATCAGGTTGCCCAGTTCCACGCCGAGGAAGGTGACCACCGGGATGAGCGAGTTGCGCAGCACGTGGACGACGACGATGCGGCGCTTGACCAGGCCCTTGGACCGGGCGGTCCGGACGTAGTCAGCGCGCAGGTTCTCCGCTACCGAGGCCCGGGTGAGCCGCAGCGCGGTGGCCAGCGACAGCGAGCCGAGCACGATGCCGGGCAGGAGGAGTGCGTAGAACGTCGGGTCGGAGCCGGCGGTGGGTGGGAAGAGCTGCCACCTGACGCCCAGGAAGTACTGCGCCAGCGGTGCCAGCACGATCGTCGGGATGCCCAGCACCAGCAGGGTCAGGACCAGCGTCGAGTTGTCGAAGATGCTGGCCCGGCGGATGCCGGCGAGCACACCGGCGGTGACCCCGAAGATGATCGCCACGGCGAGCGCGATGAGCGCGAGCCGGACGGTGACCGGCCAGGCCTGCTGGAGGATGTCGCCGATGTTCCGACCGGTGAGCGACTCGCCCAAGTTGCCCTGGAGCAGGTTCTTCACGTAGTCGAAGTAGCGGTAGAAGAAGCCGCCGACGCCGGTGGCGTCCAGGTGGTACTTCTCGGTCAGGTAGGCCCGTTGGGCCGGCGTCACCGGCCGCTCACCGGCGAGCGCCTGGATCGGGTCGCCCTGCCCGGCGAATGTCAGCGCGTAGACGATCAGGGTGGTCCCGAAGAACGCAAGGACCATCTGCAGTAGGCGCCGCAGGATGTAGCGGAACATGCTTAGCAGTCTCTCCGGAAATGTGCGAAAGGGTCGCAGGACGGCATCTCTGGTCGTACCCGAAATATCCGAGACGTGCCGTCCGGCCCGGGGAAGCCGGCACCACCGACGCCGGGTCCGCTACCGCGACCCGGGCCGGTGGTGCGGTCGGGCCACCCGGGCGTCGTCGCCCGGGTGGCCCGCACCATGGTCAGCTCAGCTGGCCGCTTCGATCTTGACGAGGTTGACCCGCTGGAACAGGTCCATCTCCACGTTCTTGACCTTGGACGAGTGGCCGAACACGTTCTCGCCGAAGCGGAGCGGGATCACCGGCATGTCCTTGGCCAGGATGTCCTCCGCCTGCTGGTACTTGGCGATCGCCTCGTCCTGCGTCTTGGCGGCGGCACCCTCCTTGACCAGCCTGTCGAACTCCGGGTTGCTGTAGCCGTAGTAGTTCGACGAGCCGTTTGTGCTGTACAGCGGGCCGAGGTAGTCCTCCATGGTCGGGTAGTCCATGACCCAACCCATCCGGAACGCACCCACCGGCGTCTTCTTCTCGACCTTGGTCAGCAGGTCGGCGAACTTCGGCTCGGCCACGCCGACGGCGTCGACACCCAGGTTGGCCTTGAGCTGGTTGACGGTGGCGTCGACCCAGTCCTTGTGACCGCCGTCGCCGTTGTACGAGATGACGATCTTCGCCGGGCCGCCAGCGGCCTGGTAGAGCTTCTTGGCCTCGGTCGGGTTGAACTCGCCCGCCGTGCCAGTGGTGTTCTCCCGGTAGCCCGGCAGCACCGGCGAGACGAAGGAGCGTGCCGGCGTCTGCGAGCCCTTGAAGACCGACTTGGTGATCTCGTCACGGTCGATCGCCATCGAGATGGCCTTACGCACGTCCGGCTTGCTGTAGTCCTTGTCGAACGTCGGGAACGCGAGGAACTGGAACGACGACATCGGGCTGGTCTGGTACCTGTCACCCAGGTCGCTCGGCGCGGTGCTCAGGCTCTCGGTCGGGATCGTCGGCAGCACGTCCAGGTTGTCCGCCTGGACGTCCGCGTAGGCCGCGGTGAGCTGCTGGTAGATCCGGAACTCGATGTCCTTGACCTTGGGCTTCTCGCCCGGGAAGGCGTCGTAGCGCTCAACGTCGATCTTGCTGTCGTGCTGCCAGGTGCCCTTCATCTTGAAGGGGCCCTGCCCGATCGGCGCCTGCTCGTAGCCGTCCTTGAGCACACCCGGAGCCGAGAACGCGGCGTCCGGCAGCGGGAAGAACGCGTTGTAGCCCAGCGTGGTCTTGAAGTCGATGTACGGCTCCGACAACGTCACTGTGAACGTGGCGTCGTCGACCTTCTTCAGCCCGGACAGCTCCTTGGCCTTCGGCGTCTTGCCCTGGAGGTCCGCGTAACCAGCGATCTTGTCGAAGAAGGCGTTGGTGTCCTGGCCGTTGGGGGCGTACGCGCCGTAGTTCCAGGCGTTGATGTAGTTCTGGGACGTGACCTTCTCACCGTTGTGGAAGGTGAAGCCGTCCTTGAGCTTGATCGTCCAGACCTTGTTGTCGGACGAGGTGACCGACTGCGCGGCGACCTCGTACGGCTTGTTCTGGGCGTCGTAGTCGACGAGCGGGCTGAACAGGCCGGCGAGCACCTGCGACCCGGACGTCTCGGTGGTGTTTGTGGGAACCAGGTGCTTCGGCTCGGCGATCTGAATGCTGACCGCCGACGTGCCGCTGCCGCCGGATCCACCGTCTCCGCCGCTGCCGCAGGCCGCGAGGCCCAGCGTCACCGCGAGCGGGAGGGCGGTCCAGGCGGCGAGTCTACGAACTCGCATTGAGCCTCCTCATCTCCTCACGCTGCGCAGTCAGGCCCGACGCTGGGTTACGCTGCGCAACAAGCGGCAACGGTAGGTCGGCGACCGGTCTTCGGCAACGAGGCGGTTGCGGGTGGGTAACGGTCCGGCACCGCCGGGCTTGCCGGACAGCTGTCGACCTGCTAGCGGAATTCGGTCCGAACGCCTTGGAACTGCGAATATTCGGCCGATCAACGTTCTCGTTGGGTCATCGTCGGCCATCCTGGCGCACTCTCGGCCTGCCGTCCGGTTCCTGCCGCACTTCGTCGCCCTGTCTGGTTCGACGGTGACCGAATCCACTACCTGTGACTGAGAGTGACTACCGCCACGTAACTGAAAGTCACACTCGGTCCCGCCGCATGCGGTCGTCCGAACGCCGGCACGCGGCCGTGAGACGATCTGGTGGTGACGGCGACGCTTCTGGACGGCAAGGCAACCGCGGCGGAGATCAAGGACGAGCTGCGGATCCGGGTGAAGGCACTCGCGGAACGCGGCATCACCCCCGGGCTGGGCACGGTCCTGGTCGGCGCGGATCCGGGCAGCCAGGCGTACGTCAACGGCAAGCACCGCGACTGCGCCGAGGTGGGCATCGCCTCGATCCGGCGGGAGTTGCCCGCCGACGCCACCCAGCAGCAGGTCGACGACGTGCTGGCCGAGCTGAACGCCGACCCGGCGTGCCACGGCTACATCGTCCAACTGCCGCTGCCGGCCCACCTCGACACCCAGCGGGTGCTGGAGTTGATCGACCCGGACAAGGACGCCGACGGCCTGCACCCGGTCAACCTGGGCCGGCTCGTGCTCGGCTACGACGGCCCGCTGCCCTGCACCCCGCGCGGCATCGTCGAGTTGCTCCGCCGCCACGACGTGGCCCTGCGCGGCGCCACGGTGGCAGTGGTCGGTCGGGGCAACACCGTCGGCCGACCGCTCGGCCTGCTGCTCACCCGCCGCAGCGAGAACGCCACCGTCACCCTGTGCCACACCGGCACCCTCGACCTCGCCTCGCACACCCGGGCCGCCGACATCGTCATCGTGGCGGCCGGCGTACCGGGCCTGCTCACCGCCGACATGATCAACCCGGGCGCGGTCGTTGTCGACGTCGGCATCACGCGGGTGATCGGCGCGGACGGCAAGGGTCGCTACACCGGTGACGTGGATCCGGAGGTGGCCGAGAAGGCCGGCGCGTTGGTCCCCATGCCGGGCGGCGTGGGTCCGATGACCCGGGCCATGCTGCTCACCAACGTCGTGGAGCGCGCCGAGCGCGGCTGACCCCGCGCGGAACCAGGACGGCGGTGACGTTCGCCCCATCCCGGCGATGGCCGCCGCCCCTGGCCCGATCGGTGCCAGGATGACTGATACGGTCCGGAAAACCGACTGGTATCAGGGAGTGGGACGACCATGGGTAAGAAGGTCACTGTCGTCGGGGCTGGCTTCTACGGCTCCACCACCGCACAGCGCCTGGCCGAGTACGACGTCTTCGACACCGTAGTGATCACCGACATCGTGGAGGGCAAGCCCGCGGGCCTCGCGCTCGACCTCAACCAGTCGCGGGCCATCGAGGGCTTCGAGACCAAGGTGGTCGGTGCCACCACCGGCCCCAACGGTGAGGGCTACGAGGCCATCGAGGGCTCCGACGTCGTCGTGATCACCGCTGGTCTGCCGCGCAAGCCCGGCATGAGCCGGATGGACCTGCTGGAGACCAACGCCAAGATCGTCCGGCAGGTCGCCGAGAACGTCGCCAAGTACGCGCCGAACGCCGTCGTCATCGTGGTCTCCAACCCGCTGGACGAGATGACCGCGCTGGCGCAGCTCGCCACCCAGTTCCCGAAGAACCGGGTGCTCGGCCAGGCCGGCATGCTCGACACCGCCCGGTTCAGCAACTTCGTCGCCGAGGCACTGACCGTGCCGGTGGCGTCGGTCCGCACGCTGACCCTGGGTTCGCACGGCGACACCATGGTTCCGGTCCCGTCGAAGAGCACCGTCAACGGCAAGCCGCTGCGTGACGTGATGCCGGCCGAGCAGATCGAGGAGCTGGTCGTCAAGACCCGCAACGGTGGCGCCGAGGTGGTCGCGCTGCTCAAGACGGGTTCGGCGTACTACGCCCCGTCCGCCGCCGCAGCCCGGATGGCGAAGGCCGTCGCCGAGGACTCCGGCGAGGTCATGCCGGTCTGCGCGTGGGTCGACGGTGAGTACGGCATCTCCGGTGTCTACCTCGGTGTCGAGGCCGAGATCGGCGCCGAGGGCGTCAAGCGGGTCGTCGAGACCGACCTGGACGCCGACGAGCGCGCCAGCCTCCTGGCGGCGGCCGAGGCCGTCCGCGCCAAGCAGGGCGACATCTCCAGCATGTGATCCCCGCAAGCCGCTTCGGCGAAGGGCGCGTCGGCTGTGCCGGCGCGCCCTTCGCCGTCCAGGCCCCATCTCCGCCGACCCCTGATCAGGCGGGTAGGGGTGGGTGGTGGACGGGGGTGAAGGGCGCGGACAGGTGGGGGGTGGCCAGCAGGGTGGGGGAGTGGGTGCGGAGAGCCGCCAGCCGGGACCGGCGGGCCTGCTCCGGGTCCACCTCGTGGGCGTAGCACAGCTCGGGGTCGACGAGTTGCACGGCGTGGACCAGCAGGTCGCCGGTGATCAGCAGCCGCTCGTCGGCAGCGGTCAGCAGCACCGACTGGTGGCCGGGGGTGTGGCCGGGGGTGGGCAGCAGGCGTACCGCCGGGGTGAGGGTGGTCTCGCCGTCGACCTCCCGGAGCTGGCCGGCGGCGCGCAACGGCGCGATCAGGCCGGCCGGCAGCTCCGGATTGAGCGTCTGCGCCGCGTCGAGGTCGGCCCGCTGCACCAGGTAGCTCGCGTTCGGGAAGTACGGCCGGCCCGGCGTGCCGGTCACGGCCCAGCCGATGTGGTCGGTGTGCAGGTGGGTGAGCACGACGGTCTCGACGTCCGCGGGGTCGATGCCGGCGGCGGCCAGCTCGGCGGGCAGCCGGCCCGGTACGGGCGCCCAGCCCGAGGCCAGTGAGTCGGCCGGCCCGATGCCGGCGTCGACAAGGGTGACCGGCCCGTCGCCGGAACGGATCGCGAAGCTGCGAAACCGCAACCACCACTGCCCGTCGGCGGTCACCGCGCCCGGGTCGCGTCGGTCGGCCTCCCGCCAGTGAGCCGCCGTGGCGTGCGGAAACGCCTCGGTGCGGGGTTGGAAGAACGCGCCCTCGGAGTCGGTGAGCGCGGTGACCGTGATAGACCCGAGGGTGCGGCTCAGTGGCATCGGGTGATGGTGCCAGGGAATCCTGTGCCGTGCAGCCCGCTTCCGCCGGCCGACCGAGGCCGGGTGGGGGCCGCCGGTCCAATTGCAGTACGCTCGTACTGCTTGAGCACGTGTCCCCCGAGAGGAGCGCCGGCCGATGGCGAAGATCAAGGTAAACAACCCGGTCGTGGAGCTCGACGGCGACGAGATGACCCGGATCATCTGGAAGCAGATCCGGGAGCAGCTGATCCTGCCCTACCTCGACGTCGACCTGCACTACTACGACCTGTCGATCCAGCACCGCGACGAGACCGACGACCAGGTCACCGTTGACGCCGCCAACGCCATCAAGGAGCACGGCGTCGGCGTCAAGTGCGCGACCATCACCCCGGACGAGGCCCGGGTGGAGGAGTTCGGCCTGAAGAAGATGTGGCGGTCGCCGAACGGCACGATCCGCAACATCCTCGGCGGCGTCGTCTTCCGTGAGCCGATCATCATGTCCAACGTGCCGCGGCTGGTCCCCGGCTGGACCAAGCCGATCATCATCGGCCGGCACGCCCACGGTGACCAGTACAAGGCCACCGACTTCGTCGTCCCCGGCCCGGGCACGGTGACCATCACCTACACCCCGGCCGACGGCGGCGCCCCGATGGAGATGGAGGTCGCCAACTTCCCCGGCGGCGGCATCGCCATGG
This sequence comes from Micromonospora sp. CA-240977, assembly GCF_050942285.1. Lineage (NCBI taxonomy): Bacteria > Bacillati > Actinomycetota > Actinomycetes > Micromonosporales > Micromonosporaceae > Micromonospora > Micromonospora sp. CA-240977. The sequence continues at coordinate 6,645,915 of NZ_CP192055.1, read as the reverse complement.
GCATGTACAACTACGACGAGTCGATCCGGGACTTCGCCCGGGCGTCGTTCCGGTACGGCCTGGACCGCAACTACCCGGTCTACCTCTCCACCAAGAACACCATCCTCAAGGCCTACGACGGCCGGTTCAAGGACATCTTCGCCGAGGTGTTCGAGACCGAGTTCAAGGACGAGTTCGCCGCGGCCGGTATCACCTACGAGCACCGGCTCATCGACGACATGGTCGCCGCCGCGCTCAAGTGGGAGGGTGGCTACGTCTGGGCCTGCAAGAACTACGACGGTGACGTGCAGTCCGACACCGTCGCGCAGGGCTTCGGCTCGCTGGGTCTGATGACCTCCGTCCTGCTCTCCCCGGACGGCCGGACCGTCGAGGCCGAGGCCGCGCACGGCACCGTCACCCGGCACTACCGGCAGTGGCAGAAGGGCGAGAAGACGTCGACGAACCCGATCGCGTCCATCTACGCCTGGACCCGGGGCCTGGCCCACCGGGGCAAGCTGGACGGCACCCCGGCGGTCACCGAGTTCGCCAACACGCTGGAGCAGGTCATCGTCGACACCGTCGAGGGCGGCCAGATGACCAAGGACCTCTCGCTGCTCATCTCGCGGGACGCCCCGTGGCTGACCACCGACGAGTTCATGAACGCGCTCGACGAGAACCTGGCCCGCAAGATCGCCGCCTGATCCAGGCGTACCGCGTCATCGGAGCCCGCCGGCACCAGCCGGCGGGCTTCGGCGTGTCCGGCGCTGACGCGCCGGTCGGCGTCACCGCCGTCGGCGCGCCTCGTTGACCAGGATGGACGAGATGCCAGTCGCGTCCGAGGAAGGTTGACCACGGTCGACCCGCGGCACCCGTGCGCCGATCAGCCAGCCTTCCCGGCTGTGCCGTGCACAGCCAGCCGTCCCTTCCCTGCGGGGGGCCCTGTCCCGGGCCCCCCGCGCCCTGTTTCCGCTCAGTTCCGGCAGCGCCGCCAAGACTCAGGCGGCCCGCAGCAGGTCGGCGGCGCGCTCGGGGGAGATGTCGTTGATGAAGACGCCCATCCCGGATTCGGAGCCCGCCAGATACTTCAGCTTGTCCTTGGCCCGCCGGATGCTGAACAGCTGCAGGTGCAGGTGGCCCAACTCGCGGTCGATCCGCACCGGCGCCTGGTGCCAGGCCGAGATGTACGGCATCGGCATGTCGAACAGACCGTCGAAGCGGCGCAGCAGATCCAGGTACAGCGGCCCGAAAGCGTCCCGCTCGCTGTCGCTGAGCGCCGGAATGTCCGGCACCACCCGGTGCGGCGCGACGTGCACCTCGAACGGCCAGCGGGCAGCCGCCGGGACGAACGCCGTCCAGTGCTCGTTCTCGGCGACCACCCGGTCACCGGTCGCGCGCTCGGCGGCCAGCACGTCCGCGTACAGGTTGCCGCCGGTGCGTTCCGCGTGCCGGCGTGCCGCGGCCAGCAGCGCGCGGGTGCGCGGCGTCACGAAGGGGTACGCGTAGATCTGCCCGTGCGGGTGGTGCAGCGTCACGCCGATCTCGACGCCCCGGTTCTCGAAGCAGAAGATCTGCTCCACGCCGGGCAGCTCGCCGAGCACCTCGGTGCGGTCGGCGAGCGCGTCCAGGACGGTGCGGACCCGGCGCGGCGGCAGGCTGGCGAAGGAGGCGTTGTGGTCGGAGGTGAAGCAGACCACCTCGCATCTGCCGAGCCCCGGTCGCACCGGCGTGAACGGGGTGATCTCGCCGGGCTCCTCGGCGACCCGGCCGCTGAGCGACGGGAACCGGTTCTCGAAGACCACCACGTCGTAGTCGGGGGCGGGGACTTCGGTCAGCCGGTCACCCACCGACGGGTCGAGGGGGCACTCGTTCGCCGGCGGAAGGAAGGTGCGGGTCTGCCGATGCACGGCCACCGCCACCCACTCGTCGGTCAGCGGGTCGTAGCGCAGTTGGGACGCGGGGGGCGGCGGCGGCAGGTCGCGGCGGTCCGGCTGGTCGCGGACCGCGTCGTCGCGCTCGTCGAAGTAAATCAGTTCCCGGCCGTCGGCCAGGTCGATCGCGGTGCGTTTCACTGCGCCGCCCCCTCACTCGTCGGCGTGCGCGTCGCGCGGCCCGCCCCTGTCGCTTCTACCATGATCAATTCGCCCACCTGTTCGCCGAGTACCCGTCGTGCCGGCGGAGGCAACCGGTCGTCGCTGACCAGTACGTGTGCTGCCGCCAGCTCGACGATCGAGGAGATGCCCACAGTGCCCCACTTGGTGTGGTCGGCGAGCACCACCAACCGGTCCGCAGCGGCTACGAGCGCCCGGTCGGTCTCCGCCTCCATGAGGTTCGGGGTGGTGAAGCCGGCCCGCTCGGTGATGCCGTGCACGCCCAGGAAGAGCAGATCCAGGTGCAGTGCCCGGACGGCCCCGACCGCGAGCGGGCCGACAAGCGCGTCCGACGGGGTGCGTACGCCCCCGGTGAGCACCACCGTCTGGTCCGGTCGACCACCGGCGTGCAGGATCTCGGCCACCGGCAGCGAGTTGGTGACCACGGTCAGGCCGGGCACGTCCACCAGCTTGCGGGCCAGTTCGGCGGTGGTGGTGCCGGCGGAGAGCGCGACCGCCGCGCCCGGCCGGACCAGTTGGGCCGCCCGATCCGCGATGGCGGCCTTCTCCGCGAGCTGGCGGACCGACTTGGCGTGAAAGCCCGGCTCGTCGGTCGAGCTCGACCCGGCCGCGGTGGCGCCGCCATGGACCTTGGCCAGCAGGCCACGGTCGTGCAGGGCTTCCAGGTCCCGGCGGATGGTCATGTCGGAGACGCCGAACTCGCTCGCCAACTCACTCACCCGGACGCCGCCGGTGGACCGGACCCGCTCCAGGATGGCCGCCTGCCGCTGCTGAGCGAGCATTCGCCGTGCCTCCCGGGGGTCCCCGTACTCTCACGCGCTCAAACGTGTTCCAACAAAGACGAACACTAGCGCGTAGCGAACGGTGGCCGCGCGGCGGCTACGGAAACACCTCAGGAAGAAGCGATCTTCAGCTCCACCCAGCCGGTCTCGGTCAGCTGGTGCAGGACTGCCTGCACCGCGTCCGCGACGCTGAGATCGGTGGTGTCCAGCACCAGGTCGGCGTCGCTCGGCTCCTCGTACGGGTCGTCGATGCCGGTCATCCCGGTGAGCAGGCCCGCTCGCGCCCGCGCGTACAGGCCCTTGCGGTCCCGGCGCTCACACACCTCCAGCGGAGTGGCGACGTGCACCAGCACGAAACCCGCCCCCGCGGCCAGGGCCATCTCACGGGCGGCGGCACGGGCCGCCGCGTACGGGGCGATCGGGCAGCAGATGCCCACCCCCCGGTGCCGGGCGATCTCGGCGGCCACCCACCCGATCCGCCGGACGTTCATGTCCCGGTCGGCCTTGCTGAAGCCCAGCCCGGCGGTCAGCTCCCGGCGCACCACATCCCCGTCGAGCAGGGTCACCGTGCGGTCGCCGCTCTCCCGCAACGCGTCCGCCAGCCCGCGGGCGATCGTCGACTTGCCGGAGCCGGAGAGGCCGGTCAGGAAGACCACCAGCCCTCGGTGCCGGCGCGGTGGCCGGGCCCGGGCCAGCTCCCTCGCCACGGCCGGCGGGGTGTGCCACTCCGGCAGGGGGAAGCCTCGATCCAGCAGGTCGTCGATCTCCTGCTGGGTCAGCGCGAGCCGACGGTTGCGCGGTGGGATGTCCTCCCGCCAGCGCCACTGCCCGTCCCTGTTGTCGTAGGCGAGCTCGCGCGGCACCAGCACCCGCAACCCGGCGCCGGAGAGCATCTCCCCGGTGGAGAGCAGGTGGGTGACCCCGTACGCGGCGGACACCCGGGCGCGCAGCAGCGCGTCGCTGATCTCCTCCCGCCGGTGCGACAGCGGCACCGCGATCACGGTGGCGGGCGGCATCCGGTCCCGGGCGGCGAAGATGGTGCGCACCAGTGCCTCCGGCGGAAGCCCGCCGACACCACCCTCACCGACCGGGATCATCACGAGCAGGTGCGCGGCCAGGGTGCGGGCGGCGTGCGCGATCTGAGCGAGCTGTGGACGGTGCAACGGCCGGTCGGCGATCACACCGAGCACCCGACCCGGGGGCAGCAGCGCGCGGACCTCCTCCGGGCTGCGGCGCAGTCGCTGGAACGGGCCGTGCCCACCGTCGCCCAGCCGCCGGACCTGGCCGCCGACCCCGGCCACGCCCTCGCGTACCGGCCAGACGTCGGCCACGTCCACTGCCGCCGCCGGCGCGCCCTCGCCGTCGGTCAGCACCAGCGCCCGGCGGGCCGGGTCGCGCGGGTCGAAGCCCTGGGCCAGCGCGGCCGGCACCTGGAGGGTCACCGCGACCTGCCACGGAGTGCCGTCGGCCAGTTGGCCGCGCCGGCTGACCGACACCAGGTCGGCACGGGTCATGAAACCAGTAAGGGGGGCGTACGCACCGGTCAGCAGCAGCTCCAGATCAGCGAGCTCACCGGGACGCGGCGTGTACGCCGGTGCGTCCCGCAGCACCTCGTCGGGCAGCACCCAGCCGTTGCTCATCCACACCCCCCACTCGCTGACCGGCACACAGTTTCGCAGCCGACCGCCGATCGGTCGAGGCCGCCACTCCACGACCCGGTCGGGCGGATCGGCACCGGCTCCGCCGGCCGTCGCCGACCGCATCCGACTCCACCTCGAACCGGTCGCCGTGACGGGCGTGCGCGATGTCCGGGTGACGCGGGCGCGACCCACCGCCGGCCGGGAGGTGAATGGTGTCACCCCGGATGGGCGTTTCCCGAGGCGGGGTCGCGCCGGACACGCCACCGGCGACAACGGTCCCGCCGTTCCCGGCGGGGGACCTTAGGGGTCCGTCGGGGCAAGGATCAGGGGAGCGCCGGGGGCGCGCCGCTGTCCGCGGTGGGTGTCGACTCCCTACGCTGGCAGCGTGACACTGATCGCGACCCAGTCGCTCACCAAGACGTACGGAGGTCGGGTCACCGCGCTCGCCGACCTCACCGTCGCCGTCGAGCCCGGGATCATCGGCCTGGTGGGCGCGAACGGCGCCGGAAAATCCACGCTGATCAAGATTCTGCTCGGCCTTATCGCCCCGACCAGCGGTCAGGTCTCGGTGCTCGGCATCGACCCGTCCGCCGACCCGGCGGCGGTCCGTGCCCGCGTCGGCTACATGCCCGAGCACGACTGCCTCCCGCCCGACCTGTCCGCCGCCGAACTGGTCACCCACCTCGGTCGAATGAGCGGTCTGCCCCGCACCGCCGCCCGCGAGCGGGCCTCGGAGGCGTTGCGGCACGTCGGGCTCTACGAGGAGCGTTACCGCCCGGTGGGCGGCTACTCCACAGGCATGAAGCAGCGCGTCAAGCTGGCCCAGGCGTTGGTGCACGACCCCGATCTGCTGCTGCTCGACGAGCCGACGAACGGCCTGGACCCGGCCGGCCGGGACGCCATGCTGGCGCTGGTGCACCGGATCGGCACCGAGTTCGGCATCTCCGTGCTGGTCTGCTCGCACCTGCTCGGCGAGGTGGAGCGGATCTGCGACACGCTTATCGCCATCGACGGCGGCAAACTGCTGCGCGCCGACCACATCTCCGCGATGACCTCGGCCACCGACGTGCTCGCCGTCGAGGTCAGCGAGGGCACCGAGGAACTCGCCGCCCGGCTCGCCGAGCTCAAGCTGCCGGTGGCGCGGGACGGACGACTGCTCCTCGTGCCACTCGCCGACGACGGCACCTACGACCTGATCCTCGGCGCGGTCGCCGAGCTTGACCTGCCACTGCACCGACTGGACCAGCGCCGGCACCGGGTGGCCGAACTCTTCGCCACGAGGGAGCTCTCCCATGCCTGAGCCGTCTTCCGCCGCCGTGCGGTCAACGCCGACCGGTGTCATCCACGACATCGGCTACCAGCGTTACGAGGGCCCGAGGCTCAGCCGGCGACACGTCTTCGGCGCGCTCTACGGGCACGGGCTGCGCACCACGTTCGGCCTCGGACGCAGCGCCAAGGCCAAGATCTTCCCGTGGCTGGTGGTCGGCATCGTCAGCCTGGTCGCGGTGGCCCTGGCCGCGGTCCGCAGCCAGATCGGCGAGCCGGTCGCCACGTACGCCCAGTTCGCCGACGCGATGAGCTGGCTGGTCATCTTCTTCGTCGCGGTGGCCGCGCCCGAGTTGGTCTCCCGGGACCTGCGCAGCGGCGTCCTGCCACTGTATTTCTCCCGACCGCTGCCGCGCGGCGACTACGCGCTGGCCAAGCTGCTGGCGCTTGTCACGGCGCTCTGGCTGCTGCTCGGTGGGCCGCAGTTGCTGATGTTCCTGGGTGCCGCGTTCACCACCAAGCAGGGCATGCGCGGGGTCTGGAACGAGCTGCTCGACCTGCTGCCCGGCCTGCTCTACGCCGGACTGTGGGCGGTGGTCTTCGCCTCCATCGGGCTGCTTGTCGCCTCGCTGACCGGCAAGCGCGCCTTCGCCGCCGGTGGGGTGGTCGCGGTCTTCCTGATGACCACCCCGATCGTGGGGGTGCTGAGCATCCTGCCGTCGCACACCGCCAACGAGCTGGCCGGGCTCGCCTCGCCCTCCACGCTGGTGCAGGGGGTGGGCATCTGGTCGCTTGGTGACCTGCTGGTCGAGGGCGATCCGGGCGAGATGATGATCGGCGGGTTCGGCCCGGTCTACGCCCTGGCCGCAGTGCTGTTGGTCGCCGGCGCGACCGCCCTCCTGCTGGTCCGCTACCGGAAGGTCGCCTCCTGATGAGCACGCTGAGCCTGACCGGGGTGTCCCGGTGGTACGGCAACGTGGTCGCGGTCAACGACATCAGCATGGCCCTGGGCCCGGGCGTGACGGGCCTGCTCGGCCCGAACGGCGCCGGCAAGACCACCCTGCTGCACATGATGGCCGGGTTCCTCGCCCCGTCGCGCGGCACTGTCACCCTCGACGACCAGCCGACCTGGCGCAACCCGGACGTCTACCGGCGGTTGGGGCTGGTCAGCGAACGCGAGGCGGTGCAGGGCTTCCTCACCGCGTACGAGTTCGTGCTGGCCAGCGCGAAGCTGCACCGGCTGGCCGATCCGGCGGCGGCCGCCCGACGGGCGATCGACCTGGTGGAGCTGGAGTCGGCGCAGGATCGCCGGATCGGCACGTACTCCAAGGGCATGCGCCAACGGGCCCGGGTGGCCGCCGCGTTGGTGCACGACCCACAGGTGCTGCTGCTCGACGAGCCGTTCAACGGGATGGACCCGCGCCAGCGCCTGCACATGATGCAGTTGCTGCACACGCTTGGCGACGCCGGCCGGACGATTCTGTTCAGCTCGCACATCCTGGAGGAGGTCGAGCAGGTCTCCGGGACGGTGCAGGTGATGGTTGCCGGACGGTTGGCGGCCTCCGGCGACTTCCGGACCATCCGCCGGTTGATGACCAACCGCCCGCACGTCTTCGCGGTGCGTTCCACTAACGACCGGGCGCTGGCCGTCGCGTTGATCGCCGAGCCGTCCGTCAGTGGCGTCGAGTTGGACCCCACCGGCCTGACCGTGCGGGCCGGTGACTACGGCGCCTTCACCCGGGCACTACCCCGGATCGCGCTCAAGCAAGGCATCCGGGTGCGCCAGCTGGTGCCGTCCGACGAGTCTCTGGAGAGCGTCTTCTCCTACCTGGTGGAGGCCTGACATGTCGACAATTACCTGGATCACCGCGCGCGGGCTGTTCGGCCGGCGTCGGTTCCTGCTGCTGCTTCCGCTGCCGTTGGTGCTGCTCGGGCTGGCCATCCTCTGCCGGTCGCTGGGGGTGGACCCGGGCGAGTGGGCGCCGCCGGTGCTTGTCGGCCTCGGGCTGGCCGTGGTGCTGCCGGTGGTGGCGCTGATCATCGGCACGGGTGTGTTGGGCGCCGAGATCGACGACGGCACTGTCGTGCACATCCTGACCAAGCCGCTGCCGCGCTGGCAGATCGTGCTGCCGAAGCTCGCCGTTGCCGCCGGGGTCACCGCGGCCACCGTCGCGGTGCCGCTCTACGTCGCGGGCGTGCTCGCCGATTCGGTACGCCTCGGACTGGCGTTGGCGGTCGCGGGGACGCTCGGCGCGCTGGCGTACTCGGCGTTGTTCCTCGCGCTCAGCCTGGTCACCAGGCGGCCGGTGCTGCTCGGCCTGGTCTACGTGCTGATCTGGGAGGGGCTGCTCGGCAACTTCGTCAGCGGCACCAAGGTGCTCTCCATCCAGCAGTACGTGATCGCCCTCACCGACCGGATCGCCCCCACCGGGCTGTTGGAGACCACCGTGTCGGTGCCGGTGGCCTCGGTGATGACCGCGCTGGTCAGCGTCGGCTTCACAGTGCTGGCCATCGACCGTCTGCGCTCGTTCAGCGTGGCCGGCGAGACGAGCTGAGAGCGGTGCGAGACGGTGCTCCGGCCAGCCACACCCCGGCGGTAGGGCTGGCCGGATGGACCGGTCGGCCCCCGCCGGGCGAGGCTGTTGGGCGTGAGCGTCGAAGCGGAGCGGACGTCGTTGGCTGAGCCGTACTCCCGGAGCAGTCGGCCGTGGCTGACCAGTCTGGCGGTGGCCGGACTGGCCAGCGCCACTGTCGCGACGGCTGCCCAGGGCACCGGCCAGTTCCACTGGTGGGCCGTGTTCATCCTGATCCCGGCCGCGTTGATCGCGGCCAGCGGCGGCCCGTTGCTGGCTCGGGGCGGCGGCCGGGCCTTCGCCGGGTACCTGCTCGCCTGCGTCGGCACCCTGGTGTTCGCGGTGGGCGCGTTGCTGATGTTCGGCGTCATGGGGCGGGGTTGGCCGTTGCTTGTGGTGCTGCCCTGCCTGGCGGTCGCCGGCACCTACGTGTGGCGGGCGGCCCACCCGCTGGCCCGCGGCCTGCACCGGGCGGTGGCCCTGCTCGCGCTGACCGGCGCGTTGCTCGGGCTGACCCTGCAACTGATCCGGGTGGACCTCATCGAGTTGGAGACCGGCTGGTGGGGCGCGTTCCTGATGCTGGCCGGGGCCATCGTGCTGGGCAACGCGGGGGAGTTGACCCGGCACCGGATGCCGTACCGCCTCCAGGCGATCACCCTGCTGGTCGGGCCCGCCGTTGTCGCGTTCCTGCTCGGGTTGCGCTTCCTGCGCGGCTGGTGACGGTGCCCGCCGCCGCCCCCGGGGGGTGGGCGGCGGCGGACACCGGTCAGAACGCGCAGGCGATGACCAGCTCCGGGGTGCGGTCGGGAAGCATGTCGAGTTTGCCGATCCGGCCGGCCGCCCGTAGGTCGTCGGCGACGAGGGTGAGCTGCTCCAGAAGGGCCGCCGGGCCGAGCGCCTCGGCCAGCGGCACCTCCGCCCTCATCGACAGCTTCCGCTCCGACTTGGCCCGCCGCACCTGACTCAACGCGTCGCCGGCGAGCCGCAGCAGCGCCGGGTCACCCGATCCCTCGATCGACCGGGCCACCTCGTAAGTGGTGGGCCACGGCGCGCGGTGCACCGAACCGTACCGCCACCACGACCAGACCTCCTCGGTCACGTAGGGCAGCACCGGGGCGAACAGTCGGAGCTGCACCGAGAGCGCCGAGGCCAGCGCCGCCCGCGCCGAGTCGGCGGCCGCACCGGTGCCGTACGCCCGCTCCTTGACCAACTCGATGTAGTCGTCGCAGAACCGCCAGAAGAACGCCTCGGCCGCCTGCAACGCGGCAGTGTGGTCGTACGCGTCGAGGGCGGTGCTCGCCGCGGTGACCACGGTGGTCAGCTCGGCGAGCATGGCCCGGTCCAGTGGGGTGGTCGCCACTGCCCGCAAGGCGTCCCCGGCGCCCAGGCCGAGCGCGAACTTGGACGCGTTCAGCAGTTTGGTCGCCAGCCGGCGGCCGATCTTGATCTGCGCCGGGTCGAAGGCCAGATCCATGCCGGGCTTGCCGCTTGCCGCCCAGTAGCGCACCGCGTCCGAGCCGTGCTGCTCCAACAGGGCCAGCGGGGTGACCACGTTGCCCTTGGACTTGGCCATCTTCTTGTGGTCCGGGTCGAGGATCCAGCCCGAGAGCACGGTGTCCCGCCACGGCAGCACCCCGTGCTCGAAGTGCGAACGGACCACTGTGTCGAAGAGCCAGGTCCGGATGATCTCCTGCCCCTGCGGGCGGAGGTCCATCGGAAAGACCTGCGCGAACAGCTCCGGGTCGGTTTCCCAGCCACCGACGATCTGCGGGGTCAGCGACGAGGTGGCCCAGGTGTCCAGCACGTCCGGGTCACCGATGAAACCGCCCGGTCGGCCGCGCTGCGACTCGTCGTACCCGGGCGCCGGGTCGCTTGATGGGTCGACTGGCAGCGCCGACTCGTCCGGCGTGAGAGGGTGGGACCAGTCCGGCTCGCCAGTGCTGTCGAGCCGGTACCACACCGGCACCGGCACCCCGAAGAAGCGCTGCCTACTGACCAGCCAGTCCCCGGTCAGGCCGCCCACCCAGTTGTCGTAGCGGTGCTTCATGTGCGCCGGCACCCAGTGCAGCTCCGCGCCCCGGGCCAGCAGCGTGCCCCGCAGGTCGGCGTCCCGGCCCCCGTTGCGCAGATACCACTGTCGAGTCGAGACGATCTCCAGTGGGCGGTCGCCACGCTCGTAGAACTTGACCGGATGCGTGATCGGGCGTGGCTCGCCGACCAGGTCACCCGCGTCGGCCAGCATCGCGACGATCTCCCGGCGGGCGCCGTTGACGGTCTGCCCGGCCAACGCCGCGTACGGCTGTGCCGGCACCCCGGCCGGCGGCTCCGCGAGCAGCCGGCCGTCGCGGCCGATGACCACGCGCGTGTCGAGTCCGAGATCCCGCCACCAGGTCACGTCGCTCAGGTCGCCGAAGGTGCAGACCATCGCGATGCCGGTGCCCTTGCCCGGGTCGGCGAGCGGGTGGGCGTACACCGGCACCTCGACGTCGAACAGTGGGCTGCGCACTGTCGTGCCCACCAGGTCGGCGTACCGCTCGTCGTCGGGGTGACAGACCAACGCCACGCAGGCGGGCAACAGCTCCGGTCGGGTGGTGTCGATCTGCACCTCGCGCCCGTCCGGCCCGGCGAACCGCAGCCGGTGGTAGGCGCCGGGGCGCTCCCGGTCCTCCAACTCCGCCTGGGCCACGGCGGTGGCGAAGCCGACGTCCCAGAGCGTCGGCGCCTCCGACTGGTACGCCTCGCCGCGCAGCAGGTTGCGCACGAACGCCCGCTGACTCGTGGTGCGGGCGATCCGGCCGATCGTCGTGTAGGTCAACGACCAGTCCACCGAGAGCCCGAGCCGCCGCCACAGCGACTCGAAGGCCTGCTCGTCGGTGACCGTCAGCCGTTCGCACAGCTCGATGAAGTTGCGCCGGGAGAGTGGGGTGGGGTCGCGGCGGGCCGCGTCGTCGACCGGAGTCGCCGGCGGCCGCCACACCGGGTCGTACGCCAGCGCCGGATCGCAGCGCACCCCGTAGACGTTCTGCACGCGGCGCTCGGTGGGGAGGCCGTTGTCGTCCCAGCCCATCGGGTAGAACACCGTCTTGCCGCGCATCCGCTGGTATCGCGCGACGATGTCGGTGTGCGTGTACGAGAACACGTGCCCCATGTGCAGCTCGCCCGATACGGTCGGCGGCGGGGTGTCGATGGCGTACACGTCCCTCCGCGTCTTCGCGCGGTCGAACGCGTACGTGCCCTCCTCCTGCCAGTGGCGTGCCCAGCTCTCCTCGAGCCCGTCCAGGGTCGGACGCTCGGGGACGCCGGCGCGGGCCGTCCTCGCCGTATCGGTCATCCTGCGATCGTAGGCACCGCGAGGGTGCCGGACCACGCAGTTACGACCGGGACACGAGGGCCGGTGGCGCCGGGCAGGTCGGCTACCTGTCGTCGGCCGGAGGTTCCGGGTGCAGCCGGTGGGCTATCGCCGTCAACTGGCGGACCAGATCGCTGTGGCTGTCCGCCGCCCAGGCCACGCAGACCCGGTTGGGGCCGATGTCGGCGATCACGCTGTGCCGCACGTCGGGGCGGCTGTAGAAGAGCGCCGTCGACAGGGGCAGGACCACCACGCCGCGCCCGGCCGCGACGTACTCCAACTTCTCCTCCACGGTCCGTACGGACCGCTCCGGCAGCCGTTCGCCGGCCCGCATCCCGGCGGCGACGTCCCGCCATTCCGGCACCGCCTCCGGGTCCTGGAGCAGGTGCTCGTCGGCGAGGTCGTGGATGCTGACCCGCTGCTTGCCGGCCAGCCGATGGTCGGCCGGTACGACTACTACCCGTGGCTCGTCGAAGAGCGGCTCCAGGGCGAGGTCCCGGGGGTCCAGCGGCAGCCGGACGTAGCCGGCGTCGACCCGTCCGTCCCGGATCATCTCGGTCTGGTCGTCCCATCCGGTACGCACCACCTCGACCTCCAGTCCCGGATTGGCCTCGCGCAGCGCGCGAACCTCGGCGGTGACGGTGAGGCCGGGCATGAATCCGAGCCGGAAGGTGCGGGCACCGCCGCGGGCGGTGTCGAGCACCCTGCGACGCAGCGCGTTGGCGCGGGCCAGCAGTACCGTCCCGTCCGCCCGCAACTGCTCGCCGGCGGCGGTCAGCGCGGTGTGGCGTTGGTTCCGGTGCAGCAGTTGGGTGCCCAGTTCGCGTTCCAGCGCCCGGATCTGGCGGGACAGCACCGGCTGGGCGATGCGCAGTTCGGTGGCGGCCCGACCGAAATGCAGGTGCTCGGCGACGGCCAGGAAGTAGCGCAGTTTCCGCAGGTCGAGGTCGGCGTCCACATCAATACCCTACGGGTATCACAGCTGACCACAAGGGTCTTGGACGGTGTAATGGAACCGACGCAGTGTTGGCGCAGGCCCCATCCGCGAGAAAGGCACCATAGCCATGGACACCACTTCCCTGCGTTCCCGGCACGTCGTCGTCCTCGGCGGCACCTCCGGCATCGGCCTCGCGACGGCCCGGGCCGCCGCAGCGGCCGGCGCGGTCGTCACCGTCGCCTCCAGCAACCCGGCCAGCATCGAGCGGTCGCTCGCCGAGCTACCGGAGGGCGCGCACGGCCACGCCGTCGACCTGACCGACGCCGAGGCTGTGGGCCGGCTGTTCACCCGACTGGCGGCGGACGTCGGCCCGGTCGACCACCTCGCCTACACCGCCGGCGAGCCGCTGGCTCTGATGTCCCTGGACGAACTGGAGGTGGACCGGGCGCGGCAGTTCTTCGAGCTGCGCTACTTCGGGGCGCTCGGCGCGGTCCGGGCCGCTGCCCCGCACCTGCGCGACGGCGGCTCCGTCACGCTCACCAGCGGGACCGCCTCCGCCCGGCCCGGCCCGGGTTGGGCGGTGGCGGCCAGCATCTGCGGCGCGACGGAGGCATTGACCCGCGCCCTCGCCGTCGACCTCGCGCCGCGCCGCATCCGGGTGAACGCGGTCGCCCCGGGCGTCATCCGCAGCCCGCTCTGGGCGTCGATGTCCGAGGCGGACCGGGAGGAGTTGTACCGGCTGAGCGCGGCATCCGTGCCGCTGGGCCGGGTCGGGGAGGTCGACGATGTCGCCTCCGCGTACCTGTTCACGATGGTCAATCCGTACACCACCGGGACGGTGCTCACCGTCGACGGCGGGACGGTGCTCGCCTAGATCAGCGAGTCGCGCCACTGCCGGTGCAGGGCCGCGTACCGGCCGCCGGCCTCGGCCAGCTCGGCGGGTGGGCCGTCCTCAACGACCTTCCCGTCGGCGAGGACGAGCACCCGGTCGGCGGTCTCCACTGTGGAGAGCCGGTGCGCGATCACCAGGGCGGTGCGGTCGCGCAGGATGGTGCCGAGCGCCCGCTGCACCAGCCGTTCGGTCGGCACGTCGAGCGACGACGTCGCCTCGTCCAGGATCAGCACCGTCGGGTCGGCCAGGAACGCCCGCGCGAACGCGACAAGTTGGCGCTGCCCGGCGGAGAGCCGGCCGCCACGGCGGTGCACCTGGGTGGCGTACCCGTCGGGCAGGGCGGCGATGAAGTCGTGCGCGCCGATCGCCCGCGCGGCGGCCTGGACCGCTTCGTCGTCCGCGCTCGGGCGACCGAACCGGATGTTCTCCGCGACGGTCCCACTGAACAGGTGGTTCTCCTGCGTCACAAGCACCACGGCACGGCGCAGGTCGGCGTCGCTCACCTCGCGCAGGTCGACCCCGTCGAGCCGGACGGTGCCGGTGTCCGGGTCGTGGAACCGGGCGACCAGTTTGGCGATTGTCGACTTGCCCGCGCCGGTCGGGCCGATCAGCGCCACCGTCTGTCCGGCCGACACGGTCAGCTCCAGCCCGCCGAGGATCGGGGTGTCGGCCCGGTACCCGAAGGAGACCGCCCGGAAGGTCAACTCGCCGCGACCGGGCCCGGTCGGCAGCGGTGTGGGGCGGGCCGGCTCGGCGACGGCCGGCCGTTCGTCGAGCACCCCGGCCAGCTTCTCCAGCGCCGCCGTGGCCGACTGGAGGGAGTTGTAGAACTGGCTCAGCTCCTGCATCGGCTCGAAGAAGCGACGCAGGTAGAGCAGGAACGCGGCGAGCACACCGACCTCGGTCTGTCCGTCGAGCACCCGCCACCCGCCGTAGCAGAGCACCGCCGCCACCGTGACGTTGCCGATCAGCTTGATCGCCGGCGAGTACGTGGCGATCAGCCGGAACGCGTGCAGGCTGGTCCGTCGGTAGTCGTCGCCGAGCGCCACGAAGATCCGTTGGTTGCGCGGCTCCCGGCGGAACGCCTGCACCGCCCGGATGCCCCGCATCGACTCGACGAAGTGCACGATGACCAGCGCGACCGCGTCCCGGGTCCGCCGGTACGCGCTGGCCGACGACCGGGCGAACCAGCGGGAGAGGCAGAACAGGAACGGGAAGGCGAGCAGCGTCACGGCGGCCAGCGGCAGGTCCAGCCAGAGCAGGATGGCGGCCACCGACAGCATCGACAGCCCGGCCATCACCAGGTTGTCGATGCCACCGTCGACAAGTTCGGCGATCGAGTCCAGGTCACTGGTGAGGCGGGAGACCATCCGACCGGAGGTGTACCGCTCGTGGAAGCCCACGGACAGCCTCAGGAAGTGCCCGAACACCCGCTGCCGCAGGTCGAGCAGGACGGCCTGGCCGATCCGGGCGGAGAGGGTGAGGAACCCGCGCCGGGCCGCGTACTCGGTCAGCGAGGCGACCACGAACGCTCCGGCGACGGCGACCAGCGGGCCGGCGTCGCCGGCGCGCAGCGGCGCGATGGCCCGGTCGATGCCGATCATGACCAGGTACGGGCCGGCCATCGCCGCGGCGTTCTGGGTCAGCAGCAGGCCGACCGCGGCGGCGAGTCGTCCCCGGTGTGGTCGGAGCTGGTCGGCGAGCAGGGCCCGGCTGAGCCGGCGCAGCCGGGCCACCGCCTCGGGCGCGGTGTCCTCGGCCCGGCTCCGGTCCGCCTCCGGGTCCGTGGCGGTTCCGCGCCAGCGGGTCAGCTCCGGCTCCTCCTCGGGCGGTTCCTCGGCCTGCTTCGGCACTGTCACGAGCGCACCAGCCCCCACCCGTCGGAGGGGAACGGGCTCGGGCCGGCGGCTTCCGGCGCCGGCGGATGCCCGGGGGGTGGGTCGGCGGCCAGCAGCGCCCGGTACGCCGGAACGGTGGCCAGCAGGTCGGAGTGCCGCCCCACGGCGGTGATCCGACCGTCCTCGAGCAGGGCGACCCGGTCGGCCAGGGCGATCGTCGACGGCCGGTGCACCACAAGCAGCGCGGTGCTGTCGCGCAGGACCCGTCGCAGTGCCGCCTCGACAAGCGCCTCGGTGTGCACGTCGAGAGCGGACAGCGGGTCGTCGAGCACAAGCACCGCCGGTCGGCCGAGCACGGCCCGCGCCAACGCGAGTCGCTGCCGTTGCCCGCCGGAGAGGGAGAGCCCCTGCTCACCGACCCGGGTGGCCAATCCCCACGGCAGCTCGTACGCGAAGTTGGCCTGGGCCAGGGCGAGGGCCGCGCGGACGTCGTCGTCGTCGGCGTCCGGGTGCCCCAGGGTGAGGTTCTCCCGCACCGACATGGAGAAGAGCGTGGGCTCCTCGAACGCCACCCCGACCAGTCGGCGCAGCGAGGCCAGCCGCAGTTCGCGCAGGTCGTGCCCGTCCAGGGTGATCCGACCAGCGGTCACCTCGTGCAGCCGGGGCACCAGCGAGAGCAGCGTGCTCTTGCCGGAGCCGGTGGCGCCGACCAGGGCGAGCGTCTCACCCGGCTCGATGACCAGGTCGATCTCGCGCAGCACCGGCGCGGTGGCGCCCGGGTAGCTGAACGAGACCCGTTCGATGCGGAGCTGGCCGTGCACCGCGTCGCGGGGCAGCGCGAGCGCGCCGGGGGAGTCCACGATCTGGGGTGGGGTGTCCAGCACCTCCTGGAGCCGGTCGGCGGCGGTGGCGGCCTCCTGACCGTTGGCGATGATCCAACCCAGTGACTGCACCGGCCAGATGAGCATCAGTTGGAGGCTGACGAACGCGACAAGCCCGCCGATGGTGAGCGCGCCCTTCGCGGCGGCGGCCGCGCCGGCCACCAGCACCACGCCCAGTGTCACGTTGGGCACCAGGTCGAGTAACGCCGAGGTGTTGGCCAGCAGCCGGGCCTTGCCGACGCCCGTGTCGTGCAGCCGCTGGGCCCCGACGCCGAAGCGGGCGGCCAGTTCCGGCCCCCGGCCGTACGCCTTCATGGTGCGCAGGCCCTGTGCGGTCTCCTCGACCACTGTCGCCACGTCGCCCTGCTGGTCCTGCATCCGCCGGGACGCGGCATGGTAGTGCCGTCCGAACCGGCGACTGATCAGCAGCAGCGGCACCGAGCTGGCCGCGACCAGCGCACCGAGCATCGGATGCAGGTTGACGAGCAGCGCGACCACGACCACGTAGGTGGTCAGGTTGAGCACCAGGAAGAACACGCCGAAGGAGAGGAACCGGCGGATCACCGACAGGTCGCTGGTGATCCTGGAGAGCAGCTGACCGGACTGCCAACGGTCGTGGAAGCTGGTCGGCAACCGTTGCAGGTGGGCGTAGACGTCGGCGCGCAGCGCGGCCTCCATGCCCACCGCCGACGAGGACTGCACCCACCGGCGGATGAAGATGAGCACCGCCTCGACCACGCCGAGCAGCAGCGCCAGGCCGCCGAGGTGGAACAGCCCGGCCGGTTCGTGCCGGGCCACCGGCCCGTCCACCACCCGTTGCACGACAAGCGGTACGGCGATCCCGGCCGCCGTGCCCGCGAGGCCCGCGACGAGCAGCCAGGCGAACTCGGCGGCGTACGGGCGGAGGTAGGGGCGCAGCCGCCAGAGGTTGTGCAGTGGGTGCCGGGGCGCGGCAACCCGGGTGGCCGGGTTGCCGTCGCTTTCCACAGGCATACCAGACGGTAGCGTCAATGCCAGGCGACGCCGGTGTCAGCTTGCTGTCAAGCGTCGCTCATGACCGAGAAGCCACTTCTTCACGTCCAGCCCCCAGCGGTAGCCACCGAGCGTGCCATCGGTGCGCAGCACCCGGTGGCAGGGCACGAACAGCGCCGCCGCGTTCCGGGCGCAGGCAGCCGCGGCGGCCCGCACCGCCGGTGGTCGACCGGCCAGCGCGGCGTACCCGGTGTAGGTGACCGGGATGCCGGGCGGCACCTCGCGCAGCACCTGCCAGGCGTGCGCCATGAACTCGCCGCCGGTGCGCTGACGGACCGGCACCGCGTCGATGGCGTCGAGGTCACCGTCCAGGTAGGAGTGGACCGCCGCGGTGACCGGGCCGAGGTCGGCCCGTTGGCGCACCGGCGCCCGCAGGGTCGGGTGGATCAGGGGCAGCAGCGCCGCCGGGTCCGGGGTGAAGCCGGCCGCCCGTACGTCGCCGTCCGGGCCGGCGAGGATGCTCAACGGGCCGGCAGGGGTGCTGAGGACGGTGCTGTCGATGCTCATGCCGCTCTCCAGAGTCTCATCGTTGCGTAGGACCGCCAGGGACGCCAACGGTCGGCGTACCCGTCGAGGCTTGTCGGGTTGTCGGGGAGGCCGAGGGCGGCGGCGCCGCGCCGGACCGCGAGGTCGGTGCTGAGCAGGATGTCCGGGTCGCCGAAGGCGCGCATGGCCAGGTAGTTGGCGGTCCACGGGCCGATGCCGGGCAACGCGAGCAGCCCGCGAACGGCCTCCTCCCGATCGGTGCCCGCCGCGAGGTCCACCGATCCGTCGACCACCGCCCGGGCCAACCCCCGCAGGGTCTCCCGCCGCCCCACCGGCATCCCAAACCCCGAGTCCGGCAGCGCCAGCAGTTCCTCCGCCCCCAAAAACCCCCGCAGCACCTCCCCCCGCTCGTCCCGCCCGCCCCGTTGATCATGGGGTTGACCGGGAGTTCGATCTTCATTGACCTCGTCAACCTCATGATCAACGAGAGCGCGCGGGCGGTGGGGGGTGTGGGGGGTGTGGGCGGTTAGGAGGCGGGTCAGGGTTTTTTGGGCGGCTGCCACCGAGACCTGTTGGCCGATGACGGCGCGGACGGCCATCTCGAAGCCGTCGACCGCCCGGGGCACCCGGATGCCGGGTTCGGCGGCGACCGCGGGGGCGAGCGCCGGGTCGGCGGCGAGCGTCGCGTCGATGGCGGCCGGGTCCGCGTCCAGGTCGAGCAGCCGGCGGCACCGGGCCACCGCGGGCGCCAGGTCGCGCAGGTCGGTCAACCGCAGCGTCGCCGCCACATGCCCGGCCGCCGGGGTCAGCGCCACCTCGCCGGTGCCGTGAGGCAACCGCAGACCCCTGTGGTACGTCCCCTCGCGGACCTCGTCCACGCCCGGAAGCGCCCGCACCGCGAAGAAGTCGAGTAGCGCCTGGGCGTGCAGCGGCGGACGGTACGCCAGCCGGAGCGCGAGGGTCCCCGCACCGGCCGGCGTCCGCTGACCGCCGCGCGCCGTCCGCAGGTCGGACGGGGCGCTCGCGTACACCTCGCGGAGCGTGTCGTTGAACTGTCGGACACTGCCGAAGCCGGCCGCGAACGCGATCTCGGCCATCCCGAGGTCGGTGGTCTCGATCAGGATCCGGGCGGTCTGTGCCCGCTGGGCACGGGCCAGCGCGAGCGGCCCGGCACCCATCTCGGCGCTCAGCATCCGGTGCAGGTGCCGCTCGGTGTAACCCAGCCGCGAGGCCAACCCGGGTACGCCGTCCCGGTCGACAACGCCGTCGGCGATCAGCCGCATCGCCCGGCCGACCACGTCCGCGCGGACGTCCCACAGGGGTGAGCCCGGCGCGGCGTCCGGCCGGCAGCGGCGGCAGGCGCGCAGCCCGACACCCTGCGCGGCCGCGGCGGACGGAAAGAACCGGACGTTCTGCCGCTTGGGGGTGATCGCCGGGCAGGACGGCCGGCAGTAGATGCCGGTGGACGTCACGCCGGTGTAGAACCAGCCGTCGAACCGCTGGTCACGACTGTCCACGGCCCGGTAACACCGCTCGAAGTCCAACTCCATGTCACCGATGATGCCCCGCTGACCCGCCATCGGCTGGCGGGAATCGGACCTGGGTGTGCCGGTGAGCAGGGGCCCCGTCAACGAGGGCGGCGGCGTCGCCGATGCGGTTGACCGGACCCGGTGGGCTGGCCGGAACGGGTGGGCTGGGCGGCGCGGTGCGGTTGGCCCGATCGGGTGGGCTGGGCGGCGCGGTGGGGCTGACCGGTCAGCAGGGGCGACCTGAAGACGCCGTCCGGGTCGTACCGCTTCCACAGCCGCCGCACCCGGGCCCCGGTCTCGCCGGGGTAGATCCGGGCGAACGCGGCCGGGCCGGGTCGGCTCTCGAAGTTGACGTACGCGCCGCCGGCCCGTGCTCCGACGGCCCGCCAGGCGGCATCCAACGCCGCAGCGCCCTGCGGTGGGAAGACCGAGGCGATGACAAGCGTGTCCTGGTGGCGATGGGCGTACGCGGTCGCGTCGGGCGCCACGTCGTTGACCGCGCCCCCCAGCGAGCGGAGCTGGACCACGGCCCGCCCCGGCCCGGTCACCGCCCGCTGCACGGCCCGCGCGCCAGCGTCGTCCAGCCCGGTGAACAGACCGTTCGTGGTCGTGCCGCGCTGCTGCCCGACGTTGGGATTCAGGTGCGCGGTCGGCACCAGGTTCGGGTAGGGCAGCAGGTCGGTGCGGTGTTCGAGCACCTTCCCGATGGCGAGCAGCGGCTCCACCGCGGGCCGGGCGCGGCGCAGGCTCTCGGCGGCCACCACGGCGGTGATGGACATGAGGGCCGAGCGGCCCTCCGCGAACACCACTGCCGCCGCGGACAACTCCCGGGGGGCCTGCGCGAGGTAGGCCGTCCACTCCCGGATGGTGCGCCCGTCCGGATGCGCCTCGAGGACCAGCTGCGTCACGCCGACGTTGCGCTGCTCGACCGCCTCGATCTCGAAGGCCACCACGATCCCCGCACCAGCTCCGGCCCCCCGGACCAGCCAGAACAGGTCCGGCTCGTGCGCGGCGTCCGCACGGACCAGCGTCCCGTCGGCGAGCACCACCTCGACCGCGCGGACGCGGTCGAGGGTGAGGCCGTGGGCGCGGACCAGCCAGCCCACACCGCCGCCGGTGGCCAGGCCGCCGACGCCGACGCCGCCGTAGTCACCCGAGCTGATCACCAGGCCGTACGGTGCCAACGCCTTCGCGACGTTCGCCCAGCGGGCGCCGGCCTCGACCCGGACCAGCCCGGCCCGCTCGTCGAGCACCTGCACCCGGTTGAGCATGGACAGGTCGATGACCACCCCACCGTTGTTGGAGGAGGCCCCGGAGAAGCCGTGCCCGCCGCTGCGGACGGCGATCGGCAGCCGCTGCTCCCGCGCGTAGCGCAGCGCGTCGATCACCTGCGCTGTGGTCTTCGGCAGCAGGACGGCGGCCGGCGACGCCGTGGTGGTGTACGTCGAGCGCAGCTGCGCGTACCGGCGGTCGCCGGGTGTGACGATCTGCCCGGCGAGTGAGGTGGGCACCCGGGGCATTGTGGTGCTCATCGTCGCCCCCGCGGCTCGCCCGTCGGGTGTCCGGGATCGGTCATGGCCCCAAGGATGGGCGGGCTTACCGGCCTCGGCAAACCCGGTGGGCCGGCGCCCGCTGTTCGCGGGGGCGCGTGGCGCTCGCCGGTGCGGGGAAGCGCCGCGGGGGTGACAGGTATCTCCGGTCGAGCCCGGCCCATCGCCCCGGCGCTGCCGCCAAAGTCGGCCGGTCAGGCCGGGGCGAGGACGCCGCCGACCTGACCGGTCCGCTCAGTGCTCATCGACTGCTGGGCACGCCGGGCGGGTTCAGCGGGACGGTTCTCCGGGCGCGCCGGGAACCCCTGGCTCACCGGGCACGGGCACCCCTGGGTCACCGGGCACCCCTGGCTCACCGGGAACCGGCGCACCGGGTACCCCTGGCGCACCGGGAACCCCCGACGCAGCGGGCGCACCGGGCGCACCGGAGGCACCAGCGGTATCACCGGGCGCACCGGGTTTGCCGGGTACGCCGGGCACGTCCGGCCGCGCGAACGGGTCCTGTTTCGCGCCGCCAGGGTTTGGTAGGGCCGTCGGCGACCCGGTCGGCGCGGGTGGGTCGGGCACGGCCGCCGGGGCCGCCGGGCTGGGGGCGGCCGGTGGAGCCTCGTCCGAGCGGGTCGAGGCGAGAGCGATCGGGGTGGCGATCAGGATCGCCGCGAGGGTGCCGACCGCCCCCATCGTCACCGTGGCGCGGCGGCGGGTGCGCACCCGCCGTTCCGCTCGGTTCAACTGGTCATGCACGATCGGTGCCTCCTCGGCGAGGTCGGTGAGGGTGGAGCGGATGAGGTGCTCGAAGGAGTCGGTCATCGCCGTACCTCCAGCATTTCGACCTCGGGCAGCAGCTCGCGCAGGCGCGTGACCGCCCGGTGGGTACGGCTGCGTACCGTGCCCACGGAACAGCCGAGCAGCTCGGCCACCCGGGCTTCGGGCAGATCCTCGTAGTAGCGCAGGACCACCACCGTCCGCTGTGCCGGCGGCAGGTGGCGAAGGGCGGCGCGCATCGCCAACCGGACATCCGAGCCGCCGCTCGGATCGACGCCGACCGGTTCGTCGGCCGGGTTGAGCGGCGTCTCCCGCCATCGGCGCAGTCGTCGCCACCAGCTGATCTGCTCGCGGTACATCACCACGCGGAGGTACCCCTCGGGATCGGCGTGCCGGATGGATCCCCACTTCGGGATGGTCCGTGCCAGTGCCGACTGGAACAGGTCCTCGGCGGCGTTGCGGTCCCCGGTCAGCAGGTACGCGACCCGCATCAGGGCCGGCGTCCGGCTGGTGACGAACTCGGCCAGCCGAGTCCGCTCGTCCTCGTCCACCCACCACCCCCGTTTCGTTGTCACCCATACAGACGCCCCAGGTCATCGTCGCTATCCGCGATCCGACGGGTTTTTCCGCCCCGGAAGTGTCGGTCGTGACGGGTACCGTCCGGCCACCAACTCAAGAAGGGGTGCGGCGAATGGTGAGCGTGGCGGGTTGGGCGGCGGCGTCGACACCGGGCACATTTCCGCCGCTGCCCCGCGCGGTGGCGCAGTCCTTCTACCGCCGGATGCGGGCCGTCGCCCCCGCCGCCCGCGGCGCCATCGACCGGGACCGGGCGACCGACCCCGAGCAGATCTTCGCCGACACCGCCTGCGGCCGGTTGGCGGGCTCACTGGACGACGCGGGCCTGCGGGCGCTCGGCATGTGGACGCACCACTGGTGCATGCGCTTCTACGACGACGACACCAGGGTCGGCCGCCGGTTGGTGCGCGAGATCGCCGCCCGGCCGGGGCTGGGCTGGACGGCCGACGAGGTGCGCTGGATGCTGCGCGAGTCGATCTCGGCCGGCTCGGCCGCCGCCGACCGGTTCACCCTGCCCCGCGCCGCCGCGGCCCAACTGCCCCCGGCCGATCGGCCGTTCGACGAGCTGCCGCCCGGCGACCGGCCGCTCGACGATGTGCCCCCGGGCTTCCGGCCCGGGGCTCAGGTGCCCCGCCAGCGCCACGGCGACTGAGTGCGTACCGGAGTTGACGGTGTGCGCCGGCCGGCTGCGGCAGGATGGACGCCGCACCCCGACGGAAGGACGCCCGATGGCCGCCAGCGCACCGACCATCCTCGCCACCAGCATGGGCTTCTCGCGGGGTGACCGGGGGCCCGCCGACCTGCGTCCCGGCCCGGTCTTCGAGTTGGCGGCCGAGTTGGCCGAGGCCGGTTCACAGCCGCGGGTCTGCTACCTCGGTCAGGCCGTCGGGGACCAGCCCACCACACTGACCGCCGTCTACGGCGCGTTCGCCGACACCCGGTTCCGGCTGTCGCACCTCGCGTTGTTTCCGATGCCGAACGTCGAGGACGTCCGCGCCCACCTGCTCGCGCAGGACGTGGTCTGGGTCGGCGGCGGGAGCGTGGCCAACCTGGTCGCGCTCTGGCGGGTGCACGGGCTCGACGAGATCCTGCGCGAGTGCTGGCAGGCCGGCGTGGTGCTGGCCGGGGTCTCGGCGGGCTCGATCTGCTGGCATGTCGGCGGTGCCACCGACAGCTTCGGTCCCCGGCTGCGCGGCTTCACCGACGGCCTGGCCTGGCTGCCGTACGGCAACGGGGTGCACTACGACAGCGAGGGGCAGCGGCGTCCGCTCATGCACGAGCTGGTCGGCAACGGGACGCTGCCGACCAGCCACTGCACCGACGACGGGGTCGGCCTTGTCTACCGGGGCACCCGGCTCGTCGAAGCGATAGCGGACCGCGAGGGCGTCTCGGCGTACGAGGTCAGCCGGGGCGCGGACGGCAGCGTCCGGGAGGCGGTGATCGCCCCGCGCCTGCTCGGCTGAGCGTCGGCGCGGGTCACGCCTGCTCGCCGGACTGGCGGCGACGGAGCACCGCGTCGAAGACCTGCGCCAGTTCGGCGGCGTCCTCCCCGGCGTGGTGCGTGTGCGGCACGTCGTGCAGGCCCAGCTCGTGCTTGATCGTGCCCTTGCGGGTCTGGACCCACTCGCTGCCGGTCACCCCCATCCAGTAGCTGCGCAGATCGACACCCGAGCCGGTGGCGCCGAACGGGCTGTGGCCGACGAAGCGGACGAAGTACCAGTGCACGAACATGCCGTCCCAGACGGCGGGGGCGGCGAGGAAGACCGGGCGGCCGATCCGGCGCAGCCCGTTGACCCAGGCCGCCGCTGCGGACATCGCCTCCTGCGCGGTGGGCGCCTCCCGCAGCAGGCGGTCCCGGTCCAGGCCGGAGACGGCAAGCGCCGCCGGCACGAAGTCGTCGGAGATGGGGCGCAGTTCGGTGTAGAAGGACAGGTCCGGGTGGCCGGTCACGGCCATTCCCAGCGAGATCATGCTGTACGGCCCGGGGATCGGCCCGTCCGCCTCCACATCGACGGCGATGTACAGCTCGGGCAACGTCGAGGTCATGCCACCTCCTACAGCGAGACGTCGAACCCGGCACGGTAGCAACGCCCGCGGATCCCGTCGCGGCAGAATCCGCTCGACCCGTGCCCGGAGGCGCACCGGGAACGCCCCCGAAACCCACGTTCGTCCGGGCGTCGCTCGCACGGTCCCGCCTCGGACTCAGGAGCGCGGCAGTATGCCCACGAGCGACGTGCTGATCGTGAGCCGCAGTGCTGTCCGCAGGTCGACATGGTGGACCGCGAGCGCCGGCTCGGACTCGTAGACGGCGAGCAGGCTGGGCGGCGGCGAGGCGTAGGCCGACAGCGCGCCGGCCATGATCAGGACGCTCAGGCAGAACATCTCGGCGCGGTCGCCGACCTCGGGCAGGTGCCGCCGGACCAGGCCGGCCATCACCGCGAGGTTGCCGAGCGAGGCGCGCTTGTGCCGGCGGACCACCTCGACTGAGACGTTGTGCTCGAGCACTCCGCCCTGCGCGCCGAAGAGATCACAGAGCACCGTCTGGGCGGCGAGCGACCGGCTGAGCACGTCGGCTGTCTGCTCCCCGCGCTCCACGGCGGACCGGTCGGGGCTGACGCCGTGGGCCAACTCCTGCTCCAGCTCGGCCAGCCAGGTCGTCGTCCGGTGGTCCATCAGGTCGAGCAGCACCGCCTCGCGGGACTCGAAATAGCGCAGCACCGCCGTCTTGGCCAGGCCGACCCGCCGGCTCAGCTCGTTCAGGGTCACCTCGGCGACCGGCATCTCGTCGAGCATCGCCGCGGTCGTCTCCAAAATCGCCCGACGCCGGACCGCACGCTGCTCCTCACTGCGCGCCCGCTGGAACGTCATGACGCCAACCCTAGCTTGGGTACCGGCGGTCCCTTGACAGCGTACCGGCGGTACATTAGCGTTTCAGGCATAACTTACCGGCGGTACATTAGGGAGTCGAGATGAAGTGGACCGAGCAGCAGATGCCGCGCCAGGACGGCCGGGTGGCCGTGATCACCGGCGCCAACACCGGACTGGGCTTCGAGACCGCCCGGCGGCTCGCCGAACGCGGGGCGTCGGTCGTGCTGGCCGTACGCGACACCGAGAAGGGCAACCTGGCCGCCGCCCGCATGAACGGCGACGTCTCCGTACAGGAACTGGATCTGACCTCGCTGGAGTCGGTGCGCGCCGCCGCGGTGGCCCTGCGCGCCGCCCACCCGCGGATCGACCTGCTCATCAACAACGCGGGCGTGATGTACACCCCGAAGCAGACCACCCGCGACGGCTTCGAGATGCAGTTCGGCACCAACCACCTGGGCCACTTCGCGCTCACCGGACTGCTGCTCGACCTGCTGCTGCCCGTTCCCGGATCCCGGGTGGTGACGGTCAGCAGCACCGGCCACCGCATCCGCGCCGCCATCCACTTCGACGACCTCCAGTGGGAGCGTTCCTACGGCCGGGTCGCCGCCTACGGGCAGTCGAAGCTCGCCAACCTGATGTTCACCTACGAGTTGCAGCGCCGGCTCGCCACGCACGGCACCACCGCCGCGGTGGCCGCACACCCCGGCATCTCCAACACCGAACTGGTCCGCAACACCCCGGCGGCCATCCGCGGACCGGTCACCTGGCTCGCCCCGGTGATCACCCAACCCGCGTGGGCGGGCGCGCTGCCCACCCTGCGGGCTGCCACCGACCCGTCAGTTCTCGGCGGGCAGTACTACGGCCCCGATGGCCTTGGTGAGGTGCGCGGCCACCCCAGGCTTGTCACGTCCAGCCCCGAGTCCTACGACGTGACGGTGCAGCAACGCCTGTGGGCCGTCTCGGAGGACCTCACCGGCGTGCGGTATCCGGTGGGGCCGGCAGCCGCCGCAGCGTGACGCCGGGCGGTGCCCGGTGCGCCGGCCACGGGCGGCGGTCGCGCCCTCGGCCCGGCGATGCGGAGCCGCGTGGGCCGGCCCGGTCGGCACCCGCGTAAGCTGGCTGGTCGTGAGTCTCTCCATCGGCATCGTCGGCCTGCCCAACGTCGGCAAGAGCACGCTTTTCAACGCGTTGACCAAGAACGACGTGCTGGCGGCGAACTACCCGTTCGCCACCATCGAGCCCAACGTCGGCGTGGTCGGGCTCCCCGACGAGCGGCTGGGCAAGCTGGCCGAGATCTTCTCGTCGCAGAAGGTGCTGCCGGCTCCGGTGTCGTTCGTCGACATCGCCGGCCTGGTCCGCGGCGCGTCGAAGGGGCAGGGCCGGGGCAACGCCTTCCTGGCCAACATCCGGGACGCGTCGGCGATCTGCCAGGTGGTCCGGGCCTTCTCCGACCCGAACGTGGTGCACGTCGACGGCAAGATCTCCCCGGCCGACGACATCGAGACGATCAACACTGAGCTGATCCTCGCCGACCTGCAGACCCTGGACAAGGCGCTGCCCCGGTTGGAGAAGGAAGCCAAGCTCCGCAAGGACCGGGCCGCCGCGGTCGCTGCCGCGAAGGCCGCCATCGAGGTGCTCGACGGCGGCACCACCCTCTACTCCGGGGCGGCCGCCGCCAAGATCGAGCTGGAGCACCTGCGCGAGCTGCACCTGCTCACCACCAAGCCCTTCCTGTACGTCTTCAACGTCGACGAGGCTGAGCTGGCCAATGAGGCGTTCCTCGACGAGCTGCGCGCCCTTGTCGCTCCCGCCGAGGCCGTCTTCATGGATGCCAAGATCGAATCCGAGTTGGTGGACCTCCCGGAGGACGAGGCCCGCGAGCTGCTGGAGTCGATCGGGCAGAACGAGCCCGGCCTCAACCAGCTCGTCCGGGTCGGCTTCCGCACCCTCGGCCTCCAGACGTACCTCACGGCCGGCCCCAAGGAAGCACGCGCCTGGACCGTCCCGGTCGGCGCCACCGCGCCGGAGGCCGCGGGTGTCATCCACAGCGACTTCCAGCGCGGTTTCATCAAGGCCGAGGTGGTCTCCTACCACGACCTGGTCGAGCACGGTTCGATGGCGGCGGCCAAGGCGGCGGGCAAGGTCCGCATCGAGGGCAAGGAGTACGTCATGCAGGACGGCGACGTTGTGGAGTTCCGCTTCAACGTCTGAATCCGGCCTGTTCTCGTAGGCCAGGTGGTCGAGTCGTCGTCCGGGGCGCGTCGGGGGCACAACCCCACGCGTCATCGGCGGCGCGGCGGGTGCGTTCTTCCGCCGGACATTCGTGGACTCAGGTGGACCGTGCGGACAGCTCAGCCCTGCTGCTGGCGGCTGGTGATTCGTTCGCACCGAAGAGGTCTCGGCAGCTCAGTGCTGTTGACGAGGCACACGGCCACAGCAAAGATCAGCGCATGACCGCCGACGACTCCACCTCGCCTGCTGGGCGCGAGCCGCAGCCCCCTCGGGAGATGCCGCTGCGCACGATGTGGCTCTTTGGCGCAGTCGGTGCGGTCGGCGCTGTCGCCGCCCTGGTAATCGCCCCGACGAACCCCGTCGGCTGGATCCTGCTCGCATCGCTTGTTGGGCTTGCTTGGCTGACACGTTTCGAACTGCGACGGCGCGACGTAGCGCAGCAGTCGGACGCGCGACCGTAGCCCTGGCGGTGGTGGGGATGTCTGCTTGCGGTGGGCGTGAAAGCATCGCTCGATGCTGCGCTATGACGAGGCGGACCTCATCGCCTACGTTGCTGAGCACTGCTCCGCGGTGACCCTCGCGTTGCACGACACCACGGATCAGGCCGCTGGCGTCGCAGCGCTGCAGCGTGCGGTTCGGGCGGTTGGCCGGATACCGCATCCGGACGACCCCGAGGCCCCGCTGCCGAGTTGGTGCACGGTACATATGGAGCACACCGTTCCGGTGTTTCGTCTGGACCTCAAGGACGAAAGTCAGTACGCCGAGCACGTCGTCCGGATCGTCCTTGATGAGCTCGACGCGGCCGACATCGACGGTCGACTTGAGCCCAGGAGGCCACCACAGCCGCCCTACGACTATGACGCCCAGGCCGACATCTTCTACGGCACCACGACGGGCCTGACCGAACTGGACGGGGGACTGCCCCCACGCTTTCCCGCCAGCTTCCCAATTCCGCAGGAAGCCACGCTCGTACTCGCTCAGCAGGCCCGCGACGGCACCTGGGAACACGCCGCGTGGCGGCGTCCAGGCCGGCCGTTCATCGAATACCCACAGCAGCTGCGGACCTTTGGGTGTGAGCTCGGCAGCGTCGCCGCGGCCGAGGTCGCCGACTACGTCGACACGACATGCATGGTCAGGTACTCGTTGAGACGGGGACGGGACTGCGGCAGCGTCTCGCTCTATCACGAGATGCGCAAACCGGGTCAGCAGCCATCGAACTGGTTCGTCAGCGTCGTCTGGCAAACCGCTACCGACATGCCGTCCCCGTTACCCGAGAAGACCTCGCCACCGACGTCTGCGGCCGATCGCGGCCTGGACCCGGCGAGGGTACGCGAGCTGGTACCGGCCTTCGCTGGACTCGAACACATCGTCAGCTGCGAGACGCTGCTTGCGATCAATGCGGCGTCGCTCGCCGTGAACGCGGTGGCCAGTGCCCTGCCACCGCAATGCCACCATGAACGGAACTTCCCGCTCTGGCAGCATGGCCAGCTCGCACCGCTGCTGCGTGGGCTAAGCCCCGATCAGATGGCGGTAGTCCGCCACGCCTGCCTGACGACGATCTCCAACTGGACATACCATCGGATAGCGCGCCTGCCACGCCTTTCCCTGGCCCGCGACGACGTCGGCTATCTCTACGCACCCGACGTCCGACACGCGGCCGCCGCGACGCTGCAACCCGAGCAGATCCGCGAAACCGAAACGCTCTTCGCGCTACAGACCGCCGCGATCATGCTGGACCCGTTGCTCCAAAGCCTACGCACCACCATCGCCGACCCGATGACCCAAATCCTCGGCCAGCTCGTTACACACGACGACGGCAGGCCGCTGGAAGAACTGGTCCTGGGCCCCGACGCAGACCTCTCCGAGCTCGTCGCAGAAGCCGAGCGGGCTGGCATCGTGCAAGGCTCGGCGAGCACCGTGTCCGCAGCCCCGATTCTCGTGCGCCTCACCCAGGCCGGCACCCACCAGGTCAACACAGCGATGCGCCAACGAGCCGGCCAACTCTCCAGAACCCTTGAGGGCATCACCCCCGAACAGCTGACCGATGCACGCGATGCCTGCTGGCACATAGCCTCAAACCGGCCCACTTCGCCCGCAGCTCCCGTCGGAGGGCCACTGTAGACCCTGCACGGATAGATGCCCGTAGCTTGCGTAGATCCCCCAGGCCTGACCCAGCTAAGTGACCGGCCGGGTGCGAGGGTTGTTCACTGTGGGAAGCTCTCGCGGGCGTCGCCGGCGGTCTTCAGCAGACCTTCGTAGAACTCGACAAGCTTGTTGTTGCTCTGATCGACCGTCCGCAGTTGGCCGACCACACCCGCACTCAAGGCGGCGATGATGCGCCGCGCTCGACCCGGTTCCATGTCGCGGACATTCAGCCAGCCCATCGCCCGGCCGGGCCACAGGTGCTCGGCCAGGTCATCGTCGTGGAGCATTCCGGCGGGTGCGGAATCGACGATGTCTTCGAAGACGCCTCCCTGGATGTACCATTCTCGACTTTCATCGAACTTCACAATTATCATTGCCGTTCCCCCAGGCCCTTCTGGCGTACCTCGACCGGAGCCTAGTTGCCTGCTTCGGTGCTTGGACAAGGGTTTTGCGGGTGCCAGGCCGAACCGGCCCGAGGGAGCGGTCAGCGCGTCAGGGGGACCCGCCGGGCGCGGACCGTGCGCTGGCTGATGCGCCACCCGTCGTCGCCGCGCACGATCGTGTCCTCATAGGTCACGCTGCCGGCGGTGCCGTCGGCGTAGATGCCGATGCCCTTCGACAGTGCGTGGACGCGGTCGTCGGCTACTCCGGTGAGCACGATGTTGGTGACGTGGTGACCGACGGGATTCCCCTCACCCAGGGCGAGCGCGGCGTCCCTGAGCGTTGCGAGCCCGGTGGGCACGCCACCTCCAAGGTCCGTGACGTCGTAGGCCACGTCGGCGGTGAACAGTTCCGGCATCCGGTCGAAATCGCCGCTGTCGGTCAGGTGGCCGTGCCGGTTGATCAGGTCCGTGATCGCCGTGCGGTCCTCGGCGGTCAGTCTCATCGCATCCTCCAGTGGCCCGAATCGGGGAGTTCCCCGCTTAGGCTTGGTACGTTAAGCGGGGACCTCCCCGATTGGCAAGACCTGGAGTGCTGGATGGCGTTGAATGCTGACAACTCGACGGTTCCCGGGCGTGGGCGTAGGGCGGACGCCGCACGCAACGTCGAGCGGCTGCTCGCCGCGGCGCGGGAACTCGTCGACAAGTCCGGGTCCGAGGTCGTCCTCGACGAGGTGGCGCGAAAGGCCGGTGTCGGCAACGCAACCCTCTACCGGCACTTCCCAACCCGGGGCGACCTGCTCGTCGCCGTCTATGCCGACGAAGTGGCGGCGCTGTGCCGCCAGGGCGCCGACCTGCTCGGCGACCCGCGGCCGGCGGACGCGCTCTTCACCTGGCTGGACGCATTCGTCGTCCATGTCGCGACGAAACGCGCGCTCGCCCTTGCCGCCACCGAAGGCCCCGGCGCCCACCGGACCCGGCTGTTCGACAAGTGGCATGAGTCGATGCGCTCCACAGCGACCAAGCTGCTGCGCCGGGCGCAGGACGTGAACGCCGTGCGGCCCGACCTCACCGTGGCTGATCTGCTCGCCATCGCCAGCGGTGCCGCTCTCAGTGGCACCGACGTGGCACACGCCCAGCGGCTCGTCGGACTGCTGCGCAGCGGTGTCGAGGTGGAACGGGACGGCACTGTCAGCTGAGACCGAACGTCACCAACCCCGCTGGGGCCTCACCAGTGGGCGGTGATGAGGACGGCAGCGGCGTCGAGCCGGTCCCGCTCACCGGCGGTGAGTGCCGGATCGTTCCGGCGTACCGCCAGGGCGCGGTCCAGCACGGTCAGCAGGCTGCCACCGACGCAGTCCAGGAAGGCGTCCAACAGCGTTGCGGCCGGCGACGCCAGCGGATGTTCACAGTCGACAGCCACCTGGGCGAGGATGACAGCGGACAGCGCGACATCGAGCTCTGCCGGTCCCTCGGTGGCGTTGCGCCAGTCGATGAGCACCGGCCCCCGGGTCGTCAGCATGACGTTGTCCGGGTGCAGGTCGAGGTGCAGGATCCGGTCGCCGTCGCGTTGACCGAGACGGGGAGGCAACGCGTGAAGTCGGCGATGCAGATCCGCCAGGCAGTCGGCCGCCGCCAGAGCGTCGAGCTCCCCGGCGATGAGCGCCGACAGCATGGTGCGCCCGTCCAGGCGTTCCATCACGAGATCGGTCCCGCGCGCCTCGTACACGGTGGGCACGGGAAAACCCAGACTTCGCACGTACGCCATGACCGCCGCCTCCGCGGCCACGTCTCCACCGTTGCGGTAGCGGCGAAGGACACGCCGATCGTCGATGGCGAAGACGTCGGCGTCTCGCCCCGACGCCAGCGGAACCGGATCCACCACGGCCCGACGGTAACCGAAGTGGTCATCCGCCGCCGATGCCGTCGGGAAGGGTCGGCGCGCTTGGCAGCCGTGCCTGCGATCAGCGCTCCCTACTGCTCGGCCCAGACGCCCAGCCTGTCGAATGACCGCCTCGGGGGATGACGCGGTGGGGCGACAAGGCCGGAGTCCGGTAGGACGCTGCACCTTGTCGCCCACCACCTCACCGCGCCATTCTTGTCGGCATTGCTGGGGCGATTAGTTGTAGTGGGCGAACTCGGTGTAGTCGTTCCAGATCCAGCCCTTTACGCCGGTGCAGCAGTCGGAGTGCCACCACAGGTTTCCAGCATCGTTCACGCAACGCTTGTCGATACGGAAGAGCGTCTTGGACTTCCAGTGGGCTATCACCGAGGATGACCCCGAATAGCTGGTGTGCACCGCTGCGCTGCCGACGATGACCCGCCTGATGTGCGGCGTCCAGTCCGAGCAGGAGGCCATCGTTCCGACCTCCGTCGGTACGCCGGTCGTCTCGTACGACGACACGCCCGGAGCGTGCCGGGCCGCCGCAGCTCCCGGGGTCGCGATCGGAAGAATGCCGGCAAACGCCAGCGTAAGTGCGCCACCCGCCGCTGCGAGTCTCCTCGACGTTGCTTTCCGCATAGATTTCTCCATATCCGTAGGCTCTGGGCTGGACCGTATAGCTGTCGCGGTCACTGCGAAGTCCGCCAGTGGTAACGGATAGATATACGTGGCTTGACCAGGAGTTTGGTCGGTCGGCCAAGGTAAATGGGCCGCGTCGTTCTCGCCTTTGTGCGGTGACCCGATCCCTGGTCGTACGCCACAGTGCCGATGCTGACCGGCGTCCTGCGCGCCCGCCGGCGCTGAGGATCAGCGACCCGTCGACACAACGAGGTCTCAGCGGGGCGGTCGTCGGCCTACTGTTCGGCCCAGGCGCCCAGTTCGTTGCCGCTGGGGTCGGTAAAGTGGAAGCGCCGGCCGCCGGGGAACGCGTAGGGCCCGTTCACCACCTGGCCACCGGCCTCCCGCACGGCCTGCACGGACCGGTCCAGGTCGGCGGAGTAGAGCAGCACGAGTGGGCCGCCGGGTCGAACCTCCTGGTCCAGACGGAGACCGCCCACCTCTGGTGCGTCGTCGCCGTGGGTGCTGCTGCGGATGCCGGCGTACTCCGGCCCGTAGTCGTTGAACTGCCAGCCGAACGCGTCGGCGTAGAAGCGCTTGGCCTCGGCGAGGTTGGTCACCGTGAGCTCGATGTAGTCGATGGCGTGGTGTCGGTGCGGCGAGGGTTCGGACATGTGCCGATCGTGCACGACGGGTACGACGGAACCGTGACATGCAACGAAAGGTTGCGCGATCGGCGCACGCTGTCGTAGGTTAAGTGCAACCAAAGGTTGCGAAAGGTGGAGGCACATGGAGCAGGGAACTATCGAACGCGACATTCACGTCAACGCGTCCCCAGAGGTCGTCTTCGAGGTGGTCAGTCAGCCCGAGCACATGCGGGAGTGGTGGCCCGACGACGCGCGGTTCGAGTCGGTCGCCGGCGCACCCGGCGAACTGGTGTGGCGCAACGCGGACACCGGCGAGACGACGACCGTCGCGCTCGCCGTCGTCGAGGTCGACCCGCCGAAGCGGTTCTCCTTCCGGTGGTGCTTCACCGAGCCGGACCGGAGTGGGCCGGCGCTGCTTGTCACCTTCGACCTGATCCCCGCCGGCACGGGGACGCAGATCCGGATGACCGAGACCGGGTTCCGCGAGATGGGCTGGGAGATCGCGGTCCTGGAGGCGCAGTACCAGGACCACGAGAACGGTTGGGACCACTACCTGCCCCGACTGGGCGGGTACGTCGCACGGCTGGTCGCCACGCCGTGAGCGCCGCTGTCGACGACGAGCTGTGGTCGGCCATCGGTGACCCCACCCGTCGTACGATGATCGATCTTCTGCTCTCCGACGGGCCGGGCACCGCGACGTCGCTGAGCAGGCGGCTACCCGTCACCCGGCAGGCCGTCTCGAAGCATCTGGCCGTCCTGGACCGGGTCGGGCTGATCCACGCCGAGTCGGCCGGTCGCGAGCGTCATTACCAGGTCGACGAGGCGCAACTCGCCCGCGCCGTCGCGCAGTTGTCGGCGGTGGGCTCCACCTGGGACGCCCGGCTTCGCCGAATCAAGCGGATCGCCGAGGCGATCGAGCGCAACCACCACAACGAAGGGGAATGACAATGGTCGACATCCTGCATCAGGTCGGCGTCGTCGCTCCGCTCGACGACGTCTACCGAACGGTGGCAACTCCCGAGGGCGTTGCCGGCTGGTGGTCGGTCGACACGACCGGCAAGAGCGAGGTGGGCGGCCGGTTGGCCGTCCGGTTCGGCGACGACCCCGGGTTCGACCTGGAGATCCTTGAGCTGGACCCGGCCGGCCGGGTGCGGTGGCGGGTCGCCGACGGCCCGACGGAATGGATTGGCACCGAGATCGGCTGGCGTCTCGACCAGCGTGGCGATTTCACTGTCGTCCAGTTCACGCACGAGGGCTGGCGCGAGCCGACCGAGCTGATGCACCAGTGCAGCACCAAGTGGGCGACGTTCCTGCTCAGCCTCAAGGCGCTTGTCGAGACCGGGCACGGCCGGCCGGCGCCGGACGACGTCCAGATCAGCGACGGGCACTGACCTCGGTGACGGCCGGATCGGGGGTTCGCGAGCTCCGACGGGAGATCGCGAACCCCCCGGCGACCAGGCCGAGGGCCACGATCGCCACGGCGCAGAGCAGCAGCGTCGGTCGGGGACCGATGGCACCCACAAGTGGCCCACCCAGCATGGTGCCCAGCGGCACCGCCAGCACGAGGATCGCACCGTTCGCGGCAAGCACCGCGGGCAGCTGAGCCGTCGACGTGCTGCGCTGGAACAGCGCCATCGAGGTGGACATGTACGGCGCCCAGATGAGGCCCGCCACGGCGAACGCCGGCAACGACACGCCGACGGGTGCGCCCAGGCCGAGCGGCAGCATGGCGACGCCGAACCCGACGACGATGCCGATGGTGGTGACCCGCAGTGGCCAGCGGCGAAGATAACCGGCGGCCAGACCTCCGGCGAGACCGCCGACGCCGAACGCGGTGTAGTAGGCGCCGAGCAGCGTCGCGGAGGAGTGCAGGTCGTCGGTGACGTGGATCGGCATCGCCACGTACACCGGGCCGAAGAGGAAGAAGAAGCCGAGGCTCAGCACCAGCAGGCCGAGCAGGGCGGGGTCGCGGCGGATGACAGTGAGGCCGGCCGTTCGC
Organism: Micromonospora sp. CA-240977; assembly: GCF_050942285.1. Taxonomy (NCBI): domain Bacteria; kingdom Bacillati; phylum Actinomycetota; class Actinomycetes; order Micromonosporales; family Micromonosporaceae; genus Micromonospora; species Micromonospora sp. CA-240977. Next base: position 6,610,961 of record NZ_CP192055.1, on the reverse strand, counting down.
GAAGCGCCGCCCTCGGACCGTGCGGGCCCGCCGCTGGTGGGAAGGGCGAGGCGGTACGTGAGGGCCAGTGCGGCGAAGGTCGCGGCGTCGATGGCGATGACCCACACCGGCCCCGCCCAGCTGATCAGGATGCCCGCCAGTGGCGGGCCGACGATGGTGGCGAACCCGGCGATGGTGCTGAGCACCGCGTTGGCGGGTAGGTGGTGGCGCTGCGGCAGCAGTTCGGCGATCAGTGTGAACCGGCCGGCGGAACCCCACGAGTGCAGAAGCGCCGAGGCGGCCAGCAGGACCACGTACAGCCCGATGGTGAGCACACCGGCGAGGTGGGCCAGGGGGATCGCCGCGAGTGCGGAGGCCCGCAGGATCGCGTCCCACCCGGCGAGTTGCGCGCCGCCGCGCCCGCGCAGCAACCGGCCGAAGACGACAGTCCCGGCCGCGCTGGGCAGGGTGTACGCCGCCATGGCCACGGCGATCCAGGTGCCGCGCTGATCGTGCGGGGCGAGGTGGATGGCCAGCCACGTCACCGCCACCACCGCCATGCCGTCGCCCAACGCGGAGACGGCGAGCCCGGGTAGGACACGCCGCAGCTGTGGGTGACTGACCACCGGCCAGTACGGCGAGGAGCGCGGAAAACGGGCGGTGTCTGGTTGCATGCAGCCAGCTGACCCGGCGCGGACCCCGCGCATCAACAAACGCTGCCGACAGCAGAATCCGCTGAGGGCGTAGTCAGCGTCGATGGCGCTGGGGTGGCAGGCGTCAATCGACGCTCGGGTGTGCCGGCTGAAGGTTTGCCGGGTCCGCGGGCGGGGATCTGTGACCGTGCGCGTCGACATCAACGAGCCGAGGGCCGTCGAGCAGTTCTGGGAAGGGATGCACGACGTGGCTGCCGCCGCGACACGGCATCAGGATGAGGATCTCTACCGGGCGCTTGTCAAGATTGGCAGATCGGCGCTGGCTCAGGGCGTCGAGCTGGTGCCGGCCGGTGGTCTGTTCCTTCGATGTCCGGTCTGCGACGCGGTGCCCGGCCAGCGCTGCATCAATGTGCCGGGCAGACCGCTCAACGGCCATGTCCTGCACCAGCAGCGCGTCGAGTTGGTGGAGAAGGCGATAAAGGGAGAGGTGCCGCTTCCCGATCCGCTCGGCTGAGCCGCGTGCGGGTTCCGCACGAGATCGACTCCGGTTCCTTGACGGCGGGGTGTCGGTGCCCCTGACCTGCGGGAACCGGAGTCGATCAACCGCCGCTACTCGGCCCGGTAGACGGAGATGTGCGCCCTGCTGTCCGCGTCGAACGGTTGCCGGTGCCAGTCGGCGTACCGCTCGGTGAGCCGAAGCCCTGCCTGTCGCGCCATCTCGTCGATCTGGTGTGGCCAGGCGTACCGCATGGCGAACGGCTTCAGGTGCACACCCTCGGCGTCGAAGGTGATCGTCTGCCGGATGAACCGCTGCGCCGGCCGGTCGTACCTGTGCAGCCGGATCGTCGCGGAGTCCTCGGTGACGGCACGGACCTGCACCTGCTCGTCGGCGTCGAAGTCGCGTGGGTCGGGCACGAACGTCTCGATGACGAACGCCCCGCCCGGCGACAGCACCCGGGCGACGTTGCGGAAACAGTCCGCCTGCCGCTCGGCGTCGACCAGGTTGAACAGCGTGTTGAAGACCAGGTACGCGAGCCGGAACTCACCGGACACCGGTACGTCCGCCATGTCGGCGACGACGACGGGGATCTGGTCGCCGCCGGGCTTGGCCCGCAGCTGCGCCAGCATCTCCTCGGACGCCTCGACGCCGTGCACTGTGAGACCGCGCTCGGTCAGTGGCAGCGCGACCCGGCCGGTGCCGATCGCCAACTCGAGAACCGGACCCCCGTCGGCCAGATCGGCCAGGAAGTCCACCGCCGGCGCCGGGTCGGGGTTGCCGGGGCCGTCGTAGCCGGCGGCCCACAGCCGGCCGAAGAGGCCGGGATCGTCGAAGACCGACATCAGCGGCCTCCGGGGTTGGTGTCAGTGGCGCGCGGCAGCGCCGTGGTCAGGGGAGCTGAACTGCTCACGAAGTCTCGATTCCTCAGGTCGGGTGACGTTCGGTCGGGGGGACTTCGTCGTGTCGGGCATGGTGGCTGCTCCCTTCGCGTGGCGTGGACCGAGGAGACCAGAGACGGCGGCGGCCCGGCAAGGCATATATGCCTTGCCGGGCCGCGACGGTCGGGCGGTCAGGAGATGTGGTGCAGGATCACGTTGTGCACGTGGTGGCTCTTCTGCGCGCCCCGGAACTCCACCTCGTAGGTGTGCGTCCCCACGTGGATGGCGATCGCCCCGGTGGAGAAGAACGAGCCACCCCAGGACTTGTTGCTGACCACGCTCATGCTGGTGATCTTCGAGTACGGGATGCTGGTGATCGCGAACCGCTTCCCGACGAAGGAGCGGTCCTGGATGATCACGCGACGGTCCGTCAGCCCGATGAACCCGGTGCCGGTGCCGACCGCGTCGTAGACGGCGATGATCTGCTCACCGTCGAGGAGGCCGCTCTCGATCTGCTGGACCTGCTCTTTGCGGTCATACGCGATGTTCGCCATGCGTCCAAGGCTAGAAAACCGGTGCCAGCCGCCCGGCGGGGGCGAGGAGGCATCAGGACTCGGTGACGGCCCGGTACGCGTCCTCGATGCGGGCGGCCAACAGGACCTCACCCTCGGTCAACGGCTCGTCGTTGCCGTGGCCGACCCGGATCTGGGTACGGTCGGGCAGGCGGTTGATCTCGGGGCGCAGGTGCAGCGCGTCGGCGACGACCTTGACCCGTTCAGTCAGGGCGGCGTGTTGGGTATCGTCGATCGCGAGCGTCCGTCGGATCTGCTCGCCCTCGCGCGTCCAACCAGCTAGCAAGGTCAACGCGTCGGAGAGGTAGTCCTGCTTGGCCCTGCTGCTGAACAGCACGCGCATCACCGCACCTCCCAAGCGCCGTTGTCGGCTCGTGGCCAAATCGTCGCCATCCCGTGTCTTGTCGGTGTCCTCTAGTCTGTCGTCGCTCGGAAGGGGTGTCCACGCCCACACTTCCGTGTTCTGTTGGCCTAGCGGACGGCTACGGTACCCAAACCGCCGATTGATCTGGCACCCTGGACGCCCGTGCGGACCGAACGGGCGAATGGCGGCGGGCAGACCGAACGACGGGACCTGAAGGTGATCGTCGGTGCGGCGATCATCCGGGACGGGCGGGTGCTGGCCTGTGCGCGTGCCGCCCCGCCCGAGGTGGCCGGAATGTGGGAGTTTCCCGGCGGGAAGGTCGAGCCGGGGGAGGCCGAGACCGACGCGCTGGCCCGAGAGTGCGCCGAGGAGCTGGCCGTACGCGTCGAGATCGGCGATCGGGTCGGCCGCAACGTACGGATGGCGCACGGCCGTTCGGTGCTCAAGGTGTATGCCGCCTACCTGCTCGGCGACGACCAGCCGCAGGCGCTGGAGCACTCCGCTCTGCGCTGGCTGGCGGCGGACGAACTGGACTCGGTCACCTGGCTCCCCGCCGACGCCCCCATCGTGGCGGCCCTCCGTCCCCTCCTGAAAGCCCCCGACACCAAAGCCCCCCGACACTGATCCGGCTGGTCGGACGGCAACTTCATGATCAACGCCGGAAACCGGGGCGGGGGCCGTGGCGATCGCCACGGCCCCCGCCCTCGTTGCGGTGTCTAGTGCTGCTTGTCCTGGTCCGGGTGCGCGAAGTTGAGGTGCTCCGGAGGCAGCGGGAAGGTCACGTCGTCACCGAACGGCGACGGCGCGGCTGCCCGGTCGAACGTGAGCTCGGTCAGCGGCAGCTTGCCCCGGTCGTCCACCGCCGGAGCGGTCGGGTGGGGCACCTCCCGGTCCCAGTTCACGCCACTCTGCGCCTGCGCCTCGGCCCGCGGGTCGTGGGAAGCACCCGCGTGCGAGTGCACCCCGGCCCGGGCCGAGCCCGACGTCGTCGAGCCCTGACGGGCGGTGGTCACGCTGGTCTGGGGAGTCTCGCCCCGACGGAAGATCTTGCTACCAAGCCACACAAGGGGATCGTACCTGCGGTCGACGACCCGTTCCTTCATGGGGATGATCCCGTTGTCAGTGATCTTGATGTGCTCGGGGCAGACCTCGGTGCAGCACTTGGTGATGTTGCAGAAACCGAGGCCCTGTTCGGCCTGCGCGTACTCCTTGCGGTCCGTCCGGGCGTCCAGCGGGTGCATGTCCAGCTCGGCCGCGCGGATGAAGTACCGCGGGCCGGAGAACGCCTGCTTGTTCTCGTCGTGATCACGGATCACGTGGCAGACCGTCTGGCACAGGAAGCACTCGATGCACTTGCGGAACTCCTGCGAGCGCTCGACGTCGACCTGCTGCATCCGGTAGTCGCCCGGGGCCACGTCCGCCGGTGGGGCGAACGCCGGGGTCTCCCGGGCCTTCTCGTAGTTGAACGAGACGTCGGTGACCAGGTCCCGGATGACCGGGAAGGTCCGCAGCGGGGTGACGGTGACGGTCTCCTCGTCGCCGAAGGTCGACATCCGGGTCATGCAGCCCAGCCGCGGCTTGCCGTTGATCTCCATGGAGCAGGAGCCGCACTTGCCGGCCTTGCAGTTCCACCGGCAGGCGAGGTCCGGCGCGTCGGTGGCCTGGAGGCGGTGGATGACGTCGAGGACCACCTCGCCCTCGTTCACCTCCACCATGTAGTCCTGCAGGTCCCCGCCGGTCTCGTCGCCCCGCCAGATCCGGAACTGACGCTTCGCGCTCATCGGTTGTCCGCCTCTCCAGCGTCGGCGACGAGGGCGTCGAAGTCGGCCAGCTCCTCGTCGGTGAGGTACTTCGCCAGCTCCGCACGGTCGAAGAGGCCGATCAGCTCCGGCCGCATCTTCGGCAGCGGCTTACGGGTCAGCCGTACGCTGTCGCCGTCCAGCGAGCAGACCAGGTTGACCTGCCGCCACTTCGGCTCCATCGCCGGATAGTCCTCCCGGGTGTGCCCGCCGCGCGACTCCTGCCGCTCCAGCGCCGCCTTCGCGGTGCACTCCGAGACCACAAGCATGTTGCGCAGGTCCAGGGCGAGGTGCCAGCCCGGGTTGTAGCGCCGGCCGCCGAACGCGCTCACCTTGGCGACCCGCTCCCGCAGCTCGGCCAGCCTGCGCAACGCGTCGGCCAGCTCGCCCTCCCGGCGGATGATCCCGACCAGATCCCCCATGACCGCCTGGAGGTCCTGCTGGAGGGTGTACGGGCTCTCGCCGGTGTCCCGTTGCAGCGGGGCCAGGGCGGTCTCCACGGCGGCCTCGACCGCGTCCACCGCCACCTTCGGTCGGGCGGCGAGCCCGTCGGCGTAGCTGGCCGCGTGCCCGCCCGCCCGCTTGCCGAAGACCAGCAGGTCGGACAGGGAGTTGCCGCCCAGCCGGTTGGAGCCGTGCATACCGCCGGAGACCTCACCGGCGGCGAACAGTCCGCGTACGTGGCCGAAGGCGGCACCCGAGTCCGGGTCCACCTCCACGCCGCCCATCACGTAGTGGCAGGTCGGCCCGACCTCCATCGGCTCGGCGGTGATGTCGACGTCGGCCAGCTCCTTGAACTGGTGGTACATCGACGGCAGCCGCCGGCGGATCTCGTCGGCCGAACGCCGGCTCGCGATGTCCAGGAAGACGCCACCGGCGGGGGAGCCCCGACCGGCCTTGACCTCGCTGTTGATCGCGCGGGCCACCTCGTCACGGGGCAGCAGCTCCGGCGGGCGCCGGTTGTTGTCCGGGTCGGTGTACCAGCGGTCCGCCTCCTCCTCGGTCTCCGCGTACTGCTTGCGGAAGACGTCGGGGACGTAGTCGAACATGAACCGCTTGCCGTCGGAGTTCTTCAGGACGCCACCGTCACCACGCACCGACTCGGTGACCAGGATGCCCTTCACCGAGGGCGGCCAGACCATGCCGGTCGGGTGGAACTGGAGGAACTCCATGTTGATCAGCGTCGCCCCGGCGCGCAGCGCCAACGCGTGCCCGTCCCCGGTGTACTCCCAGGAGTTCGAGGTGACCTTGTAGGACCGTCCGACACCGCCGGTGGCCAGCACGACGGCCGGCGCCTCGAAGAGGATGAACTCGCCCGACTCGCGGTAGTAGCCGAACGCGCCGGCCACCCGGTCACCGTCGAGCAGCAGCTCGGTGATGGTGGTCTCGGAGAACACCTTGATCCGGGCGTCGTACGACCCGAACTCCCGCTGGTCCTCCTGCTGAAGCGAGACGATCTTCTGCTGGAGGGTGCGGATCAGCTCCAGGCCGGTCCGGTCGCCGACGTGCGCCAGGCGCGGGTACTCGTGGCCGCCGAAGTTGCGCTGCGAGATCTTGCCGTCTTTGGTGCGGTCGAAGAGCGCGCCGTACGTCTCCAACTCCCAGATCCGCTGCGGCGACTCCTTCGCGTGCAGCTCGGCCATCCGGAAGTTGTTGAGGAACTTGCCGCCGCGCATGGTGTCGCGGAAGTGCACCTGCCAGTTGTCCCGGCTGTTCACGTTACCCATGGCGGCTGCCGCGCCGCCCTCGGCCATCACCGTGTGCGCCTTGCCGAACAGCGACTTGGAGATGATCGCGGTCTTCTTGCCGGCGAGCCGGGCCTCGATCGCCGCGCGCAGACCGGCGCCGCCGGCCCCGATGACGACGACGTCGTAGTGGTGTCGTTCGATGCGAGTGGTAGTGGTCATGTCAGGGGCCCTTTAGTTGATGAACCGCAGGTCGGAGAACCAGCCGGCCGCGAGCGCCATGATGTAGAAGTCGGCCAGCGCCAGGGTGCCGAGGGTGATCCAGGCGAGCTGCATGTGCCGGACGTTCAACGCCGAGACGACCGTCCAGGCCTTGTACCGCACCGGGTGCTTGGAAAAGTGCTTGAGCCGGCCGCCGATGATGTGCCGGCAGGAGTGGCAGGAGATCGTGTACGCCCAGAGCATCACCACGTTGAGCAGCAGGATGATGTTGCCCAGCCCGAAGCCGAAGCCCTTGGGCGAGTGGAAGGCGAGGATCGCGTCCCAGGTGTTGATCAGCGAGATGATCGCGGCGGCGTAGAAGAAGTAGCGGTGCAGGTTCTGACCGAGCAGCGGGAAGCGGGTCTCACCGGCGTACTCCTTGTGGCCGTCCGGCACGGCGCAGGCCGGCGGCGACAGCCAGAACGACCGGTAGTAGGCCTTGCGGTAGTAGTAGCAGGTGAGCCGGAACAGCAGCAGGAACGGCAGGGTCAACGCCGCGTCCGGGATGATCCACCAGCCGGGCAGGAACCGGCCGAAGTGCGAGGCGCCCTCGACACACCGCTCCGTGACGCAGGGCGAGTAGAACGGCGTCAGGTAGTGGTACGCGTCCACCCAGTAGAAGTCGTGCATGAAGACCCGGACCGTCGCGTACGCGACCCAGGCGCTGAGCCCGATCACGGTGATCAGCGGAGCGAACCACCAGCGGTCGGTACGCAACGTCTTCGCCGCGATCGCGGCGCGCGCCCGCGCTCCCCGCGGCTTCGTTGCCGTTGAAGTCATTCGAGTCGTCTCCTCGACGGGCCCGTACGGGCGGGCTGCTCTTTCTCCGGTCGGCACGCGGACCGGCGAACCCGCACCCGCTGCCACGTCCTGCGCACACCAACGACCACGCCGGATCGACCGACGCAGCTAAGTGACACACGTTACGCCGATCTCTGCGGGCCGTCCGCGCAAGGGAGTGTCCCGTGTGTCTGGCCAGCGGAAATGCCGTAATACGCCGGTCAACGGGGGGCCGCCGCGGTCATCCCGAGGCGCCTCCGGTGAAGTGCCAGGACGCCAGCCGCAGCGAGGGGGCCGCCCACCACACACCGTCCACCCGATCCGGTTGGCGCACCGCCCGCGCGCCCAGCCCGAGCACCGCCCCGGGCCCGAGCGCCAGCGGGTACGACTCGGTGAACCGCAGGTCACGTACCGCCCGCACGACAGTGCCGTCCTCGATGAGCCAGACGCCGTTGCGGGTCAACCCGGTGACGACGAGGCTCTTCGGGTCGAGCACCCGGGTGTACCAGAGATCGGTGACCAGCAACCCTCGGCGTACGTCGGCGACCAGCGCCGCGGTGTCCGCGTCGACCACCGCGCCGGCCGCCCCACCGGTGGTGCTCCGGCCGGTCGCGCTGACCGGGTCGGCAGTCGCGCCGGACAGCCGCAGGTTGCGGGCCATCGGCCCCCAGGTGGCGCCGCCCGCGACCGCGTGCCCCGTGGACTGCGCGCCCGCCGCGTCGGCCGTCCGCCGGTCGTGCGCCACCGCCCGGGTGGTGCCCGCCTCGACCAGGGTCAGCGCCCGTCGGCCGGTGCCCTCCGCGTCGAACGGCAACCCCGACGCGCCCAGCGGGTCGTCCACCAGGGTCAACGCCCGGTCGAACTGGGCGGTACCCGGCTCGGCGAACGACTGCCGCTCGGCGTACCGCTTGCCGTTGAAGCCGTAGAAGGAGAGGTTCTGCAACAGGTCCGCCACCGCGGCCGGCTCGAACACCACCTCGTAGCGCCCCGGGGGCAGCTCGACCGGGTCGGCCGCCGCCTGGGCCTTCGCCGCCGCCTGCGCGCCCAGCTCGGCGCCGTCGAGGTCGGAGAGTCGATCGGCGTGGCATCGGGCCACCCCGTCCGCGCCGTCGCGACGGGCGATGCCGTCCATCGCCGCCTCGGCCGAGCGGCCGGACGCCGTGTGCCCGGCCGAGTTGGCGAACGCCGACGAGCGGTGCGCGGTGCGGCAGTAGCCGGCAGTGCTCAAGCCCCCGGCGGCGGCCACGAAAGCGCCCACCCGGTCGGCCCGCTGATCCGGCTCGGCGTGCGCGGTGGCCTCGTCGACTCCCGGCGCGGCCGGCGCGGGCGCCGGCGGGGCCAGCCCCGGCCAACCCGGGTCGGGCGGGCAGAGCCGCGCCGCCGCCAGCGTGCGCTCGACAAGTGCGCCCAACCCGTCGGTGGTGACAACGCTGCCGCTTCCGGCGGCGGTCCGACCGTCCACGTGCAGCCGCAGCCGGACCCCGACTGTCGACTCCGCGACGTTCTGGTGGATGGCCGAGTTGGCGAACCGGGTGAGCGCCAGATCCGCCCGCGTCACCACCACCTCGGCCTGCGCCCCCGGCCCACCCAGGCGGCGGACCAGCTCGACGACCTGCCCGGCCAGCTCCGACTCGCTCCTCGCGCTCACGCGGGATCACCTTTCGTTCGCGACTGCGGGGCTCGCAAAACCGGCTCACTCCTCGCGCTCACGCGGACACTCCCACCCGGACGTTGCGGAAGCGGGCCGGCGCGGCCGGGTGGCCGGTGTGCCCGATCTGGCCGGGCTGGCCCTTTCCGCAGTTCGGCGTGCCCCAGGAGACCGTCTCGCCGGAGAGCATGTCCATCGAGCGCCAGAAGAGCGGGCCGATCCCGGTGTACGTGGGATTGCGCAGCATCCGCCCCCGCCGACCCTTCTTGATCTCCCAGCCGACCTCGCAGCCGAACTGGAAGTTGAGCCGCTTGTCGTCGATCGACCAGGACCGGTTGAGGTCCATCAGCACGCCGTCGTCGGTCGCCGCGATGATCTCCTCCAGGGTGTGCGGGCCGGGTTCCAGGCCGACGTTCGTCATCCGCACCATCGGCAGCCGGGCCCACCCGTCGGCTCGTACGCTGCCGCCGTAGTCCAGGCTGGCCATGGCGGCGGAGTCCCGGCCGGCGAGCACCCCCACCCAGCGACCGTCGCGCACCGCGTCCCGCTTCACCGCCGGGGAGCCCTCGTCGTCGAAACCGAAGCTGCCCAGCGCGCCGGGGATGGTCGGATCGATTGTGATGTTCATCAGCTCGGAGCCGTAGCGCAGCGAACCGAGCTGGGCCAGGTCCAACCAGGACGTGCCGGCGAACGCGGCCTCCCAGCCGAGGATCCGGTCCAGCTCGATGGCGTGCCCGACCGACTCGTGGATCTGGAGGGCCAACTGCTCGCCGCCGAGGATCAGATCCGTCTCGCCGGCCGGGCAGAGCGGCGCGGTGAGCAGCGCCCGGGACTCCTCCGCGATCTGTGCGGCGTGCGCGGCCAGGTCGAGCGACTCGACAAGCTCCCAGCCGGTGGTCCCGTACTGCCCGCGGTAGCTCGGCCAGGACCGGCGCTGCGTCTCACCGGCACCGATCGAGGTGGCGGAGATGCCGCCGCCGCACTCGCGGATCCGCTGGTCGATCCGGTGGCCCTCGCTGGAGACGAACCACTTCGCGGTGTCCCAGATCTGGTACAGGCCCTCGGCCAGGTCCGCGCCGTGTTCGGCCATCGTGCGGGTCGCGCCGACAAGCAGGTCGCCCTTGTCCGACAGGGCCACCCCGAGCGGGTCGATCTCGCAGCCGGAGGCCCAGCTCGCGGTGACCGCCTGCGCCGGAACCAGGTCGACCGCCGGGCCGGGGACCCGCGCGCTGGCCATGGCGGTCCGCGTCGCGCGCCGGCCGGCGTCGCGGGCGGCGGCGTCGGAGAGATCGGGTACGGCGTGGAAGCCCCAACTCGCACCGACAAGTGCCCGGACACCGAGCCCGATGCTCTCGTCCTGGGTCAACTCCTCCACGTCGCCGTTGCGCGCGGTCATCGACTCGTAGCGGCGGTGCATCACCCGGGCGTCGGCGTACCGGGCGCCCGCGTCGAGGGCGGCCTGGACGGCGGCGGTGGCCGCGTCGAACTCGGTCATGGACCGACCCTAGGCCAGCCGACCGACACCCGTCAGGGAAGCAGTTCCTCCGGCCGGATGGCGGCCTTGACCGGCTCGGTGAGCACGAGCAGGTCTCCCGGCCTGGTCACGGACTGCTCGATGTAGTGGCTGCCCTGCCGCCGATAAAGGTGCAGCGTGCCATTCGCCTGCTCCACCAGCAGGTACCACTCGATCCCGGCCGAGGCGTAGTAGTGCATCTTGAGCACCTTGTCGGTGGACGCGTTGCTCGGCGAAATGATTTCGCAAACCAGCCGTACGTCACCTGCCTCGACGTTGCGTTCGTCGAAGTCGATCGGACCGGTGATCACGAGGTCGGGGATGGGGATCCGACCGGGCCTGAGTCGGACGTTCACCGCTTCCAGCACGTGCAGACCGGCCTCGCGAGCCGGAGCCCGTAGGGCCGCGCGCAGTTCGCCGGAGATGTTCTGGTGTCGGGGGGTGGGCGCTGGGGTCACGTGGAGGCTCCCGTCGAAGAGTTCGACGCGTTGCTGCGTCTCGCCGAGGGCGAGGTACTCCTCTTCGGTCCACGGGCCTTCGTGGTTGAACACCGCCGCGGTCATCGTCACCTCCACCTCGTGCCACTGGCATCCTCTGCTGGCCGCTCTTGCCATGGTCGCACCTGAGGTGCGGCTTCGGCGTGAACGGGTGTGGATGGCGAGGTGAGGGGGAGTGCGGGGCCGATGCGGACTCGTTACGCTCGGGCCCGCTGACACATGCCGGCTTTGTAGCTTATTTTCACCCTCAGGACTTTCCTGTAAGTTCTCTTCGTCACTGAGGGAGGTGGCCGTGGACAGCTCGGAACCGGTGCGGTCCGGGGAACCGGACGACCGCCCCACCGTGCCGCCGCAACGCTCCGACCAGGACGCCTACCTGCGGGTGCGTGACCTGCGGGTCCGGTTCGACACCGAGGACGGCGTGGTGCGCGCGGTCGACGGGGTGTCGTTCGCCGTCGAGCGGGGCCGCACCCTCGGCATCGTCGGCGAGTCCGGCTCCGGCAAGAGCGTCACCTCGCTGGCCATCCTCGGCCTGCACGACCCCAGACGGACCACCATCACCGGGGAGATCTCCGTCGGTGGCCGCCAGGTGGTCGGCCTCCCCGACGAGGAGGTACGCCGGCTGCGCGGCCGGGACATGGCGATGATCTTCCAGGATCCCCTGTCGGCGCTGCACCCCTACTACACGGTGGGCCGGCAGATCGCCGAGGCGTACCGGGTGCACCACCCGAAGGCCAACCGGCGTGCGGCCCGCCAGCGGGCGGTGGACATGCTGGACCGGGTCGGCATCCCGCAGCCGGCCCGCCGTTTCGACCAGTACCCGCACGAGTTCTCCGGCGGCATGCGCCAGCGGGTGATGATCGCGATGTCCCTGGTCAACGACCCGGCGCTGCTGATCGCCGACGAGCCGACCACCGCGCTCGACGTCACGGTGCAGGCGCAGATCCTGGACCTGCTCGCCGACCTCCAGGCCGAGTTCCACTCCGCGATCATCCTGATCACCCACGATCTCGGCGTGGTCGGGCAGGTCGCCGACGACGTGCTCGTCATGTACGGCGGGCGCGCCGTCGAGCGGGGCAGCGTCGAGCAGGTGCTCCGGGCGCCGCAGCATCCGTACACCTGGGGGTTGCTCTCCAGCGTGCCGTCGCTGCACGGCGACGCGGACGCGGACCTGGTGCCGATCCCCGGCAACCCGCCCAGCCTGATCAACCTGCCGCCCGGCTGCGCGTTCCACCCCCGCTGCCGGTACGCGGACCGCGTCGGCAGCCGGTCCCGCAGCGAGGTGCCGGAACTGCGAGCGGCCGGGGCCGACGGCCACCTGGTCGCCTGCCACCTGAGCGCCGAGGAGCGCGCCACGTTCTACGCCGAGGACATCGCATCCGTGGGGGTGGCCCGATGACCGACGAACCGCTGCTGCGGGTACGCGGGCTGACCAAGCACTTCCCGGTACGCCAGGGGCTGCGCGCCACCGGCCTGGTGCGGGCGGTGGACGGGCTCGACTTCGACGTGCGCCCCGGCGAGACGCTCGGCCTGGTGGGGGAGTCGGGCTGCGGCAAGACCACCACCGGCCGGATGCTGGTGCGGTTGTTGGAGCCGACAAGCGGCAGCATCGAGTTCGCCGGGCGGGACATCACCCACGCCGGCCGGCGGGAGTTGCGCCCGCTGCGCCAGGAGCTTCAGATCATCTTCCAGGACCCGTACGCCTCGTTGAACCCCCGGCACACCGTCGGCCGGATCGTGGCGATGCCGTTGCAGGTCAACGGGATCAATCCGCCCGGTGGGATCAAGGCCCGGGTGCAGGAGTTGCTGGAGCTTGTCGGGTTGAACCCGGAGCACTACAACAGGTACCCGCACGAGTTCTCCGGTGGTCAGCGCCAGCGCATCGGCATCGCCCGCGCGTTGGCGTTGCGGCCCAAGCTGATCGTCGCCGACGAGCCGGTGAGCGCGCTGGACGTCTCGATCCAGGCGCAGGTCGTCAACCTGCTGCGTGACCTGCAACGGGAGCTGGGCCTGGCCTTCGTGTTCATCGCGCACGACCTGGCCGTGGTCCGGCACTTCTGCCAGCGGGTGGCGGTCATGTACCTGGGCCGGATCGTGGAGATCGGCGACCGCGCCGACATCTACGAGCGTCCGCAGCACCCGTACACCCGGGCGCTGCTCTCGGCGATCCCGGACGTCACCCAGCTCGGGCCGGCGGGCCGGATCCGGCTGACCGGTGACGTGCCCACCCCGCTGGACCCGCCGTCGGGCTGCCGCTTCCGCACCCGGTGCGGGAAGGCGCAGGACATCTGCGCGAGCGAGGAGCCCGCGCTGGTGCCACGCGACGGCGGCCGGCAGTTCACCGCGTGTCACTTCCCCGAAGGGGAAGCGGCCAGCACGAGCCCGGAAACCGCAGACACCGGCCGCACTGTGGAGCCCGGTGTGCCGGTGGCCGGGGCGGCGTCGCGCGGGGCCGCCACGAACATCGAGGAGGTGTCGTCGTGAGCCTGTCCCCGGTGGAGGGTGTGGCGCTGGCCGAGATCGAGTCCAGCCCGGACGCGGGCGGGCCGGCGACGAAGGGTGTCGTCGGCCGCTCACCCGGCCAGCTCGCCTGGCTGCGGCTGCGCCGGGACCGGACGGCAGTGGTCAGCGGCGGGCTGCTGATCTTCTTCATGCTGCTGGGGCTGGCGGCCCCGCTGATCGAGATGGCCTATGGCGTCGGTCCGCGGGAGCAGTTCCAGCATCTGCTGGACGGCTCCGGCATGCCGCTCGGGTACGCCGGCGGTGTCACCGGAGGGCACTGGTTCGGTCTGGAGCCGGGCCTGGGCCGGGACATCTTCATCCGGCTGATCTACGGGTTGCGCACGTCGCTGTTCATCGCTCTCGCCGCCGCGCTGATCACCGCGACGATCGGTGTCGTGCTCGGCACGCTCGCCGGCTACCTCGGCGGCTGGCTCGACGCCGTGATCAACTGGATCACCGATCTGACCCTGGCCATGCCCTTCCTGATCATCGCGCTGGCGCTCACCCCCGCCATCACGCTGCGCTTCTACGGCGAGCGGGGGCAGGTGTCGTCCGCCTTCGGGGTGGGGGTGCTGATCGCCGTCTTCGCCCTCTTCGGCTGGACGAGCACCGCCCGCCTGGTGCGGGGGCAGGTGATCGCGCTGCGCGAGCGGGAGTTCGTGGAGGCGGCCAAGGCCAGCGGAGCCGGGTTGGGGCACATGCTCTTCCGGCAACTGCTGCCGAACATCTGGGCGCCGATCCTCGTCTCGTTCTCCCTGGCGGTGCCGCAGTTCATCACCAGCGAGGCCGCGCTCTCGTTCATCGGCGTCGGGCTCAGTGACGAGACGCCGAGCTTCGGCCGAATGATCTACGACAGTCTGGACTACCTCCAGACCGACCCGGCGTACGTGTTCTTCCCGGGCATCATGATCTTCGCGCTGGTGTTCGCCTTCAACCTTTTCGGCGACGCGTTGCGGGACGCGCTCGATCCGAAGTCGTCCCGGTAGGGGTGGAATCATGGCGCGATTTCTGATCAAGCGGCTCTTCTCCGCGACGCTGACCCTGTTCGCGGTGAGCGTGCTGACCTTCCTGATGTTCTTCGCCCTGCCGCGCGACCCGGTCAGCAGCATCTGCTCGAAGAACTGCAACCCGGAGCGGCTGGAACGGGTCCGCGACGACCTGGGCCTGAACGACCCGCTGGTCAGCCAGTACGCCGGTTACATGAAGGGCATCGTGACCGGCCGGGACCTGGGCAGCGCCCAGGGTGGCCGGTGCGACGCGCCCTGCCTGGGCTGGTCGTACGTCACAAACGAGGCCGTCTCGGACACCATCGGCCGGGTGCTGCCGGTGACGCTAAGCATCGTGATCCCGGCGGCCATCCTCTGGCTGCTGCTGGGGGTGGGGCTGGGCATGGTGTCCGCGCTGCGGCGGGGCACCTGGCTGGACCGGGCCGCCATCGGTTTCTCGCTGACCGGCGCCTCGTTGCAGCTCTACTTCGTGGGCGCGGTGCTGCTGCTGGTCTTCGTCTACAACCTGCGGCTGCTGCCGGTGCCCAGTTACACCTCCCTCCTCGACAACCCGGCGAAGTGGGCAAGTGGGCTGGTGCTCGCCTGGGTGGCGCTGGCCTTCCTCTTCTCGGCCATCTACGCCCGGCTGTCCCGCGCGCAGATGTTGGAGACCCTCTCCGAGGACTTCGTCCGGACCGCGCGGGCCAAGGGCCTGGCCAAACGCACTGTGTACGGGCGGCACGCGCTGCGCGCGGCGATCACCCCGGTGGTGACCATCGCGGGGCTGGACGTGGGCGGGGCGCTGGGTGGCACCGTGATCACCGAGACGACGTTCGGCATCCAGGGGTTGGGGCGTACGGCGGTGGACGCGGTGCGCTCGGGCGACCTGCCCACCATCATGGCCACCGTGCTGATCGCTGCCGTCTTCGTGGTGCTGGCGAATGTGCTTGTGGACCTGCTCTACGCGGCCATCGACCCCCGGGTCCGGCTGCGCTGATCCGGGCCCTGTCCAGCGCGTGGCTGCTGGCGAAATTTATCGACAACTGTTACACAACTTGTAGTTTTTCTTCTTTACGATCCTCGGGACGTCGGCGGTTCTCGCCCCGACGAAACGCACGGCACATGGGTGAAGGAGGCTTCATGAGACCACGCGTGGTGGCTGCCGCAGGCGGCGCGATCGCTCTGGTGGTGGCATTGGGTGCGTGCTCGAAGAACACGGGCGAGGGCACCACCGTGGACACCAACCGGCAGCAGACCGGTGTCATCGCGACCGACCCCAAGGACTCGCAGGGGCCGGCCGCCGAGGTGAGCGGCGCCGCGAAGGGCGGCACCTTCACCATCATCCGGGAGTCGCCGATCTCCCACCTGGACCCGCAGCGGACGTACTCGTTCGCCGGTCTGATGACCAACCCGCTCTTCGCCCGCTACCTGACCACCTGGAAGGACGACGGCAAGGGCGGCCTGGTCCTCGTGGGCGACCTGGCCGAGACGCCGGGCAAGAACGTCAACAACGACTGCAAGGTCTGGGAATTCACAGTCAAGGACGGGGTGAAGTTCGAGGACGGCCGGCCGATCACCGCCAAGGAGATCGCGTACGGCATCGCCCGGTCCTTCGACCCGGACCTCTCCGGCGGGCCCACCTACATCCAGGAGTGGCTTGCCGACACCCCGCAGTTCGACACCAAGTGGGACTTCAAGAAGAACAAGACGTCGCTGCCGCCCGGCCTGAGCACGCCGGACGCGAAGACGCTGCGCTTCGAGTTCGCCAAGCCCCGTTGTGACCTGCCGTTCGCGGTCTCGCTGCCGACCACCGCGCCGCTGCCCGCCGACAAGGACACCGGCGTCGACCTGGACAAGCAGCCGTTTTCGTCCGGCCCGTACAAGGTCGCCAAGAACCAGGTCGGCGTGCAGCTCACCCTGGACCGCAACCCCAACTGGGACCCGAAGACCGACCCGGTCCGGCACCAGTACCCGGACCAGTTCGTCTGGAGCTTCGGCCCGACCGCGGACGCCGCAAACAACCGGGTGATCGCCGACAACGGCGCCGACCAGAGCGCGCTCGCCTTCAACACCGTGCCCGCCTCGCTGGTCGCCAAGGTGGCCGGGGACGCCGCGCTCAAGTCCCGGACGATCCTCTCGCCGACCCCGAGCGCGAACCAGCTCGTGATCAACAACCAGCGGGTCACCGACCTGAAGGTCCGCCAGGCACTCAACTACGCCATCGACCGCGAGGGCTTCATCAAGGCGATGGGCGGGCAGACCGTCGCCGCGCCGCTGACCACCCTGATGCCGGCGGCCACCATCGGCTACAAGGCGTACGACGCGTACCCGGCGGGCGCCAACGGCAACGTCGACAAGGCCAAGGAACTGCTCGGCGGCAAGACGCCCGAGCTGGTCCTCGGTGTCGCCGACAACTCGACCGAGCAGCAGCAGGGCGCACAGCTCAAGGCCAACCTGGAGCGCGCCGGCTTCAAGATCACGCTGCGGAACATCTCCGACGACGCGAAGCTCGACGAGATCAAGAAGAAGGACAACCCCTGGGACCTGTACATCGGTAACTGGGCGGCGGACTGGCCGAGCGGGGCGTCGATCCTGCCCGTGCTCTACGACGGCCGCACCATCAAGGCCGAGGGCAACAGCAACCAGTCCTACTTCAACGACCCGGCGATCAACGCCGAGATGGACCGCATCCAGGCCATGCCCGCCGCCGACCAGGGCCCGGAGTGGGCCAAGCTCGACGAGCGGATCATGAAGGAGTACGCCCCGGTGGTGCCGCTCTTCGTCGACGTGGCCTACAACGTGCACGGGTCCAAGGCCGGCGGCGTCTTCATCTCCAGCGTCTTCGGCTACCCGGCGTTCGTGAACGCGTACGTCAAGTCGTAGGTCGTATCGCAGGCAGGCAGGGCCCCCTCCCGACAGCGTCGTCGGGAGGGGGCCCTGCCGTCTCCGGCGGTGGTTGCCCGGCCGGTCGTCCTCGGCGAGGCGCTCCCAGTCGTAGATCTTGGACACTTTCCGTGCCGCGCTAACGGAAACTGTCCAAGATTGCGGGTGTGGTGGGTGAGAAGCGGCCTGGGGCACGTCGAGCGAAGCTGTTCCTGACCGTCGGGCTGCCGTGCACCGGGAAGACCACCGCTGCTCGGCGTATCAAGGTCGAGTGCAATGCCCTTCGGCTGACGAAGGACGAGTGGGTGAAGGGCTCTACGGGTCCGAGAATCCGCCGTCGGCGCAGGACGTGATCGAAGGACGGCTGATCGCCATCGGGCTGCGTGCTCTCGAACTCGGCACCAATGTCGTAATCGACTACGGCCTCTGGAGCCGGGACGAGCGCTCCGCCCTGCGACAGGCAGCAGCAGACCTCGGCGCGACGGTGGAGTTGCGCTACTTCGAACTCGACGGCACCGAACCCATCGACGAGCCACCGGCCGGATTCGCGACCTGGAGCGAGTGGCGTGCGCACCGCTGGCCGCCGTCGGTCTCCGTGCGGGGAGACCCGCCAGGAGGCGATACGGTGGCGCGGTGTTCTCCGTCGGCAGGCGTGACTCGGTCCGGGAGCAGTTGCTCGGACTAGCCGAACGTGACCCCGCCGTCGTTGGGGCGGCCGTCACCGGATCCCACGCCGTCGACGGCGGCGACCAATGGTCGGACATCGACCTGGTGTTCGGTATCGAAGGTTCGCTGGATGCGGCGATGCACCGCTGGACGGAACTGCTCTACCGGGACTTCGCCGCCGTCCATCACTGGGACCTGCCGTCCGGCTCGGCGGTGTATCGGGTGTTCCTGCTTCCCCACATGCTCGAAGTGGACATCGGGTTCACGCCGGCTGCGGAGTTCGGACCGCGCGGACCGCAGTGGCGCACGATCTTCGGTCAGCCCACGGCGGCGAATGAAGATCAACCCCCCGCTCGGCAGACCCTGATCGGGTTGGGGTGGCACCACGCCCTGCACGCGTGGGTCTGCATCCGTCGGCACCGTCTGTGGCAGGCCGAGCAGTGGATCAGCGCCCTACGCGGCCAGGTGCTCGCCCTGGCCTGCCTGCGCCTCGGTCACCCCACAAGCTACGCGAAAGGGGCCCACCTGCTTCCGCCAGAGGTGACCGCACCGCTGCACACCACCCTGGTTCGTACGCTTGACGAGACAGAACTGACCCGTGCGCTGTCCGCGGCTACGACCGCGCTGATCGCGGAAGTCGCGCTCGCCGACGCGGCGTTCGCGGCCCGACTCGCCGAAACCCTCGGCGGCCTGTACGTCGACAGCCGTCCATCCGGCTCCAACCTCCCGCTCCGCTGACGCATCTGCTCAGTGGCAGCTCCGCTGACGTCGCCGGCCGGGTTTGCCATCACGGGGACAGCGTTTTCGGTCTGTCGATCAGCCGCTGAAGACGCGCGCCGCCCGTTGACGAGTTGGCGAATCGTCCTATTCCGGCGATGAATTGTATTGGTCTTGCCGCAGGCGCGCTCTTCGGCGAATGCGGTTGTGTCTCTTGTGGGCGCCGCGGCCACTACGCCTCGGCTGATCGGCTGTTGACCCCGCCGAATCGATCTGTTTTGCTGCCCGCGATGACCTTGAAACCCCTCGAATGACCGGAGCTAGTGATGTCCTTTATTGCCGCAATTAAGTCTGTGTTTAGCCAATACGTCGGCTTCCGGGGTCGGGCCCGCCGGTCCGAGTACTGGTGGTTCGCCCTGTTCAGCATCCTGGTCGCCATTGTCGCCGCCATCCTGGACAGCGCGCTGGGATTGACCTTCGGGGAGGCCTCGTCGACCGGGTTCATCGGCTTGATCGTCTACCTGGTGTTTCTGCTGCCGACGTTGGCGGTCGCGGTGCGACGCCTGCACGACACCGACCGGTCGGGGTGGTGGGTGCTGATCGGCCTGGTGCCGGTCGTGGGCGGCATCGTCCTGCTGGTGTTCTTCCTGTTGGACGGCACGCCCGACGGGAACCGTTTCGGCGCCAGCCCCAAGAGCTGACCGCTGTCCCACACGCCGCGCGTGACCATCCAAAATATGTACGGCACGCCGTAGCTCGATCGAAGGCACGTTAGGGCCCCCCGCCGGCATGGTGCTAGCAGCTCCCGGCTACGCCGTCTGCCTTGCCCGGCGGGGGACCGCGCCGCGCACCTGATCGACTCGGCGCGCGCCTACCTCCTGGTGAACGACCGCGCCAACGCGGCCCGGGTCCTGTTGCGGGCGAACAGCATCACTGGCGCACGTAGTGGCCGTGACCGCGCGCGGCAGGCTCACCGACGAAGTCATCGAGCGGGCACACTGGGGAGGGCACGACGGCGTCTTGGGGACTTGGATGGGTTGCGACAAATTGAAGGGCATCGTGCTGGGCACGGTGGCAGTCCTGGCCGCGCTGCTGTTCACCGGCTGCGACGCGGACGGGCAGAGCGATCCGGAGCGGGTCGACAGGTCGATGAAGACCGACAGCTCGATGAAGGAGGTGCTCAAGGAGTACCAGCCCCGCTTCGAGCAGCGGCGCGCGGCACTCACCGCGGCGGCAGCGAAGGTGCCCGAGACGGGCGTTGGCAAGGCATCGTGTGCCCGGACGCTGGACCCGCGGCCGGAGTTCATCTGGTTCGACCACACCAACAAGGTCCTGGACAGCTACAACAGCCCGGACAAGGGCGGAAACGTCGACATCGTGGCGACGACCGAGGCCGGAGCGCCGGAGCAGATAGTGGACAACCCAGAGTCGACCCTGAACAGGTTCGCCGTGCCGCCGGGCTGGCTCGTCCGCGGCTTGTGGATTACCGGCCCGCAGGGACCACTCGGCACCAACGAATTCACGGTGACCAGCCAGTACGGCTACGAGCCCTACCTCGGGGCCGAGAAGGACCCCGTCCAGAGGCTCCGGAAAATCCTCGACGTCGGGCTGCACAAGCGCTACGTCCTGCTGTACCGCGTGACGACCTTCAGCTTCCCCGACGCCGAGGGCCGGGACATTGTTCGGGCTGACGTGTTCCTCGCCGACCTGGAGAAGGGCGACCTGCCCTGCCAGTTGGTCGCGGACGGCTCCCGCTACGACACGAGGGGTGGACCGGTGGGCTGGGTCTCACTCACCCCGTACACAGACATGCAGACCACCTTTCAAATCCACATCAGCGACAAGCTGAGGTCCCTGACCCGTCCCTGACTCCCGACGCGGCTGACCAGGCCACCGCGACGCTGGTTGGTCGAGCGTCGGGTGGGCATTGCTTGGGATGCGAGCCCGTGGCGCTCGGCAGGCTCGCCGTGGAGCGCGACTGCCGAGCTTCCGCCGCGGATCAGGGGACGATCACCACGCCGCCGCGCACGCCGCCCTGTGCCAGCCGGTCGTGGGCGGCCGCCACGTCGGCGAAGGGGTACACGTCAGCGACCCGGAGCGGGATGTCGCCGGTGGTGACGAGTTTGACCAACTCTCCCAGCCGGGATCCGTCCGGTTCCACCTCCAGCGCGAAGGTCCGGATTCCCCGCACCGGCTCCGGGCGAAGCGGGGGTGACGCGGCCACGAAGCCGCCGCCGTCCCGGACGAGGTCCAGCAGCGAGGAGCCGATCACCGCCAGGTCGACGACCGCGTCGAACGTCCCCGTCGGATCGTCGCGCGACAGGAACGCCGCGCCCAGCGACTCGACGAACTCACGGTCGTCGGCCCCGGCGAGTCCCGTGGCGTGCAGACCGCTCGCCCGGGCCAGCGCCAGAACGAACCCGCCGACCTGCCCGGCAGCGCCGGTGACGAGCACTGTCGAACCCGCCGGGAGCGCGAGCAGGTCGAGGGCCTGGGCGGCGGCGAGGCCATTGGTCGGCAGGGTCGCCGCCTCGGTGGCGGGGACGCCGGTGGGCGCGGAGGTCAGCCAGGCGGCGTCGAGGACCACGTACTCCGCGTGGGCGCCGACAGTGGTTCGCAGCCACGGCGAGAAGCCGATGACCTCGTCGCCGATCGTGAACTCCTCGACCGACGGGCCGACCGCGTCGACGCTGCCGGCAACGTCCCAGCCGGGCGTGTAGGGCAGGCCGGTCGGCAACGGGGCCGGGAACCGACCGGAGCGGACCATCAGGTCGACCGGATGGACGGCTGACGCCGCGACCCGCACCCGCACCTGCCCGGGCCCGGGCTCGGGCACCGGCACGTCGGCCACCCGCAGGACCTCCGACCCTCCGAACTGCGCATAACTGACTGCGCGCATCGTCGTCTCCTTCGTGGCATTGCGTGATCACCACGACCGTACGAATCATCGGCACTGTAAGTAAGTAGGTACCGTAAAGTGCCTAGGGCACCGGAGGAGGAACCGATGGCGACGACATCTGCGGCGCAACGCCGCGAGCAGGCCAAACGCGACTACGACGCGTTCCTGGAGGGCTGCCCGACCCGTGAGCTGCTGAGCAGGCTCACCGACAAGTGGGTTGCCCTGGTGATCCCCGCGCTCGTCGACGGCCCGCAGCGGCACGGCGAGCTGGCCCGCCGCATCGCCGGCGTCAGCCAGAAGATGCTCACCCAGAC
Source organism: Micromonospora sp. CA-240977 (assembly GCF_050942285.1). Classification (NCBI taxonomy): domain Bacteria; kingdom Bacillati; phylum Actinomycetota; class Actinomycetes; order Micromonosporales; family Micromonosporaceae; genus Micromonospora; species Micromonospora sp. CA-240977. Next base: position 6,588,866 of record NZ_CP192055.1, on the reverse strand, counting down.
CCTGCGGACGCTGGAGCGCGACGGCCTTGTCACCCGCACGGTCACCGCCTCGGTACCGGTCCGCGTCGACTACGAGCTCACTCCGCTCGGCCATGAACTGTTCCCGGTCATGATCGCGATCAAGAACTGGGCGGAGACACACATGGACCGCGTCTTCGAAGCCAGAACCCAATTCGACGCCCGCCCCTGAAGGCATACGACGCCGACCGCACACGGGCTGGTTGACAAGGTCATCGACTACTGGCCCGAACCGTACGATCCGCCGCCGGGCCGGGAACACCTCGTGGAGCGTTGTGAAGTGGGCTGGTCGCGGGGCAGCTCAGCGCGCCGCGTTCAGGTAGCGCAGCACGGCGAGCACTCGCCGGTGGTCGGTCCGTGCCTGGGGTAGGTCCAGCTTGGTGAAGATGGCTGTCACATGCTTCTCCACGCTGCGCGGGGCGAGGTGGAGCGACTCGCAGATGGCGTTGTTGGAGCGGCCCTCGGCCAACATCCCCAGGACCTCTCGTTCCCGCTCGCTGAGGCGGGCGACGCCCGCGTCCACCGCCGGCGCCGCCAGCAACTGCCGCACCACCTCCGGGTCCAGTGCTGTCCCGCCGGCGGCCACCCTGCGCAGCGCGTCGACGAAGTCGTCGGTGCTGACGATGCGGTCCTTCAACAGGTACCCGACCCGGCCGGGGTGCTCGGCGATCAGTTGCCGCGCGTACCGGGTCTCCACCCACTGCGAGAAGACGAGCACGCCGACGTCCGGGTGCGCCGCCCGGATCGCCAATGCCGCCCGTAGGCCTTCGTCGGTGAAGGTCGGTGGCATCCGCACGTCGACCACCGCCGCTTCGGGCCGGTGCTCACTGACCGCCGCCCGCAGGTCGTCACCGTTGTCCACAGCCGACACGACGGTGAATCCGTGATCGGTCAACAGCAACCTGATCCCGTCGCGCAGTAGCGGATTGTCCTCGGCGATCACTACTCGCACGGCAACTCCACGGTGATGGTCGTCGGCCCACCCGTGGGGCTGTCCACCCACAGCGCGCCGTCGAGCGACTCGGCCCGCCGGATGAGCCCGGCCAGACCCGTACCCTTGCTTCCCGGCCTCGCCCCGCCGCGCCCGTCGTCGGTGACGGTCAGGCGCAGCGCGCCACCCCGCGCGCGAAGGTCCAGCCCGATTCGGCTGGCCCGCGCGTGCTTCGCCACGTTGGTGAGCAGTTCGGCGGCGCTGAAGTAGAGCGCCGACTCCAGGTCCGGCGGTGGCCGCTCGGGCAGGTCCACCCGCACGTCGACGGGCACCGCGCCGCGCGCGGCCAGGGTCTCGATCGCGGTGCCCAGGCCGGCGTCCAGCGCGGGTGGGTGAATGCCCCGCACGATGTCCCGCAGCTCGGTGAGCGCCTCCACCACCGCGCCCCGGGCCTGCCCCACCATCGTCCGCAACTCCGGCTCGTCGGCCCGCCGCTCGATGCGCGACAGCGCCACGCCCAGCGCGACCAGCCGGGCCTGCGTACCGTCGTGCAGGTCCCGCTCCACCCGCCGCAGCAGCGCTGCCGCGTCCGCCCGCAGCGCGGCACGGCTGGCCTCCAGCGCCGCTATCCGGGCCCGCTCCGGGCCCGGCTCCAGCAGCGCCCCCACCAACCGCCGGTCCAGCCACACGATGAGCCGGAAGTACCACGGGAACACCAGCAGCGCGGTCAACCCCTGCGCGGCCAGACCCCAGGGGCCGCCCCACGGCGGATCTTGGGGAAACCGGTGCATCCACACGGGATACGTGACCCCGAGCAGCCCTCCGGCGATGAGGACCCCGCCGAGGTAGGCGGCCGCGGCCATCAGCGGCAGCCGGGCGAAGCAGTACGCGAGGGCCTTCCAACCGCTGGCGTCGGTAAGCACCGCGCCGGCCCAGCGCACCGGCCCCGGCCCACGCCGGCGCAGGGGCGGCGGGTCCGGCCAACTCCAGCCGAGGAACAGCCGGGCCGGCCCCCGGAAGTACCGAACTGTCAGCCGGGCCAGCAGCAGCACACCGGTCAGCAGCGGCAGCCCGATCGTCAGCAGCGACAGCACCGAGAACACCAGCCCCAGCAGCGCCATCGCGAACGTCGGCACCGCCAGTACGGTGCCGGTGACCGTGTATCCGACCTCGCTCCAGGTGCGGGCGGCCACCGGCGCGCGCAGGACTCTGCCGACGACCGATCTCACGGGTCCACCGCCAGCGACTGCACCGCGGGGCGGCGCATCGCGACAAGCGCCGGCACCACGGTGCCCAGCAGGACCAGGCCGATCACCGCGGCCAGGCCGCCGATCAGCTGCCCGGTGGGCAGGTACGGCGTCCACGTACCCAGCATGCCGTGCAGCATCGGCACCACGGTGACCATCGCGACCACCGTACCCACCGCCAACGCGGTCACTGTCACCATCAGTGCCTCGCAGACGATCACGGCGAGCGCCCGCGTCCTGCTCGCGCCGACCAGCCGGGTCACCGCGAGCTCCCGACGCCGGGCCAGCAGCACCGTCACCAGCGTGTTCACCGCCGCGACAGCGGCGAAGGCGACGTAGACGGCGGTCCCGGAGTACTCCGTCCACACCTGCGCCGGTGGGTCGGGCACGCCGCGCACGTGCACGGACGTGGTGTGCGTGACCACCTTCACCGTGGCGAACGCGATCGCGAGGACCAGCGGCACCAGGGCGCCGGACAGCGCCGTGGACCGCACCGCGAGGTTGTCGGCGGCCAGCGCCCCGGTGCCCCTGAACAGTCGCGCCAGCGGGGCGGCCAGCCGCAGCAGGACCGGACCGAGGAAGCCGGCCCCCACGCACATCGCCAGCATCGTGAAAAAGCTCGACTCGCCAGCCTTCGCCGGGTCGCCGCTGGCGACGATTAGCGACAGCACCACGCCGCCAGCCACGAGCACCGCTCCGATCGCGGTACGCACGAAGCTGACCCGGCGTCGCGGAACGGCCGTCTCGGTCAGCGCGGCGGCGGGGCGTACCCGCGCCGGGCGTACCGCGGCGACCAGCGCACCGACCAGCGACGCCCCGACGGTGATGCCCAGCGCGGCGGGCAGTGCCGCAGCCGAAGGGTGGAACGTCACGCCGGGTGGGATCGCCCCGTGCCCGGTGAGCCCCGCCAACCAGGCGCGGGCGAGCAGGGCACCGAGCGGCACCCCGAGCACTGTCGCCGGCACCGCCACCGCGGCGGCCTGGGCCGCCACCGCGCGGCGTACCTGCCCGGGAGTGGCGCCGACCGCCCGCACCAGCGCGATGTCCCGGCCCTGCCGGGCGATCGACGAGGTCATGGTCAACCCAACGATCAACGCGGTCAGGTACACCGACACCACCACGAACAGCACCGCCATCTCGGGGAGCGAGCTCTCGGTCAGCGCCTGCCGGGCGGCCGGGTCGAGCCGCGCGCCGGACATCGAGGAGTTGGCGCCCAGCGCTCCGGACACCAGCGCGGCGGCCAGGCACTGCGTGACGAACGGTCCGGCGAAGGCCCACGGCTGCTTGCGCAGCGCCTGCCGGGTCAGCCCCGCGCTCACCGGGCCACCGCCGGGTCCCGCACGGTGGCGCGCAGTCGCTCCGCGATGCGTGTCGCGTCGGGCGTCGGGCCGTCCGCCACCACCTCGCCGTCGCGCAGCAGGATGAGCCTGTCGCTCCAGGCCGCTGCCATCGGGTCATGGGTGACCATCACCACCGTCACCCCGGCCCGGTCCACCCCGCCGCGAAACAGCTGAAGCACCTGCGCACCGGTAGCCGGATCCAACGCCCCGGTCGGCTCGTCCGCGAACACCACGGCGGGACGGCCGGCCAGCGCACGGGCAATGGCGACCCGCTGGCGCTGGCCACCGGACAACTCGCCGACCGACCGGCCAGCCAACCCGGACAGCCCGACCTCGGCCAGCACCTCGTCGAGCGGACGCGGGCGCGGACCACCCAGTCGGCGGGGTAGCAGCACGTTCTGCCGCACCGTCAGTTCCGACAGCAGGTTGTACGACTGGAAGACGAAACCCACCCGGTCGCGGCGCAGCCGGGTCAGCGCGCCCTCGCGCATCCGCGTGACGTCCCGGCCGACCAACCGGACCCGACCCGACGTCGGCCGGTCCAGCCCGGCCGCGCACTGCAGCAGTGTGCTCTTGCCCGACCCGGTCGCGCCCATCACCGCCACGAACGTGCCGGCCGGCACCTCGAGTGAGACGCCGCGAAGGGCGGCGACCGGCCGGCGGCGCGAGCCGTAGCCGCGGGTCACCCCGTCTAGTTCCACAACGTTGTCCATGCGATCCAGCCTCGGCGGCGGTGGCGATCCGGACATCAGGGTGGCCCGAACGGTACGGGTGCGGTTATCCGTACCCCGTCTACCTGGCGCTGCCCTTTGCCGCCTCGGAGCCGGCGGAGCGCGGCAGCACCAACGCCTGAGCGGCGATGACGCCTTCGCCGTTGAAGGTCAGCGCCGGTGACCCGTGCAGCTGATAGCCCTGATCGAGAAGGGCGCTGACGCGGGCGCAGAATTCGGCATCTGCCGAAGTTGTCGAATTCCGCTTACAACAGATGGGTACGGAGAAAGTCGAGTTCCAGGGGAAGCAGTCGCTCGGCGGTGCCGTTCGCGGCCATGTGGGTGGCTCCGGTCAACGGCAGGACGGCGTGCGGACGGCCGGTGCTCAGCAGGGCCGCGGAGAGCCGGAGCGTGTGCGCGGCCACCACGTTGTCGTCGGCCAGGCCGTGCACCAGAAGCAACGGGCGGGCCTGGTCGGGGCTGGTGACCGGCTCGGCGGCCAACTCGACGAGCGAGTGGTGCGCGTAGACGTCCATGCCGTCCTCGGGCAACCCCAGATAACGCTCGGTGTACGCGGTGTCGTACAGCGTCCAGTCGGTCACCGGCGCGCCCGCGATCCCGCACCGGAACAGCTCCGGGTGGCGCAGCACCGCCAACCCGGCCAGCCACCCGCCGAACGACCAGCCACGCACCCCCACCCGCCCCATGTCCAGGTCGGGGTGCTTCCCGGCGAGCGCGGTCAGGGCGTCGATCTGGTCGGTCAGTGTCACGTCGGCCATCCGCCGGTGGATCGCCTTCTCGAACGAGGGGGCCACTCCCGGCGTACCCCGGTTGTCGATGGTGACCACCGCGAACCCGGCATCTGCCCACCACTGCCGTTCCAACCAGGCCGCCCGTGCCGCCACGACCTCCTGGTGCCCCGGCCCGCCGTAGATGTCCAGCAGCACCGGCAGCCGCCGGCCCGTCACGTGGTTGTCCGGGTAGAGCACCGCCGCCGGCAGCCGCCGATCGGTCACCCGTTCCAGCAACGGCAGCGGAGAATACGGAGGGGTGGCGGCCAGCGACCGCAACTCGGCGAGCTCCTGGTCGCCGCGACGCACCGTCCACCGCACGCCGGCGTGGTCCAGTGACGCGACCCCGACGGCCAGCACGTCACCGCCCACTGCGGCGATGTGCCAACCCGAGTCGGTGGTGATCCGGCGCGCGTCCACCCCACCGCCGATGGTGGTGCGGACCCGGAACAGGTGCCGCTCGCTCGGCTCACCGTCGCTGGCCTCGACAAGCAGGTCGGCCGGGCCGGAACTGGCCGGCAGCCGACCCACGACCCGCCGCACGTACAGCGACGGTGGAGTGAGCAGGGTGCCGTCCGCGAACAGGCACCGCGCGTCGTACCCGTCGTGTGCCAACTCGCCGCCGACGAGCACCCGGCCGTCCGGCAGGTGCGCCGGGGTGCCGGTGATCGGCTCGACCCAGCGTGGATCGGCAAGCTCCGCGTGCACCTGGGTCTCACCCGTCCGGGGGTCCACCGCGAGCACCAGCCCGTGCTGCTGCGAGCGGCGCAACACGGTGATCAGTGGGCTGCCCTCGACCCAGCTGACCGCTGTCAGGTACGGGTAGGTCTCCCGGTCCCAGTGCACGTCGACCCAGCCGTCGTCGAGGTCCAGCAGGTGCAGGCTGACCTCCGCGTTCGGCCCGCCGGCCCGGGGGTACGCCACGGCGGTCGGCGCGCTGGCCGGCTCGGCCGGGTCGTGCAGGTGCCAGCGGTCCAGGCGGGACTCGTCGACCCGGGCGGCGAGCACCGAGCGGCCGTCCGGCGCCCACCAGTAGCCCCGGAACCGGCCGAACTCCTCCGCCGCGATGTGCTCGGCCAACCCCCAGCTCACCCCGGCGTCCTCGCCGGCCAGCAGGGTGTCCGTGCCGTCCGCCTCGATCACCCGCAGCTCGCCCCGGCGCACACCCTCGCCCGCGTCGGTCACGTACGCCAACCGCTGCCCGGTCGGGTCCGGACGGGGGTCCAGCACCGGGCCGACGGTGGCCACCTCCACCACGTCGCCGTGCACCAGATCCGCCCGGAACAACCGCCCGGCCAGCGCGAACACCGCGATCCGACCGGCGGCGTCCAGCGCGTACGAGCCGATGCCGGCGGCGCTGAGCCGCAACCGCTCACGCAGCGCGCGTTCGCCGGGGGAGAGGGACCGCACGTCTCCGCCCTCGCCCAGCAGGGTCGTCGGGTCGGCGACCAGGCGCTCCTCGGCGGTGGCCACGTCCAGCAGCCAGAGCGCGTCCGCCGGATCTTCCGGGCCGGCCGAGCGCAGGAAGATCACCCGGGAGCCGTCGTCGGCCACGGAGACAGCGCGCGGCGCGCCGTGGCTGAACCGGCGGGTGCGGGCGGCCAGCTCCGGAAAGTCCACAGACCAAATCGTAGAGCGGTACCGGAGGTGATGTGGCCGACCTGGGCGGACGCGTCAGCGCCGGTGGGACCTGACCGCCGGTTAGAGTGACCGTCGTGACGATGCTGCCCGACCGCCGCCTGCTGCTGGTCCACGCGCACCCCGACGACGAGTCGATCGGCACCGGCTCGACGATGGCCCACTACGCCGCCAACGGAGCCCACGTCACGCTGGTGACCTGCACCCTCGGTGAGGAGGGCGAGATCCACGTGCCAGCGTTGGCGCAGCTCGCCGCCGCCGAGGCCGACCAGCTCGGCGGGTACCGGATCGCCGAGCTGGCCGCCGCGTGCGCCGCGCTCGGCGTCAGCGACCACCGCTTCCTGGGTGGGGCCGGCCGCTACCGCGACTCGGGGATGATGGGGCTCGCCACAAACGAACACCCCCGCGCCTTCTGGCAGGCCGACCTCGACGAGGCCGCCGGGCACCTGGTGGAGATCCTGCGGGAGGTACGCCCGCAGGTGCTCGTCACGTACGACCCGAACGGCTTCTACGGCCACCCCGACCACATCCAGGCGCACCGGGTCGCGATGCGCGCTGTCGAGCTGGCCGCCGCCGAGGGCTGCGCCCCGTTGAAGGTCTACTGGACCGCCATGCCGCTCAGCGTCCTGGAAGCTGGCATGACGCACTTCGCCGAGTCCTCCGACAACCCGTTCGGCGGCATCGCCGACATCGCCGACCTGCCCTTCGGCACCCCGGACGCCCAGATCGCCGCCCGGATCGACGGCACGGACCAGCACGCGGCCAAGGAGGCCGCGATGCGCGCCCACGCTACCCAGATCCCGGCCACCTCCTGGCTGTACTCGATCGCCGGCAACTTCGGCGGCGAGTTCATGGGGGTGGAGTTCTTCACCCTCGCGGTCGGCGAGAAGGGTCCGGGTTCCGGGCCGTACGGCTGGGAGGACGACCTCTTCGCCGGGCTCTCCGAGGAGACCGCCTCGGACCGGTCTCCGGTCGCGGCGGCGGGTCTTCGGTGACCCTGCCCGCGCCGATGACGGTTCTGGACGAGCAGGATGCCCCGCCCCCGGCGGGGCCGCCGCCGCGACTGCTCGACCTGGGCCTGCGGCTGGCCGGCGCGATCGTCGTGGTGGTCGCCGGTGTGCTGAGCGGGGTGCTGGAGTTGTTGCTCGCCACGGTCCGCGTCGGCGGGCAGTTGATCGGTGTGTCGGCACTCCTCGCGATCGGTGCCAACATCGCGCTGAGCTGGTTCGCGTACGAGGCGGTCGGCCGCAGGTGGGCGGTGGCGCTGCCGGCGGTGCCGTGGTTCGCGCTGATGGCGGTGGCCGCCATCCGCACCAACGAGGGTGACCTGTTGCTGGCCGGCGACAACTGGGTCGGCCTGGCCATGATCGTGGCCGGCGCGATGACCTTCGCGGTGATGGGCTTCCGGCAGATCCTCGCTCCGCCGACCACTCTCGGGCTGATGACGCCACCCAGGTAGGGATGGTAGATATTCCAGCCAGGGATGGAGCCCGCGACGGGCGTACGGCAGGAGGTCCGGCGATGGACAGACGGTGGCGTGACATCGGGGTGCTGGTGGCAGCACTGTTCGCGGTCAACGTGGTCGCCCGGCTGATCATCCGGTTCGGCTTCGAGGATGACGACACGGCCGCCGACCGGGTGTCGTTGGCGATGTTCGCGGTGATCGGGCTGATCCTGGCCGTTGTCGCCTTCCGCTGGGGTCGTCGCCGGCCGTTGGCGGACTGGGCGGCCGACATGGCCCTCGTGGTGCCGGCGGCGATGGTGCTGACCGTGTTGGTCGGGCCGCTGCTGATCGGCCACAACCCGTTCGCCGGCGGCGCGCCGACGTTCTTCGCCCAGCTCTGGCTGTACCTGCTCGCCTCCGGCGCCGGGATACTGATCGGCTACCTGGTGCTCACCGCGCTGGGGCGTGACTACCGCTCGTGGCAGCTCAAGCGGTACGCCGAGGTCAAGGCCGCCAAACCGCGCCGCGTCGTCCGCCGCTGACCCGGCGTCGGGGGTACGCCGGGGGTCGTGCCCTGATCGACTCGGGTTCCGTGATGCGGCGGTGTCCGGGGCGCGCGGATGCCGCGCTTTCGGGAAAGGCGAGTGGATCAGTGCCGGTGCGCGTCACGGCAGTCGACCCGCCGGGTCAGTGCGGGGCGACCCGGGTCAGGTAGGTGTGGTGCGTGGCGAAGCCGAGTCGCTGGTAGAGCGCGACAGCCGCCGTGTTGTGCTGCTCGACCTGGAGGAACGCGTGTGTCGCGCCGACGGACACGCCCCAGCCGGCCAGCTCGTGGATCACCCGGCCGGCCAGCCCCTGGCGGCGGGCCACCGGCACCACCTCGATCAGGCTGAGGCCGAGCCAGCGCCCCTGGCCGGTCACCGTGCCCCGGCCGACCGCCACCAGCGTGCCGTCGACGTACACGTGCGCGAAGCGAACCTGGCCCACGGCGGTGAGCACGTGCCGGGCGGCGTCCGGCAGGCCCCCCTTGCGGCCGGCGGCGACCGCGAGCCAGTCCGCGCTCGGCGCGGTGGCCAGCTCAACGACCGCGCCGCGCCACCGACCGCTCGCTTCGACGGCGATGCCGGGCTGGTCGCCGGCAGTGCCGGAGGGTGCGGTTGTCGGTGGGGGACCGCTGATCGGTAACGGTCGCAGCGGGAGCGGCGCGGTCTGCACCAGGACCGGCGGGCGGGCGGCCCAACCGCGGGCGTCCAACTCGGCGCCGACCGGCGCGGCGAGTGGCAGCGGCGTGTTGATGATCGGTGGCTGGCCCTGGTCGGCGTACCAGCGTTCGACAGCGTCCACGGCGGCGGGCAGCGGTCGGTCGGGGTCGCCGATCGGCAGCGCCGAGTTGGCCCGTCCGCTCCAACCGTCCGCCGAGCGGAGCAGCCAGTCGCCGAGCTGCCCCCGCGTCGGTGCCGGCCAGGCCTCGTCGGCGGCCCGCTCCAGCGCCACGACCGCCGCGGCGGTTGGTCGACGGGTGGGTGGCACCCGCTTGGCGCGGTGGACCTGCGTCACCGGTACGCGCAGCTGACCCTGCGCGGTGGAGAGCGTGAGATGAGTCTCGCTCAGCTCGACCAGCTCGCCGAGAGCGTCGGAAAAGAGCGGGCGGCCCTCGCGAATCCCCACAATCCGGCGAACTACGATTCGGTGTCCCACATCCTGCTGTCGGAGCACGATCGACCCCCTCCCCGGCGAGATACTAGGCTCTTACCGTCGCGGGTGATCGCGGCGTGTCTTGCGGAGGAGAAGACCGGTGACCTACATCATCGCCGAGCCGTGCGTGGATGTGCTCGACAAGGCATGCATCGAGGAGTGCCCGGTCGACTGCATTTACGAGGGCAATCGGATGCTCTACATCCACCCCGACGAGTGCGTCGACTGTGGTGCCTGTGAGCCTGTCTGCCCGGTGGAGGCGATCTTCTACGAGGACGACGTCCCGGAGCAGTGGAAGGACTACACCGGCGCCAACTACGAGTTCTTCGAGGAGCTGGGCTCGCCCGGTGGCGCCTCGAAGATCGGCAAGGTGGAGAAGGACGCCACCTTCGTCGCCGCGCAGCCGCCGCGCGGCGAGGGCCACTGAACCGGCCCGCGCCGGTCTCGTCGCGGCTGCCCGAGTTCACCTGGGACACCCTGGACGCCGCGGCCACCCTGGCCGCGGCGCATCCGGATGGCCTGATCAACCTCTCCATGGGCACGCCGGTCGACCCGGTGCCCGAGGTGATCCGCCGGGCGTTGGCTGACGCGTCCGATGCTCCCGGTTACCCGCTGACCGCCGGCACGCCGGCGTTGCGGGCCGCGATCGCGGCGTGGGTGTCCCGGGCCTGTGGCGCCGGGGTCGATGGTCTCGGTGTGCTGCCGACCATCGGCTCGAAGGAGCTGGTCGCCTGGCTGCCGACCCTGCTGGGCATCGGCCCGGGTGACGTGGTGGTGGTGCCGTCGATCGCGTACCCCACCTACGAGGACGGCGCCCGGTTGGCCGGCGCGACGGTCGTCCGCACCGACTCGCTCACCTCGGTCGGGCCGACCTCGCGGGTCCGCCTGGTCTGGGTCAACTCGCCCGGCAACCCGACCGGTCGGGTGCTGCCCCCGGCGCACCTGCGCAAGGTGGTCGACTGGGCCCGGGAACGCGGCGCGGTGGTCGCCAGCGACGAGTGCTACCTGCCGCTCGGCTGGTCGGCGGAGCCGGTCTCGGTGCTGTCGCCGCAGGTCAGCGGCGGGAGCTATGCGGGCATTCTCGCCGTGCACTCGCTGTCCAAGCGATCCAATCTCGCCGGCTACCGGGCCGGTTTCGTCGCCGGTGACCCGGCGCTCGTCGCCGAGCTGCTGAAGGTGCGCAAGCACGCGGGCATGATCGTGCCCGCGCCCGTGCAGGCGGCAATGGTGGCGGCACTGGAGGACGAAGGACACGCCGAGGCGCAGCGGGAGCGCTACCGCGCCCGGCGGGAGGTGCTGGCCGCCGCGTTCACCGGTGCCGGGTTCACCGTCGAGCACTCCGAGGCGGGCCTCTACCTCTGGCTGACCCGCGGTGAAGACTGCTGGCAGACAGTCGACTGGCTGGCGCGGCGCGGCATCCTGGTCGCTGCCGGCGTCTTCTACGGTCCCGGCGGCCAGCAGCACGTGCGGGCGGCGCTCACCGAGTCCGACGAGCACATCGCCGGCGTCGCGGCCCGCCTCGCCCAGGCCTGAGCGCACCCTCGGGCGGTCGAGCCGGTGGCCCGACCGCCCGAAGGGTGTCAGTCGCTGATCTGCCGGAACACCCGCAGCAGCGTGTTCCGGCTCTGCTTCTCCAGCAGTTCGCTTGCCATCAGCTCCTGCATGGCCATGACCCGGCCGCCGTGCAGTGTCACCTCCGCCTTCAGCGGCACCTCCCGCTTGACGTCCACGGAGACGATCTCCTCGTAGGGCAGGAACGTGTGCCCGGCCGTCAGCTCCGCCATCGACACCGATTCGACAAGCGCGCGCAGCCGCTTCTCGCCCTGGCTGGCCTTACCCGGGTCGACGATCAGGACCAGCCCACGGTCGAGGATGAGCACGTCGTGCTCCGTACCGTCGATCTTGATGTTGGCCAGCCCGCCGATCAGGTCGGCGTTCTGCCCGGAGACCCGCTCCTGCACGACAGTCGCGCCGGAGGGGTCGATGCCCAGCTCGGTCAGGCGGGCCAGCGCCACGTCCAGGGTCTGTGGCGCGACGGCCAACTTGGCGATCTCGGCAAGATCCCACGGCTGCCCCTCCGGGCCGACGAGCTGCGCCGGACCGGACCAGGAGAGCTGCCAGTGGGCCTGACCGGAGCGGACGGCCGCGTTGTCGAGCAGGGTCTCCATCGGCCCGGCGAACAGGGCGGCGGCCTCCTTGCGGGTGGCGTCGCCGAAGAACTGCTCGGCGAACTCGCCAAGCCGGCCGGACCGCACCAGGTCCAGCACTGTGGTCAGGCCGGGCTGGGAGACGCCGGTGAACCGCCCGGCCGCCCGGTAGATGCCGTCCGCCCGCTGTTGCACACCGGCCGCGACCGACGCGGCGGTGAACTGCGCCCAGGGCAGCACCGTGCGGTGGCCGTGGTGGACCACGATCGTCTGCAACTGCCGTCCGGCGGCGTCGATGTCGGCGAGCAGCAGCGCGGCAGGACGTTCGTCCGGTGCGACGGCTCCGGCCGGCAGGGCCGCCATCGCGGCGACCCGGACGCCGATCGGTGGGTGGGTGTCCCACGGCGAGGGGTCCCGTTCGGGGGCGTTCTCCCGCAGCGCGGCGAGCTCGTCCCGTCGTCCGTGCAGCAGTTTGCCGAAGCCGCCGAAGAGGTCGTCCGGCGCCAGCTCGGCAGACCAGCCCGGTTCGACGTACCGACGCATGAAGAAGCCCCACGCCGCGCCGAGCGCCGGCAGGGTGCGCAGCGCGGAGGCCGCGGCGTCGTGCCCGGCCAGCAGCACCGAGGAGCGGTCGGCCTCCAACTCCTGCCGCCGTGACGCGGCGTTGTCGACAATCAGGTAGAGCTTCGAGTAGCCCTTGAAGACCCAGCCGATCGGGTTACGCGAGCTGATCCGGTCCAGCGTCTCCGCGATGGCCAGCCGACCCCGGTACGCCACCCCGCCGAGGCGGGTGTGCTTGCCGGAGTAGTGGCCCAGCTCGTGCGCGAGGACCGAGCGCAGCTGGTCGATCCGCATCGCCTGGAGCAGCGGCAGTCCGACGTACAGGGTGCGCCGTCCACCGACCAGGCCGAGCAGTTGGCTCTGCTCGGCGACCGCCGCGTTCACCTCGGGCACCAGCCGGATCTCGTCCGGGGCGCGGGTGCCGACCGCGCCGGCCAGCTCGCGCACGGTGGCCCACAGGCCCGGCGCCTCGTGCTCGGTGAGGATCAGGCCGGGTTCCGGCTCGTTCTTCGTACGGATCGCGCGCCACAGCCCGACGGCCACCGCGCCCAGCGCGATGACCAGGGGCAGCAGCAGCTTCCCGGTGACGATCCCGTTTGTGTGATCGAACAGCCAGACCCCGAGCGCGACGACGGCGGCGAGCTGGAGGAGCGCGACGACGTAGAAGCCGATCAACATGACCACCGAGGCGAGCGCCCGGTATGTCGCGGACATTCAGTTTCCTTCCCGCTGGAGCCCGCGTCGGAGTGGCGGGCGGCGGAGCGGACCGTACGACGATGATCTGAAGCGGACAACCCCCTTCCGGGCGATCCCGCCACGATTTTCGATCTTGCGCGACGGCGCGATGGTCGCCGAGGACTGACCGGCGTCCGGAGCGGTCCCGGACGATATCCTCGGCCCGACCTGGTCGGGGCCGTGTCGGCCCCGCACCCCAGCAGGATCGTCGAGGTGTGCGGATGGTGGACAGGCCCGGTGTGCGGGCGGCGGTGGTCGGCACCGGTCTGATCGGTGGTTCGGTGTTGCTCCGACTGCACGCCGCAGGCATCGACGTGACCGGGTGGGATCCGGACGAGAGCACCCGGCGGGAGGCCCGCCGGGTGGGCGTACCCGCTCCGGACCGGCTGGTCGAGGCGGTGGCCGACCGGGACGTGGTCTTCCTCTGCGGGCCGCTGCCCACCCTGCCGGCGACGCTTGTCGAGGTGGCCGCGATGACCGGTGAGCGTTGTGTGCTGACCGACGTGGGGAGCACCAAGGAGGAGGTGGCGGCGTTCGCCGCCGCGCACGGGCTGACGCACCGGTTCGTGCCCGGCCACCCGATGGCCGGCACCGACCGGGCGGGCCTGGCGGCGGCGGGGCCGGAGCTGCTCGCCGGCGCCGCCTGGGTGCTCTGTCCCGCGGCGGGGCCGGCCACCGCCGCGTTCCGCTGGCTGGCCGAGCTGCTTGTGGACCTCTTCGGGGCCCGGGTGGTGCCGATGTCCGCGGCGGAGCACGACTCGGCCGCCGCGCTCGCCTCACACGTGCCGCACCTGCTGGCCGGCGCGCTGGCCGGTGCGGTGCAGCGCGCGCCGCTGCGCGAGGCGATACTCGCGCTCGCCGCCGGCAGCTTCTCCGACGGCACCCGGGTCGCCGGCACCCCCGCCGGTCGGACCGCGAACATGCTGCTCGGCAACCGCGACCGGGTGCTGCGCGAGCTGGCCGAGGTCACCGCCTTCCTGGACGACCTGACCGCCGCGCTGCGTTCGAGCGACGCGCCGGCGCTCACGGCACGCTACGACGAGGCACGGGCCGCCCGCGCGGCGCTGCGCGAACGTCGGTTCGACCCGGACGAGCGGCGGTTCCCGATCGGCGGTGACCACACCGCGGAGGTGTCCTGGCTGCGTGAGCTGGGGGTGGCCGGCGGTCACCTGACGGGCCTCCACGTCGGCGTCGACAACGTCTCGTACGCGGCGCGGCGGCCCGCGGCTGACTAGGCTGAGGGGCATGGCGGCGGACAGTCCGGTGGTGCAGGTGCGCGGCGAGGCGTACCGGGAGGTGCCGCCCGAGCTGGCCCGGTTCGCTGTCACCGCGACAGCGCGGGACCGGGATCGGGAGACCACCCTGACCCGGCTGGCCGAGCGTGCCGCTGCCATCCGGGTGCTGCTGGACGGCTCCGGGCCGGCGGTGGCGCGCCGGGAGACCGGCGATCTGCGGGTGCGACCGGAGACCCGTCGCTCGGGCGAGCGGGTGGTCGCCTGGCACGGCAGCGTGACCACCACCGTCACCGTCACCGACTTCACCGCCCTCGGCGAGTTGATGCTCCGGTTGGCCGACCAGGATCAGGTCGAGGTGGCCGGGCCCTGGTGGGAGCTTCGCCCCGACAGCCCCGCGCACCGCGAGGCCCGCCACGCCGCGATTCGCGACGCGCTGGTCCGGGCCCGGGAGTACGCCGAGGCGCTGGGCGCCCAGGTCACCTCGTTGCTGGAGTTGGCCGACGCCGGGCCGGCGGACCGACCGATGTTCGCCCGCGCGGCGTTCGCCGGGAGTGGCGGCGCGGGTGGTGGCCCGCCGGAGCTTGAGCTGGACCCGCAGCCGCAGTCCGTCCAGGCGGCCGTGCAGGCGCGGTTCACGATCAGCGCGCCGGTCCTCGACTGATGCCACCGGCTCAGGTGTTGTCGGTCGACGAGTTGGTGCAGCGTGCGCTGGCGCTGGCCGAGGCCGGCCCGCGACAACTGTTGGGCATCGCCGGCGCGCCGGGCGCGGGAAAGTCCACGCTGGCCGAGCAGGTAGTGGCCGCCGTCGGGTCGGCCGCCAGGCTGGTGCCGATGGACGGCTTCCACCTGGCGCAGTCCCAGCTGGTCCGGTTGGGCCGCGCGGACCGTAAGGGCGCGTCGGACACGTTCGACGCCAACGGGTTCGTCTCGTTGCTGCGCCGGCTGCGTCGGCTGGAGCCCACCTCGGTGTACGCGCCGGAGTTCCGCCGGGAGTTGGAGGAGCCGGTGGCCGGGGCGATCGAGGTGCCGCCGTCGGTCCGGCTGGTGGTGACCGAGGGCAACTACCTGCTGCTGCCGGAATTCCCGTGGCAGGAGGTGCGCGCGCTGCTGCACGAGACATGGTTCCTCGACCTGGACGCCGACCTGCGCCAGCGTCGGTTGACCGCGCGACACGAGGCGTTCGGGCGGTCGCCGGAGCAGGCCCGCGAGTGGGCGCTGGGCAGTGACGAGGCAAACGCGGCAGTTGTCACTCCGACCGCCGACCGAGCCGACCTGGTGATCCGCCTGCCCGAGCCGCCGGCGGCCTGACCGGCCGGGGCGGGGCCGGCGTGGTCCGTCTGCCCGAGTCGCCGGGGATCTGACCGGCCGGGCCGAGGCTGGGTGTGGTCAGTCCAGGTCGCGGACGGGTCGGGCGGGGTTGCCGACGGCGACCACGTTTGCGGGCAAATCGCGGGTCACCACCGCGCCCGCGCCGACGACGGTGTTCGCGCCGATCGACACTCCGGCCAGCACGATCGCGCCGCCGCCGAGCCAGACGTTGTCGCCGATGGTGATCGGCTTGGCGGCCTCCCACTTGTCGCGGCGCGGACCGGGCTCCACCGGGTGGGTCGGCGTGAGCAGTTGCACGTTCGGTCCGATCTGGACGTCCGCGCCGACGGTGATCGGCGCGACGTCGAGGAAGACCGCGTGGTAGTTGACGAAGCTGCGCGGGCCGAGCCGGATCTGCCAGCCGTAGTCGCAGTAAAACGGTGGGCGGACCCAGGCGTCCTCGCCCACGTCGCCGAGCAGCTCGCGCAGCGCCTCCAGCCGCGCCTGCGGATCCGCCGCGGCACTGGTGTTGAAGCGTTCCATCAGCCCGGCCGCCCGGTCCAGGTCAGCGATGAGTTCGGGGTCGTCGGCGAGGTAGGGCTCGCCGGCGAGCATCCGGTCCTTCATGGAGGTCACCCGGTCGATGATGCCCGCCAACCCCGTCACGGGTTGGCAGGTTCGTCATATTTTCGACCCCTTATTTGCATACCGGGTATGCAACACTGACTGTGGTCTATGCACGTCTCATCCCTAACAACGCTCCACCGAGGAGGATCCGTTGCATCGACGCAGCAGAACGGCCACCGCCGTCACCGCCGTCGCCGCCCTCGTACTTGGCGCTCCGACGATCGCCGTGGCCGGCCCACCGACCACCGCCCCCGACGTCGCCCCGCGAGCCGCGACCGGCGCCGCCACCGCGAAGACGGTCACCCTGCTCACCGGCGACCGGGTCACCGTCACCGCGTCCGGGACCGCCACCGTCCGTCCCGGGCCCGACCGCGCTCGGCTGCGCTTCCTCACCACCCGCGACCGCGGTCAGCTGACCGTGCTGCCGGAGGACGCCCTGCCGCTGGTCCGCGCCGGCCGGGTCGACCGGCGGCTGTTCGACGTGACCGGGCTGATCGCCGCCGGTTACGACGACGCCCGCCGGGACAGCCTGCCGGTGCTTGTCACAGGTGACGTGGGCGCGCGACGGCGCGTCGCCGCGACGCCCGCCGGACTGACAGTCACCACCGAGCTGCCGGCCATCGGCGGCGTGGCCGCGACGGCGGACAAGGATCGGGTCACGGAGGTCTGGGCAGCGCTCGCCGGCACCGGCGCCCGGGTCGGCACGGCGGGGGTTGCCGACCGGATCTGGCTGGACGGCCGCCGACACGTCACCCTCGACCACAGCGTGCCGCAGATCGGCGCGCCGGCCGCGCACCAGGCGGGGTTCACCGGCCAGGGTGTCCGGGTGGCGGTGCTGGACACCGGCATCGACGCCGACCACCCCGACCTGACCGGGCGGGTCGCCGAGTCGCACAACTTCACCGAAGCCACCGACGCCGGTGACACCGTCGGCCACGGCACCCACGTCGCCTCGATCATCGCGGGCAGCGGTGCGGCCTCCGGCGGAAAGTACCGGGGGGTCGCGCCGGACGCGACGCTGCTCAACGGCAAGGTCTGTGAGGAACAGGGCTGCCCGGACTCCGCGATCCTGGCCGGCATGCAGTGGGCGGCCGTCGACAAGCACGCCGATGTGATCAACATGAGTCTGGGCGGTGGCGACACTCCCGACGTCGACCCGCTGGAGGCAGCGGTCGAGTCGTTGACCGCGCAGACCGGCGCGCTCTTCGTGATCTCGTCCGGCAACGACGGAAGCGACGGCTCGGTCAGTTCGCCGAGTACCGCGGAATCCGCGCTGTCGGTCGGCGCGGTGGACCGCGACGACGCCCTTGCCGACTTCTCCAGCCGCGGCCCCCGGGTCGGCGACGGTGGGCTGAAGCCGGATCTCACCGCCCCGGGGGTGGAGATCGTGGCGGCCCGTGGTGAGGGCACGCTGCTCGGCGACCCGGTGGGGGAGAAGTACGTGGCGCTCACCGGCACCTCGATGGCCGCGCCGCACGTCACCGGCGCGGTGGCGCTGCTCGCCCAGCAGCACACCGGCTGGGCGGGGGCACAGCTCAAGGCCACCCTGATGGCCTCGGCGAAGCCACACCCCGAGCAGACCGCGTTCCAGCAGGGCGCCGGCCGGGTCGACGTGGCCAGGGCGATCACCCAGCGGGTCGTCAGCGACCCGGTCAGCGTCGCCTTCGGACAACCGGCCTGGCCGCACGACGACGACACCCCGATCACCCGCACTGTCGACTGGCGTAACGACGGCCCGGACCCGATCACCCTGGACCTGAGCCTCGACGTGACCGGACCCGACGGTCAGCCGGCACCGGCCGGCATGTTCACCCTCGCGGCCAGCCAGGTCACAGTGCCCGCCGGCGGCACCGCCGGCACCACGGCCACCGTGGACACCCGCCTCGGCGCGGACGGCTACTGGACCGGACGGATCGTGGCCCGCTCCGGCACGACCGTGGCGGTCACCCCGGTCGCGGTTCACCGGGAGGTGGAGAGCTACCAGCTCACCGTCCGGCACCACGACGCCACCGGCGCGGCCCCAGAGGGATACTTCACCTCGCTGGTGCGGCTGGACAACCTGCAGAGCTACGACCTGTACGACCCGGACGGCACCGTCGACATCCGGGTGCCCAAGGGCCGGTACGGACTGGTCAGCGCCATCTTCACCGGGGACGTCGACGTCGCCTCACTGGCACGGCCCGAGCTGGTGATCGGCGCCGACACCGCTGTCACCCTGGACGCCCGGAAGACCCGGCCGGTGCGCAGCGCCGTTCCCGACCGCTCGGCCAAACCGGCACTTGTGGACATCGGGGCGACCTTCCTGGCCCCCGACGGCGCGGCCGCCGGCTTCGGGGTCCTCAGCTTCGACTTCACCGGGCTGGCCATCGGGCAGGTCGGCCGGGCGGTCTCCGGCAAACAGTTCGTCGGCAACGTCAACAGCCAGTGGGCGGACCTGGAGGCGGCCCACAGCCCCTACCTGTACGCGCTGGGCGAGAGCTTCCCCGGCCGGCTGCCGAACGGCTTCGACAAGACCTACCGCAGCTCGGAGCTGGCCACCGTCACGCAGCACTTCAAGGGCGGCTACTCGGGCCTGAGGGGGGAACGGGTGGTCTATCCGCACCTCGACCCGGACCTCGGCGGTTGGGCGGCCGGAGTGCCCACCATCGTGCCCGGCCAGCGGGTCGAGCACTACAACACCCGCGGCGTGCGTTGGTCCTCGGAGCTGACGTTCTGGGCGCCCGTCGAGGAATGGTGGACCGAATTCAGGGCGGGGCTGACCGCCGAGCCGCGGGCGTACCGGGCCGGCCGACACACCCGGGAGAGCTGGGGCAGCGCACCCTACGGCCCGTCCTTCCCGACGTCGCGCTGGCCCGGTCAGGGCGTCACCCGACTCGGTGACCACATCCAGGTGGACGTGCCGCTGCACAGCGACGCCGAGGGGCACCCCGGGGGTTCGGCCGTCGACACCGCCCGGACCGCCCTCTACCGCAACGGGGTCCTTGTCGGCGAGTCGTCGGACACCGGTTTCGGAGAGTTCGCGGTGCCGCCCGGTGCCGCGGCCTACCGGCTGGAGGTGTCGGCGAAGCGCGGCTTCACCGATCTCGGCACCGAGGTCAGCACGGCGTGGACGTTCCGGTCCCGGCACGTCGCCGGTGACGACTACCGGCGGCTGCCGGTGTCGGCCATCCGGTTCACGCCACCGTTGGACGCCGACAACGCGGCTCGGGCCGGCCGGAGCCTGGTCATCCCGGTGCAGGTGAAGAGGCAACCCGGCGTCGCCGGGTCGCGGCTGACCAAGCTGACAGTGGACGTCTCCTACGACGGGGGCAGGACCTGGCAGCCCGCCCGGGTCCGGCACGGCGGCCACGGCTGGACGGCCACCGTGAAACACCCCGCCGGGGCTGGTCACGCGTCCCTGCGGGCCACCGCCCAGGACGCCGCCGGCAGCACGGTCACCGAGCGGATCATCCAGGCGTACCGGTTGCGCTGAGGCGTACCCCGTCGGGTCCGCGGCCGAGTGCCGCGGACCCGACGGGTTCGTCAGTCGTTGGCGTGCAGGGCGGCGTTCAGCTCGATGCCCCGGCCGGTGCGCGGCCGGGCCTCCAGCGCGCCGGTCACCGAGTTGCGCCAGAACAGCAGGCCGTCGACGCCGGACAACTCCCGGGCCTTCACCACCCGGCCGTCCGGCAGGCTGATCTTCGAAGCGGCGGTGATGTAACAGCCCGCCTCGACCACGCAGTCGTCGCCGAGGGAGATGCCCACACCGGCGTTCGCGCCGATCAGGCTGCGCGCGCCGATGCTCACCCTCTCGGTGCCGCCACCGGAGAGCGTGCCCATGATCGAGGCGCCGCCGCCGACGTCGGACCCGTCACCGACCAGCACGCCCTGCACGATGCGCCCCTCCACCATCGAGGTGCCCACGGTGCCGGCGTTGAAGTTGACGAAGCCCTCGTGCATCACCGTGGTGCCGGCGGCCAGGTGCGCGCCCAGGCGGACCCGGTCG
Source organism: Micromonospora sp. CA-240977 (assembly GCF_050942285.1). Classification (NCBI taxonomy): domain Bacteria; kingdom Bacillati; phylum Actinomycetota; class Actinomycetes; order Micromonosporales; family Micromonosporaceae; genus Micromonospora; species Micromonospora sp. CA-240977. Next base: position 6,568,454 of record NZ_CP192055.1, on the reverse strand, counting down.
GCGTCGGCGATCCGCACCCCGGCGGGCACCACGTAGTCGGTCATCCGGGGGAACTTGTCCACCCCGTACACCGCCAGGTGGCGGCCGGCCGCCCGCTCGATCACCCGCAGCTCGTCCACCCGCTCCGGTGGGCACGGCCCGGCGGACGTCCAGGCCACGTTCGCCAGCTTGCCGAAGATGCCGTCCAGGTTGAGCTTGTTGGGCTGGACCAGCCGGTGCGAGAGCAGGTGCAACCGGAGGTACGCGTCGGGGGCGTCCTTGATCGGGTCGTCGAGCGAGCCGATCACGGTGACCACCTGGACGGTACGCAGACCGGGCAGTGACCGGTCACCGAGCGCCGCTGGCGGCAGGTCGAGCACGTCCGACTTGTCTTCCCCGGCGACCAGCGGCAGCTCACCCAGGCCCAGCTTGCCGGTCGGGTACCAGGTGTCGAGAACCTGCTCATCTGCCGTGACCGTGGCCAGGCCAATGCCCCAGGCGGAATCTGCGGACGTCACTGTTGCACCTCTCGGTCGCGGCCGGGCCGGCCTCAGCTCACTCCTCGCGCTGACAGACCTGAAGGTACCGTGCGAACCATGGAGAACCCGCTGACCCCCGAGGTCCTCGCCGATCCAGTGCAGCTGACCCGCGCTCTGGTCGACATAGAGTCCGTGTCCCTCAACGAGAAGGCGATCGCCGACTGTGTCGAGGAGGTGCTGCGGGGTGTGCCGCACCTGACCACCCACCGGCACGGCAACACGGTGATGGCGCGTACCGACCTCGGTCGGGCGCAGCGCGTCGTGTTGGCCGGGCACCTCGACACGGTGCCGTTGAACAACAACTTCCCGTCGACAATGCGCGGCGACCTGATGTACGGCTGCGGCACCTCGGACATGAAGTCCGGCACCGCGTACGCGCTGCACCTGGCGGTGACGCTGCCCAATCCGCGCTACGACGTCACGTACTTCTTCTACGAGGCGGAGGAGATCGAGTCGCGGTACAACGGGCTCAACCTGGTGGCCCAGGCGTTCCCGGAGTGGCTGGAGGCGGACTTCGCCGTGCTGTTGGAGCCGACCTACGGCATCGTCGAGGCGGGCTGCCAGGGCACCATGCGCTCGGTGGTCACCACGACCGGGGTACGCGCCCACTCGGCGCGCTCCTGGCACGGGGTGAACGCCATCCACGCCGCCGCCGAGGTGCTGCGGCGGCTCCAGACGTACGAGGCGCGCCGGGTCACCATCGACGGCTGCGACTACCGCGAGGGCATGAACGCGGTGCGGATCAACGGCGGTGTCGCCGGCAACGTGGTCCCCGATCACTGTGAGATCGAGGTCAACTACCGGTTCGCCCCGGACCGCACCCCGGCCGAGGCGGAGGCGCACCTGCGGGAGGTGTTCGCCGGCTTCGAGGTGGTGGTGACCGACACCGCGGCGGGCGCTGCCCCCGGCCTGGAGGCGGCACCGGCGAAGGAGTTCCTGTCGGCGGTGGGCGCGGCGCCGATCGGCAAGCTGGGCTGGACGGACGTGGCCCGGTTCGCGGCCATGGGCATCCCCGCGCTGAACTTCGGCCCGGGTGACCCCAACCTGGCCCACCATCCCGACGAGCACGTCGAGATCAGCAAGATCCGCGACGGTGCGGCGACCCTGCACCGCTGGCTGGCCCCGGCCTGACCGGTCCGGCCGGTGATCAAGAGGTTTGCGTCAGCCGGGCCCGTTGTCGGCGACGCAAACCTCCTGATCAGATCCTGCGGGCGCGGAGGCGGGAGCGGCGGGGGAGACGAGGGGCGGGTCCTGCAGTCGGATGCGGCGGCGTTCGGCCACCACGTCTCGGATCCGTCGCTGCATCTGGCGACGGATCCGGATCATCTCGCTGTTACTGATCACGCTGTCTCCTCCCCCGAAGGCGCGCGCCGGGGCATACCCGGTATGTGAATAGTAAGACGTACGGGGGGACGGATTCGTTGCCCATGATCCCGAACTATTTCTCGGCGTCCGCGCCCCGCGCACCTGCGAGGTGTCGCTCCACTACGGTTGCCCCATGAGCCAGAGCAACGGGCGGGAGGCCGGTCGCGGTCCGGGACAGGAGCGACACCGCGGTGCGGTCACGCTGCGCAGAGGGGCGATCCCGAGCAGCACCGCCGATCAGCGGTTGCTGGATTCACGTGGGCGGAGCGACTGGAAGACCAAGGACGCCTGGCGCGCGCTGCGCATCCTCTCCGAATTCGTCGAAGGTTTCGACACCCTCGCCGACCTGCCGCCCGCGGTCAGCGTCTTCGGCTCCGCCCGCAGCGGACCGGACAGCGCCGAGTGCCGGCTCGCCGAGCAACTGGGCGGCGCGCTGGCCCGGGCCGGCTACGCGGTGATCACCGGAGGCGGACCGGGAGTGATGGAGGCCGCCAACCGCGGCGCCAGCGAGGCCGGCGGGCTCTCCGTCGGGCTCGGCATCGAGCTGCCGTTCGAGCAGGGCCTCAACGAGTGGGTCGACCTGGCGATCGACTTCCGCTACTTCTTCGCCCGCAAGACGATGTTCGTCAAGTACGCCCAGGCGTTCGTCGTCCTGCCCGGTGGGTTCGGCACCATGGACGAGCTGTTCGAGGCGCTCACCCTTGTGCAGACCGGCAAGGTCACCCGCTTCCCGGTGGTGCTCATGGGGCTCTCCTACTGGCAGGGCCTGCTCGACTGGCTGCGCGACACGATGGCCGCCACCGGCAAGATCGGGCCGGTCGACCTGGACCTGATCTGCCTCACCGACGACGTCAACGCCGCGGTGCGGCACATCGTCGAGGCGGAGGCCGCGCTGTCGGCGGAGCAGGAGGCGGTCCGCGACGAGGCCGTCGCGCGTACCGGCGCGGACCAGCAGGCCGCCGCCGCGCAGGCCGCCGACCAGCCGCGGGACCGATGATGGCCGCGATCTGCGTCTTCTGCGCCTCCTCCCGCACCCTGGACCAGCGCTGGTTGGACCTGGCCACCGAGACCGGCGCGGAGCTGGCCCGGCGCGGCCACACGCTGGTCAGCGGCGGTGGCTGTGTCGGCATGATGGGCGCGGTCGCCGACGGCGCCCGATCCGCCGGCGGGCGCACCCTGGGGGTGATCCCGCAGTCGCTCGTCGATCTGGAGGTCGCCGACCTGGCCTCGGACGAACTGCTGGTGACCGACTCGATGGCCAGCCGCAAGACCCTCATGATCGACAAGTCGGACGCGTTCCTCACCCTGCCCGGCGGGCTGGGCACCCTTGACGAGTTGTTCGAGGTCTGGACGACCGCGACCCTTGCCCTGCACGCCAAGCCGATGGTGCTGATCGACACCGACGGGTTCTACCGCCCCCTGCTGGACTGGCTGGACGGGCTGGCCGACAACCGTTTCCTCAAGACCGCCGGCCGTGACCTCCTGACGGTGGCCACCACGGTCCCCGAAGCCCTGGACGCCCTAGAGTCCCACCTGACCTGACCTGACCTGACCCTGCCTCTGCCCCACCCTGCCCTCCCCGAATCGCGTGATCATGAGGTTGGCCGCCTCACCGTCGGCGCGTCGCACCGTCAACGTCATGATCGACGTGGGTGGATGGGGTCGGGGATGGGGGGTTGGGTGGGTGTCGTACTGGTCTGATGGGATGAGCTGATGCAGGCGTACCGGTTGGTGCGGCGGTCCGGAGGGCCGGCGCGGGGGGATGCGGCAGCGCCGGCCGACGCTTCCGTGCCCGCCGACGGCGGCCCGTCCACCGACGGTGTCGGCGCGTCGGGTGGGTCCGATCGCGCTGCCGGGCCGACGTCGACGGTCGACGGCAACGGTTGGCGGGCCGATCCGACGCAGGCCGAGGTGGTCGGGCACACCGCCGGGCCGATGCTCGTGCTCGGCGGCCCCGGCACCGGCAAGACCAGCACGCTGGTCGAGGCGGTCGCCGCGCGGGTGAACGAGGGGGTCGACCCCGAACGGATCCTGGTGCTGACCTTCGGCCGTCGCGGGGCCACCGCCCTGCGTCAACGCATCGAGGCCCGGATCGCGCAGGACGGCCACCGGGTGCTGCGCGAGCCGCTGGTGCGCACCTTCCCGGCGTACGCCTTCGGGCTGCTGCGCCGAGCCGCCGCCGAACGAGGCGAGCCGTCGCCCCGGCTGCTGACCGGCCCCGAGCAGGATCTGATCATCCGCGAGCTGCTGGACGTGGTGGGTGAGGAGCCCGAGGACGACCCGGTCGGCTGGCCGGACGACCTGCGCCCGGCCCTGCGGACCCGGGCCTTCGCCGGGCAGCTACGCGACCTGCTCATGCGCGCCGCCGAGCGCGGCGTGGGCCCGATCCACCTGGCCCGGCTGGGTGAGAAGCTCGGCCGCGCCGACTGGCCGGCCGCCGCCCGCTTCCTGCGGGAGTACGTCGCCGTGCTCGCGCTGCGCGACGTCAGCAACCGGGGCTCCATCGCGTACGACCCGGCGGAGCTGGTCCGGGCGGCCACCGGTCTGCTGCGCGACGACGAGGAGCTGCTGGCCGCCGAACGCCGTCGGCTCGCCCACGTCTACCTCGACGAGTTGGCCGACACCGACCCCGCCCAACTGGAGCTGCTCTCGGTGATCGCGGGCGGGGGCAAGTCGCTCGTCGCGTTCGCCGACCCGGACTCCTCCACGTACGCCTTCCGCGGCGCTGACCCGGCCGGGGTGACCACGTTCGCGCACCGCTTCCGGACCGCCTCCGGCGCGCCCGCGGCGCAGGTGCTGCTGACCACGTCGTACCGGGCCGGGCCGGGTCTGCTCGCCCCGCTGGCCCGGCTGGGCCGCCGGCTGCGTGGTCCGGCCGCGCACCGCCGGCTCCGCCCACTGCCGGACGCGCCACCGGGGACGGTCGAGGTGCACACGTTCCGCTCGGCGACAAGCGAGGCGGCGTGGCTGGCCCACGCGCTGCGCTCGGCCCACCTGCTCGACGGCGTGCCCTGGTCGCGGATGGCGGTGCTGGTGCGGTCCACCGCCCTGCAACTGCCCACTCTGCGGCGGGCGCTGCACGCCGCCGGGGTGCCCACCGTGGTGCACGGCGAGGATCTGCCGTTGCACCTGCAACCGGCGGTCGCCCCGCTGCTGCTCCTGCTGCGCTGCGCGCTGGAGCCGGACCAACTGGACGAGGAGGCGGCGGTCGCGCTGCTGCACTCGCCGCTGGGCGGGGCCGACCCGCTGGCCGAGCGGCGGCTGCGGCAGGGTCTGCGTGCTCTCGCGCTGGCTGGCGGTGACCGGCGTCCGTCCGGGGAGCTGATCGTCGAGGCGTTGGACGATCCGGCCGAGTTGGCCGGCATCGACCGGCGCTGGGCGGAGCCGGCGCAGGCGGTGGCCGGGCTGCTGGCCACGGCACGCGACGCCGCCGCGGTGCCGGGCTCGACCGCCGAGGACGTGCTCTGGGCAGTGTGGAACGCCAGCGGTCTCGCCGAGCGCTGGGCGGGTGCGATCAACCAGGGGCGGCCGGCGCCCGGCGAGGGAGACCTGGCCCGGCGGCGGCGGGCCGAGGCGGCCGACCGCGACCTCGACGCCGTGCTGGTGCTCTTCGACGCGGCGGCCCGGTTCACCGACCGGCTGCCCGGCGCCCGCACCGAGGTCTTCCTCGACCACGTGCTCGCCCAGGATCTGCCGGCCGACACCATCGCCCCGACCGCCGATCGGGGCGCGGCGGTGCGCCTGCTCACCGCGCACGCCGCGAAGGGCCTGGAATGGGACCTGGTCGCGGTGGCCGGCGTGCAGGAGGGCATCTGGCCGGACCTCCGACTGCGCGGCAGCCTGCTCGGCTCCGAACGGCTTGTCGACGTGCTGGCTGGCCGGTCCGTCGACGGTGCCACAGCGGCGAACGTGGTGGGCCAGACCTCGGCGTTGCTGGACGAGGAGCGCCGGCTCTTCCACGTGGCCATCAGTCGGGCCCGGCGCCGGCTGCTGGTCAGCGCCGTGGCCTCGGCCGCCGTCGGCGGTGACGACCACCAGGAGCAGCCGAGCCGCTTCCTGCACGAGTTGGGCCCGACCGCGCCGCCCACCCCGCCGAGTGCCGGCCCGGTCGAGCCGCCCACGCCACCGGGCCCGCGCACCGGCCCGCAGGCCGGGGACCCGGCCCTCAGCCCATCGCAGGCCACACCCGCCGCCGATGGCGCGACGAACGGCGCGACCGACGGCGGCCCCGCCGGCGCGACCAGCGACACGACGACCGGCGCGACGAACGGCGCGACGAGCCCCGGGACGAGCGGCGCGACTGTCGGCGCGACGATCGGCGCGGCCGACGGCGGGACGAGCCCGGGGACGAGCGGCGCGACTGTCGGCGGGACGAGCGACGGGACTGTCGGCGCGACGATCGGCGTGACCGGCGGCGGGACGAGCGGCGTGGCCGGCGATGACGGCGAGCCGGACCGTCTCGGGGCACTGCCGGTGACCCGTCCGCCTCGGGCGCTCACCCTGCCGGCGCTGGTGGCCGAGCTGCGTACCGCGATCACCGACCCGGCCGCCCCGGCGGGCCGGCGGCGCGCGGCGGCGGCCGAGCTGGCCCGGCTCGCCGCCGCCGGGGTGCCCGGCGCGCACCCGGACGACTGGTGGGGGTTGCGCGCGCTCTCCGACGACCGACCGCTCGTCGACGACGGGGAGCCGGTGCGGGTCACCCCGTCGGCGATGGAGAGCGCCCTGCGATGCAGCCTGCGGTGGCTGCTGGAACGGCACGGCGGCAGTGGCCCGACAAGCACCGCGCAGGGGGTCGGCAACCTGGTGCACGCCGCCGCGATGCTCGCCGAGGACGCCAGCGCCGACCGGGGTGCGCTGCTCGACTACGTGGCCGCCCGGTTCGACGCCATCGAGCTGGCGGCCCGGTGGATGGCCGGGCCGGAGCGGGAACGCGCCGAGGCGATGGTCGACAAGCTGTTGCGGTGGCTGGCCACCAACCCGCGTCGATTGCTCGCCATCGAGCACGAGTTCGCGGTCCGCCTGGACGACCCGCACCGGCCCGTCGACCTGACCGGTCGGGTCGACCGGCTGGAGGTCGACGAGTCCGGGCGGCTCGTCGTGATCGACCTGAAGACCGGCAAGTCCACCGCCGTCACCGGCAGCGACCTGGCCGAACACCCGCAGCTCGGCGCGTACCAGGCGGCGGTGGAGGCGGGGGCGTTCGCCGAGTTCGGTGACGAGTCCGGCGGCGCGGCGCTCGTGCAACTCGGCACCTCGGCGAAGGATGCCCGGGAACAGAACCAGCCGGCGGCCGGCGAGGGACCGGCGGCCGGTTGGGCGACCGCGCTGGTCCGGAGGACCGCCGATACGATGGCAGCCGCCACGTTCGCCGCGGTGGCCAACTCGAAGTGCCGGGTCTGCCCGGTCCGCACCAGCTGCCCGGTCTCCGGGCAGGGGCGTCAGGTCGTCGAGCCGCCGACCGTTCGACGCAACAGTGAGGGCGAGGAGTGAGCGGGTGTCGCATCCTGAGACCGCACCGTGAGCCAGCCCACCCTGTTCGGCGCGGGTCCCACGCCGGCGCCTCGGCTGGCGGACTCCGGCCCCCGGTACACGCCGGTGGAGCTTGCCAAGCTGCTGCGGTTGCCGGCGCCCACCCGGGAGCAGGCCGCGATCATCGCCGCCCCGGTGGAACCGCTGCTGGTGGTCGCGGGAGCCGGGTCGGGCAAGACCGAGACGATGGCCGCGCGGGTGGTCTGGCTGGTGGCCAACTCGTACGTGCGCCCGGAGCAGATCCTCGGGCTTACCTTCACCCGTAAGGCGGCCGGCGAGCTGGCCCACCGGGTCCGCACCCGACTCGACCAACTGATCCGCCGACTCGGCCGGCAGGGCCGCGACCCGCTGGACGACCCGCTCGCCGGTGAGCCCACCGTCTCCACCTACCACTCGTACGCGGGGCGGATCGTCACCGAGCACGGGCTGCGGTCCGGCTACGAGCCGTCGACCCGGCTGCTCACCGAGGCGTCCCGCTGGCAGTTGGTCGACCTGCTGGTGCGCAACTACGACGGCGACATGTCCGAGGTGGACCGGATGCCGAGCACCATCACCGACGCGGTGCTGGCGCTGGCCGGGGAGTTGGACGAGCACCTCGTCGCGCCGGACCAGCTGGCGGCCTGGACCGGTCGGTTCTTCGCCGAGGTGCAGTCCCGGCCGGGCCGGGTGTACGCCGACGTACGCAAGGCGCTCACCCTGCAACAGACCCGGCTGCGCCTGCTGCCGCTGGTGCGGGCGTACGCCCGGCGCAAGGAGGACTTCGAGGCGATGGACTTCGCCGACCAGCTCGCGCGGGCGGCCCGGGTCGCCCGGGACCACCCGGCGGTCGGCGAGATCGAGCGGGGTCGCTACCGGGCGGTGCTGCTCGACGAATACCAGGACACCAGCCACGCCCAGGTGGTGCTGCTCAACGCCCTGTTCGGTGGCGGGCACCCGGTGACCGCGGTGGGTGACCCCTGCCAGTCCATCTACGGCTGGCGGGGGGCCAGCGCCGGCACCCTGGACCGGTTCCCCACGGAGTTCGCCCGCGCCGACGGTCGGCCCGCCCCGGCGCTCGGGCTCACCACGAGCTGGCGTAACCGCCCGGAGATCCTGCGGGTGGCGAACGCGTTGTCGGCCCCGCTGCGGGCGGCCGGCGCCCGGGTGCCGGAGCTGCGCTCCGCGCTGACCGTCCAGGATCCGATCCCGCACCGCAGCCCCGGCGGCGCGGCCGGCGGCACCGTGCACTGCGCGTTGCTGCCGACGTACGCGGACGAGGCGGACTGGCTCGCCGACAGTGTGCTGGCCGCCTGGCGTGGGGCGGCCCGGATGCCGGGCGCGGCCCCCGAACACATCCCGGTGGCGCAACGCCCGACCACTGCCGTGCTGGTCCGGGTCCGCAGTCAGATCCCGGCGATCGAGTCGGCCCTGCGTGAACGGGGCCTCCCGGTCGAGGTGGTGGGGCTCGGCGGCCTGCTGGACACCCCCGAGGTCCGCGACGTGGTCTGCACGCTGCGGGTGCTCGCCGACCCGACCGACGGGGCCGCGCTGCTGCGGTTGCTCACCGGCGCCCGCTGGCGGATCGGGCCGCGTGACCTGGTGGCGTTGCACCGGCGGGCCCGAGCCATCGCCAACGCCCGCCGCCAGGTGGCCGCCGACGAGGCCGCGGAGATCAGCCCTGATCTGCTGGACGAGGCGACACTTGTGGAGGCGCTTGCCGATCTCGGCCCGGCGCAGGCGTACTCGGCGGAGGGCTTCGCGCGGCTGCGCGCGTACGGCATGGAGCTGGCGCTGTTGCGGTACCGGCTGGACCAGGCGCTGCCGGATCTGATCGCGGACATCGAGCGGACCATCGGCCTGGACGTGGAGGTCGCGGTACGGGCCGGTCGGGACGGTGCCGGCGACGCCGGCCTGGCCCGGGGCCACCTGGACGCGCTGGGTGACGTGGCGGCCCGTTTCAGCGGGGAGACGCCCGGCGCGACCCTGTCCGGGTTCCTGTCCTACCTGGCCGCCGCCGAGGACGAGGAGCGCGGTCTGGCGCCGGGCGAGGTGGAGGTGGTGGAGGGCGCGGTGCAGGTGGTCACCGCGCACGCCGCCAAGGGCCTGGAGTGGGACGTCGTGGCGGTGGCTGGCCTGTGCCGTGGGTCGTGGCCGGGGCCGGTGCGCAACTCCGACCACTGGTTGGGTGGGCTGGGGGTGCTGCCGTTCCCGCTGCGGGGCGACGCGGACGGGTTGCCGGAGCTGGCGCTCGACGAGGCGGCCGACCAGCGGGCGGTGGCCCGGGCGGTGAACGACTTCACCGACGCCTGGCGGGCGCACGACGAGCGGGAGGAACGCCGCCTGACGTACGTGGCGGTCACCCGGCCGCGCCGGCTGCTGCTGTGCTCCGGCTACTGGTGGGGGGAGGGCACGAAGCGACCGCGGGGCCCGTCGGTCTTCCTGCGCGAGATGTACGACGCCTGCCTCGAGGGTGGGCCGGGGCACGTGATCGACGCCTGGGCGCCGGAGCCGACCCCGGATGCCACGAACCCCACCGCCGAGGTGGTGCTCCGCGCGGAGTGGCCGGCCGACCCGCTGGGTGGCCGCCGACCGGAGTTGGCCGAGGCGGCCGGGTTGGTGCGCCGCCTGATGACCGACGGGCCGGCGTCGGCGGCGGTCGGGCCGGTGGTCGCCGGGCCACTGGTGTCGGTCGAGCCGGAGGCGGACCCGGAGGTGGAGCGCTGGCAGCGGGAGGCGGATCTGCTGCTGGCCGAGCGGGCCGAGCTGACCCGGCTCTCCGGTGCGGTAGAGGTGGCCCTGCCCGGGCAGTTGAGCGTCACCCAGCTTGTGGCGTTGCGGCGCGACCCGGCGGCGCTGGCCCGTACGCTGCGCCGCCCGGTGCCGGCCGAGCCCAACCCGTACGCCCGCCGGGGCACCGCCTTCCACGCCTGGTTGGAGCAGCGCTTCGGTGCTGACCGCCTGCTTGACCTGGACGAGCTGCCCGGTGCGGCCGACGCGGACGCCGCGCCCGACGAGGCGCTGGTGGAGCTTCAGGAGCGGTTCCTGGCCAGCGAGTGGGCCGACCGGTCACCGGTGGAGGTGGAGGTCCCGTTCGCCACGGTGATCGGCGGCGTCGTGGTGCGGGGGCGGATGGACGCGGTCTTCGCCCGGCCGGGTGGGCGGTTCGACGTCGTCGACTGGAAGACCGGCGCGCAGCCCGCCGGGTCGGCGGCGGAGGTGGCCGCCGTGCAGTTGGCGGTGTACCGGTTGGCCTGGGCGGAGCTCGCCGGGGTGCCGGTGGACCGGGTGGGCGCGGCGTTCCACTACGTCCGGCACGGGGTGACGGTGCGGCCCGCTGACCTGCTGGATGTGACAGGGCTCACCGCCATGATCACCCAGTTGCCCGAAGATTCCGCCCAACATTGACCGCTGGCGGGAAAACCATGATACGTTGACCGGGTTGCAGTTTTGGTTACCAGAGACTCTGTGTGCGCCTGGCGGGATTGTGGCCCCAGGCGCTCTTTGTTGTGTCCGGAGTTCTCCGGGCGGGGCGACCAGAAGCGACAGGCGATTCGCGCATCCCCGCGCGGAGCGCTCCTCTTCGGGCGCGCAACAAGTGCGCGTCCGACGTTCCGTCAAGGAGACGAAACACATGGCTATTGGCACCGTGAAGTGGTTCAACGCTGACAAGGGCTTCGGCTTCATCACCCCGGACGGCGGCGGCGCTGACGTCTTCGCCCACTTCTCGGCGATCCAGTCCTCCGGCTACCGGAGCCTGGACGAGAACCAGCGGGTCGAGTTCGAGGTGACCCAGGGCCAGAAGGGCCCGCAGGCGGAGAACATCCGCCCGCTCTGATCTTCGGATCGGTCAGCATTACCTGTCGCGCCCTCCGGGTGTGACGGTGACGGGACCGGCCCGCCTCGCCGCCGCCTGCCTCCGCAGGCGGCGGCCCGGCGGCGGGCCGGCCCGTACTCCAATCGGTTCGTGCTTGTGAGTCCTGGCTGCCCTGCGCCGCCGGTTGACAGCGCCGACTTCGGCGCCCTCCCTCGACACGTGCCGCGTCGAGGAAGGCTTTCGCATGACCACAGTTATTCCGTCTTTCGCTCATACCGGTCTGGCGCCAGCGCTGCTCAGCGCGCTGACCGCGCAGGGCATCACTGAGCCGTTCCCGATCCAGACGGCGACGCTGCCCGACTCGCTCGCCGGGCGGGACGTGTTGGGCCGGGGTCGTACCGGCTCCGGCAAGACGCTCGCCTTCGGGCTTCCGCTGCTGTCCCGCACCGCCGGCCGCAAGGCCCGGCCGGGCCGCCCGCTGGCCCTGGTGCTGGTGCCGACCCGTGAGTTGGCCCAGCAGGTCACCACCGCGTTGGCCCCGTACGCCCGCGCCGTCGGGTTGCGCTGTGCCACCGTCGTCGGCGGGCTGTCGTTGCAGCGGCAGGCGGACGCCCTGCGGGCCGGCGCCGAGGTGGTCGTGGCCACCCCCGGCCGGCTGCACGACCTGATCAACCGGGGTGACGCCCGGCTGGACCAGGTCGAGATCACCGTGCTGGACGAGGCCGACCAGATGGCCGACATGGGCTTCCTGCCGCAGGTCACCAAGCTGCTGGAGCAGGTCGCGCCGCAGGGGCAGCGGATGCTCTTCTCCGCCACCCTGGACGGCGGCGTGGACCGGCTGGTCCGCCGCTTCCTGAGCAGCCCGGTCACCCACTCGGTGGACCCGGGCACCGCCACGGTCACCGCCATGACCCACCACGTGCTGCACGTCGACGCCGCGGACAAGCCCGACGCGCTGACCCGGATCGCCGCCCGTGAGGGCCGCACCATCCTGTTCATGGGCACCAAGCACCGCGCCGACCGGCTCGCCCGCCAGTTGCTCTCCAAGGGCGTACGCGCGGCAGCGCTGCACGGCGGCAAGTCCCAGCCGCAGCGCACCCGCATCCTTGAGCAGTTCCGCAACGGCCAGGTGACCGCTCTGGTGGCCACCGACGTGGCGGCCCGGGGCATCCACGTGGACGGCCTGGACATGGTGGTCAACGTGGACCCGCCGACCGAGGCGAAGGACTACCTGCACCGCGGCGGCCGCACCGCGCGGGCCGGCGAGTCCGGTTCCGTTGTCACACTGGTCCTGCCCGAGCAGCGCCGGGACGTGTCGCGGTTGATGGCGGTTGCCGGCATCCGACCCGAGTCGGTGCAGGTGCGTCCGGGCGACGGGTCGTTGGCCCGGGTGACCGGCGCCCGCGAGCCGTCCGGTGTGCCGGTCACCATCGTCGCCCCGCCGGCGCCCGCCGTCCGGGGACGCGGGACCGGTGGCACGGCCACTGACGGCGCCGCCCGTCCGGCGCACCGCGCGTCGGGTCGGTCGCGCCGGCCGCGCCGCCCGCGTACCGTCTGATCCTCTGCGCTCCGACCGACCCGCCCCGCTCCCAGCGAGGCGGGTCGGTCTGTCTGCGGCGCGTGGCGCGGCGGCGGTCGCACGCGTGGCCGGGCCGGTGTCGGGCGACCTCGTGACCGCACGCGGGGGTGTCGGCGCCGACCTGGGCGACCCACAGCGCTCAGTCGGTTATCAGCCTCGGCTGGGTCGGCTGGCCGATTGTGCCCCGGCTGTCCGTGGTCGAAGCTGGCCAGCGGGGGAAAGTCGGGCGGGGGGCTCGGCGCGGGAGGGGTGACCATGGCGGGCGAAGCCGGCTCGGGTGCACTGCGCGAATTGTTCCTGGTGGTCGCGCTCGCGCTCGTCGGCCTGCTGCTCGCCATGGTTGCGGCCTTCGTACCCTGGCACCCCACCGCGGCGGGTAACGCTCCCGCCAGCCTGGTGGAGCTGCGCAGCCCCGACGACCCGGGCCTCGGCCCGGTGGTCGCGCACGTGGGTTGAGCGGTGGCCGGTCGACTGGTGCAGGCCGGCGGCCGGCCGGTCAGGACCGGTACGAGGCGTGGTCGGGTCGGCGGGGCACCGGCCCGACCACATCGCCTCCGCCGGTTTTCACACGGTGGGGGCGTGGTCGGGCGAGTGGTGGGTGAGCAGATCGGCCAGGGTGGTGCTGTCGACCACAGTGGCGATCGCCCCGTGCACCGCCAGCCAGACGTCGGTCAGCCCGGCGGCCACTCCGTGATAGCCGGCGTGCTCGGCAGGCAGTCCGCGCACAGTGGTGAGCGAACCGCCGACCGCGCGTAACACGTCCCCGACGGTGATCTCGTCGGCCGGGCGGGTCAGGGCGTACCCGCCGTCGGCGCCCCGATGACTGTGCAGCAGACCAGCCCGGCGCAGGTCGAGCAGGATGCCCTGAAGGAAACTGAGCGGGATGTCCTGCGCCTCGGCCAGGCTGGCCGCCTTCACCAACTCGCCGCCGCCACCACCGGCGGCGACGGCGAGCATCGCCCGGAGCGCGTAGTCGCTGCGCGCGGAGACGTACACCGCTCAGTTGCCCGCCTGGTCGAGCACGCCCCAGCGGCGCCGGATCGCCTTGTCCGCCGCGCCGAAGGCGGCGTCCACGCCGAGACCGAGCACCAGGATGACGATCATGGTGGAGAGCAGCCAGGGTGCGTCGGACAGCTCCCGCGAGTAGGTCAGTTGGGCGCCGAGCGAGGTCTGCGAGATGCCGACCACGATCAGCTCACCGGCCATCAGGCTGCGCCAGGAGAACGCCCAGCCCTGCTTGAGACCGGCGACGATCGCCGGCAGGGCGGCCGGCGCGATGACGTACCGGTAGAGGTTGAGCCCACCGGCGCCCAGGTTGCGGCCCGCGCGCAGCAGCAGCGGTGGCACGTAGTCCACACCGGAGATCACCCCGTTGGCGATGGACGGCGCGGCGCCGAGCACCACCACGAAGAAGATGGCCTTCTCGCTCAGCTCGAACAGCAGGATGGCGAGCGGGAACCAGGCGATCGACGGCATGGTCTGCAACGCGGTGATCATCGAGCCGATGGCGGCCCGGAGCACCGTGGAGCGGGCCACCGCCAGGCCCAGCAGCAGGCCGACGGCGACCGAGAAGACGTACCCGACGGCGGCCCGGCGCAACGTGGTGGCCAGGCCCTCCCACAGCTGTGGGCCCTGGGCCTGGGTGATCAGCTCACGGCCGACCTCCAGCGGCCCGGGCAGCGAGTACGGCGGCTTCCACCCCGACCAGACCACGAGCTGCCAGGCCGCGATGGCGATGGCCAGCGCCGCCAGCTTGGGCCAGGTGGCCGCCCAGAACCGGGCGCGCCGGGAGGCCTCCTTGTCCCGGCCGGCGATGTCCAACGCGTCCAGGCCGGAGATCTGCGCGTCGGTACGCGCCGAGCCGGTGAGGATGTCACTGGCCATGGCGGCCCACCTCCGTACGGAGTCGCTCGGTGACCTCGGCGGCGATGGCGGCGACCTCGGGAGAGTCGATCCGTCGGGGGCGCGGGATGTCCACCTCGGCGGAGTAGATGATCCGGCCGGGGCGGCTGGAGAGCAGGATGATCCGGTCGGCCAGTCGGGCGGCCTCGCGGACGTTGTGCGTCACGAAGAGCACCGAGAGCTTGCGTTCGGACCAGATCCGTTCCAGCTCGTCGTGCAGGATGTCCCGGGTCATCGCGTCCAGCGCGCCGAACGGTTCGTCCATCAGCAGCACCGGGGTGTCCAGGGCCAGCGTGCGGGCCAGGGCGACCCGTTGCCGCATGCCACCGGAGAGTTCGTGGGGGCGCTTGCGGCCGAAGTCGGCAAGGTGCACGGTGCGCAGCAGTTCGGCGACCCGCTCGCGGCGCTCGGCCCGGGGCAGCCGGCGTAGCTTCAGCGGCACCTCCACATTGCCCTCGACGGTCAGCCAGGGAAACAGCGCCGGTTCCTGGAACATCAGCCCCGGGTTGGCGTCGCCGGCCAGCCCGATCTGCCCGCCGCTGGGCCGGTCCAGCCCGGCGACCAGGTTGAGCAGGGTGCTCTTGCCGCAGCCGGACGCGCCGACCAGGCAGACGAACTCGCCGGGCGCGACGTCCAGCGACACACCGTCGAGGGCCAGGACGGCGCTCGCCCCCCGTCCGTACACCTTCGTCACGCCGGAGAGCGCGACTGCGGTGGTCGCGTCCCGGGGCGTCGTCGTGATCGACGTCATGGCTGGACGACCTCGGGCTTGCCCTGTGCCTTGAGGGAGTTGTTGAGGTACGTCAGGTCGTACAGGCCCTTGAGGTCGACGGGTTCGGTGAGCTTGACCTCGACGGCGTGGTCGAGGCCCGCCTTCAAAGAGGAGGGGATCGGGTCGTTTGTGAATTCCAACGTCGGCCACGCCTGCTTGATCAGCTTCAGGTCCAGCGGCTTGCCGGTGACCTTGCCGATCGCGTCGGAGATGGCCTGTTGGGCCTCCTCGGGCCTGCTGTTGACGAACTCGTTGGCGGCCACCTGGCCATCGACAAGCTTCTGCACCACGTCCGGGTGTGCCTTGAGGAACTTCGTGCTGACCAGCAGGTTGGTGATGACGAACTTCTTGTCCGGCCACAGGTCGCGCTCGTCGACGAGCACCTTGCCGCCGGCGTTGACCAGCCGGGAGACGAACGGCTCGGGCACCCAGGCGCCGTCGATCGCGCCACTGTTGAACGTCTCGACCGTCTGGGCGTTCTCCTGCGGCACGATCTTGACGTCGCCGCCACCCTCCTTGGTGGTGGTCAGACCCTGCTGCTTGAGCCAGTACCGGATCGCCACGTCCTGGGTGTTGCCCAGTTGCGGGGTGGCGATCTTCTTGCCCTTCAGGTTCTGCGCGCCGGTGATGCCGGGCTTGACCACCAGCGCCACGCCGCCGGAGGCCGCGCCGGAGACGACCCGGACGGCTTCGCCCCTGGACTTGGAGAAGGCGTTCACCGTCGGGTTCGGACCGATGTAGGTGGCGTCCAGCGCGCCGGAGAAGATGGCCTCGATGGCGGCCGGACCGGCGTTGAAGGTCTTCGGGTCCAGCTTGACGTCGGCGCCGAGCTTCTCGGCGAAGATGCCCTTCTCGACGCCGACGACCGCCGGCGCGTGGGTGATGTTGGGGAAGTAGCCGAGCCGCAGCGTCACCGGGCCACCGGAGCCGCCACCGGAGCCGTCGCTGTCGTCGCCGCACGCGGCGGTGCTGCCCACAGTCGCCGCCCCGAGGGCGGCAAGGGTGGCCAGGGTGACCAACCGGCGCAAGGGGAGCCGTCTCATCGTCCATCCAATCCGCAGTATTCCTACTTACTTGGTAGGAAGAGTGGGTCAGCCCGTGGGCAGCGTCAAGGCTCATCCACATGCCGGGATGGCGCGTCTCGGTTATGTCGGCATTTCCTACCAGCTTGCTAGGGCAATCGGCGCTCGGTGAGCGGTGGAGAGGCAACGACGCGACGCCTCTCCCACAGGTTGCCGTCCCACGGTTTCGGCGGCTCCGCTGAGGTCGCCGGTGGTGCGGGTGCCGACGCGCTAGGGTCGACTCCGTGCCTGCGCGGAGATCCAGAATTCCAGCGACGAAGTATCCGGTCGAGCGGTTCACCCTCGACAACGGCCTGCGGGTGGTGCTCACCCCCGATCGCAGCGCCCCGGTGATCGGGGTGGCGGTGGTCTACGACGTCGGCATCCGCTCGGAGCCGGAGGGCCGCACCGGCTTCGCCCACCTTTTCGAACACCTGATGTTCCAGGGCTCGGAAAACCTGGAGAAGCTTGCCCACTTCCGGCACGTGCAGGGCGCGGGTGGGACCTTCAACGGGTCCACCCACCTGGACTACACCGACTACTTCGAGACGCTGCCGAGCAACGCGCTGGAACGCGCGCTGTTCCTGGAGGCGGACCGGATGCGCGGCCCCCGGCTGACCGAGGAGAACCTGCGCAACCAGGTCGACGTGGTCAAGGAGGAAATCCGGGTCAACGTGCTCAACCGGCCGTACGGCGGCTTCCCCTGGTTGACCCTGCCGCCGGTCATGTTCGACACCTTCCCGAACGCGCACGACGGGTACGGCTCCTTCGACGACCTGGAGTCGGCGACCGTCGCCGATGCCGCGGACTTCTTCCGCCGCTACTACGCGAGCGGCAACGCGGTCCTCGCGGTCAGCGGCGACATCGACGTGGCGGAGGCGACCGAGCTGGTCAACCGGCACTTCGGCGACGTGCCGGCCCGACCGGCGCCGGTACGGCCCGACTTCACCGAGCCCGACCTGACCGCCGAGCGACGCACCTCGTACACCGATGCCCTGGCGCCGCTGCCGGCAATCGCCGGGGCCTGGCGGGTGCCCGACCCGATCACCGACTTCGCCGGCTACCTGCCCTACGTGGTGCTGGCCGAGGTGCTCACCGACGGCGACGCGTCGCGGCTCGTCGAACGCCTTGTGCAACGGGACCGCACGGTGACCAGCCTCGGCGGATACCTCGGCTTCATGGGCGACCCCTTCGACGTCCGCGACCCCACCGCGCTGCTGTTGCAGGCGCACCTGCCGCCCGGGGGCGACGTGGACAAGGTGCTGCGCACCATCGACGAGGAACTGGACCGGCTGGCCACCGACGGGCTGACCGACGGTGAGCTGGCCCGCACCCAGGCCCGGATGGCCACCCACCTGCTGCGCGACACCGACGCGGTGCTCGGCCGGGCCCTGCGAATGGCCGTGCTGGAGCAGCAACGCGGTGAACCGGGCCTGCTCAACGAGCTGCCCCGGCTGGTCGGCGAGGTCACCGAGGAGCAGGTCCGGGCCGCCGCGGCCACAGTGCGCCCGGAACGCCGCGCCGCGATCGAGGTCATTGCCGGAGGCGCCCGATGAGCACGAGTACGACCACCGTTCCCGCCGGGCCGCGTACGCTGCCCCCGCTCGGCCCGACCCGCAAGCTCAAGGTGCCCCGACAGGCCGAGCGCACACTGCCCAACGGCCTCACCGTGATCGCCGTACGCCGGCCCGCCGTGCCGCTTGTCGAGCTGCGGCTCTGGGTCCCGTTCGGCCGGGTCCACCTGGCCCGCGGCGCGATGCTCTCGCAGACCATGCTGTCCGGCACCGAGTCGATGACAAGCGTGCAGATCGCCGCCGAGTTGCAGAAGGTGGGCGGCGGGCTCTCCGCGGGCGTCGACCCGGACCGGCTGATGCTCTCCGGCGCCGGGCTGGTCACCGGTCTGGACCGGATGCTGGAACTGCTGGCCGAGGTGCTGACCGGCGCCAGCTACCCCAGCGACGAGGTGGCCACCGAACGGGACCGGCTCGTCGACCGGATCCAGGTGGCGCAGAGCCAGCCGGCGCACCTGGCCCGGGAGGCGCTGCTGAAGCGGATCTACGGCCGGCACCCGTACGCGACGCAGACCCCGGAGCCCGGCCAGATCCGCGCCGTTCGACCGGCGGCGCTGCGCACTCTGCACGCGGAGCGGGTGCACCCGGCCGGCGCGCAGCTGGTGGTGGTTGGTGACGTGCAGCCGGAGAAGGCCCTGGACGCGGCCGAGCGGGCGCTGGGCGGCTGGGCCGGCGCCGGGCGCGTCGCCGAGTTGCCGGCGACTCCGCCGCTGGAGCCGGGTCCGTTGCTGCTCGTCGACCGACCCGGCTCGGTGCAGTCCTCGTTGCGGATCGCGCTTCCGGCAGTGTCCCGTACCGACCCGGACCACGCTCCGCTGCAACTGGCCAACCTGATCTTCGGTGGCTACTTCTCCTCCCGCTGGGTGGAGAACATCCGCGAGGACAAGGGCTACACGTACGGCCCGCACTCGGGCATCGAGCACTCCGTGGCCGGGTCGGTGCTTGTCGCCTCCGCCGAGGTGGCCACCGAGGTCACCGGCCCGGCGCTGCTGGAGACGACGTACGAGCTGGGTCGGCTGGCGTCGCTGCCGCCGAAGCCCGAGGAGCTGGAGCAGGCCCGCCAGTACGCCCTGGGCACGCTTCAGCTCGGCATGTCCACCCAGGCCGGGTTGGCGGCGTTGACAAGCGCGTACGCGGGCAACGGCCTGCGCCTGGACTTCCTCGCCGAGTACGCCGCGCGGTTGGCGAAGGCCAGCATCGACGACGTCGCGCGGGTGGCGGCCCGGTACCTGGCGCCGGCTCGGGCGGCGATCGTGGTGCTCGGCGACGCCGAGCGGATCACGCCGGGGCTGGCCGCGCTCACCACGATCCGTACCGAGCCGGTGTCGTGAACGAGCGCAGCGGGCGGGCCATCCGGCACAGCCGGGGAGCGCGGGCGTGAGCGGGGAGGCCGCGCCGCCGTTGGCCCGGTCCACACTGGATCGGGCGGCACACCGGCGGGGCGACGCGCAGTGGTTGACCGAGGCGTGGCTGCGCGCCCGGGTGCTGGTGCTCGACTCGTCCGACGAGGGTCGGACGCTGGCCCGCACCGACACGTCACCTCCCACGCTTGTGCTGTTCGCCGCGGCCGACGCGCCCGCCGGGTCGGAGGCGACGGCGATGTTCCTCGGTGTCGAGCCGGACGGGGTGCCGGTCTTCGCCGTCGACGCGCCGCTGCCGGAGCTACCGGGGACCCGGGCGGTCAACCTGCGCGAGGTGGGTCACCTGCTCGCCGACCGGGAGGCCGGCATCTTCACCACCGCGGTGGCGCTCGTCAACTGGCACACCCGACACGGCTACTCGTCGGGCACCGGGGCGCCGACCGCCATGGACGAGGCCGGTTGGTCCCGGGTGGACCGCAACGGTGGGCGGATCTGGCCGCGTACCGACCCGGCGATGATCGTGCTGGTGCACGACGGCGTGGACGGTCCGGACGGGCGCTGCCTGCTCGGCAACAACGCCAGCTGGGCGGGCACCCCGGATGGCCGGCGCTACTCGTGTCTGGCCGGCTATGTCGAGCCGGGCGAGTCGGCGGAGGCCGCCGTGCTGCGCGAGGTCCGCGAGGAGGTGGGCATCGGGATCGAGCGCATCCGGTACGTGGGCAGCCAGGCCTGGCCGTTCCCCGGCTCGCTGATGTTGGGCTTCCTGGCCACCGCGAACCCGAGCGATCCGGTACGGGTCGATCCGTCCGAGATCGCGTACGCCAGGTGGTTCGCCCGTCGGGAGATCGGGGCGGCGCTGGCCGGGCAGACGGTCGACGTGGGCGACGGGGCTCGGCTGATCCTGCCCCCACCGTCGTCGATCGCGCTGTTCCTCATCCACCGCTGGCTGGACGGTTGGGTGGACGCGGACCGCTGAGCACGGTCCCGGCCTGTGGCCGCCGTTGCCGCGGCGGTCACAGGCCGGGAACACGGGCCGTCGTGGTCGGCGGTGCGTGAAACGCGGCGGGGGAGCCGGTCCGACCACGACGGACGTCCGGTGGAATCAGGTGCTGGTGCGGCGCGGTCTGTTCCGGAAGGCGGGCCGGGGCTCGCTCAGCGGCACGACCTTGACCCGTTGCCGGCCGGCGCGGACCGCGCCGACCGCGGCCAGGGCGCGGGCCAGCAGCAGTGCGGCGTCCCGGTCCTCGGCGTGCACGATCTGCCGTCGTGGCTCGGGCGCGGTCGTCTCGTCGCGGAGTCGGTGGCCGTCCGCCCAGGCGGCGGCGATGTCCCCGTCGGCGACGGCGCGGATGTCGGTGCGAACGATCAGGAACCGCATGAGGGTCTCCGGATGAACCGCGACTGATGAGCCAGTGTGGAAGTTCCACGTTCTCGATGGCCATGTTACGCCGCGTGAACATCCCAGCAACGCAAACTCGCCTATCGGTTTCGAGCCTCGTCCGATCATCCGATGCCTGCTCAGCGGGCTTGCGCCCGCGACGAGAAGGGGCCGCCGGCAGTGTGCCGACGGCCCCCTCCCGGTCACCGGGTCAGTTCAGATCGAACTGGCCACCCTTCGCTCCGGCGATGAAGCCGAGCCATCCGGCCCGATTGAACAGCAGGACCGGGCCGCCTCGGTCCTTGCTGTCGCGCAGCGCGACAGCGGACGGGCCGGTGCCGAGGGGGGCGACCTCGACGCAGTTGGAGGTCTGGCTGCGTGTGCTGGTACGCCACGGGGCGTCCGCCAACGAGCGGACGGAGGCGGACGGTGTGTTGCGCATGTCGTTCATGGTTCTGCTCCTGGTGTGAACCGATCCGATGGGACGAGTGGTGTCGCACGTCCCGACGGATGGGCCCCCGTGGATCACCGTTCCGTCAGCCGCCCCGAATCCCGACGGCGTTGGGTCGGCGCCGTTGCCGGCCCGAACGCCACTGTGGATGGGGGCACCGCCTCGGTCAGCCGTCCCGTCGACTCGATCAGCCAGGAGAGGGTTTCCGAGGCGGTTAGTGCCGCCGTGCATAGCCACTCGAACACCACTTTATAGCTATTTAGCGTGATTACGTCGGTCGACATGACGTCGGTGAACCCCCCTTCGATGGCCAATGTCTCCGGGTCGAGCGGATCGGCGAACCGGTAGACGGAGAACGCGGTCGGCGGAAGGTACCAATTGCCGACCGGTGTGTCCCGCAGCAGCACGTGCAGCGTCACGTTGGGCAGCAGGGCCAGTTCGCAGAGTTGAACAAGTTGCTCGTGCAGCACCTCGGGTGGTCCGGCCCGGTTGCCGAGGGCTGACTCCTCAAGGACCGCGGTGTAGCGCGGCGCGTGCGGCTCCCGGGTCAGCAGCAGCTGCCGGGCCATCCGTGCCTGCACCTCGGTGTCGGGCTCGTCGCCGGGCTCCGGCTCACCGGCGCCCGCGCCCACCTCGCGGGCCGAGACGATCCGGACCTTCGCGTACCCGGGGGTCTGCAACAGGCCCGGCACCAGCACCGGGTTGTACTCGGAGATCTCCGCGCAGCCCGCCTCTAGCTCGGCCCAGCTACGCTGCTGCTGCGTCATCACCGGGAAGTTCTTCAACCAGCCCCGCATGTCGCCGGCCTCGCCGGCGATCCCGAGCAACTCCGTGTGCAGCGCCTCGTCGGCCCCGTAGAGGGCCAGCAGAACGGCGACGTCCTGCGGGTCCGGTCGGCTGCGGCCGTTCTCCAGGCGGGACAGTTTGGACGCGGACGCCCAACCGATCCTCTCAATGACCTGGTCGCCGGTGAGGCTCGCAGCCTCGCGCAGGCGGCGCAATTCTAGGCCCAACCGTCGGCGACGCATGATCGGGCTGGGTGCGGCAGGAGGCACAGTGTCCTCTTTCCCGTCGACCGCCGCAGACGCGACGGTAACTGTATGAAATTCGCCCCCCACGGCCAGTATGGACGGCGCGACCGGCGTCGGAGGTTCCGGCGGGGGCGTGTCTTACAAAATCGGACCATGGGAACGCCGGATGACGACGGACCTGCGGTCGCAGCCCCGTCGACATTGCCCAACCGGGCACGCCATCCCGCCGGAGGGACCCATGCGCACCGTCCTGCGCCGACCCGACTTCCGCCTGCTCTTCGGCGGCCTGCTGGCCAGCATGACCGCCGAGTCGATCCTGCTGCTCGCGCTCGCCATCTGGGTCAAGGATCTGACCGGCTCCAACGGGCTCGCCGGCGGCACCATCTTCGCCGTCGTCGCCCCGATGACGCTGGCACCCGTGATCGGCTGGTTCGTCGACCGCTACCCACGCCGGCCGTTCTTCGTCGCCGCCAACGTGGTCACCGCGGCACTGCTCATCCCGCTGTTCACCGTCGCGGACGCGGGTGACGTCTGGGTCGTCTACCTGGTGGCGGCCCTGTACGGGCTGTCGTCCATCACGCTCGGCGCGGCGCTCAGCGGGCTCATCCGGGAGTTGGTGCCGGTCGAGCTGCTGGCGGAGGCGAACGGCGTGCTGCAGACCGTACGTCAGGGGATGCGGCTGATCGGTCCGCTGGCCGGCGCGGCGCTGTACGCGGCGCTCGGCGGGTGGGCGCTGGCCGGGATCGGCATGGTCGGATTTCTGACCGCGGCGGCGGTGGTGACCGCGTTACCCACCCCGCAACAGGCGCCGTCGACAGCGCGACTGCGCTGGCCGGCCGAGTTGGGCGCCGGTCTGCGGCACCTGGCCGGCGAGCCGGCCCTGCGTCGGGCCCTGCTCGGCTACGGGCTCGGGTCGCTGGTGATGGGTTTCAGCGAGTCGCTGATCTTCGCGTACGTCGACCAGGGGTTGAACCGCGACGCCGCGTTCGTGGGTGTGCTGGTCACCGTGCAGGGCGTCGGCGGGCTGCTCGGCGGGCTCTGCTCACCGGCGCTGGTCCGCCGGCTCGGAGAGGTCGGCACCCTGGCCGCCGGGGTCGCCTTCTTCTCCCCGGCCGCGCTCGTGCTCGCGTACCCCGATCTTCGGCTCGCCTTCGCGGCCGTGCTGCTGGCCGGCGTCTCCCTCCCCCTGACGATGGTGGGGCTGCACACGCTGATCCAGCGGCGGACCCCGCCGACGCTTGTCGGCCGGGTCGCCGCGGCCACCCAGGCGGTGGTCAGCGGGCCGCAGGCGCTCTCCATCGGGGCGGGCGCGTTGCTCGTCGGGTTCCTGGACTACCGGATGCTGTTCGCGCTGGTCGGGATGGCCACCCTGGCGGCCGGAAGCTACCTCTGGCGGGGCCGGCACCTGAGCGCCCCGCCCGGGGCCAGCCCGCCCACACCGCCGACCGAACCGCGGGTCCCGGCGCCCCGGCGACCGGTCGAGGACGCGGAGGGACCGGTGTCGACAGGCACCCACCGGCGACCGCCAAGGTGACGGATACCGGACACGACGAGCGGTCGCCCCGACGGGGCGACCGCTCGTCGTAGAGTCACCGGCCGGTCAGGCGTCGAGGGTCTCCAGGTGTTGCTTGACCTGGGTGATCGAGGGGTTCGTCAGGGCGCTGCCGTCGGCGAAGCGCAGCGTCGGCACCGTCTGGTTGCCGCCGTTGACGCTCATCACGAACTCGGCGGCCTTCGGGTCCTGCTCGATGTCGACCACCTCGTACCCGATGCCCTCCCGGTCGAGCTGCGACTTCAGCCGGTGGCAGTAGCCGCACCAGGGGGTGGAATACATCGTCAGCATCCTCGGATCCTCCAACTCCTCCGGCCGCGGCTTGCGGATCAAGCCGAGGCTGTTCGCTGCAACGCTCGGAGGAGCTGAGATGATTCCTGGTTGTGGTGGTTCACTCAGCGTCGGAACAGGTGCTCGCCGGGCTGGACCCGGAGCAGCGCTCCGCGGTGACCGCACCCGCCGGCCCGGTCTGCATCCTGGCCGGCGCCGGCACCGGCAAGACCCGGGCGATCACGTCCCGGATCGCCCACCGGGTGCTTTCCGGTGAGATCTCCCCCCGGCACGTGCTCGCTGTCACCTTCACGGCGCGGGCCGCCGCCGAGATGCGGAGCCGGCTCACCGTGCTCGGGGTGGGCGGTGTGCAGGCACGGACCTTTCACGCCGCCGCTCTGCGCCAGGTGCGGTACTTCGCGCCCCGGCTGCTGGCCGGCCGCGCCATGCCCGAGCTGCTGGACAGCAAGGTACGGCTTGTGACTCTCGCCGCCGCCCGGGTCGGCCTGCGCACCGACCGGGCCGCCGCCCGGGACCTGGCCGGTGAGATCGAGTGGGCCAAGTCGTCGCTCGTCGAGCCGACGGACTACGTGGTGGCGGCGGCGCGGGCGCTGCGCGACACCCCGCACGAGCCGGCGAAGGTCGCCGACGTGTTCACCGCGTACGAGCAGCTCAAGCGCTCGAACGGGGTGATCGACTTCGAGGACATGCTGCGGGCCGCGGTGTGGGGCATCGAGGAGCACCCGGACGTCGGTGAGCAGGTCCGCGGCCAGTACCGGCACTTCGTGGTCGACGAGTACCAGGACGTCAACCCCCTCCAGCAGCGGCTGCTCGACGCCTGGCTGGGTGGCCGCAACGACCTCACCGTGGTCGGCGACGCCAGCCAGACGATCTACTCGTTCACCGGGGCGACCTCGGCGTACCTTGTCGACTTCCCCCGCCAACACCGGGGCGCCACAGTGGTCCGGCTGGTCCGCGACTACCGCTCCACCCCGCAGGTGGTCGGGCTGGCCAACGCGGTGATCGCCCAGGCCCGGGGCACCGAAGCGCGACTGCGGCTGGAGTTGAGTGGGCAACGCCCGCCCGGCCCCGAGCCGGATCTGCGAATCTTCACCGACGAACCGGCCGAGGCGAACGCGGTGGCCGCGCGCTGCCGGTCTCTCATCGACACGGGTACGCCGGCGAAGGAGATCGCCGTGCTGTTCCGGGTCAACGCGCAGTCCGAGGCGTACGAGAAGGCGCTCACCGAGGCCGGCGTGCCGTACGTCGTGCAGGGCGCGGAACGGTTCTTCGAGCGGACCGAGGTGCGCCAGGCGATGGTCGCGCTGCGCGCCGCCACCCGGTCGATCCCCGGCGAGACGCCGCTGCCGGCCGCCGTCGTCGAGGCGCTCACCGCGGTCGGCTGGGCCCCGGACGCGCCCCCGGCCGGTGGCGCCGCCCGCGAGCGGTGGGAGGCGCTGTCCGCGCTGGTCCAGCTCTCCGAGGAGTACGCGGCCACCCCCGAGGTGGTGCCGATCGGCGAGGCCGCGTCGGTGGAACGCCCCGTCACCCTCTCCGACTTCACCGAGGAGTTGGCCCGCCGGGCCGCCCAGCAGCACGTACCGACGGTGGACGGGGTGACCCTCGCCTCGCTGCACTCGGCCAAGGGGTTGGAGTGGGACGCGGTCTTCCTTGTCGGTCTCGCCGAGGGCACCCTGCCGACCACCTACGCCAAGACCGTCGAGCAGGTCGAGGAGGAACGCCGCCTGCTCTACGTCGGCATCACCCGCGCGCGGCAGTGGCTCTGGCTGTCGTACGCCGCCGCGCGCTCGCCGGGCGGACGAGCCCGGCGGCCCTCGCGGTTCCTGCCCCAACTGGACCGCTCCGGCGGCGCCGAACGGGCGACCGGCGCCGGTCCGGCCCGCCGCCCCGAGCGACGGCGCACCCAGATCGTCTCCTGCCGGATCTGCGGCGCCACCCTGCTCGCCGGCCCGGACCGCAAGCTCGGCCGCTGCCCCACCTGCCCGTCCGACATCGACGATGAGCTGCACGAACGGCTGCGCGAGTGGCGGCAGCGGGTGGCCGGGGCGCAGAAGGTCCCGGCGTACGTGGTCTTCACCGACGCGACGCTCGTCGCGTTGGCCGAGCGGCGGCCCGGCCGGTCCGAGGAGTTGATCGCCATCGCCGGTATCGGCCCCCGCAAGCTGGGCCTCTACGGGGAGGCGGTGCTGGCCCTGGTGGATGGCGCGGGGGTGGACGACGTCTGCCCGGAGAAAACTTTCGAAATCCAGTCGTAAATTCGTTTGCCCTCGCCCCGGCGCGAGGAATAGCCTCAGGACACACCACGCGAGCGGCGCCATTCCGGCTGCTCACGGGGGTTGGTTCAGTCGATTCGAGGAACGTGAGGGAGGTGGCACCCGTGAAGATCTTCACCTATGAGCGTCCGATGGCGATGCCGTCTGTCCACGCTCCGCTGTCGACTGTCCGGGTGGCCCTCGCGGCCGCACGACCGTCGGTTCCGCAGGTGCACCAGGTTCAGGCCGAGCTGATCCTGACCGTCGCACCAGTCGGAGTCGAGGGGACCAGTGGCTCCACGGGCAATGGCATCCAGGTCGCCAAGAAGCGCACGGATGTCCGCGGCGTTCCACCTCGAGGTAAACCGGTCTGACCATCAGACACACCGGCTCACCTCGAGGCCGCGGAACCCGCTTACCGGGATCCGCGGCCTCAGTTTTTTGCCCGTCGTCAGTACGTCGGAATGCGATCCACGAGATCGAAGTGAGAGAGAGGTGACCGGGAGATGAGTCTGGCGTTGGCCCCAATCGACGTGAGTGTCGAGATGGAGGCGAACCTGCCCTGCCGGAAGTTCGACCCCGACCTGTGGTTCTCCGACTCGCCTGCCGAGCTCGAGCTGGCCAAGTCGCTCTGCGGGGACTGCCCGCTGCGCGTCGAGTGCCTGGCCGGGGCGGTGGAGCGAGCGGAGCCGTGGGGCGTCTGGGGTGGCGAGATCTTCGAGCGTGGCGCGGTTGTTCCGCGTAAGCGGCCCCGTGGCCGTCCACGCAAGGAGGACGTCGCCCGCGACGCCGAGCTTCGGGTCGAGGCCGAGGCGCGCCTGGCGGCCAGTGGGCTGTCCGAGGTGCGTGGCGCGGTCCGGCTGGCAGCCTGACATGTTCCCGACCCGTACCAACTACGCCGGTGGCACACCGGCAGTGAGCGAGATGACGATGTTCAACCTTCCGAGTGGAGCCTTCGAGATGCAACTACTCCACGAAGCGTTGTCCCGGGCTCGAATGCGTCGGCCTCAGGCCGGTCGTACCACCACGAGCACTGAGGCAACCCGATCCGCCCGTACCGTCGCGATGAACAGCCGCAACCAGTCGGCTCGTGACCTGGGCGTTCTCTAGTACCACCCCACGAGGAAGGGCGGGTGCCGACCGGCACCCGCCCTTCGTGACGTGGTCAGGCGACCGGTGCGAAACCGGGCAGCCAGCGTTCCAGGATGCTGCGGTACGGGGCCTTGGCCTCCAGTTGGCACAGCACCCCGATCGACCCGAGCGTCACCCGGTGGATCAGCAGGTACGACGGCGGCAGGTTGAGCTGCCTGCTCAGCTGGTAGGTGGGGGAGCGGGGGCTGGCAAGTCGGCCCGCCTCGCCCCGGAGCCAGGCCCGGGTGAACCGGAACCCGTCCGCCGCGATGGGCTCCAGCATCGGGCGAATGAAGTCGAGCACCCCCTCGGCGTCGATCTCCTCGGCGGAGCCGATGAAGCCCTCCGACCGCAGCCCGGCCACCACCCCGTCGGCGTCGCCGCGCAGGGCCAGCGCGGCGATGCGACCGATCGGCTCCGGTGTGCCCTCCGGCATCCGGGCCACCGCACCGAAGTCGATCACGCCGAGCCGGCCGTCGGGTAGCAGCCGGAAGTTTCCCGGGTGCGGGTCGGCGTGCAGCAGCCCGGCCCGCTGCGGCGCGGAGAGGTGCAGGGTGGCCATCAACCGGCCCGCCTCGTCCCGCTCCTCCTCGGTGCCCTCCCGGATGATGTCGGCAAGCGGAGTGCCCGTCACCCACTCGGTGACAAGCACCCGGGGCGCTGCCTTGATCACCTTCGGGATGTAGATCTCCGGGTCGTCGGCGTACGCCTCCGCGAAGGCGCGCTGCGACTCGGCCTCCAACTCGTAGTCCAGCTCCTCGGTGATCCGCTCGCGCAGCTCGACGAGGAGGGGCTTGACGTCCAGGCCGGGCTGGATGGCCCGGAACATCCCGCCCAGGCGGGAGAGCTGCTTCAGGTCGGCGAGCAGCGCCTCTCCGGCGCCCGGATATTGGATCTTGACAGCGACGTCGCGGCTGTTCGGCGCGCCCGACTCGTCGAACCCCGGCTCACGCCACCGGGCCCGGTGCACCTGGCCGATGCTGGCCGCGGCCGCCGGGACGTCGTTGAACTCGACGAACCGGTCCCGCCAGTCCGGGCCGAGCTGCTCGGTCAGCACCTTGTGCACACTTGCCACCGGGAGCGGGGGCGCCGCCTCCTGGAGCTTGGTGAGCGCCTGGCGGTAGGGCGCGGCGATCTCCTCCGGCAGCGCGGCCTCGAAGACCGACAGCGCCTGGCCGAACTTCATCGCCCCGCCCTTGAGCTGGCCCAACACGCTGAACAGCTGCTCAGCGGTGCGCTGCTGGATCTCCGCGGAGATCACGTCGGAGGCGATCCCGGTGACGCGCTTTCCCATGCCGAGAACGGTCCGACCGGCGAAGCCGAGCGGCAGGGCGGCGAGCTTGGCGGTGCGGGACACGGCGCGGCGCGGGATGTCGGTCACTCGGTCATTGTTACCGACCGGAGGGCCCCGCTGCTGCTCTGCGGCCGGGCTGGTGCGGACACTCGCCCCCGCGAGCACTCACAGGCCGGGTGTGGCGGCCAGCCCCGACGACGGAAACGGCCCGCGGCAGTGATCTCCATGGCCGCGCCCAGCGTCTCCGGCTGCCCGCCGTCAAGCTGTGTCAGCGCCTCGGCCAGCGCGTACCCGATGGCGGCGAGCAGCGTCCCGGTCGCGCCGGCGGCCACCGGGTCGGCGGCGGCGAGTTGGGCGGCGAGCCGCGGCCAGTCCGGATCGCGGTCGGCCCGGTGCAGTTCGACGCAGTGCAGGCAGGGTCCGGCGGGCGGGCAGACCAGCGGCCCGATGACCGGTACGCCCTCGCGCAGGGTGACAAGCAGGTGTGGCTGCCGGCGCTGAGCGAGACCGGCGGCGAGCAACGCGGGAGGCCGGTCCGTGCCGAGTTGGATCACCAGGTCCACCCGACCGGCCCGGATCGGCTGGGTGCCGGTACCCGGCGCGGCGCGGTCGACCGCGGCCCGCACCGCCGGTGCCAGCGGGCGGCCCAGCTCGGCGGCGGAAATGCCGGTGCCGACCAGGTCGACGGGGCGCACCGGGCCGGTGAGGAGGGGGACGACGTGCCCGACGCCGGACTGCGCCAACGCCACAGTCAGCGGCCCGCCGAGCGCCCCGGCGCCGGTGAGCACGACTCGGGCGACCCGTCGTCGACGCAGGACCTGGGCGGGGGTGCCGGGCAGCCGAGCGGCGGTCAGGGCCAGCGCGCCGGCCTCCGCGGTGAGCCGGGCGCGGACCGGGCCGGCCAGGTCACGGGGGAGCAGGCTGTGCGCCGGCACCAGCAGGCCGGCCGCACGCAGGGCGTCGAGCAGGGTGCGCGCGTCGTCGCTGGTGACCTGGGTGGCGGTCGCGCGATCCAGCACGGCACGCTCGCTGTGGGTGCCGTCGAGCAGGTCAAGCAGGTGGGCGGCGCGCGGGTTGGCCAGCTCCAGCAGCACCGCCGGCCCTGGACCGACGCCGAGTTGCAGGGTGTGCCGGTCTCGCCAGAGCCGGTTGAGGCCGGGCAACAACGTGGGGCGGGGCAGAACAGTGCGGCTCATGGTCACCAATCGTGACCGCGTCTTCGCGTTCGGTCGATCGTTGTCCACAGGCGCGCAGGCCGCTGTCCAGCCTTGTCCACAGGCTTTGCCGGGTTATCCACAGGCCGCCAACAAGGCTGTCGGTCACCCGACAGGCCGTCGACGACCCGCCGCCCGTGCAGACGGCGAGGGGGCGGGGTGACCGTCGGCCACCCCGCCCCCGCCACTCGTACGGGTCAGACCTTGGCCTTGCCCAGGATGCGGTTCACTGTTGTTCCGCATACCGGACACTTACCCTTTGCCATGTTCATCCCGGTCTTCGAGACCTCAACGTGCCCCTCGAAGTCCCGCTTCTCCTTGCACTTCACGCAGTAACCGTTGTAGGTCGTCTGGGCCTGGTCGGCCACGGTGCCCTCCTCGTCTCGTCCGCCGGTCGATGCCGTCCCGGCGGGGTGCCCGGCGGCGGGCCACACGGGGCGCCGGCGCTGGGTCTCACTCCACGGCCACCCTCGTGACCGCTGGTCCGCGGACCCTACCCAGGTCTGGGCGGTTCCATGTCAGCTGTGCATCGACACTGTGAGCTAGTCGACGTCGAGAGTGTGCATGGCGAAATAGGTCGGATAAGTCAGTTTGGCGGGGACACGCCGACCAAACCCCCACAGACACCCATGCGAGTGCCCCCCGGGGGGCGTTCGGCGCCGTGATCACTTACGGTGGAGAGGTGTCGCGTACCGACGCCATCGGTGTTCACGAAGGGTGACGAGATGGCGCGATGGCGTTGCCGTCAAGAAATTTTCAGGACGTCAGGCGACCAATCACCATTTTCCGGGCGCGTGTCGTGTGGTTGACTCTTGCGGACCCCTGGTCAGTACGCATTAGCTTTCCTTCGTGACACGTAGCCGAGGCTGCGCGGGCCAGTGATGGCGGGGACGCGCAAGCCGGTCGTCGAGGTGCGGCGCAGCCAGCGTCGGCGACGCACGGTGTCTGCGTACCGTGACGGTGAGCGAGTCGTCGTCCTCATCCCGGACCAGTTCTCCCGGGCCGAGGAGAGCGAGTGGGTCGACCGGATGCTCGCCCGGCTCGCCGCCCGGGAGGGGCGCCTGGCCCGCTCCGACGCCGAGCTGCTGGCCCGCGCCACCCGGCTCATCGACCTCTACCTCACCGGGTACGCCACGAAGGCGGTGCCGGCCAGCGTCCGGTGGGTCACCAACCAGAACGGCCGATGGGGCTCCTGCACACCCGCCGACCGCAGCATCCGGATCTCGCACCGCGTTCAGGAGATGCCCGACTGGGTGATCGACTACGTGCTGCTGCACGAGCTGGCGCACCTGATCGTGCCCAGCCACAACGCCCGGTTCTGGGCATTGGTCGGCCGCTACCCCAAAGCCGAACGCGCCCGCGGCTACCTCGAAGGTGTGGCCGCCGCCTCCGGCGCACCTCTCCCAACCTGATCCAGCCCCCCGAGCCCCGCGCCCCGCGCGCCATCCAGCGCCCCGCGCCCCGCGCGCCATCCAGCGCCCCGCGCCCCGCGCGCCACGCAACGCCCCGCGCCCCGTCCAGCGTGCGCCCGGCCAAGATCGACTCGTCTTCCTGGAGGTCGTGCTGTCGACGGCCCTCGGAGGCCGCGGTTTCACGGAGGCCGAGTTGATCTGGTGGCTGGGTCGGGCGGGGCGGCCGTGCGAGGCGTCGGGGGTCACGTGGCGGCGCGGGGCGACCAGTCAAGGTCGACTCGTCTTCCTGGAGGTCGTGCTGTCGACGGCCCTCGGACACCGCGGTTTCGCGGAAGCCGAGTCGATCGTGGTGGCTGGGTCGGGCGGGGCGGCCGTGCGAGGTGCCCGGGCCCACGCGGCGGCGCGGGGGCGGCGGGACGGAGACGAGTAGGCCGGGCGGGGCGAGTAGGTCGGGCGGGGCGAGTAGGCGGGGCGGGCGCTAGGGTCGAGGGATGGCACGACGGGTGGTGGTGGCGTTGCTCGGGCCGGTGCAGTGGTCGCCGCCCGGCGTCGACCGGGCAGAATGGCGAGCCGCTCTCGCGGAAGATGTCATCGACCTGCTCGCCACCCTCAGCGAGGTGGAGGTTGCGGTCGCGGTTACCCCGGCCGATCGGGCTCTGGCGGACGCGCTGGTGTGGCCCGGCACTGTCGTGTACGAGGTGACCGAGCCGACGCCGAACGCCGTGTTCGCCGCTCTGGAAGGCTACGACCAGGCGGCGGTGCTGGTCGGTGACGTACCTGACCTGCCCGCACTGACCGTCGGCAAGCTGCTGCGCCCACTCACCACCCGGCCGGTAGCGGTGGCCCCGGCCGAGGGCGGCGGCCCGGGTCTGCTCGGGGTGGCGGTGCGACTGCCCGCGCCGGACTGGTTACCGACGCTCGAGTTGGACACGGCGACACCGGCGGACGCGCGCTCCGGCGCTCCGCGACCGGGCGACGTGGCGGTCACCGCCGGCTGGCGCCGACTGCGCGGCCCGGCTGACCTGGCCACCTTGAACCCGGCCTTCGAGGGCTGGGAAGTGACCCGCGCCCTTCTCTCGGGCTCGGGGCGCCCCGCCTGACCAGCCGAACCTGCCCGCCAGCAGGCCCAGTCCGCCAGCAGGACTAGTCAGCCAGCCGGCCCAGTCCGCCGGACCCGGCGACAGTGCCCCGGCGTCAGTCCGCCATTCCGCCAGCCCGCAGCCCCAGTCCGGCCGCCGGCCCGCCGACGTCCCGCCGCCACACCGGCAGCCCCAGCCCGCCGCCCCGCCGACAGCCCACGGCCCCAGTCCGGCCGCCGCCCCGCCGACAGCCCACGGCCCCAGTCCGGCCGCCGGCCCGCCGACATCCCGCCGCCACGCCGACAACCCGAGCCCGCCGCCCGGCCGACATCCCGCGGCCCCAGCCCGGCCCGCCGACAGCCCGAGCCCGCCGGCCCGCCGCCCGCCGACAGCCCGAGCCCGTCGGCCCGGCGACAGCCCGAGCCCGTCGGCCCGGCGACAGCCCGAGCCCGTCGGCCCGGCGACAGCCCGAACCCGCCTGGGTGCCCGCCGTCGATCAGGCGACCACCCGCGGCTCAAGCCGTCGATGTGCGGATGTCAGGACTTGGCGTCGTCCTCGCCGTCGGTCTCGTCGGGCTGGCCCGGGGCCTTCTCCTCGGCCCCACCGGGAGCGGTGAAGTCGAAGGTGTCCAGCTCGCTCAGGTCCATGTCGTTCATCGCGAAGGCGACCGGGTCGGCGAAGTCGTCATCCGAGGGGAGCAGGTCCGGGTGGCCCCAGACGGCGTCGCGGCCTTCGATGCCGCGATGCTCGGTGAGCGCGGCCCAGAGTGCCGCGGCCTCGCGAAGGCGGCGCGGGCGCAGTTCCAGGCCGACGAGCGCGGCGAAGGTCTGCTCGGCGGGGCCGCCAGCTGCCCGGCGGCGGCGGAACGCCTCACCCAGCCGGACGACGTTGGGCAGCCGGTCGCTGGCGGCGCTGTCCACGACGTGGCAGACCCAGCCCTCGACCAGGGCGAGTGCGGTCTCCAGTCGTGCCAGAGAGGCCTTCTGCGCCGGGGTGTCCTCCGGGGTGAAGATGCCCTCCAGGGCGATCGCCTGCATGGACTCCGGGTCGGTCGGGTCGACCCGGCCCATTGCCTCCTCGATCGCCTCCCGGTTGACCCGGATGCCCGAGGCGTACATCTCGACTGCGCTGAGCACATGCCCGCGCAGCCACGGGACGTGCTGGAACAGCCGCTGGTGGGCGGCCTCGCGCAGCGCCACGTAGAGGCGTACCTCATCCTCGGGAAGTTCCAGGCCCTCGCCGTACGCCCGGATGTTGGCCGGGATCAGCGCGGCCGTGCCGGCCGGGCCGAGCGGCAGCCCGATGTCGCCGGCGGAGAGCACCTCCGCGGCGAGCGAGCCGAGCGCCTGGCCGAGCTGGCCGCCGAAGAGCGCGCCGCCGAGGGTGGCGACCATCGACTGCATCGGCCCGAGTTGGGCGCGCGCCTCCGGCGGCACCAGGTCGCCCATCGCGCCGACCATCCGGCTGGCGACCGGGTCGCAGAGCTTGCGCCACACGTCCAGCGTCTTGAAGATCCACTCATTGCGGTTCCAGGCGACCGGTGACTGGATGCCCGACGGCCACGACGAGGCCGGCTCCAACCACAGGTCGGCCAGGCGCAGCGCCTCCTCGACGGCGTTGCGCTCATACGGTGACACCGCCGGGTCGCCGGCGGCGGCGAGTTGGCTGGCCGCTACCTGCCGGGCCAGGTCCCAGTTGACCGGCCCGCTGCCCGGCGCGGAGAGCAGGTGCTGCAACTGCGACATGAACTGCTGCATCTGCGCGGGATCGTTGGGGTCTGGTGGCTGCCCACCCGGGAGCGCGAAACCGAACGGAATATCAGGCACGACGTCTACGGTACGCGGACCGCGCCCCAGGTCGCCGCCGCTGGCGTTGCGCTGAGGGCGAAGTCGCGTGGCGCATCCGGCAGGAGGAGTCCGGCCGGTCGGTACGCTCTGCGGCATGAGACGTCGTGGCCTGACGGTCCTGCTCGGTGCCCTGTTCACCGCCCTGCTGAGCATCGGGGTGCTGCGGGTGCCGATCCCGTACGTGGTGCTCGGCCCAGGCCCGACGGTCAACACCCTCGGCACGGCCGACGGCAAGGAGGTCATCCAGGTCTCCGGGCGGGAGACCTCGACCTCCGCCGGTCAGCTGCGGCTGACCACGGTGGGGGTGCAGCCCACCGTGCGGTTGCGGGGGGCGATCGCGGGCTGGTTCTCCGACGACGAGGCGGTGGTGCCGCGTGAGCTGGTCTACCCGCCGGGGGAGTCGACCGAGCAGGTCGAGCAGCGCAACGCGGAGGACTTCAAGGCGTCGCAGACCAGCGCGGAGACCGCCGCGCTGCGGGAGTTGGGCTTCCCGGTCCAGGTGGTGATCAAGACGGTGGCCGGGGACGGCCCGGCGGCCGGGGCGCTGAAGGCCGGCGACGTGATCACCTCCGTCGACGGTCAGCCGGTGCCGGTGGCCGCGAAGGTCACCGAACTGGTCCGGGCCAAGCCGGCGGGTACGGCGTTGACCATTGCCTACACCCGCGACGGCGCGCCGGCCACGGCGACGGTGACCAGTCGTGAGCAGGACGGCCGACCGCGGATCGGTGTCGAGATCGATCAGCAGCAGCCGCACCCGTTCACACTCGGCATCGACCTGGGGGACATCGGCGGGCCGAGCGCCGGTCTGATGTTCGCCCTGGGGATCGTCGACAAGCTGACCCCGGCCGATCTCACCGGCGGCCAGATCATCGCCGGCACCGGCACCATCGACGACGAGGGCACCGTCGGCCCGATCGGCGGGATCGCCCAGAAGCTGGTCGGCGCGAAGCACGCCGGCGCCAAGGTCTTTCTGGTACCGGCCGACAACTGCGCCGAGGCCGTCCGCAATCCGCAGCCCGGTCTGCCGCTGTTGCGGGTGGGTTCGTTGGACGAGGCGATGACCGCCCTGGAGACGTTGCGCGCGGGGGGCCAGCCGACCCGTTGCTGACCGGTGTGACCGTGCCCCGACACGCTCAGGAACACCCCGTACTCTGGGTGCCTGGTCGGAGCCGATCACATCGAGCGTGCGGAGCCAACAGTGGTCATGCGTAGCAGCAGCCCCCTGCCGAGGATGAGCCGGCGCGGGCGCGTCACCATCGCTGTCCTGGTCGGGGTGTTCGTGCTCTTCACCCTGCTCGGCTGGGGTGTCCAGGCGTGGACGGACTGGCTCTGGTTCGACGAGGTCCGCTACACCGAGGTCTTCACCGGTGTGCTCGTGACCCGACTGTTGCTCTTCCTCGCCGTCGGTCTCGGCATGGCGGTGGTCGTCGGTGGCAACCTGTGGCTGGCTTATCGGTTGCGTCCGCGACTGCGTCCGCACTCGGTGGAGCAGGCGACGCTGGAGCGTTACCGGATGGCGCTCAGCCCGCGACTCGGCACCTGGATCGCGCTGACCGCCGCGGTGGTCGGGCTCTTCGCCGGCCTCTCCGCGCAGAACCGGTGGAGCCAGTGGCTGCTCTTCCGCAACGGCGGTGACTTCGGGGTCAAGGACCCGGAGTTCGGGGTGGACATCGGCTTCTACGTCTTCCAGTTGCCGTTCTGGCGTTACCTGCTCGGGGTCGCCTTCACCGCGGTGGTGCTGGCCGTGATCGGCGCGCTGGCGGTGCACTACCTCTTCGGCGGGGTCCGCCTGCAGGGCGTCGGGGACCGGATGAGCAACGCGGCCCGCGCGCACCTGAGCAGCCTGGTCGCGGTCTTCGTGCTGTTGAAGGCCATCGCGTACGTGCTGGACCGGCGGGCGATGTTGCTGGAGTACAACGAGGGCGCCAAGTTGTACGGCGCTGGTTACGCCGACGTCAACGCGCTGCTGCCGGCGAAGGAGATCCTGGCGTACATCTCGATCGTGGTGGCGATCGCGATCGTCGTGTTCTCCAACGCCTGGATGCGGAACCTGGTCTGGCCGGGGATCTCGCTGGCGCTGCTCGGTGTGTCAGCGGTGGCCATCGGCGGCATCTACCCCTGGGCGGTGCAGACCTTCGAGGTCAAGCCGAGCGCCAAGGACAAGGAAGCGCCGTACATCCAGCGCAGCATCGACGCGACGCGGGCGGCGTTCGGGCTGGAGGCCACCCAGACGACCCCGTACGCGGCGAACAACCTCACCCCACCGGCGAACCTGGTCACCGACACCTCGGTGGTGTCGAACGTGCGACTGCTCGACCCGCAGCTGGTCAGCGAGACGTACACCCAGCTCCAGCAGGTGCGTGGCTTCTACGACTTCGGCCCCAAGCTGGACATCGACAGGTACGGGGTGAACGGGAAGGTCTCCGACTACGTGGTCGGCGTCCGGGAGATCAACTACGGCGAGCTGACCGACCAGCAGAACACCTGGATCAACCGGCACACCGTCTACACCCACGGGTACGGGCTGGTCGCCGCCCCGGCCAACCAGGTGGTCTGCGGCGGGCAGCCGTTCTTCGTGTCCGGCTTCCTCGGCGAGAAGACCCAGGAGGCGTGCTCCTCGCAGACCGAGCAGATCCCGGCCAAGCAGCCGCGCATCTACTACGGCGAGCGGATGGCGGCCGACGACTACGCGATCGTCGGTCAGGCCGACCCGAACAAGAAGGCGGAGTTCGACAGGCCGGTCGGCGAGGGTGGCGGCGAGTCCTACACCTACACCGGCGAGGGCGGCGTCAAGATCGGCTCCTTCACCCGTCGGCTGTTGTACGCCATCAAGGAGCAGGAGTCGAACTTCCTGCTCTCCGAGGCGGTCAACAAGGACTCCAAGCTGCTCTACGTGCGTAACCCGCGGGACCGGGTGGAGAAGGTCGCGCCGTTCCTCACGCTGGACGGCGACCCGTACCCGGCGGTGGTCGACGGTCGGGTGCAGTGGATCGTCGACGGCTACACCACGGCGGCCACCTACCCGTACGCGGAGCGGGTCAACCTGCAGACCGAGACCACCGACGAGTTGACCAACCGGGGCACGTTCCAGCTGGCCCGGGAGAACGTCAACTACATGCGCAACTCGGTGAAGGCCACTGTCGACGCCTACGACGGCACCGTGAAGCTCTACGAGTACGACGACACCGATCCGGTGCTCAAGGCCTGGAACAAGGCGTTCGGCGGTGACCTGGTGCTGCCGAAGGCGGAGATCCCGGTCGAGCTGACCGAGCACCTGCGCTACCCGGCGGACATGTTCAAGGTGCAGCGCAACCTGCTGACCAAGTTCCACGTGACCAACCCGGGCGACTTCTACTCCGCGCAGGACTTCTGGCAGGTGCCGACCGTCCCGGACGCTCCGGACAGCGGCCAGAAGCAGCCTCCGTACTACCTGTTCACCCAGTTCCCGGAGCAGGACAGCCCCCGGTTCCAGCTCACCGCCGCGGTCACCCCGAACGGCCGGCAGAACCTGGCCGCGCTGATCTCCGGGTCGTACATCGACGGGAATCCCCGGCTGGAGGTGCTGGAGTTGCCGGATCAGACCCGGATCTCCGGCCCGGTGCAGGTGCACCAACAGATGACGAACAACGCCAACATCCGCCAGCAGCTCAACCTGCTCTCCAGCAACCAGGCGCAGGTGCAGTACGGCAACCTGCTCTCGTTGCCCTTCGCCGACGGCATGCTCTACGTCGAGCCGGTCTACGTGAAGAGCAACCAGCAGGACGCGTACCCGCTGTTGCAGAAGGTGCTGCTCTCCTACGGTGACGGTGGCTCCTTCGTGGCGCTCGCCGACAACATCAACGACGGCATCAAGCAGCTGGTCGAGCAGGGCAAGAAGGCCGGGCAGGGCACGTCGCCGCCGCCGACCACCGGGGGCAACCCGACGACGCCGACGACGCCGACGCCCAGCGGGAGCGCCACCCCGGCGCCGACGCCGAGCGCCAGCATCCCGCCGCCGACCGGTGACCTGGCCGTCGCCGCGGACCGGGTGCAGACCGCGATCACCGAGGTCCGGGCCGCGCAGACGTCGGGTGACTTCGAGCGGTACGGTCGTGCGCTCAAGACGCTGGACGAGGCGCTCACGGCGTTCCAGCAGGCGCAGCAGGCCGCCAACCCGACCGGAGCGCCAAGCGGTGGCGCCCCACCGTCGCCGAGCGGCAGCCCGAGCGCGGGCGGCTGACCGCACTCGCCGGGCGCGACTCTCGGAGCCCTCGTCGTCGGACCATCCCGGTCCTGGCGACGAGGGCTCCGCTGTCGTCCGGCCGGCTGCCCGTCCGTCGCTTTCCGAAAGGTCGGACCGGACCGCAACCGGTGACTCCGGCCGGCCGTCCTCAAGTCGACGGGGTGGAACGAGGGGGAACAGTCGTGCGGGACGCGCAGAGCTTCGATGACTTCTACCGCAGCACCGCGCGGCGGATGGCGAGGTACGGCTACGCGGTCGCCGGCGACCACGGCGAGGCGCAGGACCTGGTGCAGGAGGCGTACACCCGGGCCTGGCGGCACTGGGGGCGGCTGGCGGCGCATCCTGCGCCGGAGGCGTGGCTGCGGCTGGTGGTGTCCCGGTTGGCGACCGACCGCTGGCGGCGGCTGCGCAGCCTGCGCGGGGCGTTGCGGCTGGCGGGGCCTCCACCGGAGGTCGGACCGCCCACCGAGGACAGTGTGCTGCTGCTTCAGGCGCTGCGCCAGGTGCCGGCGAACCATCGGCAGGCGTTGGCTCTGCACTACCTGTTCGACATGTCGGTGGAAGAGATCGCCCGTGAGGTTGGCGCGCCCGTTGGCACTGTGAAGTCCTGGCTCTCCCGGGGCCGGTCCCGGCTCGCCGCGTTGCTGCCCGATCTCGCCAGCGTGGAACTGGAGGCCAACGATGTCGCGTGAACTCTCCGATTGGTATCAGCGCCTCGCCGCCGACGCCGACGCTCGCGACCTGGGCGTTCCCGGCGTGCTGCGGCAGCGGGCGGACCGGAGGGCCCGGTTGCGTGCGGTAGGGGGCACCCTCGCCGTGGCGTTGCTGGCGGGAGGCGTGGTGTTGGGTACCCAGGTGGTGGCCATGCCGCCGCCGACGCCGGTTCCTCCGCCGGCCGACCGGCCGACGACCCCGGCGCCGAGTGCCACTGCCGGCTCACCGTCTGCCCCGCCGACCACGCCCAGTCGAAACCCGGGTACGTCCTCCGCGTCTCCGCAGGTCACCAGCGCGTCACCGCAGACTCCGGTCAGCATCCCGGATCGGGCGTTCTTCACTCTTCCCCCGGTGAACCGGACCGACACCGCGCCGAAATTCGTGGATCGGGACGTGCTGCCGGGGCTGTGCGGCGCCGACTTCCCGAGCGACGCGGCGATCGTGCAGCGTCGGACCCGGTCCCTGGTCTTCAAGCTGCCAGAGGAGAACATCGACGGGAACGCCCCGGATGGCACCTACACCCACACCATCACCATCTACCGGGCCGGGCGTGCCGACGATGCGATGAACGAGCTGCGCCGGGCGGTGCGCGAGTGCCCGGAGCAGGAGCGGCCGGCCGGCGACGCGTCGGTGCTGAGCAGGCAGCGGCTGCTCGGCAGCACCGGGTACGGCGACGAGTCGGTGCTGTTCGAGACGCGGGAGCCGAATGTGGACATCAACGGTGACCCGACCGGCGGGGAGAACGTCCGGTTGGTGCGGGCGATCCGGATCGGCGACGTGGTGACCGTGCTCTGGGAGATCGGCTGGGAGACCGGGTCCAGCCCGCGGACGCAGGTCGACGCGGACAGCCGCCGCGCGGTCACCGCGATCCGGGCCTGGCTCGACTGAGCTGTGCCGGACCGCGATCCGGCGGATTCGGATGTCGTTTTGCGGGGCCCGGGGGTGGTGCGCTACGGTTAGCGAGCCGACGCGGGGTGGAGCAGCTCGGTAGCTCGCTGGGCTCATAACCCAGAGGTCGCAGGTTCAAATCCTGTCCCCGCTACAACTGAAACACCAGATCACGAACCCGTCCCCGGTCTTCCGGGGGCGGGTTCCTGGTTTCGGTTCCGGGGCGCGGTCGGTCACGCGACAGATCCACCAGGCGTGGCCCTGGGCGCTGCTCCCCGCCGACCTGTCGCGGGAGCGGGCAGGTTCTCCGGGGTGGGCGACGGGACCACGCCACGCTCGGTGCGGGGCCCTGGAGTGGGCCCGTCCGCAACGGTTGGCACCCCGGCTGATCATCGCCGGCGGGATGGGTTAGAGTTAAGCAGTCGACGCGGGGTGGAGCAGCTCGGTAGCTCGCTGGGCTCATAACCCAGAGGTCGCAGGTTCAAATCCTGTCCCCGCTACAAACGGCAGTGCAACAGGTCCGGCCCCCACCCGTGGGGGCCGGACCTGTTTCGTTGCCCCCCGGTGCGGATCACGGGATCTCGCTGCTGACGAGGGGCTCCCGAACGGTTTCGGTGCAGTGGTTCGGCGTGGACCGACGTGCCGGGGTTGCGTCCTTCAGCGAGGATGGGCACATGTCTTCATTCGGTAAGTGGTGGGGCCGGCTCAGCGCGGTCCTCGGTGCGGCCGTACTGGCGGTCTTCGTGCCCGTCGCGGCCTGGGCGTCCACGGGCACCGGCGAGGTGGTGGTGGAGGCCGCGCGGCGGCGGCGCGGTGGCGGCGGCTTCGGCGTCCTCGGCCTGCTCTGCTGCCTGGTGGTGGTGGCCGTCATCGTGTTCCTGGTGCTGCGTCTGACCCGCAACCGTCGCGGCGGCCCGCCGCGCTGACCCGGCGGCCCGTCCCGATCGGTTGGTCGACGGCGGCGGGCCGGGGCCGGTCGCCGGTGGGTCACGCCGCCAGTGCGGCGTTGGCCTGGGAGAGGAAACGCGAGGTGGCCGCCCGGGTGCCGGCCCGCTTGACGCGAATGCTCTCCGCGGCGGCGACCAGCAGGGTACGCACCCTGGCGTGCCCTTTCGGCGGTGGTGCCGGCGCCGGCCCGAGCTGGTCGGCGATGGCGGCGCCGAACGCGGCGGCGCGCCGCTCGGCCGGGTCGGTGATGCTGCCCTCGGTGTAGCGGCGGACGGCGAGGCTGGCGTTCAGGCCACGTTCGTGGCCGAGGACGGTGCCGGCCTCGCCGTTCGTGGTCAAAAAGTTGATCACGTCGGCGACGGTGTCCGGGTGGCGGGTGCCGCGGAACGCGGCCCAGGACATCGACGCGCGCGCCCACTGCGCACCGGGCGGCCCCGGTAGGCCGACCACGCCCAACTCGGCCTGGGTGAGCCGTTGCAACTCCGGTAGCTGGTGCGACCAGGCGAAGGACGCGGCGGTCAATCCGGTGACCACCGGTTGCCGG
Organism: Micromonospora sp. CA-240977; assembly: GCF_050942285.1. Taxonomy (NCBI): domain Bacteria; kingdom Bacillati; phylum Actinomycetota; class Actinomycetes; order Micromonosporales; family Micromonosporaceae; genus Micromonospora; species Micromonospora sp. CA-240977. The sequence continues at coordinate 6,526,754 of NZ_CP192055.1, read as the reverse complement.
GCCATATCCCTGCCGTCGGCCTGCTCGACCAGAGCGGCGCCCGGGGTGGCCCGCCCGCTGCGGGCGCGCTGCCACAGCTCGAACCACGCGATCAGCTCGTCCGCGCCGAAGCCGAGCTGGTTGCCCCGGTAGAACTCGCCGCCCTGCGACCGCAGCCACAGCCAGAGCGCCCGCTGGTCACTGGACGCGTCCATGGTGCCGGCCACCTGACCGTCGCTGGCGTCGGTGACCTGTTGCGCCCAGGAGATGTAGTCGGCCCAGCTCATGCCGCCCCGTGGCTCCGGCACTCGCAACTCCCGCAGCAGATCGCGGTTGAAGACCACGGCGGCGTGGGTCTGCCCGGCGGCCACCGCCATCGTCCGGCCCTCCACGGTGCCGTAGCGGATCAGGCCCTCCGGCAGGCCCCGCAGATCGAGGCGCTGGTCGCTGACCCGGTCGGTGAGGTCGAGAATGATCTGGCGTTGCGCGTACTCGGTAAGCACCGAGTCGTCGATCTGGATCAGATCCGGGACGTTCCCACCGGCCGCCTGGGTGGCCAGCCGCTCGTAGTAGCCATCGGCGCCCTGCCAGGTGACCCGGAAGGTGACCCGGGGGTTGCGATCCGAGTAGAGCCGCAGCACCTTCTCGGTCAGCTCGGCACGCCTGGTGCCACCCCACCAGAAGACCGACAGCTCGACCGGCCCGTCCTGGGTCGACGTGGCGACGCCGTCGCTGCATCCGGCCAGCGCGCCGGACGTGAGCAGGGGAGCGCCGAGCAGCGCGGTGAGCAGTCGACGCCGGCCCGGGTCGGCGCCGAGGCGGTCGATCGGGGATGGAACAACGGGCACGGGGGTCTCCTGGACCTGCGGGGGCGCGGTGGGACCATTCACGCAGGGAGCGCACGAAGGTGTCAACGTCCGTCCGGTCATCCCCCGGCGCGGGTGGTCGAATCGGGCCCTCCGATGTCGCGTGGTGTACTAGGGCGCGTGGAACTTCTGCACTCGGGCAAGGTTCGGGACGTCTACGCCGACGGCGACGACCTGATCCTGGTCGCCTCGGACCGCATCTCGATCTACGACGTGGCGCTGCCGACGCCGATCCCGGACAAGGGCCGCCTGCTCACCGCACTGTCGCTGTGGTGGTTCGAGCAGCTCGCCGACCTGGTGCCGAACCACGTCATCTCGGCCACCGACGTGCCCGCCGAGTTCGCCGGGCGGGCGATCCGCTGCCAGCGGCTGGACATGCTCCCGGTCGAGTGCGTCGCTCGCGGCTACCTCACCGGCGGCGGCCTGCGGGAGTACGAACAGACCGGCGCCGTATCCGGTGTGCCACTGCCCCGCGGGCTGGGCGAGGCGTCGATCCTGCCCGAGCCGATCTTCACGCCGTCGAGCAAGGCACCGATGGGCGAACACGACGAGCCCATCACGTACGACGACGTGGTGGCCAAGGTGGGCCAGGACACCGCGGAGCGGCTGCGGCAGATCACCATCGACGTCTACCGGCGCGGCGCGGAGCTGGCCGCCGACCGGGGCATCCTGATCGCCGACACCAAGATCGAGTTGGGTTGGGCGCCGGACGGCACCCTGGTCCTCGCCGACGAGCTGCTCACCTCCGACTCGTCGCGGTTCTGGCCGGCCGAGTCGTACCAGCCGGGCCGTGTGCAGTTCTCCTACGACAAGCAGTACGTGCGGGACTGGGCCACCGGCGGCGGCTGGAACAAGCAGGCCCCGGCCCCGGACGTGCCCGACGAGGTGGTCGAGGCGACCCGCGCCCGCTACGTCGAGGTGTACGAGAAGCTGACCGGCAACCGCTGGGAGTGACCGCCGGGCGGGCGGTCACTCCACCCAGTCGAGAGTGCGCCGCACCGCCTTGCGCCACTGGCCCAGCTCCTTCTCACGCAGCTCCGGGGCCATCGCCGGCTCCCACTGCGCGTCCGAGCGCCACTGCGCCCGCAGGGTGGCCAGATCCGGCCAGAAGCCGACCGCCAGACCGGCCGCGTACGCGGCGCCCAGGCAGGTGGTCTCGGTGATCCGGGACCGGATCACCGGCACGTCGAGAACGTCCGCGAGGAACTGCATGAGCAGCCCGTTCGCTGTCATCCCACCGTCCACCCGGAGTCGGCGCAGCGCCACGTCGGAGTCGGCGTCCATCGCGTCGACCACCTCGCGGGTCTGCCACGCCGACGCCTCCAGCGCCGCCCGCGCCAGGTGCCCCTTGGTGATGTAGCCGGTCAGGCCGGCGATGACGCCCCGCGCGTCGCTGCGCCAGTGCGGGGCGAACAGCCCGGAGAACGCCGGCACCACGTAACAGCCCCCGTTGTCGTCCACGGTGCGGGCCAACTCCTCCACCTCGCCGGCCGTGGAGATCAGCCCGAGGTTGTCCCGCAGCCACTGCACAAGCGAGCCGGTGACCGCGATCGCCCCCTCCAGGGCGTACGCCGGGGGTTGGTCCTTGATCCGGTAGGCGACGGTGGTGAGCAGACCGTGCGTCGACGGGACCGGGCTGGCGCCGGTGTTGAGCAGCAGGAAGCTGCCGGTGCCGTAGGTGCACTTCGCCTCGCCCGGCTGGAAGCAGGTCTGCCCGAACAGGGCCGCCTGCTGGTCGCCGAGCGCGCTGGCCACCGGCACCCCGGCGAGCACGCCGGTGGCGGTGCCGTACACCTCGGCGGAGCAGCGGATCTCCGGCAGCATCGCCGCCGGCACGCCCATCGCGTCCAGCAGCTCCGGTGCCCAGTCGAGGGTGGTGAGGTCCATCAGCATGGTCCGGCTGGCGTTCGTCACGTCGGTGACGTGCGCGCCGGTCAGCTTCCAGATCAGCCAGCTGTCCATGGTGCCGAAGAGCACCTCGCCGCGCTCCGCGCGCTCGCGCAGGCCGTCGACCTCGTCGAGCAGCCAGCGCAGCTTCGGACCGGCGAAGTAGGTGGCCAGCGGCAGGCCGGTGCGGGCCCGGAACCGTTCCTCGCCGTACGCCGAAGCCAGCTCGCGCAGCAGCGGCCCGGTCCGGGTGTCCTGCCAGACGATGGCGTTGGCCACCGGGCGGCCGGTGGCCCGGTCCCAGACGACTGTGGTCTCCCGCTGGTTGGTGATGCCGACGGCGGCCAGCCCGCTCGCGTCGGTGCCGGCGGCCCGCAGTGCCTCGGCGACGACCTGCTGGACGTTGTCCCAGATCTCCTCGGCGTCGTGTTCGACCCAGCCGGGTCGGGGGAAGATCTGCCGGTGTTCACGCTGGGCGACGGCGACGATGTCCCCGGCCCGGTCGAAGACGATGCACCGCGAGGAGGTGGTGCCCTGGTCGATGGCGGCGACGTACTGGGGGGTCACCGCAGCACCGTACCCAAAGCGGCAGCGAGGTGCGACAGGCGTCACATCCGGTTACCGCCCGCCGCCGTCCACCGGCCGTCGCGTCGCCTACGATGTGCGAACGTGCGCGACATCGCCGTTTTCAGTGGAACCGCCCATCCCGACCTGGCTGCCGAGATCTGCGCCCACCTGGGGGTGCCGCTGCATCCTGTGCGGGTGTCCCGGTTCGCGAACGACTGTCTGGAAGTGCAGTTGCAGGCCAACTGCCGGGAGCGGGACGTGTTCCTGATCCAGCCGCTGGTGCCGCCCGTGCAGGAGCACCTGGTGGAGCTGCTGCTGATGATCGACGCGGCCCGGGGCGCGTCGGCCGGCCGGATCACCGTGGTGCTGCCGCACTACGCGTACGCCCGTTCGGACAAGAAGGACGCGCCGCGGATCTCGATCGGGGCCCGGCTCGTCGCCGATCTGCTCACGTCGGCCGGGGCGGACCGGGTGCTCGCGATGACCCTGCACTCGCCGCAGGTGCACGGCTTCTTCAGCGTTCCCGTGGATCACCTGCACGCGCTGCGTGAGCTGGCCACCCACTTCCGGCGCTACGACCTGAGTGACACCGTGGTGGTCTCACCCGACCTGGGTAACGCCAAGGAGGCGGCGGCCTTCGCCCGGCTGCTCGGCACGCCGGTCGCGGCCGGGGCGAAGCAGCGGTTCAGCGACGACCTGGTCAAGATCAGCGCGGTGATCGGCGAGGTGACCGACCGGGACGTCATCGTGCTGGACGACGAGATCGCCAAGGGCAGCACGGTGATCGAGTTGATGGAGCATCTGCGCGGCCTGAAGGTCCGCTCGATCCGGCTCGCCTGCACGCACGGGCTCTTCTCCGGTGACGCGCTGCGGCGGCTCAGCGACCAGGACGGCGTCCTGGAGATCGTCTGCACGAACACGGTGCCCATCCCGGACGAGAAGCGGGTGCCCGCGCTCCAGGTCCTGTCGGTGGCCCCGGCCCTGGCCGAAGCCATGCGCCGCATCCACAACGGGGAATCCGTCTCGGCGCTGTTCGCCTGAGCCGGCCGGCCCGGACGCGGGAATCAGCGCGGGGTGTGGTCGTGCTGGGCGAGGCCGGTGGTGACGCGCACCGTGGTGCCGGCGGTGCTGGTGACGACCTCCATGCCGTCGGTCAGCTCGCGGGCCAGCCAGAGGCCCCAGCCGCCGGCGGTGTCCGGGGCCGGTCGACTGCGGTCGCCCAGCCGCTGCGGACTGATGCCGTGCCCGTGGTCGGCGACCTCGCAGACCAGCAGGTCCGACTCGTGCCAGAGCCGCAGCCATCCGCGTCCACCGCCGTGCCGCACCGCGTTGGTGATCAACTCGTTGATCGCGAGCACGAAATCGTCAAGCCGTTGACCGGCGAGCCCGGAGGCGTGCGCGCAGGAGGTGACCGAGTGTCGAATCTCGGTCACCTGGGCCTGGTCGAAGGCTTCGGCGATCAGGAGGGCAGGTTCGATGGGCACAACCGTACGCGGTGCGTGCGGATCTGCATTCGTCATGGGCCCGTCCCGGCGGCGGATCTCGGAGTATTTCGCGGCTTTTCCACCGTACGTCAGGGTTCTCCGAACCGCACTCGCTGCTCGCCGCGCTACCTACCGCATGTGGCATCGTGACGGCCATGTCGTCACCGCCAGGTGGATTCGAGGTGCCGCTGTGGCGTGCGCTCGCGGTGTTCAGACTGGCGTCCCTGGCGTACGTCTGCGTGCTGGCGGTGCGCGATGCCGACCGCTACGCCCACCCGTACGCCGTCGGCGCCCTGGTCCTGATCATGATGATCTGGACCGGCGCGACCGCGATCGGGTACGCCCGGCCGGCCTGGCGGCGCTGGCCGCTGCTGCTTGCCGATCTCGGGGTGGCGATGGCCGTCGTGCTCGCCACCCCGTGGGTGGTCGGTCGGGCGGCGCTCGCCACCGGCGTACCCACCATGGGGGTCGCCTGGATGGCCGGCCCGGTGCTGGCCTGGGCCGTCTCCGGCGGCCGGCGGCGGGGCACTGTCGCCGCCCTGCTGGTTGCCGGCGCGGACCTGGCCACCCGGGAGCGGATCGGCCAGTCCTCGTTCACCGGGGTGATCCTGATGCTGCTCGCCGGGCTGGTGGTCGGGCACATGGCCCGTCTCGCGGCGGCCGCCGAGGAACGACTGCAACGCGCTGTGGAGTTGGAGGCCGCCACCCGGGAACGGGAACGGCTGGCCCGGGGCATCCACGACTCGGTGCTCCAGGTGCTGGCGCTTGTGCAGCGGCGTGGCGCTGACCTGCCCGGCGAAGCCGGCGAGCTGGCCCGGCTGGCCGGCGAGCAGGAAGCCGCGTTGCGGGCGCTGATCGCCGGCGCCGGTCCGGCCACTGCCGTGACCCTGGACGGACCCGACGCCGCCGCGGTGGACCTGCGGGCCCTCCTCGGCCGGTACGCCTCACCGGCGGTGGCGCTCTCCGCGCCGGCGACCCCGGTGCCGCTGCCCCGCCGGGTGGCCGGAGAGTTGGCCGCCGCGACCGGCGCGGCCCTGGACAACGTGGGGCGGCACGCCGGCGGACGCGCCTGGGTGCTGATCGAGGACGAGGGGGAGACGGTGACGGTGTCGATCCGCGACGAGGGGCCGGGCATCCCGGACGGCCGGCTGGCCGAGGCCGCCGCCCAGGGGCGGCTCGGCGTGACCCAGTCGATCCGGGGTCGGGTGGTCGAGTTGGGCGGGACCGTGCGGATCGCCTCCGCCCCCGACGCTGGCACCGAGATCGAGCTGACAGTGCCGAGGACGCGGCGGTGAGCCCGACCCGCGTGATGGTGGTCGACGACCATCCGATGTGGCGCGAGGGCGTGGCCCGCGACCTGACCGAGGCCGGATTCCAGGTGGTGGCGACAAGCGGCGAGGGGCGACAGGCCATCCGGGTGGCCGCCGCCGCCCGGCCCGACGTCGTCGTCCTCGACCTGCAACTGCCGGACATCTCCGGTGTCGAGGTGATCCTCGGGCTGCGCGCGGCACTGCCCGACGTACGGGTGCTGATGCTCAGCGCCAGTGGCGAACAGCAGAGCGTTCTGGACGCGGTCAAGGCGGGGGCCACCGGTTACCTGGTGAAGTCGACAGCGCCCGCGGAGTTCCTCGACGCGGTCCGCCGGACCGCGGCCGGCAACGCGGTCTTCACCCCCGGCCTCGCCGGGCTCGTCCTCGGCGAGTACCGCCGGCTGGCCGCCGGGCCGGGGCAGGGCCCCGACCCGACCGGCACCGCCGAACCCGCGACGCCCCGGCTCACCGACCGGGAGACCGAGGTGCTGCGACTGGTGGCGAAGGGGATGTCGTACAAGCAGATCGCGCAGCGGCTCGGACTGTCGCACCGCACTGTGCAGAACCACGTGCAGAACACCCTGGGCAAGCTGCAACTGCACAACCGCGTCGAGCTGACCCGGTACGCCATCGAGCGCGGCCTGGACGACTGACCCGGGTCAGACCGAGCGCGGCGGCTCCGTCTCGTGGATGGCCAACTCCTCGGCGGTCGCCCCGCCGCCGGCGGAACCGGCGTCGTACGCCACCGAGTCGGTCTCCTGGTCGGTGTGCGACCCCTCGTCCGGCTCGACCAGCCGACCCACTGTGGCGTCGGCCACCGTGCCGAGCTGACCGTGGTCGTAGAGGGAGACCGGCGAGTTCGGATCCGAGGTGGGCCCCGGGTCCATCACGTCGGCGTCCAGCTGCGCCTCCGCGGCGGCTTCCAGGTTGTCCGCCTCAAAGGCGATCTTCGGGTCGATCGTTCCGGCAAGCGGGTCGTCTGCCGGGCGCTCGTAGACCTCGCGGTCGAGCTTGTAGTCAAGCGACTCACCGTCGAGCTGCTCCTCGGCGGTCGTCCCGAACCGGTCCACCGCCACCGGCGTACGGTCGCCGGGGAGTTGGGCCGGGTCCGGGCCGTCCGCCTCGCGCCCGGTGAGCACGTCGTCGTTGGCGGTCGAGTCGTCATCGGCGGTGTCGGGCAGACCTTGCGCCTCGGTGTCGGACACGGGGGTCGGGTACTCGTTGTCGCGCATGTCTGATCACTACCCGCTGCCCTCCCGCCATAACCGGAGCACCGCAGGCTGTGCCGTGGCCGAAAGCGGCACCGGAGGCGAAACGCCGCGTCAGCTGAGGTGCGCGACCTCGTCCTCCGCGTGCAGGACGCACCACACGACCTTGCCGTCCGGTAGGGCGCTGCTGCCCCAGCGCCGCGCCACAGTGTCGATGAGCAGCAGACCCCGGCCGCCGACCCGGTTCGGCGGGGACAGCCCGGCGAACGTCGGCCGACGCGCGGAGTAGTCGCGCACCGCCAGGTGCAGGGTGTCGCCCCGGGGAGCCAGCCGTACCGTCATCGGGGTCCGCGCGTGCGCCACCACGTTGTTCACCATCTCGGTGATCGCGATGCTGGCCGGGTCGAGCAGCATCGCCATGCCCCAGCGTTGGCAGCCGGTGGCGACCAGATCACGGGCCTGCCGGGCGGCTCCCACCGCCGGGGCCAGCTCGACGGTGAGCACCGCCGCCAGCGGCGCCACCGCGACCGCGGCCAACGCGCCGTCCACCGTCGGCCAGGCCGGCACACCGGCCACCATGACCGGCCGGATCGATGCCCCGGCGTCCACCGGCTCGGGCCGGTCGACCGCCGGGTCACACAGCAGCAGTTCCACGGCGGGCCAGTCGGCCACCTCGCGGCGAACCTCGGCGAAGACGGCCCGCCCCGCCGGGTCCACGACCCGCAGCCCTGTCACGTCGGCCACCACCGGGCCCGGTCGGTGCCAGAGACAGGCGAGCAGCGCGCCGCGTACCGCCTCGGCGGAGGCGGCGTCGAGCGTACCGGTCAGCCGGACCACCGCCGACGAATCGTCGATCTCCACCAGACAGCTCGACATGATCGTCCCATTGTGCGCGTCGGTGACGGTTTGCGCATTCGGGCGCTCGACGCCCGTCATCAGGGCGCCAACCGGGATCGGCGGTTGATCGCCGCCATGGTGCCGACCGCGGTGCCGGCGGCGGCGAGACCGAACGCGGCGGTCATCCGCACCAACTGACGCCGTCGACCGTGCCAGCCGCCGTCCCGGTGGGCCTGGCCGTCGGCGTGGAAGACGTTGCCACTGCTGTCCACCCGCGCGCCCGGACCGAACTGCGCGCGGTGGGCGTACCAGCCGAGGGTGCGCTCCACGAGCGCGGGCGCCAACCGCCACTGCATACCGATCAGGCGGGCCGCCCCGCCGGCGTACGCCTCGCGGCGGGGCCGGCGCAGGACCCGGACGATGGTCTCGGCGACCACCTCCGGCGGGTAGATCGGGGGCGGTGGCAGCAGCTCCCGCCCGCTGTGGTTGGCCGCGTGCCGGAAGAACGGGGTGTCGATGGTGGCCGGCAGCACCGTGCAGACGGAGATCTGGCCGCGACCGGTGACCCGTAGCTCCTGTCGGACCGTGTCGGCCAGCCCACGGATGCCGTGCTTCGTGGCGTTGTACGCCGACTGGTAGGGCATGGCCACCTCGGCCAGCACCGAGGCGTTGTTGACGAGCACGCCGCCACCGGCCGCGCCGAGGTACGGAAGAGCGGCCTTGATGCCGTGCACCGCGCCGAGCAGGTTGACCTCCAGCACCCGGCGGAACTCGGCGACCGGAATCTCGTCGAACAGACCCACAGCGCTCACCCCGGCGTTGTTCACCCAGGCGTCGATCCGGCCGAACTCGGCCGCCGCCCGATCGGCAAGCCGTTGCACCGACTCCAGATCGGTCACGTCGGTCGGCACGACAAGCGCCCGGCCGCCCAACTCCCGGCAGCGCAACGCGACCTGACGGAGGGCCGCCTCGCTGCGGGCGCCCAGCACGACGGCGGCGCCCCGGCGGGCCAACGCGTACGCGGTAGCTGTGCCGATCCCGCTGGACGCGCCAGTGATCACCACGGTCGAGTCGTCGAGGCTGCGGGTCAGGGGCATTCCTGAGCGGTACCCCCGGCCAGGCCTGGTCATGCCAGGTACGGATTGTCGATCTTCGCGAAAACGGCGTGCGGTGTGGTCAATGTGATTGCCGTGGCGCAAGCGTCGGTGGCACTCGCGGGCACTCTTCCCGATCTGCCAGGTTTCGACTCCCGCTCCCGAGGTTAATGGGACGCTCTGAACGGGAGGACCACTGCCGAGGAAAGATCGCAGGGAGGTGACCCATGCGCGTCGGCCTCGTCTGCGCGCACGCCAGCTCATACCGCCACGCCGACGGCCCACCGGTCGGCACCCGGCAGCACATCGCACGGGTCGCCGCCGAGTTGGCGGAGCGAGGCCACGACGTACGGCTGTACGAGCGCCGGGACGACCCCGGCCTGCCGGCGACGGTCGACGTCGACGGCTACCAGGTGCTCCAGGTGCCGGCCGGCCCGCCCACCCCGCTACCCACCGCGAAACTCATCCCGTACGTGACGGAGTTCGGCCGCTGGCTGGCCGAATCGTGGTCCGGCGCCTGGCGGCCCGAGGTGGTGCACGGGCACTACTGGGTCGGTGGCCTGGCCGCCGCGCACGCCGTTCGGGAGACCGACATCCCGGTGGTGCAGACGTTCCACTCGCTCGGCGTCGAGCAGGCACGCCACCTGGGCGGCCACTACGACGGGCCGGGGGAGCGGATCACGCTGGAACGCGCGCTGACCCGGGCCGTCGACATCGCCGTCGCCCAGTCGAACGACGAGGTCGACGAGCTGACCCGGATGGGCCTGCAACGCAGCTCGGTCGCGTTGGTGCCGGCCGGGGTGGACATCGAGCAGTTCCAGCCGGACGGCGAGGCGGCGCCGCGTGAACAGCGGGCCCGCATCCTCTCGGTCGGCTCGCTGGCCCCGGGGCACGGCCAGGAGGATCTGATCCGGGCGATGCGACTTGTCGGCGACGCCGAGCTGGTGATCGCCGGTGGGCCGCCGGCCGACCAACTGGCCAGCCATGCCGAGGCGCGGCGACTGCGCGAGCTGGCCGAGCAGGTCGGCGTCGTCGACCAGGTACGGCTCGTCGGAGCGGTGCCGCACGACCAGATGGCCACCTGGTACCGCTCGGCGGACGTGGTCGCCTGCACGCCGCACTACTCGTCGGCCGGGCGGGTCTCACTGGAGGCGATGGCCTGCGGGGTGCCGGTGATCGGCTACGCGATGGGCGGCCTGGCGGACGCCGTCGTCGACGAGGTCACCGGCCGCCTGGTGCCCCCCGGCGACGTGCGGGCGCTCGGAGTCTCGCTGCGCCGGCTGCTCGCCGACAACGCCGGCCGGTTCGCCTACGGGCACGCCGCGGTGGACCGGGTGCGCAGCAGCTACACCTGGGAGCGCACCGCCGGCGCGCTGGAGCGCCTCTACGAGCGGGTGGTGAGCCGCCGCAAACCCGTCGAGGCCTGACCCTGCGACGGGTGCGGAACGGCGGAGAGGCCGTCGCCGGGCCGGGCGGTGCCGGGCGGCGGCCCGGTTCGTTTCGTCAGCCGGGCCGGCCGACGGCGACCATGGCCCGATCGCGTCGGCGCGCCACCGATCGTTGCTGCTGCGGCTCGGCGTACCGGGTCAGCCCGATCACCGCGGCCAGGGTGACCAGGAAACCGGCAGCGGCCAGCCACTCCCGGCCCGGCCAGATCTTGTCGTTGAGCAGCAGCAGGCCGACGATCGCGGCCGGCACCGCGCCGGCGGCGTCCATCGCGGCGACCGCGGCGGTCGTCGAACCGCGCTGCATGGCCAGCCCCAGCAGCAGCTGACCGACGATCGAGTGGGCGATCAGCAGATAGAACAGCGGGTGGGAGAAGAACGCCTCGGCGGACGGCGCGGACGCCAGGGGCCGGGCGGCGACCGCCGCCGAGCTGAACGCCAACCCGGCAAGCGAGCCGAGAGCCACCGAGCCGGGTGCCCCGCACAGCCGGACGGCGAAGACACCGAGCGCCGCGATGACGCCGAGCGCCACCAGCAGGGCGATCGAGCCGGCGGCGCCGAGCTGCTTCGACGGGGCCGGCCGGGCGGACAGAACCAGCGCGGTGATCCCGGCGAAGAGCAGGGCCAGCAGGACCACCTCCGCCACCGGCAGCCGCCACTTCAGCACCAGCACCCCGAGGATGGCGGTCACCCCGAGCCCGGCCGCGACGCTCGCCTGCACCAGGAACAGCGGCAGGTCCCGGCGGGCCAGGAAGGCGAGCACGAATCCGCCGATCTGACAGCCCAGGCCGATCAGGTACGTCCGGTGCCCGGCGAGACGCAGCAGCAGGCCCGGATCGAAGGTGTGGTGGACAGTGGTGCGGGCCGCGGCCACCGACTGGAGGAGGTTGGCGAAGCCGTACGCGACGATCATCGCCGCGAGAAAACACCAACCGGAGGAGACCACCTGGCGAGGATAGAGGTTGACGGGGGTCAGCGCTCGGCTGGTCGATCGAGCCGGCTGAGGATGTCGGCGTGCAGCACACCGTTGGTGGCCACCACGCTGCTGTCGGTGCCCGGCGCGCCGGCCGGCGCGGGTCGACCCCGCAGATCCGTGACCGTGCCACCCGCCTCGGTGACGATCGGCACCAGCGCCGCCACGTCCCACAGTGACAACTCCGGTTCGACCATCACATCCAGTGCGCCCTCGGCGAGCAGCATGTAGCCGTAGAAGTCGCCGTACGCCCGACTGCGCCACGTGGCCCGCATCAGGTCCAGCATCGCGTCGAGCCGCCCGGCGCGCTCCCACCCGTCGAGCGACGAGTAGCAGAAGCTGGCATCGGCGATCTCGTGCACGGCGGACACCCCGATCCGCTCGCCGGCGGCGGGGCCGGGACCGGCGTACGCGCCCGCGCCCGCGCTCGCCCACCAGCGCCGGCCCAGCGCCGGTGCGGACACCACGCCGACCGCCGGCCGATCACCGTCGTAGAGCGCGATCAGGGTGGCCCAGACCGGCACGCCCCGGACGAAGTTCTTGGTGCCGTCGATCGGGTCGATGATCCACCGTCGGCCGTGCGGGGCGCTGGCCGGCTGCGCGCCGTACTCCTCGCCGAGCAGCCCGTCGGTCGGCCGCTCCGCGCTCAGCAGGGCGCGGATCTCCCGCTCCACGGCGGTGTCCGCGTCCGAGACCGGGGTCAGGTCGGGCTTCGCCTCCACCCGCAGGTCGAGCGCGCGGAACCGGGCCGTGGCGATGGCGTCGGCCCGGTCGGCGAGCAGGTGGGCGAGGGCGAGGTCGTCGGCGTACCCGGTCATGCCGGCAACCTAGCCGACGCCGGTCGGCTCACTCGTCGGGCCCACGCCGGTCACCCTCCCCGGGCCCGCGCTGGTCGCTCTCGCCGCGCGAGTCACCGTCGCCGGCACGGGAGGCGAGCAATCGGCGGTACGAGGCCAACCGGCGCGGGTCGGCCTTGCCGGCGGCCACCCAGGCGTCCAACCCGCAGGCGGCCTCGTCGGCCGTGTGCTGGCAGTTGGGCGGGCAGTCCACGGTGCCCTCGACCAGGTCCGGGAAGCCGTGCAACAGGCTGTCGGCCGAGACGTGCGCCAGCCCGAAACTGCGGATCCCGGGAGTGTCGATGATCCAGCCGGGATCGGTGTCGACGCCGGGCACCGGTGGCAACCGCAGCGCCACCGCGCTGGTGGAGGTGTGCCGGCCACGGCCGATCGCGCTGACCACGCCGACCGCGCGCAGCGCGTCCGGGACGAGACGGTTGACAAGTGTCGACTTGCCCACCCCGGAGTGCCCGACCAGCACCGACACCCGGCCGCTCAGCAGCGCGCGGAGCGCGCCCAGGTCGGAGTCGGGACGGTTGAGCACGTACGGCAGCTCCAACTCGGTGTAGTAACCGAGCACCTCCTCCGGCCCGGCCAGGTCGGCCTTGGTGAGGCAGAGCAGCGGCTCGACGTCCGCGTCGTACGCGGCCACCAGGCAGCGGTCGATGAACCCGGTGCGCGGCGGCGGGTCGGCCAGCGCACTGACGATCACCAGCTGGTCGGCGTTTGCCACCACCACCCGTTCCAGCCGGCCCTCGGCGGTGGTCTCGTCGTCGTCAGCGGTGCGGCGCAGCACCGAGCGGCGCTCGGCGATCCGGACGATCCGGGCCAGCGCGCCCTCCGCCCCGGACGTGTCCCCGACCAGGCTGACCCGGTCGCCCACCACCACCGACTTGCGGCCCAGCTCGCGAGCCCGCATCGCGGTCACAGTGGGCAGCTCGGCCCCCACCACGCCGCGCTCGGCCCCGGCCAGCACGCACTGGTAGCGCCCCCGGTCGACGGCGATGACGAAGCCGTCCACCGCGTCGTTGTGCTGGGGGCGGGTGCGCGTACGCGGGCGCGACGACTTCCCGGGTCGGACCCGTACGTCGTCCTCGTCGTACTCCCGCCGCTTGGTCGCCAGGACCTGTCCTCTTCTCGCGTCAGCTCTTGCCGGTCACCATCGCTGACCATAGTGCCGGGAACTCGGGCATGGTCTTGGAGGTACACCCCACGTCGTCCAGCTCGATGCCGGGAACGGCGAGCCCGGCCACCGCGGCGGCGTGCGCCATGCGGTGGTCGTGGTAGGTGCGGAAGATCCCGCCGCGCAGCGGGCGGGGCCGGATCTCCAGCCCGTCCGGCGCCTCGGTGATGTCCGCCCCGAGCGCGGTGAACTCGCTGGCGAGCGCGGTCAGCCGGTCGGTCTCGTGGCCCCGGATGTGCCCGACGCCGGTGAACACCGACGGCGAGTCGGCGAGCATGGCCAGCGCGGTCAGCGCCGGGGTCAGCTCGCTGACGTCGGAGAGGTCGGCGGTCAGGCCGTGCACCACGCCGGTGCCCCGCACCGTCAGCCCGGCGGTGGAGAGGCTGACCTCGCCGCCCATCCGCTGGAGCAGCGAGCGGAGTTGCTCGACCGGCTGGGCGCTGCTGTGCGGCCAGCCGGTCAGGGTCACCTCACCGCCGGTGACCAGGGCGGCGGCGAAGAACGGCACAGCGCCGGAGAGGTCCGGTTCGATCTCCCAGCCGCGCCCGGTGAGCGGGCCGGGCTCGACGGTCCACACGTCGGGGGTGCTGTCGTCGACGGCCGCGCCGGCGGCCCGCAGCATCCGCACCGTCATCCGCAGGTGCGGCGCGGAGGGCACCGGAGGGCCGACGTGCCGCACCACGACGCCCCGGTCGAAGCGCGGGGCGGCCAGCAACAACGCGGAGACGAACTGGCTGGACACGGACGCGTCGAGCACCACCTCGCCGCCGGTGACCCGGCCGGAGCCGAACACGGTGAGCGGCAGGCTGCCGGTGCCGGTGACGTCGATCCGGACGCCGAGCGAGCGCAGCGCGCCGACCAGCGGGCCGAGCGGCCGGGTGCGAACGTAGGGGTCGCCGTCGAAGGTGACCGGCCCGTCGGTCAGCCCGGCCACCGGCGGCACGAACCGCATCACGGTGCCGGCCAGGCCCACGTCGACGTGGGCGGGGCCGACAAGCGGGTGCGGCCGGACCAGCCAGCGCTCGTCGTCGCTGATCGACACGTACGCGCCCATCGCCCGCAGGCCGGCGGCCATCAACTCGGTGTCGCGGGCCCGCAGCGGCTCGGCCAGCGTCGACGGACCGGCGGCCAGGGCGCTGAGCACCAGGGCGCGCGCGGTCATCGATTTGGACCCGGGCAGGCGCAGCGTCGCCGCCACCGGGTTGGACGCGGTCGGTGCGCTCCACGGCTGTGGCGGCCGGGTCGCGGTCAGATTCCCCACGGTTACATTCTGCCGTGTTGGCCGGCCGGCGGCGGGAAGCGGTGGTCGTACTCCCGGTTGGCGGGACAGCCGGCGGGGCCGGGACGCGTTAGCGTGTGGTCCATGTGCGGCAGGTACGCGACGACCCGGAGTTCCGGTGAGCTGAGCGCGCTGTTCGAGTCGTCCGACGACACCGACGGCCTGCTCCGACCGGATCACAACGTCGCGCCGACCGACCCGGTGCCGCTGGTGCGGGTGAGCCCCGAGGGGCACCGCAACCTCTCTGTCGGCCGCTGGGGTCTGCTGCCGCACTGGTCCCGGTCTCCCGCCGGGGCGGCCCGCATGATCAACGCGCGGGCGGAGACGGTGGCCACCAGCCGGGCGTACGCCGGGTCGTTCTCCCGTCGCCGCTGCCTGGTCCCGGCCGACGGCTGGTACGAGTGGGTCCGTCGGCCCGACGGCGGGCGGCAGGCCTACTACATGACGCCCAGCGACGGTTCGGTGCTCGCCCTGGCCGGCATCTGGTCGGTGTGGCAGTCCGAGGCCGAGACCCGGCTCACCTTCAGCGTGTTGACCACCGCGGCGCTCGGCGACCTGGCCGAGGTGCACGACCGGATGCCGGTGCTGCTGCCGCCCGAGCGTTGGTCGTCGTGGCTGGCGCCGACCGACGAGCCGGAGCGGCTGCTCGTTCCGGCGTCGACGGAGCGGCTCGCCGGGTTGGAGATCCGGCCGGTCGGGGCGGCGGTGGGCGACGTCCGCAACGACGGGCCGGGATTGACCGCCCGGGTGTCGGTGGAGCCCGCGGCGACGCCGCAGGAGCTGACCCTGTTCTGAGACCGACCGAGCGCATCGTCAAGCGCTGATTTGCCAGGGTTGCGCGCGATTCGTCTCCTGGCCGTTTAGTCATGTTCACGGCAGACCCTTGTCTCGGTGTTGTGAAGTGCGATAGAACACAGCGCCGGTAGTGGCTGTCGATTCGCACGGGGCGGACGACGTCCACCGATCTTGCCGGTCCCACGGGGGAGGTGGGTGGATGACACGGGCGCGTATGCCTCGCCCGCACGAGGTGGCTGCGGCGCGGCGAGATCCGCGACTGCTGCGGGCCGTGCGGGAACGGCGACAGGACGACGCGTGGCGCACCAGAGGCACCTGTCAGAGCGTCGATCCGGAGACATTCTTTCCGGCACCGAACGAACCGGCGGACGCCGCCGTCGCGCTGTGCCGCAGTTGCGACGTACAGGGGTCCTGCCTGGCCTGGGCCCTCGACGTCGGTGACTGCCACGGCGTCTGGGGTGGCACCACACCCCGCGAGCGGCGGGCGATGCTCGTCGCCTGGCGTGGCGAGGTCGATCCGGACCCGGACGCCGTCGACGGCCCCGGCCCGCCGGTGCGGGACCGGTTGCTCACCCTTGTCCCGTTGAGCTGATCGCCGGACCGGCCCGCACCCGCCGCCGGTCCGGCGGCGCAGAATGGGCCCGTGCTGCCCAGCGACGAGATCGACACACCGCGTGGTCCGGCGCGGATCGACACCGACCTGCCGCCCGGTCCGGCCACCGCCCTGTTCGTGCTCGGGCACGGCGCGGGCGGCAGCGTCGATGCCCCCGACCTGCTCGCGGTCCGGGACGCGGCGGTCGCGGCCGGCCTGGTGGTGGTCCGGATGACCCAGCCCTACCGGGTCGCCGGTCGACGTGCGCCGGCACCGGCAGGTCAGCTCGACGAGGCCTGGACGGCGGTGCTCGCCGTGCTGCGTGACCGGCACGCCGACGTGCCAGCGGTGCTTGTCGGTGGCCGTTCCAGCGGCGCTCGGGTGGCCTGCCGCACGGCCGGGGCGGTGGGCGCGGCCGGTGTGGTCGCGTTGGCCTTTCCGCTGCACCCACCCGGCCGGCCGGAGCGCTCGCGGGCCGCCGAACTGGACACCGGCCTGCCGACGCTTGTCGTCAACGGCGACCGGGACCCGTTCGGGACACCGGAGCCGGGGCCGACCGTGCAGGTGGTGACCCGCCCTGGGGAGACCCACGACATGAGGCGGGATCCGGCCGGCACAGCTGCCGTCGTCCGGGACTGGCTGCGCGCCCAGGGTTGGGCATCCGACTGATCCGGTCGACCCCCGGCGCGCCCGGGCGACCGTTTCCGGTGCCGGGCGCGGGTCGTTGCATCCGATGGTGCCGCCGGCCCGATGTGGACCGGCGACACCAGGTCCTCCCAGGCCCTTCCTGGTCCCAGCGCCGGCCGCCGTCGGGGCCGGGACCAGGAACGGGGAGGCCACCCCGGAATGCCCCAGTGGTCATCTCGCGTTACTAACCCCGGACGACTTTTCTGCGAGGGGGGTGACCGGTGCCGACCGAGACACGAAGCCTGGAACGGGACGAACGGGATGCCCGGCAGCTGAAGCGGCTGCTGGATGCTCCGGAGTGGCCCGCGATGGTGGGACCGGGCGGGGCGGGTGCGGTGACCACTGGCACACCGGCCGGAAGTGAATCTGCGGGCAGGTCCGTGCGCGTATCCTCGGCGGGAAAGCATCCGACGCGAGGGGATGTGCGGTTGACCACCGAGAAGACGGACGAGCGCAGGGCCCGATTCGAGCGGGACGCGATGCCATTCGTCGATCAGCTCTACGCTGCTGGGCTGCGGATGACACGCAACCCGGCGGATGCCGAGGACCTGGTCCAGGAGACGTACCTGAAGGCGTACGCGGCCTTCCACCAGTTTGAGCAGGGCACGAACCTGAAGGCCTGGCTCTACCGGATCCTGACCAACACCTACATCAACTCCTACCGCAAGCGGCAGCGCCAGCCGATCCAGGCGCCCACCGAGGAGATCACCGACTGGCAGCTTGCCGAGGCCGAGTCGCACACCTCCAGTGGGTTGCGCTCCGCCGAGACGGAGGCACTGGACCGGCTGCCGGACAGCGACGTCAAGGAGGCCCTCCAGCAGTTGCCGGAGGAGTTCCGTCTCGCCGTCTACCTCACCGATGTCGAGGGCTTCTCCTACAAGGAGGTCGCGGACATCATGGGCACGCCGATCGGCACCGTGATGTCGCGTCTGCACCGGGGCCGCCGTAATCTGCGCAAGTTGCTTGAGCGCTACGCCGGGGAGCGGGGCTTCAGTGCGGCCCGCTCGTCCAAGGGCTCGACCGCTGCCGCCGGCCGGGAGGTGTGACGTGAGCTGTGGGGAGCCGCACGAGACGGATTGCCGCGAAGTCCTCGCGGAGGTCTACCTCTACCTGGATCTGGAGTGCGCCGACGAGCGGCGCTCGCTGATCCGGCACCACCTGGACGAGTGCGGGCCCTGCCTGCGTGAGTACGGGCTCGAGCAGGAGGTGCGGGCGTTGGTGGCGCGGTGCTGCGGCAACGAGACCGCCCCGGACGAGCTGCGCGAGCGACTGCGGGTCAAGCTCACCGAGCTGGTGGTCTTCGAGACAAGTGATTCCCGCGAGCTGGCCGACTGAGCGTCGGCGCGGCACAGTGTCAAGACCGGTGGCCCGGGTCGTTGTCGACCCGGGCCACCGGTGTACCCGGCGTCGGCCGGGTCGAGCTGATCGGTGACGGGCCGCCGGCCCGTCGACCCGTTCAGGAGTTGGGACGCTTGCCGTGGTTCGCGGCGCTCTTCTTGCGAGCCTTCTTCTTCCGGGACTTCTTCGCCATGCTGACCTCCTCGTGATTGGGGCGGATCCGTGTTGCCCACGACCTCGGCGTCGGTGCGCCCACCGGCGGCCCGGCATCGGGTCCGACCCGCTGATGGTAGTGCGGTCGACACCCGCCGCCTTTCCCCGGGGCGGGTGCGCCATCCCGGCCGTGCCGCTGCGCGTCCACGGGCGGACGTCGCATGATTGGATACGTCGGCACGCACATCGCGAAGAGGGAGGGCCCGGACATGGCCGAGGAGATCCGCGCCGAGATGGTGGCGAACGTCTGGAAGGTCGTCGCGACGGCAGGTGACACCGTGGCCGAGGGCGACACCCTGGTGATCCTCGAGTCGATGAAGATGGAGATCCCGGTCGTCGCCGAGTCCGACGGCGTGATCGAGCAGCTCGCGGTCCACGAGGGCGACGTCGTGCAGGACGGCGACCTCATCGCGGTGATTGCTTGACCGGGGTGCGGGTCCGTCCGGCCGAACCGGCCGACTTCCCGGCGGTGGCCCGGCTGACAGTGGCTGCGTACGAGGCCGACGGCCAGCTCAAGGGCGAGAACGGGTACGGCGAGGTGTTGGCCGATGTGCCGACCCGGGCTGCCACCGGCGCGGTCCTTGTCGCTGTCGACGAGGTGACCGGGGCGGTGCTCGGCTCGGTGACCTTCGTGCTGCCCGGCACCCCGTTCGCCGAGCTGTCCGGGCCGGGCGAGGCGGAGTTCCGGATGCTCGCGGTCGACCCGGGCGCCCAGGGGCGAGGTGTCGGCGCGGCGCTGGTGCGGGCGTGCGTCGAGCGTGCGGCCGGGCTGGGCTGCACGGCGCTGGTGATCTGCTTCCGGGCCGGGCTGGCCGACACGGCGTACCGGATCTACTCGCGGCTCGGCTTCGTCCGCGCGCCGGAGAAGGACTGGTCGCCGATGGCGGGCGTGGAGCTGCTCGGCCTGCGGCTGGAGCTGACAGGCGACTGACCGCCGCGCACCGGTCAGCCCAGGTCGGTAGTGGCGCCGCCCCGGTCGAAGGCCGCGGTGTCGTCGGCCTCGCTGGCGATGGCGGCCAGCAACTCGTCGGCCACCTCCAGGGCGAGCTTGCGGCGTTCGTCGTCGCTGATGTGCGGCGCGCGGACCGCGAACCAGCTGGTGTGCACGGCGAACAGGGACAGCGCGGCGCGCAGTTGGGCGGCCGGGGAGTCGTCGCCGCGGCAGAGCGCGTCGGCCAACGCCAACATCCGACCGCGCATCTGCTGGCCGGCGGAGAGGCTCTTGAGCGCTGTCTGGTTCTGCTCGAAGAAGCGCATCACCGACGGCTGGGTGCCGTCGAACATCGTGTCCGCGTACCGGGAGATCAGCTCGCGGCGGGTGGCCAGGGTGGCGGGCTGCGTCCCGGCCCAGGCGGTCAGCGCGTCCATCCGCTCCAGCCGGTCCTCCACGAAGCTGGCGACGATGTCGTCCTTGCTCTTGAAGTGGTAGTAGAGCGCGGCCTTCGTGACGTTGAGGCGCTCGGCGATCTCCCGCAGCGAGGTCTTCTCGTAGCCCTGCTCGGTGAAGAGCTCGAGCGCGACGGCCTTGATCCGCTCCCGCGTCCCGCCTGTGCTCTCCCTCACTCGGGCCCTCCAATTGGCTTGACCGTGGCTTCCTACCCAACTTACCGTGCGGCTAGTAAGGTGACTAGCCGGGCGGCAAGTAAGTAAGGCAATCCTCGGGGGGAGCTTACCCATGACTCAGGCAACCCAGGCCGGAGTGCGACCCAACAACATCAGGGTCGTGCTGTTCGGGCTGATGATCGCGATGATGCTCGCGATGCTCGACAACATGATCGTCAGCACCGCCCTGCCGCGGATCGTCGGTGAGTTCGGCGGCCTCAACCACTTCACCTGGGTGGTCACCGCGTACGTCCTGGGCACCACCGTCTCCACCCCGATCTGGGGCAAGCTCGGTGACCTCTACGGCCGCAAGTCGGTCTTCCTGACCTCGGTCATCATCTTCCTCGTCGGCTCCGCCCTCTGTGGCATGGCCGGCTCCGGGATGCTCGGCGGCCCGCAGGACGGCATGGTCCAGCTCATCGCCTTCCGGGCCGTGCAGGGTCTCGGCGCCGGTGGCCTCATGGTCGGCGTGATGGCGATCATCGGTGACCTGGTCCCGCCCCGCGAGCGTGGGCGCTACCAGGGCATGATCGCCGGCATCATGGCCATCGCCATGGTCGCCGGCCCGCTGGCCGGTGGCTTCATCACCGACAATCTCTCCTGGCGGTGGGCGTTCTACGTGAACCTGCCGCTCGGCGGAATCGCGCTGCTCGTGTTGATCACCACAATGCACCTGCCGAAGTACCGCACCGAGCACCGGATCGACTGGTTCGGGGCCGGGCTGCTCTCCATCGGCATCACCGCGATCGTGCTCATCACCACCTGGGGTGGCAACGAGTACGACTGGACGTCGCCGCAGATCCTCGGCCTGGCCGTGCTGGGTGTGCTCGCGTTGGTGGCGTTCGGCCTGGTGGAGCGCCGTGTCCAGGAGCCCATCCTGCCGTTGGCGCTCTTCGCGAACCGCAACTTCGCGCTGATCTCGGTGATCGGCTTCCTGCTCGGCTTCGCGATGTTCGGCGCGATGAACTTCCTGCCGCTCTACCAGCAGACCGTGCAGGGGGCGTCGGCGACTAACAGCGGTCTGCTGCTGCTGCCGCTGATGTTCGGCATGCTTGTCGTCTCGCTGGTCATCGGCCGGGCGATCACCAAGAACGGCAGGTACCGGGCGTACCCGATCATCGGTGGCGTCGTGATGACCGCCGGCATGGGCCTGCTGTCCATGCTCGACACCGACACCAGCAAGCTGATGTCCTCGCTGTACATGGTCGTGCTCGGCGTCGGCATGGGCTTCCTGATGCAGACCTCGATGCTTGTCGCCCAGAACAGCGTGGAGCAGAAGGACCTCGGCGCGGCCAGCGGCGCGGCGACGTTCTTCCGGTCGATCGGCGGCTCGTTCGGCATCTCGCTGTTCGGCGCGATCTTCGCCAACCGGCTGGCCAGCTCCGAGGGCGGGCGAGCGTTCGGCGGCGAGTCCGGCGGTGCCGGGATGGACCTGGAGAAGCTCAAGGACCTGCCTGCCCAGGCGCGGGAGTTGGTGCTCGGTGGTCTCTCCGACGCGATCTCGCACGTGTTCCTCTGGGCGGTGCTGTTCACCATCGCGATCCCGGTGCTTGCCTGGTTCATCAAGGAGATCCCGCTGCGGACCGCCAACGAGGCGCCGCCGCAGGCCACTCCGGAGGAGGAAGCCGAGATCGCCCTCGGCAAGGCCGCCCCGGTCGCCTGACCCGAGATCCGCACCGCACGCCGCGTCGCCCCGTCCGGGGCGGCGCGGCGTGCGCCGTTTTCCGCTGCCGCGCGCCTAGTGGGCGCGGGCGCCGCGCAGGCGCTGCCAGAGGCGGCGTAGCGGGTTGCGGGGGCGGGGGAGTGGGGGCGAGATCGTGCCGAGCAGTTCGGTGGCCAGTGCCGCGGTGGCCTTGTCCAGCTCCGGGGCGGCGAGCGCCAGGTGGGCCAGCGAGATGGCGATCGGAACCGGTCGGGCCCGCGCGACGGCGGCCGCGTCGGCGAGCCGCTCCGCCACCACCCGCGCCACGTCCGACCGTACCGAGGGATCCACCCAGGCGGCCGTGACCAGGGCGAACAGCGCCGCCTCGGTGACCCAGTCCTCGACGTCCCAGACCAGATCGAGCAGCACGCGACGTCGGGTCGAGCCCTCCCACGGCTCGTCGGTGCGGTGGTGCAGCAGCCCCAGACAGGCCCACACCTGCACGCCACGGACCCAGATCGACGGATCGTGGGCGGCCAGCAGCCGACCCACCGCGTTGGCCGGCGCCGCCGGCGGGTGCACCAGCAGGCCGAGCAGGTCCGCCACCTCGAGGCCGGCGAGGCCCACCGCCGCGTCGTACGCCGCCGGTGGGTGCGGCCACGCCGGGTGGGCGAGCTGGCCGATCCGTTCGACAGCCGTCGCCGAGGGCGCCGGCAGCGCGGGCGTGGGGACGTTGTCCGCGTAGTGCCACAACCGCTGGGCGGACGCCCGCCGGGGCTCGCGCGGGTCCGGCTCCGACGAGCCGACGACGTCGATCCGCAGCCCGGGGGCGGTGGACGTCGCCGTCCGGACGGCGCTCGGCGGGGCTGCGGCGGACAGGCGTACGGCGTTGCCGGAACCGTTGTCGTCGTCGGCCACCGCCTGGCGCATCGCGTCGACCAGGGGACCGCCGGCCGGGGTCAGCTGGCCGAGCCAGGGTCGGCCGCGGCAGCACTGGGCCAGGTCGCCGTGCTCGTGGCTGTCGTCGGGGTGGTCGCGGACGAAGTCGGCGAGCGCGACCAGGTGGGCCAGGTCGCCGTCGCGCAGGTGCCGCAGCCGGTGGGCGGTGTGCACCGCGCAGTCGAAGGACGGGTCGCGCGCCAGCGCCCGCTCGGTCCACTCCAGCGCCTCGTCCAGCCGGCCGATCTCGGCCAGGGTGCCGGCGATGTCCGCGTAGATCGCCAGGTCGTCGGGGTCCAGCTTGACGGCTCGACCGAGGGCCGCGAGGCCGTCGCGGGTCCGGCCCGCGCTGCGGTACGCGTACCCGAGCCAGACCTCGCCCATCTTCGAGGGTTGCGCGCGTACCCCTCGGGTGGCCCAGCGCACCGCCAGCGCGGCCTCACCGAGACGCCGGGCCAGCGCGGACGCCGCGCCCAGCAGCAGGCCGTGCTCGGGGTGCACGGTGGCCGCGTTGCGGGCCAGCGTGAGGTACGGCGTGAGGGCGGCCCGGTCGACCCGCGGCACCGGATCCGGCAGCGCGGCGCAGACCTGCATGAGGATCCGGGCGATGTGCTCCGGGTCGAGCCGTTCGGCCAGCTCGGGCGCGGTGACCCAGGGCACGCCCGCCCACTGGGTGCCGGGCGCGTACGCGGTCGCCGCGGCCAGCAGCTCCAGCCCCTCGGCGGGGCGGCCGGCGGTGGCGAGCAGGTGCGCGCGGGCGACGACCGCGCCCACGAAGGTGTGGTGGTTGATCGGGAAGAGGCCGAGGCCACCGCCGCTGGCCGTGGCGAGCCGGGCCAGCGTCTCGTGCACCTCCGGGAGGGTGGGGGCCTGCGCCAGCGCGCCGGCGAGGTGGCCGGCGGCGTGGTGCAGGTCGCCCTCGTCGAGTGCCAGCCGGGCCAGCGCCAGCTCCTCCGTCGCGGAGAGCGCGGGGTCGTCCGTTCCCTCGGGCACGTCGTCCTCTCATCGCTGGGCTAGGCCGGGTGCATCACGCCAAGCTTAGTTGATATTGAGATCAACTGGTGATCATCTGCGCACTCCTGCTCGTTCGATTGCTGAGATACGGTTAAAAGTGCAAGACTGAGCAAGAATCGCGCGGCAATCGCGCAGGGGGAGGGGTTTCCGTGACACGTGCAGGGGCCGGCATGGCCGCCGACATCGACGAGCAGCCGGCTGGCTACGCGCGCCTGCTCTCGGCCGCCAACGCCGCCGAGATCGCCCGGGTGGCGGCGGTCATCGCCGAACGTCGCCCACGGCACGTGGTCTTCACCGCCCGGGGCACCTCCGACCACGCGGCCCTCTACGGCGCGTACCTGACCGAGATCCGGCTCGGCCTGCCCGCCGGGCTCGCCTCGCCCAGCGTCGTCACCCTGTTCGGAGCCCGCCCCGACCTGTCCGACGCGCTTGTCGTCGGGGTCAGTCAGAGCGGCGGCTCACCCGACCTCGCCGAGGTGCTGCGCGCCGCGCGCGCATCCGGCGCGCTGACCCTCGCTGTGACGAACGCGCCGGAGTCGCCGCTGGTCGACGTGGCCGAGCTGAGCGTCGACATCGCCGCCGGGCACGAGCGGGCCGTGGCCGCCACCAAGACGTACACCGCCGAGTTGCTCGCCCTGCTGATGCTCGTGGAGGGGATCCGGGCCGGTGACGGCGTGCTCCCCGCGGCCGAACGGGAGGCGCTCGACGCGCTGCCCGAGTTGGCGGCCCGCACCCTGGCCGACGACACCCCGGCCCGGCTCGCGCCGCGCTACCGGTTCGCCCGCCAGTTGGTCACCACCGGCCGGGGGTACGCCTACCCGACCGCCCGGGAGGCGGCGCTGAAGCTGATGGAGACCTCGTACCTGCCGGCGCTCGCCTTCTCCGGCGCCGACCTGCTGCACGGCCCGCTCGCGATGACCGACCCGGAGGTCCCGGTGCTCGCCGTGGTCGGCTCCGGGCCAGGGGGGCGCTCGATGGGCGAGGTGCTGCCCCGCCTCGGCGAACGCCGCGCCGACGTCGTGGTGGTCGGCTCCGCCGACGTGCCGGGCGCCACCCGGCTGGCCGTCCCCGAGGTCGACGAGCGCTACGCCCCGCTGCTGGACATCCTGCCGTTGCAGCGGTTGGCGCTGGCCCTGGCGCTCACCCGAGGTGAGGACCCGGACGCGCCACGCGGGCTGAAGAAGGTCACCGCGACGATGTGAGGGCCGGCGTGGCACCCTGGTCACCGTGTCCACGCTGCGCGACCTCGCCGAGGAGCACACCCATCTCCGTCCGGCCGACATCGACCACCTGCACCGCATCGCCGGCGACTGGCAACTGCTCTCCGATCTCTCCTTCGCTGACCTGCTGCTCTGGGTGCCGGTCGACGCCGAGGGCACGTTCCTCTGCGTCGCCCAGGTCCGCCCGACCACCGCACCCACCGCCTACCAGGACGACCAGGTGGGACGGATCGTCGGCGGGCCGGAGGTGGCCCACCTCGGGGTGGCGTACTCCCAGGGCCGGATCTGGCGGGAGGGCGACCCGGTCTGGTACGGCGACGTGCCGGCCCGGCACGAGGCGATCCCGGTCCGGCTGCGCACCGCCGAGGGGGAGGCCGGCGAGGTGATCGCCGTGGTGGGGCGGGACACCAACCTCTCCACCGCGCGTACCCCGAGTCAGCTGGAGCTCAACTACCTGACCACGGCCGACGACCTGGCCCAGATGATCGCGGACGGCACCTTCCCGCCGCCGCGGCACCCGGGCGAGACCACCTCCGCGCCCCGGGTCGGCGACGGCCTGGTCCGGCTCGACGCCGGCGGCAAGGTCACCTACGCCAGCCCGAACGCGCAGTCCGCGTACCGCCGGTTGGGTTACGCCTCCCACCTGGTGGGTGAGGACCTGGCCGCGCTGCACCGCCGGCTGGCCGGCGATCCGCTGGACGGCACCGAGGCGGCGAACGGCATCCTGGCCGCCCTGCGCGGCGAGGCGCCACCGCGCCGGGAGATCGACGCCCGCGGCGCCACGATGCTCACCCGAGCGCTGCCGCTGATGCCCGCCGGGGTGCCGATCGGCGCGCTCGTGCTGGTCCGGGACATCACCGAGGTCCGCCGCCGGGATCGAGCGCTGATCACCAAGGACGCGACGATCCGGGAGATCCACCACCGGGTGAAGAACAACCTCCAGACCGTCGCCGCGCTACTGCGGTTGCAGGCCCGCCGGGTGGCCATGCCGGAG
The DNA here is from genome assembly GCF_050942285.1 of Micromonospora sp. CA-240977. Classification (NCBI taxonomy): domain Bacteria; kingdom Bacillati; phylum Actinomycetota; class Actinomycetes; order Micromonosporales; family Micromonosporaceae; genus Micromonospora; species Micromonospora sp. CA-240977. The sequence continues at coordinate 6,500,770 of NZ_CP192055.1, read as the reverse complement.
GCGCGCGTCGCGCTTGAGGAGTCGGTCCGCCGGGTCGCCTCGATCGCCCTGGTGCACGAGACGCTCTCCATGTCCAGCGACGAGGCGGTCGAGTTCGACGGCATCGTGGACCGGGTGGCCAGCGCGGCGACCGAGGTCGCGGCGACCGAGGTGAGCGTCGGCATGCGCCGGCGGGGCAGCTTCGGTGTGCTGCCGGCGGAGATCGCCACCTCGCTGGTGATGGTCCTCAACGAGTTGCTGCTCAACGCCGTCGAGCACGGCTTCCCGCCGGCCGACGAGGCGGAGGAGACCTCTGCGCCCACCGCCGCGGGCATGGTGCCGGCCGTCGCCCCCGAGAGTGATCCGTCGGTACGACCCGAGGTGGTGGTCTCGGCGCACCGGTTCCGCAAGATGCTGCACGTCACGGTGACCGACAACGGGCGCGGGCTGCCGCCGGGCTTTGACGCGGAGCAGGCCAGCCGGCTCGGCCTCCAGATCGTCCGGGCCCTGGTCACCGGCGAGTTGCGCGGCACCATCGAGCTGCGGGCCGGCGCCACCGGCGGCACCGAGGCGGTGCTTGTCGTCCCGCTGGCCCGCAACGCCCCGGATGGTCGCTCCCAACCCTGAGCCGCGCTGTGGGTGGTCGGGTCAGTGGCCGGGGCGGCTGGTCAGCAGGGCAACGGTCAGGCCGGGGCGCGGCCAGACCTGGGCGACGGCGAAGTCGGCGCGCAGGGCTTCGCCCTTGGCGCCGGTCACGGCGGCCAACGGCTCGACCTGCCGGCCGGCGATCACCAGCCACACCCGTGTCGTACCGGCCAGGCACTGCGCGGGCTGGGGGCACTCGGCGGCCCACAGGTCGCCCCGGCGGGCCTCGTCCTCGGTGACCAGCACGTCCCGTGGTGGGTCGTCGAGGTGGTACTCGATGCCGAGGTCGAGGAAGAGCCAGCTCTGCCGGGGCGAGTAGACCACCGCGTCGCCCGGCCGCTGACCGTCGGCGATCACCCGCGCCGCGCCCGCGTAGTCCACCGGCGCGCTGCGCGGCCATTCGTGGGTGCGCCGCAGCGCCGCCTGGTCGGGAAGGCCGAGCAATCCGGCCAGGACCACCACGGCGAGCGCGGCCGGCACGGCCACCGCGGCCAACGCCGCGCCCGCCAGCAGGCAGGCGAAGGGCACCACGAAGACCAGGTACCGGGGCACCCACAGCGGTACGACCTCGCCGGCGGCGAAGAGCAGCAGCATGGGCAGCAGCACCGCGCCCACCGGCAGCAGGGCACGACGCCCGAGCCGGGCCGCGCCCAGCGCGGCGACCCCGACCAGCAGGCCGCCCACCACGCTGCTCTGTGTCACGCCACCCGGCAGCGCGGTCAGGTCGTCCCACCGCACCAGGCTGACCCAGTTCAGCTGCCGGGACCGCTGGGCCCGGGCCTTGAGCAGCAGGGGAGCGACAAGCAGCGCGACCGGCACCACGGCGAGCACCCACCGCCACACCCGCCGGTCCCGCTCCCCGGTGCGACGGTCCCGGTTGGCGACGCCGACCACGGCCGGGCCGGCCCACCAGACGAGCAGCACGACCAGACCGTGCGCCGCGAGCAGGGTGAGGGCGATCAGGTGGATGAGCCCGAGCGCGGCCACGGCGACGGCGTATCCGGCCCAGCGGGCCCAGCTCGGCCGGCGCAGTGCGGCAACCAGCAGCAGGGTGGCGAGCACCGCGAGCATGGTGGCCAACGCGTACGGGCGGGCCTCCTGCCCGTAGCGGGACGTGCCGGGGAGGACCGCGAACAGCAGCCCGGCGAACAGCCCCGTGCGCCGGTCGACGAGCCGTGAGCCGAGCACGGCGAGCAACCCGGCCGCCACGGCCATTGCCAGCACGGCCGGTACGCGCAGGGCGACGGTGGAGTCGCCGACGATCGCGGTCCAGCAGTGCATCAGCAGGTAGTACGGCCCGGTGGCGGCGTCGATGGTGCCGGCCAACCGGGCCAGGTCCTCGGGCGACCGGCTGGCCGCGCTCCAGGTCGCCAGCTCGTCGCGCCAGAGCTGGGCGGAACCCAGCCCGGTCACTGTCACCGCCAGGGTCAGCAGCGCCGGGGCGAGCCAGACCGGTACGCGGCGCAGGTGCACCCACGCCGCGCCGGTCGACTCGGACAATCTGCCCACGGTCCGAGCCTGCCACGGTCCTGCCGTCCGTGGTGTCAGCCGGCCGCAGGCGGCGGACGCCAGGCGGGCATCACGTCGTTCGGCCGGGCCGTCTTCGCCGGATCACGCTCGACGAGCTCGCCGAGCACGGCATCGATCCGCTCCATCAGCTCGTCGTCCAGCCGGACCTCGGCCGCGCCGGCGGTCTCGGCGAGCTGCCCGGGTCGTGACGCGCCGACGATCGCGCTGGCCACTGTCGGCCGGCGCAACACCCACGCCACCGCCAACTGGGCCATCGTGCAGCCGGCGGCCTCGGCGACCGACCGGAGCTGACGGACCCGGGAGAGCAGCAGATCCGAGGAGTAGCGGGCGATGAACGACCCGCCGAAGGCGTCGGTGGCCCGGGAGTCGGCGGGCGGGCGTCGGCCGGGCTCGTACTTGCCGGTCAGCACGCCCATCGCGAGCGGCGCCCAGGCGAGCTGACCCAGCCCGAGTTCCGCGCTGGTGGGCACCACCTCGGCCTCCGCCACCCGCCACAGCATCGAGTACTGCGGCTGGTTGGCGATGAACGGGACGTGCAGGTCGGCGGCGAGCCGCCGGCCCGCACGCAGTTGCGGGGCGGTCCACTCGGAGGCGCCGACGTAGAGCACCTTGCCCTGCCGGACCAGGTCCGCGAAGGCGAGCATCGTCTCCTCCAGCGGCACGCTGTCGTCGTACCGGTGTGCCTGGTAGAGGTCGACGTAGTCGGTGCCCAGCCGACCCAGCGAGGCGTGGCAGCTCTCGATGATGTGCTTGCGGGACAGTCCGGAGTCGTTGGCGCCCGGCCCGACCGGCAGGAACACCTTCGTGCACAGCTCGATCGAGCTGCGCCGGACGCCGCTCAGCGCCCTGCCCAGCGCCAGCTCGGCCCGCCCCTGGGCGTACCGGTCCGCGGTGTCGAAGGTGGTGATGCCCGCGTCCAGGGCGGCGGCCACGCAGGCGCCCGCCGTGTCGTCGTCGAGCTGGTTGCCGTGGGTGACCCAGTTGCCGTACGCGACCGCGCTGACGCGCAGGCCCGACCGGCCCAGTTGCCTGTATTCCATAGCGGGATCCTCAGGCGGTCGCGCGCTGTCGCCGAACCGTTCGAACGTGGTCGAATCTGTCGGTGATCGAGGTTCAGTTCACGCCGGACGATCTGAGTCGGGTCCGGTTCGTGCACTCGCCGCTGGCCGAGCTGGTGGCCAGTTCCTGGGCGCTGCGCAAGCCCGCGAAGTACTGGATGCACAGGCCCTGGCGGGAGCGTGCCGAGCGGCTGCTTCCCGGTGCCGGCCTGGAGCCGCTGCTGGCGGTGCTCAGGTCGTCGAACGGGTATGTGCCGGACTTCCTCACCCCGATCGGGGTGGCCCCGAATCTGGCGGCCGAGCTGCGGGCGGTCGCCGGCACCGACCCGTCCCGGGTGCGGCGGCAACTGGACCGGGCCGGCGCGCCCCGGCTGGCCCCGGACGAGCTGGTCGCGCAGCTCCGTCGCTACTTCACCCTGTTGATCGCGCCGGACTGGCCACGGCTGCGGGCGCTCGCGCTGGCCGACATCCGGCGGCGGACGCTGCTCGCCGCCGAGCAGGGCGGGCGCACCCTGCTCCGCGAGCTGCACCCGTTGATCGGATGGGACGGCGCGGCGCTACGGGTCGCCGTCGGCACGACCAGGCCGGCCGGCCTGGAGGGGTACCCGTGGACGCTGCTGCCCACCTCGTTCGCCGGGCCGACGGTGCACGCGATCATGGAGGGCGACGCCGGGCCGGCCCTCTGCTATCCGCCCGTCGGGTTGGGCGGGCTGTGGACGTCGCCGCCGCCCAGCGCCGCGCTGGGCGCGCTGCTCGACAGTACGCGGGCGGCGGCGTTGGCACTGCTCGACACACCGTTGAGCACCGGCGAGCTGGCCGCGATCTTGGGCCTCGCGGCGGCGACCGCGTCGCACCACCTCACCACGCTGCGGGACAACGGCCTGATCGCCGGCGTACGACAGGGGCGGGTGGTGCGTTATGCCCGAACTGTCCTCGGTGACCAACTGGTCGGCTGAACCCGGCCCGTGATGTGGGATCCAGCACGCGGACATTGGCCGGCCCCCATGGGGTGTGGCAGCATGGGCCCATGACCGCCGCAGTCGTCCGCCGCTTCGTGGCTCGTCGCCACGTCGATTACGGCCGCGTGCGCAGCGCGATCTGTCCGGCCTACTGACGACGCCCGACCAATCTGTCTCGGGCGCGCTCCGCGCCGGCTGTCTGAAGACACCGTTGTCCCGCCCGCTTCGCGGGCCGGCCGCCGCGCCCCGCGTAGCCCGAGGCACAGCAGACAACGGAGGACGCCGCGATGGCGGTCAGCAGCATCCCGGCCCGTTCCGAGGACCCGACGGCCCGCCCGGCCCGGGCGCCACGCCGGCCCCGGGGTGAGGGTCAGTGGGCGCTCGGTCACCGCGAGCCCCTCAATCCCAACGAGCGGATCAAGAAGGACGACGACCCGCTCAACGTCCGGGCCCGCATCGAGAACATCTACGCGCACCGCGGGTTCGCCTCCATCGACCCGCAGGATCTGCGCGGCCGGTTCCGCTGGTGGGGCCTCTACACCCAGCGCAAGGCCGGCATCGACGGCGGGCGCACCGCCGTGCTGGAGCCGCACGAGCTGGAAGACGAGTTCTTCATGCTCCGGGTCCGCATCGACGGCGGCCAGCTCAGCCTGGCCCAGTTGCGGGTGGTCGCGGACATCTCCCGGGAGTTCGCCAGGGACACCGCCGACATCACCGACCGGCAGAACATCCAGTACCACTGGATCCGGGTCGAGGACATGCCGGAGATCTGGCGGCGGCTGGAGTCGGTCGGTCTGCAGACCACCGAGGCGTGCGGCGACTGCCCCCGGATCGTGCTGGGCAGCCCGGTCGCCGGAGTGGCCCGCGACGAGCTGCTCGACCCGACCCCGGCGATCGACGAGATCGTCGCCCGGTACGTCGGCGACAAGCAGTTCTCCAACCTGCCCCGCAAGTTCAAGACGTCCATCTCCTGGCTGGTCGACACCCCGTACGAGTCGAACGACATCGCCCTGCTTGGTGTCGAGCACCCCGAGCACGGCCCCGGCTTCGACGTCTGGGTCGGCGGCGGTCTCTCCACCAACCCGATGCTGGCCCAGCGGCTCGGCGTCTGGGTGCCGCTTGCCGAGATTCCGGACGTGTGGGCCGGGGTGGTCGGCATCTTCCGTGACTACGGCTACCGCCGACTGCGTAACCGGGCCCGGCTGAAGTTCCTGGTGGCCGACTGGGGCGTGGAGCGCTTCCGCGAGGTCCTGGAGAAGGAGTACCTCGGCCGTACGTTGCTCGACGGGCCGGCGCCGGTCCTGCCGGCGAAGCCGGTCGACCACGTGGGCGTGCACGAGCAGGCCGACGGGCGGCACTACGTGGGGGCCGCCCCGGTGGTCGGGCGGGTCTCCGGTGGGCAGCTCGCCCAACTGGCCGACGTGGTCGAGGCGCACGGCAGCGACCGGGTGCGGCTCACCCCGTACCAGAAGCTGCTGGTGCTCGACGTGCCGTCGGAGCGGACGGAGTCGCTGGTCGACGCGCTGCGTGAGATCGGCCTGGAGGCCCGGCCGTCGGCCTGGCGGCGCGGCACGATGGCCTGCACCGGCATCGAGTACTGCAAGCTCGCCATCGTCGAGACGAAGGCCCGCGGCGAGGAGTTGGTGGCCCGGCTGGAGCAGCGGCTGCGTGACTTCGACGCGGACATCTCGATCCACATCAACGGCTGCCCCAACGCCTGCGCCCGCACGCAGGTGGCCGACATCGGGCTCAAGGGGCAGCTGGTGGTCGGTCCCGACGGCCGGCAGGTGGAGGGCTTCCAGGTGCATCTGGGCGGCGGGCTGGGCATGGCCCAGGGGCAGACCGCCGGCTTCGGCCGCAAACTGCGCGGCCTGAAGACCACCGCCGACGAGCTTCCGGAGTACGTGGAACGACTGGCCCGCCGCTACCTGGCCGGCCGGAGCGAGGGCGAGACGTTCGCCAACTGGGTGATCAGAGTCGACGAGGAGGAACTGCGATGAGCAGCGAGAACCGAGCGGCACCTCTGTACTGCCCCTACTGCGGCGAGGAGGACCTGCGGCCGCACGAGGCAGGGCACGGCGCCTGGGAGTGCCACGCCTGCGCACGGGTCTTCTCGGTGAAGTTCACCGGGCTGCTCTCCCGGGCGGTGACCCGATGAGCCTCGTCTCCGCCGCGAGCCTGCGCCTGGTCGGGCCGGGCGCTCCGACCTCCGCCGACCCGGCGGGGCGCAACCCGGACGAGCTGCGGGCGCTGGCCGAGCAGGCGGCTCGGGATCTGGAGGGCGCCCCGGCGCTGGAGATCGCCCGCTGGGCGGCACAGACCTTCGGTGACCGGTTCTGCGTCACCAGCTCGATGGCCGACGCCGTGCTGGCGCACCTGGTGTCCCGGGTGGCGCCCGGGGTGGACGTGGTCTTCCTCGACACCGGTCTGCACTTCCCGGAGACACTGCGGGTCCGCGACGAGGTGGCCCGGACGCTGCCGGTGAACGTCCGGTCGATCCGGCCCCGGCTCACCGTGGGGCAGCAGGACGGCCAGTACGGCCCGCGACTGTTCAACAAGTCACCGGACGACTGCTGCCAGTTGCGCAAGGTGGAGCCGTTGGAGCGGGCGCTGTCCGGGTACGACGCCTGGGCCGCGGGCCTGCGCCGGGACGAGTCGCCGACCCGGGCCAACACGCCGGTGGTGACGTTCGACGCGCGGCGCGGCAAGGTCAAGGTGAACCCGATCGCGGCCTGGACGCAGGCGGATGTGGACGCCTACATCGCCCGCTTCAACGTGCCGGTGAACGAGCTGTTCAAGCAGGGTTACGGGTCGATCGGCTGCTGGCCGTGCACCCGGCGGACCAAGGCCGGCGAGGACGCGCGGGCCGGCCGGTGGGCCATGTTCGAGAAGACCGAGTGCGGGCTGCACGTCTGACCTCGCCGGCGACGACCCCGACCGGCCCGGGTGCGGCCGGCGGGGCGGATCCGGTGGTGCTCGTCGCACACGGCAGCCGGGATCCACGAGCCGCCGATGCCACCCGGGCGCTCGCCCGGGCCGTGTCGGCGGCCCGGCCCGGCACGCCGGTCTGGGCGAGTTGGCTGGACCACACGGAGCCGGGGCCGACCGAGGTGCTGCGCGCTCTGGCGACGGCCGGTCACCGTCGGGCGGTGCTGGTGCCGCTGCTGCTGACCGCCGCGTACCACAATCGGGTGGACATTCCGGCGGCGGTCAGCGCGGCGGTGCGGGCCGGGTCACCACTGGCGGTGCGGGTGACCGACGTGCTCGGCCCGGCGGACGGCACTGTCGAGCCGGGGCTGCTGGCCGGGCTGCGTCGACGGCTCGCCGAGGTGCGGCCGGGCCGCGTCGACGCGCTGGTGTTGGCCGCGGCGGGCACCCGGGACGCGCGGGCACGCCGCTCGGTCGGTCAGGCCGCGGAGGCGCTCGGCGCGGAGTTCGGGGTGCCCTGTCGGGTGGCGTACGCGTCGGCGGCTCCACCGGCGGCCGGTGTGGCGGTGTCCCGGCTGCGGGCGGCCGGCGCACGGCGGGTCGCGGTGTCCGCGTACTTCCTGGCGCCGGGCCTGTTCCACGACGCGGTGACCGAGGCGGCTCGGGCGGCCGGCGCGGTGGCGGTGTCCGCCCCGTTGACCGATGCGCCGGAGCTGGTCGAGGTGGTGCTGCGCCGGGTCGATGACGGGTCGTCCGGCCGCGTCGTGACGCCGGGCGGCTGAACCTGTGGCGGACAGCGGAACGCCCCGGTGGGCGGACCCACCGGGGCGTACAGCGGTGTCGTTGGGATCAGGCGGAGTGAGCGCGCAGCACGCGGAGGCCGCCGCGCCGCTTGACAGCGCGCCGTTCCTCTTCGCTCATCCCGCCCCAGACGCCGGCGTCCTGACCCGACTCGAGTGCCCACTGCAGGCACTGGTCGGTCACGGAGCAGCGCCTGCAGACGGCCTTGGCCTGCTCGACCTGCAGGAGAGCCGGCCCGGACGTCCCGATCGGGAAGAACAGCTCCGGGTCCTCGTCGCGGCAGACAGCATGGTGACGCCAGTCCATGGCGGCAACACTCCTCATTCTGGATGGGTGGCAACAATTGCTTGGTCGTGCTTTTCCTATATGCATCCGCAGTGCCGATGGTGACGGTTAGCGTCTGTCCATTCGGCAGTGCGTGAGCAGGCGGTTAGCGCCGGGGACCTGCTGGAACAGCTCAACCTGACGAGCATATCCAGGCAATGTCCCGGTAACTCAAGTTCGCTTGTGAATACTTTCACGAACGGTCGTGATGTCAAGGGTGACGCTCGGAAAAACTCCGGGCGGTGAGCAAGCCCACAGCCTGTTTGTCCGGTTTTCGGGGCTTTCCCGATTACCCGCCGTGCCACAGTCGAGGATCAATATAGTACAGTCCGCGTGACATTGCTGACATTTCCGGCACCTGCCCCTCGGTGTGGCGGTGACCTGTCGATGCGGTTGCGGCCACCGTGTCGACCAAGGGCAGTACCCGAGACCTAGCAGATTACTCTCAGTGCGGCGGGAACGGAGGTGAATCTGACTTTCTCCCGCTCGCCGAGATAGTCGCCATCGAGCTGGAACGCCTGCGGACGGCTGGAGACCAGGGTGAACTCCGCTGTGTCATGGAGTCGTAACACTTGCCGACCTCGCGGATCGGGCTGCCGGGACAGGAACTGCGTCACTGTCCGTGTTGTGCTAGCCACCCGGAGCTGACGCAACGCCAGCACATCAAGCCCGAGGTCGAACGACGCCGACGGGTTCGGGTTCACCTCCCGGTCGCCCAGGTACGTCCACGGCGCAGTGTTCTGGATGATGACGGTGGCCAGCTCGGCCTCGGCCGGCTCGCCCGGACGCTCCAGGACGATCGCCGGGTGCCGCCGGTCCGAGGCGAAGAAGTACTGGTTCATGATCGAGCGCAGATAGAGCGTCGGCGTGGACACCCGACCCTTGCGCCGGGCCTGCTCCACCCGGTGGATGACCGCGGCGTCCAGGCCGAACCCCGCGCAGAAGGTGAAGTAGCGGTCGTCCGCGCGGCCCAGCCCGACCGTCCGGCTCCGGCCCAGCCGCAACCCTTCGAGGATCATGCTGGTCGCCTCCGGCCACTCGCGGGGCAGACCCAACGCACGGGCGAACACGTTCGTCGAGCCGCCCGGCACTGTCGCCAGCGCGGGCAGCCGCTCGGCCAACGGCGTGCCGTCGGCGCGGGTCGGTGGGTCGGCCGTCATCAGGCCGTTCACCACCTCGTTGACGGTGCCGTCGCCACCCAGGGTGACGACCAGGTCGACGCCCTCCGCCGCTGCCTCCCGAGCCAGCGCCATCGCGTGCCCGCGCCGCCGGGTGTAGCGCACGCTGAGGTCGACTTCGCTGCGCAGCGCCCGGACAAGCACGTCCCGGCTGCGTTCGCTGGTGGTGGTGGCCTTTGGATTGACCACCAGGACGGCGTGCATGGGCGGCACTGTACCTCTCGGTAGCCCGGGTATCGTGGCGCGCGTGACCATCGACTCGGCCCCGTTTCCCGTCACGCTCCGCTGGGCGGTCCGGCTGCTGTGGGCGGAGGCGGCCGTCGTCGGGCTGATCGCCGCATGGCTGGTCTGGGCCGACCTCACGGCCAGCACCACCGACCTGGCGTCGGCGTTGCTGGTGACAGTGTTCGCCATCGGGGCCGCGGCCGTGCTCTGGGCCCTGGGCCGGGCGCTGTCCCGCCGGAGGGCGGGCGCCCGGGCCCCCGCGATCGTGCTTCAGCTGATGCTGCTGCCGATCGGGTGGTTCATGATCCAGGGCGGGCTGGGCTGGCTGGGCGTGCCGCTGATGGCGCTCGGCCTGGGCGTGGGCTGGCTGCTGGTCAGCCCCCCGACGACCCGGGCACTCGGCTTCCAGTGACCGACTTCGAGTGACCGACCCGGCGAGCCGGGCCGGTAGCCGCCGGAGCGGCGGACCGGTCAGTAGCCGCCGGAGCGACGGGTGAGCAGCGCGATAGTGGCCCGACCGTCGACGGCCGTGGCCGAGGCCGACGTCGTCAACGCGGTGAGCACCTTCCAGGCGAAGGACGACTCGGCCGGCAGCGTGGCGCCGCGCACGGTCGGCACCGTCACCTCGACTGTCAACGCGTCCTCGGTGACCGCGAAGCGGCACTCCAACTCGGCATCGCGGGTGGCGATGGCGAGCAGCATGGCGCACGCCTCGTCGACAGCGATCCGCAGATCCTCGATCTCGTCCAACGCGAACTGCAACCGGGCCGCGAGACCGGCGGTGGCGGTGCGGAGCACGCCGAGGTAACCGCCGTCGGCGGGCACCGTGAGGTGCACCACGTCGTCGTCGATCGCTGGCTGGCCAGTCAGTTGAGTCACGCCTCATCCCCCCGGTCGGGGACTCTACCCGGTCGGTCGTCCGTACGCGTGCCAGCGGTGGCGGCCTGGGCGGCCAGCGCGCTCAGCGCGTCGCCACTGAGCCGATAGGGGACCCACTCGCTCATCTGCTCCGCGCCGATCGAGGCGTAGAACCCGGCGGCCGGATTCCAGTCGATCATCCACCACTCCAGTCGCCGGTAGCCGCGTCGTACGCAGATGTCGGCCAGGGTGGCGAGCAGCAGCCGACCCGCCCCGGAGCCCCGGGCGGCCGGCCGGACGTAGAGGTCCTCCAGGTAGATGCCGTGCACGCCGGCCCAGGTGGAGAAGTTGAGGAACCACAGCGCGAAGCCGAACGGCTCATCGTGCGCGTCGACCGCCACGTGACCGAAGAGCGCCGGCGCGGTCGTACGACTACTCCAGTTCGGCGCGTCTGACGCCGCGCCTCGACCTGGAGTAGTCGCGAACAGGGCCGAGGTGAGCTGCTCGACGGTGAGGTGGCACTGGTCGGGGGCGCGTTCGTACTCCGCCAGCTCGTGGACCATGGCGACGACGGCCGGCACGTCCTCGGGACGTGCCGGCCGGATCGTCGGGATGACCGGTGCGGTCACGCCTTCTTGGTCTCCCAGAAGATCTTCGAGATCTCGTCGATCTTCGAGAGCAGCTTGTCGGCGGTGGCCGGGTCGAGGCTGCCCTTGACGCCACCGGCGCCGGCGAGCTTGGTGGCCTCGTTGAACAGGCTGTGCAGGTTCGGGTACTTCTCGAAGTGCGGCGGCTTGAAGTAGTCGGTCCAGAGCACCCAGAGGTGGTGCTTGACCAGCTCGGCGCGCTGCTCCTTGATGATGATGGAGCGGGTACGGAACTCCGGGTCGGTGTTCGCCTGGTACTTCTCGCAGATCATTTTGACCGATTCGGCCTCGATCCGGGCCTGAGCCGGATCGTAGACGCCGCACGGCAGGTCGCAGTGTGCGCTCGCGGTGACGCGGGGCGCGAGGATGCGCGGAAATCGCATCAGGATCCTCCATGGGAAGTTTGCGATGATCAAAGGCGACATTACTCCTGGGGATGCTTTCCGAACGGACGGAGGTGAAACCAGTGGGCACCGATCACCCGCCTGAGGCGGCCCGACTGCGCGGACCGTTGACCGCCGTACTGGTGGTCGGCCCGTCCATGGCGCCGACGTTGCGGCACGGCGACTCGGTGCTGGTCCGTCCCGGTGCCCGCCGGATCCGACCCGGGGACGTGGTGGTCGCGGTCTTCCGGACTCGTCCCGACCTGCTGGTGGTGAAGCGGGCGGTCCGGAAACAGGACGGCGGCTGGTGGCTGCGCGGCGACAACGAGTTCGTCACCGACGACTCCCGGGCGTACGGGGTCGCCGACGTACGGGGCCGGGTGGTGGCCCGCTACTGGCCGCGCCTCGGTCGGGTACGTCGTCACCGGTTATGACCCCGCTCACATCCGGGCGGGGGTGTCGACACTATGCTCGAAGTGTCCGGGTGACCCCCCGCACCGCGTGCCACCGCTCGCCGCCCACCTCGCGGCCAGGCCCGGCCGCCTCACATCTGCTCGACAGATCCTGGAGTCACCATCATGTCGTCCACCGTGGACCCCGCTGATCCCGTCTTCCTGTTGCACCGAGGCGGCAAGATGGCCGTCACCTCGACAGTGCCGCTGACCAGCCGGGAGGACCTCTCCCTGGCGTACACCCCGGGGGTGGCCCGGGTGTGCGAGGCGATCGCCGCCGACCCCGCCCTGGTGGACGACTACACCTGGGTGTCGCACACCGTCGCGGTGGTCACCGACGGCTCGGCGGTGCTCGGGCTCGGCAACATCGGCCCGCGTGCCGCGCTGCCGGTGATGGAGGGCAAGGCGGTGTTGTTCAAGCAGTTCGGTGGCGTGGACGCCGTGCCGGTGTGCCTGGACACCCAGGATGCGGACGAGATCGTCGCCGTGGTCCGGGCGCTGGCCCCCTCGTTCGGTGGGATCAACCTGGAGGACATCAGCGCCCCGCGCTGCTTCGAGATCGAGCGCCGGCTCGACGAGGCGCTGGACATCCCGGTCTTCCACGACGACCAGCACGGCACCGCGATCGTGGTGCTGGCCGCGCTGCGCAACGCCGCCACCCTGCTCGACCGCAAGCTCGGCGACCTGCGGGTCGCGGTGAGCGGCGCGGGTGCGGCCGGGGTGGCCGTGACGAAGATGCTGATCGCCGGGGGCGTCAACCCCGACCAGGTGGTGGTCTGCGACTCCAAGGGCATCATCGGCCGGCACCGCACCGAGCTGACCGGCACCAAGGCCGAGTTGGCGGCGACCACCAACGCGGACGGCCGGCACGGCGACATCACCGAGGCGCTGCGCGACGCCGACGTGCTGATCGGGGTCTCCGGCGGGCAGATCCCCGAGGCCGCGGTGGCGGGGATGGCTCCCGGCGGGATCGTGTTCGCGCTGGCCAACCCGACCCCGGAGGTGCACCCCGAGGTCGCCGCCCGGCACGTCGCGGTGGTCGCCACCGGGCGCAGTGACTACCCCAACCAGATCAACAACGTGCTGGCCTTCCCCGGGGTGTTCCGCGGCGCGCTGGATGCCGGCGCGACCCGGATCACCGAGGCGATGAAGGTCGCCGCCGCGGACGCCATCGCGGGCGTGGTGGCCGAGTCCCTGAGCGTCGACGCGATCGTCCCCTCGCCGCTCGACCCGCGCGTCGCGCCGGCCGTCGCCGAGGCGGTCGCCGAAGCCGCCCGCCGCGACGGCGTCGCCCGCCGGTAGGCGCGGGCTTCGGCCGAGGGCTGCGCCGCCGCCTTTGCGCAGGTCCGGGCCGGGGCGCTTCGGCGTTGCCTGCGGGGCGCGCCTTCTTAACGGGCGCTCAGCTTGTTACCGTGCCGATCATGCGTGCTGCCTTTGCCTCCCGTTTCGACGACGCCGACCCGCTCGCCGCGCTCACCGTCGGCGAGCGGCCCGAGCCGACCCCTCCGGCCGACGACTGGGTGACCGTGGAGTTGCGGGCCACCTCGCTCAACCATCACGACCTCTGGTCGCTGCGCGGGGTCGGGCTCACCGAGGGCCAGCTTCCGATGATCCTCGGCTGCGACGCGGTGGGGCTGGACCCGGCGGGCCGCCCGGTGGTCGTGTACCCGGTGGTGGTCACTCCGGGTGACCCGCGCGGGGTTTCCATCCTCTCCGAGCACTTCGCCGGGACCCTCGCCGAGCGGGTCGCCGTACCCCGATCGAACCTGATCCCGCTGCCCGACGGCATGGCGGCGACCGACGCGGCGTGCCTGCCCACCGCCTGGCTGACCGCGTGGCGGATGCTGACCACCAAGGGCCGCGTCGCGGACGCCGACAGCGTGCTGGTCCAGGGCGCGGGCGGGGGCGTCGCCACCGCGGCCGTCGCGCTCGCCGTCGCGATGGGCAAGCGGGTGTACGCGACCAGCCGCGACGCCGTCAAGCGGGACCGGATCTCGGCTCTCGGCGCCACCGCGGTGGAACCCGGTGCCCGGCTGCCGGAGCGCGTCGACGTGGTGATCGAGACGGTCGGCGCGGCCACCTTCGACCACTCGCTGAAGTCGGCGGCGCCGATGGCCCGGATCGTGGTCTCCGGCGCGACCGCCGGGCACGAGCCGTCGGTCAACCTGCGTCGGGTCTTCGCGATGCAGCTGGAGATCCTGGGCACCTCGATGGGCACTCCGGGTGAGCTGTACGAGCTGTTGGCGTTCTGCTCCGACAACGAGGTGCGCCCGGTGGTGGACAGCGTGGTGCCGTTCAGCCGGGTCGAGGACGCCTTCGCCCGCCTGCACTCCGGGGACGCCTTCGGCAAGGTCGTCATCGACCACACCGCCTGACCCACCCCGCGGCCCGTCCCGCGCTGCCCCGCACCCCGCTGCCCGCTCGTCCCGCGCTGTCCGCCCCAAGGTCACACAACATCGTGGAAATAGTGGCCTCAGGCGACGCTGAGGCCACTATTTCCCGGTTACTGCGCGATCTTGTGGGCGAGGCGAGGCGAGGCGAGGCGAGGCGGGGCGGGCGGCGGGGTGGCGGGGCGCGGCAAGACCGGGCGCGGCGCGGGGTGGCGTGGCGGGACGGGGGCGGGGCGCGAGGCAGCGATGCGCGGCATGGCGGGACGGGGCGGGGCAGGACGCGGGGAGGCGTGGCGGGAGCGGGGTGGGGCGGAGCCTCAGAGGTGGTCGTCGAAGGTGGCGATGTCGCCGCGGGTCGCGCCGGTGGAAATGCGCTGCTTGGCCGCCGCGTCGCCGTAGAGCGACCAGCGGAGGAATTCGATCGACGTGTCCGAGACCACCCGCAGTGCGGCCTTGTCCTTGAGCATCGTCTGCCCGTGGTCGCCCTTCGGCAGGCTCAGCATCGCTTTGGGCCAGGGCACCTTGTCGTACGCGGCCTTGCCTGCCGCGTACTCGACGACCTTGTCCAGCTCACCGTGCACGAACAGTTGCGGCGCGGCCGCGCCGGCGAACGCGGTGCCCACCCCGAGCGCGGTGCCCGCGAACACCACCCCCGCGTCCAGCCGCTCGTCCCGGTTGGCGGTGAACAGCCCGATCGTGGTCACCCCGCCGGCCGAGTGCCCGGCCGCGGCGACCCGCTCGGTATCCAGCTGGCCCTGCAACTGGTCGTCGGCCTTGGCGTCCAGCGCGAGCACCTGGTCCAACGCGTAGGACACGTCGGCCGGCTGGTTGAGCACGTCGAGGACGTCGATGTCAGTGCCCTTGGCGGTGTGCGGGAATGTCGGCGCGGCCACCACGAACCCTGCCCTCGCCCAGCGGCTCAGCAGCGTGGCGTAGTCGTCCGGCCGACCGCCCAGCCCGTGGCTGAACATCACCACCGGGAACCGCCGGCCCTTCGCCGCAGCCGCCCCCCACCTGACCGGGCCGCCGATCTCCCCGGCGGCCGGGTACCAGATCTTCACCGGCAGCGCCCGGCCGTCGCGGTTCAGCTTCAGGTCGCGTACCCCGACGGGGTAGGGATTCACCGGCGCGTGCCCGGCGGGGACCTGCGGCGTCGCCGCGGCGGTGGGCTCCGGCGCGGCCGGCGCGCGCCGAGCCGGGGCGTCCGTGGAGCAGCCGGCCAGAACGGCCAGCAGCAGGGCGGTGATCAGCATTGTGGGGGTGGCGCGACGCGGCATGAACCCGATTGTGCCCTGCCCGCCGGAACCGCCCGGCGGGCTTCGACGTGCTGCGCCCGCCCGATCACCGTCCGCTGCGTCCGGGCGTCCGGGCGTCCGGCTCGGTCAGGCCGCGGCCCGGTCGGCCAGGGGGCGTCGCCGCAGCGCCGGGTCGGTAAGTGAACGCGGTGGGAAGGCGGCGTTCGGGTTGTACCGGTTGGTGCCGGGCGGCACTATCTCGTCGATCCGGTCGAGGGTCGCGTCGTCCAGGGTGAGCGCGGCCCCCTTCAGCAGGTCCCCCAGCTGCGAGCTGGTGCGCGGTCCGATGATCGCCGAGGTGACGGCCGGGTGGGCCACGGTGAAGGCGGTGGCGAGCTGGGGCAGCGTGCAGCCGATGCTGTTCGCGAGGTCGACGAGCTGTTCGACGGCGTCGAGCTTGGCCGCGTTCTCGGCGATCGTGGGATCGAACTGCGCTGGCCGCAGGGCGGCCCGCCCGGTCGACAGGTCGACGGGCTGGTCCCGGCGGTACTTTCCGCTGAGAAACCCGAAGGCGAGCGGGCTCCAGACCAACACCCCCATGCCGTAGCGCCGGCAGACCGGCAGGGTGGAGGCTTCGACGCCGCGGGCCAGGATCGAGTACGGCGGCTGCTCGGTGCGCAGGCGTCCGAGGCCGCGGCGCTCGGCTACCTGGTGCGCCTCGACGATCTCCTCGGCGGGGAACGTCGAGCAGCCGAAGGCGCGGATCTTGCCGGCGCGGACCAGGTCGGTGAGCACCGAGAGCGTCTCCTCGATGTCGGTCGAGGGGTCGGGACGGTGCACCTGGTAGAGGTCGATCCAGTCGGTGCCCAACCGCCGTAGGCTCCCCTCGACCGCCTGGAGGATCCACCGTCGCGAGTTGCCACCCCGGTTGGGCCCCTCGCCCATCGGGAAGTGCACCTTGGTGGCGAGCACGACGTCGTTGCGGCGCCCGCGCAGCGCCTTGCCCACGATCTGTTCGGACTCACCCTGGCCGTACATGTCGGCGGTGTCGATGATGTTGATGCCCTGGTCCAGGGCGGTGTGGATGATGCGGGCACAGTCGTCGTGGTCGGGATTGCCGACGGCACCGAACATCATGGTCCCGAGGCAGTGGGTGCTCACCTCGATACCGGTGCCGCCGAGGGTGCGATAGCGCATGCCGATGCTCTCCTAGCTGATTCAGTGTGATCAACCGGCACCGTAGGAGCTTGAGTCGGCTCTAGGTCAACCCCGTTACCCTGCTCGGCATGGCTGAGGTCACCGCGGCGCTGAGCATCGGACAGGTCGCTGAACGCACCGGCTTGAGCGTGCACACGCTCCGCTTCTACGAACAGCAAGGAATTTTCGTCAGCGCCGTACGCCGTGCGTCCACCGGACGTCGCGTCTACAGCCAGGACGACGTGGACTGGTTGGGGGTCTGCGTCATCCTCCGCGCCTCCGGCATGCCGCTGCCCGCGCTGCGCCGCTACACCGAACTCGTTCGCGAAGGCGCGGGCAACGAGGAGGAACGACTCGCGCTCCTCCGCGAGCACCACGGGCGCGTCCGGGACCAGCTCGGCCGGCTCACCC
Organism: Micromonospora sp. CA-240977; assembly: GCF_050942285.1. Lineage (NCBI taxonomy): Bacteria > Bacillati > Actinomycetota > Actinomycetes > Micromonosporales > Micromonosporaceae > Micromonospora > Micromonospora sp. CA-240977. The sequence continues at coordinate 6,483,570 of NZ_CP192055.1, read as the reverse complement.
AGTGCCTCGACCTGATCACCTTCAAGGTCGGGGTGTACGAGGACATCCTCGACCAGGAAGGGCCAGCAGCCGGGTCAGGTCGTCCGCGTCCTTCGGTCGGCGGGGACGTTCCGGCATCCAGACCGGGTACATCTGCTTGAACGCGATCTGGGCCGCCACCGAGATGGTCGGCACGCTGAGTGGGCCGATCCGGCCGGGCGGGGCGTCGAGCATCCCGGCCGGCAGCGGGGTGCCGTCCCACGGGCCGGCGCCCACCGTCGGCCCGCCGGCAGCATTCCGCCCGAGGTAGGCGATGCTGACCTCCACGTCGCCGGCGAACAGCTCGAGCTGCACCTCCACCGGCATCCGTGGGTCGAGACGCCAGCCCAGGGCCAGCAGGAGCGTGGCCAGCCGGTCCGCGTCCTCCCGCCAGCAGTACCAGTCGACGTCGACGTGCGGGCGCGTCACCGCGCCGACCTGGAAGTCCATCGCCCAGCCGCCGCGCAGCCACGTCGGTATGCCGGCCGACCTGGTCACCGCGACCACCTCGGCGATGGTCGCCAACTGCCGGCGCGTGAACCCGTCCACCAGGTCACCGTACTGGCAGGGTCAGCCGACCGGGCGGGTGTGGCGACCCCGCCGCCCGGCCCGGATACACCCGCCAGCCGGTCGGGTCGCCTCCGCCGGCCGGGTCCACCCCTCCGGACGCGGTGGGCCGGGGACGGTGTCTCGTCACCAGCTTCGCTAGGGTCACCGGCATGCCTGAGAACTACACGGACCCCAGCGGCAACACGGAGGCGTTCCGCGCCTTCAACCAGACGCCGGAGGCCGCGGCGCCGACGGAGGCCCCGTCCCGCCTGCCGCTCATCATCGGTGCGGCAGCGGTCGTCGTGGTGGTTGTGGCACTCGTCGCCTGGTTGGCGACCGGCTGATCGGTATCTACCGGCCCGCGCGCACCCTCGGGGCTCCCGGGGGTGCGCGTCTCGGTGGCGTCAGGCCGCCCCGACCACGTCCCGGGTCTGCCGGGCGATCTCCCGTTCCTCGTCGGTGCGGATGACACAGACGCTCACCTCGGCACCGTCGGGCGAGATCACCCGGTCGCCCGTGCCGTCGTTGCGGGCGTCGTCCACGGCGATGCCGAGCCGGCCCAGGCCGGCCAGCGCGGCTGCCCGGACGGGCGCGGCGTGCTCGCCGACCCCGGCGGTGAAGGCGATCGCGTCGACGCGGCCGAGCAGCGCGTAGTACGCCCCGACGTACTCGGTGATCCGGTGGCAGTACACGTCGAAGGCCAGCGCCGCCGCCCGGTCCCCGGCCGCCCGACGGTCGAGCACCTCGCGCATGTCGTTGGCGCCGGTCAACCCGAGCAGCCCGCTGCGGTGGTTGAGCAGGTCGTCGATCTCGTCGACCGACAGCCCGGCCTCCCGGCGCAGGTGGAAGATCACGGTCGGGTCGAGGTCACCGCTGCGGGTGCCCATCACCAGCCCCTGCAACGGGGACATGCCCATCGAGGTGGCGACGCTGCGACCGTTCGCCACCGCGCAGGCGCTGGCCCCGTTGCCCAGGTGCAGGGTGATCGTGTTGAGCTGCTCGTAGGGGCGGCCCAGCAGCTCGGCGGTGCGCCGGGACACGTACGCGTGCGAGGTGCCGTGGAAGCCGTACCGGCGGATGTCGTACCGCTCGGCGATGTCCCTGTCGATCGCGTACGTCGCGGCGGCCTCCGGCAGGGTGTGGTGGAACGCGGTGTCGAAGACGGCGACCTGCGGGACGTCCGGCAGCGCCGCGCGGGCCACCTCGATGCCGGCCAGGTTGGCCGGGTTGTGCAGCGGGGCGAGCGGCACCAGGTCCTTGATCGCGGCCAGGACCGTGTCGTCGACGAGCACCGGTGCGCTGAACGTCCGGCCACCGTGCACCACCCGGTGCCCGACCGCGGCCAGCCCACCCAGGTCGAGGCCGTCCAGGATCTGCCGGACCGCGCTGGCGTGGTCCGCCGGGCCACCACCGGGCTCACCGACGCGCTCGACGGTGCCGTGGTCGAGCACCCGATCCCCGTCGTAGTGGCGCCACTTCACCGACGACGACCCGCAGTTGAGCACCAGCACCCGACTCATGAGGCCTCCTCGGTGGCCGCCTGGATGGCGGTGATCGCCACCGTGTTGACGATGTCCGGCACTGTCGCGCCGCGGGACAGGTCGTTCACCGGCCGGCGCAGACCCTGCATGACCGGGCCGACGGCGACCGCCCCGGCGGAGCGCTGCACCGCCTTGTACGTGTTGTTGCCCGTGTTCAGGTCCGGAAAGATGAAGACCGTGGCCCGGCCGGCGACCGGGCTGCCCGGCAACTTCGTCGCCGCCACCGCGGGGTCGATCGCCGCGTCGTACTGGATCGGCCCCTCGACCAGCAGGTCGGGCCGGCGCTCCCGGACCAGGGCGGTGGCCGTGGCGACCTTCTCCACGTCCGCGCCCGCGCCGGAGCTGCCGGTGGAGTACGACAGCATGGCCACCCGGGGTTCGACGCCGAACCGCGCGGCGGTGTCGGCCGACGAGATCGCGATGTCGGCGAGCTGCGCGGCGTCCGGGTCGCGGTTGACCGCGCAGTCGCCGTAGACAAGCACCCGGTCGGCGAGCAGCATGAAGAAGACGCTGGACGCCACCGAGACCTCCGGCACGGTACGGATGATCTCGAATGCCGGTCGGATGGTCGCGGCGGTGGTGTGGGTGGCGCCGGAGACCATGCCGTCGGCCCGTCCGGTCGACACCATCAGGGTGCCGAAGTAGTTGGGTTGGGCCACGATGTCGTGCGCCAGCTCGGCGGTCACGCCCCGGTGGGCGCGCAGCCGCGCGTACTCGCCGGCGAAGTCGTCCCGCCACCCGCTGGTGACCGGGTCGACGACGTTCGCGTCGCCGAGGTCGATGCCCAGTTCGCGGGTCCGCCGGGCGATGTCGTCCGGCCGGCCCAGCAGCGTCAGGTCGGCCACCCCACGGCGCAGCAGGATCTCCGCCGCGCGCAGGATCCGTTCCTCGGCGCCCTCCGGCAGCACCAGGTGCCGGCGTTGCGAACGGGCCCGGTCGATCAGCTCGTTCTCGAACATCAGCGGGGTGACCCGGGTCGAGCGGCTGACCCGCAGCCGGCGGGCCAGGTCGTCGGTGTCCACGCAGCGCTCGAACACGCCCAGCGCGGCCTCCACCTTGCGCGGGTTGGCAGTGCTGGGCCGGCCCTCGATCCGGCTGGACGCGGCCACCGTGTCGTAGCTGTCGCTGCGCACCGACAGCACCGCCAACCCGGTGTTCAGCCCTTCCACCAACCGCATGACCCGGGGGTCCGGCTGCTCGCCGAGCGTGAGCACCAGCCCGGCCACCGACACCTGACCGGCCACGTGCGCGGCGCTCGCGGCGACCAGCAGGTCGGCCCGGTCCCCGGGGGTGATCACGAGGGCGCCTTCGGTGAGGTGGTCCAGCAGGGTCGGCACGTGCGCCGCGCCGACCACGAAGTCCAGCACGTCCCGGCTGAGCGCGGCGTCGTCGCCGGCCAGCAGGGTGGCGCCGAGCGCCGCCGCCACCTCGGCCACCGTCGGCGCCGACACGCTCGGCACCTCCGGGATGGCGTACGCGGGGACCGGCAGTTCGGGCAGCGTCATCGGCGCGGACACCCGGTTGGCGATCACCGCGAGCACCGTCGCGCCGAGGTCGGCCAGATCGTGGTACGCCCCGCGCACCGCCGACGCGACGGCTGCCGGCTCCTGCCCGTAGCCGTCCACCACCGGCACCACCACGCTGCCGAACTCGGTGGCCAGCCGGGCGTTGAAGGCCAGCTCGCGGGGATGGGCCGGATCGCCGGGGTCGTCGAAGTCGCTGCCCACCACGACCACGGCCGGGCACTGCCGCTCCACCGCCCGGTACCGCTCGACGACTGTGGAGATCAGCTGCTCGCGTCGACCGTCGGCGACCAGCGCGGCGGCCTCGGTGTAGGTCGCCCCGGCCAGCTCGGCGAGCGGCAGCTCGACCCGGTACCGCTCGCTGAGCAGGGCGAGGATCGGGTCCGGCCCGGTGTCGGCGACCAGCGGCCGGAACACGCCGATCCGCCCCACCTGGCGGGACAGCAACTCCGCCAAGCCGAGAGCGATAGTCGACTTGCCCCCGCCCGAACTCACGCTCGTCAGATACACACTTCGGGCCACGACCCCCACCCTAGGAGATCGCGGAACCCAAAACCCGGGCCCTCCGACCCCACCCGCGCTTGCGAGCGCCGTGTTCAGGAGGTCTGCGTCACGTACGGCCCCGATCGTGACGCAAAACTCCTGATCACCGGGGCGGTCAGGCGTCTTCGTCGTCGGGGTCGTCCAGGCGCGCCAGGTAGGTGGCGAGGCGTTCGATGGGGGTTTCGAAGTCGGGGTTGAGGTCGACGAAGTCGCGCAGGCGTTCCCCCAGCCACTCCAGGGTCACCTGCTCGTCGCCCCGGCGTTCGACAAGTTCCTCGATGCCACGGTCGGTGAAGTACATCGGGTACGTCCTCATGCTCGGCCCGGCGTGGGCCGGGCGGGTGGATCGGTGGGTCCGTGGACCGACGCGAGCCGGGGCAGGACCGTGGTGAACGGCCCTGCCCCGGCTCGCGTGGCGCGTCAGGTCACGGGCGGGGGAGAGCTGCCTCGATCAGCGCGTGCTGCTCGACCTCGTGGGTCTTGGCCGAGCCGACCGCCGGGGCGGCCGCGGCCGGGCGGGAGATCCGCCGCAGCCGGACGTCCGTGAGGTGCTCCAGCAGGTTGAGCGCGACGAACGACCAGGCACCCTGGTTGGCCGGCTCCTCCTGCACCCAGGCGAAGTCCTCCGCGTTCGGGAACTGCGCGAGGGCGGCCCGGATCTCCTCCACCGGCAGCGGGTACAGCTGCTCGATCCGGAGGATCGCGGTGTCGGTGACGCCGCGCTCCTGCCGGGCCTGGAACAGGTCGTAGTAGACCTTGCCGGAGCAGAGCAGCACCCGCTTCACCGCCTCCGGGGCCGGGGCCGCGGTGTCCCGCAGCACCGGCTGGAAGGTGCCGGTGGTGAAGTCCTCCACCGAGGAGACGCAGAGCTTGTGCCGCAGCAGCGACTTCGGCGTGAACACCACGAGCGGCTTGCGCTTGGGCGACAGGGCCTGGCGGCGCAGCAGGTGGAAGTAGTTCGCCGGGGTGGTCGGGATGGACACCCGCATGTTGTCCTCGGCGCACATCTGCAGGAACCGCTCCGGCCGACCGGAGGTGTGGTCCGGGCCCTGGCCCTCGTGGCCGTGCGGCAGCAGCAGGGTGACAGCGGAGCGCTGGCCCCACTTCACCTCGCCGGACGAGATGAACTCGTCGATCACCGACTGGGCGCCGTTGACGAAGTCGCCGAACTGGGCCTCCCAGGCGACCAGGGCGTTGATGTTCTCCACCGAGTAGCCGTACTCGAAGCCCATCGCCGCGTACTCGCTGAGCAGCGAGTCGTGCACGAAGAACCGGGAGCGCTCGCCGTCGCCGGTGAGCGACTTCAGCGGCAGGTAGTCGTCGCCGGTGCGGGAGTCGACCACCGAGGCGTGCCGCTGGACGAACGTGCCGCGACGCGAATCCTGCCCGGCCAGCCGGACGGTGACGCCGTCGTGCAGCAGCGCCCCGAGCGCGATGATCTCGCCGAAGCCCCAGTCGATGTTGCCCTCGACGGACATCTTGGCCCGCCGGTCCAGCAGTTGCTGGATCCGCTTGTGCGGGGTGAAGCCCTCCGGGAGGTTGATGTGCGCCTCGCCGATGGCCTTCACCACTGACGCGTCGGTGGCGGTGTCGACCTGCGGCTCCGGCTCCTCCTCGCGGCGCGGCCGGTTGAGCTGCCGGGGCGCGGAGGCCGCGTCCCGGGTGGCCTTGAAGACCTTCTCCAACTGCGCCTGGTAGTCGCGCAGCAGCTCTTCCGCGTCCTCCACGGTGATGTCGCCGCGACCGATCAGCTCCTCGGTGTAGAGCTTGCGCACCGAGCGCTTCGAGTCAATGATCTTGTACATCTGTGGGTTGGACATCGAGGGGTCGTCGCCCTCGTTGTGCCCGCGCCGGCGGTAGCAGACCATGTCGATCACGACGTCCTTGTTGAACGTCTGCCGGTATTCGAAGGCCAGCCGGGCCACCCGGACCACGGCCTCCGGGTCGTCGCCGTTCACGTGGAAGATCGGCGCCTGGATCATCCGGGCCACGTCGGTGCTGTAGAGGCTGGACCTGCTGTATTCCGGGGCGGTGGTGAAGCCGACCTGGTTGTTGACCACCACGTGCACGGTGCCGCCGGTGCGGTAACCGCGCAGCTGCGACAGGTTGAGCGTCTCGGCGACCACGCCCTGCCCGGCGAACGCGGCGTCACCGTGCACCGCCAGCGGCAGCACGGTGTAGCCCTCCAGCTTGAGGTCGATCCGGTCCTGCTTGGCCCGGACGATGCCCTCCAGCACCGGGTCGACGGCCTCCAGGTGCGACGGGTTGGCCACCACCGACACCTTGACCGAGTGCGCGCCGTCCGGGGTGGTGAACTTGCCGTTCTGGCCCAGGTGGTACTTCACGTCGCCGGAGCCCTGCGTCGAGCGCGGGTCCAGGTGACCCTCGAACTCCGAGAAGATCTTCTCGTACGGCTTGCCGACGATGTTGGCGAGCACGTTGAGCCGACCCCGGTGCGCCATGCCGATGACGACCTCGTCCAGCCCGCCCTCGGCGGAGGACTCCAGCACCTCACCGAGCAGCGGGATCAGCGACTCGCCGCCCTCCAACGAGAAGCGCTTCTGGCCCACGTACTTGGTCTGCAGGAAGGTCTCGAACGCCTCGGCCGCGTTGAGCCGGTTGAGCACGTGCTTCTGCTCGTCGGCGGCCGGCTTCTCGTACTTGCGCTCGATCCGTTCCTGCACCCAGCGCCGCTCCTCCGGGTCCTGGATGTGCATGTACTCGATGCCGACGCGGCGGCAGTACGAGTCGCGCAGCACGCCGAGGATCGAGCGCAGCTTCATCCGCTGCCGGCCGGCGAAGCCGTTGACCGGGAACTCGCGGTCCAGGTCCCACAGGGTCAGCCCGTGCTGGAGGACGTCCAGGTCGGGGTGCTTGCGGATCTTGAATTCCAGCGGGTCGGTGTCGGCCATCAGGTGACCGCGCACCCGGTACGCGTGGATCAGCTCGTGCACCCGGGCGGTCTTGTTGATCTGGCCCTCGGAGTTGACGGCGACGTCGCGCATCCAGCGCACCGGCTCGTACGGGATGCGCAGCGAGGTGAAGATCTGGTCGTAGAAGCCGTGCTCGCCGAGGATCAGCTCGTGCATCACCTTGAGGAACTCGCCGGACTGCGCGCCCTGGATGATCCGGTGGTCGTACGTGCTGGTCAGCGTGATGATCTTGCTGACCGCCAGCTCGGCCAGGGTGGCCTCGGACATGCCCTGGTAGGGGGCCGGGTACTCCATCGCGCCGACGCCGATGATCGCGCTCTGCCCCTGCATCAGGCGGGGCATCGAGTGCACGGTGCCGATGCCGCCCGGGTTGGTCAGCGAGATCGTGGTGCCCGCGTAGTCGTCCATTGTCAGCTCGTTGCGCCGCGCCCGCCGGACCACGTCCTCGTACGCCTGCCAGAACTGCCGGAAGTCCATCTGCTCGCAGCCCTTGATGGAGGGGACCACCAGGTTGCGGCTGCCGTCCGGCTTGGCCAGGTCGATGGCGATGCCGAGGTTGACGTGCGCCGGGCGGACCATCGCGGGCTTGCCGTTGGCCTCGGCGAAGGAGTTGTTCATCTCGGGGTGCTGGACCAGGGCCCGGACCAGCGCGTAGCCGACCAGGTGGGTGAAGCTGACCTTGCCGCCGCGCCCCCGGGCGAGGTGGTTGTTGATCACGATGCGGTTGTCGACGAGCAGCTTGGCCGGGACGGCGCGCACGCTGGTCGCGGTCGGCACGCTGAGTGAGGCGTCCATGTTCTGGACGATCTTCGCCGCGACGCCCCGCAACGGCGTGGTCTGCGGGCCGTCGGCGGTGGGGGCGGCGGCCTTGGCGGCCGGCTTGGCCGGCGCGGTCTTCTCCGGGGCGGCCTTCGCCGGAGCGGCCTTGGCCGGTGCCGGCGGCGCGGCCGCCGGCTTGCTGGCGGCGGTCGGCTGCGCGGTGGCGCTCGGCTGGCTGACCGCGGCGGCCGGCTCCGGCTGCCCGTCCGGCTCCGGCGCGGCGGCCGGCTTCTCCGCCGACTCGGCGGCGCGTGGTGTGGCCGCTCCGGGCGCCGGTCGGTAGTCGGCGAAGAAATCGTGCCAGGCCGAATCGACGCTCGTTGGGTCGGCGAGGTAGCGCTGGTACATCTCCTCGACGATCCACTCATTCGGGCCGAAACCCGCCAGTGGGTTCTCCTGCGAAGTCTGCTGGGTCGACACGGCCGGTAATCGCCTCTTTCACGCGGGTTGTGTGGCACGCGGTGTGTCCCTCGTGCCCGATTAGGAGCACGGACTGGACGGCTCCCAGGCTACGCCGTACCGATCCCGCAGGCATTTCAGCCTCGTTCCCGTGGCCGGTTTCACAGAAGATGCCAGAAGTTCAGCAACCGCTGCGCGGTCGGTCGAGGGCTGGTAACGCGCAGTGCACAACACGCTCCGTTCCGGTGACGGCGGAGACGACCCCGGAGCGGCCGGTGGTGCCGCCGTCCGGGGTCGGAACCGCCGTCAGGCGATGTCGCGCCGCCGAGTGATCAGGACTCCGACGACCCCGCTGACCAACGCGTAGCCGATGAGCACCAGGGCGCCGACCCACCAGGCCGGCACCATCTCCGACCGACCTTCGGTGATCATGACCTGGGACGCCACCGCGGGCCAGACCACCTGCCACTTGAGCACCGCCTGGCTGTCGAGCACATTCGACAGGAGCAGGAACAGCAGGCCCACCACCTGTGTGCCGACCAGGTAGAGCACCGCCGCCGTGATCACCGCGCCGAGCTGGTTGGTGATCAGCGTGCCGATGCCGACGCCGAGGATCGTCCAGATGGCGTACGCGAGCAGGTTGAACAGCAGCGCCCGCTGCACCGGCCACTCGCCGAGCTGGCTGCCGTAGTCGTTGAGCGACAGGAAGATCGTGCCGGCGGCCAGGTCGATGAGCGTGGTCACCAGCCAGAACATGAAGCCGAGCAGGCTGGCGGCGATGAGCTTGCCGACGATGACCGAGGTCCGCCGCGGCGTCGTCAGGAACGTCGTGGTCGCGGTCTGGTGGAAGAACTCGTTGGTGACCATCAGGATGCCGATGAGCATCACGAACATCAGCCCGAGGTACTGCCCCGAGGTGTAGATGTTCGCCGCCTGCGCCGCCGGTGTCGACTGCTCCGGGCTGGCGCCGAACTCCCCGCCGTCGCCGCCGAGGACGGTGACGGCGTACCAGGCGTTGAACGCGAAGGCCAGGGCGATCGACAGGAACGCGCCGAGGGCCAGCCACCACCAGGTGCTTGTGGTGCGGATCTTGAGCAGTTCGGCTCGGACCAGGTTCATCGGATGCCCGCCTTTCCGGCCGTCAGCTCCAGGAAGACCCGTTCCAGGTCGGGTCGTTCGGTGGTCAGTTCGTGCAGCTCGACGCCGGCGGCCAGGGCGGCCCGGCCGATCGTCGGGGCGTCCACCCCGGCGACCAGCAGCAGGCCGTGCTCGTCGGTCTCGACGGTCGCCGACTGCGCCTTCAACGCCGCGGTCAGCGCCTCGGCCTGCGGGGTGCGGACCCGGACCCGGGCGCTCTGCGCCATCGAGCCGAGGACCTGGTCGACGGGACCCTGCCGGACCAGCTGCCCGGCCGCGATGATCACCACGTCGTCGGCGAGCAGCTGCATCTCCGACAGCAGGTGGCTGGAGACCAGCACGGTGCGGCCCTCGTGGGCGAGGTTCTTAAGGAAGCCCCGCATCCACCGGATGCCCTCCGGGTCGAGCCCGTTGGCGGGCTCGTCGAGGATCAGCACCCGGGGGTCGCCGAGCATCGCGGCGGCGATGCCGAGCCGCTGCTTCATGCCCAGGGAGTAGCCCTTGAACTTGCGCGTCGCCGCCGGGGTCAGCCCGACCAGGGCCAGTGCCTCGTCCGCCCGCTGCCGGGGCAGCCCGGCCGCCGCGCAGATGACCCGCAGGTGGTTGATGCCGGTGCGGCCCTTGTGCGCGCTGGAGGCTTCCAGCACCGCGCCGACGTGCCGCAGCGGGTCGGTGAGGTCGGTGTACGGGTGACCGCTGATGGTGGCCGATCCGGCGGTCGGCGTGACCAGGTTCAGCAGCATGCGCAGCGTGGTGGTCTTGCCAGCGCCGTTCGGGCCGAGGAAGCCGGTAACCCGCCCCGGCGCCACAGTGAAGGACAGGTCGTTCACCGCCCGCACGTTCTTGTACTGCTTCGTCAGACCGGACACCACGATCTGACCGTCGCTGGTGGGGCTTCGCTGCCCGTCAGTCATCGTTCTCCTCCCGTGTGCGGCGTCGAGGTACGCCGTGGCACAGCGTGACGGCCCGGGGCAACAAGGTCAATCAGGCGCGGTCCGGATGTTCGCCTCCGCCGCGGGGCGGAGACGCCTCCGCCCCGCGGACGACGGACCGGCGTTCAGCTGGCGATCCAGGTCGCCCGGGCCGCGCCGAGAAGCGCGCCGTCCGGGGCGTACAGGCTGGTGTGCACGAGCGCCTTGCGCCCGTCGACGCCGAGCAACGCCCCGGTCACCACGCAGTCGTCGCCCGGCCTCGGCAGCGCGGTGACCACCGCGGCGATCCGACCCAACAGGTACGGGCGGCCCGGCGCGAGCACCGTCCAACCGCCGGGGCAGTCCAACGCCGCCCAGATCGTGGCCGCGCTGACCTGCTCGGGCGCCCGGAACGGCGCGGCGGTCCGCCCGTCCGGCAGCCGGCCGGGGAAGATCCGCAGCCCGTCCGTCCGCTGCGGCCCGCAGACGTAACAACCGGGGAACGAATGCTCGACCAGGCCGGGATAGCGGGCCGCCGCGGCCACCGCGGTCTCCAGGTCGACAGGGGGTACGACGACGTCGACCACGCTGGCGGGGCGCACCTCGGCCACCAGGTCACCGGCCGGGTCCCGGACCTCGCCGTCGGTGAGGCTCAGCTCGGTGTCCATTGGTGGCGGTCGGCGCAGCGTCACCTCGACCGCGCCCGGGCCGCCCGCCGCGGCGGCGAACACTCCCGCGCTCCAGCCGCCGTTGCCGGAGCCGGGTGGCCCGTTGTAGCGGGACTCGATGCGCATCGTCGACCTCCGGTGGGGCTTGCCGGCGTCGTCGCCGGTCCGTCGCGCAGCCTCGCACGACCACCGGTGGGACGCATCTGCCGGCCGGCGTTCATCCTGCCGACACCGGTGGTCCCCGTGAATGGCAATCCGAGCACTTACACAGATCCCATGGCCGTTCTGCATGCCGCTGGCGCACCCCTGACGACCAGCGGATACACCCTGCTGATCGCCGACGACCCCATCCAGGTCGCGGCCGCGCAACGCCTGCGTCACGAGGTGTTCGCCACCGAGCTCGGCGCCACCCTCCTCCCCGGCGCGGCCGGGCTGGACGTGGATCCCTTCGACGCGCACTGCGACCACCTGATCGTCCGCGAGGACAGCACGGGCGAGGTGGTCGGCACGTACCGGCTGCTGCCGCCGGGCCGCACCGACCGGCGGTACGCCGAGGACGAGTTCGACCTCGGCGCGCTCGATCCGCTCCGCGACGATCTGGTCGAGGCGGGCCGGTCCTGTGTGCACCCGGACCACCGCTCCGGCGCGGTGATCAATCTGATGTGGGCGGGCATCGTCCGATACCTGCACCTGCGGGGCTCCCGTTGGCTCGGCGGCTGCGCGTCGGTGCCGGTGGCCGACGGTGGGCGGACGGTCGCCGAGGTGTGGACCCAGGCCCGGGCCCGGCACCTGTCGCCGCCGCCGCTGCGGGTGAGCCCGCTGCGGCCCTGGTTCGCCGAGTCGTCCGCCGGATCGGTGGCCGCCGTCGGTCCGGCCGGCCGGGTCGCGGTACCGCCACTGCTGCGTGGCTACCTTCGGTTGGGCGCGTGGATCTGCGGCGAGCCGTCGTACGACCCCGACTTCGGCTGCGCGGATTTCTACGTGCTGTTCTGCCTGGACCGGATGAACCAGCGCTACCTGCGGCACTTCCTGGGCGAGGCGCAGCGGTGACCGCCGTGTCGCACGACCTGTGGCGGCCGTCGTCGGGTTGCGACGACGACTGTCTCCCGCCGGCCGGCGCGGTGCCGACCGTGTCGGTGGCCCGTCGGGTGCTGCGGTTGGTCGCCGTGACCGGCCTGCTGCTGGCCGGGGTCGCCCTGGTGGTGGTGCTGCCCGTGCTGCCGGTTCGGGAACGGCGGGCGGCGGTGCGCGGCTGGGCCCGGTCCACCGCGCGGGCCTTCGGGGTCCGGCTGGTGATCCGGGGTCGACTGCCCCGGCGGCGGGCGCTGCTTGTCGCCAACCATGTCTCGTGGCTGGACATCCTCGCGGTGCTGGCCGTCGCACCCACCCGGATGGTGGCGAAGCGGGAGATCCGCTCGTGGCCGGTGTTCGGCCTGCTGGCCGCCGCGGCGGGGACCGTCTTCGTGGACCGCGCCCGACCGCGTGCGCTGCCGGCGATGGTCGGCCGGGTCGCCGACACGCTGCGCGCCGACCGGTCGGTGGCGGTCTTTCCGGAGGGGACGACCTGGTGTGCCGGCGCCGGTGCCGCCGACTGCCGTCCCGGCGGCGGTTTCCGGCCCGCGACGTTCCAGGCGGCCATCGACACGGGCAGCCCGGTGGTGCCGCTGCGGCTCGCCTACGGCTGCGGGGCCACCGGCACGACCACCACTGCCGCTGCCTTCCTCGGCGCGGACACGCTGCTGCGATCGGTGCTCCGGGTGGTCACGGCGCGGGAGTTGGTGGTGTCGGTGACGATCGCCGCCGCGTTGCACCCGGCCCGTACCGCCGACCGGCGGTTGCTGGCTCGGGCCGCCGAGTCGGCCGTACACCTGGTGCCCGCGGCGGGTGCGGTGCCGCGGGCCCGGCTGCACCCGGTGCCCACGGTGCCCCCGGCGGTTGCGACGGTTCCCGTGCCGACGCCGGCCCTCGGAGGTGGGTTGGATCTGGCGGCCTGAGACGGCTCGGCCCGGTCCGGCGATGTCCACCCTCGCTGAGTGCGATACCGGTGGGTCAGCACGATGACCCACCGGTATCGCGTTTGTGTGGGCACGCCCGGCCGTCGGCAGGAGGGTGACCAACTCGCGACCTGTCTTGTCGTATCGCGATGTATCGCGTTACTGTGCTCCCTGTGGGGCGCGGTCGACGCGCCGTCGAGAGGGGGACGCCATGGCCGAGTGGACGGTCGAGAGCCCGCAGCGGCTCACCGTGGACGGGCCGGTCACCAGGCTGGACGTCCGCCTGGTCAGTGGGCGGCTCAACGTGGTCGCCGCCGACGGCCCGACCCGGATCGACGTCTCCCAGGTCGGTCGCCGGCCGGTCCTGATCGAGCATGCCGACGGCCGGCTCAGCATCCGGCAGGAACGCGGCCGGAGCTGGTCGGACGTCCTGCGTTGGTTCCGGATGATCCACCGCTATCCCCGGGTGGACGTCTCCGTCGCCGTGCCCGCCGACGTCCTCGCCGATCTGGGCCTGGTCGCGGGCTCGGTGGTCGCCTCCGGCCTGCGCCGGCAGACCACTGTCCACGTCACCGCCGGCCAGATCACCCTGATGGGCCTGCGCGGCAACACCACAGCGCACATCACCTCCGGCCCGCTGGAGGCGCTCGGCGTCCGTGGTGACCTCACCCTGCAGACGGTCTCCGGAGAGGTGATCCTCGCCGACAGCGCCGCGGACCGGGTGCGGGCCCAGACCGTCTCCGGCGCCATCACCTGTGACCTGGACAATCCTCGGCGCAGCGAGATCCAGCTGACCACGATCTCGGGCAGCATCACCGTCCGGGTCCGCGAGGACAGCGACCTCGCCGTCCAGCTCCAGACCGCCGCCGGCCGGATCACCAGCGGCTTCCCGCAGGTGCGTGCCTCGACGTTCCCGCAGTCCCACTGTGCGGGAGTGATCGGCGCCGGCGACGGTAAGCTCTGGGCTTCCGCGACCTCGGGGAGCATCGCCCTGCTCGCCCGAGCCGTCGACCACGATGGGGAGGAGCTGCCGTGACCGCCGTGTTCAGCCACGGGCGGCTCCGGCTCTACCTGCTCAAGCTGCTCGACGACGGCCCGAAGCACGGCTACGAGCTGATCCGCCTGCTGGAGGACCGTTTCCTCGGGCTCTACGCGCCCAGCGCCGGCACCATCTACCCCCGCCTGCAACGGCTTGAGGCCGAGGGTCTGGTCAGCCACACCGCCGCCGGTGGCCGCAAGACGTACGACATCACCGACGCCGGCCGCGCGGAGCTGCGCCAGCGGGCCGGCGAGTTGGAAGCACTGGAGGCGGACATCGTGGCCTCGGTGGCGGACCTCTCCACCCTGGCCGGCGAGATCCGCAGCGAGGTACGAGGCTCGGTGCGCGACCTCAAGCGGGAGTTGAGCGAGGCCACCCGGCAGACCCGGCGCACCCGGTGGGACGCGCCGACGCCGCCGCCGCGGCCGGCGTCGACCCCCGGGCCGCAGGCCGAGCTGCTCGACGAGCTCGACAAGCGGCTGCACGCGTTCAGCGCCGAGGTGGGCCGGTTGACGCGCTCCCGGCAGTTCAGCGACACCCAGCTGCGCACCGCGATCCGGCTGCTCGACGGCGCCCTGGACGGGCTGCGCCGCCTGCTGCGCTGACCGGCGTCGCCGTACGGCTGTGACTCACAGGTTTTTTCCAGGAAGCGTCCAGCGCTGGCGCAGTGATGTCACCGATGATGGGCGCATGCCCGCTACCCAGACCGAGGCGCGACTTCTCGTCGTCGAGGACGACCCCAACATCCTCGAACTGCTCTCCGCGAGCCTGCGCTTCGCGGGTTTCGACGTGGCCACCGCGACAAGTGGGAGCGCGGCGCTCAACGCTGCCAAGGACCACCGGCCCGACCTGGTGGTGCTCGACGTCATGCTTCCGGACCTGGACGGCTTCGAGGTCATCCGGATGCTGCGCGAGGGCGGCACCCGTACCCCGGTGGTCTTCCTGACCGCCCGGGACGCCACCGACGACAAGATCCGTGGGCTGACCCTGGGTGGCGACGACTACGTCACCAAGCCGTTCAGCCTGGAGGAGTTGACCGCCCGGATCCGGGCCGTGCTGCGGCGCACCACGACCGGCGGGCAGGCGCCCTCCCGGCTCACCTTCGCCGACCTGGAGTTGGACGAGGAGACCCACGAGGTGCACCGGGCCGGCCAGCGGGTGCAGCTCTCGCCGACCGAGTTCAAGCTGCTGCGCTACCTGATGCTCAACGCCAACCGGGTGCTGTCCAAGGCGCAGATCCTCGACCACGTCTGGAACTACGACTTCCGTGGTGACGACAACATCGTCGAGTCCTACATCTCCTACCTGCGGCGCAAGGTCGACACCACCCAACCTCGGTTGATCCACACGCTGCGTGGCGTCGGGTACGTGCTGCGCAAGCCGGCGGCGTGAACACGGTCCAGCAGGCGAAGGGACGGCTGCGGGGGGTGCCGCTGCGGGTCAAGCTGGTGACCGCGGTGCTGCTGCTCGTCGCGGCCGCGCTGCTGGTGATCAGTTCGCTGACCACTGTCTTCCTGCGCAGCTACCTGGTCACCCAGGTCGACACCGAGCTGAATGGTTACGCGCGCACCATCGAGAACGCGGTCGTCGCCCCACAGCAGGGCAGTCTGGGGGTGCCGACCGACTACCTGGTGGTCATCATCAGCCCGAACAGGGCCCAGAGCGTGATCTACGACGACAAGCGATTCGTCCCGGACGACCTGCCACCGTGGCCGTCGGACGCCGCCGGTTTCGAGAAGTTGGAGGGTAAACCCTTCAACGTCCCGGCCCGGGACAGCAAGGTGCGCTGGCGGATGCGCTACATCGAGCTGTCCAACGGCCAGCTCGCGGCGATCGGTCAGCACCTCACCGACGTCGACCTGGCGGTGAAACGCCTGGTCTGGATCGACCTGCTGGTCGGCGGATCGGTGCTGATCATGCTGGCCTCGGTGGGAGCGGCGATCGTCCGGACCAGCCTCAAACCGCTTGTGGAGATCGAACGGACCGCCGCCGCCATCGCCGGCGGCGACCTGACCCGGCGCGTGCCCGACCCGGAGGAGGGACAGGCCGAGCCCACCTCGGAGCTGGGCCGCCTCTCACGCGCGCTGAACGCGATGCTCACCCAGATCGAGGCGGCGTTCACCGCCAGAGCCGCCTCGGAGATGTCGGCGCGCTCGGCGGAGAGCTCCGCCCGGGACGCCGCCTACGCCGCTCAGGCGTCCGAGGCGCGGGCCATCCGCTCCGAGGAACGGATGCGGCGGTTCGTCGCGGACGCCTCGCACGAACTACGGACCCCGCTGACCACCATCCGCGGTTTCGCCGAGCTGTACCGGCAGGGCGCGGCCCGGGAACCGGAGCAGACCGCCGGCCTGCTGCGCCGCATCGAGGACGAGGCGGCCCGGATGGGGCTGCTGGTGGAGGATCTGCTGCTGCTCGCCCGGCTGGACCGGGAACGACCACTCTCACTGACTCCGGTGGAGCTGCCGGTGCTCGCCGCCGATGCCGTGCAGGCCGCCCGGGTGATCGCCCCGGACCGCCGGATCGAGTTGGAGATCGTTCCCGGATCGGGTCCGCTCGTCGTCTCCGCCGACGACGCGCGGCTGCGTCAGGTGATCGGCAACCTGGTCACCAACGCGCTCACCCACACGCCGCCGGACGCCGAGATCCGGGTGCGGTTGCGGGCCGAACCGGGGGGCCACGCCATCATCGAGGTGGCCGACAGCGGTCCGGGCCTGTCCCCGGAGCAGGCCGAGCGGGTCTTCGAGCGGTTCTACCGGGCCGATGCGGCGCGGACGCGGCGGGCCGACGGCAACACCGGCACCGGCCTCGGCCTGGCGATCGTGGCGGCGCTGGTGGCCGCGCACGGCGGCTCGGTCGAGGTGACCGAGACACCCGGCGGCGGCGCGACCTTCCGGGTCCGGCTACCGCTGCTGCCACAGGCCGACGACGTCGGCGAGTGACTTTCAGCCAACTTCCAGGACGGTTCCAGGTTGATTGCAGTGCCGAGGGAGAAGGTAGTGCCATGACCGAGTACGAGTCCGACCCGCAGCGCCGGCCGGCCCCCACCGACGCCGAGCCGTCGCACCCCACCGCCGAGCTGCCGCGCGACGAGCGCGCGCAGTCCGACTCCCCGACCACTCCCATCCAGGTCGTTCCGACGACTGGTGACGCGCACGCCACTGGTGACCCGCACACCACCCGTGACCCGCACGCCACCGGTGACACCCAGACCACCGCGGCCACCGAGGCCGTACCCGCCTCCTACGGCGAACAGCCGGCCAGCACGCCACCGGCCGCCGCGCAGCCGACCGGGTACGAGCCGCCGGCCGCCACCCCCTCCGCGCCGCCGTACCCGGTCTCCGGCTACCCGGCGCCCGGTCAGCCCGCCCAGCCCGGCTACCCGGCGCCCGGCCAGCCCGGCTACCCGCAGCCGAACGCCGGCCGGTACCCCGGTGCCCCCTGGTACGCGGGTCAGCAGTCCGGCTGGGCCGGCGGGGGACAGCCGGGCATGCCGTACCCGCCGCACCAGCAGCACACCCAGCATCCGCAGCACCCCGTGCAGCACGCCCAGCACCCCGGGCAGCACCCGGGTCAGCCGGTCCCGCCGTGGGGTCCGCAGGTCGCGCCGCCCGGCAGCGGTCCCCGGCCGAGCCGGATCGCCAAGTTCGCCGGCGCCGGCGTCGCGGTGTTCGCGCTGATGCTCGGCTCCGGCGTGGCCGGTGGGGCGCTCGCCCTCGCGCTCGACGGCGACAACGGCGGCGTCACCCGCACCTACACCGCGGCACCGGTGCTCAACAGCGCCGACCTGCCGAAGATCGCCGCGTCCGTGCAGGACAGCGTCGTCTCGATCACCACCGGCAGCGGCGAGGGCTCGGGGGTGGTGCTCACCGCCGACGGCTACGTGCTGACCAACAACCACGTGGTCGCCTCCGCCAACGGTGACACCGTCCAGGTGGTCTTCGCCGACGGCACGAAGGCGCCCGCGAAGATCATTGGCACCGACCCGAAGACCGACCTGGCAGTGGTCAAGGCCGACGGGGTCACCGACCTCAAGCCGGCCAAGTTCGGCGACAGCGACGCCATGCAGGTCGGCGACCAGGTGCTCGCCCTGGGCAGCCCGCTCGGCCTCCAGGGTTCGGTGACCTCGGGCATCCTCAGCGCCCGGGACCGCACCATCCGGGCCGGCGACGGCCAGCAGCAGGACCCGAGCCAGCAGAGCCAGCCCGTCAGCTCGATCTCCGGTCTGCTCCAGACCGACGCGCCGATCAACCCGGGCAACTCCGGTGGCGCGCTTGTCAACACCCGGGGTGAGGTGATCGGCGTCAACACCGCCATCGCGACCTCCGGGCAGAGCACCGGCAACATCGGGGTCGGGTTCGCCATCCCCAGCAACAAGGCCAAGGACGTCGCCGGCAAGCTCCAGCGCGGCGAGAAGGTCAGCCACCCGTCGCTCGGTGTGGGCGTCAACCAGGCCGAGGGCGGCGGCGCGCTCGTCGCGTCGGTCGCCCCGGGCAGCCCGGCCGAGAAGGCCGGCCTCCAGCAGGGCGACGTCGTCACCCGGTTCGGCGACAAGCCGGTCAACGACTCGGACGACCTGGTCGGCGCGGTGCAGGCCGGCAAGGTCGGCGACCGGGTCGAGGTGCAGTTCAAGCGGAACGGCGCCGAGAAGTCGGTGACCGTGACGCTCGCCGAGACGTCCTGACAGATATCTCACCTGCTTCCTCCCTCCGGCGGCGGGTGGCGGGGCCGAGGGGGTCGGCTCCGTCACCCGCCGCTTTTTTCCACCCAGGACGGCGGTTCACCCGGATCGGGTGAACCGCCGTCACCCTGGTGCGCGGCAGTTTTCGGTGAGCGGGTCTCGGCGACCGGAACCGGGGGTGGGTGCCATGACCGAGGTGGTGGACGTCCGCGACGACCAGCGGATCCAACGCGACGTCCTGGCGGAGCTGGCCTGGGACGCCCAACTGCAACCGAACGAGATCGGCGTGACAGTCGACCAGGGCGTGGTCACCCTTACCGGGTTCGTGGACGGCGCCGCCCGCGGTTGGGCCGCGACCCGGTGTGCCCAGCGGGTTCGCGGCGTACGGGCGGTGGCCGACGAGATCGAGGTGCGGCTGCCCGGCACTCCGGGGCGTACCGACGCCGAGATTGCCATCGCCGCCTCCCGTGCCCTGGAGTGGGACAGCTTCGTGCCCGCCGAACGGCTCGACGTGACAGTGGCGAACGGCTGGCTGATGCTGCGCGGTGAGGTCGAGTTCGGGTGGCAGCGGCGGGCCGCCGAGGGGGAGGTGCGCCGCCTCGACGGGGTACGCGGGATCACCAACCTGATCGAGGTACGACCGCTGGCCCCGCCGGTCGCTGATCGGGTGCGTCGGGACGTCCAGCGGGCGCTGGCCCGCACGATCGGCGCCGACCGGGTGACCGTCGAGGTGGACGGCGACACGCTGGTCCTCGCCGGGGTGGTCCGCTCCTGGTGGGAACGGGACCAGGTCGAGCGGGTCGCCTGGTGCGCGCCGGGGGTGCGGGTGGTGCACGACCAACTCCTGGTCGGCGGGTGAGCGTCCGCCTTGTCCGGTTTACCCGGGACGTCACCGGGAATCCGCCGCCGACCACGCCGGTCGGCGGTAACGCCGTACCGGGGATCAACGGGGAGGACTCGTGGCCGTGAACCACCCGTCTGCGGGCCGCCCTCCGGAGCGGTCGCTGCGCATCGCGATGGTGGTTCCGCCCTGGTTGTCCGTGCCGCCACCCGGTTACGGCGGCCTTGAGCAGGTCGTCGCCGCCCTGGTGGACGCGTTGAGCGGCCAGGGACACGCGGTGACCCTGTTCGGCGCGGGCAGCCACCACGGCACCGAGGCCGACGGCTTCGTCTCGACAGTGTCCGAGGTCCAGTACGAGCGGCTCGGCGAGTCACTGCCCGAGCTGGCCCACCTGGCCCGGGTGAACCGGCTGATCACGGCGGCTCACTTCGACGTGATCCACGACCACACCACGATCGGCCCGCTGGTCGCCGGCCGCCGGGCCGTACCGACTGTCGCGACAGTGCACGGCAACCCCGTGGGGGAGTACGGCGATGTGCTCAGCGACATCGACTCGGGCGTCGCCCTGGTGGCGATCTCGCACGCCCAGCGCCGGCTGAACCCGAACCTGCCCTGGGCCGGCACCGTGCACAACGCGCTGGACATGCGTGGCTTTCCGCGCAAGACCGCGCCCGGCAGGGGGCCGGTGCTGTGGCTGGCCCGGTTCAGCCCGGACAAGGGTCCCGACGTCGCCATCCAGGCGTGCCGGGAGGCCGGGTTGCCCCTGTTGCTCGCCGGCAAGTGCAACGAACCGGCCGAGCGCCGCTACTACGAGCAGGTCGTCGCCCCGCTTGTCGACGAGAACGTGACAGTCGTGCTCAACGCCGACCGCGCGGAGACGCTGCGGATGCTCGTCGACGCCCGTTGCCTGATCATGCCGATCCAGTGGGACGAGCCGTTCGGCATGGTCATGTTGGAGGCGATGGCGACCGGGACGCCGGTGGTCGCGCTCAACCGGGGTGCGGTGCCGGAGCTGGTCCGGCCCGGGGTGACCGGGCTGGCCTGCGCGTACGCGGAGGAGCTACCCGCGGCCCTGCGCGCGGCGGAGCAGCTCGACCCGCAGGACTGCGTGGCGCACGTCGCGCGGAACTTCTCGGTCGAGCGGATGGCGTACGGCTACGCGGAGATCTACCGGCGCTTCGCCACCGGCGGGCACGACGTGCGCGAGTCGGCCGGGGTCTCGGCCCGCTGACCGTGCCCGCCACGGCGTCGCCCTGCGGTCAGACCCGGGCCATTCCCAGCTCGGCGATGGCGGCGTCGAGTTGCGTCGCGTACGCCGGACTGATGCCACCCTCGCCGAGGCGGACGGCGACCTTCTCGCGCAGCCGGGCCACCGGTGGTGCCAACTCGTCGCGGCCGGAGGTGACCGCCGCGGTCAGGTTGCGGAGCTCGTTGCGCAGGTCGAGGCCGACGTCGCCGCGGATCTCGCCGGCGCTCAACCCTGCCTCGATCAGCCCGTCGACCCGGTTGGCGGCCTCGACGAGGGTGACCGGATCCGAGGTGGGCGACGGGATCCTCGACCCCGTAGGCGGTGTCGTCGTCGGCTGCGGCGGCGCGGAGGTCGGCGGCGCGGAGGCCGGCGGGGCGGTCGCCGGGGGCGTCACCGGGCCAGCCGAGGGCTGCGCCCGCCGGGTGGGCTCCTGATCGGGCAGCAGGGCCACGCCGATCAGCGCCATCGCGACCACCACGACCACGGGCACCAGCAGCAGCGCCAGTCGCCGTCGCGTCCAGCGCGACCCGGCGGCCGTGTCGCCGGCGGTGGCCGGATCGCCGACGGTGGCCGGTCCGACGGCGGCCGGTGCGGCGACCGTCTGTGCGACGGCTGTCTCGGCGTTCGCCGCCGGGACGGTGACGGGCTGCGGTGGCAGGGGCCGGGTGGGCATCTGGACGGTCGTGGGTGGTGGGTCGACCGGCGCCGACTGGTCGCGAAGCGTGTTGGCGATCTGGCGGGCGGTCGGCCGGTCCGCCGGGTTCCGGGCGAGGCTGCGCAGGCAGATCCGGGCCACCGCCGGGGGCAGCTCCGGCAGCTCGGCCAGCGTCGGCGCCGGACCGTCGACAAGCGCGGCGCTGAGCTCCTCCCAGGTCTCCGCCGGATACGGAACCCGGCCGGTGAGTGCCTCGTGCAGCAGGACGCCGAGCGAGTACACGTCGGTGGACGGCTGGGCCGGTGCGCCGTCGAGCCGTTCCGGGGCGACGTACGCCGGAGTGCCGAAGGTCCCGCCGTCCTCGTCCTCGTCGGGCGCGCCGATCCGGGTGGCGATGCCGAAGTCGAGGACCTTGACCCCCGCACCGGTCATCATCACGTTGGCCGGAGTGATGTCGCGGTGCACGATGCCGAGTCGGTGCGCGGCGGCCAGCGCGTCCGCGACCTGAGCGCCCACCTGGACCGCCTCGGCCCATGGCAACGGCCCCTCGGTGAGTCGCAGCTCCAACTCCTCGCCGCTGAGCAGCTCCATCACCACGAACGAGGTGATCGAGCCGTCCGGGGCGACCGTCTCGCCGTAGTCGTGCACCGATGTCACGTGGGGGTGCACCAACTGCGCGGCGGCCCGAGCCTCCTCCCGCACCATGCCCCGGAACCGCGCGTCGGCGGCCAGCGAGGGGGCGAGCACCTTGAGCGCGACGACCCGGTCCAGCACCTCGTCGCGGGCACGCCAGATCACGGACATGCCGCCGGCGCCGATCTGGTCGAGAAGTCGGTATCTGCGGGCCAGCAACCGGCCCGGATGCAGTGCTGCCTTCACCGATCGCACCTGCCTCAGGGGTAAGAGCGGTATCAGGTTGCGCGAATGCGTTCGGCCTGTCAACGCCGTCACCGGCTCCGGTCGCCGGGCGGTGTCTGGCGTGCGCCGACCGCCCGGCGACGGTGGCTGGCCGGTCGGCTGCGCGCCCGTGCCAGGATGAGGGGCATGGCGGCGGGACCGGTGGCGTTCGTGCTCGGCGGCGGGGGAGTGCTCGGCGCGGTCGAGGTGGGCATGCTGCGCGCGCTCTTCCGCGCGGGCATCCAGCCCGACATGGTGCTCGGCACCTCGATCGGCGCGGTGAACGGCGCGCTTGTCGCCGCCGACCCGTCGGAGGCGGTGACCGACCGGCTGGTCCGGCTCTGGGCCTCCCCGGAGGCGAGCGAGGTGTACGGCGACTCGGTCGCCCGGCAGTTGCGTCGCTTCGCCGCCCGTACCCACCTGCACTCGCCCCGGCCGCTGCGTCGCCTGCTCGAAACCGAGCTGGGGGTGGACACCACCTTCGCCGACCTGCGGGTGCCGTTCCGCTGCTGCGCCGCGCACATCGAGCGGGCCGCCGAGCACTGGTTCGACAGCGGTCCGGTGGTGCCGGCGGTGATGGCGTCGGCGTCGGTGCCGGGCCTGCTCCCGCCCATGGAGATCAACGGCGCGCACTACGTGGACGGCGGCATCGTCAACTCCATCCCGATCGGTGAGGCGGTGGCCGTTGGCGCCCGCCGGATCTACGTCCTCCAGGTGGGTCGGATCGAACGCGAGCTGACGCCGCCCCGACGACCGTGGGAGATCGCGCAGGTCGCGTTCGAGATCTCCCGCCGGCACCGCTTCTTCCGAGAGATGGCCGCGCTACCCGAGGGGGTGGAGGTGCACGTCCTGCCGACCGGAGGGCTGAACCCGCGGGACGACACCCCGTGGGCGTACCGGGACATGGCTGCGGTGGGGCGGCGGATCAGCCGGGCGTACACCGCCTCCCGGCGCTACCTCGCCACCCACGCGGAGCGGTGATGCCGTTACCCCCCAGGTGGCTACGCCGGTTGCTGTTGGCCCCCGCCGTGGTGGTGCTCGCCTTCGTCGTGGTCACCACGTTGCCGGTCTGGGCGTTCCTCGCCGCTGCCGCGTCGCCGCTGGTCCCGGGCCGGTTGCGCCCACTGCGGCTGCTCTGGATCGGCTGCGTCTACCTGGTCTGGAACGCCGCCGCGCTGCTCGCGCTCTTCGGTCTGTGGGTCGCCTCCGGCTTCGGCTGGCGGGTCCGGTCCCCGGCCTTCCAGCGCGCGCACTACGTGCTGGCCGGCTGGTTCCTGCGGGTGCTGTTCTGGCAGGCCCGATGGACGCTGCGGTTGCGGATCGACGTGGTGGGCACCGACCCGGACGCCGCGCTGCCCGGCCGGCCCGAGCTGGTGCTCTGCCGGCACGCCGGGCCGGGCGACTCGTTCATCCTGATCCACGGCCTGGTCAACTGGTTCAACCGGGAGCCACGGATCGTCCTCAAGGACAGCCTCCAGTGGGATCCGGCGATCGATGTGCTGCTCAACCGGCTGCCCAACCGCTTCATCGCGCCGACGCCGGAGCGCGGCGAGGAGACGGTACGCCAGGTGGGGCACCTCGCCGCGGGCCTGGACGACAACGACGCCTTCGTCATCTTTCCCGAGGGCGGCAACTTCACCCCCAAGCGGCGACTGCGCGCCATCGCCCGGTTGCGGTCCCTCGGCCTGGAACGGATGGCCCTGCGCGCCGAGCGGATGCGCCACGTCCTCGCCCCGCAGCCCGGCGGGATGCTCGCCGCGCTGGACGCCGCCCCGGACGCCGGGGTCATCTTCGTCGCCCACACCGGACTGGACCGGATGCTCACCGTCGCCGACGTGTGGCGGGAACTGCCGATGGACAAGCAGATCGTGATGCGGTTCTGGTCGGTGCCGCCGGAGGAGGTGCCGGCCGGCCGGCAGCAACGCATCGACTGGCTGTTCGACTGGTGGGCGCAGATCGACACGTGGATCGCGGCAAATCGATGAACGTGCGCAGCGCGGCCTCGCGGTCGGGAGCGAAAAGCCGGCTCGGAGGGATGCCGCCGCGTAGGGTGCGGGCGTGGATCAGATCTGCGTGGTGACGACGGTGGTGGATGCGCGTTCGGTTGCCGACGTGCTGGCGGCCGCGGCCGTTGCCGGCCGGCTCGCCGCCTGTGCCCAGGTGGGCGGTCAGGTGGACAGCACCTACTGGTGGCGGTCCGGAGTGGAGACCAGCTCCGAGTGGTCGGTGCAGTTCAAGACGGCACCGGACCGGCTGGCCGCGTTGGTGGACCAGATCCGGGTCAGTCATCCGTACGAGGTGCCGGAGATTCTGGTGTCCAGGGTGGACAGTGGCGACCCCGCGTACGCGACCTGGGTGTACGAGCACACCCGACCCTGAGTACGCGGACTCTGGGTCGCGCCCGGGTCGGCTCTCGATGATGACCGGGTGGATGACATCCGCTATCCCTGCCCGGCCTGTGGCGCCCCGGCCGACCTGAGCACCGGCTGCACCGGCTGCCGCCGTGCGCCCGATCCGATCGCCGCCGAAGTGATCCGGTTGGGCCGGGAGGTCGCCCAGCTCGAGCCGGAGGTGGAGCGGGCGCGCCGCGCGTACACCGAGCTGGCCGGACGCCTGTCGGCCACGTCGCGGCGGCGGGCCGAGCTGGCGGCGGTCGTCCGCGCGGGGGTGGCCGCCTCCGTGCTGGCGCGCCCCACGCCTGTCGTCGGGCCGGTGCCGGTCGGCGGCCCGGCCGCCACTGCGGGTGCGGCACCGGGCGCTGCGGAGACCTCCACCCGGACGGTCCAGGGTCTGCTCTTCGTCCTCGGTGGACTGCTGCTGGGCACGGCGGCGGTGGTGTTCACAGCGGTGGCCTGGGCGGCGGTGGGAGTCGGTGGGCGGGCGGCGATCCTTGCCGCGTTCACGGCGCTCATGCTGGCCGTACCGCTGCTGGCCGTGCGGCGGGGGCTGCGCGGCACGGCGGAGACGTTCGCCGCGGTCGGGCTGCTGTTGGTGGTGCTTGACGGTTACGCGGCCTGGTCGGTGGACCTGGCCGGGGTGGCCGGCTGGCCGGGCAGCCGGTACGCCGCGCTGGTCGGGGGGGCCAGCGCGGCGGTCGCCGTGGTGTACGGCCGGTGGAGCGGGTTGACCGGGCCGTGGTTCGCCGCCCTGCTGGCCGCCCAGCCGGTGGTGCCGCTGCTCGCCGTCGCGGCCGAGCCGGGTGCGGCCGGATGGACGCTGGTCCTGCTCGCCGTGGCGCTGCTGGACCTGGCCGTGCTGGCCGCGCTGCGCCGCCGGGACGGCGCGGCGCCCCTGGTCGGCCGGGTGGCGGCGGCGGTCGGTCACGTCGCCGCGCTCGTCGGCGCGACGAGTTGCGCCCTGCTTCCGCTGGTCCTCGGGCGGGCGGCGGGTTCGCCACTGCTGGCCGGGTTGCCGCTGTTGCTTGTCGCGCTGACCGGGCTCGGCGCGGCCTGGCTGGTCGGGGGACCGGCGCTGCGGGCGGTGGCCGGCGGGGTGCTGGTGCCGGTGCTCGCCGCCGCGCTGCTGCGCCCGGTGGCCGACCTGCGGCCGGCACTGCTGCCGATCGCGGCGGCGACGGTGGCGCTCGTGCTGGCGGGGGCGGTGCGGCTGCTGCCGGCCGCGGCGCAGCCGGAGCTGCCGGCGGGGGAGTCGCCGGGCGTGGCCGGGTCGGGGGTGGTGGGTGCTGGCGGTTGGCGGACCGGTCCGCGCGCCGGTGCGCTGCTTGTCGCGGCCGGCACGGCCCAGGTGGCCGCGCTGATCACCGCCGTGCTCGCGGTCGTGGCCGTGGGCCGTTCGCTGCCGCCGTGGCGCGGGGCCGGGGCGGGGCCGGACCTGGACTGGGGTTGGCAGCTGGCACCCGCCGTGGCGTTGGCGCTCGGCGCGACGGTGCTGCTGTTGCCCCGGCGGGTGCGAGCGGTGCTCGCCCCGGCCGGCGCGGTGGCGGTGCTGCTCGCCCTGCCCGCCGGCTGGGCGGCGACCTGGCCGGCGGTGGTGGCCGTCGACCTGGTCGGCGGGGTCGCGCTGCTGGTCGCCGTGCTGGTCCGCCCGGCGACCCGCCCCGCCTCGCTGCGCGCCCGCGCGCTCGGCGGCGCCGTGCTGCTCGGGCACGGGTTGCTTGTCGCAGTGGCCACCGCGACCGGCGCCCTGGTGGCGCTCGGCGTCACCGCCGTGGTCGGGCTCGCGCTGGCCGCACGACGGGGCACCGGGCCGTACCGGCCGGTGGCCGGCGGGGGGCTGCTGGTCGCGCAGCTCGCGGTGCCCGGGATCGCCGCGGTGGCCCTGTTCGCCGCCGGTGCGCCTCCCTGGTGGCAGGCGCGGCTGGCACTGGTCGCCGCCGGGCTGTCGCTTGTCGCGGTGCTCGCGGCGCGTCGCCACCGGACGGAGCTGACCGGGTACGCGGTGACCGGCGCCGTGGTCGCGGTGACCGCTCCCGGACTCACGCCGCTTGTCGTGGCGGGACACGAGCCACTTCCGCTGTACGCCGCGCTGGCGGCGCTGGGCGTCGCGCTCGTCGTCCGCTGGGATCGACCGGAGGCGGTCGCCGACCAGCCGGCCCGGTCGGGCGAGCCGCCGCTGGCGTTCGTCCGGTCGGGTCCGGTGCTGGCGGCGGGTGGCGCGCTCGCGCTTGTCGCCGTCCTGGCGGCCCTGCCGAGGGTGGTGACCGCGCTCGTGTCGCCGTATGACGGTCCGGCGGGGATCTGGTCGGGGGTTCCCTCGGTCGTCGCCGATCCGGCGGCGTTGCCCGTCGGGTTGGCGTTGGTCGTGCTGGCGGTGGCCGCCGTGCTCGCCGCTGGTCGGCGGGTCCGCCCAGCGGCCCTGCCCGCGTCGCCGGTCGCCGCTGCGGTCCTGCCCGCACTGCCGTTCGTCGCTGCTGCCCTGCCGGTGCTGCTCGTCGCGATCGGCACGCCGTGGCCGGTGCTGCCGGCCGCTGTCCTGCTCGCCGGGTTGGCCGCGCTGCTGCTCGCGGCGCTGGCGGTGCGCCCGGCGTTCGCACCGGTCGTCGTACCGGTGGGAGTGGTGTTTACCGCCTCCGGTGTGGCGGGGCTGCTGGCCACCCGAGCCGGGACGCTCGCCGCGCAGGGGGTGCTGCTGGTGGCGGCGGTTGTCGTCGCCGTCGGGGCGCGCGCGGTCGGGGTACGCGTCACGGGTTGCCTGGCCGCGGTGGGGGCGGCGTCCGCGCTGGCGGTGACCGCCCCGCTCGCCGGTGGGCTGCCGTTGCGGGCGGCGGCGTACCCGCTGCTGGCGGTTGCCGCGCTGGTGCTTGCCGTCGCCACGGCGGCCTCGCCAAGGCGGCGGGTCGGGCGGGTGCTGGACGCTGCCGCGCAGGCGGTGGCGCTGGTGGCGGCGGTGCTGGCCGTCGAGGTGGCGCGGCATCTCGCCACCGTCTGCGTGCTCTGGGGCGCGGCCGTCGCGCTGCGGCTGCTGCGTCGGGGCGAGCCGGGCGGCCGACGGTGGGTGTTCGCCGGCATCGCCGCCGGCAGCAAGTTGCTCGGGGCGTGGGTGCTGCTTGTCGCCGGCGGCGTGACAGTGCTGGAGGCGTACACCGTGCCGGCCTCGGCGCTCGCCCTCGGCGCGGGTCTGCTGGCGCTGCGCGGCCGGCCGGGGTTGACCAGCTGGCCGGCCCTCGGCCCGGGGCTGGTCGCGGCGCTGGTCCCGAGTCTCGTGTCGGTGCTGGCCGGGGCGGACCCGCAGCCGTGGCGGCGACTGTTCCTCGGCGCGGCGGCCCTGGGCGCGGTCCTGCTCGGCGCCACCCGCCGATGGCAGGCGCCGGTGCTGCTCGGCGGCGGCGTGCTGGCGCTGGTGGCGTTGCACGAGGTCGCCCGAGGTTGGGACCTGCTGCCCCGGTGGATCTACCTCGGGGTGGGCGGGCTGGCGCTGGTCGGAC
Source organism: Micromonospora sp. CA-240977 (assembly GCF_050942285.1). Lineage (NCBI taxonomy): Bacteria > Bacillati > Actinomycetota > Actinomycetes > Micromonosporales > Micromonosporaceae > Micromonospora > Micromonospora sp. CA-240977. Next base: position 6,455,292 of record NZ_CP192055.1, on the reverse strand, counting down.
TGGCCGCGACCTACGAGCGTCGGCGGCGTGACCTGGCTCGACTGCGCGCGGCGGTGGGCCGGCTGGGCTGAGCCGAACCAGGGGGGTAGGGCCTGCCCTACCCCCCATTCGGGGGCTGTCGGGGTTACTCAGCGCTACCGCGATCCGGAGACTTGACAGTGAGCCCGAACCGTACCGGTTCAGGCACAAGCGGATCGGGAGCAGCAATGGCGCTCGGAGCGGTGGCGGAACCGCCGGTACGACGGCGAGGCAGTGACTACGCACAGTTGTCCCGGCGGATCAGCCAGGCGGGCCTGCTGGAGCGGCGCCCCGGTTGGTACGTCACCCGCATCGCGCTCACCCTCGGCGCCTTCGTGGCCGGCTGGGTCGCCGTGTTCCTGCTCGGCGACTCGTGGTGGCAGCTGCCGCTCGCGGCGTTGATGGCGGTGGCCACCACGCAGGTCGCGTTCCTCGGTCACGACGCCGGGCACCGGCAGATGTTCCGGCGGCGCGGGCCCAGCGAGCTTGTCGGGTTGCTCGCCGGCAACCTGGCGGTGGGGCTCAGCTACGGCTGGTGGGTCGACAAGCACAACCGGCACCACGCCAACCCGAACCACGAGGACGAGGACCCGGACGTCGGCGCGGGCGCCCTGGTGTGGACGCCCGAGCAGGCGCTGGAGACCCGGGGATTCGGCCGGTGGATGGCTCAGCGACAGGCGTACTTCTTCTTCCCGATGCTGCTCCTTGAGGGTCTGAGCCTGCACGTGGCGAGCATCCGGGCGATCGTCGGCCGGGAGGACGGCAGGTACGCCGTCCCGATGCGACACCGGGCGGTCGAGGCGGCGTTGCTCGTCGCGCACACCGTCGGCTACGCGGCGCTGCTGTTGGCGGTCATGTCCCCGGTCAAGGCGCTGCTCTTCGCGGTCGTGCACCAGGCGCTGTGGGGCCTCTACATGGGCTGCGCGTTCGCGCCGAACCACAAGGGCATGCCGATGCCGACCGCCGACGACGAGCTGGACTTCCTGCGCAAGCAGGTGCTGACCTCTCGCAACGTGCGGGGCAGCCGGCTGGTGGACACCGCGCTCGGCGGTCTCAACTACCAGATCGAGCACCACCTGTTCCCGAACATGCCGCGGGCCAACCTGCGTCGGGCCCAGCCGATCGTCCGGGCCTACTGCGTCGAGCAGGGCATCTCGTACGCCGAGACCGGGCTGATCGAGTCGTACCGGCAGGCGCTCGGTCACCTGCACGAGGTGGGGCGGCCGCTGCGCGGCTGACCAGGTGCGACGGACACGAGGTGTGACCGGTGGGGCGGCGTCTGACGAGGCCGCCCCACCGTCGCGTCCGGGCAGTTTGCTCGTGACGGTGGTCCGGTGTCGGTGGCACGGTGGCGTGTCCGGCTCGTCGGACGCGTCACCGGTAGGGTCTGGTCATGGCAGACCTGCTCACCGCGGACGCGGTGCGAGAAGAGCTGGGCCGGTTGCCCGACTGGTCGGGCGACCCGACCGGCATCGGTCGTACGGCCCAGCTCGGCAGTTTCCCGGCGGCCATCGCGGTGGTGGACCGGGTGGCGACGGTGGCCGAGGAGCTCGACCACCATCCCGACATCGACATCCGATGGCGGACCCTGACCTTCCGCTGTGTCACGCACTCGGCCGGTGGGGTCACCCACCTGGACATCGAGCTGGCCCGGCGGATCGACGACATCGTCCGGAGCGCGGCATGAGATTCGAGATCAGCAAGGTGCTGGACGCCATCGAGGGACGGGTCTGCACCGACCCGTCGCTGGCCCGAGCAGTGGTCGACCTGGCCGAGGTGATCCGCTACCAGGACATCGACGGTGGCCGGCCGGCCAGCCTGCTGCGCCTCGGCATGGTCATCGACGCGCTCTCCCGCGAGTTGGAGGAGGACAGCGTCCAGGTCTACGCGGTGGTGCACCGGGCGTTGCTCTCCGACGCCGACCTCACCTCCAACGAGCGGATGGTGGTGCGCCGCTGGGCCGACGACGGGCTGGTCGAGGTGCTCGACAACCCGGGTGACCGGATGTTGGAGGTCGCCGACCTGCTCGGGTTGCCGGTGCTCACCCGGGTCCGTTTCGACGGGCTGCGCGGGCGGTTCCCGTGGCTGGTCGAGCAGCCCGGCCGGGTGGTCGCGCCGGTGCCCGGCGCCGGCGGGCCGGCGTTCATCGCGCACGTCGGCGGCGGCCACGCGCCGGTCGCCGGCAAGCGCTCCCCGACCGGGGCCAAGCTGCTGGCCCGCCAGTGGCGCTGCCCGGAGTCGGGCTGCGCGCTGTTCGGCGGCGGTGGCGGGGGCGGCGCGTTCGCCGACCTGACCGGGGGCGCGGACCGCAGCCCGGCCGCGCAGCCGCCGCCCGCGCTGCGCAACGGCGTGCCGACCTGCCCCCGACACGGGGTACGCCTCGGCGACGGCGGCCCGCGTCCGCGTACCGAAGTGCTCGCGGTGCGCGTCGGCGGCCTGGTCCGACGGCGGTTCGTGCTCAGTGAGGAGCAGCCGATCGTGGCCGGCCGGGCTCCCGAGCAGGACGGCGGGATCATGCTCGGGCAGTGGCTCAACGACGAGGCCCGGCGGTGGATCAGCCGTGGTCACGTCCAGTTCGAGCTGCGGGTCGGCGAGGTCATCGTGACCGACATCAGCACCAACGGCTCCGGCATCCGTCCGGCCGGCTCGATGACCGAGTCGGACCGCGTCCCGCTGGCGCCACAGCAGTCCCGGGTGCTGGGTGAGAACGACATGGTGGAGCTGTACCCGGGGGTGCAGATCGGTCGGGCCGAGGAACTGCCCACCGGTGCCCCGTTCACCCCCACCTCGGTGATGGCCGAGGCCCCGACGATGGCCATGCGCCTACCCCGCCCCTGACCCGCTGCGGGCTCGGGCCCGTTGCGCAAGATCCGCACATGAACAGGGAAAGTGCTGCCTCGGACGTCATCGAGGCAGCACTTTCCCTGTAGTTGCGCAGATCTTGGGCGAGAAGACCCGGTCAGCCGGCCAGCACCTCGGCGAGCTTGGTCACCGCGAGGTCGATCTCGTCCTCGGTGATCACCAGCGGCGGAGCGAGCCGGATGGTGGAGCCGTGGGTGTCCTTGGCGAGCACGCCGTGCTCGGCGAGCCGCTCGCACGCCTCCCGCCCGCTCATCAGCGCCGGGTCGATGTCCAGGCCGGCCCACAGGCCACGGACGCGTACCCCGACGAGGCCCTTGCCGACCAGCCCCTCCAGGCCGGCCCGCAGCCGCTCGCCCAGCTCGGCCGAGCGGCGCTGGAACTCGCCGGTGGCCAGCAGCCGAACCACCTCGATGGCCACCGCGCAGGCCAGCGGGTTGCCGCCGAAGGTGGAGCCGTGCTGGCCGGGCTTGAGCACGCCGAGCACGTCGGCGTTCGCGGCCACCGCGGAGACCGGCACGATGCCGCCGCCGAGGGCCTTGCCGAGCAGGTACATGTCCGGCACGACGCCCTCGTGGTCACAGGCGAAGGTCTCGCCGGTACGCCCCAGACCCGACTGGATCTCGTCGGCGATGAACAGCACGTTGCGCTCGGTGCAGACCTGGCGCACGCCCGGCAGGTAACCCTCCGGCGGCACCACCACACCCTGCTCACCCTGGATCGGCTCCAGCAGCACGGCCACCGTGTTCTCGTCGATCGCGGCGGTCAGCGCCTCCAGGTCGCCGTACGGCACGACCGTGAACCCCGGGGTGTACGGCCCGAAGTCGGCGCGCGCGTCCTCGTCGGTGGAGAAGCTCACGATGGTGGTGGTCCGGCCGTGGAAGTTGCCCTCGGCGACCACGATGTTGGCCTGCCCGGCGGGCACGCCCTTGACCTGGTAGCCCCACTTGCGGGCCACCTTGATCCCGGTCTCCACCGCCTCCGCGCCGGTGTTCATCGGCAGCACCAGGTCCTTGCCGCACAGCTCGGCCAGCTCGCGGCAGAAGTCGGCGAACTGGTCGTGGATGAACGCCCGGCTGGTCAGCGTGAGCCGGTCCAGTTGGGCGTGCGCGGCGGCGATCAGCTGCGGGTGCCGGTGGCCGAAGTTCAGCGCGGAGTAGCCGGCCAGGCAGTCCAGGTAGCGGCGACCGTCCACGTCGGTGAGCCAGGCACCCTCCGCCGAAGAGATCACCACCGGCAGCGGGTGGTAGTTGTGCGCAGTCCAACGCTCGGCGTCCCGGACCGCTCCCGGCGTACGCAGCTTGTCATCCACAATCACTTGCTTGCCTTTCCCTGACGGAGTCGCAGCGTGCAGCACTTCGGTCCGCCGCCGGCCTTGCGTAGCTCGGAGAGGTCGACCCCGATGGTTTCGTAGCCCCGGTCGCGCAGCGCGGCGGCCAGGTCGGTGGCCTGCGCGGGCAGCACCACGTGCCGCCCGTCGCTCACCGCGTTCAGCCCCAGCACCTCGGCGTCGGCCATGGTGGCGTGCACCGCGTCGGGGAAGAGCCGGCGGAGCACGGCCTGGCTGCCGGGGGAGAACGCCTCGGGCAGGTACGCCACGGTCCGCTCGTCGAGCACCGTCAACGCGGTGTCCAGGTGGTAGAACCGCGGGTCGACCAGTTGCATGGTGATCACCGGGTAGCCGAAGACCTCCTGCAACTGGGCGTGCGAGGCGTGCGCCGTACGGAAGCCGGTGCCGGCCAGCAGGTAGTCGCCGACCAGCAGGACGTCGCCCTCGCCCTCGTTGACGTGCTTCGGGTCGTGGATCTCGAAGCCTGCGTCCTCGAACCACGCCCGGTAGGCCGGCGCCTCGTCGGCGCGCTGCGGGTCGCGGAACTGCACGGCCATCGCCCTGCCGTCGATCACGGTGCCGCCGTTGGCGGCGAAGACCATGTCGGGCAGGCCGGGCACCGGAGTGATCTCCTCGACGGTGTGGCCCAGATCAAGGTACGTCTGGCGGAGCTGCTCCCACTGCCGGACGGCCAGCGCGGTGTCGACCGGCGCGCTCGGGTCCATCCAGGGGTTGATCGCGTAGTCGACGGCGAAGTACGTCGGCCGGCACATCAACAGGCGCTGGCTGGTGGCGTCCATCGTCATTGTCCTGCTCCCAGGGGTCGGGCGCGCCCGGCCACCGTGGCCCACGGGCTGGCGCCGTTGCTCAACGTTATGCGGCCCCAGCGGCAGGATCCACCACCGAGAGTTGCGCAGACCGAATATTCGTTGCGTCTGAGCGGGGGCAGGGAGCGATTCGTTGCGTCCACGCGTGCCGCGCCCACCACGCGGGCCGTGGTCGGGGTGCACGGCCCGTGATCGGGGTCCGCGCGTCGGGCCCGGCGCGCGGGCCGTGGTCGGGGTGCGCGGGCCGTGGTCGGGGGCGCCTGCCGCGCCCGCGCTCGCGCACGTGGTCGGCGGTGCACGTGCTGCGCCCGTCGCGGGGCTCGTGGTCGGGGTCCGTGGGCTGTGGTCGCGCCCGCCGTGTTGGCCGGTGGTCGGGGTGGGCGGGCCCGCGATTGGGGTGGACGGGCCCGCGATTGGGGTGGACGGGCCCGCGATTGGGGTGCGCGGGCCGTGGTCGGGTCCGCAGGCCGTGATCGACTCGGGTTTCGCGAAAGCGCGGTGTTGGAGCGCCGGGACACCGCGACTTTCCGGAAGTCGAGTGGATCACGGCTTGGAGGCGCGCTTCAGCGGCCGGGACACCCCGACTTTCCGGAAGCTGAGTGGATCACGGCTTCGAGGCGCGCTTCAGCGGTCGGGACACCCCGACTTTCTGGAAGTCGAGTCGATCGCGGTCCGGACACACTTCAGGGGCGGCGAACCGCCGCCCCTGAAAGGGTGTCGCCCGGCCGGTGAACCACCGGGTTGTTCGGGCTGCCGGCGAACCGCCGGCTGTTCGCCGGTGCATCACCGGCGAGCGGAACAGTGCCCGCTAGAAACGATCGACAAACTGTGAGTCAAGCCACTCCCGGAAGCGCTGCACCCAGTCGCCGTCGGTGGTCGGCCAGTCGAACTGCCCGGTCATCGCGAGCACCCCGATGACCACGGCGGCCAGCCCGATCAGCACGCCGAAGAGCGCGTCGGTCTTGCCGGCGACGTGCCGACGGCGGGTGGCCATCAGGCCGAGCACCGCGAGCACCGCGCCGAACGCGCCGAGCCCGATGCCGTACCCGGCCAGCGTGCCGGTCAGCACGAACAGCGCACCGGCGACGGAGACGATCAGGCCGAGGGTGGCGAGCAGGCTGGCCCGCGGCTTCGGGCCACGGGTCACCGGCGGCTCGGGCGTGGTCACGCCCGGGGTCGGGTCGACCGGGCGGTCGGTGGTGACCCGGTCGGTGGGGTCGGGCCGGCGGGTGGTGCTGTCGAGGTCGGCGTCCCGCTCGGCGGTGCCCGCCATGGTCGGGGCGGTGCCGGCGCGGGATTCGGTCGCCACCGGGGTGGCGGTCCGGGAGTCAGCCCCCACCGGGCGGGCGGTCCGGGAGTCAGCCTCGACCGGGCGGGTGGCGCCGGTCCGGGCCTCGCTCGCCACCGGGCGGCCGGTCCGGGACTCAGCCTCCACCGGGCGGGCGGTGGCGGCTCGGGCCACGGCGGCGCGCTCGGCGGCACGCCGCTCGGCCTCGCCGATCTGGCCGCTGGGCGCGGCGGCGCTGCGGTACGTCGTCTGGTCGGCGTGCCGGTCGGTGACCGCCGGTCGGCCGGCGGCGTCGTCGGACCGGCCCGTGTCGCTGGCCGCCGTGTTGTCCCGGTCGGTGACCTGGGTGTCGCGGCCGTCAATGCGGCCGTCGAGGTTCTCGTCCCGCGTCGGTGCCGGCTCGGACCGGCGGGACAGCGAAGGAATCCTGACCACTACACACCTCCTGATAAATGCGTGGTGGCCGATGGAAGGGGTGGCACCCACGCGGTTCTGCCCTGAAATACCCACCTGGGCGTTTCCTGACACCAATCCCGGGTACGGGGTTGCCACGCGGGGGCCCCGATCAACGGCGGGCGGGGCCGACCTGCCCGGTGGGCTGTCTCGACCTGCCCGTCGCGGGCGCGGATCTGGGCGTGGGTGTGGGCGCGGCCGGGAGCAGCCGCACCCCGGCCTGCCGCACGAACACCTCCCGCTTGTCGACGGCCAGGCCCTTGCCATCCAGTACGTAGCCGGTCAGCCAGACCCACCCGTGGTACGTCGGGCGCGGGTCCACACTCACCAGCCGAAGGCGTAGCGCCCGCTCGCCGGCGAACTGCACCGAGCACGCCTCGTCGATCAGCAGCAGGTCGCCGGGCTTCCACTCGGTCACGTCGGCCAGTGGTCGCGGCTGATCGGGATGCGGTGGCGGGCCCGGCAGGGCAGGTCACCGCCGCAGCGGCACACGGTGCGCCAGCGCACCCAACTCCACACCGGCCGGTGGCGACGGGCGAGGGTCAGCGCGGTGACCAAGAGGTATTCGTTGTACGACACGCGCATGGCGGTGTCCTTCCGAGCAATAGCGTCTCACCGGCCTTGTGCTGACGCTATTCCCGACACTGTTTTCTGGGAGGCGCCAACGCGTGACAGCATGTTCCGCGCTGGCCACCTTGTGCAATCCGCACCGCCGCCCTAATGTCAGGCCATATTGACGCACGAGGAATGGAAAAGAATTGCGTGCGGGGTGAAACATTCGGTGTTGCAGGAGGGATGCGGTGATGTTGCATGACGGATGAAACAAGCGGGTCCACGGTTCCTCGGCGGCAGCTCGGCCGGCTGCTCACGCAGCTCCGCGAGGATGCCTCGGTGTCACTGGACGCCGCAGCCGAAGCGCTGGACTGCTCCCGGCAGAAGGTGTGGCGCATCGAGAAGGGGTTGGTCCCGGTGCGGGTGGTGGACGCCCGAGCGATGTGTGTTCTCTATCGGGTGCCCGACGCCATGGGTGAGATTGTCGCCGGGCTGGCGAAGGAGACTCGCGCCAGGGGTTGGTGGCATTCGTACGGCGATGTCGTCCCGTCGTGGTTCTCGCTCTACGTCGGCCTGGAATCCTCGGCTTCACTGATTCGCCGATATGACTCGGAACTGATCCCCGGACTCCTGCAAACCCGGGAGTACGCCAGCGAGCTGTTCCGCCGGAAGAATCCGACAATGCGCGAGGAGGATCGGGAGAAGCTGGTGGAGGTTCGGCTGCAACGGCAGGGCATCCTCGTGCGCCGGCTGCCCACCGCCCCCACCCTTCGGGTCGTCCTGAGCGAGGCCGTGCTGCGGCGCACGATTCCCGACCGCCGGGCGATGGCTCAGCAGTTGCGACACCTGCTCGACGTGGCCGCGCTGCCGACGGTGAGCCTGCGGGTCCTGCCGCTCGCGGCCGGTCCGCCGTTGGCCAGTGAGACCGGCACCTTCGTCCTCCTCGACTTCCCGCAGGCGTTCGGGAGGGCGTCCACCGAGCCGACCACCGTCTACGTGGAGAACATCACCGGGGCGCTCTATCTGGACAAGCCAGCCGAGGTGGCCGCCTACGAACATGTCTGGTCGGACCTGGAAGCCCTCGCCTCGGGTGAGGCAGAATCAGAGAAAATGATCACTTCGATCATCGAGGAGCATCATGACTGACCTTGCCGGTGCGACCTGGCGCAAGAGCACCCGCAGCGGCGGGAGCGGCGGTGATTGCGTCGAGGTGGCCGACAACCTGCCCGGCGTCGTGGGCGTACGGGACAGCAAGGACCAAAGCGGTCCGACGCTGGCCTTCACCCCGGCCGCCTGGGCCGCGTTCGTGGGCGGCGTCCAGCGGCACCGCACGCACTGACAGTCCTCCGCGGCCCCTTGATCGACTCGGGTTCCTGCAAGTCGGGGTCTTTCCCTCACCTGGACGCCCCGATTTCCGTGAAGCCGAGTCGATCACGGCACTGGCTATCCTTGGCCGGTGCCAGAGGGACACTCGATCCACCGCCTGGCGGCCCGGCACGCCGAGCTGTTCGCCGGGGACAAGGTGCACGCCACCAGCCCGCAGGGTCGCTTCGCCGACGGCGCGGCCCGGCTCTCCGGCACGGTGCTGGAGACCACCGAGGCGTACGGCAAGCACCTGCTGCACCACTACGCCGGTGAGCTGACCCTGCACGTACACCTCGGGTTGTACGGCAAGTTCACCGACGGGTCGGGGGAGCCGCCCGAGCCGGTCGGTCAGGTGCGGGTGCGGCTGGCCAGCGACCGACACTGGCTGGACCTGCGCGGGCCCACCGCCTGCGAGCTGATCACCCCACCCGAGGTGGCCGCACTGCGGGACCGCCTCGGGCCGGATCCGCTGCGTGCCGACGCCGACCCGGAGCGGGCGTACCGGCGGATCTCGCGCAGCCCGACGCCCCTCGCGGCGCTGCTGCTCGACCAGTCGGTGGTGGCCGGCACCGGTTTGATCTTCGTGACCGAGGCGCTGTTCCGCGCCGCACTGCCGCCCACGATGCCCGGCCGCCGGTTGACCCGATCCGGCTGGGACGCGCTCTGGGCCGACCTGGTCGGGCTGATGCGGCTGGCGGTCGAGCACGGCCGGATCGACACCGTGCGGGACGCACACCTGCCGGATGCGATGGGCCGGGCGGCCCGGGTGGACCGGCACGGCGGCGAGGTGTACGTCTACCGCCGCCCCGGCGCGCCCTGCCACGTCTGCGGCACCGAGGTCAGTCGGGGCGAGCTGGCCGGCCGCAACCTCTACTGGTGCCGCACCTGCCAGGTCGGCTGACCGCCCGCCGCCCGCCCGCTCACCGACTCGCGCCGCCCGCCCGCTCACCGACTCGCGCCGCCCGCCGGCCGCTCACCGCCGCCCGCCGCCGGCTCGCGCCGCTCGCCACCGGCTCGCCGACTCGCGCTTGATCGTGCTGGAACCAGGATGTAGTGGCCTTGTGGACGGCGGAGGCCACTACATCATGGATCGAGCACGATCAAGCGCAGGATCCAGCGCGGCGCCGGCCGGGGGCGTTACTCGCCGTCGAGCAGCCAGCGGACCACCTCGATCTGGTGCGGAAAGACGGTCTCGCCGCCGATGCTCCAGGCCAGGCTGTGCCCGATCGTCCAACCCCGCACGCGTTCCCGGTCCAGCCCGAGGTCGGCGCTGAGCCGGTGCAGCCGGTGCCGGACGGCGGCCGGCGAGTGGCCCAGCTCCGGACCGCGCACCATCGACACGACCGAGAACTCACGCTCGCCGGTCAGCGGCTTCGGGTCGATCGCCAGCCACGGTTCCCGGTCGGCGGCGAGCACGTTGCCGGCGTGCAGGTCCTGGTTGACGAGCACCTGTTCGCCCTGGCTCGACACCAGGGCGGTGAGCAGGTCGAGTGCCGCGTCCAGCAGCCGCCGCTCATACGGCCGGCCGACCCGCTCCCACGCCCGGGGCATCCGGTCGATCCAGCCGGCGGCCTCCTCGGCGAGCGGGGTGAACGGCGCGCCGGCGGGCCGCCAGAGCCGGGGGAGCAGCCCGGTCACCGCGTCCAGCGCCCGGTCCATCGGCAGCTCGTGCAGCGGGCTGCCGGGCCGGCAGCGCTCGACAAGCAGGGCGCGGCGTTCCGGATCGTGTGCGAGCAGCCGGATCGCGCCGTCGCCGTCCCAGTGGGCCAGCGCGTCGGCCTCGTGCAGGCTGTCGTCGTCCGGGTACTGGAGCTTCAGCACCGCAGCCGTGCCGTCCGGTAGGTCCGCCGGGAGCGCCAGCGAGGCGTAGGCCTGCCGGAAGGGCGGGCCGAGTCGCAGCGACCACTGCTCGGCGCACTCCGCCAGCCGGGTCGGGAGGGTGGCGAGCCAGGCTCGGCCGGCCGGTGATCCGCGTACCCAGTCGAGTCCCTCGGGTAGCTCCGTCCGGCCATCCTCGGGCAGGGCGTTCACACGGCGGTCCACAGTGGCTAGCGTAGGGCCCGTGCAGATCGGCGTGAACGTTCCGAACTTCGGCCCGGGCACCGACCCCGACGTGCTGCGACGGTGGGCGCAGACGGTCGAGGGTCTCGGGTTCGACCTGCTGATGGTCTCCGACCACATCGCGGTGACCCCGGACGTGACCGAGCAGTACCCGACCCCGTTCTACGAGCCGTTCACCACGTTGTCCTGGCTGGCCGGGGTGACCAGCCGGGTCCGGCTGGGCACCACGGTGCTCATCGTCCCGTACCGGCACCCGCTGCTCACCGCCCGGATGGCGGCGAACCTCAACCGGCTCAGCGGCGGCCGGCTCGTCCTCGGCGTCGGGGTCGGTTGGGCCCGGCAGGAGTTCGAGGCGCTCGGCGTGCCGTTCCAGCGGCGCGGCGCGCTGACCGACGACCACCTGCGCGCGATGCGCGACGCCTGGCAGCACACCGACGACTACGACAGCCCGGCGATCCCGATCTGGGTCGGCGGCAACAGTGACGCCGGCATGCGCCGCGCCGTGCGACTCGGCGACGCCTGGCATCCCCTGCGCCTCACGCCCGGGACACTCACGGACGCGGTCGGACGGCTCGGCGTCATCGCCGACGAGCTGGGCCTCCCCACGCCGGCGGTGACGCCGCGCATCGCGCTCCAGGAGACCCGGGACCCGGTCACCGCCCCGGACCGGCTCGCCGGTGTCGGCACCATCGACCAGATCGTGGCCGACCTCGACCAGATCCGGCTGCTCGGCGCGGAGACGGTGGTGCTCGACCCGTTCAACGGCGACCTGACCGAGATCCGCCAGCCCGAACGCGCCTGGCGGACCCTCGCGGCCGTGGCCGCGTACGCCAAGACCCAGGAGGTCCGATGACACCCGACGACGAGACGTTTCTCCGCCGTGCCGTGGAGCTCGCCAGCCAGGCAGGGGCTTCCGGCGAACGGCCGTTCGGCTCGTTGCTTGTCAGTGCGGACGGCACCGTCCTGATCGAGGACCACAACACTGTGGTCTCCGACTCGGACATCAGCGCCCATCCGGAGCTCAAGCTGGCCCGCTGGGCCGCCCGGGAACTCGCCCCCGACGTGGCCGCCGGCACCACCATGTTCACCAGTTGCCAGCCCTGCCCGATGTGCGCGACAGCGATCGACAGGTCCGGGCTCGGGCGGGTGGTGTACGCCCTGTCCAGTGAGCAGTTCGAGGAGGTCAAGCCGGCCACCCCGCCGCTGCCTCCGGTGCGCTACGAGGGGCCGGCGCTGTTCGACGAGGCGCGTCAGCCGATCGACGACTACTACTGACCGGGGCGGCGCGGACGGCCTCCGGCCTGCTGTCGCGGCTCAGTCGGGCTTCGGTCGGGAGCGCAGGCGACCCATCTGGGCGTGGCTGAGGTCGTGTGCGCGCGTCAGGTGGCGGGTGATCACCTCAAGCTCCTCCTCGCTGTGGTCGTCGAGGATCTCCTGCCAGGACTGGCCGAGTTCGTCCCAGACCGCCGTGACCCGGTCGACCCGGTCCGGCACGGGGCTGACCAGCACCCGGCGTCGGTCCTCCCGGTCGGGCGTGCGTGTCACGTAGCCACCGCGTTCCAGTCGGTCGACCAGCCGGGTGGCCGAGCCCGTGGTCAGGCCGGTCATCTCGGCGATCTCGCGCACCGTGCGTGGAGTGGGCGCCGCGGTGAGCAGGCTCAGGAACTGCACGTCGGTCGGGTGGAGCCCGAGGTGGTCGGCGATGGCCTGGTTGAACAGCACGTACGAGGCCAGATAGCGACGGGACGCCATCGACACCTCCGCGTACAGCTCGGCCCGGCGCGGTGTGGTCATCCACATCACCTCCCAAATAGTTGCGCGACGCAGCGATTCTTCCTAATCTGCTGCGTGACGCAGTTAATGCGTCACGCAGCAAACCTACCTCAGGAGGACTCATGCTCACCGTTGCCGTCACCGGCGCCACCGGAGCGCAGGGCGGGGCCACTGCCCGCGCCCTGCTGACGGCCGGCCACCGGGTACGCGCGCTCACCCGCCAGCCCACCTCCCCGGCCGCCGACACCCTGCGCGGCCTCGGCGCCGAGGTGCGCCACGCCGACTTCGACGACCGCGCCTCCCTGGACGCCGCGCTCGCCGGAGCCGACTCGCTGTTCGCGGTCACCACCCCGTTCGGCACCGACCTGGCCACCGAGGTCCGACACGGCCGGGCCCTCGTCGACGCCGCGGCGGTCGCTGGCCTCGGCCACATCGTGCTGACCACCGTCGCGCACGCCGACCGGGGCACTGGCGTCCCGCACTACGAGAGCAAGTACCTGGTCGAGCGGCACCTGCACCGCTCCGGGGTGCCCTGGACGATCATCGCGCCGGCCGCATTCATGGACAACTACGCAAGCGGCTGGAACCTCGACGGCCTGCGCGAGGGCGTCTTCGCGTGGCCGATGCCCGCCGACCGGCCGCTCGCCCTCATCCCGGCGGTCGACATCGGCGCGTTCGCCGCGTACGTCCTGCAACGCTGCGCCGAGTTCGCCGGCCGTCGCATCGACATCGCCTCCGATCAGCGCACACCGGCGGAGATGGCCGAGATCCTCACCGGTGCCATCGGCTCCGCGATCGACCACCGGCGGGTGCCCCTGGCCCGCGTCCGACAGTGGTCCACCGACCTGGCGGCCATGTTCGAGTACTTCACGGACGTCGGTCTGGACCTTGACGTCGCCGGGCTGCGCCGCGACTACCCGGAGGTCGGCTGGCACAGCTTCGCCGACTGGGCCGCCGCCCAGGACTGGGCCACGCTGCTGTCCGACGCGACCACCAACCACGCGTCGTCCAGGTCGTGACCCGCGGTGTGATGCAGGCGGAATTGACAGTCGACCGCAGCCGGAGCAGGGTTGAGCGGTGACAACGATGTCAACGGGCAAAAGGGAGGAATCGTACCGATGATCCTCTCTCGCGCATGCGGCGTTACGCCGTACCGTTGGCGGTTTTGCGGCGCGGACCCGGTCCGTCCGCCGATCCTGGCCGTATGTCCCTTTCCTACCCCACGGTGACCAGCTGAGATGACCGACGTGCCCCGATCCGACGCCACCACGACTCCCGCTCCCGCAGCGTCACCCGACCTGCCCGACCTGGACGCCTTCCTCGCCGACCAGACCCGCACCCTGCTCGACACGGCCCGCCGGGCGGTCCGGGCCGAGGGCGGCTTCTGGTGGCTGACCGACGACCGCACCCCGGACCGGGGCGAACCGATGTACACCTGGATCACCTGTCGGATGACCCACGTCGCCACCCTCGCACACCGCAACGGTGACCCGGACGCCGCCGCCCTGGTCGACCACGGAATCGCCGCGCTCAGCACCCTGCTGCGCGATGATCGGTTCGGGGGTTGGTTCAGCGCGGTGGACCAGCAGGGAGCGCCCGTCGACGACCACAAGGCCGGTTACGACCACGCGTTCGTGCTGCTCGCCGCGTCCAGCGCCGCGCGTGCCGGACGGCCCGGCGCCCAGGAGTTGCTCGCCGACGTGCTGACCGTGGTGCGCGACCGGTTCTGGGACGACGAGGCGGGCGCGGTACGTGAATCGTGGAACCGGGACTGGACGGTCACCGAGGACTACCGCGGCGCGAACAGCAGCATGCACATGGTCGAGGCGTTCCTCGCCGCTGCCGCCGCCACCGGCGACGCGAGCTGGACCGACCGTGCCCTGCGGATCGCCGACCACCTGGTGCACACCGAGGCCGCCCGGCACGACTGGCGGCTGCCCGAGCACTTCACCGCCGACTGGACGCCGCTACTCGACTACAACCGGGACCAGCCCGCCGACCAGTTCCGGCCGTACGGCTCGACAATGGGCCACTGGCTGGAGTGGGCCCGGCTGCTGCTGGAGTTGGAGGCGGTCCTGCCGCAGCCGCCACGCTGGCTGCTCGCCGACGCCCGTCACCTGTTCGCCGCCGCCGTCCGGCGCGGTTGGGCGGTCGACGGGGCCGACGGCTTCGTCTACACGATCGACTGGGACGACCGGCCGGTGGTGCGCTCCCGGATGCACTGGGTGCTCGCCGAGGCCGTCGGAGCGGCGGTGACCCTGCACCGCCGCACCGGCGACGACGTCTACGCCGACTGGTACCGGGTCTTCTGGGCGTACGCGCGCCGCTACCTGATCGATGGCACCGGATGGCGGCACGAGTTGGACGCGCAGAACCTGCCCGCCGACACGGTCTGGCACGGTCGGCCGGACGTCTACCACGCGTACCAGGCGGTGCTGCTGTCGCGCTCGGCCAACGGGCTCGGTGGCCCCGGCCCGCTCGCGCCGGGCGAGGTGACCGCATGATCGTGGTCGCGGGTGAGGCGCTCATCGACCTGGTGGTCACCGCCGAGGGTCAGCGGGCCGTGCCGGGTGGCTCCCCGGCGAACGTGGCGGTCACGCTGGCCCGGCTCGACCAGCCGGTGCGGCTGCTGGCCCGGCTCGGCGCCGACGAGTACGGTCGGCTGCTCGCCGAGCACCTGAGCGCCAACCGGGTCGAGCTGGACTGGGCGGTCCACGCCCCGGAGCCCACCTCGGTGGCGGTGGCCACGCTGAACGCCAGCGGGCAGGCCAGCTACGAGTTCCGGCTGGCCGGCACCGCGGACTGGCAGTGGACGCCGGCGGAGTTGCCCGATCTGGCCGGCTCATCGGCGACCGCGCTGCACACCGGGTCCCTCGCGCTCGCGCTGGCCCCCGGGGCGCAGGTGCTGGAGGACCTGCTCGCCCGCGAACGCCGCCGGGACGGCCGCACCGTCTCGATCGACCTCAACCTGCGGCCGAGCATCGTCACGGACCGGGCCGCCGAGCAGGCCAGGGTACGACGCCAGGTGCCCCTCGCGAACCTGGTGAAGGCCAGCGACGAGGACCTGGCGTGGCTCTACCCGGACCGGTCGGTGGGCGACGTGATGGCCGAGTGGCGCGACGCCGGGGTGTCCTGCGCGGTGGTGACCCGGGGCGGTGAGGGCGTCTGGCTGCTCGCCCCGAACGGATCGCTGCACGAGCAACCGGCGGTACGCACCACAGTTGTCGACACCGTCGGGGCCGGTGACTCGTTCACCGGCGGTCTGCTGGCCGCGCTGGCCGACCTCGACGCGCTCGGAGACCGGCCGGCCGACCGGCTCGCCGCGGTGACCGAACAGCAGTGGGACGCGGTGCTCCGGCAGGCCGCGACGGTGGCCGCGCTGACCTGTGGCCGGCGGGGCGCGGACCCGCCCAGTCGGGCCGAGGTCGACGCCCTGCTCAACGCCGCGAGCTGACCCCCGACCGCGCTGGCCCGGCCCGTCCCGGGCCGGGTCGGCGCGGGGCCGGGGCCCTGCATGATCGACACGAGATCGGCGATGTCGGGGTGTCCCGTCGAACTGGATACCGCGATATCGGTGACCTCGTGTCGATCATCGCTCCAACAGGTCGTCAGCGTCCTGGTGGCGGGGTCAGGCCACGCGGTAGCAGTGTGGTGGGGAGCACGGTGGTCGACGGTGGGGTGTCGTCGTCACCGGCGATCCGCTGGAACAGCCGCTCGGTGGCGACCCGGGCCAGTTCCCGGGTGTCGTAGGCGACGACGGTCAGTGGCCGGGGCATCAGGTGGGACAGTTCGAAGTCGTCGAAGCCGACAAGCGCGGCGTCACTGCCCCGGCGGTGCAGCTCCTGGAGCGCGCCCACGGTGAGCCGGTTGTTGGCGCAGAAGAACGCCGTCGGCGGGTCCGCCTGGTCGAGCAGCGCGGCGACCGCCCGCCCGGCCTCCTCGGGAGCGATCAGCCGCTCGCAGACCAACGACTCGTCCGGTGCGACCCCGACCGCGGCCAGCGCCGCCCGCGCCCCGGCCAACCGCTCGCGCATCGTGGGCACGCTCGGAGCGCCGAGCAGGAGGCCCACCCGGCGGTGCCCCTCGTCCAGCAACGCGGTGACACCGGCGTGGCTGCCGCCCCGGTTGTCCAACAGCACGGCGTCGGCGTGCAGCCCCTGCGGCGGCCGGTCCAGGAACACCACAGGCATCCCCAGCTCGACCTCGCGCCGCAGGAACGAGTGGTCGAGGCCCGCCGGCACCACAAGCAGCCCGTCGACCCGGCGCTGGGTGAAGTCCTGGAGCAGGGCGCGTTCCCGCTCCGGGTCCTCCTCCGACGAGGCGGTGATCAGCATCGTCCCGTGGGCGGCGGCGATCTCGGCGGCGACGCTGGCGATCGTCGCGTAGAACGGGTTGGCGATCTCCTCGATGAGCAGCCCGACAGTGGCGTTGAGCTGCCGGGAGCGCAGGTTGCGGGCGATGTCGTTACGCCGGAAGCCCAGCTCGGCGATGGCGGCCAGCACCCGGTTGACCAGCTCCTGACCCACCGGCTCGTCGTTCACCACCCGGGAGACCGTCTTCAGGCTGACCCCGGCGTGCCGGGCCACGTCGACCATCGTCGGGCGCCGACGCGTCGTCGGCCGGGTCGGAGTCTGGGTCACGGGTGGTCCTCCACGGCGGGCACCGGTCAGCGGTCGAGGGCAGCGAGCGCGTCGACCGCCTTTCGGGCGGCGACGAGCACCGGGTCCCACACCGGCGCGTACGGCGGAGCGTAACCCAGGTCCAGCGACGTCATATCGTCCACCGTCATGCCGTTCCAGAGTGCCACGGCCAGCGTGTCGATCCGTTTGGCCGCCTCGGACCAACCGACGATCTGCGCGCCGAGCAACCGGCCGCTGGGCCGCTCCGCGATCAACTTGACAGTCATCGGCCGGGCGCCGGGGTAGTAACCGGCCCGGTTTGTCGACTCGGCGACCACCGAGACGAAGTCGAAGCCGGCCAGGGTGGCCTCCCGCTCCCGCAGGCCGGTGCGCCCCACCTCCAGGTCGCAGACCTTGGTGACGGCCGTGCCGATCACGCCGGCGAAGGTGGCGTACCCACCACCGATGTTGATCCCGGCCGCGCGGCCCTGCTTGTTGGCGTGCGTGCCCAGCGGCACGTGCACCGGCATCCCGCTGACCCGGTGCAACGTCTCCACGCAGTCGCCCGCCGCCCAGACGCCGGACAGCCCGGCCACCCGCATCCGACGATCCACCCGGATGCCGCCGGTCGGCCCGATCGGGAACCCGGCAGCCTCGGCGAGCGCGGTGTTCGGGCGTACCCCCAGGCCCAGGACCACGATGTCGGTCGGTATCGGCCCCTCGGCCGTGACCACCGCGGACACCCGGCCGTCGCGCTGCTCCAGGCCGGTCACCGGCAGGCCGGTGCGGATCGTGACACCCAGGCCGCGCATCGCGTCCGCGACCAGCTCGGCCATGTCGCCGTCGACGGTCGCCATGGGCTGGGCGCCCGCCTCGACAAGGGTCACCGACAGGCCGCGCTGGATCAGCGCCTCGGCCATCTCGACGCCGATGTAGCCGCCGCCGATCACCACGGCCCGGCGCGGCCGGGGCTCACCCTCCAGCCAGTCGCGAAGCGCCGCCCCGTCGTCGAGAGTCTGCACGCCGAACACGCCGCCCGCGTCGGTGGCCGCCCAGGGCGGCTGCACCGGCACCGCGCCGGTGGCGTACATCAGGTCGTCGAAACGCTCGCGGACCTCGCCGCCGCCCTCCAGGTCCCGGGCGACCACCTCGCGGCGGTCCAGGTCGATGGTCGTGACCTCGTGGCGCAGCCGGACGTCCATCGCGTACGTCGTCCGGAACGTCTCCGGCCCCCGGGCGATCAACGCCTCCGGGCCGGACACCAGACCGCTGATCCAGTACGGGATGCCGCACGCCGAGTAGGAGGTGAAGTGACCCCGCTCGAAGACCACGATCTCCAGGTCGTCGCGGTCGCGGCGGCGACGGGCCTGGGACGCCGCCGACATTCCGGCGGCGTCCCCGCCGATGACGATCAGCCGTTGCGCCACTGGCTCATCCTGTCACGGAGATCAGCCACGGGTCTGTCGTGCGACGTCCTGCACCACGTCGGTGAGTCGGCCGGTGCGCTCGTACACCGCGCGCTGCCGGGCCGCGCCGCTGCCGTGCCGGCGCAACCCGCCCAGCAGGTCGGTCACCTCGGCCCAGTCGCCGTGCTGCTCCAGCGCCGGCCGCAGCCGCTCCACGAACCGGTCCAGCAGCTCCCAGGCTGGGCGCACCTCGCCGGTGGTGACGTCGACGGCGTCGCCCTCCAGGCCGTCGTGCGCGGCCCGCCAGTGCGCGCCGACGAGCAGGTGGTGGTCGGTCCGCAACGCCGGCCGGTCGGCCTCGACATCGGCCATCGCGGTGGCCACCAGGGCCCGGACCAGGGCGGCGACCAGCACCGCGTCGTCCACCGACGGGCAGACGTCACCGATCCGCAGTTCCACCGTCGGGTACTTCGCCGACAGGCGGGCGTACCAGTAGAGCATCCCCTCGTCGAGCATCACCCCGCTGGAGATCAACTGTCGGATCAGCCGCTGGTAGTGCTCGTGCGACTCCAGGAACGGCGTCGGGGCCACCGAGGGCCAGCGCTCCCACTCCACCGAGCGCCAACTGGCGTAGCCGGTGTCCTCGCCCCGGGAGAACGGGGAGTTCGTGGTCATCGCGTGCAGCATCGGCAGCCAGGGGCGTACGTGGTTGAGCACCTGCACACCCGTGTCCGGATCGGGGACACCGACGTGCACGTGCATGCCGTTGTTGCCGGGACCGGGGACGAGCAGCCGGAACCGTTCGACCATCCGGTCGAAGCGTGGCTTGTCCACCACCGGCGGCACCGGACCGTCCACCGGACCCGTGCCGATGGCGAGCAGGCGTACGCCGCCCCGCTCGGCGGCGTCGGAGAGGGCCCGACGCAGCACACCGAGGGAGTGCCGGATCGATGACAGCTCCAGGCCGGGCGGGCTGCCGATCTCGATCTGACTGGTCTGGAACTCCCGCTCCACCTGCCCGCGAAGTTCGGCCGGAACCTGCTCCATCACCAGGTCGACGGCGGGTACCGCGGCCCCGGTGTGCGGGTCGACGAGCAGGAACTCCTCCTCGACACCCACGGTGAGCAAACCGGTCGCCGCAGCCATCTCGTTGGGCGCCTCGGCCACCTGACCGGTCATCGACACCACCGTCCGTTCCTACCGTCCGCGGTCCATCCGCATCGGTCCGCTGTCTGGTTACCCAACGTGGCGACACCGGGAAACGTGGCGTGCCCGGGCGCGTTGCCGCTTTCGCCGGAGCGACGTGACAGCGGGACCTATGCTGAGCCCGTGCCGGTGCCACTGGGGTTCGTCGGGGTCGCGTGGATGTTCGCGTTCACCCAGCTCACCCTGCTCGCCGGCCGCCCGACCGACCTGCTCGCGGGTGCCGCGCTCACCGCGCTGGTGCTGCTCGCCGTGGTGCTCGCGACGCGGGGGCCCGGCCGGTCTGGTGCGCCCGGCGGCGGGCCACGGTGGACCGGGTTGCGGGTCCGGTCCCGTGATCGCCGGATGCCCCGGCAGCTCGACCCGGACGCCGCCGGTCGCCCTCGTCCGCGTGCTCCGGGACACCCCTCGGCCGCGTAGCGCCACGCCGCCGCGCGGCCGATCCCGTGTCACCGGTCTCCCGTCGAGCGGACACCGCTCGGGGGCGGACCTCACCGGATTCGGACCGAGGGGTTGTCCATGCTTGCCTTCGCACCATTGCACGACGTTGTCGGCGCTGCCGGCACGGCACTGTCCTGGCTCACCGAGCTGCTCGAACCACTGGCCGGCGCGATGGCGACCGCCGCCGCCATCGTGCTGTTCACCATCGCCGTCCGGCTGCTGATCTCGCCACTCACCGTCGCGCAGGTCCGCGGCGAGCGGCGCCGCGCGGCGCTCGCCCCGCAGGTGCGGGACCTCCAGCGGCGGTACGCCGACGACCCGGCGAAGGTGCAACGCGAGGTGTTCGCGTTGTACCGGGAGGCCGGTGCGAACCCGATCGCCGGCTGCCTGCCGTTGCTGCTCCAGGCGCCGTTCCTGCTCGTGCTCTACCGGCTGTTCACCACGAACGAGGGCGGCACCGGGCTGCTCGACGAGCGGCTCGCCGGTGTGCCGCTGGGCCACCATCTCACCGACGGCGTGACCGGGGCGGCCGGCCCGCTCTTCGCCGGCCTGCTGGCCGTGCTGCTCGTGGTGGCCTGGTGGTCGTCACGGCGGGCCCGGCGGGCGTCGGCGGCCGTCGGCACGGTGGCCGGTACGCCCACCGAGGGGCCGGGGGCGGCAGTGCTCGGGCGGCTGCTGCCCCTGCTGCCGTTCGCGACGGTGCTGGTGGCGCTGGTGCTGCCGCTCGCCGCGGTCATCTACCTGGTGACCACGAGCGTGTGGTCGGCTGTCGAACAGGCGGTGCTGCGCCGACCGCAGGCGGTTGCGTCGCCGGCCGACCGGTAGCGGATCAGCGACCGGCGGTCACCGACCGCCGGTCGTCGCGCTCCCGGCGTCGGCGGACCTTACGGACCACCCACACGACCACCATGACGACGAAGACCGCGACGATCGCGTAGTTGAACCAGTCGCTGTAGCGCTCCACGTCCTGCCAACGCTGTCCGAGCGCGTAACCGGCGCCGACGATGAGACCGTTCCAGAGGCCGCTGCCGATGGTGGTGAGCAGGATGAACTCGCCGAGCGGCATCCGGTTGGCCCCGGCCGGAACGGAGACCAGGCTGCGGACCACCGGCACCACCCGGCCGATCAGCACCGCCCACCGTCCGTGCCGCTCGAACCACCTGTCGGCCCTCTCCAGGTCGTCGCTGTCGACAAGCGGGATGTGATCCAGCCAACGCTTCAGCCGATCCTCGCCGAGCGCCGCGCCGAGCCAGTAGAGCACCAACGCGCCGACCAGCGAGCCGACCGTCGCGGCCAACACCACGAGCAGGACGTTGAACTGACCCTCGTGGGCCAGGAAGCCGGCGAGCGCCAACACGATCTCGCTGGGGATCGGCGGGACGATGCTCTCCAACGCCACAAGTAGCGCCACGCCCACCGGGCCCATCGCCTCGATCACGGAGGCCACCCAACCGGTCAACCCGGTGAACCCGGCCGGGTCGCCACTCTGGGCGTACGCCATTGTCGTCCTTCCGGTCGGCTGCGGGGAGATCAGGTGGTCATACCCAGCGGGGCGTTCGCTACACCTGCGCTCAGTGCTCCGGGTGCAGCGCGGTGTCCGCCGGCCCCTGCCGCCAGCCGGTGAACACCACGGTTAGGCCGGCGCGCGACGGCGCACAGCAGAACGGGCCGGCCACCGCCTCGGCCGCCGGGTCCAGCGGGGTGAGCCGGACCAGTCGCCACGGGTCGCCGTCGACCCGGGCGCGGACGGTCAGCGCGTCGCCGGCCCGGCTGACCCGGACTGTCACCTCCCGGCCCGCCCACTGCGGCACCGGCGCCACCGACCAGTCGGAGAACTCCCGGGTCACCACCGCGCCGAGCTGCGCCTCACCGTCGCTCATCTCGACGCCGGCCTTGGTCCAGGTCCGTTCGTCGACCCGGACGAACGCGCCGGCCTGGTCGAACTGCGCCGTGAAGTCGAGCCGGAAACTCACCTCCATGGCGGTGCCGACCGGCAGCGGCGCCAGCAAAGCCGGGCCGTTGTCGTGGACGAAGCCGTAGCTGGTCCGCCGCCAGAAGTCGCTCTCCGCCGCCGGTTCGACGACGAGCTGGCCGGCGGGGCCCTCCTCGACGCGTACCGGCGGGTGCAGCCAACTGCCCGCGGACCAGTCCAACGGTTGGCTCGGCGGGACGAGATCGGTCTCCATGACGGGCACGGTACCGGCCGCCAGGGACGGGTTTGCCGCGGTGATCGACCGGAGATGTTTCTCCGGCATGGGTGACCGTTGGTATTCCGAAGCCGTCGTCTACTGCCTCGACATCGACACGTACGCCGACTCCGACGGCGACGGGGTCGGTGACATCCGTGGGCTCATCGGGAGGCTGGACTATCTGGCCCGGCTCGGGGTCACCTGCCTGTGGTTGCACCCGATCCACCCGTCGCCCAACCGCGACGACGGGTACGACGCCACCGACTTCTACAACGTGGACCCGCGCTTCGGCACCCTCGGCGACTTCGCCGAGCTGCTGCACCAGGCCCAGAACCGGGGCATCCGGGTGATCATCGACCTGGTGGTCAACCACACCTCCGACGAGCACCCGTGGTTCCAGTCCGCCCGCTCGTCGCCGGACTCGCCGTACCGCGACTGGTTCGTCTGGTCCGACACCGAGCCGGACGACCGGCACCAGGGCATGGTCTTCCCCGGTGAGCAGAAGGAGACCTGGAGCTACGACCGGACCGCCAAGGCGTGGTTCTACCACCGGTTCTACAAGTTCCAGCCGGATCTCAACTTCGCCAACCCGCAGGTCCGGGCCGAGGTCAAGAAGATCATGTCGTTCTGGCTCCAGCTCGGGGTCTCCGGTTTCCGGATGGACGCGGTGCCGTTCATCATCGAGCTGACCGAGCCGGGCAACCCGAACTCGCCGAAGGACTTCGAGTTCCTCACCGAGCTGCGCCAGCACGTGCAGTGGCGGCGCGGCGACGCCGTCCTGCTGGCCGAGGCGAACGTCGAGCCGGACCAACTGCCGACGTTCTTCGGTGACGCCAGCGGTTCCGGCAACCGGATCCACATGCTGTTCGACTTCATGCTCAACGGTCGACTCATGCTCGCCCTGGCCCGGCAGGACCCGGAGTCGCTGATCGAGGCGTTGCGGGACACCCCGAAGCTGCCCGTCGGTGGGCAGTGGGCCACCTTCCTGCGCAACCACGACGAGATCGATCTGTCCCGGTTGACCACCGAACAACGCAACCAGGTGTACGCGCAGTTCGGCCCGGACGAGAACATGCGCATCTACGACCGGGGCATCCGCCGCCGGCTCGCCCCGATGCTCGGCAACGACCGGCGGCGCATCGAGCTGGCGTACGCGTTGCAGTTCTCCATGCGCGGCACGCCGGTGCTGCGCTACGGCGAGGAGATCGGGATGGGCGAGGACCTGTCGTTGCGCGGTCGGGACGCGATCCGTACCCCGATGCAGTGGTCGTTCAAGCCGAACGCCGGCTTCTCCACCGCGGACCCGGAGAAGCTGGTCCGCCCGGTGATCGACAAGGGTGACTTCGGGTACCCGACGGTGAACGTCACCGCCCAGCGCAGCGACCCGAAGTCGTTGCTCGCCTGGTTCGAGCGCATGATCCGCACGCTGCGGGAGGCTCCGGAGGTCGGCTCCGGCTCGACCACCCACATCGACGTGCCGGTGCCACCCGGCGTGCTGACGCACCGGGCGGACGGGCCCACCGGGACCATGGTCTTCGTGCACAACCTCGGCACCGACGACGTCGAGGTCGATCTGAGCAGTCTCGAACCGGAGGCCGACATGCCGATCGACGTGCTCACCGACCGTGGCTACGGCGAGCTGGGCAAGCTCGGCGCGGTGAAGGTCTCCGGTCACGGCTACCGGTGGATCCGGCTCTGCCGGGGTCGCGGGTTCTGACGAAACGGGGGACCGCGCCGAGCGGCGCGGTCCCCCGTCACACGATCACCGCAGCGCGTCGATCAGCGCACCCCGAAGGCGCGAAGCACCGTCTGCTGGACCGAGTTGCCGGCGCCGTCGGTGGCGCCGGCCCGCAGGGACACGTACGTCGCGCCCTTCGGTGCCCGCAACTTCGCCGTCCACGAGCCGTCCTTCGCACGGTCCAGCGCCTGCTTCTGCCAGTGCGCGCCATCGTCGTACGAGATCTCCAGGCTGAGCGGCCGGATGCTGCCGCAACCGGCGGCGCCGGGCAGATGCGCGGCGGAGACGGTCAGGTCGGTCCGGGCCTTCGCGGTGCCGGCAGCGTCGGTGTCGACGCCGTAGTCGAGCTGGAGCAGCGGTAGCACGCTCGACTCCACCCCGGCGGCCGGCGCCTTCGACCGGAACGTCCACTCGGTGCTGGTGCTGGTGGAGTACCGGCCGACGGTCGGGTCCTGGGTGGTCCCCACCACCAACCGGTACGGCAGGTCACCCGCGTTCGGCGCGGTGCCGCTGATCCACGTGCTGGTGCTCTCGCCGAGCAGCGTCCGGCCCTGGTAGAGCTTGTTGGTCTGCCCTGCGGCGCTCATCGCCATGCCGACGTGGTCGGCACCGCCCCAACCGGGCACGTCGAGGCTGAGAGTGCCGCCGGAGCGGGTCGGCAGCTTGAAGTTGTTGTTCAGGTGCGGCCGTTCGATCGGCTCGAAGAACTGCTCGGTGCTCCTGCTGCCGGCGCGGAAGCTGGTCCGGGGGTCGATCTGGTACGTCGCGGAGTCGAGGTACGCCTCCTGACCCCACGTGTACAGGTCGCCGGTGGACACCCAGTCGGTACGGACCGCGGCGAGCGGCCGGTTGCTGGTCTGGCCGATGCCCCAGTTGTTGTACGACGGCCAGTCGTAGCGGAACTCGCCACCCCGCGTCTGCGGGGTCGGCACGTTGAAGCCGACGTCCACCCGGGCCAGCGTCTTCGGCGTTTCGGTCCGGCTCAGGTCGCCCGGAATCCGGTTGTGGTACGCCTGGACCAGGTCGTACACGTAGTCGGCGACCGGCTGCGAGACCACCTCGACCGTCGTGGACCCGCGCTGGATCTGCTGGATCAACGCCTCGCCCTCGTCGGTGCTGAGCATTGCCACCTCGATCGGGGAGGGTGTGAAGAAGTCGATCGAGTAGTCGCGGACCTCGCGCCACGGGAAGTCGTTGACCACCAGCATCATCTTCGCCCCGGCGGCGGTCGCCGCGGCGGCCTGCTCGGAGTCGCTGACCTCCCAGTTGCGCCGGACCACGGCCACCGCGCCCCGGGCCTTCAACCCGGCGTAGTCACTCGCCGCACCGTTGCCGGCGAAGACCGTCGGCAGGGTCCACCTGCCCTTCGGCAACTGGGTGGTGCCCTGCTGGCGCACCACGTCGTCGAAGTCCACAGTCGCGGTGCCGACGGTCAGCACCGGCTGCTCCTTGCGCCAGCGGGCGCCGAGGTAGAAGTCGCCGTGTCGCACGTCCCTGCTGGTGGGCTGTGCCCAGAAGCTGTCGAAGAACACGCCGCCGGCGATGAACGAGCGCCACCGGCCCTCGCCCTGGGACCGGTAGTAGTCCAACCGGGTGAAGGTGTCGGCGGTCTGCTGCGGCACCGACGATTCGACCCGGCGGGCCGACTTTCCGTCCAACCGAACCGTGGTGTCCGTGCGCAGGTCGATGTCGGGGTTGCCGAGCAGCGCCACGCCGAGTGAGTTCGGGCCGTGGCTGCCGGTGACGTTCAGGAAGCTCATCGCCGAGTAGACGCCCTCGGGCAGGTAGAGCTCCGCCGTGCCGTCCGGGTCGGTCTCGACGAAGCTGATGTCGTAGCTGCCCGGCTGGCCCAGCTCGATCACGCCGGCGGCGGGCTTGCCGGCCCGGTCGGTCATCTCCAGGCGCAGCCGGTGGTACGGGGTGAACGTGCCGACCGCGACGGCGGTGCGGGCCAGCACGGCCCGGTCCGGCCCGACGGCGACGACCTGACCGGTGTAGCGGCTGCCGGCGCTGGCCGGGGAGGTGTCAGTGGTCAGGGTGACAGTGGCGGTGCCGTTCGCCGGCACAGTGAGCTGCGTTGCGGACAGGCGGAACAGCCCGGCCGGCGCGCCCGGCGCGTCCACCGACACGCCCAGCGTGATCGGTTGCCCGGTGGCGTTGGTGTACGTCACCGGGTGGGTGGCCTTCGTGGTATCCCTGCGCACGCTGGTGGAGACGGTGCCGGTGGCGACGATCGGGGCGCGGACCGCGGCGGCGACGTCGACCCGGCCGGTGCCGGCCTGGAAGGCGTCGTACTGCGGCGTGGCCTTGGTCGTGCTGACCAGGGCGTCCTTGAGCTGCTGGCCCGTCCAGTCCGGGTGCTTCGCGGCGAGCAGGGCGGCGGCGCCGGCCACGTGCGGCGCGGCCATCGAGGTGCCGTCCATGCTCTGGTACGAGCCCTCGCCGGGCGCGTACTGGGAGCGGGCCGCGAGCACCCCGACGCCGGGCGCGGTCAGCTCGGGCTTGATGGCCTCGTCGCTGATCCGGGGGCCCTGGCTGGAGAAGGAGGCGAGCTGGTCGGCACCGTCGACCGCACCGACGGTCAACGCCGCGTCGGCCGCGCCCGGGGCACTCACGCTGCCCGGCAGGCCGGCGTTGCCGGCGGAGATGACGAACAGGGCGCCAGTCTCCGCACTGAGCGCGTTGACGGCCTGGCTCATCGGGTCGGTTCCGTCGCTGGGCTGGTTGGAGCCCAGGCTCATGTTGACGACGCTGGCGTCGGCCTCCCGGGCCGCCCACTCCATGCCGGCGAGGATCCAGGAGTCCATTCCGTAGCCGTCGTCGCTGAGCACCTTGCCGACGGCGAGCCGGGCGTCGGGGGCGACACCCTTCTCGCGGCCACCGGAGGCGGCGCCGGTGCCGGCGATGGTGGAGGCGACGTGCGTGCCGTGCCCGACCCGGTCGGTGATCTCCTCGCCCGGCACGAACACGGCGGACGCGCTGATCCGGTTGGTCAGGTCCGGGTGGGCCGCGTCGATGCCGGTATCCAGCACGGCAACCCGCACGCCCGTGCCGGTGTCGCCGCTGGCCCAGACCGGGGGAGCGCCGATCTGCGCCGTGGTGTCGGCCAGGTCGGCGTGTACCCGCCCGTCCAGCCAGATCTTGGCGATCCCGCCGGAGAAGCGTCCCTTGTCGCCGGTCGCCGCGGTCGCCTTCGCGGTGGAGGCGGCCGTGATCGCGGCCCAGAACTCGTCGGCCCGGTCGCGGTCCTCGCTGAGCGCGGCACCCGAGATGCTGCTCAACGTACGGGTGCGGGTCGCACCGGTGGGTGCGGTGGCGGCCCGCAGGCCGGCTGCCCCGACGTCGTACGACACGATCAGCGGAAGGTGGTCCACCCGCTCGTCGTCATACCCGTCGGCGATCAACCGGGTGACGTTGAACAACCGCTTGTCCAGGGTGTTCGCGGCCACGTAGGGCAGCACCGACTGCGGGTAGACGTACAGGTCGTCGCCGGCCTCGATCACCCGTACCGGTGTCGAGGCGCCGTCTGGACGCCGTACGTCGAGCATGCCGCCGTTGGCGCTCTGGCGGGTGGTGACCCTGTCACCGGTGATCAGAGTGACCGAGTGGGTGCCGGGTGGGGTGGGCAGGCTGGTCGCGGGGGCGGGGGTGGCGCCGGGATCGGCCGGGGCCCCGGGGGCGGCGGCCAGGGCGGGTGATCCACCGGTCGCCGCGAGGGCCGCGGAGACAACGGCGGCGAGCCAGGCTCCACGGGTACGCGAGAATGTCACGTGATGTCGTTCCTTACCTCGTCGTCTGTTCGCTGGCAGGTGACAGCGATCGCGACGCTACGCGCGGAAGATCATCTCGTATAGATCTTGGATCAAACCATGGTCATCACCGTTAACTAGCAGTGGAAGGTTAAGCTCCTTCGATCGACCCCACGTTACCGGGAGGTAATCATGTCGGAGGAGCCCCGCGTCGCCATCGTCACCGGAGCCGCACGCGGCATCGGGGCGGCCACCGCCCGGCGGTTGGCCGCCGACGGAATGGCCGTCGCCGTGGTCGACATCGAGGAGGCCGCCACCAAGGAGACGGTGGACGCCATCGTCGGCGCCGGCGGCCGTGCGCTCGGCGTGGGCGCCGACGTGTCCGACCGGGACCAGGTCGAGGCGGCGGTGGCCCGGATCGCCGCCGAACTGGGCGCGCCCACCGTGCTTGTCAACAACGCCGGTGTGCTCCGCGACAACCTGCTGTTCAAGATGACGAACGCCGACTGGGACACCGTGATGGGGGTGCACCTGCGGGGCGCGTTCCTGTTCAGTCAGGCCGCCCAGAAGCACATGGTGGACCGGAAATGGGGGCGGATCGTCAACCTCTCCAGCACCTCCGCCCTGGGCAACCGGGGGCAGGCGAACTACGCCGCGGCCAAGGCCGGTCTACAGGGCTTCACCAAGACGCTCGCCATCGAGTTGGGGCCGTTCGGGGTGACAGTCAACGCGGTCGCGCCCGGCTTCATCGTCACCGACATGACAGCGGCCACCGCGGCCCGGATGAAGGTCGACTTCGAGGACTTCAAGAAGCACGCGGCGGCCGAGATCCCGGTGCGTCGCCCGGGGTTCCCGGAGGACGTCGCGCACACCATCTCGTTCCTGACGAGCGAGGGCGCCGGCTTCGTGTCCGGTCAGGTCATCTACGTCGCCGGCGGCCCACGGGACTGACCCGTACTCCCGACGAGGGCGCTCCTTCGCAAAAAGGGGCGCTCTCGTCGCCGCGTCAGGCGGGGGCGCGACGGGTGCGCCAGAGCCAGAGCAGGCCGAGCACCGGCAGCACCAGCGGGATGTAGCCGTACCCGCTGCCGAACTGCGACCAGACCGTCTCGTCCGGGAAGAGTTCCTTGTCGACGAGGCTCAGGATGCCGACCGCGACCACCCCGACCAGTTCCACGGAGCAGCAGGCCAGCGCGACCCGTCGGCCGGTGTGCCCGGCCCGGGCCAACCCCACTGCCGCCACGATGTAGATGAGCGCGGCCACCCCGGAGAGCAGGTACGCCACCGGGGCCTCGTCGAACTTGGTCGCGATCTGCAAGCCGGCCCGGCTGGTCGCCGCGATGGCGAAGAGCAGGTAGACCGCGATCAGCAGCCGACCGGGGCCGGAGTTCGTACGCCGGGGGGCCGGCTCTGTCTCAACCACCGAGCACCTCCCAGGTCTG
Organism: Micromonospora sp. CA-240977; assembly: GCF_050942285.1. Classification (NCBI taxonomy): domain Bacteria; kingdom Bacillati; phylum Actinomycetota; class Actinomycetes; order Micromonosporales; family Micromonosporaceae; genus Micromonospora; species Micromonospora sp. CA-240977. The sequence goes on along the minus strand of NZ_CP192055.1, from coordinate 6,425,979 downwards.
CTGCAACCGGACCACCACCACCGGGGCCACCAGGCACACCGCGCAGACGATCGCCGAACCCCAGCGGGTCGGCTCCATCCGGGCCAGCACCCAGGCCAACGGCGGCAGGCACACCAGCGTGACCAGATAGCCGAAGAACGCACCGGGCTCGCCGGGCCGGTCCCCGCCGCCGACCGCGACCAGGGCCAGCACGCTCAACACGAGCAACGCCACTTCGAGTACGGCCAGGCCGATGAACTGCACCCGGTCCGGTGGCCGTTGGCGTACCGCCGCCACCAGCGCCCACACCGCGACGAGCAGCGACAGCACGATCGACACCGTCGCGACGATCCCGTCCACCGGCGAGTCGACGCCCACGCTGTTCACCGGCCCCACCCGGTCGTTGCCTCGGTCACCGGCACAGCCTACTAACCGTCGTAGTAATGGGTTGACCCTGCCTCGCTGCCTCGCTGCCTCGCTGCCTCGCTGCCTCGCTGCCTCGCTGCCTCCCTGCCTGGCAGCCTCCCTGCCTGGCAGCCTCCCTGCCTGGCAGCCTCCCTGCCAGGCTGCCTTCCTGCTAGGACTCCCTGGTTGGCCGCTTGGCTTGCTTGGCCGCTTGGGCCGCTTGGGCCGCCTGGCTTGCCTGGCCGCTTGGTCGCTTCGCCGCTTCAATTGCTTGCCGGTTGGCCTGCTTGGCCGCCTGGCCGTCCCCGCTGGGGCGCCCATGAGACGTCGGTGGCTTCCTGTAGAGCTGCCCCACGAGTGGGGCATGTCGGGGCTGCGGGGTGCGGCGTTGAGGGTTGCTTCGCGGGTGGGGTGCGTCCGGGGGTGGGGTGCGTCCGAGGTTGGTGGGGTAGGGGCGTCCCATACGTGGGGCAGCTCTACAGGCACTGGCCGGACTCTGGCCGCCCGGACGAGTTGCTTCGCGGGTGGGGTGCGTCCGTGGTGGGGTGCGTCTGCGGGTGGGGTGCATGCGGGGTTGGGGCGTGTCTGTCGGTGGGCGCGTGCGGGGTTGGGGTGCGTTTCTGGGTGGGGCGCGTCCGTGAGTGGGGTGCGTTTCTGGGTGGGGCGCGTCCGTGAGTGGGGTGCGTGGGGGGGGCTGGGGCGCGTTTTCGTGGGTGGGGTGCGAGCGGGGGTGGGGTGCGTTCGCGGGTGGGGTGCGCGTGGGGCGGGGCGCGTCCGGGGTGGGTGGGGGTGGAGGCGTCCCATATTTGGGGCAGCTCTACAGGCACTCGCTGGAGTCTGGTCGCACGGATCGCATGCGACGTGAGCTGCTCGGTTGGTCGACCCGCCGTTGGGGCGGCCGGTGGGGCGACTAGCGTGGATCAGGTCCGTGGCGTTGCCGCGGCGGGGGGAAAAGTGGAGGCACACGTGCTGCGGTTCGGCTTGTTCGGCACCGGTCACTGGGCGATCGAGACGCACGGGAAGGCGTTGCACGCCCACCCGGACGCGGAGTTGGTCGGGGTGTGGGGCCGCAACCCGGAGCGGGCCTCCGCGCTGGCCGAGCGGTACGGGGTGCCGGCCTTCGCCGACGTCGACGCGCTGATCGAGCAGTGCGAAGCGGTCGCCGTCGCGCTGCCACCGGACATCCAGGCCGACATCGCGGTCCGGGCCGCCACCGCCGGACGGCACCTGCTGCTGGACAAGCCGCTGGCGCTCAGCGTGGCCGACGCCGACCGGGTCGTCGCCGCGGCCGAGGAGTCCGGGGTCGCCTCGGTCGTCTTCTTCACCCAGCGGTTCCAGCCGAACGTGACCGCGTTCCTCGCCGCCACCGCTGCCGCCGGGGGTTGGCAGCACGGCCGGACCACCGCGTTCGCCTCGATCTTCCAGGACGGCAGCCCGTACGGCGGTTCGTTGTGGCGTCGCGAGCACGGTGCGCTCTGGGACATCGCCCCGCACGCGCTCTCCATCCTCCTGCCGGTGCTGGGCCGGGTGACCCAGGTGGCGGCGATGGACGGGCCGAGCGGGATGGTGCACCTGCTCCTCACCCACGAGGGCGGTGCCACGAGCAGCGCCTCCCTCTCCCTGGACGCCCCGACGGAGTCGATGGCCCGGGAGTTCGTGTTCTACGGCGAGAACGGCATCGAAAACGTCCCGTTCGGCGAGAACGACGCCGCCACGGCATTCGGTGTCGCGATCGACCAACTCGTCGAGCAGGTGCGGGCCGGCACCCGCGACCACCGCTGCGACGTGCGCTTCGGCCGCGAGGTCGTCAGCATCCTCGCCGCCGCCGAGACCGCCCGCGCGGAATCCCGCACCGTCGCCGTCGGCTGACCCACCTGCGGGGTCAGGGTCAGGAGAGGGTGGTCAGCGCTGCAGCCAGCTCGTCCGGGGAGTCGAACTGCTCGGGCGGCAACGCCTGCAACATCTGCAACATCGCCGTGCTGGCCCCGTTCTCCTGCCCCCAGCGGACCAGATCCTCCCGGGAGACCGGGTAGTCGAGCCCGGCCAGGTACTCCTGCAACTGAACGCCGGTGACGGTCATGCCGGCCGGCTACCCGCTGGCGGTGGGCGTACACCGGCCTGGTCGGCACGCACGACGGCCCGGCGGTCGGCGTGTCGGCGTGCGACGCGCCCACGGTTTGTCCCAGCGGCGGTCGGGTAGCCGCTGGCATGCTGGTTCAGCGGCTCGGCGCGCCGAGCGACTTCGACCCGTTGCTGCAACGCGTTCGAGACGCCCGGGTGGTGATGATCGGTGAGTCCACCCACGGCAGCTACGACTACTACCGGTTGCGGGAGCAGCTCACCCGTCGGTTGATCGCGGAGTGCGGCTTCTCCTTCGTTGCGGTGGAGGGTGACTGGCCGGACTGTGACCGGGTGCACCGGTCGGTGACCGCCGCGCCGGGCGGCGCACTCCAGCCGCAGCTCGCCCTCGACCAGTTCGAGCGGTGGCCGACCTGGATGTGGGCCAACGCCGAGGTGGCCCGGTTCGCCAACTGGTTGCGGGCCTGGAACGTGGAGCGGCCGGAGGGTCAACGGGCCGGGTTCCACGGGCTCGACGTGTACAGCCTCTGGGAGTCGATGCAGGCGATCTTCGACTACCTGGGGGAGGAGGACCCGACGTCACTGGAGGCGGCGCAGGACGCGTACCGCTGCTTCGAGCCGTACGGCAAGCGGGTCGAGGAGTACGGCGCGGCCAGCCGGTTCGTCTCCGCCCGTTGTGAGGAGGAGGTGGTCCGGCTGCTCGCCCGGACCCGTGAACACGCCCTCTCCGACGGGCCGGATCGCTTCTCGGCCTGGCAGAACGCGGAGGTGGTGGCCGGTGCGGAGCGGTACTACCGGGCGATGGTGGCCGGCGGGCCGGACTCGTGGAACATCCGCGACACCCACATGCAGGACACCCTGGACCGGCTGCTGGACCGGTACGGCCCGGACGCCCGAGGCATCGTCTGGGCGCACAACACGCACGTCGGGGATGCGCGGGCCACCGACATGGCAGCGGACGGGATGGTCAACATTGGTCAGTTGGCCCGGGAACGGCACGGCGACGAGGCCGTGGCGCTGATCGGCTTCGGCACCTACCGGGGCACCACCATCGCCGCGCCCCGCTGGGGTTCGCCGCCCGAGGCGATGGTGGTGCCACCGGCTCGGGAGGGGTCGGTCGAGCGGCGGCTGCACGAGCTGATGCCGGACCGGGCGGTGCTGATCTTCGGCGGTGACGACCAGCCGGGCTGGGCGACCGACACCGCGGACCACCGGGCGATCGGGGTCGTCTACGACCCGTCCTTCGAGTCCTGGGGCAACTACGTGCCGACGCGGCTCAGCGACCGGTACGACGCCTTCGTCTGGTGCGACGAGACCACCGCTCTGCACCCGCTGCCGGTCCCGGCGCTCCCCGGTGAGATGGAGACGTACCCGGCCGGGGTCTGACCGGTGCGAACGCGCGAGGGAGGTGCGGAGCCCGACGGGCGTCGCACCTCCCTCGCGTGGACGGGGTCAGACGTGGGTGGGCGTGCGGTCCTCCAGGTGGGTGCGGAGGCCCTCGCCTTCGATGTCCACGTTCGGCAGGGCACGGGAGAGCCAACCAGGGAGCCACCAGGCGCGGTCGCCGAGCAGCGACATCACCGCCGGGACGATGGTCATCCGGACCACGAACGCGTCGATGGCGACGCCGACCGCGAGGGCGAAGCCCATCGACTTGATCACCGGGTCCTCCAGGAAGACGAAGCCCCCGAAGACCGACATCATGATCAGCGCGGCGGCGGTGACCACCCGGGCGCCGTGCCCCATGCCGCTGATGGTGGCCTGCCGGGCGGACTTGCCGTGGACGAAGTCCTCCCGCATCCGGGACACCAGGAACACCTCGTAGTCCATGGCGAGCCCGAACAGGATGCCGATGAGCAGGATCGGCAGGAAGCTGATCAGCGGGCCCGGCGTGTCCAGGCCGACCAGGTCGGCGAGGTGCCCCTGCTGGAAGACCGCCACCGTGATGCCGAACGTGGCGGCGACGGTGAGCAGGAAGCCCAACGCGGCCTTGACCGGCACCAGCAGTGAGCGGAACACCAGCATCAGCAGCAGCACCGAGAGCCCGACCACCAGCAGCAGGTACACCGGCAGCGCGTCGGAGAGCTTCTCGGAGACGTCGATGCCGATCGCGGTGACGCCGGTGAGCAGCACGTCCACGTCGCGGATCCCGCTCACCGAGGCGCGGATGTCGTGCACCAGGGTCTCGGTGGCCTCGTCGGTCGGGCCGGTCTTCGGCACCACGCCGAGCAGCGCGGTCCGGCCGTCCGGGCTGAGCTGGGGCGGCGCCACCGCGAGGACGTTCTCGGTGCGCTGGAGCAGCGCTGTCACCTGCGGCACGGCGGCCGAGGTGGCCTGCGGGGTGTCACCGGCGACCACCACCGCGAGCCGGCCGGTGAAGCCCGCCCCGAAACCCTCGACGGTCAGGTCGTTCGCCACCCGGGCGGGCGAGCCGACGGCGGCCGTCGCGGCGCCCGGCAGGGCCAGCCGCATGTCCGGCGTGGGCAGCGCGAGCAGACCCAGGCCGAGCAGGCCGACCAGGATGACAGGTACGCGGAAGCGGGTGACCAGCCGCGCCCAGCGGAACCCGAACCGGGACTCGTCCTCGGCGGCCGGCCGGTCGGCGACGCCCGAGTGGTCGACGGCCGCGCCCTGCTCGTCGGTGACAACTGCCCGCAGCCGGCGGGGGAGCACCCGGCGGCCGGCGAAGCCGAGCAGCGCCGGCTGGAGGGTGATCGCGACGAGCACCGCGACGGTGACAGTGCCCGCGGCGGCGAGACCCATCACGGTGAGGAACGGAATGTTCACCACTGCCAGCCCGGCCAGCGCGATGACCACTGTCGCGCCCGCGAAGAGCACCGCGGACCCGGCGGTGCCGACCGCCCGGCCGACCGCCTCCTCCGGGGACAATCCGTCGAGCAGGTTCTGCCGGTGCCGCGAGGTGATGAACAGTGAGTAGTCGATGCCGACCGCGAGGCCGAGCATCAGCGCCAGCACCGGGGCGGTGCTGGTGAGCTCGACGACGCCGCTCAGCGCGAACAGCCCGGCCATCCCGACGCCCACGCCGATCAGCGCGTTGAGCATTGTCATTCCGGCGGCGACGAGTGAACCGAACGTGATGATCAGAACGATCGCGGCGACCAGGACGCCGAGCGCCTCGGTGGAGCCGATCTCCGGCTCGCTGCCGAGCACCTCGCCACCCGGGGCGACCTGCCAACCCTGTGCCTTGGCCGCCGCGCCCACCTGCTCGTACGCGGTGCGCTGCGCGTCGGTCACGTCCTCGCCGAACTGGACCTGGATCAGCGCGTACCGGCCGTCGGGCGTGACCGCGCCGGCCTGCAACGGGTTGACCGCGCCGACCACGCCGGGCAGCGTCGAGGCCTGCTCGACGAGTTCCTGCACCACTGCCTTGCCCTGCGGGGTCGCCAGTTGGCCGTCGGCAGGCGCCTTGAGGGTGATGGTGCCTGTCGCGCCGCTGGCCGCGGGGAACTGCTCGGCGAGCAGGTCGAGCGCGCGCTGGCTCTCGGTGCCGGGCATTGTGAAGTTGCTCGCCGTCGGGCCGCGCAGGGTCGCCGCGGCCAGGCCGGCGACGACGAGTACGACGAGCCAGAGCGCGACGACGAGCCGTCGCCGGCGCAACGCGCCCCGGCCGAGCCGGTAGAGCAGGGTGGCCATCAGGAGTCCTTGTCCTCGGTCGTGGGTGGTTGGGGCAGGGGTGCGTCGACGGGTTCGACGGCCCGCCGGACGAGGGTGAGCAGGGCGGCGCGCAGCTCGTCGTCGGGGATGTCCGCGAACTCGCCGCAGGCCTCGGAGATCCCGGCGAGCAGCACCAGCGCGGCGATCCGGGCGCCGGGCCGGTCGGAGTGTCCGGCCAACGCGTCGCGCAGGCGGTCGGAGATCTGCTGGATGTGCGCGAAGGCCGGCTGGCAGAGCAGTTCCGGGAACTCGCCGCGCAGCACCGCGATCTCCCGCCGGAACCGGACCGCGAGGTCGACGAAGCCCTGTGCGGCGACCTCCTGCGCGGCCGAACCGGTCAGGCCGGTGAGTCGGTCGTCGAGGTCCCGCAGCACGCCGATCGCCGGGGCCATCAGCTCGGCGAGCAGGGCTTCCTTGTTGGCGAAGTGGTAGAGCACCGTGGCCTTGGAACAGCCGACCTCACGGGCGATGTCCTGCAGGGAGGTGCCGCGGTAGCCACTCACCGTGAACTGACGCGCCGCCGCGGCGAGGATCTCGCCGTGCGTCTCGGACACCGCTCTGGCCATTGCCGGTCCACCTCCGCAGACCAGCATGCCTGACCGATCGGTCAGAGCCTGACCGATCGGTCAGACTTCGGTGGTGGCGTTCCCCACACCCGGTGGGGGTTTATCCGGCGTGCTCGGCGTCGTAGCTGGTCCGCGCCTCGGCGATGGCGCGGCGGTGCCGCTCGGCCCAGCTGGTGAGGGCCACCAGCGACTCGTAGAGCTCCAACGCCATCGGGGTCGCCGCGTACTCGACCTTGGGTGGGACGGTCGGATAGACGGTGCGGCGCAGCAGGCCGTCACGTTCCAGGTTGCGCAGCGTCAGGGTGAGCATGCGGCGGCTGATGCCCTCGATGTGCCGCTCCAGCTCGGTGAAGCGCACCGGCCCGTGCGAGGCGGCCACCAGGATGCTGATGCTCCACTTGCCGCCGACCCGGTCGAGCACCTCCCGGACGGTGCACGCCCGAGCCTGCCCGGGCGTGAACGGGACGTTCTCGGCCGCGCAGGTCACCTCGGCCTCGACCAGCGCGGACACATCGCTGTTCCCCTGGGACATGAGAGTGCCTCCTTCCGCTCCGGTTCATGGTCACAGACGATGGCCTCGGTAACAAACCGTGTACCAAGGAGGAATTTCATGGATCGGGTCGTCCCATCCCGCTGGCCCGCGCTGCTCGTACTCTGCGCCGGCAGCCTGATGATCATCCTGGATGGCACCGTCGTGGCGGTGGCGCTGCCCGCCGTACAACGCGATCTGGGCTTCACCGCCGCCGGCCTGGCGTGGGTGGTCAACGCGTACCTTGTCGCGTTCGGCGGGCTGCTGCTGCTCGCCGGCCGACTCGGCGACCTGCTCGGCCGGCGGGGAGTGTTCCTGGCCGGCGTCGCGCTGTTCACGCTGGCCTCGCTGGCCTGCGCGGTCGCCACCGGGCCGACGCTGCTCGTCGCCGCGCGCTTCGGCCAGGGCGTCGGTGGGGCGCTGGCCATGGCGGTCAGCCTCGGCATGATCGTCCGGCTCTACCCCGAACCCGCCGAACGGGCGCGGGCGATCGCCGTGTTCAGCTTCACCGGCGCGGCCGGCGCGTCGGTCGGCACCGTCGCCGGCGGAGTGCTCACCGAGGCGGCCGGGTGGCGGGCGATCTTCCTGGTCAACCTGCCGATCGGGGCGGCCATCCTGCTCGCGGCCGTCCGCCGGCTCCCGGCCGAACGGGGCATCGGCCTGCGGGCCGGCCTGGACCTGCCCGGCGCGCTGCTCGTCACCGCCGGCCTGATGGCCGCCGTGCTGGGCATCGTGGGGACCGGCGAACACGGCTGGACCAGCCCTCGGACCCTCGGCGCGGTCGCCCTCGCGGCGCTGCTGCTCGGCGCGTTCGTGCTCCGTCAACGGGTGGCGGCGACCCCGCTGGTGCCGGCCCGGGTGCTGCGCGTCCCGGGTCTGGCGGCGGCGAACGCCGTGCAGTTCCTCATGGTCTGCGCGTACTTCGGCTTCCAGTTCCTGCTCGCCGTGGAGCTGCAACTGGTGCTCGGACTGGACGCCGCCGCGACCGGCTGGGCCTTCCTGCCCACCCCGGTGGTGATCGCGGTGGTGTCGCTCGGCCTGGCCGGTCGGCTGATCGCCGGCTGGGGCGCCCGGACCGTGCTGCTGGTCGGGCTCGGCCTGGCCGCCGTCGGCTTCCTGCTGCTCGCCCGGCTGCCCGCCGACGGGGCCTACGTCACCGCCGTACTCCCGGCGATGCTGATCTTCGGGGTGGCCGGCGGCCTGACCCTGCCGGCCGTCACCACCCTGGCCATGGCCGGCGCGACCGACACGGACGCCGGGCTCGCCTCCGGCCTGGCCAACACCACCCAGCAGGTCGGCGGGGCGGTCGGCCTGGCCGCGCTGGCCACCCTGGCCGCCTCCCGTAGCGACGGCCTGCGGGCCGCCGGCTGGGCCGAGACCGCCGCGCTCGCCGGCGGCTACCGGACCGCGTTCGCCGTGGCCGCCGGTCTCGTGGTCGCCGCGTGGCTGGTGGCGTTGACCACCCTGCCCCGGCGCTCGACCGGCCTGCCCCGACGCTCGACCGGCCTGCCCCGACGCTCGACCGGCCTGCCCCGACGCTCGATCGGGCCGTCGTCGGCAGCCGATCCGTCGGGCCCGGCCGCGGTAGGCGCCGGAATCGATCCGCACCGGAGCGCCGCGTCCGGTTGACCGACGGCACCGGGGCCGCAAGGGTGGTCGGGTGAGCAAGGCTGACGAGACCCGGGACGGCGTGGCCCTGACCAACCTGGACCAGCCGCTGTCCGACCGCGACGACGCGACCAAGCGAGACCTGGTCGACTACCTCGACGCCGTCAGTGGGCGGATCCTTCCCCAGCTGCGGGACCGCCCGCTGTCGGTGATCCGGGTCCGCCCCGGGCAGCCGCCCTTCATGCAGAAGAACCTGCCCCGCTACACCCCGGACTGGGTCCGCCGGGTGCCGGTCTGGGCGGAGGCGTCGCACCGGGAGATCTCGTACGCCCTCTGCGACGACCGGCGCACCCTGCTCTGGTTCGCCAACCAACGGGCTGTGGAATACCACCCGACGCTGGCCACCACTGCGGAACCGCACCGTCCGACGCACCTGGTGCTCGACCTGGACCCGCCGGAGGGTGACGGCTTCCGGGCGGCCGTCGACGCGGCCCTGCTGGTCCGTCAGGCGCTCGCCGACGCCGGCCTGACCGGTGCGGTCAAGACCAGCGGCGCCAAGGGCGTGCACGTCTTCGTCCCGGTGGCCGACGGACCCACGGCGGAGGAGTTGGCCGCCGCCACCCGGGCACTCGCCGTCCGCGCCGAGCGGCTCGACCCGGCGCTGGCCACCACGGCGTACATCAAGGAGGACCGGGGTGGCCGGGTCTTCGTGGACGCCACCCGCTCCGGCGGCGCGACGGTGGTGGCCACGTACAGCCCCCGGCTGCGCCCCGGGATGCCGGTCTCCTTCCCGGTCGACTGGGCCGACCTGACCGAGGTGGCCCCGGCCGACTTCACCATCCGGACCGCGCCGTCGCTGCTCGGCGACGGTGATCCGTGGGCCGCGCTGATGCCGACGCCGCAGCCGCTCCCGGCCGACCTGGTCGCCGAGGGCCGGACCATCCCGGTGGCCCGGGTGCAGGCCATGCACGAGGGGAAGCGCCGGGCCCGCGCCCGCCGCGAGGCCGGCTGACCGGGTTGGCAGGTCCGCCGCCGGCGAGCGGTCGAATGTCGGAGGGTTGTGGCACGATTTCCCAGGTGAGCAGCAAACCCGACGCCAGCCGACGACTGGACGACCTGGCGCGCCTGCGGCGGGTCCGCGACCGGATCGACAGGGAGTACGCGCAGCCGCTCGACGTCGAGGCGCTGGCCCGGGGCGCGCACATGTCGGCCGGGCACCTCAGCCGCGAGTTCCGCCTCGCCTACGGCGAATCTCCCTACAGCTACCTCATGACCCGGCGCATCGAGCGGGCGATGGCCCTGCTGCGCCGTGGCGACCTGAGCGTCACCGACGTCTGTTTCGCTGTCGGTTGTTCGTCGCTGGGCACCTTCAGCACCCGCTTCACCGAGCTGGTCGGGGTGCCGCCGAGCGTCTACCGGCGGCAGGCCGCGCAGGCGACGGCGGGGATGCCGTCGTGCGTGGCGAAGCAGGTGACCAGACCGGTCAGGAATCGAGAAGCGCGGGTCACCGCGGCGCAACTAGCGTGACCAGCATGGACATCACCATTCATTCGAGTTTCCTGCCGCACACCGACCCGGAGGCCTCGCTGGTCTTCTACCGCGACATCCTCGGCTTCGAGGTCCGCCTCGACGTCGGGTACGAGGGGATGCGGTGGATCACGGTCGGGCCGGTCGGCCAGCCCAGCACCGCCATCGTCCTGCACCCGCCGGCCGCCAATCCCGGCCTCACCGACGACGAACGGCAGACCATCCTCGAGTTGATGGCCAAGGGCAGCTACTTCGGCGTCAACCTGGCCACCACCGACCTCGACGCCACCTTCGCCAAGCTGGAGGCCACCGAGGCCGAGGTGGTCCAGGAGCCGACCGAGCAGCCGTACGGCGTACGCGACTGCGCCTTCCGCGATCCCGCCGGCAACCTGATCCGCATCCAGGAAGTGCGCTGAGTCCTGCGCGCGCGCCCGACAGATGGAGACACCATGAGCCCCTCCACCCCGCACGTCGCGGACAGCCACGATCTGATCCGTGTACAGGGCGCGCGCGTCAACAACCTCAGGGACGTCAGCGTCGAGATCCCGAAGCGCCGACTGACGGTGTTCACTGGCGTCTCCGGCTCCGGCAAGAGCTCGTTGGTGTTCGGCACCATCGCCGCCGAGTCGCAGCGGATGATCAACGAGACGTACAGCGCGTTCGTGCAGGGCTTCATGCCGACCCTGGCGCGGCCCGACGTCGACCTGCTGGACGGTCTGACCACGGCGATCATCGTGGACCAGGAGCGGATGGGCGCCAACGCCCGGTCCACCGTCGGCACCGCCACCGACGCCAACGCGATGCTGCGCATCCTGTTCAGCCGCCTCGGGCAGCCGCAGATCGGCTCGCCCAACGCGTACTCCTTCAACGTCCCCTCGGTGAAGGCCACCGGCGCGATCACCGTTGATCGTGGCGCGGGCAAGACGAAGACCGAGAAGGCGACCTTCACCCGGCTCGGCGGGATGTGCCCGCGTTGCGAGGGCATGGGTTCGGTCACCGACATCGACCTGTCGGCGCTGTACGACGACAGCCGCTCCCTCAACGAGGGCGCGATCACGATTCCGGGCTACAGCATGGAGGGCTGGTACGGCCGGATCTTCCGCGGCTGCGGCTACTTCGACCCGGACAAGCCGATCGGCAGGTACACCAAGCGGGAGCAGCACGACCTGCTCCACCGGGAGCCCACGAAGATCAAAGTCGACGGGATCAACCTGACGTACACGGGCCTGATCCCGTCGATCCAGAAGTCCTTCCTCGCCAAGGACATCGACGCGTTGCAGCCGCACATCCGTGCCTTCGTGGAGCGGGCGGTGACCTTCACGACCTGCCCCGACTGCGCCGGCACCCGGCTCAGCAAGGAGGCCCGGTCGTCGAAGATCAACGGGAGGAACATCGCCGACGCGTGCGCGATGCAGATCAGCGACCTCGCCGCCTGGGTCCGGGAGATCGAGGAGCCGTCGGTGGCCCCGTTGCTGGCGGGGCTGCAACACCTCCTCGACTCGTTCGAGGAGATCGGCCTGGGTTACCTCTCGCTCGACCGGCCGTCGGGCACCCTCTCCGGCGGGGAGGCGCAGCGCACCAAGATGATCCGCCACCTCGGCTCGTCGCTCACCGACGTCACCTACGTCTTCGACGAGCCGACGATCGGCCTGCACCCGCACGACATCCAGCGGATGAACAAGCTGCTGCTCCAACTGCGCGACAAGGGCAACACAGTGCTTGTCGTGGAGCACAAGCCGGAGGCCATCGCCATCGCCGACCACGTCGTCGACCTCGGTCCCGGCGCCGGCACGGACGGCGGCACCGTCTGCTACGAGGGCAGCCTGGACGGCCTGCGGGCCAGCGGCACCAGCACCGGTCGCCACCTCGACGACCGGGCCGCCCTCAAGGAGACGGTACGCACACCCACCGGCAAACTGGAGATCCGTGGCGCGACGGCCAACAACCTCCAGGACGTGAACGTCGACGTACCGCTCGGGGTGCTCGTCGTCCTCACCGGTGTCGCCGGCTCCGGCAAGAGTTCGCTCGTGCACTCCTCGATCCCCGCCGGCGCCGGTGTGGTGTCGATCGACCAGGGCGCGATCCGTGGCTCACGGCGGAGCAACCCGGCCACGTACACCGGGTTGCTCGACCCGATCCGCAAGGCGTTCGCGAAGGCCAACGGTGTGAAGCCGGCGCTGTTCAGCGCCAACTCCGAGGGCGCCTGCCCGAGCTGCAACGGCGCCGGTGTCATCTACACCGACCTGGGGATGATGGCCGGTGTCGCAGCGCCCTGTGAGGACTGCGAGGGCAAGCGGTTCCAGGCGTCGGTGCTGGAATACCGTTTCGGCGGTCGCGACATCAGCGAGGTGCTCGCGATGTCGGTGACGGAGGCCGAGAAGTTCTTCGGCGCCGGCGATGCGCGTACGCCGGCCGCGCACGCCATCCTTGACCGGCTCGCCGACGTCGGGCTCGGCTACCTCAGCCTGGGCCAACCGCTCACCACCCTGTCCGGCGGCGAGCGGCAGCGGCTCAAGCTGGCCACCCACATGGCCGAGAAGGGTGGCGTCTACGTCCTCGACGAGCCGACCACCGGCCTGCACCTGGCCGACGTCGAGCAACTGCTCGGCCTGCTCGACCGCCTCGTCGACGCCGGCAAGTCGGTGATCGTCATCGAGCACCACCAGGCGGTCATGGCGCACGCCGACTGGATCATCGACCTCGGTCCCGGGGCCGGCCACGACGGGGGCCGGATCGTCTTCGAGGGCACCCCCGCCGACCTCGTCGCAGGTCGCTCCACCCTCACCGGGGAACACCTGGCGGCGTACGTCGCCGGCTGACCGCCCGCCGCCGGCCGATCGGCTACGCGACCGGCGGCTGACCGCCTGCCGCCGGTCGATCGGCTAGGCCACCGGCGGTCGGGCGTGCCGGGCCGTCGTGCCGGCGAGGACCCCGCAGGTGGCGGTGATCAGGCCGAGGGCGGCCGTGGCCGGGTTGACGTACCCGGGCACGGTCGAGGTGACATACGCGCCCCCACCGCCGGTGCGGCACTCGAAGCGGAGCGGCAGATAGCCGACCTCGTACCCGTCGACCTGGCTTGCCCGCTGCGTCCCGGCCTCGCGGCAGGGCGCGATCGGGAACGAACCCGCCCCGCCGTCCTCCGCCTGCAACACGGCGAAGCCGAGGTGGAGCAGGCCCCACGCGTACACGGCAATGGCGCCCGCGCCCGCGAGCAGCGCCGCCGCCCGCAGCCGCTCGTTCTTCCCGACAACCGCGCGGACCCCACGGACGGTGAGAACCGTCGCGGTCACGGCCCCGATCAGCATGACGACATTCTTGATCTTGCCTGGTCGCGAGCGCAAAAAACCGGGCGCGGGGAGCCGTCATGCTCCTGCGCCCGGCAACGATCCGGTCCTGCTTTCCTGGTGCCCCCGGCAGGATTCGAACCTGCGCCCCCGCCTCCGGAGGGCGGTGCTCTATCCCCTGAGCTACGGGGGCTCAGCGACTGGAGAAGACTAGCAAACCTGCTCCGCGTACGCCGAATCGGTATCGGGTGAGCCGATCGTGTCGGCAACCGCGCCCACCCGATGCTCAGGCGGCCGCGATCGCCCGCCCGCAACTGGGTAGCGGGTGCAGGACGATTCGCCGGGGGAGCCGACGGGGCCACTCGTTGCGCGGCCAGGAGCCGTCCACGATCAGATGCACGGTGCGCTGCTCCTCGCCGCTGAGCCGCAGCACGAAGTCGCGGGGGAGCGGCGGGTCCACCGTCGGCGTGGTGATCATGAAGCGCACCCGGCCGCGGGACGAGACCGCGGAGATCACGTCGGCCGCCGGCATGGTGCCCCGCAGCCGGATCCGGCCGATCCAGTAGACCTCGGCGAGGTGCTCCTGGGCGGCCCGGGTGATCGCCGGGTACTCGCTGCGGACCCAGCGCTCGACCGCGCTGACGCAGAGCCCACAGGCCCGCTCGCGCGGCTCGCGCGGACCCAACCCCCACGCCCGCAGGTACGCCCCGACCGCCCCGGCATCCAGCGGCAGATCGAATCGGCGCTGGATGAGGGTGGTGAGGCTCTGCCTCGTCCACAGCTCCTCGTCCAGGCCGAACTCGTCGGGGTGGACGCCCCGCAGCGTGTCGATCAGTTCGAGTTCCTGTTCGCGGCTGAGCATTCCCGGCTCGCCCTGCCGCTGTCCGCGACGGACGGCTGCCACCGCCCCGTCACCGCCGATGGTGTGGCGTCGGCACCAACTGGTGACCGAACGCCGTGCGTCTCTGAGTGCAACCCCCACGTCTTGGGCAACGAGCACGAATCGCAACTGGTCACGATATGTGCGGAGAAAACTCTCTAAGCAACGTAATCGCCCGTGCCTCGCGATTGCCGCACACCGGACATACCGGGTCGTTGACGGCGCAATGCGGCGACCGCCCACCCTTGATCGACTCGGCTTCCAGGAAGTCGGGGCGTCCAAGTCCCGTTGAAGGCCCGACTTCCTGAAACCCGAGTCGATCACCGTGATGGGCGGGGCTGAACAGGCCGAGTGGCGGGCAGGCCGGGTGGTGAGTAGGCCAGGTGATGAGCAGGCCGGGTGGCGAGCAGTCCGGGCGGTGGGCAGGCCGGGTGGCGAGCAGTCCGGGCGGTGGGCAGGCCGGTCGGCGAGCAGGCCGGGCGGTGGGCAGGGCAGGCCGGGTGGCCGGGCATGGGACGCAAGCCGCTGGGTGCGCGCCTTGGTCGACTCGGGTTCCTGTAAGTCGGTGTGTCCCGCTTGCGTCGACGGCCCGTTTTCCTGAAACCCGAGTCGATCACCCCGGTGGGCGGGGGCTAGGTAGGCCGGACGGCTGGGCAGGCTGGGCGGTGGGCGGTGGGCGGTGGGCGGGGGCTGGGGCTGGGCGGTGGGCGGTGGGCGGTGGGCGGGGGCTGGGCAGGCCGGGCGGCGAGCAGGCCGGGCGGCGAGCAGGCCGGGCGGTGGGCAGGCCGCGTGGCCGGGATGGGACGCAAGCCGGTGGGTGCGCGCGGTGGTCGACTCGGCTTCCTGGAAGTCGGGGCGTCCGGGTCCCGTCGACGGCCCGGTTTCCTTGAACCCGAGTCGATCACGGCCCGGTGGCCCGGTGGTGCGGTGGTCCGGTGGTGCGGTGGTGCGGTGGTGCGGTGGTATGGGGCGGGCCCGCGTCCGCGCCGGTGAGCGGCGGGGACGCGGGCCCGGTACGCCCGTTCCGGTCGATCAGCCCTTGGCTGCCTGCGCCTGGAGCTGTCGGAGGTTGTTCAGCTCGGTCTGCTGGGTGGACTTCATGGTCTGCGCCACCCGCACCACCTCGGCGTTGTCGGTCTCGTCGAGAGCCGCGTCGATCATGTGGATGCCGCCGAGGTGGTGGTTGTACATCAAGGTCAGGAACTGCCTGTCGACCTCGATGCCCTTGGCGTCGCGGAGGGCTGTCATCTGCTGCGGCGTGGCCATTCCCGGCATCAGCCCGTCCTTGACGGTGGCTCCGTCGGACATCCACGACATCGGCGGCTTCGACCCGGTCGGGCTGAGGCCCCATTCGCGGAGCCAGGTCTGCATGGCACCGATCTCGCCCTGCTGACCGGTGGCGATGTCGACGGCGATCTGCCGCACCTCGGGCAGGGTCGCCGACCGGTACGCGATGAGGCTCATCTCCACCGCCTGCGCGTGGTGGGTCGTCATGTCCCGGGCGAAACCCGCCTCGACCGAGGCGTCACCGGGTCGGGTGAGCCGCGGGGTGAGCAGACCGCCGGCGTACCCGAGGAGCAGCCCCACCACCACCATGATGGCGAGCGCCAGCACGCCGTAGCGCGACGCCGGGGCGCGGCCATCCTCGTCGGGGACGGCCGGGCTGTCGTCGTACTCGTTGTCGGTGGTGGCGGGGGCGGTCATCGGCGTCCTTACTACTGGGCGGGCTGCTGCTGTTGCGGGAGCTCACGCGGCGTGGTGCCGGTGGCGGTGATGCCCGTGTTGCAGAGTGCCGTCGGGCCCTCGACGGAGGCGTTCACCCGCAGGTCCTTGATGAACTCGTCGATCCGCGAGTCGTCGGCGTTGTCGACCTTGAGCTGGTAGCCCCACGCCTGAAGCGAGATCGGCTTGTCCAGGCCCTCGTACGGGCTCATCAGCGTCTTCTCGACGCCGCGCACCTTGCCGGCCAGCTTGTCGACCTGGTCCTTGGGCAGGTCCGGCCGGTAGGTGATCCACACCGCGCCGTGCTCCAGGCTGTGCACCGCGTGCTCGTTGGCGATCGGGGCGTCGTAGACGTCGCCCATGCAGTTCTGCCAGGCCGCGTTGTGCACGCCGCCCACCGGCGGCGAGTACTTGTAGGTCAGCGGGCCCGACTTGTGCGACTCGTACTCGAGGCTCTTCTTGTCGGTCTTGCGGATGTTGACGATGCCGTCGATGGCGTCGGCCCGCTTGTCCCACGGCTTGGAGCCCTGGAACGACGCCCAGGCGCCGTAGCCGATGATGCCGGCCGCGAGCACGCCCACCGCGACGAAGAGCGCGATGGGGCCCCAGGCGCGGCCCTGGCTCACCTTGACCGGGGTGACCGGCTTGCGCGGGCCCTTGCCGCCGGCCCGGGGGGAGCCCGCCGGCTTGCCGGAACCGGCCTTGGCGCCGGACGCCGGCCGGCCTGCGGCCGGCTTCTTGCCGGTGCTGACCACGGTCGGGCGGCGCTCAGGGCCACCCGGGGTGCTGATGCTCATCGTGCCTCGTCAAGTCGGTCGGTCAGGGGAGTGGCGGGCCGGTAGACGCGCAGGGGAGCCGCCGAGTGCCCGAGTCTACCCCCGATAACATGGCTGGGTGACTCCTGCAGAACTAGCCTCGGTCGTCCTCGCCGCCGCCCACGCCGTCTTCACCGAGCGTGGCCTGGACCGCGCAGCCCTGCCGGAGCACACGGTGGTGGAGCGACCGCGCAACCCCGAGCACGGCGACTACGCGTCGACCCTGGCCCTGCAGTTGAGCAAGAAGGTCGGCGTCCCGCCGCGGGACCTGGCCGCCGCCCTGGCCGACCAGCTGGGCCGGTCAGCCGGTATCAAATCGGTCGAGATCGCCGGTCCGGGCTTTCTGAACATCCGGCTCGACGCGGCCGCCGCCGGTCAGCTCGCCCGGGTGATCGTCGAGGCCGGCGCGGAGTACGGCCGCAGCGACCGGCTCGCCGGCGAGCGGATCAACCTGGAGTTCGTCTCGGCCAACCCGACCGGCCCGGTGCACATCGGTGGGGTCCGCTGGGCCGCCGTCGGCGACGCGTTGAGCCGGCTGCTGCGGGCCACCGGCGCCGAGGTCGGCACGGAGTACTACTTCAACGACGCGGGTTCGCAGATCGACAGGTTCGCGCGTTCGCTGCTGGCCGCCGCCAAGGGTGAGCCGGCCCCGGAGGACGGCTACGGCGGGGCGTACATCGCCGAGATCGCCGCCGAGGTGCAGGCCCGCCGGCCGGAGGTGCGCTCGCTCGACGACGACGCCGCCCAGGAGGTCTTCCGGGTCGAGGGCGTCGCGCTGATGTTCGACGAGATCCGCTCCTCGCTGCGCGACTTCGGGGTGGAGTTCGACACCTACTTCAACGAGAAGGACCTGCACGACCGGGGCGAGTTGGACCTGGCGTTGAACCGGCTGCGTCAGCAGGGGCACCTGTACGAGTCCGAGGGCGCCACCTGGCTGCGTACCACCGACTTCGGTGACGACAAGGACCGGGTGCTGCGCAAGTCCAACGGCGAGTGGACGTACTTCGCCGCGGACTGCGCCTACTACCTGGACAAGCGCGAGCGTGGCTTCGAGCGGGTCGTGATCATGCTGGGCGCCGACCACCACGGCTACATCGGCCGGATGAAGGCGATGGCGGCGTGCTTCGGCGACGACCCGGAGCGCAACCTGGAGATCCTCATCGGGCAGCTGGTCAACCTGCTGCGCGACGGCGCCCCGATGCGGATGAGCAAGCGGGCCGGCACGGTGATCACCCTGGAGGACCTGGTCGACGCGATCGGCGTGGACGCCTCCCGGTACGCGCTGGCCCGTTACTCCAGCGACTCCCCGATCGACATCGACATCGAGCTGTGGACCCGGGCCACCCGCGACAACCCGGTCTACTACGTGCAGTACGTCGCCGCGCGGACGGCGGGCGTGGCCCGCAACGCCGCCGAGGTGGGCTTGGTGCAGGGCGACGCCGACGCGTTCCGCCCCGAGCTGCTCGCGCACGACAAGGAGAACGAGCTGCTCAAGGCGCTCGCCGAGTTCCCGGCGGTGGTGGCCACGGCGGCCGAGCTGCGGGAGCCGCACCGGGTGGCCCGCTACCTGGAGGAGAGCGTCGCGGCGTCCTTCCACCGCTTCTACGACAACTGCCGGGTGCTGCCGTTGGGCGACGAGGAACTTACCGACCTGCACCGGGCCCGGCTCTGGCTCAACAACGCCACCCGCACGGTGATCGCCAACGGTTTGCACCTGCTCGGCGTCTCCGCACCCGAGAGGATGTGACATGAGGGCTCATGAGGCTGGTGCGCTGCACGCGGACATCAGCGACCGGGGGCCGGCGTGGCTGCGTACCCCGGAGGACGTCAACAACCTCGTGCCGGCGCTGTGGCCGCGCAGCGTCACGCGCGGCGCGGACGGCGCGGTCGCCGTCGCGGGCCTGAGCGTCCGCGACATCGCGGCCGAGTTCGGCACACCGGTGTACGTCCTGGACGAGGCGGACCTGCGTTCGCGCTGCCGCGACTTCCGGGCGGCCTTCCCCACCGAGGACGTCTTCTACGCGGGCAAGGCGTTCCTCTGCCGGGCGGTGGTCCGGATGATCGCCGAGGAGGGTCTGCACCTGGACGTCTGCACCGGGGGTGAGCTGGCCACCGCGTTGTCGGCCGGGATGCCGCCGGAGCGGATCGGCTTCCACGGCAACAACAAGTCGGTCGCCGAGCTGGGCCGGGCGCTGGACGCCGGGGTGGGACGGATCATCGTCGACTCGTTCACCGAGATCGACAGGCTCACCGCGCTGGCCCGCGAGCGCGGGGTCCGGCCCCGGGTGCTGGTCCGGGTCACGGTCGGCGTGGAGGCGCACACGCACGAGTTCATCGCCACCGCGCACGAGGACCAGAAGTTCGGCTTCTCGCTGGCCGGCGGCGCCGCCGCGAACGCCGCCTTCAAGATCCTCGACGAGGGTGTGCTGGAGCTGCGCGGTCTGCACTCGCACATCGGCTCGCAGATCTTCGACGCCAGCGGCTTCGAGGTCTCGGCCCGCCGGGTGCTGGCCCTCCAGGCGCAGATCCGCGACGCGCGCGGGGTGGAGCTGCCCGAGTTGGACCTGGGCGGCGGCTTCGGCATCGCGTACACCACCCAGGACGACCCGGCCAATCCGCAGGACCTGGCCAAGCGCCTGCGCAAGATCGTCGACTCGGAGTGCGCGGCGGAGAACCTGGCCGTGCCGCACCTGTCGATCGAGCCGGGGCGGGCCATCGTCGGCCCGGCCGTGTTCACCCTCTACGAGGTCGGCACGGTCAAGGAGCTGGAGGGCATCCGGACGTTCGTCAGCGTCGACGGCGGGATGAGCGACAACATCCGCACCGCCCTGTACGACGCGTCCTACTCGGCGACGCTTGCCTCCCGCGCCTCGGCCGCGCAGCCGTTGCTCGCCCGCGTGGTGGGAAAGCACTGTGAGTCCGGGGACATCGTGGTGAAGGATGAATTCCTGCCCGCCGACGTGCAGCCCGGAGATCTTGTCGCGGTGCCCGGCACCGGTGCGTACTGCCGGAGCATGGCCAGCAACTACAACCATGTGCCCCGGCCACCGGTGGTGGCGGTGCGCGACGGCCAGGCGCGCCTGATCGTCCGGCGGGAAACCGAAGAGGACCTGCTCGCTTTGGATGTGGGATGACGTCACCTGTGCGCTTGGCGCTGGTCGGTTGCGGCACTGTCGGCCAGGAGGTGGTCCGGCTGCTGCACGAGCAGGCGGCAGACCTGGCCGCCCGGATCGGCGCTCCGCTGGAGATCGCCGGCATCGCCGTCCGTCGGCTCGGCCGCGACCGGGGTGACCTGCCGGTCGACGAGGCCCTGTTCACCACCGACGCGCTCGGCCTGATCAAACGGGACGACGTGGACGTCGTGATCGAGGTGGTCGGCGGCATCGAGCCGGCCCGGAGTTGGCTGGTCGAGGCGCTGCGGGCCGGCAAGAGCGTGGTCACCGCCAACAAGGCGTTGCTCGCCGAGGACGGGGTGGCCCTGCACGAGGCGGCGGCCGAGGGCGGCGGCGACCTCTACTACGAGGCGTCAGTGGCCGGCGCGATCCCGCTGCTGCGCCCGCTGCGCGAGTCGCTGCACGGGGACCGGATCAACCGGGTCACCGGCATCGTCAACGGCACCACCAACTTCATCCTCTCCGCGATGGACGCCACCGGCGCCGGGTTCGCCGAGGCCCTGGAGGAGGCCACCGCCCTGGGGTACGCGGAGGCCGACCCGACCGCCGACGTGGAGGGCTTCGACGCGGCGGCGAAGGCGGCGATCCTCGCCTCGCTGGCGTTCCACACCCGGGTCGGCGCGGCCGACGTGCACCGGGAGGGCATCACCGAGGTGACCGCCGCGGACATGGCCAGCGCCCAGGCGATGGGCTGCACGATCAAACTGCTCTGCATCGCGGCCCGGGGCGTCGACAGCACCGGCCGGGAGACCGTCAGCGTCCGGGTGCACCCGGCGATGATCCCGCGCAGCCACCCGCTGGCCAGCGTCGGCGACGCGTTCAACGCGGTCTTCGTGGAGGCCGACGCGGCCGGGCAGTTGATGTTCTACGGCCGGGGCGCCGGGGGTGCGCCGACCGCGAGCGCCGTGCTGGGTGACGTGGTCGCGGTGTCCCGCAACCGGCTCGCCGGGGTGCGCGCGGCAAGCGAGAGCGCGTACGCGGACCTGGCGGTCCGGCCGATGGGCGAGGCGCTGACCCGCTACCACGTGAGCCTGGACGTGGCCGACCGACCGGGTGTGCTGGCCGCCGTGGCGAGCGTGTTCGCCCGGCACGACGTGTCGATCGCGACGGTGCGGCAGGGGTCGGCGAGTGGGTCGCCCGGCCGCGACGGCGACGCCGAGCTGGTCATCGTCACCCATGTGGCACCGGACGCCGCGCTCGCCGCGACCGTCGGCGAGCTGCGCGGCCTGGACATTGTCCGATCCGTGACCAGCGTGCTGCGGGTCGAGGGCGGCGCCTGACTCGTTGACCCCATCGATGGGCGGCCCGCGCGTCCCGCCAGGTGGGTAAGCCGGGGTGTGCCGTTGACCACTCCGGCAGGTTGGTCCAAGGTGGCCCTGATGCTCGGGTCGGCGCGGCGGTAGAGGCGAGGAGAACGACATGTGGCGGGGTCTGATCGAGGCGTACCGGGATCGGCTGCCGGTCACCGCGGCCACGCCGGTCGTCACGCTGCACGAGGGGAACACCCCGCTGTTGCCGGCGCCGGTGCTGTCCGCGCGGATCGGTTGCGACGTGTACCTCAAGGTGGAGGGCGCCAACCCGACCGGCTCGTTCAAGGACCGGGGGATGACCCTCGCGGTGTCCAAGGCGGTCGAGGCCGGCAACAAGGCCATCATCTGCGCCTCGACCGGCAACACCAGCGCCTCCGCGGCGGCGTACGCGGCGCGGGCCGGGCTGACCTGCGCGGTGCTGGTGCCGCAGGGCAAGATCGCGTTGGGCAAGCTGGCCCAGGCGCTCGTGCACGGCGCGAAGCTGCTCCAGGTCAGTGGCAACTTCGACGACTGCCTGTCGCTCGCCGCGAAGCTGGCTCAGGACCACCCCGTCGCGCTTGTCAACTCGGTGAACATCGACCGGTTGCACGGCCAGAAGACCGCGGCCTTCGAGATCGTCGAGGCGCTCGGTGACGCGCCCGACATCCACTGCCTGCCGGTCGGCAACGCCGGCAACATCGCCGCGTACTGGATGGGCTACGCCGAGGAGCGGGACGCCGGCACCACCACCCGCAGGCCGAAGATGTACGGCTTCCAGGCATCCGGTGCCGCCCCGATCGTGACCGGCCAGGTGGTGCCGGAGCCGTCGACAATCGCCACGGCGATCCGGATCGGCAACCCGGCGAGCTGGACCAAGGCGTTGGACGCCCGGGACGCCTCGGGTGGCCTGATCGCCGCGGTGACCGACCGGGAGATCCTCTCCGCGTACCGGCTGCTCGCCCGCGAGGTGGGGGTCTTCGTGGAGCTGGGCAGCGCGGCCAGCGTGGCCGGTCTGCTCCAGCAGGCCGCGGCGGGCGCGGTGCCGCCCGGGTCGACGGTGGTCTGCACGGTGACCGGCCACGGCCTGAAGGACCCGGAGTGGGCGATCTCCACGGCGCCGGCGCCGCTGACCATCGCGAACGACCCGATGGCCGCGGCCCGCGCTCTCGACCTGGCCTGAACGCGCCACCGCCGGGGTCGGAGTCCGGCGGAGGCCGGCCGGTCCCCGGGACGGGCGTGGGGGCGGCGGGGGTTCTGGTGATCGTGTCCGGCACACTTTCACGTATCCCCGCCCGCATTCTCGTTCAGGAGTGAGCCAGGCCGATGTCGCTGCTCGCCAGATTCAGCCTCGCCAATCGAGGGCTGATTGCCCTCATCGCGGTGGTGACCACGGTGTTCGGAGTGTTCGCCGTGCCGTCGCTGAAGCAGCAACTGCTGCCGTCGCTCGAGTTCCCGGCCGCGTTCATCGTGGCCCCCTACCCCGGTGCCGGCCCCGAGATCGTCGAGTCGCAGGTCACCGAGCCGATCGAGAACGCCCTCCAGGGCATCCCGGGCCTGGACAAGATCACCTCCACGTCCCGTGAGGGCTCGGCCACCGTTCAGGTGACGTACGAGTTCGGCACCGACCTGGACGACGTGGTCAACAAGATGCAGACCGCGCTGAGCCGGATCGACGCCCAACTGCCGGAGAGCGTCGATCCCCAGGTCATCGCGGGTAGCACCGACGACCTGCCGGCGGTGGTGCTGGCCGCGGCCGGTGCGGCGGACGAGCGGGCGCTCGCCGAGAAGCTCCAGGCGACCGTGGTGCCGGAGCTGGAGGGCATCGAGGGGGTACGCACTGTCGAGGTGACCGGCACCCGCGACGACGTCGTGGTGATCACCCCGGACCCGGCGAAGCTGGCCGCGGCGCAGGTGCAGCCGACGGCGATCGGGGCGGCGCTGAAGACGAACGGCGTGGCCGTGCCGGCCGGCACGGTGACCGACGGCGGGCTGGCCCTCCCGGTGCAGGTCGGTACGTCGATCGCCAGCCTGGACGACCTGCGCGGCATCGTGGTCACCACGGGCGCGTCGCCGGTCCGCCTCGGTGACGTGGCGACGGTCGAGCAGCAGCTCGCGCCGGCTACCGCGATCACCCGCACCAACGGCAAGGACAGCCTCGGCATCGCGGTCACCGCCGCGCCGGACGGCAACGCCGTGCAGATCTCGCACGAGATCCGCGACCGGCTCGCCGACCTGAAGGACGCCTCCGGCGCGGAGCTGACAGTCGTCTTCGACCAGGCGCCGTTCGTCGAGAAGTCGATCGAGTCGTTGACCACCGAGGGCCTGCTCGGCCTGGTGATGGCGGTCATCGTCATCCTGGTCTTCCTGCTGTCGGTGCGCTCGACGGTGGTCACCGCCGTCTCCATCCCGCTCTCCGTGCTTGTCGCGTTGATCGCCCTGTGGATCGGCGACTACTCGCTCAACCTGCTCACCCTCGGCGCGTTGACCATCGCGGTCGGCCGGGTGGTGGACGACTCGATCGTGGTGTTGGAGAACATCAAACGACACCTGGAGTACGGCGAGGAGAAGCGGCACGCCATCGTCACCGGCGTCCGCGAGGTGGCCGGTGCGGTGACCGCGTCCACCCTCACCACGGTGGCGGTGTTCGCGCCGATCGCGCTGGTCGGCGGGTTCGTGGGCCAGCTCTTCGCACCGTTCGCGATCACCGTGACGGTGGCGCTGCTCGCCTCGCTGCTGGTGTCGCTGACCGTGATCCCGGTGCTCGCGTACTGGTTCCTGAAGCCGCGTGGCGGCACCGCGGACGACGAGGCGGTGCGGCGTGACGCGGAGGAGAAGGAGTTGCGCAGCCCGTTGCAGCGGGCGTACCTGCCGGTGGTCGGTTTCGCCACCCGCAAGCGGTCCACCCGGTGGATCACCGTGGGGCTCGGCCTGCTTGTGCTCTTCGGCACCTTCGGCCTGGCCCAGAAGCTGGAGACCAACTTCCTGGACGACTCCGGCCAGGACACCCTCAACATCAGTCAGGAGCTGCCGGCCGGGAGCGGCCTGGCGGCCACCGACGCGGCGGCCAAGCAGGTCGAGTCGGTGCTGTCGGCCACCAAGGGCGTCGAGACGTACCAGGTGAC
Organism: Micromonospora sp. CA-240977; assembly: GCF_050942285.1. Lineage (NCBI taxonomy): Bacteria > Bacillati > Actinomycetota > Actinomycetes > Micromonosporales > Micromonosporaceae > Micromonospora > Micromonospora sp. CA-240977. The sequence continues at coordinate 6,401,326 of NZ_CP192055.1, read as the reverse complement.
CGCCGGCGGTGGGGACAACCCGTGGGCGGGTGGTGGCGGCAACAACGTCGCCAGCTGGTCGTTGGCGCTCGACGGTGACACCGACGCGAAGCAGATGCGTGAGGTGTTGCGCAAGGAGTTCGACAAGCTCGGCGCCGGTGTGGGCGAGATCAGCTTCGGCGGCGGGCAGGAGGCGTCGACAAGCCAGCTGGAGGTGATCGTCCAGGCCAGTGACCCGGAGGTGCTGACCCGGGCCGCCGAGGAGGCTCGGGCGGCGATGGCCGGCGTCCCGGACGTCGAGGATGTCTCCACCAGCCTGGCCGAGCGGGTGCCGCGAGTCGACGTGACTGTCGACCGGGTCGCCGCCGGCCGGGCCGGGCTGACCGAGGCCGCCGTGGGACAGCTCGTGTCGCAGGCGTTCCGGGGAGCGCCGCTGGGTCAGGTCGCGCTCGACGGTCAGCAGCAGAACGTAATGTTGCGGTTGGGCTCGCGGCCGCCGATGACGGTCGAGGAGCTGCGGGCGCTGCGGGTGGGTTCGGTCAAGCTGGACGACATCGCGGACGTCACGCAGAGCGAGGGGCCGCAGCAGGTCACCCGGATCGACGGTGAGCGCAGCGTGTCGGTGACCGGCGCGGCGACCGGCTCGAACCTCGGCGCGACAAGCACGGAGCTGCAGAAGCGGCTGGACGGCATCGACGTGCCGGGCGCGAGCTTCACGATCGGTGGCGTCAGCGCGGACCAGGCGGACGCCTTCGGTGATCTGGGCCTCGCGGTGCTGGTGGCTATCGCGATCGTCTTCCTGATCATGGTGGCCACGTTCCGCAGCCTCACCCAGGCGCTGATCCTGCTGATCTCCATCCCGTTCGCCTCGACCGGCGCTATCGGCCTGCTGCTGATCACCGGGACGCCGCTCGGCGTGCCGGCGTTGATCGGCGTGCTGATGCTTGTCGGCATCGTGGTGACGAACGCGATCGTGCTGCTCGACCTGATCAACCAGTACCGGGCGCAGGGCATGGGGATCCGGGAGGCGGTGGTCGAGGGTGGCCGACGCCGGCTGCGTCCCATCCTGATGACCGCGGTGGCGACCATCTTCGCGCTGCTGCCGATGGCGTTCGGGCTGACCGGTGAGGGCGGCTTCATCTCGCAGCCGCTGGCGGTGGTGGTGATCGGTGGTCTGCTCAGCTCCACGCTGCTCACCCTGATCCTGGTGCCGACGCTCTACTCGATGGTGGAGCACACGAAGGAGTCGCTGCGGGGCCGACGCGACCGGCGGCGCTCCGGCAGGTCGGCCGTGACCGCGGCGGAGACCGATGAGGTGTCCGCCCCGAACCAGGTGGCGGTGCCGAGCGGCGCACCTGCCTCGGGCACGGCCGAGGGTGCGCAGCCGGCCGGGCGATCCGCGCCGTCGGCCGCGCTGGTGGAGGGTACGGACCAGTTCGAGGTGCTGCGCCTGCCCCGTAGCCGTACCTCGCCGCTGCCTCCGTCGGAGCCGACCGAATAGGTCGGACCACGACTCGGAACGCCCCCGGCAGTTTCTGCCGGGGGCGTTCCCGCTCTACCTGCCGAAACACTCCGATCCGACCGGACTCACACTTTGTGTCACTTCTTGCATACTCCTCGTAGATGGATGGCGTGTGAAGTGAGGCAAGGGTGGGCGGATGGCCGAGGGCACACGAGGGTGGGGACGGCGCGACCTGTTGCGCCGTGGCCTGCTGGCCGTCGGCGGGGTGACCCTCGGCGCCGGAACGTCCGAGGCGTGGCGGAGCACCCAACACCGGCTGCCGATCGCCGGCGGCCCCGCCAGCGCGACAGTCGGAAACGGTAGGCAGGACGTCGGCATCGGCGCGCTGGAGGTCTCCTGGTCGGGGAGGACCAGCCAGCGTCTGGTGGCCCTCACCTTCGACGACGGCCCGGCGCCACAGTGGACGCCGATGGTGCTCGACACCCTGGCCCGGCACCAGGTTCCGGCCACCTTCTTCATGGTCGGGGCGCAGGCCCGCCGGCACGCCGACGTCGTCCGCGACCGGCTCGCGGGGCACGAGGTGGGCAACCACAGCTGGGACCACCGGGACCTGGCCGAGCTGGACGCCGCCGAGGCGTACGACGACCTGCGCCGAAGCCACGACGCGATCGCCGAGGCGACCGGGAGGGAGCCCCGGCTGCTTCGCCCGCCGTACGGTCACCTGGGCGGGGCGGTGCTGCACGCGGCGGCCCGCCTGGACTACCGGCTGGTGCTCTGGTCGCTCCAGATGGTGGAGCGCGGGTTTCCCGACGATCCGGCCGGCCATGCCCGGCGGATCGTGGCCGAGGTCCGGCCGGGCACGATCGTGCTCGGCCACGACGTGGGGGCGCGTCGGCGGCTGGTCGCGCTGCGCGGCCTGACCGACATGATCAACGGGCTACGGCAGCGGGGTTACACCTTCGTCACGGTTTCGGCGCTGCTGAGAGCGAGTGTGGCCTCGACCCCGACCAGGTAAGGTCCCGCTCCGTGGCGTCCACCCTCTCGGTCCTGACCGGCAATCGGAGCTTCCGCAATCTCTTCCTTGCCGAACTGGTGGTCTTCGGCGCCGACTGGTTCGTCATGGTGCCGCTGCTGGTGCTGCTGCCGCAGCTGACCGGCAGCGGGGTCTGGGGCGCGCTGGTGCTGGCGGTGGACACCGGCATCGTGGCACTGCTGCTGCCCTACACCGGCACGATCGCCGACCGCTTCGACCGCCGGAAGATCATGATCGCGGCCAACGTGGCCGCACTGGCGGGCGTGTTGCTGCTGCTCGGCGTGCGGGGCGCCGGAACGGCGTGGTTGGCGCTTGTCGCGATCGGGGTGGTCGCGGTGGCCAAGGCGTTCTACTCGCCGGCCGCCCAGGCCGCGCTGCCCAACGTGCTGGAGCCGCACGAGCTGGCCGCCGGTAACGCGGTCGCCGGCTCGGCCTGGGGGCACCATGACCGTGGTCGGCGCCTCGCTCGGTGGCGTACTCAGCACCGCTGCCGGCCCGTACGCCTGCTTCTGGGTGGCGGCGGCGGGCCTGGTGCTGGCCGCGGGCCTCGCCACCCGGATCCGCCGGCCCCTGCAGGCGCCACGGGACACCGACCTCCCGGCCCAGCGGACCTGGGCCGCCGTCCGTGAGGCGCTCGGCTACATCGGTCACCGCCCCCGGGTGCTCGCCCTTGTCACAGTGAAATCGGCTGTGGGTCTGGGCAACGGCGTGCTGACCGTGTTTCCGCTGCTGGCCGGCGTGTACGGCGTCGGCTCGCTCGGCGCCGGCCTGCTCTTCGCGGTGCGCGGGGCCGGGGCGTTGGTGGGACCGATCCTGATGCGTCGGGTGCTCACCAACCGGGCGTGGCTGCTGCCCGGGCTCGCGCTGTCGATGTCGCTCTACGGGCTGTCCTATCTGGGCGCGTCGGTGGCGCGCTGGTTTCCGTTGGTGCTGCTGCTGGTCTTCGTGGCGCACTTCGCCGGCGGCAGCAACTGGGTGATGTCGAACTTCGCCTTGCAGGGCGAGGTTCCGGACCGGTTGCGTGGGCGGGTCTTCGCCACCGACATGATGCTCGCGACGCTGGCGATCTCGGTGAGTCAGCTGGCGGTGGCCCTGGTCGTGGACGTGGTGGACGAACGGGTGGTGCTCGCCGGCTGCGGGCTGATCACGCTCGTGTACGCGGTCGGCTGGCGGATCGCCACCCGCCGGCTCACGCTCAGCGATCCGGTCGCGGAGCCGGTTCCCGACCGGGCCGGCTGAGTCTGCCGATCCCAGGCTGCGGGCAGGGGGCCGGATCGTCGGTGCCGAGCCCTAGCATGAGCGCGTGCCGACGAACTTCACCGCCGGGCCGGCCCGCGTCCGGGTCCCCGCGACCAGCGCCAACCTGGGCCCGGGCTTCGACGCGTTGGGTCTCGCCCTCGGGCTCTACGACGACGTGTCCGCCGAGGTCGCGCCGGGCGGGGTCCGGGTGACGGTGACCGGGCAGGGTGCCGGTGAGCTGCCGAACGACGACCGGCACCTGGTGGTGCGGGCCATGCGGGCCGCGTTCGACGTGCTCGGCGCCCACCCCGAGGGTCTGAGCGTGGAGTGCGTCAACCGGATCCCGCAGGCGCGCGGGCTGGGCTCCTCGTCCGCCGCGATCGTCGCCGGGGTGCTGCTGGCCCGTGCCCTGGTCACCGACGGGGAGCACCGGATGGACGACTCCGCCGCGCTCCGGCTGGCCGCCGAGATCGAGGGCCATCCCGACAACGTGGCGCCGTGTCTGCTCGGCGGCTTCACGCTGGCCTGGTCCGAGTCGACAGGTGCGCGGGCGGTGTCCCTGGCGGTGGCGGACGGGGTGCGGCCCACCGTTTTCGTCCCGGCGGAGCGCGGGTTGACAGCGGCCGCGCGGGCCGCGTTGCCGGCCACCGTGCCGCACGGCGACGCCGCGTTGACCGCGGGGCGGGCGGCTCTGCTTGTGTACGCGCTCACCGCCGACCCGGGGCTGCTGCTGCCGGCGACCGTCGACCGGCTCCACCAGGACTACCGCGCACCCGGGATGCCAGGCACATCGGCCCTGGTCAGAGCGTTGCGAGCGGCTGGTGTGGCAGCTGTGGTCAGTGGGGCCGGCCCGACCGTGCTGGCATTCAGCGAGCCTCCGGCGGGTTTCCCAGTGGGAACAGACTGGGAGATCTGGCAGTTACCGATAGACGTCAGCGGCGCGCGGGTTGCTCGGGGTAGACTTGGACACGCCGAGCGGGACCCTGTTGCCGCAGGTCGGAAGAGTTGATTACGCTCTAGACCTAGCACAGCCGCGAAGCACGCGATCTCCTGCGAGGCGGCGCACCCCCGAAGCTCTCGGCGGTCAGCCCGTCACACCCCTGCCAAAGGCCTACGCCGCACCGCAGATTCCACAGGTCGCCGCAGACGGCGAGACCTGCTCACCGACGTTGGTGAGTCGGGATACCGACCGGCTGCTGTGTCACAGACTCCCGCGACGCGTCCTTGCGAGGCGGGTGCACCGAGGCCGCCCGGCCACCTGAGTTCCGACTCCGGGCAGTCCCGGCCTTTATCGAGGGAAGGAATCCATTGAGCGACACCACCGACGTGACGTCGGATGTTTCCAACGTCGCTGGCGATGCCACCGCCGCCGCTCCCGCCCGTCGTCGGCGTAGCGGCACCGGTCTGTCGGCGATGCTGCTGCCAGAGCTGCAGAGCCTGGCTGCGTCGCTCGGCATCTCCGGCACGGCTCGCATGCGCAAGGGCGAGCTGATCGCCGCGATCTCCGAGCGGCAGGGCGGCAACGCCGCCGGGACCCCTCGACCGCGGGCCGAGGTCGCGGCCGCGGCCGCCCCGACCCGTGAGGGGGTGCGTGCCGAGGTGCGGGAGACCGCCGACCGGCCAGCCGCCGAAGGCCGTAGCGCCGAGCCGGCATCGGCCGAGCCGGCCACCGAGACCGAGGGCCGTGGTCGCACCCGGCGGAGCCGGGCCACAGCGGCGGAGACGCGTCCGGCTGATGCGCGTTCGACCGAGACGGCACGTCCGACCGAGACGCGTACCGACGAGGCGGAAGCCGGCGAGCGGGCCGACCGTGGCGAGAACCGCCGCGAGCGGGCCGAGCGTCCGGAACGTGCCGAGCGGGCCGAGCGCACCGAGCGTCCGGAACGCACCGAGCGGGCCGAGCGTCCGGAACGGGCCGAGCGCACCGAGCGGGCCGAGCGTCCGGACCGTGCCGAGCGCACCGAGCGTGCGGACCGGGGCGAGCGTGCCGAGCGCACGGAGCGCTCCGACCGGGGCGAGCGTGCCGACCGGGCGGACCGTGCCGAGCGTAACGACCGGGGCGAGCGTGCCGAGCGCGGCGAGCGGAACGAGCGCACGGAGCGCTCCGACCGGGGCGATCGCAACGATCGCAACGACCGGGGTGACCGGGGCGACCGCAACGATCGTGGTCAGCGTGCCGAGCGCGACAACGACGACGATGACGGCGAGGGCGGCGGCCGGCGTGGCCGGCGCAGCCGTTTCCGGGACCGTCGTCGCGGACGCGGCGAGCGCACCGAGACCGGCACCGACACCGGTGGGCGTGAGCCGCAGGTCAGCGAGGACGACGTGCTCGTCCCGGTGGCCGGCATCATCGACGTGCTCGACAACTACGCCTTCGTGCGGACCACCGGTTACCTGGCCGGCCCGAACGACGTGTACGTCTCGATGTCCCAGATCAAGAAGTACGGCCTGCGCCGCGGTGACGCGATCACTGGTGCGGTGCGGGCGGCCCGCGAGGGCGGCAACAGCGGCGACCAGCGGCGGGACAAGTACAACCCGCTGATGCGGCTGGACACGATCAACGGGATGGAGCCGGAGGAGGCCCGGCGTCGTCCGGAGTTCTACAAGCTCACTCCGCTCTACCCGCAGGAGCGCCTGCGCCTGGAGACCGAGCCGCACATCCTGACCACCCGGGTCATCGACCTGGTCATGCCGATCGGCAAGGGCCAGCGGGCACTCATCCAGTCGCCGCCGAAGGCGGGTAAGACGATGGTGCTGCAGGCGATCGCGAACGCGATCACCCGCAACAACCCGGAGTGCCACCTGATGGTGGTGCTGGTGGACGAGCGGCCCGAAGAGGTCACCGACATGCAGCGGTCGATCAAGGGCGAGGTCATCGCGGCCACGTTCGACCGTCCGCCGCAGGACCACACGACGGTGGCCGAGCTGGCGATCGAGCGGGCCAAGCGCCTGGTCGAGCTGGGCCACGACGTCGTCGTGCTGCTCGACTCGGTGACCCGGCTCGGTCGGTCGTACAACCTGGCCGCTCCGGCCAGTGGCCGGATCATGTCGGGTGGTATCGACTCCACCGCGCTCTACCCGCCGAAGCGCTTCCTCGGCGCGGCCCGCAACATCGAGAACGGCGGGTCGTTGACCATCATCGCCACCGCGCTGGTGGAAACCGGGTCCATGGCGGACACGGTCATCTTCGAGGAGTTCAAGGGCACCGGTAACGCGGAGCTGAAGTTGGACCGGAAGATCGCCGACAAGCGGACCTTCCCGGCCATCGACATCAACCCGTCCGGCACCCGGAAGGAAGAGGTCCTGCTCGCACCCGAGGAGCTGGCCATCATTCACAAGCTCCGCAAGGTGCTGCACTCGCTGGACTCGCAGGCGGCGATGGATCTCCTGCTGGACCGGCTCAAGCAGTCCCGCACCAACATCGAGTTCCTGATGCAGATCGCGAAGTCGACGCCGGGGGAGTGATCCCGCGCGGTTGACCGACGAAGGGGCACGGCCACTGTGGCCGTGCCCCTTCGCCATGTCCGGCGAGCTGGTGTCGATGGAATTTTCCTTCGGTTAAGCCCGGGGGTCTTGAAACTTCTATTCACTGCCGGGTTGACTGTCGTCCATGCGTACCCGCAGACGATCCGCCCGTCGCACCGGTGTCCTGCTGCTGACGCCGCTGCTCGCCCTGGCCGTGTCGCCACCGGCCACCGCCGCGCCGCCGGCGCCGTCCGTGGCCGCCCGGCCCGTGGCGTCGCCGCCCGCGCTCCCGGCCACCGCCGCCGAGGACGCACCGGCCGCGTCGTCCCACCCGGCCGACTCGGTAAGCCTCGCCGCCGACCCGACCGCCGCGACCGCCCCGACCGCCGCCGCTGGCGGGCTGGAGCCGGCCGGCGGTCTGGACACCACGAAGGCCACCCGTCCGGTTGCGCCCGGCGTGCAGCTCACCTCCTTCGACAGGTACGACGCCGACGGCTGGCTGCGCGCCGACGCGCTCACCACCGACCTGGCCGGCGGGTCCACGGTCGACTACGTCAACTCCGGCGCGGTCAGCCGGGCCGAGCCGCTGCGCAGGGCGGTGGACGACTCGCGGGCGGTCGCCGCGGTCAACGGCGACTTCTTCGACATCAACAACTCGGGGGCCGCGCAGGGCGTCGGCATCCGCGACGGCGAGCTGATCCAGTCGGCGGTCGACGGTCACCGCAACGCCGTGGCGGTGACCGCCACCGGGATCGGTCGGGTGGTCGAGGTGAACTTCGACGGCAGCGCCACCCTGCCCACCGGGCCGGTGGCGTTGACCCAGTTCAACAACATGGTGCAGGCCGACGGCATCGGCGCGTTCACCGAGCTGTGGGGGACGTACTCCCGCCAGCGGGCCGTGGAGGGCGCGGCCCGGGTGGTCGAGGTGGCAGTGACCGGCGGTCGGGTGGCGGCGGTGGCCGGCGTGGCCGGCAGCGGCCCGGTGGTGGCCGGCAGCACGGTGCTGCTCGGCCGCGACGCCGGGGCGGACGCACTGGCCGGGCTGCACGTCGGTGACCCGGTCTCGGTGACCTGGCGGCCGAAGTCGTCCGATGGGAGCGCCCTGCACGCGGCGGTCGGCGGCGGCAACGTCCTGGTCCGCGACGGGGTCGTGCAGAGCATCGCCGATGCGACCCTCGCCCCGCGTACGGCGGTCGGCTTCAGCGCCGACGGGCAAAAAATGATCATGCTGACGGTGGACGGTCGGCAGGTCGACAGCCGCGGCGTGACGCAGACCGAGATGGGCCGGATGATGGCCGAGCTGGGTGCCCGGGACGCGCTCAACCTCGACGGTGGCGGCTCGTCCACGCTGCTGGCGCGGGAGCCGGGCGCGTTGGCCGTGCAGGTGGAGAACGGCCCCTCCGACGGCAGCGAACGGGCGGTGCCCAACGGCCTGGCCATCTACGCGCCCAAGGGCAGCGGCCGGCTCACCGGCTACTGGGTCGAGACGGCCAGCGACCCCACCGCCGCCCCGGGCGTCTCCCCGGTGCGCGGCGGTCGGCCCGACCGGGTCTTCCCCGGGCTGACCCGCACCCTCACCGCGGCCGGCTACGACGAGACGTACGGCCCGGCGGCGGGTACGCCCACCTGGCGGGCGACCCCGGCGGTACGCGGCCGCGTCGACCGCGACGGGGTCTTCCACGCCGGCACGCCGGGAACCAGCACGGTCACCGCAGCACGGGGGCGGGCAACCGGCTCGCTGGGCCTGACCGTCCTGGGCCCGCTGACCCGGCTCGGCGCCACGGTGCCACGGATGGGGCTGACCGGCCGGGACGGCAACGCCGTGGTCGGAGTGGTCGGCTACGACGCCGAGGGCAACACCGCGCCGATCGAGCCGGCGGACCTCACCCTCGACTACGACCACGACCTGCTGCGAATCGCCCCGAACCGGGACGGCAACCTCACCGTCACCGCCCTGCGCGACACCGGCTCCGCCCTGGTGACCGTCCGCGTCGGACGGACGAGCACCGTCCTGCCGGTCACGGTCGGGCTGACCGACGTGCCGGTCGCCGGCTTCGACGACGCGGCGTCCTGGCGGTTCAGCCAGGCCCGCGCCAGCGGCTCGGTAGCGCCGGCGCCGGGTCACACCGGCACCGGCCTGAAGATGTCGTACGACTTCAGCCAGTCCACCGGCACCCGGGCCGCGTACGCCGACCCGCCCGCCTGGATCGAGGTGCCCGGTCAGCCGCAGGCGTTCGGCATGTGGATCCACGGCAACGGCACCGGGGAGTGGCCGAGCCTGCACCTGCACGACGCGCAGGACACCCAGCACGTGCTGCGCGGCCCGCTGATCACCTGGACCGGCTGGCGGTACGTGGAGTTCGCGGTGCCGGCCGGGGTGCAGTACCCGGTACGCGTGCGCCGCTTCTACGTGGCCGAGACCAACGCCGCCGCGCAGTACACCAGCGAAGTGATCATCGATGACCTGGTGGCGAAGGTGCCGCCGACTGTCGATGTGCCGGCGGTGGCCCCGCGCACCGACCGGGTGGTGGTCCGCGACGGCACGGTGGACGGCGCGCCCTGGCGGTTCGCGGTGCTCTCCGACGCCCAGTTCGTCGCCGCCGACCCGGACAGCGACCTGGTTGCCCAGGCCCGGCGGACGCTGCGCGAGGTGAAGGCCGCCCGGCCGGACTTCCTGCTGATCAACGGTGACTTCGTGGACACGGCCTATCCGGCCGATTTCGCGCTGGCCCGGCGCATCCTCGACGAGGAGCTGGGCGACGCGCTGCCCTGGTACTACGTCCCCGGCAACCACGAGATCATGGGCGCCCCGATCAGCAACTTCGCTGCCGCGTTCGGCGCCACCTCGCGGGTGTTCGACCACGCCGGTACCCGGTTCGTCACGCTGAACTCGTCCACCGGGACGCTGCGCGGTGGCGGGTTCGACCAGGTGCGGATGCTGCGCGAGACGCTGGACGCGGCGGCCACCGACCCGCGCGTCGGCTCGGTCGTCGTCCTGCACCACCACCCGGCGCGGGACCCGAGCCCGGCGCAGGCCAGCCAGCTCGGTGACCGCAAGGAGGCGGCGCTGCTGGAACAGTGGCTGGCCGACTTCCAGCACCGCACCGGCAAGGGCGCGCTGTTCGTGGGCGGGCACGTCGGCACCTTCCACGCCGACCGGGTCGACGGGGTGCCGTACGTGATCAACGGCAACTCGGGCAAGACGCCGTCGACCCCCGCCGACCAGGGCGGCTTCACCGGCTGGACGGAGTTCGGTGTCGACCCGGTGACCCCGGCCGAGGCCGACCGGGCCCGTCGCGACCCGCTCGCCGAGGGCCCGCGCTGGGTGGACGCGGAGTTCCACGCCCACACCGACCGGCTCGTGCTGAACGCCCCGGCCAGCGTCGCGGTCGGCACCCCGGCGACGGTCACCGCCACGCTTACCCAGCCCGGCGGGCGTACCGTCCCGGTGGCCGCACCGGTGAGCGCCGACTGGTCGGCCTCGCCGGGAGTGCACATCGGCTCGGCGGCCGGGGTGCGCCCCTGGCACACGGCCCGATTCGACCCGGCCACCGGCACCCTGACGGCACTGCGGCCCGGCGCCCCGGTACGCCTCACCGTCGCCGTCAACGGCGTCCTCGCCGAGGCCACCGTCGCCGTCACCGGGTGAACCGTCCGGACGGCCCCCCGCACGCGTGGGGGGCCGTCCGGACGTACCTCAGAAGTCGCCCTCGGCCACCTGGAACACGGTGAGCCCGAGGGCCCGCCACATCTGGACCACCTGGACGCGGTCGTCGAACACGCCGGCCACCCGGTACCGGTCCCGGATCTCCCGGTCGTAGATCTCCCGCTTCACGATCGAGTCCTTGCGGGAGTCGCCGACGGCACGCAGGTGCAGGCCGAGGTACGGGACCCGGACGTGCCGGGCCAACCACGCCTCGGTGGCCGGGCGGGCGGAGGCGTCCCGCCCGGAGCAGAAGACCACCCCGTACCCGGCGGCGTGCATCGCCCGGACCGCCGCGATCACCGCCGTGTTCGGCTGGTCCTCGCCCACCCGGGTCATGTCGTACGGGCTGCGGGACACGGCCAGCGCGACGGTGCCGTCGATGTCCACCAGGACGATCTCGGGCGGCTCGGTCGACGGCGGGTGCACGGCGGCGGGGCGTCCGGTGCGGGCCTGCGGCACCGGCAACGGCAGTGTCCGCCCGTCGAGGTACCGCTCGTGCAGCCGCCGGATCGCCTCCGCGCCGACCTGGTCGGCGGGCGGACGCGCGGCGTCGCGGCGCAGGCACTCGTCAAGCGGCACGTCGGTGAAGTCGTGCACCTCGAAATCCGCGCCGTGCCGGGCGGCCAGCTCGGCCCAGTCGCGCAGGGTCCGCGAGCGCAGGTTGGTGTCGTCCACGCAGACGTCCGCCCCGGCCCGCAGCAACGCCTCGACCTGGGCCCGCTGGACGACTGTCACCTGCGCCTCGGCCCACTGGGTGAAGAGCCGTTCGCCGTGCAGCATCCGGCGTAGGTCGTCCCGGTTGACCCGGACGACGGACGGCTGGAGCGTCCGGGCGAAGGTCGTTTTGCCCGAGGCGGGCAGTCCCCGGGTGGCGATCAGGCGGGTCATCGGCACCCCTGCGGCTCGTGGGGCGTACCCCCGGCGGGGTACGTGGCGGCGGTCCGCCGGGTGGGCGAATGCCCGGCCGGGCGGCGGGAATGCGGATGGGGAGGCACGTGTTGACGATGCCGGACGAGGTGTGCGGCCCGATTGCCGGGTCGGCTCAGGCCCATGGCACACTGGTCAATCGGCCACCGGTTCCGGTTCACGCCCGAGCCCGTCGTGTACGGCGCGACGAGTGATGACGGCGACCCGGCGACCACCAACGAGAGGACCGAGGCGAGATGAAGGCAAACATCCACCCGGAGTACGTGACCACCGAGGTCAGCTGCTCCTGTGGCAACACGTTCACGACCCGCAGCACCGCCAAGGGCGGGGCGATCCACGTCGAGACCTGCAGCGCCTGCCACCCGTTCTACACCGGTAAGCAGCGCGTTCTCGACACCGCCGGCCGGGTCGCGAAGTTCCAGCAGAAGTACGCCAAGGTTCAGGCCAAGAAGGCCAAGTAACTCCTCGTTCGGCGCCCGCGTCCGGTTTTTCACCGGGCGCGGGCGCCGTGCGCGTTGTGCCCTGTTACCGCCCGGCGGTCGGCCCTCGGCCCGGCCCGGCCGGCGTCGCACCGTCGAAGGAGCATCCGCAGCATGAGCAGCGAGCGTCTGGCCGCCCTCCTCGACGAGTACGCGCAGCTGGAGAAGCGGTTGGCCGATCCGGCCATCCACGCCGACCAGGCCACCGCGCGCAGGGTGGGTCGCCGCTACGCGGAGCTGGTGCCGCTGCACAAGGCCGCCGCCGAGCTGGAGCAGGCCCGCGCCGATCTGGCTGCGGCTCGTGAGTTGGCTGCCGAGGACCCGTCCTTCGCGGGCGAGGCGGACGCCATCGCCGGGTCGGTGCCGGTGCTGGAGGAGCGCCTCGCCGAGCTGCTCATCCCGCGCGACCCGCACGACGCCAAGGACGTGATCGTCGAGATCAAGGCCGGTGAGGGTGGCGAGGAGTCGGCGCTCTTCGCCGCTGACCTGCTGCGGATGTACACCCGCTACGCCGAGCGGCACGGCTGGATCACCGAGGTGATCGACGCACAGGATTCCGACCTGGGCGGGGTCAAGGACGTCTCGCTGGCGATCAAGACCAAGGGTGTGCCGGAGGGCGGCAACGGCGTCTGGTCGCGGCTCAAGTGGGAGGGCGGCGTGCACCGGGTGCAGCGGGTCCCGGTCACCGAGTCGCAGGGCCGCATCCACACCAGCGCCGCGGGGGTGCTGGTGCTGCCGGAGGCCGAGGACGTCGACGTCACGATCGACGCCAACGATCTGCGCATCGACGTGTTCCGTTCGTCCGGCCCAGGTGGTCAGTCGGTGAACACCACCGACTCGGCGGTACGGATCACGCACCTGCCGACCGGCATCGTCGTCTCCTGCCAGAACGAGAAGTCCCAGTTGCAGAACCGGGAGCAGGCCATGCGGATCCTGCGGGCCCGGCTGCTCGCCGCCGCGCAGGAGCAGGCCGACGCCGCCGCCTCGGACGCCCGGAAGGCGCAGGTGCGCACGGTGGACCGCTCGGAGCGGATCCGCACCTACAACTTCCCGCAGAACCGGATCAGCGACCACCGGATCGGCTACACGGCGTACAACCTGGACCTGGCGCTCGCCGGCGAGCTGGACGGGGTGCTGGACGCCCTCGCCGAGGCCGACCGCGCCGCGCGGCTCGCCGGCGACACCGAGCTCACCCGCCGCTGACGGCGTCGGGCCCCCGTCCGCTGGGACGTGCCGCCACCGGCGCGCGGACGATCAGCTCGCGCGGGGTCGGGACTTGGCGCGGAGCATCTCCCGGTCGGCCTGCTCGAAGGCGAGGCTGAGCGCGTCCCGCAGGCCACCGCCACCGGAGACCTCCGCGAAGCCGATGCTCACCCCGACCGGGGTCCCCGGCACCAGCGACTCCCAGTCCTCGAGCCGGACGGCGGCCTCGATCCGGCGGGCCACCTCGGTGGCCTCGGACATGCCGGTGTCCGGCAGCACCACCACGAACTCGTCACCGCCGTAGCGGGCCACGAAGTCACCCCGGCGCATCACCCGGTTGATCACCCCGGCGATGCGTTGGAGCACCAGGTCACCGGAGTGGTGCCCGTGGTGGGTGTTCACCGCCTTGAAGCCGTCCAGGTCGCAGACACCGATCACCACCCGGTCGCCCCGGGTGACCACGGCGGTGATGTAGCGCTCCAGCCGGCGCCGGTTGGGCAGCCCGGTGAGCGGGTCGGTCAACGCCTCGCCCTCGAACCGTGCCGCTTCGCGGCGCATCTCCTCGTGGTCGATCCGGGCGGCGATGCCGTCGATGTAGACGTCGCGCAGCCGATCGTTGCGTTGGGCGGCGAGCCGGAACGCCAGTCGGTCGGCCCGGTGTGCCGCCGCGTGGTCGCCGGCACGGGCCAGCGCGATGCTGCGCAGCCGGGCCGGCTCGGCCGCCCCGAGTGTCTCGTTCGACACGTGGATGGTGTCCAGCCGGGTGACCGCCTCGATCGGCCGCCCGTCGGCGACGGCGAGGCACACCTGCCCGAGCTGACGCATGTCGCGGGCACGGGAGCTGTCCCCGCCGTGGGTGATCAGGCGAGCCGGATCGGCCTTCGCGTCGGTCTCCACCTGGTCGCCGAGCGCGGCTTGGCGGGCCGCCGCGTAGCCGTACGCGGCGAGGCTGCTCGGGCGCAGCCGGCCGGCCCGCCCGGAGCGTACGAAACGGGCCAGGTCGGCGGCCACGTCCCGGAGCACCCGCAGGCAGCCGTCACTGTCGCCGTTGTGGTCCAGTGCCACGGCGTTGCGCAGCCGGATGCCGGGCGCGGCGAACGTCTCCTCGGGGATCCCGGCGGTGAGCCCGAGTTGCCGGGCCCGTTCGATGGCCCCCAGGGCGTACCCGTGGAAGCTGAGGTAGCTGTACGCCATGGCGAGGTCGTGCCAGCCCCAGGCGGTGTCCCGGTCCGGGTCCTCGACGGCGCCCAGCGCGCGGGCGGCCCGGACGAGGTGCGTGACGCAGCGGTCCAGTGCGCCCTGGTGGTGGGCGGCGAGGGCGGCCAGCGCGTTGAGGTGCCCGTGCAGGTACGGCTCGGCGAGATCGCGGACGGCCGCCGACGCCTCCTCGATGGCCCGGGTGAACTCCGCCGTCCGACCGAGATTGATCAGCGCGGAGAGGCGCTGCACCATCGCGTCCGCCCGCGCCGCCGGGTCGGTGGTGGTGCGGATCACACGTTCCAGCAGGACGTACGACTCCGCGGAGCGACTGGCCTCCTGCAACGCCCGGGCGCGCGTGAGGGCATCAACCTGGTCATCGACCCGGTCGAGCCAGCCCACCCGCCAACCTCCTGTCGTGCGCGCCGTCGCGCACCCGTTGGTCGCGCCGCCCGCGACGCATCATGATTATCGCGTGACCACTCTGCCGCAACACCCCCCCGAAGGGACAGGCCCCATCCGCCCGTCCGCCGCGGTGGCTCGGGCGGCCCGCGCGCTCGCCTCCGCCGGGGTCGGCTCGGCCCGGGTGGAGGCCGAGTTGCTGGCCGCGTACGTGCTGGGGGTGCCCCGCGGTCGGCTGGCGCTCGCCGACGACCTCAGCGGCGAGCAGGTGGCGCGGCTCGACGGCCTGACGCGTCGGCGGGCCGCGCGGGAGCCGTTGCAGCACCTGACCGGCCGGGCCGGGTTCCGACACCTCGAACTGTCGGTCGGCCCGGGTGTCTTCGTGCCTCGGCCGGAGACCGAGTTGCTGGCCGGCTGGGGCGTCGAGCAGGCCCGGGGCCGGACCGACCCGGTGGTGGTCGACCTGTGCAGCGGCTCGGGCGCTATCGCGCTGGCGGTCGCCCAGGAGCTGCCCGGGGCCCGGGTGATCGCGGTGGAGCGGTCCCCGGAGGCGCTGGCCTGGTTGCGGCGCAACGCGGCGGAGCGGGCCCGGGCGGGGGACCGGCCGATCGAGGTGGTCGAGGCCGACGTGACAGCACCGAACCTGCTGGCGGCCCTGGTGGGCTCCGTGGACGTGCTGCTCTGCAACCCGCCGTACGTGCCGGACGACGTGGTGGTCCCCCCGGAGGTGGCCGGGCACGATCCGGCGGAGGCGGTCTTCGGCGGCGCGGACGGTCTGGCGGTGATCCGTCCCGTCGTCAGCCGGGCGGCGGCGCTGCTGCGCGCGGGCGGCGTTCTCGGGGTCGAGCACGACGACACCCACGGCGCGGCGGTCCCCGGGCTGCTGGCCGACGACGGTGCCTTCACCGCTGTCACGGCGCATCTGGACCTCACCGGACGTCCCCGTTACGCCACCGCGTCCCGACGGGCGGACGGCCAGCACGCCCCGATCGGGGCGGCGTGGCAGACTGACTCCTCGTGATGCTCTACGACTGCCGGTCGCCCGCCGATCGGGACCGCGGCATCGCTGCGGCGATCGAGGCGGTCAAGAACGGCGAGCTTGTCGTCCTCCCCACCGACACCGTCTACGGGATCGGCGCGGACGCGTTCACCCCGTACGCGGTCAAGGCCCTGCTCGATGCCAAGGGCCGGGGTCGGCAGATGCCGCCGCCGGTGCTGATCGGCTCGCGGCACACCCTGGACGGGTTGGTCTTCTCGCTGCCCACTGCCGCCCGGGACCTGGTGGAGGCGTTCTGGCCGGGTGCGCTGACGATCGTGGTCGAGCACTCGCCGAGCCTCCAGTGGGACCTGGGCGACAAGACGGGCACGGTGGCGGTGCGGATGCCGCTGCACCCGGTGGCGCTGGAGGTGCTGCGGGAGACCGGCCCGATGGCGGTCTCGTCGGCAAACAAGACCGGCCAGCCCGCCGCGGTGACCGCCGAGGAGGCACGGGACCAGCTCAGCTACTCGGTGCGGGCCTACCTGGAGGCCGGGCCGTGCCCGGACCCGGTGCCCAGCACGATCGTGGATCTGACCGGTGAGGTGCCGCAACTGCTGCGGGCCGGGGCGATCCCGCTGGAGAAGCTGCGCGACGTCGTCCCGGACCTCGTCGACAGTCGGGGGGTCTGAGTGCCCCCGTTCACGGTCCTGCACGTCTGCATGGGCAACATCTGCCGATCTCCGATGGCGGAGCGGCTGCTCGCTCTCGCGGTGCGGGAGCGGTTGACCCGGCGCGCGCAGGACCCGGCCCGGGCCGAGGAGCTGGTGCACAGCCACAGCGCCGGCACGGGTGGTTGGCACGCGGGCGAGGAGATGAACCCGCCGGCGGCCCGGCAGGTCACCGGCCGTGGCGGGGACGTCGAGGGGTTCGCCGCGCGCAAGCTGCGGTCGGACCACATCGACGCCGCCGACCTGGTCCTGACCGCCACCGCCGACCAGCAGGAGTACGTGGTGGCGTTGCGGCCGGACGCGGCGGCCCGCACGTTCGTGCTCGGCGAGTTCGGTCGGCTGCTGGCCGCGGTGGATACCGCCGCGTTGCCGCCGGGTGACGCGACCCCGGAGGCCGTGTACGCCCGGGGGGTGGCCCTGGTGGCAGCGGCCCACGACGCCCGGTTGGGCGCCTCGGCGCTGGCGACCGACGATCTGGACGACCCGTGGGGTCGTGGTGACCAGTGCTTCAGCCGGGTCGCCGACGAGATCGAGGAGACGGTCCACCCGCTGGCCGGCGCGCTGCTGCCCTGAGCGCGGTGCGAGTTTCCTCCGGGTTTGGGGAAAACCCGGGGCGAAAGCGGCGTTCCGGGTCATTCTGAACGGGTCCTAGCGTGACCGGCTCCTGCGGGGAGAGCTGATGATCCGGGCCCATCTCGACAAACTGCTGACCGTGGTGATCGCCGGAGTGCTGGCCGGGTTGGTGCTGGCCGCGGCCGCCCTGCCGGTGGCGCTGGTGTTCGGGATCGGCTTCAGCGCCCTGTCCACGCCGTACTCGGAGCTGCCGAACACGCTCCGCACGCCGCCCACCGCGCAGCGCTCCAACCTCTACGCCAACGACGGCACCACCCTGATCACCTCCTTCTACCAGGAGGACCGGGTGGACGTGCCGCTGCGCGAGGTGGCCCCGGTGATGCGCCAGGCGATAGTGGCCGCCGAGGACGTCCGGTTCTACCAGCACAGCGGGGTGGACCTGCGGGGCGTGGTGCGCGCGTTCACCGTCAACAAGCGGGACGGGCGGACCCGGCAGGGCGCCTCCACGCTGACCATGCAGTACGTCCGCAACGTGCTCAGCAGCGACCCCCGGCTGACCGAGGCGCAGCGGGTGGCCGCCACCGAGGTCACCACCGCCCGCAAGCTCCAGGAGATGCGGTACGCGCTCGCGCTGGAACGGGAGCTCGACAAGGAGCAGATCCTCACCCGCTACCTCAACATCGCCTACTTCGGCGCCGGGGCGTACGGCATCGCGGCGGCCAGCAAGCGCTACTTCTCCCGGTCGCCGGCCGAGTTGACGCTGGCCCAGGCGGCGCTGCTGGCCGGTCTGGTCCGGTCGCCGGACAGCGACGACCCGATAAACGGCGACGCCGACAGCGCGCTGGAGCGTCGGTCGTACGTGTTGGAGCGGCTTGTGGAGTCGGGGCAGGTGCCGGCGGACGCGGCGGCGGCGGCGCGGGCCGAGCCACTACAGCTACGGCCGAGCGAGACCCCCAACGACTGCACCGGGGTGCCCGAGACGCACAACGACTGGGGGTTCTTCTGCGACTGGTTCACCCGCTGGTGGAGCAGCCAATCCGCGTTCGGGGCGAGCGCCGACGAGCGGCAGCGCGCGCTGCGCCGGGGTGGGTTCTCGATCGTGTCGTCACTCGACCCGGGGGTGCAGCGGGCCACCACCGAGCAGGTGCTGAAGATCTATCAGCCGTCGGCTGCAGAGGCGGTGCCGACCGCTGTGGTGCAACCGGGCACCGGGCGGGTGCTGGCGATGTCGGTGAACCGCGCCTACAGCGTGCAGGACAACCCGGTCGGGCAGAAGAACCGCCCGAACACTGTCAACCAGTTGGTCGGTGGCGGTGGCGCGATCGAGGGGTACCAGGGCGGCTCGACGTTCAAGCTCTTCACGATGCTGGCCGCGCTGGAGGCGGGCCTGCCGCTGTCGACCGACTTCGTGGCCCCCACCCGGTTGCTCACCCGCTTCCCGGTGACCGGGGAGGCGAGCTGTGACGGCCGCTGGTGCCCGTCGAACGCCAGCCCGTCCTCGATGGATGGCCCCCGGACCATGTGGAGCGCGTTCGGCCGGTCGGTGAACACGTACTTCGCCTGGCTGACCGAGAAGGTCGGCGCGGACCGGGTGGTGGAGATGGCGGAGCGACTCGGCATCGTGCTGCGGGCCGACGCCGACGCCCGACTGGCCCGGTACGGCGCGAAGGACTGGGGTCCGTTCACGTTGGGCGTCGCCGCGACCACCCCGCTGGACCTGGCCACCGCGTACGCCACGGTGGCCGCCGAGGGGACCTGGTGCGCTCCGCTGCCGGTGGTGTCGATCACCGATGCGGGCGGCCGGCCGGTCGACGCGGCCAAGCCGGACTGCCGACAGGTGCTCGACGTCGACGTCGCGCGGGCGGCCACCGACGCGGCGCGCTGCCCGGTCGGCGACCAGTCGATGTACGGGCGCTGCGACGGCGCCACCGCACCCGGCCTGCGCGCGCGGCTCGGCCGACCGGTGGCGGGCAAGACCGGCAGCTCGGAACGGTACGAGACGGAGACGGTCGTCGCGTTCACGCCGCAGCTGACGGTCGCCTCGATGGCGGCGAACCCGGACGATCCCCGGGACGCGGTCGGTCAGGCCGTGCAGGCCCGGATGGTGGACGCGGTCGGCGAGGTGCTCGCCACCGCCCTGCGCGGTCAACCGGTACGCGACTTCGTCCCGCCGAGCGAACGGACCGCCTTCCAGGTCACCGGAGTCCGCAGCGGCAACTGAGGCCGGGGCGGATCAGGGGGCCTGTTCGGCGTTGCGGGCGATGTTGCGGGCCATGCCGCCGAAGACAAGCGCGTGGAAGGGTGCGACAGACCCCCAGTAGGCGTGCCCGCTCAGCCCGCGGGGCAGGAAGACAGCGCGTTGCTGGTAGCGGCTGCGGCCGCCGTCGCTGGGCAGCACCCGCATCTCCAGCCAGGCCCGGCCGGGCAGCCGCATCTCGGCGCGCAGCCGCAGCAGCTCGCCCGGGACGATCTCCTCGACCCGCCAGAAGTCCAGCGCCTCACCGACCTGGAGGCGGTGCGGGTCGCGCCGGCCCCGACGGAGCCCAACCCCGCCGACCAGGCGGTCCAGCCAGCCGCGGACCGACCAGGCGAGCGGGAACGAGTACCAGCCGTGTTCGCCGCCGACTCCCTCGATGACCCGCCAGAGCGCCGCCGGTGGGGCGTCCACCGCCCGCTCGCGGACGTCGGTGTAGACGCTGCCGCCGGACCACTCCGGGTCGCTGGGCAGCGGCTCGGCGGGCGCGTCCGGGCCGCTCGCTGTCGACCAGCGGGTCTCCACCTGGGCGTCGCGGACCTTGGCGAGGGCGAGCGCCACCGCGTCGTCGAAGCCGGTCAGCCCGTCGGGAGGGTCGGGCAGGTAGCGGGCGATGTCGTGTTCGTGCGCGACCGCCTCGTGGATCAGGCTCTCCACCAGGGGGCGGGCGATCGCGTTCGGCACCGGGGTGATCAGGCCGACCCAGTGCGAGGAGAGCGACGGGGTGAGCGGACGGACCGGCACGATGAGCCGCCGGCGTAGCCCGGCCACCCGGGCGTAGCGCTGCATCATCTCGCGGAAGGTCAACACGTCCGGCCCGCCGATGTCGAAGCCCCGGTTGACCTCCGGCGGCAGCGCGACGCAGCCGGCCAGGTAGCGCAGCACGTCGCGGACCGCGATGGGTTGGATCCGGTTGCCGACCCAGCGCGGGGTGACCATGGCGGGCAGCCGCTCGGTCAGGTAACGCAGCATCTCGAACGACGCCGAGCCGGACCCGATGATCACCGCGGCCCGGAGCACCGCCGTTGGCACTCCACTGCCCAGCAGGATCCGGCCCACCTCGGCCCGGGACCGCAGGTGCGGGGAGGGGACCTCGGCGTCGGACGCCGGCTCCGGCCCGCCCAGGTAGACGATCCGGCGTACGCCGGCAGCGCGGGCCGCCGCCGCGAAGTTCGTCGCCGCCGCCCGGTCGGCGGTCTCGAAGTCGGGCCGGCCGAGGGAGTGCACCAGGAAGTAGGCGACGTCCACGTCGGCGAAGACGGCCGGCAACGTGTCCGGCCGGCTCAGGTCCCCCTCGACGATCTCGGCCGCCGAGGCCCAGGGCACATCGCGCAGCCGGACCGCCTTGCGGGCCAGGCAACGCACTGCGTGACCCTCGGCGAGCAGCAGCGGCGTCAGCCGCCCGCCGATGTATCCGGTGGCTCCCGTGACGAGGCATCTCACGAGGTCCAGTCTGCGGCCCCCTAGACTCGTTCGCTGTGGAGACCGAGACGAGCACCTTCTGGGGGCCGGATTTCGCGCAGCTCCGGGCGACCGACCCGGAGATCGCCGGGGTGGTCCTCGGTGAGCTGGACCGGTTGCGGGGTGGCCTGCAGCTCATCGCCAGCGAAAACCTGACCTCGCCGGCGGTGCTGGCCGCGCTCGGTTCGACGCTTACCAACAAGTACGCCGAGGGCTACCCGGGTCGGCGCTACTACGGCGGCTGCGCCGAGGTGGACCGCGCCGAGGAGATCGGCATCGCCCGGGCCAAGGAGCTCTTCGGGGCCGAGCACGCCAACCTCCAGCCACACTCCGGGGCGAGCGCCAACCTGGCCGCGTACGCGGCGCTGGTGCAGCCGGGGGACACGGTGCTGGCGATGGACCTGCCGCACGGTGGGCACCTCACCCACGGCAGCCGGGTGAACTTCTCCGGCAAGTGGTTCCACCCGGTCGGTTACCCGGTCCGGCCGGACACCGAGCTGATCGACTACGACGAGGTACGGGATCTGGCGCGGACGCACCGGCCCAAGCTGATCATCTGTGGCGCCACCGCGTACCCCCGTCTGATCGACTTCGCCCGGTTCCGGGAGATCGCCGACGAGGTCGGTGCGTACCTGATGGTGGACGCCGCGCACTTCATCGGCCTGGTCGCCGGCCGCGCGATCCCGTCCCCGGTGCCGTACGCGGACGTCGTCTGCGCCACCACCCACAAGGTGCTGCGCGGCCCGCGCGGCGGCATGATCCTCTGCCGCGAGTCGCTGGCGCAGCGGATCGACAAGGCGGTCTTCCCGTTCACCCAGGGTGGTCCGCTGATGCACGCGGTGGCGGCCAAGGCGGTCGCCCTGCGCGAGGCCGCCCAGCCGGAGTTCCAGACGTACGCCCGGCAGGTGGTCAGCAACGCCCAGGCGCTCGCGGCCGGGCTGGCCGACGAGGGGATGCGCCAGGTGTCCGGTGGCACCGACACCCACCTCGCCCTGATCGACCTGCGGGACGTGGGGGTGACCGGCGCGGAGGCCGAGCGGCGCTGCGACGCCGCGTCGATCACCCTGAACAAGAACGCCATCCCGTACGACCCGCAGCCCCCGATGGTGGCCTCCGGTCTGCGGGTGGGCACCCCGAGCGTCACCACCCAGGGCATGCGGGAGGGGGAGCTGCGGCAGGTGGCCACCCTGATCGCGCGGGCGGTGCGCACCGATCCCGGGGCGCCGGGTGGCGCCGACGAGCTGACCCGGCTCGGTGCCGAGGTGGCCGAGCTGGTCGCGGCGTTCCCGGCGTACCCCCGTGGCTGAGCCCGGGGTGGTCGAGCCCGGCGTCGACCGGCGGTGGCGGTTGCGGCACCTGCCGGTGCTGCTCGGCGCGTCGGCGGCGTTGGCCGCGGTCGCCGCGGTGGTGGGCGCGGTGACCGGCGGCGCGACGGCCGCGTTCGGCGCCGCGGTCGGAGTCGGCGTCACGGTGCTCAGCTACACCCTCACCACAGTGGTGTTGGCGCGGGCCGACCAGGTCAACCCGCAGATGCTGTTGCCGCTCGGTCTGGGCCTGTACGTGCTGAAGTTCACCCTGTTGGGTGTCGTGCTGGTGGCGGTGGCGTCGACCGGGTGGCCGGGGTTGATCCCTCTTTGCCTCGGCATCGTCGCCGGGGTGGCAGTGTGGACAGCGGTGCACCTCTGGTGGCTGACCAGGGTGTACGCCCGCCAGCCACGGGACTGACCTGGCGATCGGCCGGCCTGCCGTCCCAACCAGCGGACGCGCCGCAATGTGTCGGCCTCCGGTCATTTTCCGACGGGCGGAAGGGGAGTAGCGTGCCCACAGACGACGGCGCCCACGAGATGCCCACACAACGATGGTTGTGCGGGGGGTGAGGCACAGCCTCGTCTTCCCGGCTGATATCGTTCGCCCCGTCATGGCTGATGACCAAACCCCCCGTCCCGCCGGTGAACCGGACGACTATCCGTCCGGTGCCGGTCAGGGTTGGACCGCGCTCAGCTACCTCATCGGAGGCATGCTCGTGTGGGGTTTCATCGGCTGGCTGGTCGACCAGTGGCTCGACACCGGTGGCGTCGCCACCGGGATCGGCTTCGTGCTCGGCATGGCCGGGGGAGTCATCCTGGTCATCCGCCGACTCGGCACGCCTACTTAGGAAGGGACGCGGTGTTCGGACAGGCGAACGTCCTGGCAGCGGGCCAGGCGGAATTCCCACCCAGTGTGGAGGACTTCTACCTGCCCAGCATCCTGCCCTGGGGTGCACACGACTCGTACTGGATCACCAAGTTCACCTTGATGATCTGGATCGCGGTCGGTGTGCTGATCATCTTCTTCCTGGCCACCTACCGGAACCCGAAGTTGGTGCCGACCAAGAAGCAGTGGTTCGCCGAGTCGATCTACGGCTTCGTGCGCAACAACATCTCGGTCGACATGATCGGTCACCAGGGTGTGCGATTCGCTCCGTACTTCACCACGCTGTTCTGCTTCGTGCTGGTGACGAACGCGTTCGCGATCATCCCGTTGTTCCAGATCTCACCGAACTCGCACATCGCCTTCCCGGCGATCCTCGCGGTGATCAGCTACGTGCTGTTCAACTACATCGGCATCCGGCACCACGGCTTCGGCAAATACTTCAAGCACGCCCTGATCCCGCCGGCACCCTGGTACATCCTGCCGCTGCTGATCCCGATTGAGGCGTTCTCGACCTTCATCATCCGGCCGTTCTCGCTGGCCGTCCGTCTCTTCGCGAACATGTTCGCCGGCCACATGCTCCTGCTGGTCTTCACGCTCGGCGGCTTCGCGATGCTCAACGCCAACGCCTGGCTGGCACCGGTCTCGGTGGTCTCCTGGGTGATGACCGTGGCGCTGACCCTGCTCGAGGCACTGGTCATCGTCCTGCAGGCCTACGTCTTCACGGTGCTGAGCGCCAGCTACATCCAGGGCGCGATCGCCGAAGAGCACTGATCCACGCACCAACCGTTGTCGTCCCGCGTGAGAGTCACGCGTGATAACCAGGAGGAACCACTAATGGATTACGTCGCCGCGGTAGAGGGCAGCACCGCCGCCATCGGCTACGGCCTCGCGGCCATCGGCCCGGGCATCGGCGTTGGCCTGGTCTTCGCCGCCTACATCCAGTCGACCGCCCGGCAGCCCGAGTCGTCCCGGATGACCCTGCCGTACGTCTGGATCGGCTTCGCCGTCATCGAGGCGCTGGCGCTGTTCGGCATCGCCTTCGGCTTCATCTGGGCCGGCTGATCCCCGCCCTTCAGACCGGGAGGTCATCCATGTTCTTCCTCGCCGCTGAGGGTGGTGAGTCCAGCCACAACCCGATCCTCCCGATCGGGCAGGAGATCGTGGTCGGCACGATCGCCTTCGCCGTGCTCTGCTTCGTGCTGATGAAGTTCGTCTTCCCGCGCATGGAGCAGACGTTCCAGGCCCGGGTCGACGCGATCGAGGGCGGCATCAAGCGCGCCGAGGCCGCCCAGGCCGAGGCCAACCAGCTCCTCGAGCAGTACCGTGCCCAGCTCGCCGAGGCCCGGACCGACGCCGCGAAGATCCGTGACGACGCGCGGGCCGACGCCGAGGGGATTCGGCAGGACATCCTCGCCAAGGCGCGGGAAGAGTCCGACCGGGTCATCCAGGCCGGCAAGGACGCACTCGCCGCCGAGCGGGCCACCATCGTGCGCGAGCTGCGTGCCGAGGTCGGCACCATCGCGGTGGACCTGGCCAGCAAGATCGTTGGCGAGTCGCTTGCCGACGAGGCCCGGCGTAAGGGCACCGTCGACCGGTTCCTGAGCGGCCTCGAGAGCACGGGGGCCCGCTGATGCAGGCCGCCAGCCGGGAGTCGTACAAGGTCGCGGCCGAGGGCCTCGACGCGTACGTCCGCGGCACCGACGCGGTCGCCGTGGCTCACACCGCGAACGACCTGCTCGCCGTGGCCGGGCTGTTGCGACGGGAGACTCGGCTGCGCCGGGCGCTCTCCGACCCGGCCCGGTCCGGCGCGGACCGCGCCGAACTGCTCAGCGGGATGCTGCGCGGCAAGGTCGGCGATGGTGCGATCGAGCTGCTCGCCTCGCTGGTGTCCGGCCGTTGGTCGGTGCCGTCGGAGTTGCTCGACGGCGTCGAGCGGCTCGGTGTGGAGGCGGTGCTCGCCAGCACGGAGGCCGCCGGTGATCTCGCCGAGGTCGAGGACGAGCTGTTCCGCTTCGGGCAGATCGTCGCCGGCGAGCCCGCGCTCTCGGCGGTGCTGTCGAACCCCGCGGCACCGGTGGACCAGCGCGGGGTCCTGGTCGGTCAGTTGCTGGCCGGCAAGACCCGCCTGGCTACCGTTCGCCTCATCGAGGTGGCGTTGTCCGGCTTCGGGGGGCGCTCCTTCAGCGGGTCGCTCACCCGGCTCGTGGAACTCGCCGCCGAACGGCGGGACCGGCAGGTGGCGTACGTCACCGTCGCGGCCCCGTTGAGTGACGAGGAAGAGCGCCGGCTCGGTGCGAGCCTCGCGGGGATATACGGTCGAGAGGTCTCCGTCAAGCAGACGGTCGACCCGCACGTCCTGGGTGGCGTGAGCGTCCGGGTCGGTTCCGACCTGTACGACGGCACCATCCTGCGCCGCCTCAACGAGACCCGCAACGCGCTCGCGAAGCGCTGAACGGCTTCGCCGCCCCGCGGCTGAGCGGCTCCGCCGCCCAGTGTCGGGGTGGTTCCGCCGCCAACGCCTGGATTGACAGACGCCATTCGGACCGGTTGGTACTAGGTATCCCGGGCCCCTGAATTTTAAGGAAGCAGAGGATGGCCGAGCTGACCATCTCGACGGAGGAGATCCGCGGCGCCCTGGAGCGCTACGTCTCCTCCTACTCGTCCGACGTCTCCCGCGAGGAGGTCGGCACCGTCGCCGACACCGGCGACGGCATCGCCCACGTCGAGGGCCTGCCCTCGACCATGACCAACGAGCTCCTGGAGTTCGAGGACGGCACGCTCGGCGTGGCGTTGAACCTCGACGTCCGGGAGATCGGTGTCGTCGTCCTCGGTGACTCCGCCAAGCTGGAGGAGGGGCAGCGCGTCAAGCGCACCGAGCGGGTTCTCTCCGTTCCGGTCGGCGACGCCTTCCTCGGCCGCGTGGTCGACGCGCTCGGCCAGCCGATCGACGGGCTCGGCGACATCGCCAACGAGGGCTTCCGCGAGCTGGAGCTGCAGGCTCCGAACGTGATGTCCCGTCAGTCGGTGTTCGAGCCGCTGCAGACCGGTATCAAGGCCATCGACGCGATGACCCCGATCGGTCGGGGCCAGCGGCAGCTGATCATCGGTGACCGCAAGACCGGTAAGACCACCGTCGCCCTGGACGCGATCCTCAACCAGCGGGACAACTGGCGCACCGGCGACCCGAAGAAGCAGGTCCGCTGCATCTACGTCGCCATCGGCCAGAAGGCCTCCACCATCGCCTCGATCAAGGGGCAGCTGGAAGAGGCCGGCGCGATGGAGTACACGACCATCGTGGCCTCCCCGGCGTCCGACCCGGCCGGCTTCAAGTACCTGGCCCCGTACACCGGCTCGTCCATCGGGCAGCACTGGATGTACGGCGGCAAGCACGTCCTGATCGTCTTCGACGACCTGAGCAAGCAGGCCGAGGCGTACCGGGCCGTGTCGCTGCTGCTGCGTCGCCCGCCGGGCCGTGAGGCGTACCCGGGTGACGTCTTCTACCTGCACTCCCGCCTGCTGGAGCGTTGCGCGAAGCTCTCCGACGAGCTGGGTGGCGGCTCGATGACCGGTCTGCCGATCATCGAGACGAAGGCCAACGACATCTCGGCCTTCATCCCGACCAACGTCATCTCGATCACCGACGGCCAGATCTTCCTGGAGACCGACCTGTTCAACCAGGGCGTTCGTCCGGCGATCAACGTCGGCACCTCGGTCTCCCGGGTCGGCGGCGCCGCCCAGGTGAAGCCGATGCGCAAGGTCGCGGGTTCGCTGCGGCTCAACCTGGCCCAGTACCGCGAGCTGGAGGCGTTCGCCGCCTTCGCCTCCGACCTGGACCGGGCCTCCCGGGCCCAGCTCGACCGCGGTGTCCGCCTCGTCGAGCTGCTCAAGCAGCCGAACTACTCGCCGTACCCGGTGCAGGAAGAGGTCGTCTCGGTCTGGGCCGGCACCGAGGGCAAGCTGGACGACATCCCGGTGGGTGACATCCGGCGCTTCGAGTCCGAGTTCCTCCAGTACCTGCGGCACAAGCACGAGGGTGTGCTGGCCGGTATCGCCGACAACCAGTGGGGCGACGACATCGTCGGTTCGCTGGACGCGGCGATCACCGAGTTCAAGCAGGTCTTCCTCAACAAGGACGACGACCGCAAGGTCAACGACGCGCCGGCCGCACCGCTTGAGGGCGACGAGAACCGCGAGACGGTGACCCGCTTCCGCGACAGCGCGACCGACCGCCCGGCCGAGAGCTGATCCCGTGGCGGCCCAGGTACGCGTTCTTCGTCAACGGATCCGCTCGGCGAAGTCGATGAAGAAGATCACCAAGGCGATGGAGCTCGTGGCGACGAGCCGGATCGCCAAGGCTCAGGCCCGGGTGCAGGCGTCCCTGCCGTACGCCCAGGCCATCACCGGTGTGCTCACGGCGCTGGCGTCCAACGCGCGGATCGACCACCCGCTGCTCACCCCGCGCGAGCGGGTGCGGCGGGCGGGCGTCCTGTTGGTCACCAGCGACCGTGGCCTGGCCGGCGGTTACAGCTCCAACGCGATCAGGATGGCCGAGTCGTTGATCGCCCGGCTCCGGGCGGACGGCAAGGAGCCGGTGCTCTACGTCATCGGACGTAAGGGCGTCGGGTTCTACCGGTTCCGCGACCGGCCGATCGAGGCGAACTGGACCGGCTTCAGCGAGCAGCCGTCGTTCGAGGACGCCCGTACCGTCGGTGAGACGCTGATCAAGGCGTTCACCGCCGGTGCGGACGACGTCGACGGCAGCGCCGGAGCGGACGGGGTGCTCGGCGTCGACGAGTTGCACATCGTCTACACCGAGTTCCACTCGCTGATGACGCAGAACCCGGTGACCAAGATCATTGGTCCCATGCAGGTGGAGGACCGGCCGCGCTCCGAGGGGTTGCTGCCGGCGTACGAGTTCGAGCCGGAGGCGGAGGCGCTGCTCGACGCGCTCCTGCCGAGGTACATCAACACGCGGATCTACGCGGCGTTGATCGAGTCGGCGGCGAGTGAGTCGGCGGCACGTCGGCGGGCGATGAAGAGCGCCACCGACAACGCCGAAGACATGATCGAGAAGTACACGCGCGAGATGAACTCGGCTCGCCAGGCCGGGATCACCCAGGAGATCAGCGAGATCGTCGGCGGCGCCAACGCGCTGGCCGCGTCGGGAAGTGAAGTGTGATGACTGCACCAGTAGAGACCAAGACGGCCACGGGTCGCGTGGTCCGGGTCATCGGCCCGGTCGTCGACGCCGAGTTCCCGCGCGACGCCATGCCGGCCCTGTTCAACGCCCTCAACGTCAACGTGAACCTGTCCGGCGGTGAGAAGACGCTGACCCTGGAGGTCGCCCAGCACCTGGGTGACAACCTGGTCCGTGCCATCTCGATGCAGCCGACGGACGGCCTGGTTCGCGGCGCGGAGGTGCGTGACCTCGGCGAGCCGATCAGTGTGCCGGTGGGCGACGCGGTCAAGGGCCACGTGTTCAACGCGATCGGCGAGGTGCTCAACCTCAAAGAGGGCGAGACGTTCCAGGCGGACGACCGGTGGGGCATCCACCGCAAGGCGCCGGCCTTCGCCGACCTCGAGCCGAAGACCGAGATGCTGGAGACCGGCATCAAGGTCATCGACCTGCTCGCCCCGTACGTCAAGGGCGGCAAGATCGGCCTGTTCGGCGGCGCGGGCGTGGGCAAGACGGTGCTCATCCAGGAGATGATCACCCGGGTGGCCCGCAACTTCGGTGGTACCTCGGTCTTCGCCGGCGTGGGTGAGCGCACCCGTGAGGGCAACGACCTCATCGCCGAGATGACCGAGTCCGGCGTCATCGACAAGACCGCGCTGGTCTACGGCCAGATGGACGAGCCGCCGGGCACCCGGCTGCGGGTGGCGCTCTCCGCGCTGACCATGGCGGAGTACTTCCGGGACGTGAAGAAGCAGGAGGTGCTGCTCTTCATCGACAACATCTTCCGCTTCACCCAGGCCGGTTCCGAGGTGTCCACGCTGCTCGGCCGCATGCCGAGCGCCGTGGGTTACCAGCCGACCCTGGCCGACGAGATGGGCGAGCTCCAGGAGCGGATCACCTCCGTCCGGGGCCAGGCCATCACCTCCATGCAGGCGATCTACGTGCCGGCGGACGACTACACCGACCCCGCCCCGGCGACCACGTTCGCCCACCTGGACGCGACCACCAACCTGGAGCGGTCGATCTCCGACAAGGGCATCTACCCGGCCGTGGACCCGCTGGCGTCCTCGTCCCGGATCCTCGCCCCGGAGTTCGTCGGCCAGGAGCACTTCCAGGTCGCCACCGAGGTGAAGCGGATCCTGCAGCGCTACCGCGACCTGCAGGACATCATCGCCATCCTCGGCATCGAGGAGCTCTCCGAGGAAGACAAGATCACCGTGCAGCGCGCGCGGCGGATCGAGCGCTTCCTCTCGCAGAACACCTACGCGGCGGAGCAGTTCACCGGCGTGCCGGGCTCGACGGTCCCGATCAAGGAGACCATCGAGGCGTTCCGCAAGATCAGCGAGGGTGAGTACGATCACTTCCCCGAGCAGGCGTTCTTCATGTGCGGCGGTCTCGAGGACCTGGAGCGCAAGGCTGAGGAGCTGATGAAGGCCTGACCGGCCCGATTCGACAGGCAACAAAAAGACTGCCCCGGCAATGCCGGGGCAGTCTTTTGTTCATCTTCGCGTCTTACCATCGTCGCGGTCCGTTACTCGGGGTCGTCCGTTTCGAACAATCCGAGATACGTTCTATCCGCACGCTCACCCGAACGAGCGTTGATCTTTGCAACCTTTCGACGAGGTGCGCCCGTCTTCCTCCACGTGGGCGTAACGAACGGAGCTGCTCGTGGGTAAGGCCGGCAAGCGTGGCCGCAAGTCATCAGTCTGGCGCGGCGTGCCGCGCTGGGCCAGGATCTGCACTGTGTTCGGCACCGTGCTGGTCGTGCTCAGCGGAGCGGTGCTTGTCGGCACGGAGGCCCTGATGGCCCGCTACGAGGGCGCGGTCGGCAAGGCGGACCTGTTCGGTGACCAGGCGGCGGGCGCCCAGGCGAAGAAGAGCGACATCAAGGGCCCGCTCAACATCCTGCTCGTCGGCATCGACCCGCGTACGCCCACCGCCGCGCCGCTTGCCGACTCGATCATGGTGTTGCACGTGCCGGCGTCGATGGACCGGGCCTACCTCTTCTCCCTGCCGCGCGACCTCTACGTGCCCATCCCGCCGTTCAAGAAGGCCAACTTCCCCGGCGAGACCACGAAGATCAACGCTGCCATGTCGTTCGGCAGCAAGGTGCCGGGGGCCAACCCCGACGCCGCACGGGGCTTCGAACTGCTTGCCACCACAGTGCAGAACGTGACAGGCATCAAGCGGTTCGATGCCGGCGCCATCATCAACTTCACCGGCTTCCAGAAGATCGTCGACGCGATGGGCGGCGTCGACATGTACGTCGAGCGGGAGGTCAGGTCCGAGCACAAGCAGCCGGACGGTAAGCCGCGCCCGGGCAAGACGTACGGCGAGGGTTACGTCGGCCCGCAGGCGGTCTACAAGAAGGGCAACCAACACCTCAGCGGGTGGCAGGCGCTGGACTACGTCCGGCAGCGCTACCCGAAGAACGGTGTTCCGGACTCCGACTACGGCCGGCAGCGTCACCAGCAGCAGTTCGTCAAGGCCATGGTCGGCCAGGCGTTCAGCGCCGACGTGGTGTCCAACCCGATCAAGTTGGACAAGGTGCTCCGCGCCGCCGGCCAGTCGCTGATCTTCAACGGTCGGGGCAACAGCGTTGTCAACTTCGGGCTCGCCCTGAAGGACATCCGCCCCAACACCATCCAGATGATCAAGCTCGCCGGCGGTGAGCTCAAGAACAGCAGGGGTGTCTACCTCGGTGAGCAGTTCCAGGCGGATGTCCCGGACTTCTTCACCGCCCTGCACAACGAGCAGCTCGACGCCTTCCTGCTGGAGCATCCGGACTTCGTCAACAAGACCAAGTAGTAGTGCCGCGGGTTCTCCCACCCGCGTTGGGAGCGCGCACGCGTCAGGCTAGACTTTCGGCAATCCGTCGCCGCAGCAAGGAGACAGCGTGGCAAAGCAGCTTCACGTCGAGCTCGTCGCCGTCGAGGAGAAGGTCTGGTCCGGTGACGCCGAGATGGTCGTCGCCCGGACGACCGAAGGCGAGCTCGGTGTCCTGCCGGGGCACGCGCCGCTGCTCGGCCAGCTCGCGGAGCCCGGTCAGGTCCGCATCAAGCTCGCCAGCGGTGAGCAGGTCTCCTACGAGGTGGCCGGCGGCTTCCTCTCGGTGAGCGCCGACGGCGTCATCGTGCTGGCCGAGAGCGCAACCCCGGTCTCCGCGCAGAGCCGCTGAGCCACACCGGGGATGGACATCGTCGAAGGAATCGGGATCGGCGTTGTCGTCATCCTCGGCGCGCTTCTCACCCTCTTCGTCCGGCGAGCCCTGGTCACCCGCAGCGGTGGCATCATCCGGCTCAGCGTCCGAGTCACCACGATGCTCGACGGCCGGGGCTGGTCGCCCGGCTTCGGCCGGTTCGCCGGTGACGAGCTTCGGTGGTACCGGATGTTCAGCTTCGCGATCCGACCCAAGCGGGTGCTCTCCCGCAAGGGGCTGGCGGTCGAACGCCGTCGGCTGCCGGAGGGCCAGGAACGGCTCTCCATGCCGGCCGACTGGGTGATCCTCCGCTGTACCAGTCACCACGCACCGGTGGAGATCGCCATGGCGCGGTCGACAGTTACCGGTTTCCTCTCCTGGCTCGAGGCCGCCCCTCCGGGGGCGGTCTCGCCGCGTATGGCCTCCCAGGACTGGCCGGCTGCCTGAGTTGTCCGTTGCCCTTGGGGTTTCCGGGGCAGCCCGCCCGTCTCCGGGCGGTCAGGCTTGATCCCTGTGCCGGACGGGCCGCCCCGGAAACCCGCCGTGGGCACTCTGCGTCACGCCAACGCGGGGTTTTCGTCACCCGCCGTTGCGAGTGAGGCTGAATCTTGCCTCTCGGGGGCCTCTGGCGGCCCTGGGCGGCCTTGGGCGGCCTTGATCGACACGGTTTTCATGATGTCGGGGCGTCCTGCTGATTTGATACCGCGGTTTCAACGATCGCGAGTGGATCATGCCCGGCTGCGCCTCGGCCGCCCTCGGCCCGGCTGATCACGTCTGACCGCGCCCTGCTGGTGCCCGGCCGCGCGCTCTCCGCGCTGCCCGCGCTGCCCGCGCTGCCCGCGCTGCCCGCGCTGCCCGCGCTGCCCGCGCTGCCCGGCGCTGCCCGCGCTGCCCGCGCTGCCCGGCGCTGCCCGCGCTGCCCGGCGCTGCCCGCGCTGCCCGCGCTGCCCGCGCTGCCCCGCGCTGCCCGCGCTGCCCGGCGCTGCCCGCGCTGCCCGCGCTGCCCCGCGCTGCCCGCGCTGCCCGCGCTGCCCGGCGCTGCCCGCGCTGCCCGGCGCTGCCCGCGCTGCCCGGCGCTGCCCGCGCTGCCCGCGCTGCCCGCGCGCACTCCGTGCGGGCCGTGTGCGGGTCCGGGGGTGGCCGGGCGCGGTCCGTGTGGCCGGGCAGGGTCCGCGGGCTGGCTGGGCGCAGTCCGCGGACCTGCGGTGGGTCCAGCCAGCTCGGCCGGGCTCCTCAGCTACGCGTGGCGGCGGCCAGAGTGGGGAACACAGACCTGGACGTCAACGCTTGCCGCCCGGCACCCATAGCACGTCTCCCGCCGGATTTGCCGTTCTTGACAGGATAAAGAGCAGATCGGAGAGCCGGTTGAGATACTTTGCCGGGAGGGTGCTGGTTCGTTCCGGATCGTGGCTGACCAGCGCCCACGCCGCGCGCTCGGCCCGCCGGGCGGTGGTTCGCGCCACGTGGAGCAGTGCCGCGCCGGGGGTGCCGCCGGGCAGGATGAAGGAGTCGAGCTTGCTGAGGCGTGCGTTGTACTCGTCGCACCAACCCTCAAGGCGCTCGACGTACTCCTCGGTGACCCGCAGCGGCGGGTACTTCGGCTCCGGCTCGACCGGGGTGGACAGGTCCGCGCCGACGTCGAACAGATCGTTCTGCACCGACTCCAGCACGCCCCGCAGTTCCTCGTCGAGCCCACCCAGGGCGAGCGCGACGCCGATCGCGGCGTTGCACTCGTCGACGTCCGCGTACGCGGCGATCCGTGGATCGGTCTTCGGCACCTGCTCGTTGTTGCTCAGCCTGGTCATGCCGGCATCGCCGGCCTTGGTGTAGATGCGCGTGAGGTGGACGGCCATGACGCACAGCCTACGGATTCCCGACCTGACGATCCCGGCGCGCCCGGACAGCGCGACCAGTTGGCCGGTGGTGGTGGGTCCCGGCGACGCGGGCGACCCGGCGGTCAACGATGTCGACGTCATCCGGGTGCACGGTGACGCCCGGCTCGCCGGCACCGTGCACGTGGTGGGGGCCAAGAACTCGGCGTTGAAGCTGATGGCCGCGGCGCTGCTCGCCCCGGGGCGCAGCGTGATCACGAACGTCCCGCGGATCACCGATATCGCGATCATGGGCGAGGTGCTGCGCCGGCTGGGCTGCGACGTCCGGTTCGACGCGGACGACCCGGTCGACCCGATGGTGGCCCGGGGTGGGGTGGCCCGGTCCCGTTCGGTGACCATCGACGTGCCGGAGCAGCCGGGCGCGGACGCCGACTACGACCTGGTTCGACGGTTGCGCGCGTCGATCTGTGTGCTCGGCCCGCTGCTGGCCCGCCGGGGGTACGTGCGGGTGGCCCATCCCGGCGGCGACGCCATCGGGTCCCGGGGGCTGGACATGCACATCTCCGGGCTGACCCGGATGGGCGCGGAGATCTCCGGTGAGCACGGCTTCGTCATCGCCGCCGCCCCGCACGGGCTGCGCGGCGCGGACATCGTGTTGGACTTCCCCAGTGTCGGCGCGACCGAGAACCTGGTGATGGCGGCGGTCCTGGCCCAGGGCGTCACGATGATCGACAACGCGGCCCGGGAGCCGGAGATCGTCGACATCTGCACGATGCTCAACCAGATGGGGGCGCGGATCTCCGGTGCGGGCACGTCCACGTTGCGCATCACCGGGGTGCCGGGTCTGCACCCGGTGCGGCACGCCACGGTGGGGGACCGGATCGTCGCCGGCACCTGGGCGTTCGGGGCGGCGATGACCCGGGGGGACGTGACGGTGACCGGGCTGGACCCGGCGTACCTGGAGGTCGCGCTGGACAAGGTGGTGGCGGCCGGTGGCCTGGTGGAGACCCGGGGGGACGGGTTTCGGGTACGGATGGACGACCGGCCCCGGGCGGTGGACGTGGTGACGTTGCCGTACCCCGGCTTCGCCACCGACCTGCTGCCGATGGCGATCGGACTGGCAGCGGTCAGTGATGGCGCCTCCCTGATCACCGAGAACATCTTCGACGGCCGGTTCATGTTCGCCAACGAGATGATGCGGCTCGGCGCGGACATCAAGACCGATGGGCACCACGCGGTGGTCCGCGGGCGGGATCGGCTCTCCGGCGCCCCGGTGCAGGCGACCGACATCCGCGCCGGCGCGGGGCTGATCATCGCCGGGCTCTGCGCGCAGGGGGTCACCGAGGTTTCCCACGTGCATCACGTCGACCGGGGTTACCCGGATTTCGTTGCCGATCTCCGCGCGCTCGGGGTGGCGGTCGAGCGGGGCACCACCCCGGAGGAACCGTCGCTGGAGATCTGAGGCGGTTGCGGAATACAACGCGGCGGATCGCCGCCTGGCCCCGGCCTTGCCGGAGGACACCTCCCCACCGCCACTTAGCCATCGTTCAGGCTCGCCGACTAGGGTGTTCGAAGGCACTCAATCGCAGCGAGGGAGAAGTAGATGGCGGGTCGACTCGCGGTCGTCGGGGCGGGGTTGATGGGTTCCGGCATCGCCCAGGTGGCGGCGCAGGCGGGCTGGCAGGTGACACTGCGCGACCTGGACGACGCGGCCACCGCCCGTGGGCTCGGCGGCATCCGGAAGTCCCTGGAGAAGTTCGCCGAGAAGGGCAAGATCGAGGCGTCCGAGGTCGAGGCGACGCTGGCCCGGATCACCCCGACCACCGAGTTGGAGGCGGCGGCGGACGCGGACATCGTGGTCGAGGCGGTCTTCGAGCGGCTGGAGATCAAGCACGAGGTGTTCCGCGCCCTGGACAAGATCTGCAAGTCGGACGCGGTGCTCGCCACAAACACCTCGGCCATCCCGGTCACCCAGATCGCCGCGGTGACCGAGCGGCCCGAGGCGGTCGTCGGCACCCACTTCTTCTCCCCGGTGCCGATGATGCAGCTCTGCGAGCTGGTGCGCGGTTACTCGACAAGCGACGCGACGCTGGACACCGCGCGAGCCTTCGCCGAGGAGATCGGCAAGACGGTGGTGGTGGTCAACCGGGACATCGCCGGCTTCGTCACCACTCGGTTGATCTCCGTCCTGGTGATGGAGGCGGTCAAGCTCGTGGAGTCCGGCGTGGTGTCCGCCGAGGACCTGGACACCGCCTGCCGGCTGGGCTTCGGGCACGCGATGGGCCCGCTGGCCACCACCGACCTGACCGGCGTGGACGTGCTGCTGCACGCCTCGAAGAACATCTACACCGACACGGCCGACGAGAAGTTCTTTCCGCCGGAGCTGCTCCAGCGGATGGTCACCGCCGGCGACCTGGGCCGCAAGACCGGCAAGGGCTTCTACACGTACTGAGTCGCGACGACCGGGGCGGCTGCCCGCCCCGGTCGACCGCTCAGCCGTCGCGCTTGGTGGTCCAGCGGAAGGTGGTCAGGCAGAGCACCACACCGATCACGCACCACAGGATCAGCACCAGCGCGACCCGGCCCAGCTCGAACGAGCCGCCCGGCTCCTGGGCGCCGAAGCTCTCCGGCAGGAAGACCGACCGCAGCCCCTGGCACATCCACTTGAGCGGGAACAGCGCCGCCACCTGCTGCATCCAGGTGGGCAGGTCGGTGAAGACGAAGAACACCCCGGAGATGAACTGGAGCACCAGGGCGACCGGGGTGACCACCGCCGAACCGCTGCGGGCCGTGCGGGCCAGCGACGAGATGGCGATGCCACACAGGGTGCACGCGGTCACCCCGAGCACGGCGACCCAGCCGAAGGTGGCCCACTTGCCGGCCGTGCCCGGCAGGTCGAGGTCGAACAACGCCACGGCGACGGCCAGCAGCAACGCGGTCTCGGCGATGCCGATCGCCACCACCATGATCACCTTGCCGGCGAACCAGACCCACTTGGGCATCGGCGTTCCCCGGTAGCGCTTGAGCACGCCCCGGTCCCGCTCGATCGGGATCCAGATGCCGAGGTTCTGGAAGCTCACAGTCATCAGGCCGGTCGCGATCATGCCGGTGATGAAGTACTGGGTGAACTTGACCCCGCCGCCGATCGTGCCATGGAAGATCGACGCGAAGATCAGGATCATGATGATGGGGAAGCCCATCGTGAAGACCACTGACTCCCGGCTGCGCAGGAACTGGGTGATCTCCAGTCGACCCTGGCGCAGGGCGAGCGCGCCGGCGCCGGGCCGCCGGCCTCGGGTGGCGGCGACCGGCGTGGCCGGCTTCGTCGTGGTCGTCATCGCGCGTGTCCGATCATGGTGAGGTAGACGTCCTCCAGGGTCGGCCGGGTCACGGTGAGCCCGGGGACCTCGCCGCCGTAACGCGCGGCCAGGTCGGCCACGAGGGCCGTCGGCGTCGCGGTCTGCGCACTCTCCGGCGACCCGTCCGGGGTACGCCAGGAGACGGTGGCCAGGGCCTCCTGCCGGTTGCCCAGTTGCTTCGGGGCGGCCACCTCGACCAGCCGGCCGCCGGCGATCACCCCGACCCGGTCGGCGAGCGTCTCCGCCTCGTCCAGGTAGTGGGTGGTCAGCACGATTGTGGTGCCGGCCGCGGCGAGGTCGCGGATCAGCTCCCAGAACTCGCGGCGGGCCTCCGGGTCGAAGCCGGTGGTCGGCTCGTCGAGGAAGAGCAGCTCGGGGCGGCCGATGATGCCCAGCGCCACGTCCAGGCGGCGCTTCTGCCCGCCGGAGAGCGTGTGCGTCCGCGCCTTCGCCTTGCCGGCCAGCCCGACCCGTTCGATCACCTTGTCCGGGTCGTCCGCGTCGGGGTAGAAGCCGGAAAAGTGCCGGATCACCTCGGCCACTGTCAGCTCGTCGAACTCGCCGGTGCCCTGGAGCACGATGCCGACGCGGGAGCGCCAGTCGGCGTCCGGGTGCGCCGGGTCCGTGCCGAGCACCGAGACCTCGCCGGCATCCCGGCTCCGGTAACCCTCGAGGATCTCCACGGTGGTGGTCTTGCCGGCGCCGTTCGGGCCGAGCAACGCGAACACCTCGCCCCGGCGCACGTCGAGGTCCACACCCGCCACCGCGACGTTGTCGCCGTACGCCTTGCGCAGCCCGCGGACGGAGATGGCCAGCTCGTCATCCATACCGTCCAGTGTGCGTCCTGACCTGGCGGGCAGGGTGCCCGGGGTATGGCGGTGCGCACCACAGCGCGCACTTCGCGCCCGGACGTCCCCGACATGGACCTGTGTGGTTTTCCACAGCCCGTTTTACTGAACGGTAACTTAAGCTCCAGCCATGGATGAGACGGCATCTTCGGGGCGGCTGCCCGAGCGGGACCGCCCGTGGGTGATGCGCACCTACGCCGGCCACTCGTCGGCGACCGCGACCAACGCCCTCTTCCGCCGCAACCTGGCGAAGGGACAGACCGGCCTCTCGGTCGCCTTCGACCTGCCCACCCAGACCGGGTACGACCCGGACCACGAGCTGGCCGCCGGCGAGGTCGGGCGGGTCGGCGTGCCGGTGGCGCACCTCGGCGACATGCGCGCGCTCTTCGACGGCATACCGCTCGCCGAGATGAACACCTCGATGACGATCAACGCCCCGGCGATGTGGTTGCTCTCCCTCTACGGCACCGTCGCCGAGGAGCAGGGCTGGACCCCCGAGATGCTGTCCGGGACCACCCAGAACGACATCATCAAGGAGTACCTGTCCCGGGGGACGTACATCTTTCCGCCGGCCGCGTCGCTGCGGCTCACCGCCGACGTCGTCGCCCACACGCTGACGACGATGCCCCGGTGGAACCCGGTGAACATCTGCTCGTACCACCTCCAGGAGGCCGGGGCCACGCCCGTGCAGGAGGTCGGCTTCGCGCTGGCCACCGCGGTCGCCGTGCTCGACGCCGTCCGTGACTCCGGTCAGGTGCCGCCCGAGCGGATGGGCGACGTGGTGCAGCGGATCTCGTTCTTCGTCAACGCCGGGGTGCGTTTCGTCGAGGAGATCGCCAAGATGCGCGCGTTCGGCGTGCTCTGGGACGAGATCACCCGGGACCGGTACGGGGTCACCGAGGCCCGGCAGCGGCGCTTCCGCTACGGCGTGCAGGTCAACTCGCTGGGCCTCACCGAGGCGCAGCCGGAGAACAACATCCAGCGCATCGTGCTGGAGATGCTCGGGGTGACGATGTCCCGTGACGCGCGGGCCCGCGCGGTGCAGCTGCCCGCCTGGAACGAGGCGCTCGGCCTGCCCCGCCCGTGGGACCAGCAGTGGTCGCTGCGGATGCAGCAGGTCCTGGCGTACGAGTCGGATCTGCTCGAATATCCCGATCTCTTCGCCGGCTCGCACGTGATGACGGCGCTCGTCGACGAGGTCGTCGCCGGGGCGCGGGTCGAGCTGGACAAGGTGCTGGAGCTGGGCGGGGTGGTCGCCGCCGTGGAGACCGGCTACCTCAAGAGCGCGCTTGTCGCCTCGCTGGCCGAACGCCGCCGGCGGATGGAGTCCGGCGCCGACGTGGTGGTCGGGGTCAACCGGTACGCCGAGACCGAACCCTCCCCGCTGACCGCCGCCGGGGCGGAGGCCGTCGAGCAGGTCGACCCGGCGGTCGAGGCGGCCGCCGTGGACGGCGTACGGCGGTGGCGGACCGATCGGGACGCGGACGCGGTCGACGCGGCCCTCTCCCGGCTTCGCGCGGACGCCGCGACCACCACCAATCTGATGCCCGCCACCCTGGAGTGCGTGCGGGTCGGGGTGACCACCGGCGAGTGGGCCGGAGCGCTGCGGCAGGTCTTCGGCGAGTACCGGGCGCCGACCGGCCTGGCCGGTGCCGCCGGCAGCGGCGGGGACCCGGGCCTCGCCGCCGTCCGCGAGCGGGTCGTCGCCACCGCCCGGGAGCTGGGCAGCGGCCGGCTGCGGCTGCTGGTCGGCAAACCCGGCCTGGACGGGCACTCCAACGGCGCGGAGCAGATCGCGGTACGGGCTCGCGACGCCGGCTTCGAGGTCGTCTACCAGGGCATCCGGCTGACCGCGGGGCAGCTCGTCGCCGCCGCCGTCGAGGAGGACGTCGACCTGGTCGGGCTGTCCGTGCTCTCCGGATCCCATCTGGCCGCCGTGCCCGCGGTGCTCGACGGGCTGCGCGCCGCCGGCCGGGCGGACCTGCCGGTGGTCGTGGGCGGCATCATCCCCGCCGGTGACGCCGACACGTTGCGGGCGGCCGGGGTGGCCCGGGTCTTCACCCCGAGGGACTTCGCCCTCACCGGCATCATCGACGACCTGGTGACTGTCATCCGGCAGGCCAACGACCTGCCCTGACCCCCGCTGGGGTGGGTCAGCGGCCGGCGTACGTCATGCAGTCGGCCAGGTCGTTGTCCGGGCCGACCTTGATCGACGAGGCGTGGCACTCCAACTGCTCGTTGTGCCGACAGTCGGCGCGCTGGCAGGCGCCGACCTGGGCGGTCAGGCCCTCCACGCCACCCCGTACTGGCGACTCGACGAAGGTGTGGCAGTGCGCGTGATCCATGCTGCCGATGGTGATCGCGAAGGCGTGGCAGTCACCCGACTGGTTGTACGCGCACGCGGCGACGACACATTCCTGGACTCGGGGCATCTCCAACGCTGCGGTCATGCCAACCTCCTCTAGGTCTTTGCCCTGATCCTAGGCTTTTGCCGATCCGGCCAACCCCGATATGGCCGCCCGCCGGCGTGGAGGGACGCCGCGGGTCAGCTCGGTTGGCGACGGCGGGCCGACCCGTGCGGGACGACAAGGCCCGCCTCGTACGCGGCCACCACCGCCTGGGCGCGGCTGCACAGGTTCAGTTTGGTCATGGTCCGGTTGATGTGGGTCTTGACCGTCGCCTCGCTGAGTACCAGGGTCTCGGCGATCTCGCCGTTCGTCATTCCCCTGGCGACCAGCCGCAGCACCTCCAACTCCCGGGCGGTCAACGCGCCCAGGTCCGGTGGCGGCCCGACCGGGTCCCGGTCCCGGCGGGTGTACGCCTCGATCAGCCGCCGGGTTACCGTCGGCGCGAACAGCAGCTCACCCTCGGCAACGGTCTCGATGGCGGCGAGCAACCGTTGTGGCGGGGTCTCCTTCAGCAGGAAGCCACTCGCGCCGCCGCGAAGCGCGGCGTAGACGTACTCGTCCAGGTCGAAGGTGGTGAGGATGAGGATCCGGGGTGGCGTGTCGGTGGCCGCGGCGAGGATCCGCTCGGTGGCCCGGACGCCGTCGAGCCCGGGCATCCGAATGTCCATGAGGATGACGTCCGGACGGGTCGACCCCGCCAGGGCCACCGCCTCGTGACCGTTGGCCGCCTGACCCACCACCTCCAGGCCCGGGGCGGCGCTGATCAACGCCGAGAGGCCGGCACGGATGAGCACCTGGTCGTCCACCACGAGCACTGTGATCACGAGAGATCCCTCCCCGGGTCGGCGCGGTCGTCGTCCACCATCGCAGGTATCGGCAGGGTGAGAACAACCTCGAAGCCGCCCTCCGGGTGTGGCCCGGCGGTCAGCGTGCCGCCGTAGAGGTGCGCTCGTTCCCGCATGCCAACCAGACCGTGGCCCTCGGTGACTCCGCTCGGGCCCGCCCCCGGCCCGCCGTCGTCCCGGACCCGAGCGGTCAGCCGGTCCCGGGCGTAGTGCAGTGCCACCGTCGCCGCCGCCGTCGGCGCGTGTTTGAGCACATTGGTCAGACCCTCCTGAACTACCCGGTAGGCGCAGAGATCGATGCCCGGTGGCAACGCTCGTACGACGCCACTCGTGCTCGTCTCGACCCGTACGCCGGCGGCCCGGACCCGCTGGATCAGCTCGTCGAGCTGATCCAGGCCGGGAGCGGGGGCGTACGAGCCGCTCTCCTCGCCGCCGTCGGCGTTCAGTCTTAACAGGGACAGCAGTCGACGCAGCTCGTCCAACGCCTCGCCGCTGGTCTCCAGCACGGTACCCAGTGCGTTTTGAGCGGTCTGCGGATCGGTGGCGAGGACGTACCGGGCGAGCCCCGCCTGGACCGAGATGACCGACATGTGGTGGGCGACAACGTCGTGCAGCTCCCGGGCTATGCGGACCCGCTCCTCGACGACGGCACGACGGGCGCGCTGCTCCTGCTCGTACTCCAGTTGCCGGGCCACCCGGGCGAGCCGCTGGTTGCTCGCGGCCAACTGCCCCGCGCCGTGCCCGATCCACGCCACCACGCCGGTCCACGCCACGCCCTGCACGATGGCGACCAGCAGGGACTCGTGGCCGGCGTACACCCAGACCGTGGCCGCGATCACCGCGGCGGCGAGTGCCGTGCGGACCCGGCGCCTCGCGGCGACCGTGTAGAGCGCCAGCAGCATGCCCGGACTGTTCACCACCGGCCAGTAGCCGAGCTCGATGTAGCCGGCCCAGACGGCGCAGTACACCACCAGGACGGCCGTCGGTGCCCGTTGCCGCGCCACCAGCAGCGCACCGAGCAGGCAGGTCAGGGCGTAACCCGGCAGGTCCATCGGGCGGATCCCCGCCGGTGGCTGTTGGCTGGCCAGCGCCAGGCCGACGGCGACCGTCGCGGTGGCCAGTAGTCCGTCCACGAGGAGCGGGCGGTGACCCACGAGACGCCGCAGGCGGCCCGGCCACCGTGCCGCATGAGCGACCATGCGCGCACGGTAACCCGGCCCCCGGGCGGGGGTCGTCAACCCGTGAGGGGCTTTCGCCCTACCGCGCTGGTTGTACGTGGGCGTGGGTCTCCCGACCCTCCGATGCCGGTCGCCGCCGCGCCGGTACCGCCAAGGTTTCCACGAACGTCAATCCGTTGCGGGACGATCCAACGCCGTCGTGTCCGTAGCGTCCTCGCTGTGGTTGGCGACTCCCGCCGGCCCGATCAGGAGGAGGTGCAGGATGGCGACAAGGACCAGGATGCGACGCTGGGCCGGCCGCGCCGCGGCCGTCGCCGCGCTCGCGGGGGTGGGTCTCGCCGCGACGGCAACGGCGGCCCAGGCCGCCGACGAGTGGTACGAGGTGGCTGGCAAGAGCGGCACGTGTCGGCTCGCCCAGAGCCTGATCTACGGGGCGTACGGCGATGCCGAGATCTGTTGGCGCGGTACCGAGGTCTGGGTCCGGGGTTACATCGAGGACACCGAGCCGGACGGGTACCGGGCGGTGCTCCAGATCCGCTACCACGTCGACGGAGACGGGGACTTCCACTACCGGAACTACCTCAGCGACACCAATTCCGCGAACGGCGGGACCTCGGCGTCCTCCTGGTCGAAGGCGCGGTACCCGACCAAGGACCTCCACGCGCGAGCCTGTACCTACAGCGGTTCGACGCAGATCGCCTGCGACGGCACCTGGCGGTGACCGCGGGTGTACGGCGGGACGGGCCAGAGGGGGATGCCCGTCCCGCCGTACCTCGGCGAACAGTCAGACGCGGAAGCCGGCGGCGCGGGCCGCCTCGCGTTCCCGGCGGCGTTCCGAGCGCCGCCGGAGGAACCAGTAGACGAAGACCACAAGGCCGAGCAGGAAGGCCAGCACCAGCACCGGCAGGATGACCGCCACCAGGGAGACCACCACGCTGGCGGCGTCCTCGGCGGTGCTGGCCACCGGGGCGCCGAACCCGGCGGTGGTCGCGTTGATGACCGGCCGTGCCGCCGACTTGAGCAGGTGCACGCCCAACGCCAGCAGCACGCCGGTGACGACCGGAACCCACTGGTGCGACGAGAAGAAACTCCCCGGGTCGCTGACCGTCACCGTCTCCGACGAGGATCCGGCGCCGAAGGCCAGGCCGCCGGCGGTGGGCCGGACCACGGTCTGCACCACGTCGTTGATGTGGTCGACCACGGGGACCTTGTCCGCCACCGTCTCCACGGCGAGCAGCACGGCCAGGATGACGATGACCCAGCCGTTGCCGAGCCAGGTCCAGCCGCTGGGCAGGTCGACGAGGTCGGTGTAGCGGCCGAGGAGACCGAGGATGAGTAGGGGGATGTAGGCGTTCAGACCCGCTGAGGCGGCGAGGCCGGTGCCGGTGATGACTTCGAACACGGT
Source organism: Micromonospora sp. CA-240977 (assembly GCF_050942285.1). Taxonomy (NCBI): domain Bacteria; kingdom Bacillati; phylum Actinomycetota; class Actinomycetes; order Micromonosporales; family Micromonosporaceae; genus Micromonospora; species Micromonospora sp. CA-240977. The sequence goes on along the minus strand of NZ_CP192055.1, from coordinate 6,357,796 downwards.
CTCAGCATCGCACCGACGCGCCAGTGCCGCTCGGTGGCGACCGGTGGGTCCTCGGCTACCCTCGTCGGGTGCGGTTGGTCATTGCGAAGTGCTCGGTGGACTATGTCGGACGGCTCTCGGCTCACCTGCCGCTGGCCACCAGGTTGCTGATGGTGAAGGCGGACGGGTCGGTGTCGATCCATGCCGACGACCGGGCGTACAAGCCGTTGAACTGGATGAGCCCGCCGTGCCGGCTGGAGGAGGCCCCCGGCGTGTGGCGGGTGGTCAACAAGGCCGGCGAGGAGCTGCGGATCACCCTGGAGGAGATCTTCCAGGACACCTCGTACGAGCTGGGGGTGGACCCGGGCCTGCGCAAGGACGGGGTGGAGGCGCACCTACAGGAGTTGTTGGCCGCCAACCCCGGTGCGTTGGGTGAGGGGTTCACGCTGGTCCGCCGCGAGTACATGACCGCGATCGGCCCGGTCGACCTGCTCTGCCGGGACGCCAACTCCGGTGCGGTCGCCGTCGAGGTCAAGCGGCGCGGCGACATCGACGGTGTGGAGCAGTTGACCCGGTACCTCGAGTTGATGAACCGTGACCCGCTGCTCAGCCCGGTGGTCGGGGTCTTCGCGGCTCAGGAGATCAAGCCGCAGGCCCGGGTGCTCGCCGCCGACCGGGGCATCCGGTGCGTGGTCGTGAACTACGACCGGCTGCGGGGCATCGAGAAGGACGAACTGACGCTCTTCTGATCGGCTCACCCGCCGGTACGCACCGCGATCAGCGACTTGGGCAGGCCGAACGCCCGCTCGACAAGCATCGTCGAGTCGGGGAAGTAGTGGCGCATCTGCGAACGGTCCAGCAGTTCGGTCCAGAGCACCTGGTGGATGGCGGCGTCGTGGCTGCGGGTCGGCTTGTGGCCCAGCGGCCAGCGGCGGGCGAGCGCGGTGCGCAGTCGCACCGGCAGGAACTGCATCCCGGGCGCGATCCAGTGTGGCTCGATGGGGAAGTAACGGTAGGGCGTCTGCACCCAGTGCCGGTCGGCAAGCCCCCGGGCGGCGGCGGCGAAGCGCAGCCGGCGTTCGTGCCCGCCCACATGCTCCAGAACCGAGTTGGAGAAGACCAGGTCGTACTCGCTCTTGGCGAGGCGCGGGGGCAGGTCACAGGCGTCGGCCTGCTCGACGTGGGCCCAGTCCGGCACGACGGCGGGCGGCTGCTCCAGGTTGATGACTGTCACCCGGGCCGGCCGGACCGTCGCGCGGTGCCAGGTGCCGAGCCGGCCGCCGAGGTCGACCACGTGCATGTCGTTGATGCCCGGAAAGGTGCGCGCCAGCCAGTCCGAGCGATGCCGGCGCCGCCGCGCGCCCCACGACTGCTCGCTGTCGACAAGGCGGTAGCGCAATCGATTGGGGCCCATTTAACGCAATGTACCGCCGCCGACACCGCGTATAAACATGTGGATACGCCGATCCTTGTTGATGATCGGTTATCCGACACTCACCTTCCGTACATAATCTTGATGGCCTTGACGAGTCGGGACACGTCGGTCGGGGTCCGTTCGAAGGTCATCGACGGCAGCAGCGAGCGGGCCCGGCGGCGGGTGACGGCCTTGGCCCGGCCGAACTCGCGCAGCCCGTCCTCCCCGTGGATCCGCCCGAAGCCGGAGTCGCCGACCCCGCCGAACGGCAGGGTGGACATGCCGGCGAAGGTCAGTGAAGAGTTGATCGAGGCCATTCCGGAGCGCAGCCGCCGCGCGATGGACACCGCCCGCCGCCGGCCGAAGACCGAACCACCCAGGCCGTACGGCAGGGCGTTGGCGCGGGAGACGGCCTCGTCGGCGTCGCGGACCCGGCTGATGGTCAGCGTGGGGCCGAAGGTCTCCTCGCGGACGGCGGCCGAGTCCTCCGGGACGTCCACAAGCACTGTGGGGTGCACGTACGGCGGTTGCACGGCGCTCGGGCCGCCGAGCACGGCACGCCCGCCGGAGGTGATCGCGGCGTCGATGTGCCGGCGGATCACGTCGAGCTGTGCGGGCATGGTGATCGGCCCGATGTCGGTGCCCTCCGGCCCGACGGTCAACTTGCCGGCCCGGGTCACCACCTTGTCGACGAAGGCGTCGAAGACCGCGTCGACGGCGTACACCCGCTCGATGCCGATGCAGGTCTGGCCCGCGTTGGTCATGCCGCCCCAGACGCACGCCTCGGCCGCGGCGTCCAGATCCGCGTCGCTGTCGACGATCATGGCGTCCTTGCCGCCGCCCTCGATCAGCACCGGGGTCAGTGTCTCGGCGCAGGCGGCCATCACCTTCCGGGCGGTGGCGGTCGAGCCGGTGAAGGCCACCTTGTCGACCCCGGAGCGGCACAGCGCGGCGCCCACGTCACCGAGCCCGTGCACGGCGGTGAACACCTGGTGCTCGGGCACCACCTCGGCGAAGGTGTCCACCAGCCACTGGCCGGCGGCCGGGGTGTACTCGCTCGGCTTGAGCACCACTGCGTTACCGGCGGCCAACGCGTACGCGGCGGAACCGATCGGCGTGAAGACCGGATAGTTCCACGGCCCGATCACCCCGACCACGCCGTGCGGCTGGTATTCGAGGTGGCCGGAGAACTCGGCGAGGATGAGCCGGGAGCGCACCCGGCGTGGGCCGAGCACCCGGCCGGCGTTGCGGGCGGCCCAGTCGATGTGCTCGATCGCGGTGACGATCTCGACGATGGCGTCGGCGACCGGCTTGCCACCCTCGACGTGCACCAGCTCGGCCAGCTCCTCGATGCGCGTGGCGAGCAGGGCACGCCACCGCAGCATCCGTGCGCGGCGGTCGGTGAAGCCGAGCCCGGCCCACCACCCGCCGGCGACGCGGGCGTCCTCGACGGCCCGCCGCACGTCGGCGTCGGTCGCGACCGGGAAGCGGCCGGCCTCGGCGCCGGTGGCCGGGCTGGTGGAGACCAGCCGCCCCGCCTCGATGACCGGGAGACCCGGGACATGCACAGCCGTCATGGCGGAAGTCTAGACCCGAGGATTACTCACCGGTAGGTCCGAATCGTGGCCGACCGGCCCGGCGTCGTACCCCTGCGACTGATCGTTTGTCAGTGCAGGTCACGGTGTTTGTGGTGAACGAGGCCCGCCCGAATCGTCGAACGGCGGGTAGCCGGGAGGTGGCGAGGAGCTGACCGGCCGGTCGGTATCGATGATTACCGTCTGATGGCAGGCTGACGCGCGGAGTAACGGTGTGGGGTGGAGGGCTGACTGTCCATGGAGGAACATCCGGAATTGATGCCACTGTTGACGGTGGCGGGTGGGCCGATGCGCGGCGCGAGTTTTCGACTGCGGGTCGAACCGCAGGTGGTCGGTCGGGCGCCGACCGGTCACGTCGTCATCAGCGACCCGCACCTGAGCCGCCGCCACGCGGAGGTGTGGCTGGCACCGGAGGGCCCGTCGCTGCGGGACCTCGGCTCGACAAACGGCACCTGGCTCAACGACCGCCGGATCACCGAGGTCGAACGTCTCTCCGACGGCGACGTGATCCGACTCGGCCGTACCGAACTGCGCCTCTTCGACCCGGGGGTGGCACACACCGATCCGGTGGGGCTCAGCTTCGGCCCGGCCCGGCGGGACGTCCGACCGACACTGCCGCTGCCGTTGGCCGCGCCGCCCAGCGCCCGCCGCTGACCGGCGCACCGCCGACCCGGGCGTGGCCCACACCTGGGCCCCGCCGGGGATGGCGGTCCGACACCTGGACCGGTGTCGGCGGGCGTGGCACCATCCCGCGGATGGAAACCGAGCAGCGGAGCGTGACGGCGAACGGCATCACCCAGGCGGTCCGGGTGGCCGGCCCGCCGGACGGCGCCCCGGTGCTGCTGATCCACGGCAACTGCTCGTCCGCGCTGTTCTGGGAGCCGCTGGTCCGGCGGTTGCCGCCGACGCTGCGGGTGGTCGCCCCCGACCTGCGCGGGTACGGCGACTCCGCGACGGCCCCGGTGGACGCCACCCGAGGGCTGCGGGACTTCGCCGACGACGTGGCCGCCCTGCTTGACGACCCGACGCTCTTCGGCGCCCGTGACACCCGCCCGGTGGTGGTCGGGCACTCCCTCGGCGGCGGAGTGGCGATGCGACTGCTCGTCGACCACCCGGACCGGGTGGGCGCGTTGTTGCTCGCGGCGCCGGTCTCCCCGTACGGCTTCGGTGGCACCCGCGACCTGACCGGCACACCGACCACTCCCGACTTCGCCGGCACCGGCGCGGGCACGGCGAACCCGGACTTCGTGGCCCGGCTCGCCGCCGGCGATCGGAGCGCGGACACGCCGGCCAGCCCACGTGCTGTCCTGCGAGCCACCTACGTGGCCGATCCGGCGGCACTTGGCGCGGACGAGGACCTGCTCCTGGACACCGTGCTCTCCACCGCCACCGGGGACGACAACTACCCGGGCACGGCGGTGCCCTCGCCGAACTGGCCGGGCACCGCGCCGGGGGAGCGTGGCGTGCTCAACGCGCTCGCGCCGACCTGGTTCCGGCTCGCCGACGAGCTGGTGGCCGTCCCCGACAAGCCCCCGGTCACCTGGGTACGCGGCGACGCCGACGTCATCGTCTCGGACACCTCGCTGTTCGACCTGGCGTACCTGGGCTCGCTGGGTCTCGTGCCGGGCTGGCCCGGCGAGGAGGCCTGCCCGCCGCAGCCGATGGTCGGCCAGACCCGGTCGGTGCTGGAGCGGTACGCGGCGGCCGGCGGCGCGTACCACGAGGTGGTGCTGCCCGGCTGCGGACACAGCCCGCACCTGGAGCGGCCGGCGGAGTTCGTCGCGGAACTGCTGGCGCTGACCACCGGGCCCACCGCCTAGCGCCCCACGTCGTGGGCGGTGAAATATGCCACGGCGTCTCGACAACCAATCGTCACGTGGCAGACTCGCGCGCATAGCCTTAGCGGCCGTTCAGGGGCCGTGCGGAGTGTCTGGGGAGGCGGGTCGTGGCGCGCGAGTTCAGCACCGTGGGTGTGGTGGGGCTGGGCACCATGGGTGCCGGCATCGTCGAGGTCTTCGCCCGCAACGGCATCGACGTCGTCGCGGTCGAGATCTCCGAGCCGGCGCTGGAACGCGGCCGGGCCACCCTCACCGCCTCCACCGACCGGGCCGTCGCCAAGGGCAAGCTCGCCGCGGCGGACCGCGACGCCCTGCACGAGCGGGTGCACTTCGCTGTCGGACTGCCCGCGCTGCACTCCGTCGACCTGGTCATCGAGGCGGTGCCCGAGCACCTCGACCTCAAGCAGCGGATCTTCGCGGAGCTGGACCGGGTCTGCCGACCGGAAGCCATCCTCGCCACCAACACCTCGTCGCTGAGCGTCACCGAGATCTCGGTGGCCACCACCCGGCCCAACCAGGTGATCGGCATCCACTTCTTCAACCCGGCGCCGGTGATGAAGCTGGTCGAGGTGGTTCGCACCGTTGTCACCTCGCCCGAGGTGGTCGCCGATGTGGAGGCGCTCTGCGCCCGGCTCGGCAAGGTCGACGTCACAATCAACGACCGGGCCGGTTTCATCGCCAACGCGCTGCTCTTCGGCTACCTCAACCACGCGGTCGCCATGTTCGAGTCGCACTACGCGGCCCGGGAGGACATCGACGCCGCGATGAAGCTCGGCTGCGGCCTGCCAATGGGCCCGCTGGCGCTGATGGACCTGATCGGCCTGGACACCGCGTACGAGATTCTGGACACCATGTACCGGCGCGGCGGGCGGGACCGCCGGCACGCCCCGGTGCCGCTGCTCAAGCAGATGGTGACCGCGGGGCTGCTCGGTCGGAAGTCCGGTCGGGGCTTCTACACCTACGAACGGCCCGGCTCGCCGGTGGTCGTACCGGATGAGGCGACGCCGCCGACGACGGAGGCCGGGCTCGCCGACGGCGCGCGCGCCATCGCGAAGGTGGGCGTCGTGGGCTCCGGAACGATGGCCACCGGGATCATCGAGGTCTTCGCGAAGGCCGGCTACGAGGTCGTGTCGGTGACCCGCGGCGCGGAGAAGTCCGCGACGGTCTGCGAGGCGGTGAAGACCTCGCTGAACAAGGGCGTGGTGCGCGGCCGGCTCGCCGAGGCCGACCGGGACGCCGCGCTCGGCCGGATCAGCTGGTCGGCCACGCTCGACCACCTCGCCGACGTCGACCTGGTGGTCGAGGCCGTGGTCGAGGAGTTGAGCGTGAAGAAGGCGCTCTTCGCGAGCCTCGACGAGATCTGCAAGCCGGGCGTGGTGCTGGCCACCACGACCTCCTCGCTACCGGTGATCGACGTGGCGATGGCCACCCACCGACCGGCCGACGTGGTGGGTCTGCACTTCTTCAACCCGGCGCCGGTCATGCCGCTGGTCGAGGTGGTCCGCACCATCCGCACCTCCCCGGAGGCCACCGCCACCGCCCGCGCCGTCTGCGCCGCGCTCGGCAAGACCGGTGTCGTCTGCGGCGACCGGTCCGGGTTCATCGTCAACGCGTTGCTCTTCCCCTATCTGAACGACGCGGTGAAGATGCTGGAGGCCAGCTACTCGACGGCCGACGACATCGACCACGCCATGAAGCTGGGCTGCGGCTACCCGATGGGCCCCTTCGAGCTGCTCGACGTGGTCGGGCTGGACGTCGCGCTGGCGATCCAGCGGGAGCTGTACCTGGAGCTGCGCGAGCCGGGCTTCGCGCCCGCGCCGCTGCTGGAGCACCTGGTCACCGCCGGCTACCTCGGGCGCAAGGCCCGGCGCGGCTTCCGCGACCACGCGCACCGCTGACCGGGTCAACGCCACGGCGTGCCTGCGGCGTCTGCACTGTGTGACCTTCGAGGAGTACGTCAGCAGCCGGGGACCGGCGCTGGTCCGGCTCGCCCGGCTGCTGACCGGTGACGAACACCGGGCCGAGGACCTCACCCAGGAGGTGTTGTCCCAGGCGTACGTGCACTGGCGGAGGATCGCCCGCGTCGACCGGCCCGACGTGTACGTGCGTCGGATGCTCGTCAACGCCAACCACTCCTGGTGGCGGCGCCGGTCCAGCCGCGAGCTGGTCGTCGACTCCTTCGCCGAGCGGGCGCAACGTGGCGACCTCGGCGGCGAGGCGGCCGACCGGGACGAGATGTGGCGGCTGATCCTCGGGCTGCCCGACCGCCAGCGGGCGGTGCTGGTGCTGCGCTACTACGAGGACCTCGACGACGCGACGATCGCCCAGATCCTGGACTGTTCGCCGGTCACCGTCCGTACCCACGCGATGCGGGCGCTCGCCAACCTCCGGGAGCGCTGCGGCGCCCCGGCCACGAACGGGAGCCGACCGTGACAGACCTCGACCAGCGGATCGACCAGACGCTGCGCGAGCGCGCCGAGGGCAGCGTGGACACCGACCGGCTGCTGACCGTCGCGGTGTCCCGGGGTCGGGCGCGGATCCGCCGCCGACGTACCACCGCTGGCACGGTGCTCGGCGTGGTGGCCGTGTTCGGCGCGGGCGTGACGATCGGTCCGGTGCAGCTCTCCGCCTCCGGACCGCACGTCGTCATTCCCGGGCTGGGCCGGCCGAGTGGCGCCGTGGAGGCCGTGACACCGCCCCGGCTCGACGGCGTACCGGGCGCGGCGGACCGACCCGACCTGGTCGGCGCCGACCCGAACGTGCTGCACTTCGGGTTCGCGCCGGACGGCCCCCGATACCTCTCCTGGTCGGTGCAGAGCGGCGTGGAGATGGCGCGCCTCGACATCGACGGGCGCACCGTCACCGTGGAGCTGGCCGCGTCCGCGGACGCCCTGCCCATGCGCGCGCAGGGCCTGCCGGCACTGGTGCCGGAGCTGATCAGGGACGGCGTCTTCGACGGGTCGGTGTCGCACGCCGAGGGTCCGTACGGCGTCCTGGCCTGGCTGCGGCACTGGCAGCCCGCCCCCGGGGTGTACGCGCGGGCCAGCGGCAGCGGCCCGGACGAGCGGGGCCTGTTCGCCGTGGCCGCCGCGTTGCGGCTCGACCAGGCGCACCGCTGCGGCGGCCCGCTGCGGCTCACCGCGCTGCCGGCGGGCGCGCAGCTCACCAGGTGCGAGGTGACCGTGGCACCGTTCCCGGCGGCGTTCGGCGTGGTGATGATGGTCTCCGGAAACACTCCGGGCGCCATCCAGGTGCAGTTGCAGTACGCGGACAGCATCGCCGAGAATCGCACCGACGCGAACCGGACGATCGGCGGCAGACCCGCGCACGTCGACCGGCAGAACGGGGAGCTTGAGCTGCTCGGCTTTCCCAAGGCCCACCTGACCGCGAACCTCGGCCGGCTGGGGCAGGGATACGACGAGGAGGACGCGGCAACGGTGCTGGGCGGGGCACGGGTCGCCGAGTCGCTGGACGAGCCCGCGACCTGGTGACCGACCGGGCCGGGTCACCAGACGGACCGTACGCTTGGTGACTGTGAGCCCCCGTCGCAATCGCCCTCGCCGGGACGAGAACGCCAACCTGGACGACGACCGCGTCCGGCAGGGCGTCGCCTCGGTGCAGCAGTGGACCGACGGCGCCTGGCAGGTACGCGGCATCGGCGCGGGGGCGTCCGTCAAGACGTACCGCTGCCCCGGCTGTGACCAGGAGATCCGACCCGGGGTGGCGCACCTGGTGGCCTGGCCGGCCGACGGCCTGGGTGACCTGACCGACCGACGGCACTGGCACAGCGGCTGCTGGCGGGCCCGGGACCGGCGCGGCCCGGCGGTGCAACGCGGCCGGGGCAGCCCGCGCTACTGAGCGACCCGGCCGAGGGTGCCGCTCGCCGCGGCTCAGCGACCTGGATCACGCTGTTCGTGCCTGGGCGGGCGGCGGCGGTGACTTCACGACACACTTGGGCGGTGAGCACAGCGATCCGCGCGTCGTCGATCCTGCCCGGCCGCCGGGAGGACATCGAGCTGCACACCGCCGACGGTCTGCGGCTGGTCGGCGAGCTGGCCCTGCCGGCCGACCGGCCGCCGGTGGCCACCCTGGTCTGCCTGCACCCGCTGCCCACCCACGGCGGAATGATGGACAGCCACGTCTTCCGGAAGGCGGCCTGGCGGTTGCCCGCCCTGGCCGACCTGGCTGTGCTGCGGTTCAACACCCGGGGCACCAGCAGCCTGCGCGGCACCAGCGAGGGAGCGTTCGACCGCGCGGTGGGCGAGCGGTACGACGTGGCCGCCGCCATCGAGTACGCGGAGTTCGCCGAGCTGCCCACCATCTGGCTCGTCGGCTGGTCGTTCGGCACCGACCTGGCCCTGAAGTACGGCTGTGACCCGGCGGTCGCCGGGGCGATCCTGCTCTCCCCGCCGCTGCGCTTCTCGACACCTGCGGACCTGGACACCTGGGCCGCCTCGGGTCGGCCGCTCACGGCGCTGGTGCCCGAGTTCGACGACTACCTGCGGCCGGCCGAGGCGCGGGAGCGGTTCGCCGCCGTGCCGCAGGCCGAGGTGGTCGGGGTGCCGGGCGCCAAGCACCTCTGGGTGGGCGACGCGGAGACGGTGCTCGACGAAATCGTCCGGCGGGTCAACCCGGCCGTCGAGGTGCCGCTGCCGACGACCTGGGACGGCCCGGTGGAGGCCGGCGACGTCAGCGCGTACGCCGACCGGACGGTGGCCTCGTTCGCGGACACGCCAGTGCCGCAGCCGGGCGACTGACGCCTCACCCTCTCTCCTGGCGGGGCAACACCACCTCGCGCAGGATCAGCTGCAGCGCGGCCACCGTGGGGATGGCGATCAGCGCGCCCACCACGCCCAGCAGCGCCACGCCGAGCAGCGCGGCCAGCAGGGCGGCCACCTCGTTGACCTCCACCGAGCGCCGCATCACCTTCGGGTAGATCAGGTAGTTCTCCACCTGCTGGTAGACGAGGAAGAAGACCGCGCAGGCGATACCGGTGGGCAGGTCGGCGGCGAAGCCGACCAGACTCAGGATCACCGCGCCCAGGGTGGCGCCGATCTGCGGGATCAGGTCGGTCACCGCCACCACCACGGCCAGCGCGAACGGGTACGGCAGCCCGACGATCAGCGCGAAGACGAAGGTGGTCGCGCCGGCCAGCACCGCGATGCTCAGCGCGCCGACCATGTACGCCCCGACCTTGGCCAGGATCTCGTCGCCGATCAGCTGCACCCGCTCCCGCCGGGACCGCGGCACCAACGAGTAGCCCAGGGCGCGCAGCTTGTTGAAGTAGGCCAGAAAATAGATCGTGAGCACCAGCACGGTCAGCGTCCGGAACACCGTGCCGAAGATCAGTTGTGCGCCGCCCAGCACCCCGCCGAGCGCCCGGCCGACGGTCTGCGCGTTTGCCGCGCCCTGCACGCGCTCCACCACGTCGTACCGCTCCACCAGGTCGTTGACCGTCGGATTGCGGCGCAGCTCGTCGAGCAGGCTCGGGATCTGGTCGATGAACTGCCCCGACTGCGTCACGATCGGCGGAACCAGCGCGACCACGCCGCCGCAGAGCAGCAGCACCACTGTCAACGCGACAGCCGCCACCGCCAGGCCGTGCGGCACACCCCAGCGGCGGAGCCGGACCACCGCCGGGTTGAGGCCGACCGCCAGGAAGAGCGCGATCACCACAAGCACCAGGATGCCGCCGGCATTGCGAATCCCCAGATAGAGGGTGTACGCCAGCAGCACGCCCAGCGCCCCGGTGAACCCGACCAGGAAACTGCTGCGGCGCAGCGGACGCCCCGGTGTGCCGAACTTCCCGGACGGGACCGCCGGCGGCTCGTCCGGGTCGATTCCCGGAGCGGGAACCGGCACCGGCGGTGGCGTTTCCGCTGGCGGGGGTGTCTCTGCTGGTGGTGGCGTCTCGGCTGGCGGGGGCGTCTTTGCTGGTGGTGGCGTCTCGGCTGGCGGGGGCGTCTGCGCGGGCAGGGGGCCGGGGGTCACCTTCGGGTCGTCGCCGGACGGGTCGTGCTGTGGCACCAGGGACCTCCCGGCTCAGGCGGTGGGACGAGGGGTGGCGGCCACGAACGCCCGCCACGCGGCCGGCGCGAAGACCAGCACCGGGCCGGGCCGGTCCTTACTGTCCCGCACCCCCACCAGTCCGGGCAGGTTGTCCGCCACCTCGACACACTCACCGTTACCGCTACGGGTGGACGTGCGCCAGCGTGCACCGGTCAGGTTCATGACGTTACAACTTTCTTCATCAGCTCGATCGACTGCTGGCAGGGCAGCGCACTGTTTCTGATCATCTCCCAGCGCGTCAGCAGCGTAGCCACTTCCTGGTCGCCGTCGACCACAAGGCCGTCAATCTGGTGCTCCACGTGCCCGACCCCCCGCCGTCCGAGCCTTGGACGAGGCTGAACGGGACCCGACAGCCCGACGTGCAATCCGGCCCCGGCCGGGACACCCCGCGGCCCGCGGACGCCGAACGTCCCGCTGCGACCCATGTGGTGCTGCCGGGCCGACGGCCTGCCGTTGCCCTGCGCGGACGGGCGGCTGCTGCGCATGTGGTGCTGCCGGGCCGACGGCCTGCCGTTGTTCAGCGGATGCCGCGCAAATCTTGGACAGTTTCCGTTACGCGCTGACGGAAACTGTCCAAGATCTGGTGGTCTGGTGGCGTCGCGGCGGTGAAGGCTGTCCGGATGCTGCCTGCCGACGACGCCGACGCACTCGACTGGCTCGCCTTCGAGCAGGCGGGCGTGCTGACGACCGCGCAGGTCTCCAGCCTGCTCAGCGAGGGGACGGTGCGTGGGCGAATCCGCTCCGGCCGGTGGCGGTCGATCTGCCGCGGGATCCTGCTGACCACCAACGGTCGCCTGAGCCGCGACCAACAGCTCTGGGTGGCGGTGCTGGCAGCCGGGCCAGGTGCGATGCTGGCCGGGGTGACCGCAGCCGCCGAAGCCGGGGTACGAGGGCTGCGCCGCGAGCCACTGCACGTGCTGGTGCCGGCCGCCCGCCGTGCCGCGCGGACCTCTCTGCGTCGCCTCCCGATCGACATGCCCGCGGTGCTGGTGCATCGCACGTCGGTGCTGCCGGACTCGCACCGGCAACTCGCCCGTCCACCGCGCACCACGACGGCCAGAGCGCTCATCGACGCGGCGGGATGGGCAGTCGGAGTGGAGGAGGCGCAGGGGGTGCTGGCGGGTGGTTGTCAGCAGCGGCGGGTGGTGCCCGAGGAGAGTTGCAGGCGGTGCTCGACGTCCTCCCCCGAGCGCCCCGCCGGCACCTGATCCAGCAGAGCGTCAGTGACATCGCCGGCGGCGCGCAGGCGCTCTCCGAGATCGACTTCCTGCGTCTCTGTCGCCGGCATCGGCTGCCCGTACCTGATCTTCAAGAACATCGCGTCGACGCGGCGGGCCGTAACCGATGGCTGGACGCGTACTGGCGACAGTGGCGGGTGCAGGTCGAGATCGACGGCGCGCACCACATGGACGCCCGGCAGTGGGCGGACGACATGCGTCGGCAGAACGACGTCTGGACCAGCGGCGAGCGGATCCTGCGCTTTCCGGCCTGGCTGGTCCGCGCCCGCCCCGACGAGGTCGCCGACACCGTCCGGCGGGCCCTCGTCGCAGCCGGCTGGACCCCCACCCAATCCCAGCGCCATCCGACGCACAAATAGACCTTGGACAGTTTCCGTTAGGCGATAACGGAAACTGTCCAAGATCTCGAAGCTCGTACCCGTCAGTCCTTCTCGATGGTGACCTTGCTGGGCTTGGCGCTGCGCTCGTCGGTGGTCGGCTTGCTGGGTCGCTTGCCGTTCTCACCGGTGCTGGTGATCTTGGTCGGCTTGGCGCCCCGGCCACCCTCGCCCGGAACGGCGGCCACTGTCGGCTCGCCGTCCACGCCGGCGCTGGCCGCGCCTCCGTCTACGGTGGTCACCGGCTCCGCCACCGGCCGGGTCGTGGCCTGCCCGGCGCCGTTGGCCTCGGCGTTCACCGGCTGCCGCGTGTCGGCGGGCTCGCTCTTCAGGCCGGTGGCCGCACCCGACCCCGGCGACGTGCCCGCGTCCACGGTGGCCGGGTCGGACCCGGGCGAGGTGCCCGCGTCGGCGGTCGCCGGGCCGGACCCGGGTGACGTGCCCGCGTCGACGGTCGCCTTGCCGGACCCGGTCGCGCCATCGTCGGCCGCGCTCCTGCTCACCCCATCGCCAGCGGTCGCGCCGTCGGCGCTCGGCAACCGCAGCTCGGCCATCTGCCGCTTGAGCTCGTCGGACTCCTGCCGAGACTTCCACGTCTCCTGCCGCAGGTCCGCGAGTTGCTGCTGGGCCTGGGCGATCTCCAGCATCACCTGGGCGAGCTGCTGTCGGCCCGCCGCCGACTCCTGCTGCGTGGCCGCCAGGTGCTGCTGGGTGGTGGCCAGGTGCTGCTGGGTGGTGGCCGCGTACTCCTCGAACTGTCGACGGGAGGCCGCGACGTGCTCGTCTGCCTCGCGCCGCTTGTCGGCGGCCTCGGTCTTCGCCCGGCTCAGCAGCTCGGCGGCCTCCGCCTCGGACCGCTGGCGGAGAGCGGCCGCGTCCTGCTCGGCCGCCTGAAGAACCCCGGCCGCGCCCTGCTCGATCTCGTTCTTACGCGTGGAGTATTCGGTTTCCAGCTCGTTCTTGCGGCTCGTGTACTCGGATTCCAACTCGTCGCGGCGGGCGGTGAAACCCGTCTCCAACTCCTGCTGACGGCTGGCGAACCCGGTCTCCAACTCCTGCTGGCGGGACTTGTGCTGCTTGTCCAGCTCGTCGCGGCGCTTGGCGAACTCCTGCTCGGCAGTGGACCGACGCTGCGCCAACTCCCGGTCGGCCGCCTCCCGACGCGAGTTGACCTCCTGCTCCACGCCGGCCCGCCACGCGCCCAGCTCCTGCTGCGTCTGGGCCCGGGTGTGCTGCACGTACGCCTCGGTCTCGGTGCGCATCCGCTGCACGTACGCCTCGGTCTCGGCGCGGCTGCGCTTCGCCGCCTCGGTGGCCTGCGTGGTCAGCCGCTCCGCCTCCTGCTGCGCCTTGGCGCGGGTGGCCCGGCCGGCCATCGACGCATCGTCGATGATCTGCTTTGCCTCCTGCTGCGCCTTGGCGTGGCTGGCCCGGCCGGCCTCGGTCGCGGTGTCGGTGAGCCGCTTGGCCTCCTGAAGGGCCTTGGCGTGCACCTCCTTGGCGGCCTCGCGCAGGTCGCTGGCCTCCTGCCGGGCGTTGGCCAACGTCTCGCGGGCCGTCTCGCGTAGCTTGGTCGACTCCTGTTGGGCCCGGGCGTGGATCTCCTTGGCGCTGTCCCGCAGCTGGGTGGCCTCCTGCTGGGCCTTCGCCAGTGCGTCCTGCGCCGCCTTGCGCAACTGCGCCGACTCGTCCTTGGCGGACCGCAGAGTGGCCTCGGCCTCGGCCCGCCGGGCGGCACTGTGCCGCTCCTCCTCGGAGCGTCGCGCGGCGAGAGCGATCTCGAAGTCCTTCAGTGCCCGCGCGGACTGCTCGCGGGCCTCCTCGATGATGTGCTCGGCCGCGGCACGGCGGGCCTCGACCTCCACGTTCGCATCGGACACGACCTTCTCGGCCAGCTCCTGGGCCTGCGTCACGATCGAGTCGACAAGTGGGCCGAGGTGGCGGAGCGAGGCCGGGTCGACCACGTTCATCTGCTTGCGTACCTGCGTCAGGTCACGCTGGAGCACCTCGACCTGGCCGGCGAGCTTGTGGATCTGTGTATACGCCTGTTCCCGTTCGGAGGCGAGGGTCGCGATCTCGTGCTCAGCACGCGCGACGTACCGATCAACCTGTTTCTTCTCGTACCCCCGCAGAGCGGACTCGAAGCTGGGCTCCGTCGTCACGTCCCCGCCGAGAGCGAACAGTTCCTCGCCGTGCGACATGCCCCCATCCTCACACGCAACAGGGCCTGCTGGGGCGATACGGACGCGCCTTGTGCGAGCTACTTCACTCCGTTGCGAGCGGGGGATACCAACGGTTGGGAAACGCATACGGCGCGAGGTTGCACCGGTTACCCGGTGTCACCTCGCGCCGTCGATGCCCCGACCTGACGCCTCGCGTCAGCCGGCGGTCTCCGCCGGCACCCGCTCCTGACCACCCTCGGTCTTCTTGGCCTCCGGCTTGGCCGCCGGAGCGGCCGCTGGCATCCCCGGCACGATGCCGGCGAGCCCGGAGAGCATCTGGCCCAGCTGCGAGGTGACAGCGTCCTTCTGCCGGGTGAGGTCCTCGACCTCGCGGCGGGCGGCCTGCGTGGTCAGCTCCGCCTCGGTGCGCGCCTCGGAGAGCAGGCGCTGCGACTCGGCCTTGGCCTCGTTGAGCGTCTTCTCGGAGCTCGCCTTGGCCTTGTCCAGCGTCTCGGCGGCGTTGCGCTCCGACTCGACCCGGCGAGCCTCGGCGCGCTGCTCGATCTCCTTCGCCCGCTCCTGCGCGGCCCGCGCACGCTGCTCGGCCTCGCTGACCATCTTCTGGGTCTGCGCGACCTGGGCGGCGTGCCGCTCGGACTCCTCGCGCTCGGACTTCTCCCGACGCTCAGCCAGCTGAAGCTCCAGAGCCTGAAGGTCCTTGTCGCGCTTGTCCCGCGCGTCGGTCAGCAGCTTGGTCGCCTCGGCGCGCTTCTCCTCAGCCTCGCGGGCGGCCTTCGCCCGCTGCTGGGTGATCTCCCGCTCGGCGGTGGCGCGGAGGGTGGCGACCTCCCGCTCGACTGTCGACTTCAGCTCGGCGACCTCGTGCGCGGTGACGGTACGCAGCTGCTTGGTCTCACGATCGGCGTCCGCGCGCAGCGTGTCCGCCTCACGGCGGGCCTGCACCCGTACCTCGGCGGCCTCACGCTCGGCGGCCGTGCGCAGGTTGCCCGCCTCGCGCTCGGCGCTGGCCTTCATGGCCGCGGCCTCGGCGCGCGCCTTGTCGGTGATCTCGCGGGCCTCGAGGCGGGCGGCGGAGAGGATGCCCTCCGACTCGCGCTTGGCCTCGTTGCGGTGGTCGTTTGCCTGCTCTTCGGCGAGCCGGAGGATCTGCTCGACGCGGGTGCCGAGCCCGGACAGGGTGGGCCGGCTGTTCTCTTCGAGCTGCTTGTTGGTGTCGGTGAGCTTCTGCTCCAGCGCACTCATGCGCTGTTCGGCTTGGCGGAGTCGACGCTGGGCGTCGTTCATCCGCTGCTCGGCCTCGGCACGGGCCTGCTCGGACTGGGTCAGCGCGGCGGTCATCCGGCCGAGGAAGTCATCGACCTGGTGAGTGTTGTAACCGCGCAGGCCGACGGTGAAGTCTGGCTGCGAGTTCGCGTTATCGAAGAACGCGAGAGGGGAGGACTGCTGCTGGGGCATTGGGACATACTGGCAGACGCCCCAGGGTGCTTCGCAAGAGCGGTGCGCAGCTTTCGTGGCCTCTTTACATGGTCAACTCCCGCCATCGCCGGGGCGGCACCAATCGGCGATCTTGGCAGGTCCCGGGCGGGTCGGACGCCACGCAGCGTGACGCGGAAAAGGGCCCCGGGGCTACCCGAGGCCCTTTGTTCGATCCGGGTGGGTTTCTCGGTAATGGGAGCGGAAGAACAATGTGCGATCAGCGCATTGGCCATCGAGCGTTCGTCCGTCCGGCCGGCGGCCGGACGAGGTGGCCCCGGGTCGGCGGCGCCGGTCGGCGCCTCCCCGGCCCGGCGGCCCCGGTCAGTGCCCCCGGAACCGGTTGATCGCGTCCTCGTGCCGGGCCCGCAGCTCCCCGTCGCGTACGCCCAGACCGTCAGTGGGAGCGAGGCACCGCACCCCGACCTTGCCCTGGTGGGCGTTGCGGTGCACCTCGTACGCGGCCTGACCGGTCTGCTCCAACGAGTAGGTGCGGGACACCGTCGGGTGCACCTTGCCGAGCGCGACCAGGCGGTTGGCCTGCCACGCCTCGTGGTAGTTGGCGAAGTGGCTGCCCACGATCCGCTTGAGGTGCATCCACAGGTAGCGGTTGTCGTACTGGTGCTGGAAGCCGCTCGTGGAGGCGCAGGTGACGATGGTCCCGCCGCGCCGGGCCACGTAGACGCTGGCGCCGAACGTCTCCCGACCCGGGTGCTCGAAGACGATGTCCGGGTCCTCGCCGGCGGTCAGCTCGCGAATCCGCTCGCCGAAGCGCCTCCACTCGTCCGGGTCCTGGGTCTCCTCGTCCTTCCAGAAGCGGAAACCCTCGGCCGCCCGGTCGATGACCAGTTCCGCGCCCATCCGGCGGCACAGCTCCGCCTTCTCCGGCGAGGAGACGACGCAGACCGGGATCGCGCCACCGTTGAGCGCCATCTGGGTGGCGTACCCGCCGAGGCCGCCGGAGGCGCCCCAGATCAGCACCACGTCGCCCTGCTTCATGTTGGCGCCGTGGTGCGAGACGAGCTGCCGGTACGCGGTGGAGTTGACCAGCCCGGGGCTGGCCGCCTCCTCCCAGCTCAGGTGCCGCGGCTTGGGCATCAGCTGGTTGGCCTTGACCACCGCCAGCTCGGCCAGCCCACCGAAGTTGGTCTCGAAGCCCCAGATCCGCTGCTGCGGGTCCAGCATGGTGTCGTCGTGCCCGGCCGCGTCCTCCAGCTCGACGGAGAGGCAGTGCGCGACCACCTCGTCGCCGGGCGCCCACCGGGTCACCCCGGGACCGGTGCGCAGCACCACGCCCGCCGCGTCCGAGCCGACGACGTGGTACGGCAGGTCGTGCCGGCGCGTCAGTTCGGAGACCCGGCCGTAGCGCTGGAGGAACCTGAACGTGGGCAGCGGCTCGAAGATGCTCGTCCACACCGTGTTGTAGTTGATCGCGCTGGCCATCACCGCGACCAACGCCTCGCCCGGCGCCAGCTCCGGCGTCGGCACCTCCTGGACGTGCAACGCCTTGCGCGGGTCCTTGTCCCGGGTGGCTATGCCGTCGAACATCCGGGCCTCCTCGGCACGGACCACCACACCTCGGTAGCTCTTCGGTACGGGCAGCCCGGCGACGCCGGCGAGTTCGCGGTCCGGATCGCTCGATTCCTCCGCCGCCATGATCGCTTCGAGGATGTCCTGCACGGTGACCTCCGGTTCGTCCGCACCCGCACGGGCCCGGGTGCTGCCATCGTCGGCGCCGGTGCGGCACGACCACCATGTCGGCATTCGACACATCCGACCCTGGTCGCGCTCCGGTGGGGCCGGACGTTACTGAACGGTAGCTAGGCCGGGAAGTCCTCTGTGAAAAACTGCATCCGCCGATGCGTGAAGGTGTCCGGCCACCCCGCCAACCGCGCACTGACGTGCGCGGCCGACGGCTCCGACGGGCACGAGGCCCGGAGGCGCGCGGGGGGCGCGGCGCGACAACTTCAGGGATGTTGCTGCCTCAAGTGCGGCGGAGGCAGCAACATCCCTGAAGTTGTGCGGATCTTGCCGGCACCGGCGCGGGGCGCTGGCGCGGCGGGTCAGTGGAGGGTGGGGGCGGGTTCGACGAGTTCGACAAGGACGCCACCGGCGTCCTTGGGGTGTACGAAGTTGATCCGGCTGTCCGCGGTGCCGCGCCGCGGCGCGTCGTAGAGCAGTCGCATTCCCCGCGCCCGCAGCGCCGCGCAGGCCGCGTCGATGTCCACCACCGTGTACGCGACCTGCTGCACACCCGGCCCGTTGCGGTCCAGGAACTTGGCGATCGTCGACTCGGGGGTGAGCGGGGCGAGCAGTTGCACGCAGCCACCCTCGGCGGTCGGTCCGACGGTCAGCATCGCCTCCTGTACGCCCTGCTCGGCGTTGGTCTCGACGTGCACGCAGCGCATCCCGAACGTCCGCTGGTAGAAGTCGATGGCGGCGTCCAGGTCGGCGACCGCGATCCCGACATGGTCGATCTTGCGAAGCCCGATGTCTGTGACGGAGTCGGCACCGGGCTCGGCGGAGGAGTTCTCAGTCATGGCGCTAGTCTGGCCGAACATTCGTTAAGGCGTACAGCACGGCACCCCCTCGGAGGCAGGCATGGCTTCGGTGATCGTCAGCGGCGCGCGGACCCCGATGGGGCGGCTGCTGGGCAACCTCAAGGATCTCCCGGCCACGAAGCTGGGCGGGATCGCCATCAAGGCCGCGCTGGAGCGTGCCGGGGTCAGCCCCGACCAGGTCCAGTACGTGATCATGGGGCAGGTGCTGCAGGCCGGCACCGGTCAGATCCCGGCGCGGCAGGCGGCGGTCGAGGCCGGTGTGCCGATGTCCGTGCCGGCGCTGACCATCAACAAGGTCTGCCTCTCCGGCCTGGACGCGATCGCCCTGGCCGACCAGCTGATCCGTGCCGGCGAGTTCGACATCGTGGTGGCCGGTGGCATGGAGTCGATGACGAACGCCCCGCACCTGCTGATGGGTCAGCGCACCGGCTACAAGTACGGCGACGTGGTGGTCAAGGACCACATGGCGCACGACGGGCTCAGCGATGCCTGGGACTGCTGCTCGATGGGCGAGTCGACCGAGCGCCTCGGCGCCCGGCACGGCATCAGCCGCGCGGAGCAGGACGCCTTCGCCGCCGCCAGCCACCAGCGGGCCGCCGCCGCGCAGAAGAACGGCCACTTCGCCGACGAGATCGCCCCGGTGGTGATCCCGCAGCGCAAGGGTGACCCGCTGGTGATCAGCGAGGACGAGGGCATCCGCCCGGACACCACAGTCGAGTCGCTGGCCAAGCTGCGCCCGGCCTTCGCCTCCGACGGCACCATCACCGCCGGCAGTTCGTCGCCGATCTCCGACGGTGCCGCGGCCGTGCTGGTGATGAGCAAGGCCAAGGCCACCGAGTTGGGGCTGACCTGGCTGGCCGAGATCGGTGCGCACGGCAACGTGGCGGGTCCGGACAACTCCCTGCACTCGCAGCCGTCCAACGCGATCAACCACGCGCTGAAGAAGGGCGGCCTGAGCGTCGCCGACCTGGACCTCATCGAGATCAACGAGGCGTTCGCGCAGGTCGGCGTGCAGTCCACCCGGGACCTCGGCGTCAGCCCGGACCGGGTCAACGTCAACGGCGGCGCGATCGCGCTGGGGCACCCGATCGGCATGTCCGGCGCGCGTCTCGTCCTCACCCTCGCCCTGGAGCTGAAGCGGCGCGGTGGCGGCACCGGCGCGGCGGCGCTCTGCGGTGGCGGTGGCCAGGGCGACGCGCTGATCATCCATGTGCCGGGAAAGGCTGTGTCGGGCCGGTGAGCGAGGCGCCCGAGCACGTCCCATCCGCGGGTACCACGTCGGTGCGCCGCAGTCGGGACGTACCGATGCTGGTCGAGCGGGCCCGCGCGGGCGACCCCCGCGCGGTGGCCCGGCTGATCACGTTGGTGGAGAACGGCGACTCGCTGCTGCCGGCGATCGCCGCCGCGTTGGCGCCGTACGCCGGGCAGGCCCAGGTTGTCGGGCTGACCGGTTCGCCAGGGGTGGGCAAGTCGACCACCACGAACGAGCTGATCCGCGCGTTGCGGGCGCAGGGGCATCGGGTCGGCGTGCTGGCGGTCGACCCGTCCAGCCCGTTCACCGGCGGTGCGATCCTCGGCGACCGGGTGCGGATGCAGGACCACGCCACCGACCCGGGCGTCTACATCCGGTCCATGTCCAGCCGGGGTCACCTCGGCGGGTTGGCCGCGGCGACGCCGCAGGCGGTCCGGGTGCTGGAGGGCGCCGGCTGTGACGTGGTGCTTGTGGAGACCGTCGGGGTCGGGCAGGCCGAGGTGGAGGTGGCCTCGCTGGCCGACACCACGCTGGTGTTGCTCGCTCCCGGCATGGGTGACGCGATCCAGGCGGTCAAGGCCGGCATTCTGGAGATCGCCGACGTGTTCGTTGTCAACAAGGCCGACCGGGATGGCGCCGACGCCACCGTCCGTGACATCCAGGGCATGATCGCCCTCGGTGAGCGTGGCCCGGGGCAGTGGAGACCGCAGGTGCTCCGCTCGATCGCGGCGCGTGGCGAGGGGATCGACGAGATCGCGGCGGCGATCGACAAGCACCGGGGTTGGCTCGTCGAGCACGGTGAGCTGCGCCGCCGCCAGGAGGCGCGGGCCGCCGCCGAGGTCGAGGCGATCGCGCTCGGCGCCCTCCGCGCCCGGATCGGCTCACTGCGCGACGGTACGGAGTTGGCAACGCTCGCCGCCCAGGTCGCCGAGGGCGCGATCGACCCCTACCGGGCGGCTGACGAGCTGCTCGCCCAGCTCGCCCGTTGACCGTCCACCGGGGACATCCCGGCGCACTGCCGTCCTTGTAGGCTCGCAGCGCCCCACGGGCGGTGGGGGCCGTGCGGTGTGCCGGCGCGGTGGCGCGAGGAGCAGGGGGAGTGGCTATGGACCACGAGGCGACGCAGGAGCTGATCACGGCGTCGGCGGGGGCTGGCGGAACGACGCAGGTCTCCGACGAGGTGATCGAGAAGATCGCGGTCGCGGCCGCCCGCGCGGTTCCCGGGGTGGCCGAGTTGGGCGGGGACGTGGCCCGGTTTTTCAACTCGGTGCTGGACCGGGTCGGGCTGGACCAGGTGGGCGATGCCCGCCGGGGTTGTTCGGCCCACGTGACCGGCGATGCCGCGGTGGTCAACCTGGTGTTGGTGATCGATGCCGGCCAGCCGGTGCCGGAGATCACCGGGCAGGTCCGGGCTCGGGTGACCGAGGCGGTCGAGGCGTACGGGCTGCGGGTCGACGAGGTCAACATCCGGGTCGACGACGTGGCGATGGGCGGGCCGACCGCCTAGCGCGGATCGGGGCGGGGCGTCCGGGTCGCAGGTTACCCGTCGGTACGACGGGACTTAGCGATCGTTCAGGTGTGGGCCCTACACTCGACGTGCAGTCGAGGACCCGAGGAGGAGCCCTGCTCATGGACGCCGACGAGATCGACGCCGGACGGGCGCGTTGGCAGGCCCGCTACGACGCCGCACGCAAGCGTGACGCTGACTTCACCACGCTCTCCGGGATGCCTGTCGAACCGGTCTACGGGCCGCCCGAGGGCAGCGCGTACCCGGGCTTCGAGCGGATCGGCTGGCCGGGCGAGTACCCGTACACCCGGGGTCTGTATCCGACCGGCTACCGCGGGCGGACCTGGACGATCCGGCAGTTCGCCGGCTTCGGCAACGCCCAGCAGACGAACGAGCGCTACAAGATGATCCTCGGCGCCGGCGGTGGCGGCCTCTCGGTCGCGTTCGACATGCCGACGCTGATGGGCCGCGACTCGGACGACCCGCAGGCGCTCGGCGAGGTCGGCCACTGCGGCGTCGCCATCGACACCGCCACCGACATGCAGGCGCTCTTCGACGGCATCGACCTGGCCGACGTCACCACCTCGATGACCATCTCCGGCCCGGCCGTGCCGGTGTTCTGCATGTACCTGGTCGCCGCCGAGCGCCAGGGCGCCGACCTGTCCAAACTGGACGGAACGCTGCAGACCGACATCTTCAAGGAGTACATCGCGCAGAAGGAGTGGCTCTTCGACCCGGAGCCGCACCTGCGCCTGATCGGCGACCTGATGGAATACTGTGCCGCCGAGATCCCGCGCTACAAGCCGCTCTCGGTCTCCGGCTACCACATCCGCGAGGCCGGCTCCACCGCCGCGCAGGAGCTGGCGTACACCCTGGCCGACGGTTTCGGGTACGTCGAGCTGGGCCTGTCGCGCGGCCTGGACGTGAACGTGTTCGCGCCGGGGCTGAGCTTCTTCTTCGACTCGCACCTCGACTTCTTCGAGGAGATCGCCAAGTTCCGCGCCGCCCGCCGGATCTGGGCCCGCTGGCTGCGCGACGTCTACGGCGCGACCAGCGAGAAGGCCCTCTGGCTGCGGTTCCACACGCAGACCGCCGGGGTGTCGCTGACCGCGCAGCAGCCGGTGAACAACGTGGTACGCACCGCCGTCGAGGCCCTCGCCGCGGTGCTCGGCGGAACGAACTCGCTGCACACCAACGCGCTCGACGAGACCCTGGCGCTGCCCACCGACGAGTCGGCCGAGATCGCCCTGCGGACCCAGCAGGTGCTGATGGAGGAGACCGGCGTGGTCAACGTGGCCGACCCGCTCGGCGGCTCCTGGTACGTGGAGGCGCTGACCGACAAGATCGAGGCCGAGGCGGAGGAGATCTTCGCCCGGATCCGGCAGCTCGGCGGGGAGGGGCCGCACCAGATCGGCCCGATGACCTCGGGCATCCTGCGCGGCATCGAGAACGGCTGGTTCACCGGGCACATCGCCGAGTCGGCCTTCGTCTACCAGCAGGCTCTGGAGAAGGGCGACAAGAAGATCGTCGGGGTCAACTGCCACACCGGCACTGTCGCCAAGGAGCTGGAGATCCTGCGCATCTCGCACGAGGTGGAGGTGGAGCAGCGCCGGGTGCTGGCCGAGCGCAAGGGCGCCCGGGACGACGCGGCGGTCCGCGCGGCGGTGAGTCGGATGGTCGACGCCAGCCGTAGCGACGAGAACATGATCCCCGCGATGCTCGACGCTGTCCGCGCCGAGGCGACCCTCGGCGAGATCTGCGACGCCCTCCGCGCCGAGTGGGGCACCTACCGCGAACCCGCCCGCTTCTGACCCCACCCCATCCGCGTCTCCCGCTCCCGCACCTCCCGCTCCCGCACCTCCCGTTCCCGCACCTCCCGTTCCCGCACCTCCCGCTCCCGCACCTCCCGCGCCCCCAGCCCGGTGTTCCGCACGACGTCCGTGATCTTGCGGTTGCGGTCTTCCGGCGGACGACGCGAACGCCGCGTTCCGGCGGCCGGAACTGCGAGATCGCGGTGGCCGGGGGCGGGGGCGCGGACGGGGCGGGAGAGCAGGGTGAGAGTTGCAACGTCGGGGTTGTGGGTGACCTGAGATCGGCGGCTCACGTGCGAGACTAGGTAACCATGAGCGACCCACGGATCACCTCGTCGATCTTCACCCGCGGCGCGGTCGACCTCAGCACGCTGCGTGGCCCCGCACCAGCCAGTACCCGCCCCGGCACGCCCCCGCAGGGCGGCCCGTCCAACGGCACCCCCGGCGCGCCGACCGCCGGCGGGAGCACCGCCATCATCGACGTCACCGAGGCGACAATCCAGTCCGAGGTGCTCGAACGGTCGATGGCCGTGCCCGTCGTCGTGTTCTTCGGCGCGGCCGGCTTCCCGGAGAGCGACGAGTTCGCCCCGGTCCTGGAGCAGTTGAACGCCGAGGGCGGCGGCACCTGGGTGCTGGCACGGGTGGACGTGCAGGAAAATCCGCGAATCGCCCAGATGTTCCGAGTCCAGGGCATCCCGATGGTCTACGCGGTCGTCGGCGGTCAGCCGGTCGACGCCTTCTCCGGGGTGGTGCCCGAGGCCCAGCTGCGGCAGTGGATCCAGGCCGTACTCAAGGCCGGCGGGGTGACCGTCGCCGAGCCGGAGGATCCCCGCCTCGACGAGGCCGACGACGCGCTGATGAGCGGCGATCTGGACGCCGCCGAGCAGGCGTACCGGAAGATTCTGGCCGATGCCCCGGCGGACGCCGCGGCCACGGCGGGGCTGGCCCAGGTCGGGGTGGCCCGTCGGGTCGCCGGCGCGGACCCGGCCGCCGCGCTGGCCGCCGCCGAGAGCGCCCCCGACGACGTGGCCGCCCAACTGCTGGCCGCCGACATCGAGGTGCTCAGCGGCCTGGCCGAGCAGGCGTACGCCCGGCTCGTCGGTCTGGTCCGGCGCACCGCCGGGGAGGACCGGGAGACCGCCCGCCAACACCTGGTCTCGCTCTTCTCCATCGCCGGCCCGGACGATCCGGCCGTCGCCTCGGCACGCCGGGCACTGGCCAGCGCCCTGTTCTGAGTCACAAGCACGCCAGCGCGGGCCGGCGTTCCGGCCGGCCCGCCCGACCAACGAGGACGGGAGCTCATGATGCGCCGGATCGCCGTCCTCGACGCGCCGACAAATCTCGGTCTGCGGCCGCCGACGTCCACGTCGGTCCCCGGTTGCGCCAAGGCGCCCGGCGCGCTGCGCGACCACGAACTGCTGGCCCGGCTCCGCGCGCGCGACGCCGGCTGTGTCACGCCAGCCCGCTACGACCCGGGCGACTGGCGGCCCGGCGACGGGGTGTGCCACGCCCGGGAGATCGCCGACTACTCGCTGGCCCTCGCCGAACGGATCGGCTCGATCATCGACCGGGGCGAGTTCCCGGTGGTGCTGGGCGGCGACTGCTCCGTGCTGCTCGGCTCGGCGCTGGCCATGCACCGCCTCGGTGAAGCCGTCGGCGGGCGGATCGGGCTGGTCTTCGTTGACGGGCACTCCGACTTCCGGCACCCCGGCAACGCCTCTTACGTCGGCGCGGCCGCCGGGGAGGATCTGGCCCTGGTCACCGGGCGCGGCCAGGCCGACCTGGCCGCGATCGAGGGTCGCCGGCCCTACTTCCGCGACGTCGACGTGGTGGTGCTCGGCATCCGAGCCCAGGACGAGTACCGGCTCGACCTACAGGCCGCCGGGATCACCACCAGGCCGGTGCCGGCGCTGCGTGCCGAGGGCGCCGCCCGGACCGCCCAGTGGGCGCACGAGCAACTCGCCGACTGCGCGGGCTACTGGGTGCACATCGACGTGGACGTGCTCGACCCCGCGGTGATGCCCGCCGTCGACGCCCCCGACCCCGGTGGGATCGCCTTCGCCGAGCTGGAGATCCTGCTCGCCGGCCTGGTCGACACCCCGCACTGCCTCGGCGTGGAGCTGACCGTCTTCGACCCCGACTACGACCCCGACGGCTCGTACGCGGCCGAGATCGTCAACACCGTCGTCGCCGGCCTGGCCCCGGTCACCGCCCCGGAAGCGGTGCCGCCCCGGCTGCTGTCGTCCCGGCCGACGCCCGGCCCCCGGCGCGGTAACGGCCGTGCCACGACCGCCACCGAGCGGTCCGAGCGGCTCGCCGGGCTTGATGGGCGCCCGGGTCTGACCGGCATCAGCCGCTCCGGCAGTGACGTGGCCGAGGTCGGCCGCACCGATGGTGACCTTGCCGATGGCGTCCCCTTCGGCCCCGGTTCTCCCGCTGTCGGATCGGCTGTGGACGTGTCGTCCCGCGATGTCGAGGGCGCGGCAGAGGCACCCGGCAGTCGTGGGCAGGCCCTGGCCGAGCCGTCGAGCGTGGTGGCCCAGATCCCGGCTTCGGTCGAGCGCGAACCGGTCGGCCCGCCCGCGTCGGCCGGCCCAGGCCTGCTCCGGCGATCGCTGCCACCCGCCCAGGACTCTTCGGTCCAGGGCTCTCCTGCCGACAGCGGCTCGGACCTGCACAAAGCTGACACCGCCTGACCCGATCGTGGCCCGTTTGTCGTCGATCACCTCGGGTTCATTGAGGTCGGGTGTCTGGTCGCACGGGACACCGCGGTGTCAATGAACCCGAGTCGATCAACGTCGGCGCGGCGGGCGGGCCGCCCCTCGGCGTCCCGGAGTGGTGGTCGAGGTCAGGAGACGGGGAGGGCGCGGAGGAAGCGCTCGGCGATCGGGACGGCGGACGCCGTGCTGGCCCCACCCTTCTCCACGAAGACGGCGAACGCCACGTCGCCCCGCCAACCGACGAACCAGGCGTGGGTGTGGGCCGGGTTGTCGTCGTACTCGGCGGTGCCGGTCTTGCCGTAGACCTCGCCCGGCACATCCTTCAGCGCACTGCCGGTGCCGGTGGTGACCACCTCGCGCATCATCGCGCGCAGTGCCGCGACCGATTCCGGCTTGAGTTGCTCGCCCGGCGGGGCCGACGTGGCCGGCGCCGGATCGATGAGCAGTTTCGGCTGCTCGAAGCGGCCTCGGGCGACCGCCGCTGTGGCACCGGCCATGGCCAGCGGACTGACCAGCGTGGTGCCCTGCCCGAACGATGCCGCGGCCTGCTCGGCCAGGCTGCCGCCCGTGGACACCTTGCCGGTGAAGGCGTCCGTGCCGAGGTCCCATTGACCCTCCAGGCCCAACGAGCGGCCGGCGGCGGCCAGCCCGTCGCCGCCGAGCTTCGGGGCCAGCGAGGCGAACGCCGTGTTGCAGGACTTGGCGAAGTCGGTGCGGAACGGCACCGAACCGAGCTCGAAGTTGTCGGAGTTCTTGAAGGACCGACCGTCCACGGTGAAGGTCTTCGGGCAGGCCACCGGCCCGTCCAGAGTGACCGCGCCCCGGTCCAGCAGGCCCAGCGTGCTGACCATCTTGAACGTGGAGCCGGGCGGCACCTGCGCGGTGAAGGCCAGGTTTTCCCCGGCCGGCCCGGGGCCGTTCGCCGCGGCGAGCACCGCGCCGTCGCTGATCCGAAGCGCCACCAGCGCGGCCCGCCGTGGCTCGGCGCGCAGAGCCCCGTCGGCCGCGTTCTGGACGGCGACGTCCAGCGTGGTCTTCAGCGCCTGACCGGGCTGGGGCTCCCGGCGGAACAACTCGGCGCCGGTGGGTTCCAGTTTGCCGGCCTCGGCGGGACGCTCGACCACCACTGTCATCCCGGGGCCGCCGCGCAGCCGCTCGTCGTAGCGGCCCTGGAGCCCGCCGTGCCCGACCAGGTCGCCGACGACGTACCGGTCGGGGTGGGCGGCGAGGTCGTCGGCCTGCGCCGCGTCGACAGTGCCGAGCAGCGCCCTGGCGAATTCCCGGGTCGGCGCCAGGTCGATCTTGTCGGAGGTGAACTTGGTGCCGGGCAGGTCGTAGATCCGGGGCTTGATCTGCCGGTACGCCTCCTCGCGGAGCGACACCACCTCGACGAACGCTCCCGGTTCGGCCTTGGCCACCCGCTCGGGCAGGTCGGTCAGGTCGACCGCCGGGACCAGGGCGGGGCGGATCGCCCTGAACGCCGCGTCGAGATCCTTCACGAGCTTCTTGAGGTCGGTCACCCCGTCGGGCTGCACACCGACCCGCACCACCGGCCGGGGGGTCACGATCGGTTGCCCGGCAGCGTCCAGCACCGCGGCCCGGGCACTGGCGTCGCGGCGCACCGCCAACCGGTCACCCCTGGTGAGCTGCTCGTGCACCACCTTCGGCTCCCAGATCACCCGCCACTGGTCGCCGTCGCCCCGGGCGAGACGTACCTCCCGGTCGTACGCCCAGCGGGTCTGACCGGGCAGGTTCCACTCCACCTGGACGGTTGTGGTGGCGATGTCCGCCTTGACCTTCGGCTCGCCGCGCCGGGTCAGCGTGGGCGGGGTCGCCGCCAGCTCGCCGGAAAGCTCCTTGATCTCGCGACTCACCTCGGCCGACGACAGCTTGCTGCCGGTCGGGTCGATCAGACCGACCTTCTGGAGATCGCCGCTGCGCCAACCGGCGAGGAAGGCGTCGACGGTGCTATCCGGCCCGTCGTCACCCGAGCAGCCAGCCAGAACGCCGACCACGAGCAGCACTCCGGTGAGGGCGGCGACCACGCGGCGGACGGGGTTCGGCTGTGGGGGCCGGGGGTACGACGAGGGCATGAAGCTGGTCCTTCCGATCTCGGAGCGCCTTCGCACGGTAGTACGCCGACGTCGTCCCCAACGTCCCCCACGGTGGCGGGCGCGCTCAAAGACGGGCCGGGCCGGTGTGATGAACATCGCGTGGCGGGGTATCCCGCAGCCGGCCAACCTCAGACCCGCAACGGGTGAAAGGACAAAGTCCCGATCCGGACGTCTGGCCAGTGGTCCGCCGACGAAGGCGCACAACGGCAGGGCCTAGGCTGAGCGGCAGAGTGACCCACAACGCGGTGGGTCGAGGGGAGTGGCACCGATGGACCGGCGTCCGGCGATCAAACCGGAACCCGACCTCCGGCAGGATGACTCCGGCCGGGACGACGACAGCTTCGATTCGGCGACCGACGGGGACGGCTACGGCCGGCTCGACACGGGAGTCACCGGGCTGACCGGGTCGAGCATCGACACCATCTACGATCTGGGCCTGCCCACCGAGGCGTTGGCCGACGACGTGGAGGACGCCGAGCTCGACGAACCTGTTCCCAACGCGGAGCGCCTGGTGGCTCAGGCCGTCGCGCTCGCCGGGGACGACCACGACGCGGCGACACTCGTCGGCCGTTTCTGGCGGTTCGCACCGGACGAGGAGCTGGTCGGCTTCACGGCGGAGGAAATGCTCGACGCGGCCCGGGCGCACCGGGACCTCGCCCAGCAGCGGGTTCCCGGCGAGTTGAAACTGCGGATCCACGAGCCGCACGCCGACCAGCACCACACGGTCGTCGAGATCGTCACCGACGACATGCCGTTCCTCGTCGACTCGGTCACCGCGCTGCTCAACTCGTACCACCTGGATGTGCACCTGCTGGTGCACCCGCTGGTGGTGGTCCGGCGGGAGCCGTTGGGCCGGCTCACCGAGGTCTCCGCGGACGTGGAGCCGGACGACGCGATCGCCGGCGACATCATCGAGAGCTGGATGCGGATCGAGATCGACCCGGTCCGGGACGCCGCCGAGCGGGACCGGCTGCGCCGCGAGTTGCAGCGGGTGCTCACCGACGTGCGGGAGGCGGTGGAGGACTGGCCGAAGATGCGGCAGCGTGCCCTCGCGCTCGCCGACGAGCTGGCCTCCGCGCGTACCGCCGACAACCGCCCACCGGTGCCGGAAAAGGACATCACCGACTCGGTGGAGCTGCTGCGGTGGCTCGCCCACGACCACTTCACCTTCCTCGGCTACCGCGAGTACCGGTTGGTGGACGCCGCGGGCGGCGCTGCCGGCGATCAGGTCGACGGCCAGGCGTTGGAGGCGGTGCTCGGCACCGGACTGGGCATCCTGCGCTCCGACGCGCCGGAGGCCCGGCCGCTGGCGTCGATGACGCCCGAGGCGCACGAGAAGGTGCTGGAGAAGCGCCTGCTCATCATCACCAAGGCCAACTCACGGGCCACCGTGCACCGCTCGGCGTACCTGGACTACCTCGGCTTCAAGATCTTCAACGAGGCCGGCGAGGTGATCGGCGAGCGCCGCTTCCTCGGCCTGTTCTCCACCGCCGCGTACCGGACCAGCGTCCGGGAGCTGCCGGTGGTGCGCCGCAAGGTGGCCGAGGTGCTGGACCGTTCCGGCCTGAGCCGGCGCAGTCACTCCGGCAAGGATCTGATCCAGATCCTGGAGACCTACCCGCGCGACGAGCTGTTCCAGATCAAGACCGACGATCTCTACCACGCGGTGATCGGCGTGCTGCGGATGGCCGGTCGCCGGCAGCTGCGGGTCTTCCTGCGCCGCGACGCGTACGGGCGGTTCATCTCCTGCCTGATCTACCTGCCCCGGGACCGGTTCACCACGCAGAACCGGCTGCGCATGCAGGACATCCTGCTGCGTGAGCTGAACGGCGTCGGGGTGGACTACACCACCCGCGTCACCGAGTCGATGCTGGCCCGGGTGCACTTCATCGTGCGTACCGACCCGACCCGGCCGCCCGGCGAGATCGACGCCGACCTGTTGGCCGAGGAGTTGGCCGACGCGACCCGACTCTGGGACGACGACTACCGGCTGGTGCTGGAGCGCAAGCTGGGCGACGAGCAGGCCAAGCACCTGTTCACCAGGTACGCCGACGCCTTCCCGGAGGGCTACAAGGACGGGCACACGCCGTACGAGGCGATGAAGGACCTGGCGAAGCTGGAGCTGCTGGAGGAGCCCGGCCAGCTGGAGATGCACCTGTTCCGCAAGCAACTCGCGCCCCGCCCCGGCACCCGGGTGCCCGGCACGGAGCTGGCCGAGGCGATGGACGTCCGGTTCAAGGTCTACCGGTACGGCGAACCGATGATGCTCTCCGCCGTGCTGCCGGTGCTGCACTCCCTCGGTGTGCGGGTGGTCGACGAGCACCCGTACGAGGTGGACCGGATCGACGGTCGGGTCTACCTGTACGACTTCGGCCTGATGCTGCCCGAGGGGCACCACGAGCTGGCCGAGGTGCGCCCGCACGTGGAGAACGCCTTCGCGGCGGCCTGGCGCGGTGAGGCTGAGGTGGACCGGTTCAACGAGCTGGTGCTGCGCGGCGGGCTCACCTGGCGACAGGTGGTGGTGCTGCGGGCGTACGCGAAGTACCTGCGGCAGGCCGGCACTGTCTTCTCGCAGGACTACATGGAGCAGACCTTCATCGCGTACCCGAAGCTCGCCGCCTTGCTGGTGGAGCTCTTCGAGACGCGCTTCGCGCCGGGCGAGCAGACCACCGAGCAGCGGCAGCAGCGCAGTGGTGAGCTGGTGGAGATGATCCGGGCCGGGCTGGACGACGTGGCGAGCCTCGACCAGGACCGGATCCTGCGCTCGTACCTGACGCTGATCGAGGCGACCCTGCGGACCAGCTTCTACCAGAAGCCGGTCGGCGGGCGGCCGAAGGCGTACGTGGCGTTCAAGCTCGACCCGCAGGCCATCCCGGACCTGCCGGCGCCGCGGCCGAAGTTCGAGATCTTCGTCTACTCGCCCCGGTTCGAGGGTGTGCACCTGCGGTTCGGGCCGGTGGCCCGGGGCGGGTTGCGCTGGTCCGACCGGCGGGAGGACTTCCGGACCGAGGTGCTCGGCCTGGTCAAGGCGCAGATGGTGAAGAACACGGTGATCGTGCCGGTGGGCGCCAAGGGCGGCTTCGTGCTGAAGCAGAAGCCTGGTGACCGGGACGAGGCGGTCGCCTGCTACCAGGAGTTCGTCGGCGCGATGCTTGACGTCACCGACAACATCGTCAGCGGGCAGATCGTGCCGCCCGAGGACGTGGTCCGGCACGACGGCGACGACCCGTACCTGGTGGTGGCGGCCGACAAGGGCACCGCGACGTTCTCCGACATCGCCAACGAGATCTCCACGGCGCACAACTTCTGGATGGGCGACGCGTTCGCCTCCGGCGGATCCGCCGGCTACGACCACAAGAAGATGGGCATCACCGCCCGGGGCGCCTGGGAGTCGGTCAAGCGCCACTTCCGGGAGCTGGGCCTGGACACCCAGACCCAGGACTTCACCGTGGTCGGCGTCGGCGACATGTCCGGCGACGTGTTCGGCAACGGCATGCTGCTGTCCGAGCACATCCGGTTGGTGGCCGCCTTCGACCACCGGCACATCTTCCTGGACCCGGAGCCGGACGCGGCCACCTCGTACGCGGAGCGGCGGCGGTTGTTCGACCTGCCCCGGTCGTCGTGGGAGGACTACAACCCGGAGCTGATCTCGGCCGGCGGTGGCATCTTCCCGCGTACCGCGAAGTCCATCCCGATCACGCCGCAGGTCCGGGCGGCGATCGGCCTGGACGACGACGTCACGCACCTGTCGCCGCAGGAGCTGATGAAGGCGATCGTCACCGCTCCGGTGGACCTGTTCTGGAACGGCGGCATCGGCACCTACGTGAAGGCGTCCACCCAGACCAACGCCGAGGTGGGCGACAAGTCCAACGACGCGATCCGGGTGGACGGGCGCAACCTGCGGTGCCGGGTCGCGGGCGAGGGCGGCAACCTGGGCTGGACCCAGCTCGGCCGGATCGAGTACGCGTTGACAGGTGGCCGGATCTTCTCCGACTTCATCGACAACGCGGCCGGGGTGGACACCTCCGACCACGAGGTGAACATCAAGATCCTGCTGAACACGGCGGTGGCCGACGGCGAGTTGACCACCGCCGAGCGCGACGAGCTGCTGGCCGGGATGACCGACGAGGTCGCGGAGCTGGTGCTGCGGGACAACTACGACCAGGCTCGGGCGATCAACAACGCCCAGGCGCAGGCCGCCTCGCTGCTTCCGGTGCACCGTCGGATGATCAACGAGCTGGAGCGGTCCGGCGCGCTGGACCGGGCGCTTGAGGCGCTGCCGCCGGACGAGGAACTGGCGGTCCGCAGCGAGTCCGGGCTGACCGCGCCGGAGTTCGCTGTGCTGCTCGCGTACGTGAAGATCGTCCTGGAGCGGGAGATCCTCACCGAGGGTCTGGCCGACGAGGAGTGGACGACCGAGGTCCTTGTCAACTACTTCCCGACGCCGATGCGGGAGCGGTTCGCCGACCGGATGGGCCGGCACCGGCTGCGCCGGGACATCGTCACCACGGTGCTGGTCAACGAGGCGATCAACCGGGGCGGCATCTCGTTCATCTTCCGGGTGGTCGAGGAGACGGCGGCCAGCGCGGCGGACGTGATCCGGGCGTACGTGGTGGTCAGCGAGGTGTTCGGCCTCCGCGACCTGTGGGACGCGGTCGAGGCGCTGGACAACAAGGTCGCACCGGAGCTGCAGACCAGCGTCTACCTGGACACCCGTCGGCTGCTCGACCGGGCGGTGCGGTGGCTGGTGTCCAACCGGCGCTCGCCGATCGACGTGCCGGCCGAGATCGCCCGACTGCGCGACGGCGTCACCCGGCTGCTGCCGGGGCTGGAGGAGCTGTTCTACGGCAACGAGCGGCAGGGCATCGCCGCGCACATGGACTCGATGACCGAGCGTGGGCTGCCTCGCGAGCTGGCGGAACGCGCGACCCGGCTGATGTACAGCTTCGGTCTGATGGACGTGGTGGAGACGGCGAACGCCAGCGGGCGGGACGTCAGCGAGGTGGCCTCGGTCTACTTCGTGCTGTCCGACCTGTTCCGGGTGGACTCGCTGCTGTCGAAGATCTCCCTGCTGCCTCGGGAGGACCGCTGGCAGACGCTGGCCCGGATGGCGCTGCGCTACGACCTGTACGCCGCGCTGGCCGCGCTCACCGCCGAGGTGTTCGACTCCACCCCGGAGGACCTGCCGCCGCACGAGCGGGTGCAGCAGTGGGAGCAGTCGAACGCGACCTCGATCCACCGCGCCCGCCGGGCGATGGGGGAGTTCGACGAGTCGCGGGCGGATCTCGCCGCCCTGTCGGTGCTGCTGCGCCAGATCCGCACCCTGGTGCGGACCTCCGCAGCTGCCTGAGGTCAGGTACGCCGGACGCGGTCCGGCCGGTCGGGTCACCCCGACCGGCCGGACCGCGTTTCGTTGTCGTCCCCGATCAGGCCGTCAGGGTGGCGAAGACGACGATGTTGTCCGGATAGCTCTTGGCGGCCTCGTCGAACTGACCACCGCAGGTGACCACCCGCAGACCGGGCCGGTCGCTGGGCCCGTACACCAACTCGGTGGGGAAGGCCGTCTTCGGGTACGACTTCACCGAGTCGATCTGGAACGTGGCCGGCTGGCCGTCCGCCCGCCGTACCGTGATCGTGTCGCCGGGTACGAGGGAGCCGAGGTCGAAGAAGACCGCCGGGCCGAGCTTCGCCGAGTCCACGTGCCCGACGATGACCGCGTTACCGGTCTCGCCGGGGCTCGCGCCGGGCTCGTACCACCCAGCCTGGTCGGCCTGCTCCAACGGGGGGACCTGGACGGTGCCGTCCGGGTTGGTGCCGAGTGACAGGACCGTCGCGTTGACGCCGATCCGGGGGATCTCGATGCTGGTCGGTGCGGAGCGTGCCAGCCCGGCCGGCACATCCCCCTGATCGACCGGCTGCCCGTCGACCGGCGGGACGGCGGTGGTGTCGGCCGGCCTGCTCACCTCGGGACCGGCCTGGGCCAGCGGCTGCGGCGGTCGGGCCGGGGGCGTGGTCTTCAGGGCGAAGCCGATCATGCCGGCGCCGATCATGGCCATGGTGACGACGACGGCCGTGCCGGCGGCACGCCACGGTCTCCCGTGACGGCCGCCGGCCCGTGTCGCCGTCACGTCAGACGAGCGAACCATCGGTCCGCCGACGACGCATCAGCACGATCCCGCCCAGCGCGGCAGCGCCGAGCAGGCCCGCCCCGCCGGTGGCCAGGCCACGGTCGGTACCGGTGCTGGCGCCACCGTCACCACCGTCGACACCGCCGTGCGGCAGCACGACGAGCTCGCCCTCGCCGCACGAGCCCTTGAGCTCGTAGCGACCCGGCTTGGCGTCCTTGTCGACCTTGGCCTCGCCGTAGTAGACGAACTCGCGCTCCTTCTCCCAGCTGTCCTCGTCGGAGCCGTGCTCGTCGCGGGAGTCGCGGCCCTTGTCCGAGCCGTGCTCGTCGCGGGAGTCCCGGCCCTTGTCGGAGCCGTGCTCGTCGCGGGAGTCGCGGCCCCTGTCCGAGCCGTGCTCGTCGCGGGAGTCGCGGCCCTTGTAGGAGCCGTCCTCGTCGCGGGAGTTCCAGCCCTTGTCGGAGCCGTACTCGTCCTCGTCGCGGGAGTCGCGGCCCTTGTCGGAGCCGTACTCGTCCTCGTCGCGGGAGTTCCGGCCCTTGTCGGAGCCGTACTCGTCCTCGTCGCGGGAGTCGCGGCCCTTGTAGGAGCCGTGCTCGTCGCGGGAGTTCCAGCCCTTGTCGGAGCCGTACTCGTCCTCGTCGCGGGAGTTCCGGCCCTTGTCGGAGCCGTACTCGTCCTCGTCGCGGGAGTCGCGGCCCTTGTAGGAGCCGTGCTCGTCGCGGGAGTTCCAGCCCTTGTCGGAGCCGTACTCGTCCTCGTCGCGGGAGTCGCGGCCCTTGTCGGAGCCGTACTCGTCCTCGTCGCGGGAGTCCCGGCCCTTGTCCGAGCCGTGCTCGTCCTTGGACTTCCAGTCCTTCTTGTCTTCGTCCTTGGAGCCCCAGCCCTTCTCGTCGCGGCTGTCCTCCGCGTCCTGGCCGTGCTCCTCGCCCTTCCAGTCCTTGCTGCCCTCGTCCTCGTAGGCGTCGGCGGCAGCGCCGCCACCCTGGCCGCCGGGCTGCGACTTGTCCTTGTCGTCCTTGCCGTGCTCGTCCTTGCCGTTTTCGTCCTTGCCCTCGTGGTCCTTGCCCTTGTCGTCCTTGCCGTGCTCGTCCTTGCCGTTTTCGTCCTTGCCCTCGTGGTCCTTGCCCTTGTCGTCCTTGCCGTGCTCGTCCTTGCCGTTCTCGTCCTTGCCCTCGTCGTCCTTGCCGTGTTCGTCCTTGCCGTTCTCGTGGTCGTAGGAGTCCTCCTCCTCGCTCCACTCGCGGTCCTCGCCCCGGTCCTCCTTGGCGGGGTCGAGCTTGACCTTGCCGGTGACCTTGGACCACACGAACGCGTGCTCCTGCCGATCCGGGCAGATCTCGAGGAGCTTGACCTCTTCGCCGGCCTTGACGACGTGCGGCTTGGCGTAGACCTTGCCGTCGTGGTCCTTGCCGTCGTCGTGGCCGTTGGCGTAGGCGATCCCCGGTGCGAACACCAGGAGCGACGCGCCGCCGAGCGCGGCGCCCGCAACGACCTTCCCGAGCATCTTCTTAGCCATGACCTGCGTCACTCCATCCCTGTTGTCCTGCGCTCGGCGACAACCGAGCTAAGACCGACGTTAGACCGTTTCACGACTTATGAAGTGAAAGATTCGCGTTTTGGCCTTTGGTCAGAGTAAGAGGTGAAGGGGTGCTACGCGGCTTTCGGTGCGCCCCGCGCCCTCTCTGGGGTCGGGGCGCGTTCCGGGCGGCGCACGGCGTTCGGCGCTGGTCGTGCCGGACCGCCTCGGCCATCCGGTAGTGCCGCCGGGGGTCTCGGACGTGCCGCTCGGGGGAGATCCGGGGGGTATCGTCCGAAACGGATCCGCGGGTGACCCGCGCCCACCACGCATCGAGCCATTGCCATGGAAGCGCTCCCATGTAAGAATCGGCGCACGCGGTTCGGGGAGCCACACCGCGCAGGCAGGCAGTCGAGGGCACCCGGTTCGCCGGGGCGACATCCCGCCGTCGATCGACCCGCCACCGCGCTGGTCGTGCACCACCACCACCATCGCCCGTCCGGGTCGGGCGTCCCCGAAAAATCCCGTTGGCGCCGGCGGCCGTCCGTTCAGGACGCCCACCGGGCCGTCTCGCCGGGCCGTACGTGGGCCCGGTCTCGCCCAAGGAGATCAGTGGCATGAATGTGTGGAGAAGGCTGTCCGGCCAACGCCGGGCCCTCGCGCTCGCCGGCGCGGGTGCCCTGGTCGCCGGTGGGTTGGTGACGATCCCGGTCACCGCGGCGCAGGCCGCGACGCAGTGCGACATCGCGTACACGACAAATGAGTGGCAGGGCGGCTTCACCGCCAACATCACCATCAAGAACCTCGGCGACGCGGTCAACGGCTGGACGCTCGGCTGGACCTTCCCCAACTCCGGCCAGCGGGTGCAGCAGGGCTGGTCGGCGACGTTCGCCCAGTCCGGCAGCCAGGTCACCGCCCGCAGCATGTCCTACAACGGCACCCTCGCCACCGGTGCGTCGACAAGCATCGGCTTCAACGGCGCGTGGAGCGGCAGCAACCCGAAGCCGACCTCGTTCACCCTCAACGGCGTGGTCTGCGGCGGTGGCACGAACCCGACCACGGCGCCGCCGACCTCGGCACCGCCCACCTCGGCCCCGCCGACCACGGCCCCGCCGACCTCGGCCCCGCCGACCACTGGTCCGCCGCCCACCACGCCCCCGCCGGGAGTGAAGGTGGACAACCCGTACGCCGGCGTCCCGGGCTACGTGAACCCGGAGTGGAAGGCCAAGGCGGACGCCGAGACGGGCGGCAGCCGGGTCTCGAACAACCCCACCGCCGTCTGGCTGGACCGGATCGCCGCGATCAACGGCACGCCGAACAGCAGCTCCAACGGCGCCTTCGGGGTGAAGGACCACCTGGACGAGGCGCTGCGCCAGGGCGCCGGCTACATCCAGTTCGTCATCTACAACCTGCCCGGCCGGGACTGCTCGGCGCTCGCCTCCAACGGTGAGCTGGGCCCGGACGAGCTGCCCAGGTACAAGTCCGAGTACATCGACCCGATCGCCGCGATCCAGGGCGACTCGAAGTACCGGAACATCCGGATCATCAACATCATCGAGATCGACTCGCTGCCGAACCTGGTGACCAACACCTCCGGACAGGCCGGCGGCACTGTCATGTGCGACACGGTCAAGGCCAACGGCGCGTACGTCAACGGTGTCGGCTACGCCCTCGCCAAGCTGGGCGCGATCGGCAACGTCTACAACTACATCGACGCCGGGCACCACGGCTGGCTCGGTTGGGACAGCAACTTCAACCCGTCCGCCGAGATCCTGAAGACCGCCGCTGTCGCCTCCGGCAGCACCGTCAACAACGTGCACGGCTTCATCACCAACACCGCGAACTACTCGGCGCTCACGGAGCCGTACTTCAAGGTCACCGACAACGTGAACGGCCAGACGGTGCGGCAGTCCAAGTGGATCGACTGGAACTACTACGTCGACGAGCTGTCGTTCGCCCAGGCGTTCCGGACCAAGCTGGTCTCGTTGGGCTTCAACTCCAACATCGGCATGCTGATCGACACCTCCCGCAACGGCTGGGGCGGCGCCAACCGGCCCACCGGCCCGGGCGCGACGACCAGCGTCGACACGTACGTCAACGGTGGCCGGATCGACCGCCGGTACCACGCCGGCAACTGGTGCAACCAGGCTGGCGCGGGTCTCGGCGAGCGGCCCCGGGCGAACCCGGCGACGGGCATCGACGCCTACGTCTGGGTGAAGCCGCCGGGCGAGTCGGACGGCTCCAGCTCGGAGATCCCGAACAACGAGGGCAAGGGCTTCGACCGGATGTGCGACCCGACGTACGGCGGTAACGCCCGCAACGGCAACAACCCGACCGGGGCGCTGGGAGGCGCGCCGATCTCGGGTGCGTGGTTCTCCGCCCAGTTCCAGGAGCTCATGCGCAACGCGTACCCGGCGCTCTGACCGGAACGCGCCCGTAACCACCCGCCGCCGGCAGTAGGTGAGGCACTGCCGGCGGCAGGTCCCCCGGGTCCCCGGCCCGACCGTTGAGGTCGGGTCGGGGACCCCCCTCGTGCCCGATCAGGGCACGGTGCGCTCGATCGCCGCCCGGCCCTGCTCGGCCAGATCGCGACGGGCCTTGTCCAGGTTCTCCGGGGTGAGGTCCTGCCCGCGGGCCATCACCAGATCCTCCGGCTCCCACTGTTGCTCCGCGCCGGTACGGATGTTGTCGCCGCCGGCCCCGGTGCCCGTCCCGGTCGCCCCGGTGCCGGCGGCGTACGGGTCGCCGATCAGCTCATCGGTGTCCGGCGCGAGGTCGTCCGGCCGGCCGCGCGGCTCGGTGAACCCGGGGGTGTCCTGGTCAGGGCCTCCGCCGGTCCGAAACTGCACGACTGTGACGTCATCGTCCACCGCCGAGGCCACCTCCGGGCTCTCCTCCAACGGCGGTTGGCGATCGCGATCGGTCATGGTGTGCCTCCTGTGTCCGACACGGTGCCTGGTTACCCCGGCGTACCCCCTCGTGCCGGGCTCATGCCGAACCGCCGCGCCGTCAGGTGCCGGGTTGCTTCTCGTTCGGGGCCGGCGGCTCCGCCGGGCGCCGCCACTGCCAGAGCAGCATGAGCAGGCCGAAGACGAGCATCACCAACCCGGCCCACAGGTTGATCCGGACCCCCTGGGCCTTGTCGATCTCGGCGGCACTGTCGAAGATGCCGATCAACGTCACGATGACCCCGTACGCCACGAAGAGACCACCGATCACCCGCCGGATGTCGAACAACCGGGCGGCGGCGGAACGGCGCTGCTCCTCCTGCGCCTCGTCGATCAGCGGGTCCTGTGCCGGCTGGCCGTCGTTGCTCATCTGCCGACTCCTTTCCTAGAAGACCGGGATGTAGAAGAGGGCGGCCAGCGCGACAGCGATCACGCCGAGCAGCACCGGGGAGCGGTACCAGACGGCGTCCCCGGCGAGCACGTCCCCCTTCAGGTCGACGCCACCCATGCCGTAGACCAGCCCGCGCAGTTCCTCGTCGCGCTTGGGCGCGGTGAGCGGGGTGATGATCGCCGCGACCACCACCGCCGTGACGAATGCGAGACCGGCGCCCCAGAAGCTCTCCTCCAGGTCGGAGTTGAAGTCGATGACGCCGCCCTTGTAGAGCAGGTAGAGGCTGAGCGACACCAGGGTGCCCAGCAGCAGCGACCAGAAGCCGGCAAGCGCGCTCATCCGCTTCCAGAACATGCCGATGATGAAGGTGGCGAAGAGCGGCGCGTTGAAGACGGAGAAGAGCGCCTGGATGTAGTTCATGATGTTGCTGAACCCGGCCGCGATGAACGCCGTGCCGATGCCGACCACCACGGCGGCGACCGTCGCCCACCGACCCACCCGCACGTAGTAGTCGTCCGGCCGGTCGCGGCGGATGTACGCCTGCCAGATGTCGTAGGTGAAGACGGTGTTGAAACCGCTCACGTTGGCCGCCATGCCGGCCATGAACGAGGCCAGCAGGCCGGTGACCGCGACGCCGAGCACGCCGTTGGGGAGCAGGTCGCGCATCAGCAGCGGGATCGCGTTGTTGTACTGCAGGTCCCCGCTCTCCGCCCCCAGGCCCTTCACCGTCACGAGGGCCACCAGGCCAGGGATCACCGTGACCAGGGGGATGAACAGCTTCGGGTACGCGGCGATGATCGGCGTACGCCGGGCGGCGCTCATGTTCTTCGCCGACAGCGCCCGCTGCACCTCGGCGAAGTTCGTCGTCCAGTAGCCGAAGGACAACACGAAACCGAGGCCGAAGACGATGCCGATCCACTGCGCGCCCAGCGGGTTGGCGGTGCTGCCGGTGTCCTGCCAGGCGTGCAGGCCCGCCTCGCCGAGCTTGGAGTCGCGTACCGCGTCCATCAGACCGTTCACCCCGCCGACCTTGACCAGGCCGATCACGGTGACCGGGATGAGGCCGGCCAGGATGACGAAGAACTGCAGCACCTCGTTGTAGATGGCGCCGGACAGACCACCGATGGTGATGTACGCCAGCACGATCGCCGCGCCGACCACGATCGCGGTCCAGAGCGGCCAGCCGAGCAGCGCCTGCATCACCAGGGCCAGCGCGTAGAGGTTCACGCCGGCGATGAGCACCTGGGCGACGGCGAAGCTGAGCGCGTTGAGCAGGTGGGTGGGGCGGTTGAACCGCAACCGCAGGTACTCCGGCACGCTGCGGACCTTGGAGCCGTAGTAGAAGGGCATCATCACGATGCCGAGGAAGACCATCGCCGGCACCGCGCCGATCCAGTAGTAGTGCACCGTCATGGCGCCGTACTGGGCGCCGTTCGCGGCCATACCGATGATCTCCAGCGCGCCCAGGTTCGCCGAGACGAAGGCGAGCCCGGTCACCCAGGCCGGCAGGGACCGGCCGGAGAGGAAGAAGTCGACGCTGGTCCGGATCGCCCGACGCGCGGCGATGCCGACCCCGAGGACGGTGACGAAGTACAGCGCCAGGATCAGGTAGTCCAGGCCGTTCATGTTGAGCCGAAGACCCTCGCCGTCCATCCCGTCACCCCTCGTCCCGACGTCTACGCTGGTTGGTGCGCGCGCGCCCTATTACCCCGTCCGGCCGTTTTCACGCCTGGACTCAGGTTGAGAGGGGTTCGGGGGGATTGGGGTGGTCGTACGGGCCCGGTCGCTTGCCGCCGAGAGCGCGTCACCCACCGCGCAGGGCACGGGGCGCCCCGACCGACCGGCCGGGGCGCCCCGTGACGCGTCGCTCAGCGACCCAGTACGCGGTCCAGGAAGTCCCGGTAGTTGCGCACCGCCATCCGCAGTTGCTCGGTGTCGGCCGAGCCGGCGTCCTGCCACCCGCCCAGCGTGGTCTTCTGGGCGGCCAGCGCCGAGGAGAGGGCCTGGATGGCCTCCTCCACCAGCGACTGCGCCTCGCCGGCCGCCGCGTGCGGATCATCGACGAAACGCAGCTGCACGTCCCGCCAGCGGTCCCGGAAGCCCTGCGCGGTGTCGGTGTCCAGGAGCGTGGCCGGCTCGGCCGCGACGGTCGACCCGGCGGGCCGCGACGTGCCGGCGGCCCCCAACGACGTGCCGTCGCCCTCGGTGCCGACCGGCTCGCCGTCCGCGTCCGGATCCACCATCTCCGGTGTCGCGCTGCCGTAACCGGCCGCGCCGGCGGCCACCGCGTCCGGGTCCGTCCCCGGGTCGGCGTCCCGCCGGTGCAACTCGGCAGTGGGGTCGGCCCGCAGGCCCTCGCGCTCGCCGTCCTCGGCGCCGTCACCCGGCTGGGCCGTCCGCTCGGCCCTGGCGTCCGGCTGGTCCTGCGGGTTGGGGCTGGCCAGTGCCGACGCGGCCACCGCGTCGGCCACCGTGGTGGCGCCGAACGCCGTCGGCAGCGGCCCCGGCTCGTGGAAACCGCCCTCGTCGGTGGACCGGTCGTCGCGCCGGTGGCGCGGGTCGTCGTCGGCACGCTCGTCGTCGACCGGGTCGTACGCGGCATCCCGCTCGGACGCGGCATCCCGCTCGGTGTCGTCGAACCGTTCGGTGGCGTCGGCCCGATCGTTCGGGACGGCCCGCTCGTCGGAGGCGGCCTGGTCGTCGAAGGTGCCCCGGTCGTCCAGGGCATCCTCCGGGACGTCCGAGCGGCCGGCCCGGTCGCCGGTCGGCGGTACCGGGACGGGCGCGGACCGGACGGCCTCCGGGTGGTCGTTGCTCACCTGCTGCTCTTCCTGGCGCATCGGTGGCCTCCTCAGCGGCTCGTGGAGTCGTGGTCCGGGTGGTGGCGCTGTTCGGGCGTACGGTGGCCGACCGGCTCCTCGCCGAGCAGATCGGCGAAGAGGGCCCGGTAGTGCACGACCGCCTGGCGCAGCTCCTCGGTGCTGGCCTCGCCCCGGGAGTTGCGCAGGTGGATGTCGTGCGCGTCGCGGTAGTTGGTCAGCGTGCGAGCGTGCTCGACGGAGAGATGGGCGATCTGGTCGGAGAAGTCCCCGGTCGGGTAGCCCTGCTCCTCGATGAGCCGGGTGACCAGAGCGTCGGCGTCGCCCACCGTTTCGCCAGGTGAGTCGATGAAGCGCACCTGGAGTTCCTCCCAGGCGGCGCTGTAGCGGGCCCGGGACTCCGGGCTGAGCGGGGTGAGCGTGAGCTCGGCGTGCCGGCGTTCCCGGTCGCGCAGTTCGCGCTCGGCGGCGGACCGGCTGTCCTGCTCCTCGACCACCCGGTCGTACTCCGGCCCGAACCGGTCGCGCAGCGCGCGACGGCGGCCGAGCGACCGGACGGCCACGGCCAGCACCGCGACGATCACCAGCACGACGAGCACGATGACGATTACCTGCGTGGGCGACATGGGCTCCTCCTTCGTCACCTGGTATTCCCTCCGCGCACTGATCGCCAATCCCGATCCGGGGTACTTTCTGGCCGGCTTGGCTGCGGGACGTGCTGTCGAGGCCCGCAGCCCCGCCAACCTGAACGAGTCCAGAAAGCGCGCCTGCCCCGAGTCGACAGGGAGTAGACCGGGAGCGGATCCGCCGCCTGTGAGGCACATCTCGGAGCGTCGATGTCGGCGCGACGGGCAGTAGTGCAACGGCCCCCGATTACGTATCCTGCCCAAGGCGCCCGCGCCGGTGCCCGGCGTCAAGCCGGGCGCGCAGCCGGCCGACGCGTTGCCCGGCGGTGCCGGCACCCCTCCTGCCACCCCTGTACGGGCGAGGTCTGATGAGAACCCGCGACTGGCCGATCCGCTCGAAGCTGACTGCGTTGGTCGTCGCGCCGGTGACCGCGCTCCTGGCGCTGTGGATCTTCGCGACCACGCTGACCTTCGGTCCCGCCCTGGACCTGCTCTCCGCCCGCACCCTGCTGTACGACCTGGGCCGCCCCGGCGAGGTCGTGGTCACCGAGCTGC
Source organism: Micromonospora sp. CA-240977 (assembly GCF_050942285.1). Classification (NCBI taxonomy): domain Bacteria; kingdom Bacillati; phylum Actinomycetota; class Actinomycetes; order Micromonosporales; family Micromonosporaceae; genus Micromonospora; species Micromonospora sp. CA-240977. Next base: position 6,314,682 of record NZ_CP192055.1, on the reverse strand, counting down.
AACGGGAACGTCGACTCTCGGTGGTGCAGTTGGCGGGCACCGCCCAGCTGCCCGTCCTGGCCGAGCAGCGGGAGCGCACCGACCGGGCCGTCGCCGAGTTGCGCCGCCGCGTCGACGGGGATGCCCTGCGCGACGCCGCGGACGACCCGCTGGAGGCCCGGGTCGACCAGTTGGTCACCGCCCTGGCGGCGCTGCCGGCCGGCCGGAAGTTCATCGACGACCGCAAGGTGGACCGCAGCGGCGCGATCGGCCTGTACAGCGGCATGGTCTCCGCGGCGTTCCGGGCGTTCTCGGCGATGGCGACCCTCAACGACCCGGACCTCAACCGGCAGGCCCTGGCGCTCACCGCGTTGGGCCGCTCCCGGGAGCTGCTCGGCCAGAGCGACGCGCTGCTGGCCGGGGCGCTGAGCGCCGGACGGTTCGCCGAGGGGGAGCACATTCAACTCGTGCAGGCCATCGCCAACCAACGGTGGCTCACCGAGAACGCCGTGGCCGACCTGCCCGAAGCCGGCCGGATCGCGTACCAACGGTTGACCGAGGGCGAGGCGTTCACCAGGCTGCGGACCATGCAGGACGCGCTGGTCGCGGCCAACCGGTCCGGCCGACCGCCGGTCGACGCGGCAGCCTGGCAGGCCAGCCATGACGCGGTACAGCAGCAGTTGCGGGACTTCGAGCTGGCCGAGGCCGACGGTCTCACCGACCGGTCCGTGCCGATGGCGGTACGCATCCTGGTGCGGCTCGCTGCCGCCGGTGTGCTCGGGCTCGTCGCCGTTGTGGTCTCGGTGCTGGTGGCGCTGCGGCTCGGCCGCACGCTGGTCCACCGCCTCAGTGGCGTCCGTACCGCCGCGCTCGAGCTGGCCGAGCACCGTCTCCCGGACGTGGTGACCCGGTTGCGTCGTGGCGAGCAGGTCGACGTCGCCCGGGAGGCGCCGCCACTGGAGTACGGCAACGACGAGATCGGCGAGGTCGGCCGCGCCTTCACCGAGGTCCAGCGCACCGCCGTCCAGGCCGCCGTGGACGAGGTCACCCTGCGTCGGGGGCTCAACGAGGTCTTCCTCAACATCGCCCGCCGGAGCCAGAGCCTGGTGCACCGCCAGCTGCACCTGCTGGACCGGATGGAGCGCCGCGCCGAGGACCCGGACGAGCTGGCCGAGCTCTTCCAGGTCGACCACCTGGCGACCCGGCTCCGTCGGCACGCCGAGGACCTGGTCATCCTTGCCGGCTCCGCGCCCGGCCGCGGTTGGCGCAATCCGGTCGCGATGGTCGACCTGATCCGCGGCGCGATCTCCGAGGTCGAGGCGTACGACCGGGTGGACATCACCGCCGCGCAGCCCGCCGGCGTGCTGGGCCGGGCGGTCGGCGACATCATCCACCTGCTCGCCGAGCTGGTCGAGAACGCCACCGCCTTCTCCCCGCCGGACACCCGGGTCACCGTCACCGGGGAACAGGTGGCCAACGGGTACGCCCTGGAGATCACCGACCAGGGGTTGGGCATGTCCGCGGCGGCCCTGGAGACCGCCAACACCCGGCTGGCCAGCTCGCCCGAGTTCGACCCGGCGCAGAGCGCCCGACTCGGCCTGTTCGTCGTGGCCCGGCTGGCGGCCCGGCACGGCGTACGGGTGCGGTTGCGCCCCTCCGAGCAGGGCGGGGTGACGGCGGTGGTGCTGATCCCCGCCGACCTGGTCACCGCCGAGCCGCCGGCCGGCCCCGATCCCGCCACGCTGCCTGCGGCGTCGGCCGACCCGGCCCGGCGGTTGGCCCGCACGGGTCGTCGGGGCGCCGTGCCCCGCACCCGCCCACCCACGGCACCGCGCGCCGTCGCCGCACCGCCCGCCCCACCCAGCGGCGCGCCGACCCCTGGCGACGGGCCGGGCGACGCGGGATCGGCCGCGGACGACGAGCTGGACGGGCTGCCCCGCCGGGTACGCCGTCGTACCCCCGCCGCCCAGCCCCGGTCGACAGTCGCCGACACCCCGGCGCCCCGCTCTCCCGAGGAGGTGCGCCGGGTGATGGCGGCCCTCCAGGCCGGCACGGCGCGCGGACGCGCCACCGTCACCACCCCGGCTGCCCCGGCGGCGCCAACCGGTCCGGCGGCCCCGGTCACGCGAACCGGCCCGGCAGCGCCGGCAGCCCCGACCGACCCGGCGATGCCGGCAGCGTCAACCGACCCGGCGGCGCCGATCGCGCGAACCGGTCCGGCGGCCCCGGTCGCCCCGACCGGCCCGGCGACGCCCCCCGAACCCCCGACCGCGACTGAGAGGGACGCCTAGTGCGGCATTCGACGAAGCAGAGCGCCGGCCTGGACTGGCTGCTCGACGAGCTGGTGCAACGGGTGCCGGCCGCCCGGGAGGCGGTGGTGCTGTCCGCCGACGGGCTGCTGCTCGGCTGCTCGGCCGAGTTGGAGCGCTCCGACGCGGAGCACCTGTGTGCGCTCGCCGCGGGCTTCTCCAGCCTGGCGCGGGGCGCCAGCCGGCACGTGGACGGCGGCCCGGTCCGGCAGACGGTGGTGGAGATGGAGTCGGCGTACCTCTTCGTCACCGCCGCCGGGCAGGGAGCCTGCCTGGCGGTGGTGAGCGACGCCGACGCGGACATCGGTTTGGTCGCGTACGAGATGGCGATGCTTGTCATCCGGGTGGGGGAGAGCCTCGCCGCGCCGGCCCGATCGTCGGCGGGAGCCGGTGATGCGGGCTGAGCCGCCCGGGCCACAACACGAGTGGCTGGACGGCGAGGCCGGCCCGGTGGTGCGCCCGTACACCCTCACCGGGGGCCGGGTACGCTCCGCCGTCGACGGTTTCGACCTGGTCGCGTTCGTGCTGGCGGGATCGGACGTCGACACGGCGGACCGCCCGCACCTGCTCCCGGAGCATCGACGGCTGATCGCGTTGGCCCTCCGGCCGGTGTCGGTGGCCGAGTTGGCGGCCGAACTGGACCTCGCGGTCGGTGTGGTCCGGGTACTACTCGGTGATCTCCTGGCCGAGGGCCTGGTCGCGGTGCACGAGCCGCCGGCCGCCGGAATTCTTCCCGACGACGACATCCTCAAGGCGGTGGTCAGTGGACTCCGTGCGCTATGACCATGCGGGCACCAGCACCACCATCCCGCTGGCATTGAAGATCCTCATCGCGGGAGGCTTCGGGGCTGGCAAGACGACGCTGGTCAGTGCCCTGAGCGAGGTGCGTCCGTTGCAGACCGAGGAGGTGTTGACCGGCGCCGGAATCGGCACCGACGACGTCTCCGGGGTGGAGGGTAAGTCGACCACCACTGTGGCGATGGACTTCGGCCGGATCACCATCAACGACGACCTGCAGGTCTACCTGTTCGGCACCCCGGGCCAGGATCGGTTCTGGTTCCTCTGGGACGAGTTGGCCTTCGGCGCGCTCGGCGCGGTGGTGCTCGCCGACACCCGTCGGCTGGCCGACTGCTTCCCGTCCATCGACTACTTCGAGCAGCGCGGCATCCCGTTCGTGGTGGGCGTGAACTGCTTCGACGACTCCCGCCGGTTCAACCTGGAGACCGTACGCCGGGCACTCGACCTGGACCCGGACGTGCCGATGGTGCTCTGCGACGCCCGGGACCGGCAGTCCGGGAAGATGGTGTTGATCGCCTTGGTCGAGCATGTCGCCCGGCAGCGTGGGGAGCCGGTGCCGGCGGCCTGAGATCCGGCCGGCAAAGCCGGTTAACCGGCGGGCGATGTGGGCAGCCTCTGGTTGGATCAGCGGAGGGTGCCGGCGGAGGAGTGGGACGTGAGCGGTCAGGGTGAGGTCGTCCACATCGGGGGCTACACCGCGCAGAGTGGCGGGCGGGGCAGCGGCATCGTCGCCGCCCGTCGCGACCCGACGACCGGGGCGCTGACCCCGCTCGGCACGGTGGCTGTCACACCGTCCCCCTCCTTCCTGGCGCGGCACCCCACCCGCCCGGTGCTCTACGCGGTCAACGAGTTGACGGCCGGGGAGATCAGCGCCTGGCGGGTCGGTCCGGACGGCGGGCTGGACCCGCTGGGCAGCCGGTCGACCGGTGGCGCCGAGCCCTGCCACCTGGCGGTGCTGCCCGGCGGCGACCACCTGGTGGCGGCCAACTACGGCAGCGGCAGCGTCGCGGTCTTCGCGCTCGACCCGCAGGGGGTGCCCGGCGAACGCACCGACCTGGTGGTGCACGAGGGGCACGGCCCCGACCCGGAGCGGCAGGACCACGCGCACGCCCACATGGTCTCGCCGGGCGTGGGCCGGGGGCCGCTCCTCGCGGTGGATCTCGGCACGGACTCGGTCTACCGGTACGACCTGGACGAGGCGAGCGGGCGACTGGTGCCCCGGGCGCCTCGCGTCCGCACGACGCCCGGCGCCGGACCCCGGCACCTGGCCCGTCATCCGGACGGGCGGCGTTGCTACCTCGTCGGTGAGCTGGACGCCTCCGTCACCGCGTACGAGCTGACCGACGACGGCGCGTTGCACCAGCGGGGTCGGGTCGAGGCGAGCGAGCGGCCCGGGCACGTTCAGCCCTCGGAGGTCGCGGTCAGCCCGGACGGCCGGTTCCTCTACGTCGCCAACCGGGGGGTGGGCACCCTGGCGGCCTTCACCCTGGCGGGGGAGTTGCCCGAGCTGGTGGCCGAAGTGGACACCGGTGGTGAGTGGCCCCGGCACTTCGCGCTGATCGGGGAACACCTCTACGTCGCCGACGAACGGGCCGACATGGTGCGGGTCTTCCGGCGCGACGTCGAGACCGGCGTGCCGGAGGCGGTCGGAGAGCCGGTGCCGGTGCCGAGCCCGACGTGTGTGCTGCCGTGAGGACCGACACAGAGACGCGAGGCTTGCGCTGATTTCGCAACACCTCGGGGCCGTTCCGTCACGCTGTGTTGCGAAATAGTGGTCAACTGTTTCTCCTCCGTAACTTTAGTCCGAACGGATGTGGCAGAGACGGCACCTTGTACGCAAGATGGTCACCGTGTCAGCAGGCCGCCATCGCATGCGTTCGAAACTCCACCTAGCAGCTGCCGCCGCGACGGCGACAGTGCTCGTCGTCACGACCGGCGTGTGGTTCGGCTATCGGGAGTTGGTCCAATCCAGTTGCTCGGGCGAGATCCGACTCGCGGTTGCGGTCGCCTCCGAGCTCGCCCCGGCGGTGGACGCCGCCGCGTCCCAGTGGGTCAAGGACGGCGCCGCGGTGGGCCCCACCTGCATCCGGGTCGACGTCTCCGCGTCCGACCCGGTCGACGTGGCGGCCGTGGTGGCGGCCAAACACGGCGCGGTCCTCGCCGGTGTGGGGCAGGCCAGCGGCACCGCCGTCAGCCCGGACGTCTGGGTGCCGGACTCCTCGACCTGGCTGTTGCGGTTGAAGAAGGACGCGACAGCGTTCGCTCCGACCAACGGCGCGTCCATCGCGCGCAGCCCCATCGTGGTCGCGATGCCCGAGCCGATCGCCAACCGGCTGGGCTGGCCGGACAAGAAGTTCAACTGGACCGACCTGCTCAAGCAGGTCAACAACACGAGCGCGCCGCTGCGCACCGGGATCGTCGAGCCGACCCGTGACGCCGCCGGCCTGTCCGGCCTGCTCTCGCTGACCGCCGCCGCCAACGGCGCGGGTGGCGACGCCCAGCGCAACACCGTCGGCGCGCTGCGCGCACTGGCCACCGGCCGCTCCTCGCTGCGCAACGACCTGCTGGCCCGCTTCCCGACCGCCAACGACGCGACGTCCATCGCCAGCGGTCTCGGCGCGGCGGCGCTGTCCGAAGAAGACGTGATCGCGTACAACAGCAAGAAGCCGCCGGTGCCGCTCGCCGCGCTCTACATGGAGCCGGCCCCGATGCCGCTGGACTACCCGTACGCGGTGCTGCCCGGCATCGAGCCGAGCAAGGCGTCCGCGGCCCGGGTGCTGTTCGAGCTGCTCACCAGCCCCTCCTTCCGGAACCGGCTCGCGGCGCAGTCGCTGCGCGCGCCGGACGGCAACTGGGGCGACGGCTTCAAGGCGCCGCAGGGCGCCCCGAGCCCGGCCGGCGGCGCGCCGACCGCGCCGGCGAACGGCGGCACCGCCGCGGGTGGGCTGGACCCGGCCGCGATCCAGCGGGTCGTCTCCAGCTGGTCGATCGCCACCCAGTCCGGTCGGATGCTGGCCGTCATCGACGTGTCCGGCTCGATGAAGGACCCGGTGCCCTCCGCCAACAACCGGAGCCGGGAGGAGGTCACCGTCGACGCGGCCCGTCGTGGCCTCGGCCTCTTCGACGACTCCTGGGCGATCGGCCTGTGGACCTTCTCCACCAAGCTGGTCGGCAACCGGGACTACCGGGAGCTGGTTCCCATCGGGCCGCTCTCCGGCCAGCGGGCCCAACTGGAGGGTGCGCTCGGCGGCGTCAAGCCGTCCAGCGGCGACACCGGCCTCTACGACACGATGTTGGCCGCGTACCAGGCGGTGCAGGAGAACTGGCAACCCGGTCGGGTCAACTCGATCGTGCTGTTCACCGACGGCAAGAACGAGGACGACAACGGCCTCAACCAGCAGCAACTGCTCGCCAAGCTCAAGCAGGCCGCCGATCCGGAGCGGCCGGTCCAGGTCATCATGATCGGCATCGGCGAGGGCGTCAGCAAGGCCGAGCTTGAGTCGATCACCAAGGTGACCGGTGGCGATGTCTTCGTCACCAAGGACCCGAGCGAGATCGGCAGCATCTTCCTCAGCGCCATCGCGCGGCGTCCTCCGGCACCGCGCTGAGCTGACCCCCCCAGAGGTCACAGGCCTGCCCACCGGGAAACCGGTGGGCAGGCCTCTTTTTGGCTTCCAGGTTGAAGAAAAGTGACGGCAATACGTCCGAAGCAATCGGCAGTCATAGTTATCGAGGCAGGATGTCGACTGTTCCGGCATAGTCGGTCCGCCTCCGGTCCGACCCGTTGGCCGGGGCCATCCTGAGCAGAGTGGGAGGGCCGGGTGACCGCGGCGACACTGTTGACCCCCGCCACGACGGCGGAGCCGAACGACCATCGCGCCGGGCTGGTGGCACGCGCCGACGAGCGGTCCTACATCCGGGTCATGGTGGTCCTGGACACCACCGTGCTCATCATCGCGCTGCTCATCGGGTATGTCACCCGCTTCGGCGACGACCAGCCCGCCGGCTCCGAGATCCCGTACGTGCTGGTGGCCCCCGGGTTGGTGCTGGCCTGGCTGATCTCGCTCAAGGCGCTCGGCTGCTACGACGACCGGGTGATCGGCTACGGGGCGGACGAGTACCGGCGGGTCAGCTCCGCGAGCCTGCGGCTGGCCGGCGCGATAGCCATCATCGGCTACATCACCGACCTCGGTGTCTCGCGGGGTTTCCTGGGCATCTCCTTCGCGGTGGGCACCGTCGGACTGGAGGTGGCACGGTTCGCCGCCCGGAAGCGCCTGCACCGGGCCCGCTCGATGGGTGCCGGCTGGTCCCGCCGGGTGCTGGTGGTCGGTGACACCGCCCACGTGTTGGAGTTGGTGCACACGCTGCGCCGCGAGCCGTACGCCGGCTACCAGGTGGTCGGGGCGTGCATTCCGGACGCGCTGCTCGCCCCGGTGGCGCAGCGACTGGGCGACGTGCCGGTGGTGGGGTCGTTCCGGGGCATCCCGGAGGCCGCCACCGCCATCGGCGCGGACACTGTCGCGGTGACCGCGTCGGGTGAGCTGACCGCTACCCGGCTGCGGCGCCTCGGCTGGCAGTTGGAGGGCACCGGCGTCGACCTGGTCGTGGCGCCCGCGCTGACCGACGTTGCCGGCCCGCGCATCCACACCCGCCCGGTTGCCGGCCTACCGCTGATCCACGTCGAGGCGCCGGAGTTCCGCGGTGCGCGCAAGTTGGTGAAGGGTCTCGTCGACCGGTCGGCCTCGTCGCTGGCGTTGGCGCTGCTGATGCCGCTGATCGCGGTCATCGCCCTGGCCATCAAACTGGACAGCCGGGGTCCGGTGCTGTTCCGGCAGGTCCGCGTCGGCCGGGGCGGGCAGGAGTTCGGCGTGTTCAAGTTCCGCACCATGGTGGTGAACGCCGACACGCTGCTCGCCGAGCTGACCGCGCGCAACGAGACCGACGGCCTGATGTTCAAGATGCGCCAGGACCCCCGGGTCACCCGCGTCGGCCGGTTGTTGCGCAAGTGGTCGCTGGACGAGCTGCCGCAACTGGTGAACGTGCTGCTGGGTCAGATGAGCATGGTCGGGCCCCGCCCGCCGCTGCCCTCGGAGGTGGCCCGCTACGACGGTGACGTGGCCCGGCGGCTGCTGGTCAAGCCCGGCATGACCGGGCTGTGGCAGGTCAGCGGCCGCTCCGACCTGAGCTGGGAGGACGGCATCCGGCTCGATCTCTACTACGTGGAGAACTGGTCCCTCGCCGCCGACCTCACCATCCTCTGGAAGACCTTCGGCGCGGTCCTGAACGGCCGCGGAGCGTACTGACGGCCGCCGGTCACTGTTGCGGGCCGGTCCAGTCCAGGCAGACGACCACCGCGTCGTCGACCAGGTCACCGGCCACGAAGGCACGCAGGTCACCGATCAGGGACCGGACGGCGTCCAGTGGCTCCATCGGCCCGGTCCGCCGCAGGAACCGGTCCAGGGCCGTCTCGCCGTAGCGCATGTGCTGCCCGGTGGCCTCCACCACCCCGTCGCTGACGACGAAGACCCGGTCGCCGCGCTCCATCGGGAACTTCTGCTCGTGGTAGTCGGTCTCCTCGAACATGCCCAGTGGGAACTGCGCCTCCAGGGGCTGCTCGGTGACCTCCCCGTCGCGCAGCAGGACCAGCCGGGGTGAGCCGGCGTCGACCACCGTCATCATCCCGGAGCGCAGGTCCAGCTCCATCAGCAACGCGGAGAGGTGCTGCTCGCCCCGGTACAGGTCGTAGATCGCCTGGTCGGCGAGGGCGGCCTGGTCGGCCAGGCTCAGTCCGGCCCGACGCGCGTTGCGCAGCGCGTGGGTGGCCAACGAGGTGAGCAGGGAGGCGGCGACACCCTCGCCGGTGCCGTTGATGGTGGACAACCAGAGTCGCTGCCCGTCGTCCGACCAGTCGAAGCTGTCGCCGCGAACCGCGTACGCCGGCTCCAACTGCCCGGCGAGGCTGAACGAGGGGCGGATCCGGCTGCGGCCGGGAAGCAGGTCCCACTGCATCTCGGCGGCCAGGGTGAGGCGCTGGGTGCGCCGCGCGGCCCGGTAGACGTCGGTGCCGGCGGAGACCGCAGCCACCTCGTGAGCGAGCGCGGTGGCGATGTCGGCCAGTTCGGCGAGGACCTCCCGGTCGTCCGGGACGGGCGCCAGGCACAGCACCCCTCGCCGCTCGCCACGCATCGTCACCGGGAACCAGGCGGTGCCGTCGGTCAGGATCGGCGACTGGTGGTCGAAGGCGCGCCAGGCGGGGTGCCCGGGGTTCGTGATCGAGTCACCCTCGGTGAGCGGCAGCAGCTCCGCGAGCCGGTAGTCGACCTGGTACAGCTCGACGTCGGTGATTGCGTACGACCGGGCGAGCACGTCTCCGACACCACCGACGAGCCGGTCCGCCGGTGTCTCGTTCAGGGCGCGTCGTGCCTGATTGACCGGTTCGCTCATCGTCGCGTCCCTCGCTGAAAGCTCGACCACCAGTGGTTTCGGAGTACTCTCGGGCCACCATGGCTGAACTCCACCGTTCGACGGACCCTGAGACGAGTATGGCTGCCGCGCTGGACGAGACGGCCGCTGCCCTGCTCGGCATCTGGGAATCCGCTCGGGAGGGGACGGCCGGCCGCGTCTCCGGCGCCCAACTACGGGCGGTGATGGTGGTGGAGCAGCACGACGGGATCAACCTGCGGCGGTTGGCCACCCGGCTGGACATGCTGCTCAGCTCCGCCAGCCGCCTCTGCGACCGGTTGGTCGCCGCCGGCATGCTGGAGCGCGAGCCGGGCCGCTTCGACCGGCGGGAGATCTCGCTGCACCTCACCCCGGAGGGCCGCCGGCTCCTCGCCGAGCTGCGGGCCGACCGTCAGGCGCGGCTCGCCGTCGTGCTGGGCGGGATGAGCCCCACGGGCCGCGACGCGCTGCTGGACGGCCTGCGGGAATTCGACGAGGTCGCTCGCCAGCAGCGGGCGCAGAGCACACCGGCGTCGGGTGACCCGACGGAGCCGGGGGACTGGCCGGACGACCCGGACCGGCCCGGCGGGCGCTCGGGAGACTGGTCGATCGACCCGGACCGGCACACCCGCACGGAATGGGCGGAGCAGGCCGGTGACCCGCAACTGTCGATCGGCGCCAGCCGGGACCGGCCGGCCGACGGACCGCCGGTGGCGCGGACCGCCTGATCCCGGCGATCAGCCGGAGCGGGCCAGCCAGCCGGCGGGCTGGGCGACGATCCGGCGGGCCACCGAGCCGGCGGCGCCCACCGCGGCGGCCTCCGCGCCGAGCGTCGACGGCCGGACCGTGACCGGCGACCAGGCGGCGGTGAGCACCCGGCTGGCGATCTCGGCGAGCACCGGCGGGCACAGCCAGGGCGCCAGCGCCGCGTAGCCGCCGCCGAGCACAACGGTGTCCAGGTCGAGCAGGTTGACGACGCCGGCCACCGCGACACCGAGCGCCGTCCCGGCGTCGTGCAACGCCCGCAGCGCGTCCGGGTCGCCGGCCTCGGCCAGCTCGGCAAGTCGCGCCGTCGCGGTGTCCGCGGGGAGCTCCGTGCGGGCCAGCCCGGCGGCGGTCACGATCGCCTCCTGGCCGGCGTACTGCTCCAGGCAGCCCTGTCCGCCGCAGCGGCACGGACGACCTTCGGGGTGCACCGGGAGATGTCCGATCTCGCCGCTCCAGCCGCGGACGCCGCGGAACAGCGCGCCATCCAGCACGATGCCGGCGCCGATGCCCACCTCCCCGGAGATGTGCAGGAAGCTGGCCGGGCCGGGTGGCCGGAAGTGCAGCTCGCCGAGCGCGGCGAGGTTGGCCTCGTTGTCCACCACCAGCGCCGGGATGCCGGGCACCTGCTCGACGAGCGGGGGGTGCTCGGCGAGCAGCGCGGGCACCGGCACGTCGCGCCAGCCCAGGTTCGGCGCGAGCCGGACCAGCCCGGCCTCGTCCACCAGGCCGGGCACCGCGAGCGCGGCTCCGACCAGGGTGAGGCCCTCGCTGGCGGCGTCGTCGCGGGCCGCGCCGGCTATCTCGACCAGCTTGGCGAGGGCGTCCGCGGGGGCCACCGGGCGCAGGTCGGCCCGGTGCACGGTGCGGTGCCGGACCTGTCCGGCGAGGTCCACCACGCAGACCGCCAGGTAGTCGACGTTGACCTCGAGGCCGAGCCCCGCCGGCCCCTGGTCGGCCAGGACGAGACCACGGGCCGGGCGGCCGGCGCCGGCGCGGGGCGCGGGGTCGGACTCGCTGACCAACCGGCCGGCGAGCAGGTCCTCGACCACCGCGGATACCGTGGCTCGGGTCAGGCCGGTCGCGGTCGCCAGGTCGGCCCGGGACGGGGGTCGGTCGGCCGTGGCGATCCGGCCGAGGACCAGGGCGAGGTTGAGCTCGCGCAGACTGCCCTGACGGACCGCGCCGGCCGGGGCGTGGGTGAGGCTCACCCCTTGACAGTGCCATACGCTGAGCAAATAATTCAATCGCTGAACAAATAGCGGACAACACCACCCCGGAGGTCGCTCATGGCACCCCGTCCCACCCCCGCCGACAAGTTCTCCTTCGGGCTCTGGACCGTGGGCTGGCAGGCCCGTGACCCGTTCGGTGACGCGACCCGTCCCGAGCTCGACGCGGTCGAGGCGGTACACCGGCTCGCCGAGCTGGGCGCGTACGGCATCACCTTCCACGACGACGACCTGATCCCGTTCGGCGTCGACGCCGCCACCCGGGACCAGCACATCGCCCGGTTCCGCAAGGCCCTCGACGAGACCGGCCTTGTGGTGCCGATGGTCACCACCAACCTCTTCACCCACCCGATCTTCAAGGACGGCGGCTTCACCAGCAACGACCGCGACGTCCGCCGGTACGCGCTGCGCAAGGTGCTGCGCCAGGTCGACCTCGCCGCCGAGCTGGGTGCCAGCACGTTCGTGATGTGGGGCGGCCGCGAGGGCTCCGAGTACGACCTCGCCAAGGACGTCCGCGCCGCGCTGGACCGCTACCGCGAGGCCGTCAACCTGCTCACCCAGTACTCCATCGACAAGGGCTACAACCTGCGGTTCGCGCTGGAGCCCAAGCCCAACGAGCCGCGCGGCGACATCCTGCTGCCCACCATCGGGCACGCGCTCGGCTTCATCTCCCAGCTGGAGCACCCGGAGCTGGTCGGCCTCAACCCGGAGGTCGGCCACGAGCAGATGGCCGGGCTCAACTACGCCCACGGCATCGCCCAGGCGCTCTGGCAGGGCAAGCTGTTCCACCTGGACCTCAACGGCCAGCGCGGCATCAAGTACGACCAGGACCTGGTCTTCGGCCACGGTGACCTGATGAACGCGTTCGCCCTGGTGGACCTCCTGGAGAACGGCGGCCCGAACGGCGGCCCGGCGTACGACGGCCCCCGGCACTTCGACTACAAGCCCTCCCGGACCGAGGACATGGACGGCGTCTGGGCCTCGGCGGCGGCAAACATGAGCACGTACCTGCTGCTCAAGGAGCGGGCGGCGGCGTTCCGCGCCGACCCCGAGGTGGTCGAGGCGCTCGCCGCCAGCAAGGTCGGCGACCTGAACACGCCGACGCTCGGCGCGGGGGAGGGCTACGAGGAGTTCCTGGCCGACCGGTCCGCGTTCGAGGACGTCGACGTCGACGCGGTGGCCGCCCGGGGCTTCGCCTTCGTCCGGCTCAACCAGCTCGCCGTCGAGCACCTGCTCGGCGCCCGCTGAGGCCCCGCCATGCCGTTGGTCGCAGGCGTTGACTCGTCCACCCAGTCCTGCAAGGTGGTCATCCGGGACGCGGAGACCGGGGCTCTGCTGCGGCAGGGCCGGGCGCCGCACCCGGACGGCACCGAGGTCGACCCGGAAGCCTGGTGGCAGGCGCTGCGAAGCGCCATCGACCAGGCCGGTGGGTTGGCCGACGTGGCGGCGATCTCCGTCGCCGGCCAGCAGCACGGCATGGTGTGCCTCGACGAGGACGGCCGGGTGGTCCGCCCGGCGCTGTTGTGGAACGACACCCGATCCGCCGACGCCGCCGCCGACCTCGTCGAGGAGGCCGGCGGCGGCGCGGCCGGGCGTCGATTCTGGGCCGAGGCCGCCGGCAGTGTCCCGGTGGCCAGCTTCACCATCACGAAACTGCGGTGGCTGGCCACCCACGAGCCGGAGGCGGCGGCCCGGGTGGCAGCCGTCTGCCTGCCGCACGACTGGTTGACGTGGCGGCTGGCCGGCGCACCCGGGTTGGGCGCGCTGCGCACCGACCGTGGTGACGCCAGCGGCACCGGCTACTGGTCGCCGGCGACCGGCGACTACCGACCGGACCTGTTGGAACGGGGCTTCGGCCGGCAGTTGGTGCTGCCCGAGGTGCTCGGTCCGGCGGAGTCGGCCGGCAAGCTGGCCGACGAGCTGGGCGGGCCGGGCGGCGCGCTGCTCGGCGCGGGCACCGGGGACAACGCCGCCGCCGCGTTCGGCGTCGGTGCCGGCCCCGGTGACGTGGTCGTCTCGATCGGCACCTCCGGCACCGTGTTCAGCGTCGCCGACGTGCCGGCCGCCGACGAGAGTGGCGCGGTGGCGGGTTTCGCCGACGCGTCAGGTCGTTTCCTGCCGCTGGTCTGCACGCTCAACGCGGCCCGGGTGCTGGACGCCGCCGCCGCGCTGCTCGGCGTCAGCCTGGACGAGCTGGCCGAGCTGGCCCTCTCCGCGCCGGCCGGCGCGGACGGGCTGGTCATGGTGCCGTACCTGGAGGGTGAGCGGACGCCGAACCGGCCGCTCGCCACCGGCGCGGTGCACGGGCTGACCCTGCGCACGTCGACCCCCGCGCACCTGGCGCGGGCCGCCGTGGAGGGCATGCTCTGCGCGCTCGCCGACGGCCTGGACGCGCTGACCGCGCAGGGCGCCACCGTTCGCCGGGTCATCCTGGTCGGCGGCGGAGCCCGGTCGGCAGCGGTCCGTCGGATCGCCCCGCAGGTCTTCGGCTGCCCGGTCGTCGTGCCGCCGGCGGGGGAGTACGTCGCCGACGGCGCCGCCCGGCAGGCCGCCTGGGTCGCCCTGGGCGGTCCGACGCCGCCGGTCTGGGCGGTCGAGGGCACCGAGGAGTACGCGGCCGAGCCGGTCCCCGCCGTCCGCGAGCAGTACGCGGCGGCTCGCGGGCTGGTGCTCGACCGGCGCTGACCGTCGGAAATCGACGCGGGTGGGGGTCGGTGCAGGTCGACCGGCACCCACCCGCGTGACGGCCCCCTCGGCGGAGTCTGGTTGGCTGCCGGTCATGACGGTGAGCAGTGGCGGGTCCGGCCGGGGTCGGGCGCGGCCCGGCCCACGCCCGCCTGGCCGGGGCGGTGGTCCAGCGCACCGGTTGTACAGCGTCGTGGTGTTCGTGCTGCTCGCCTCGCTGGACAACGTCGCGATCGGGCTGGTCCCGCCGCTGTACGGCCCGATCTCCGACGCGTTCGACGTGTCCGGGCGGCTGCTCGGCCTGGTCACCGCGACCAGCTTCCTGGTCAGCGCGGTGGCCGCTGTCGGCTGGGCGTACGTCGGTGACCGGACCAACCGCAAGCCCCTGCTCATGGTGGGCACGCTGCTCTGGGCGGCCGGCACCGGCGGCAGCGCGCTCGCCGGCGGCTACCTGACGTTCCTGGCCGCACAGCTGGTCGCGGCGGTCGGCCTCGGCGCGGTCGGCTCGGTGGGTTTCTCCGTGGTCACCGACCTGATCTCACCGACCCGACGCGGGGTGGTGATGAGCTTCTGGGGCCTGTCCCAGGGGGTCGGCACCCTGGCGGGCACGCTCGTCGGCGGGCTGCTCGGGGCAACCGACTGGCGGCGACCGTTCCTGATCCTGACCGGCGTCGGCCTGGTCGCCACAGTGGCCTACCTCTTCACGTACGACATCCAGCGGGGCCAGAGCGAGCCGGAACTGGCCGACCGGCTGGACGCCGGCGCCGAGTACGACTATCGGATCAGCCGTGCCGACCTGCCGCGCATCCTGGCCCGACGGACCAACCGGTGGCTGATCCTGCAGGGTCTGACCGCGCAGGCCGCGTTCGGCTCACTGGTCTGGCTGCCGGTGCTCTTCGCCGAACGCGCCGAGGCCCAGGGCTATTCGACGTCGACAGCGGTGGTGGTGGGCAGCGTCTTCGCCACCCTCTTCCAACTCGGTGGGGTGCTCTCCATCGTGGGCGGTCTGATCGGCGACGCGGTGCAACGGCGCAACCCCGGGGGGCGGGCGTTGGTCGCCGCGATCGGCATCCTCGCCGCGCTGCCGTTCTACCTGGTGCTGTTCTTCGTCCCGGTGACCATCGACGTGCCGGACGGCGCCAGCGGCGGCGCGGTCGTGGGCGCGGTGCTGGCCAGTGTGTTCACCGAGCCGTCGGTGGGCCTGAGCCTGCTCACCGCGATCGTGGCGCTCGCGCTGACCTCCGCCAACTCGCCGAACTGGTTCGCGCTGATCGCCGACGTGAACCCGCCCGAGCACCGGGGCACCGTCTACAGCCTGGGCAACCTGGTCAACGGCGTCGGTCGCGCGGCGGGCAACGGGTTGGTCGGGGTGGCGTTCCAGGGGCTGCGGGCAGCCTTCCCGCCGCCGTTGAACTTCGCCGTCGGGTTGGCCGCGTTCCAGCTCTTCTTCATCCCCACCGGCATCATGTACTGGCTCGCCTCGCGGACCTCACCAGCGGACATCGACAACGTCCACGACCTGCTGCACACCCGCGCCAACCGCCTCTGACCCGCGCCGCTCGCGGTCCCGACGCCCCACCTGCCTTGATCCGCGCACCAGCAGGGAAAGTGCCGCCTCGGGCGAGCGTGAGGGGCCAACATCCCTGATGTTGCACGGATCTTGGCCCCTCCGCTGGCGTGGGTCAGTGGGTCAGGCCCGGAGCCAGACGGTGACGTCGGTGGGGATCGCGTTGTCGTCGTCCAGAGGCGCGCTGGCGGCGAGCACCTCGGCGCCGGCCGGCACCGGCACCGACGCCGCGCCGAAGTTGGTAAGCACTGTCAGCTCCCCGTTGCGGAAGGTCAGCGACTCGTCGCCGGAGGACACCCACTCCAGGGTGCCGCGACCCAGCCCGTGCTCGCGGCGCAGCCGCAGCGCCGTGCGGTACAGCTCGTACGTCGAGCCGGGCACGTCGCGCTGACGGTCCAGCGCGTACTCCGCCCAGAGCGCGGGTTGCGGCAGCCAGCTCGCATCGGTGGGCCCGAAGCCGTACGACGGGGCGTCGGCCTCCCACGGGATCGGCACCCGGCAACCGTCCCGGCCGCGCTGGGTGTGCCCGCTGCGCGCCCAGGTCGGGTCCTGCCGGGCCTCGTCGGGCAGCGTGGTGTGCTCGGGCAGCCCCAGCTCCTCGCCCTGGTAGAGGTAGGCCGAGCCGGGCAGGGCGAGCATCAGCAGGGTGGCCGCCCGGGCCCGGCGCAGGCCGAGCGCGGCGTCCGGCTGCGGGTCGCCGATGCCGATGCCGTTGGGCCGTACGGTGCCGATCGGCAGGCCGAGCCGGGAGGCGTGCCGCACCACGTCGTGGTTGGACAGCACCCAGGTGGTCGGCGCGCCGACCGAGTCGGTCGCCTCCAGCGAGCGGGTGATCACCGCGTACTGGGCCGGTGCGGTCCACGCGGCGAGCAGGTACTCGAAGTTGAACGCCTGGTGCATCTCGTCCGGGCGGACGTAGCGGGCCAGGCGCTCGGCCGGCTCCACCCATGCCTCGGCGACAAGCACCCGTTCACCCGGGTAGCTGTCGAGAACCTGGCGCCACTGCCGGTAGATCTCGTGCACGCCGTCCTGGTCCCACATCGGCGGGCGCGGCTTGTCGATCTCGTTGCCGGAGAGGATCTCCTGTGGTTCCTGCCAGTCGGCCAGGTCGGCCTGCTTGATCAGGCCGTGCGCCACGTCCACCCGGAAGCCGTCCACCCCACGGTCGAGCCAGAACCGCAGCACGTCCAGGAACTCCGCGTGCACCTCCGGGTTCTCCCAGTTGAGGTCCGGCTGGCCGGTGTCGAACAGGTGCAGGTACCACTGGCCGGGTTGCCCGTCGGCGTCCACCGTCCGGGTCCAGGCCGGGCCGCCGAAGACGCTCTGCCAGTCGTTCGGCGGCTGGTCGCCGGCCGGTCCGCGGCCGTCCCGGAAGATGTACCGGGACCGCTCCGGGCTGCCGGGCGCGGCGTGGAGCGCCGCCTGGAACCAGCGGTGCGCGGACGAGGTGTGGTTGGGGACCAGGTCGACGATCACCCGCAGGCCGCGGGACCGGGCCTCGGCGATCAGCTTGTCCGCGTCGGCGAGGGTGCCGAACAGCGGGTCGATGTCGCGGTAGTCGGCCACGTCGTAGCCGGCGTCGGCCTGCGGTGACGGGTAGAACGGGGAGAGCCACACCGCGTCCACGCCCAGCTCGACCAGGTGGTCGAGGCGGGCGGTGATGCCGGGCAGGTCACCGATCCCGTCGCCGTCCGAGTCGGCGAACGAGCGGGGGTAGATCTGGTAGATGGTCGCCTCGGTCCACCAGCCGGTGACCGGGTGACCGGGGGACTTCTGCTGCGTCGGATCGGTGTTCAGGGTCTTCTCCCGTGTCGAGCTGTGGTTGACTGCCGGCGGTGCTGCCGCCGGCCGCGTCGCCGCCCGCCGCCGGTCGGCGGCGGATGGTGAAGTTCTTCAGTGTGCCCGGGGTGGTGCGGTCGAGTCCCGGACCACCAACCGAGTGGGCAGGATCACCGGCGAGTCGTAGCCGGCGTTCCGTTGCCCCACGACGGGGCCCGGCGGGCGTGCCCCGAGCGGGTCGAGCAACATCCGGGCGGCGAGCCGGCCCTGCTCGGCCGCGGGCTGGGCGATGGTGCTGAGCCCCAGCACACCGGCCAGGTCGTGGTCGTCGATGCCGATCACGCTGACGTCCTGCGGCACCCGCAGTCCGGCGTCGCGTACCGCGGTCATGGCCCCCATCGCCATCTCGTCGCAGGCGGCGACGATCGCGGTCGGCGGCTCGCCGCTGGCCAGCAGCTCGGCGGCGGCCCGGTTGCCGCCGTCGATGGTGAAGGTGGACTCGACGTCCAGGCTCGGGTCGGGCCGCAGGCCGGCGGAGCGCAGCTCCGCCTGGTAGCCGCGGCGTCGGTCGAGGTGGGTGGTGAAGGCCAACTCGTCGTCCGGGTCGCCGGAGATGTGCGCGATCCGGTGGTGGCCGAGGTCGATCAGATGCCGGGTGGCGGCTCGGGCGGCCGCGACGTCGTCGATCCGTACGCAGGGCCAGTTGGGCACCCTGCTGCCCGAGCTGATGGTCACCCCGGGCAGTTCCAGGGTGGCCAGCGCGGTCAGGTCGGCCGGCCGCAGGGGCGTGGCGACGAGCATCATGGCGTCCACCCGCTTGTGCAGGTTGGCAGTGCGCAGAACCCGCTGGCGGACCTGCTCCCGGCCGCCCAGGTTGTAGAGCAGCAGGTCGTAGCCGGACTGGTGGAGGTACTCCTCGACCGCCTCGACGACGGTGCTGAAGAACCATCGGGTGATCCGGGGGACCACCACCGCGACAGTGCCGGTCCGCCCACCGGCGAGCCGGGACGCGCTCGGTGAGACCGCGTAGTCGAGTTGCTCGGCGGCAGCGAGCACCCGGTGCCGGGTGGCGGCGGAGACCGTCGGGAGCCCGCGCAGGGCCCGCGAGACGGTGGCCGTGGACACTCCGGCCAGCCGGGCCACATCATCGATCCTCGTCACGGTTCCCCCGCTCGGTGCCTGAAGCGCCCGCCGCCGCCCGAGGGGTCAGGCGGCGGCGGGCAAGCGGGTCAGCCCTTGACGCTGCCGGCGAGCAGGCCTCGCACGAAGAAGCGCTGCAGGGACAGGAAGACAATGAGCGGTACGACGATGGAGACGAACGCGCCGGCGGTGAGCCGCTGCCACTCGTTGCCCCGGGTGCCGGCCATCTCGGCGAGCCGGACGGTGAGCGGGGCGGTCTCGTTGCCGCCACCGGCGAAGATCAGCGCGACAAGCAGGTCGTTCCAGACCCAGAGGAACTGGAAGATGCCGAACGCCGCAAGCGCCGGGGTGATCAGCGGCAGCACGATGGTGCGGAAGATCTTCGGGTGGGTGGCCCCGTCGACCCGGGCCGCCTCCATCAGGTCTCCGGGGAGCTGCGAGATGAAGTTGTGCAGCAGGAAGACGGCGAACGGGAGCGCGAAGCAGGTGTGGGCGAACCACACCTGGGCGAACTTCTGTTCGTCGACCAGGTCCCAGGCCGGCATCAGGGTGACGCCGCCGAGGGTGACGCCGGTGGAGAAGAACTTCAGCAGTGGCACCAGGGCCATCTGCAACGGCACGATCTGCAACGCGAAGATCGCGATGTAGACCCAGTCCCGGCCGCGGAAGTTGATCCACGCCAGCGCGTACGCCGCCAGGCACGCGAAGGCGAGCGGGAACAGCACCGACGGGATGGTGATCGCCAGCGAGTTGATGAAGGAACCGGCGAGTTGCCCGGAGGATCCCGACCGCCCGAACAGGACCTGCTGGTAGTTCTCGAACGTGAACTGCGGGTTGGTGAACGCGGTC
Organism: Micromonospora sp. CA-240977; assembly: GCF_050942285.1. NCBI lineage: Bacteria > Bacillati > Actinomycetota > Actinomycetes > Micromonosporales > Micromonosporaceae > Micromonospora > Micromonospora sp. CA-240977. The sequence continues at coordinate 6,295,141 of NZ_CP192055.1, read as the reverse complement.
CACCAACCGGTGGTCTTGATCTCGTCCTCCGGTCGGAGGGAGGAGACGAGCAGGCCGAAGGTCGGGATGGTCCAGACCACCGCGATGACGATCGAGACGAGCGTCGCGGTGCGGCTGTTCAACCGCTTGCGGACCCGTCCGGCCGTGGTGGTCGGGGTGCCGTCGGTCTTCTGGGTGCCGACGGCGACGGTGGGCGTTGCGGTGGTCATCTCAGCCCTCCCGCTGCTGACGGAGGTTGCGGATCTGGTAGATCACGACCGGGATGACCAGGATGAAGAGGAAGACCGCGAGCGCGGAACCCTGCCCGTTCTGGCCGTACCGGAACGCCTGGTTGTACATCTCGCTGGCGATCACGCTGGTGTCGTAGTTGCCGTTCGTCGCGGTCCGGACGATGTCGAAGACCTTGAGCGTGGCGATCGTGAGCGTCACGACCACGACGATCAGCGCCGGCCGGATGCTCGGCATGGTGATCTGCCAGAACATCTGCCACGGGCTGACGCCGTCGAGCCGGGCGGCTTCCACGATGTCGCCGGGGATGGCCTTGATCGCCGCGGAGAGCACCACCATGGCGAAGCCGGCCTGGATCCAGACCATGATGACGATCAGCAGCAGCGTGTTCAGCGGTGACTCCAGGAGCCACTGCTTCGGCTCACCGCCGAGGGTGACAACGATCTGGTTGAGCAGACCGATCTGGTCGCCGTCACCGCGGTAGGCGTAGACGAACTTCCAGATGATGCTGGCGCCGACGAAGGAGATGGCCATCGGCAGGAAGATCAGTGACTTGGCCACCGCCTCGAACCGGGCCTTGTCCACCAGGACGGCGTAGATCAGGCCGAACCCGGTCGCCACCAACGGGACCAGGAGCACCCAGACCAGGGTGTTGATCAGGACCCGGACGATCGAGTCGTCGGAGAACATCCAGCCGTAGTTGCGCAGACCCACCCAGTTGGTGCTGCTTCCATCCATCAGGGAGAGCAGCGTGGTGCGAATGGCCGGCACGACCAGGCCGATGAGGAGCAGCAGCAGCGTCGGCAGCAGGAAGAAGAACGCGAAGAGCCCCTCCCGCTGCTTGCGCCGGCGGGGCAGCGGGCCCCCGCCCACGGAGGCGGCGACGAGCTGGGCCTCCCGCCGACGGGCGAACCAGGCCGGCACCACGTCGAGCAACAGGAGCAGACCGCCGACGACCACCACGAAGGCGATCAGCCCGTACATCAGCATGAGGAACTTCGGCTGCTGATCGGCGAAGTCGAACTTCATCAACCCTCCCTTCCGGGTCCACCTCGGCCGGTGGCCCGGCCCGCGAGCGCGGACCGGGCCACCGCCGGGATCACTTAGGCCAGCTGCTCTCGATGCCCTGGAGCACCGGGGCGGTCGGCTTGCCGTTCAGCCACTCGACCATGCCCTTCCAGAACGTTCCCGCGCCGACGGCGGCCGGCATCAGGTCGGATCCGTCGAAGCGGAAGGTGCCCGTCTTGTCCTGGAGGATCTGGACGGAGAGCTTGTCGATCGGGCTGGCCACGTTGGCGATGTCCAGCTTGTTGTTCGCCGTGACCCAGTTGCCGAGCTTCGCGCGGCTGTTCACGTACTCGGCGGAGGCGAGGTAGGTCTGCACCGCCTGGACCTCGGGACGGTCGGCGTAGGCGACGACGAACTCGCCCGCGCCCAGCACCGGCTTGCCCTTGGCCGGGTCGATCGCCGGGAAGTAGAAGGCGAACGCGTCGCCGTCCTGGGCCACCTTGGTGCCCTCGGGGAACTGGTTGGCGTAGAACGACGCCTGTCGGTGCATCGCGCACTTGCCGGTGGTCACCGGCAGGCCCGCCTCCTGGAAGGCGGTGGTGGTGATGCTCTTGACGCCGCCGAAGCCGCCGTTCATGTACTTGTCGTTCTTGAGGATGCTGCCGGCGCGGTCAACCGCGTCGACGATCTTCGGGTCGTTGAACGGGATGGCGTGGGTGGTCCACTGGTCGTAGACCTCGGGGCCCTGGGTCCGCAGGATCACGTCCTCGATCCAGTCGGTGGCCGGCCAGCCGGTGGCGTCACCGGACTCGACGCCCGCGCACCACGGCTTCATGCCACTGGCGGCGATCTTGTCGCTCAGGGCGATCAGCTGGTCCCAGGTGGTCGGGACCTCCCAGCCCTTCTCCTTGAACGTCTTCGGCGAGTACCAGACGAAGGACTTCACGTTGGCGCCGAGCGGCACGCCGTAGAGCGTCCCGTTCACGGTGCCGTACTTCAGCCAGTCGGCCGGCATGTTCTGCTCGGCGAGGGTCTTGGTGTCGGCGCTCAGGGACTTCAGCTTGCCGGCGTCCGCGAAGCGCTTGACCAGGCCCGGCTGCGGCACGAAGGCGATGTCGGGAGCGTTGCCGCCGTCGACCCGGACGGGGAGCTGCGCCTCGAACTCGCCGCTGCCCTCGTAGTCGATCTCGATGCCGGTGCACTCGGTGAACTGCGACCACGAGCGCTCCAGCAGGTCGGCCTCGGCGTCACGGATGGACGCGTAGATCGAGACCTTCTTGCCGTCGTGGCCCTCGTACTTGTCGTATGCGGCGCACTCCGCGGAGCCCGCGTTGTCGCTCTTCTTGTCGTCGCCGGTACCGCAGGCGGTGGCGCTGAGCGCCAGCCCGAGTACGCCGGCGATCACGAAGGCCTGGCGTGGTCTGGTAAAGACCGCCATGCCGTCCTCCTTCCTAGCCGGCGCGGTCGTGCTGGTGACCCGTCGCCGGTCCGATTGGGCGTGCACACATGTAAGCGCTTGCATTCGCTCCGGTCCACCCCCTGTCAGACACGAGCGAGTAACAATCCGGAAACCTGCGGGCTGCCTGGTAGGCGCGCTCCCGGGGCGGATCTTCGCCCCTTTCGAAGATTGACGATATCTGTCAGGCTGGGGGCATCGCATCGAAGGTTTTCGACATAGGAGGAGCTGCATGCGCAAGCGGTGGATGAGCCTGCTGGTGACGGGTCTGCTCGTCGGGGGAGCACTGGTGCCGGCCAGCCCGGCGCTGGCCGCGCCGACCTTCAAGGTGCCTTTCCCGTGCGGCCAGTCCTGGTCCGGCCAGACCAGGTCGGATCACAGCCCGGCGTACGCCGTCGACTTCAACCGCACCGACGACGTCGGCGACCCGGTGGTGGCAAGCGCCCCCGGCACCGTCGACCGGGTGACCGACCTCGGCGGCACCAGTTACGGCAAGTACGTCCGGATCAACCACGGCGGCGGTTACAGCACCTACTACGCGCACCTCAACGGCTTCAACGTCTCGGTCGGGCAGACGGTCGCCTACGGCAAGGTGCTCGGCTGGGTCGGCAGCACCGGAGGCTCGACCGGCCCACACCTGCACTACGAGCAGCGCCTCAACGGCGCCGACATCCAGGTCCGCTTCAACGGCACCCTCGCGCTGTACTGGGGCACCAAGACCTACACCAGTGACAACGGGTGCTCCTCGGGCGGCGGCAACGGCACCGTCGACACCAGCGGCACCCCGTTGACCGTCCGTTCCGGCCCTGGCACCGGGTACGCCTCGGTGGGCACCGTCGCCGACGGCACCCGGGTGACCATCGCCTGCCAGACCAGTGGCACTTCGGTCACCGGCACCTACGGGACCAGCTCGATCTGGGACCGCATCGGCTCCGGCAGGTTCATCGCCGACGCGTACGTGTACACCGGATCGGACGGATACATCCCCGGCGTGCCCCGCTGCTGACCCGGGCACGGCCACGGTCCCCGGCGGTCGCCGTCGCCGGGGACCGGTCGGTCAGGAGTTCAGCTGCCAGATCGACAGGTTCAACGCGGCGGCGAAGGTGACCCAGGCCCAGTAGGGCAGCAGCAGCGCGGCCGCCGCCCGGGACACCCGGGCGAACAGCAGCACGGTGAGCCCGATGGCCAGCCACATCACCACGATCTCGGCGAACGCCAGCCCGTACCGCCCCGCGCCGAAGAACAGCGGGGTCCAGATGGCGTTGAGCACCAGTTGGGCGGTCCACGCCCAGACGGCGGCGGTGAAGCCGACCCGCCGCCACACCAGCCAGCCGGCCACGGCGATCAGCGCGTAGAGCAGCGACCAGACCGGGCCGAACAGCCAGGAGGGCGGCGCCCAGTCGGGCTGCCGCAGGCTCGCGTACTCGTCGGTGGTGCCCTGTACCCCCAGCCCGCCGATCGCGGCCGCGACGAAGACGGCCGCTGCGAAGCCCAGGAGAGCCCACCACCGCCGCAGGCCGGAGGTCCTCGACGCGTCCTGAGGTATCTCCATGGTCGAGATAATTTCCACCACGCGTCAGATCAAACCGTCAGCGGCGAAGGGGCGCCCCAACACCCGGGCCGGCCCCACCGCCACCAGCGCGGTCCTGTAGAGCTGCCCCACGAGTGGACCGCGCCCGTGGCGAAGGGACACCCCAGCCGGTGCTGCGCCCGGCTGGCCGCCATGCACGGCGCGGCGCTGCCACCGCTGCCCCATACCTGGGGCAGCTCTACAGGGCCGCAGCGATGCGTCCGCGCTCGGTCCAGGGCCGGGATGAGCGGCGGAAGCGCCGACAAAAAAGCGCCGGGATCGCCGCGGCCGGTGCTCCTGTCGGGAGGACGGAGCTCCGGTCGCGGCGACCCCGACGGGTCCCGGTGTTACGTCGTGCGAACGTCGTCAATTGAAGATGCTGACACCACCCGGGCCGACCAACAGCCCGACAACGATGAGGACGATGCCCCACAGGATCTGCCGGCGGAACAGCGCGAGGATGCCGGCGACCACGAGTACGACTGCGAGAATCCAGAGAATCAGCTCCATGACCTTTGAATACCCGACTGACCGATCGGGGAAACCTGGTCGGTATCAAGTTGATCGCCCACATGGAAGACGCTGTACGCCTGCTTGATCACCGGGTGCGCGACGTTGCGGACGCGTACCCCGCCGGGGGTCGTGCCGCGCTCGGTGCCGGCGTGCGCGTGCCCGTGCAGGGCCAGCGCCGTGGGCGCCGAGTCGATCGCCTGCCCCAACTGGTACGACCCGAGGAACGGGTAGATCTCCAACGGTTCGCCGGCCAGCGTGTCCGGCACCGGCGCGTAGTGGGTGAGGGCGACGAGCATGTCGCAGTCCAGCGAGCGCAGCGCGGCGCCGAGGCGGTCCGCGCTGTCGGTGGTGGTCCGCACGAAAGCCTTCATCTCCGGCTCGCCGAAGTCGCTCGCACACCGCCCGGCGAACCCGCCGCCGAAGCCCTTGACCCCGGCGATGCCGAGCCGCCCGCCCGCGCAGTCCAACACCACGCCGTTGCCCTCCAACACGGTGATGCCCGCGTCCTCGAGCACCTTGACCACCTGGGGCACCTGGTCACACTGGTGGTCGTGGTTGCCCAGCACTGTCACCACCGGCACGGCCAACCCACCGAACTCCTCCGCCACGCAGCGCGCCTCGGCCTCGGTGCCGTGCCGGGTCAGGTCCCCGGCCAGCAGCAGCGCGTCGGCGCACTCCGGCAGCTCTTCCAACGCCGGTCGAAAGCGTCCGACCACGTCCTCGTCCAGATGCACGTCGCCCACGGCGGCGATCCGGATCACCATGGAACCTCCCTCAGGGCAGTTGCTCGATCTCCGTGGGCGCCTGGGCGCGGATCACCCCGATGTCGCTGGCGATCGGTACGTCAGGAAAGCGCTCGGACACCCGGCGCAGGATCTCGGCACGCCGGTGCGGACTCTCCACCTCGCCGTAGAGCACGAGGGCGCGTTCCCGTCGGACCACGGTGATCCCCTGTTCGGCGACGGCGGGGTCCTCGGCGAGCAGCCGCTGGATTTCCGCTTCGACGTACTCGTCCGGTGGCCCGGCGCCGATGTCGCGATGATGGGTCACGATGTCCCCTCTCCTGGCTGGGTGCCGACCGCCGGCACCACCTCCAGCCGGTCCAGCAGCACCAGGAACGCCTCGGCGTACGGCGAGTGCTGCGTCTCCTTGCGTACCCGTTCCCAGTCGATCTGCTCCCGCAGCGACCGGGCCAGCGGCAGGCCGCGGGCGAAGTCGCAGTAGTGCTGGGAGAAGCTGAGCAGTTTGTGCACCATCAACTGGGTGGCGGACAGCACCGGCATGTGGATCGCGTCCACCGGCCGGATGACAGTGTCGGCGAACGTCTCCTCGGTCACCGGTGTCTCGATCGGCCGGTGGATGAGGTCCACCATCCGGCCGTCGTCGAAGACCTTGACCAGCCAGTCCTCCGGTGGCCGCTGCGCGACGAACCCGGCGGCCACCAGGGCCTCCAAGGCCTGTTCCACGTCGGCCTCCCGGATCAGGAAGTCGACGTCGTGCTCGCTGGAGTGGCCCCCGTGGGCGTAGACGGCGAAGCTGCCGCCCAGGGCGAACGGGATCTCGGACTGCTTGAGCACGGCGGCGACCTTCTTGAGGGTGTGCACCAGACTCTCGTCCCCGCGCTCAGCCATCTGGGTCTCCCGTCGTCGTGTTGGTGGACCGGCGGTTGGGTTTCAAACTCCGGTACCCGGCATTCCGGTCGGCCACACCTGCTTGAGACGCGGTTGGGCGTCAACAGGGATCAAACAGTACAAACCTCGCGGACCCGGTGCGCCGGTCGGATAATCTGTGGAGGGTGGCCAGATCAACGGGGATGCGACGCGGCAGGGCCCGGTTGCGCACTGTCGCCCTGATCGGCATCGACGGTTCGGGCAAGACCACTCAGGCGCACCGGCTGGCCGACGCGCTGACGGCCGCCGGACGCCCCGCCGCGTACCGCCGCAACGCCAGCGGGCGCCGTTGGCTCGGCCGGCTCGCGCACCGGCTCGGGCGGCCGGACGCGCAGCGGCTCGTCGGGCGCGACGGCGTGCTGGCGGTGGAGTCCGTGCTGCGCTGGCTCGCCATCGCCGTAGCCCTGGTCACCTGCCTGCTCACCGGCCGGACGGCGGTGATGGACCGCTACTCGGCCTGCCAGTACGCGAGCATCCGCGCCAACGGCGGGCACCGCTGGGAGCGGCTGGCCCGGGCCGGCTACCGACTGTTCCCGACCCCGCAGGTGACCTTCCTGCTCGCTGTGGACCCGGCGGAGGCGTACCGGCGCATCGAGGAGCGCGGCACCGACCACGAGACGATGGGCTGGCTGACCGCGGCGGACACCGCCTACCGGGCCTTGCCCGAGTACCCGAGCTTCGTGCTCGTGGACGCGGGCCGCCCGGCCGAGGAGGTGACCGAGCAGATCCAGGCGCACCTGGGGACCTGGCTGCCGACGTCCTCCGGGACGGAGGATGACGGCGACCCGATGGTGACTCAGGCCCGCCCGTAGACCGGCACGGTGGCGCCGCTGGTCGGCGCGGAATCGGCCGACGCGAGGAACCGGATCACCGACGCGATCTCGGCCGGGGCCACCCAGCGGGAGTGGTCGGCGTCGGGCTGGGCGGCCCGGTTCGCCGGGGTGTCGATGACGCTGGGCAGCACTGTGTTGCAGCGCACGTTGCGGGACCGGTACTCCACCGCCACCGCGTTGGCGAGGGCCAGCACCGCCGCCTTGGACGTCACGTACCCGGCGGCGCCGGCGAACGGGGCGACCGCCGCCCGGGCCGCCACGCAGACCACCGCGCCGCCGCCGGCCGCCACCAGGTGGGGCAACGCGGCCTGGGTGACCAGGTAGGTGGGCCGCAGGTTGACGGTGAGCATCCGCTCGAAATCCGCAACCGGCGTCTCGTGCACCAGGCCGCCACTGGCGTACCCGCCGGCCAGGTTGACCACCGCCCGCAGTGGCGCGTCCGGCGCGCCGGCGGCGGCCTCGACCGCGCGCGCGGCCCCCGCCGGGTCGCTCAGGTCCGCGACCAGCCGGACCAGGTCGTCCGCCGCCGGGCCCGAGCCGGGCCGGGCGGTCCGCTCCGGTACGACCACCCGCCAACCCGCCTCGACGAACGCGGCCACCACCGCCCCGCCGAGCCCGCCGCCGCCTCCGGTGACCAACACGCTGCGCTCCGCCATACGCCTCACGCTAGCCTCCACCCCGGACGTCGCCCTGGGCGGTCCGCTGTCCGTCGCTCTGCCTGCAGCAGACCGGCTGGCCGAATCCCCCGACGACGGCGCAGGATCACCGGATGCGAATCCTCGTTCTCGGTGGCACCCGGTTCCTCGGCCGGGCGGTGGCGCGACTCGCCGCCGCGCGGGGGCACGACGTCACCTGCGCGGCCCGGGGCAGGTCCGGACCCGCGCCGAGCGGGGTCCGGTTCGTGTCGGTGGACCGGGACGATCCCGACGCGCTCGCGCCCCTCGCCGGCGACGGCTTCGACGCCGTTGTCGACGTGACCCGCCAGATCAGTCACGCCCGGTACGCGCTCGACGCGCTTGCCGGGTCGGTCGGCCACTGGTCCTTCGTGTCGACGATCTCGGTGTACGCGGACAACACCACCCCGGGTCAGACCGCGTCGGACGCGCCGGTGCTGCCGCCGGCCCCACCGGAGGTGGACGGTCCGGTCGGTCCGGACCACCGCTGGTACGGCGAGTGCAAGGTGAGCATCGAGCGGTTGGTCCGGGAGCGGATGGGTGTCGACCGCTCGTTCATCTGCCGGGCGGGGCTCATCGTCGGCGCGGAGGACCCCAGCGACCGCTTTCCGTACTGGGTGCGGCGGCTGTCGACCGGTGGGGAGGTGCTCGCGCCCGGCCGGCCGGCCGACCGGGTGCAGTTCGTGGACGTGGCCGATCTGGCGGGCTGGCTGCTGCACGCCGCCGGCACCGGCCTCGCCGGCACGTACGACGGCACCGGGCCGGCGATGTCCCGGGCCGACCTGCTGCACGGGGTGGCCGCCGGGCTGGGTGTCGCCGATCCGGTCCTCACCTGGGTGGACCAGGAGTTCCTGCTGGCTCACGACGTCCGCGAGTGGTCGGGGGAGCGGGCCCTGCCGCTCTGGGTGCGGCTGCCGGAGTCCGGTGGCCTGATGGACCGGGACGCGGGACCGGCTCTGGGCGCCGGGCTGACGGTCCGTCCACTCTCCGACACTGTTCGGGCGACCGCGGCCTGGATGACAGCGGACCCGGCCGCCGTCCGGCAGGGGGGACTGGACCCGGCGGATGAGGCGGCGATCCTGCGGGAGTGGCAGGCTGTGCGGGACCGGTGATCCGGCCGTCGGCCGTTTCCCTCGTCCCGGCCCGTCATAGTTGACGCTCACGCCAGGTGAAAGTAAGTTTCATCCGTGGCGAAGAGTCCGAAGATTTCTGCGAGTCAGGAGCCCGGTGGGCTGATCGTCCACATCAGCGGGCTGCTGCCGTCGCTGTCGCCCGCCGAGCAGCGGGTTGCCCGGCTGGTCGTCTCCGACCCGGCCGCCGCGGCCCGGCGGACCATCACCGACCTCGCCACCGCGGCGGAGACATCGGAGGCGACAGTCATCCGGTTCTGCCGCTCGGTCGGCATGGACGGCTACCCCCAGCTGCGGATCCGGCTCGCCGCCGAGGCGGCCCGCCGGATCGAGCCACCGGACGCCCGGGTGGTCGGCGGCGACATCCCGCCCGGTGCCGACCTCGCCCAGATCATCGCCACCATCGCGTTCAACGACGCCCGCGCGGTCGAGGAGACTGCCGAGCAGCTCGATCCCGCAGTCTGCGAGCAGGTGGTCGAGGCGATCAACAGCGCCGGTCGGATCGACATCTACGGCGCCGGTGCCAGTGGGTTCGTCGCATCGGACTTCCAACAGAAGCTGCACCGCATCGGCCGGATCGCCTTCTACTTCCCGGACGTGCACACCGCGCTGACCTCGGCCGCCCTCCTCGGCCGGAGCGACGTGGCGATCGGCATCTCGCACAGCGGCACGACCTCCGACGTGATCGAGGTGCTGGAGCAGGCCCGGACGCGAGGCGCCGTCACCGTGGCGCTCACCAACTTCCCGCGCTCGCCGATCACCGACGTCGCGGACTTCGTGTTGACCACGGCGGCCCGGGAGACCACCTACCGCTCCGGCGCGACGGCCAGCCGGCTCGCCCAGCTCACAGTGGTCGACTGCCTCTTCGTCGGGGTGGCCGCCCGCAACCGGGCCCGGGCCCGCAAGGCCCTGGAGTCGACCGCCGAGGCGGTCCAGTCGCACCGGGTGGGTGCGAACCGGAGGCGGCCGTGACGGCCGGTGCGGTGGAGCCGGACAAGGACCTGCCAGCACCCCCCGCCCGCCCGACGGTCCGGGTGGGCGCACCCACCGAACGACGCAACCCGCTGAGCGTCGACCTCGACCTGATGTCGACCCGGGACGTGCTCACCGTGATCAACGAGGCCGACCGGCGGGTGCCGGCGGCGGTCGCCGCGGTGCTCGACGAGATCGCCACCACCGTCGACCTGGCAGTCGAGGCGCTTCGCGGTGGCCACCGGGTGCACTACTTCGGGGCCGGCACCTCCGGTCGGCTCGGCGTCCTCGACGCGGCCGAACTCGCCCCCACCTTCAACTCGCCCCGGCACTGGTTCTGCGCCCACCTCGCCGGCGGTCCGGACGCCATGTGGCGGGCCGTGGAGGACGCCGAGGACGACGACCGGGGCGGCGCGGTCGAGGCGGCCAGTTGTGTGCGCACCGGTGACCTGGTGGTGGGTCTGGCGGCGAGCGGACGCACCCCGTACGTGCTCGGGGCGCTCGCCGCGGCCCGCGCCAAGGGCGCCTCGACGGTGCTGCTCTGCGCCAATCCGGAGGCGGAGGCCGCCCGGTCGGTGGACGTGTTCATCGGGGTGGACACCGGACCCGAGGTGGTCACCGGGTCGACCCGGATGAAGGCGGGCACGGCGCAGAAGTTGGTGCTCAACACGTTCTCGACGGCCGTCATGGTGCGCCTGGGGCGGGTCTACTCGAACCTCATGATCGACATGGTGGCCACCAACGCGAAGCTCCGCGGACGAATGATCTCGATTCTGGTCGAGGCCACCGGCTGCTCGGAGGAGGTTTCCCGGCAGGCGCTCGCCGAGGCCGACGGTGATCTGAAGACGGCGCTCGTGTCCCTGGTCTCCGGCGCCGAGGTGGACGCCGCCAGGGCCGCGCTGGCCCGCTCCGCCGACCAGGTGCGCGGGGCCCTCGCCCTGCTCGCCCCCTAGGCTCACGCGCCCCGGGAAGCGAACGGGGCTCCGGATTGTTCATCTGGCCGAGGGGTAATAACACCCCGAGGATGAACCGGCCGGTCCTTCGACGCGTATCTGGCAGTGACCAGGATCGCAGCGTGGTGGTGACCCGGGTCGCTGTGCCCCCACGGCGGGCGGTGTTGCCATGGTGCGTAACCCGTGCGTGGTGCCCAGCGGCGAGCCATCCGACGGGATGCTGACAGCAAACGTGGACCGTGCTCTCAGCTACTACTCAGGCATTCGTGACACTTTCGACTCACCACACGGAATCCCCGACACGTCTCATCTGTTGTGTAGGTGTCAGCACCGATGGGCACAGCAGAAGTTACCAGGGGTTGACGGACGTGGGGTATGGCAAGGAACCGGGCAACCGGCGCGAGCGAGGGGACCGTGGGCAACGTGGACAAGAACATCGGCATGCGAACCGACGAGGTTGCCGAGGAGCGCGACCTGGTCGGCGTCTACCTGCACGAGATCTCCCGGACGCCACTGCTGGACGCCGCCAAGGAGGTCGATCTCTCCAAGGCTATCGAGGCCGGCCTCTACGCCGAGCACCTGCTCGGTGAGGAAGCCGTCCCCGCCGGTGTGGACCGGGCCGACCTGGAGTGGCTGGTCGTCGAGGGGGAGCGGGCGAAGGATCTCTTCATCCGGGCCAACCTCCGACTTGTCGTGTCGATCGCCCGCCGTTACGTGCGTTCGGGCATGCCCATGCTGGACCTGATCCAGGAGGGCAACACCGGCCTGGTCCGGGCGGTCGAGAAGTTCGACTACGAGCGCGGCTACAAGTTCTCCACCTACGCCACCTGGTGGATCCGCCAGGCGATCAGCCGGGCGATCGCTCAGCAGGAGCGCACGGTCCGGCTGCCGGTGCACCTCGTGGAGGACGTCAACCGGATGCGCAACGTGGCCCGGCAGTTGACCCGTGAGCTGGGCGCCGACCCGGAGCCGGAGCAGATCGCGGCCTCCCTCGGCGTCACCGTCGAGCGGGTGAACGAACTGCGCCGCTGGTCGCAGGACACCGTCTCGCTGGACACCCCGGTGGGCGACGACGGCGACACGAACCTCGGCGACCTGGTCGCCGACAGTGACGCGCCGTCGCCGGAGGACATCGTCCTCAGCGGCCTGGAGCGGCAGCGCATCGAGGGGCTGCTCAACCACCTCGACGACCGGTCCGCCGGCATCATGCGGGCCCGCTACGGGCTGGAGGACGGCCGGGAGCACTCGCTCACCGAGGTCGCGTCCCGGTTCTCGCTGTCCCGCGAGCGGATCCGGCAGTTGGAGATCCAGGCCCTCGGCCGGCTGCGTGAGCTGGCCCGTGCGGAGGGGCTGCAGGCAGCCTGACCTGGTAGTAATGGCGGCGAACGGCCGGCGTCCGATAGGGGGACGCCGGCCGTTCGCCGTTGCCGGCTCCGCTAGCGGACCCGGCCGTAACCCTGGATGGGCATCATGTTCATGCCCCGTCTGAGCACGTTCCGGCCGGCGCTCGGCGCGTCGATCACCTGGCCGTCGCCGACGTACAGGGCGACGTGCCCGAGCCCGCTGTAGAAGACCAGGTCACCCGGGCGCAGGTCGCCCCGCCCGATGTGTGCGACGGCACCCCACTGCATCCGGGTGTTGTGCGGCAGGGACTTCCCGGCCGCCCGCCAGGCCGCCGAGGTCAGTCCGGAACAGTCGTAACCGTTCGGCCCGTCGGCTGCCCAGACGTACGGCTTGCCCACCGCCCCGAACGCGTAGCGCACCGCGGCGCCGGCGTCACCGGCGACCGCTGGCACGTTCTTGGCCTCGGCCACCGCGGCCTTCGGCTCGGGACGCTCGGTGGCCGCCCCGTACGCCTGCCGACGCAGCTCGTACAGCTTGGCCAGGTCCTGTTCGATCTGCCTCTTGCCCGCCGCGAGCTGGCGGGCACGCGCCGCCTGCCGGGTCAGGGTGGCGTCCAGGCTGGCCTTCTCGTCCAGCAGCCGCCGCTGGTCGGCGGTGAAGCCGGAGATGCGCTCCTGCCGCTGACGGGTCAGTTGGTCGATCGTGCCCAGCCGGTCCAGCAGCGCCGCGGAGCCGCCGGGACGCAGCAGGGCGTCCGCGGTCCGCAGGCCGCCGCTCTTGTACGCGGTGGACGCAAGCTCCGCCACGTCGGCCCGGCTCTGCTCGACCTGCTGTTCCAGCGGGCCGATGCGGGTCTGTAATCGGGCCACCGAGGCTTCGTTGGTCTTGATCTCCTCACGCAGTTTGTTGTACGACTCCACGACCCGTTCCAACTCGGCCGAGGACGTCTCGATCCGGCGGGTCAGGTCGGCGGGGGACGGCTCGGCGTGCGCCACCGCCGTCGGGGCGATCAGCGCGGCAGACATGCCGGCCAGCGCCACGGTACGCAGCAGGTTTCTCAGGGATGACAAGAGCGGAAGGCCCCTCTCCCACGGCCGCCGGGGCTGCTGACGCCCTCGGCGACACCGGCCGGGGCCATCCGGGCGGATGGCACTGGGCCGGACCGGCGCACCCAACCTAACCCGGGACGGATGTCGCTCGCAGGTGAAGCAGGGGCGAAAGTTGGGCGAGTGGCGGCTCGTGTCTCTGGGCTGGGTGGCGCTGTTGACACCTGCTGCGACGGGGCAAAGCCCCGTTTATGGGGTACTGACGGATATACGACTTTCGTCGTTCCGGGCGCATCCCGCCGGATCGCTGGCCCCCATAACCGATAAAAACCGAAATGGATGCTGTTTCTCGGCGATGTCCCTCGCGGAGGTGAGCTGTCGAGAACCCGAAAGTGCCCAGGTCAGTTGGCGGTGCACCAACACAATGGGGGCTGGCGCCGGGAATCCCGTCGGCAGACAGCGGCAACTGTCACCGCCGGTCACCTCGGCCAACCGTCCCCGCGGGAGGAACCGTGAATCGTGAAGGCGCAGACATGCGACCGCCGCGAACGGTGCCCGGTGCCCGGTCGACCCTGCTGTACGCGCGGCCCGGCATCATCGTGACCGCCGACCGGTTCACCGTCGGCCGAACCAGTTACCGGGTTGCCGACCTGACCCATCTGCGTACCACCCGGGGCCCGCACGACCGGATCGCCGTCCGGGCCGTCATCATCACCGCCAGCATGCTCGGCGGCGTCGGGCTGCTGCTCGGCTTCACCGGCGGGCTGCAACGCCTGACCGCCGGGGCGTACCTCATCCTCGGTGCGGTGTTCCTGCTGCCGGCCGCGCTGGCCCTGGTCGGCGATCGCTGGCGCCCACCGCCGCACGAGCTGTGGGGGTGGTACGGGGGAGTGGAGGTGCAGTTGTTCAGCGCCGACGACGAGCGGGAGTTCGGCCAGGTCGCCCGGGCGCTGTTGCGGGCCCGGGAGGTGAACCGGTACGGCGGCTGGGTCGACCCGGTCGCCTCCGCCGAGCCGTGGCGGCCCAGTCGCTGAGCCGACGAACGGTGGGCCCACGCCGAGCGGGCGTCGGCCCACCGGCCGCTCAGCGGGCGACCGGCTCCGGGGCCCGGGTCTCCTGCGGTGCGGCCAACCACGCGCTGACCCGACGCTCGGCGTAGAACGAGACGAACGGCACGGTACCTGCCAACATCACCAGCAGCATCCGCTTCAGCGGCCAGTCGGCCCGACGGCTCAGGTCGAACGCGGCCACCAGATAGATCATGTAGAGGAAGCCGTGGGCGGGCCCCACCGTCTCCACCACGACCGCGTTGTCGAACACGTACTTCAACGGCATGCCGATCACGACGAGCAGGATCAGCACGACGCCCACGATCCAGGCGATCGCGCGGTACCGGGTAAGGGCAGCGCCCACCTTCGTCCGTCCTTCCGAGCCCGGCTCAGCCGGGATAGTCACCGGGTCGGGCGCCCGGATTGGCGCTCAACCATGACAGGTAGTGGTTGTAGGCGGCCAGGTCCGTGTCCTCGACGGCATCGCCGCCGGACGGTACCCGGGCCACCCGCACCGGTCGGCGTACCGCCGGTCGGGAGCCCGCTGTGACCTCCGGTGCCGGCTCGGCATCCGGCTCCGCCGGCGGCAGGTCGGCGTCCGCCACCCGGCGACGGGCGAGCTTCACCTCACGCCACCAGACGTAGACCACGAAGCCGGCGAAGATCGGCCACTCGACCGCGTACCCCCAGCTCAGGCTGTTGCCGTCGGTGGCCCGGCTGATCTGCCACCAGCCCAGCCCGAGGAAGCCCACGACCAGGACGACCATGGCCACGTGACGTGCGATCCACGCCGGGGTCCAGAGCCGCCTCATGGCATCGAGAGTACCGGGGGCGCCGCCGGTCTCCGACACGGTGTCGTAGTTGCCGCGCCGCCGGGATGGTTTGGCGTCACCACGCCTGGGCAATCGTCTAGACGCCAGCCCAAACGAGATCAAGGGGGGCGATGATGACCGGATCGGTACGTGAGGACGGCTTCGCGTCACGCGGCAGCACGGACATGAGCCCGGAGCAGCGGGTGCCCGAGTGGGGTGGCGACCACCTCGCCGACCCGGCGGACGCCACGGGTCTCGACGGCGACCTGCTCGGCATCGACCCGACGGAGTTGACCGACGAGGATCTGATCCGCGAGATGCACAGCCTGCACCGCACCCGCCTGGACACCCTGCGGCACGCGGCGGACTCCGCGCTCGCCAACCACCTGCGGCGCACCGCGGAGCTCGAGACCGAATACCTGGCGCGTCACCCGGGCCGGGAGGTCGACCCCCACCGTCTGCGGGACTCCTGATGCCGGCGCGTGCCGTGCGCGGGATGTCCGCGCCACCCGAGGTGGTCTTCAGCACGGCCACCGACCCCGACCGGGCCTCGGCCTGGCTGCCGGAGCCGCTGCGCGGCGACGGCAGCCCCGCCGCGGAGATCAGCGCTGAGGACCTGCGGGCCCGGTGGGGTGGCGACGCCGACTGGTCGGCCGAACTCCGGGTGGAGTCGGCCGACGCCGGCGGCGCCCGGATCCAGCTTGATCTGGCCGACGGGTCGGACGGGTCGGGCCCGGACCAGTTGGCCGACGAGGCGCTCACCAACCTGGCACGCGAGGTCGCCGACAACCTCCAGGCCGGCTGAGGCGCCACGCGGTACGCCGCTCCCACACCACCACGAGATGTCAGAAGGAGACCGGGTGAGCGACACTGGCCTGCGACACAAGGCGGAGCGGTTGCGCAGGGCGTACGCGCCGCACGAACACCGGCCGCTCGGCGGCTACCTGGTGGCCATGGGTGCGTACGCCGGGGTTACCGGGGCGCTCGCCGGTCTGGTCAAGGCGACCGGTCGACCGGTGCCGGAGCGTCCCACCCCGTCCGACGTGGTGTTGCTCTCCATCGCCACGCACAAGCTGAGCCGGCTGCTGTCCAAGGACGCGGTGACCAGCCCCCTGCGGGCACCGTTCACCCGCTACGACCGTCCGATCGGCAGCGGTGAGGTGATGGAGCAGGTCCGCGACTCGGGCAGCCCTACCCGGCACGCCATCGGCGAGTTGCTGAGCTGCCCGTTCTGCCTTGCGGTCTGGGTGGCCACCGGGTTGACCGGTGGCCTGGTGCTCGCGCCCCGGCTGACCCGGCTGGTGGCCACCGCGCTGACGGCGGTCGCCGCGTCCGACTTCCTCCAGATGGCGTACGCGACGGCACAGCAGGCCGCCGAGGGTGGGCACCACGACGACTGACCGAGCAGACGCGAAACGGGGGGCCGGCAGACGCCGGCCCCCCGTTGTCGTTTGTCAGCGCTGCATGCCGGACCAGCCGTGCGGCGACTCCGGTTCCCGCTCGTCCTCGTCCGCCCCGGTGATGATGTCCCGGTCGACGGCGGTGCGGTCGTGCTCGTTGGCGAAGTCCGGCTCGGGTGTGGTGTCCCGGCCCTTCGGTGGTTGACCCAGGGCTGGCACCTTCTCGTCGTGGTCCTCGTGGTGCGTCATGTCGGTGTCCCTTCTGCGGTCGCTCAGGCGGAGTCGCTCACTGACGGAGCTGGCAGGCACGGGCGCTCACCCGATGGAGCCGCCCAGCAGGTCACTGGCCTCGTCCACCGCGTACTCACCCTCGGGAAGCGCGTCGATGCGGGCGAGCAGGTCCGGCGGGAGTTCGGCGGCCACCGCCCGCCGATAGATCTCTGCCTGGGTGACCCGCTCCTGCGCCCGGTAGATGTCGTCGAGCAGGTCGTCGAGGGCCTGGGTGTTCGGCTCGCCGGTCACTGGTGCGTCGTCGGTCACGTCGATCAGCTACCCCTGGCGGAATCGGTCAAACGTCACGCCGGCGGGCCGACCCGCGCCACAGACAGCGCCGCCCCCGGCCTTGTGGGCCGGGGGCGGCGCTGGTATCGGTGTGCAGGTCGCCTCTCGGCGAGTGGCACTGCGCGGCTCCAGCCGGACGGTATTCCGCGAAGGCAATTTAGGTGAGGCCCGGGGACACTGGACACACCGACACCCCAGTCAACGAGCCGACCCCCGCCCCTGTTCCGCGCGCCGTGGTGTCGGCTGTCACACCGTCGCCGGCAGTGTGGCCCGCCGGGCCTGCACCGCGGAGGCCAGGTGGTCGAGCACCTCGACGGTGTCGTCCCAGCCGAGGCAGGCGTCAGTGACCGAGCGGCCGTACTCCAGCTTCCGGGTCGGGTCGAGATCCTGACGGCCGGGCAGTAGGAACGACTCCAACATCACGCCGGTGATCCCGCGCTGGCCGGCGGCCAGCTGGGCGGCCACGTCGGCGGCTACCCGCGGCTGGTTGCGGTGGTCCTTGCCGCTGTTGGCGTGGCTGGCGTCGATCACCAGCCGCTCCGGCAGCCCGGCGGCGCGGAGCAGGTCGAGCGCCCCGGCGACCGAGTCCGCGTCGTAGTTGGGCCGGCCGCCCCCACCGCGCAGCACCAGGTGACCGTCGGTGTTGCCCCGGGTGTGCATGATCGCCGGGGTGCCGGAGAAGTCGATGCCGGGGAAGACGTGCGGCACCCCGGCGGCGCGGATCGCGTCCACGGCCGTGCCGATGCTGCCGTCCGGGCGGTTCTTCATGCCGATCGGCATGGACAGACCCGAGGCGAGCTGGCGGTGCACCTGACTCTCCACGGTACGGGCGCCGATCGCGCCCCAACCCACCGTGTCCGCGATGTACTGCGGCGTGATCGGGTCGAGGAACTCGCAACCCACCGGCAGACCGACGCGCAGCACGTCGAGCAGCAGCGCCCGGGCCAGCCGCAGGCCGGTGTTGACATCCCCGCTGCCGTCCAGGCCCGGGTCGTTGATCAGGCCCTTCCACCCGACGGTGGAGCGTGGCTTCTCGAAGTAGACCCGCATGACGATCAGTAGGTCGTCGGCCAGCCGGTCGGCCGCCGTACGCAGACGCCGCGCGTAGTCGAGGGCGGCGGCCGGATCATGCACCGAGCAGGGGCCGACCACCACAAGCAGGCGGTCGTCCTCGCGATCCAGCACGCGGCCCACCTCGCGACGGCCGGTCAGCACGGCGGCCGCGAGCGAGGCGTCCAGGGGTAACTCGTGGTGCAGCAGGGCGGGCGTGGTCAGCGGCACGACACGGTCGATCCGCTGATCGCTGACCCGATCGGTCTCCGGGGTCGTCACGGTGGGCATCCTCTCGCCGACCGTGCCCGGGGCCGGTGCCCGGGTCGAGCCGGCTGCTCGTACGCAAAAGGGCAGGAACGACAGCTCCTGCCCAGCCGGCTCGGTCCGCGGTGACGTCAGTTCATGGTGAAGTCACCGGCGTGGGAGCCGGCTGCCTAAACCATCGATAGGAACGCGTCACGGGGGCCAGCGTACCCGACCCGGCCGGAACCTCCGGCCCGTCGTCCCAAGATGCGGGGCGCGGACCGCGTGCCGGGGGCGGCGTCGGGGTATCAGGGGTGCCATGACTGACGAGCAGAGCGATCAGGAACGGGTGGAGTCCCGCGCCCACCACCTCCTGCCCGAGGAGACCGCAGTGGGCAGCGACGACCCGGAGGCGCAGGCCGAGGCCATCCTCGCCGAATCGGACATCCGGGAGGCGGACCAGAACGCGGCCCCCGACACCGTGCTGGAACGTCGTACCTCGGATCAGACGGTGGTCGCTGTCGAACCGCCGGACTGAGCGGTGGCCCCCCGTGCCCGGCGGGATCCCCGGTAGGTGTGCTCCCGCAACCAGGCCAGCGGACCCGCCGCCCGCAGCTCGGGTGGCAGGTTCCGCACCGGGTCGAACGCGAGCGCGGCGTCCTCCTCCGCGTTGAGCGGGGCGCCGATCGCGACCTGCCCCACCGGCCGCCACGGCCCGACGGCGGACGCGACAGCGAGCACCAGGCGCGGCGTGTCCGTCCGGGCCGCGGCGGCCACCGTGCTCAGGCTGCGCCCGAGGCAGACGGAGTCGGGGTCGGCCAGCGTGGCCAGCCAGAGTCGGCGTGCGCCCACCCGGTAACCCACGATGGTGCTGTACGTCCCGGTGAAGCAGCGTCGGGGCAGCGGCAGGTTCCGCAGCAGCGGGGCCGCGCCGCTGGAGCTGACCAGCAGGTCGAACGGCCGACCGGTGTCGCGGTGCAGGCGCAGCGCGACGCCCAGCACGTCCGGCCAACCGCCGGGCGTGGGAGTTCCCTTGGAGAGCCGGACGGTGGCCCGATACCGGCCCGGGTCGTCCAGCAGACCGACCCCGGTGGGTGGTCCGGGCGTACCCCAGATCATCACCTCGCCGACGAACGAGCGACCGGCCGGATGCAGCAGTCGGCCGTGGCGCAGCCGGCCGAGCGCCGCGCTGGCGCGTTCGACGACGACCGCGGCGGCGGACCGGGACGGAGGAGGGGTGACGGTCATTGCCCTCCGGTACCCCGAGCGGCGGCCACGATGCCCGGGACCGGCTCGCCGACCGACCACACGTCACCTTTCGGCCCGCGAGATCGGATAGCGTCGGGGTATGCCCGACAGCGGTTACCCCTGGCCCATCGAGACGTCCCGACTGGACAACGGCCTACGCGTGGTGGTGAGTGAGGACCGCACCGCGCCCGCCGTGGCCGTCAACCTCTGGTACGACGTCGGCTCCCGGCACGAGCCGACCGGGCAGACCGGTTTCGCCCACCTCTTCGAGCACCTGATGTTCGAGGGCTCGGTGAACGTGGCGAAGACCGAGCACATGAAGCTGATCCAGGGCTCCGGCGGCTCGCTCAACGCCACCACCAACCCGGACCGGACCAACTACTTCGAGACGGTCCCGGCCGAGCACCTGGAGCTGGCGCTCTGGTTGGAGGCCGACCGGATGGGCGGCCTGGTCCCCGCCCTCACCCAGGAGACGCTGGACAACCAACGGGACGTGGTCAAGAACGAGCGCCGGCAGCGCTACGAGAACGTCCCGTACGGGGACGCCTGGCTGCGTCTGCTGCCGCTGCTCTACCCGCCGGGGCACCCGTACCACCACGCCACGATCGGCTCGATGGCCGACCTGAACGCCGCCGACCTCGCCACCTTCCAGGCGTTCCACCAGACCTACTACGCGCCGAACAACGCGGTGCTCACCGTTGTCGGCGACGCCACCGCGTCCGACGTGTTCGCGCTCGCCGACAAGTACTTCGGCGCGCTACCGGCACGCGACGACATCCCGGCCGCGCCGGACGGGCGCACGGTCCCGGCGACCGGGCAGACGGCAGTCGAGTCGGTCCGCGCCGACGTGCCGGCGCCGCGGGTGTACATCGCCCACCGCACCTACCCGTTCGGCAGCCCGGAATACCACGTGGTCACAGTGCTCGCCACAGTTCTCGGCAGCGGCCGGGGCAGCCGGCTCTACCAGCGACTCGCCGACGGCGAACGGATCGCCCAACCGGACCTGGTCGGGGCGTACGGGGTGGACCTCGCGCACGCCCCGGCCCCACTGATCGCCACCGCCACCGCCCGCCCCGGAGTGAGCGCCGAGCGACTTGCCGAAGGGCTGGCCGAGGTCGTCGACGAGTTGGCCACAGTGCCCGTCACCACCTCCGAGCTGGATCGGGCCAAGGCGATGCTCAGCACCGGGTGGTGGCGTCAGTTGTCCACGGTGGACGGTCGCGCCGACCTGCTCGGCCGGTACGCCACGCAGTTCGGTGACCCGGCCCGCGTCGCCGACCAGTTGCCGGGCCTGCTCGCGGTCACCGCCGAGCAGGTCGCCGAGGCCGCCGCCGAGGTGCTCGCCACCGACCGGGTGCTGCTGACCTACCTGCCCGAGGAGACCTCATGACGCTGATCGCCGACCGCCCCGGTCCGGGCGCCGCCCGCCCGTACCGGTTCCCGCCGGTGGTTCGCCGCACCGCGGCCGGTGGTCAGGTCGTCGCCGCGCACCTGCCCGGGCAGAACCTCGCAGTGGCCCTGCTGCTGCTCGACGTGGGCGCGGGCCAGGAGCCGGTCGGCAAGGAGGGGCTGTCCGGCGTGCTGGCCAAGGCGTTGGAGGAGGGGACCGCGCAGCGGGACGCCGCCGCGTACGCGCTCGCCGTCGAGGGGCTGGGCACCGCGTTGTCGACCGGGCTGGACTGGGACTCGTTCCAGGCCAGCGTGGTGATCCCGGTGGACCGGCTCAGCGCCGCCGTGGAGTTGCTCGCCGAGGCGGTCCGGACGCCCCGGCTCGACCCCGCCGACGTACGCCGGGTCCGGGACGACGAGGCGACCGCGCTGCGGATGGACTGGGCCAACCCGGGCCCGCGCGCCGACGCCGCGCTGCGCGGTGACCTGTTCGGCGTCCAGAACCGCTGGGGCCGGCCGATGTACGGGGACCCGGATTCGGTCGCCGGACTGGACGTGGAGGACGTGACGGTCTTCCACTCCGAGTGGTTCCTGCGTCCCGGCACCCTGATCGTCGCCGGCGACCTGGACCGGATCGACCTGGACGCGCTGGCCGCCGCGGCGTTCGCCGGCACCGGTGGCGGCCCGGCCGAGCGGGGTGGTCCGATCGAGGTGCCGCTGCACGCCGGACGGCGGCTCATCCTGGTGGACCGGCCCGGCTCGGTGCAGTCCACGCTGCGGCTGGGCCACCCGTCGCCGCACCGGGCGCACCCCGACCACGTGCCGATGACGCTCGCCGGCACGGTTCTCGGCGGGGCGTTCACCTCCCGCCTCAACCACCTGCTGCGCGAGGTGCACGGCTACACCTACGGCATCCGGGGTGACTTCGCCTCGTCCCGCCGCTTCGGTCGGTTCGGGGTCAGCTCCGGGGTGCAGACCGCGGTAACCGTGCCGGCCCTGGTCGAGGCGGTGGGTGAGATCAGCCGTACCCGGGCGGGTGGGGTGACCGAGGACGAGCTGGCGGTGGCCCGCTCCTGGCGGGCCGGGCAGCTCTCGGTCGAGTTGCAGAGCCCCCGGGCGATCGCGTCCGCGCTGACCACGCTTGTGGTGCACGACCTGCCGGACGACTACCACGCTCGGCTGCGCGAGTCGCTGCTCGCCGCGGACGTGGACCAGGTCTCCGCGGCGGCGGCCACCCACCTGCACCCGGACGCGCTGACCCTGGTCATCGAAGGCGACGCCGCCGTCATCCGCGACGACCTGACCGCGGCAAACCTGGGCGACCTGATCACCTGACCCCACCCCACCCCCACCCCCTCCGCGTCGATCATGAGGTTGTCGTCATCCGCCACGGCGTGTCGCGGCGATAACCCCATGATCAACGGGGGAGTGGGCGGAGGTGAGCCGGGTCGGGGGTGTGATGCGGGACCCGGGGGGTGGGAAAGGGCTCCCGTGTTCGGGGGTGGGCTGGGTAGCCTCGCGGGCATGAGGATCGGCATTGTGGGGGCCACCGGCCAGGTCGGTGGCGTGATGCGGCAGGTGCTGGCGGAGCGGGAGTTCCCGGCGGAGCAGGTGCGGTTGTTCGCCTCGGCGCGGTCCGCCGGGCGTGCGCTGCCGTGGCGCGACGGTGAGGTGACGGTCGAGGACGCCGCGACCGCGGACTACTCCGGGCTGGACATCGTGCTCTTTTCGGCCGGCAAGGGCACCGCCCGCGAGTTGGCTCCCCGGGTCGCCGAGGCCGGCGCCGTGGTGATCGACAATTCTTCCGCGTTCCGGATGGACCCGCAGGTGCCGCTCGTGGTCGCCGAGGTCAACCCGCACGCGGCCCTCGACCGCCCGAAGGGCATCATCGCCAACCCCAACTGCACAACGATGGCCGCGATGCCGGTGCTGCGCCCGCTGCACGCCGAGGCGGGGCTGGTCGGCCTCGTCGTCTCCACCTACCAGGCGGTCTCGGGCGCCGGGCTGGCCGGCGTCGCCGAGCTGGACGAGCAGGTCCGCAAGGTCGCCGAGCACGCCGCCGGGCTGGCCTTCGACGGGTCGGCGGTGGAGTTCCCCGCGCCGCGCTCGTTCGCCGAGCCGATCGCCTTCAACGTCCTCCCGCTGGCCGGTTCGATCGTCGACGACGGCTCGTTCGAGACCGACGAGGAACAGAAGCTGCGCAACGAGAGCCGCAAGATCCTGGAGATCCCCGACCTGCTGGTCTCCGGGACCTGCGTCCGGGTGCCGGTCTTCACCGGCCACTCGCTCCAGATCAACGCCCGGTTCGCCCGGCCGCTCACCCCGCAGCGTGCCCACGAGCTGCTGGCCGACGCGCCCGGGGTGGCGCTGACCGACGTGCCGACGCCGTTGCAGGCCGCCGGGCAGGACCCGACCTACGTGGGCCGGATCCGCGCCGACGAGACCGCGCAGTACGGGCTGGCCCTGTTCTGCTCCAACGACAACCTGCGCAAGGGCGCCGCGCTCAACGCGGTGCAGCTCGCCGAACTGGTCGCCGCCGAGCGCCGCTGACCGTCGCTGTCACCCCGAGCCCTCGCCGACAACCGGCGGGGGCTCGGTCGCATCTGGCGGCGCGGCGGTCGGCCGGGCGGGGCTCGTCGCGTCCGAGCGACGCGGCGGTCGGGCGGACGTGCTTGGATGGGACGAAACCGAACCTGGAGGAGGAAACCGTGCCGGATGACCGCACCCAGCAGGCGTTGACCGACCTGATCTCCGGCCGTTCGATGGGCGTACTGGCGACGATCAAACGGGACGGACGGCCACAGTTGTCCACAGTGGTCTACTCCTTCGACCGGGACGCCGGCCTGATCCGGGTCTCGGTCACCGAGAGTCGGGCCAAGACCGCGAACCTGCGTCGGGACCCGCGCGCCAGCTTCCACGTCAGCAGCGAGGACGGCTGGGCGTACGCGGTGGTCGAGGGCCGCGCCGAGCTGACCGCGCCAGCCACCGAGCCCGGCGACGAGACGGTGGAGGAGCTGGTGGGGCTCTACCGGGCGCTCCGCGGCGAGCACCCGGACTGGGACGAGTACCGCCAGGCCATGGTCGACGAGGCGCGGCTGGTGTTGCGGCTGCACGTGGAGCGCGTCTACGGAATGCCGCCCCGGGGCTGACGCGCTCCTCGTGCCGTGAACTCGCTGACCAGCAGCGGCCGGCGGCACTGCGACGTCTGCGGCACCCCACGGATAGACACCGGCGGTCGGCGTTACCCCCTCCCGGACGGCGGGTAGACGAGCCGTGCCGACACCGAGAGGGGAGCACCATGACAACGGTCGGAGAGTTCATGACGACCCGGTTGGTGACGATGGACGGCAACGAGACGCTCATCGCCGCGGCGCAGGAAATGCGCGACAGTGCGATTGGTGACGTGGTGGTGACCGACGGCGACAACGTGGTCGGCATCGTCACGGACCGGGACATCACGGTGCGTGGTGTCGCGGAGAACATGGATCCGGGCTCGACCCAACTGAGCCAGATCACCACCCGCGATGTGATCACCGTGAGTCAGTACGACGACGTGGTGGCCGCCGCGGACCTGATGCGCACGTACGCCGTACGCCGGCTTCCGGTGATCGACGACGGGCGCCTGGTCGGTCTGATCTCGATGGGTGACCTCGCGGTCGAGCGCGAACCGCAGTCGGTGCTCGCGGACATCAGCGCCGACGACCCGAACAACTGACCGTCCGCCGCGGAAGCGCCGGCTCTCCCCTCGCGGGAGGGCCGGCGCCGTGCTGCCGGGACGACCACGCGTCTCACCCGATCCGGGCGAGGTTGACCGGAGGGCCGGCGGGGACCCGTGCGGGGACGTGCAACGCCGGCCGTCCGTGCGACGCGAGCGCGGTGCCGGATCCCGGGCCCGGCAACTGGGAGGAGTGGACCCGATGGTGGACGCGACCACGAGGTTCTTCGAGGACCTGGACCGGCGGGGGTACGAACCCCTGCTGGCGAAGACCTCCGGGACACTGCGGATCGACCTGCACGAGGGGGCGCAGACCCGGCACTGGCTGCTGAGAATCGACAGCGGTCGGCTCAGCGTGAGCCAGGAGGACCGGGAGGCCGACACGGTCATCGGTGCGAGTCCCGTGCTCTTCGACGACATCGCCACGGGTCGCGAGCACGGCCTCGCCGCGCTGTTGCGCGGGGACATGACGGTGACCGGTGACGCCCGGCTGGTGGTGCAGGTGGAGCGGATCTTCCCCAGTTCGCCGGACGCCCGGGGACCTCGTCGACGCTTCGTGGGGGAGGGGTACTGATGGGGCAGTCCAACACGGTCCGGATCCTGGACGGCAACACGTTCGTCGTCTGCGAGGACACCGGCGACATCGAGGCGACTCCGAGCGAGCCGACCGGGCTCTTCTCGATCGACACCCGGTTCCTGTCCACCTGGGTGCTGACCGTCAACGGTGAGCGGCTCAACTCGCTCTCCTACGACGATCTCCAGTACTACGAGTCCCGGTTCTTCCTCGTCCCGGGGATGGCCACGCACTACGTCGACGCGAAGCTGTCGATCATCCGCGAGCGGATGGTGGGCGGCAGCTTCCGGGAGCAGTTGACCATCCTCAACCACGACGAGAAGCCGGTCGATCTGGAAGTCCGGATGGACGCGGCGTCGGACTTCGCCGACCTGTTCCAGGTCAAGGACGAGATCCTCAACAAGAAGGGCGAGATCTACACCGAGGTTGAGTCGGATCGGCTCCGGCTGGGCTACCGCCGGGGCAACTTCCGGCGGGAGACGGTCATCTCCTCCTCGATGTCGGCCCGGTACGACCGCGAGGGTTTCGCGTACACCGTCCACCTGGAACCGAACGAGCAGTGGGAAGCCTCGATCGACGTCCGGACCCACGCGGTCGGTCCTGGTGGCCGGGACCTGCGGTTCGGGCTGCGCGTGCACGGCACCGAGCGGCTCGCCCTCCAGCACGACCTGGAGCAGTGGATCGCCGACGCTCCGAAGGTCAACAGTGAGCACGGCCGGGTGGCCAGCACCTACCGGCGCAGCCTTATCGACCTGGCCGCGCTGCGCTTCTCGCCCCTGTCGCTGGGCGGCGCCACCCTGCCGGCCGCCGGTCTGCCCTGGTTCATGACCATGTTCGGTCGGGACAGCATCCTCACCTGCCTGCAGACGCTGCCGTTCACCCCGCAGTTGTCGAAGACGACGCTGCGCATCCTCGCCTCGTTGCAGGGCAGCCGGTTCGACGACTTCCGGGACGAGGATCCGGGGCGCATCCTGCACGAGATGCGGTACGGCGAGACCGCGGCCTTCGAGGAGCAGCCGCACTCGCCGTACTACGGCTCGGTGGACGCGACGCCGCTGTTCGTCGTGCTGCTCGACGAGTACGAGCGGTGGACCGGAGACGTCGCGCTGGTCAAGGAGTTGGAGCAGGAGGCCCGCGCGGCGCTGCGGTGGATCGACAACTACGCCGACCTGATCGGTAACGGCTACATCTGGTACGAGCGGCGCAACACCGACACCGGCCTGGAGAACCAGTGCTGGAAGGACTCCTGGGACTCGATCTCCTACTCCGACGGCACGCTGCCGCCGTTCCCGCGGGCCACCTGCGAGGTGCAGGGGTACGCGTACGACGCGAAGATCCGCGCGGCCCGGATGGCTCGCGAGTTCTGGGGTGACCCGGCGTTCGCCGACGAGTTGGAGCGGGAGGCGGCAGCGCTGAAGGAGCGGTTCAACAGGGACTGGTGGGTGGCCGACGGCGAGTTCTACGCCCTGGCCCTGGACCCGGACGGCCGCCAGTGCGACATCCTCAGCTCCAACATCGGCCACCTGCTGTGGAGTGGGATCGTCGAACCCGAGAGGGCGGAGAAGATCGCCCAGCACCTGGTGGGATCGCGGCTCTTCACCGGCTGGGGGGTGCGGACGCTCGCCGAGGGGGAGGCCCGGTACAACCCCATCGGCTACCACAACGGCACGATCTGGCCGTTCGACAACTCGTTCATCGCCTGGGGTCTGCGCCGGTACGGCTTCGCCGAGGAGGCCGCGACCATCGCCAGCGGCATCCTGGACGCGGCCACGTACTTCGACGGCCGGTTGCCGGAGGCGTTCGGCGGCTACCCGCGGGAGCTCACCAAGTTCCCGGTGGAGTACCCGACAGCGTGCAGCCCGCAGGCCTGGTCGACCGGCACGCCGCTGCTGCTGCTGCGGACCATGCTCGGCCTGGAGCCGCACGAGGGCCACCTGTCGGTCGAGCCACGGCTGCCGGTGGGCATGGGGCGGATCGAGGTGCTGGACATCCCGGGTCGCTGGGGTCGGGTGGACGCGTTCGCCCGGGGTCGTTTGGACCTGGACAAGCTCGCCGACTGAGCGACCCGACCGACGAGCCGACGGCGGCGCGCCACCTGCGCCGCCGCCGGTTCGCCGCCCAGCCCGGCAGGGTAGATTCTGCGGATGCCGGAGCTCGTGTACCCGCCCGTAATCGCCGCTGCCAAGACGATGTTCCGTCTTCTCGATCTGAAGATCACCATCGAGGGCGCCCATCACGTGCCGCGTACCGGCGGGGCGGTGCTGGCCGGCAACCACATCAGCTACCTCGACTTCATCTTCGCCGGCCTGGGCGCGGTCGAGTCGGGTCGGCGGGTTCGGTTCATGGCCAAGAAGTCGGTCTTCACGCACCGGATCTCCGGCCCGCTGATGCGGGGGATGCGGCACATCTCGGTGGACCGGGACGCCGGCGCGGCCTCGTTCCGCACCGCCGTCGCCGCCCTCAAGCGCGGCGAGATCGTCGGCGTCTTCCCGGAGGCGACGATCAGCCAGTCGTTCACCGTCAAGGAGTTGAAGAGCGGCACGGTCCGGATGGCCCGCTCGGCGAAGGTCCCGGTGTTGCCTGTCGCGCTGTGGGGGACCCAGCGGCTCTGGACCAAGGGCCGCCCGCGCACCCTGACCCGCCGGCACACGCCGATCACCATCCTGATCGGCGAGCCGATCAACCCGGCGGACTTCCCGGACCCGAACCTGCTGGCCGCCGAGCTGAACACCAGGCTCAGCGCGCTCGTCGACCGGGCCCAGCGGGAATACCCGGACGCGCCGGCCGGCCCGGACGACACCTGGTGGCTGCCCGCGCACCTGGGCGGCAGCGCCCCCACGCCGGAGGAGGCCGCCGCCCTGGACGCCGCCGAGGAGCAGCAACGCGAGCCCAGCGTCTGACGTCGAGTTGACCGGATCGTTCCGCACCCGGGCAGGATGGTGTCTGCCGGAGCGGACGCCGTCCGGCCAGGATCTTCAGACATGAGCAGAGCAGCCCTCGTCGTGATCGACGTCCAGGAATCCTTCCGGCAGCGCCCGATCTGGGCGTACGGCTCCAACCCCGACCTGGTCCGGCAGGTCGAACGGCTGGTCGCCGCCGCCCGTGAGCGCGGCGACCTGGTGGTCTGGGTGCTGCACTCCGAGCCCGGCACGGGCGGGTTGTTCGACCCCGCCGTCGGGCACGTGCGGCTGATCGACGGGCTGGTCCCGGCCGCGGACGAGCCGACGCTTGTCAAGACCGCGCACAACGCCTTCACCACCACCAATCTCCAACAGCTGCTCACCCAGGCCGGCATCCACGACCTCACGGTCTGCGGCATCCGCACCGAACAGTGCGTGGAGACCACCACCCGGGTCGGCGCGGACCTCGGCTACCGGATGACCTTCGTCACCGACGCCACGCTGACCTTCCCCATCCCACACCGGGACCTGCCGGAGACCGCAACGGTCGCGGAGATCCTCGCCGACCCGCGCACGCTGACCAACGAGGAGATCGTCATCCGCACCGAGTACGCGTTGGCCGGTCGCTTCGCGACCATCAGCACTGTCGACGAGGTGACCGGCGCGGCCCTCGCCGGCACCCGGAGCTGACCCGATGACCCGGGTCGTGTTCCTGCTG
Organism: Micromonospora sp. CA-240977; assembly: GCF_050942285.1. Classification (NCBI taxonomy): domain Bacteria; kingdom Bacillati; phylum Actinomycetota; class Actinomycetes; order Micromonosporales; family Micromonosporaceae; genus Micromonospora; species Micromonospora sp. CA-240977. The sequence goes on along the minus strand of NZ_CP192055.1, from coordinate 6,266,082 downwards.
GTCCCACAGCTGCACCTGCTGGACCTCGCCGGGCCGGCCCAGGTCTTCTCCAGCGCCGCCGACCTCGGGTACGACTATCGGCTGCACTACGTCGCCGAGCGGGAGCAGGTGCCCACAGTGCAGGGCGTACCGCTTGTCGCCGACACCCGGTGGCCCGAGCTGGCCCCGGACGACCTGCTGATCGTGCCGGGTTGGCGGCCGGCGGCGCACGGCCCCCAGGGGCCGGTGTCACCCGTCGACCTGCGGCGGCTGGCCGAGCACCACAGCGCGGGAGGCACTGTGGCCAGCGTCTGCGCCGGGGCGTACGCCCTCGGGCGGGCCGGGCTGCTCGACGGCAGACGGTGCACCACCCACCACGAGGTGCAGGACGACCTGGCCCGCCGTCACCCGGCGGCCCGGGTCATCCGCGACGTGCTGTACGTGGTCGACGATCGGGTGGTCACCTCGGCCGGCATCGCCAGCGGCATCGACGTGGCGCTGCACCTGGTGGCCACCCGGCACGGCCCAGCGGTGGCGGCGAAGATCGCCCGCACCCTTGTCGTCTACGCCCGCCGCAACGGGCACGAGCAGCAGGCCAGCGCGCTGATGCGGCACCGGTCCCACCTGTCCGACTCGGTGCACCGGGTGCAGGATCTGATCGACAGTCGGTACGCCGAGCCACTGCCACTCGCCGAGCTGGCCGCCGCCGGGGGCGTGGCGGAACGCACGCTGACCCGGCTGTTCCGGGCGATGACCGGGCTCACCCCACTCGGCTACCAGCAACAGTTGCGGGTGGAGCGAGCGGAGCACCTGATCGGGCACGGCGCGACGGTGGAAGCCGCGGCGCGGGCCGTCGGCTTCACCGATGCCCGGATGCTGCGCCGCCTGCGAGCCCGCCCCACGGGGTCGGCTCCGGCCCCGAGCGGTAGTAGTCGTCCCGGGAGTGGAACTCCACAGGCAGCGAACCGGGCAGCGTGACCCGGGTGTCCCCGGCGAGCAGGCCGGGGCCGGCCCGCAGCAGCAGCACGTCGCGCTCCTGAGCCGAGAGGTCGACAAGTTGGGGGCGGGTGAGCCGGAACATGGACACCGCCCGGCGGACCTGTCGGCCGAGCGCCGCCACCGCGGCGGACGGCCCACCCAGGGCCAGCGCCGGCTGCTGGATGGTGCGCAACGCGTCGCAGACGATCAACAACTGCGTCGGCGCGTCCCGCTCGGCCGCCGGCAGCTCCAACCGGGACGGCCACTGCCAGCGGATCTGCCCGCTCATCAGGCCGTTCACCCGGGCGGGCGGCCGTGCCCGAGGCGTGTCGTCGACGACAAGCGACAGCTGCGCGCCGCTGCCCACCCAGCAGATCCGCTGGTCGGTGACGGTCACCGAGACCGGCCCGGGAAGCTGCCAGCGACGCCGTGCCTCGCTCGGCCCGAGCAGGTAGCCCGCGACCAGCAGCCGGTGCCGCCCGAGCACCCGCTCACCGGGCGCCGGACGCAGGTTGTAGCGGCGATCCAGGGTTGGCCCCACGTCGTCGTCCGGAGCGTCGAACCGGTGGGGACCGATGAAGAAGGGGGACGTGTCGGAGTGCATCGTCACGACCTTCCGGTCAGCTGGCTTGTGTATGCAGCCTGTCGGATCGGATGGGCGCTGTCATGACGCCTGTTAGGGGGTCGGCCGGTCGTGTGTCGCGTGTGACCGGTAGATGCCGATCTCCTCCGGGCGGACGAGGCCGTCCTCGATCGCGCGGGCGAGCAGTGCCGACTTCGTGGCCGCTGGCCGCCCCGCCCGGGTGTACTTGATCCGTGCCCGGTCGACGTACTGCTTGACGGTGTGCTCGCTGATCTGCATCCGGCGGGCCACCGACGCCTTGGACATCGACTGGAACCAGAGCAGCAGCGCCTCACGCTCCTTGTCGGACAGCATCGGCCGGTCCGGCCGTGGGTCGCCGACCATCGCCCCGGCCAGTGCGGGCGGCACGTACGGGCGGTCGCTGGCGGCGGCCAGCACTGTCGCCACACAGTGCTCCCGGCCCTCGTGCTTGGCCAGGAACGCCACCGCCCCGGCGTCCAGCGCGGCGAGCATCGTCGACGGGTCGGTGTGCTCCGAATAGACCACCACCCGCCGCCCGGCGGCGCTCAGCTCGGCCAGCTTGTCCAGCGCCATCCGGCCGTGCAGCCGCAGGTCGAGCAGGACGACGTCGGCGTCCGGGGCCGTCCGCAGCACCTCGTCCGGATCGTCCCCGGTGGCCAGTACGGTCAGCCGCGGCTCGGTGGCGAGCCAGGCGCGGACCCCCTCGACCACCACTGGGTGGTCGTCGACGATCGCGACCCCGATCGGCCGGTCACCGGTCACCGCCGCCACTGGGTCTGCGCCCATCTGATGCTTCCGTCCCGTTCGTAGAGGTGCTCCACCTGCCCGTCGTCGTGCTCCCCCGGGGGTGGGCCGGTGGCGTCCGGACCCTCCCGGTCCGGTGTGACAAGGCTGACCACCACCTCGTCCGGACCGGAGACCACTGTCAGCCGGGCCCAGCCCCGGGCGTCGGCGAGGAGGCCGGTGAGCGGGTCGGCCAGCCGACGTCGGATCTCCACCGGCAGCGGCGGAGGCGTGCCGATGGTGATCAGGTCGATCGGCAGGCCGCTGCGTTCGGCGAGGTCGGCGGCAGCCCGCAACTCGTGCAGCAGCGGGTCGGGCACGTCGTCGGACTCGGCGATCAGTCGGCGCAGCCGGGCGGCGGCCAACACGCAGCGCCGCTGCACCTCCGGGTCGTCCGGGTCGGCCTGGCCGGCGGCCAACTCCCCGAGCACGCGCCCGGCTGTGGAGCTGACCAGGGCGAGCCGGTCCCGGCGTTCCCGCCGACCCCGCTCGGCGGCATCGCGCTCCGCCGCCAGCACGTGGCCGGCAGCGGAGACCGCGGCCCGCCTGCGAGCAAGGCTCACGATCGTCGCGCTGCCCACGAACACCGCCACCGGAAGGGAGAACGTGCCGTAGACGTACATCACGTAGCGGGCCACGTCGGCCGGGTCGGGGCCGTGCCCGAGCACCGCGAGCAGCGCGATCGCCGCGTGCGTGCTCAGCAGCGCGACAAGGCCCACGACCCGCTGGCCCCAGAGCGCCAGCACGAAGAACCAGCCGAGCGTGCTCCACACCCAGTTGGCGGCGGTGAACAACTGCCCCTCGCCGACCGCGGCGAAGACGGCCACGTCGACGGTCAGCAGCAGCCCGGCAAGCGGCCACGGCGGCAGCGGCGAGCCGCGCAGCAGCCGCACGCCGGCCACCGCGCCGGCCACCGCGACCACCGCCCAGGCGCCGACCACCACCGTTGGCGCGGTGAACTCCGCGCGGGCGGCCAGCACCGCAGGCAGCCCGATCGCGACGTGCCAGGCCAGCGCGATGGCCACGGCGGCGATCCGGGCACCCCGGTCGGACGCGTGCGCCACGGCGGCCGGCGCGGCGAGCCTGGCCGTGGACGCCGGCTCCCGGGGTGCGGGCACGCTGGTCCGGTCCGCTGCCTCCGTCGTGACGGTGGGGGACGCCGAAGCGCCGAGATCAGCCGACACCGGGCCACTCCAGCCGGATCCGGGTGCCGGCCCCGGGGGCCGATCGCACGTTGGCCCGGCCGCCGACCGAGGCCATCCGGCCGTGGATCGACTCGCGCAACCCGTACCGGTGGGATGGGACGGTGGCCGGGTCGAAGCCGGGGCCGTCGTCGGCGACCTCGGCCGCGACGCCGATCGCGTCCCGGCTCAGCCGCAGCGTGACCCGCGCGCCCGGCGCGTGACGGACCACGTTGGACAGCGCCGCGTAGGCGCTCTCGCCTATCGCGTCGGCCACCCCGGCGGGAACCGCGCACGGCGCCAGGTCCAGGTGCGCGGAAAGCTCGGGCAGTCGGCCCGCCACCGCCCGCAACCGCTCGTCCAGCGGCACCGGGCCGTCGCCGGCCACCGGCTCGACGTCGCTGAGCGCGACGAGGGTACGCAGGTCGCCGCCGCACCGGTCGCGGAAGGTGGCCGAGGACCCGGCCACCGCGCCGAGCCCCACCATGGTGAGTGTGCCCAGCACCGTGTCGTGCAGGTCGCGGTTCTGCTGGCGCTCGGCGTCGCGGGCGGCGCGCGCGACAAGCGCCTCCCGGGTCAGCCGCTGGTGCTCGACGAACGCGCGGTCGGCACGACCGATGCGTCGACGCATCACCGCCGCCATCATCGCCGTGCAGGCGGTCTGCACCAGCAGGGTGGCCGCGTGCGCCCGAGCCTCGGTGGGACTACCGGCCGCCTGCGCGCCCGTCGCGTACGTGGCGGTGACGAGCAGCCCGGCCGGGATCGACCAGCGCGCCGGTGCGGTGGCCTGTGCGTTGATCACCGTGGTGCTGCCCAGCACGGCGATCCAACTGCCCTCGCCGGGCAGCACACCGGGCGCGACAAGCACGGGGATGAGAAGGCAGGCCATCGCGGTGAGCGCGACGTCGGCGGCGACCAGGTTCGGGGTGATGCCGTGGCGTATCGCCCGGTAGGCGTACCAGAGGGACCAGCCGGTGAGCGTGGCCACCACGGGTAGCAGAACGCTTGGCTCGACCGGCGGGGCCTGCACCGACAGCGCCACCGCCCCGCCGACCACACCGCAGGTCAGACGCAGCAACGCCGGGATGGTGGTGAAGATGAGGCCGAGCGCGCCACCAGCCGGATTGTCCAGCGTGGGCGAAGCGGTGGGGGCGGCAACGGCCGGCATCGGGAAGTGTCCTTCCGACAACGACCCGGTAGGGGTCCGCGCGGCAGAGATCGACATCGGAGAATAGCACGAGCGACGTTGAGCGTAACCCACTGTACGTGCGTTATCGCCGATGCGTCACGACGTGCTGCGGGGTTGCAGCAGGTCCCACCGATTGCCGTAGAGGTCGACGAAGACCGCGACCGAGCCGTACGCCTCGTGTCGCGGCTCCTCCAGGAAACGCACACCGGCGGCCACCATCCGGGCGTGGTCGCGCGCGAAGTCCTCGGTGTGGAGGAACAGCCCGACCCGGCCGCCGGTCTGGTCACCGATCCGGGCCCGCTGCTCGGCGGTGCTCGGTCGGGCCAGCAGCAACGCCGTCTCCCGGGCGCCCGCCGGGCGGACCACGACCCAGCGGGAGCCATCCGGCCGGGCGGTGTCCTCCAGCAACTCGAAACCGAGGTCGCCGACGTAGAAGTCGATCGCCTCGTCGTACTCCCTGACCAGCAGCGCGACAAGTCCCAGATGTGCCATTCGGTCATCATGCCGGCGCGTGGCTGGGGCCTGCCCGGCGGCGTCCCCGCCGGTCACTCGCGTCACGCCCGACGGCCTGGCGCTCCGACCGCATCGGGCGTCCCGACCACCCGACCGGAACCGAGCGCGCCCGTCGCTCGTCCCATCCTCGGGTGGAAAGGTGGTGAGCCGGATGCGCTCGGGTCGAATTGCACTGGCGGTGGCACTGCTCGGCGTGGCGCTGGGCGGCTGCGGTGACACGGACATCGGGCCGGGAGGGGGCGACGAGCCCGGCCCGGCGCAGATCGTCGAGACGTGGACCTCCTGCGCCGAAGCGGCACCACAGGCCGGCGCGATCCTGTCCGTGCCCAACACGGGCGCGCCAACACCGGCCGGGGTCGAACCGAAGATCGGGCGCATCGACAGCGCGTTCACCCCGGTCACGGCCGTGCTCTGCGGGCGGGAGCTCCGTCCGGGCCCCGGCGGAGGGCGGGACCAGGTCGCCACCGAGCGGCGCGCGACGCAGATCGCGCCGCTGCTCGCCGCGCTGCGCCTGCCCGACCAGGAATCCGCTGGTGATGTCGCCTGCACCCTCGACATGATCGTCCCACCGTGGTTGGCCCTGCTCGACGAGCGGGGCCGCTGGCTGCGGCCGTACCTGCCGACGGACACCTGCGGCAAACCCCGCCCGGAGCTACGGACGGCACTGGCCGAGCTGTCGACGACAACTGTGGACACCCGCGTCGTCGGGCAGGTCGAAGGCCCGGCCGCCGAGGCCGCCGGATGCGCGCAGCGGTGGACGGACCTGGTGTGGGTGGAGACCAGCAACGGCCGGCCCGGGCCACCCGCGCCGGCCACCTCGCTGGCCGCCGGGCCGCTGCGCCTCTGCGTCTACCAGGTGCCCTCGGCGCAGCAGGGCAGTGGCAAACCGGCAGGCGATTTCGTGTACGGCGGGCCACTGCCGGCCGCGCGCCAGGCGGGGGTGCTGCGGGCGCTGGCCAACCGTCGGGCGGTGGTCGACTGCGCCACCCCGGCCTCCCGGTTCGCGGTGCTGCGCCCACTGGACGGCACCGCCGGCCCCGACCGGTACGTGGAACTCGACGGCTGTCGACGTTTCCTGGTCACGGCATCCACCGGTGGCGGGCAGCTGGGCCAGGGCGACGACGCACTGGCCGCCCTGCTCGGACCCGTCTGAGTCGGCCCGCCGGCCGCCCTTCGGTCGGGGGGCGCTTCGCGGCCGGGGGAGTAGGGTGAAAATTCTGTAGCCCACGCTCCCGGATGGGGCGAGGCGAGCCGGCGTCCACATCGGCGTGGGTCCCAGGTCTATCCGAGGGCCTGTGCAGCAGCGCGTCAGGCGTGCTGCCATTCGCGCGCCCATCGGCTCCGCTGCCCGAGGGGTGCGCCGGCCCCGAGGATCTGGTGCCCATGCCCCGCCTGCCGATCGATCCTGCCCGCGCCTTCGCCGAACTCGGAAGCATCAAGCTCGCCGAGGTCAATCTCGACGAGGTCCTGCAGCGGGTCGCCGAGCTCGCGAAACGCGTCCTGCCCATGCCGGTGGAGGCGTCGGTCACGCTGATCCGCGATGGGGCCGGACACACGGCGGCGTTCACCAACGAGGTGGCCCGTGAGATGGACGAGCGGCAGTACGCCCAGGGGCGGGGCCCGTGCCTGGAAGCCGCCGCCAGCGGCGATGTCCTGTCCATCCCCGATCTCGCCGGCGAGGACCGGTGGCCCGAGTGGGCCGACCGCGCGCGGCAGCAGGGCCTGGGCAGTTCGGTGTCGATCGGCCTGCCGATCCAGGACGCTGTCGTCGGCGCGCTCAACGTCTACGCGCACACACCCGGGGCCTTCGACGACGAGACAGTGACGGTGCTGGAGACGTTCGCCGCGTACGCCGCGGTTGCCCTGTCCAACGCCCAGCTCTACGACAGCACCGCGAACCTCGCCCGGCAGATGCGCGAGGCGATGGCCAACCGGGCGGTCATCGAGCAGGCCAAGGGCATCATCATGGGCGAGCGACGCTGTGGCCCGGCCGACGCGTTCGCGATCCTGTCGAAGGTCTCGCAGGACTCCAACCGCAAGGTCCGTGACGTGGCCCAGGCCCTGGTCGACCGGGCGGCCGGGAGATCCGGGGCCTGACGACCCCGCACGAGCACCGCCGCCCCGCCTACTTCGACAGGGCGCGCTCCAGTTCCGCCTTCGACATCGACGAGCGCCCCTTGATGCCGCGCTGCTTCGCCTCGTTGTACAACTGCTCCTTGGTACGACCCTGGGCGCCGCTGTGGGAGCGCTTGCCGCCGCGATGCCCGGACGACACGTCGTTCCGCGACGACCGGCTCGACGTACGCGCCTCACCCGAGCGGGCCCGTTCCTTGTTCACCGTGCGGGCGGCGATCTCCTTGGCCCGGCCGGTGGACGCGCCCCGCTCCTGCGCGCTCTCCTTGATGTGCTCGTACTGCCGCTCCCTCTTGGGGCTTGATCCCGCTGGCATCGGTGCCTCCCACAGCCGCTGTCGGGTGAGGTCGAGACCCGGCTCGCACACCCGCGGTGCGATCGAGGCATCCCAGGCCGGGGCGTCGCGCTCACGCTTCTCGGGCCACGATGCCCAGTCGCCACCGAGGTCAAACGACCGCCGTGAACCTGCCTGCCCGACCGGCACGCCGTCGGCCGTCCACGCGAGCCGTCGTCCCGGCCACCGCGCTGGGCACGATCGGGCCGCACCTTCGGAACCGCTTCTGGCGTGGGGTCGTATAGTTGTTGCCGCAGCCGACGCCTGGGCGTCGGCCGGTCAGCGTCCAGCAGCGGGCGCCGGGCTCGGTTGGCGAGCCCGTGCGGCGCCCCGTGCTCGCGGTGCGCCATCACCACGCGCGCTGCCGTCGCCTTCCTGCAACCGGTACGCGCCCCGGGCACGAGGACTTTGAAGTCATGGCACAGCAGCGCATTGATCCCAATGCGGCGATCGTCGAACTCGGCCAGATCAAATTCGGCGAGACCGACCTGTCCGGAGTGTTGACCCAGGTCTCCGAACTCGCACGGCGAACGATCCCCGGCGCGGAGGAGGTGTCGGTGACGTTGTTGAAGCAGGAGGGGCCGCACACCGCCGCGTTCAGCGGCGAGATGGCGCTCCGACTCGACGAGTTGCAGTACGAGTATGACCAGGGCCCGTGTCTGGAGGCGGCCAGAGCGGCCACCGTCGTGTCCGTACCGGAGATGGCCCAGGAGGCTCGCTGGCCGGAGTGGGCGGCCCGAGCCGTGCAGGACGGAGCGCTCAGCTCACTGTCGATCGGGTTCCCGATCCAGGAGACAGTGCTCGGCGCGCTGAACATCTACGGCACCGAACCGGGCGCCTTCGACGACGACGCGGTCACCCTCGCGCGGACGTTCGCCGGGTACGCCGCCGTCGCCCTCGCCAACGCCCACCTGTACGACACCACAGTCAACCTGGCCGCACAGATGCAGTCGGCCATGCAGAGCCGCGCCGTCATCGAGCAGGCGAAGGGCATCATCATGGGCGAACGCCGCTGCACGCCGGACGAGGCGTTCGCCGTTCTCGCGAAGGTGTCCCAGGACTCCAACCGCAAACTGCGGGACGTCGCCGCCGCGCTCGTCGAGAGGGCCGCCCGCCCGGCGGGCCCCAAGCGGGATCGCGGCGATACGGGCTCCCTGCCGTGAACGCTCGACAGCGGGTTGCCCCGCCGGCGGACCTGTGGGACCGACAGCCGTAGGTCCGCCGCCGGGTTCGACACCTGGCGCACAGGTCGACTGGCGGTCGGCGGCCGGTCCTATTACCGTGGAGTTCGGGTCAAGCCAAGCGCCCATCCTGTTACGGATCCTGACAGGGGGCGCCAGCCTATGATCGAACGTCAGTCACTCTTCCAGACCCACTTCGCTCGTCCTCCTGCGGCGATCAGCCCTGGGCAGGTCACACCAGCGACACTCGGCATCCGCCAGGCGGCTGGCTCCGCCGAGGCGGACTCCGCCGAGCTGTCGTTCCAGGTGACTCGCTTCATCGAGCCCCTCGACCTGGCCGCGACCATCTCCGCCGACCGGATGGTCGTCGCCCCGGTCGGGTATGTCGACATGGACACCGCGCCGCGCCTGGCGACGGCACTGTTCGACGCGATCGACAGCCACCCGGAAGTCTGTTGCGAGCTGACCGGCGTCAGTTTCTTCAGCGCCGCGGGTGTGCACGCACTCCTGCTGGCACGCGAGCGGGCGGATCGGGTCGGTTCCCGCTTCTCGGTCCGAGGCGCCAGCGGAGTCACCCTGCGGGTGCTGCGGATCACCGGGGTGGCGCCTCTGCTCCTCGACCCCGAATGAGGGTGCGGCGGCACTCGTCGCCGTCGTCAGCTCACAAGTGCTGGACGATCTGGATCGGGTTGCCGTCCGGGTCGGCCGTCCAGGCGATCAGCAGGCGATCGAGCCACCGGTGCGGCGCGGCCAGCGCCGGGGCGCCGTTCGCCGTCAGTTCGGCGTACGCGCCAGCGGTGTCGTCGGTCCAGAGGATCACCGCTGCCCGCTGGCCCTGGGACACGGGGTCGAGCCCGTGATCGTCCCGCGTGGAGGCCGCCGAGGCGACGCCGATCCGGTAGCCGTCGAGCACGAGATCGATGTGGATCGGCTCACCGTCGGCCGGCACCCGGAAGGTCTCGGTGAACCCAAGACCGGCGTAGAACTCGGCGGCGCGCGGAACGTCCTCGGTAAAGAGGACCACCTGGGGGGTGCGGAACATCGACACGCCGCGACGCTACCAACGCGGCGGCCGGCTCGCCCGGTGACGGCTTCGTGCACGGGCCGTGGTCGGGGTGCGCGGGCCGTGGTCCGGGTCCGCGGGCCGTGGTCGGGTGCGCGGACCGTGGTCGGGTGCGCGGGCCGTGATCGACTCGGGTTCCGGGAAAGCGCGGTGTTGGAGCGCCGGGACACCCCGACTTTCCGGAAGCCGAGTGCCGGGGGTGATCGACGGGGTCGGTCACGTCAAGCCGCTGACCTGCGGTGACTGTGGTGCGCCCGGCAGGATTCGAACCTGCGGCCTTGGGATTAGAAGTCCCCTGCTCTATCCGCTGAGCTACGGGCGCGTGTGGCGTGGACATCGCGCCCAGAGGGTACCGCCGCCCTGCTGTCCGGTGGCGAAAAGGGTGCCCGCGTCCACGTTGCCGAGCAGGGTCTCACGTCGACCGCGCGGCGGGCATCCGGGTTCCCAGCGACCGGCCGGGCCTCGGACCGTACCTTTGGCTGGTGCTGCTGGATCCCGACGTCGAGAGCGACGTCGCCTACGAGCTGTGCCAGATCGTCGGTCGTGCCATCCTGCCGTACCGCTCGGGCGACGACTTCGGCACCGCGTTCTTCTTCCAGGACGGCGAGGACCCGGTGGGGGAGTCGCTGCTGACGGCGGCCGACCTGGTCGGCGCGCCGGGTGGTGAGCTGGGGCTGCGGGCGAGCGTCACCGAGCCGGCCGGCGTCGCCCCGGCCGCCGTTCCCGCTGTCGACATCGTGCCCGGCTGGTCGCGCTTCCCGGGCGACGGCGTCGCGGTGCTGCCGACCGCCGGTCTACACCGGTACGCCGGGGACGGCGGCTGGCGGTGGCGGGTCCAGCCGGTGCCCGCGGGGATCGCCGCCGGACCCGAGGTGGTCGCCCGCCTCACCGCCGACGCCGGTTCCGCTTTCGTGCTGGCCCACGGGGTACGCGAAGACGGGTCGCGCCCGCTGGAGGTCGCGATCGAGCGCGTGGTCCGCGACGGAGACGCCGTGCGGATCACCACCGAACTGCCGCCGGGGTACGTGGGAGCGCCGGTCTTCGTCGTCCAGGCCGACGCCACCGGGGAGCTGTCGCCGTACTGCCTGGGCCTGGTGTTGCCCGGCGTCGGAGCGCACCCGGTGGTGACCTTCGACCGGATCCGTGCCGTCCTCCCGGCGACGCCCGGCGACGTCTGAGCTGCGAGCAACGTCGGTCTTCGGACCGGTCAGCCGCCGGTTGTCGCCGCGCCCGCCGCTTCGGCAGTCGGATTTCGGCTGTGCGGGAGCCCGGCCCCACCGACGGCCGAGTCGGTGCTGGTCGAGGCTTCGACGGTCGATGGCGCGTCGGCTGGCGCGCGGTCGGCCGGTGCGGGATCGGCGGTAGCCGGGGCGTCCGCCGCCGTGTCCGTGGGCGCATGGTCGGCGGTGACCGGGGCGGGGTCGGCCGTTGCGGTGGGGCCGGCGCCGAGAAAGGCCTCGGCCCAGCGGCCGACCTCGTCGAAGACCTTCTCGCGGACGGCCGGCCCGGAGAGCGTGAGGTCGTGCAACCCGCCGTCGAAGCGGGCCACTGTGACGTGGCGGCCGAGGCGGGGCGCATACCGGACCATGTGCTCGACGTCCAGCACGGCGTCGGCCAGTGTCGCGTTGTCGTGCCACCGGGTGCCCCGGAAGGAGCGGGTCGAGCAGGCCAGCAGCACGGGCACCGGGATGTCCAGACCGGCGCGCAGCCGGCGCTGGCCCGTGCGGATCGCGTTCAGCCAGCCGGCCCGGACCGGGAACCCGGCCAGCGGCTTCCACGCCAGGTCATAGGTCCACTCGCCGCGGTGGTCGGAGTGGATGCTCTCGCCGTACACCGTGCCCAGCCCGAACGGCAGGATGCGGTGCGGCGCCCTGCGGCCCAGCCGGGAGACGGCGGCCGCGAGGGGTCGGCGCACCGCCCAGGGGGCGTTCAGGTCGAAGAAGGGGCTGTTGAGCACCAGGCCGTCGACGGTGCCGGTGTCGCGGCGGGCGTCCGCCCAGAGCGAGATGATCAGCCCGCCGGTGGAGTGGCCCATCGCCAACAGGGTGTCGTGCCCGTCGTCCCGACGGATGATCTCGGCGGCGGCGTCCAACTCGGGGAAGTAGTCGCTGATGTCGCGGCAGAAGTTCGGGGTCTGGCCCGGGAGCAGACTGCGACCGTACTTGCGCAGGTCGAGCGCGTAGAAATCCCAGCCGCGCGCGGCGAAGAAGTCGGCCAGGTGGGTCTGGAAGAAGTAGTCGACGAACCCGTGCACGTAGAGGACGGCCCGCCCGGTGGGACGCTCGGCCCGCCGCCGGACCAGTGTCGCGACGACAGGTCCTTCGTCGTCGGTGCCCAGGTCGATCGTCTGCCGCTCGTACGGCGGCCCCAACACGTCCGGTTCCACGAACGCGACGCTACGCCGCCGACCTACCGAGCGGTAGCCCGCGCCCTGGCCTGCCCCGCGATCCTGCTCCTGTCGCGGCCTTGCCGGTCGGGCGCGGCCTTGCCGGTCGGGCGCGGCCTTGCCGGTCGGGCGCGGCCTTGCCGGTCGGGCGCGGCCGCGAGGGGCAGGATCGCGGGGACGGGACGTGGGTCAGGCCGTTTCCGCGTCGGCGCGGCTCGGGTCGGCGGCCGGCAGCTGCTCCTGGTCGTCGGCGAGATCCAGCTCGCTCTGGGGCTGCGGGATGTCACGCAGGTGCTTGTTGTGCCGGGGCTCCTGGCGGGTCTTGGCGTCGTTGAGCCGGCGGCGCAGGTCGTCGCGGACGTCGTTGAGCGCGGCGTGCAGGTCCTCCTCCGCGGAGGTGGTGACGATCTTCTGCCGGCCAGCGATCCAGCACTCCAGGGTGACCTTCTGACCACGCGCCTCCCGGTCCTTCACCGACACCTCCAGCTCGGTGGCGTCGGCGTGGAAGCCGGCCAGCCGGGCGTCGAGCGTGGCGAACTGCTCGGCGATCCAGTTGCGGTCGCCCTGCGAGAACCCGGCGCCCACCCGCAGGCACTCGGCGACGGTGGCCGGGTTCGCCGCGGCGCTCATCGCCGCGCCTCGGAAGCGTTCGCGGAGCCGATTTTGGTGATCATCATGGCGCTGACCTCTCGTCGACGTGGAGCTGTCGGTGGTGCGTTGATCAAGTGCTTACCCACTGTGCTTGGTCCGGGAAACCGCCGACGCCCGGCCGGGTGGGTCGGCCGTACCACATCAGGGCGTGATCAGGGCGTTGTCCACAGGTGGGTTCGTCGTCCACAGGTTCGGGATGGGCGCTGGCGAGGCTCACTCGCAGCACCGAGGCTCGGTGTCGAGTCGACTCGCGCTGGCAGGCCCCGATCCCCCTGGAGGGACGATGTTCGACACCTACGTAACAATTGTCGGCAATGTGCTGACTGCGCCCGAATGGCGACGCACCACCCAGAGCAACACGCTGGTGGCCAACTTCAAGGTCGCCTCCACCGCCCGCCGACTCGACCGGGACAGCGGCCGGTGGGTCGACGGCAACTCGCTCCGCGTACGCGTCAACTGCTGGCGCAAGCTCGCCGAAGGCGTGGCGGCCTCCGTGATGGTCGGGGATCCGGTGGTGGTCTGCGGGCGGCTCTACACCCGCGACTGGACCGACGACGCCGGCAACCACCGCACCCTCTACGAGTTGGAGGCGGTTGCCGTCGGCCACGACCTGTCCCGGGGGCGGGCCCGCTTCCTGCGCAATCGACCGAGCATGACCACCAGCACCACGGAGGACGCCGAGGCCGAGAGTCGGGTGCACGGCGAACCCACCGAGCCGGTGCCGGCCGGGCACGAGCCCGTGCTCCCGGACGACCGCCCGCTTGATGACGACTTCGAGCTGCCCGACTACGCATCGCTGCGAACCAGCCCGTTCGTCGACGACCCGATGGACGGCGACGGTCCCCCGATCGACGACGCGTCCCCGACCGACGCTGTTTCCTCGTCCGGCGAGCTTCCCTCGTCCGGCAGGGTCTCCCCGCGCAGCGGGCCGCTCGGGCCGGGCGGTGTTCCGGCCGGTCTCGATGACGAGTTGGGGCTTCCGCCCGAGGCGGATGACGACAGCGCCGACCGCGACTCGGACGACGAGTTGGGGCCGGTGCCGGACGAGGGGCAGCCGGAGCCGACGCCGTCCGGCCGAGGGCGGCGTGGTCGGGGCCGGATCCCGCAGCCGGCCTGACCGAGCGGTTCGACGGATCGCGGCGCTTCGACGATCGCGGCGCTCGCTTCGACGGATCGCGGCGGTTCGACGGTCGCGGACCGGGCGGCAAGCGAGCGGTACGGGGCCCGGTGCTGATGCCGTGTTGCGGCGGGATGGCAGACGTGGCCCGGCACGACGGGGGCGGGGTGGCGACGCGGCAAGCGTCGTCACCCCGCGTGACGGCGGCGGTGAGGTCGGCGGGGGAGCGTCGGCCGCGGCCCACCACGAGGCGCTGGCCGCCCCGGCGCACCGTGGGTCGGGCTGGTTCCCGGGACGCTCGTCTAGGCTGGCCGGCCTGGAGGTGGTGCACGTGCGACGGACCGCGCCGGTGGCGAACGCGGTGGGGCTGCTGGCCGGGTACGCGCTGGACAGGCTGCTCGGTGACCCACGCCGGTGGCACCCGGTGGCCGGCTTCGGGCAGGCCGCCGGTGCGCTGGAGCGACGCCTCTACCGCCCGGACCGGACGGCGGGCGCCGCGTTCACCGCGCTGGCCGTGGGCGGGCCGGTGCTGCTCGGGGCGGTCGCCGCCGCGGCTACCCAGCACCGGCCGGTGACCCGGGCGGTGCTGGTGGCCGCCGGCACGTGGACCGTGCTGGGTGGCCGCACGCTGCGCCACGAAGCCACCACCATGGGTCGGACGCTGCGTGACGGTGACCTGCTCGCTGCCCGGCGACGCCTCGGCCATCTCTGTGGGCGGGACCCGTCGACGTTGGGCGAATCCGAGTTGGCCCGGGCCACCGTCGAGTCGGTCGCCGAGAACACCTCCGACGCGGTCGTCGCGCCGCTGGTCTGGGGTGCGGTCGCCGGCCTGCCCGGCCTGCTGGGCTACCGGGCGGCAAACACGCTCGACGCGATGGTCGGACACCGGTCGGCGCGCTACGCCCGGTTCGGCACACCGGCCGCGCGGTTGGACGACCTCCTCAACCTGGTGCCGTCGAGGTTGACCGGGCTGCTCACCATCGCCGTCGCGCCGGTCGCCAACGGGGACCGGCAACGGGCCTGGCGGGTGTGGCGGCGTGACCGCAACGACCACCCGAGCCCCAACGCCGGCCAGTGCGAGGCGGCGATGGCCGGCGCGCTCGGCGTCCGCCTCGGTGGCCGCAACGTCTACTTCGGGCGCTCCGAGGTGCGGCCCTTCCTCGGCGACGGCCCCCGCCCGGAGGCCCGCCACCTCAAGCGGGCCGCCCGGATCTCCGGCGCGGTCGGGCTGGCCGCGGTAGGGCTGGCCGCCCTCTACCCGGTGACCCTCGGCCGCCTGGTCGGCGCCGTGAGTCGACGCGGGCTGTCTGCCGTGGCCGGAGGGCGGGGGCTGGGCGCCGTGACCGGAGGGCGCGGGTTGTCTGCCGTGGCCGGAGGGCGCGGGTTGGGTGCCCTGGTCGGTGGGCCGGGCTCCGTCGCCGCGGGTGGTGGGCGCGGGCTGGTTGGTGCCGGCGGGCGCGGGTTGCGAGCTGTCGGAGCGGGCCGGGGGAGCGGGCGGTGAGTGGCGGGCTGCTGGTCGCCGGCACGACCTCCGACGCCGGCAAGAGCGTGCTCACCGCCGGGATCTGCCGCTGGCTGCACCGGCAGGGTGTGAAGGTGGCACCGTACAAGGCACAGAACATGTCGAACAACTCGGCGGTGGTCGTCGGGCCGGACGGGCGTGGCGGCGAGATCGGACGGGCCCAGGCCATGCAGGCCGCCGCCTGCGGGCTCGCACCCGACCTGCGGTTCAACCCGGTCCTGCTCAAGCCGGGCAGTGACCTGGCCAGTCAGGTGGTCCTGCTCGGCGAGGCGGTCGACACGATCACCGCTGGCACGTTCCGGCACCTGCGCCCCCGGCTCGCCGAGACCGCGTACGCGGCGCTCGCCGAGCTGCGCGACACGTACGACGTGGTGATCTGCGAGGGCGCCGGCAGCCCCGCGGAGATCAACCTACGGGCCGGTGACTACGTCAACATGGGGCTGGCCCGGCACGCCAACCTG
This sequence comes from Micromonospora sp. CA-240977, assembly GCF_050942285.1. NCBI lineage: Bacteria > Bacillati > Actinomycetota > Actinomycetes > Micromonosporales > Micromonosporaceae > Micromonospora > Micromonospora sp. CA-240977. The sequence goes on along the minus strand of NZ_CP192055.1, from coordinate 6,250,007 downwards.
CCCACCATCGTGGTCGGCGACATCGACCGTGGCGGCGTCTTCGCCTCAATGTTCGGCACCGTGGCCCTCCTGGACCCGGCCGACCAGGCGCTGATCGCCGGCTTCGTGATCAACAAGTTCCGTGGTGACCTCGGGCTGCTCCAGCCGGGGCTGGACATGCTGCGTCACGTCACGGGTCGCCCCACGTACGGGGTGCTGCCCTGGGCACTGGACCTGTGGCTCGACGCGGAGGACTCCCTCGCCTACGGCCGGGTGCTCGGCCGCCCCGCGGCCCCGCACGGCACCGAGTGGTTGGACGTGGCGGTCGTCCGCCTACCCCGGATCAGCAACGCCACCGACGTGGAGGCGCTGGCCACCGAGCCGGGCGTCCGCGTGCGTCTCACCATCGAACCGGCCGAGTTGGCCGCCGCCGACCTGGTCGTTCTGCCCGGCTCCAAGTCCACCGTCGCCGACCTGGCCTGGCTGCGCGAGACGGGCCTCGCCGACGCGGTGGCCACCCACGTGGCGGCCGGTAAGCCACTGCTCGGCCTCTGCGGCGGCTTCCAGATGCTCGCCCGCGCCATCCACGACCCGGTGGAGAGCCGGCGGGGCAGCGTACCGGGCCTCGGGATGCTGCCCATCGAGATCACCTTCGATCCCCGCAAGACCGTCCGGCAGTCGGTGGGCACCGCCCACGGCGACGTCGCGGTGCGCGGCTACGAGATCCACCACGGGTACGTCTCACACACCGACCCCACTCTGGCCCCGTTGCTGACCGGCGACGACGGTGTCGGCGAGGGAGCCGTGCTCGGCGCGGTGCACGGCACGCACTGGCACGGGGCGTTCGAGTCCGACGGGTTCCGCCGGTGGTTCCTCACCGAGGCGGCTCGCCTGGCGGGGCGCAGCGGGTTCCGGGTCGCGCCGACGACCAGCTTCGCCGCCGCCCGAGAACGTTCACTCGACCTGCTCGGCGACCTGGTCGAGGAGCACCTGGACACCGATGCCCTCTGGCGGCTCATCGAGGCCGGCCCGCCCGTCGGCCTGCCCTTCGTTCCACCCGGCCCCCCACCGTCCTGACCACCCACCGTCCCATCCGGAGTGTCGGGGCGTGTGCGCCGCGCCCCGGGCAACTCAGCGTGATCATGCGCCGGACGGCTGTCCTGGCCACCACTTCCGCATGATCGTGCACGATCCTGGTTGTAGTGGCCTGGCGCGCGCCGGGAGCGGCCTTTTTCCTGGATCGAGCGCGATCTTGACCCGGGCAAGGCGGCGGTCGGCACAGTGGCGGGGCTGGGCGCGGTGGCGGCCCGGCACGGTGGCGGGCTGGGCGCGGTGGCGGCCCGGCACGGCGGCGGGCTGGGCGCGGCGACGGCCCGGCACGGCGGCGGGCTGGGCGCGGCGACGGCCCGGCACGGCGGCGGGTAGGCATTGCGGCGGGTAGGCACGGCGGCGGGCTGGCACCGCGGCGGGCCGGCAGGGTGGCGGGCCGGCACGGCTGCGGGCTGGCGAGGCGGTGGGATTCAGGGGCGGATGTCGGCTGGGCGGTCGGTGGTCGGGAGGCCGGCGGCGAGCCAGGCGTCCATACCGCCGATCATGTCGGTCGCCCGGCGGAGACCGAGGGTCTGCAGGCTGGCGGCGGCGAGGCTGGAGCTGTAGCCCTGCCGGCACACCAGCACGATCTCCCGGTCGTACCCGGTGGCTTCCGGGATCCGCCAGGCGCTGGCTGGATCGAGCCGCCATTCCAGCACGGTCCGGTCGATGACGACCGCGCCCGGCAGGTCGCCCTGTTCGCGGCGCTGCAGGTCGGTGCGGGTGTCGACAAGCAGCGCGCCGCCGCGGACCGCCTCGACGGTCTGCTGCGGAGTCAGTCGGTGCAGCCCGGCGCGGGCCTGTTCGAGTAGGGCGTCGATACCGGGGCTCATCACGTCTCGGAGCACCACCCGATCATGCCGATTTGGTAGCGCCGCGGACGGCGAACGGGCCGCCCGTCACCCGTCACCGCCCCAATTCCCCCGGACGTGACGGCGCCCGGCCAGGGTGGTCAGCCGGACGTGTCAGCATGGCCATCGGCGACAGCTGTTGCAGCGTGATCCACTCGGCTTTAGGGATATCGCGGTGTCCTGCTGCCGGGATACCGCGACATCAATGAAGTGGAGTCGATCATCCCTGGACCGCGGTCGCGACGGCATACTTCGGTCATGCACCACGCGAGGCTGTGCTGAGTCCCGACACCGGCCGGCCGGGGCCGGGCCGCGATGCCCCGACCATTGCAGGGCCGTCGACCGACAAGGCCGGGCCTGCCGACTGGGTCGAGGGTGCCGACCAGGCCGGGAACACCGCCGGGACCAGGGACTCCAACAAGGCCGACGCAGTCGGGGACGTCGACCGGGCCGGGGACGTCGACCGGGCCGGGGACGTCGGGGACGCCGAGGTCGGGGAGTTGCCCGGCCGTCGGGCTGGCGGGTTGGCTGTGGTGGTTGTCGAGGCGTACGCCGAACTGGCTCGTCGGGTGCTCGCGGGCCCGGCGCGGTTGGGGCGGACCCGGCTGGTCGCTGTCGACGGGCCGAGCGGCGCGGGCAAGAGCCGGTTTGCCGCGCACCTCGCGGATGCCCTGGCGGCGCTGCGCGGCGGTGACCGCCCGCCCGTGGTGCACACCGACGATCTTCTCGACGGTTGGGACGACCAGGTCACCTTCTGGCCCCGGCTCGAGGAGGGGGTGCTCGCCCCGCTGCGCGCGGGGAGACCGGGTGCCTACCGGCGCTACAGCTGGGTGCGGCAATGCTTCCTGACCCGGCCGGTGCCGGTGCCCGTGGCGCCGGTGCTGGTGGTGGAGGGGGTCAGCGCCGCTCGGGCGGTGGTCCGGCCGGAGTTGACGTTGGCGGTGTTCGTCACCGCGCCCGCGTCGTTGCGGCTGGACCGCGCGGCCGCCCGGGACGGGGCGGAGATCCTGCCCGAGCTGCGTCGCTGGCACGCCGGGGAGCGAGCGCACTTCGCCGCCGACGACACGGCCGTCCGCGCGGACCTGCTGGTGGATGGCGCGCCGACGTTGCCGTACGACGCGGACCGGTACTACGTGCGCATCCGCTGAGCGTGCGGCCGGGCAGCCCCGGGTGCCGGCCCGGCGGACGGCGGTGACGGTACGGGCTCCGCCGGCACGCCCCGGTAAGGCCGGCATACGATGCCGGTCATGACCTCACCGATCATGTCCGAGTCCGAGGTGCGGGCCGCCGTCGAGCGGGAGATGCCCGGCGTACGGGCTGACCTGGAACGCCTCGTCCGCATCCCCGGCATCGCCTTCGAGGGCTTCGACCACTCGCACGTGGAACGCTCCGCCGAGGCGGTCGCCGAGTTGCTGCGCGGCTGCGGCCTGGACGTCGACATCGTGCGTTCCGGCGGTCAGCCGGCGGTGATCGGCCGTCGGGCCGCCCCGCCCGGTGCGCCCACCGTGCTGCTCTACGCCCACCACGACGTGCAGCCGGTCGGCGACCGGTCGCTGTGGGAGTCCGATCCGTTCGAGCCGGTGGAACGGGACGGCCGGCTCTACGCCCGGGGCGCGGCCGACGACAAGGCCGGCATCATGGCGCACGTCGCGGCGCTGCGCGCGTACGGGGACGCGCTGCCGGTGGGTGTGGTGCTCTTCATCGAGGGTGAGGAGGAGTACGGCTCCGACTCGCTGGAGCGGCTGCTCGCCGAGCACCGTGACGAGATCGCCTCGGACGTCATCGTGATCGCCGACTCGGGCAACTGGGACATCGGCGTACCGGCGTTGACCACCTCGCTGCGCGGCATCGTCAACTGCTTCGTCGAGGTGCGCACGCTGGACCACGCGGTGCACAGCGGCATGTTCGGCGGCGCGGTGCCGGACGCGCTCACCGCGTTGGTCCGGTTGCTGGCGACGCTGCACGACGACGCCGGTGACGTGGCGGTGGCCGGGCTGGTCGGCCGGGAGGGCGCCGTCGTCGACTATCCGGAGGACCGGGTCCGGGCCGAGGCCGGGTTGGCCGAGGGTGTGCGGTTCATCGGCACCGGCCGGATCACCGACCGGCTCTGGACCAAGCCGGCGCTGGCGGTGCTCGGCATCGACGCCCCGGCCACCGGCGAGGCGCCGAACGCCCTGGTGCCGGCCGCGAAGGCGAAGCTCAGCATCCGGCTCGCCCCGGGCGACGACCCCAAGCGGGCGTACGCGGCGGTGCGCGCGCACCTGGAGCAGCACGCCCCGTGGGGCGCCCAGGTGACGGTCAGTTTCGAGCACGACGGCGACCCGTGCGTGATCGACGCGTCCGGGCCGATGTTCGACGCGGCCCGTTCGGCCTTCCGGGCGGCCTGGGACGGCACGGACCCGGTGGACATCGGCGTCGGCGGCTCGATCCCGTTCATCGCCACCTTCCAGGAGATGTTCCCGAAGGCGGCGATCCTGGTGACCGGCGTGGAGGACCCGCACGCCCGCGCGCACGGCCCGAACGAGAGTCTGCACCTGGGCGAGTTCGCCAGGGTCTGTCTCGCCGAGGCGCTGCTGCTGGGCAAGGTGGCCGCCGCGGGCAGTTAGGTGTCGGAACGGCGTTTTCGGGCCTGATCTGGGAGTTTACGGCGTGTCGGATGGTCAGCTGTTATAGCCTTTCGTACATGAGTACGAACGAGGTGATGGCCCGGTTGGGGGCCGCTGTCAGCGCACTGGGAGATGTCGACGTCTCCGCGTGGTCCGAGGACACGCTCAACGAACAGCTCGGTGAGCTCTCCGCCGCTCTGGTCGCCCTCGACTCGGTGCTCTCCCGGGTCGCTGGCGAGGTCCGCGCGCGGGGGTTGCGCATCGAGGAGCCCGTCTCCGCCTAGGCCTGTTTCCTGAGGACGGGCCGGATTGCCGCCCGGCCTCCGCCTCGGCTCGACCGCCCTCATGAAACAGCCCTGATCCGTCGTCCGCGTGAGCGGGCGGCACCCTGCCGACACCGCCCGGGCACGGCAATGCCCGGGCGGTGTCGGAGGTGACTGGCAGGATGGGCGGCGTGCGGTTCCTCGACCTGGCAGCGACGTCTGCGGCCGTCGGCGCCACCAGCGGCCGGCGGGCCAAGGTGGAGCTGCTCGCTGACGCGTTGCGCCGGCTCGACCCGGCCGAGGTCGAGCCCGGCGCCGGCTACCTCGCGGGTGAGCTGCGCCAACGGCAGACCGGGGTGGGCTATGCGAGCCTTCGTGACCTGCCGCCACCGGCCGCCGAGCCGACGCTGACCGTGGCCGCCGTCGACGCGGCCATCGAGCAGCTCGCCGCGGTGCACGGCACGGGTTCGCAGGCTCGGCGTCGGGCGCTGCTCGGTGCCCTTTACGCGGCGGCGACGGCCGACGAGCAGCGTCTGCTCACCGGTCTGTTCAGCGGTGAGCTGCGGCAGGGCGCCCAGGCCGGGCTCCTCGCCGACGCGGTGGCGCGGGCCGCCGACGTGCCGGTGGCGACGGTCCGCCGGGCGTTGCTGCTCGCCGGTGACCTGCGGGCCGTGGCGGTGGCCGCGCTGGCCGGCGGAGCGGCCGCGCTGGCCGGCTTCGGCCTGCGGGTCGGCCGACCGTTGGCGCCGATGCTCGCGCAGAGCGCGCCCTCGGTCGACGAGGCGCTCGCCGCGACGGGCACGCCGGCGGTGGTCGACGTGAAGCTCGACGGCATCCGCATCCAGGTGCACCGCTCCGGCGCGGACATCGCCGTCTTCACCCGCAGCCTCGACGAGATCACCGGCCGGGTGCCGGAGGTGGTCGCCGCGGTCCGGGCCCTGCCGGGGCGGGAGTTGGTGCTCGACGGCGAGGCGATCGGCCTCGACGAGACGGGGCGACCGCTGCCGTTCCAGCAGACGTCGAGCCGGGCCGCCCGACGCACCACCCCGAGCACCACCGGGCGCACACCCGTCGCCCCGGCGGTGCTCGCGGCGGCCGCCAGCACGGGCGCGACGGTGCTCACTCCGTACTTCTTCGACCTGCTGCACCTCGACGGTCAGGATCTGATCGACCTGCCCGGCCGGGAGCGGTGGGCCGCTCTCGCCGGCTCGGTGGATTCGTCGCTGCTGGTCGGGCGGATGGAGGTCGACGGCCCGGAGCAGGCCGCCGCCGCGTTCGCCGCCGCGCTCGACGCCGGGCAGGAGGGCGTGGTGGTCAAGGCGCCGGACGCGCCCTACGACGCCGGTCGGCGCGGCGCCGCCTGGGTCAAGGTCAAGCCCCGGCACACTCTCGACCTGGTGGTGCTCGCCGTCGAGTGGGGCAGTGGCCGGCGCAAGGGCTGGCTTTCCAACCTGCACCTGGGTGCCCGTGACCCGCACACGGGTGGCTTCGTCATGCTCGGCAAGACGTTCAAGGGGCTCACCGACGAGGTGCTGCGCTGGCAGACCGAGCGTTTCCTCGACCTCGCCGTGGAGCGCGGCGACTGGGTGGTGCGGGTCCGCCCCGAGCAGGTGGTGGAGATCGCCTTCGACGGGGTGCAGACCAGCTCGCGCTATCCCGGGGGGATGGCGCTGCGGTTCGCCCGGGTGGTGCGGTATCGCGACGACAAGTCCGCCGCCGAGGCGGACACCATCGACGCCGTGCGGGCCATCCACGCCGGCCGCCCGGCCGGCTGACCGGCCGCCCGGCTCAGGTCGGCGTCGGCCGGAGTGTCCCGGTTCAGGCGGTCGCGCTCGGCGTCGGCTCGGCGGCCCGGTCCAGCGGGGCGGCGGTGACGCCGATCCCGGCGGCGCGGCGGGCCTCCCGGCGCGCCACCCAGCCGTAGCCGAACAGGGACATCACCGCGAAGAGCCACCACTGCACGACGTAGCCGAAGTTCTGCCAGTTGTTGGCGTGCCCGACGGGCACCGCCTTGAACACCGGGTCGGCCGCCGGGGTCTGCTCGTCGAGCAGCAGGTAGGCGCCGTAGACGGGGTAGGGCAGCTCACCGGCGAGGCGCGACACGCCGATCCGCCGGATCTCCAGTCGCCCGTCGCGCCGCGCCACCGCGCCGGCGCCGCTCTCGGTCTCGTGCACCCGGCCGACCACCGTCACGTCGCCGGTCGGCACGGCCGGCACCGTCGGCTGGGCGGTCGCCCCGCCCGGCGCCGGCGGGATCCAACCCCGGTCCACGAGCAGCGCCGCGCCGTCCGGGAGCACCAGCGGGGTGAGCACCTCGAAGCCGACCCGGCTGTCCACCGTCCGGCCACGGACCAGCACGGTGTTCGTCGGGTCGTACCGGCCGGTGACGGTGACCCGGGTCCAGACCTTCTCCTCGGCCGGTGCGGGGCCGACAGTTCCCGCGCCGCCGGTGGGGGCACGCAGGGCGTCGGCCAGCGGCGTCGGGGCCATCCGCTGGCCCGCGTCGATCCGCTCGTTGACCTCGGTACGCCCCCGGTAGCGGTCCAGCTGCCAGTTGCCGAGGAACACCATCACGGCGGCGGCGACCAGGGTCAGGGCGAGAGCGCCCAGCCAGCGTGGGCTCAGCAGGAACCGGTACACAGCACGAGGCTACCCGTATGACCGGCACCACTGACCTGGACCGGGCCGGGACGGGGCCAGGACCGGGCCGCCGGCCCCGGTTGGCGGTGCTCGCGTCTCCCGCCGGCCGGGTATCGTCACGCCGACGGATCGGCCCCGGTCGTCCCCGTCGCGTACCCGCCGCCGCTCGCGAGGAGTCGATGATGACCGTCGTGCCGCGCCTGGTGCTCAGCGCGCCGTCCTCCGGGCACGGTAAGAACGCGCTGGCGATCGGGCTGCTCGCCGCCCTGGCTGAGCGTGGGGTCGACGTCGCCGGGTTCAAGCTCGGGCCGGACCACGTCGACGCCGCGTACCTCGGTCTGGCCGCCGGTCGGCCGGGTCGGGTGATCGATCCCCGGCTGGTCGGCACCGACCGGCTCGCCCCGCTCGTGGCGCACGGCGCGGCCGGCGCCGGGCTCGCCGTGGTGCAGGGCAGCATGGGCCTGTACGACTCGGTCGGTGGCCGCCCCGAGCAGGAGTCCACCGCCGCCGCGGCCGCCGCGCTGCGCAGCCCGGTGGTGCTCGTCGTCGACGTGGCCGCGATGGGTCAGTCGGTGGCGGCCCTGGTGCACGGTTTCCGCTCGTACGACGAGCAGTTGTGGCTCGGTGGGGTGATCCTCAACCGGGTGGCCTCGTCGCGGCACGAGGGCATGCTGCGCGAGGCGTTGGACGACGTGGGCGTGCCGGTCTACGGCGCGCTGCGTCGGCACGACCTGCCGGCGGTGCTGCCGTCGCGGCGGCACGGTGTGGCGCCGGTGGTCGACGGGTCGGCCGACGCCGTCCGAGCGGTTCGCCGGCTGGGCGAGGCCGTCGCCGCCACTGTGGATCTGGAACGGCTGCTCGGTCTGGCCCGCTCGGCCCCGCCGCTGCCGGCCCCGGCCTGGTCTGCCGAGGAGGTCCTCGGCGGGTTCACCGCCCCGGCGGACCGCCCGTTGGTGGCGCTGGCCGGTGGGCCGGGCGGCAGCTTCAGCCACCCGGAGACCGCCGAGCTGCTGCGGGCCGCCGGCGCCGAGGTCGTCACAGTCGATCCGCTGCGCGACGAGGCGCTGCCGGTCGGCACCCGCGCGCTGGTCGTCGGGGGCGCGCTGCCCGAGGCGTACGCCGAGCAGTTGTCGGCCAACCGGCGGCTCTGCATCGCGGTGGCCGAGTTGGCGCGGACCGGGCGTCCGGTGATCGCTGAGGGCACCGGGCTGCTCTGGCTGGCCCGCGAGTTGGACGGGCTGCCGATGTGCGGGGTCCTCGACGCGGTCGGGGTCAGTCGGGACGGCCTGGTGGCCGGCTACCGGGAGGCGACCGCCCAGACCGACAGCGTGGTCGCCGCCCAGGGCACGGTGCTGGTCGGCCACAAGGCGCACCGGGCGGTGCTCACCCCCCGTGCTGGTCAGCGCCCGGCGTGGAGTTGGGAGGGCGGCACGCCGGAGGGTTTCGTCTGGCGCAACGTGCACGCCTCGCAGCTCACCCTGCACTGGGCCAGTCATCCGGCCACTGCCGCCCGGTTGGTCGCCGCGGCGGCGGCCGACCCGACGGCCGAGGTGGTGCCCGCGGAGTCCGGCGGGGTGCCGGCCTGATCCGTCCGGTGGCGGTGCGTCACCCGTCGCCGGGTCAGCCGACGATCGCGTCCGACGGCGGGGTGAACTGGCGGGTCGGTGTGCCCTTCAGGCCGTCGCGGAGGGTTTCCGCGACCGCCTTGATCGGGATCTGGGACTGCCCGTCGCCGACGGCGTTGAACGGGTTGTCCGGGTCGGAGATGAAGCTCGCCGCGGCCAGTTCCGGGGTGTAGCCGACGAACCAGGCGGACCGGGTGCTGTCGGTGGTACCGGTCTTGCCGGCCACCGGGCGTCCGACAGTGCCGCGCACGCTGTCGGCGGTGGACCAGCCGCCGCAGCTGCCGCGCGCCGGGGTGTCTCCGGTCGGGCAGCGGGCGGCGTCGGTGGCCGCGCGAGCGGCGTCCGCGCTGACCACCTGCCGGCAGCGTGGTTTGGCCACCTCGCGATGGATGCCGCTCGGCGTGGCGTACGTGGTGGGCGTGCCGTCCCGGTTCATGATCGACTGCACCGGGATCGCCTCGCAGTAGCGGCCGTCGGCGGCGATGGCGGCGTAGGCGTTCGCCATCTCCAGTGGGGTGGCGTCGGAGACGCCCAGGGTGAACGCGCCCCACTTCTTCACCTTGGTCGGGGACGCCTGTTCCCGGTCGACGTCGGTGCGCCACCGCAGCCCGAGCTGCTCGGCCAACCGGACCGCCCGGTCCGCGCCGACCTTCTCCTCCAGCCACACGAAGTACGTGTTCACCGACTTGCCGAAGCCGGACCACATGGTCTGCTGGCCGGTCATGGCGGCGCTGGCGTTGGAGGGCGCCCATCCGTCGAAGACTGCCGACTTGTACCGGTAGGGGGCGTTGAACGAGGTGGACAGCGTCATCCCCGAGTCCAGCGCGGCAAGCATCGGGAACATCTTGAACGTCGACCCGGCCTGGTAGCCCGCCAGGTCACCGCCGCCGAGCAGCGGCGCCACGGTGTTCGGGTAGTTGGCCTTCACCTTCGGTCCGGCCTCGGGGTTGGAACTCTGCGGGTTCTCGCTGAGGTCCAGCGAGTACGTCCGGTTCACCGCCATCGCCTTCACCCGGCCGGTGCCGGGCTCGGAGACCACGATCCCGTTGGCGAACGGGCTGCCGGTGGCCTCCTTGCTGCCGACGTTCTTCTCCGCCGCCGCCTGGATCTTCGGGTCGAGGCTGAGCACGATGCGGTAGCCGCCCCGGCGCAGCTTGTCCATGCGTTCCAGCGGGTTCGCGCCGAAGGCGGGCTGTGCGCTCCACCAGTTCTTCAGGTAGTCGCAGGCGAAGCCCCAGCTGTTGTACTTCTCCGTCACCGCGGCGCAGTCGTGCGGCGGGGTGGTCAGCTTCAGCCGGATCGGCTCGGCCTTGGCGGCGGCCGCCGAGTCGGGGGAGAGGTAACCGAGCTGGCTCATCCGGTCCAGCACGTAGTCGCGCCGCCCGGTGGCCTCCTTCTGGTCGGAGTCGGCCGGGTCGTACTCCGACGGGGACTTCACCAGCCCGGCGAGGGTGGCGGCCTCGACCGGGGTGAGGTCCTTCGGGGTCTTGGAGAAGAAGATCTCGCTGGCCGCGTAGATGCCGTACGCCCGGTGCCCGAAGTACGCCGAGTTGAGGTAGCGCTCCAGGATCTGCTCCTTGCTCATCTCCTTCTCCAGGTCCAGCGCCATCCGCATCTCCTTGACCTTGCGCAGGCTGGTCTGCTGGGTGGCTTCCTGGACCTCCTTGGGCGTGGTCGCGCTGTCCCGCAGGGCCATCCGGACGTACTGCATGGTCAGGGTCGACGCGCCCTGGGAGCCGCCGGAGCGGGCGTTGGACACGAAGGCGCGGGCCACGCCCTTCGGGTCGACGCCGTGGTGCTGGTAGAAGCGGGAGTCCTCGGCGGCGACGATCGCCTGCTGGATGTTCGGCGACATGTCCGACAGCTTGGTGTACTGCCGGTACTCCTCGTAGAACATGGTCAGCACGGTCCTGCCGTCCGGGGCGTAGACGTAGGAGGTCTCGGCGGGCAGGGCGGTGGTCAGGATCCTGGTCTTCTGCTCCACGGCGTGCGCGGTGGCCTTCGCGCCGATTCCGGTGAGGGCGACAAGTGGGTACGCGACGGCGGCGATCACGATTCCGGCGATCAGTCCGGCGCGAAGGAGAGGGACGAGGCGACCAGCGGCAGCAAGGGGTCGATTACTCACATGGCCAAGTTATGACATTTCCGATTCGTACCTGAGAAGAACTCTTAAACCGGCGAGTGGTGACGTGGCTTACGCCGGGATCCGCTGTCCCACCGGCCGCCTTCCCGGCAGGATCGCGGACATGTCTGATCAGCCGACCGGGATGGTCGCCGCCGCCGGGGTCGAACCGGACCTCGCGCACCACGGCGACGCGGAGGTCGGCGCCGGGCTGATCGACCTCGCCGTCAATGTCCGGCACGCGCCGGCTCCCGCCTGGTTGGCCGGCCCGATCGCCGCGACCCTGACCGAGCTGGCCCACTACCCGGACCCGACGCAGGCCCGGACGGCCGTCGCCGCCCGACACCGCCGTCACCCGAACGAGGTGCTGCTCACCGCCGGCGCCGCCGAGGGCTTCGTGCTGATCGCCCAGGCGCTGCGCGGGGTGCGCCGGCCGGTGGTCGTGCACCCCCAGTTCACCGAGCCGGAGGCGGCGCTGCGGGCCGCCGGGCACCCGGTCGAGCGGGTGCTGCTTGACGCGGCAGAGGACTTCCGGCTCGACCCGTCCCGGGTGCCCGCCGACGCCGACCTGGTGATGATCGGCAACCCCACGAACCCGACCTCGGTGCTGCACCCCGCGCGGACGCTTGCCGCGCTGGCCCGCCCCGGCCGGGTGCTGGTTGTCGACGAGGCGTTCGCCGACACCACAATCGCCCCCGGGCACCCCGGCGAACCGGAGTCGCTTGCCGAACGGCGCGACCTGCCCGGCCTGCTCGTGCTGCGCAGCCTCACCAAGACGTGGGGCCTGGCCGGCCTCCGGATCGGCTACCTGCTCGGCGCCGCGGACCTGCTGACGCGGCTGGCCGCCGTCCAGCCGCTCTGGGCCGTCTCCACGCCCGCGCTGGCCGCCGCGTCGGCCTGCGCCACCGACGTCGCGGTCCAGGCCGAGCGCGCCATCGCCGCCGCTCTCGCCGCCGACCGCGACCACCTGGTCGCCCGCCTCGCCGCCCTGGCCGGTGTACGCGTCGTCGGCCGCCCGGCCAGCGCGTTCGTCCTGCTGCACGTGCCGGGCGCGACAGCGATCCGGGCCGCCCTGCGCGAGCGCGGCTGGGCGGTGCGCCGGGGTGACACCTTTCCCGGCCTCGGCCCGGACTGGCTGCGGGTGGCGGTACGCGACCGAAACACGACCGACGCGTTCATCGAGGCGCTGCGCGAGATCATGGAGGCATGATGCTGGAGACCACGATCGGGGCGATCCGACCGGCGGACGAAGCGGCCATGGCCGCCGCCCGCGAGCTGCACGGCCGGCTGACCAAGCCGGCGGGCTCGCTGGGCGCGTTGGAGGAGCTGTCGGTACGCCTCGCCGGCCTGGCCGGGGCCTGCCCGCCACCGCTGCCCGAGCCGGCCGCCGTCGCGATCTTCGCGGGCGATCACGGGGTGCACGCCCAGGGGGTGAGCCCGTGGCCGCAGGAGGTCACCGGGCAGATGATCGGCAACTTCCTGGCCGGCGGTGCGGTGGTCAACGCGTTCGCCCGGCAGGCCGGCGCGTCGGTCACCGTTGTCGACGTCGGGGTGGCCCACCCGCTGCCCGCCCAGCCCGCGGCCGGTCCGGCGGTGCTCGATCCGGCCGTGCCCCGGCTGGTTGCCGCGTCGGTCCGCCGGGGCACCCGCGACTTCACGGTGACCGCCGCGCTCACCCGCGACGAGGCGCTGGCGGCGCTGCGGACCGGCATCCGGATCGCCGACGAGCTGATCGACGCCGGAGCCGGCATCCTGCTCACCGGTGACATGGGCATCGGCAACACCACCCCGGCCGCCGCGCTGATCGCCGCGTTCACCGGCGCCGACCCGCTCGACGCCACCGGTCGGGGCACCGGCATCGACGACCCGACCTACGCGCACAAGGTCGCCGTGGTGCGCGCCGCGCTGACCCGGCACGCTCCCGACCCGGCCGACCCGCTGGGTGTGCTGGCCGCCGTCGGCGGCCTGGAGCACGCCGCGCTGGCCGGCCTGATCCTGGGCGCCGCCGCCCGCCGCACGCCGGTGCTGTTGGACGGCGTGATCGCGGTCTCGGCAGCGCTCGCCGCAGCGGCGTTCGCCCCGGACGCGGTCTGCGCGATGGTCGCCGGGCACCGTTCGGCCGAGCCGGGTGCGACGGTGGCGCTGCGGCACCTCGGCCTCGACCCGCTGATCGACCTGGGGCTGCGCCTCGGCGAGGGCACCGGCGCACTGCTGGCGCTGCCCGTGGTCACCGGCGCGGTCCGGGTGCTGCACGAGGTGGCCACCTTCGACTCCGCCGGGGTGGCCGAGAAGTGACAGGGCGCAGCGAGCGAGCCGTCCGCCGCGGTGGTGGTGCGGCGTGACCTCCAATCCGTACCCCCTTGGATTGCGGCTCGACGGGCGGCGGGTGGTCGTGGTGGGCGGCGGCGCGGTCGCCACCCGGCGGGTGCCCGCGCTGCTGGACGCTGGCGCGGACGTCCTGCTGGTGGCCCCGGAGCTGACCCCGGCGCTGCGGGCCCGGGTCGACGCGGGTCGACTGCACTGGGTGCCGCGCCGGTTCCTGCCCGAGGACCTGGACGGCGCGTGGCTGGTCCAGGTGGCAATCGACGACCCGATCGCGGCGGCTTCGGTGAGCGCCGTCGCCGCCGAGCGGCGGATCTTCTGCGTCCGGGCCGACGACCGGACGGCCGCCACCGCCTGGACCCCGGCGGTGACCCGGCACGGCCCGGTCACCGTGGCGGTGCTCGGCGGCGGTGACCCCCGCCGGGCGATGACCGTCCGCGACGCGGTCCGCGACCTCCTCGCCGTCCGCCTGGCACCGGACGGGACCGCTCCGACGCGGAGCCGGCCCGACGCCGCGACCGGGCCGACCGGCGGGCGGCAGGCCGGGCGGGTGGCGCTGGTCGGGGCGGGGCCGGGTGACCCGGAGCTGATCACCGTGCGGGGTTGGCGGCTGCTCACCGAGGCCGACGTGGTGGTGGCCGACCGGCTGGTGCCCGGCCTGCTCCTCGACGAACTGCGCCCCGACGTCGAGCTGGTGGACGCCTCGAAGATCCCCTACGGGCCGTCCCGGGCGCAGGAGGAGATCAACCAGATCCTCGTCGACCGCGCGCTGGCCGGTGCGTTCGTGGTGCGGCTCAAGGGCGGCGACCCGTACGTCTTCGGTCGGGGCGGTGAGGAGTTGCTGGCGTGCGCGGAGGCCGGCGTACCGGTGACCGTCGTGCCGGGGGTGACCAGCTCGATCGCCGCGCCGGCCGCGGCCGGGATCCCGGTCACCCACCGGGGGGTGGCGCACGAGTTCACAGTGGTCTCCGGGCACGTGGCACCCGACTCGCCGGCCTCGCTGGTGCGCTGGGAGGCCCTCGCCGGTCTACGCGGCACCCTGGTGATCCTGATGGGGCTCAAGAACCTCGCCGCCATCACGGCCACCCTGATCGCCCACGGGCGGTCGCCGCAGACGCCGGCCGCCGTCGTCCAGGAGGCCACCACCGGCGCTCAACGCGCGCTCCGGTCCACCCTCGGCACGGTGGCCGCCGATGTGCTCACCGCCGACCTACGCCCGCCCGCCGTTGTGGTGGTGGGAGACGTGGTGAACGCACTCGACGGCTAGGGGGCGCGCGTGCGGGCTCCGGCGCTAATTCCACGAAGACGAGGTCACACCTCCGGCACGGACGGTGGCACCGCCCGTGCGGGCCAGCGCAGCCGTTGGTGGCGCCGCCGACGCGAGATCGGACGGTTCCTGGGCACGCTTTGCTCTGCTTCACCCGACGCACCAGGCGAAGATGTTTGTGTTGCGTGGAGTGATGAAGCAGAGCAAAGCGTGAGGGGATGGCGAGTGGGGCGTTAACCGACACTCGGAACCACCACGCTTCGTTGATCCGGCACGGTGGCGGGGGTGTCGGTGGCTGTCGACACAATGTCGCTCATGCTCACCGTGAAGGATCCTCACGAGACGTGGCGAACGGAACTGCTCACACCCGTCGCGCTGAGGTGCGGAAACCCCGGCCTGACCACCACCTTCGAGGACCTCCCCTCGAGATGGCGCGATGCTCCGGTCCGGACTCTGAGGTGCACGGACGCGGACGGCTCGTGGGCCGTCCTGGTCACGGTGGTCCGTGGCTATCGCCAACGGCCGGGCGACTCGCTCGTTGGCAACGAGTTCGGCCGTGACCCGCACACCGCCTACGACCTGGACTCGCCCGGCGACCTGGTGTACGAGCTGCAGGTGACCGAGGACGACGGGTCCGACGAGTACGAGCTGCTGGCGTTCCGGCTCTTCGGCGACCCGCAGGCGGCCGGGGCGGAGGTGCTGCGGTGGGCCGGGAAGAAGGCGGCGTACTCGGTCAGCCCGTCGGTCGAGCGGGCCGAGATACGGCAGCGCCGGGACCGTCGACAGTTCGACCATCGCCAGGCCAACGCGGCGTCGCCGCTGGTCCGGATCGACGCGGTGTCGGACGAGGCCGCCGCCGACCTCGACGCCATCGACCTGTCCGCGTTGTGCTGGCACTTCCCGCGCGGGAACACCGGTGCCTACCTGCGGTCCGCAGTGGTCGCACTCGCCGGCTACGGCGAGCAGCGGCCGCACCTGCGGGGCCGGTGGCTCACCGCACGGGTCGAGGGCGAGGAGTTGGTCATCGGCATCGACGACCTGATCCCGGCCAACCAGCGGCATCGCTGGGACAGCGCCCGCTGGCTGTGGGACCGCCGACAGGCGAACACCCCGGCAGGGCTTCGCTGGCAGGTCGATCGGGTCGAGCAGGCCGCCCCTGCGGTCGAGGCCGTCCGCCGTGGCGCGTTGCCCGAGGCGCTGACCAACGCTGGGGTAGAGACGGATCCGGAGCTCGACGCGTTGCTGGCCGGGGTGCCGTACCGGCTCTCCGACGCCGAACTCACCCCGACCTGGGTGGCGAACCTGTACCGCGGTCTCGCCGACCTCGCGCCCTGGCGGCTGGACGCGGCGTACCGAAGTTGGCGTGACGGCCGGCAGGCACAGGGGCTGCCGGTCCGGGATCCGGTTGTCCTGTTCGGCCTCGGCGGCGTCGGCGCGGCCCGTAAACCGAAGCTCGCGCTCGACCACACCGGCGACGCCCCACTGCTGTGCCTGATACACACCGGCAGCAGCGCGGTGCTGCCGTACGTGCACTGGACGGTGCCCACCGACCTCAACGCCCACCTGTACGGGTGGCAACCGAGCCTGCCGTACCCGCACTGACTGACGTCTGTCGGCGTGGCGGCGACTGACGGGGCCAGAGCATGCGCTCCGGCCCCGTCAGACGAGCGGTCGGCTACTGCTTGAGCATGTTGTCCAGCAGCAGGGCACAGCGGATCAGCCCGAGGTGGCTGTACGCCTGCGGGTGGTTGCCCAGCCCGCGCTCGGCGAGCGGGTCGTACTGCTCGGGGAGCAGCCCGGTCGGACCGGCGGTGAGCACCATCTGTGCGAACAGCTCCTCGGCGTCGGTGCGGCGGCCGGTGCGCAGGTACGCCTCGATCAGCCACGCCGTGCAGATGTGGAAGCCGCCCTCGCGGCCGGGCAGGCCGTCGTCCCAGTGGTAGCGGTAGACGACCGGGCCGCTGCGCAGGTCCGCCTCGATGCGCAGGACGGTGGACAGGAAGCGCGGGTCGTCACCCGGGAGCAGGCCGGAGAGCCCGATCCAGAGCGACGAGGCGTCCATGTCCTCGTCCCCGTACGCGACGCTGTACGCCTCGACGTCGGAGTGCCAACCCTGCTCCAGGACGTTCGCGCCGATCCGGTCGCGCAGGTCCTTCCACTCGGGCCGGTCCTCGCCGCCGTGCTCGCGCATGACGTGCAGCGCCCGGTCGACTGTCATCCAGCACATCACCTTGGAGAAGACGTGGTGCCGGGGTGGTAGCCGCGCCTCCCAGATGCCGTGGTCGGGCTCGTGCCAACGGCGGCGGACCGCCTCGACCATGTTCTCCAGGACCCGCCACTCGTCGTCCCGGACCGAGCCGCGAGCGTCGGCGACGGCCGCGATCAGGTCGGCGATCGGGCCGAAGACGTCGAGCTGGAGCTGGTGGTTGGCGAGGTTGCCGACCCGGACCGGCCGGGAGCCGGCGTACCCGGGCAGCGTGTCGATTACCGCTTCGGCGCCCAGCTCGTACCCGTCGATGGTGTAGAGCGGGTGCAGACGCTCCGGGTGGCCGCCGGTGCGCTCGATGCAGCCGTCCACCCAGCGCAGCAGCGCCTCGGCCTCCTCGACGGAGCCCAGGTCGACGAGCGCGCGGGCGGTCAGTGCGGCGTCGCGCAGCCAGCAGTAGCGGTAGTCCCAGTTGCGGACGCCGCCCAACTCCTCGGGGAGCGAGGTGGTGGCCGCGGCCAGGATCGAGCCGGTGGCCTCGTGGCAGAGCCCACGCAGGGTGAGGGCGCTGCGCGCGACCAGGTCTCGGGCGGTGGACGGCAACCGCAGTGACGCCACCCAGTCCTTCCACGGCTGCTCGGCCGCAGCCTGCCGCTCGTGGATCGGCACCCGGTGGTGTTCCAGGCTGTGCGTGCCGAAGCGCAGCTCCAGCACGACCTGCCCACCGGCGGCGGACAGGTCGACGATCGCCTTCGCGGTCTCGTACCCGCCGTCGTTGCCGACCTCCCACTCCACGCCGGGGGCGTAGAGCGCGACAGGTTCGTTGGAGCCCAGCACCAGCAGGCCGTCGCCGAGTGGCTGCAACTGCACGGCGACCTGACCGAATTCGGGCCTCGGCGCGAACTCCACCCGGGCCTTGCCGCTGCCGGTGAGCACCCGGATCAGTGTCGAGTCGCCGGTGATGACCGCCGGGCTGTCGTCCGGGGTGGTCTCCCGGGCCGGCTTGTCCAGCCAGTCGGTGACGGTGAGCCCGGACCACCGGGTCTCCACCGTCATCGTGCCGGAGCGGTAGCGCTGGCCCAGGGGGATGCCGCCGCGTTCCGGGGCGACGCTGAAGTGACCGGCCGGGCTGCCACCCACCAGGTCGGCGAAGATCGCCGCCGAGTCCGGCTTGGGGTGACAGAGCCAGCTCACCTTCGCCTCGGGGGTGAGCAGAGCGACGGTACGACCGTTGGCCAGCATGGAGTGCCGTTCGATCGGCACCGCCCGCTCGCCGAACAGCCAGTGCCGCCGGGTCTCCAGCAGCAGCGCCAGCGCGCGGGCGGCCTCCAGCGGGTCGCCGACCCGGTAGCCGGCCTGGGTGTCGCCGGGGCCGATCTTGATGCCGAGGTCGGGACCGTGCAGGTGGCCGAACGCGTTCTCGTCGGTGATGTCGTCGCCGATGAACAGCACCGCGCTGGCGGCGAGCTGGGTCCGCAGTTGGTCGAGCGCGGTGCCCTTGTGGGTGGCCACGACGGAGAGTTCGATGACCTCCTTGCCCTGGGTCACCGTGACACCGTCGAAGGTGGCCGGGCCGTTGCGGACCGCCTCGATGGCGGCGGCGGCGACCTGCGGGTCGACCCCTCGGGTGTGCATGGCCACGCTTGCCGGCTTGCGTTCCAGCCGGATGCCCTGGTGCTCGGCGGCGATCTCGCGCAGCGCGTTGCGGACCCGGGTGCGCACCGCCACCAACTCGGGGGAGAGCCGCTCGACGAAGCCGATGTCGAACTCGGAGCCGTGGCTGCCGACGAGGTGCACCTCGCTGGGCAGCCGGGACAGCGCGGCCAGGTCGCGCAGCGCCCGGCCGGAGACGACCGCCACTGTGGTCTGCGGCAGCGCGGCGAGCGCGCGGACCGCGGCTACCGACTCGGGCAGCGGGACGGCTGTGCTCGGGTCCTCCACGATCGGCGCCAGTGTGCCGTCATAGTCGCAGGCGACAAGGAGCTGGGGGACCCGGGCGATCCGGCCGATGGCGGAGCGCAGCTCGGGGTCCATCACCCCGGTGGCCATCGCCGCGCCATCGTTGACGGTCGTGTTCACTCGGCCTCCGCCTCGGGAACTCCAAGTTCGGAGAGGAAAGACTTGGCCCAGTGGCCCACGTCGTGGGTACGCAGGTGACGTTGCATTGTCCGCATCCGGCGGCGTGCCTCGGTTTTCTCCACGTGCACTGCCCGGAGCAGGGCGTCCTTGACCGCGTCCGGGTCGTGCGGGTTACACAGAAATGCCTGACGCAGCTCCGTTGCGGCGCCAGCGAACTCACTGAGCACGAGCGCGCCACCCTGGTCGGCGCGCGACGCCACGTACTCCTTGGCCACCAGGTTCATGCCGTCGCGTAGCGGTGTCACCATCATCACGTCGGCGGCAACGTACATCGCGGCCAGTTCACTGCGACTGTACGACTGATGCAGGTAATGCACGGCCGGCACGCCGACCCGGCCGAATTCGCCATTAATCCGGCCAACCTCGCGCTCGACCTTGACCCGTAGTGCCTGGTAGTGCTCGACCCGCTCGCGGCTCGGTGTGGCCACCTGCACCATAACCGCGTCGGGAACTGTCAACTTTCCGTCAGCCAGCAACTCGCGGAAGGCCTTGAGTCGTAACTCGATGCCCTTTGTGTAGTCCAGCCGGTCCACGCCCAGGATGATCGTCTTCGGGTCGCCAAGCTCGGCGCGGATCTGCTTGGCCCGCGCCTGGATCGCCGGGTCGGCGGCCATCCGTTCCATCTCCTGGGTGTCGATCGAGATGGGGAAGGCGCCCGCCTTCACCTGCCGACCGTCGACCTGGATCATCTGCCCCTCGTAGCGCAGACCGAGCAGGTGCCGGGCCAGCCGGACGAAGTTCTGTGCGGCCAACCGCTGCTGGAAACCGACAAGGTCGGCGCCGAGCAGGCCGCGCAGGATCTCGGTGCGGAACGGCATCTGCATGAACAGCTCGATCGGCGGGAACGGGATGTGCAGGAAGAACCCGATCCGCAGGTCCGGGCGCAGCTCACGGAGCATCGCCGGGACCAACTGGAGCTGGTAGTCCTGCACCCAGACCGTCGCGCCCTCGGCCGCCACGTCCGCGGCGGCCTCCGCGAACCGCGCGTTGACCAGGCGGTACGCCTCCCGCCAGCGGCGCTTGTAGGCCGGTGTCTCGACCGCGTCGTGGTAGAGCGGCCAGATCGTCGCGTTGGACTGGCCCTCGTAGTAGCGCTCCAGCTCCTCGGCGCTCAGCGGGACCGGGTGCAGCCGGATCCCCTCCAGGTCGAACGGCTCGGGGGCGGCACCGGTGCCACCGGCCCAGCCGACCCAGGTGCCCTGGTGTTCGGCGAGCACCGGGTGCAGCGCGGTGACCAGCCCGCCAGGGCTGCGTCGCCACTGTCGGCCCTCGGGAGTGCTCACCTCGTCGACCGGCAGACGGTTCGCCACTACGACAAAGGAGCTACGGACGGTCACGATCGGCCACCTCCGGGTACTGACGGGTCCACCGCCATGAGCGTACTGAGCGTAGCTGCGGCGTCTGGTGCCCCGTGCCGGAGTCTCCTACCCGCCTCGTACTCCTCGAAATCCTGAAGGTGATCTTGTCGGCAGGCTGGGCTCAGAGGTCGATGATCGGCCATTCCTTGGGCAACACCTCACCGAGCAACTCCCGCCGATCCGTCATGATCGGTGTGGTCGCCCTCGCGGCCTCCATCGCGGCCTGGGCCAGATCCATGCCGCCGAGGGTTCGTGACCAGCCGCCCAGGATCGCGCACATGTCGTGCTCCACGGGTGTCACGACGACCTGCTCCAGGTCGCCGACAATGTCGAGCAGGGGCCACCCGTCGTGGGTCACCTGGCGGTACGCGGCGGCCAGGCAGAGCGCCGGGACGATCACGGCCAGTCGCTTGTCCGCGACCTTCGCGATCTGCTCCCCGACCACCTCCACGCCTTCGGAGTAGGCGAGGAGGCAGGCGGTGTCGAGCACGAGACCTGCGTCAGTCACGAATCGTCATCCGTCCGCGAGATGCCTCGCTCAGCAGGGCGGCTGCCTTCGCGCGCAACTCCGGAGTGATCTTCGCGTGTGCCTCGTCGAGCTTCCTGCCCGCCTCGGCGAGACCTTCGTCAGTGAGTTGGAAGCCCACCTGACGAAGTGCCCGTCGGGTGCGCTCGACAGCCATCCGCTGACGAACCGAGTCGGTGATGAAGGCCGAGACGTTGGACTCCTCGGCCAGCCGCTCCGCCACGTCATCCGGCACGCTGATGGCGATCTTCTTGGTCATACCACGGACGCTAACGGGTGATACCACGGTCGGCAAGGAAGCTCACCCGCGTACTCCTCGGGCGGGGTGATGTGGGCGAAGCGCGGCGTACCTGTCAGGATTGACGGTGGCGTGCGCGCGGCCGGCTCCCGGCCGGCGGCGGCGGGCGGTCCTCGCAGCCCGCGCCGCGCAGCCGATCAGCGACAGCAACCGACGGAGGTAGCCCGCACCGTGGCCCAGTACATCTACGTCCTGGAAAAGGCCCGCAAGGCGCACGGCGACAAGGTCGTGCTCGACAACGTGACGTTGAGCTTCCTGCCGGGAGCCAAGATCGGTGTGCTCGGTCCGAACGGCGCCGGTAAGTCCAGCCTCCTCAAGATCATGGCAGGACTGGACAAGCCGAGCAACGGCGAGGCGCGCCTCATGCCCGGCTACACCGTCGGCATGCTCGCCCAGGAACCCCCGCTCAACGAGGCCAAGACCGTGCTCGGCAACGTCGAGGAGGCGGTTGCCGAGACCAAGGCCAAGCTGGAGCGGTTCAACAAGATCGCCGAGCAGATGGCGACCGACTACTCCGACGAGCTGATGGAGGAGATGGGCAAGCTCCAGGAGGAGCTGGACCACCTCGACGCCTGGGACGTCGACTCCAAGCTCGAACTGGCAATGGACGCCCTGCGCTGCCCGCCGCCGGACGCCGACGTGACCCAGCTCTCCGGTGGTGAGCGCCGCCGGGTCGCGCTCTGCAAGCTGCTGCTGGAGGCGCCCGACCTGCTGCTGCTCGACGAGCCCACCAACCACCTGGACGCGGAGAGCGTCTCCTGGCTGGAGCAGCACCTGGCCAAGTACGCCGGCACCGTCATGGCGATCACCCACGACCGGTACTTCCTCGACAACGTGGCCGGCTGGATCCTGGAGCTGGACCGCGGCCGGGCCATCGGCTACGAGGGCAACTACTCCACCTACCTGGAGAAGAAGGCCGCCCGGCTGGCCGTCGAGGGTCGCCGCGACGCCAAGATGAAGAAGCGCCTCACCGAGGAGCTGGAGTGGGTCCGCTCCAACGCCAAGGCCCGGCAGACCAAGTCCAAGGCCCGCCTGGACCGGTACGACGAGATGGCCAACGAGGCGGAGAAGACCCGCAAGCTCGACTTCGAGGAGATCCAGATCCCGCCGGGCCCGCGCCTGGGCAGCACGGTGATCGAGGCGGTCGACCTCAGCAAGGGCTTCGGCGACCGGCTGTTGATCGACAACCTGTCGTTCTCGCTGCCGCGCAACGGCATCGTCGGCATCATCGGCCCCAACGGCGTCGGCAAGACCACGCTGTTCAAGACCATCGTCGGGCTGGAGCAGCCGACCGGCGGGTCGGTCCGGGTCGGCGAGACGGTCTCGCTGTCGTACGTCGACCAGAACCGCGAGGGCCTCAACGGCGACAAGACCGTCTGGGAGGTCGTCTCCGACGGGCTGGACTACCTGATGGTGGGCAAGGTCGAGATGCCGTCCCGGGCGTACATCGCGGCGTTCGGCTTCAAGGGCCCGGACCAGCAGAAGCCGACGAAGGTGCTCTCCGGCGGTGAGCGCAACCGGCTCAACCTGGCGCTGACCCTGAAGATCGGCGGCAACGTCATCCTGCTCGACGAGCCGACGAACGACCTGGACGTGGAGACGCTGTCCAGCCTCGAGAACGCGCTGCTGGAGTTCCCCGGCTGCGCCGTGGTCATCTCGCACGACCGGATGTTCCTGGACCGGGTCGCCACGCACATCCTGGCCTGGGAGGGCGACGACCAGGACCCGTCCCGGTGGTTCTGGTTCGAGGGCAACTTCGAGGCGTACGAGAAGAACAAGATCGACCGCCTCGGCGCGGAGGCTGCCCGGCCGCACCGGGTGACCTACCGCAAGCTGACCCGCGACTGACCGGCCGAGAAGGTGTCTGACCGCTTCGTCTACCACTGCACGCTGCGCTGGTCCGACCTGGACGCGTACGGGCACATCAACAACTCGCGCTTCCTCACCCTGTACGAGGAGGCGCGGGTGGCGTTGATGTTCGCCGGTGGCCGGGCCTGGGGGGTCGGCTCGTTCGCCGACGGGGTGGTGATCCGTCGGCACGAGGTCGACTACCTGCGCCCTGTCGACTACGCGCTGGGCCGGGCCACCGCGGAGGCGGCGCCCACCGTCCGCATCGAGCTGTGGGTGGAGGAGATCCGGGCCTCCCGGTTCACCGTCGCCTACGAGCTGTACGACGGCGAGGTGCTGGCCAGCCGGGCCCGCTCGGTGCTTGTGCCGTTCGACCTGACCCGCCAGGTGCCCCGCCGGATCACCCCGGAGGAACGGGACTTCC
Organism: Micromonospora sp. CA-240977; assembly: GCF_050942285.1. Taxonomy (NCBI): domain Bacteria; kingdom Bacillati; phylum Actinomycetota; class Actinomycetes; order Micromonosporales; family Micromonosporaceae; genus Micromonospora; species Micromonospora sp. CA-240977. The sequence continues at coordinate 6,226,444 of NZ_CP192055.1, read as the reverse complement.
TGCTCACCTACGCGCCCCAGGGCGGCCTGGCGTGACCCGGCCGGGCACGGGGCAGGCGGCGGCGTCGACCCCGGCACACGGGGTGGCCGGGGTGGCCGACGCGGGCGCCTTCCTGGCCCGGCTGGTCCGGCTGGACCCGGTCGCACCGGTCCGGTTGCGGTCGGCCGGTGTGCCCGGCCGGATCGCCCTCTGGGCCCGTCTGCCGTGGCAGGTCCTCGTGGTCCGGACGGTGGCCGGCGGGCCGACCGACGGCAGCGCCGAGGACGTCACCGTGGCTGCCGCGGAGCTGCTCGCCGAGCTGGAACGCGGCGGTCCGGCCCGGCCGGTCCGCCGGGACGCGCAGTGGCGGTGGCCGCTGCCCCCGGCGCGCAGCCGGACGGTGGAGGCGCTGCCCGTCGTCGAGTTGCGGCGGATCGCGGCCGCGGCGGCGGGCACCCTGCGTACGGCGAGCGAGCAGGGCGTGGCCGGCCGCGCGGTGGGCCAGCGGGCGCTGCGGGACGCGCTGCTCGACCACGTGGCGGTGCTTGTCACGCCGGACGGACCGCCCGCCCCGCCGGTCGAGGTGTCGCAGCGGCTGGTGCAGGGGGTGGTCCGGATGGGCTTCCTCGGCGCCGCCGACGGCCCGGCCACCGGCCCCGACGAGGCGACCGTTCAGGTCCGGGTGGCGGGACGTTGGGTTGGCCTGGTGGGACCATACGGAGCGGCGTGGTTGCAGACGGCCACGGATCTTGCGATGACACCCCTCAGCCCTCGTCCGAACGGATGACCCCTGCTCATTCTTCTGGGCCGGGGCGGGCGTTGGGGGGGTGCTTCAACTCGGCTGTCCGGGTACCGTCCATGCTCGGATCCAACGCACCGTAGGCGACTGGATCCGCTGGGGAGTGAGGTGCGCGAGCGATGCCGTGGTGGTCATGGCGCCCCGGTCCCGCCGACGGCGGCGATCCGGAAACCCGAAGCGGGATCACAGTGGAGAGCGCGGTCCGGGTCGGACCGCCCAACCCTCGCCAGCCGGGGGACGACTGCCCGGCCAGCGAGCGACCGGTGCTGACCGAGATGCTGGCCACCGTGGAGCCGGTGAGTCTGCGCCGGGTCTGCGACGCACTCGACCTGCTCGACGTGCGTTACCTGGCCGATGGCGACGGCAACCTGCTGGCCATGTGGGAGCGGCACGCCGTGCTGGTCACCCTCGAGGGGCCGGAGGACGAGATCCTGGTCATGCGGGCCCGCCCGCACGCCACGGTCCCGCCGGACTGGGCCGACCGGGCCTATCGGGTGGTCAACGAGTGGAACCACACCCGCCGGTTCTGCAAGGCGTACATCGGCGACCCGACGGAGCGCGGGCAGTTGCCGATCTACGCCGAGCTTCAGGTGCCACTCGGCGCCGGCACCCACGACGCGCTGCTCGTCGAGATGCTCGACTGCGGCGCGGCGGTCGCCACAAGCTTCGTGGACTGGCTGCACGACGAGGGCGCGCTGCTCTGACGCGGCCTCGGCCCGGCGCTCAGCCGCCGTTGGCCGGGTCCTCCTCGGCGTTGACCATGAAGTACGCGGCCCGCTCCAGGTAGTCCCAGAGCGTGGTGGCGATCTCCGGCTCGAGGTCGAGCCGGTCCACGGCGCGGCGCATGTTCCGTAGCCAGGCGTCCCGCTCGGCCGCGCCGATCCGGAACGGCGCGTGCCGCATCCGCAGTCGCGGGTGGCCACGCTGGGCGGAGTACGTGTTCGGTCCACCCCAGTACTGCATCAGGAACAGGGTCATCCGATCCGCGGCCGGCCCCAGGTCATCCTCGGGGTACATGGGCCGCAGCAGCGGATCAGTGGCGATGCCGGCATAGAACTCGTCGACCAGCCTGCGGAAGGTGGGCTCGCCGCCGACCGCTTCGAAGAGGGTCGTCGAAGCACCGGGACGCTCGGATTCACCTGCGGGGTTCACCGTTCCATCCTGCCAGGTGTGCCGTGCGCCGAACCGACCCGAGCACCGTGCGTCGGATCACGCCGGCCGACGCCCTGGGCCCAACGGGCGGGTCGGGTCAGGTGACCGCGTGCCGGCGGTGACCGTCACCGGTGCGCGGCTCGGGCGGCCCCGCCGCAGTGTCGTCGGTGGGAGGGTCGTCCGGGTGGTCGGGCGGCTCGGCATTGGCCGCCGTGGCTGCCGCGATCGCCTCGTTGAACGCCTGCCGATCCGGCCAGCGCAGCGCGGCCACCGCCATCAGCACCACGCCGGCCGCGCTCCACAGCCCCACCACGAGGGGGATGTTGTCGAAGTGGTCGGCGATCAACCCGGTGGCCAGCACCGCGAAACCCTGAATGACCTGGACACCGGTCGCCATCACCCCGAAGGCGCGGGCCCGGAAGCCGTTGGGCAGGGCCTGGACGAAGAGCCCGTTCGCCATCGGCAGCATGCCGGCGACCGCGAACCCACAGAGCGCCGCCAGCAGCGCCACCGCCAGCGGGGGCAGATCGAGCAACGTCGGCACCAGCACCAGGGGGGCGAGCACCGCGAGCGGCCGCATCAGTTTCAGCCGGCGTGCCGGCCCGAACAGGCGGCTCACCAGCAGGCCGCCGAGAATGAAACCGACAGGGCTGGCCACCATGATCACTGCTTGGGCCGTGCTCGCGCTCATGTCGCCGTGGCCCTCCTCGTTGGCCCAGCCGACGGCCAGCCCCTCGGGGAGGATCGAGAAGAGCATCGCGCTGAACACCAGCACCGCGATCGCCCGCAGCACCGGCGTGCCGAACACGATGGCGAAGCCCTGGCGGGTCTCCTGCAGCAGGTGGCTGCGCTGCGCCGGGTTCGGCACCGCCGAGCGGTTTCGCACCCCGAGGCGGACCAGCAGCGCCGAGACGCCGAAGGTGGCCGCGTTGAACAGCAGCGCGACCTGCGGGTCGATCGAGGCGACGGCGGCGCCGAGCACGTACCCGACGATCTGGGCGGCCTGCCCCACGCTGCCGTTCAGCGACAGCCCGAGCACCAGCCGGTCCCCAGCGAGCATCTGCGGCATCAACGCGGACTTCGCCGCCTGGCTCGGCGGATTGGCCAGCGTGGCGGCGAAGATGAGCACCAGCACCGCCTGGTACGGCAGTTGCGGGATGGCGATGAGCAGCATCAGCGCCATCCGGATGAGGTCACACGACACCATCACCCGCCGGTACGGGTACCGCTCCGCGAGCGCGGCGAGCACCGGACCACCGAGCAGCCAGGGCAGGAAGCTGACAGCGAAGGCAGCCGCGGAAAGCCCTACCGACTCGGTCTTCTGGTAGACGAGCAGGGTGACGGCGGCCTTCGCGACGTAGTCGCCGACCCAGGAGAGAGCGCCCGCCAGGAACACGGCGCGGAACTCGTGCTGGGCGAACACTTCGCGAAAAGTAGCTGGGCCTTCCGCGGAAGGTCGCTCGTCGGGCACCGTCGCCTCCATCGGCCTCCGGGTCGGCCGCTCGTGGCAGCCCGGCCGGAAGCGCTCGTCAGATCTACGGATCAGCGAGGTTGTGATCACGCTTTGGCGGGAACGCGTGCTCCGGATTCTGCCCGATCGTCTGACAACTATCTAGGTCGAACGGGTCATTCGTCGCTTCCCCGACTGAACGAACGGACGATACCTGAGGGGCCGGGCGGCTCGCGACCCCTGAATCCGAGGACAGTGACGGGTGGGTCAGGTGGCACCGCCCTGACCAGTTTCACCGTCGGGCAACGGCCGGCTGGGAAGGCCGGGAAAGATGCGGGCCGCCGCGATCTGCGCGGTGATCCCCGAGTTCTCCAGCGCCTCGGCCAGCCGCCGACGCAGCTCCCGCCCCACCGCGAACTGCCCGTCCGCGGTCGTCTTCACCACCGTCCGGATGACCGCGCCGTCCACCGTCACCTGCTCGACACCGAGCACCTCCGGCGCCTCGACGATCTCCGGTGACAGCTCCGGGTCCATCGCGACCGAGGCCGCCGCGGTCCGCAGGACGGCGGTGGCCTCCTCGGTGCTGTTGAAGCCGATCGGCAGGTCCACCACCACGAGGGCCCAGCCCTGGCTCTTGTTGCCCACCCGGACGATCTCGCCGTTGCGGATGTACCAGAGCACCCCGCGACCGTCGCGCACTGTGGTCACCCGCAGCCCGACCGCCTCGACCACGCCCATCGCCTCGCCCAGGTCGACATTGTCGCCCACGCCGTACTGGTCCTCGATGAGCATGAACAGGCCGGCGATCAGGTCCTTGACCAGGCTCTGTGCGCCGAAGCCCAACGCGACGCCGGCGATCCCCGCGCTGGCCAGCAGCGGGGCCAGGTCGAAGCTGAACTCACGCAGGATCATCAGCAGCGCGATGCCGAAGACGAACGCGGTGGTCAGGCTGCGCAACACCGAGCCGATCGCCTCGGCCCGCTGCCGTCGCCGCTCGGGCACGAACTCGGTGGGGTCGACCGCCGCGCTGGGCACCCGCTCGCGCAGCGGCCGCAGCATCGTCGGCACCGCGCCGTCGGTCGTCGTCCGGACCAACCGGTTGATAGTGCGGTGCACCGCCCAGCGGGCCACCATCGCCAGCGCCAGGATCAGCAGCACCCGCAACGGCTTGAGCAGGATCCAGTAACTGCCCTCGGCGAACCAGGCCGAGCTGGTCAGGTCGTACAGGAACTCGCAGGAGGAACTGCCCTGGCAGTTCACCGACCCGACGGTGGACAGGGCAAGGGGCGTCACGCTGGCGGCACTCACCCTGTCTTCGTACCGCAAGAGGCCCGAGCGCCCTCCGCCGACCCACCGGCCGGGTGACCTGCCGCCGAGGGCATGGCCGGAACGGGGCGAACCGGCCATCGTGACAGGTGCGGGAGAGAGCTTCGTACCCGGCCCCGGATTAGTGCGTGCAATCCGGGGTCCGATCAGGGACTATTGGCGCAACGGACGTCGGTGATCGGCCCGGCGTCGACCGTGTGGGTGGTCATGCCCCGACCTCGGTCGACGGCGGTACGCAGCAGCCGCTGAACCGGGAGGGTGATCGCGATGCCTGACATACGACCCACGGTGGGCTCCGGCGCGTTGGTCCTCAACGCCACCTACGAGCCGCTGTGTGTCGTGTCGGTGCGCCGCGCCGCGATCCTCGTTCTCTCCGCCAAGGCGGTCTGCGTCGCCGACGGCGACGGCATTCTGCACAGCGCCCGCGACGCGCTCCCGGTGCCGTCAGTGGTCCGGCTGACCCGCTTCGTCCGCGTGCCGTACCGAACGCACGTCGGGTTGTCCCGGCGGGCGATCTTCGCCCGGGACGGGTGGCGGTGCGCCTACTGTCGGGGCCCGGCCGAGACCATCGACCATGTCTTCCCCCGCAGTCGGGGTGGCCGGCACGCCTGGGAGAACGTGGTCGCCGCGTGCGCCCGGTGCAACCACACGAAGGGCGACAAGACGCCGGCGGAGATGGGGTGGCGGTTGCACGCGCTGCCCGTCGCGCCGAAGGGCACCGCCTGGCGGGTGCTGGGGCACCGCGCCCCCGACCCCCGCTGGGCCGACTGGCTGGATCTGCGGGAGCCGGAAGCCGCCGCCTGACGTCGCACGCCACGGTCAGCGGCGGTGGCTGACCGGCGCGGATCTGCCGTCGGTGCGGCTGCCGGGCGGGCGATGCCCCCGGGCGCGCTGGCTCACTGCTGCTGGCGGGCTGCCCGGCGCGCGGCGCGGTCGACCGCCCGAGCGTGCGCGACAGCCAACAGCCGGTCGATCTCGGGCAGCAGGTGCGGGCCGGGCAGGACGATGCTGGCGAACCCGTGGAGCGCGTAGCCCGGGTGCGGCGTGAGGGTGTCCAGCCGGGCGAAGTCGAATTCGTCCCGGTGGTCCTCGAATGCCTTGGGCGGGAAGCCGAAAAGTCGCTCGAACTCGTCGCGGCCCAGGTCCAGGTTGAGGCGGAAGACACCGGGGCGGTCCAGCTGTGCGGCCTCGTCGAAGCCGGGCACGTCGTGCTCGACGATTGTGGCGAACGGCTGACGGCGGTCCGGGCCGACGAAGAAGAACCGGTCGCCCCAGGCCGCCTCGGGTGAGCCGTTCTCCGCACTCGCCACGACCTGCTCGACGCCGGGCAGAGCGACGATCCGATCGGCGAGCACGGCCGCGTCGACGCCGGTCGGGACGTGCAGGACCGCGTCGGCGTGCTCGATGGTGGCCCGGTCCAGCGGGAAGTAACGGTAGTCGTGCGTCCGCCGCTCGGCCGGCCCGATGTCGGACGCCAGCACGTACCGGGGGAGGTCGGTCTCCTGCTGGAGTCTGCCCTCGTAGGTCGACGCGGCGGGCGCCCCGATGCCGAGCGCCGGGCTCGCGCCCAGGCTGCCGACGATCACCGCGTACCGGTCGCCCAGCAGCGACGCGACGATCGCGCCGGCGCCGGCCCAGGACACCTCGGTGCCGGCCAGCGTCATCGTGCTCGGGTGGCGTTGGAGGTGCGTGTTGTGCCCGAAGACCAGCGTGGGCCCGCGGTGTGCCTCGGCGGATCGGATCGCGAGCAGGTTCTCGGCCATCAGCGCGTCGCGGACCGCGGCCAGGCGGACGAAGCGTTCCTCCTGCGCCAGTGGGGCGGCGGCCGCGGCGTGGTAGCGCAGCACCGCGATCGCGGACGTCGCGTGCACGAACGCCGCCGGCCAGCCCGCGGACTTCCAGGGCGCCCGCAGGTACAACTCGGTGCGGAGGTCGTCGGCGAGCACCCGCAGGTCCCGGGCGTCGGTCGAGCGCCCCACCGACCGGCCCGGCTCCCAGATCGCGGCGGGATCGCTCCACCGCGCCTCGTCCCCGATCAGGGCGTCGATCTCGGCGGATCGGTCGAGGCCGAGGAAGTCACAGACCCGGGTGAGGTGGCGCCGCGGGCTCGGGACGTTCGCAAGCTCCAACGGGGCGTCGAAGCCGTGGAACGTCAGGCGTTCGGCGGCCGGCCGTCCCGTGTTCCACTCGCGCATCCGCAGCAGGAGGTCGCGATTGGCCGGGATGGTGCCGAATTCGTGGCTGAACCCTTCGGAGAGCGCCCGTTCGAGCGACACTTCCGCGCCACCCTGCACGAACTCGTCGGCGATCAGCCCGGCCGCCCGGTCGCTCTCCACCGCGATCGATCGGTAGCCGTGCTCGGCCAGGGACAGGAAGGCGTCGTTGCGGAGCTGGAGGAAGGCGGACTCGCCGTGCGTCGGCTCGCCGAGCGCGAGCAGGTCCGGAGTTTTCGCGAGCAGGTCGAGAAAAGCTGGCATTCCATAAACCGTATCGTTGAACCAGCGGTTGAGACTCAGCAGCGATGGAGCACGGGTGACAGCCACCAAACCCTCAAACCCAGTGGTACGCCGTCCGATCGACCTCGCGCGTGCCCACGGTCTCTCCGCGCAGGCGGTGCGCAACTACGAACGCGACGGAGTCCTGCCGCCGGCCGAGCGCACGCCGAACGGCTACCGCCGGTTCACCAAGGTGCACGCCACGGCGTTGAGCGCCTACCTCGCGCTGATCGCGGGCCACGGCCACGCGGCCAGCGGTGAGATCATGCGGGCCGTCAACCGGGGCGAGATCGACACGGCGTTGCGCACCATCGACCAGGGCCATGCCCTGCTCCAACGCGACCGGGAGACCCTGGACGCGGTCGAGGCGGCGGTGACGACGCTCACCGCGACGCTGCCGCAACCGCAGGCCCGGAAGGCCGTGTCCGTCAGCGTGCTGGCTCACCGTCTCGGCGTTCGGCCCGCCACACTGCGCAAGTGGGAGCGGGCCGGGGTGCTGCGGCCGGCGCGCGATCCGGCGACCCACTACCGGGTCTACCTCCCGGACGACGTCCGCGACGCCGAGCTCGCCCACCTGTTGCGCCGCGGCGGGTACCGGCTCGACCACATCGCCGGCGTGCTGCGTCAGGTGCGTGCCGCGGGCGGCGCCGAACCGCTCGCCGCGTCGCTGGGCCGGTGGCGGGAACGGCTCACCGAGCGCGGCCGGGCCATGCTCACCGGCGCCGCCCGGCTCGCCGACCACCTCGACGCCGCTCAACCACCGTCCCGCGCCCTGACCAGCGACGCGAACACCACAACATTGTCGGAGTAGCCGGTCTCACCGCCGACCCACTGGCCGCCGCCTTCTTGATATATGGCGAGCTGGATCGCTGTGTAGAACATTTAGTTCTACACTCTGTCCATGGAGCGTATCGGGGTCCGAGAGCTGAACCAGAACACGAGTCAAGTGCTGGCTCGGGTGAGTGGTGGCGAGACCGTCGAGATCACCGATCGTGGGCATCCGATCGCCCGACTGGTTCCGGTCAGTGACGACAGGTCTGTGCTGGCCAAGCTCGTAGCGGCGGGGCGGGCCGTCGCGCCAACCGGGAGCGGCCCTGTCCCGCTTCCGCCAAAGCTCGGTGCCGAGGACGTGGACGTGGCTGCCACTCTTGCCGAGATGCGAGACGAGGAGCGCTGGTGATCTATCTCGACTCCGCCGCCGTCGTGAAGTTGGTTCGGCAGGAGGCGTGTAGCGCTGACCTCGTCTCCTGGCTCAACGCGCAGGGCGACGTCCCGCTGGTCTCCTCTGCGCTCGTCGAGGTCGAGGTGCCCAGAGCCTTGCGCCGATCAGCCCCGCAAGCGTTGATCGGAGTGCCGGCGGCCGTCGGACGTCTCTTCCGGCTGGAGATCGACGGCACTATCCGCGCGACCGCAGCTGCGTTTGCCGAGCCGACGCTACGCAGCCTCGACGCCATCCACCTTGCCACGGCCCAGGTTCTGACCAACGAGTCCGGAACGGCACTCATCGCATTCGTCAGTTACGACCGGCGACTGCTCGACTGTGCCAAGGCTGTGGGGTTGCCCGTGGCGAGCCCAGGCCAGAACTGACCTGTAGTTCCGATCTGCCCGCCCTCACCCTGAACGCGCCCTGACCAGCGACGCGAACACCACCACGTTGTCGGAGTAGCCGGTCTCACCGCCGACCCACTGGCCGCCGCAGGTGATCAGTCGAAGGCTCGGGTGGCTGAAGTCGCCGTACACCTCGTCCACCGGCAGTCGGCCCTTGTCGAACTTCTCCACCGAGTTCACCTCGAAGACCGCCACGCTGCGGTCGGTGCGGGTGACCTCGATCTGGTCGCCGTCGCGCAGTTCGCGGAGCTTGTGGAAGACCGCCGGCCCGGTTGTGGTGTCGACGTGCCCGACGATCACCGCCGGGCCGTACTGGCCGGGGGTCGGCCCCTTGTCGTACCAGCCGGCCTCCTGGGCGCGGGCCACGTCCGGCACGGCGATGGTGCCGTCCGGAGCGATGCCCACGTCGTGCACGGGCGCCCGCAGGTCGATCTTGTCGATGGCGAGGCTGGTCGGGCGGCTGGCCGTCAGCACCGGGAACTTCTTCGGCGGCGGCCGGAACCCGGCGCTGAGCCGGTCCGGCAGCAGGCTCATCCCGGTCACCTGCTCGACGCCGAGCATCGCCACGATCAGCACCATCACCGCGGCGATGGCCAGTACCGGCAGCCCCGGTCCCGTACCGAAACGGGGCCGGAACGACAGCGGTCCGGCCAGGCGCCGCGGCGGCAGCGGGGTGGCGGCCGGATCCGGGGTGGCGACACTGGCCGATCCGGCCTGCCCGGCGACCCGACCCAGCCGGCCGGAGGCGCGGGCCACCAGCCGACCGGAGGCGCGCAGCAGCGGCCCGACCTGGAAGCGGGCGCGGCGGTCCGGCCGCGCACGCGCGGCATCGCGGGTCATGGGTCACCCGGCTCAGGAGCCGGCTCCGGTCCGACGTCGGCCGCCCGCCATCCCGAGCGCCACAGCGGTGGCGACCAGCGCCACGCCGCCGAGCACCAGCAACGAGCCGGTACCGCGGCCGCCGGCCGTCCCGCCACCCCCGGTCGCCGGTCCCTTGCTGGGGGAGGCCATGTTCAGCACGGTGAGCGTGGTCGAGGCCGTCTGGCCGTTCTCGCAACGCAGGTCGACCGGGTAGTCGCCGGCCGCCTTGTCCCCCGGGATGGTGACCTGCCCGGTCAGGAACCCCCTGTCCGGTTTGAGCATCACGTGCCCGAACGCGTCGGAGTGCACGTTGGACTGGCGGTTGTTGTTGTCGTTGTCGCAGCTCGCCTTGATGCTGACCCGGCTGCCGGCCTGGACGCTGTTCGGCGTCACCTCGACGAAGACGTTCTCGCCGGCGCGCGCCGGTGCCACCGACATCAGGACGAACGCCCCGACCAGCGCAACCAGTGTCAGTGCGGACGAGAGCGCGCGGTTGATCGTGCGGACTGCCTGCATGATTTCCCCCCAACCGGCGACGACCGCCGGAACCCTCCGCCCCTCATTCCGCCTTTGCGCCGCAAGGCGGCACTCCGGACGGAAGGAAGGGCGTCCCCTCGGCACGGCGTTGCTTTCCCGCTGGCTCGGGGCCAAACCCGGGTCAGCCGCGGCGGGGGGAGGGGAGGGCGGTGATCGATCGCCAGTCGAGCGGGGAGGAGAGGACCATCGTGCTCGACGGCTGGCCGTACGGGGCGAGCCGGTCGATGACCGCCTCGAAGTCGCCGATCGAGCCGGCGGCCACCTTGAGCATGCTGCACGCGTCGCCGGTGATCCGGTGAATCTCCAGAATCTCCGGCCAGCCGGCCACCGCCGGGTCGTGCAGGATGCAGCGCGCGCCGTAGCAGGACATCCGGATCAGCGCGACGACGGTGCGGCCGGCCCGGGTCAGGTCGACGTGGGCGTGGTAGCCGGTGACGACGCCGGCCTCCTCCAGCCGGCGGACCCGCTCCGCGACGGCAGGCGGGGACAGGTGCACCCGCCGGGACAGCTCGCTGAAGGAGAGCCGCGCGTCGGCCTGCAGCTCACGCAGCAGCGCCCAGTCCATGTCGTCCACGCTCAGACCTTACTTTCGTGAACCGAATTCGCCTACTTGCCTTCGGTTCGTCAAGACAACGCGGCGAGAGCCGTTGATCCGGCATTCCGCAGGCCGATCCGACCGCGAGATCATGACGTCGACACGTCCGGGGGAGGGAGACGACTGGTGGATCAGACGGAGCGGCGGGCGCCGAACCGCCCCGCCTCGGTGCGGCCGGTGACCCCGCGACAGCGGGCCGCCCGTGCCGCGCGCAACGGCGGCGAGCCGACCCTGGAGTTCGCCGACCTGGTGCCCTACGACGCGTACGTGCGGGCCAGCGCCCTGCACCAGTTGCAGCAGCCCCTCAGCGACGACCCCGGCGAGATGTCCTTCCTGATGGTCAGCCAGATCATGGAGCTGTACTTCGGGCTGACCTGCCATGAGCTGCGGGAGACCCAGCGCCTGCTGCGCGCCGACCGGGTCTGGGACGCGCTGGCCCCGCTGCGCCGCGCGACCCTGCACCTGGAGGGGCTCAACGCCGCCTGGCAGGGGCTGCGCTGGATGACGCCGGCCGACTTCAACAGGTTCCGCAACCTGCTCGGCGAGGGTTCCGGCTTCCAGTCGGCGATGTACCGGCACCTGGAGTTCCTGCTCGGGCTGCGCGACCCGGCGCTGATCCGGCCCTTCCGTCGGCAGACCGAGGTGCACGCCGCGCTGAGCGCCGCGCTGGCCACCCCGAGCCTGTGGGACGACGTTGTCGCGCTGCTCGCCCGGCGTGGCTTCGACCTCCCCGCCGACCTGCTCGCCCGGGACGTCGCGGTGGAGCACGACCCGCAGCCGTCGGTCGAGGCGGCCTGGGTCCGGATCTACGCCGACACCGGCCCGGACAACCATCTGCGCCTGCTCGGCGAGGCGCTGAGCGGCGTCGCCGAGGAGTTCGGCGACTGGCGCTGGAACCACGTCAAGGCGGTGCAGCGCACGATGGGCGCCAAGGTCGGCAGCGGCGGCTCCGCCGGTTTGGCGTGGTTGCAGCGCAGCATGTCCCGGGTGGTCTTCCCGGAGCTGTGGTCGGCCCGTACCGCGATGTGACCGGAGAGCGAGAACCCGCAATGACGACCCCTGAAGCCGAGCCGCTGGGCCTCGCCGCTGGCGAGGCGGAGCCCCTGGGCCTCGCCGCTGGCGAGGCGGAAGCGCGTCGCCGGGACGAGGCCGACCCCGGCCACCGGCACCTGTTCCACGTGCCGCCGGCCGACGGCGGCGACCACCCCGAGTCGGCGTACCTGGCCGGCAACTCGCTCGGCCTGCAACCCCGGGCCACCCGCGACGAACTCCTTGCCGATCTGGACGCCTGGGGGCGGCTCGGCGTCGAGGGGCACCTGGAGGCGGAGCGCGCCTGGCTGCCGTACCACGAGTTGTTGACCGCGCCGGCCGCCCGACTGGTCGGCGGCCGGCCCGCGGAAACCGTGGTGATGAACTCGCTCACTGTCAACCTGCACCTGCTGATGGTGAGTTTCTACCGCCCGGCCGGCGTCCGCACCCGGATCGTCATCGAGGACGCGGCGTTCCCCTCGGACAGCTACGCGGTGCGCAGCCAGGCCCGGTTCCACGGCCTGGACCCGGACGAGACAGTGGTCCGCTTGCGTCCGCGGGCCGGCGAGGACGCCCTGCGCACCGAGGACGTGACCGACTACCTGGCCGCCGAGGGCGACCGGGTGGCGCTTGTGCTGCTCGGCGGGGTCAACTACCTGACCGGCGAGTTGTTGGACCTCCCGGCGATCACGGCCGCCGGCCGGGCGGCCGGTGCGGTGGTCGGCTGGGACCTGGCCCACGCGGTCGGCAACGTGCCACTGGCCCTGCACGACTGGGACGTCGACTTCGCGGCCTGGTGCTCCTACAAGTACCTGAACTCCGGCCCGGGCGCGCTGGCGGGCGTCTTCGTGCACGAGCGGCACCTCGGCGACCCCGACCTGCCCCGCTTCGAGGGCTGGTGGAGCACCGCGGCGGCCACCCGGTTCGAGATGACACCGGTGTCCCGGCCGCCCGCGACTGTGGAGGCCTGGCAGATCTCCAACCCGCCGATCTTCGCGATGGGCCCGGTGCGCACCTCGCTGGAGCTGTTCGACGCGGTCGGCATGCCCGCGTTGCGTGCCCGCAGCCAGCGCCTCACCGGCTGGTTGGAGTCACTGCTGGACGAGGTCGTCGCCGACCGGCCGCTGCGCGTGATCACCCCGCGCGACCCGGCCCGGCGGGGTTGCCAACTCTCGGTCCGCATCGGCGCCGGCAGCGCCGCCGAGCTGACCAAACGCCTGCGGTACGAGCACGGCGTCATCGCCGACGCCCGTGAGCCGGACGTCGTCCGGTTCGCCCCGGTGCCGCTCTACTCCACGTACCACGACTGTTGGCGGGCCGCCGCCGCGCTGGCGGCGACGGTCGGGCAGGTGACTCCATGACGAAGCGGCGCGACGAGATCGCGGTCATCGGCGCCGGACTGGCCGGCTGCCTGGCCGCCTGCTTCCTGGCCCGGCGCGGCTACCCGGTGGCCCTCTACGAGCGCCGGTCCGACCCGCGGGCCGGCACTGCCGAGCGCGGTCGCTCGATCAACCTGGCGCTCTCCGAGCGCGGCCTGGACGCGCTGCGCCGGATCGGGCTGGCCGAGCAGGTGCTGACCGACGCCCTGCCGATGCGCGGCCGGATGATCCACCCGGTGGCGGGGGAGCAGCAGTTCCAGTCGTACAGCGCGGCCGGTGACCGGGCGATCAACTCGATCAGCCGGGGGGCCCTGAACAACGCCCTGCTGGACGAGGCCGCCGCGCTGCCCGGAGTACGGGTCGTCTTCGACCACCGGCTGGTCGGGCTCGACCCGACCGACGGGACCCTGAGCTTCGAAACCCCGCAGGGCCCGGTCGCCGCCAAGGCGTCGGTGGTGCTGGGCGCCGACGGCGCCGGCTCCGCGGTACGCGGACAACTGCTCGCGTACGGGCTGCTGGACGAGAGCGTGGACTTCCTCGACTACGGCTACAAGGAGCTGACCATCCCGCCGCTGGGCGGGGACTTCGCGCTCGACCCGGACGCGCTGCACATCTGGCCGCGCGGCACCTCGATGATGATCGCGCTGCCCAACCCGGACCGCTCCTTCACCTGCACGCTGTTCTGGCCCAACGAGGGCGCCGGGAGCTTCGCGGCCCTGGACCACCCGACGGCGATCGAGGAGCACTTCGCCACGCACTACCCGGACGTCATCCCGTTGGCGCCGAACCTTGTCGACGACTACCAGCACAACCCGGTGGGCGTGCTCGGCACGGTCCGCTGCGCCCCGTGGCAGGTCTTCGGCAAGGTCGGGCTGCTCGGCGACGCGGCGCACGCGATAGTGCCGTTCTACGGTCAGGGCGCCAACTGCGCGTTCGAGGACGTGGTCGAGCTGGACCGCTGCCTTGACGAGTGCGCCGACGACTGGTTGGCGGCGCTGCCGTTGTTCCAGCGACGCCGCCAGGAGAACGCCGAGGCCATCGCCACGATGGCGCTCACCAACTTCGTGGAGATGCGGGACAAGGTCGCCTCCCCGGTCTTCCAGCTCCGCCGCCGGATCGAGCACGCACTGGAACGCGCCCTGCCCGGCCGGTACGTTTCCCAGTACGAGCTGGTGTCCTTCTCCACCACCCCGTACGCGGAGGTGCGCCGCCGGGTGCGCCGGCAGCACCGGGTGCTCGGCGCGGTCGTCGGCGGGGCCGCGCTGCTGCTGCTCGGCGCGACACTCGGTCGAGGGAGGCGCGGATGACCGCCAACTGGGATCCACTGCTGATGGCCGGCCACCCGCCGGCCGGGCCGCGGCGGTTGCGCAACTTCGTCGGTGGCGAGTTCGTCGACGGTGGTCCGACCTTCGCCAAGGCCAGCCCGGTGACCGGCGAGCAGGTCTTCGAGGTGGTCGAGGCGTCCCGGGCCACTGTGGACGACGCGGTGGCCGCCGCGCGGGCCGCGTTGCGCGGCCCGTGGGGCCGGATGGGCGAGCGGGAACGCGCGGAGGTGCTGCGCCGGGTCGCCGACGAGTTGGAGCGCCGCTTCGACGATCTGGTCACCGCCGAGGTCGCCGACACCGGCAAGTCCATCGCGCAGGCCCGGACGCTGGACATCCCGCGCGGTGCGGCGAACTTCCGGGCGTTCGCGGAGATCGTGGCGACCGCCCCCACCGAGTCGTTCACCACCGTCACCCCGACCGGTGGCCGGGCGCTCAACTACGCGCTGCGCAAGCCGGTCGGCGTGGTCGCTGTCATCGTGCCGTGGAACCTGCCGCTGCTGCTGCTCACCTGGAAGGTGGCCCCGGCGCTGGCCTGCGGCAACGCCGTGGTGGTCAAGCCCAGCGAGGAGACGCCCGCCTCGGCGACGGTGCTCGCCGAGGTGATGGCCGCCGCGGGCGTACCGGCCGGGGTGTTCAATGTGGTGCACGGTTTCGGGCCCGACTCGGCCGGCGAGCACCTCACCCGCCACCCGGGGGTCGACGCGATCACCTTCACCGGTGAGTCGGCCACCGGCGGCGCGATCATGCGGGCCGCCGCCGACGGGGTGAAGGCGGTGAGCTTCGAGCTGGGCGGAAAGAACGCCGGCCTGGTCTTCGCCGACGCCGACCTGGACGCCGCGGTGGCCGGCTCGGTGCGGTCCAGCTTCACCAACGGGGGCCAGGTGTGCCTCTGCACCGAACGCCTCTACGTGCAGCGCCCGGTCTTCGAGGAGTTCACCGCCCGGCTGGCGAAGCGGGCCGGCGAGCTGGCGTACGGGTGGCCGACCGACGAGGCCACCGCCACCATGCCGCTGATCTCCCACCAGCATCGGTCGAAGGTCCTCGGCGCGTACGAGCTGGCCCGCGCCGAGGGCGCCGAGGTGCTCACCGGTGGCGGCACGCCCACCTTCGGCGACGCCCGCGACGGCGGGTCGTACGTGCAGCCGACAGTGCTCACCGGGCTCGGCCCGGAGGCCCGCACCAACCGGGAGGAGATCTTCGGCCCGGTGGTGCACGTCGCGCCGTTCGACACCGAGGACGAGGCGTACGCCCTGGCGAACGGCACCGAGTACGGCCTCGCGGCGACGGTGTGGACCCGGGACGTGGGCGTCGCGCACCGCGCCGGCGCCCGGCTGGACGCCGGCATCGTCTGGGTCAACACCTGGTTCCTGCGGGACCTGCGCACCCCGTTCGGCGGGGTGAAGGCGTCCGGCATCGGCCGGGAGGGCGGCGTGCACTCGTTGAACTTCTACTCCGAACTGACGAACGTCTGCGTGGACCTGTCGTGAGCCGTGGCGAGGGAGCGGGCATGGAAGCTGACATCGAGGCCGCCAACCGGGAGCTGGCTGACGCCCGCAGCACCGGCAAGCCGTGCCCGCCGCTGCGGGGGCGACTGCTGCCGGAGGGGGATGTCGAGTCGGCGTACCGGGTGCAGCAGCTCCAGGCGCGGGCCTGGCAGGGCCGCGGCGAACGCCGGGTCGGCGCGAAGATCGGGCTGACGTCCCGGGCGGTGCAGGAGACCTTCGGGGTGTTCCAGCCGGACTTCGGCATGCTGACCGACGCCATGGCGGTCGGCGACGGGGTCGAGGTGCCCATCGACCGGCTGCTCCAGCCCCGGGTCGAGGCGGAGATCGCGTTCGTGCTCGACAAGGACCTCCCGGACCCGCAGCTCACCACCGTCGACCTGATCCGCGCTGTCGATCACGTGCTGCCGGCCATCGAGATCGTCGACTCGCGGATCGCCGGCTGGGACATCTCCATCGTGGACACCGTCGCGGACAACGCCTCCAGCGGGCTCTTCGTGCTCGGCACCACGCCCCGCCGCCTCGCCGACGTCGACCTGCGGCTGTGCGGGATGGTGCTGGAGCACGCCGGTGAGCCGGTCTCGGTGGGCGCGGGCGCGGCCTGCCTGGGCAACCCTCTGCACGCCCTGCACTGGCTGGCCGGCACCCTCGCGCGCGCCGGTGACCCGCTGCGCGCCGGGGACGTGGTGCTCTCCGGGGCGCTCGGCCCGATGGTGCCGGTCACCTCGGGAGCGGCGTACGAGGCGCGGATCTCCGGGCTCGGTTCGGTGCGCACCTGTTTCAGCGACGGAGGCGACAGGTGAGCGCGAGGAGTGAGATTGCGAGCCCCGCGGTCGCGAACACCAGCGGCGCGGTGACCGGCGTGGCGGTGCTCGGTTCCGGCAACATCGGGACCGACCTGATGATCAAGGTGTTGCGGCTGAGCGACAGCCTGCGGATGGTGGCGATGGCCGGCATCGACCCGGCCTCCGACGGTCTGGCGCGTGCTCGCCGGCTCGGCGTGGCCACCACCGCGGACGGTGTGGACGGCCTCGTCGCGATGCCCGAGTTCGCCGACGTCGAGCTGGTCTTCGACGCCACCTCGGCCGGCGCGCACCGGCACCACGACGAGGTGCTGCGCGCGCACGGCCGGACGGTGGTGGACCTGACCCCGGCCGCGCTCGGCCCGTACGTGGTGCCGCCGGTCAACCTCGATGAGCACCTGCACGAGTCGAACGTCAACATGGTGACCTGCGGCGGGCAGGCCACAGTGCCGATCGTCGCCGCCGTCCGCCGGGTCACCCCGGTGGCGTACGGGGAGATCGTCGCCTCGATCGCGTCGAGGTCGGCGGGGCCCGGCACCCGGGCCAACATCGACGAGTTCACCGAGACCACGGCGCGGGCCATCGAGGTGGTCGGTGGGGCCGAACGGGGCAAGGCGATCATCGTGCTGAACCCGGCGGACCCGCCGCTGCTGATGCGCGACACCGTCTACTGCCTCTGCCCGGACGCCGACGCCGACACCGAAGCCATCGCCGCCTCCGTGGCCGACATGGTGGCGGCCGTGCAGGAGTACGTGCCCGGCTACCGGCTCAAGCAGGACCTGCAGTTCGACCGGGTGCGGGCGTACCTGCCGACGCTCGGGCGGCAGCTCACCGCGTTGCAGGTGTCGGTCTTCCTGGAGGTCTCCGGAGCCGGGCACTACCTGCCCGCGTACGCCGGCAACCTGGACATCATGACCTCCGCCGCGCTGCGCACCGCGGAGCGGCTGGTCGCCCTGCGTTCCTCGGAGGTGGCCGCGCCATGACCGACCTGTACATCCAGGACGTGACTCTGCGCGACGGCATGCACGCCATCGCCCACCAGTACACAGTCGACCAGGTGCGCACCATCGCCGCCGCGCTGGACGCCGCCGGGGTGGCCGCCATCGAGGTCGCGCACGGCGACGGGCTGGCCGGTTCCAGCGTCAACTACGGCCACGGCGCGGCAAGCGACGCCGAGTGGATCTCCGCCGCCGCCGAGGTGCTGACCACCGCGAAACTGACCACCCTGCTGCTGCCCGGCATCGGCACCATCGCCGACCTGAAGGCGGCGAAGGCGCTCGGGGTGACAAGCGTCCGGATCGCCACCCACTGCACCGAGGCGGACATCTCCGCCCAGCACATCTCCTGGGCCCGGGAGAACGGCATGGACGTGGCCGGGTTCCTGATGATGTCGCACATGAACGATCCGGCCGGGCTGGCCGGGCAGGCCAAGCTCATGGAGTCGTACGGGGCGCACTGCGTCTACGTGACCGACTCCGGCGGCCGGCTGCTCATGTCCGACGTGGCGCAGCGGGTCGACGCGTACCGGCAGGTCCTCGCCCCGGAGACGCAGATCGGCATCCACGCGCACCACAACCTGTCGCTCGGGGTGGCCAACAGCGTGCTGGCGGTCGAGCACGGCCGCATTCTCGGCGCCGGACCGCTCGGCTCGCCGTCCGGCCGGACCGTCCGCGTCGACGCCTCCCTCGCCGGGATGGGCGCGGGCGCCGGCAACGCGCCGCTGGAGGTCTTCGTGGCGGTCGCCGAGCTGCACGGCTGGAAGCACGGCTGCGACGTGTTCGCGCTGATGGACGCCGCCGACGACATCGTCCGCCCGTTGCAGGACCGACCGGTCCAGGTGGACCGGGAAACGCTCTCCCTGGGGTACGCGGGGGTCTACTCCAGCTTCCTGCGGCACGCCGAGCGGGCCTCCACCAAGTACGGCGTGGACGTCCGGTCGATCCTTGTCGAGCTGGGCCGGCGTCGGATGGTCGG
This sequence comes from Micromonospora sp. CA-240977, assembly GCF_050942285.1. Classification (NCBI taxonomy): domain Bacteria; kingdom Bacillati; phylum Actinomycetota; class Actinomycetes; order Micromonosporales; family Micromonosporaceae; genus Micromonospora; species Micromonospora sp. CA-240977. The sequence continues at coordinate 6,207,630 of NZ_CP192055.1, read as the reverse complement.
CGGCCAGGAGGACATGATCGTGGACGTCGCACTCGACCTGGCCGGCAAGGAGCAGCAGTCATGATCGGACCGGACGTCGCGGGGATCGCCGAGAAGCTGGGCGTGGCAGCGGCCACGGCCACCGCGATCCCGCAGCTCGCCGCCGAGACCGGCCTGGACGTGGATGCCGCGTACGCCGTGCAGGCCGCGCTGCTCCAGCGCCGTCTCGACGCCGGTGAGCGGCTGGTCGGCCTGAAGATGGGGCTGACCAGCAGGGCGAAGATGGCCCAGGTCGGCGTGGACGAGGTGATCTGGGGGCGGCTCACCAACGCGATGCGGGTGCCCGACGGCGGCGTCGTGGACCTGTCCGCGTACATCCATCCCCGGGTGGAGCCGGAGGTGGCGTTCCTGCTGGACCGGCTCCCCGAGCCGGGCGAGCCGGTCGGCGACTTCGCCACCGCCGTCCGCGCTGTCGCGCCGGCCATCGAGCTGATCGACTCCCGGTACGCGGACTTCCGCTTCGCGCTGCCGGACGTGGTCGCCGACAACACCTCGGCCGCCGCGTTCGTGATCGGGCCGTGGTCGCCGGTGCCCGACGGGTTGGACAACCTGGGCGTGCTGCTGGAGGTCGACGGTCGGGTGGCGCAGGTCGGTTCGACGGCGGCGATCCTCGGCGATCCGCGGCGGGCCCTCGACGAGGGCATCCGGTTGGCCGGCCGGCACGGGGTGCGGTTGGAGTCCGGCTGGGTGTTCCTGGCCGGCGCGGCCACGGCCGCCGTTCCGCTGCGACCCGGCGCGCACGTCCGTGCCGTTGTGGAGAAGCTCGGCACGGCGTCGCTGCGGGCGTCGTCGTGACCGCGCGGGTGGTGGCCGGAAAGGCCACGCCGCGGGGGGCTTTCCCGCACGTCAGGGTCGCGGGTGGGTTCGTCTTCGTCTCCGGTACGTCGTCCCGGCGGCCGGACAACAGCTTCGCGGGCGTGTCGGTCGACGAGTTCGGTACGACGAACCTCGACATCCGGGTGCAGACCCGGGCGGTCATCGAGAACGTGCGGGACCTGCTGCGCTCGGTCGGCGCGGACCTCACCGACCTCGTCCAGGTGACGTCGTACCTGGTCAACATGAACGACTTCGGTGGCTACAACGAGGTGTGGGCGGAGTTCTTCGACGCGTCCGGTCCGACCCGCACCACTGTGGCCGTGCACCAGTTGCCGCACCCGCACCTGCTCATCGAGATCCAGGCCGTGGCCGTTCTGTCCTCCGGAGGTCAGTCGTGAGTGAGATCGCCGAGCCGTTCAGTTTCCCGGGCTGGATCGCGGACAACAAGCACCTGTTGAAGCCGCCGGTGGGCAACCGGGAGATGTTCCCCGGCGGGGACGACTTCATCGTGATGGTGGTGGGCGGGCCCAACCAGCGCACCGACTTCCACGTGGACCCGTACGAGGAGTTCTTCTACCAGGTCAAGGGCAACATGCACGTCAACCTGATGACCCCGCAGGGGCCGCGTACGGTGCACGTGCGCGAGGGTCAGATGTGGATGCTGCCGCGGAACACCCCGCACTCGCCACAGCGGCCGGAGGCCGGCTCGATCGGCATGGTCGTGGAGCGGGTCCGTGAAGAGGGCACCCTGGAGACCTTCCAGTGGTACTGCCCCGAGTGCGGGCACAAGGTGTACGAGGTGGAGTTGCAGGTCCGCGACATCGCGGCCGACCTGCCGCCGGTCTTCCAGGCGTTCTACGCCGACGAGGCCGCCCGTACCTGCGCCAACTGCGGCACCCTGCACCCGGGCCGGGGCTGATGCCCGCAGGGGTGGTCGACGTGCACACGCACGTCGTACCGAAGGGGTGGCCGGACCTCGGCGCGGCGTGCGGCGGGTCCGGCTGGCCGTGGCTGCGCGTCGACTCCGAGCGCGCCGCCATGATCATGGTGGGGGAGGCGGAGTTCCGCCCGGTCGGCGCCGAGTGCTGGGACGCGTCGCGCCGGCTGGCCGACATGGACGACGACGGCGTGGACGTGCAGGTGGTCTCGCCGACGCCGGTCTTCTTCAGCTACGACCGCCCGGCCGACCAGGCGGTGAAGGTCGCCCGGATCTTCAACGACCTGACCCTGGAGGTCACCGCTGCCGGTGGCGACCGACTTGTGCCGTTCTGCCAGGTGCCCCTCCAGGACCCGGACGCCGCGTGCGCCGAGCTGGATCGCAGCCTGGCCGCCGGGCACGTGGGCGTGGAGATCGGCAACCACGTCGGCGACCGGGACCTGGACGACGCGGGGGTGGTCACCTTCCTGCGACACTGCGCCGAGGTGGGCGCGCCCGTCTTCGTCCACCCGTGGGACATGCCGGGCGGTCCGCGCCTGGACCGCTGGATGGCCCGGTGGCTCACCGGGATGCCCGCCGAGACGCACCTGTCGGTGCTGGCGATGATCCTGGGCGGCGTCTTCGACCGGGTACCCGAGACGTTGCGGATCTGCTTCGCGCACGGTGGCGGCAGCTTCCCGTTCTGGCTCGGCCGCGCCGACAACGCCTGGCACCGCCGGGGCGACCTGGTCCGTGGCGCGTCCGCCGCCCCGCCCAGCAGCTACGTCGACCGGTTCAGCGTCGACTCGGTGGTGTTCGCGCCGCCCGCGCTGCGGCTGCTCGTCGACACGCTGGGGGAGGACCGGGTGCTTGTCGGCAGCGACTACCCGTACCCGTTGGGTGAACGCCCGGCCGGCGCTGTCGTTCGCGACGCCGACTTCCTCACCGACACCCAGCGCGACAAGCTCCGCTCCGCCAACGCCCTGCGCTTCCTGTACGGCTGAGGGGCGCCGCCGGTCCAGATCTTGGACACTTTCCGTCCGCGCGTGACGGAAACTGTCCAAGATCTGCGGGCCGGCGTGGCGTGGGGCTCTTCCGCGGTCCGGTTGGTCCGTTTCCGGTCGCCAGTGCGTGTCGGCTGCGCGAAGGGCTGGCGGCCGGCAGGATGACGGGATGGCCGAGCCGCACGACCTGACCGCGTTGGAGCAGGCCGCCGCGATCGCCCGCGGCGAGCTGTCCAGCGTCGACCTGGTCGAGCACCACCTACGCCGGGTAGCCGCCCTCGGCGACACAGTTGGCGCGTTCGTCACCGTCACCGAGGACCTCGCCCGGCAGGCCGCCCGCGCCGCCGACGCCGCGCCGACCGAGGCGCGCGGCCCGCTGCACGGCGTGCCGACCGCGATCAAGGACCTGACGCTCACCGCCGGGGTCCGCACCACCTTCGGTTCGGCCGCCTTCATCGACTTCGTCCCGCCGGTCGACGCCGACGTGGTCCGGTTCATCAAGGCCGCCGGCCTGGTCAGCCTCGGCAAGACCACCACCTCCGAGCTGGGCTGCTCGCTCTACTCGGAGGGCCGGGTCGCGCCACCGGCCCGCAATCCGTGGCAACTGGCGTACACGGCGGGCGGGTCCAGCGGCGGCGCGGCGGCGGCGGTCGCGGCCGGGCTCGTCCCGGTCGCCCAGGGGTCCGACGGCGGCGGCTCGCTGCGGATCCCGGCGTCGCTCTGCGGCCTCGTCGGCTACAAGCCCAGCCGTGGCCTCGTCTCCGGCGGGCCGCTCGGCTCCGGCGCGTTCGGCCTGCCCACCAGCGGCCCGCTCGGGCGGACCGTCGCCGACGTCGCGGCGCTGCTCGACGTCATGGCGGTGCCGGTCCCCGGCGAGCCCTACCTGCCGCCGATCGCGCCGCCGGGCGGCTACCTGGCCGCCGCGCGCCGCGCCGCGCCCGGCCCGCTGCGGATCGGCCGGTTCACCACGCCCATGCTCGCCGACGAGCCGGTGCACCCCGACTGCGTGGCCGCCGTGGACCGGGCCGCCGCGCTGCTCACCGCCGCCGGCCACGAGGTGGTCGAGGTGGCGCCGCCGCTCGGGCCGGCGGCGTGGCCGCTGTTCGAGATCCTCTGGTACGTGCTGGCGCTCACCCCGGTGCCGCCCCAGCGGGAGGCGGAGTTGCTGCCGCTGACCCGGTTGCTGCGCGCCCGCGGCGCCCAGATCTCCGCCGGCGTCCTGGCCGCCGCCCTCGGGGAGTTGCAGGCGCAGGTCCGTTCCGGTGCCCGTCGCACCGCCGGGTGCGACCTGCTGCTCTGTCCCACCCTCGCGGCCCCGCAGGCACCCGTCGGCTGGTTCACCGCCGACGGTGACCCGGCTGCCGACTTCGACAGGCAACGCCGCTTCTCGCCCTACTGCGCCATCTTCAACGTCACAGGCGATCCCTCCGTCTCCCTGCCGGTGGGCGCCACGACCGACGGCCTGCCCGTCGGGGTGCTGCTCACCGGCCGGTACGGCGCCGACGCGCGGCTCATCGCTACCGCTGCGCAACTGGAGAACTCCAGTGACGGGTGGGATCGGCACCCCGCAATCTGGCGGGCCGTCGACTCCGCTAACGTGAATGGCGACGGAGTCGGGCGGTCGGCATCATGATCGCTCATCCGACCCGGTTGTTCGAGGTCGTCCTTCTTCCGCCTGGGGGCGTTGGGATTGTCTGTTACCGAGACGTTGCTGGTCTTCGTCGGCATCCCGGTGGCCGCGGTGCTGGTCATCGCCGGCCTGTCGTACGCCGGTAGCCGTGGGGGTGCCACCGGCGGTGGCGGTGGCGCGAAGCGCTACCGGCCGGGCCGGCCCTTCGACTTCACTCCGGTCTGGTTCCTGGGCCGTCCGGAGCAGCTGGCCGACTCGGCCGGCACCGCGCTGACGGCGGGGGCGCAGGCGCCCGCGCTGACCAGCCACAAGCTTGAGAAGGCCAGCGTCGACGCGCCGGCCGGTGGAACCGGAGGCGCAAGTGACCGTTGGTGAGAAGCAGGCCGGGTCGGACAATCCGCCCGAGGTGCTGGACGGGCCGTTCTCGACCCGCCAGCTGCTGCGCATCGACGAGGCGCTGCGCCTGGCCGACAAGGGCACCGGTCTGGTCTTCTCGGTCTTCGTCGGCGGTCTCGACGAGCCGATCCGGGAGCACGCCCAGCGGCTGCACCGCCAGCTCGCCGAACCCGACAAGTCGGTGCTGATCGCGGTGTCACCCAACCAGCGTCAGTTGGAGATCATCACCGGGCGCTACGCGCGCAAGCGCATCCCCGACACGTACGCCAAACTGGCCGCGCTCTCCATGGCGGGCGCGTTCAGCGGCGGGGACCTGGCCGGCGGCATCATCAACGGCCTCGACCAGCTCGCCAGCCACGCCGGCAAGGGCTGAGCCCTCCCTGGCACGACGAAGCCCGGCCCGCTCGCAGCGTGGCCGGGCTTCGGTGTGTCAACGGGGCCAGGCGGACGGATCCAGCTTCGGGCCGGCGTCGGTTCGCACCCACGCCGGCCCGGTCTCGTCGCTGCTCAGCTCTGCTGGGCGTCCTTCGTGCGGGCCTTGAGCGCCCGCACCACGCCGTCGCGGCCCTCGGCGACCAGCCGGCGCAGCGGGCCGGGATGCCCGTCACCGGCCAGCCACGCGTCGGTGGCCGCCACCGTGTCGTCCTCCACCAGGTAGATCGGGTACGCCAGCTGCGCGAACTCCTGCGCGGGCTCGCTGTCCCGGGTGGCCCACACCTGGCCGACCGCCGCGAAGTACCGCTCCCGGTAGGGCGTGATCAGGTCCACCTGAGCCGGGTGGGAGAGGCCCTGCAGGAGCGCCCGGTTGCGCCAGTTGGGCAGGGAGTCCGGGCCGGTCAGCAGCGCCCAGACGGCCGCCTTGTTCTCCGCCGTCGGCACCAGCGCGTGCGCGTACGCCGCCTCCCGTTCGCCGCTGGCGGTGCGGTCGCCGGCCAGTTCCGCCTCGATCTCGGCGGCGCCGGCCGCGCCGTTGGCCACCAGCGCGGCGAGGACCGACCAGCGCAGCTCGGTGTCCACTGTCAACCCGGCCGGCGCGCCGACGCCGTCCAGCCAGCCGCGCAGCGTCGCCAGGTCCTCGTCGGAGCGGGCCGCCGAGGTGAACGCGCGCGCCCAGGCCAGCTGGAACCCGCTGCCGGGCTCGGCGGCGGCGAGCGCGTCACGGGCGGTCCGGGCCAGCTCGGCCCAACCGGTCGGCGCCCAGGCCGCATCGGCGTAAAGGGTGATCGCGGTGGTCGCCTGACGCAGGGTCGCGGTGACCAGGTTGATGTCGGTCTCCGCGGGCAGCCCGGTCAGCGCCAGCGCGACGTAGTCGCGGGCCGACAGCTCGGCGTCGCGGATCATGTCCCAGGCCGCCGTCCAGCAGAGCGCCCGCGCCAGCGACGACTCGAAGCCGCCGATGTGCTGCACCACTGTCGCCATCGACCGCTCGTCGAGGCGCAGCTTGGTGTAGCTCAGGTCGTCGTCGTTGAGCAGCAGCACGTCGGCGGCCCGGACGCCGCGCAGCTCGGCGAGGTCCGTCCGCTCGCCGGTCACGTCCACCTCGTGCCGCTCGCGCCGCACCAGCCGCCCGTCGGCCAGGTCGTACAGACCCACGCCGATCCGGTGGGTCCGCAGCGTCGGGTACGCGGTCGGCGCCTCCTGCAGGACCGCCACCCGCTCGTACGTGCCGTCCGCGCCGATCGTCACCTCCGGACGCAGCGTGTTGACCTGAGCGGTCTCCAGCCACTGCGCGGCGAACTTGCGCAGCTCCCGGCCCGAGGCCGCCTCCAGCTCGGTGAGCAGGTCGTCGAAGGTGGCGTTGCCCCAGGCGTGCTTGCCGAAGTAGGCCCGCAGCCCGGCCACGAACGGCTCCTCGCCCACGTACGCGACGAGCTGCTTGAGCACGCTCGCGCCCTTGGCGTAGGTGATGCCGTCGAAGTTGACCTCGACGGCCTCCATGTCCGGCATCTCGGTGTAGACCGGGTGGGTGGAGGAGAGCTGGTCCTGCCGGTAGCCCCAGTTCTTGCGGATGGACAGGAACGTCGTCCAGGCCTCGGTGAACCGGGTGGCGTTGGTGTTGCACCAGTGGCTGGCCCACTCGGCGAACGACTCGTTCAGCCACAGGTCGTTCCACCAGCGCATGGTGACCAGGTCACCGAACCACATGTGGGCCAGCTCGTGCAGGATCGTGTTGGCCCGCTGCTCGTACTCGAAGTCGGTGACCTGCGAGCGGAACAGGTAGTGCGACTCGGCGTGCGTCACGCAGCCGAAGTTCTCCATCGCGCCGGCGTTGAAGTCGGGCACCCAGAGCTGGTCGTACTTCGGCAGCGGGTAGCGCACGCCGAACTTCTCGTGGAAGAAGTCGAAGCCCTGCTTGGTGATCAGGAACAGGTCGTCGGAGTCCAGGTACTGCGCCATCGAGGCCCGGCAGAACGCCCCCAGGTCGATGCCGTCGTGGCTGTCGCGCACCTCGTGGTACGGCCCGGCGCACATCGCCGTGATGTAGGTGCTCATCCGGGGAGACTCGGTGAAGTGCAGCGTCTTGAGCCCCTCACCCGCGGGCTCCTCCCGCTGCACGGGCATGTTGGACACCGCCCGCCAGTGCGCCGGAACGGTGGCGTGCCAGGTGTAGACGCTCTTCAGGTCGGGCTGGTCGAAGCAGGCGAACACCCGCTGCGCGTCGGCCGTCTCGAACTGGCTGTAGAGGTACGTCTCGCCGTCCTCCGGGTCCACCGTCCGGTGCAGACCCTGACCGCTGTTGGAGTAACCGAAGTCGGCGTCGACAACCAGGGTGTTGTCGCTGTCCAACCCGGACAGGACCAGACCCTTCTCGGCGGACCAGTCGGAGAGGTCGACCGGCGTGCCGTTCAGCGTCGCGGACCGCACCGACTCGGCGGCCAGCTCGATGAACGTGCTCGCGCCGGGCTCGGCGCAGCGGAACCGGACCTCGGTCGTCGACCGGAACGTGCGGCCCTCGACCGCCAGCACGGCGCTTGACAGGTCCAGACTGATGTCGTACCCCGTCACGTTGAGCAGGCGGGCCCGCTCGGTCGCCTCGACCTGCGTCAGGTTGCGCACTCCCGGCACTGTTTGTCTCCATCCCACATCTCGCCGTACGCCCGGCGGCGCCCGTTCGCCGACCGCTCGTGGCGGCCAGCCCGATCCGAGTCTTCCATGTACGGGCAGCCCGCGGTGGCCGAGGTCACGCTCTCATTCCGCTGCCGCGCGACGCGCCGCGGGGTGAAGATTTCTCTGAGACGTCGGACTGCCGGCGCCCCGTCGCGAAGGGATCTCACCGTGACCGATCGTGTCACCGCCGACATGTGGTTCGACCCGGCCTGCCCGTGGGCGTGGATCACGTCCCGCTGGCTGCTCGAGGTCGAGCAGGTCCGTGACGTGGACATCCGTTTTCACGTGATGAGCCTCGCCGTGCTCAACGAGGGCCGGGACGAGCTGTCCGAGGACTACAAGTCCTTCCTCCGTACCGCGTGGGGTCCGGTGCGGGTCTGCATCGCCGCCGAGCAGCGGTACGGCAACGAGGCCCTGCGCCCCCTCTACACCGCGCTCGGCACCCGGATCCACCTGGGCAAGCAGGAGCGGAACCGGGAGCTCTTCGTCGCCGCGCTGACCGAGGCCGGTCTGGACCCGGCGCTGGCGGCGGCCGGCGAGAGCACCGACTACGACGAGGCGCTGCGGGCCAGCCACGAGGCCGGCATGCGCCCGGTCGGGCAGGACGTCGGCACTCCGGTCGTCCACGCGCCCGGCCCGGACGGCAGCCCTGTCGCGTTCTTCGGCCCGGTGATCACCCCGGCCCCGAAGGGGGAGGCCGCCGGTCGGCTCTGGGACGGCGTTCTGCTGGTCGCCGGCACCCCGGGCTTCTACGAGCTCAAGCGCACCCGTGAGCAGGACCCGACCTTCGACTGAGCCGCGGTGGGCTGCCCTGTCCACGCCCGGCCTGGGCGGGGCGGCCCTCCGGGGGGCGGCGCCGCGCCGCGCCGCGTCCGTTCGGCGTGTCGTGGGTCGGCGGTGCCGGCCCCGTCACCGGGAGACGGACTGGTCGTTGGCCTGCATGTCCGCCGCAGCGACCCGCAGGGCCGCACCCCGCAGTTCGTGGAGGCATTCCCGATGGCCAAGCACCGTGCGTCCGGTGACGATCAACTGACCCGGCCGGGGGTGATCGAGACTCCCGGCGCGGCCTACTGGTCGGTCGACGACTCCCGCTGGCCGGCGGTCCGCCCCGACCTACCCGCCCACGTGGTGGATCTGCTCGCCCCGCCCATCGTGGTCGGCGTGGCCCGGGTTCCGGTGACCTCCCGGCTGACCCCGGCCGAGCCGGCGGCTGCCGCGCCGGCCCAACCCGCGCCACCCCCGCCGGCGCCCGCCGCCCCGCGTCCGGTGCCGACGCCGCCGCTGAGCCCGCGACCGGTGCCGGCCCCGCCTCCCGAGCGTCCGGTGCCGGGGCCGCCCGCGTCGCCCCGCCGCGCCGTGAACACCGGGCCGGCCGCGACCGGTCGACGGGGCAACGCCGGACCGGCAGCGGCGGGCAGGCACCGCCGGGGCGCGTCCGACCGCGCCAGCTGACCGGCTCGGCACTTTCATCTGGTGGACCCCACGCGGGTCCCCGTCGGCGGCGACACCGCCGCCGGTAGCGTCAGTGGGCATGACCGTCGTGCATCCGATCTCCCGGGCGTGGGTCACCACTGGTGGCACCGGCGCGCAAAACTACGACGAGTTCGCCGACGACGCGGAGATCACCGCGATCATCGAGGCGAACCCGCACAGCGCTCTCGGCATCGAGATGCCGCATCGCGCCCCGCAGAGCCTGGGCACGTCGTTCCTCGACGCGCTGCCGGACGCGGTGGCCCGCCTCGCCGAGGCGAAGGCGGACGGCAGCTACACCCCCGCCGAGCAGGTGGTGGTGCTCTACCGGATCAGCGCGCCCGGCGAGGAGTCGGCGTACGGGCTGTTCGCGATGGTGGACACCGACCAGATCTCCACCCGGGCCGACGAGCCGGGCCTGGTCATCCGCAACGAGGACGTCTTCATCGCCAAGGTGCGCGAGCGGGTGGCGCTGGCCGAGGCGCTGGGCCACCTGCTCTCACCCGTACTCCTGCTCCAGACCGGGCGCGGCGACGAGCTGCACGCCGCCCTCGCGGCGGCGACCGAGACGGCCGGCGCGCCCGCCGCGACGGACACCGACCAGGCCGGCCGCACGCACGCCATCTGGCTGCTCGGCCCCGGCCCGGAGCAGACCACGCTGACCGCCCTCGCCGGTGGTGGGGAGCTGGTCGTCGCCGACGGCAACCACCGCAGCCTGGCCGCCCAGACCGGCGGGCTGCCGCGCTTCCTGGCCGTTGTCACAACGCCCGCGTCGGTGGCCATCCAGCCCTACAACCGGCTGGTCAGCGAGCTGACCACCACGCCGACCGAGCTGCTCGACCGGCTGCGCGCGGCGGGCGCGGAGGTCGAGCCGATCGACGGCCCGGTCGAGGTCCCGACGGCCGGCGGCACCGTGCATCTGCGCCTCGGCGACCAGGGGTACGCGGTGCGGCTGCCCGCCACCGCCGCCGGTGACCTGGAGAACCTGGACCACGCCCTGGTCGAGCGGCTGCTGCTGCGCGACGCGCTCGGTCTGGACCCGGGCGACAAGCGGATCACCTACGTCGGCGGTGACTACCCGGCGCGCTGGCTCACCGGTGAGGTCGATGCCGGCCGGGCCGAGCTGGCGATCCTGATCGCCCCGGTGACCGTGGCGGACTTCGTCGCGGTGAACCTGGCCCGGGAGAAGATGCCCCGCAAGAGCACCTGGTTCACCCCGAAGGCGCGCGGCGGTCTGGTCGTCGCGGAACTGCCGCGCTGAGCGGTCGCGGACCCGACCGTGTGACGAACCCGGCTCTCCGACGCCGCCCGCGCGGCGTCGGAGAGCGCGGCCTGAGAGACTGCGCGGTATGCGCGTCTACCTGGGATCCGATCACGCCGGTTTCGAGTTGAAGGTGCACCTGGCCAACCACCTGGCCAAACAGGGGTACGACGTGGTCGACGTCGGCCCGCACAGCTACGACCCGGACGACGACTACCCGACGTTCTGCCTGCACACCGGCGACCAGGTGGTGGCCGACGAGACGGGCCTCGGTGTGGTCATCGGTGGCTCCGGAAACGGTGAGCAGATCGCCGCGAACAAGGTCGCCGGGGTCCGCGCCGCGCTCGCCTGGAGCGTGGAGACCGCCCAGCTGGCCCGCCAGCACAACGACGCGAACGTGGTAGCGATCGGCGCCCGCCAGCACACGCTTGACGACGCCACCGGCATCGTCGAGGCCTTCCTGAACACGCCGTTCTCCGGTAACGAGCGGCATGCCCGTCGGATCGCCCAGGTGGCCGAGTACGAGCGCACCCGGCAGCTGCCCGAGCTGCCCTGACCCGCCGGGTCAGCGCGGCGGGCGGGGCAACTCCTCGCGGGGCACCCAGTTGCGTCGGACGACCACCACCCGGGCCTCCGCCTCGGCCAGGTCGTCGTCGGTCGGCCGGGCCGCGTCCCGGGCCCGCAGCGCGGCGCTGAGCCCCACCTGGGACGAACCGGAACCGACAAGCCCGCGTAGCCCCCGCTCGCCGTCGCGCTCGTCGCCGCCGGAGTTCCGGCGGCGCGGGGGCGGGTCGTCACCGTCGTGCACGCCTGTGGTGTTGGCCGTCGGGCCGTCGGTGCTCCGACCGGCCGGCTCGGGGTCGGGGTGGTGGCGTAGCCGTCGCCGTCGTCGGTCGGGGTCACCCATCAGCCGACCGTACCCTGCCCGGTGTGCGATTCGGCACTGTCGTGCCGGTCCGTGTCTCGGGCGGGGTCGGCGACCTGTTTGCCGGCTGGTTACCCTCGGATTCAGGCGGCGGTGATGCCGTCGGTCAGGGGGAGGACGAGATGGCAGACCAGACGCAGCCGTGGGCGGAGCGGACCGTGGAGGTGCCACCGCAGGCCGGCGTCGGGGTGCCGCCGCAGCGCGACGGGTTCCGCCGGGGCGTGGCTCCGGTGGGTCAGCCGCGCAGCCCGCGGACCGAGCCGTTCCCGGTGGTCGAGCAGGAGCCGACAGGCACCGGCTGGCCCGGTGAGCCGGCTCCGCGTCGGCCGCTGAGCTGGCGGATGGCGCAGCTGCGGCGCGGCGGTGAGTGGAGCGCGGCGGCGGGGCTGTTCGCGTTCGTGTGCTGGGGGATCTGGGCGCTCTCCGGCCAGGGTGACCTGAGTGGCCCGCTGCTGGTGCTGGTGCTCAGCCTGCTGGTGGCGATCGGCCTGTTCGCCCTGTCCCGGTTCGTCGGCCGGGTGGTGTGGGAGCGGCAGCTCGGACGGGTGCGGCGCAGCGCCCGAGGCGCCCACCTGGCGACGGCGGTGTTCCTCGTCGGCGTGGGCGTGGCGTGGCTCCAACAGACCGAGTGGGTCGTCTCGGCCTGGAACTGGATCTCCTCGAACTGATAGTGGTCGCGTACGGGCGGGTCGGCTCGACGCCGCCCGCCCGTACGCCCGGTCGCGGCACACCGCGACACCGGTCGTCTCCCCACCAGGCAAGGCCGCTGCTTACCCGGCCGGCCACGGTTCATCCGCGGCCGGCCGGTCCGACTGTCACCCCGTTCGGGGTCGTTCGATCCCGGCGCCGCCGGGAGGATCAGGCAGCGGGTTGGGCCGCCGCGTAGTCGCGTGCCACCCGGACCAGTTCCACAAGCCCGCCCGCGTACTCCTGGGACTCGCCGTGCGCCTCGTCGAACGGCGGCTGGAAGCCGACGCCCTCCCACTCGCCGGTCGCCGGGTTCCACCGGTCGTTGCCGACCTCGAAGTCCCAGGCGAAGATGCCCAGCTCGTAGTAGAGCTGGTCAGCCGAGTTGCCGGCGGCCGAGTAGAGCACGTCGGCGACCGGACCGGTCTGCGACGGCCAGGTGACGGTGCCGCGCTCCTGTGCGATGGCGCCGACGATCCGCCGGGCGCTGTCGAGGAACAGCGTCGACTCGTCGATCGACGGCCGGGGCAGGGTGACCCTGCCGTCGGCCCGGTACGCCCCCGGCGGCCACATGAAGTACCCGCCGTAGGAGTGCACGTTCATCGCGAACCTGACGTTCGGGTGAGCCTGGGCGAGCGCTATCACGTTGCTGCTCTCCGCCTCGGACAGCTCGGCGGTGCCCGCGTAGGTGCCGGACAGGCAGTTGGCGCTGGCGCCCACGTACCCGTCGAAGTAGGACCCGACGGTGTAGTTGCGGTTGACGTCGACACCCCACGAGGTGCGGTTCTTCGGGTCGCGGGCCGGTCCGGTGCAGTGGTTGACCAGGTTCTTGCGCTGCATGTTGAAGTCGTTGAACGAGTAGTTCGCGCCATCCGGGTTGACCGTCGGGATGACGAAGATGTCGACCTGTTCCAGCAGCTCACGGGTGGCCGGGTCGGTCCGGGAGTTGGCCAGCATCCGCTCGGCGAACTCCAGCGTCACAAGCGGCGTGGCCCACTCCCGGGCGTGCTCCTGGGAGTACGCGAGCACGCCGACCCGGGAGCCGTCCCGGTGTACGCCGAGGCGCAGCGCCTGCACCGTCCACGGCCGGGCCGGCACCTCGGTGCCCAGCAACCCGTCGTCGAGCCGGGCCGGGCCGGCGACCGGCATGGGCAGCCCGGCCGAGCCGTCCTCGACGGTGGCCCGGAACCGGTTCGGCTGGCGGGCGTTGATCGCCGCCGCGACCTCGTCGGTGGTGCTCACCGTCTTGCCGGCGGTGTCGGTGGCCAGTGCCACGGTGAGGACGCGATCGCGGTAGCCGACGGTCAGCGGCCGGTTCGGCCGGCCCGGGTCGACGGTGCGCACCTGCACGCCGTTCATGCCCTGGTCGCCGAAGCGGACCGACTCGACCACCACGGCCGCCACGGCCGGGTCCCCGAGGTACGCGACCGCGTTGCGCCGGTACCCCTGGGTCTTGTTCGGCAGGTCGATCACGTCCACCAGGTCCCGGTACTGGCGGGCCAGCCGCTTGATCCGCGCCTGGATGTCGATCGGCGTCAGGTACGCGTCGATGAAGTCCTTCTGGTAACCGGCCGGCAGGGGTGGCGGCGTGGCGTTGGGCCAGAGCGTCGGGGTGATCACCCGGCTCACCCCACCGAGGCTGGAGGTGGCGGTCAGCCGCACCGGCCGACCGGGCACCGGTTGGGGGAGCGCGTAGTGGTACTGGTACTCACCGGAGTCCTCGAACCGGAACAGCGGGAAGGAGCCGGTGGCGCCGTCGGCCGTCCGCCAGCTGACGGTGATCTCCACGTCCGGGTCGTCGGTGGCGGTGGTCGCCACCTGGGCCTGGAGGAACGTCTGCCCACCGGTGGTCCACCAGTACGCCTGCTGCACCTGGAGGGTGTCCACGGCGGCGGCGGCGGTGGTCCGCTGGTCGGCGGCCGGAGCGCGGAGCCCGGCCGCGGTGCGGGCCTGCGCCGCGCGGACGCTCTCGGCGTGGTGCCGGCTGCCGTCCCCGGCGCGCTGCACGATCTGCACCGCTGTCGCACCCTGTGCGGTCAGCTCGGCGAGCTGCGTGCCGGTGAGCACCAGGTCGGCGAGGATCCGCCCGTCCCGGGCCCGGGGCCGGTTGGCCAGGTCCGCGCCGGCGGCGACCAGCCGGTCGAGCTGTGCCTGATCGCGTAGCTGCATGCGGACCAGTGCGGTTTCGGTGGTGCTTAGGGTGATCGGTGGAGCGGGATCGGCGGGTGCCGCGCTTCCCGGGCCTGGGTGGGACAGCACTGCGCTGAACAGGATCGCTGTGGTGGCGGCAGCTGTCCACCGTCGTCGGACGATCATGTGCCCTCCTGACGAAACATCGGTGTACCTGGTCCTTACACCAGTGCACAGATCGACACCTGTCAAGGTGAGGTGAGTGTGCCTCGCGTCTTCCCGGCGTCGGGACTGTCGCCTCCGGACGCCGTTCGGCGTTGATCCCGTGACACCCACGCGAGTTCCGGAGCAACCTCCCGGGCCAGACCCCGCGTGACTATCTCGAAACGGGGATCGGAGGCCTGAATGAGCGATCGCGACGAGGCGTTCGCCGAGTACTTCGCGGCACGGTCCGCTGCCATGCGCTCCACCGCGTACCTGCTGTGCGGCGACTGGCACCGGGCCGAAGACCTGGTGCAGACCACGTTCGTCAAGCTCTACCGGGTCTGGCACCGGATCTCGCGGCACGAGGTGCTCGACAGCTACGTCCGGCAGATCCTGGTCCGGACGTTCCTCGACGAGCGGCGTCGCGGCTGGTGGCGGCGCGAACGGGTGGGGAGCGAGGACGCCGAGCAGGCGGCCGTCGCCGACTCGCCGGAGAGCCGGCTGGTGCTGCTCCAGGCGCTGGCCCGCGTCGCACCGCGCCAGCGGGCGGTGCTGGTTCTCCGCTACTGGGAGGACCAGTCGGTCGAGGACGTCGCAACGCTGCTGGACTGCTCTCCAGGGACGGTGAAGAGCCAGGCCGCACGCGGGCTCGACACGTTGCGCGGCCTCCTGGCACCCACCTACAGCGGGATCGAGATGGGGGAGCGATGAACGGCGAAGAGTTGCGCGACGCGTTGCGCACGGAGATGGCGAGCGTCAGCCCGCCACCACCATTGAGTACCGAAGCCACGCTCGGTGCGGCACGGCGGGCGCACCTCCGCCGACGCGCGGTGTGGGTGTCGCTCGGATCGGCGGCGGTGGTGTTGGCGGTCGCCGGGTTCGCGGCCGTCGGCCCTCCGGGCGGCGACGTCTACCAACCCGCGGGTGTGGGGCTGCCGGGCAACCCGGATCCGTCGACGGACACCAAGGAGCCGTGGCCGACCGGGCCGGACGGTCAACCGCAGGAGGACCGGACCGCGCGGGCCGGCTCCCAGCACGACCGGGGGGTCCACCTGCTCAACGAGGTCGTCTCCGTGGTGCCCGCCGGCTACACCGCGCCGGAGGATCCGCCTGACCAGCCGGCCGACCAGCGGATGTTGCGGACCCACCAGGCGCAGTTCGAGGAGAAGGTCAACGGCGTCGACCGGTGGAGCTACCTGTCCTCGGTCGCCGTGGCCCAGGGCGGCGGCACCGGGCGCGTGATCGTCGAGGTGCACGACGCCGGCAACCAGTTGCCGACCGAGCCGTGCGCCCTGGCCCGCGGCTTCTGGGGCATGCAAGGGGAATGCCGGGTCGAGACCGTCGGAGCGGCGCAGGTCGGCGTGGTGGTCCGACCGGGCAGCGACGACCGGCTCGACCAGTGGTCGGCGTACCGGCACCCCGACGGCGTGGTGGTCTACGTGGCGCAGGGCGTGAAGCTCGACGGGACCCGGGCGGCGTTGGACTCGTTGCCCTTCTCCGTGCCGCAGTTGGCGGCCCTCGCGGTCGACGACCGGTTCCACCTGAAGTGATCCGCTCCCCGCCCGGGTTCTGACCCGGGCGGGGACCGGCGTCCGCCTACTCGACGTAGGCCAACTGCACGAGCGTGGTGCGACGGCCCCGACGCACCAGCCGCCCCCGGCCGGGTGGTTGGACGGAGAGGTGGGCCTGCGGCCAGAGCTGACCCTCCTGCCGCTCGCCGGAGAGCAGCAGACCGGCGCAGCCGACCTCCTTCATCCGCTGCGGCACCGGCTCGTGGACGGCCCGGCCGGCGCCACCGCTGCGGCGCGCCAACACCAGGTGGAAGCCGAGGTCCTTCGACTGCGGCAAGAACTCCAGAAACGGTGCCAACGGACCGGCGCCGCCACCGGAGAGCAGGTCGTAGTCGTCGCAGAGCACCACGACTTCCGGCCCCTTCCACCACGACCGGTTGCGGAGCTGCTCGACGGTCAGGGTGTCCGGAGGTAGCCGGTTGCGAATCTCGCCGGCGACACCCTGCACCAGACCCTGGGCGGCGGTGGCGGTGCCGGCGTACGCGGCCAGATAGTCGTCAGGCACCGCGTCGAGCATGGTGCGCCGCAGGTCGATGACCGCGAAGACCAACTGCTCGTCGGTGAACTGCGCGGTCAGGTCCCGGACCAGCAGACGGAGCAGCGAGGTCTTGCCGCTGGCCGAGTCGCCGAACACGAGCAGGTGCGGGTCGGTGCCGAACAGGTCGAGCATGGTGGGCCGTAGCTCCGCCTCGTCCAGCCCGAGTCGGACCCGCCCGTCGGCGGGGAGCCCGGTGGCCACCTCCGCGTACCCGATCATGGTGGGCAGCATCCGGATGGCCGGGGCCGACGGGCCGGTCCAGGCCGTCGCCACCCGGGACACCAGGTCGTCCAGCCCCTTCGCCAGGGTGGTCACGTCGTCGCTGCCGTCGATGCGGGGCAGCGCGATGTGCGCGGTCAGGGCGTCCTGGGTCAGGCAACGGCCCGGGGTGTCGGCGCGTAGGTTCTCGGCGGCCTGCCGCTTGATCGTGGAGTCCAGCGGGTCGTTCAACCGGAACTCGATCTTCGAACCGATCACCGCCTGGAGCTGCATCCGCAGGTCCGACCATCGACCGGCGGTCAACACCAGGTGTACGGCGTACCCGAGCCCCCGGGAGCCGATGTCCTGGACGAGCTCGGCGAGATCCTCGAACTCGGTCTTCAGCACCGGATAGTTGTCGATCACCAGCACGACGTCGGCGGCGGCCAACTCGGGCAGCCGGCCCTCCCGGTGCATCCGCCGCATCGTGTCGATCGAGTCGATGCCGTGTGCGGCGAACAGCTCCTCCCGTTCGGCCATCAGCGTGCTGACCTCGGTCACCGTCCGGCGAATCCGGTCCGGGTCCAGCCGACCGGCCACCCCGCCGACGTGCGGCAGCCCGGCCAGCGCGTTCAGCGCGCCGCCACCGACATCGACGCCGTAGAACGCGATGTCCTGCGGGGTGTGGGTCAGCGCGGCACCGGCCACCAGGCTGCGCAGCAACGTCGACTTGCCGGTCTGCGGCGCGCCGAGCACACAGACGTGCCCACCGGCGCCGGAGATGTCCAGCACGAACGGTTCCTGTTTCTGCTCGGTGGGCCGATCGAGCAGGCCGAGCGGAATCCGCAGCCGCCCGCGCCGCTCCACCGGGGCCACCAGGCCGTACGCCGGATCGGTCTCCAGCGGGCCGACGACGGCGTCCAGTGGCAGCGCGGCCGGTAGCGGCGGCAACCAGATCCGGTGCGCCTGCCGGCCGTGCTCGCGCAACCTGTCGACCACCACGTCCAGGGTGCTCGGCGCCGAGACGCTCTCGTCGGCCTCGGTCGACTCCTCCGTCGTCAACGGCTTCGGCAGGTGCCGGGCCACGTTGTACATCAGGAAGACCGTCGGGTCGGGTGCGGCGTCCACCACCTCCTCACCGGCCGGCGGTCGGTACGTGCCGGACACGTACGCCGCCTTGAACCGCTCGAAGACCGTGGTGTCGACCTTCAGGTAGCCCGATCCGGGCAGCGGGGGCAGCCGGTACGCGTCGGGCACCCCCAGCACGGTGCGGCTCTCCTGCTCGTTGAAGGTGCGCAACCCCAGCCGGTACGACAGGAACGACTCCAGCCCCCGCAGTCGACCCTCCTCCAACCGCTGCGAGGCGAGCATCTGGTGGATGCCGATCGACCGGCCGATCCGGCCGATGGCGATGAACAACTCGATGAAGTCCGGTTTGGCGGTCAGCAGCTCACTGAACTCGTCGATGATCACCATCAGGTTGGGCAGCGGTGGCAGCGGCCGGCCCGCGTCACGTCGCCTGTTGTACTCGGTGATGTTGGCCAGCTGTCCGGCGTCGAGCAGGATCTGCTGGCGGCGCTTCATCTCCCCCTGGATCGCGTCGTGCAGCCGGTCCACCAGGCCGGCGTCGTCGGACAGGTTCGAGATCATCGCCGAGGTGTGCGGCAGGTGTTCCAAGCCGGCGAAGGTCGCGCCGCCCTTGTAGTCGACAAGCACCAGGCTCAGTCGCTCGGGCGGGTGGGTCATCGCCAGGGTGAGCACCAGTGTCCGCAGGACCTCGGACTTGCCGGAGCCGGTCGCGCCGACGCAGAGCCCGTGCGGGCCCATGCCGCCCAACGCGGCCTCCTTGATGTCCAGGTGCACCGGGTTGCCGTCCGTGCCCACCCCGAACGGCACCGTGAGGAAGTCCGGAAGCATCCGGGGCGCCCACAGTGAACGCACGTCGTAGCTCGCCTCGTCGACGATGCCGAGCAGCCCCCGCAGGTCGACAGTCGCCTCCAGCGGGGCGTCGTCCACAGTGTCGGCCACCAGCCGAAGCGGCGAGACCCGCCGGGCCAGCAGCTCCATCTCCGCCAGGTCGAGCTTGTCGACGGTGCCGGCGGGCGCGCCACGCAACCGCTCGCGCTCGGCAAGGATCGCCTGCGCCCGGGTGTCGGTGACCTTGCGCAGGTCCTGCACGGTGACCCGGTCGTCCTCGCAGAGCACCCGCACGTCCACATGGGACGGCTCGTGCTGCTGGTCGTCGACGAGCACCACCACCGCCATGCCCAGGTCGTCCGGAGCGAGACCGGCTTCGAGGTGACCGAGCGGGTCAGCCCGCCCGGCGGAGATCTGGTCGACCACGACGACCAGCCGACTGCCCCGGAACCGGTGCTGCGGATCGCCCAGCCGTCGGGCCCGGTTGACCTCACCGACGCGCCGGGACAGCTCCGCGGTGAGCAGCGACGCCAGCGCCATCGGCTCGGCGGCCACCAGCCGCTGCGGGGCCGGCCCGTCGTACTCGCTCGGGTGCAGGCAGTGGGGAAGCCACTTCAGCCAGTCGAACTCCGGCCCGGCGGTGCCGCCGAGCAACCACGCGAGGCGTACGTCGTCCGGGGCGTGCAGGGTGGCGAGTTGCGCCACCAGCACCCGCACCAGGTTGCGGGTGGCGGCCGGGCTGCCGACGACCGAGACCACGCCGGTGACCGGCACCGCGACCGGCATGCCGTCGAGCAGCCGGTCCCGGTCCACCACCAGCCGGGCGGCGGCCAGGGTGACCGGGTCCAGGTCGACCATCGGGTTGTTCTCGTCGGCCTGGAGGGTGACCCGGCGCCAGAGGCGATCCTGCCCGTGCCCGACCCGCAGCACCAGGAAGTCCGGGTCGGCCAGCCGCCGCTCCCACCGGCGGTGCGGGTCACGGAGCAGGTCCGGCAGCACCTCCGGCGCGGGGTGCCGGTGCTGCGCGGCGGCCCGCTGGGTGACCGCGTCCGCGCGGATCTGGTCGCGGATCCGGTCGACGTACTCCAGGTACCGCTGCCGTTGTCGGGCGAAGCGGCGCGCCGCGCCGGTGCGCTGGGTGACGTACGCGGCGATCCCCCCGAACACGGTGGCCACCAGCATGCCGAGCCCGGCGATCATCATGATCGGGTTTTTGTTCGCCATCATCATGAGCAACATGCCGGCCCCGCCCATGATCGGGAGGAATACCTGCATGACGCCCGCGAACCCACCGCCGCCGTCAGGCACCGCCGGTGGTGAGACCACGTCGAGCGCGGTCGGCTCCGGCTCCGGTGGTGGGACCCGGGCCGGTCGGTGGATCACCCGCTGCGTCATCGCGACCCCTTTCGGGCCGAACCGATCAGTGCCTCGGCCGGGTTACCGGTAGTGCTCCGACTGCCTAGAGTAGTACCGGTCGACACACTGAGCCGACCGTGCGGGGACGGAGGGTCATGGCAACCCGATTCACCCGAGTGACAGTGGTGGCCGGCGGGCGGAGCCTCGATATCAGCCTGCCCGCGGCGCGACCGGTGCTGGAGTTCGTGCCGCAGGTGTGCGAGCTGCTCTCGCTCACGCCCGAGGCCGCCGGGCGCTGGAAACTGTCCACGGTGGCCGCTGGCGGGCTGGACCCGCGCCGCTCCCTGGACGAGGCGGGCATCATCGACGCCGAGACGCTCTACCTGACCCCGCCCGAGCAGGCGCCCCTGCCGCCGTTCGTCGACGACGTGGTGGACGAGGTGCAGGCCACTCTGGACGATGACGGCAGCGAATGGCGGGACGCCGCCCGCAGGACGGGAAGCGCGGCACTGGCCGGTGTCGTGGTGCTGACCCTCACGTACGCGCTCACCACCATGCCGGTGCCGGTGGCGGCGGCCCCGGCCATGCTGTTCACGGTGGCCGCACTGGCGGTGCTGGCCGGCCGCCTGGTCGGCGGACCCGGTGGCACGCTCCTGATCGCCGCCGCCGTGCCGGCCTGGCTGGTCGCCGGCATCGCGGTGGCCCGAGCGGCCGACTGGCCCGAGCCGGCCTGGTTCACCGCCGGCGCCCTCGGTGCCGGCCTCGGCGCCGCCCTGTTCGTCCTGGCGGGGGAGCGGTGGTACGGCGTCGCCGCCGGCGGGCTCGCGGTGGCGGTGCTCGGCGGGCTCGGCACCGTGCTGCTCGCCGCCGGGCTCGATCCGCAGCAGGCGGCGGCCGTGGGGTCCGTCGTTGTCGTCTTCGCGGTGGGGCTGGCACCGCAGCTCGCGCTCAGCTCGGCCCGCCTCGTCGATCTGCTGCGCCGGCAGGAGGAGAGCCAGTGGGTCGGCCGGCACCTGGTCGCGGCGGCGGTCCGCCGAGGTCAGACCGTGCTGTCCGGTGCGGTGGTCGGCGTCGCGCTGGCCGCGACCGCCGCCTGCGTCGTGCTGCTGACCGGTCCGGCCGGTGTCGGCGTGCTGCTCGGTGCGGTGCTGGGTCTGGTGTTCGCGCTGCGGTCGCGGGTCTTCACCCGCTTCGGTCAGGTGCTGCCCATGCTCGTCCCGCCGGTGACGGCGGCCACCGTGGTGGTGCTCGACGCCGTCCGGCTCACCGATGCCGACGAGGCGGTGCGGGCCTGGTTGGCCGTGGTCGGCGCCCTGGTGGTGGCGGGTGCGGTGCTCTGGGCCGGCCGTCCCCGGCTGGACGACGTCGGCGCCGCCCGGTTGCGGCAGCTCTTCGACCTGGCCGAGGTGCTCGCGGTGGTCAGCCTCGCGCCGTTGGTGATCGCGGTCTTCGGTGGCTTCGACTGGGCGGCCGGCTGAGCCGGGGGCCGGCCGCATCCGCTGATCAGCCGATCAGCGTGGTGCGGGGCGCGGTCGCCGTGGTCGGCCCGGACCGGTCCGCCGGCCCCGCCAGTTGCACGAGGAAGGTACGCACCGCGTCCGCCGCCGGCTGCGTGGCGGCCGGCGGCGGGGCCAGCCCTCGTTTCTGACGCTGCTGCGCGAGCAGGCCGCCGATGCTGGTGATCGCCCAGACCGCGACAAGCAGCAGGGCGCCGACGACCAGGCTGGCGATCACCGTCGCGTAGGGACGGCGCAGGTCGCGTGGGCCGCGCCGGGACCCGTGCAGCAGCGCGGCCTTGGCCGTCGCGGTACGCAGCGCGTGCGCCTCGACCACCACCCGGTCCCGCCCGTCAGGCACGGCCGAGCCCAGCCCGGTCGGCGGTCGTCGTCGCGACTGCCCGATCGTCAGTCATGGTCGTCGGCTCGCTCGGCCTCGTGGGCGGCCGCCACGTCGTCCGGGTCGGCGGGCCTGATGCTCTGGGCCACCGCCACGATCACGTCGGTGAGCACCTGCTCCATCTCCGGGTGCGGCGTCGCGGCGCTGAGCACGGCCGTCCAGGTGGTGCCGGGCAACGGCAAGAACAGCTGCAACACCGTCGAACGGACCCGGGTCAGGCCGCCCGGTGGCACCGTGGACGCGACGTCGCGGTGCAACACCCCCGGCCCGGCCGGCGTCTCGACCTCCTCCGCCGTGCCGGTGCGCGGCAACGTCTGCCGGACCAGGGCCAGGCCGGCCGGCTGGGGCGCCGAATTGAACCAGCCCAGGTGCAGCCCGGCGCTGCCCACCGCACCGGTGGACATCCGACCCAGTTGGACAAGGCTCAGCGACGCGCCGGCACGTTGACAGTCGGCGACGAGTTGCTCGACGAACTGGAGCACCTCGCGGCGCTCGGCGGCGCGCAGCCGCTGCCCGAAGAACCGGTCGTCGACCATTCGGGCGGCGCTGCGCTGCCAGGACTCCGGATTGGTGTCGAGCAGCACCCAGTCCGAGGGGACCCCGATGAACCACGGGAAGTCCGGGTGCGGGGCGTGGGGGTTGAGCTTCAGGTCGTGCGCGGGCAGCGGATCGAGCATGGACACGTCGCTCACGCGGCACCCCTACGATTCGGTGGGGCGCAACGCGGCGGCGGTCTGGGTGTCGAAGTCGGCGACCATCTTGCCGATCGCGCTGGAGAGCCCGCCCCACTCGCCGATGTTGTTCATCAGCTCGAGCAGGCTGGTCTTCCATTCGTCGCGGAAATCGGAGATCGCGCCCTGGATATCGGAATGATCATCGGTCAGGCCGTCGCAGTCGACGACCCCGCGATGGTCCGTCTCCAACTGATCAGCAAGGGTGGTCAGATTTCCACCTAGGCTCACCAGTGTCGCGTAAGGATACTGAACGTACGTCATCCCGCCTCCCCGTCATCGCTCACCAAGGCTAACAACTCACGTCTATACGGGGGGACCCCGATGACCGAGTACCGACAGATCGGCCGGACGATGGTGCGAGCCCTCGACCCCCGCATCACCGCACGGGTCCGGGCCGAGCGGGAGCGGGCGGAAACCCTGTCCGCCCGGCTCCGGCCGGGCGTGATCGCCGTGGTCGGGCCGGGCTCGGGCACCGGTCGCTCGACACTCGCGGCCCTTGTGACGTCGGCGCTGGCCCGCCACCAGGGCACCGGGGTGCTCGCCGTGGACACCGGCCACGGTGGCGGCCTGCACGCCCGGCTGGCGGTCCGGCCCGGTGGGTCCACCGAGGTGGTGCTGGCCGGTCTCGGCCTGCGCGGCGCCACCGCCGGTCGCCGGCCGGCGGTGGGTCACCGGTGGCTGCGGGAGCGCCTGGCGCTGGCCGAGCGGGCGATGTTGCTGGCCGGCCCCCCGGGCGACGCCGCGCCCCCGGTGACGGCAGCCGAGTACGGCACGGTCTCGGCCACCCTCAGCCGCTGGTTTCCCGTGCGGGTCGTCGACACCCCGCCGCTGACCGGGGATCCGGTCGTGCCGGCGGTGCTGACCCGTGCCGACCGGGTGGTGCTGGTTGCCCCGGACGACGAGCGCGGCGCCCGGTTGCTCGCCGACTCCCGGTCCTGGATCGCCCCACTGCTGCGCGAGCCGTTCGAGCAAGTCGGCGTCCAGGTGCTGGTCGGCAAGGACGCGCAGCCGGCCGCTGCCGGGGCCGGGCGGTCGCCCGGTGATATTCCGACCTTTGTCCTGCCGTTCGACCCGGCATTGCGGGCCGCCGACGCGCTGCGCTGGGCTGATCTCGCGAGCGGCACGCAGGAGATCATTCTCGACCTAGCCGCGCAGATTGTGCGAGATATGCGACTCAGGTAGCGCACAAAGGTCGTTGCCTGTCTATGTTCGAATGACTGTGGGTCGAGTTCACGGGAGGGGCTTCGGATGGGTGCGAAGTTTTCGATCACCGACAATGCGGTCAACCAACACTCGTCAAATCTAGACACTTCGGTCGCTGCCCTCAACAGTCAGGCGCGATCGTTCATCAGCGCGATCGAGCCGCTGCCGGCGGTCTGGAAGGGTTCTGCCTACCAGAGTTGGGATCAGCTGACCCAGCGGTGGAACACGGCGATGGCCGATCTCAACAAGGCATTGACCGACATCACGAGCCGGGTCGGTTCGGCGGGCCAGCTCTACGACACCTACCACTCGGAGCAGACCAGCCAGTTGCAGTCGACCATGGGGTCGGCCAACTGGGACAGCGCGAAGTTCCGGGGCTGACGGGAAGGTTACGGGGATCATGGGTGACGTCTTCAGTTACGACGAGTCGACCGCCGGGTCGGCGCAGGGCGACATTGCTTCGGTCGCCAACGGGGTCCAGGCAAGTCTCGATGATCTGACCAATTTCGTCACCCGGGTCAAGGCCAACTGGGAGGGCGACGAGATGGAGATCTACAACGGTATCCAGATGCAGTGGAACACTGCGGCGGACACCGTGAAGCAGATCCTCGACTCGGTAAAGGGCGCCCTGGGTCAGACCACGACGTCCGTGCAGGAGATGCGCGGTCAGGTGCGGGGGACTCTGCAGGGCTGATCCATCAGTGCGGCCGCGTCCGGGCGTCGATCGAGGTCCGGGCGCGTCGTCGTGGTGGTACGTGGCGCCGGCGAGTGATTGGCCCACGTCGGGGCCGCCTGCTGGTTGGCGTGGACACGGGGAGGTCCGGCGCGATGGCTGAGTTTCCGGCGCATCTGTTTCGGATGGATGGTGATCCGTCGGCGATTCGGTCGTCGGCGGGGCGGTGGGAGGGTTTTGGTTCGGCGGCGTCGCAGGCGGCGGGGCAGATCTTGGGTTTGGACACGAGTCAGTTCGTGGGTCCGGAGGCGGATCTGTTCCGGGAGGGGCTGAATGCGCAGATGCCGGGGCATTTGCGGGTGACCGGTGATGCGTTTGGTCGGGTGTCGGCGGGGTTGGTGGCGTTCGCGGGGTCGTTGTCGTCGTTGCAGGAGCGGATGCGTCCGGTGGCGCAGCGTGCGCCGGGTTTGTGGGCGGCGTTGCAGGCGGCGCGGGGGCGCTCCGACCGGGCGGAGCAGGCTGATGAGCGTCATGAGCGGGAGGTGGCGGATCGGCCGCCGGAGGCGGCGGAGCCGGACACGTATCGGTCGGATGCGGGTGCGGCGGGTGCGGCGTTGTCGCAGGCGCAGCGGGCGTGGGATGAGTGTGTGGCGCAGGCGGGGGCGTTGCGGGGTGAGTTGGGCACGGCGGTGCGTGATTGCGTGCGGGTGGTCAATGACGCGAAGGGTTTGCGGTTCAAGGAGAATCCGAAGTGGTGGGATCTGAAGGGTCAGTTCACCAACTTCGTGCGGGACAATCAGGAGTTGTTGGCGCAGCTGTCGGGCGCGTTGAAGATCGTTTCTTTGGTCGCGGGGTTGTTGTCGTTCATTCCGATCCTCGCGCCGATCATGGGGCCGATCGCCATCGCGGCTGGTGCGGCGGCTCTGCTCATCGACGCGTCCATTTATGCGGCGACGGGTAAGGGCAGTCTCACCAACCTGTTGATCGACACGGTGCTGACGGTCGTGCCCATCGGCCGGCTCGCGGCGCTCGGCAGGCCGGTTCTGGCCCTGGCCAAGCGGGGGTTGCCGACCCTCGCCAGAGGCCTGACCAAGGCGCGTGCCGCGCTGCCGAATCTGCCGCGGCCGAGCATCCCCATGGGCGGGCGCAAGGTGGCGGCTGACCCGATCGACGTGGCCAGCGGCGAGGTGGTGCTCGCGCAGACCGATGCCAAGTTGCCCGGTCTGCTGCCGCTGGTGCTGACTCGTAGTCACGTGTCGTCGTACCGGGTGGGTCGGTGGTTCGGGCCGTCCTGGGCGTCCACCCTTGATCAACGGGTCGAGGTTGACGATCACGGGGTGTGTTTCGTCGCCGAGGACGGCATGGTGCTCACCTACCCGACGCCCGTGAGCGGCGAAACGCAGACCCTGCCAGCGACGGGGCCCCGGTGGCCGCTCACCTCGACCGTCGGCGGTTTCCGGGTCGATCAGCCTGAGACCGGTCGTGCGCTGCATTTCCAGGCGGTGCCGGACCTGCCCGAGCCGGCGGGTGAGGGCGAGCCCGTCGAGGTGTTGCCGCTGGTGGCCGTGACCGACCGCAACGGCCACCGGATCGACCTGGACTGGTCCGACGGGGTGGTCACCGAGGTCCGGCACAGCGGTGGGTACCGGATCGCTGTCGACACCCTGCGCGGTCAGGTGGCGGCGTTGAGCCTGCTGGACGCGGAGCCTTCCGGTGCGGCCCGGACCTTGGTGCGGTTCGGCTACGACGAGGCCGGCCGTCTCGCCGAGGTGATCAACGCGTCGGGGCTGCCGTTGCGCTTCGCCTATGACGACGAGGGCCGGTTGGTCCGCTGGCAGGACCGCAACGAGCAGGAGTACCGCTACACCTACGACGAGCAGGGCCGTTGTGTGGCCGCGACCGGCTCCGGCGGATACCTGTCCGCGCGGCTGCACTACGACCCGGCCGCGCGAAAGACCGCGGTGGGCGACTCGCTGGGCCACACCACCATCTACGAGCTGACCGAACGCGGCCAGACCCAACGCATCACCGACCCGCTGGGCCGTGTCACGGCCTTCACCTGGGACCGATTCGATCGGAGGCTGTCCGAGACCGATGCTCTCGGGCGGACGACTCGTTGGTCCTACGATGACGACGGCAACCTGGTCGAGGTCACCCGCCCGGACGGCAGCCGGGCGACGGCCGCGTACAACGACCAGGGACAACCGGTAGTGGTCACCGATGTCGATGGCGCGGTCTGGCGGCGCGAGTACGACGAGCGCGGCAACCTGACAGTGGTCACCGATCCGATCGGCGCTGTCACCCGCTACCGCTACGACGAGGCCGGTCACCTCAGCGAGGTGGTCGACGCGCTCGGCAACGCCCTGGTGGTGGCGACCGACCCGGCCGGGTTGATCAGCTCGGTCACCGAGCCCACCGGCGCGGTGACGACCTACCGGCGGGATCGGGCTGGGCGGGTCGCGGAGGTGATCGATCCGCTCGGTGGTAGCACCCATCTCGGCTGGACTGTCGAGGGGCGGTTGGCGTGGCGGCGGAGCCCGGACGGGGCGAGCGAGGAGTGGACCTACGACCCGGAAGGCAACCTGGTCAGCCACACCGACCAGACCGGGGCGACCACCGAGTTCGAGATCGGGCACTTCGACCTCATGGTGGCGCGTACCGGGCCGGACGGTTCCCGGCTCGCCTTCGATTACGACGCCGAGTTGCGCCTCGCCTCGGTTACCAACCCGCAGGGGCTCGTCTGGCGCTACGACTACGACCCGGCCGGGCGGCTGGCAGCCGAAACCGACTTCAACGGTCGGACGCAGACCTATACGCACGACGCCGCCGGTCAGCTGGTGGCGCGGACCAACGGTGCCGGGCAGAGCATCGAGATGGTCCGCGACCTGCTCGGCAACGTCGTCGAGAAGCGCACCGCCGAAGGCGTCACCACCTTCGAATACGACCCGGCCGGCCGGCTGCTGCACGCCACCGCACCCGACGTTGACGTCCGCTTCGAACGGGATCCGGTGGGCCGGGTGCTCGCCGAGATCTGCGACGGGAAGACCGTCACCTCGTCCTACGACGCGCTCGGTCGGCAGACGCAGCGGCGCACTCCCCAGGGGGTCGAGAGTGTCTGGGAGTACGACGCCGGTCATCTGCCGGTGGCGCTGCACACCGGCGGCGCGACGGTCAGCTTCACCCACGATGTGGCCGGTCGGGAGACGCGACGCGCGGTCGGCAGTCTGGCCCTGACCCAGAGCTGGGACGCCAACCACCGGCTGCTCTCCCAGATCCTCACCGCGAGTCCAGCGGAGCCAGCCGCGGTGCCGGACCTGGTCGCGCACCGGGCGTACCGGTATCGCGCCGACGGTTACCTCACCGACATCGCCGACCAACTCACCGGCGAGCGGCGGCTGGAGCTGGACCGGGCGGGCCGGATCACCGCCGTGCAGGGCGGCGACTGGACCGAGCGGTACGCCTACGACGAGGCCGGCAACGTCGCCACCGCCACCTGGCCCGGCTCACAGGATGACGGCGCGGCTCGGGGTGAGCGGGAGTACACGGGCACCCTGATCCGCCGTGCTGGACACGTGCGCTACGAGCACGACAACGCCGGTCGGGTCACGCTGCGGCAGCTCAAGCAACGGTCGACCAAGCCCTTGACCTGGCGCTACATCTGGGACAGTGAGGACCGGCTGGTTGCGGTCACGACACCGGATGGCATCCGTTGGCGGTACCGGTACGACGCGCTCGGCCGCCGGGTCGCCAAGCAGCGCCTCGATGACGACGGTGGTGTGGTCGAGCAGGTCGACTTCGCCTGGGACGGCCCGCGCCTGATCGAGCAGACCCACCGGGGTGACGCCGGAGTGCGAACCAGCACCTGGGATTACGCCCCGGACACGTTCACCCCGATCAGCCAGACCGACGCTTCGGCCGATCAGGACGAGGTGGACCGCCGCTTCTACGCGATCGTGACTGACCTGGTGGGCGCGCCTACCGAACTGGTCAGCCCCGACGGCGAGGTCGCCTGGCAGCAGCGGACGA
This sequence comes from Micromonospora sp. CA-240977, assembly GCF_050942285.1. Lineage (NCBI taxonomy): Bacteria > Bacillati > Actinomycetota > Actinomycetes > Micromonosporales > Micromonosporaceae > Micromonospora > Micromonospora sp. CA-240977. The sequence continues at coordinate 6,178,932 of NZ_CP192055.1, read as the reverse complement.
CAATCTGGGGGATTCCGACTCACGTCAGCGCTGCGGGGGTCGACTGCCCGCTGCGCTTCCCCGGGCAGATCCATGACCCGGAGAGCGGCACCTCCTACAACTATCACCGGTACTACGACCCCGATACGGCCCGCTACGTATCGACGGACCCTGTCGGCCTCGAAGCAGGTCCCAACCCGCACGCCTATGTGATGAACCCGCTCGGCTGGCTCGACCCACTTGGGCTCATAGGCTGTCTGACGCAGATGGCAGCGACCGGGGGCCGGGCGGCGGACAGCGCGAAGGCCGCGAAGACGGGACTGACCCATGCCGGCCGGAAATACCAACAACACATGATGCAGGGCGACCTTCCGCATCTGCCCTCGCAGTCGCCAAAAATCCTGAACCAAGCTGGGCGGGAGATGCTCGAAGAGGTATTGACGGATCCCCTTTCGAGCGTGGTGCCGGCTGGTCTCAAAACCAACTTCCCTGGCGGGTACCATGTCGTCAGTAACGTCATTTCGCCCGGCGGTGACGGCTTCATCTCGGCGTTCTTCGACGCGAACAACGCATTCCAGTTCTTTGGAAAGATTAGTTGATGAGCATGGCTTTGGTGCAGCGCGAGGACAAGACCCGGATTGACGAGTTGTCTGCGGCGGTAGCGGCACGTCGACTCCGGGGTGTCACCTACTTTGTTCCGCCAGGGCTGGAGTGGGTGGAGGAGGACTCGCCTGCTGGCGCGATTCATGTCGCCGACATGGGTGTCTCACTCCGTTTTGACGATCTCACGTTCAACGTGGCGTGGTCGATGAACGGGTTCAATGAAGGTCTGGCCGTCGTCGCCACCGACCCGGTGGATCCGCTGTTTTTCGGCAGGTCGGCCGTCGCGGTCGATGCCAGCGGCATCCCCCCTTGGCCGTCCCGGATGGGGCATGCCGTCGAGGGCATCTCCTGGGCGTGGCACCAGCCGTGCGATGACTGTCCAGAGCTGCTGTGGGCGGTGCGATTCGATTTCGGCGTTACCGGGTCTGCCGTCATCGCACTCGGTGAGGTCGAAGATGGAACACCCCGGTATATGCCGGACTCACTACTCGTCCTGTTTGATGAGAACTTCGCCAGGTCCTACGTCATTCCAGCCGGAGAGGGTTCGTCATGGGGAGCGTGAACGGCTAACGATGTCGGCCCTGGTCGACGTCTGCTACGGCAGGTACGCGGAGGCCAGCAACCCGGTCAACCTGCGCGCTCGGCATGGTCCGGCCCCCTCCACCACAGCATCGGCGCCGCTGAGGCCGTCGAGACGGGGGGAGCGTTCGTGGACGACGATCGGGAGTCGATCGCCAAGCAGGTCGAGGCGCAGGTGGGCGTCCGGCCGCCGGAGGCGCTGCTCGACGTGTGGACGGGTGAGCGGCCGGTGGACGCCGCAGCCGACGTGTCCGTCTACGGTCCGGACGAGATCGCCGAACGCAACCTCACGTACGAAATCTCGGACTACGCACCGGACCTGTTGCTGATTGGGGACGACGGCGGCGGCGACGGCCTGTTCGTCGCGACGAACGACCCCGATCCCGAGGTCGTCCTCATCGGCCTCGGTGCGGTGGGCACGTCCGACGGCACGCGCGTTGGTCGGTTGTCGGGCCTGGTGGCGGAGGGCTTCCGGTCGATCAATTCGGCCGAAGACGTTCGGGATGCGGCAACCCCGACCGGGCCGATCGACGTCCTGGTCACCCATCGTCCCGGGGTGAAGGCACTGGTGGAGATCCGCAAACTGCTCCACCTCTCCGTGCCGATCAGCGCACTCACCGCCGCGGACGCCCATTACCCGATGGTGGTCCTGACCGACGTCTACCACGGCAGGTACGCGGAGGCCATCAACCAGGTCAACCTGCGTCACCAGTGCCTGGCTGTCCGCCCACACGTCACCGCGTAGAAGGCCCCGGTGAGGCGCTGACCCCGGCGGGCCCGGAGCGTCCGCGCGGGCTGGTGCGCAGACTGTGCGAGATATGTGACTGAAGTAGTCATGGAAGTTTGTCGCGTGTCTATGTTCGATATGTAGTGCGGCTGGTTGGCGTGGACACGGGGGAGGTCCGGGCGATGGCTGAGTTTCCGGCGCATCTGTTTCGGATGGATGGTGATCCGTCGGCGATTCGGTCGTCGGCGGGGCGGTGGGAGGGTTTTGGTTCGGCGGCGTCGCAGGCGGCGGGGCAGATCTCGGGTTTGGATACGAGTCAGTTCGTGGGGCCGGAGGCGGATCTGTTCCGGGAGGGGCTGAATGCGCAGATGCCGGGGCATTTGCGGGTGACCGGTGATGCGTTTGGTCGGGTGTCGGCGGGGTTGGTGGCGTTCGCGGGGTCGTTGTCGTCGTTGCAGGATCGGATGCGTCCGTTGGCGCAGCGTGCGCCGGGTTTGTGGGCGGCGTTGCAGGCGGCGCGGGGGCGGTCCGACCGTGCCGAGCAGGCTGACAAGCGCCATGAGCGGGAGGTCGCGGATCGGCCGCCGGAGCAGGCGGCGGAGCCGGACACCTACCGGTCGGATGCCGGGGCCGCGGGTACGGCGTTGTCGCAGGCGCAGCGGGACTGGGACGAGTGTGTGGCCCAGGCGGGGGCGTTGCGGGGTGAGTTGGCCACGGCGGTGCGCGATTGCGTGCGGGTGGTCAATGACGCGAAGGGTCTGCGGTTCAAGGAGAATCCGAAGTGGTGGGATCTGAAGGGTCAGTTCACCAACTTCGTCCGGGACAATCAGGAGTTGCTGGCGCAACTGTCGGGCGCGTTGAAGATCGTTTCTTTGGTCGCGGGGTTGTTGTCGTTCATTCCGATCCTCGCGCCGATCATGGCGCCGATCGCGCTCGGCGCCGCCCTGCTCGCCTCCGCGATCGATTTGTCGATCTACGCGGCTACCGGTAAGGGCAGCCTGAAGACCATCCTGATCGACGTCGGGCTCAATCTGCTGCCCGGAGTGGGCAAGCTTGCTCGGCTCGGCGCGGGCGCACTCAAGGGCGGCCGAATAGCGCACGCCTTCTCCTCGGTCGCCGCCCGGGGTCGCAGCATGGCCTCGGTGGCTCGTGCGGGGTTGGCGAACCCGCGGGGCTTCGGGATCGAGGCGATCAAACGGTTGGCGCGGCTGGATCCGATCGACGTCGCCTGCGGCGACATGGTGCTCACCCAGACCGACGTCGAGTTGCCCGGTGCGCTGCCGTTGCTGTTGTCCCGTACCCACCTGTCGTCGTATCGGTTGGGGAGCTGGTTCGGCCGGTCCTGGGCCTCCACCCTCGACCAGCGGATCGAGGTCGACGACGCCGGGGTCTACGTCGCGACCGCCGACGGGATGGCGCTCATCTACCCGGTCGGGGCGGACGGTCGCCCCGATCGACTGCCGACCGAGGGACCGCGTTGGCCGTTGGAGCAGGATCCGGCCGAAGGTACCTACCGGGTCACGAATCCGGCACAGGGCTGGACGTGGCACTTCGGGCCGGTGCCGGGCAGCCTGGCGGCCCAGCTTCCGCTGGTCGCGCTGACCGACCGCAACGGTCACCGGGTCGACGTGCGCCACGACGACAGCGGCGCGCCGGTCGAGGTGGTGCACTCCGGTGGCTACCGGGTTCGGGTGCGTACCGAGGAGAACCGGATCGTCGGGTTCGACCTCGGCGGGGGCGACACCGATACCGAGCTGGTCCGTTTCGATTACAACGAGGCCGGTGACCTGACCGAGGTCGTCAACTCCTCCGGGCTGCCGCTGCGTTTCGACTACGACATCGACGGACGGGTGACCCGGTGGGCGGACCGCAACGGCACCGAGTACCGCTACGCCTATGACGAGGACGGTCGCTGCGTCGCCACCTCCGGCACCGGCGGTTATCTGACCGGGCTGCTGCGCTACGACACCGAGGCCCGCGTCACCACTGTGGTCGACTCGCTCGGCCATGCCACCGTCTACCAGCTCAACGAGCTGCGGCAGGCCGAACAGGTCACCGACCCGCTGGGCAACGTCACGGCCTTCACCTGGGACCGGTTCGATCGGAAGCTGTCCGAGACCGATGCTCTGGGGCGGACGACCCGTTGGTCCCACGATGACGACGGCAACCTGGTCGAGGTCACCCGCCCGGACGGCAGCCGGGCGACGGCCGCGTACAACGACCAGGGACAACCGGTAGTGGTCACCGATGTCGACGGCGCGGTCTGGCGACGCGAGTACGACGAGCGCGGCAACCTGACAGTGGTCACCGATCCGATCGGCGCTGTCACCCGCTACCGCTACGACGAGGCCGGTCACCTCAGCGAGGTGACCGACGCGCTCGGCAACGCCCTGGTGGTGGCGACCGACCCGGCCGGGTTGATCAGCTCGGTCACCGAGCCCACCGGCGCGGTGACGACCTACCGGCGGGACGCGGCCGGACGAGTTGCTGAGGTGACAGACCCGGTCGGCGGCACCACCCGCCTGGGCTGGACCGCCGAGGGGCGACTCGCGTGGCGGCGTGGCCCGGACGGGGCTAGCGAGGAGTGGACCTACGACCCGGAAGGCAACCTGGTCACCCACACCGACCAGACCGGGGCTACCACCGAGTTCGAGATCGGCCACTTCGACCTACCAGTGGCACGTACCGGGCCGGACGGCGCCCGGCTGGCCTTCGCCTACGACACCGAGCTGCGGCTGACCACGGTCACCAACCCGCAGGGGTTGACCTGGCGTTACGACTACGACCCGGCCGGGCGGCTGGTTACCGAGACCGACTTCAACGACCGGATCCAGACCTACACGCACGACGCCGCCGGTCAGGTCGTGGCCCGGGGCAACGGCGTCGGGCAGAGCATCGAGCTGGTCCGCGACCTGCTGGGCAACGTCGTGGAGAAGCGCGCCGCCGAAGGCACCACAACCTTCGGGTACGACCCGGTCGGCCGGTTGCTGCGTGCAACGTCACCCGAGGTTGATCTCCGCTTCGAGCGGGATCCGCTGGGCCGGGTGCTCGCCGAGATCCGGGACGGCCACGCGGTCACCTCGTCCTACGACGCGCTCGGCCGGCGCACCCAGCGGCGTACCCCGTCCGGGGTGGACAGTGCCTGGGAGTACGACGCCGGGCACCGGCCGGTCGCGCTACACACCGGCGATACGACTGTCAGCTTCACCCACGACGCGGCCGGGCGGGAAACCCGGCGAGCGGTCGGCGGCCTCGCCCTGACCCAGAGCTTTGACGCCAATCACCGGCTGCTCTCCCAGATCCTCACCGCGAGCCCCGCCGTCGACGGCGGCGTGCCCGACCTGGTCGCGCACCGGGCCTACCAGTACCGCGCCGACGGCCACCTGACCGACATCGCCGACCAGGTCACCGGCGAGCGTCGGCTGGAGCTGGACCGGGCCGGCCGGATCACGGCCGTGCAATCCGCCGACTGGGCCGAACGGTACGCCTACGACGATGCCGGCAACGTGGCCGGAGCCACCTGGCCCGGTGCGGATCACGACGGCGCGGCCCAGGGCGAGCGGGAGTACACCGGCACACTCATTCGGCGGGCCGGGGCCGTGCGCTACGAGCACGACGTCGCCGGCCGGGTCACGCTACGGCAGGTCAAGCAACGATCGACCAAGCCGCTCACCTGGCGCTACACCTGGGACAGCGAGGACCGGCTGACCGGCGTGACCACTCCGGACGGTGCCCGGTGGCGCTATCGGTACGACGCGCTCGGCCGGCGGGTCACCAAACAGCGACTCGACGCCGAGGGTGGTGTGGTCGAGCAGGTCGACTTCGCCTGGGACGGTCCGCGTCTGGTCGAGCAGACCCGTCACGGTGACGACGGTGACAGGACCAGCACCTGGGAGTACACCCCCGGCACGTTCACGCCGATCAGCCAGACCGACGGCTCCGCCGACCAGGACGAGGTGGACCGCCGCTTCTACGCGATCGTGACCGACCTGGTCGGCACGCCCACCGAACTGGTCGCGCCGGACGGGTCGATCGCCTGGCAACAGCGCACCACCATCTGGGGCATCCCGACCCACGTCAGCGCCATCGGTGCCGACTGCCCACTGCGCTTCCCCGGCCAGCTTCACGACCCAGAGACCGGTGCCTCGTACAACTGCTTCCGGTACTACGAGCCCGACAGCGGTCGCTATCTCTCGGCAGATCCGCTAGGCCTGTTTCCAGGGCCCAGCCCGCACAGCTACGTCGCCAATCCGAGCTATGAAATTGACCCATTCGGACTGGCGCCCTACAAGGTCCTCTACCACGGGTCGCAGAACTTCGAAGGCACACAGTTCGCCCTCGACATCGCGACGGCTAGCAAGAGACCGGGTACGCCCATCCCCGGCGTTCACCTCACCGATAAATTCACCCGGGCAGCCACCGGGTACGGACGTGGGGGCCAAACCGTTCGCGTCGAGGTGCCGGAGGACTTCGCTCAGTCGATCAAGCAGATGGGCGGACCGAACGGCAACCAGGAGGAGTTCTTTGTGAACACCCAGGAGGGGATCGATGTTCTCAACCAGGGCATCACTAACATAACGCCTACCGGTGAAGCGATCGGCCTGCACTTTCAGGGCAAGTTCTAAGCCAAGGAGTCGACGTGGAGAGCAAGACGGTCGAGCCGTCCGAGGTATCGCTGGCCTACGACATCTTCGCGCCCCTGTGGGGACTGCTGCAATTGGGCGCGGCGAGAGAGTGGGACGGTACTTCCGCCTTCCGTCCGGTCTTCCTCGCATTTGTCACGGCCCGACGGGACGGTCTGGCCAGGTTGTTGACAAGAATCCAGGCGGTTGGTGCCCTCGCCGACCCGACGATGGTCATCTTCGAGGAGCAGGGGGGGTGGTCCGACGACGATCCTGAATTCGTGCCGGATCAGCTCGGTGCCAGCCTCCTGATGTACTCCGGGTTCGTTGCGGAGTACCCACTCGACTTCGCTGACGCCGACACCGTACGGCGGGTCATCAACGCCGGCACCGACCTGCAGTTGGTGAACCTGCTGCAAGGGTTGGTTGGTGCGGCGCTCGTTCGCGGACCTGAGGTGCGGTCGGCCGCGCCGCTCGTTGTCGAATCGATGCGCATTGTCGCTGAGGTCATCGCCGCGGACACTGGGCCGCTGCTGGCGAAGGTGGTCAGCTCTTGGCGGATCGCACATCTGCCCCCGGCCCTGCGTCCTGACTCGAACATGAGTGAGGCAAGGAGGGCGAGGTTGAGAGCCCTGGCGTTACAGGTGGAAGCAGACCTCGTCGTGAGCCGACCCGACCACTAGCCCGGCGGGGTCCACCGGGCAGCACGTCAGCCGGCACGAAACAGAGGGAGCGGCTGGCCCCGGTAGCCAAGCAGATACTGCTCCGGGTCGGCCCCGAGCACCGTGTCGAGCACCGCCCCGAACACGTCCCGGAAGTCGGTAGTCGCCCTCAGGTCGCCCTGGTCCAGGTCGGTGAGGCTGGGTGGTTGACCGTGGAAGCCGCCGGCCACCCGCGCCCCGGCCACCAGCACCGGCCCTGCGGTGCCGTGGTCGGTGCCGTCGGAGGCGTTGGCGCGTACCCGTCTGCCGAATTCGCTGTAGACGACCACCGCGACCCGGCGGCCGGCGTCGCTGCCGGCCATCCGGTCCACGAAACCGGCCACCGCCGAGTCGAGCTGGCCGAGCAGGGCCTCCTGCGCGGCCCGTTCCCCGGCGTGCGTGTCGAAGCCGCCGAGGCTCACCGAGTACACCCGGGTGGGTACCCCCGCCTCGACGCAGCGGGCGACAAGCGCGAGTTGGGCGCCGAGCGCGCCACCGCCGCCGGTGCCGGTGGCGGTGGCGACCGGGGTCGCGTCGGTGGGGCTGGCGGCCGGGGCCACCGCCGCCCGGACCAACCGGCCCATGTCGACCAGATCGGCGTACGCGGTGGCGGCCCGGGCCTGCATCGCCGACTCACCGGCCTGCATCCGGCCGAGCGACGCCACCATGGCGGGCGCCACCCAGTCGGGCAGCTCCAAGCCCTGGTAGCTGACGCAGGCGCCGACCCGCCGTCGTCCGACAAGCAGTGGCGGCAGCACCGGTTCGAAGCTGACTGCCGCCTCGACCGGGCCCTGTGTCTCGTCCAGCCAGCGCCCGACCCAGCCGGTGTCGGCCGGGCCGCTCGGCGCCGCGGTCTGCCAGATGTCCATCGACCGGAAGTGGCTGCGGTCCGGTTTCGGGTAGCCGACGCCGTGCACGATGGCGAGCCGACCGGTCGACCAGAGCCCCTGGAGGCCGCGCATCGCCGGGTGCAGACCGTGGTCGCTGTCCAACCGCAGCACCTGCTCCTCCGGGTACGCCAGCTCCGGCCGGGAGGCCCGGTAGGCCGGGTCGGCGTACGGGATGACGGTGTTCAACCCGTCGTTGCCGCCGTAGAGGGTGACAAGGACGACGGTCTCCACCGGACGCCGGGTGACGCGCGGCTCCGGGTCCGCGCTGTCGAGCAGCCGGGACAGGGTGATCGCGCCGGCGCCGGCGGCGAGGGCGCCGCCGCCGGCCACCCCGGAGGCGAGCAGGAATCGTCGTCGGGTGAGTCGGTCCATCTCAGGTCACCTGGTATTCCGGGCTGACCAGCCCGAGGGTGAGCATCAGGCGGGAGTTGGTGGTGCCGCGCAGCACCTCGTACGTGCGGTCGGTCCAGGTGTCCACGCAGAGCAGGTGGGCCACCGCCTCCGGGGTCATCCGCTCCGGGCTGAGCTGGCTGGCGAGTTTGCCGGCCAGGGAGAGTTTCAACCGGGCGGCAGCCGAGGTCAGCCAGGCCACCCCGGCCGGCCAGCCGCCCACACTGGGTGGGGCGAACGGGCGTTGCCCGAGGCCACCGAGCCCGTCGAGCAGCCCGGTGACCGTCTCCGCCGGGAGGGTGGCCGGTCGCAACCCGAGTTGTCGCAGCGCCCCGACCAGCCACTCGACCGGTTGCTTGACCATGGTGGCCCGGGTGGTCGGGAACATGTTGTCGGCCAGCAGCACCCGCAGCATCGCCAGCGGCTCGGGGAAGGCGGCGACCATCTCCTCCGAGGTGCGTTCCGGGATCGGCTGGGTGCTGGAGGCGTACCGGTGCCAGAGCCGGGCGGCCACGAACCGGGGGCAGGCCTCCTGCGCCAGCGCCAGGTCGACAAGGCTGTCGGTGGTGAAGTGTCTGGTGACGCCGAGGATGCTCGACGCGCCGTCGTGGTGGCGTCGAGGGTCGAAGACCGATCGCCGCTCGGCGAGGTCGATCCGCCACCCGGTCAACGCCAGGCCGGCCTGTTGCACGTCGGATTCGGTGTAGTGCCCGAGGCCGAGGGTGAACAGCTCGAAGAACTCCCGGGCGAGATTCTCGTTGGGGGCTTCCCGGCTGTTCAGTTGACCGTCCAGCCAGTAGACCAGGGCCGGATCGACGATCATCCGATGGGCCATGTCGCGGAAGTTCCGCGATTCCCGGAGGGCGAGGTGTTGCGCCAGCATCAGTTGCGGGCTCTTGACCTTGACGATCGAGGTGGCCCAGTGGCCGTGCCAGAAGAACAGCAGTTTCTCCACGGCCTGGTGGTCGGCGACGGTCATCCGATCCAGCCACCACTGGGTGAGGGTGCCGGCCTGCGCGCGACGCAGTCCGTCGGCTTCGACCCGCTGCGCCGGGGTGGGCTCGGGTGTGCCGACGTACGGGTCGGGGCCGAGCGGTGGCAGTGGTGCCCGGGTGGCGCCGATGTCGGGCCCCGTGGGGGTGGTCAGCGCAGCCAGGGTGGCGGTGAAGCCGGCCCGCCGCGCTGCCGCCAGCTCGTTGGCGGTTGGCCCGAACGCCGTTCGGCGCAGCAGCAGAGCCACGTCGTCGGTCATAACGACACCATTGTGGAACCCTCGACAGGGAAGCGGCATCTCAGCATCATCCGGAATTCCGCCCGTCGGCGACGGGTCGAGCCGCGCCCCGACGATACGTCCCCGACGGACGTACCGCATAGAGTGTGGACGATCGGTATTGGCGGCGGTGATCCGATGTCCGATTACTGACTTCTGTTGTCCGTAGTATGTATATCGCTCAATATGCTCGCTATCATCGGCGGCTGCATCGCCGATCGTCCACACTCTTACGGGGGTACGAGGTGATGGATCAGCCGGTTCCACCCACCCTGCGGGAGTCGTCCGGTCAGTCGCCGGTCGCGCTCGCGGGTGCCACGGCGGACACCGGCACCTGGCCGGGAGTCCCGCGGCAGCCCGTCGAGCCCCGCCCGGCCCCCTCCGTCCAGACCGGACGTTCGATCGCGCTGGTGCACGAGTGGTTCACCTCGACCGGCGGCGCGGAACAGGTCTTCCGACAACTCGCCGAGGTCTTCCCGACCGCCGAGCGTTTCGCGCTGTGGAGTGACGACGACGCCGACCCGCCACCGCTACGGGTCTCGTGGCTGGCCCGGACCCCGCTGCGCGGCAACAAGGCGATCGCCCTGCCGTTCATGCCGCTGGTCTGGCGCACCCTCACCCGCGACCGGTTCGACGTGGTGATCTCCTCCAGCCACGCCTTCGCGCACACGGTCCGGCTCGGCAGTCCCGACCGCACCCGGCACCTCAGCTACGTCCACGCTCCCGCCCGCTACCTCTGGAACCCGGGGGTCGACGACCGGGCGTCCGGGCCGATGCTGGCCGTGCCCCGACGACTGATGCGGGCGCTCGACGTCGGGCTCAGCCACCACGTGCACAGTTACGCGGCCAACTCCGTCGAGGTGCGCGACCGGATCCGGCGGCACTGGGGGCGCGACGCCTGGGTGATCAACCCGCCGGTCGACGTCGACTTCTTCTCCGCCGCCCCGCCCCCCGACCGGGCGCAACCGCGCGACTACCTGCTGGGCGTCGGGCGCTGGGTGCGCTACAAGAACTTCGACCTGATCATCGCGATCGCCGAGGAGGCCGGCCTGCCCCTGGTCATCGCCGGCTCCGGGCCCGAGGAGGCCCGCCTGCGTCGCCTGGCGCACAAGGCGAGGGTGCCCGTCACCATCGAGGTCCACCCCGACCGCTTCCGGTTGCGGCAGCTCTACTGGGGCGCCCGCGCCCTGCTCTTTCCCGTCCACGAGGACTTCGGCATCGTTCCGGTCGAGGCGCAGGCCTGCCGCACCCCGGTCCTCGGGCTGCGCCGTGGTGGCCTGCTGGAAACTGTCGTCGACGCGCAGACCGGTGTCCTTGTCGACTCCCTCGACCCCCGTGACTACGCCGCGGCGACCCCCCGGCTCGACGAGCTGGACCAGGCGCGGATGCCCGTGCAGGCGGAGCGGTTCTCGACACAGACCTTCGCCCGCCGGGTGACCGAGTGGGTCGAGCATGAGTGTGGCTGACCCGATGCGCGTGCTGCATGTCACCCACACCGCGCAACCCGGCGGGGCCGAGCTGGCCCTGGCCCGCCTGCTCGGTCAGCCGCACCCCTGGCAGGCGGCCGTGTACGCCCCGCCCGCCGGCGTCGCCTTCGACCAGCTCCCCGCCGAGGAGGTGGCGCAGGCCCGGGATCTGCCGACGCTACCCACCGGCGGCACCCGAAGTGGGGCGCCCCTGCTGGCGGCCCGCTACCTGACGGCGCTGCGGGACGGCGCCCGGGTGCTGCGGCGCAGCCCGCTGTACCAGCAGGCCGACCTGGTGCACGCGAACACCGCCGCCGCGGCGATCATCTGCGCGCTCGCCGACCGCGCCGGACGCCGGCCCCTCGTGGTGCACCTCCGCGGCCCGTTGACCGTCGAGAGCCTCGGCCCGATCGGTCTGCCCGCGTTCCGTCGGCTGGCCATGCGGCGCGCCGACGGAATCATCGCCAACTCCGACTTCACCCTCGCCAGCGTCCCGCCGGCCCCCCGGGTTCCGGCCCAGCGGACGGTGATCCAGAGCCCCAGCGGGATCTCCGAGCGGCGTGCGTACCCCGAGGTCCGGCCCCAGGTCAGGGCCATCGGGATGGTCGGCCGGCTCCAGCACTGGAAGGGCCAGCACGTCTTCCTCCGCGCGTTCGCCGCGAGCCTGCGCGGCACCGACGTGCGCGCGTACCTCTGCGGCGCCCCGCTCTTCGGCGAGGAGGCCTACGAGACGCAGCTGCGGGAACTCGCGGCCACGCTGGGCATCAGCGAACAGGTCACGTTCCGCGGGCATGTCGACGACATCAACGGCTTCCTCGACTCGATCGACATTCTGGTGCACTCGTCGCTCGGGCCCGAGCCACTGGGCCAGACCGTGCTCCAGGGGCTGGCCCGGGCGCTGCCGGTGGTGGCCACCGAGGGCGGCGGGCCGGGGGAGTGGATCCGCTCCGGGGTCAACGGAATGCTCGTCCCGCCCGGAGAGCCGGACGCGCTCGCCGCGGTGCTGCGTACCCTGGTGGCCTCCCAGCGGCTGCGGCATGACCTGGCGACCGCCGCCGCCCGCACCCCGGGCCTGCTGTCCGACGCGGACTGCGTGGATCGGCACGCCGAGTTCTTCGAGTCCGTCCGCCGCGCCCACCGGCCGGCCCGCGGGCGGGACGCGGCGTGAGCGCAAGGGCACTACGGATCGGGTACGTCCAGGTCCGCCCACCCGGGCTCACGGAGACCTTCATCCCCGCCGAGGTCGAGGCGCTGCGGGCGGCCGGGGCGACGGTCGAGGTCTTCGTGGCCAACCCGGACGGCAACCGTCGGGCCGAGCCGCGCCGGGCCGCCGTCCACCTGCTCCGCCGTCCCGGCGGGCTCCCGGCCGACCTGCGCCTGCTCGGGCTGCCGTCGCGGGCTGCCGGGGGGCGGGGGTTGGCGCGGGGCCTGCTGGCCAGCGCCGCCGCCACCGCCCTCGCCGACGAGATCGCGCGCTTCGACCCGGACGTCCTGCACGCCCACTTCGTCAACCTGCCCACCGCTGTCGCCCTGCTGGTCGGGCGTCGACTCGATCGGCCGGTGACGGCGACCGCACACGCCGCCGACTTCCTGCTCGACCGGGACCCGGCCGCTCTGCGTCACCGGCTGGCCCGACTGCGGCACCTCTTCGTCGTCTCCGCGGCGACCGCCGGCCAACTCGCTGACCGGGGAGTGCCGATGGCGACGATTCCGCACCGGGTCGTCCGGGCCGGCGTCGACGCCCGACTCCTGGACGCCCCACCGACAGTGCCCACCCCCACGCCGGGCACCCCGACGAGGATCGTCACGGTCGCCCGGCTGATCCCGAAGAAGGGGATCGACACCACAATCGACGCGGTGGCCCGGCTCGTCCAGGCCGGGCATCCGATCCGGTACGACATCTACGGCGACGGTCCACTACGGGACAACCTGCGCCGCCGGGTCGACGCGGCGGGGCTGGCCGACACCGTGGCGCTGCACGGCGCGGTGCCACACTCGGTGGCCACTGCCGCGCTCGCCGGCGCGCAGGTCGCCGCCCTGCCCTGCCGACCCGCCCCGGACGGCGACCTCGACGGCATCCCGGTGTTCCTGATGGAGGCGGCCAGTCAGCGCGTCCCGGTGGTCACCACCGCGGTCTCGGGCATCCCCGAACTCGTCGGTCCGGACAGCGGCTGGCTCGTCCCCCCGGACGACCCGGCTGCCCTCGCCGCCGCGATCCGGACGGTGGTTGCCGAACCGGTCACGGCCCAACGGCGCGCCCAGGTGCTGCTGCTCCGGCTCCGGTCGGAGTTCGCCCCGGCGGCGCAGGCCGACCGGTTGCTGTCGGTCTGGCGGGACCTGGCCGGCCCGACCCCGGCCCGACCGACAGTGCCGTGCGAAGGTGGGCACCGGTGACCCTCAGCGTCGTCTCGTCGTACCTGCCGATCCCCCTCGACCGGGGTGATCCCGTCCGGGTGTCGATGATCCTGCGGGCGCTGGCCCAGGTGCCGGACTGCGCCCTGCTTGTGGTCCGCCGCCCGGACACCACCGCCGACCAGGTGGAGCAGTTGCGCCAGATGGTCCACCCGATGCGGGTACGCACCTTCGCGGCCACGCCCTTCCGCTACGACCGCCTCGGTCCGGCGGGCCGATACGCGCAGGCCCTCGCGTCCGGTCTGCCGCCGTGGATCCGGAGCCGCTACAGCGCCGACCTGCACGACGAGCTGCGGCGACGCGAGGGCGCGGCGATAGCCCTCGGCGAGGCGGCCGGCGCCTACTTCCACGGGATTGGCCTGCGCTGGCACTGGGACAAGGCCAACGTGCTCGCCGCCAGCGTCCGGCAGGAGATCGACGCGGCGGGCGACCTCGCGTACCGGCTGCGCGCCCACTACCTGACCGCCGTCTCGACCCGATTCGAGCGGCGGGCGCTGGCCTCCTGCGCGACCGTCTCGGTGACCAGCGAGGCCGAGGCCGAACGGCTGCGCCGACACCACGGCCGGGCGGCCACCTTCGTGTTGCCCAGCTGCGTCCCGCTCCCGTCCGGCCACCAGCCTCGGCCCCAGGAGCGGGAGTTGGTCTGGCTGGGCAGCTTCGCCTACGAGCCGAACCTGACCGGCCTGCGGCGCTTCCTCGCCGAGGGCTGGCCGGCGCTGGTCCGGTCCGGTTACACCCTCACCCTCATCGGCTCGGGTCTGACCGCGCCGGTCCGCGCCGAGCTGGGCCGCCACCCCGGCGTACGGGTGCGCGGTTACGTCGAGGATCTGCGCGCCGCCCTCGCCAACGCCCGCGCCGCTGTGGTGCCACTGTGGAGCGGGGCCGGCGTCAAGCTGAAGACCCTCACCCTGCTGGCCCACGCCGTGCCGGTCTTCACCACGACGGTCGGCGCCGAGGGCCTGCCGGCGAGCCCCGCCGTCCGGATCGCCACGGACCCGACCGCGCTGGCCGCGGAACTCCTCGCGACCACGTCGACCGCCCTGGACGAGATGGCCACCGAGGCGACGCGGCTGGTGGGGCAGGAGTTCTCCGAGGACCGGTTCGCCGAACGCCTCCGCACCGCGCTCGGCACCGACGGCTACCTCGCCGATCGTGGTGCCGCCGGCACCGAATCCGCACGATGATGGCCGTCGACCGGCTGGTCGCCTCCACCGCCGCCAACCTGCTGATCCCGGTCAGCGGGCTGCTCGTCAGCCCGTTCCTCTCCCGCGAACTCGGGCCGGAGGGGCGCGGGCTGTACGCCGCGCTCACCCTGCCGATCGTGATCTGCGGCTGGCTGGGCACGTACGGCCTACAGGACGCGCTGACCTTCCACGTCCGGCAGAGGCGGCTGTCCCGGCGGGACGCGGCCCGGGTCAGCCTGCTGGCCGCCGTACCGCTCGGCCTGGTCGCCGTGCTGCTCCTGGGCGTGTTGAGCCTCTTCGTCTTCGACCGGGCGGAGGCCGCCCGGGAGCAGTTCCTGGTGCTCGCGCTGCTCGCGCCGCTGCACATCCTGGCGAACCTGGCGATCGGCGCCCTCACCGGTGCCGCGGACATCGGCGGCGTCAACCTGATGAAGGTCGTGCCGGCGGCGCTGCGGACGATCCTGCTGGTCATCGCCTGCGTGGCCCTCGACCTGAGCGCCTTCTGGGCCGCCGCGCTCTTCCTGACCGCGACCGCCAGCGGAGCGCTCGTCGGGCTGCCCCGGCTGCGCCGCCGCGCCCGCCCGGCGACCCGTACCGAACCAGGGGATCAGGCCGAGCCGATTCCCGTCCGGTCGCTGATCCGGTACGCGCTCACCTGCCTGCCGGGGGTGCTCGCGGCGACCTCCAGCGCCCGGCTCGACCAGGTCGTCGGCCTACCGCTGCTCGGTGCCCGCGAACTCGGCTTCTACGCGGTGGCGGTCAGCGTTGCGGAACTGCCGACCGTCGTCGCGACAGCGGCCCGGACCGTCCTGATGGGCGGGGCGGGCAGCGAGGACCACGAATCCGTCCTGCGGGTGGCCCGGGTCGCCGTGCCGGTGGCGGCGCTCGGGTGCACGGTCCTCGCCGCGAGCGCGGGACTGCTGGTGCCACGGTTCTTCGGCGCCGCGTTCGCCCCCGCCACGCTGCCCACCGTCATCCTCTGCGCGGCCACCGTCGTGTTCACCTGCGTACAGATCTTCAGCGCCCTGCTGCTCGTGCACGACAAGGCGGGCCGGTCGTCGGTCGCCCTCGTCGTCGGCTCACTCACCGGCGTGCTGCTGCTCGTCGTGCTGGCCCCGCTGGGTGCGGTCGGCGCGGCCCTCGCCAGCCTGGTGGGGTACGCCGTCGCGGCCGGCATCGCGGCCCGGTCGGTACGCAGGTTGCCAGCGGTGCCGTCACTGCGAGCGGTGACAGTGCCGTACGCCGCGGACCTCCGTCACCTGCGCGCCGGGCTCACGCGGCGGTGGCGGGCTCGCCGGAGCGGTCCTCCCGAGGCGCGGGACGCGGCCAATTCACAGTCAGCCGGCACAGGTGGGGGAGTGCGATGAGTACGGTGTTCAGCGGCCAGCCGAAGGGTGCCCTGCTTCGGGCCGGCAGACTGATCCGGCCTGACCCCGGCAACGCCGAGTGGCTCGGCACCGCGGGCGTCGTCGTGCTGCTGGTCCTGGCCTGGATCAGGGTGACCCTTCCCCAACTCGTCCAGATCCTGCAAAACGGGCGACCGGCCTTCAACTCGGCAGTGGAGTCGATGCCCCCTGCCGGCCGCTTCCTGGGTGACGTCACCACCGCGGCGTTCCTCGGCCTGGCCCTCCTCCTCACCGCGTACGGGCTGCGGCAACGACGCCCGGACCGCCTGTGGGCGCTCGCCGTGGTCCTCGCCCCGCTGGCCGCCATCCATCTCGCGGGGCTGGTGAACGGGCAACCCCCCGGGCCGGTGTCCCTGGCCCTCCCGATCGCCGTTGTCGCCATCTGGGTGCTCCGACCCGGGGCGTCGGCGCTGGCCGCGATCGGTGTGCTCGGCGCGGCCACCGCTGTCGTGGCGATGCTGTTGGCGGTCGTGCGGCCGGACCTGGGGCTGCTCACCGGAGCCGACGCGGGCAACAAGGGTTGGGCGATCGGCGGGTTGCTGGCCGGCCCGTACGCACACTCGAACGTGCTCGGGATCATCCTCGCCCTCAGTCTGCCGTTCGTGTTCGGCATCCGGGCCACCGCGTCACGTCGGGTCACCCTGGCGTTGATCCTTGTCGCGTTGCTCTGGACCGGTTCCCGGACCAGCCAACTCGCGGCCATCGTCGTCCTGCTGACCTGGGGGCTGCTCCGCTGGCGTACCGGTGGGCGGGCCGACCGGTCCGACCGGGACCGCCGCCGGCGCCTGTCGCTGCTGATCGGCGTCCCGCTTGCCGTAGCGCTCGGTCTGACAATCCTCAGCCCGCTCCTGACGACCGACCCGGCCGGTTTCACCAACCGGGGCCGCACGTGGCGCGCCCTGCTGAGCCGATGGGCGGAGCGGCCACTGACCGGCCACGGCCCGGAATACTTCGAGCGGCAGCCGGACCTGGCCGCGGCGCTCGGCGGCCGGTACACCCACGGGCACAACGTGCTCGTGCACCTGCTGGCCATCGGGGGCCTGCTCACCGTCGTGCTGTTCGCGGTGCTGCTGTACCAGGTCTGGCGGCGGTCGATGCTCCTGGCCGGGGCCGGCACCGTGGGGCCGGCGCTCTTCCTCGTCGCGCTGCTGTGGGTGTCCTGGCTGGAGGCATCGCACCTGTCCGTCACCCTCGCCGGATACCTGACCTGGCTTCCGCTCGGCCTGATCGCACGAGCCGGGCCGCCCAGCCCCGCGCCCGAGCACACGACCGGATCAGAAGATCAGGACGTCCCGTAGGTAGTTGGCGACCCGGCGGAGCTGGTTGGCGCCACCGACCGGCGCGGTCATCCGCAGCACCAACTGCTTGTCGATGTCACCGCTTTCACTGCGCCAGTACGCGACCACCACCAGGCCGTACCGCTGCGCGCCGTCGACGGTGAGGCTGCTGGTCTCGGCGTACGCGGAGGTGGGGCCACTGCGCACCCACTGGAGCCCCCAGGCCTCCTCGCCGGTCCGCATCGCGGTCTGGCGTGGCCCGTCGCAGGGCGCCGGGCAGTCGCGCACCACCAACTCGCCGCCGAGCTCGGCGTCGCTGCCCGCCGGCGCGCCGCACTGGTGTCTGCTGAGCCCCGCGGCCCGCTCGACGGACGTGCACTGCCAGGTCGGCGGCACCTTCACCGGAAACGGCAGACCGTCGAGCCCGTTGAGGGTGAGGATCCGGTCGGTGGAGGCGAACCGCACCCACTGGGCAGGCCACTCGCCCTGGGCCGGCGGTTCGAGCCCGGGGCTCAGCGGCGCGGATGCCGGGGCCGGCGCGGGCAGTGCCGACTGACCCGCCGTGGGCGTCGGTTGTGGGGGATCCGTGCCGGGGTCGAGCAGCAGGACCAGACCACCACCGGCGAGGAGGCCGAGCACCAGACCGATGACCGGCATGGCCCAGCGGCCCGCGCGGGATTGTCTCGGCTCCGGCGTCGGAGCCGGCTCCGGTTCGGCTTCCGGCGTGGGTTTCGTGGCGGCGGCGGACGTCGAGCGGGGCCGGGTGTCCTGCGCTGGCGACGGGACGGCCCACGCCGGCATCGAAGCCTGCTCCGTCGGCGTCGGCGTCGGTAGTGGTGGCAGGGTCGGTGGCGGCGGCAGGGTCGGTGGCGGTGGCAGGGTCGGTGGTGGCTGGTCGTCCGTCGGCGTCGGCTGCGGGGCGCGTGGCGGCGGCGCCTGCTCGGCCGGGGGCCGCTGGTCGGCCGGTGGCGTCCGCGTCGCCTCGGCCCGTTGCGTCTGCGTGGCCTCAGCCGCTGGCTTCTGCGTGGCCTGCGCCCGCGGCGTCTGCTCGGTCCGGGGCGTCTGCTCGGTTCGCGGCGTGTGCTCGGCGCGGGGCGTCTGGCGCGGCACCGGTATCGCCGCCTGCCGTGCGGGCCCCGTCTCCGCGGGCGGATCGTCCGGCTCGGCCGGAGCCGGCTGGTAGGTCATCCCGAGGGCGGCGAAGGTGCGCTCGGCCGTCGGCAGGAGATCCTCCGGGTACGCGACCCAGGGAGTGGTGGCGGAGAAGTCCGCGCCGACCCAGAGTGGGCTGCCCGTCTCCGAACGAGCGATCGCGTGGCTGGTGGCCGCGAAGGCGTCCCGCCACCGTGACTCTCCGGCGATGCCGACGTCGAGCACCACCACCACGAGAGGCTGCTGCCCACCGTCGACGGCGGACCAGATGCCGCCGATCTGGCAGACGCCCAGTCTCCGGATCCGTTGGTACGGACCAATTGGCTGCATGTGCGACCTCTTCCGCTTGCCCACGTGATGATATCCATGCCGACCCATCCCTACGGGCCCGGCGAAGCCCCGGAGCCGAGGAAGTCTCTGCCTGGATGACGACAGTCGGCGACCAGGTCGCCGTCGTCGGCCGCGCCGGCGCGTGCACCGCTGAACCATCCCGCGCCCACCGCCGATAGCCTCGGCCCATGAGCTGGCTGCCCGATGACTTCGTCCACCCGGTTCACGTGCCGGTGCCCGACACGGCGCTGCACCTGCGGCCGATCCGGGAGGCGGACACCGCGCTCGACTACCCCGCCGTGATGGGCTCCCGGGAGCGTCTGTGGGAGATCTTCGGCCCGGCCTGGGCCTGGCCCCCGGAGACGATGACCTACGAAGAGGACCGCATCGACCTGCTGCGGCACGAGAAGGAGATCGCCGCGCACCAGTCGTTCAACTACGCGCTGTTGGACGAGGAGGAGACGGCGATCCTCGGGTGTGTCTACGTCGACCCGCCCGAGCGCACCGGCGCCGACGGCGAGATCTCCTGGTGGGTGGTGAACGACCTTGTCGGCAGCGAGGCGGAGCGCGCGCTCGACGCGCTGGTGCCGCAGTGGATCGCCGCCGACTGGCCCTTCCGGCAGCCCCGCTGTCTGGGCCGCGACATCAGCTGGCAGGACTGGCTCGCGTTGCCGCGCGCCGCGTGATCCGGCGGAGGTGATTCGTGGCGGCGTCCGCGCGCAGGGT
The DNA here is from genome assembly GCF_050942285.1 of Micromonospora sp. CA-240977. Lineage (NCBI taxonomy): Bacteria > Bacillati > Actinomycetota > Actinomycetes > Micromonosporales > Micromonosporaceae > Micromonospora > Micromonospora sp. CA-240977. The sequence goes on along the minus strand of NZ_CP192055.1, from coordinate 6,159,218 downwards.
CGGGATTCGGCCGCGACGGTCACCTGCCGCGTGCGGCCGGGCCAGGCGTGGATGTTCGACCGGCGTCCGGTCGATGACCTCAACGGCGTGCCGTGAGGGGCACGAGGACGAGAACGACGACGCCGAGCGCGGTGGCGCCGACAGCCCACCACCAGAAGAATCCCGAGAAGACCGAGGCGATCACGAGCCCCACACCGAGGCCGGCCAGCAGGCCGAGGGCGAACAACGTCCGTGGGGGCAGGGCCAGGTGCGGCAGGCGTCGTACCACGAGCACCTCCAGCCAGGTGCCGCCCGACGCCAGCAGCGCCGCGCCGACCACGTCCACTGCCGACAGCCCGTGACCTTCGCTGAGGGCGACGAGGACCCTGCCCTCGTCGCCGGCGGGGACGAAGAGGATGAGCACGCCAGCGGCGACGAGGAGAGCGGCAGTGGCGACCTGCCTGCGGGGGGCGCTCTCGACGTCGTGTGACATCGCCACAGTCTCGGCCATCCGCGACGGCCTTCACAGGAGCCGTATCGGCGAACCTCGAACCCCTGACGCCTGGCCTGCGCCACTTTCGGCCGAGCGCGGCGGGCCACCGATGTCCCGGCGCCGGGGCGGTCCGGTGCCCGCGAGGTCGGAGCGGGGGAGTGGCCGGCCGGCCCAGGATCGGGGGAGGCAACCTATGACCTGGGCCGGAGGTCGTTGGAGCGGGCGACGGGAATCGAACCCGCGTAGTCAGTTTGGAAGACTGAAGCTCTACCATTGAGCTACGCCCGCGTGCACCCCGCCGAAACGGGGCGCGCGGACAGCGTACCCAATGCCTCTGCCGACCGCGCAGCCACGCCACCGCCCCTTTGACGCCGGGTTGCGTGCGCGTCGGGTCGCCACACTCCGGAGATCCACTCGACATCAGGGATGTCGTGGTCTCTCCTGGCCCGGACACCGCGAGATCCGGGAAGGCGGGTGGATCTTGACCCCCGCGGCCGACCGGTCGCCCGCAGCGCGGGGCCCTGCGGGCGTTACGGGGTTTTAGGGCGATATGTCCGGGTGGTGGGTGCCCCGGCACCGCCTGAGTCGCGCTGACGGCATAGACTGCACGTCGCCACGGGGTGTGGCGCAGCTTGGTAGCGCACTCGCTTTGGGAGCGAGGGGCCGTGGGTTCAAATCCCGCCACCCCGACTGTCGTCCGCGGCCAGGCCGCCCCGGGTGCCGCCACCGTGCGGTCCCCGGGCGCTGCCGGAGCGTCAGGCCGGCTCGCCTACACTCGATGGGCTGAATCACGCCCAGACTCAACTGAGATCCGTCAAGGAGTACGCCTGTGAAGAGCACCGTCGAGACTCTGAGCCCGACGCGCGTGCGGCTCGCCATCGAGGTGCCGTTCGTCGAGCTCGAGCCGAGCCTCAAGAAGGCGTACCGGGAGATCGGTTCGCAGGTCCAGGTTCCGGGCTTCCGCCGGGGCAAGGTGCCGACCGCCGTGATCGACCAGCGGGTGGGCCGTGGCACCGTCCTCAACGAGGCGGTGCAGGAGGCCATCCCGGAGAACATCATGGCCGCGGTGCGCGAGCACGACCTCAAGACGCTGGGGCGCCCCGAGGTCGAGATCACCGAGTTCAACGACGGCGACTCGCTCAACTTCACCGCCGAGGTCGACGTCCGCCCGGAGATCACCATCCCGGACGCGTCCTCCATCGAGGTGACGGTCGACGAGCTGCAGATCGACGAGAGCGAGATCGACGAGCAGGTGAAGAACCTGCGGGAGCGTTTCGCGACCCTCAAGACCGTCGAGCGGGCCGCAGCCGAGGGCGACTACGTCCAGATCGACCTGAACGCCACCGTCGACGGCGAGGACGTGCCGGGCGGCCAGGCGAGCAACATCTCCCACGAGGTGGGCAGCAAGCAGCTCCTGCCCGGCCTGGACGAGGCCGTGGTCGGCCTCGCCGCCGGCGACGACACCACCTTCACCACCCAGCTCGTCGGCGGCGACTTCGCCGGTCGGGACGCCGAGGTGGCGGTGACCGTGCGCACGGTCAAGGAGAAGGAGCTGCCGGAGCTGAACGACGAGTTCGCCCAGATGGCGAGCGAGTTCGACACGATCGAGGAGCTGCGCGGCGACCTGCGTGCCCGGGTCACCCAGGGCAAGCAGGTCGAGCAGATCTACGCCGCTCGGGACAAGGCTCTGGCGCAGCTGGTCGAGGCCGCCGACGTGCCGGCGCCGGAGGGTGTCGTCCGCGAGGAGGTCGAGAGCCGCAAGCAGGCGATGATCGACCAGCTGGAGCGGATCGGCGCCTCCATGGAGGAGTACCTCGCGGCCGAGGACAAGACCGAGGAGCAGATCGACACCGAGCTGACCGAGGCGGCGACCGAGGGCGTCAAGGTCCAGCTCCTGCTCGACACGCTCGCCGACGCGGAGGACGTGCAGGTCTCCGACGACGAGTTCGGGCACGAGATCGTGCACCGGGCGCAGCGTGCCGGGATGGCTCCCCAGCAGTACTACGACCAGCTGGTGCGCTCCGGCGCGGCCGCCGCGGTCTTCGGTGACGTGCGACGGGGCAAGGCGCTCGCCGCCGTCATGGAGCGGATCACGATCAAGGACTCGGCCGGCAACGAGGTCACCCTCGACGCCCTGCGCGCCGCCAACGAGGCCGAGCACAACCACGACCACTGATCGTCGGGTGCGGCCGCCGTCCGCCGCTGTGCGGTGGACGGCGGCCGAATCCATTTCTGGGTACGCCCGGAGGTCAGCGTTGCCGGGTACGCCCGGAAGCCCGCGCCGCGGGTGCCCCCGACACAGCTGCGCTGAGAGCGAACAGTGCCCCGACCGGGACTCTGCCGCCCCGCACAGCGGTTAGTGTCGGGAAAGACGGTACGGAGAGCGAAGGGCTGCCATGACCGACATGCACATCCCCAAGAAGTCGCTCCGGGCGATTGACGCGCGCGGTGGCGACTCCATTGGCAACCTCGACGACTCGGTCTACAACCGGTTGCTCAAGGAGCGCATCATCTTCCTGGGCAGTGAGGTGACCGACCAGGTCGCCAACCGCATCTGCGCGCAGCTGCTGCTGCTCGCCGCGGAGGACCCGGACCGCGACATCAACCTGTGGATCAACTCGCCGGGTGGCTCGGTCTACTCCGGCATGGCGATCTACGACACCATGCAGTTCATCGACAACGACGTGTCGACCGTGGCGATGGGCATGGCGGCCTCGATGGGCCAGCTGCTGCTCTGCGCGGGCACCAAGGGCAAGCGGTACGCCCTGCCCCACGCCCGGATCATGATGCACCAGCCGTCCGGTGGTCTGGGCGGCACGGCGTCCGACATCGCCATCCAGGCGGAGCAGATGCTCTACACGAAGCGGATGTTCCAGGAGCGGGTCGCGCACCACACCGGCCAGAGCCAGTCGCAGATCGAGGCGGACTCGGACCGGGACCGTTGGTTCACCGCCCAGGAGGCCATGGACTACGGCTTCATCGACAAGGTGATCATCGGAGCCGCTCAGGTTCCGGATGGCGCCGGGACCCTGAGCTGAGGAGCTGACGATGACCGATCTGAGCTTGCCGCCCCAGTTCGCGGCCGTGCACAACCGTTACGTGCTGCCGTCGTTCGTCGAGCGCACGTCGTACGGGGTCAAGGAATCCAACCCGTACAACAAGCTCTTCGAGGACCGGATCATCTTCCTCGGCGTCCAGGTGGACGACGCGTCGGCAAACGACGTGATGGCCCAGCTGCTGACGCTCGAGGGCACCGACCCGGACCGCGACATCATCATGTACATCAACTCGCCGGGTGGGTCGTTCACCGCCATGACGGCGATCTACGACACCATGCAGTACGTCCGTCCGGACATCCAGACGGTCTGCCTCGGGCAGGCCGCCAGCGCGGCGGCGGTGCTGCTGTCGGCGGGCACCGCGGGTAAGCGGATGGCTCTTCCGAACTCGCGGATCATCATCCACCAGCCGGCCACCGAGGGCGGCTACGGGCAGGGCTCGGACATCGAGATCCAGGCCCGGGAGATCCTGCGGATGCGGACGCAGCTGGAGGACATGCTGTCCCGCCACTGCAACCGCCCGATCGAGCAGGTTCGCAAGGACATCGACCGTGACAAGATCATGACGGCCGAGGAGTCCAAGGAGTACGGGCTGGTCGACACGATCCTGACCAGCCGCAAGAAGGGTCTGCTGGCGACTCACTCCGCCAGCTGAGCAGTACCGGGTCAGAGGTTGGCCGGGGCGGGCAGTTCCCGGCCGACCTCTGACACACCCGTTTTGGGGGTCGGAGAATGCCCCGCCAGCGGGTAACGTCGGGTCCGTACCGCTTCGCCGGTTGGGCCGGCGGGGTGAACCAAACCGGACGGCGCGCAGCGTCCGCAGGTCAGGGCCGGGTCTCCGGCCGATGAGTGCAGGGAGAACGTAGGTGGCACGGATCGGTGACGGCGGCGACCTACTGAAATGCTCCTTCTGCGGCAAGTCGCAGAAGCAGGTCAAGAAGCTCATCGCGGGCCCAGGGGTCTACATCTGCGACGAGTGCATCGATCTCTGCAACGAGATCATCGAAGAGGAGCTGGCCGAGTCCGGCGAGGTGAAGTGGGAAGAGCTTCCCAAGCCGATGGAGATCTGCCAGTTCCTCGACAACTACGTCGTGGGGCAGGACCAGGCCAAGAAGGCGCTCGCGGTAGCGGTCTACAACCACTACAAGCGGATCCAGGCTGAGGCGGCCAACGCGCCCGGCTCCGGCAGTGACGCCGTCGAGCTGGCCAAGTCCAACATCCTGCTGCTCGGCCCGACCGGTTGCGGCAAGACCCACCTGGCGCAGACCCTCGCCCGGATGTTGAACGTCCCGTTCGCCATCGCCGATGCCACGGCCCTGACCGAGGCGGGCTACGTCGGCGAGGACGTGGAGAACATCCTCCTCAAGCTGATCCAGGCCGCGGACTACGACATCAAGCGCGCCGAGACCGGCATCATCTACATCGACGAGGTCGACAAGATCGCCCGCAAGTCGGAGAATCCGTCGATCACGCGGGACGTCTCCGGTGAGGGTGTCCAGCAGGCCCTGCTCAAGATGCTCGAGGGCACTGTCGCCAACGTGCCGCCGCAGGGCGGCCGCAAGCACCCGCACCAGGAGTTCATCCAGATCGACACCACCAACGTGCTGTTCATCTGCGGTGGCGCCTTCGCGGGTCTCGACCAGATCATCGAGTCCCGCACCGGGCAGGGCGGCACCGGCTTCGGTGCCCGGCTCCGGTCGGTTTCGGAGCGCTCGACGGACGACATCTTCAGCCAGGTGATGCCGGAAGACATGCTCAAGTTCGGGTTGATCCCCGAGTTCGTGGGCCGGTTGCCGGTGATCACCAACGTGCGCAGTCTGGACCGCAGCGCCCTGGTGCGGATCCTCACCGAGCCGCGTAACGCCCTGGTCCGGCAGTACCAGCGCCTGTTCGAGCTGGACGGGGTTGAGCTGGAGTTCGACGAGCCGGCGCTGGAGGCGATCGCCGACCAGGCGATGCTGCGGGGCACCGGCGCCCGTGGGCTGCGGGCCATCATCGAAGAGGTGCTGCTCTCCGCGATGTACGAGGTGCCGAGCAACCCCGACGCCGCCCGGGTGTTGATCACTCGTGAGGTGGTCCTGGAGAACGTCAACCCGACAATCGTTCCGCGCGAGTTCACCGGGCGTCGGGCCCGGCGGGACCGCGAGGAGAAGTCGGCCTGATCCTCCCCACGCCACGCCGGCCGCTCACTCCTGCCGCGGCCGGCGTGATCGCGTTCGGCGGTCCCATTCGCCCGACGGGGTGACGGTCACCATCATCAGCCGGGTCGGCGCGTCGGTGTCGTTGCGGTAGCCGTGTTCGCGGTCGGCGTGGAACTCGATCGTCTCGCCGGCGCGGACGGGGTGGTCCTGCCCGTCGACGCGGACGACCACGGCGCCGTCCAGCACGTGCAGCACCTCCCGGGTGCCGCGCGGGTGGTCGAGGGAGCGGTGCGCCTCTCCGGGCGCCATCCGCCAGTCCCAGAGTTCGACGAGGTCCGGCTCGCCCAGTCCGCTCAACAGGTGGCCGGTGCCGCCGTGTTCGCCCTGCCAGAGCACTGGCGCCTCGCCGGCGGGAGTGATCTTCACGGTGTGTTCTTCGGCCGGTTCGAGCAGGTGGGCGATGTTGACGCCGAACGCGTCGGCGACCCGGCACAGCGTGCCGACGCTCGGGTTGGTGCGCGCGCCCTCGATCTGCACGAGCATGCCCTTGCTCACCCCGGACCGGCCGGCCAACTCGTCGAAGGACCAGCCTCTGGCGGCCCGTAGTTCGCGTACCTGTCGGGCAACCGCGGCGGTAACCGCGCCCACCCGATCCGGTCCCGGCTCGGTCATTAAACTATCCTTCGCGGTCATTATTGTGGTACGACGGATGGATGATACCCATTGTCCTGGCCGCGCTGGCCGCCGTCGCGTTCGGTACCGCCGACTTCTCCGGAGGCAAGGCGTCCCGGCACGCCGACCCGATCGCCGTCACGGTGATCTCCCAGCTGCTGAGTGTCCCGCTGCTGGTCGTCCTGGTGTTTGTCGTGCCCGGGACCCCGCACCTCGGCGACCTCGGCTGGGGGCTTCTCGCCGGGGTGGCCGGCGGGGGTGGTGTCATGCTGCTCTACCGTGCGCTCGCCGGCGGGATGATGGCGGTGGTGGCGCCGGTCACCGCGATCACCGCCGCGGTGGTGCCGATCATCGCGGGTCTCTTCACGGCGTCCTTCCCGGGCACTTTGGCGCTCACCGGCGCCGGCCTCGCGGTGTTGGCCATCGCCCTGGTCAGCCTGGGAGAGAGCGGCGGCGGACGAGCCATCCCGGCGCGGCTGGTCGGGCTCGCGCTCGCCGCCGGGGCGCTGTTCGGTGTCTTCTACACCCTGCTGGGCCAGGCCGACGAGAGCGCCGGAATGTGGCCGGTGGCGGCGGTTCGGGCGAGCTCGATCGCGTTCGGCCTCGCGCTGGCCCTCGGAACCCGGGTGCGGCTGCGCCTCGGGCGACGGCAGTGGGGCTGGGCGGCGGTGGCCGGTCTGCTCGACAGCGCTGCCAACGCGCTCTTCCTCGCCGCCGCTGCCCGTGGTCACCTGAGCATCGTCGCTGCGGTCGCCGCGCTCTACCCGGCCAGCACCGTGCTGCTGGCGTTGGCCGTCGACCGGGAGCGGCTGCGCGTCGTCCAGATCACCGGGCTCGGTTTCGCCGCCGGTGCGTTGGTGCTGGCCAGCCTCTGACGCTGTCCGAGCCGCCCTTTCGGACGTACCCTTGTGCTCATGCGCGTCGCGGTCTGCCAACTGAACGCCCGGGACGACCGTAAGGCCAACCTGGCCGCAGCAGAGGCCCTGCTGGGCCGCGCGGCCGCCGGCGGCGCGGACCTCGCCGTCCTTCCGGAGTACGTCGACTACCTCGGTCCGGCCGCCGGGATGCCCGAGGCGGAGCCGGCGGACGGTGAGGTGGGCAGCTTCTTCGCCGAGATCGCCCAGCGGCTCGGCATCTGGTTGGTGGCCGGCTCCTTCCACGAGGCCGGTCCGGACCCGGAACACACCTGGAACACGTCGCTGGTCTTCGACCGTTCCGGCAATCTGGCCGCGAGCTATCGCAAGATCCATCTGTACGACGTGGAGATCCCCGGCCGGGTCTCCTACCGGGAGTCGACGGTTGTCGCGCCCGGGGCGCAGCCGGTGGTGGTGGACATCGAGGGTCTGCGGGTCGGCCTGTCGATCTGCTACGACCTGCGCTTCCCGGAGTTGTACCGGCTGCTCGCCACCGATGGTGGGGCACAGCTGCTGGTGGTCCCGGCGGCATTCATGATGCACACCGGCCGGGACCACTGGGAGGTCCTGTTGCGGGCCCGGGCCATCGAGAACCAGTGCTTCGTGGCGGCGGCCGGCCAGACCGGCGACCACGACCCGGGCCGTACCTGCTTCGGGCGCAGCATGGTGGTCGATCCGTGGGGGACGGTCCTCACCCAGTTGCCGGACGGCCCGGGTGTGTCCGTCGTCGAGCTGGACCTCGACCGGCTCGCCGTGATCCGGGCCGAGTTGCCCAGCCTGGCCAACCGGCGGCTCTGAGTCTCAGCCCTCCAGCAGGACGCCGATCACCGCGAAGCCGGCGATGGCCGCGGCGGTTATCAGCAGCGCGGTGGTCATTCGGGACTTGCCCCGCCGGGCCAGTCGCCCCACGGAGAGCACCAGCACGACCAGCACGACCGCGCCGATCACCACCTGCCAGAAGGGCAGAAGAACGCCGAGCAGCGACTCCTCGGCGAGCACCCTGGTGCCGAGCCCGGACTCATCCATGTCTGACACTCTGGCACGGCGGGACGGCCCGCGTCTCCGGCTGCACCGGGACCGTTGCGAAGCAGCCGATCAGAACCAGTGATGAACCCTGATTTGCCTTCTCCGGGCCGTCCGCGTAACTTTCTCTCTGCACGGGGGAGGCCGGACAAACTGGCCGAGAACGGGCGCCAGGCTCGTGGCGGGAACGCCGAGCGAGACTGAGGATCGGGCGGTGCGGAACATCCCGGAAACGGGGTTGCGAACGCGAAGCCGACCGGGTAAGGTTCTAAAGCCGGCAGGAGCCGGGCGGAGAGCCGCGAAGCGGCGATCGGCCGGTCTGCGGCTTCCCACGACAGTAACGACCGCCGGGTTCGGCGTGCGTCATCGTGGGTCCGGACGAACCACATTGATCACCTCGAACATGAGGTTGACAATGAAAGTTCGACCAAGTAGGTTTGAGCGGTTGCCCCGAAACGGGGTTCCACTGAGGTGGGGCTTCTGGTCGGTGTGTGGTTGTTCTTTGAGAACTCAACAGGGTGCTTGTAAAGCCAGTGCCAATTATGATTTATACCCCGGACTGGTCAGTTTTTCTGGCTGGTTGGGATTCCTTTGGCAACATTTGTTTGTTGTCAGGATGCTGTTCAACATAGTTTTTTGTTGGAGAGTTTGATCCTGGCTCAGGACGAACGCTGGCGGCGTGCTTAACACATGCAAGTCGAGCGGAAAGGCCCTTCGGGGTACTCGAGCGGCGAACGGGTGAGTAACACGTGAGCAACCTGCCCCAAGCTTTGGGATAACCCTCGGAAACGGGGGCTAATACCGAATAGGACTTCCGGCCGCATGGCTGGGGGTGGAAAGTTTTTCGGCTTGGGATGGGCTCGCGGCCTATCAGCTTGTTGGTGGGGTGATGGCCTACCAAGGCGACGACGGGTAGCCGGCCTGAGAGGGCGACCGGCCACACTGGGACTGAGACACGGCCCAGACTCCTACGGGAGGCAGCAGTGGGGAATATTGCACAATGGGCGGAAGCCTGATGCAGCGACGCCGCGTGAGGGATGACGGCCTTCGGGTTGTAAACCTCTTTCAGCAGGGACGAAGCGAGAGTGACGGTACCTGCAGAAGAAGCACCGGCCAACTACGTGCCAGCAGCCGCGGTAAGACGTAGGGTGCGAGCGTTGTCCGGATTTATTGGGCGTAAAGAGCTCGTAGGCGGCTTGTCGCGTCGACCGTGAAAACTTGGGGCTCAACCCCAAGCCTGCGGTCGATACGGGCAGGCTAGAGTTCGGTAGGGGAGACTGGAATTCCTGGTGTAGCGGTGAAATGCGCAGATATCAGGAGGAACACCGGTGGCGAAGGCGGGTCTCTGGGCCGATACTGACGCTGAGGAGCGAAAGCGTGGGGAGCGAACAGGATTAGATACCCTGGTAGTCCACGCTGTAAACGTTGGGCGCTAGGTGTGGGGGGCCTCTCCGGTTCCCTGTGCCGCAGCTAACGCATTAAGCGCCCCGCCTGGGGAGTACGGCCGCAAGGCTAAAACTCAAAGGAATTGACGGGGGCCCGCACAAGCGGCGGAGCATGCGGATTAATTCGATGCAACGCGAAGAACCTTACCTGGGTTTGACATGGCCGCAAAACTGTCAGAGATGGCAGGTCCTTCGGGGGCGGTCACAGGTGGTGCATGGCTGTCGTCAGCTCGTGTCGTGAGATGTTGGGTTAAGTCCCGCAACGAGCGCAACCCTCGTTCGATGTTGCCAGCGCGTTATGGCGGGGACTCATCGAAGACTGCCGGGGTCAACTCGGAGGAAGGTGGGGATGACGTCAAGTCATCATGCCCCTTATGTCCAGGGCTTCACGCATGCTACAATGGCCGGTACAATGGGCTGCGATACCGTGAGGTGGAGCGAATCCCAAAAAGCCGGTCTCAGTTCGGATCGGGGTCTGCAACTCGACCCCGTGAAGTCGGAGTCGCTAGTAATCGCAGATCAGCAACGCTGCGGTGAATACGTTCCCGGGCCTTGTACACACCGCCCGTCACGTCACGAAAGTCGGCAACACCCGAAGCCGGTGGCCCAACCCTTGTGGAGGGAGCCGTCGAAGGTGGGGCTGGCGATTGGGACGAAGTCGTAACAAGGTAGCCGTACCGGAAGGTGCGGCTGGATCACCTCCTTTCTAAGGAGCACCTTCACCCGAAAGGGTGCAAGGAGCCCGCGGCCCACGAATGTTGGGTCGGGGTGCTCAGATGGCGGAGACACTGGCAAGTTTTGCCCTGGCAACGGCCGGCGGCGCCTAGTACAGCCACTCTTCGGGGTTGGTGGGAACGGTTGCTTCTGGTGCGGCTGGGGGGGAATGTAAGCACCCTGTTGGGTCCTGAAAGAACAACCATGGGTTGTTGTTTCAGAGCCTTGAGTGTGGCGTGAGCGTCGCACGAGGTTGCCAGGCATGGCCTGGCCTCACATACCGATCACTGTGGTGGTGCTGGTGTGGGGCGGATCGGGTTGTGGGTTGGTCGTTTGTTGAGAATTGCACAGTGGACGCGAGCATCTTTGTGGTCAAGTTGTCAAGGGCGAACGGTGAATGCCTTGGCACCAGGAGCCGATGAAGGACGTGGGAGGCCGCGATAGGCCTGGGGGAGCTGTCAACCAAGCTGTGATCCCAGGGTGTCCGAATGGGGAAACCTGGCACCAGTCATGTGGTGTCACCCACACCTGAACACATAGGGTGTGTGGAGGGAACGCGGGGAAGTGAAACATCTCAGTACCCGCAGGAAGAGAAAACAATTTAGTGATTCCGTGAGTAGTGGCGAGCGAAAGCGGATCGAGGCTAAACCGGCTGCGTGTGATACCTGTCAGGGGTTGCGTGGTCGGGGTTGTGGGACCCTGCTGAACAAGCTGACACTTGTTCGAGAAGTTACAAAGTCAGTGGCTAGTCGAACAGTCTGGAATGGCTGACCGTAGACGGTGAGAGTCCGGTAGGTGAAAGTTGCTGACCTTCTGTGGGTGTTCCCGAGTAGCGGCGGACCCCTGAAATCTGCCGTGAATCTGCCAGGACCACCTGGTAAGCCTAAATACTTCCTGGTGACCGATAGCGGACAAGTACCGTGAGGGAATGGTGAAAAGTACCCCGGGAGGGGAGTGAAATAGTACCTGAAACCGTTCGCCTACAATCCGTCGGAGCCTTGCGGGGTGACGGCGTGCCTTTTGAAGAATGAGCCTGCGAGTTAGTGGCATGTGGCGAGGTTAACCCGTGTGGGGGAGCCGTAGCGAAAGCGAGTCTGAATAGGGCGATTCAGTCGCGTGTCCTAGACCCGAAGCGGAGTGATCTAGCCATGGGCAGGCTGAAGCGCGGGTAAGACCGCGTGGAGGGCCGAACCCACCAATGTTGAAAAATTGGGGGATGACCTGTGGTTAGGGGTGAAAGGCCAATCAAACTCCGTGATAGCTGGTTCTCCCCGAAATGCATTTAGGTGCAGCGTCGCGTGTTTCTTGCCGGAGGTAGAGCACTGGATGGTCTAGGGGGCCCACAAGCTTACCGAAATCAGCCAAACTCCGAATGCCGGTAAGTGAGAGCGCGGCAGTGAGACTGCGGGGGATAAGCTTCGTAGTCGAGAGGGAAACAGCCCAGATCACCAGCTAAGGCCCCTAAGCGTGTGCTAAGTGGAAAAGGATGTGGGGTCGCATAGACAACCAGGAGGTTGGCTTAGAAGCAGCCACCCTTTAAAGAGTGCGTAATAGCTCACTGGTCAAGTGGTTCCGCGCCGACAATGTAGCGGGGCTCAAGCACACCGCCGAAGCTGTGGCATTCACATTTTATCCTCGCTTGGACTTGATTCCTTGTGCAGGTGTGTGGATGGGTAGGGGAGCGTCGTGCCGCGAGTGAAGCAGCGGGGTGACCCAGTTGTGGACGCGGCACGAGTGAGAATGCAGGCATGAGTAGCGAAAGAAGGGTGAGAAACCCTTCCGCCGGATGACCAAGGGTTCCAGGGCCAGGCTAATCCGCCCTGGGTGAGTCGGGACCTAAGGCGAGGCCGAGAGGCGTAGTCGATGGACAACGGGTTGATATTCCCGTACCCGCGAAAGAGCGTCCCTGACGAACCTCGTTGTGCTAACCACCCGAACTTGGTGAGGTCTTCGGACTGAGCTGAGGGAGGCTGGGAACCTGATGGGTAGTAGTCAAGCGATGGGGTGACGCAGGAAGGTAGCTGAGCCCGGCCGGTGGTTGTGCCGGGGTAAGCGTGTAGGCCGTGTTGTAGGCAAATCCGCAACACACATAGGCTGAGACGTGATGCCGAGCCGATTCAGGTGAAGTCAGTGATCCTATGCTGCCGAGAAAAGCCTCTAGCGAGTTCTTAGCGGCCCGTACCCCAAACCGACACAGGTGGTCAGGTAGAGAATACCGAGGCGATCGGGCGAACTGTGGTTAAGGAACTCGGCAAATTGCCCCCGTAACTTAGGGAGAAGGGGGGCCGGAGACGTGAAGCCCCGCGCGGGTGGAGCGTTGTATGGCCGCAGAGAGCAGGGGGAAGCGACTGTTTACTAAAAACACAGGTCCATGCGAAGAAGTAATTCGATGTATATGGACTGACGCCTGCCCGGTGCTGGAACGTTAAGGGGACCTGTTAGCTCTTTCGGGGGCGAAGCGGAGAACTTAAGCGCCAGTAAACGGCGGTGGTAACTATAACCATCCTAAGGTAGCGAAATTCCTTGTCGGGTAAGTTCCGACCTGCACGAATGGCGTAACGACTTCCCCACTGTCTCAACCACAGGCCCGGCGAAATTGCAGTACGAGTAAAGATGCTCGTTACGCGCGGCAGGACGGAAAGACCCCGGGACCTTTACTATAGCTTGACATTGGTACTCGAATTAGCTTGTGTAGGATAGGTGGGAGCCGGTGAAGTCCATACGCCAGTATGGGTGGAGGCAATCTTGAAATACCACTCTGGTTGATTTGGGTATCTAACTTCGGACCGTTATCCGGTTCAGGGACAGTGTCTGGTGGGTAGTTTAACTGGGGCGGTTGCCTCCTAAAAGGTAACGGAGGCGCCCAAAGGTTCCCTCAGCCTGGTTGGCAATCAGGTGTTGAGTGCAAGTACACAAGGGAGCTTGACTGTGAGACTGACAGGTCGAGCAGGGACGAAAGTCGGGACTAGTGATCCGGCACTTGCGAGTGGAAGCGGTGTCGCTCAACGGATAAAAGGTACCCCGGGGATAACAGGCTGATCTTCCCCAAGAGTCCATATCGACGGGATGGTTTGGCACCTCGATGTCGGCTCGTCGCATCCTGGGGCTGTAGCAGGTCCCAAGGGTTGGGCTGTTCGCCCATTAAAGCGGTACGCGAGCTGGGTTTAGAACGTCGTGAGACAGTTCGGTCCCTATCCGCCGTGCGCGTAGGATACTTGAGAAGGGCTGTCCCTAGTACGAGAGGACCGGGACGGACGAACCTCTGGTGTGCCAGTTGTCCTGCCAAGGGCACGGCTGGTTAGCTACGTTCGGAAGGGATAACCGCTGAAAGCATCTAAGCGGGAAGCCTGCTTCAAGATGAGGTATCCCACCCACCTTGGTGGGGTAAGGCCCCCAGCTAGACGACTGGGTTGATAGGCCGGAAATGTAAGCCCGGTAACGGGTTCAGTTGACCGGTACTAATAGGCCGAGGACTTGACTACTAAGCTGCTACGCGTCCACTGTGCAACTCTCGATAAACGAACAACAGACCACTGTGTGGTGTTGTTTGACATGTCGATAGAGTTACGGCGGTCATGGCGGAGGGGAAACGCCCGGTTACATTCCGAACCCGGAAGCTAAGCCCTCCAGCGCCGATGGTACTGCACTCGTGAGGGTGTGGGAGAGTAGGACGCCGCCGGACAATCTTTCCAGAAAGGGTCACCCGACAGGGTGGCCCTTTCTGCGTTTCCCCTGGGCGCCGGGTTGCTGGGCGCGTACCGGAGTTGATCGACTCGGGATCACCAAACCCGGGGTATCCGTAGCCGCTGGTTAGCCCGGATATCAGGAACCCGAGTCGATCAACGGGGTCGGGGCCGCGCTGTCGGGGCCGCGCTGTCGGGGCCGCGCTGTCGGGGCCGCGCTGTCGGGGCCGTGCTGTTCAGTCGCGGGTCTGCATGTCCTCGCGGAGGCCGCGGAGGAGGGCCCCGGCGTCGGTGACCGACCTGCCGGGGAACATGGCCATCACCACGCTGCCGTGGTCGGCCCACCCGCACACCGCGAAGTCGCCACCCTCGCCGCTGGTGCTGCCGCACTTCAGCACGCCGCCCAGGTCGCCGGCGGGCATCTCGCGGAGACCCGTCACCGCACCGGTCTCGTCGGCCATCAGGCGGAACAGGCTCTCCAGGTCCCGCTCGGGCTGCCAGAGCAGCGTGGTGCCGCCGAAGATGAGTACCGAGCGCTTGTCGTCGGCCGGGTCGCGGTAGACGGTGCCGAAGCTGCGGTCCAACTCGATGTCCGCCGCCAGGCCGCTGCGCAGGTAGTCGGCAGTGCTCTTCGCTCGTTCGCTGTCGTCCCGGGTCAGGCCGGCCACCTGCGGGGGAGAGGTGAGTGCGGTGTCCTTCTGCTGCGCCACCCGCCACCCGGCGGCGCCCAGCACCCCGGCGCCCGCCAGGCCGACCACCAGCGCGACCGTCCAACCGATCTTGCGTCGTCTCGACCAGCCGCCCGAGCGGTCGTCGGGGTCGCCCCCGGAGTCCCGGGTGCTCAGCTGGATCGGCTCTTCGGTCAGCTCGACCGGCTCGCGGCCGCCGTCGAGCGACCGCTCGGTGAGATGTGCGTCGGACATAGCCGACACCGTACGCGAACCACAGGTGGCGCACGTCAGGTCCGCGGAAGCCCTCCGTAGACTTGTCAGGTGACCGAGAGACTGGATGCCCGACGCCCCGACGCCCCGACCCTTGCCGGCCAGTACCAGCCCGGTGAGGTAGAGCAGCGACGGTACGAGCAGTGGGTAGCCGCCGGCCACTTCCGGGCCTCGGCCGACAGCGACAAGCCTCCGTTCGCCATCGTCATCCCACCGCCGAACGTGACCGGCTCACTGCACATGGGTCACGCCTTCGAGCACACGCTGATGGACGCGTTGACCCGGCGCAAGCGGATGCAGGGCTTCGAGGCGCTGTGGCTGCCGGGCATGGACCACGCCGGCATCGCCACCCAGAACCTGGTGGAGCGTCAGCTCGCCGCCGAGGGCCTGTCCCGGCACGACCTCGGCCGGGAGAAGTTCGTCGAGCGGGTCTGGCAGTGGAAGGCCGAGTCCGGTGGGGCGATCCTGGGGCAGATGCGACGCCTCGGCGACTCCGTCGACTGGGACCGGGAGCGTTTCACGATGGACGAGGGGCTGACCCGCGCCGTCCAGACGATCTTCAAGAAGCTCTTCGACGAGGGCCTCATCTACCGGGCCAACCGGATCATCAACTGGTGTCCGCGCTGCCTGACCGCGCTCTCCGACATCGAGGTCGAGCACACCGACGACGACGGTGAGCTGATCTCCATCCGATACAGCGACGAGGTCGTGGTGGCCACCACCCGGGCCGAGACGATGCTTGGCGACACCGCGGTGGCGGTGCACCCGGACGACGAGCGCTACCAGCACCTGATCGGCACCGAGGTCGAGCTGCCGCTGACCGGCCGCCGCATCCCGATCGTCGCCGACGCGCACGTCGACCCGTCGTTCGGCACCGGCATGGTCAAGGTGACCCCGGCGCACGACCCGAACGACTTCGAGATCGGCCAGCGGCACGACCTGCCCGCGATCACCGTCATGGACGAGCGTGGCGTGATCACCGTGCCCGGTCCGTTCGAAGGGCTGGACCGGTTCGAGGCGCGGCCCGCGATCGTGGCGGCGTTGCGCGAGCAGGGTCGGATCGTCGCGGAGAAGCGGCCGTACGTGCACGCGGTCGGGCACTGCTCGCGGTGCAAGACGACAGTCGAGCCGCGGCTGTCGTTGCAGTGGTTCGTCAACACCGGGCCGCTGGCGCAGGCCGCCGGCGACGCGGTGCGCGACGGTCGGGTCCGCATCGAGCCGGCCGAGCTGGCCAAGCGCTACTTCGCCTGGGTCGACAACATGCACGACTGGTGCATCTCCCGGCAGCTGTGGTGGGGGCACCGGATTCCGGTCTGGTACGGCCCGCAGGGCGAGATCGTCTGCGTCGGTCCGGACGAGCAGCCGCCGACCGGCGACGGCTGGCGGCAGGACGAGGACGTGCTCGACACCTGGTTCTCCAGCGCGCTGTGGCCGTTCTCCACGCTCGGCTGGCCGGAGCAGACCCCGGACCTGGTCAAGTTCTATCCGACAAGCGTCCTTGTCACCGGCTACGACATCCTGTTCTTCTGGGTCGCCCGGATGATGATGTTCGGCCTGTACGCGATGGACGGCAAGCAGCCGTTCGACGTGGTGGCCCTGCACGGCATGGTCCGCGACGAGCACGGCAAGAAGATGTCGAAGTCGTTCGGCAACGTCGTCGACCCGCTGGACTGGATCGACCGGTTCGGTGCCGACGCCACCCGGTTCACCCTGGCCCGGGGCGCCAACCCCGGTCAGGACGTGCCGGTCAGCGAGGAGTGGTGCCAGGGCTCCCGCAACTTCTGCAACAAGCTCTGGAACGCCACCCGGTTCGCCCTGATGAACGGCGCGCACACCACTGGCGACCTGCCGCCCGCCGAGCGGCTCTCCACCGTCGACAGGTGGATCCTGTCCCGGCTGGCGCACGTCACCGCCGAGGTCGACGAGCAGTTCGAGGCGTACGAGTTCGCCAAGGTGTGTGACCTGCTCTACCACTTCGCCTGGGACGACGTCTGCGACTGGTACGTGGAGCTGAGCAAGCCGGTGCTCGCCGAGGGCGGTGAGCGGGCCGAGACCAGCCGCCGGGTGCTCGGGCACGTGCTGGACCAACTGCTGCGGCTGCTGCACCCGGTCATCCCGTTCGTCACCGAGGAGCTGTGGCTCGCGCTGACCGGTGGCGAGACGGTGCAGACCGTCGCCTGGCCGGTGGCCGACCGGTCGCTCGTCGACGACGCCGCCGAGGCCGAGCTGGCCAGTGTGCAGCGGGTGGTCACCGAGATCCGGCGGTTCCGCTCCGATCAGGGGCTGCGCCCGACCCAGCGGGTGGCCGCCCGGTTGGACGGGCTGGCCGGGGCGGGCATCGACGCCCACGAGCCGCTGATCCGCTCCCTGGTCCGGCTCGACCCGGCCGGTGACGATTTCCAGGCCAGCGCCACGCTGGCCATGCCCGGCGCGGTCGGTGTCGCGTTGGACACCCGGGGGTCGATCGACGTGGCCGCCGAGCGGGCCCGGTTGACGAAGGACCGCGCGGCGGCCGAGAAGGAGGTCGCGCAGGCTCGGGCGAAGCTCGACAACCCGGCCTTCATCGGCAAGGCCCCCGAGCCGGTGGTCGCCAAGATCCGCGACCGGCTCGCCACCGCCGAGGCCGACCTGGTCCGGATCGACGCTGCTCTGGAGACGCTTCCCTCGTGACCGACCGTACCGATTTCGCCGCCGTCGAGGCCGAGCTCAACGCCCGTGGTTTCACCCGCATGGTCTTCGAGCTGGACCGGATCGAGTCGCTGCTCGACCTGCTCGGCAGTCCGCAGCGGGCGTACCCGGCGATCCACCTGACCGGCACCAACGGCAAGACCTCCACCGCGCGGATGATCGACTCGCTGCTGCGGGCGTTCGGGCTGCACACCGGCCGGTACACCAGCCCGCACCTGGAGACCGTCCGGGAGCGGATCAGCCTGGACGGGGAACCGGTAAGCGAGGAGCGGTTCGCCGCGGTGTACCGGGAGATCAAACCGCTGGCCGAGCTTGTCGACGCGCGGTCGGACGAGCCGCTGACGTACTTCGACATGACGACCGCGCTGGCGTTCGCCACGTTCGCCGACGCGCCCGTCGACATCGCGGTGGTCGAGGTGGGCCTCGGCGGCGCCGAGGACGCCACAAACGTCATCCAGGCCGGGGTCTGTGTGATCACCCCGATCGGGCTGGACCACACCGAGTGGCTCGGTGACACGCTCCAGGACATCGCTCTGGCCAAGGCCGGCATCATCCACCCGGGCGCCACGGTGATCGCCGCGGCGCAGGAGGAGGAGGCGGCCGGTCCCCTCCTCGAACGCAGCGCCGAGGTCGGGGCCACCATCGCCCGGGAGGGCGCCGAGTTCGGCGTACTGGGTCGGGCGGTCGCGGTCGGCGGTCAGGTGCTCAGCCTCCAGGGCCTGGGTGGCGTCTACGACGAGGTGTTCATCCCCCTGCACGGCGCCCACCAGGCGCAGAACGCCGCGGTGGCGCTCGCCGCCGTGGAAGCGTTCCTGGGCGCCGGGGCCCGACGTCAGCTGGACGTCGAGACGGTCCGGGAGGGCTTCGCCTCGGCCAGTTCCCCGGGTCGGCTGGAGCGGGTCCGCAACGCGCCGACGGTCCTGCTCGACGGCGCGCACAACCCGCACGGCATGAAGGCCACCGTCACCGCGCTCCAGGAGGAGTTCGCGTTCAGCAAGCTGGTGGCGGTGGTCGGCGTGCTGGCCGACAAGGACGCGGAGGCCATGTTGGAGCTGCTGGAGCCGGTGGTCGACCAGGTGGTGGTCACCCGCAACAGCTCGCCGCGGGCGATGCCGACCGAGGAACTCGCGGCGCTGGCCGCCGAGATCTTCGGCGAGGCGCGGGTGGACTCGGCCGAGGAGATGCCGGACGCCATCGAGCTGGCGGTGGCCCTGGCCGAGGAGGACGTCCCCGGTGAGCTCAGCGGGGTCGGGGTGCTGGTCACCGGGTCGGTGGTGACGGTCGCCGACGCTCGTCGGCTGCTGAAGCGATGACCGACCCGGAGCGGGACCCTGGCGCCACCGGTGACCCGGCTGACCAGTCCGTGCAGGAGGAGCCCGTCGCCGGGCAGCCGCGACGCTCCGGGTTGCGCAACCCGGAGCGGGCGGTCCGGGGTCTGGGCGCCGGCACGCTCAGCCTGGAGGCGCTGGTGCTGCTGCTGGCGATCCAGCCGATCCGGGTGGTCGGCGGTGACCTGAGCGGTGCCGCCATCGGCACTGTGGTGGCACTGGCGGTGGCTGCCATCGTGGTCGCCGGCATGATGCGCCGCCGCTGGGCGTGGCACGCCGGCACGGCGCTCCAGGGCCTGCTGATGCTGGGCGGCCTGCTGCACTGGTCGCTGCTCGCCCTGGGCATCATCTTCGCCCTGGTCTGGGCGTACGCGCTGCACGTACGTCGGGTCATCCTCGGCTGACGCCGGCCCGGCGGTGCGGGGCGGGTCAGGCGTCGGCGCGTTCGCGCCACTGGGTGAGCGCGATGCCGTGGCCGTCCGGGTCGCGGAACGCCGCCGCCCAGACCTCCAGCTTCGAGCCCCGGTTGACCACCCGCGGCGCGTACGTGAAGCGGACGCCCGAGCCGCGCAACCGCTCGTATGCCGCCTCGATGTCGTTGACCTCGAGGTTGACGTGCACCAGCCGACGGCTGATGGGCGCGGCCCCGGTCACCTCGCGCAGGACGAGCCGGGTCGTGCCGGAGGCGAGTACGGCGTTGCTGGCGCCCTGGTCGACCTCGGTGAAGCCGAGCACGTCGCGGTAGAAGTCGAGCGACCGGGACAGGTCGGTCACCAGCAGGGTGAGTCCCACCCCGCTGATCGGCGCGGCCGGGTCCGCGGCCGCGTCCCCGGCCAACCCGAAGATCGCCTCGTCAAGTTCCGCGTCGCTGACGGTCTCGCGCGCCGCTCCGACCGGCGAGGGATCGTCCAACGGAAGATCCAGCGGGTCCAGCGGGTCGGTCGCGCCCGAAGCCGACCGCTGCGCGGGCGGCGGGTCGGCGATCCGGTCAGCCGCCGGCACGTCGGCCCGGTCGCCGGTGGGCTCGTCGAACCGCTCCTCGGCGGGCGGGCGCGGCGCAGGAGTGGCCCGCCGGGGCAGGCCGCCCCTGGCCTGCTGCTCGACGAGGACGCCCTCCAACACCACGGGGCCGCCCGGACTCTGGTGCATCACCACGGGCTCGCGTTCCTCGGACCTGACGCCCGGGTCGTCCCGCACGGGGTCGGGGCGGGCCGGGTCGGGACCGAGCGGATCACCGAACCGGTCACCGAGCGGGTCGCCTAAGTCGTCCCGGAAGTCGTCGTCCGAGGTGCGACCGGCCCACGGCGGGGCATCCTGCTGGATCAGCACCTCGTCAACGGCGTCGGCGTCGGCGAACTCCGGTGGGAGGTCGGCGACGGCCGCCGCGGTCTCGGCGTGGGTGGGCACCTCGTCCCAGAGGACCTTGACGTGCCGCTGGTCGTCCAACGCGACCCGGATCGGCAGGGTCTGACCCAGCGACGGCCACTTGGAGACCGGCACCCTCGGCTCGATGATCTTCTTGGACCGGGGCGGCAGACCGGGCGCGTCGATCACCAGTTGCAGTTCGCAGCGGCCGAACGCGTACTGGGTGGGTGGTTCGGAGGCGCTGTGCACATGCCCGACACCGACCACCCAGGTGCGCCCGCCGCCACGTACGGTCGCCAGCGCGATCGCCAGCACCAGCAGGGCGACCCCGAGAGCCACGATGGCCCAACTGGTCATGCCCAGCCCGAAGAGGACGACGAAGGTGGCCACGGTGCCCAGCACCGCGCCGATCAGCTTGCGTACCGGCGCGATTTGTCGGTTCCCGCCATTCGCCACAGTGGACCTCCCGGGTCAGGGCCAGGCTAGGCCGGATCGGCCACCGGGCGAAAGACCGGCCGCCGCGCCGGCGCCGGGACCGGGTCGCTACGCTGACCGTACCGATCCCGAGCGTTCAGCGTGCACAGGAGGAACCCAGCGTGTCCAGCAACAGTCCGGATGAGCGCAGCCTCGTTCTGATCAAGCCCGACGCGGTCCGCCGTGGCCTGGTCGGCGAGGTCCTCTCCCGCTTCGAGCGCAAGGGGCTGCGGATCGACGCGATGGTGCACCGGACGATGGACGCCGCGCTCGCCGACGAGCACTACGCCGAGCACGTCGACAAGGCGTTCTACCCGCCGCTGAAGGACTTCATGACCGGCGGTCCCCTTGTCGCGCTGGTGCTCTCCGGAGACCAGGTCATCGACGTGGTCCGTGGGCTGGTCGGGGCCACCGACGGGCGCCGGGCCGCCGCCGGCACCATCCGGGGCGACCTGTCGCTGTCCAACCGGGAGAACCTGGTGCACGCCTCCGACTCGACGGACAGCGCCAAGCGCGAGATCGCCCTCTGGTTCCCCGAGCTGGGCTGACGCCCACCGGCCCGGGGCCGACCGACGACGCCCTGGCTCAGCCGACCGCCGGTACCTTCGCCGGGTTGCCGACCACGTAGATCCCGGTGATCCGTCCGTCGGCCGCGGCGATGGTCAGCGTGTACCGGTTGCCGTTGGCGCGGGTGATCAGCATCGCCGGTTCCCCGTTGAGCTCGACCGGATCCATCGTCACCTGGTGACGCGGGCCGTAGACCCCGGCGTAGAACCGGGCGATCCGGTCCGCGCCGGTGACCGGGTTGAGGGCGGCCCGCACCCGACCGCCACCGTCGTTCCACGCGGTGGCGTCGGCGGCCACCAGATCGGTGAGCCTCGCCAGGTCGCCGTCGCGGGCGGCGGCGAGGAACGCGTCAAGCAGCCGCTCCCGCTCCGGGCGGCTGGCGGTGAACCGGCGCTGCTCCTGCCGTACCCGCGCGGTCGCCCGGTGGTACAGCTGCCGACAGTCGGCGACGGACCGGTCCAGGATCTCGGCGATCTCCGCGTACGGCAGGTCGAAGGCGGTGTGCAGGACGTACACCGCCCGCTCCGGCGGGGTGAGCCGCTCCAGGACGTGCAGCAACGCGGTGGAGAGCGAGTCGCGTAGCTCCACCCGGTCCAACGGCCCGAAGGGCGAGGGCGCGGTCGGCACCGGCTCGGGCAGCCACGTCCCGACGTACGTCTCGCGGGCCGCCTGCCGGGCCCGCAGTCGGTCCATCGCCAGCCGGGTGACCACTCGGGACAGGTAGCGGCGCGGCTCGGCCACTGTGGCGCGGTCCACGCCCAGCCACCGCAGGTACGCCTCCTGGAGCACGTCCTCCGCGTCCTGTCGGCTGCCGAGCAGGCGGTAGGCGAGCCCGAGCAGCATCGGCCGGTGCGCCTGGAGCGCACCGGCCGCCTCTGCCGCCTCGGTCGTCACACCTGCGCCGGGGGCTCCGTGTGCGTCGTCACGGCGATACGATTCCACACGTTGATTGTGGCGATCGCGAGGACCAGATCGGCCAGTTCCTTCTCCGACCAGACCTTCGCGGCGGCGTCCCACACCTCGTCCGACACTCCGTGCTCGCCGAGCCGGGTCACCGCGTCGGTGAGCGCCAGCGCGGTCTGTTCCCGCTCGTCGAAGAACGACAGTGCCTCCCGCCAGGCGGCCACCGCGAACAGCCGCCGGCTCGACTCGCCGGCGGCGAGGGCGTCGCGGCTGTGCATGTCCACGCAGTACGCGCAGCCGTTCAGCATCGACGCCCGCAGCTTGACCAGCTCCAGCACGGTGTGGTCGACGTTCGCCTGGACGTACTTCTCCAGGCCCGACACGGCCTGGTATCCCTGCGGCGCGACCTCGAAGAGCCTCATTCGTTGCATGACCAACTCCCTGTTCGATCCGACACCGCTACGACGGTCCGACCGGGGCCTGCCGTGACAACCGTCGTGGTGACCCCGGTCACGCGTGGCGGGCCGGCCCGAGGCGTTCCGGCCGGACAACCGGCGTTCGGGCGCCGGTCATCCGGGCCGCCGATCGCGGTCATCTCCGCCCGGTAGACCGACGGGGTCAACCCATGACCGGGAGGAAGCATGACCGAGCTTGATCGACGTACCCTGCTGCGGGCCGGCCTGGTGGTCGGCGCCGGAGTCGCCGGCGGCACCCTGCTGGGCGGCGCCGGCGCGAACGCCGCCCCGGCCTATCGCCCGGCCGCGCGTCCGGTGCTCACCCACGGCGTGCAGAGCGGTGACGTGACGGCCGACTCCGCGTTGGTCTGGACCCGGGCCGACCGGCCGGGCCGG
Source organism: Micromonospora sp. CA-240977 (assembly GCF_050942285.1). Taxonomy (NCBI): domain Bacteria; kingdom Bacillati; phylum Actinomycetota; class Actinomycetes; order Micromonosporales; family Micromonosporaceae; genus Micromonospora; species Micromonospora sp. CA-240977. The sequence continues at coordinate 6,135,981 of NZ_CP192055.1, read as the reverse complement.
ATGCTTGTCGAGGTGAGCCGCCGGCCGGACTTCCGGGGGGCGCGCAAGCTGCGCGGCCCGGTGCTCACCCCGAACGGCGACTTCACCGGCAAGGTCCGGCTGCGGGGGCTGCCGGACGCCGAGCGTCTGCACTACCGGGTCCGGGTGGAGAGCCTGGAGCGGCACGGGGTGGTCAGCGAGCCGCTGACCGGGACGTTGACCACGGCGCCGGGCCGGCACCGGCGCAGCGACGTGACGTTCGTCTGGACCGGCGACATCGTCGGGCAGGGCTGGGGGATCGACCCGAACTTCGGTGGGCTGTCGATCTTCCGGGCGATGCGGGAGGTCCGGCCCGACTTCTACCTGTGCAGCGGTGACACGGTGTACGCCGACGGCCCGCTTGTCGAGTCGGTGACCCTGCCCGACGGGCGGATCTGGCGCAACGTGGTGACGCCGGAGAAGAGCAAGGTCGCCGAGACCCTGACCGAGTACCGGGGACAGTTCGCCTACAACCTGCTCGACGAGCATCTGCGGGAGTTCGCCGCGGCGGTGCCGCAGATCAACCAGTGGGACGACCACGAGGTCCTCAACAACTGGTACCCGGGGGAGGTCCTGGACGACCCGCGCTACACCGAGCAGCGGGTGGACGTGCTCGCCGCGCGGGCCAGTCAGGCGTTCCACGAGTGGCTGCCCGTGCCGGACGACGGGCCGCTGTACCGGCGGATCTCGCACGGGCCGCTGCTTGACGTGTTCGTGCTCGACATGCGGACCCACAAGGACCCCAACGACGGCAACACGTACGCCGACCCGAAGCGCGGGCTGCTCGGCCGTGAGCAGCGCGAGTGGTTGATCCGGGAGCTGAAGCGGTCCACTGCGACCTGGAAGGTGATCGCCAACGACCTGCCGATCGGGGTGGTGGTGCCGGACGGTCCGACAGCGCAGGAGGGTGTCGCGCAGGGTGACCCGGGCGCACCGGCCGGGCGTGAGCTGGAGTTCGCCGAGGTGCTGCGGGCCACCCACCGCGCCGGGGTGACCGGCATGGTCTTCCTCACTGCCGACGTGCACTACTCGGCGGCGCACCACTACGACCCGTCCCGGGCGGCGGTCGGCGACTTCACCCCGTTCTGGGAGTTCGTCTCCGGCCCGGCGCACGCCGGGGCGTTCGGCCCGAACGCGCTGGACGGCACGTTCGGACCGCGGGCGGCCTTCGTGCACGCCCCTCCGGTGGCCAACACCTCGCCGGCGGAGGGTTTCCAGCACTTCGGTGAGGTCTCCATCGACGGCGAGTCGGAGGCCCTGACGGTGCACCTTCGTGACCGCGACGGCGCCTCCCTCTGGAGCACCACCCTCCCCGCCCCCTGACCCTTGGTTGATCATGGAGTTGTCGCCGCGACACGCCGTCGAGCGAGGCGACAACTCCATGATCAACAGGGGGGCGGCGCCGGTTGGGCCGGGCAGGCCGAACGGCTCCCCGTTGCCGACCGTCAGGTCGACGCCGCGGACTGCCTGGACCTCACGGCGCTGGGATCGTCGTGACCATCCCGGGGCGGCTGCGGTACCTGCGGCTCACCCCGACCGCCTCGATCGCGTGATCGAGATCCGCAGGCTAGGAGTGCCGGGAACGGGTGGGAAACGGATTCGGATCGAGCCGAATGCTCACGCCGAGGCGCTCGTCGGCTCGTCACCGACGAGCTGTACCAGTGCCAGGCCGGCCGGTTCCAGGCCGTACAACACCCGCCGGCCCACCCGGCGGCGGTGCACCACGCCGGCGGCCAGCAGCGCGGAGAGCTGCTCCGACACGGTGCTCGGGGCGAGCCCCAAGGTCGCCGCGAGGCCAGCGGTGGTGGCCGGCCTCGCCAGCGCCCGCAGCACCTGGGCACGACCTCGGCCGACAAGCACCGCCAGGCGATCCGTGGCCGGTGTCGTCCGGGGCGCCGAGGCGGGCCCACCCTCGGCGAGCAGCACCGCCCCGCGCGCCTGGTAGGAGACGGCGATGACCTCCGGATGGTCGGTGGCGCAGATGAGCGCTCCCTGCGAGAAGATCAGGGGAAGCAGCAGCAGCCGCTGGTTCACCGCGGTGATCTGCTGCTCCGACGGCTTCACCAGCGTCAGCACCGGCTTCTTCCAGCGCACCCGTTCGTGCAGGTCGGTAAGCAGCGCGTCCGGACCGTACGCGGCGAGCGCCCGCGCCCGGTGCAGCACCTCCTCGTCCAGCGCCGCCTGCATCGCCGACCACCACGGCGCGATGGCCGCGTCCCAGTACGCCTCGATGCCGTCGGCGAGCCGGTCCAGGGCGGCCCGCCGGTCCGTGACGAACGGGCCGAGCCACTCCGGCAGGTCGTCCGGGTCGTAGTAGTGGGGGATCTGCTCGGCGATCACCTCAGCCGGCGTCGCGCGCAGTTCGGCGAGCTGTTCGGCAAGGGTCGGCGCGGCCGACGTGGGGATCGGGCTGAGGAAGTCCGGTGCGGGTAGGCCGATGGTCAGCAGCCGGGCCGGCGCGGTCGCCGGCACCTCGGCGAGCACCCGGCGGGCGTGTCGCGCCCAGGCGGTGTACGGCCAGGGCGCCTCCACCGGATGGCGGTGCAGCACGAACAGGCTGGTCAGCACCTCCCACAGCGGGCTGGTGGCGATCCGGGTGCGGGACAGCGTCGGCTCGTCCAACTCGATCCGGATCACCCGGCCAGCCTAGGGTGTGCCGGCGTGCGTCATCACTCGGCGGCGCGGCGGTGGGCGGGTCGAGTATCGTTGGGCACCGTAAGGCGATGACCCGGCCATCACCGGTGAGCCTCCGGAAGAACAGCCGGGAAACCGGCCCAGTAGAACCGGACGGGTGCGGCCCGTCACAGCCGGCCAATGAGCGGGCGGTCGAATCGTGACCGCCAAGCGGGGTGGTACCGCGGATCACCCGGGAACGCCGTCGAGGCGTACCCCCGGAAGGTTCGTCCTCGCAGACCCACGTTGAGTGAGCTGCATGAGGAGAGCGACCCCCGATGGCCTATCCGTTGCACGACCCGACCGCCGCCGGAGTCCCGGCGAGCCCGGACCTGCCTGCGGTCGAGCGCCGGGTGCTGGAGCACTGGACGGCCGACCGGACCTTCGAGGCGTCGGTCGAGGCCCGGCCCGCCGGCGATGACGGCAAGAACGAGTACGTCTTCTACGACGGCCCGCCGTTCGCCAACGGTCTGCCGCACTACGGTCACCTGTTCACCGGGTACGTCAAGGACGTGGTGCCGCGCTACCAGACAATGCGCGGGCGGCACGTCGAGCGGCGCTTCGGCTGGGACTGCCACGGCCTGCCCGCCGAGGTGGTCGCCGAGAAGCAGCTCGGCATCACCAGCAAGGCGGAGATCATCGACCTGGGCGTGGCCCGGTTCAACGAGGCCTGCCGCACCTCGGTGCTGGAGTTCACCCAGGACTGGGAGCGGTACATCAACCGGCAGGCCCGCTGGGTCGACTTCACTAACGACTACAAGACCCTCGACCTGGACTACATGGAAAGCGTCATGTGGGCCTTCAAGACCCTGCACGACAAGGGTCTGATCTACGAGGGCTTCCGGGTGCTGGCGTACTGCTGGCGCTGCGAGACGCCGCTGTCGAACACCGAGACCCGGATGGACGACGTCTACCGGGACCGGCACGACCCGACGTTGTCGGTGTGGTTCGGGCTGACCGCCGACGAGTCCGCGCCGGAACTGGTGCGTGGGCCCGTCAAGCTGGGCGTCTGGACCACCACGCCGTGGACCCTGCCGTCGAACCTGGCGCTCGCCGTCGGCCCCGACATCGAGTACGCGGTGCTGGAACGCGACGGGGACCGCTACGTCGTCGGCGCGGCGCGGCTGGCCGCGTACGGCAAGGAACTGGACGGGTTCGAGCAGGTCGGCACGGTGTACGGCCGGGACCTGGTCGGCCGCCGCTACACCCCGCTGTACGACTTCCTCGTCGAGCAGGCCGGCGACAACGCCTACCAGGTGCTCGGCGCGGAGTTCGTCACCACCGAGGACGGCACCGGGATCGTGCACCTCGCCCCGGCCTTCGGTGAGGACGACCAGAACGTATGCAACGCCGCCGGCATCCCCACCATCGTCACCGTCGACGACCACACCCGCTTCACCGCGCTGGTCCCGCCGTACCAGGGTGAGCAGGTCTTCGACGTCAACAAGCCGGTGATCCGGGAGCTGAAGGAGCGGGGGGTGGTGCTCAGGCAGGACACCTACACCCACTCGTACCCGCACTGCTGGCGCTGCGACACCCCGCTCGTCTACAAGGCGGTGTCGTCGTGGTTCGTCGCGGTGACGCAGTTCCGGGACCGGATGGTCGAGCTGAACCAGGAGATCAACTGGACGCCCGGTCACATCAAGGACGGCTCGTTCGGCAAGTGGCTGGCCAACGCCCGGGACTGGTCGATCAGCCGGAACCGGTTCTGGGGCTCACCGATCCCGGCGTGGAAGTCGGACGACCCGAACTACCCGCGCCTGGACGTCTACGGCTCACTGGCCGACATCGAGCGGGACTTCGGCGTACGCCTGACCGACCTGCACCGGCCGGCGGTGGACGACCTGGTCCGCCCCAACCCGGACGACCCGACCGGCCAGTCGATGATGCGCCGGGTGCCGGAGGTGCTGGACTGCTGGTTCGAGTCCGGCTCGATGCCGTTCGCCCAGGTGCACTACCCGTTCGAGAACGCGGACTGGTTCGAGCACCACTACCCGGGTGACTTCATCGTCGAGTACATCGGGCAGACCCGCGGCTGGTTCTACACGATGCACGTGCTGGCCACCGCGCTGTTCGACCGGCCGGCGTTCCGCAACTGCCTGAGCCACGGCATCCTGCTCGGCTCGGACGGGCGCAAGATGTCCAAGAGCCTGCGCAACTACCCGGACGTCTACCACGTCTTCGACGCGTACGGCTCGGACGCGATGCGGTGGATGCTGATGTCCTCGCCGGTGCTGCGCGGCGGCGACATGGCGGTCACCGAGGCGGGTATCCGCGACGCCGTCCGGCAGGTGCTGCTGCCGTTGTGGAACGTCTGGTATTTCTTCACGCTCTACGCCAACGCCGACGGGCACCAGGCGCGCCGGCGCACCGACTCGACGCACCTGCTCGACAGGTACGTGCTGGCGAAGACCAACGAGCTGGTGGCCACTGTCGGCGCGCAGATGGACGCGTACGACATCTCCGGCGCCTGCGCCACCGTCCGGTCCTACCTCGACGCGCTGACCAACTGGTACGTGCGCCGTTCCCGGGACCGGTTCTGGTCCGGCGACGCCAACGCGTTCGACACGCTCTGGACGGTGCTGGAGACGCTCTGCCGGGTGGTGGCGCCGCTGGCGCCGTTGACAGCGGAGGAGATCTGGCGGGGCCTGACCGGTGAGCGGTCGGTGCACCTGACCGACTGGCCGGAGGCGACCGACTTCCCGGCCGACCACGACCTCGTCGCCGCGATGGACGCCACCCGGGCGGTCGCCTCGGCGGCGCTGTCGCTGCGCAAGGCAAAGGGTCTGCGGGTGCGGCTGCCGCTGTCCCGGCTGACCGTGGCCTCGCCGGCGGCGGAGCAGTTGCGCCCGTTCGCCGACCTGGTCACCGACGAGGTCAACGTGAAGGCCGTCGAGTTCAGCGCGGAGCTGTCCGCGTACTGCGAGCAGGTGTTGACAGTGGTGCCCCGGGCGCTCGGTCCGCGGGTCGGCAAGCAGGTGCAGCAGGTGATCAAGGCGGTGAAGGCGGGCGACTGGGAGCTTGTCGACGGCGCCCCGGTGGCCGCCGGCGTGGCCCTCGCCGAGGGTGAGTACGAGCTGCGGCTGGTCGCCGCCGACGCCGAGAACTCGGCGCCGCTGCCGGGCGGTGAGGGTGTGGTGGTGCTGGACACCGAGGTCACCCCCGAGCTGGCCGCCGAGGGGCTGGCCCGCGACGTGGTGCGGGTGGTGCAGCAGGCTCGGAGGGACGCCGACCTGGACGTGTCGGACCGGATCGTGGTGTCGGTGTCGGCCTCCGAGGAGGTACGCGCGGCGGTGGCCGGGTACCTCGACTTCGTGTCCGGTGAGGTGCTGGCCGACTCGGTGGACTTCGCCGAGGGCGTCGACGGCTTCGCCGGCGAGGTCGGCGAGGGCGAGCAGGTGACCGTCTCCGTCCGCCGGGTGTAGGGACCATCGTCAGGTAGCGGGCGTCGCGCCACCTCCATCCGGAGGGTGTGCGGGCGTCCGCTACCGTGACACCGCCTGTTCGCACCTGATCTGCCGGAGGACCAGTGCCCCTGCTCTACACCATCGGCAAGCTCGCTGTGGGGCCCACGCTGCGGTTGGCGTTCCGCCCGACCGTCGAGGGGCTGGAAAACGTGCCGAAGAGCGGCGGGGCGATCTTCGCCGGCAACCACCTGTCGGTGGCTGACGAACTGTTCCTCGGCACTGTCGTGCCCCGGCACCTGGCGTTCTGGGCGAAGTCGGAGTATTTCAAGGGCACCGGTGTCAAGGGTGCGATCTCCAAGTTCGTGCTCACCGGCCTGGGCGCCATTCCGGTGGAGCGGGGTGGCGGCCGGGCCGCGCTGTCCGCGTTCGACGCGGCGATCCCGGTGCTCAAGAACGGTGACCTGGTGGTGGTCTACCCGGAGGGCACCCGCTCGCCGGACGGCCGGCTCTACCGGGGGCGCACCGGCACGGTTCGGCTGGCGACCTCGACCGGCGTGCCGGTCATCCCGGTCGGCATGATCGGCACGGACAAGGCGCAGCCGATCGGCGCCCGGTTCCCCCGTCCCGGCACTGCCGAGATCACCATCCGGTTCGGCAAGCCGATGGACCTGTCCGGCCGGCCGACCGACCGCACCTCGTTGCGGCAGATGACCGACGAGATGATGAGCGAGATCCAGAAGCTCACCGGCCAGGAGTACGTCCCCCGCTACGCCCCGCCGCGCGCCCACCCGGACCCGATCCGCGAGGCCTGATCCCCACCGGGTTCAGGACTTGGGCTGGATGATCTGGACGCGCAGGGTGTTCAACAGGGCGGCACTGTCGGCGATGGAGAGCCGGGTGAACACCCCGGTGGCGATGCTGCCGTAATCGACAGAGGTGCAGACCACCACGTCACCGTCGTCCGACCGGCCGACCGCGCACCGCTCGTGCCGGCCCCGTACACCGGTGTCCACGGTCTCGGCGGCGTCCAGCGCGTACCGCTCGGTGAGCCGGCTGATCTCGGCCTCCGCGTCCGACTCGGGGGTGAACCGAAAACCCGTGTCGCCGAACACCGTCACCTGCTTGCCCCCCGAAGTGGAGTAGACGCCGGCGAAGGTGGCCTCGGCCAGCCAGTGCTCCCTGCGTACCTCGTTCTCCAACTGCCGGGCGGTCTCGGTGCTGCGGCTGTCCTGACGCAGCTTCAGATCGTCCACCTGGGCGGGGAGCGCGGCCTGCACCGGGTACTGGGTGGAGATCGGGAACCCGTAGTAGGCGGGGCAGCCGCAGCAGCAGGCCAGGGTGAGCAGCAGCAGCCAGGGCCAGCGGCGACGACGGCGGACCGGCACCGGCACGTACCCCTTGGGGGCCTGCCAGCCCGGTGGCACCGCGGGTGGCGGGGCGGATCGCCGGCCCCGGCGCTGCTTCGGCACGGTGGGCATCGGCGGCGCGGGCGGCGACGTCGGCCGGGCCGGCATCCTGGGCCCGGTGACCTGCGGTGGCCTCGGCGCGGCCGCTGGGGACACCGGGTGCGACCCCACCGGGGGAGCGGGCGGGCCGGACCACTGGCGGGTCGCCGGCGGCATCGGGTGCGGCAGCGTCGGCGGTAGTGGGGGCAGCGGCGGCAGCTCGGCGGAGGGCAGGTCCCAGCCGCCGGTGTCCACGCCGGCCCACGGGTCGACAGGCGTCTGGTGCTCCGGCGGCCCCAGGGGCAGGGGCGCCGGCGGGGTCGGCTCGGCCGACTCGCCCCAGACGGGTCGGCGCGGCAGCGGGGGCGGCACCGGCGCGGAGCCGCTCCACCTGGGCGCGGGGACCTCCGCGGTGGTGGCCGGCTGATCCCGAGTCTCCTGCCGCGTCGGCGGTTCCGGTCGGTCCGTCGGAGCGGGCTGGTCCGACGGCGCCGGCTGGTCCGACGGTGCGGCCTGGTCCGACGGTGCGGGCTGGTCCGACGGCGCCGGCTGGTCCGACGGTGCGGCCTGGTCCGACGGTGCCGGCTGGTCCGACGGTGCCGGGTGGTCTGACGGTGCCGGCTGGTCCGACGGTACGGCTGGGGAGGCCGGCTGATCGGCGGCCGCCGGATCCCGGTCCGGCTCCGCGCCCGGGGTGCTCCCGTCGGCCGGCCGTGCTCCCGGCTGGGGCTCGGGCATCGCGGCAATCTCCTCTCACGCCGGTCCGAGGTTAGTACCGCGTCGCCACCGCCAGGCGGGCGCGTACCCTTGGGCATCATGAGTGCCCCGTCCACGACGCCGCGCGCGGCCGCGACCAACTCTCGCGACGACTCCAGCTCGGCGGCTCCAACGCCGAACCGCGACCTGGAGCCGTCCGTCTGGTCCCAGCTCGAGCCGCTGCTGCCCCAGGTCTCCAAGCCCATCCAGTACGTCGGGGGCGAGCTGGGTGCGGTGACCAAGGACTGGGCTGCCGCGACAGTGCGCTGGGCGCTGATGTATCCCGACGCGTACGAGGTGGGCCTGCCCAACCAGGGCGTGCAGATCCTCTACGAGGTGCTCAACGAGCTGCCCGACACCCTTGCCGAGCGGACGTACGCGGTCTGGCCGGACCTGGAGAACCTGATGCGCACGCACGGCGTGCCGCAGTTCACCGTCGACGCGCACCGGGCGGTACGCGACTTCGACGTGTTCGGCATCTCCTTCTCCACCGAGCTGGGCTACACCAACATGCTCACCGCGATCGACCTGGCCGGCATTCCGATGCTGGCCGCCGACCGCACCGACGCCGACCCGGTGATCGTGGCCGGCGGGCACGCCGCGTTCAACCCGGAGCCGATCGCCGACTTCATCGACGCCGCAGTGCTCGGCGACGGCGAGGAAGCGGTCCTGGAGATTACCGCGATCGTCCGGGAGTGGAAGGCCGAGGGCTCCCCGGGGGGCCGCGACGAACTGCTGCTGCGGCTGGCGCGCACCGAGAGCGTCTACGTGCCGCGCTTCTACGACGTCGACTACCTCCCGGACGGGCGCATCCAGCGGGTCGTGCCGAACCGGGCGGACGTGCCGTTCCGGGTGCACAAGCGCACGACGATGGACCTGGACGCCTGGCCGTACCCGAAGAAGCCCCTCGTCCCGCTGGCCGAGACGGTGCACGAGCGGTACGCGGTGGAGATCTTCCGGGGCTGCACCCGGGGCTGCCGGTTCTGCCAGGCCGGCATGATCACCCGTCCGGTGCGGGAGCGGTCGATCACCACGGTCGGGCAGATGGTCCGCGACGGCCTGGAGTTCTCCGGCTTCTCCGAGGTGGGTCTGCTGTCGCTCTCCTCGGCCGACCACTCCGAGATCGGTGACATGTGCTCGGGCCTCGCCCAGCAGTACGAGGGCACCAACGTCTCGCTGTCGCTGCCGTCGACCCGGGTCGACGCCTTCAACATCGACCTCGCCCAGGAGCTGTCCCGCAACGGGCGGCGGACCGGCCTGACCTTCGCCCCGGAGGGCGGGTCGGAGCGGATCCGCAAGGTCATCAACAAGATGGTGTCGAAGGAAGACCTGATCCGCACCGTCGTCACCGCGTACACCAACGGCTGGCGGCAGGTGAAGCTCTACTTCATGTGTGGCCTGCCCACCGAGACCGACGAGGACGTCCTCGAGATCGCGGACATGGCGCACGAGGTGATCAAGGCCGGTCGGGCCGCCACCGGCTCCAAGGACATCCGCTGCACGGTCTCCATCGGTGGGTTCGTGCCGAAGCCGCACACCCCGTTCCAGTGGGCCGCGATGGAGCGTCCGGAGGTCATCGACCACCGCCTCAAGATCCTCAAGCAGGCGATCAACTCGGACCGCTCGCTGGGTCGGGCCATCGGCTACCGCTACCACGACGGTGAGCCGTCACTTATCGAAGGGCTGCTCTCCCGGGGCGACCGCCGGGTCGGCTCGGTGATCCGCAAGGTCTGGGAGAACGGCGGCCGGTTCGACGGTTGGAGCGAGCACTTCTCCTACCAGCGCTGGGTGGACGCGGCGGCCGAGACGCTGCCCGCGTTCGGTGTCGACCTCGACTGGTACACCACCCGGCAGCGCGAGGAGCTTGAGGTCCTGCCCTGGGACCACCTCGACTCGGGCCTGGACAAGGACTGGCTCTGGCAGGACTGGCAGGACTCGGTAAGCGAGTTCGAGCAGGACGACTGCCGGTGGACGCCCTGCTTCGACTGCGGCGTCTGCCCATCGATGGACACCGAGATCCAGATCGGCCCGACCGGCAAGAAGCTGCTGCCGCTCACCCCGCTGGGCGGCAACGGCATGAAGGTCCCGGCCGGCGACCACCCGGCCTGACCACCCGCCGCGGGGCAGCGCCCGCCAGCGGTGACCCACTACTCTCCATACTCGACACGTCACCCGACGGGCCCGCGTTCTCGCGGGCCCGTCGGCACTGGTCGGGTTCCACAGCGCGCCACCGCCAGGACCGCCCCGCCATCGACGAAGGCCGGCGCGACAGGGCGGCGACCGGGGCTGCCCCGACTTGGTCAGACTCGATACGCTGCGTCTGACATGGACCGACCCGGCGGGTCGGGAACGGGGGAGGAAGCTCATGGGGACCATCCCGCCGCCGAACACCGGCGATCTACACGTCAGCGTCGAGGACCTGGACGCCGCGGCGGCGTACGTCGATCGACTGAAGCAGTACGTCGACGACACCATCAGTTACGAGATGGAACGCATCAAGGAGCGGATGAAGGGCGACAGCAACACCGCCCAGACCGTCCCGGGCGGCACTCCCTTCGGCGCGTACGAGGACGCCCGGATGCAGTGGCAGGCGCTGACCAAGTCCACTGGCAACATGGAGACGCACCTCCAGACGCTCTCCCAGAAACTCGCCGCGCTGAAGCAGGGCACCGAGGAGATCGCCAAGGCGTTCCGGGACACCGAGGCGCGCAACGGCGCCAACGGCAAGGAGATCGAGCGGCTGCTCGAAGCGGCGGCTCCGCCGCCTGCGGCCGGCGGCACGCCCACCTACCCGTACACGGCCTGAGGGGGACGTCATGGCTGGAGGAACCTGGGAGCAGTGCGTCCGCGAGGTGACGCTCTCCGCCGACCCGGAGACGGTCGGTTCGGTCGGAGCGGGCTGGAGCAACCTCTCCAACGGCCTGCAACAGCTGCGGGACGCGCTCGTCGGCCGCTCGTTCGTCGGTCCGGTCGCGACCGGGCAGGAACGCCCGCACGTCGGCGGCCTGCCCGGGATGCTCGCCGGGTGGAAGGGCAGCGGTGGTGACGCCTACCGCGAGCACCTCGGCGAGATCGGCAGGCAGGTCGAGGAGCTGATCACCGACGCGACGAATGTCAGCGGCGCGTTGACGCGGATCGAGGCGGACATCCGCACGGCGGTCGCCTCGATCCCGGTCCCGCTGATGGACGACTTCGGCATCAACGAGTGGAGCCTGCCCAACGGCACCGAACTCGACGACGCCCGCGACGGTGAGAGCGCGTCGGGCTTCCTCGCCGCACTGCGCAAGGACTACCAGAGCAACCCCGGGTCGTACGCCGATGGCGCGTTCCGCGACAAGGCCGACGACCTGGAGGCGACAATGAAGGTCGACGGCCAGGCGGGTGACCAGAAGCGGGGCGGTTGGTGGGACACCAAGTCCCACCTCGACAACTGGTACCGGGACAACCAGCAGGCGGCCACCACCGCGATGTCGCCGCTGCCCCAGGCGGTCTACACCGAGCGTCCCAAGCTCACCGTCGCCGGGCCGGATGAGCAGGACCAGCGGGACGACATTCGTCGCGACCCCCGGGTTCCGCCGAGCGGGCGGCCCGACATCGGTGGTGGCGAGTTCGGCGGGAAGCCCGACATCGGTGGTGGCGGCCCCTCGATCGGCAGTAGGCCACCGAGCATCGGCGGCGGGGGCGGCCCCACGTCCACTGTCGACCCGTTCTCCCCGACCGGTTCCGGCGGTGGCCCGTCCTCCGGCGGCACCGGTGGGTTCACGCCCGGCCCAACCGGGTCCGGTTACCCGGGCTACCCGGAGGGCGACGACAGCTACAGCAGTGGTCTGGCCGGTGCCGGCCCGAGCAGCGTCGGCGGCCTCGGTGGCGGCGGTCTCGGCAGCGCCGGTCTCGGCGGCGCCGGCGGTGGTTTCGGGGGTGGGGCCGGCGTCGGCTCGGCCGGCGGGATCGGCTCCGGCGGTGGCCTGGGCGCGGGCGGCGGCATCGGCGTGGGCGGCCTCCCCGGCATGGTGGGTGGCGGCAACGGAAAGGTGCCGCCGATGACGAGCGCGGCCAACGCGCTGCGGACCGCCGCGGGTGCTGGCGCGGGCGGCGGGATGGCCGGCGTCGCGCGTGGTGGCGCGGGCATGGGCGGCGCCGGGATGGCGGGCGGCATGATGGGCGGCGCGGGCGGCGCCGGGCACGGCGCCGGCGGCGGCACCGGCTCGGAGCACTCGTCGTGGTTGACTGAGGATGACGATCCGTGGGGCCCTGGTGACGGGGCGATGCCGGGTGTCCTGCGGTGAGGATGGGCGCATGAACGTGAATGTCGGAGGCTTCCGGCCGGTGATCGCCTGTCTGCTGGCGGGGTTCCTGGTGGTGGGGGCCGCCCAGCCGGCGGCCGCCGCGCCCCGACGGGCCGAGCAGTGGTATCTGGACGAGCTCCGGATCGACCAGGTGCACAAGATCTCGACCGGGCAGGGCGTGGTCGTGGCAGTGCTCGACAGTGGCGTCGAGGCCAGCCACCCGGACCTGCGCGGTCAGGTGCTTCCCGGTGCCCGCAGCTACGGCGTCTCGGGAGACGGTCGGGCCGACGAGAACGGCCACGGCACGCACATGGCCGGCATCATCGCGGCGAAGAGCGGTGGCCGCGACGGGGTGGACGGCATCGCCCCCGGCGCGAAGATCCTGCCGATCAAGATGCGCAAGGGCAGCGGGACCTACAGCGACGCGGCGATCGCCCTCGGCATCCGGATGGCCGTCGACGGCGGCGCCAAGGTGATCAACTTGTCCGTCGGTGGGCCGGGCGCCGCCAGCTCGGAGGAGGAGAGCGCGATCACGTACGCGTTGGACCACGGCGTCGTCGTGGTTGCCTCCGCCGGCAACACCGCCAAGGGCGATGTCGGCGTCGTGAATCCGGCCAACACCCCCGGGGTGATCGCGGTGACCGGGACGACAAAGGGTGGCTCGTTCTGGTCCGGCTCGGTGCAGGGCCCGGAGGCGGTGGTCGCCGCTCCGGGCGATGGCATCTACAACGCCACGAACGAGGGGGGCTACGGCTGGGGCGACGGGACCTCCGACTCCACAGCGATCGTCTCCGCGCTGGCCGCGCTGATCCTGGAGAAATATCCGAATCTCGACGGCCCGAACGTGATCAACCGGATCATCCGGACCGCGCGGGACGCCGGTCCGCCCGGCCGGGATCCGCAGTACGGCTTCGGGGTGATCGACCCGATGAAGGCGCTGACCGCTGACGTCCCGCCGGTCAACGCCAGCCCGCTGCTCGACCCGGCGGCGGCGACCGACCCGGCCCCGGTCCGCACCGAGGCCGCGGAGGAGTTCGACGTCACCCAGCACGGTGATCGCGGTGGTCCCACCGACCAGCAGGTCATGGTCGTGGTCATCGGCATCGCCGTGGCACTGGTGCTGCTGCTGGCGCTTGTGGTGTTCCTCATCTGGAACCGCCGACGGTACCGGCGGGAGGCGGCGCGGGCCGCCGACATCCCGGACGAGGCGCTGGACCGGCTGGTGCCCAGCGCCTACCCGGCACCGGGCGCGGGTTACGCCCCGCCACCCGGCTACCCGTCGCCACCCGGGTACGCCCCGCCCTCCGGGTACGCCCCGCCTCCCGGCCAGGCCCCGCCCTCCGGGTACGCCCCGCCTCCCGGTCAGGCTCCGCCGTCCGGCTATGCCCCGCCTCCCGGGTACGGCCCGCCGGGTGGGGCGCCGCCCGTCCCGCCGCAGGAGCGGTAAGCGGTTCCGATCGTGGTGGCCGGCCGGTAACCTTCCGGGTCACCGGCCGGCCATCAGTCTTCGCGGGCGGGCGGTCCCGACCCCCACGGCCGGTTCGCACCCGTCTGTCCGGGCGATCCGGCCGCCCCGGCTGCGTACCGTCGCGGGCGCTGAGCCAGGATGGTCGGACACGCAGGTACACCCGAGGAGCCCACGATCGCCAAGAAGCCTCAACCCGAGGGCGGCCAGGCACCGGTCGTCCAGCGCGTCCGCATCAGGTACGCCAAGCGCGGACCGCTGCGGTTCACCTCGCACCGGGACTTCGCCCGGGCGTTCGAGCGCGCGCTGCGCCGGGCCGCGGTGCCTGTCGCCTTCTCCCAGGGTTTCCACCCGCACCCGAAGATCTCCTACGCCAGCGCCGCGCCCACCGGGGTGGCGAGCGAGGCGGAGTACCTGGAGATCGCTCTCCAGGCAGTCGTCGACCCGGAGCAGTTGCGGGCCGCGTTGGACGCCGCGCTCTCACCGGGGCTGGACGTCCTGGACGCCGTGGTCGCCGAGGGGGGCAACCTTCCGGACCGGATCGAGGCGTCGCACTGGCACATCGAGTTGCCCGAGGTCGAGACCGCTGTGCTCCGCACGGCGGTGGACGCCTTCCTCGCGGCGGACGAGGTGCTGGTGGAGCGGATGACCAAGCAGGGCCGACGCACCTTCGACGCCCGTGCCGCAGTCATATCGGTCGATGTCCTCGCGCCAACGCCGACGCCTTCCGGGGCGCCGGCCGTACCGTGTGCGATACTCGAACTGGTCGTGCGGCAGGTCACCCCGTCCGTACGGCCCGATGACGTCCTTTCCGGCCTCCGCGTGGTGGCCGACCTGGAGCCGCCGGTTTCGCCGAGGGTGACCCGGCTGGCTCAGGGCACGTTGACCGCGCAGGGTGCGATCGTGGATCCGTTGGATGCGGACCGCGACGGGGCAGCCATCGTTGGGCACTGACCGACGGTCCGTGCTCTGGCAGGCAGACTTCGGCGGTCGCGCACCACGCGCGCCCGGCGGAAACACTTTTGCGGCGACCCTGCGTGGCAGCGCTCACCCGCGCCCGGGGTAGCCAGAACTGGAGAACGTCCATGCTCGAGAACGAGCCCGAGGGCGGCGAACGGACCGGTTCACAGCCGGCCGGGGACACCGCCGACCAGAGCACCACGGCCGACGGCGCCACCGTCGCGTCCCCCACCACGGCAGTCGGTTCGGCGTCGGTGGACCCCGGCGACGCCGAGCCCGCCGCGCCGGTACGGCGCACCCGGGCGACCCGGCGTCGCGCCGCCCCGCTCAGCCCGCCGGAGCAGACCGACGCGCCGGCCGAGGCGGCCACCAGCGAGGCCGCCAGTGCGGAGTCGCCGCAGGCGGAGGTTTTCGCTCCGATCTCCGGCGACCAGGACGTCGCGCCCAAAACCCCCCGGCGCCGTCGCAAGGCCGCTCCCGTCGAGACGACCGCCGAGGAGCCGCTTGTCGCGTCCTCCGCGGAGGCGGCCCCGGCCGACGTGGTCCCGCCGGTGAAGGTGACCCGTACCCGGCGCAAGAAGGCCACCCCGGCGGCCGTCGAGGAGCCGCCCGCGGTCGAGGAGCCGTCCGCCGACGAGCCGGTCGCCGTCGAGCCGGTCGCCGACGAGGAACCGGCGGCGTCCGACCTGCGCGAGGCCGAGGCCGAGCTGAACGACACCCCGACCGCGACCCCCGCCGAGCTGCCCTGGGCCGGCGGCACGCCGGAGCGCTCCGGCGAGGTGTCGCCCGGTGTCGCCGTTCCCGGGGTGACCGCGGAGCCGAACGAGCCGGCCGAGGTCGAGCCGGAGCAGCCGCGTACCCGTCGTCGGCGGGCCGCGCTCTCCGCGCCCACCGTGCTGTTCATGGCCCCCCAGCCGGACGCCGTGCCGGTGACCCGGCCGGCCGAGCCCGCTCCCGCCGCCGAGGAACCGGTGGTGGAGGAGGCCGCGGAGCCGTCCCGCCGTCGTCGGCGTGGTCGCCGCGAGGTCGAGCCGGTGGAGCCGATCGAGGCGATCGAGGCCGAGGAGGAGCCGACCGAGGAGGCCGACGAGGCCGCCGAGGCGGATGAGGACGACGAGGACAGCGCCGCCGCGCGCCGTCGCCGCCGGCGTGGTCGCCGGGGTCGGGGCCGGGGCAAGGGCGGGGCCGACGACGCCGAGGACGAGGAGTCCGAGGAGGCGGCGCAGGCCGACGAGG
This sequence comes from Micromonospora sp. CA-240977, assembly GCF_050942285.1. Classification (NCBI taxonomy): domain Bacteria; kingdom Bacillati; phylum Actinomycetota; class Actinomycetes; order Micromonosporales; family Micromonosporaceae; genus Micromonospora; species Micromonospora sp. CA-240977. The sequence goes on along the minus strand of NZ_CP192055.1, from coordinate 6,119,735 downwards.
AGGAGACCGCCGAGGTCGAGGCCGAGGGTGACGAGGACGAGGAGGCCGAGGGCGGGGACGGTCTGACCCGTCGCCGCCGGCGTCGTCGTCGCCGGGGCGCGGGCGACACGGAGGGTGCCGCCGACGACGGCGTACCGACCGTGGTCAAGATCCGCGAGCCGCGTCGGACCGTCGACGAGGTGCAGGGCGTGTCCGGTTCGACCCGGCTGGAGGCCAAGCGCCAGCGCCGCCGGGACGGCCGGGAGCAGCGGCGTACGCGACCGCCGATTCTCAGCGAGTCGGAGTTCCTGGCGCGCCGGGAGGCGGTCGACCGCGTGATGGCGGTCCGCCAGCGCGGTGACCGTACCCAGATCGCCGTCCTGGAGGACGGGGTGCTTGTCGAGCACTACGTCACCCGCAACTCCTCCGGCACCATGGCCGGCAACGTGTACCTGGGCAAGGTGCAGAACGTGCTGCCGAGCATGGAGGCGGCGTTCGTCGACGTCGGCCGGGGTCGCAACGCGGTGCTGTACGCCGGCGAGGTCAACTGGGACAGCTCCGGTCTGGAAGGGCGGGCCCGCTCGATCGAGCAGGCGCTGCGCTCCGGCGACTCGGTGCTGGTGCAGGTCACCAAGGACCCGATCGGGCACAAGGGCGCTCGGCTGACCAGCCACATCGCGCTGTCCGGCCGGCATCTGGTCTACGTGCCCAACGGCAACGCCTCCGGGATCAGCCGGAAGCTGCCGGACAACGAGCGCAAGCGTCTGCGGGACGTGCTCAAGAAGCTGGTCCCGGACGGCGCGGGCGTGATCGTCCGGACGGCCGCCGAGGGTGCCAGCGAGGACGAGCTGGCCCGCGACGTCAAGCGTCTGCAGGCGCAGTGGGAGGACATCCAGGCCAAGGCCGCCGAGGGTGGCGCTCCGGTGCTGCTCTACGGGGAGCCCGACCTGGTCATCCGGGTGGTCCGGGACCTGTTCAACGAGGACTTCCGCGAGCTGGTGATCGAGGGCGAGCAGTCGTACGACATGGTCGAGTCGTACCTGTCGCACGTCTCCCCGGATCTGGTCGACCGGGTACGCCGGCACGTCGGCACGAGTGACGTCTTCGCCGAGTACCGGATCGACGAGCAGATCATCAAGGGCCTGGACCGCAAGGTCTTCCTGCCCTCCGGTGGCTCGCTGGTGATCGACCGCACCGAGGCGATGACGGTGGTGGACGTCAACACCGGCAAGTACACCGGCTCCGGGGGCAACCTGGAGGAGACCGTCACCCGTAACAACCTGGAGGCGGCGGAGGAGATCGTCCGCCAGCTCCGGCTGCGGGACATCGGCGGCATCGTGGTGATCGACTTCATCGACATGGTGCTGGAGTCGAACCGTGAGCTGGTGCTGCGCCGACTCACCGAGTGCCTGGGCCGGGACCGCACCAAGCACCAGGTCACCGAGATCACCTCGCTCGGCCTGGTGCAGATGACCCGTAAGCGGATCGGCGCGGGCCTGCTGGAGGCGTTCAGCGAGACCTGCGAGTGCTGCAAGGGTCGGGGCGTCATCATGCACACCGAGCCGGTGCCGGAGAAGGCGCGCGCCGCCGGTGCCGGGGAGAAGGTCAAGGCGGTCGCCTCGTCGGTGGCCGCCGCTCCGGCCGCCGAGCAGGGCACCGCGTCGTCGCGTCGCCGGGCGCGCAAGAACGCCCCGGCCGAGCGGGCCGTGGTCGAGGTCGTCGACACCGACACCAGCGCGGAGCCGCACGCCGACTACCAGGACACCATGGGCTACGACCTGTCCCGCTACGAGTCGGACACCGCCGCCGCGCCGGCGATCTCCGACAGTCAGCACGGGGAGTCGGCTCGGCTGGCCGCGGCGGACGACCCGGACGCGCTCGCCGACGGTGAGGGCGACGAGGACAGCGCCGAGGGTGGCGCCGGTCGCCGCCGTTCCCGCCGGGGTGGCGCCCGCCGGCGGACGCGCCCCTGACCGGCCAAGTGTTTGGCGAGGTCCCTTCCCCGGCAAAGTGACGGGGGAGGGACCTCGCCGTTGCGGCCACTCCGGCCCCAGGATCGGCCGTCCCTGGTCAGGAGAAGAAGATGCGTCGTCTGCTCGCCGTCATCGCGCTGGTCACCGTGCTCTTCGACGTGGCCGGCTGCTCGGCCGACCGGCCGGGGGACGTGGGGTCCGGTCCGGTCGGCGTGGCCACCGCCGACCCGGCCTCCGGGCCGGCCGGCATTCCCGCCAGTGGCGCCGCGGCGGGCGACGCCACGCAGGTCTGTGCCGCCGCCCAGCAGGCCAGCACCACCGCCGTCCGGACGTACGTGGCGGAGCTGGGCCGGATGGTCGCGGCGGTGGGCGCCGGGGACAGCGGCGCGGCCGAGGTCGCCCGTGGGCGGGCCGAGGCGGCGCTGGACGGCTGGCGCACCGCACTGCGGGAGCAGTCGGAGCGGGCCACCGATCCGCAGCTCAGGACACTGCTCACCGACCTCGGCACCGAGGTGGCAGCGCTCGGCGCCGACGTCGAGTCCATCGACGAGACCGAACTCGACAGGCTCCAGCAGCGCCTCGACCAGCTCTGCGCGCGCTGACCAGGGCGGGCCGGTTTGGGGTCCGGGCCGGCAATGGCGTACTCTTGCCTGCGGCCCACCTTTGGTGTGCCGAGTTCCCGTGTGCCCGCGCCGCCGTGCACTGCTACCCGGCGAGCCGCCGCGGGGACGACCGCCAGCAGCCTCAACGACAGGGAGTCCGCCTCCGATGTACGCGATCGTCAAGACCGGCGGCAAGCAGTACAAGGTCGCCGAGGGCGACGTGATCGAGGTCGAGAAGCTCACCGGTGCTCCCGGTGACGCGGTGAAGCTCACCGCGGTGCTCCTCGTCGACGGTGACGACCTGGTGACCGACGCGGCGAAGCTTGCCGAGGTCGCGGTGTCCGGCGAAATCGCCGCGCACACCAAGGGCCCGAAGATCCGGATCCACAAGTTCAAGAACAAGACCGGCTACCACAAGCGCCAGGGTCACCGCCAGCCGTTGACCCAGGTCAAGGTGACCGGCATCTCCAGCGGGAAGTAGGTCGTCCTCCAATGGCTCACAAAAAGGGTGCGTCCAGCTCGCGTAACGGTCGTGACTCCGCGGCCCAGCGACTCGGCGTGAAGCGCTTCGGTGGTCAGGTCGTCAGCGCCGGTGAGATCATCATCCGGCAGCGTGGCACCAAGTTCCACCCCGGTGACCTGGTCGGCCGTGGCGGCGACGACACGCTGTTCGCGCTGTCCGCCGGTGCGGTCCTGTTCGGCACCAAGCGCGGTCGCAAGACCGTCAGCATCGTTCCGCAGCAGTAGTTCTCCGGCTAAGCGGGCCGCGGACCTCCGGGTCCCGGCCCGCTTAGCTTTTTTCGAAGTGCGGGGTCGGACCTCGCTGGAAGGATTGACGCCGTGGCAACGTTCGTTGACCGGGTCGTTCTGCATCTGCAGGCCGGCGATGGTGGGCACGGCTGTGTCTCGATCCACCGCGAGAAGTTCAAGCCCTTCGGTGGGCCGGACGGCGGTAACGGCGGGCACGGCGGCAGCGTGTCCCTGGTCGTCGACCCGCAGGTCACCACCCTGCTCGACTTCCACTTCCACCCGCACGTCAAGGCCGACAACGGCAAGGGCGGCGCCGGGTCGAACCGGGACGGGGCCAACGGCCGCACCCTGGTGCTGAAGGTGCCCAACGGCACCGTGGTGCAGACCACCGACGGCACAGTGCTTGCCGACATGGTCGGCGCCGGCACCACCTTCGAGGTGGCTCGGGGCGGGCGCGGCGGGCGGGGCAACGCGTCGCTGGCAAACGCCAAGCGCAAGGCGCCGGGCTTCGCCGAGCTGGGAGAGCCCGGTGACCAGCTGGACATCGTGCTGGAGCTGAAGAGCGTCGCCGACGTGGGCCTGGTGGGCTTCCCGTCGGCCGGCAAGTCGTCGCTGATCTCGGTGATCTCCGCCGCCAAGCCGAAGATCGCCGACTACCCGTTCACCACCCTCGTGCCCAACCTCGGCGTGGTCCGGATGGACAACCACACCTTCACCGTCGCCGACGTGCCGGGCCTGATCCCCGGCGCGGCCAACGGCAAGGGGCTGGGCCTGGAGTTCCTGCGGCACATCGAGCGCTGCGCCGTGCTGGTGCACGTCATCGACTCGGCGACCCTGGAGCCCGGCCGTGACCCGGTCGCCGACATCGACGCCATCGAGGCCGAACTGAGCCAGTACGGCGGGCTGACCGACCGCCCACGGTTGGTCGCCGTCAACAAGGTCGACGTGCCGGACGGCCGGGACCTCGCCGAGATCGTGCGCCCCGACCTCGAGGAGCGCGGCTACCGGGTGTTCGAGGTCTCCGCGGCGACCCGGGAGGGGCTCAAGGAGCTCACCTACGCGATGGCCGAGCTGGTCGAGGCGGAGCGCAAGGCCGCGCCGCCCGCCGAGCCGACCCGGATCGTGATCCGTCCGATCGCCGTGGACGACGACGGCTTCACCATCACCGCCGACGCGGACGGCTCGTTCACCGTTCGCGGTGTCCGACCGGAGCGCTGGGTCAAGCAGACAAACTTCGACAACGACGAGGCGGTCGGCTACCTCGCTGACCGGCTCGCCCGCCTCGGGGTGGAGGACAAGCTGGCCAAGGCCGGCGCGGAGCCCGGTGACCTGGTCCGGATCGGTGAGCGCGAGTTCGACTGGAAACCGACGCTCTACGCCGGCGTGGAGTTCGTCCCCGGCAACCGGGGCACCGACGTCCGCCTGGAGGAGAAGTCGAACCGGCTCTCCGCGGCCGACCGGCTCGCGGCCCGCAAGGCCCGCCGGGTGCGGTCTGCGGACGAGGTCGGCGCGGACTCGTCCGACGAACTCGACGACGACAACGACGAGGACGACGCCGAGTAGTCCGTTGCGCTCCGTGATTGGGTTGATTTCCGGAAACCTGCGCGAAATCCACCAGTTCTAGCGTGGGGTGATGCTGATCGAGTCTCGGCCCGTCATCGATCCGGAGATCGCCGCCCTGCTCATCGCGCAGCAGCGTGAGCTGAGAGCGGCTGACGGTGGGTTGGATGGGCAGGTCTTCGTCCCCCACGACGACGTCCGCTACCTGGCGGCGGTGGTGCACGGTCGGGCGGTGGCCTGCGGCGGGCTCCAGGCGATCGACGCCGAGACCGGCGAGATCAAGCGGATGTACGTCCGGCCCGCCTACCGGGGGCGGGGCATCGCCCGTCAACTGCTGGCCGCGCTGGAGGAGTGTGCGTTCCGGCAGGGGCAGTCGGTGGTCTGCCTGGAGACGGGCACCTACCTGCCGGCCGCGATCACGCTGTACACCTCGTGTGGCTACCACCAGATCCCGGTCTACGGCGAGTACGTGGGCAACCCGTACAGCGTCTGTTTCGCCAAGCGACTGCCGGTCGCGGCCTGACGGGCGCGCCGCCGCTCACGCGCCGGTGGTGGCGTGCGCGACGGTCACCGGCTTCGACTCGGGCGAGGCGTGCTGGCGGAGGACGATGCTCAGCAGGATCAGCGCTCCGACGGCGAGGAACTCGCTCTGCCAGTTCTGCATGGACTGGAACCAGAAGTCGCTGGTGCCGAGGAAATCCCACACGCCGATCGGCGGCGCGCCGCTCTGTAGCGCCTGCTCCTTGTTGTACGCGGCGGTGCCACCGAAAAGGTGGCCGATGAACGAACCGGCGAAGATCAGCAGCAGCGCGAGGGAGAGGCTGTTGCGGTAGACCACCAGGGGCAGGCCGCCGGCGCGCACCGGCCAGGGCGACTGCGGGGTGGCCCGACGCTCGTCGTCCTCCGGCCGGTCGGTCTGGTCCACCGGCTTCGACTCGGCCGAGCCCCGCTGCACCAGGTGCGCGGTGAGCAGGACGTACCCGCCCATCTGGAGGAACTCCGACTCCCAGTTCTCGAAGACCGACTCGATGAAGTGCCCACTGGTCAGGTACGCCGACCAGGTCAGCGGGGCGGCTCCGAACTCGGTCAGCTCCTCGTTGTGGGTCTGCCAGCCGAAGACGCTCTGCAACACCAGGAAGATCAGAAACGCGCCCAGCATGGTGACGGCCAGGGCGTTGTCGCGTAGCCAACGGGGCATGTCGCACCTCCTTCGCCTGCCGATTACCCCGGCGGGCGTGACCGGGAAACCCCCAATGATCCAAGTCAGTGCCGTTCGGCCGGGTTGTCCAGGCGGCCGCCGGTGCCCGCCTGGTTCGACAGCAGCAGGCCGAGCGCGAGCATCCCGAAGCCGAGGGCGAGGTGCAGCCAGTTGTCGGCGTCGTTCACCGGCAGGATGTTCGCCCCGCTCTCGGGGTCGACGGACTCGATGGCCAGGCCGTACAGCCAGAGGGCGAGATAGCTGGCCCCGCCGGCGGCGAGGAACACGCGGGCGCCGGCGACGCTGCGGGCCAGCACCAGACCCGCCAGCCCGAAGAGCAGGTGCACCGCGTTGTGCAGGATCGACACCTGGAACAGCCCGAGCAGTCGCGCGTCCGAGTGGTGTCCGGCGAATCTCAGCTCGCCGTAGTCGGTGGTGATGCCGGGAACGAAGCCGAGAACGCCGATCAGCAGGAAGACCCCGGCCACCACCAGCGCGGCCACCTGGACCCGGGGTCGCGGGCCCGCCCGTCGGCCACCTCGCCCGTCTCGTGCCATCGCTGCCCCCTCCGTGGCTCTGCCGGCCCTCGCGAACCGCACTGTCCGCGGCGGCGACCTGACGCAGCCCGACGATCCTCCATTTTGAAGTCGATCCAGCCGGCCGCGCAGAGAAATGCACGAAGAAGTATGGAAGCCGAAACCGAGGGTAGGTGAATGGTCAGCGGTCGCGGCAACGCACCGCATCCCCCCAGCACAACCGCTACGACTTTCTGAGCGGAAGGGAAATCATGTCTTACGATCTTTCACCTACGTCTTCCACCACGTACGGCCAGGAGTCGACGAACGGCGGTGGCGTTCGCGACCAGGTCCGCCAGGTCGGTTCCGAGGCGGCGCAGGCGGGCGGCGCGGTCGCCCAGACCGCCAAGGAGCAGGGCACCGAGGTCGGCCGCGAGGCGGCCCGGCAGGCCCGCAACCTGTACGGCGAGACCCGCACCCAACTCGCCAGCCAGGCTGGTGAGCAGCAGCGCCGGGCCGCCGGTGGACTGCGTTCGCTGGCCGACGAGATGCGCTCGATGGCCGAGCAGGGTGGTCAGGCGGGTCCGGTGACCGAGCTGGCCCGGCAGGCCGCCGACCGGGTGCACGGCGTCGCCGGCTGGCTCGATCAGCGCGAGCCCGGCGACCTGATCACCGAGGTACGCGATTACGCGCGCCGCAACCCGGGCACCTTCCTGGTCGGCGCGGCGGTCCTCGGCGTGTTGGCCGGCCGGCTGACCCGCGGCGTCTCCGCCGCTGGCGACGACTCCGGCAACGGGTCCTCGACCTACCGGGGCGCGGGGGCGTACGACCCGGAGCAGACCGCCGTCATCCCGACGCCGCCGCCGGCGCCCCGCGCGGTGCCGGACGCCGTCCCGACGGGCGGCTACCTCGACCCGACCCCCGGCACGCACACCGAGCCGGCGTCCGGCGGGTACGCCGACCCGACGCCCGGCGGGTACGCCGACCCCCGTGGGGACGGCTACCCGGAGCACTCCGGCACCGGGCAGCCGCTGCCGCCGGTACAGCAGACCGACCCGCTGCCGGGCGTTCCGTCCAGCGGCACCCCCCGCCCGTGAGCCGCCGAGTCATCCGAAGGGAGGCGACGGCATGACCACGCCGACGCAGGGGTCCGGCCTGGGCTCCGGATACCACCCCGACGCGGGTGCCCCGCACACCGCGGCGGAGGTGAAGGGCAGCTCCATCGGTGAGCTGATGCGCCAGGTGACGAGTGACCTGTCGACGCTGATGCGTCAGGAGGTCGAGCTGGCCAAGGCCGAGATCCGCCAGGAGGGCAAGAAGGCCGGCAAGGCCGCCGGGCTCTTCGGCGGCGCCGGCTTCGGCGGCTACATGGTGGCGCTCTTCGTGTCCATCGCCGTGTGGCAGTTCCTGGACAACGTCATGGACTCCGGCCTGGCCGCCCTGATCGTGGCCGTCATCTGGGCCGTGGTCGCCGCGGTCCTCTACTCCATGGCGAAGAAGAACGCCCAGCACGTACGCGGGCTCAAGCAGACAAACGACAGCGTGCAGCGGATCCCCGACGCGCTCAAGCCGCACCCGGAGGGAGTGACCCGATGAGCACCGATCCCGATCAGATCCGCCGCGAGATCGAAGCCACCCGTAACAGCCTCAGCTCCGATGTGGACGCGCTGGCGTACAAGGTCAGCCCCAGCCGCATCGTCGACGACCGCAAGCAGCGGGCCCGTTCCGCTCTGCAGAATGTGAGGGACAAGGTCATGGGAACCGCGTCTGACCTCGGCCACGGCACCGGCCACGCGGCCCACTCGGTGGGCGACCGCGCCTCGTCGGCGGCCTCCAGCGTCGGCGACGCCGCGCACTCGGCGGCGAGCACCGTCAGCGACGCCGCGCACAGCGCGCCACGGGTGATCCGGCAGAAGTCCCAGGGCAACCCTCTCGCCGCCGGCCTGATCGCGTTCGGGGTCGGCTGGCTGGCCTCGTCGCTGATCCCGGCCTCCCGCCGCGAGCAGCAGGCCGCGACCCAGCTCAAGGAGCGGGTCGGCGAGCACAGCGGTGCGGTGAAGGAGAAGCTGGGACAGGTGGCCAGCGAGCTCAAGGAGGAGCTGCGCGAGCCCGCCCAGCAGGCCGCCGAGTCGGTGCGGTCCACCGCCCAGGACGCCGTGCACGCGGTCAAGGACGACAGCCGGTCGGCCGCGCACGACGTCAAGGACCAGGCCCAGCAGGCCCGGCACCAGGTCAGCCCCTGACCCCACCGCCGCGCCACCGCCGACAGCTCACGGGCACTCCGGTGCCCGTGAGCTGTCGTGTGTACGGGCTCGTCAGCGCACTGGGCTCGAGGCGCGGAGGGCCCGGGTGGGGTGGGAGGCGTGGCGGATGCGGGTGTCGCCGTAGCGGACGCCGCCGAGCAGGAACCGTTGGGCCACCGCCAGCCAGCCGCACACCCCGCGCTCCAACAGCCAGAGTGGGGCCGCCAGCGCCGTGGTCGGCGGGAACACCCGGTCGCCGCCGGCGCGACGACGACCCGCCTCGGCCAGGGCGACCACCCCGGCCGCCGCGCCGAGCAGCAGCCGGGGCCGGCGCGACGCGACCGCCGCCGCCAGCCCCGGCAGGACCGCCAGCGCGGTCAGCAGGCGAGCCGGCTGGGCCAGGTCGTCGTACGCCTGCCGGACCCGTTGGCCACGGAAGTGCGCGGCATCCGGCGGCAGTCGGCGGACGTACAGCCAGGCCGGCCTGGCCTCGGCACCGCCGTACCGGCGCACCGTACGGATCAGCTCCAGGTTCTCGAAGAGCACATCCGGGTCGTACCCGCCCATGGCGAGGAAGGTGCTGCGCCGCACCGCGAGGGTGCCCGGGTAGTCGTCTCCGAGTGCCCGGTTGAGCAGCGTCCGGCCGGTGTCCCACCAGGCGTGCCAGGGCAGCGGGTCGAAGTAGTTCTGCGGTCGCACCAGATCGACCCGGCCCAGCAGCCGGTGCACGGCGGTCAGCCCGGCCTCGTCGTACCGGACGTCGTCGTCGGCGATCACCACGTGCTCGTGGCCTGCCGCGCGTACCCCGGTGCGTACGCCGAGCACCTTGCCGTTGAGTCCGCGAGCGGTGGCGTCGGGCGGGAGGTGCCGGACCAGGCCTCGCCAGGCGTCGGCGTGCCGCGCGAACACCTCCGGTGCGGATCCGTCCACCACGATCACCTCGACCCGGTCGGCCAGCCACCGCAGGTAACCGGTCAACTCGGCAAGGCCCGTGTCGGCGTGCCAGCGCAGCGGCAGCACGTACGTCATCGGCAGGTGGACCGGCGACGCGCCGGCGCGGTCGACGCCTCCATCGCGCGCGGCGCGCCGGGCGTCAGCGGGTGTGCTGAACAAGGACATCGACGTGCCTCCTCGCCAGGACGGCGGTGAACCGGTGCCTGAGCAGCACCTGCCCGCATTCCCGCCGATCAAACGGACCCGGTGTGTCGACCGGCGGACGCCGGGTGACGCGGCCGGAAAGAGCTGTCCGTCCCCGGATGTCCGGGTGGAGGAGACGAGATGCGCGGTGCTCGGCGAGGCGGAGGTCAGGCGGTGCGGCGCACGTTGGTGAGGGTCAGACCGAGGGGCGGCAGTGCCGGCATCCGGTGCAGGTCCAGGGCCAGGTCCTGGACGGGAACGTCGTAGCGCATGGTGGTGGTCAGGTTGGTGACCGCCCGCTTCATCAGGTCGATGGTGATCCACTCGCCAGCGCACCGGTGCCCGGCCCAGTGGTCACCGCCGCCCTGCGGGATCAGCTCGAACGGGTCCACGCGTCGGCCGGCGAACCGCTCCGGGCGGAACAGCTCCGGTTCCGGCCAGAGGGTCGGGTGGTGGTTGGTGCCGTACAGGTCGAGCAGCACCCGCCGGCCCCGGGGAAAGTGGTGGCCCTGCCAGTCGAAGGAGTGCCGGACCCGGGCCGCCGCCATCGGGAAGAACGGGTAGTAGCGGCGTACCTCCTGGACGAAGTTCCCGGTGGCCTCGCCGTCGCCGCGAACCCGCTCCCGCCAGCCCGGATGGTCGTGCAGGGCGAGCGCGGCGAACGCGATGTACTGGTCCACTGCGACCACCGGCCGCAGCACGTTGAGCAACTCCACCGCCGCGACCCGCCGGGGGAGGAGCCGGCCCTGCCGGTCCCGGTGCTCGGCGATCACGGCCAGGGCGCTCCCGGGCGGCGCGGTGAGGAGACCGACCCGGGCCCGTTCGATGAGGTCGGCGAGCCAGCGTTCGGCGCGGTGCCGGGCGAACCGGCCCCGCCAGTGCCGGAGGCCGACCACCGCCGGACCTTCGATCATCGCGTGCAGTTCGACGGTGCGCCGCTGAACCTGCGACGTGGGCAGCGGCACCCCGGCCCACGCGCAGACCACCTGGGTCAGCAGGCGGCCCAGCTCGTCGTAGAGCGACAGCGGCCCGGCGGCCTCCCAGGCGGGGATCCGGGCCTGCCACGCGTCGTCGAAGAGCTGGCCGAGATGCTGGATGGCGGTCGGCGTCATGATCGACATCAGCATGGCCTTGCGCTCGGCGTGCGCGGGTCCGTCCAACCCCTGCACGCCCCGCCGACCGGTGAGGGTCCGCTGCACCCGCAGCGGCATGGCGGTCGCGCGTTGGAAGCGTTCGGTGTCGTAGAACAGCTCCGCCGCCGGCCGGCCCCGTAGGCAGATGGTCGGTGCGAGCAGGATCCGGGTCTGGAAGACGTCGCTGCCGTACCGCTCGCAGCGTGCCCCGATGAACCGGTAGCCGGTGCGGAGCAACGCGAGCGTGCTGTCCGGGCTGCGGTCGGCCGGCATCGTCGCCATCGGGTCTCCTCACGCGCGGGTCCGGCCGGTCACCACCGGGCCGGTTGCGGGTACCCCCGTCGTCGCCGCTGAATCCCCGCGCCGACGGCACGCCGGCTGGCCCCTCCCAGGAGCCGCGGAACCTGGTTTGCTGCTGGTGGGGCAACCACGGGGGAGGGCGGATGCGCGACAACACATCACCGCACTGGCGGCAGCGGCGAACGGTCGGGGCACTGGGCGGAGGCCGTGACCCGGGGCCACTGATCGGCCCGCCGAGGCGGCCCGTCCGGCCGCACCGATTCTTCACCGTGCACCTGGGCTTCACCGCGCCGACCGTCGGCGAGGCCCGCGAGCTGGCCGTGGCGTACGCGGAGGCGTTGACCCTGCTCCGCCCGGAGGTGGCGCTCGGCGCGGCGGCCCTGTCGCCGGCCGACGCCTGGCAGCGGGCCGAGCGGCTGTTCTGCGGTGCGATCGGCCCGGACGGCGACCGCTGCGTCGACGTGGCCGATCATCCGGGCTTCCACCACGCCCCGGGGCCCGGCGGTCTCGGTTGGGGTGACGGTGACGGCCCGGCCGGTGGCTGACCGCCAACCCGGGGATCGCCGGCCCCGGGTTGGCGGCCCCCGCACACCGGCGGGGCGCGATCAGTCCAGGTCGAACTCGCCGTCCTGTGCGCCGGCCACGAACGCGTCCCACTCGGCCTGCGTGAAGACCAGCACCGGCCCTTCGGGCTCGGCCGAGTTGCGCATCCCGATCAGGTCGTCGACGAAGGCGACCTCGACGGCGCTGTCGGAGGTGTCCCCTTCGGCCCGCTGCCAGACCGCCCGAGAGAGGTCGAAGTCGCCCTTGGGGTGCTGCGCCATGGTTCTTTCCTCCAGTGCCGAGGGTCGTGTGGTGACCGAGTGTCGATCCCCATCGGGCAGGATAAGCGGATGCCGAGCCTGACCCGTGTAGAGGCGACCGCGCGTGGCGCGGCGATTACCGTCGAGTCCTATCAGGTGGACCTCGACCTGACCGCCGGCGCGGAGCTGTTCGGCTCCCGCGTCGAGATCCGGTTCCGGGCGACCCCCGGCACCGCGACGTTCGCCGAGGTCAAGCCCGCCACACTGCTGGCGGTACGCCTCAACGACCGCGACCTCGACACCGACCTGCTGACCGACAACCGACTGCCGCTCACCGACCTGGCCGCGACGAACACGCTTGTCGTCGAGGCCGAGATGACGTACTCCAACGCGGGCGAGGGGATGCACCGTTTCGTCGACCCGGCCGACGGCGAGACGTACCTCTACGCGGTGAGCTTTCTCGACAACGTGCAACGCATCTTCGCCGCGTTCGACCAGCCCGACCTCAAGGCTCCCATCACCCTCTCGGTGACCGCTCCGCCGGACTGGACGGTCTCCGGCAACGCCGAGGTGGCCGCCAGACCGACGCCCGGTCGCTGGGAGTTCGCCCCCAGCGCGCCGCTTGCCACGTACTTCTTCTCGCTGATCGCCGGCCCGTACCACGTGCGGCGGGCCGAGCACGACGGCGTGCCGCTGGGCATCTACTGCCGTCGGTCGCTTGCCGAGCACCTGGATGCCGACGCCGAGGAGATCTTCACCGTCACCCGGCAGTGCCTGGACCGGTTCCACCAGCTCTTCACCGAGCGCTACCCGTTCGGCAAGTACGACCAGGCGTTCGTGCCGGAGTTCAACGCCGGCGCCATGGAAAACCCGGGCATCGTCACCTTCCGCGACGACTACGTGTTCCGCTCGGCGGTCACCGACACGCAGCGCGAGCAGCGGGCCACCACCATCGCCCACGAGATGGCGCACATGTGGTTCGGTGACCTGGTCACCATGCGCTGGTGGGACGACCTGTGGTTGAACGAGTCCTTCGCGGAATACCTGGGCACCCGGGTCACCTTCGAGGCGACCCGCTTCGGGCAGGCCTGGACGACCTTCGCCCTGCGCCGCAAGGCCTGGGGGTACGCGGCCGACCAGCGGCCCTCCACCCACCCGGTCGCGCCGGAGGAGGTGGCCGACGCCGACGAGGCTCTGCTCAACTTCGACGGCATCTCGTACGCCAAGGGCGCCAGCGTGCTGCGGCAGCTTGTCGCGTGGCTCGGCGACGAGGCGTTCCTGGCCGGCCTGAACGCGCACTTCGCCGAGCACCGCTTCGGCAACGCCACGCTCGCCGACCTGCTGGTCAGTCTCTCCACCGCCAGCGGCCGGGACCTGTCCGGTTGGGCCGAGGTGTGGTTGCGCCGGCCGCAGGTCAACACCCTGCGCGCCGAGGTCGCCGTCGACGCCGACGGCCGCTACACCGACGTGGCAGTGGTGCAGACCGCACCGGTTTCCCACCCGGTGCTGCGCCCGCACCGGATCGGCGTGGGCCGCTACTCGGTGGACGGCGCCGTGCGGCGCGACGAGATCGACATCGACCCCGCCGTCGACGGCGGCCGGACCGTGTTGGAGGCGCTTGTCGGCACGCCGGCGGCCCGGCTCCTGCTCCTCAACGACGGCGACCTCACCTTCGCCAAGGTGCGCCTCGACCCGGCGTCGGCGGACGCGGTGGCGCTGCTGCTGCCCGGCATGGCCGACCCGCTCACCCGGGCGCTCCTCTGGTCCGAGGCGCTGGACGCGGCGACCGACGGGGAGCGGCCGGTGATCGGCCTGGTCGACCTGATGGTCGCCGCGCTGCCCACCGAGACCGAGGTGATCATCGCGGAGGACGTGCTCACGCTCAGCCGGTCGCTTGTGGACCGCTACCTCGACCCGCTGACCCGGTCCGCGGCGCTGGCCCGGGTCGCCGGGGCGTGCCAGCGGCTGCTCGACGGCGCGCCGGCGGGGGAGTCGTTGCAGTTGGCCGCGGCGCGGGGGTGGATCGCCGCGACCACCGACGCGGACCTGCTCGTCGGCTGGCTCGCCGGCCGCGACGTGCCGGCCGGCCTGCGGGTCGACGCGGAGCTGCGCTGGGCGGTGCTGCGCCGGTTGGTGGTGCTGGGTGCCGCCGGAGAGGCGGAGATCGCCGTCGAGGCGGCCGCCGACAACAGCTCCACGGGCGCGGAGCGGGCCGCCCGCTGCCGGGCCGCCCTGCCCGATCCGGTCGCGAAGAAGGCCGCCTGGGACATCATCGTGCGGGACACCGAGCTGTCCAACCGACTGCTGGAGGCGACCGCCGAGGGGTTCTGGCAACCCGAGCAGGCCGAGCTGACCGCCGCGTACGTCGAGCGGTACTTCACGGACATGCCGTCGGCCGCGCGTCGGCGTACCCCGTGGACCGCCGACCAGGTGGCGAAGCTGGCGTTTCCCCGCTACGCCGTGGCGCAGCCGACCCGGGAGGCGGCCGCGGCGCTGCTGGCCCGCGACGACCTGACCCCCGGCCTGCGCCGGGTGGTCACCGACGCCGACGACGACCTGCGCCGCGCGCTTGTCGCCCGCACGGCGGTGGCCGCCGCGGCGGGGTGAGACCGGAGGCGTTCACGGTGCGGCTGGGCGGGGCGCGGGGTGGCGGCTGGGCCACCCCGCGCCCGGCGGCTCAGCGCAGCGCGAGCTCCGTCGTGACCGGGGCGTCCCAGTCGATGACGTAGCGCTGTTCGTGGGCGATGGTCTTCTCCGGGTCCATCACCGTGCGCACCATCAGCGGCATCAGCAGCGGCATCAGCGTCCGGGCGACCGGCCCCGGCGCCTTGGCACTGTTGATCCGGGCCGCGCGGGCGGCGACCTTCTCCACCCTGGCCCGGCGCAGCCGCACGTACGCGGAGAACGCCGCCTCCACGTCCGGCAGGTCACGCAGGCAGCGGGCGAGTTGCACCGCACTCTCGACGGCCAGCGACGCACCCTGCCCGGAGCTGTTCGACGGCGCGTGCACCGCGTCGCCGACAAGCACCATCCGGCCCCGGTGCCAGTGCGGCACGGGCGGCATGATCTGCAACGAGCCGGCCACCTGGAGTGCGTCGGCGTCGCTGGTCGCCATCAGCTCGCGGCCCGGGTCGTCGTCGCCGTAGCTGGTCCGCAACGTCTCCATCCACTCTCGCGCCGGCACCGCACGGGCCTCGACGAGGCTCATCGGCCGCTGCTGCGGCAGGTTGGCGCCCCACCGGGTGCCGCCGCCGGGCTCCGGCCAGTACAGGTAGTAGCCCCGTTGCCCGAACGCGAACGTCATGGTGCCAGGCTCGCCCACCTCGTGCCGGGCGACCGCCTCGAAGCTGAGCAGGCCGGTGAACCGGGGGCCGGGCGCGGCCGGGTCGATGAGCCGACGGACCGTGGACCGGATGCCGTCCGCGCCGACGAGGATGTCGGCGGTGGCGCTGCTGCCGTCCTCGAACCGGGCCGTCACGCCGCTGTCGGTCTGCTCGGCGTCGACGAGCCGTTTGCCGTACGCGAACGGGATGCCATCGGCGACCGCCCGGTCGTGCAGCACCCGGTGCAGCTCGGCCCGGTGCACCACCCGCAGCGGCGGCACTCCGGCCAGCGTGGGCAGGTCGATGCGGCGACGGCCCACGGCCATCACGCTGCGCTCGATCGGGGTGGCGATCGCCGTCACCGCCTCGTCCGCGCCGACCATGCGCAACGCCGCCACGCCGTTGGGCGCGAGGGCGAGGGTGCCGCCGATGCCGCCGACCCCGCTGGCCGTGGCGGGGTACGCCTCGTAGACGGTGGCGGTGATGCCGGCTCGGCGCAGCGCGAGCGCCGTCACCGGTCCGGCGATGCCGCCGCCGATGACGATCGCGGTTCGTACCGTGGTCATTGTCTCTCCCTGGGTGTGGTCGGTTCGTGCGCGTGCGAACCGACCTGGGAGGGAGCCCGGCTATCCTCTGGTTGCCGCTTCGGGCCGGGTGCCTTCCCAGGTGTCGGTTCGAGGTAAGGGCTCCGGCGGGGTGTTGGCGCACCCCGCCGGAGCCGTTTGTCAGTCGGTGGTCTCCGTGGTCGGGGTGCTGGTCCTCTCGGCCAGCCCGGCCAGCTCGGCAGGCATCTCGCCGGTCTCGTGGAAGGCCCGCCAGGTGTCCAGCCCCGGATAGCTGCCCGAGGTCAGCTCGGCGAGCAGGGCACGCAGCCAGGTCGCCTCCGCGGTCCGCAGGGCCAGGTCGTACTCCGACTCGACAAGGAACAGCCGCGGGATCTCCCGCAGGTGGCCGTCGAGCGTCTCGCGGTCCCGCCGGAGCGCGTCGTCAAGCAGGTCGAGCCGCTGACGGAGCAGGTCGGTGGCCTCGTCGGGGTGCAGCGCGGCGAGGACGGACAACCCGGCCCGGAAGCGGGGATGCTCCGGCATCGGGGTGGCCACCAGCTCACGGGCCCAGTCGACAAGCTCGGCGCGCCCCGCGTCGGTGATCCGGTAGACGGTGCGTTCCGGGCGTCGGCCCTCCCGAACGCTCTCCACCGCGTCGATCAGGTGGTGTTTGTCCAGGTTGCGGATCACCGTGTAGAAGGAGCCCCACTTGAACTCCATGTCCTGGTCCTTGCCCCAGGCACGCAGCGCGGTGGCGATCTCGTACGGGTGCATCGGCCGCTGGACCAGGGCGGACAGCACGGCCAACGCAAGCAGGTTGCTGACCTTGCGCCGCTTCGGCACGACACCCTCCACGCTCGCTCGCGAACAACTACTCGTCGGCGAGTATACGCGTGCGAGCACTCCCGCCGCGACCCTGACGTGGCGCGGCCCTCACCCGGGCCGGGGGCGCCGGTCCCGACGGCCGGCCTACGATCATCGGGTGGAGGAAGATATCCGGCGGATCGGGATCATGGGTGGCACCTTCGACCCGATCCACCACGGCCACCTCGTCGCGGCCAGTGAGGTCGCGGACCGGTTCGGCCTGGACGAGGTGGTCTTCGTCCCGACCGGGCAGCCGTGGCAGAAGGCCGACGAACCGGTCAGCCCGGCCGAGGACCGGTACCTGATGACTGTCATCGCCACCGCCTCCAACCCCCGCTTCCAGGTCAGTCGGGTCGACATCGACCGCAGTGGGCCGACCTACACCGTCGACACGCTGCGCGACCTCCAGGCCGAGTACGGCCCCAAGGTGCAGCTGTTCTTCATCACCGGCGCGGACGCCCTGCAACGCATCCTGTCCTGGAAGGATCTGGACGAGATCTTCGAGCTGGCCCACTTCATCGGGGTGACGCGGCCCGGCTTCCCGCTGACCGACAAGCACCTGCCGGCGGACACTGTCAGCCTGATCCAGGTGCCCGCGATGTCCATCTCGTCGACCGACTGCCGCGCGCGGGTGGCCCGAGGTGAGCCGGTCTGGTATCTGGTGCCCGACGGTGTGGTGCAGTACATCGCCAAGCGGAGCCTCTATCAACGCTGACCGCGCCAGGTTCCGGCTGGTTTGTGCGGTTAACCGACCAGAACTGCGCGGTCGCGGCGTCGCCGGGTATGAGACGCTTGGAGGATCGCACGCTTGATCGAAGGAGAACGGTGACAGTTTCCGAACGCGCCCACGAGCTGGCAATGGCGGCCGCCCAGGCCGCCGCCGACAAGAAGGCGCAGGACATCACGATCATCGACGTCGGCGACCAGCTCGCCATCACCGACGCGTTCGTGCTCGCCGCTGCCCCGAACGAGCGTCAGGTGCTGGCCATCGTGGACGCCATCGAGGAGAGCCTGCTCGAGCTGCCGGACAAGGCCAAGCCGGTGCGGCGCGAGGGCGAGCGTGGTGGCCGTTGGGTGCTGCTCGACTACGTCGACATCGTGGTGCACGTCCAGCACACGGAGGAGCGGGAGTTCTACGGGCTCGACCGCCTCTGGAAGGACTGCCCCACCATCCCGTTCGTCGATCGCGACCTGGTCGAGGCCGACGCCAGCGGGTCCGCCGCCGCCGAATGACCCGACTGATCATCTGGCGGCACGGCAACACCGACTGGAACGCCGCCAACCGCGTCCAGGGGCAGACCGACGTACCCCTCAACGAGCTGGGTCGCGACCAGGCCCGCGCCGCCGCGCCGCTGCTCGCGGCGCTGCGGCCCGACGCCATCGTGGCCAGCGACCTGAGCCGCGCCGTGGAGACCGCAGCCGCGCTCGCCGCGTTGACGGGGCTCCCGGTTCGCACCGACGCCCGACTCCGCGAACGGCACTTCGGTCAGTGGCAGGGCCTGCACCTCACCGAGGTCGCCGAGCGCTTCCCCGAGGAGTACGCCCGCTGGCGGGCCGGCGACCCCGCCCCGGGCGCCGACCTGGAGCCCCTGCACGACCTCGGCGAGCGGGTCGGCACCGCGTTGCGGGAGGCGGCCGACGCGACACCGGGCGGCACTGTGGTGATCGCCACCCACGGCGGCGGCTCCCGGCAGGGCATCGGTCACCTGCTCGGCTGGGACACCGGCGTGCTGCGCACCATCGGTTCCCTGGCCAACTGCCACTGGAGCGAGCTACGGCACGACGACCGCGCGCCGGCGATCGGGCGTCCGCAGGACGTCAGTGGCTGGCAGTTGCGGGCGCACAACGTCGGCCTGGTCACCGCTCCGGTCGCCGTCGACGCGATCTGAGCGCTCGCGCCTCGGCGTTGGAGCCCTCGATCGGCTAGCGTGCCGGGCATGCCCGTCGCGGTCGTCATCGACTCCACCGCCTATCTGCCGCCTGAGCTGTTGCAGGCGCACCGGCTGACCGTGGTCCCGTTGACCGTCGTGCTCAACGGCGCGGAGGGGCTGGAGGGGGTGGAAACCCAGCCGGCCGACGCCACAGTGGCGCTGAGCGCCCGGCGGGTCACTGCCACCACCTCCCGCCCGGCGCCGGACCAGTTCGCCCGGACGTACCGGCAACTGCTCGACGCCGGCGCGGACGGGATCGTCTCGGTGCACATCTCCGCCGCGCTGTCCGGCACGGTCGAGGCCGCCCGCCTGGCCGCTGCCGACCTGGACGGCCGGGTCCAGGTCGTGGACAGCCGCTCCGCCGGCATGGGGCTGGGCTTCCCGGCCATCGCGGCCGCCACCGCCGCCGAGGTCGGCGTCGACCTCGCCGGGGTACGCGACGCGGCGCTCGCCGCGGTCGCCCGCACCACCGTCTTCTTCTACGTCGACACGCTGGAGTTCCTCCGCCGAGGCGGCCGGATCAACGCGGCCGAGGCGCTGTTCGGCACCGCCCTGTCCGTCAAGCCGATCATGCACATGCCGGACGGGGCGATCGTGCTGCGCGAGAAGGTCCGCACCGCCAGCCGGGGGGTGGCCCGGCTCGTGGACCTGGCCGTCGAGGTGGCCGGGGACGACGACGTGGATCTCGGGGTGCACCACCTGGCCGCGCCGCAACGGGCCGAGGCGCTGCGGACCGCGCTTACCGAACGGCTCGGTGACCGGCTGCACGACACGTACGTCTCCGAGGCGGGCGCGGTCGTCGCCGCGCACGCCGGCCCGGGGCTGGCCTGCGTGGTCGTCCACCGCCGACCGGAGCGCTGAGCGGTGCCCACGTCGTGTGTGGTGACCGGCGGTGGTCGCGGTGTCGGCCGGGCCGTGGTGGAACGCCTGGTGGCGACCGGTGCCACAGTCGTCGTGTTGGAGCGCGACGCCGACGCGGCCGACTGGCTGACCGGGCACCCGGCCGCCGACCGACTCGTCGCGGTGTTCGGGGACGCCGCCGACGAGCGGGTGGCCGAGCACGCCGCCGAGCTGGCCGAACGCGCCGCGCCCCTGACCGGCTGGGTGAACAACGCGGCGGTGTTCCGCGACGCCGCGCTGCACTCCGCCTCGGCCGACACGGTCCTGGACCTGATCGGGCTGAACCTGCGCCCGGCCGTGGTGGGCGCGGCGGTGGCCGTCCGCCGGTTCCTGGCCCGCGCCGCCGGCGGCGCGATCGTCAACGTCTCGTCGCACCAGGCCCGCCGGCCCGTGTCGGGCGCCCTGCCGTACGCGACGGCGAAGGCCGCCGTGGAGGGGCTGACCCGCGCGCTGGCCGTCGAGTACGGCAAGTACGGCATCCGCGCGAACGCGGTAGCGCTCGGCTCGATCGCCACCGAGCGGCACACCGAATTTCTGGCCGCGCAGGAGCCCACCCAGGCCCAGTGGATCGACGCCGAGTTGAATCGGCTGCACCCGGTGGGCCGGATCGGGCGGGTCGACGAGGTGGCCGAGGCTGTCGCGTACCTGCTGTCACCGGCGGCGAGCTTCGTCAACGGGGTGATCCTGCCGGTGGACGGGGGACGAGCCGTGCTCGGCCTCGACCCGGAGGCCCGCTGACAACGGACCGTTCGTGCCGTTAACTGTCGGCGACGAAGACGCCCTGCCCCTGCTGACCGTAGACCAGGTTCCGCTCGTGCAACTCCTTGACGGCTCGGTAGGCCGTGGAGCGCGCCACGTTGTAGAGCTCACCGATTTCGGACACCGATGGCAGTTGTTGGCCCGGCGAGTATTCGCCCGAGCGGATCTTCTGCTCGATGTCGTCCGCCACGCGGCGGTAGTGCGGTGGTCTCGTCGGCATGATCGATTCTCCTGGACTTCAGCAGAGATCATGTTTCCAGCCCGGCTGTGATCGAGACAAGGCGACAACACGGCAAAGTGGAGATAGTGAGAACTTGACTACACTGAGACAGTGGCTACAGTGAGACGGTGACCCGATTCTCCTGGACTTCAGCACTCCGGAGATGTCTGGTCTGCCCGCCCTGAGGTTCCCTCCGGGCGGGCTACTTCGGATCGCGGGGAAGGCGCCGACCATGCCCATCGATGAACCCGTATCCGCTGCGACCGAACTGTTCATGGCTGAACGTGTACTTAATGCTCACTGGACTCGGGCGATCGTCCGCCCGTGGCGGGCAGGTGGGTGCCTGGAGTGCCGCGGACGCAACGACTGCCGGCAACTCGACTGGGCGCTGACGGTCATGGCGGACGTCGCTTCGGTCATGTTTCAAAAGCCGTGAATGACCGCGCCCACGCCGTCGTGTTAGCCTCCGTGCGCGCCCCAGATGGGCCTACCCCCCGGAGGTTCTGGCTACTTCAGCCACCACGCCGAGATCGACGCGATGCGCGCGTCTCTCGTGCGGGATCCGGGGCGTCGGCGCCCTCGGGGCTTCGTCATCGGTGTGGCTGGCTGAATGCTGTGGGCCTCCGGTCGGGTCATGGGATCGACCGGGAAGAAGACGGTACGCATGACAGTCACGTTCAACCACACCATCATCGCCAGCAGGGACAAGCACGCGTCGGCCGCGTTCTACCGGGAGCTGTTCGAGCTGCCGGAGGCGCCGTCGTGGGGGCCGTTCGTCAACGTCCTGCTGGACGAGGGTGTGTTGCTCCAGTTCGCCGAGCCGCCGGTGGACATCCAGATGCAGCACTACGCGTTTCTGGTCGACGACGAGTTGTTCGCCCGATGCCTGGCGTTTGTCGAGGGGCGCGGCATCACCTACTGGGCCGACCCGCAGCGGAAGCGGGAGGGTGAGACCAACACCGAGCACGGTGGACGGGGCTTCTACTTCATGGACCCGGCGGGCCACGCGATCGAGATCATCACCCGGCCGTACCTGTAGTGCGCGGGGTTGGCGGCACCACCCATCGCGCCCTGGTTGAGTAAGTCCTGACTGAGGACGCGACTGCGGACGCAGTGGAGGGCGCTCGGCAACCGCTGTGGCTGCCCGCCATCTCGATGTGCCGGTGAGCGGTATACCTCAGAGGTATGAATATGACTCTGAGGTATACCGCTCCCTACCGCATCCGCCCCCAACGAGGTGACCGCCGGCCGCCGCCCGAGCCAGGGTGAGGAATTACTCGTCTAGAACGCCTCCTCGGCCACCCCGCTGTAGCCGCGTAGCCCGTGCTGCCGAGCCAGCTCGTAGATACCGTCGAGCTGGTCGAGCATCCCTACCGGGAGGGTGAGCAGCACGTACTTCGCCACATCGTCGGGTGCGTCGGCAAGGTCGTGTTCGGTCGGTTCGAGGACGTCCACCAGATCGGGCCAGCGCGACAACAACTCGCCCCGGAAGCGGGTGACGTCGGGGTGCGGTTCGAGGGGATCGGTCGCCCCGTCGGCCAAACCGTCATAGATCTCGCCGGGGTCGCCCACGCCGACCTTCCAGAACGCGAAATCACTGCTCACGATGATGCTCCCGGGCTGCTCGGACGGTGACCGGTCACCCCGGCCGCCTGCGATCATGGCGCGGCGAGTCAATACTCCAGGTCGGCGCCCTCGGCTCTGCCTAGCAGCCCGCCGGCCGTCGGTCTTGCTGCTGAGCCTCGTAGGCGCGGGCCACCTGCGCCGTGGGGTCCGCGCTCTCGGCCGTGCGCACGGGGTCAGCCAGCAGGAAACCCGGCAGCGAGAACCGGGCGCCATGTTCGCGCTCGGACAGCACGAACGTTCCGCCTCGCCGCTCTGGCTGCCAACCGTTCTCCAGCGCATAGCTGATGACTGCCCGTACGTCGACGGGCGTGGGATAGCTGCCGTCTGTCGCACACGCCCCCCACGGCGAGGGTCCGGTGATCGACAGCAGGTCCACCTCGAGTTTCTGGCTGGTCTTGCCGTCGCCCCAGACGCGAACGCGGATGCCCCGGTGGCAGTCGCCGCTGCCCGGCACGCAGTGAATCACCGCGCGCCACACAAAGGTGCGCCCGTCGATTCGTATCCGCCGCAGTCGAGTCCGCACTCAGCCCACCTCCGCCGTGGAATCTTTGCCGATCCACCGGGCCCACGCCAGCGTTTTCGATGCCTGGTGCGGCCGGGCGCCGCTGAGACCGCTAGCAGATTTGTGCTTGATCAGGGCGTTGTCCACAGTGGCGTCGGTTATCCACAGCGCGCCGCCGCCGCACCCCACCGCCTTCGCCGTCGCCGTAGCGTCGCCCTGTGTCGCACGACGAGGAGACCGAGGTACGCCAGCGCCTGCGCCGGCTGACGGACGCGCCGCTTGACGTGTCATCACCCCCGGCCGGGGCGCCGCTCGTGGGCGTACCTCTGGCCGGGGTGCTGCCATCCCGGGCCGGGGCGCCGGTGGCGGAGCCGGACGCGGGCGTACCCCTTGCCGTGGAAGGCTCGGCGACCCCGCGGCTGTCCGGCCCTGGCGCGTTCGACCCAGGGCGACGCGGTGTGCGGGCGCTGGCTGTCGTCGCGGCGGTGGTGGTGCTGGCCGCCGCCGGGTGGGCCTGGCGGTCCCGGCCGCACGCCGAGCCGGTCGCACCACTGGGCAGCGAGGCCACAGTGACCACTCCGGCAAGCGACCTCAGCGCGTCCGGCTCCGGGGAGCTGGTGGTGGCCGTCGCGGGCAAGGTCCGCAAGCCCGGGTTGGTGCGGTTGCCGGCCGGGTCCCGGCTCGCCGACGCGGTGCAGGCGGCCGGCGGCCCGCTTCCCGGGGTCGACGTGGCGTTGCTCAATCCCGCTCGCAAGGTCACCGACGGCGAGTTGATCGTGGTTGGGGTGACGCCGCCGCCGGTGCCGGGCGGGCCGGCGGCGGGCGGGACGGCACCGGCCACCGGGCCACTGAACCTCAACACCGCCACACTGGCGCAGCTCGACGCGCTGCCCGGGGTCGGGCCGGTGCTCGCCCAGCGCATCCTCGACCACCGGGACCAGCACGGCGGGTTCAAGGCCGTCGGCGACCTGCGTCAGGTCGA
Organism: Micromonospora sp. CA-240977; assembly: GCF_050942285.1. Lineage (NCBI taxonomy): Bacteria > Bacillati > Actinomycetota > Actinomycetes > Micromonosporales > Micromonosporaceae > Micromonospora > Micromonospora sp. CA-240977. The sequence continues at coordinate 6,095,890 of NZ_CP192055.1, read as the reverse complement.
CGGGATCGGGGACGCACGGTACGAGCAGCTCAAGGACCTGGTGACGGTATGAGCCGCCCTGCCACCGGCAACCCGTCGCCGCCCGGCGACGCCTTGAGCGGCGCCCGGCACCAGACCTCGCCACCGGATCTGCGGCTCGCCGGGCTGGCCGTGGCCGCCTGGCTCACCGCGCTCGCCGGCCTGCATCTCGGCACCCGTTCGCTGCTGCTGGTGGCCGCAGTGGCGACCATCCTGACCGCGTGCACCGCCCTGCACCTGCTCGGGCGCCTCGGGCGTCCTCGGGCCGCCGCACGCCGCTACGGCTGGATCACCGTCGCGGTCGGCCTCGGCGTGGTCTGCGCGGTGGCGGCCACCGCAGCTCAGCTCGCCATCCGGGACACACCGCCGATCCGTGCCCTGGCCGAGCAACGCGCTCTGGTCACCGCTGAGGTGGTGGTCCGGGACGATCCGCGCCCGATCCGTTCCGCCGGGCGACCGGGGATGCTGCTGGTGCCGAGCGAACTGGTCCGGCTCACCGACCCCGATGGCCGCCGAATCCACGCCTCGGTGCGGCTGCTCGTCCTCGCCACCGACCCGACCTGGCGCGGGCTGCTACCCGGGCAACGCCTCACCGCCGACGGTCGGCTCGGCCTTCCGCGCGGTGGCGACCTCACCGCGGCCGTGCTCAGCACCAACGGCCCGCCGCGGCGGCACGGTGAGTCGTCCTGGGCGCAGCGCGCCGCCGGCACCCTGCGGGCCGGTCTGCAACGGGCCTGCGCGCCGCTGCCCGACGATCCGGGCGGGCTGCTGCCGGGGCTGGTCGTGGGAGACACCAGCCGACTGCCGGCCGCCGTCGAGGAGGACTTCCAGGCCACCGGGATGACTCATCTCAATGCCGTGTCGGGGAGCAATGTGGCAATCGTGGTCGGCGCGGTGTTGTTGCTGGCTCGGTGGGCGCGCGCCGGTCCGTGGCTCGCCGTCGGGCTCTGCGCAGTGGCGCTGGTGGGCTTCGTCATCCTGGTTCGCCCGTCGCCGAGCGTCGTACGGGCCGCGACGATGGGGGCGATCGGGCTCGCCGCGCTTGCCGCCGGTCGTCCCCGCGCCGCGCTGCCCGCGTTGGCCGCCGCCGTCACCGTGCTGGTCCTGGTCGATCCCGAGCTGGCCGGGGATCCCGGGTTCGCGCTCTCCGTCCTGGCGACCGGTGGTCTGTTGCTGCTCGCGCCGCGTTGGCGGGACGGGCTGCGGCGGCGCGGCGTGCCGCCCGGCCTGGCGGAGGCGCTGGCCGTCCCGGCGGCCGCGCAACTGGCGTGCGGGCCGGTCGTCGCCGGCATCTCCGGCACTGTCAGCCTGGTGGCGGTGCCCGCCAACCTGCTGGCGGTGCCGGCCATCGCGCCGGCGACCGTGCTGGGCGTGCTGGCGGCCATGGTGTCGCCGTTCTGGCCGGCCGGCGCCGAGTTCGTCGCGTGGCTGGCGAGTTGGCCGGCGTGGTGGCTCGTGGTCATCGCCCGACAGGGCACCCGACTGCCGGGCGGCACCCTGCCGTGGCCCGGCGGGGTGCCGGGGGCACTGCTGCTGACCGTGTTGACGGTCGCCCTGCTGGTCGCGGTGCGCCGGCCCGTCGTGCGCCGGCTGGTGGCAGTGGTCGGCGTCGCCGCAGTGCTGGGCGCCCTTCCGGTGCGGTTGGCGTCGTCAGGCTGGCCGCCGACGGGTTGGGTGGTGGTGGCCTGTGCGGTGGGTCAGGGCGATGCCCTGGTGCTGCCGGTCAGCGCCGGCCGGGCGGTGGTGGTGGACGCCGGGCCGGAGCCGAGCGCGGTGGACGGTTGCCTGCGTCGGCTCGGCGTACGCGAGGTGCCGCTGCTGGTGGTCAGCCACTTCCACGCCGACCACGTCGCTGGAGTGGCCGGGGTGTTCCGGGGGCGACGGGTGAACGCCGTGCTGGTGCCGTCCTCGACGGATCCGGAGAGCGGGCGGGATTTGGTCCGGGCGGCGGCGACCGCCGGACGGGCTGCGCTGCTCACCACCGTGGCCGGCGCGCGTCACCCGATCGGGGGCGTCGACCTGCTGGTGCTCGGTCCGCCGTATCCGCTGGCCGGCACCAGGTCCGACCCGAACAACAACTCGCTGGTGTTGCGCGCCACGGTGGGCGGAGTGCGGATCCTGCTGCCCGGGGACGCCGAGACCGAGGAGCAGCACGCGTTGCTGACGCGGACGACGCCCGACCAGTTACGGGCGGACGTGTTGAAGGTCGCGCATCACGGGTCGGCGTGATGTCCTAGACTACCGGCCTTAATCAAGATCGGCAATCAAGGGGGCAGCGAGACATGCGAGCGGCCATCTACCTGCGCATCTCCAAGGACAGGACCGGAGAAGCGGAGGGCGTGGAGCGCCAGCTTGAGGACTGTCTTGCCTTGGTCGCAGTCAAGGGCTGGACCCTAGTCGAGACGTACACCGACAACGACACTTCGGCCGTCACCAGTCGGCGTCGCAAGGGATTCGATGCCCTCATGCATGCGGTCGAGCTGAAGGCTGTGGACGTCATCGTGACGTGGAACGCCGACCGGTTGTACCGGACGCCGGGCGATCGCCTGCGGGTGATCGAGGTGTGCCGGAGCAGCGGCGTATCTCTCCACCCGGTGCGGGGTAGCGGCATCGACATGGCTACCCCTAACGGCCGGATGGTGGCCGGCATGCTCGGTGAGGCGGCATGGGCGGAGGTCGAGAACAAGAGCGAGCGTCAGAGGCGAGCGAACCGGCAAGCGGCTGAGAAGGGCAAGCCATGGCTGACAGGGCCACGTCCGTTCGGTTACGAGCGCCAGGGCGGCACGTTAGTGCCCCACGAGAAGGAAGCCCCGCTGCTGCGTGACGCCTTCTCCCTGATTACCTCGGGCGCCTCGCTCAACTCGGTTACCAAGATGCTCCATCGGTCCGGTCTCAGAACCACGCTCGGCAACGAGTGGCGGCACAACAACGTGCGGGTGATGCTCCTCAACCCGCTCTATGCGGCGCTCCGGGCATACGCGGAGATGCCTCCGCTCGGGTCCAGTCTGACTGCTCGCTCCCGACCCCGCTATGAGGATCGAACGCTGATCCAGGGCAACTGGGAGCCGTTGATTTCAGAAGACGTGTGGCGCGCATCTGTTGCCGTGCTGCGCGACCCTGCCCGGACTACGAACGTAGGCAACTTCTCTACCGTGCGCTGGCTCGGCAGCAACCTCTACCGGTGCTCCCGCTGCGGTGACGCGGCCGGCACCGACGCGGATCAGAAGCGGACCGGAGAGCCGGTCATGGCGGTTAACTGGACGAACCCGAAGCGGAGCGGCGAGCGTGGACAGCGGATCTACAAGTGCAAGCGATGCTTTATCAGCAGGCGGGCCGACCAGGTGGACGAGTTCGTGGAAGCGTTAGTCGCTGCTCGGCTCGACCGTGGCGATGCCTCCGACCTGGTCGCTTCCGAGACCTCAGATGACGGGCTCGACGTGGTGGGACTAAACGCTAAGGCGGTGGAGCTGCGGGCCAGGCTAGATGTGCTGGCGGACAGCCTCGGCGATGGCGAGATGACGCGGGACCAGTTCGCCCGAGCGAACCGCCGAGCGCAGGACCAGCTTGCGGAGGTTGAGGCACAACTTGCCGAAGCAGGACGTACTGACGTTCTGGCCGGCCTTCGAGGACCAGGGGCGGGGCAGCGCTGGCTCACCTCGGACGACATCCGTTGGCGGCGAGCGGTGCTCGCTGCGTTGGTCGAAGTAGCTCTCCGCCCTGCGCCGACCGGCCGCCCCAAGAGGGGAGCCGAGATTGACCCTGAGAGCGTCATCATCCGGTGGCGTGGTGGCGTCGGAAGCTGACGAGCCGACAGCGGAAGCGCCAGGCCTCCCTGCCGCCGCCCTTGGTGCCTATTCGATGCTCCCCTGCCGCTGCCGGGCGGCACGTAGCCGCGTCTTGAGGGTGTCCTTCGGAATACCCATTACCTCGGCGATGAGGTTCAACGGCTCGGGGTAACCCATGCCGGTGACCTCTTCAAAGAGCTGCAGGAGCCCGGTGTAATAGACGGACCCGCCCTGCCGAGGGCCCTCGGGTAGTTGGCTCACCCGCTCCTTCACGTGCGCGCGTACAACCTCACTGAAGGTCTTCATGCCGTGCTCTTCGTTCATCTGCGCCGTCATGTCGCGTAGATGCTGCTCAAGCCTGCGCAGCACTCCCGAGTTGATCCCTCGCTGGCGCACCTCGGGGGAGGCGTCATCGCTGAGCCGAATCACCACCTCGCGGGGACCATCGGAGGCCGTCTCGTTCGGCTGGCCCCACCAGCGGCCTTCGATAATCCAACCGCTGTCCTCCCGCGCAGCTTCGATAGCCCACCCGGGTGGGGGTTGAAGTTGCGTGATCCAACGTGCTGGCTCGTTCCCAATCATGTCCAGATTGTCTCTGTCACACTCTGTCGTGTCAACCCCTCCATGTCAGACCCGGGCTTGACATGGTCGGGTTGGAGGCTTTACCTTGTTCATATCGCAAGAGATGGCGCGCTGCTCTTCCTTATGGAGGGCCGGGCGTCGCCGGCGGAAGGAGGTTCAGTGAGGTCCGCCTGACCTCGTATTAGGAAGGAGCAGCACCGCAGTGGAGCAAGCAACAACCAAGACGCGGGGCGCCGACTGGCGCTCCCACGTAAGCCGCCTCGTAGACGAGGCTCCGCCGTTCACCCCAGAAATCAAGGCCCGCCTGCGAGGGCTGTTCGCGGGTGTAGCCCGATGATCGCGGGTTATGAAGCGGCTGGACCTTATCGATCCGGCATCGGCCACCCGGTGCCTTGTGCTGCTCTGGCGTCGAATCCGAAACGAGCCTCGGTGCCATGTCACGCAGAACGCGCAGCCTGTGCACCGTTGGCAAGACGTTCCCTATCGCCATGCGCTTCAGGAAGTCCGTCCATGCCGGCGCAGCCGGCAAGCTGAAGGAGAACCACTATCCGAACCGGAAAACCGACACCCCTGGCAGAGCGTGTGGCAGGGGTCAGCGAAGACAGTCGACCCGCCTATCTTGACCTGGTCGAGCGTTGCAACGAGGCCGTAAACGCGCTCCACTGGGCCGTGTACGGGCTGCGGTCCGCACTCATCAGCATCGCTGACAACCAAGCCGAGGAGCTACCTCAGCTGTTGCGGGCTCACTTCGAGGACGGAATCACCGCACTTCACCGCGAGTACGCCGACGAACATGGCGAGTTCTCGATGGACTGCGAGGAGTCCGCGAGCCGCTTCCTTGCTTGGCTCACTGACGGCGCGCACTACGCCTGGTGCACCAACGCCGCGGGAGATGTCAGCGGAGTCGTGCAACTTGTCGACGCGCCGAACCCGTTCGAAGACAACGGCCAGGACCACGAGGCAGTGGCGTGATGGTTAGCAACAGCGTGGAGGCAAGAGCTCAACCTCTGCCGAAGAGGCCGGGGGAGAAGGGCTACGCGGCGTACTGGCGACGCGTGGTCAGTCACTCCCAGCTCAAGACGGTCAAGGGTCAGCCAGAGGGGGCCAGCGGCCGATCTCTGCTCGCGGTGCTCAAGACCTACGGTGAGCACATCAACAACCTGACGGGGGAGGCGTGGCCTTCCCAGGCCACCTTGGCCGAGGAGTCGGGCTGCGGCAAGCGCACTGTCGTGCGTGCTCAAGCGCTGGCACATCGCGTCGGCTTCCTTGAGCAGGTCGCGCCAGCGATCCCCCGGGTGAGAGGCACTCACGTTCGGGCAACTGTTCCTGGTGCCTGGCAGACGCTCGCCGAGCGGCTCAACTCGGTGCCAGTGGCACCTCAAGTGGGCGCCGGCGGCGAGGGCGAGTCGGTGCCAACGGAGGCCCACTCGGTGCCAGTAGCGACAGGACTCGGTGCCACTACTGGCACACGAACTCTCAAGGAACTCTCACCACAACTCTCAGAGCCGGCCACTTCGTGGCCGACGAACTCTCAGGACAAGTGCAGCGGCGAGAACACAGGAGGAAGCCGGACAGTGTTGTACCGCAATCCTCTGACCCCTGAACGGCAAGCCAGGCTCGACCGGGTGTGGGGCGAAGCAGAGGCCGCGGTAGCGGCCGAAGCCGCAGCGAAGCTTGCCCGTGGTGCGTCGATCAACTCCGTCGAGTGGGACATCCTTCTGCGGCGCCAGCCGGAACTGCTTGCGCCATCGTTCGACTGACCTGAGGACCGCCGGCGATCTGATCGCCCGCTCATCAGGGCGCGTACCACCGGTCAAGACGACTCACCACCGACGCTACTCGGCTGGTTGATGGTCGACGCTGCGCGACTACCGGGACATCAAGCTCAAGAAGTGTTGCCAGTGCCGACGATGGACAACACCATGAGCACGAAGACCCTGTCGCGGCTCGCCGCCGAGAAGCTGGCCGAGGGCTCGCCACCTGCTCATCCCACGGGGCCGAGCGCGAGCCCGCACGGGCTCGGTCAGAGGCGTTACAAGAGGCGGCAGAGTAACGGCGACCTGGTGCCACGCATCGGCCAGGAGCCGGGCGCTGCCAAGCCCTGCGCCTGGTGCGGTAATGCCTTACCCATCAACAGCGGTCAGGTCTTCCTCTACTGGCGAGACACGTGCCGCGCCAGCCACAAGCGGCTGCAGCGGCACGAGAAGCGCATAGACGTCACCCCTCAACCAAGCCGTTCCCGATCAACAACAGGCGCTCCGCGTAGCCCCCAGCGGGCTACGGAGAGCGCTCCATCTCTTCATGGAGACAGATTCCCAGTGAGCACCACCGACAAGAAGTGCCGCGCCTGCGGCGAGACCAAGCCGGTCGCGGAGTTCGGCCGAGACCGTAGCAGCAAGGATGGTTGCGAGCCTCGCTGCAAGGCATGCCGCAGCGCGAAGCGTGCTGCGACCTACGTCCGCAAGGGATACCCGACCAGCCGACCCGAGCACCGCAAGCACAAACCTGGCAACGCCTACGGCTCGCTGATACTGGTCGAGCGAATCGAGGGCAGCGGCGAGCCGCGGGCCCTGTTCCGATGCGACTGCGGCAACGTCAAGGCGTTGCAGATCAACAACGTCGCCCGACGCGTCACCACCAACTGCGCCGACCGGGTCAACCACCCCGACCCCCGACGCAAGGATGGGCTGACCTACGACGGCGCGCACAACCGCGTGAAGGCCCAGCGAGGCAGCGCCTCGAACTACCTCTGCCGTTGTGGCAACCAAGCGGATCAGTGGGCGTACAGCCATGCTGACTTCAAGCAGCGGGCGGACACCGAAGGACGCGAGAAGGGCAGGCCGTACAGCATCAACCCCGACCACTACTTGCCGATGTGCCGTAGCTGTCACGCCCGGTTCGACAACATGCATCGCCAGTTGGTCGGCGGCAAGCGCTCGCCTGTAGGCGTCGCCTACTGGATCATGATCCATCGCGCCGAGGTTGTGGGCGCGTGATCCTGAGCGATGAGGAGAGCCAGCGGCGCTGGCTGGAAGGCCTCTGCGGGTGGTGCGCCGAGCCTCTACCCGAGGATCGGGCGTACCTGCGGGAGTTCTGCGGGGATGTCTGCCGGCAGCGCAACCACCGGGCGATGAAGCGAGCCGGCAAGCGGTAGACCAGGGCGAGCGAGTGGGGTGCTGGGGCGACCTGGCACCCCCTCCGCTGTTGGGTCATGTTGACTTCGAACCGTGCCGCCGAATTTCTACATGGCTTTCTGTCGCAAGTCCCCTGCCCAGGGGTCCGATCAGCTGTCACGGTCGACCTGGAAACCTCGGCGCGATGGCTGCTGCTAACACATGGCGGTAGGGACGGCCGTACCCAAGGGGTCATACCCCCACCCCCACCCCCTGGCGAGCCACGCCCGTCTCTCTACAACCAAAAATGAGTGAGTTGGACGCTCGCTTGCCGTGGCCGCATGAACTGCGCCTCTGCTGCTGAGCGTCAGTCATGACTCCGACGAAGGTATAACCGGTCCACGCGACGTCTCCGGCCCTTCGCTAACCAGCCAGCCTTGGGTTCCGTCGTCCGGGTCTGGGCAGATCGACCAACCGGCCGGCCACACGCACCGTGGAGCAGGGGCGCCCGGCTTATAACCAGGGTGGTCGAGGTTCAGCACCCATGCTTCAGACAACGAGATTTTGCTGTAGGTCACGTCATGGAAGGTGGCTCTGCCGGCAAAGGTCGCCTCGCTGAACGTGGCGCTGCCGAGTGCCGCCCAATTGAAACTGGCATCGCCCTTGAAGGTCGCCTTATGGAACATGGCACCTTGGGTGAAGGTCGTCTCGTGGAACGTAGCCTCGCCGGTGAAGGTCGCCTCGCTGAAGGTGGTGCCGCCGGTGAAGGTCGCCTGATGGATCCAGGTCGTTCCTGTGAAGGTCGACCGATAGAACCTTGCCCTCGCGATCGATGCGCGATCGAGGAAGAGGTCGATGAGGTTGGCGCCGTTGAGGTCGAGCCGAATACCCGGCCAGAAAGGCTCATTGGGGGAGGGCTCAAGGTCTTGGGCATCCGTCCCTGAGATGCCGGCGGGTGCACGGAGATGGTCGGCAAGGAGGCGTTGAGCGGTGAGCCGCACCTGCAATTCTTGGGCGGCGATCCGCTGCTGTTGGTGAGTAGGACGCTTCAGCAGGTCTTCCGGCCGGGTGGGGAGTATGCGTAGGTCTTCCGGCCGGGTGTAGGGCATGCGCAGGTACGCGCAGAGAACATCGACCACGGTCTGCCGATTATCAGGGTTAGCCTGGGCGAGCTGTGCGAGTGAGTACAGGGCACCAAGCCGAACTGGTGCCTGGTCGTGGCCAAGCTGCTCCACCGCCTTGGTGTAAAGATCGTTAACGTGCCTGGCTACGTTGAGCTGATGTGAACGGTCCTGCTCGGCCCGCCGGTCTGCCTGGTCGCGTTGGTTCTGCCGGTAGGTGCTGTAGGTAACGGCCAGGCCGCCAGCGACGGCGAGTCCGGCGAGGGCCTGCACCAGCGTGGTCCGTACGTCGTTGCTGGCCTTGAGCGCCTGCTCGGCTGTCAGGCCCTCACGCGGGTGTTGCGTGAGTAGCCACGGACCCACCACAACTGCGAACGCGAGTAGGCACGCCGCGATGACCGCGCCGAGCGCCCACAGCCACCGGTGAACCACCCGCGTCCGTCGCTCTGCCATTGCTCTCCCGGATCGGTGTGGCGCCAGTCCTTTGTAGCGTTGAAGCCGCGGTTGTCGGAGGGCGCGGGGTAGTCACGAGCATGACAAGCCTTCGCGATGAAGAGCAGTGGGTCAAGGCCTTGCATCGAGGGCGCACCCAGACATCGAAGTCAAGCAGCACGACCACAGCTCGCGCGGCGGCATGCACGACCTCGACCGAATCCGAGGTGGCTTGCGGATCGGGGCGGTTGAGGTGCCAGTGGCTGTCGATGTTGAGTCGATCGCGCCCTAGGAACGACGCTCAAAGGCCCCGGAGTTGGCGCAGCTCCTCAGCCACAGCGAGGGCCGTGTGCGTTAGCGCCTGGCGGTGCAGGTCGGCGTTCCCTCCAACCCCGGAAACCACTCACTGCTTCTGAACGCGATGCAGGTAGCGGTAGGCGGAGGGGTTTCCAACGCTGCAGCTGTGGTCGTAGCGGGTCTGATTAGTCGCCACATTCACGGCGATGCCGCCCAGGACAGTCAGCACGGACGCCGGAAGCGCCGCCTCCGGCAGGCCGACTGCGATCGCAGCGGTGGTTGTGGCCACCGTGACGGCCACCGACTGCTTGACCAGCGTCAGCTTGCGTGCTCGCGCCGCTCTCTGGAGATCACCGACAGCCTCCTCGACCTCGTGCTTGACGCGCAGGAAGACGTCGTCCGGGTGGAGGTCCCGCAAGCTGTGCAGCAGATCCTGAACCGTCACCATCAGGCGCACCCGCTCGTCGGCATATTTCTCTCGGAACGCGACGAGATCGCCGATGTTGATGTCGCCCTGGGGCACCGGGAAGAGGGCACCGATGTCAACTTTCCAGCCGGCGACGTTCTCCCGGCCGGGGATTGGGTCGGCGCCCAGCCGGTGAGCGGACGGCACGTCGGTATGTGGATGCAGCCCGAGAGGTCCCTGGCCCCCGAAGCGGGCGTTGCGGTTCGCAGCGATTTGGTCAGCGATAATGCTCACTACGAGATGCATCAGTGCGGTTGAACCCACCAGGCGGCTCGACGAGCCTGGATGCCGATACACCAGCTCGCGGCGGAGCAAACTCCGCACGACACTAGGGTGCAGCTTGTCGACATGCAAGGTCCGGGCGTGCTCGTCGGGTGCATTGTGCGGCGGGATCAGGTCGTCCAGCGGGATCTGCGTGAGCGCGAAGTCGAGTTCCGGCTCGATGACGGCGAGCGGGACCGGCTCGTAGGCGTCGTACGGCTCGATCGGGCGATATAGGTCGATGGCGAGGAGCTCTCGCATGGCCGGCCTCATCCGCTGTCGCCATCCAGGCGCGACCACGGTGCTCAGGCTGTCCCAGTATAGAACCGCCTGGTTGATGACCGGGCCGGGCGCGTCCGCGAAAGGGTAGTAGAGCATGCCCGGCATGGATGCCTCCCTAGCAGTCGACGGACCCGATCGTATGCGCTGCGCACCTACCAAACGATGACCGAGTGATTCGATTCGACGGACAGGCCCTTACGCCGACGCGGTTCCGCTGCCGGCCGCGACCCAGTGCTGGAAAATCCCTGGCAGGTCATCGCCAGGACTTACACCGACGCAAGCCGCCGCGAGACTGTCGTCGAGACAGAGGCGTCACGGCGCGTCAGGCTCCAGCGGCTGAGGTTACCGTCGAATGCTGCGAGGCGAGGACAGCCTTGACCGTGGAGGGGTACCACTTCTTGCCACCCTGGGCCGTAGGCACCTCGTCGACGTTGAGGCCGCGGGCGATACAGGCCAGGCCGCTTCCGCTGTCCGACTCGCTCCGGATGCGGTGCCTCACTTCAGTAGGAAGAGTGACGGGTCGCCCGAGGCGGACGCCAGCGGCCTTCTTCGCCGCCAGGCCCTCGCGGGTTCGCTGTCCAATGATGCGCCGCTCCCACTGAGCCGCGGAGGCCATCACCGACGCGAGGAATTCGCCGGCGGGCGTGGAGAGGTCAATGCCGAGGTCGAGGGCGATCAGGTTCCACCGCTTGGCCCGCGCCCGGTCCATCAGACCGGCAAAGTCCACCAGGGAGCGGGAGAGGCGGTCGAGCTTGGCAACAACCAGCGTTGCGGCCTGGTGGGACTCGACCAGCTCAAGGGCCGCCCCGAGCGCTGGACGGTTACCCATCGACTTGCCCGACGCCGCCCTGTCTTCCTTCCACGCGACGATTTCCCAACCCCGCCGATCGGCTTCCGCCTGGATTGTGGTCCGCTGGGCCATCAGGCCCGCGCCGGACTCGGCTTGCTCATCGGTGGACACGCGGAGGTAGGCAACCACGGTGTTGGCGGGGGCGGTCTTCGTCTTGGCCACACGATGATCATACAGCAAAGGACCGTTTGCTGTATGACGAGCGTGCCTGAGAGGGCGGCGACCGCGTCAGCTTTGCCGCGGGCGACCTTGATTAGCCGAGCGACCTGAATGATGTGCACTGAGTCGTCCCTGTCTCACTCCGTCAGCGGGGTACTGCGGTGACGACTCAACCCTCCTTCGGCTCGGCGTCCTCTGGGCCGGGAAATGGCCGGAGCGGCCTACCTGTCACTGCCTGCGAACGAGCCCTCTCTGTTCACTCGACCTGCGAGGCGCCAGCTTCGAGATCGACTGACGGAGGGTTGGCCCGACGCTGCGGCTTCGCTGAAGATCATCGTCTGGATGGTCGATAGACCTGCGAACTTCCGTGCTGAAGGCTGACATGCAGCTTGGGATGGTGTTTGGTCAAGAGGGATGCCCGCCTGCTGCCCTGCTGGTCGGGTCAACGGCCATCTCGTATCGTGAGGTCGCCGCGACGAGCAGTAGTTGCATCGTTGACCCATCGTCTGTGGGTCTGAATTGGAGAGAAGTGTGTTTGAGCAGGGGCAGCGTGTCCGAGTGTGCGCGGAGGGAGTACCTGACTTCGCCACGGTTCGACTCGCGCTGCCAAGCTCGGACGGGAGCTGGGCGCTCATCTTGCTCGACGACCAGGCCCGCCTACACGAAGTTGCCGTACGGGCGGGTGACGTAGAGACGGTACGTCCGATCTTCTCGGATGGCGGGGCAGGTTCGGCGCGCGTGCTAGCAGGCATGTGGACCCGTTGGATGGCGGCTGCAGCTACCAACGCCGAGTCAAGTGCCATCGCTTCAACCCAGCTCAGGCCCTATGCTCACCAGACCACAGCCGTCTATGGGGCAATGCTGCCCCAGCCGTTACTGCGGTTTCTCCTCGCAGACGAGCCGGGCACCGGCAAGACGATCATGGCAGGCTTGTACCTGCGTGAGATGCAGCGACTCGGGCTGGTGCGGCGCGCCATCATCGTCTGCCCTGCGAACCTGGCCACGAAGTGGGTCGCCGACTTCAGGCGTTTTCTGGGGGGCGGGCTTCGCCACCTCACTGCCAATACCGTCCGTGAGGATGCGGTTGGCGGCCACGATCTATGGGTTGTTTCACTTGAACTCGCTGCGGTCAACCCCGCAGTACAGGATGCCATCCGCCCTGACAAGGCTGGCTGGGACTTGGTCGTGTTCGATGAGGCACACCGGCTTACGCCTACGGCCAAGAACTTTCACCAGGTCGGACGTTTGCTTGCCAAGAACACACCGCGAGCGTTGCTGATGACCGCGACGCCCCACCGTGGCAAGGAGTGGCTCTTCCGGCACCTGCTGCACTTGGTAGATCCCGACATTTATCCCGACCCGGGCGACGACCCAAATGTTGCGCTGCCACCCCTGCGGCCAGGCCCCATCCACTTCCTACGCCGCATGAAGGAAGACTTGGTTGACTATGACGGTAAGACCCGATTGTTCAAGGGCCGTACCGCCACCAACCACCGAGTACCGCTGTCCAAAGTCGAGTTCGGCTACTACCAGGCCGCCCTCGACATGGTGGATCAGTATTTCCCGGCCACGGCTCAACCGCTAGCACGAATGGTCTATGGCAAGCGTGCTGCCTCCAGTCTCTGGGCGCTCGTTGAGACGCTGCGCCGGCGACACGCGCACATGGGGGAGATGAGCGGCGCCGAGGCGGCTCTCAAGGCGGACCGTGAACACCAGGGTGACGAAAGCGAGAACGACGAGGCCAAGGTTGTGCATGCGGGTTCAACCGCCGCACGAGCAGAGCGCTCCGGCATCAAGACGCTGATCGACCAGATCACGGCCACGGTCACGGATCAAAGCTGGCAACCCTCTAAGTGGCGCAGGCTCACGGAAGACTGCCTTGGCAAGCATGGCATCTACCCGGGCAACTCGGAGCAGGCTGTCATCTTTACCGAGTACGCCGATTCGGCGAGTTGGATCACCCAGCGCCTGCTGAGTCTCGGCTACACCACGCGCATGTACTCCGGGCGACAGAGCCACGCCGAACGGGACGAAGTCCGCCTCGCCTTCATGCGTGGCGAGTTTCAGATCATCGTCACCACCGATGCCGGCAACGAAGGCATCGACCTGCAGGCCGCCCACGTTCTGGTCAACTACGACATCCCCTGGTCGCTTGTGCGGCTTGAACAACGCATGGGTCGTATTCACCGGGTAGGGCAGACCCGTGACGTATTCCTCTACAACTTGGTCGCCACCGACACTCGCGAAGGCGCCACGCTGTTAACTCTGCTCGACAACTTCGTCGCTGCTGCGAACGAGCTGCGCGGCCAGATGTTCGACAGCTTATCCGCCGTAGCAGAAATAACCGGTGTGGACTATGAGAGGTGGCTGAGCGATCTGTACGGCAACGACGATGTCAAGAAGCAGGCTGCGATTGACGCCGCAAATGCCGTACAAGCTCAGGATCTCACTCGCATCGCTCGCAAGGTCAAAGACACGGAGCGACGGCTTGCCAGTCAAGTCGACGCTGTCGCCGCGCTCACCCTGCTTCAGCGCGACCTGTTCGCACGCATCAACCCCGCCATCGTCGAGGCATACCTCGACCGACTCGCGGCTGCCCAACTGCTGACCGCCCAGACTACCGCGGCCGGTCCCGGTTTTCGCCAACTAAGCATGGCCAGTGGTAGCTTGCCGGCCACTCTCGGTGGTGGGACCGAAGTGCATGTCGCGACTAGCGGCGAGGCGGTGCGTGAGGCGGTCAGCATAGACACGACGGGTCTCATTACCCTCGGTCCCGGAGAGCCGGGTTTCGCTGACCTCATTAGGCTCGCTGACCGATCGCTTGCCGAAGACGTCCTCCGCTCAGGGGCAGTTGAGGATCCCACCAGCCTCACGCCGTACGACCTCTACGCCTTTCAAGCAGCGCTAACGGAGTCGGACGGTAAGCGTGCCAGCGTCTGGGCCACCTTGATCAAAGTCGACGACTCAGGCAACGCGCGCGCCGTGCGTTGGGAGACACTGGCGAACCTCGTCCCCACCAAGCACCCAGGGACAGCCCCTCACCCCGCACGACAGGATTCAGCCACCGCTGCTGCGGCAGTGTTGGCCGCGGCCACGGTGGAGGAGCACCACAAGGTGCGCGCTGACTGGTTTGGCCAAGCCCGGAGGGACCTAACCAACCTCCCTATCGCGCTTACCGATGGCATCGACGACCGCGACGAGCGGATTGCACTTCGAAATCACCTACGGGTCCAGACCGTGAATCGGCTCGACCAGCTCGAAAAATTGGTCCAGGTTCAGCTGACTGAGCCCGAACTCGTTGGCCGACTCCGCGTACTACCAGCGGCAACCCCAGCGACCGCTGCGGAGTCCGACTCGGAGTGGGTGGCCATGCGGCACGTCCAAAAGCATCTTGAAGACGAAGGTTGGGCAGTTGAGGACGTCCACACTGAAGGCCGCGGCTACGATCTTGAGGCCCGGAGGCACTCCCAGATCCGGCACATCGAGGTCAAGGGCGTGGCCGGGAACGCTGCCAGCGACGGCATCCGCATGACGGGCAACGAAGTCCTCATCGCAACCCAGCACCGTAAGGCCTACTGGCTCTACGTCATCGACCAGTGCGCCAATGGGAAGGGCCGACTATTCGGCGCCTACGAAGACCCTGCCACGCTCTTTTCCACCGAAATGACGGGCAACGCCATCTTCCGCGTCCCCGGCAGCAGCCTGAAGAACGCCCCTGGGAGCGTCACATGACTCGAATGATCGAACGATGGTTCCCCAGTTCCGAGGTGTCGGGGAACAGCGACAAGGGCTGGGGGTCTGGCAACAGCGAGATCGCGCTTTTCATGTGGTTCGCGAAACGGCCGACTGTGCAGGCGAAGGCGGCTCTACTGTGCTCCTTGCTACCGTGGCCGGACGAAGATTCGGAGCAGAAGAGGCTTCAGGACCTCGTTAGATCCGCTCTTGCCGGACGCTACGCAGCTTGGAGCGAGATCCGGGCGGAGATTTTCCGCCACAACCCTGAAGGTCCGTCGACGCTCGACCCGTTTTCGGGCCGGGGCATGATCCCACTGGAGGCAGCCAGGCTCGGCCTGCCAACTGAGGCGGTCGACTACAGCCCCATGGCGGTGTTGGCCAGCTACCTGCTGACGGAGGCACCCTTTAAGAACCGGTCGGAGGAGCCGGGTTTGCCGTTCGGTCAGCAACCCGAAAGTCTGACCACTGCTCCAGCGGATAGGTTGCTGCACGATCTCAAGTCTCTGTTCGTCGAGGTTCAGCGGCGCCACGCATTGGCTATGGGCGACTTCTACCCAAAGCACGAAGGCCGACAGCCCTGGGGTTACCTGTGGGCCGTCAGTATCCCTTGCCAGGAGTGCCATCGGCGATTCCCGCTCATTGGCTCCTATGACCTGCTTCAGCCGCGTGCCGGTCGCGAAGCACGATCCTTCTACATTGCAGCGGACCGCGGCCAGGGAACATGGGTTCCCATCGTCACTTCGGGTGCGCCATCGCAGCATCCGACCCTCCGGAATGCCGTCGTTGAGGGCCGAA
The DNA here is from genome assembly GCF_050942285.1 of Micromonospora sp. CA-240977. NCBI lineage: Bacteria > Bacillati > Actinomycetota > Actinomycetes > Micromonosporales > Micromonosporaceae > Micromonospora > Micromonospora sp. CA-240977. The sequence continues at coordinate 6,079,994 of NZ_CP192055.1, read as the reverse complement.
AGATCGCAGGGAAGTCCGCAGTCTGCGTGTTCTGCTCCCACGTTCATCCGCTGGCGGTGCACCGCCGGCTGCTGCAGGAGGGGGAGGGGCGAGACGAACTCATCCTCGCCGCTGACATCGACGAGCGCGGCGGCAAGGTGTTCCGCATTCCCACAATCGTGGAGCAAGACGCTGTACTCGCCGCCAGTGAGGCGCTCCGGTTGGAGAAGCCGTTCAATCCGTTGCTGCCAGCCCTGCCAAACGAGGGCATCGCTCCTGGAAACAACAACATTATCGGCCCGAGCATCTACGGCGCCAAGACTTACGGCGACTTCATGGTCGACCGGCAGTCCCTGTCTTACGTTCGCCTTGCACGGACCATTGCGGATCTCGGTGACGAACTCGCCGCCGCTGGCCTGTCGCACGACTACGTTCGTGCATTGACCGGCTATGCGACTGCCGTAGTCGTCAAAAAACTGAGGCGCTCAACCAGGGGGGCTCGATTCCAGACGAGTGGCGGGGCGCGCGTGGGCGACCTATTCGTCAATGAAGGCTCCATTACCTTCTCTCATGACTTTTTTGAGGCTGGCATCGGTGACGGACCCGGAACCTGGCGTTCTATCTCTGACAACGTGCTCGCCGCATGCCGCAATCTCTTCAGCAGTCTCCAAGGGTCACCAGCGCACGTCCAACGAGGGTCGGCGACGTCGTTGCCATTTCCTCCGAAGCGCTTCGCCGCAGTTGTAACCGACCCGCCGTATGACCAGATGATCGCCTACGCCGACGCATCAGATCTCTTCTACGCTTGGGCTAAAAGGTGCCTGCACGTCACTTGGCCTGAACTTTGCATCACGGCTGACCCGCATGGGTGCCAGGATAAGACTGAGGAAATCATCGTTAAACGGGTGCGCGGTGAGGCGCCAGACGAACACCGGAATAGGAAGCATTACGACACGTTGATCGCGCGTGCCTTCGACGAGATGAGGCAAGTTGTAAGGGACGACGGGGTCGTGACGATTGTTTTCGGTCACGGTGAACCAGAGGTTTGGCAAAGGTTGCTCTCCTCGATTCAGCAGGCCGACCTCGTCATGACTGGTTCTTGGCCGGCCAACACCGAGTCCGGAGGCCAGCAGGGCAAGGCAAACATTGAGACGACGCTGACTATGGCGTGCCGCCCTGCGCCAAGGGACCGTCCGGCAGGACGGAAGGGTGGCGTGGAGGCCGAGATCAAGGCCGAGATCAAGCGACGTTACCCCGACTGGGAGCGTTGGGGGCTGGCGCCGGCAGACATGTTGATGGCAGCAGCTGGGCCGGCCATGGAGGTAGTTGGACGCTACAGCGAGGTGTTCAACGCCAAGGGTGAACCAGTCGACATCTACACCTTCCTGCCGCTGGCGCGCTCGGCGGTGCAGGAGGCCATGGCGGTGGAGATCGACCATCTTCCCTTGGAAACCTTCGACGCTCGTACAAAGTTTGCACTGTGGTGGGTGCGTCTGTACGGCCGCCAGGTCCAAGCCAAGTCGGAGCTTCGTTGGCAGACGCTGGCTTCCTCGATGGACCTCGCAGACATCCGCGACCTGGTGCCCGACGCTGACAAGGGCGTCCGATTCACCACCGCTCGGCAGCTCAAGGCAGCTATCAACGCTGAGTCAGCAGTAGTCGATGTTGCGCTTGCGCTTGCAGCTGCCTCTGAAGACGGGCTCGCTGCGATGGGAGAAGTGCTAGCTGCCGCTGGCGGAGGCGTGAACGACACCTACCTGTGGGCGGCGGTGAAGTTCCTAGCTGATCGGCTGCCTGACTCCGACCCGGACGCCGTTGCGTTCAGTCGGGTACTCCGGGTACGGGACGGCATCGCCAGCGCCGCCGAGAACGTACTCGTAGCCAAGGAGCAACGGCAACAACGCCAACAGGCCGAAAGCGTCCAGCTGTCGCTGCTCTAGTCAACGACGTAAGCCAGTAGTTGAACCAGCAAGCCCGAGCGCACAAGGATGGGTGACGTGGCAGCTAGATTGACGCCGTGGTGGAAGGCGCTGAAGATTCGCAAAGAGATCATCAGCGCTTCTGGGCAGATCGACGACGTGCAGATGTCGCTGTTCCAGGCCGTCCATGGCCTTGGGGCGGACAAGCCGCCGTACGCAACCCCCGGCTATTACGGTGAGATCACCCACCCGACCAATCGGCTGACTGACCTTCTCACTGAGATTGCCGTGCGAATCGGCGGTGGGCAAGACTACCTCAAGGCACGGGCGGTAACCCGTCTCGATCAAGGCATGGGTGGTGGTAAGTCACACGCATGTATCGGTGCCTATCATCTGGCAGCAAATCCAGAGTTGCTGCTCGGAACAGAGCTGGGGAAGCGCGTTGCGGATCAGGCGAAGTCTAGGATAGGGCACAACCTGCCGGATGACCTGAATCGGCCGCACGTCGTGGTGCTCCCGTGCGACAATATGACCCCCGGTGCACCTGTAAAGGAACTTGACGGCCCTGCGTTCACTCTTTACGAACGCTTCCTGTGGCGGTTGTTTTCAAGGGATTTCGCGCTATACGAGCGATATCAGCCATACTGGAGCGACAAGAGCAAGATTGCCGAGGCCCTCAAGGCCGTGAACCGACCGATTCTCATCATTGTTGATGAGGTTCTGGATTATATCGGTAATGGGCTTGACGGTGCGAAGAAGCCCGACCTGATCGCGCAGGATGTAGCGTTCTTGCGGGCCCTGCTCGATGTCGTGAACGACGTTGCGCATGTATCTATGCTTGTTGTGATGATCGCGTCTGACCGCGACAAAACCGCTTTGTCTGCGGATGGACAGGCAAGGCGGGACGATTTGATTGGCTTGCTCGAACGTAATGGTTTGCCCGCGACGGTTACTGAAGTCGGCGACTTTGCCGACATTTTGCGGCGCCGCCTCTTCGATGCTGAGCCAGCCGCAGAGGTACTTGCAGCTACTGCTGCCCTCTACCGACCGGTTTTGCAGGACAAATCGTGGACGAAGAATGTATGGGGTCCGATTGGTTCCGAGTGGCGTAGCCGCTGGGATGACGAAGTTGCTGCCTGCTATCCATTCCACCCGATGCTAATGGCCATCGCTAAGGAGGAGTGGAGCAAGGTTACTGGCTTTCAGCGAGTCCGCTCCACCATCAGAATCTTCGCTGCCACCGTCTATGCGCTCCAGCAGCGCGGCATCGAAGGCGAGTGGGTGCCATCCCTCATCGGCCCTGGAGACCTGCCGCTCAGCGACTCCGCTGTCCGAGAGGCGCTCCTCGGCTCTGGGCTCGTTGAAGACGAGAGAACCATCTCCAACTACCGCAGCCTTGCGGAAATTGAGGTCGTGAACAACGACGGCACCGGCGGCACCGCTCGGCGTAAGGACATCGAGCGTCAAGCGCTGATGTGGTCGGATGCCAATCCACGGGCAGCTGAACGGGCTGCCACCTTCATTTTTCTTGCCAGCGTCGTTGGCACCCTACGGCCGGGACGCGGTCGTGGAGCAAGTGCTCCCGAAGTTAGGGCGGCCATCAGTGTCCCCAACATCTCTTATACCGTCACCGACGCGGACACGGTGGTGGAAGATCTCGTCAACCCGGGCCGCGGCATGTCGGCAGTTGAGATCGTTAACGCGCAGGGGCCCAACAAGCCCGCCCGTTACTTCCTGTCCACCCGTCTTACCCATCGAATGCTTGTCAACAACATTCGACGCACCATTACCGACGTCGAGCGCGACAGGACTATCGCCCAATTCGCTCAGCGGCTGGCGAATAGCGGACCGTTCCGTGACCTGAAGTTCGTCATGGCCGAGCCTGAACGCAGCCCCACGGATGTGCTCGCCACCGCAGGGCTCGACACGGCCTACGTCAGTAGGCTAATCGTCCTCGACCCCGCCCAGTACAGCTTGCGCAACGGAATGGAGCAGCCGACCATCGCGGCACTTACTGTTGCCATGGGGCTGGGTAAAGGCGTGCAGCAGCTACCAGTACAGTGGGCTTCCAGCGCCGTCTACGCCGTCGTTAACACCCAGCGTCGCGGACTCGCTCGAACGTTGGTCATTGAATATTTAGCTCATCAAAAAGCTCTTGCCGCACCTGAAGTCCAGAACGACGCCGACCTCAAGGCCATTGGGACTAAGGAACTTGCGATCGCTAAGGAGCAGGTTGAGAAGGCACTCAAGCGTGCCTACCAGCACGTTGTGTACCTCGCGCAGCCCGATCCCGAGGGTGAACGCTATCTCGATCAGCTGACTCTCGACGACGAGCACAGCACTGCACTTGACGGCACTATCGTTTGGAAGGCGCTGACGGAACGCGACAAGGTGTTCGAGCAGGGTCAGTTTGGCCCTAGGGCGCTACTGCATAACATGCGCGACACCGACTATGGCAGGGCGTTGTCGGACATCCGCGCTGCATTCTATTCTGCGCCTAGGCTGCCGTTGCTGTATGGCGGGGATCGCGATCTACAGCAGGCGATCTATGATGCGGTTGTAGCTGGACTCGTCGACGTGGTCGACGGCAGCGGTGACCCTGTCGTGGTCACTGCGCCCAACCAGGTCAACTTGCACAGTGCTGGACTACGCCTCGCTAAGTCGAAGCCAAAAATCTGCGAGACGTGTGGCAAACCCGAACACAAGGGACGGTGCGAGACCCAAGCCAGCGGGGAGAAAGGTACAGGTACTGGAGGCGGTGAGGGCGCCGGTTCAACCGGCTCGGGGGCGGGTTCTGAGACTTCCTCAACCAGGTGCTCCGCGTGTGGCGAAGCGGCTCACGAAGGCACGTGTCAGACGACGCCGCCCGCCGCAGAGCAGCAGGTCTCCTTCTCCTTCACCCGCAGCCTGCTCGCAAGCGCAGGCGACGCCGATAACTTCGCGTCCCTGTTCAAGACCCTCTACATGGCACTGGACGAACGCAAAATTAGCTACCTGCAGGGAACCCTTCAGCTCGTCCTCGATACGGACACATCCGCCGACCTGCAGCAGCGACTTCGTGAACTAGGTATTCAAGGCACGGCGAAGGACATGTGAGCGGGGGTGGGGGCGTACGGCGGGTGCCGCGAGGCGGGTCGGACTATGGTTCCGCGCCGTCGTATGCCTCCACCCCTAGCGGTGGCATGGGATGCCCGTGCGGCGAACCGCGCTAGGCGGTAGATCTGAAGTTGACGGCGTCTGGCCATACCCGAATCATGCGGGTTTGATCGCTGGTCTGGTATCTCGTGACTGCCGTCCTGTGACCGATTATCGATCACCAAGGGTTGCGGTGCGTGCACTCCATCCGACAGGCTGTATTGCCACGGATAGCGACTGCGCGGTGCCGCGGAGCGATCTTCCTGGAGGAGGGTGACGGGGGGAACGGTGGAGCAACCTTCGCTGGCGCGCAGCCAGCACACGGGACGAACCCTGTTATTACTCTGGGCCGCAGGTCCAGTCATCGAGCTGCCCATTGTGGCTCTCGCGATCTCTTCCTTCCCTGACGTGGCCTCCGAAGCGGCCTTCGGTTCGATAGGGTCACAGGCCGTGGCGCTGGTTGCGGCGGTGCTGGTGCTGACGGCGGTTGCGCTCGCATGGGTCGGGGCTGCAACCGGTCTCCGCCGAGCCGTAGCCGTGCTGCTCTGGGTCGCCTCGGGACTGCTAGCCGTGCTGATGCTCGGCTACGGCATGAGCGGCATGTGGGTTGTCTTCGCGGTACTTCTTGCGCACTCCGCCGTTGCAACGGCGGTCATCGGATGGCTGCTCGTGCGCAAGGCAACTCCTGCTCCGCCGTCACGATCGAGGCAGTGACATCCACATGACCGACGACATCCTTGCCCGCCTCCAGCAGATCCAGGCGCATGCCCTGAATGTTCAAGCCGCGATGGAGTCGCAGCCCCGGCCCAACGAGGCACGCGGAACCGACCCGACTGGCTGCGTTGCCGTTGTGGTTGACCCTGACGGTCTGCCTTCACGCATCGAGGTGAGAGCCGGTTGGCAGCGACATGTGGCCGCCGAAGAGCTGAGCTCGTTGGTCCTGCTCGTCTCTCAAGAGGTGGCCGCTCAAGCGGCGCAAGCGTGGTCCGAGGCCTTCGACCTCCACGTGTGGCGGTCGCGAGCTGAAGCGGCGCGAGCGGGGGAGCAGGAGGGTGCAGAGCTGCCGCCCTTGGAGCAGGCCCGGCCGTTCGGTAGTCCGCGCGACCCGTTGACGCTGACTGAGGAAGCGCTCAAGGCGCTGAAGGCGACGCGGGACCAGGCCGCCGCGCCGCCGATGACGTCGACTGGTTGGGACGGTGACCGCGCTGTCTCGATCACCCTCACCCCTGGCGGGTTGCAGGGTTGCACCATCAATCCGCGGTGGGCACTGAGGCAAGGCGCTACGGCTCTTAACGCGGCTCTCAGGGAGGCGTTGAGAGAGGCCCGTGCGGCGATGGAAGAGCATGCCGCGCGACGTAGGGCAGAGGCCCAGGGGCTCGACGACTTGGCGCGTGAGGCACTGGCCACGCTCGCCAGATTCCAAGACTTGAACAACTCCCCCGAGGAGGGCTGAGATGCCGCCCCCGAGCCGTCAACAGGTCACGGTCGCCACGGACGCTCTGCGCACGGAGGCCGGAGAGTGGGACCGGCAGAGCGCGGCGATGTCGGCAGTCGTGCCGAAGGTTGCCGGAATGGAACTTGGGCGGGTTGAGGCCGGTCTCTTCCAACTGATCGTCTCGCCCTACAACGAGATCGTTCAGCACGTCAGTCATCGCTGCCAGGAAGGCCAGGCAGCGATGACGGAGGTGGCGACCACGCTTCGGAAGGTCGCCGACACCTACGACGAGGAAGACCGCAGCAACGAGCACAAGCTTCGGAACCTCTACTGATGAGGGCATGACGTGGACTTCAGTAAGGCGCAGTTCGAGGGGTTGCTGACCGACATCAGCGCAGGCTTGGACGACCTGAGCGTGCGCCTGGACCAGATTGGACCGGCCGCTACCGCCGCCGCTAACCGGTGGTACATCCCGCCAGGCGTGGCCGATTCGATCCTCTGGCTGGGCAGAGAGACCGTCAAGGTCGGCAGGGAAGCCCTCAACTTCCTCATCGATCTCATGAAGGGCGCCACCGCCCCGATCTTCATGTTCAAGGACGCCTGGGACTGGATGGACGTGCGAGGCTCCGCCTCCGGTATCGCCAGCGCGCTGACAGAACAACACCTCGTAGTCGACAACTCCGACTGGTCAGGCAAGGCCCGAGACGCCTACGTCAGCAGCGTGGCCAGCCACGCCGAGGCGGCGTCCAGGGTCACGGCGATCGCAGCGAGCACGTCAGGCCATCTCCTCGCCTGCGCGGCAGCCGGCGCAGCCTTCTACACCACCCTGGCAGTTGTTCTGGCGAAGCTCATCGTCGCCGCGATCGCGGCGATAGCTGCGTTCGGGTCCGCCGTCTTCTCGTGGGTAGGTGCCGGCATCGTCTTGGAAGAGGCAGGCGTCAACACCGCGATCGTCGCTACCGCGATCGTCACCCTGTCCGCCTTCCTCGCCGCACAGGCAACCAGCATGGTCAACCTGCACGGCGAGGCGGTAGACAGCCGATCCTTCCCAGGCGGCAAGTGGCCCTCGCCCAACTCATCCACCTACAGCGACGCCACCGTCAAGGACGGGGATGCCGATTGGTCTCTCGCGTAGCACGCACGGACGCGAGAGATAGTTACGTCTATCGAACCTGCGTGCGAAAGGTGTGATGCGATAACAATTTCTCCTGCCCACTCGCTATGGTGTCTTCGGCGCAATGAAGCAGACTGAACTGGTCTCCGAGATCAAGGCCGGCAGGTACCGCCCCGATGCGGGGGGGACGGTCCCCCGACCCGAAATATCGGAGGGGATGGCGAGTGACAACGCGCCGCAAGGGGCCTTCGGGCCCGAAGAAGACCCGGCGAACCGACGTCAACCGGTGGCGGGACGTCGCGGAGTGGGTGGCAGTGATACTCAAGCTGCTTGCCTACGCCATCGGCCTAGCGGTGACGCTGGCCGGGAACGGATGCGGGCCCAACTGACGACCGTCAGCTAGGCCCACATCAAGCGGGAAGGGCCTCCGCCTCGTGGCCTCGGAAACCTGGGGCGGGGGTCTTCCTTCAGTCGCGGAACTCAGTAGCGACTTCTACTACCAAGTTGAGGTTACCCGCACCCCGGAAAGTCTGCGACAGGGTGACGGAGATTTATTGGGTCCGGTACTCGGCCGGTTACTCGGTCCCGTTACTCGCCTTCCTATTGCTGTCCGACCCACGCTTCCAGATCCTGTCGCGCGTATAGGTCGGCGTTCCCCTGCTTGCTCCTTGCCGTGGGCACCTTGCCGACGCGACGCTGTAGCCGCTTCTTGGCCGCTTCGTGAGACCAGGGAAGCACTCTGGCGTCTACCGCCTGGCGCAGCGTCAGGAAGTCCCCGGAAGGGCTTGATAGGCCGCTGACCTCGGATGTCCCCAGGGACCGGGGACATGCCAACTCCCGAGCCTCGGTAGCGGTGAGGTAGGCGACCTGGGTCTCTGTGGCCTGGCCACCGATCACGATCTGCCACCGTCCGAGGGTGCGGGATGCTCGGGGCATGGCTGCCTCGGGAACCAGCATCTTCCAGTTGTTCGCCGTGTACCGGGCGAGGCAGCGGATGCCGAAGTTCTCGCGCGCCTCGGGTCCGCCGATCGCCCGAGCGGTGAGCATCTGCGCGATGGCCAGCACGTTGACCTTGGCGCTGCGGCCCATGAAGAGCAGGTCAGCCAGCGCCGACACGGCGGGGGAGCGCTTGGGGTCACCCTTGCCGCGAGCCTCGGCCCAGAAGTTGACGAGCTGCCCGATGGTGGCGTTCAACTCCTCGCAGATGACCAGCACCCGGGGACCGCAGTCCCAGTCTTCCAGCTCGTGCATGGCCAGGGTGTTCCGCTCATCGGCGAGCGCGGCCAGGCGCACCAGGGCGTCATGCATCTGCGCCGGCTTGGTGCAGTAGTCGACCCCGGCCAGTCCGAGGGCCCAGCGGTGCGAGCCCTTCCGGTCGAGGATCACCACTCGCCCGCCTCGGGCGAGCACCTGCACGGCGACCAGCTCGGCGAGCACGCTCTTACCCGCGCCCGACCCCGCGCTCACCGCGATGTGGGGCGAGTCGTCGCGCAGGGACAGGGTTACCGGCCGATCGCCTGCACCCTGCCCGATGTAGAACTCCCACTCAGCCAGGCGGGGGAGATGCGCGGCGACCTGGTCGACGCCGACCCGAGCCGGTGGACGCTTGCGCACAGTCCAGGTAGCGGTTACCCGCGGACCGACCTGGTGCCAGGATTCGACCAGGTCGGACACCGGGATCTTGCTGCCGATGATGGATGAGACCAGCTGCCGTTGTTCCTTGGTCAGGTACGGGGTGTCTGCGGTCAGCTCGATACGCGGGCCCCGGTCGCCGTCGACGGGCCGGCGGAACAGAGCCAGCTTGGACGTGACCGGCTGCGCCTTGCGCTGCACCGACCATGCCACCCGCTGAGCACGCTCAGGAAGCCACCGGATCGGCGGCTCTATCCGCTCGCCGTACCAGGTCCGCACGGCGACCTCGGCCGGACTCAGCGGCTTGGCCAGCCGGGGGGTGAGGTTGCCCAACGATGGATCAACGTGCAGGCGTACGCCGGTCTGCAAGCCCATCGCGGGAGCGAGGGCAGCCAGGGTCGGTGCGATGTACTCGCGGTTGAATCGGCGCATGGTGATGCGGCGCCGCACTCGCCAGCCGGTGACGGCTACGGCAGCGCCGAGGAACCCGCCAGCCTGACCGGGGTAGGCCGCAGTCATGACGGTTGCGAACGGAACCCCGAGGCGGACGGCTTGACGTTGCCAGCCGGCCAGCCGGCCCGGTCCCCGTTGGCGGTACGGGTGGCCCTGCCGGCCGTCGAGCGGACGACCAGACAGGTACCGGTACGCGACGCGGGAGACGGTGTGCTTGCGTTGTAGCCGGCGGATCGCTCGCTCAAGTTCGGTCACTGCTCGTTCCCCTCGTGCGAGAGGTGGGCGAGGGCAGCGGCCATGCCGAGCACGGCGACGGGCAGGCAGGCAACCAGGGTGGTGATCCACCAGGGGGCAGAGGTGATGCCAGCGGCGACCAGGAGGTGATACGCCACCTGACCGAGCGCACCCACCATCAGAGACCCGATCGCGGACCACTTGGCGAACCAGCGAGCCCGGGGCGGGACCAGACCCGACAGCCAGGCCCGCAGCGCGTACGCGGCGTAGACCTCAACGCCGATCGGCAGAGTGATGGCGGTGTTGAGGCTGAACCCGTCGGCGATGCCGGGCAGCGGGTGAACCACCCCGAACCCGGTGAGTCCGCCGAGCCCGACCCAGCCGGACCAGATGGCTACGAACGCCGGGAGCGCGATCAGAACTACCGGCCATGTAGCCAGTCGGCGAGGCTTGCTGACAGCGGTGGAGGGCCCAGCGTGGACCGGCGGGTGTCCGACCTGGTCGACCTCGGGCAACGGCTCTGCGACCTTCTCAGCCGGCAGGATCAGCGGAACCGGGGTGATGTCGACCGGCAGGGCCGACGTAACCGGGGCGGGCTCGGCGTACTCCCACGGGTCAGAGGTGGGCTCAGTCTTGATGTCATCGGGCAGGATGATGGGCTCGGCGACCAGGGCCAGCCGGACCGCCTGAGCCTTGGGTGCACCCACCTTGAACTCACGCATGATCTGGTTCCGTGAGGGGATCTCGCCGAGCCTGTCCGCCAGGTCCCGAACAGCCGGGAGCAGGTCGCCGATGGCACGCGGGTAAGCGCTGGGAGCGGTGGCGGTAGTCATCGGTTGATCAGCTCCCGGCGGGTGGTGGGGACAGTCGGAACGTCGGAGAGGTGGGCGATGTCGTCGGCAACCTGGTCCGCGTGCTCATCGACCAGCAGGCGAGCGATGGCGAACGGCGCGAGCATCGCCAGCGGTCCGCCGATCAGGACCAAGGCCAGGGCGCAGGCAGCGGTGTCAGTCATCGGGCACCTGCCAGCGCCTCGCTGCGGCAGGGGATGCACCGGCCGGCGGGCTGGCCAACGTGCCCCGGCTTGGCGCACCGGTCACCGCCGGCGGTCATTGGAAGGGCAGCGCCCTTGCGCTCCGGGAAGCCGTTGGTGCCTGGGTTGGTGTTCTTGTTCCTGGGGATGAATCGACGCCAGTCCCGGGCGCTTGCGCCCGCCTTCTTCTTCCCTTGGTCTTCACCACTTCGGGTGACTCCCTGGCTGTCACCCCCGCTGGCTTGATCTGTCACCCCAGCCGGCTGATTCGTCACCCCCGAGGCTGCATCCGTCACCCCTTGGCCGGCCACCAAGCGGTAGACGCGGGTGGCGATTCCGGCAACCTTGGCGACGACCAGGCGACCGAGCTGCACCAGCTTGGCGAGCGCCCGCTGCACGGTCCGCTCAGAGCAACCGGCGTACTCGGCGAGGGTGGCGACGGAAGGCCAGGCATGGCCCTCGTGGTTGGCGTGGGCAGCGATAGCGATAGCTACGGCACGCTCATTTTTCCCGAGATCACGGGTCGCGAGCAGGGCGGACTTCACGGCTACACTCATGGCGGATCGGGCTCCTGTCCCGGTCAAGGGCCCGGAGCTCAGGTGTTACAGCACCTGCCGGGCCCGTTTATGTCGGTACCCGCCGCGCTCATGCGTCGGCGTACCAGGACCCGGGGTTCCTCAACGCGGTGCGGCCGGCGGTCGCGCTCGTGCCGGTGGGCAGTGGCAATACCTACGGCCACCCGAGCCCGGGGCTGCTCGCCCGGCTGACCAGGGGCGGCACCCGGGTGCTGCGCACCGACACCGACGGCGACGTGGCGGCGATCCGGACCGATGGTGGCCTGGCCGTGGTCCGGCGAGGAATCCCACCGGGCCGACGATCCTGAGCCGACGGCGTCACGGCGCGGCCGGTTCCCGGTCGTCGATCACCGGAGTGCCTGGCGCGCTGATCGACTCGGCTTCGCTGATCTGGGGGTGTCCGTCGTGACCCGATACCGCGTTATTGCTGACCTCGAGTGGATCAGGCACGGGGCTACGCAGAGACGGCCGGCCGGGTACCGGCCAGCGCGCGCCCGTCCGATTGGGCGAGGCGAATTGTCGATTAAGCGGTAATTGAGATAGATGTCTGGATTTGCGCTGTGTGCGGGCTGCGCCGACCAAGCAGCGAATGAGCAGGCACGATCCCGACGTGGGCCGTGCGAATATGGGCGGCGTGACCGCCGCCAACCTCGCCCCCATTCTGCTCGTCCTCGGTGACGAGGAGTTGCTCGCCACGCGCGCGGTCACCGAAGCTGTCGCGAAGGTTCGCAGTGTCGACCCCGAGGTGGACGTCCGCGAATACCAGGCCAGTGCGCTCACCGTCGGCGAGATCGCCGAGATGCTCAGCCCATCGCTGTTCGGCGGGCGGCGACTGCTGATCCTGCGCTCGGGCCAGGACGCCCGCAAGGACCTGGTCGCGGCGCTGCTGGCGTACGCGAAGAACCCCGACCCGGACGTCCAACTGCTGGTGCTGCACCTGGGCGCCGCCAAGGGCAAGGCGTTCGCCGACGGGTTGCGGGCGGCCGGCGCGACGGTCGTCCCGGCGGCCAAGCTCAAGGGGCACCGCGACCGGGTGACCTTCGTCCGTGACGAGATCCGCCGGGCCGGCGGAAAGTGCACCGACGACGCCGCCGAAGCGCTCATCGCGGCGGTCGGCAACGATCTGCGCGAGCTGGCTGCCGCCTGTTCCCAACTGATCGCCGACACCGACGGGCGGATCAGCGCCGACACGGTGAGCCGCTACTACCGGGGCCGGGTCGAGGTGACCGGCTTCACGGTGGCGGACGCCACAATGGTCGGCGACGTGCCGGCGGCACTGGAGGCGCTGCGCTGGGCCCTGCACGTCGGGGTCGACCCGGTGCCCATCGCCGACGCCCTGGCCGACGGGGTGCGTACGGTGGCCCGGGTGGCGTCGGCCGGGCGGGGCAACCCGTACCAGCTCGCCAGCAGCCTCGGCATGCCCGCCTGGAAGATCGAGCGGGCGCAGCGGCAGGGGCGCGGCTGGACGCCGGAGGGCCTGGTCCGGGCCATGCAGGTCGCCGCCGAGTGCAACGCCGCCGTCAAGGGCGGCTCCGACGACCGGGCGTACGCCCTGGAGCGGGCGGTCTTCTCGGTTGCGGCAGCCCGGCAGGGCGGCACCAGGTGACGGGAACGAACCGCCCGGCGTGGGCCACCGTCGCCGTCGACGAGGAACGCTACCGGCCGCTCTACGCCCGACTCCTCGGCCTGCGGTTCGTCAACCCCGGCGGCGTGCTGTGCTTCCTCTTCTTCGAGGGCACCATCGCGCTGGCCGTGCTGCTCGCCCTCGCCGAGTTGGTCACCTGGTGGGCGGTGCTTGTGCTGCCCGCAGTGGTGGCGGCGATGGTCAAGCTCAACGACATGGTGGCCGCGATCGTGGTCCGTTCCGCCGCGCTCGTGCCGGAGCAGGAACGGGACCGGTTTCGCCGGCAGATGGAGCCGGTGGTCGGCCGGGCCCAGGTGGAGTGGATTTCGCACAGCGTCAGCGGCGTGGTGATCACCGCCGATCCGGCGCCGCCCACCCGCCGTGCCGACCCGTCTCGCTGAACCCAACCCGTCAGGTCGAACCGGACTCATCAGGTTGGCGGCTGGCCCGCGGACGCCGTGCCGGTCTGCGGACACACGGAAGCCCCGGACCGAGGTCCGGGGCTTTCCGAATCAGTCTGACGGTGAAGTCGTCAGGCGGAGAGCGCACCCACGCGCTTCGCGATCGCGGACTTGCGGTTCGCGGCCTGGTTGGAGTGGATCACGCCCTTGCTGACGGCCTTGTCCAGCTTGCGCGAGGCGTCCAGCATGAGCGCGGTGGCCTTCTCGACGTCACCGGCCTCGGCAGCCTCGTGGAACTTCCGGACGGCGGTCTTCAGCGACGACTTGACCGACTTGTTGCGCAGCCGGGCCTTCTCGTTCTGCCGGTTGCGCTTGATCTGGGACTTGATGTTCGCCACGCGACAGCCTCGTCTTGATAGCTCGGGTTGGTCAGCTTCTGTGCGCGAGATGACGAACATGCGTCATCGCTGCGCGAAGAGCCAGGTTACCAGGTCGCCCGGGACGAGCCAAAACGGCTCTGCCAACCGCCGCTCCACGGGCCGCGGAGCAGACCGGCGCTGATCCACTCGGCTTCACGGATACCGGGGTATCCGTAGCGAGTTGACACCCCGGTATCAAGGAACCCAAGTCGATCACCCAAAGGCGGACGGCCGCCGGGTGTTCGGGGTGATGGTCACCGCCAGCCCTGGCGGCGGGCCAGCCAGTCGAGCAACTGCTCGCCGCTCCACCGCTGGTGGGCGGGCAGGTGCGGCGAGGCGGTCGGGGGAGCCGCCGCGGCACCGGTCAGGTAGTAACCGGCCAACGCGGCAACTGTCGCGTCCAGCGCGTCCGGGGGAGCGCCCGCCGTCGCCGGGTGCGCGGCGAAGAGCCGGTCTGCGTCCAGGCCGCTGGCGTACGCGGTGAGCAGCAGACCGGCCAGGTCGAACCAGGCCGGCCCCGAGCAGGCCCAGGTCCAGTCGCAGAACCAGGCTCGGCCGTCCGCGTCGATCAACACGTTGTCGACCCGCAGGTCGCCGTGGATCAGGCCGGTCGCCCCGGCGGCGTACCGGGGGAGGCGGAACTCCAGCGCCACCAGTTCGGCCAGCCGGCCCCGTGCTGGAGCGGGCAGGGGCGGGGCCGGCTCGCGCCCGGCGGCGACCTCCTCCCACCAGAGGATGTCCGAGCGGGCCAGGTCGGCCAGGTGCGGCAGGCCGAGCGCGACCAACTCGGCCGGCGGGTCGGCCAGGGCGGCGGCGACCTCCGCGTACCCGGCGAGGGTCGCGTCCAACTCGGCGGGCAACCAGGGCAGGCGTGGGGTGTGGCCGTCGACGGCGTCGGTGCAGAGCGCGAACCAGCCAGCTTCGTAGAGGGTCCACCGGGGGCGGGGCGCCGGCAGGCCGGCCGGCAGCCGGTCGAGGATCGCGGCCTCCCGGGCGTACCAGTCGACAAGGTGCGGTTGCTCGGCGGCGGGCGCGGCCTTGACGAAGGCCCGGCCACCGTCGGCGGTGTCGAGCACGGCGGCGAAGCCGCGGGTGAAGCCCGCGCCGGCGACCCGGGCGGTGACCACCGGCGCGCCGAGCCGGTCGGCGACCGCGGCCCGCAGCGCCGCCGGCAGCGTCGGCCACGACGGGCGCAGGGCGCTCGCGTGGTACGGCACCGGCGGCAGTGAGGGAGGGGACACCACACCATGCTGCCCCGGGGTACGTGCGCGACGCACGGCGACACTGCCAGACTGCCAAGCCATGAGGACCGAGGACTTCTGGCAGCTGATCGACGAGGCTCGGGCCGGCGGTGGGGGAGAGCCCGGGCCGGTCGCCGCGCGGGCCGTCGCGCTGCTCGCCGAGCGCGACCCGGAGGACATCGTCGGGTACGCCCGGCACCAGACGCGGGTGCTGGCCGCCTCGCACAAGGCGGACCTGTGGGGCGCGGCGTACCTGATCAACGGTGGCGCCTCGGCCGACGGCTTCGAGCACTTCCGGGGCTGGCTGATGACCCAGGGGCGGGCTGTCTTCGCACGCGCGGTCGCCGAACCGGACTCCCTGGCCGAACTGCCCCAGGTGCGGGCGGCGTCGCTCAGCGGCGAGGAGTTCTCCGCCGAGCAGATGCTGTCGGTGCCCTGGGACGCGTACCGGAAGGCCACCGCCACCGAACTGCCGGCGGACCGCGATCCGGTGCGGACGCCGGACCTCAACGACTTCTGGGACTTCGACGACGAGGAGGAGGCGCGTCGTCGGTTGCCCCGACTCGCCGCGCTCTTCGTCGAGCCGCCGCTGGAGTGAGGGGGCGCGGACCGATCCGTCGCCCGCGCAGCGGGCGCACCCCGGCGGCGTGGGAACATAGAGGGGGTCGGCGGCGCGCCGGCCTGTTCACGTCAGCCGACCAGAACGGACCGCTGTGCCACCGAAGCTCGATCCCGGCGCGAATGCTCCCGGTTCCACCGACCCCGGTCGCATCCGGAACTTCGGCATCATCGCCCACATCGACCACGGGAAGTCGACCCTGGCCGACCGGATGCTGCAGCTCACCGGTGTGGTCGACCCCCGGCAGATGCGCGCCCAGTACCTGGACCGGATGGACATCGAGCGCGAGCGCGGCATCACCATCAAGAGCCAGGCCGTCCGCATGCCGTGGACCATCCGCGATGGTGAGCGGGCCGGCGAGCACGCGGTGCTCAACATGATCGACACCCCGGGGCACGTCGACTTCACCTACGAGGTGTCCCGGTCGCTGGCCGCCTGCGAGGGCGCCGTGCTGCTTGTCGACGCCGCGCAGGGCATCGAGGCGCAGACCCTGGCCAACCTCTACCTGGCGCTCGAGAACGACCTGCGCATCATCCCGGTGCTCAACAAGATCGACCTGCCGGCCGCCCAGCCGGAGAAGTACGCCGAGGAGCTGGCCCACCTGATCGGCGGCGACCCCGCCGACTGCATCCGGGTCTCCGGCAAGACCGGCGAGGGCGTCCCGTACCTGCTCGACGAGATCGTCCGGCAGTTCATCCCGCCGGTCGGTGCCGCCGAGGCGCCCGCCCGGGCGATGATCTTCGATTCGGTGTACGACGTGTACCGCGGCGTCGTCACGTACGTCCGGGTCATCGACGGCCGGATCAGCGCCCGGGACCGGATCAAGATGATGTCCACCGGGGCCGTGCACGAGTTGCTGGAGATCGGCGTCATCTCGCCCGAGATGGTCAAGGCGGAGGCGCTCGGCGTCGGCGAGGTCGGCTACCTGATCACCGGCGTGAAGGACGTCCGGCAGTCCCGGGTCGGTGACACTGTCACCATCAACAGCCGGCCGGCGGCCGAGCCGCTGGGTGGCTACAAGGACCCGAAGCCGATGGTCTACTCGGGGCTCTACCCGATCGACGGGTCCGACTACCCCAACCTGCGTGAGGCACTGGACAAGCTCAAGCTCAACGACGCCGCCCTGGACTACGAGCCGGAGACCTCCGGTGCGCTCGGGTTCGGTTTCCGCTGCGGCTTCCTCGGCCTGCTCCACCTGGAGATCATCCGGGAGCGGCTGGAGCGCGAGTACAACCTCGACCTGATCTCCACCGCGCCCAACGTGGTGTACCGGGCGATCACCGACGACGGCGCCGAGATCGTGGTCACCAACCCCAGCGAATACCCCAGCGGCAAGATCGCCGAGGTGTACGAGCCCGTCGTGCGCGCCACAGTGCTGACGCCAAACGACTACGTGGGCGCGGTGATGGAGCTCTGCCAGGGTCGGCGCGGCACCCTGCTCGGCATGGACTACCTCTCCGCCGACCGGGTGGAGCTGCGCTACACGCTGCCCCTCGCGGAGATCATCTACGACTTCTTCGACCAGTTGAAGAGCCGCACCAAGGGCTACGCCTCACTCGACTACGAGCCCTCCGGCGAGCAGGCGTCCGACCTGGTGAAGGTGGACATCCTGCTGCACGGCGAGCCGGTGGACGCGTTCAGCGCCATCGTGCACAAGGACAAGGCGTACAACTACGGCGTCACCATCGCCGCCAAGCTGCGTACCCTGATCCCCCGCCAGCAGTTCGAGGTGCCCATCCAGGCGGCCATCGGCAGTCGGGTGATCGCCCGGGAGACCATCCGGGCGATCCGCAAGGACGTGCTCGCCAAGTGCTACGGCGGTGACATCAGCCGTAAGCGCAAGCTGCTGGAGAAGCAGAAGGAAGGCAAGAAGCGGATGAAGATGGTCGGCCGCGTCGAGGTGCCGCAGGAGGCCTTCATCGCCGCCCTCTCCTCCGACTCCGGCGACGGCAAGGCCGCCGGGAAGAAGTAGTCCGGACGTCCCGCCCCGCTCATCCTCGCGTACGGCGGCCGATGCGTCGCGGACCACGCTGGAGGACCAAGATCCGCGCAGTTTCGGGGAAAGTGTTGCCTGGAGTCGTGTTGAGGCAACAGTTTCCCTGAAGTAGCGCGGATCTTGCGTGTCTGCCTTGGTCCGCGTCTCCCTGCTTGTTCGGTCCAGCCGGCCGTCGACGTTGCCGGCCGGGTGCGGGGTTGCCGAGGTCCGGAAAATTTTTTGGGCTGATGCGGGGTGGTGGTCGGGTCGCCGAGATGGGCTCCCACCTGTGTGGACGTGCTTCCGGCGCCAACCGACGCACCCGTCGGGCATTGACATCTGGCGTTGTCATCCACGATGAGTCGGTTTGGGCTTTCGGCGGGTCGGGCACTTAACGGTCACGACAGGAAGCACACATCGTGTGTCGAACATTCTTTGAAGGAGGGCGACCGTGGAGTTCACCGTGTGGGGCATCATCACTGCGATCGTTGTTGGTCTCATCGTCGGCGCGCTCGGCCGTCTGGTCGTCCCGGGCCGGCAGAACATGCCGATCTGGTTGCACCTGCTCATCGGTATCGGCGCGGCCCTGTTGGGCACTGTGCTGGCGCGGGCCGTCGGCATCGCGACCGAGACGAGCGGTATCGACTGGGGCGAGCTGCTGGTCCAGGTCGTGGTTGCCGCGATCGCGGTCGCCCTGGTGGCCGGCGTGGGTGGCCGCCGCCGAGTGACCCGCTAACACCGAACACAAATTCTCGTACCACCGCCACACAGTCGATGGGCGTCCGGCCGACAGGCCGGGCGCCCATCGGCGTTTCCCGGCCAATCACCTCCGCGGCCAGGACGGCCAATCACCGCGCCAGCCGGGTTCTCGACGCCCGGCTGGCGTTTCCGGCGCACCGGATCGCTGTGATCCGCTCCGTTTCCGTGAGATCGGGCTGACCTGCTGGGCTTGTTGCCGCGACATCAAGGAACTCGTGTCGATCACGGCGCGCGGCGGGCTGGCGGCCCGTGGCCTGCGGTCCCGGGGCGGGCTGGCGGCCCCTGGCCCGGGGCGGGCTGGCGCCCGCGGCGGGCTGGCGGCCCGTGGCGGTGGTTCGGGTGTGGGGGTGGTCGGTGGAACGTGCTCATGTCGGCCAAGACGTGATCGTTTCGTGGCCGGAGTCGGTTTGGAATTTTCGTGGGGCGGGCACTTAGCGGTCACGACAGAAAGCACACACCTCGTGTGTCAGACATTCTTCTGAAGGAGGGTGGCCGTGGAGCTCACCGTGTGGGGCATCATCACTGCGATCGTTGTTGGTCTCATCGTCGGCGCGCTCGGCCGCCTGGTCGTCCCGGGCCGGCAGAACATGCCGATCTGGCTGCACCTGCTCATCGGTATCGGCGCGGCCCTGCTGGGCACTGTGCTGGCGCGGGCCGTCGGCATCGCGACCGAGACGAGCGGCATCGACTGGGCCGAGCTGCTGGTCCAGGTCGTGGTCGCCGCGATCGCGGTCGCCCTGGTGGCCGGCGTGGGTCGCCGCCGCAGCCTCACCCGATAACGACCTGGCATCACCTGGCGAGGCAACAGCACCGTAGGACAGCACTACCGAAGGAGCGCCCGGCCCAGAGCCGGGCGCTTTTTCGTGCCCTGTGCCCGGATTCGCCCCGATGTCCGAGCGTCGCTCGTCGGGCCGCTGCGGTACGGTCGCCACGCTTCGGCCAGTCCGCCCACTGTCGTAAAGGAATTCTCCGTACTAGGGTGCGGCGGAGAAGGTTAGTTCCAGGCGGCGCGAGGGGAGATGTGGCGTGAACAGGTGGAAGCGGTTGGCCCCGGTCACCGCCATGGTGGCCTCGGCCGCGATGGTGCTGACCGGGTGCGGTGGTTCCGGCGAGGACGCGGCCGACGACAGCAAGCTCACGGTCTGGATGATGGGCGAGGGCGGCGACGCGCAGAACGCCTTCCTCGATTCCGTCGAGACCGAGTTCCGCCAGAAGCACCCCGACACCGACGTGGTGGTGCAGTACATTCCCTGGCTCGAGGCGCCCAAGAAGTTCCAGGCGGCGCTCGCCGGCGGTGAGGGGCCGGACATCACCGAGCTGGGCAACACCGAGACCCAGGGCTGGGCCGCCCAGGAGGCGCTCGCCGACGTGAGCGGTCGGATGGGCGGCTGGGCCGACGGCAAGGACCTGCTGCCCGACCTGGTGCGCAACGCGCAGCTCGACGGCAAGCAGTACGGCGTGCCCTGGTACGCGGGTGTGCGGGCGATCTACTACCGCACCGACTGGTTCGCCGAGGCCGGCGTGCAGCCGCCGAAGACCTGGGACGACCTGGTCACCGTGGCAAAGGCCGTGCAGGCGAAGAAGAAGGGCACCTACGGCATCGCCCTGCCGGGCAACTCCGAGCTGCCGTTCTACTCCTTCCTCTGGGGTGCCGGCGGCGAGATCGCCAGCAACCAGGGCGGCACCTGGAAGTCCGGTTACACCACGCCGGAGGCGCAGCGGGCCGTCAAGTTCTGGACCGACCTGGTGACCGTGCACAAGGTGGCCCCGCCGGCCGCCGCGGGCTGGAACGAGATCGACGCGCGCACCCAGTTCGCCACCGGAAAGGCCGCGATGGCCTTCGCCGGTAGCTGGCAGCAGAACGCCATCAAGAAGGACAACCCCGAGATCGAGAAGGTCTGGGGTACGTTCCCGATCCCCGGCCCGGACGGCAAGGCGGCACCCGGTTTCGCGGGTGGTTCGGACGTGGCGATCTGGAAGGACAGTGAGCGGCAAGACCTGGCCTGGGACTACCTGACAGTGCTGCTGAACAAGAAGAACGCGCAGAGCTTCGCGAGCAGCCTCGGCTTCTTCCCGGTCTACCAGGATCTGGTCGCCGGTGACACGTACGCCAACGACAAGGTGATGGCGGCGTTCGCCACCACCATGCAGAACACCAAGCTCACGCCGCTCACCCCGAAGTGGGTGGAGGTCAGCCGGACGAAGACGGTGACCCAGGCGATGAACAGCTCGGTCATGAAGGGTCAGAAGACGGTCGAGAAGGCTACCGCCGACGCGGCCGGTGAGATGGAAAGCATCCTCAACGCCAAGTGACCACGCTGACCGAGGTGCCGGAGACGGCCGCCGCGCGGGAGACCCCCGCGCGGCGGCGTCGCCGGGTGGACCGCCTGCCCTACCTGCTCCTCCTGCCCGCACTGGTGATCATCGGGGTGCTGCTGCTCTGGCCACTTGGCCAGGTGGTGGTGATGTCCTTCTACCGGCTCAACAGCGTCCGGCAGTTGCGCGGCGACCGGGAGTGGCCGTGGGTGGGGCTTGGCAACTACACCGACATCCTCTCCGACCCGTTCTTCCTGACCGTGCTGCGCAATACGGTGCTGTTCGCCGCGGCCAACGTGCTGCTCACGATGGTCCTCGGCACCCTGGTCGGGCTGCTGCTCAACCGGCTCGGTCGCAAGATGGCGACCTTTGTGGCCAGTTGCGTGATGCTCGCCTGGGCCACGCCGGCGCTGACCGGCACCATCGTGTGGAAGTGGATCTTCGACGACACGAGCGGCCTCGTCACGTGGCTGTTCAACGCGCTGCCGGACGGGCTCTCCCGCAGCCTGTTCGGTCGTAGCGACTGGACCGGCTACGGCTGGTTCAACTCGCCGCTGCTCTTCTTCGCCATCCTCACCCTGGTGGTGGTCTGGCACTCGTTCCCGTTCATCGCGGTGAGCGTGCTCGCCGGTCTCAAGAGCGTGCCGAGCGAGCTGCACGAGGCGGCCCGGGTGGACGGCGCCAGCCCGTGGCGGGTCTTCTGGCAGATCACCTTCCCGCTGCTGCGCCCGGTCTTCGGGATCCTGATCGTGCTCTCCACCATCTGGGACTTCAAGGTCTTCACCCAGCAGTTCGTGCTGGCCGGCGGCACCCAGGACCGGCCGACGTTCATGCTCGCCATCTACTCGTACGCCGAGGCCTTCTCTCCGCCGCCGAAGTACGGACTCGGCGCGGCCATCGCGGTGATCCTCACGCTGATCCTGCTCGTGGTGACCGGCTTCTACGTACGGATGGTGCTCAGGCAGGAGGACGAGTCGTGAAGAAGGTGGCCCTCAACGCCGCCGGGCTGCTTGTCGCGCTCTTCGCGGCGTTCCCGGTCTACTGGATGATCTCGACCTCGCTGAAGCCGAGCAACGAGATCTTCTCGGCCACCCCGCAGCCGGTGCCGACCCACCCGACGCTGGCGCACTACCGGGAGATCCTGACCGGCAACCTGATCCCCGGCGTGAGCTTCTTCGACTTCTTCCTCAACAGCACGCTGGTCGCGGTCTCCACAGTGGTGCTCAGTGGCCTTGTCGCGTTGCTGGCCGCGACCGCTGTGGCGCGGTTCCGCTTCAAGCTGCGGACCAGCTTCCTGATCATGCTGCTGGTGGTGCAGATGATCCCGCTGGAGGCGTTGGTCATCCCACTCTTCCTGATGATCCAACGGCTGGGGCTCTACAACACCCTGCCCAGCCTGATCCTCACGTACCTCGGTTTCTCGCTGCCGTTCGCGGTCTGGATGCTGCGCGGCTTCGTCGCCGCGGTGCCCAAGGAGTTGGAGGAGGCGGCGGCCATCGACGGCGCCAGCCGGGCCCAGATCTTCCGCCGGGTCCTGTTTCCGCTTGTCGCGCCCGGCCTGGTGGCCACCAGCATCTTCTCCTTCATCACGGCGTGGAACGAGCTGATCTTCGCGCTGACGTTCATCAACGACCAGGGGAGCTACACGCTGCCGGTGGCGATGACGTTCTTCTTCGGCCGGGACGACACCAACTGGGGACCGGTGATGGCCGCGTCCACCCTGTTCACCCTGCCGGTCATCATCTTCTTCCTGCTGGTGCAGCGTCGGATGGTCTCCGGCCTGGTGGCCGGCGCCGTCAAGGGCTGACCGGCCGGCCGCGGACGACCGTCGGACCCGGCGGTCAACCGGCGGGCAGAACGGTGAGCCCCGACCGGGCGACGATTTCCTGTAACGCGGCCACGTGCCCGTCGAACGCCGCCCGACCGGCAGTGCTCAGGGTCACCGAGGTGCGCGGGCGCTTGCCCACGAAGCCTTTGCGGATCTCCACGTATCCGACCTGCTCCAGCGTGCTGAGCTGTTTGGACAGCGCGGAGTCGGAGAGCCCGAGCTGCTCGCGCAGGTAGCGGAACTCCGCCCACTCGGTGGCCGCGAGCAGGCTCACCAGGGACAGCCGGGTCGGCGCGTGGATCAATTCGTCGAACCGGGGGCTGCTCACCGGCCGCCGCCGAGCGGTCGGGTCGTCATCACCCGGCGAAGGTAGCGCATCAGCGGCAGCCCGGTGGCGGTCATCGCGCCGGCGGTGGTGATCGCGCCGATGGTCGCGGGCCAGGCCAGGCCGGCCGCCTCGGCGGCGAACCCGGTGCCGACGCCGAGCGCGACAAGGACGAGCACGTAGCCGGCGATGGTGGTCGCGCTGTGTCGGGCAAGTGGAGCACCTTCTTGCCTAGTGGGCAAGTACTTTCCTCCTCCGGTGCGAGGTGGCGCTGCCGGACATCGACACGCGGTTAGGCTGACGGTCATGACGGGCAGGGTGGCAGCGGTGAACCTCGGCATCGTGACCGAGGCGCGGTGGGCCGGCGACGCGAGCGGTCGTAGCGGCATCGACAAGCGGCCGGTGGACGGCCCGGTGCTGATCCGCGCCGACGGGGTGGTCGGCGACTTCATCGGCGAGCGGGCCCATCACGGTGGTCCGGACCAGGCGGTCTACGCCTACGCGGAGGAGGACGCCGCTTGGTGGGCGGCCGAGCTGGGTCGGCCCGTACGGTCCGGTGGCTTCGGCGAGAACCTGTCCACGTACGCGGTCGACGTGACCGGCGCCGTGATCGGCGAGCAGTGGCAGGTCGGCTCCGCCCTGCTCCAGGTCACCAAGCCGCGGACGCCCTGCACCACCTTCGCCGGGTTCTGGGGCGTACCGGATCTGATCAAGCGGTTCACCGCGCGGGCGCTGCCCGGCGCCTACCTGCGGGTGCTACGCGAGGGCGAGGTCGGCTCGGGTGACCCGATCGAGGTGGTGGAGCGGCCCGCGCACGGCGTGACCATCGGCGAGGTGTTCCGGGCGACCAGCCTGGAGCCGGAGCTGCTGCCCCGGGTGCTCGAAGCGGAGGGCCTGCCGGAATCGATCCGGGAGAAGGCCCGCCGCCGCCTCGCCCCGCGCGGCTGAACGCGGTGCCGCGTCGACACGCGGCTCTCCGGTCCGGGTCGGGGTAGCTGGCGGCCGACAAGAACCCGAGGACGGGACCGGCGGCGGACGGTTGCCCGTATTGTCCCTGTCGGGGGCGTGCGGCGGGGGGCCGGGTGGAACGCGATGTCGACGGCGACGGACAGCGGTGCGGCGGCGGCGTCGCCCCCCGATCCGGGCCTGGAGCGTCCGGCCTTCCTGGAGCTCTTCTTCGACCTCGTCTACATCTTCGCGCTCGTCACCCTGGCGACAGTACTGGCCGGGAACCTCAGCTGGACCGGCCTCGCCGAGACGCTGGTGCTGCTGCTCGGGTTCACGATGATCTGGGCGTTGACCGTCTGGGGGGCGGACAGCATCAACCTGACCCGCCCGTCCGGGCAGGGACAGTTCATCTGGGTGGCGGCGGCCAGTCTGCTGTTGGCCGCGCTCGCGGCCGACGCGTACGGCGATCGCGGGCTGCTCTTCGCGACCACGTACGTGGTCATCCACCTCAGCGCCTCGGCCTACTACGTCCTTGTCGTCTCGACCGGGAAACCGCCGCGTCGCAGCATCCGGATCCAGATCTGGGAGGCCATCGCCGGCGTCGGCTGGATCGGTGGGGCGCTCGTCGGCGGTTCGGGGCAGTTGGCGATCTGGGGGCTCGCCGTCGTCGTCGAGTATTCCGCGGCCGTATTCGGCTGGCCGGTGCCCCGCCTCGGTCGCTCCCGAGCGCGCGACTGGCGGCTGGTCGGCGCGCGGGTCGCCGAGCGGTACCGGCAGTTCGTCATCGTCGCCCTCGGTGTCTCGATCTTCGTGACCGGAACGACCTTCAGTACGGGCGAGTACACGCTGGCGCGTGCTTGGGCGTTGCTCGTGGTGTTCACCACCATCGTGTTGATGTGGCGGATCTACATCTACCGCGCGGGTGAGCTGCTGACCGACGCGATCGCCCGCTCGACCAACCCGGCGCTGCTCACCCAGTCCGCGGCGGCCACCCACCTGATCATGGTGGCCGGAATCGTCGGCGCGGCGGTCACCAGCCACCTCGTGGTGAGCCGCCCGCTGGGCGAGACCCCGCCCTCCTGGGCCGCCGTCATCTTCGGCGGCCCCGCGTTGTACCTGCTCGGCCGGGGCGTCCTCGACTTCACAGTGTTCGGACGGATCTCCCGGTCCCGGTTGGCCGGTGTGGTGCTGCTGGCGTGCCTGGCGCCCACCACGCCCCTGCTGCCGCCGGTCCTGGTCGCGCTGCTCGCCATGACGGTGCTCTTCCTGATCGCCGTGGCGAACCTGGTGAGCACCAGGCGGCACACGCGGACGCCAGCGCCGCCGATGCTGGGGTGACCCGGCACGGCGGCGGGACGGCCCCGCGTCGTCAGGGCGCGGCGACCCGGACCGGGCGGTTCCGCGCGGCCAGCCCCTCCCCGACCAGGGTGAACAGCAGGACCAGGTTCGCCAGCACCAGGGTGGTCAGCGGCGGGAGCAGGAGTGTGGCGGGCGCCAGCAGGGCGCACAGCACCACGATCGCCAGCACCCGGGACCAGAGGGTCCGGCCGGTCACCACGGCATCGAACAGGACGCTGCCGAGCAGGAACAGGGCCGGCCCGCCGACAATGGCGGCCGTCAACTCCACCGGGGCGCGACCGAACGGCCGATCGATGACCAGCAGGGTGCTTGTCGAGACCAACACCACCCCGGCCACCATCACCAGATGGCTGTACGAGGTGGAGGTGCCGGGGCGGACCCGCTCCACCGTCGCGACGCTCGGTGGGGCCAGGATCCGCTGGACCCGCTGGAAGTAGAGCTGGAACAGCAGGACGGCGCTGACGAACGCGACAGCGCAGGTGGCCACCGGGCCGGCCGTGAACCCGCTGTCGGCCAGCCCCATGCCGGTGCTCAGGATCAACTCGCCGAGCGCGACGATGAAGATCGCCCGGTGCCGTTCGGAGAGGTGCATCCCGGTGAAGATCTGGCTGGCGAGTTCGGTCCGCCCCAGCCCCGGTGTCGGCCAGCCGAACCGGGCCGAGCCGAGGTCGACCGCCACCGCGATCGACCAGAGCACCAGTCGGGCCGTCTCGTCCACGAACACGCCGGCCACCCACGGCGCCACTGTGACGCCGAACCAGAAGAACACCCGGATGCTCCGCGCCTGGATCGGGCGGTTCACCCGGGTGCCGGGGATCAGGACGGCGTCACGGACCAGGTGGATGCCGAAGTACGCCGCGACGAAGAGCCACCCGTACCGGCCGAAGGCGTACGGCGTGGCGATCGCCATCAGCAGGGTGCCGAGCATGACCAGCAGGGTGGTGGCCTGGATGACCGGCAGTCGGGGGTTGAACAGGTCGGTGAGCCACGCGGTCAGCACCCAGACCCACCAGGCGGCCAGCAGCAGGACGGTGGTCTGTAGCGCGCCCCGGACGGTGAGGTCGGCGGCCAGGCTGGCGGCGAGCCGGGAGAACATGAAGATGTAGACCAGGTCGAAGAAGAGTTCCAGGAAGGTCGGGTATGCCGGCTCGCCCCGGCGGCGGAGGATCCGGGGGAGCGGAGCGGACGTCACTGCGACTGCCTCCTGTGCCACCCCGCGCTCTCAGGCGGGGGCGCCGCGCCCCGGCCTGCGCACCCGTCACGCTACCGACAGTGCGGTCTCCGGTGGTCGGGAACGGCCTCGGCCCGGGTGATCGGGGCCCCGCGGACACGGAACGGCCCTCTGCCGTCGTGCGGTGGCAGAGGGCCGTTCCTACGAGCGGGAGATCAGCGGAGCCAGGGGATGTTGCGGTCGAGCAGGCCGCGCTCCTTGAGCTCCTTGCGCAGCGGGATCTCGTCGTCGACGTACCCGTCCCAGTTGATGCCCCAGTAGTTGGCGGTGTGGGTGCCCTCACCGATGAGCTGGCGCTGCACGGGGGTGCGGTTGCGGTACCACTCGCCGTTCACGTCGGGGTGCAGCTCGTCCAGCGGACGGATCCACCGGTAGGTGTAGCCGACGAAGAGCATCTTGCGGGTGATGGTCGACAGGTTCGTCGAGCGCGAGTGCCACTGCCGGCGGTCGAAGATGAAGGCGTCGCCCGGATTGGCGGTGATCTCCACCGTGCCCTCCGGGTCGGGGTTCTGCACAGTGAGGTCCGCCGGCCGGGGCAGCGAGTTCTTCAGGTGGCTGCCCGGGATGACCTTGGTGGCGCCGCGGCCGGTCTCGGAGAGGTCCGACAGGACGTACGCGACCTTCAGCGAGAACATCGGCCGGGGCAGGTTCGGGTCCATCGTCTCCGGGTCGGAGTTCTGCCGGTACCCGTCCTGGTGCCAACCCCAGTACGGCTTCTCCGGCTCGGCGGCCGGAGGGGTGACGTCCAGGTGGTTGTGGTGGGTGTAGATGTTCCAGCCGGCCAGCCCCCACATGTACGGGAAGGCGATCGGGTGGGTGAGCAGCTCGCCGAAGAGCTCGTCGCGCTCCAGGAAGCCCAGCAGGTGCAGGGTGCCGTCCTTCTTGGTGGTGCCCTTGGCCTGCTCCTCCGCGTAGACGCGGTCGACCGCCGCCTCCAGCGCCGCCCGGTGGTCCTCCGTCAGGACGTTGCGCAGCAGGAGGAAGCCCTGCTCGTGGAACTCCTTGCGGTCAGTGTCGCTGATCGGTTCGTAACCGGTCCGGTCGCCGTAATCGAACACCGCGTCGTACCCCTCCCCATGAGGTGAAACCTTTTTCTGGCACAGGCCGCCGATCGTAACGCGATGGCCAAGGGGGCGGGGAGGGCGTGCTGCGCCAGGGGGTCCCGGGCGGAACCCCCCGCAGCGGGAAGGCTGCGTAAAGTGAGATTTCTGTGATTGGTAGAGGGCCTTGCGGGCTTTTGTCCGATTGTGCGGTGACTGCCGGTTAAGAGATCCGGCCCCGTCAGCCCTCGTTGAACACCTCGGCGACCACCTGGCCGGGGGAGTGCTGCTGGCCGTCGACCCGACCCCAGGTGCCGCCCCGGGCGGTCCACTCCAGATCGCCGAAGCGGACCCGCTTCACCCCGTGGTCCTGGGCGTGCGAGACCAGCCAGTGCGCGTACCGCCAGCCGTCGCGCTGGTCACCCGGGGTCACCGTCAGCCCGGTCGGGTCGTTCGGGTCGAGCCCCTTCAACCCCCAGTCCAGCCCGAGGTTGCGGGTGAGCTGCGCGGCCGCCGCCGCCCCGTGCATCACCGGGGTACGCCCCACCGTGCAGGCCACAGCGCCGGTGGCGTCGCCCATCAGCGCCCGGCTGAGCACCTCGGAGTCGTCGGCCCACTTCTGGTAGGCCTCCGGAAAGGCCGAGCGCTGCACCCGCTGGGCGGCGTCGGTGACGCGCATCTTCTCCCAGCCGCGGACCTTCTTGAGCGCCGCGTAGAACTTGTTTGCCGCGTAGCGCGGGTCGCGGATCTGCGCCGAGGTGCCCCAGCCCTGACTCGGCCGCTGCTGGAACAGGCCGACCGAGTCGCGGTCGCCGTCGGCCAGGTTGCGCAGCCCGGACTCCTGGTACGCCGTGGCCAGCGCGACCACCACGGCCCGCTCGGACATGCCGCGCTGGGCGCCGATCGCCGCGATGGTCGCCGCGTTGGCCATCTGGTCGGCGTCCAGGGCGACCCGGCCGTCGGCCTGCACCGTGCACTTGCGTGCCGCCAACGGCAGCTGTAGGCCACCCCCGACCTGCCGTACGACGAGCCAGATGGCGATCACGGCGACGAGGATGAGGACCACTCCACCCGCAACGGCTGCCCGAGTTCGCACCCACACCCCCAGATCGACGAGTCTGCCAAGCGTACGTCCCCGTCGTGCCCAACGGGCCGTCCGCGCGGGTTCGAGGCCGGCTCGGCGGCTCCGTCCCGGTTCGGGGTCGGCTCCGCCGACGCGTTCCGATCGAGGCATTCCCGCTCCGGACGCGGTCTCACCTGCCCGGTTGGCCCTCCTGCGCACCCCTGCTCAACGACAATCCACTGCGTGTGGTGCCGGTTGTCGCTGACGAGGCGCTGTGCGGCCGACGACTCGGCATGCCGGGCCTGTCGTGCGCGTCACCGCCTCGGCCGGACGCGGAAGTGGTTGACCGGTCAAGGAGTTACTACGGTTGACATGTCAATCGCTGGCCTGCCCGGTGGTGCGCGAAGCCGACCGAGCCGGGTCACGGAGCGAGGAGGAGTTCCATGGGAACGCTCGACGGCAAGGTCGTGCTCATCACCGGCACCGGCGGCGGTCTGGGACGCGTCGCCGCGCAGATCTTCGCGCGCGAGGGCGCGAAGATCGTCGGGGCCGACATCCAGGTCGCCGGCAACGACGAGACGGTCGAACTCGTCCGCGGCGCCGGCGGTGAGATGACCGGCATCGCGCCGGTCGACCTCACCGATCCGGAACAGGTGCGGACGTTCGTCGAGGACGCCGCCGCGGCCTACGGCGGGCTCGACGTGGTCTACAACAACGCCGCCGCGCTCCGCTTCGGCCCGATGCCGGACTTCTCCGTCGAGGACTGGCGGTACACCATCACCGGTGAACTCGACATTCCGTACTTCGTGTCGAAGTTCGCCTGGCCGCACCTGGTCCAGCGCGGCGGCGGCGTCATCATCAACGCCGCCTCCATGGCCGGCATGATCGCCGGTCACGTCCCCCCGATGGTGGGTCACACCGCCGCCAACGCCGGCGTCATCGGCCTGACGCGCCAGCTCGCGCTCGAAGGCGCGCCGCACGGGATCCGCGCGGTGGCGGTCAGCCCGGGGCCGATCGTCAGCCCCGCGAGTGAGCGCGACCTGGGTGACAACCAGGCGGCTCGGGACGCGATCACCGGCAAGACGCTGCTCAAGCGGTTCGCCCAGCCCGAGGAGGTCGCCGAACTTGTGGTGTTCCTCGCCTCCGACCGGGCGTCGTACATCACCGGGGCGAACTACCCGGTCGACGGCGGCGCGACCGCCTGGTGACCCGACCGGACGGCGGCCGGGACGCCGCCAAACGACGGCGGCGTCCCGGCCGCCCCGGTCCTACCCGGCATGATCAGCAGAACCACCGTCCAGAGCGGCCACCCATCGAGCTAATCTTTTGTCCCGGAAGGCCATGACCCCCTCGCGTCCCTCGTCGGAAAGGAAGTAGCCGGTCGAGAGGGCGGACAGCCGGGCCAACTCGGCACGCAGCTCGGCGGTGCCCGGCCGGCGCAGCAGCTCCTTCGCGCCGGCCAGCGCGCCCGGCGCGCCGCGCACCAGCGAGTCGCAGTAGCGCCGCACCGCGTCGTCCAGCCCGTCCGCCGGCACGCTGGCCGTGACCAGGCCGATCTCGGCGGCCCGCCGGCCGTCGAAGGTGTCTCCGGTCAGGTACAGCTCGGCGGCGGCGCGCGGGTGCAGCCGGGGCAGCACGGTCGCCGAGATCACCGCCGGGATCACCCCGATCCGCACCTCGGTGAACGCGAACGTCGCCTCGTCGGCGCAGACCGCCAGGTCGGCGGCGGCGATCAGACCCAGCCCACCGGCCCGCGCCGGCCCGCCCACCCGGGCCAGCACCGGCTTCGGGCACTCCCAGAGCGCCGCGAGCACGTCACCCAGCATCCCGGCGGGCACCGCGCCGCTGGCGTACGCCGCGGCCGTCTCCTTCAGGTCCGCGCCCGAGCAGAAGACCGGGCCGGTGTGGTCGAGCACGATCGCCCGGACCGCCTCGTCCGCGACCGCGTCGCCCAGCCCGGCCAGCAACTGGGTCATGAGGCCGGTGGAGAGCGCGTTGCGGTTGTGCGGGCTGTCCAGGGTGAGGGTGGTCACCCCACGGGCCGTGGCGACCCGCACGAGGACGTCGGGAGAGGTCATGCCGGGCACACTAGTGGCCATGCCCGGCCTCCTTCCAGATGGTGAGACCGTCCCCGTCGACGGATCGCTGCCCGCCACCGCCACCGCGGCGGTCGGCGCGCGCGGCTTCGGCGTGTACGTGCACGTGCCGTTCTGCGCCAGCCGCTGCGGCTACTGCGACTTCAACACCTACACGGCGGCCGAGCTGGGCGGAGGGGCGAGCCGCGAGGGGTACGCCGACACCGTCCTGGCCGAGTTGGCGCTCGCCGCCCGGGTGCTCGGCGACAGCCCGCCGCCCCGGGTCGACACCGTCTTCGTCGGCGGCGGCACACCCACCCTGCTCCCCGCCGACGACCTGGCCCGCATCCTCGACGGCATCGACCGCACCTGGGGGCTGGCCGCCGACGCCGAGGTGACCACCGAGGCCAACCCGGAGTCGGTCACCCCGGAATCGTTGACGCTGCTGCGCAAGGCCGGCTACACCCGGATCTCGCTGGGCATGCAGTCCGCCTCCCCGGGGGTGCTGGCGATCCTGGACCGCAAACACAGCGCCGGCCGGGCCACCGCCGCCGCCCTGGAGGCCCGCGAGGCCGGCTTCGCGCACGTCAACCTGGACCTGATCTACGGGACCCCGGGGGAGCGGCCCGAGGACTTCGCCGCCTCGCTGGAGCAGGTCGTGGCCGCCGGGGTGGACCACGTCAGCGCGTACGCCCTGATCGTCGAGGACGGCACCCGGCTCGCCGCCCGGATGAAGCGCGGCGAGCTGGCGTACCCCAGTGACGACGTGGCCGCGGACCGCTACCTGGCCGCGGAGGCCGCCCTCGACGCGGCCGGTCTCTCCTGGTACGAGGTCTCCAACTGGGCCCGCACCGACGACGCCCGGTGCCGGCACAACCTGCTCTACTGGACCGGCGCGGACTGGTGGGGGCTCGGGCCGGGGGCGCACAGCCACGTCGGCGGGGTGCGCTGGTGGAACGTCAAGCACCCCTCGATGTACGCCCAGCGGTTGGCGGCGGGAACGTCACCGGGCCTGGCCCGGGAGGTGCTCACGGCCGACGAGGCGCACATGGAGGACGTGATGCTGCGGCTGCGGCTGGCCAGCGGCCTGCCGCTCGCGGTGCTGGACGGCGCCGGCCGGGCCGGTGCCCAGCGGGCGCTGGCCGACGGCCTGCTGGACACCGACGCGTACGCGGCCGGCCGGGCGGTGCTCACCCTGCGCGGGCGGCTCCTCGCCGACGCGGTGGTGCGCGACCTGCTGCCCTGAACGGGAAGCGGCGCACGGGTCGGCCGGGGGAGCGGCCGACCCGCTGTCACTTGATGAAGTTGACCGACATCGGGTAGCGGTAGGGCGTGCCCTCGTTGGCCTTCATGCCCCCGATGATCCCGAACAGGATCTGGATCACCACGACCGCGATGCTGGGCAGGAAGAGCAGGCACCAGCTCACGAAGAGCAGCACGAACGCGATGATCGACCAGAGGATCTGGAAGTTCAGGGCGGCCAGGGCGTGCGTCCGGACGGTCGGCGACTGGTTGCCGCGGGCCAGGTAGGCGATGAGCGGGGCGACGAAGCCCAGCGGGCCGAAGCTGATCAGCGCGCCGAGGGATCCGCCGAAGTGGGCGACGAGCGCCCAGGTCTTGTCCTCGTTGTTGGCGTAGCCGCCGCCGGGGCCGCCGTAGGCGCCGCCGGTCGGATACCCGCCAGGGGGATAGCCGCCGGGCGGCGGGTAGCCCCCCGCCGGGGGGTAGCCGCCTGACGGCGGTTGTGCACCGGTGGGCGGCGGATAGCCACCGGCCGGGGGATAGCCGCCCGGGCCAGGCGCCCCGGACAGTGGTGCGGTGGGTGGCTCGGCCGACGGGTACGAGCTGGGAGAGGTCGGCTCCGGCGGGTAGTTGCCGGGGTCACCCGCGCCGGGAGGGCGAGGAGGTTCTGTCATGGGTGTCACGGTAGGGGTCCGTGGCAACGCGGCACCAGTGGGCGGTCGTTGATCATCGCGCCGGCGGGTACGCCGACGTAGACTGGCACTCGTTACAGTCGAGTGCCAGGACGGCCCGGCCGGGCCCACGGCACCGGCGGCCGACGTGCGACAGGAGGTGCGGATGATGGGTCTCGACGACCGGAAGCTCGCCGTGCTCCGCGCGATCGTCGAGGACTACGTCTCCACCCAGGAGCCGGTCGGCAGCAAGGCGCTTGTCGAGCGGCACCAGCTCGGGGTCTCCCCGGCCACGGTCCGCAACGACATGGCCGTGCTGGAGGAGGAGGGCTACATCCGGCAGCCGCACACAAGTGCCGGCCGGGTGCCCACCGACCGCGGCTACCGGCTCTTCGTCGACCGGTTGTCCCGGGTCAAGCCGCTCAGCCCGGCCGAACGTCGGGCCATCGAGCGCTTCCTGGTCGGCGCGGTCGACCTCGACGACGTGGTGCACCGCACGGTACGGCTGCTCGCCCAGCTCACCCGGCAGGTGGCCGTCGTGCAGTACCCGAGCCTGGCCCGCTCCTCGGTTCGACACCTGGAGCTGGTGCCGATCTCCACCACCCGGCTGATGCTCGTCATGATCGCTGACACCGGGCGGGTCGAGCAGCGGCTGGTGGAGCTGCCCGGTCCGGTGCCGGCGGACGACGTCATCGACCTGCGCCGGCTGGTCAACGAGAAGCTCGCCGGCGCGCGGCTGTCCGAGACGCCGCCGTTGGTGCAGGCGCTTGTCGAGGAGGTGCCGGTCGAGCTGCGTCCGGCGATGACCACGCTCTCCACGGTGCTCCTGGAGACGCTCGTCGAGCGGCACGAGGAACGCATCGCGCTGGCCGGCACCGCGAACCTCACCCGGGGCGGCCTGCTCGACTTCCAGGGTTCGCTGCGTCCGATCCTGGAGGCGCTGGAAGAGGAGGTCGTGCTCCTCAAGCTCATCGGCGAGACCGAGCCGAGCACGACGCGGGTGCTGATCGGCGACGAGAACGAGTTCGACAACCTGCGGGCCGCCTCGGTGGTCAGCACCGGGTACGGCCCGGGCGCCACGATCGTCGGCGGCCTGGGAGTGCTGGGACCCACCCGGATGGACTACCCCGGCACCATCGCCACGGTGCGCGCCGTGGCACGCTACGTGGGCGAGTTGCTGGCCCAGAACTGACCAGTCAGGGCCGACGGCCGGCTGTTTGCCGCCGGATCGGCGCAACGCGAGACGAACATGAGGACACGGAACGCAGTGGCCAGGGACTACTACGGCATCCTCGGTGTGAGCCGGGAAGCCTCCGATGACGAGATCAAGCGCGCCTACCGCAAGCTGGCGCGCCAGTTCCACCCGGACGTCAATCCGGACCCGGAGGCTCAGGAGAAGTTCAAGGACATCAACGCCGCGTACGAGGTCCTCTCGGACGACCGGAAGCGGCAGATCGTCGACCTCGGTGGCGACCCGCTCGCCCCGGGCGGCGGGGGCGCCGGTGGCCCGGGTGGCCCCGGTGGCGCCGGCCCGTTCGTCGGTTTCCAGGACATCATGGACGCGTTCTTCGGTGGCGCGGCCGGTGGGGCGCGCGGCCCCCGTCCACGGACCCGTCCGGGCGCCGACGCGATCCTGCGACTCGAACTGGACCTGCACGAGACGGCGTTCGGCGTCGAGGCCCCGATCACCGTCGACACCGCAGTGCTCTGCACCACCTGCTCCGGCGCCGGCACGGCCGCCGGCACCCACCTGGCGACCTGTGAGGCGTGTGGCGGCCGTGGTGAGGTGCAGTCGGTGCAGCGCACCTTCCTCGGCCAGGTGGTCTCCGCCCGGCCGTGCACCGTGTGCCAGGGCTACGGCACCACCATCCCGCACCCCTGCCCCACCTGCGCCGGCGACGGCCGGGTGCGCACCCGCCGGTCGCTGACCGTCAAGATCCCGGCCGGCGTCGAGGACGGCATGCGGATCCGGCTGGCCCAGCAGGGCGAGGTGGGCCCGGGTGGCGGCACCGCCGGCGACCTCTACGTGGAGATCCACGAGCGGCCCCACGACGTCTACTCCCGCAAGGGCGACGACCTGCACTGCCGCGTCACAGTGCCGATGACCGCGGCGGCGCTCGGCACCCGCCTGACCATCAAGACCCTGGACAGCGAGGAGACGGTCGACGTCAAGGCCGGCACCCAGCCGGCCAGCACGCTGCGACTGCGCGCCCGGGGCGTGCCGCACCTGCGCGGCACCGGCCGCGGCGACCTCTACGTGCACCTGGACGTGCGGACCCCGACCAAGCTCGACCCGGACCAGGAGAAGATGCTGCGCGACTTCGCCAAGACCCGCGGTGAGGAGGTCGCCGAGTTATCCAAGCAGGGCGGCTTCTTCTCCCGGATGCGCGACGCGTTCAACGGGCACGCCTGAGGTGTCCGCGCCGCTGTTCCTGGTCGAGGCGCTGCCCACCGGTGACGCGTTGACCCTGGACGGCCCGGAGGGCCACCACGCCGCCACCGTGCAGCGGCTGCGGGTCGGTGAGGAGCTGCTGCTCGCCGACGGTCGGGGCGGCACGGCCGCCGCCGTGGTCACCGCCGTCGGCCGCGGCAGCCTGGAGGTCACCATCACCTCCCGGGGGTACGTGGACGCGCCGGTCCCCCGGATCGTGGTGGTGCAGGGCATCGCCAAGGGCGACCGCGGTGAGCTGGCGGTGCAGGCGATGACCGAGGTCGGGGTGGACGAGATCGTGCCCTGGGCGGCGTCCCGCTCGGTCGCCCAGTGGCGTGGCGACCGGGGCGTACGGGCCCGGGAGAAGTGGGTGGCCACCGCCCGGGAGGCCGCCAAGCAGGCCCGCCGGCCGTGGTTGCCGGTGGTGGCCGGCGCGCCGGACGAGTCCACCGCCACCGTCGCCCGCCGGATCGCCGGCGCTGCCGCCGGGTTCCTGCTGCACGAGGAGGCCGAGGAGCGGCTCACCACCGCCGAGCTGCCGCCCGCCGGTGAGATCGTCCTGGTCGTCGGCCCGGAGGGTGGCATCGCCCCCGCCGAGCTGACCGCCTTCCGGGACGCGGGCGGGCGAGTCGTCCGGCTCGGTCCGGCCGTGCTGCGCACCTCGACCGCCGGAGTGGCGGCGCTCAGCGTGCTCGCCACCCGCCTCGGCCGCTGGTGACCGTCACCGCCTGACGGTCAGGGTCGGGGGAAGACGGGCACCACCTCCTCCTCCGGTCCCAGATCCAGCCCCGCCGGCCCGATTATCTGCGGATCCGGCGTACCGACCACGGCCAGGTCCTTGCCGGTGTAGTCGAAGCGGTGCAGCACGTGCCGCATCGCCTCGATGCGGGCCCGCTTCTTGTCGTTGCTCTTCACGACCGTCCACGGCGCGTCGGCCGTGTCGGTCCAGAAGAACATCGCCTCCTTGGCCTCGGTGTACTCGTCCCACCGGTCCAGCGAGGCAATGTCCATCGGGGACAGCTTCCACTGCCGGACCGGGTCCACCTGGCGGATCGCGAACCGGGTCCGCTGCTCGTTCTGGGACACCGAGAACCAGAACTTGACCAACCGGATGCCCGAACGCACGAGCATCCGCTCCAGCTCCGGGGCCTGCCGCAGGAACTCCAGATACTCCTTGCGGGAACAGAAGCCCATCACCCGTTCGACGCCGGCCCGGTTGTACCAGGAACGGTCGAACAGCACGATCTCACCGGCCGCCGGCAGGTGCGCCAGCCACCGCTGGAAGTACCACTGGCCGGCCTCCCGCTCGTCCGGCTTGGCCAGCGCCACCACTGACGCGCCGCGCGGGTTGAGGTGCTCCATGAACCGCTTGATGGTGCCGCCCTTGCCGGCCGCGTCCCGACCCTCGAAGAGGATCACCAGGCGTTCACCGGACTCCTTGATCCAGTCCTGGAGCTTGAGCAGCTCGATCTGGAGCAGCCGCTTGTCGTGGTCGTACCGGTCGCGGTCCATCCGCTCGTCGTACGGGTAGTCCTCCCGCCAGGTCTGCACGGGAGTGCCGTCCGGCCGCAGCAGGACGGGGTCGTCGTCGTGGCCGTCGGCCACCCGGTAGTCGGCGGTGAGGTCCAGCAGCGCGGTGTCGGCCATGTCGGGGAGACTTACCCGCCGTCGTGCCGCCGGCCACCTCCCCGGGCCGGGTGATGTGGGTGGCTGTTCCGCCGTCAGCTGCGCAGGTAGGAGGCGCCGTTGAGGTCGACGATCGTGCCGGAGGCCCACTCGGCCTGCGGCGAGGCGAGCCAGTGCACGGCGGCGGCGATCTCCTCCGGCTCGCCGACCCGGTCGAACGGGCTCTGCGCCCGGATCGCCGCGCCCTCCGCACCGCGGAGGTACTCGGTGACCATGTCGGTCGCCACGAAACCCGGCGCGACGGTGGCGACAGCGATGCCGTACGGCGCGAGCGCCACCGCGAGGGACTGGCCCAGCGCGTTCAACCCCGCCTTGCTGGCGCCGTACGCCGGCTGGTGCGGCTCGCCGCGGAACGCGCCGCGGGACGAGACGTTGACGATCCGCCCGCCGCGCTCCCGCATGTGCTGGGCCGCGCACCAGATGACGTTGCCGGCGCCGGTCAGGTTGGTCTCCAGCACCTGCCGCCAGCGCCGCTGCCACTGCTCGTAGGAGGCGCCGAAGATCGGGTGCGGGTCGTCCCGGTCGCCGTACGTCCCGGCGTTGTTGACAAGCACGTCCAACCCGCCGAGCTGCTCGGCCGCCCGGTCGACCATGGCCCGTACCGCGTCCGGGTCGGTGAGGTCGGCGCGGACCACCACGTGCCCGGCACCCGGCAGCCGCCCGCGCAGCTCCTCGGCCGCGTCGGCGGAGTCGCGGTGGTGGATGGCCACCCGGTCGCCGCCGGCCGCGAACGCCGTCGCCACCGCCCGGCCGATTCCGCGCGAGGCCCCGGTCACGAGTACCGCTCGATCCGTCATGGCGGCCATCCTGCCGCACCGTCCCGGCGAACAGGCATCCGGCTCATGCGGCGCGGAGCGCCCCCGGTCCGTTAGTCCTTACACTGCCCCGATGGGATCAGACTGCCTGTTCTGCCGCATCGTCGCCGGGGAGATCCCGGCCACCGTGGTCCGGGAGACCGACACCACGCTCGCCTTCCGTGACATCGACCCGAAGGCGCCGGTGCACGTCCTGGTCATTCCGAAGGAGCACTAC
Organism: Micromonospora sp. CA-240977; assembly: GCF_050942285.1. Taxonomy (NCBI): domain Bacteria; kingdom Bacillati; phylum Actinomycetota; class Actinomycetes; order Micromonosporales; family Micromonosporaceae; genus Micromonospora; species Micromonospora sp. CA-240977. The sequence continues at coordinate 6,042,200 of NZ_CP192055.1, read as the reverse complement.
GCCGACGTCGCCACGCTCGCCCAGGGTGATCCGGCGCTGGCCGCCGACGTGCTGGCGACGTCCGCCGCGGTGGCCGAGGACGAGGGCCTGCTCGGCGACGGTTTCCGGTTGATGTTCAACACCGGCGTGTACGGCGGGCAGGAAGTGTTCCACGCGCACGCCCACCTGCTCGGCGGCGCGCCGCTCGGCCCGATGCTCGCCCGGAACCTGGCGTGAGCGAGCGAACCAGCCGGCTCGGCGGGGCGGTGCGCGCCGGCGCGCGGCGACGGGGCGGGGCGGCGTGAACGCGGGGTCCGCCGCCGGGATGGACGAGCGCCTGGGCCGGCTGGTCCGCAGGGTGCAGGCCGACGCTCGGGTGCCGGCGGTGTCGGCGGCGCTGCACCGGGCCGACCGGCCGGCGTGGAGCTGCACCGTCGGCGCGACAGGCACCGACAGCCCGTTGGGGCCGGGCACCCAGTTCCGGATCGGCTCGGTCACCAAGACCTTCACCGCGGCGCTGGTCCTCCAGTGCCGCGACGACGGGCTGCTGGACCTGGACGACCCGGTGGGCCGGCACCTGGACCTTCCCGCACACGGCGAGCTGACCGTCCGCCGGTTGGTGTCGCACACCGCTGGCCTGCAACGCGAGCCGTTCGGTGACGTCTGGGACAGCCTGCGTGCGCCGGACGCCGACCAACTGGTGGCCGAGCTGGACCGGGCCGAGCGGGTGCTGCCCACGGCCCGGCGGTTCCACTACTCCAACCTCGGCCTGGCCGTGCTCGGTCAACTGGTCGCCCGGCTGCGCGGCGAGAGTTGGGAGCGGTCGCTCACCGATCGGATCCTGACACCGCTGGGGCTTACCGACACCAGCGTGGCCCCGCGACCGACGGCGGCCACCGGGTTCCTGGTCGACGCGTACTCCGACGAGGCGCACCCGGAGCCGCCCACCGACTTCGGCGCGGTCGGCCCGGCCGCCCAGCTCTGGAGCACCGCGACCGACATGGCCCGCTGGGCCGCGTTCCTCGCCGACCCGGCCGCGCTCGACCCGGCCGGCGCGGTCCTCGCCCCCACCACGCTGGACGAGATGCGCTGGCCGGTGACCACCACCGACGAGACCCTCTGGGGCGCGGGCTTCGGGCTGGGGCTGATCCTCATCCCGCAGGGGGAACGGGTGGTGCACGTGGGGCACGACGGGGCCATGCCCGGTTTCCTCGCCGCCGTGTACGGCCGGCGGGGAGGCGACGGCACGGCCGGCGCGATGGGTGCCGCGGTGCTCGGCTCCTCCGGAACGGCGACCGAGGTGCTCGACCTGCCGCACCGGCTGCTCGCGGCGGCGGTCGAGCACGACCCGGCCGAGATCGAGCCATGGCGGCCCGGTTCGCCGGCTCCGGCGGCCCTGCGCGGGGTGCTCGGCCGCTGGTGGGGCGAGGGCTTCGAGTACGTCTTCTCCTGGCACGACGGCGCTCTGCGGGCCCGCGGGGCCAGCGACCAGGCCGGACGTCCACCGGCGATCTTCACCGCGCTGCCGGACCAGCCGGACGTGTTCCGCACGGTCTCCGGTCGGGAGGCCGGTGAGCTGCTGCGGCTGACCCGGGACGGCTCCGGCGCGGTGGTCCGGATGCACTGGGCGACGTACCGGTTCACCCGTCATCAGGAGACCTTCGACAGGTACGACTTCCGGACCGGGAGTTGATCGCGGCCAGCGGAAATGGGCGCGGTGCGGCCCACGTTCAACAGATACGATGGGTGTAACGTCCGCACGCCGTGCCAGCAGGGCCGGCGCCGAGATCGAGAGCAGGTGCGCAGGGCCCTTCGGCCCAACCTATGACCGGCACCCCACCTCCCGGCCCGCCCCGGGTGCAGACCAGGATCACCGTGCCCGACTCGAAGATCATGGTCAATCTGCTCGGCGCAGGCGACGAGATACTCCGGCTCGTCGAACGCTCGGTCAGCAGTGACGTGCACGTCCGCGGCAACGAGATCACCATCACCGGTGACCCCGCGGACAACGCCCTCGCCGAGCGGGTCTTCAGCGAGCTGCTCGAACTCATCGAGAAAGGCGAGACCCTGACCACTGACGCCGTCCGGCGTACCGTCGGCATGCTCGAGGAGGGCAGTGCCGAGCGGCCCGCCGAGGTTCTGACGCTCAACATCCTCTCCCGTCGCGGACGCACCATCCGCCCCAAGACGCTCGGGCAGAAGCGGTACGTCGACGCGATCGACACCCACACCATCGTCTTCGGCATCGGCCCGGCCGGCACCGGCAAGACCTACCTGGCGATGGCGAAGGCCGTCCAGGCGTTGCAGGCCAAGCAGGTCAACCGGATCATCCTGACCCGGCCGGCGGTCGAGGCGGGTGAGCGACTGGGCTTCCTGCCCGGCACGCTCAACGAGAAGATCGACCCGTACCTGCGCCCGCTCTACGACGCGCTGCACGAGATGCTCGACCCGGAGACGATCCCGAAGCTGATGGCCCAGGGGACGATCGAGGTCGCCCCGCTGGCCTACATGCGGGGCAGGACGCTCTCCGACGCGTTCATCATCCTGGACGAGGCCCAGAACACGACGCCCGAGCAGATGAAGATGTTCCTCACCCGGCTCGGCTTCAACTCCAAGATCGTCGTGACCGGCGACATCACCCAGGTGGACCTTCCCGGCGGGACCAGCAGCGGCCTGCGGGTCGTCCGGGAGATCCTGGAAAACGTCGACGACGTGCACTTCTCCCAGTTGTCCAGCTCCGACGTGGTCCGCCACCGGCTGGTGGGGGAGATCGTCGACGCGTACGCCCGCTGGGACGCCGAGCGGGAGAACCAGCAGGCGCAGGGCGTCCACGCCGTGCCCGGGCGACCCGCCCAGGGCGGCCGGGCCGGCCGCCGCCGCTAAAGCAGAGGAAAGCAGTTGTCCATCGAGATCGCCAACGAGTCCGGTGTCGAGGTTGACACCGATGCCGTGCTCGCCGTCGCCCGGCACGCCCTCGACGAGATGGGGGTCAACCCCCTCGCCGAGTTGTCAGTGCTGCTTGTCGACATCGACTACATGACCGAGCTGAACCACCGCTGGATGGGTGGCGACGGTCCGACCGACGTGCTCGCCTTCCCCATGGACGAGGGCAGCGTCGACCACGGCCCCGGCGAGTCCGCGCCGGCCGGCGGCGAGCCCGCCCTGCTCGGCGACATCGTGCTCTGCCCCGAGGTCGCGGCCAAGCAGGCGGCGACCGCCGGGCACGCCCCCGCCGACGAGCTGCACCTGCTCACCGTGCACGGGGTGCTGCACCTGCTCGGCTACGACCACGCCGAGCCGGAGGAGGAGCGGGAGATGTTCGCCCTCCAGGCCCGCCTGCTGTCCAGCTGGCGGTCGACCCGCACCCAGTGATGTCCACTCCTCCGTTACTGGCGGCCGGTGCCACCGCCGGCCTTCCCGACCTGCAGCTGATCGTCTTCGCGGCCGGCCTGGTGGTGCTGGCCGGCCTGATCGCGATGACCGAGGCGGCGCTCGCCGCGGTCTCGCCGGCGCGCGCCGCCGAGCTGGCCCGCGACGGTGTGCGCGGCGCCCGTACCCTCCAGGCCGTGGCCGGCGACGTCGTCCGGCACCTCAACCTGCTCCTGCTGTTGCGACTGCTCGCCGAGCTGACCGCCACCACCCTCGTGGCGCTGGTCGCGGTGGACAGCTTCGGCGCCGGCTGGCGGGCCGCGTTGGTGACCGCCGGCGCGATGACAGTGGTCAGCTTCGTGGTGGTCGGCGTCGCCCCGCGCACCATCGGCCGGCAACACGCGTACGCAGTGGGCCGGGCGGTGGCGCCGCTGGTCCGCTGGCTGGGCCGGGCGCTCAACCCGCTCGCCTCGTTGCTCATCCTGATCGGCAACGCGGTCACGCCGGGGCGCGGCTTCCGGGAGGGGCCGTTCGCCAGTCAGGTCGAGTTGCGGGAGCTTGTCGACCTGGCCGAGCAGCGCGGCGTGGTCGAACACGGCGAACGTCAGATGATCCACTCGGTCTTCGCGCTCGGTGACACCATCGCCCGTGAGGTGATGGTGCCGCGTACGGAGATGGTGTGGATCGAGGAGGGCAAGACGCTCGCCCAGGCGTTGGTGCTCTTCCTGCGCTCCGGGTTCTCCCGCATCCCGGTGATCGGCGAGAGCGTCGACGACGTCCTCGGTGTGCTCTACCTCAAGGATCTGATCCGGCGCTCGCGCGGCGGTGACCCGGCGGCCGAGCAGTTGCCGGTGGCCGAGCTGATGCGCCCGGCGACCTTCGTGCCGGAGTCCAAGCCGGTCGACGACCTGCTGTCGGAGATGCAGGCGGCCCGCAACCACCTGGTCATCGTGGTCGACGAGTACGGCGGCACCGGCGGTCTGGTCACCATCGAGGACATCCTGGAGGAGATCGTCGGCGAGATCACCGACGAGTACGATGTCGAACGCCCACCCGTCGAACGCCTGACGGACTCCTCGGTGCGGGTGACCGCCCGACTGCCGGTGGAGACCCTGGGCGAAATGTTCGACACCGATCTACCCACGGACGAGGTGGAGACGGTCGGTGGCCTGCTGGCCCAGTCGCTGGGGCGGGTGCCGATCCCCGGCGCGGAGGTCGAGGTCGCCGGGCTCCGGCTGCTCGCCGAGGGCACCACCGGCCGGCGCAACCGGATCGACACCGTCCTGGTCAACCGGGTGGAGTCGGGCCATGAGCAGGACACCACGGGGCGTGGCGAGCACGCCGGCTCCGGGGACGACACGGACAACTACCGAGACGACGAGAGGCAATCCGCCGATGCCTGACACACCCTCCGCGCCCGCCCCCCGGCCCGCACCCACCGCGCCGGCACCCCTGAGCGCCGAGGACGCCAAGCTGGTCGTCCTGGCCCGGGGCGCCCGTGGCCGGGTCGCCGCCGTGGAGGGCGCCGCGGTCCGGGATCAGGACGGCCGGACGTACGCGGCGGCCAGTGTCGCGCTGCCCTCACTGACTCTCACCGCGTTGCAGTTGGCTGTCGCGTCGGCCGTGGCGGCCGGGGCGAGCCGGCTGGAGGCCGCGGTGGTGGTGACCGAGGCGTCGACCCTGGACGGCGCCGGGCACGCGGCGGTGCGTGACCTCGCGGTGGACGCGCCGATCCACGTGGCCGCCCCCGACGGCACGGTCCTCGGCACGGTGACCCAGTGAGCCCCGTGCAGGATCCGGAGGCGCGGCCGTACCGGGCCGGTTTCGGCTGCTTCGTCGGTCGGCCCAACGCCGGCAAGTCGACGCTGACCAACGCCATCGTCGGCACCAAGATCGCGATCACCTCGAACAAGCCGCAGACCACCCGGCACGTCATCCGGGCCGTGCTGCACCGTCCGGAGTCGCAGCTGGTCCTGGTCGACACCCCGGGCCTGCACCGCCCCCGTACGCTGCTCGGCGAGCGCCTCAACGACCTGGTCCGCTCCACCTGGACGGAGGTCGACGTGATCGGCCTGTGCATCCCGGCCGACGAGCCGGTGGGGCGCGGAGACCGGTTCATCACCGGTGAGCTGGCCGAGTTGAAGGCGACAGTGCTGGCGGTGGTCACCAAGACCGACCTGGTCGACAAGCGCCGCCTGGCGGAGCAGTTGCTCGCGGTGAGCAAGCTGGGGGAGTTCGCCGAGATCGTGCCGGTGAGCGCGGTCGCCGGGCACCAGGTGGACACCCTCGTCGACGTGATGACCAAGTATCTGCCGCCGTCGCCGCAGCTCTACCCGGACGACATGCTGACCGACGATCCCGAGCAGGTGCTCGTCGCGGAGCTGATCCGGGAGGCCGCCCTGGAGGGAGTCCGGGACGAGCTGCCGCACTCCATCGCCGTGGTGGTGGAGGAGATGATCCCCGAGGGTCAGGTCATGAAGATCTACGCCGACCTGTACGTGGAACGGCCCAGCCAGAAGGCGATCGTGCTCGGTCACAAGGCGAGCCGGCTCAAGGAGGTCGGCACCAACGCCCGCCGGCAGATCGAGGAGTTGCTGGGCAGTCGGGTCTATCTCGACCTGCACGTACGGGTCGCGAAGGACTGGCAGCGCGACCCCAGGCAGTTGCGCAAGTTGGGTTTCTGAGCGTCCTCGGCAGCGGGCCGACCCGACCGGCGGCATGATCGTCTTCGGTCGGGCGAATGGGGTGTTTCACCTTCGGTCGGGGGTCGCGGCCGTCCGGTGGGGGCGTCGCGCAGGGTAGGGGAGATACGCCCCGCGTCCCCGACCCAGATGCAGGCTGATGCGCAACAGGTACCTCGACGTGCTCCGTTTCCTGGCCATCGTCCGAGTGATCGTCTACCACGTCACCGGGTGGGCGACCCTCACCCTCGTCTTCCCCGCCATGTCGGTGATGTTCGCGCTGGCCGGCTCGCTGATGGCCGCGTCGCTGACCCGCTCCGGGCCGGCGGCGGTCGGGCGTCGACTGCGTCGGCTCCTGCCGTCACTCTGGGTGCTGGCGGTGGTCTTCGTGCCCGCGATGCTGCTCAGCGGTCTGCCGGTGACACCCCGGGTGCTGCTGTGGCTGTTTCCGGTCGCCGATCCGCCGGCCAACCACTGGGGTGCCCTGGCGCTGAGCATCATCTGGTACCTGCGCGACTACCTGTGGTTCGTACTCGCCTCACCTGTCGCGTTCTGGCTGTTCCGCCGTGCTCCGCTGCCCACCCTGCTGGCCCCGTACCTCCTGCTGGTGACGATCGAGGTGGGGATCTACCCGGCGCCGCCGGTGCTGCGCGAGTTCGGGCTCTACTTCGGGGCGTGGCTGCTCGGCTTCGCCCAGCACGCCGGGATGCTGCGCCGGCTCACCGGGCGGGTGCTCTACCCGGTGGCGCTCGCCCTCGCGGTGGCCGGCGGCGTCTGGATCGTCGGGCATCCCGGGCCACGCGGGTACGACCTCAACGACAACCACCTGGGCAACGCCCTCTGGTCGGCCGCGTTCATCCTGGTCGTGCTGGGTCGGGCGCCCGCCGGCGTGGCCTGGCTGGGCCGCAACCGGCTGGCCGACCGGGCGGTGACAGTGGTCAACCGGCGGGCGCTCACCATCTATCTCTGGCACATGCCGTTCGTGGTGGCGCTCACCCCGCTTGTCGACGTGGTGGGTTGGTCCCGTCAGGAACCGGTCGGGTTGGCCGTCCGGGTGCTGCTGGTCTTCGCGCTGGTCGGCCTGGTCGCCCTGGCCGTCGGCTGGGTCGAGGACGTCGCCGCGGGCCGCCCCCCGGAGTTGGTCCCCGGCGGCCCGGAGCGGCCCGTCGAGCCGGTGGCCCGGACGGGTACCGGATCGCCGCTGCGGGCCGACGCGGTGCTCGGGGCCGACGCCGCGTTTCGGGCCGACGCGCCGCTCGGGGCCGACGCGGCGCTCCGGCCGGGAGGCGAGCCGGCGGACGGCGCCGGGGCGGCGGCGGGGGCGACCGGCGACCGAGTGGTGGTGCCGGCGCAGCGGGTCGCCGGAGAGGCAGCCAGCTTCGAGATCACCGCTCGCGGATCGTGAGATTGCCGCTGCTGGCCGAACCGTCGAGCACCATCGACGCCGCCGGGTTGTCGGCCACGGTGACGGTCTTGTCGCCGGATTCGGCGTCGGACCGGACCCGGTAGCTGCCCTCCGGAACCAGCAGCGTGACGTCACCGCTGGACGCGTGGACGCGGGCCGAGGCGGGCTTGTCCAGCTCGACGTTGACATTGCCGGAGGTGGCCTCCGCGTCGACAGTGCCGCTCAGCCGGCGTGCGTTGATGTCTCCGGACGACGCGCGCAGCCGCACCGCGGCGGCGGCCTCGCTCACCTCGATGTTGCCGGACTGGGCCTCCACCCCGAGCGCGCCCGACGCACCGGAGATCCGCACGTCGCCCGAGCTCACCCGCAGGTCCACCGCACCGACCCGGCTCAGCTCGACGTTGCCCGAGCTCGTGTCGCCCTGCACCGCCACGCCCTCCGGCACCCACACCTCGTAGGAGATGCTGCACCGCGAGCCGCAGTCGGTGTCCAGCAGCAGCTCACTGCCCTTGATCTCGTACCGGGCGTTGTCGGGTTCACCGCCCTGATAGCGCACCACCCGCTTGATCCGCACCTGCGAGGCCGGGCCGGTGCCGCGGACCACCACGTCGCCCGAACCACCCGACACCCGAATCGTGGTGACCTGCGCCGCCTCGGTGTTGTCGTAGTCGAGCCGACGCATGGCCAGGTTGTCGCACCCGGCGACAAGGATGAGGGCCGAAGCCAGGCCCAGAGCGACGGGCGCGGCGGCGCGACGGGCGGCGCTGGTGGTGGGGTGCATTGCCATGACCAGCACGCTACGGCCGGCGACGAGTCGGGCGCATCGGGGTTCGTCCGCGCGTCCACCCCGAACCAACCCTGATTTCACACCCCGAGGGAGAATGGCCCGATGGCCGGGTACCGCCGACAGCTCTACCGCGACGACGCGGTGGTGCTGCGTGTGCAAAAGCTCGGCGAGTCCGATCGGATCATCACGCTGCTCACCCGCCGGCACGGCCGGCTGCGCGCGGTCGCCCGGGGGATCCGCCGCACCACAAGCAAGTTCGGCGCCCGGCTGGAGCCGTTCGGCCACGTCGACCTCCAGCTCGCCGGTGACCCGAAGGGCAACCACGGCAGCTCGCTGCACACCGTCAGCCAGGTCGAGGGCATCGAGCTGTACGGCAAGCGGTTCCTCGGGGACTATCCCCGCTACACGGCGGCCAGCGCGATCGCCGAGACCGCCGAGCGGCTGACCCCGGTCGAGCGGGAGCCGTCGCTGCGGCTGTTCCAGCTCACAGTGGGTGCGCTGAAGGCGCTGTCCCGGGGCGAGCACGCCACCACCCTGGTGCTCGACGCGTACCTGCTACGGGGGATGGCCCTCGCCGGCTGGGCGCCGGCGCTTGTCGCCTGCGCGGTCTGCGGCACCCCCGGGCGGCACCGGGCCTTCTCCGTACCGGCCGGTGGCGCGGTCTGTCCGGATTGTCGGCCGCCGGGCGCCGCCCACCCCGCGCCGGCCACCATCGACCTGATGTCCGCGCTGACCACCGGCGACTGGGTGCTCGCCGACGCCACCGACTCCGGCGTACGCCGGGAGTGCAGTGGGCTGGTCGCGGCTCACCTGCAATGGCACCTGGAGCGCGCGCTACGCTCGCTGCCGCTGGTCGACCGGGGTCCCTCGGCGGCCGGCACGGCCTCGTCGCCGGACGGCACCGGGGTCGTGGTGCTCCGGCCACGTGGCGACGTCGAGGCCGGGGCGGACGGCGCGAACAGGGAGTGACCGAGTGATCCGATCGAAGAAGGCTGGCCGGCGCGAGCCGACGCCGCCGACACCTCACCCGTCCGGCGCCCGGCCGCCGGCGCTGCCCACCGAGGCGGTGCCGAAGCACGTGGCGGTGGTGATGGACGGCAACGGTCGCTGGGCCAAGGACCGCGGACTGGCCCGCACCAAGGGGCACGAGGCGGGGGAGCACAGCCTCTTCGACACCATCGAGGGCGCTATCGAGATGGGCATCCCGTACCTGACGGCGTACGCGTTCTCCACCGAGAACTGGCGACGCTCGCCCGACGAGGTCCGGTTCCTGATGGGGTTCAACCGGGACGTGATCCGTCGTCGCCGCGACCAACTGGTCGACCTCGGCGTCCGGGTGGTCTGGTCGGGTCGGTCCGGCCGGTTGTGGAAGAGCGTCATCTCCGAGTTGCAGACCGCCGAGGAGATGTCCCGGGACAACTCGACGTTGACCCTGCAGTTCTGCGTCAACTACGGCGGGCAGGCCGAGATCGGCGACGCGGCTGCCGCGATCGCCCGCGAGGTGGCGGCCGGCCGACTCGATCCGGCCAAGGTCAATGAGAAGACCGTGGCCAAGTACCTCTACCACCCGGAGATCCCGGAGGTGGACCTGTTCCTGCGTCCCTCCGGGGAGGAACGGATCTCCAACTTCATGCTCTGGCAGTCCGCGTACGCCGAGTTGGTCTTCCTGGACACGCTCTGGCCCGACTTCGACCGCCGCCACCTCTGGTACGCGTGCGAGTTGTACGCGCAGCGGGACCGACGCTTCGGCGGGGCACTGCCCAACCCGGTCGCCCCGGTGATCTGAGCCAACGCGCTTACTCTCCCGTCACTCTGGGTATCACTCTCGTCAGAAGCCACTGACGGAGGTGAACCCACATGATCCAGAAGCGCATTGCCCAGTGGGCGGTGATGGCGGTAGCGGTGCCCCTGGCGGCCGCCGGTGCCCGCCGGCTCAGCCACACCCTGGAGGCCCGGCGTGGTCCCTCCGGAATGACCCGGTTGCTCACCAAGGGCGCGGACCTCATGCGTCCGCAGAAGGCCAAGCGACGCCGCTTCTTCTGACCCCCCGACTTCAGGCGCCGCCCGCGTTCGCGCGGGCGGCGCCTTTCGGCGTCCGGGCCGCCCGGCCGGTCAGGCAGATCGTGATCCACTCCGGATTGGCGATATCGGGGTGTCCACCTGGCCAGGACACCCCGACATCACTGATCGCGTGTCGATCAAGCAGCGGCGGCCGGGGCGTGAGCGAGGTGGGCGGGGGTGTGGCGCGGTTTCGGGGTGACGGGGAACCGGGCCGGGTAGGGTCCGAAGGTGGCGGGACGACGGCGGTGGGGGTGGCTGTGCGGGATCTCCGGTACAAAATGATCATGGCGTTGAACGCCGCGGATCTGGGTGAGCCGATCTGTGCGCAGGTGGCCGACATCTGTGCCGAGATCGCCGAACAGCACTGCGCCGAGTTCGGTCACACACCACAGTTGCGGACCGGTGAGATCGCCGAACTGGCCACCGGTGAGCCGGCGCTGACCTGGGCCCCCACCACCCCCGACACCGTGCGGCGTGCCTGGTGACCGCTCCCGCGCCGTCGGTCGACGTGCGTCGCGCCGACGACCGCTTCGCCACCCGGATCTCCTGGCTGGACTCCAAGCACTCGTTCTCGTTCTCCCGGCACTACGACCCGGCCAACACCCACCACGGTCTGCTGCTTGTCAACAACGACGACGTGGTGCGCCCGGGAGCCGGCTTCGAGACCCACCCGCACCAGGACATGGAGATCATCACCTGGGTGCTGCGCGGCTCCCTGGTGCACCAGGACTCCACCGGCCACTCCGGGGTGATCTACCCGGGCCTGGCACAGCGGATGAGCGCCGGCACCGGCATCCTGCACTCGGAGAAGAACGACGCCTGGCGACTCAACAACCAGGAACCGCACGCCGACCCGGTCCACTTCGTGCAGATGTGGGTGCTCCCCGACGAGCAGGGCGTCGACCCCGGCTACGAGCAGTTGGAGATCGAGGACGAACTCCTCCGCGGCGGTCTGGTGCCGATCGCCTCCGGGATGGACCGCTACGACGGCGCGTCCGCGATCCGGATCCGTAACCGGTACGCGACCCTGCACGCCGCCCGGCTCACCCCCGGCGACGAGGTCACCATCCCCGACGCGCCCTTCGTGCACCTGTACGTGCCCAACGGCACGGTGACCCTGGAGGGCAGCGGCCCGCTCGGCACCGGCGACGCGGCCCGGCTCACCATGACCGGCGGCCGGCGGGTCACCGCCGACGAACCGGCCGAGATCCTCGTCTGGGAGATGCACGCCACCGTCACCTGACCCCACCAGCGGTGGGGCCAGGTGACCGGCGTCGACGTCAGGCGGGAGACTCGGTACGGTCCGCGGCCCAGGTGGTGTGGAACGAGCCCTCGCGGTCCACCCGCTGGTAGGTGTGCGCGCCGAAATTGTCCCGCAGGCCCTGGATCAGCGCGGCGGGCAGGCGCTCGGCGCGCAGCGCGTCAAAGTACGCCAACGACGAGGAGAACGCCGGGGTCGGCACACCGGCCCGGGTCGCGTCGGCCACCACGCGCCGCCAGCTCGGCACACCGGCGGCTACCGCCTCGGCGAAGTACGGTGCCACAAGCAGCGTCGGCAGGCCCGGCTTCTCGTCGTACGCCTCGCGGATCCGGTCGAGGAAGCGGGCTCGGATGATGCAACCGCCCCGCCAGATCGTGGCCGTGCCGCCGAGGTCGATGTCCCAGTTGAACTCCTGGCTGCCGGCGCGGATGTGGTCGAAGCCCTGCGCGTACGCAACGATCTTGGAAGCGAGCAGCGCCCGGCGGACGTCCTCGACGAACGCGTCCCGGTCGGAGACCTGCCACTGCTCACCCGCGTCCGGGAACGCCTGCCGGGCCGCCTCCCGCTGGTCGACGTGCCCGGAGAGCGAGCGGGCGAAGGTCGCCTCGGCGATCCCGGTGATCGGAATGCCCAGGTCCAGGGCGCTCTGCACGGTCCACCGGCCGGTGCCCTTCTGCTCGGCCCGGTCCTGCACGATGTCGACGAACGGGCGGCCCGTCGCCGCGTCGGTGTGCGCGAGCACATCGGCGGTGATCTCGATGAGGAACGACTCCAACTCGCCGCCGTTCCAGTCGCGGAAGATCTCCGCGATCTCCGCCGGCTTCGCGCCCAGACCGGCGCGAAGCAGGTCGTACGCCTCGGCGATGAGCTGCATGTCGGCGTACTCGATGCCGTTGTGCACCATCTTGACGAAGTGCCCGGCGCCGTCCGGCCCGACGTGGGTGCAGCACGACACCCCGTCCACCTGGGCGGCGATCTTCTCGAACATGGGCCCGAGCTTGGCGTACGACTCGGCGGAACCGCCGGGCATGATGCTCGGCCCGAGCAACGCGCCCTCCTCGCCACCGGAGACGCCGGTGCCGCTGAAGTGCAGCCCCTGCGCGCGCAGCGCCTCCTCCCGACGGCGGGTGTCGGCGAAGTGGGCGTTGCCGCAGTCGACGATGATGTCGCCCTCCTCCAGCAGCGGCACCAACTCGTCGATCACCGCATCGGTGGGCGCGCCCGCCTTGACCATCACGATCACGGCGCGGGGCCGTTCCAACGACGCCACGAAATCAGCCATCGTCTCGCCGGGCACGAACGTGCCCTCGTCGCCGTGCTCGGCGATCAGGCTCCGGGTACGCGCAGGCGTCCGGTTGTGCACCGCCACCGTGAAGCCGTTGCGGGCCAGGTTGCGGGCCAGATTCCGGCCCATCACCGCCAACCCGGTCACACCGATCTGCGCCGTCGCCTGCTCAGCCATTCGTGCCGCCACCTCTCGCCGTCGGACTTCCGTGCTAGGACCGTATCGCGGTGCGGCGGAACGTGGGCGTGTCGTCTCGACAGCCGGTTACCGGCGAATGATGCTCAGCTCTGCTGGGCCAGGCGATCCTCCACATGCGCCACCTTCGCGGTGAGCGCGTCCGTCACCCCCGGGCGGACGTCGGCCTTGAGCACCATGCTCACCCGGGGCGCCTGCGCGGCCACCACGTCGACCGCCCGCTTGACGACCGCCATCACCTCGTCCCACTCACCCTCGATCGTGGTGAACATGGCGTCGGTGCGATTGGGCAGGCCCGAGTCGCGGACCACGCGTACCGCGTCGGTGACCAGGTCACCGACGGACTCACCGACACCGAGCGGGGTTATCGAGAACGCGATAATCATGCCGCCGATGCTGCCAGGAAAATCGGCTGCGCCGAGGAACGACCAGCCGATACTGTGCGGAAATGCGCTACTGACGTCCCTTCTCCGAGCCGGCCCGCCGCCCCGCGTCGCGGTCCGTGCGCTCCTGGGCGTCCCGCATCCCACCCGCAGTTCGGCGGCGCTGGCCCTGCCCGACCCCGGTGAGCAGTCTCTCTCCCGTTCGACCGTCGCACGCGGCGGTCACCAGCCGATCCGACCGACCGCCGTAACGCGGGACCGGCCGAGCCGGTCGGCACCGAAGGAGGCCCGGATGCCTGCCAGACGCAATCCGAAGAAGTCCCGTACCCCGCGGGCGACGCCGCTCGGCATCGACCCGGCGGCCGACCACGGCCCGCTCCTCTCCACCCGCCCCGACCGCGCAGTCGAATCGGCGCTGCCGGCGGTGCTGGTTGAGCCGGTGCTGCCGGCGGTGCTGGCCGAGCCGGCTCTGCCGGGGGTGCTGGCCGAGCCGGTACTGCCGGCGGCGGCTGTCGCGGATGCGTTGGCGCTGCCGGTCGACGTGCCGGCGGCGGTCGACGCGCCCGCGGTGGAAGACCTGCCCAAGGCGGCCGGGCGACCGACGGCACCGACGGCGGGTCCGCCACATGGTGGCGGCAACCGCTCGGGCGCCGGCCGCAGTCAACAGGCCGGCCAGACCCGCCGCTACGCCTTCCGCCGCAGCTGACCGATCCGCCCCTCCCCGCCGCCGCTGGGCGCTGGAGGGTGACAGCAACATCAGGGATGTAGTGGCCTCCTGCGCCAACGAGGCCACTACATCCCTGATGTTGTGCGGATCTTGCCCACGGGGCAGCGTGGGGGCGGCGAGCGGCGCGCGCGAGCCCCGGCAGCGCGCGGACAACCCGGGGGTGGGCTCAGCTGATCAGGGGGCGGAAGGTGCCGACCAGGACGCTTGTCGTGAGGGCGGCGCCGGCCAGGACGGCGGCCCCGGCGATGAGGAGCGCGTCGGCGCGGGTGAAGCGTTGGTGGCGGGCCACGGTCCGGGGCGTGCCGGCGTCGAAGCCCCGGGCGTCCATCGCGACGGCCAGGCGGGTGCCCCGGCGGATCGCCCCGACCAGCAGCGCGAACGCGGTGGAGGCGAACAGTCGCAGCTTCGCGATCGGGTTGCGTCCCGCGTCGACGCCGCGCGCGCGGCGGGCCATGCTGATCATCTGCCACTCCTGACCGAGCAGCGGCACCAGGCGAAACGCGGCGAGCGCCCCGATGGCGAACCGGGCTGGCGCCTTCGCGTTCTGGATCAACGCGTCGGCCAGGTCGGTGGGGTCGGTGGTCGCGAAGACGATCACACCGGGCAGGGCCACGGCGAAGACGCGCAGCACCAGCCCGAGCGCGGTGAGCAGCACGCCGGTGCTCACCAGGACCGGTCCCGCGTCCAGCAGGACCCGGCCGGACCGGTCGGCGGCGAAGAGCACCAGGGTGACAAGGATGCCGGCGGCGCTGAGCAGCAGCGGCCAGGCTCGCCGGGCCAGCACCCGGTAGCCGATGCCGAACAGCGGCAGCACGGCGAGTTCGAGCGCGATGGCGATCGCCGGGGCCAGTGGGTCCAGGGTGGCGAGCAGGGTGAACGAGAAGACAAGCGCGGCGGCGACCTTCGCCACCGGGTTGCGGCGGGCCAACGGCGCACCGGGCGCGGCGACCGGCTCAATGGTGATCATCGGGCGTCGTCCGAGGCGCGTCGCAGGGTGACGGTTCGGTCGGCGAGCGCGGCCACGAAGTCCGCGTCGTGGGTGACCGCGACCACGCCGTGTCCGGCGTCGCGGAGGTCGGCGAAGAGATCGACGAGCTCCCGCCAGGTCCGCCGGTCCTGACCGAAGGTGGGTTCGTCGCAGATCAGCAGGCGGGGCGCGGTGGCCAGGGCGGTCGCCACACTGAGCCGCCGCGCCTCACCACCGGAGAGGGTGTACGGGTTGGCGGCGGCGAGGCGGACCAGTCGCAGCCGTTCCAGCAGCCCGGTCACGGTCTTGCTGACGGCCGCCTCGGGCTGACCGGTCCGGCGGGGACCGAGCGCCAGCTCGTCGAAGACAGTGCTGGTGACGAACTGGTGCTCCGGATCCTGGAAGACCGACCCGATCCGCCGGGTCAGTGCGGGTGCCCGCCAGCGGTGTGGGGGAGTGCGGTGATCGGTGCCGGCCAGCTCGACGGAGGCGGTGACCCGCCCGATGCCCGGCCGGAGCAACCCGCCGAGCAGCAGCGCCAGTGTGGACTTGCCGGCGCCGTTGGGTCCGCGGACGGCGAGTGCCTCGCCGGCGCGTACCGCCAGATCGGTGTGGCCCAGCCGGGGCGGCAGGCCGAGCCGGTCGGCGGTGAGCAACAGCTCCCCGGGCGCGGCGGTGGCCGGCCGGGGTGTGATGGGGTGACCGGGTACCCAGACCCCCTCGGCGGCCAGCGCGGCGCCGTGGGCGGCGAAGACCGCCTCGGGTGTGCCGTCCGCGCGGACCCCGCCTCCCGGTTCCAGGACGACCACCCGGTCGACAAGCGGCAGCGCCTCGGCGACCCGGTGTTCGACAAGGATCAGCGTGGTGTCGGCGTGCAGCGCGCCGGCCACCGCCTGGCGGACCAGGTCGGCCCCGGCCGGATCGAGGTTGGCGGTCGGCTCGTCGAGCAGCAGCAGTTCGGGGCGCAGCGCCAGCGCGCCGGCCAGGGCGAGGCGTTGCTGCTCGCCGCCGGAGAGCGCGGCGGTGGGGCGGTCCCGGGGGTACGGGAAGCCGACGCGGTGCAGCGCCTCGTCCACCCGGGGCCAGATCTCGTCGGCCGGTACGCCGCGGTTCTCCAGCCCGAACGCGACGTCGTCGCCGCAGCGGGCCATCACCAGTTGGGTTTCCGGGTCCTGGAAGACGATGCCGACCCGTTCCCGCCCCTTGCGCGGGTCGAGCCCGTCGATCTCGACGGTGCCCTCCTGCTCACCGGAATCTTCAGGCAGCAGCCCTGCCAGCGCGCTGAGCAACGTGCTCTTGCCGGCCCCGGACGGCCCGAGCAGCAGAACCCGCTCCCCAGCCTCGACCCGCAGGTCGACCCCGCGCAGAGCCCAGGCCCGCCGCCCAGCGTGCCGCCACCCGAACCCCCGCAGCAGTACCCCGCCCACCCAACCCCCTCCCATCCCCTCCCACCCAACCGCGCGCCCCGCCTAACCCTGCACGGTCGATCATGAGGTTGACGGTGGTTACGAAGATCCATCCGCCCGTCAACCTCATGATCGACGCGAGTGGGTGGGGGTTAGATCAGGGCTCGGGTTCGGCCTGCGGGGAAGCGGTCCAGGACGCCGGTGTTGGCCAGGGCCTTCGTCAGCAGCCAGCCGCCGATGCCGGCGATCACGGTGGCGCTGACGATGGTGATCAGCGCGTACGGGATGCGGTAGTCGCCAAGCGCGTAGTCGACGTTCCAGACGAAGAAGTCGAACAGCGCGGCGCTGAGACCGGTCAGCGCGCCGGCCAGGATCGCGGTCGGCAGCCGGTACGACCGGTACCGGAAGGCGGCGAACGCCAGCTCGGCGCCGATGCCCTGCACGATGCCCTGCGGGATCACCGTGCCGGCCCACTGGCTGCCCAGCAGCGCGGACAGGACCGCGGCCACCGTCTCGCAGTAGAGCGCTGCGCCGGGCTTGCGGATGACCAGACCGCCGATCACGGCCGGCATCAGCCACACGCCGTAGAGCAGCGTCTGCGCCGGCGGGAAGAACGCGAACGCGCCCTCGGTGGCGCTCCAGACCAGGCCCCAGGCCCAGAAGATGACGCCGAAGGCGACAGCGATCACCGAGGCGACCACGATGTCGATGGTCCGCCAACGGCTTGTGTCGGCTGTGGATTTCATGTGTTGCTCCCAGTTCTGCGTGCGAACCAGGAGAAGACGCACGCCGCGCGTCCGGTGGCACCGGACGGCGGCGCGGCTGGAGGTCGACCGAACTCCCTGCGCTGGCATTACCCAGATCAGGTTCGAGGGTCTGCGGGCATGCCCGCACTCTCAGCGCTGTGCGCTCCCCTGTCGGATGTGAAGTTGTCTCGTCGACGCTAACACCGACCTGGGGTGCCGGCCCAGCAGGGCGTCTGCCCATCTCGGCGGTCAGCCGGCCGGATGCCGGCTGGGTAGGCTGACGATCATGCGGGTCGACGCGCGAGGTCTCACGTTCGAGGTAACCGCCGGCGGTCCGTCGGACGGCGTACCCGTCCTGCTGCTGCACGGCTTCCCACAGCACAGCGGTGAATGGGACGACGTGGTGCCCGCGCTGCACGCGGCCGGGCTGCGCACGTACGCGCTGGACCAACGCGGCTACTCGCCCGGCGCGCGGCCGACGGCGGTGGCCGACTACCGGATCCCCGAACTGGTCGCCGACGTGGTGGCGGTGCTCGACGCCCTGGGGCTGGACGCCGTCCACCTGGTCGGCCACGACTGGGGCGCGATCGTGGCGTGGGCGGTCGCCGCCGGGCACCCCGACCGGGTCCGCACGCTGACCGCGGTGTCCGTGCCGCATCCGGCAGCCATGGCGTACGCCCTGACCAACGACGGCCAGCAGAAGGCCCGCTCGTCGTACATCACACTGTTCCGTAAGCCCGGCACCGCGGAGAGGGTGCTGCTCGCGTGGCACGCGACCGCGCTGCGCAAGATGCTCGGCGGAGTGGGCGACGGGCCCCGGGTGGACCGCTACGCGGCCCCGATGCGCGAACCGGG
This sequence comes from Micromonospora sp. CA-240977, assembly GCF_050942285.1. NCBI lineage: Bacteria > Bacillati > Actinomycetota > Actinomycetes > Micromonosporales > Micromonosporaceae > Micromonospora > Micromonospora sp. CA-240977. The sequence continues at coordinate 6,024,093 of NZ_CP192055.1, read as the reverse complement.
GATGCTCACCGCCGCGCTGAACTGGTACCGGGCGATGTCCCGCGCCGACCTGGCCGGCGTCGGCCCGGTCGCGGTCCCCACCACCTACGTCTGGAGTGACCGGGACGTCGCCATCGGCCGGACCGCCGCCGAGGCGTGCGCGGCGAACGTCACAGGGGCGTACCGCTTCGTGCAGTTGGCCGGTGTGAGTCACTGGATTCCGGACACGGCGCCGGGTCCCCTCGCCGATGCGATCCTGGCTCGGGCCGGCGGAACGGCCTGAGCCGTGCGGGTCAGTCAGGAAGGGGCACCGTGACGACGAACACCGGCGGGCCGGGCACCCGACGCTCGATCGCCGCGCAGCTGAGCCTGCTGGGCGTACGCCCCGGCGCGACGCTGCTGGTGCACGCCTCGCTGCGTACCCTGGGGTTCGTCTGCGGCGGGTCGCACGCGGTGGTGCTCGCGTTGCGCGACGCCCTCGGCCCGGACGGCACCATCGTGGTGCCCACCCACACGCCCGACAACAGCGATCCCGCGCAGTGGCGCAAGCCGCCGGTGCCGGTGGACTGGTGGCCGCTGATCCGCGCCGAGATGCCGGGCTTCGACCCGGCGGTGACCCCGAGCCGGCGCATGGGCGCGGTCGCCGAGACGGTTCGCGGCTGGCCCGGCGCCCTGCGCAGCTCGCATCCGCACGTGTCGTTCGCCGCGCTCGGCCCGGCCGCCGAGCAGGTGGTGGCCGGGCACGGCCTGGCCGACATGCTCGGCGAGAGCTCCCCGCTGGCCCGGCTCTACGACCTGGACGCCGACGTCCTGCTGCTCGGCGTGGACCACTCCGTGAGCACCTCGCTGCACCTGGCCGAATACCGCCGCCCGGGTTCGCCGCGCGAGCGGGTCGGCGCCGCGGTACGGACCGGCGACGGTGGTCGGGAGTGGGCGTGGTGGGAGGACGTACGGCTCGACGCGGACGACTTCGCCGCGCTGGGCACGGACCTGGAGGCCACCGGGGCGGTGCGCACCGGACCGGTCGGCACCGGGACCGGCAGGCTGATGAGTCAGCGGGCGGCTGTCGACTTCGCGGTGCGCTGGCTGGAACGGAACCGGACGACGGAGGACGCATGACGGTGAGTGCCGAGGCCTACCTGGCAGTGGTGACCGAGACGATCGGCCGGGTGGCCGCCGGCCAGCGGGAGGCGGTCGGGCGGGCCGCCGACCTGATCGCCGACGCCGTCCGCGCCGACGGGGTGGTGCACGCGTTCGGTACCGGGCACTCCGAGGCTCTGGCCATGGAGATCGCCGGCCGGGCGGGGGGTCTGGTGCCGACCAACCGGATCGCGCTGCGTGACCTGGTGCTGCTCGGCGGCGAACCGGCCGACCGGCTCGGCCCGCTACTGGAGCGGGACCCGGCGGTCGCGCACCGACTCTACGAGTTGGCGCCGGTGCGGCCCACCGACGTCTTCGTGCTGGCCTCGAATTCCGGGGTCAACGGCGCGATGGTGGAGTTCGCCACGCTGGTCAAGGCACGCGGCCACGCCCTGGTGGCGATCACCTCCGCGCAGCACTCGGGCCGGATGACCTCCCGCCACCCGTCCGGGCGCAAGCTGGCCGATCTCGCCGACGTCGTGCTCGACAACGGCGCGCCGTACGGTGACGCGACGCTGCCGCTGCCCGGTGGCGGCGCGGTCGGCGCGGTCTCCTCGATCACCGCGGCGTTGCTGGCCCAGCAGGTGACGGTGGAGGTGGTGGCCCGGCTGCTGGCGGCGGGGGAGCGGCCGCCGGTCTACCTGTCGGCGAACATCCCGGACGGCGACGCGCACAACACGGAGCTGGAGGCCCGGTACGCCGGTCGGATCCGACGCGGGTCCTGAGACCGCCGCGGGACGAGCGGTCGCCGCGACCGCGCCGCCGACAGGCGTTGCCGGTCGTCCGGCGGCGGTTCGCGTGGTCGGCGGCGGCTCGCACGGCCGGCGGCGTGTGAACCGGCGATGAACAGCGGGTGTCGTGAACCCGTTTCGCGCTCAGCCGGGTGGGGCATTGGCGTTGCTGCCGGCGGCCGGGACCGCCGGCAGTAGCGTCGCACCGGAGGTAGCGCGTGTCCAAGGAGACCGAGAAGCAGCGTTGGCAGCGGAATTTCGCCGACCTGTTGCAGGAGTTGCGGGTCGCACAGACGGGCGTGCAGATCCTCTTCGCCTTCCTGCTCACCCTGCCGTTCAGCAACGGGTTCACCCGGACCAGCGAGTTCCAGCGGGACGTCTACATCGTCGCGCTGCTCGCTGCCGCCGCCGCCACCGCGATGATCATCTCGCCGGTGGCGTTCCACCGGGCGTTGTTCCGGCAGGGGCGCAAGCCGGAGCTGGTGCGCTTCGCGCACCGGATGGCCTCCGGCGGTCTCGCCTTCATGCTGATCGCGATGGTCAGCGCGGTGCTGCTGATCACCGACTTCGTGCTGGACCGGCCGATCGCCTTCGTGCTCAGCGCGCTGACCGCGCTCTGGTTCCTCACGTTCTGGGCTGCCCTGCCGTTCGCCCGCCGCAACTGGGGTGAGGACGACATCGACGACGAGGACGACGACCCGGACGAGATCGCCGGCCGCTGATCTGCCAGATCTCGACGAGCGCTACCCCTGGGTAACACCCGGGGGTAACGTGACGATAGTCGCACACGTCGAGCAGCCGCACCGAGGTTCGAGGGGGCAGCCGTGACCACGACACAGGACGGCCGACAAGCACCGGACGGCCCGGATTCCGAAACCACCCCACAGACCGTCGGGGCCGCCGCACCGCTACGGGCCGAGGCCGGGCAGGTCTCGGAGAAGGAGGCCCGGCGGGTCGCCGAGGCCGCTCGCGAATCCTCCTGGGACCGGCCCAGCTTCGGCAAGGAGTTGTTCCTCGGCCGCTTCCGGCTCGACCTGATCGACCCCTGGCCCCAGTCCGATCCGGACGACGTGACCCGCGCCGAGGAGTTCCTCGGTCGGTTCCGCGCCTTCCTCGCCTCCGAGGTGGACGGGGCGGCCATCGAACGCGACGCGTCCATTCCGGACTCGGTGTTCCACGGCCTGGCCGACCTCGGCGCGTTCGGCATGAAGATCGACCGGAAGTACGGCGGGCTCGGGCTGAGCAACCTGCACTACTGCCGGGCGCTGATGTTGGCCGGCTCGGTCAGCCCGGCCATCGGCGCACTGCTCTCCGCGCACCAGTCGATCGGGGTGCCGCAGCCACTCAAGATGTTCGGCACCGCCGAGCAGAAGCAGCGCTTCCTGCCCCGGCTCGCCGCCGGCGAGGTGTCCGCGTTCCTGCTCACCGAACCGGACGTCGGCTCCGACCCGGCCCGGCTTGCCACCGTCGCCGAGCCGACCGAGGACGGCACCGGCTACCGGCTCAACGGGGTGAAGCTCTGGGCCACCAACGGCATAGTGGCCACCCTGCTGGTGGTGATGGCCCGGGTGCCGGCCACCGAGGGGCGACGGGGTGGGATCACCGCCTTCGTGGTGGACGGCGACAGCGCCGGCATCACCGTCGAGCGGCGCAACGAGTTCGTCGGCCTGCGGGGCCTCGAAAACAGCCTCACCCGGTTCCACGACGTGTTCGTGCCCGCCGAGAACGTCATCGGCGGCGAGGGCAAGGGGCTGAAGATCGCCCTGACCACGCTGAACACCGGCCGCCTGTCGCTCCCGGCGATGTGCGTGGGCGCCGGCAAGTGGGCGCTGAACGTGGCCCGGGGCTGGTCTGCCGACCGGGTCCAGTGGGGCCGGCCGGTGGGTGAGCACGAGGCGGTCGCGCAGAAGCTCTCCTTCATCGCCGCCACCACGTACGGCATGGAGACCATGCTCGACCTGTGTTGCCTGCTCGCCGACGACGACCGCAACGACATCCGGATCGAGGCCGCGCTGGTCAAGCTGTACGCCAGCGAGATGGCCTGGAAGATCGCCGACGAACTGGTGCAGATCCGGGGCGGGCGCGGCTACGAGACGGCCGACTCGCTGGCCGCCCGCGGCGAACGCCCGGCCGCCGTCGAACAGATCCTGCGCGACCTGCGCATCAACCGGATCTTCGAGGGTTCCACCGAGATCATGCACCTGCTGATCGCGCGGGAGGCGGTCGACGCCCACCTGTCGGTGGCCGGCGACATCATCGACCCGGACGCGGGGCTGGGCCGCAAGGCGCGCGCCGGCGCCCGAGCCGGCGCCTTCTACGCCAGGTGGCTGCCCACGCTGGCCGTGGGCCGGGGGCAGAGCCCATCGGCGTACGCCGAGTTCGGGCCGCTCGCCGCGCACCTGCGGCAGGTGGAGCGGTCGTCGCGCAAGCTGGCCCGGTCGACGTTCTACGCGATGTCCCGGTGGCAGGGCAAGATGGAGCGTAAGCAGGCGTTCCTCGGGCGCGTGGTGGACATCGGCGCCGAGTTGTTCGCGATGTCCGCGGTCTGCGTCCGTGCGCAGTCCGAGCGGGACAGCCGCCCGGAGAACGTCGAGCTGGCCGACCTGTTCTGCCGGCAGGCGCGGGTGCGGGTGGATGCCCTGTTCGCGGCCCTCTGGGACAACACCGACTCGGTCGACACCGCCGCCGCGAAGCGGATCCTCGCCGGCCGCTACGCGGGCCTGGAGGAGGGCGTGATCACCCCATCCGACGAGCTGCCCTGGGTGGCCGGCTGGTCGCCCGGCCCGTCCACCGCCGAGGACGTCCGCCGCCGCATCCCGCCAAAGCCGTGACCGTGCCGCCCGGCGTCTTGCCTGGCCGCTCGGCGTCACGCCTGGCTGTGATCGTGCTGCTCCGGGCCGGGCCGGCGGCGGTGGGTGCGCAGGTCAGCGGGCGACCGCCCAGGCCAGCACCGCTGCCAGGATCAGGCCGTTGAGCACCGCCAGACCCAGGTACGCCGCGGGCGGGATCTTCTTGCCCTTGCGGACGAAGGAGACCAGGACGGCGGCGTAGCCGAGCAGCAGGACGGCGATGACGACCAGGAAGTAGAACACCCGAAGACCTTAACGGTCCCGGCCGCGCGGACCGAGGTGGCGCGGTGGTCGACAGCGCGGTTGCGTTGATCAGTTGATGAAAAGTAGGTCAGAGACAGCGCGAGAACCTACTTTTCATCACTTGATCAAGGGAGAATCGCGGCACGCGCGCGGTAGGAGCGGTGCGTCCGTGGTCGGGGGGCGTCAGCGGCTTCGGCCGCGTAGGCCGAGGTGGCGCAGCTCCAGCGCGGCAAGCGCGTCGACTGTCGCGTCGTCGCCGCGCCGCCACGCCTCGGCGACGTCCGGACCGATCCGGGTCAGCTGGCCCAGCGGCTGGGTGGCCAACGCGCGCAGGGCGAGCAGGTCCCGGCCGGCCGGCCCGGCAGCCAGCTTCGCGGCCGACCCGGCCCGGCGCATCCAGCGCAGCCGCAGCGGCAACCAACCGAACAGCACCAGGCCGAGCGGGAAGATGAGCACCGCTATGGTGAGGGCGAGGGCAAGCTGGTCGACCAGGTGCTGCTGGTCGCGGCCGGCGTCGGCGAGCCCCCGGGCAGCCTCGGCGGCCCGCTGGAAGGGCGCGGTCAGCTCGTCGCCGACCAGCGGCACCCGGCGAACCTTGCCGCCGGCGTCGGCGAGGTTGTCGGCGAGGCCACCGCCGGCGCCCTCCAGCTTCTGCCCCGGTACGGCGAGCTTCTGCACCAGGTCGTGCAGCCACAGCGCGCCGCGGATCGCCACGTACACCCAGGCGACGACGAGCAGGTCGGTGAGCACTTGACGGGCGGCGGTCGGAAACCGATCGGCATAGATCTTCACGTCGGCCAGCGTGCCACGAACCGACCCGAAGGGGCACCCGCCGCAAGATCGTGCTCGATCAAGGAAGTAGTGGCATCGCCGCGCGACGGAGGCCCCTACTTCCTGGATCGAGCGCGATCTAGGCGGGCCGGCGGGCGCGACCGGTTTGCGGCTGCGGCGACAGTTGCTGGGGTCAGTGGGCGCAGGCGGGGCAGGTGCCGAAGATTTCGAGGGTGTGGCTGACGTCGGCGTAGCCGTGCTGCGCGGCGACCCGGTCGGCCCAGCTCTCCACCGCGGGCCCGGCCACCTCGACGGTGTTTCCGCAGGCCCGGCAGACCAGGTGGTGATGGTGCCCCTCGCTGCACCGGCGGTAGAGGTGCTCGCCGCCCGGCGGCCGCATCACGTCGATCTCGCCCGCGTCGGCAAGCCCCTGCAGGGTGCGGTAGACGGTGGTCAGGCCGACCCGCTCGCCGCGCTGCCGCAGCATCGCGTGCAGGTCCTGGGCGCTGTGGAAGCCTTCCATCTCGGCCAGCAGCGCGCTCACCGCCGAACGCTGCCGGGTGTTGCGCACCGCGGCGCCGTTCTCGCTCATGACCCCTCCCCGGCGTGGCTGACCGCGTCCGCCACGATGTGCGCGACGTGCTCGTCGACAAGGCTGTAGGCGATCTCCCGACCTCGGCGGGAACCGCGCACCACACCCGCGCCGCGCAGCACCCGCAGATGTTGGGAGACCAGTGGTTGCGCGGCGCCGAGTTTGTCCACCAGCTCGTGCACGCACCGCTCACCGCTGGCCAGCTCGCTGACAATGGCCAACCGGATGGGCGCCGACAGGGCGCGGAGCAACTCGCTGGCCCCGTCGAACCCCTCATAGCCCGTCGCGCTGGTCATGCCGCAACGGTAACCAACACCACCGTCATCTCGCCGTTCAGGATCGGCCCAGCACTACCTCGTGCGGTTCCGCCGTCGGCACGACGGCCGGCGTCGACCGCCGGCGCAGCGTCCGCCAGGCCCCACCGGCGACGGCGACCACCAGGAACGAGGCGATCGCCACCAGCACCACCGAGGCGCCCGGCGCGGTGTTCGCCGTGGCCGCCACCCAGACACCGGAGCCGGCGGCGAAGAGCCCGAGTGCCATCGCGGCCGTCATGGTGCTGCGGAAACCCCGGGTGACCTGCTGGGCGGTGGCGACCGGCACCACCATCAGCGCGCTGATCAGCAGCACCCCGACGGCCCGCATCGCGATGGTCACGGTGACGGCGGTGGAGACCGCGATCAGCAGGTTCAGCGTGCGCACCGGCAGGCCGGACACCTGGGCGTACTCCTCGTCGTGGCTGACCGCGAAGAGCGCCGGGCGCAGCGCGATCATGGTGACCAGGATCGCCGCGCCGAGCACCGCGATGGTGATCAGGTCGTTTGGCGAGATGGTGGTCAGCGACCCGAACAGGTAGGCGTTGAGGTTCGCGCTTGTCGCGTCGGAGAGGCCGACCAGCAGTACGCCGCCCGCGATGCCGCCGTAGAAGAGCAGAGCCAGGGCCAGGTCACCGGAGGTACGCCCGCGGGCGCGGACGATCTCGATGGCGATCGCGCCGATGGTGGCGGCGATCACCGCGACCAGCACCGGCGAGCGGTTGAGCAGCAGGCCGGCGCCGACGCCGGTCAGCGCGACGTGCCCGACACCGTCGCCGATCAACGCCAGCCGGCGTTGCACCAGGTAGATGCCGAGCGCCGGCGCGGCCAGGCCGATCACCAGCGCGCCGATCAGGGCACGCTGCATGTAGGGGTACTGGAAGAGTTCCATGGGTCAGTTGCTCCACAGCCCGGCGGGCTCGTCGTAGCAGTGCGGGTGCACGTGGTCGTGGTCGGGCTCCGCGTGGTGCCCGGCCGGGTCCGGCACCGCGCCGTCGTGGGCGATGCGACCCTCGTGGACGACGATCGCCCGGCTGATCACCGGTCGCAGTGGGCCCAGCTCGTGGGCGACAAGCAGCACCGTCCCGCCGCCGGCGACGAAGTCGCGCAGCGCGTCGGCGAACGCCTCCTGGCTGGCCGCGTCCACCCCGGCGGTGGGTTCGTCGAGGACCAGCAGCTCCGGCTGACCGGCCAGGGCGCGGGCGATCAGGGTGCGCTGCTGCTGGCCGCCGGAGAGGGTGGAGACCGGGTCGCCGGCCCGGTCGGCGAGCCCGACGGCGAGCAGCGCGGCGTCGACGGCGGCCCGGTCGGCCCGACCCGGCGGACGCAGCACCCCTCGACGGGCCAGCCGGCCGGAGGCCACCACCTCACGGACGGTGGCCGGTACGCCGCCGCCGGCGCCCAGGCGCTGTGGGACGTACCCGATGCGTGCCCACTGCCGGAACCGGCGCAACGGCCGGTCGAAGAGGGTGACCGAGCCGGCGCTGAGCGGCACCAGCCCGAGCACGGCGCGGATCAGGGTGGACTTGCCGGAGCCGTTGGCCCCGAGCACGGCGACCACCTCACCGGCGGTGACGGTGAGGGAGATGTCCCGGAGCACGGGGCGGCCGTCGTAGCCGACCACCCCGTGCTCGACGGTGATGACAGGTGTGGTCACGAGCAGCCCAGGGCCGTCTGCAGGGTCCGCAGGTTGGTACGCATGACCGAAAGGTAGTCCCCGTCGCTGCCGGCGGCGAGTCCTTCGATCGGGTCCAGCACGGCGGTCTTCGCGCCGACCTGACTGGCGATGGTCTCGGCGACCTTCGGGCTGACCAGGGTCTCGAAGAAGATCGTGGTGGCGTGGTGCTCCTTCGCCTCCTCGATCGTGTGCGCGAGGCGCTGCGGCGAGGGCTCGACGTCGGGGCTCAGCCCGGTGATGCCGACCTGGTCGAGCTGGTAGCGGTCGGCGAGGTAGCCGAACGCGGCGTGGCTGGTCACGATCTCCCGCCGTTGGCAGGTCGCCAGGCCGTTCTTGAACTCGCCGTCCAGGGCCGTCAGGTCGGCGCGCAGCGCCGCCGCCCGCGCGGTGTAGTCGTCGGCGTGCTTCGCGTCGGCCTTGCCGAGCCGCTGGGCGAGCTGGTCGCCGATGCCGGCCAGCCGGGTCGGGTCGAGCCAGACGTGCGGGTCCTTGCCGGCGTTGCCCTCCTCGGCGTGCTCCTCCTCGCCCTCGTGGTTGTGCCCGCCGGCGGAGGCGTCCAGCAGCGGCTGCACGCTCGTCACGTCGAACGCCCGGTCGCCGCCGTTCTGGGCGACGGCGTCGTCCACCGCGGGCTGGAACCCCTTGAGGTAGACGATCAGCTCCGCGTCGCTCACCTGGCCGACCTGGCCCGGGTTGAGTTCCAGGTCGTGCGGCTCGGCACCGGGCTTGGCCAGGTTGGTCACCCGGACCGCGTCGCCGCCGATCCGTTCGGCCAGGAACTGGAGGGGGTAGAACGCGGCCACCACGTCGACCCGTTGGGGATCGGCGCCGCCGGCACTGGTGGAGCAGCCGGCCCCGGCGCCCAGGGTGAGGAGGGCGGTCGCGGCGGCCAGGACACGGGATGTGGCGCGGTTGCTCATGTTTTCAACTGTCCGTGGCAACGATAATGATTGTCAAAAACGCATGATTGCATGTCAGAGCAGCTTCGCGAGGCCCACCGCCACCAGCAGGGTGAGCATCACCAGTCGAATCAGCCGGGTCTGCGGCGCCTGAACCGCCCAGGTCGTCGCCAACAGGGCGATCAGGACCGCGGCGAGCGCGAGCGTCAGCAGGCCGCCGACCACGCCGGGCGTGAAGAACGCCACAAGCACCACCACCAGGGTGAGCAGGAACACCGACGTCGGGTTGGCCCCGGCCAACCGGGCCAACAGAGGGCGCTGCGTACGCTGCATCCCACAGACTCTACGAGGAGGGACACCCGTTGCTGGTGACCAACCGGTTCGTGGTCGATGTCGATGTCGCCGACGACTTCACCGAACGGGCGCACGCCGCCCTCACCGCACTGGCCGCCTGCCGCGGCTACCTGCGCGGTCAACTGGTCCGGGCGCTCGACGACCCCCGGTACTGGTCGCTGGTCACCGAATGGGAGTCGGTCGGCACCTACCGGCGGGCGCTGGGCGCCTTCGAGGTCAAGGTCAGCGCCGTGCCGCTGCTCGCCGAGTCGGTCGACGAGCCCTCCGCGTACGAGGCGCTGGCCATCGCGGCCCCCGGCGGGGCAGTGGTCGTCGCCGAGAGTGATCGGGCTGCGGGTCCTTACCGCTGAGCCGACGGACACTACGCTGCTCCTATGACCGCACCCGCCCCGCCGCCCGGTCCCGGGGTGGCTCCGCCGTTCGCCGCGCCGCCCACCGAGGGCCGTCGGACCCGGCTCTGGATCGGCCTCGGCATCGGCGCGCTCGCCGTGGTGCTCTGCTGTGGCGGGGGCGGCAGCGCCGTCATCGGCCTGGCTGTCACCGGCGTGCAGGCGATCCGGGAACAGGCCCGCACCGTGACCGGCGACTACTACCAGGCGCTTGTCGAGCGGAACTACGGGAGGGCGTACGAGCAGCTCTGCGACGACGCGCAGCGGCGCGAGTCGCGGCCCGAGTTCGAACGACGCGCGGCAGCCGAGCCCCAGGTGGCGACCTTTCGGGTGGGTGAGGTGGACAGCGTCAACCTGACAGTGCCGGTCGACGTGACCCTCGACGGCGGCGACCGGGAGCAGCAGCAGGTGAGCCTCGGCCGGGACGGTCAGACCGGCGGCGTGGAGGTCTGCGGGGTCAGCTGACCCGCCCCCGGTATTCTGCTGGGCTCAGGGCAACGGTGGTCGTACCGTTGTCCCGAACCGACCGCTCCATCCACATCTCGCCCCCGCCGACCGCCAGCCGGCGTAGGAGGAAACATGCCAGCCGACCGTATCGACGCCGTCGTCAGCCTCGCCAAGCGTCGAGGCTTCGTCTTCCCCTCCAGTGAGATCTACGGAGGCACCCGATCGGCGTGGGACTACGGCCCGCTCGGCGTGGAGCTCAAGGAGAACGTCCGCCGGCAGTGGTGGAAGACCATGGTCCAGCAGCGTGACGACGTGGTCGGCCTCGACTCCGCCGTGATCCTGGCCCGCAAGGTGTGGGAGGCGTCCGGCCACATCGCCGAGTTCGTCGACCCGCTCACCGAGTGCCAGTTCTGCCACAAGCGGTTCCGGGCGGACCACCTGGAGGAGGCGTACGCCGAGAAGCACGGCAAGCCGCTCACCTCACTCGCCGAGCTGAACTGCCCCAACTGCGGCAACAAGGGCACCTTCACCGAGCCGAAGATGTTCAACGGCCTGATGAAGACCTACCTGGGCCCGGTGGAGAGCGACGAGGGGCTGCACTACCTGCGCCCGGAGACCGCGCAGGGCATCTTCGTCAACTACAAGAACGTCGAGACGGTCGCCCGGAAGAAGCCGCCGTTCGGCATCGCCCAGACCGGCAAGTCGTTCCGCAACGAGATCACCCCGGGCAACTTCATCTTCCGGACCCGCGAGTTCGAGCAGATGGAGATGGAGTTCTTCGTCGAGCCGGGCACCGACGAGCAGTGGCACGAGTACTGGCTCCAGGAGCGCTGGAACTGGTATCTCGACCTCGGCCTGTCGGCGGACAACCTGCGCCTGTACGAGCACCCCAAGGAGAAGCTGTCGCACTACTCGAAGCGGACGGTGGACATCGAGTACCGCTTCCAGTTCGGCGGCACCGAGTTCGCCGAGCTGGAGGGTGTCGCCAACCGCACCGACTTCGACCTCTCCACGCACAGCAAGCACTCCGGCGTCGACCTGTCGTACTTCGACCAGACCAAGAGTGAGCGCTGGATGCCGTACGTCATCGAGCCGGCCGCCGGTCTGACCCGCGCGGTGCTCGCCTTCCTGCTGGAGGCGTACGACGAGGACGAGGCGCCGAACACCAAGGGCGGCGTGGACAAGCGCACGGTGATGCGGTTCGACCCGCGGTTGGCGCCGGTCAAGGTGGCGGTGCTGCCGCTGTCGCGCAACGAGGCGCTGTCGCCCAAGGCGAAGGACCTCGCCACGTTGCTGCGCAAGCGCTGGGTGGTGGAGTTCGACGACTCGCAGGCGATCGGCCGCCGCTACCGCCGGCAGGACGAGATCGGCACCCCGTTCTGCGTGACCGTCGACTTCGACACGCTTGACGACAACGCCGTGACGGTCCGCAACCGGGACACCATGGCCCAGGAGCGGGTCTCCCTGGACCAGGTCGAGCGCTACCTGATCGAGCGCCTCCCCGGCTGCTGAGACGCTGCGCACGGGGCCTCGGCCGACGCGACGAGCGTCGGTCGGGGCCCCGTACACTTGTCCGGTGCCTGCCTCGACCCTGCCCGCGCTGCGCCCGTTGACTCTCGGGCCGCACCAGGTGTGGCCGCCGGTGGTGCTCGCGCCGATGGCCGGGATCACCAACGTCGGCTTCCGCCGGCTCTGCCGGGAGCAGGGCGGCGGCATCTACGTCTGCGAGATGATCACCACCCGGGCGCTCGTCGAGCGGAACCCGAAGACGCTGCACATGATCGCGTTCGGCGACGACGAGAAGCCCCGCAGCCTCCAGCTCTACGGCACCGATCCGGACATCACCGCCGCCGCCGTCCGGATCGTCGTGGAACGCGACCTGGCCGACCACATCGACCTCAACTTCGGCTGCCCCGTACCCAAGGTCACCCGGCGTGGTGGCGGCGCGGCGCTGCCGTGGCGACGCCGGCTCTTCGCCCGGCTGGTGCGGGCCGCGGTGGATGCCGCGTCGCCGGCCGGGGTGCCGGTCACTGTCAAGATGCGCAAGGGCATCGACGACGACCACCTGACGTACGTCGAAGCCGGGCTCGCCGCCCAGGAGGCCGGCGTGGCCGCGGTGGCCCTGCACGGGCGGACGGCGGCGCAGCGCTACTCGGGCACCGCCGACTGGGACGCGATCGCCACCCTGAAGCAGGCCCTCGACGCGCCGGTGCTCGGCAACGGCGACATCTGGGAGGCCGACGACGCGCTGCGGATGGTCGCGCACACCGGGGTCGACGGCGTGGTCGTCGGGCGTGGCTGCCTGGGTCGCCCATGGCTCTTCGCCGACCTGGAAGCCGCCTTCAACGGCCGGTCGGAGCGGCGACTGCCCACCCTCGGCGAGGTGGCGGTGACCATGCGACGGCACGCCGAACTGCTTGTCGACCAGTTCGTGGCCGCCGCCCGCAACCCAACCCGGGGCGAGCGGGACGGCTGCGCCGATTTCCGCAAGCACGTCGCCTGGTACCTGAAGGGCTTCCCGGTCGGCGGCGAGCTGCGCCGCTCGCTGGCGATGATCGAAAGCCGGGCCCAGCTCGACGACCTGCTCGGCAAGCTCGACCCGACCGAGCCGTTCCCGCTGACCGCCCTGGGTCAGCCCCGTGGACGCACCAACTCGCCGGGCAAGGTCTTCCTGCCGGATGGTTGGCTGGCCAGCCGGGACGACGACGTCGTCCCCGAGGGCGCCGAGATGGACGACTCCGGCGGCTGACCCGCAACCGGCTGTACGCGCCCTGGTGCGCGTCGGCCCCGTCGAGCAGCGCCGTCGAGAGCGGCCGGTTGGGTTGCCGATGCCAGTGCTGGTGTGGCTCGGGGCGGCCAAGGGATAGCTTCCTTACCTGTCTTCGAACCGCGCCGTCTCTTCGACCGCGCCGTCGCGGGGCGGCTCGATCGTCCTGGCTGAACGAACAGATCTTGGACAGTTTCCGTTAGCGGCTAACGGAAACTGTCCAAGATTCACTGGGCCGGGCCGCTCCTCGGGAGGGGAGGCGCGCTTCGCGCCTGCCTCGTGGACATGCCGAAAGGGCCGGTCCCCGTGGTGGGGTCCGGCCCTTGTCGGTGTTGCGGTGCTGCCGTGGTGCGGGTCAGCTGGTGGCGTAGCCGCGGGTGGCGATCCAGTCGGCGAGGTGTTCGATGCTGATCTGGTAGGAGGCGGTGTTGGGGTCGGCGGAGTCGGCGATGGTGACGGTGGTGCCGTTGTCGCGGTAGCCGACGACGCTGATGTAGTGCCCGCCCTCGTAGGAGTGGGTGTTGCCGTCGGTGTCGGTGCTGGTGCCGGCGATGTTCGCGACCACGGCCCGGCCGTCGTCGACGGTGCGGACGATGTCGGCGCGCAGTGTGTCGGTCTGCTTGTCGTCGGCGTTGGGGTTGCTGATCTCGACGCTGTGGTAGGCGTTCTTGCCGGTTTCCTTGTTCAGTACCGGGGTGATGTCGTTGATCGAGTTGGTGCCGGCCTCGGTGGTGCCCATCTCCTTGGCCATGTCGTCGACGTTGATGTTCTTACCCTGCACGCTCAGGGCGTTGCGGGTCGCGGCGGGACCGCAGTAGTAGAAGTTCGGCTGGGCCTCGTAGCGCACACCGAGCTGACGCTCACCGGAGGGCTTGCGGTCGGTCTGGGTCTGGGTGGCGGGCTTGGCCTCCGACGCGGCGTACGCGGCGGTGACCGGACCGGCGATGGCACCACCGGTGAACGCGAGACCAGCAGCGGTCAGAGCGGTCTTACGAATCAGATCGGTACGCATGATGGCGTGCTCCTCTGCATGTCGGGGGAAACCCACACCACACAACCGGGGGACGTGTGCGTGCGGGGAAAGCGCGAAGGGCGTCTCACCCGGCAGCCCACACATGGGGCCGGCATCGGGTGTCTCAGCCAGGGGGTGTAACGACCCGGGGCGGCATCGCATTCCGCCGCGCTGATCCGGGGGGCGGCCCCGCAATGTCGGGGCCCGGGGGCGCAACCGTGGCGACCCGGCGGGCGTTCCCCGCGGGCCGACGGCCACGGAGATGTAACCGTGGCGACCCGGCGGGTGTTCCCCTGGGGGCCGACGGCCACGGGGATGTGACCGTGGTCGGCTGGCGGGTGTTTCCCGGGGGCTGCCGCGCACCACGACCCGAGGTCGCGGCGGCATGCCAGGTATAACGACCCCGCCCCACCCACCATTCCGCCACCCGGGTGGCCCCGACCACGGCACACCCCCGACAAACCAGACACCCACCCCACAACCCGAACCGTGAACCGGACACCACACCCCAGCAACCCACCTCGCACCCAAGCCAAGATCCGCGCAACATCAGGGATAGTGCCGCCTCAGCCCGCCGCGAGGCAGCAGTATCCCTGAAATTGCAGGCACCGGGACCCGGACGGCGATACCAGACACCGCCGCTGGCGCACCCCGGGACGACATGCGCCCGAAGATCGCGCTCGATCCAGGAAATAGGCCCCTCCGCGAGTGGATGAGGCCACTACAACCAGGATCCAGCACGATCATGCGACGCCAAACGCGCGCGCACGGGACGATGATGCGACGCCACGCGCGCGCACGGGGTCGAGCGGGCAGTCAGCGGTGGGCCGTACCACCGGAACGACGCTGGCGGCCCCGTTGGGCGCTCAGTGGGATGTCGTGTCGTTGTCGGGTGCGGTGTGTTGCCGGGGAATCGTGGGAGCCGCCGGCCAGGGGATCTCGTCAGCGCGGTGGAAGGTGATCCCGGCGGTGGACCAGCGCGGGCCGTGCCCGGCCAGGCGCTCGCGGAACCCGGCCCAGTCGTGTGCGGCCCGGGGCGACCAGCCCAGCTCGGCGATGGCGGGCAGTCGGGGGAGCAGCAGGTACTCGATGTCGGTGAGCGAGGTGACCGATTCGGTCCACAGCGGGGCCTCCACGCCGAGAACGGCAGTGCTGGGCACGCCCGCGACGTGGGTGCCCGGATCCCAGTCGTACGCCCGGCGCACGTCGATCAGACCGGCCCAGTCGTGCCCGATCGGGGTGTCCTCGGCGTACTTCATGTCCAGGTAGGCGTGGTTGCCGGGGGAGAGGATCAGCCGGGCGCCCCGCTGGACGGCGTCGGCAGTGGCGGGGTCCTTCGCGTCCGTACCCCACCATTGCAGGACCCGCCCGTCGGTGTGCGCCGCCGGGGCGAGCTGGTGCCAGCCCACCACGGTCTTGCCGGTGTCGGCGACGATCCGCTGGGCCCTCTCCACGAACCCGGTGTAGACCGCACCCTTGACCTTGAACGCCTCGTCACCGCCGATGTGCAGCCAGGGCCCCGGGGTGAGGGCGGCGACCTCGCCGAGCACGTCGGCGATGAAGTCGTACGTCCGCTCGTCGGCCGGGTCGACGTAGCTGAAGCCGACCTCGGTGCCGGTGTACGGCGGCGGCGCGAGCTTGTCCGGTGCCAGCTCCGGGTACGCGACCAGCGCCGCGTTGGTGTGGCCGGGTAGGTCGATCTCCGGGACCAGCGTGACGTGTCGGGCGGCCGCGTGGGAGACGATCCGCTGGTAGTCGGCCTTGGTGTAGTGCCCACCGGGGCCGCCGCCGACCTCGGTCGCACCGCCCACGGCTGTCAACTTCGGCCAGGAGTCGACGGCGATGCGCCAACCCTGGTCGTCGGTGAGGTGCAGGTGCAGGTGGTTGAGCTTGTAGCGGGCCAGGTGGTCGATCACCCGCAGGACGTCCTCGACGGCGAAGAAGTGTCGCGCCACGTCGAGCATCGCGCCCCGGTACGGGAAGCGGGGACGGTCCAGGATCGTGCCGCCCGGCAGCGCCCAGTGGGCGACCACCGGCGTCTGGCTCTCCACGGCGGCGGGGAGGAGCTGCCGGAGCGTCTGTACGCCGTAGAAGAGGCCGGTCGTGGTCTCGGCGATGACGCGTACCTCCGCGCCGGTCACGTCGAGCCGGTAGCCCTCCGCCCCGAGGCCAATGCTCCGGTGCGGTGTGGCGGTCGGGTTGGCGGGCGTGGTGGCCAGGGTGAGCATCAGCGTGCCGGTCGGCTCGACGTCGGGTGTGTCGGCGACGGGCAGGGGAAAGCCGGTTGCCGGTCGGAGCAGCTCGGCGAGGTGCTCGGCCACCGCGCGGGCGCCCGGGTGGGCGGTGACCCGGATGGCGGTGTCCCCGGTGACCACGAAGGACGCGCTGGGGTCCGCTTCGACCCGTTCCGGTGCCGGTACGACGTTGTCGAGGCGTACCGGCGGGGCGAGCAGGTCGTCGCCGGCCGCCCGCGCGGCGAGTACGGCCAGGTCGCCGGCCGCCGGCTGGTGCGCGGGCAGCGCGGCCGGCTCGGCGGGGGTGGCCGTCGAGGTCGGCTCGGGGGCGGGGGAGGAGAGCGGAAGGGAGGACACGACGACGGCTCCGGAGGGGTTGTTCGCGTCGGATATGGCAAAAGTGAGCTTCGGCAGAAGCAGTGCCGTCAACAATACGAGGACCGGCCGGGATGCGTGATGGTGCGCGTGGAAGCGTTCCCAAAAACCGGTACGAACACGGATAGTCGTGATGGCTGTGCCAATTGTCACCGAACGGTCCCAGGTCACCCGATGTTCGCTTAACCTTCGCCCACCGATCGGCGTCGACCCCGGGATTACCGGCGGTCCGTCCCGGGGTAGAAAAAAACTGAACCTTCGTTAAGTGTCCATCCGGCGCGTGTGTGGAGGCTTTGGTGGCAACGCAAGAAACCGTCGACCACAAGTACGTCTACGACTTCTCCGAAGGCAACAAGGACCTCAAGGACCTGCTCGGCGGCAAGGGGGCGAACCTCGCCGAGATGACCAACCTCGGCCTGCCCGTTCCCCCCGGCTTCACCATCACCACCGAGGCGTGCCAGGCGTACCTCGCGACGGGACGGGAGCCGGACGGGCTCGCCGGTCAGATCGAGGAGCACCTGGAATCGCTGGAGCGCGCGATGGGCAAACGCCTCGGCGACCCGCAGGACCCGCTGCTGGTCTCCGTCCGCTCCGGCGCCAAGTTCTCCATGCCCGGCATGATGGAGACCGTCCTCAACGTCGGCCTCAACGACCAGAGCGTGGTCGGGCTCTCCGCGCAGGCCGGCGGCAACGACAGGTTCGCCTGGGACTCCTACCGCCGTCTCATCCAGATGTTCGGCAAGACGGTCTGCGAGGTGCCGGGCGAGGAGTTCGAGCACGCGCTCGACCAGGCCAAGAGCGCCAAGGGTACGCACAACGACCTCGACCTGGACGCGGACGACCTGCGCGGGCTTGTCGACGCGTACAAGAAGATCTTTGTGAAGCACACCGGTCGGGAGTTCCCGCAGCAGCCGCGCGAACAGCTCGACCTCGCCATCCGGGCGGTCTTCGAGTCGTGGAACGCCGAGCGCGCGGTGCTCTACCGCCGCCAGGAGCGCATCCCGGCCGACCTCGGCACCGCGGTCAACGTGGTGACAATGGTCTTCGGCAACCTCGGCCCGGATTCCGGCACCGGTGTCGCGTTCACCCGTGACCCGGCAAGTGGCGCGCAGGGCATCTACGGCGACTACCTGGCCAACGCCCAGGGCGAGGACGTGGTGGCCGGCATCCGCAACACGGTGCCCCTCCAGGAGTTGGCGCAGCTCGACCGGACCTCCTACGACGAGCTGCTCGGCATCATGGCCCGGTTGGAGGAGCACTACAAAGACCTCTGCGACATCGAGTTCACAATCGAACGCGGCAAGCTGTGGATGTTGCAGACCCGGGTCGGCAAGCGCACCGCCGCCGCCGCGTTCGTCATCGCCGGGCAACTCGTCGACGAGGGCCTGATCGACCTGGACGAGGCGCTGCACCGGGTCAACGGCGCGCAGCTGGCCCAGCTGATGTTCCCCCGTTTCCAACTCGACCACGAGTTCCAGCCGGTCGCCACGGGCATCGGCGCCTCGCCCGGCGCGGCGTCCGGCACCGTGGTCTTCACGTCCGCGCGGGCCGTCGAGCTGGCCGCCGAGGGGAAGTCGGTGATCCTGGTCCGCCGGGAAACCAACCCGGACGACCTGAACGGCATGATCGCCGCGAAGGGCATCCTCACCTCGCGCGGCGGCAAGACCAGTCACGCCGCCGTGGTGGCCCGGGGCATGGGCAAGACCTGCGTCTCCGGCGCCGACGAGATCGACGTGAACGTGCCGGCGAAGCGGTTCACGGTGGCCGGGCAGACCGTCGGCGAGGGCGACGTGGTCTCCATCGACGGCACCACCGGCAAGGTCTACCTCGGCGAGGTGCCGGTCATGCCGTCCGAGGTGGTGCAGTACTTCGAGGGCAGCCTCGACCCCGAGCACATCGACAATGCGCTGGTCCGGGCCGTACACCGGATCATGACGCACGCCGACGGCAGGCGGCGGCTGGCGGTCCGCACGAACGCCGACACCGGCGCGGACGCGGCCCGGGCCCGGCGCTTCGGCGCGGAGGGCATCGGGCTGTGCCGCACCGAGCACATGTTCCTCGGCGACCGGCGGGAGCTGGTCGAGCGGCTGATCCTGGCCCGCGCCGCAGACGAGCGGGAGGCGGCGCTGAACGCGCTGCTGCCGTTGCAGCGCGCCGACTTCGTGGAGATCTTCCGCGAGATGGACGGGCTGCCGGTCACCGTCCGGCTGATCGACCCGCCGCTGCACGAGTTCCTGCCGCCGTTGGAGCAGCTCGCCGTCAACGTGGCGGTCGCCCAGGAACGCGGCGAGGACGTGGCCAAGGAGGAGGCGCTGCTCGCCGCCGTCCGGCGGATGCACGAGGAGAACCCGATGCTCGGGCTGCGCGGTGTCCGCCTCGGCCTGGTCATCCCCGGCTTGTTCGCGATGCAGGTCCGGGCCATCGCCGAGGCGGCCGTCAGCTGTGCCCGTGGCGGGGGTGTGGCGAAACCGGAGATCATGGTGCCGCTGGTCGGGGCCGTGCAGGAGTTGGAGACGGTCCGCGCCGAGGCCGAGAAGATCATCGCCGAGGTGGTCGGGGACAGCGGGGTCGAGGTGCTGATCGGCACGATGATCGAGGTGCCCCGGGCGGCGCTGACCGCCGGGCAGATCGCCGAGGCGGCGCAGTTCTTCTCCTTCGGCACCAACGACCTGACCCAGATGGGCTGGGGCTTCTCCCGCGACGACGTCGAGGGCGCGTTCTTCTGGCGCTACCTGGAGCTGGGCATCTTCGGCATCTCGCCGTTCGAGTCGATCGACCGCGACGGCGTCGGCCGGCTGGTGCGGATCGCCGCCGAGGAGGGGCGGGCCGCCCGCCCCGGGTTGAAGCTCGGGATCTGCGGCGAGCACGGCGGAGACCCGGACTCGGTGCACTTCTTCCACGAGGTCGGCTTGGACTACGTGTCCTGCTCGCCGTTCCGGGTGCCGGTGGCCCGGCTGGAGGCCGGCCGGGCGGTCGTGGAGACCGGCGGCTCGGACAGCCGTTGACGCGGGCCGGCGGCGGACCGGGGGACCGGCCCGCCGCCGGCGCCGACGATCAGATCGGCGGGCGTCGCCAGGTCGGCCGCGCCGAGCGGCGCAACTGCGTGGGCAGGGTCGCCATCGGGGTACGCACGGCGAGCGGCGCGTGCCCGTCCGGAACCGCTGTGGCGCCGGCACCGCCGACGCGCGTGTCCAACACCGAACCGGTCCGCCGGGCCACCGCCCGAGCCTCCTCGTGCAGCGCCTCCAGATCATCCGCCGCCGACACGGTGACCAGGGTCAGCAGGGCGGTACGCCCCGCCGGGTAGGTCACCACGCAGCCGGCGGTCGTGCAGACCACCGACTCCCGGAACTCACCCCGCCGGACCGTGTCGGCGACCCGGTGACCGAGCCCGAAACTGGCGGCGGCCAGCGCGGCGAGATGGGTGGCGTCGGTGCTGGGCAGGTCGCTGGAGATGAGCAACCCGTCGGTGCCGGCCAGCACCGTCCCGGCGACCTCGGGTCGGCGCCGACGCAGTCCGCGTAGCTCCGTACCCACCACCGTGTCTGCGTCCACGAGCTGCTCCCTTACCGGTCGGGATCTGCGTATCGGTCGGCTCGTCACGTTCCGCGCTGGGAACGCTACCGGTGGCCACCTCCTCCCGCGAGCCCGTAACCCAGGGCGATCGGTCCACAACTCCGGGCCGATCGGCGGTTGTGGACGATTCATCGACGCGTCGGGGGCGCATCGGCCAGCCGGGACGGGCGTAACCTTGGCTCGCTCGCAAACGGCTGATTGCGTACGCCGTCGAACGGGAAAGGTGACTGAATGACCAGCGTCTGGGAGAGCCTCACCGTCGATGCCCGTGATCCGGCCCGACTGGCCCGCTGGTGGGCCGAGGCGCTCGGCTATCAGATCGTCACCGAGAAGCCGGGCGGCGTGGAGATCCGCCAGTCCGCCGATCGGACCCCCGCCCTCTTCTTCGGTCCGGTGACCGAGGGCAAGGAACGCAAGAACCGGCTGCACCTCGACCTGCGCCCCGCCAACCAGGAGGCCGAGGTCGAGCGGCTCGTCGACATGGGCGCCCGGCACGTCGACATCGGCCAGGGTGACGTCGAGTGGACGGTGTTGGCCGACCCGGAGGGCAACGAGTTCTGCGTCCTCCGTGAGCGCGAGGAGTGAGCCGGTTTTGCGAGCCCCGCAGTCGCGAACAGCGGCGGCTGCGTGAGCAGTGAGCCGGGCGCGGCGGACGCGCGGTTGGTGCGGGAGGCGCCCAAGGACACCGGGCACCGCCGGTCACCGTACGAGCGCGACCGGGCCCGGGTGCTGCACTCGGCGGCGTTCCGGCGGCTTGCCACAAAGACCCAGGTGCACACCGCCGGGACGGACGACTTCCTGCGGACGCGGCTGACGCACTCGCTGGAGGTGGCGCAGATCGCCCGGGAGATGGGCGCCCGGTTGGGCTGCGACCCGGACGTGGTCGACGTCGCCGGGCTCGCCCACGACCTCGGGCACCCGCCGTTCGGGCACAACGGCGAGGCCGCGCTGGACCTGCTGGCCACGCCCTGCGGTGGCTTCGAGGGCAACGCGCAGACGTTGCGGGTGCTGACCCGGCTGGAGGCGAAGGTGCTCGCCCCGGACGGGTCGCCCGCAGGCCTCAACCTGACCCGCGCCTCGCTCGACGCGATCGGCAAGTACCCCTGGCCGCGCCGCCCGGGGCAGCGCAAGTTCGGGGTGTACGCCGACGACGCGCCGGTCTTCGGCTGGATCCGGGCCGGTGCGCCCGGCGACCGGCGCTGCCTGGAGGCGCAGGTGATGGACTGGGCCGACGACGTCGCGTACTCGGTGCACGACGTGGAGGACGGCATCCACGGCGGGTACGTCACGCTGGGCCCACTGCTCGCGGACGCGGACGAGCGGGCCGCGCTCTGCGCGGACGTGGCCGCCGCCTACTCCGGCGAGTCCGCGGCCGACCTGGCCGAGGTGCTTGTGGACCTGCTGGCCGATCCGCTGCTCGCCCCGCTCGCCGGGTACGACGGCAGCCACCGCGCCCAGGTCGCGCTGAAGGCCACCACCAGTGGTCTGACCGGTCGGTTCGTGTCGGCGGCGGTGGCCGCCACCGAGGAGCGCTCCGGTCCCGGCCCGCACCGCCGCTACGACGCCGACCTGGTGGTGCCGAGGTTGGTCCGGGCCCAGTGCGCGCTGCTCAAGGGCATCGCCCTGCGGTACGTGATGCGTCGTTCCGGTTTTCGGGGCCGCTACGAACGGCAGCGGACGATGCTCGCCGAGTTGGTGGCCGCGCTGCTCCGGCGCGCGCCGGACGGGCTCGATCCGATCTTCGCCCCGCTGTGGCGGGCGGCCCCGGACGACACCGCCCGACTGCGGGTGGTGATCGACCAGGTCGCCTCGCTCACCGACCCGGCGGCGGTGACCTGGCACACCCGCCTGGCCGGCGGCGGCGCACCGGCGACCGACCACCAGCCAGCTTAGGCTAGCCTAACTGGTATGACGGAGCGCCCCAGGAACGTCACCTCGGTCCACGTGCTGCGCACCGAGCGGCCCACCCCGCACCTGATCCGGCTCGTCCTCGGTGGGGACGAGCTGGCCGGCCTGCCGGTGGGGGAGTTCACCGACCACTACATCAAGCTGGTGTTCCCGCACCCCGGCGTCGCGTACCCGCACCCGTTGGACCTCGCCGCGATCCGCCGGGACCTGCCCCGGGAGCAGTGGCCCCGGCTGCGCGCGTACACCGTGCGGCGGTGGGACCCGCTGGCCGAGGAGCTGACAGTGGACGTGGTACACCACGGCGACGAGGGGTTGGCCGGCCCGTGGGCCGCCGCGCTGCGTCCGGGTGACCCGGTGCACTTCGTCGGCCCCGGCGGGGCGTACGCGCCGAGCCCGGACGCGGACTGGCACCTGCTGGTCGGCGACGAGAGCGCCCTGCCGGCGATCGCCGCCGCGTGTGAGCGGCTGCCGCTTGGCGCGCCGGCGCACGTCTTCGTGGAAATCGCCGACCCGGCGGACGAGCAGAAGCTGCTCAGCCCCGGCGCGGTCGAGCTGACCTGGGTGCACCGGGGCGACCGCCCGGTGGGCGCGGCGCTGGTCGCGGCGGTACGGGCGTTGGAGTTCCCGGCCGGTCAGGTGCACGCGTTCGTGCACGGGGAGGCGGCCTTCGTCCGGGACCTGCGCCGGCTGCTGCGCGGCGAGCGGGGGATACCCCTCGACCGGCTCTCCATCTCCGGCTACTGGCGGCGCGGCATGGACGACGAGGGCTGGCGCTCCACCAAGGCCGACTGGAACAGCCAGGTGGCAGCCGAGGAGGCCGCCGCCGCCTGAGCGCCGGTCAGCCCTCGGGCGTCTGGTTCGCCTGGCCGGCCCGGGCCAGTCGCCGGCTGACCAGGACGGCATACCCGACGACCGCCAGGGCGAGCAGCGACAGCATCAGCCTTGGTTGGTGCACCGTCGTGGTGATCAGCGAGACCGAGACCACCCCGTACACGGCGATCGCCAACCGGGCCGCGCTCGGCCGGGTCCAGAGCCAGTACAGGGCAAGACCACAGAGCGTCCAGATCACCATCGATGCGCCGAGCAGCAGCCGCAGCTCCAGCGGCAGGTGGTTGGCGTTGTCGTCGACCAGCCGGACCACCTGGCCGAGCGCCCAACCGAGCAGCAGCAGCGCACCGCCGAGCGGAATGTGCAGGTAGCTGTACGCCTGCCCGCCGCGCAGCCGACGCTGGAGCAGGCGGGTGGTGACGAACGTGGTGTAGACCCACCAGACGGCCGCCGGGATCAGGAAGGCCAACGCGGCGGTGAGGATCATGTGTGGCGGGGGATGGTCCGGCACGGCGAAGAGCAGGCTGGCCAGCGCGCTGCCCAGCACGA
This sequence comes from Micromonospora sp. CA-240977, assembly GCF_050942285.1. Classification (NCBI taxonomy): domain Bacteria; kingdom Bacillati; phylum Actinomycetota; class Actinomycetes; order Micromonosporales; family Micromonosporaceae; genus Micromonospora; species Micromonospora sp. CA-240977. The sequence continues at coordinate 6,000,458 of NZ_CP192055.1, read as the reverse complement.
TGATGGTGAACTGGCCGATCCGTTCCGGCAGGTGCCGGTTGTCCACCGGCCAGCGGTTGAGCCAGCGCACCCCGACCCAGGGGGTGGCCAACTCGATGATCATCGCGACCACCCACAGCACCGGGCGCAGCTGGCTGGGCACGGTCAGCGACACCAGCCAGAGCAGCCAGCCCGACCCGAAGCCGATCAGGTAGACCGTCGTCACCATCCGGGCCATCGGGCTGGTGGGACGGGCGCGCAGGTACAGCAGGAGCAGCACACCCCGCACGATCAGGTACCCGATGGGCAGCAGCACGCTCTCCGGCACCTCGTCGACCCCGAGCGTCATCGCGCCCGCGCCGACCAACGCGACGAGCACCAGCAGGCGGTGCAGCGCGTCGTCCGGGTCGAACCGGGTGTCGTAGTAGACCTGCCCCAGCCAGGCCCACTGGATCACCACGAAGAGCCCGATCACGGCCAGCACGGCGCTCGGTGACGGGCTCGGCTCGTTGCCCAGCCGGGCCACCACCGCCGCCAGCGCGTACACGAAGATCAGGTCGAGGAAGAGCTCCAGCCAGGTGGCGTGCCGGTGGCCGGCCTCGTCGGCCTGCGGGGCCAGTCCGCGTAGCCCCATCCGGCTGGCCAGCCAGTGCGGCACGTGGGCGGCTCCGGCCCGTACCCTGCGCATCTGGTCATGGTCCCCGGGCGGGCCCGGCTGGCGGGGCGGAACCGGCGAGCCGGTCGGTGCGGGGCGGGGTCGCCGGCGCGGCCGGTGCTCCCGCGACGGCGCCGCCTTCAGCCGAGGTTGGTCCAGGCCGACCAGGGGCCGCCGGCGGTGGTCCGCCGCGTGCTGTAGAGCGCGCCGTTGCCGCCGACGACGAAGACCTGGAGGCGTCCGTCGGCGTTGGCGGAGCCGACGGGTAGGCGACCAGGCCGGTGCGCCGGATCGGCTTGAAACTCGACAGGTCACCCGCGGTGTTGAAGCCCAGTTCGCCAAGATTGCTCCTCGCGTACGGGTTCCGGACGGTTTCGCCATCCCTGTTGAACGAATAGACGTACGCGCCCTTGCCGTGGTCGTTCCGGTCCGCCCAGAACGCGAACAGCTCCATGTGCCCCGGGCGCACCATGGCGTCGCCGGGCTGCCAGTCGTCCCTGCTGCCCAGCGTGCACCAGCGGGAGTTGGCCCCCTCGAAGTCGCCGGTGACGTAGCTGGTGTTCAGGTGCCAGGCCATCGACACCAGGCCGGAGCAGTCGCGCCGGTACGTCCCGTCCCCGTCCAGGTCGCTGACCCACGGGCCGGTCTGCGTGTACGTGATGCCGCGCCGCACCCAGTCCTGGACGCGGGACAGCACCTCGTGGCGACTGATCGGGCCCTCGATCTCGGAGGCGGAAGCGTGACTGCCCAACTCTTCCCTTCGGGTGGATGAGTGCCGGGTGCTGACGACCAGCCGGAATGCATCGAGACCCTTGGCTGGAACTGATACCGCCGGTTAAGATCCGCGACGCAGGCGTCACCGTGGGTTCCGTCCGCAGTGGTCGGTCCCAGGTGGTCCTGCTGTGCGGTTGTCGGCCGGCAACCTTCCCTTCGGATGAGGACACGAGAGCCGTGGCACCGCTGAGTGGTGTCTAGTGCTGTTCGGCGGTGGCTGGCTGGGGAGACCCTCGCAGCCGGATCCGGTAGCGAATCTGAACGGATTCTTGACAGCTTGGGCGGCCCGCTTCCGGGCCGTGTAGGCACTACGGGCGCGGGGGCGAAGCCGTGGAACTACGTATATTGGGTGACCTGCAGGTTGTGGTCGACGGGCGACCGGTGGAGCTGGGTCCGCCGAAGCAGCGACTGGTGTTCGCCGCTCTCGCCGTCGACGCGGGTCGAAGCGTGCCGATCGAGGCCCTTGTCGACCGGGTCTGGGACGAGACGCCGCCCGCCGACGCACGCGGCGTGCTGTACACCTACCTCACCCGCATCCGGCGGATCCTGGCCACCGCTCGGTCCGCCGAGACGGTGCCGATCACCGTGGGTCGCAGTCAGACCGGCTATCTGCTCGCCGCCGACCCGGACCGGGTGGACCTGTACCGGCTGCGCCGCCTCGCCGAGCAGGCCCAGGGCCTGCCCGCCGAGCATCCGGACCGGCCGGCCCTGCTCCGTGCGGCGATCGACCTGTGGCGCGGGGAGCCCCTCGACGGTCTGCCCGGCGACTGGGCGTCCCGGGTCCGGGAGGGGCTGCGTCAGCAGCTCACCCGGGTCCTGCTCGACTGGGCCGACAGCGAGATCAGCCATGGTCGCCCCGGCCCGGTCACCGAGCGGCTCACCCTGGCCATGGACCGAAGCCCGCTCATCGAGCCGCTGGCGCTGAGCCTGATGCGGGCCCTCTACTTCAACGGACGTCGAGCCGAGGCGCTCGAGCTGTACGCCCGGACCCGCGCCCGGCTCGCCGACGACCTGGGGATCGACCCGGGCGCGGACCTCCAGGACCTGCACCGGGAGATCCTGCGCGGCACGGTGCGGCCACCGGCGGCGCTGGCCACCGCGGCCCCGACGCCGGGCCCGGCGCAGCCGCCAGCCGTCGTGCCGACGCCGGTCGAGACCGAACCGGAGCCACCGCAGCCCACCGGCGGGGGGCCCGGCTGCCAACTCCCGGCCGACCTGCCCGACCATGTCGGCTGCGAGTCGGAGATCGCCCGCGCGCTGAGCGTGTTGCAACCCGACGGCCGGCGTGCCGAGGGCACCGCCGCGCCCGTGCTGATCCTCTCCGGCCCGGGTGGGGTCGGGAAGACGGCACTCAGCATCCGACTGGCGTATCTGCTGCGGCACGCGTACCCGGATGGTCAGATCTTCGTCACCCTCAGTGGTCGCGGCCGGGACCCGGGGGAGGCGGTCGACCGGGTGCTGCGGGCCCTCGGCGCCACCAACATCCACCAGCTGCCCACGCTGCCGGACAAGCTCGGGCAGTACCGGTCCATGCTGAGCGGGCGGCGCTTCCTCATCGTGCTCGACTCGGCGGTCAGCGCCGAGGAGGTCCGGCCCCTGGTGCCCGGCGGCCCCGGCAGCGCCCTGATCGTGTCCAGCCGGGCCCGGCTGACCACCGTTGCCGGCGCCGAACACATCGACGTGCCGCTGCTGGACCAGGCCGACTCGATCCACCTGTTGGATCGCATCATCGGGCCGGACCGGGTGGCGGCGGAGCCGGAGGCGACCGACGCGCTTGTCGAGATGTGCGCGGGGCTGCCCCTCGCCCTTCGGATCGTCGGCGCGCGGATCGCGGCGCGACCGCACCGCCGGATCGGCCGCCTGGCCGAGCGGATGCGGGACGAACGTGGTCGGCTCGACGAGATGGCCGCGGACGGGTTGGCCGTGCGGGTCAGCGTCGGCGTCGGCTACCAGGCGCTCGACCCTGCGGCCCGACGGGCGTTCCGGCTGCTCGGCTTCCTCGGGGTGCCGAGCTTCGCGGAGTGGCTGGTGGCGGCGCTCATCGGCGGCTCGGTGGACGATGCCGAAGAGCTGTTGGAGCAACTCGCCGACGCCCGGCTGGTGACCGCGCTGCCCGACCCGACGCACCGGCTGCTCCGCTACCACATACACGACCTGGTCCGACTGTTCGCCTGGGAACGCGCCGTCGAGGAGGACGCCGACGGCGCCCTGCGCGCCGCTGTGGCCCGGGTCCTGGCAACGGCCACCGACCTGGGGGAACGGCTCAACCAACGGCAGCCGTACGCCGTTCCGCCGCTCTACCGGCAGCGGCCGCAGCCGGTGGACGTGCCGACGGTTCCGCTCCCGGCGGACCACCAGCTGCCCGGCTGGCTGGAGGTCGAGGCGTCGACACTGATCGTCGCTGTGGAGCGGGCCGCGGAGCTGGGTATGGACGTGGCGGCGTGCGCGCTGGCGGACGCGTTGGTCTACGCGTCCTTCGCGGTCCGCAACGACTTTGTCGGCTGGGGGCGTACCCACGCGGCGGCGTCCGCGGCGGCCCGGGCCGCCGGGAACGCCGTCGGCGAGGCGGTGATCGCCTGTGGCATCGCGCTGCTGCGCTACAAGGAGGACCGGTTCGTCGAGGCCGAGGAGAATTTCCGGAGCGCCATCGAGCTGTTCGAGGCGGCCGGTCACGAGCACGGGTCGGCGGCGGCGCGCAGCGGGCTCGGCGCCGTGCTGCGCGAGGTCGGCCGGCACCGGGAGGCCGTCCCGTTGTTGACCGCGGCGGCCGACGTGCTGAACCGGATCGGCGGCGACAACGCGGCCGCGCACGCCACCTACGGGATCGGGCACTGCCTGCGCGAGCTGGGCGACGACGGTGAGGCGGTGCGCCTCATCGGCCGAGCCATGGACGCCTACCGGGCGCTCGGTCACGTCCGCGGCGAGGCCATCGCCGCCCGGGGGATCGGCCTCGTGCACCGGGCCCGGGGTGAGCTGGACGACGCGCAGCGCTGGTGCGTCCAGGCCCACGAGCTGATCGTGGCGAGCGGTGACGAGCTGCTCGCCTGCTACACCGAGCAGGCGCTGGCGAAGGTGTGGTTCCGGCAGGGCGACGTGGGTCGGGCACTGGCACCGTTGGAGCGCAGCCTGGCGACGTGCCGCCGACTGAATGACCGGTTCGGCACGGCGCTGGTCCAGCGAACCGTCGGTGAGCTGCACCTGGCGGCTGGGCGGCCGGAGGCTGCCCTGGAGGCCCTCCGGCTGGCCCATGACGGCTGGGTCGAGCTGCACCACGATCTCGGCGCGGCACGTACCCTGCGCGACCTCGGCGCGGCGTACGCCGCGTTGGGTGACGTCGAGTCGGCGCACCGGGTGTGGGAGACCGCCGCGGCTACCTTCGGGCGGCTCGGCACCCGGGAGGCCCGCGAAGCGCCGGGCTGGCACGAGCGGTGGCGGTGCGGGTGCGCCGCGACATCCCTGGTGGGCCCGACAGTGACCGGTGCGCAGCTGGTCTGAGAGGCCGGCGACCTCCGCTTCCAGGTTTCGTCAAGACCAACCCCAGGTCGCCTGCCTAGCGTCGGACCAGCACCGGGCACCGCCCCGGACGGCAGTCCGACGAGAGGGAGAAACGATCATGACGATTCGACGCGGTGGCGTGTGCCTGGTGGCGGCGGTGGCGCTGGCCCTGCCGGCGGCCGGATGCGCGCACGACGAGCGGACCGGCGGCGCGGCGAATGCTCCCACGCCGACCTCGCCGGTCGCCGCGCCGGAACCGACCGCTCCCGGGCCGCAGACGACCGCCACGACCTCCGGCGTCCCCGCGCCGCCGGCTTCCGCCTCGGCCCGACCCGGCGCGGGCGCCGGGCGGGCGGTCGACCCGGCCCCGACCACCACCGGGCCGAGCGGTCCCGACGACCGACCGGTCGCCGACACCCCGTCCTGCCGCCCGGAGGCCCTGCTCGCGGCCACCAAAGCGGCCCTGACCGGGCAGACCGTGCAGGACGTGGCGGTGTTCTCCTGCCGCAACGGTTACGCCCGGCTGAGGGCTGTCGCCCCGCAGCCGGCGGAGATCCCCGACAGCCAGGTGTTCCTGCACCAGGACGCCAAGGGCTGGCGGGTCGTCGCGCGTGCCTCGGCAGCCACCGACTGCGGCGACACGGGCCTCAGCGCCGCCGTCCAGACGGCCTGCGCCGGCCTGGCCTGACCGTGCGGGGGCCGGCACGCGGGCCGGAACCGCCCCGCCGGCAGCGGTGGCCGCCACACCGGCATCCCCCGGCCGGCGTGTCGTCGGTCCGGCAGGGCAGGATGTACGCCGAGGGGGTGGCGCATGGCTGGGCGGATCCGGGACGAGGACATCGCACTGGTCCGGGAACGCACCTCGATCGGGGATGTGATCTCCGAGACGGTCACCCTCAAGTCCGCCGGTGGCGGCAACCTGAAGGGCCTGTGCCCGTTCCACGACGAGAAGAGCCCGTCGTTCAACGTCTCCCCGGCCCGTAACGTCTGGTACTGCTTCGGCTGTGGGGCAGGCGGCGACGCCATCAAGTTCCTGATGGACGCCGACCACCTCAGTTTCGTGGAGTCCGTCGAGCGGCTGGCCGGCCGCGCCGGCATCCAGCTGCGCTACATCGAGGACGACAAGGGCACCCCGCGCCCCCGCCCGCAGCAGGGTCAACGGCAACGCCTGGTCGCCGCGCACGCCGCCGCTGTCGAGTTCTACCGGGCGCAGCTCAGCACGGCCGGGGCCCGGCCGGCCCGGGAGTTCCTTGCCAAACGGGGCTTCGACCGGGCCGCCGCCGAGCGTTACGGCTGTGGCTTCGCGCCGGAGGGCTGGGACCTGCTCACCAAGCACCTGCGCCAGCAGGGTTTCACCCACCAGGAGCTGGTCACCGCCGGGCTGTCCCGGGAGTCCCGCTCCGGCACCCTGATCGACAGGTTCCGCCGTCGGCTGCTCTGGCCGATCCGCGACCTCGCCGGTGACGTGATCGGCTTCGGTGCGCGCAAGCTCTTCGACGACGACGACGGCCCGAAGTACCTGAACACCCCCGAGACGCCGATCTACAAGAAGTCGCACGTGCTCTACGGCATCGACCAGGCCAAGCGGGAGATCGCCAAGCAGGGCCGGGCGGTCATCGTCGAGGGTTACACCGACGTGATGGCCTGCCACCTCGCCGGCGTGACCACGGCGGTGGCGACCTGCGGCACCGCGTTCGCCGCGGACCACATCTCCGTCCTGCGGCGGCTCCTGTTCGACAGCGACGAGGTGGCCGGCGAGATCATCTTCACCTTCGACGGTGACGCCGCCGGTCAGAAGGCCGCGCTGCGCGCCTTCGAGGACGATCAGCGGTTCGTCGGGCGTACCTTCATCGCGGTCAGCCCGGACAACATGGACCCGTGCGACCTGCGGCTGGCCAAGGGTGACCTGGCGGTGCGGGACCTGGTCGCCCGGCGGGAGCCGCTTGTCGACTTCGCGCTGCGGCACGTGATCGGCCGCTTCGACCTGGACACCGTCGACGGCCGGGTCGAGGCCATGCGCCACGCCGCGCCGCTTGTCGCGCGCCTCAAGGACCGGGAGAAGCGCCCGGAGTACGTCCGCAAACTCGCAATGGACCTGGGGATGGAGATCGAGCCGGTGCAGCGGGCGGTGCTCGCCGCCGCCAACACCCCGCCGCCCGGCACCCGCGACGCCGTCTCCGCCCGGCCCGCCTCGGCTCGCCCCGAGCCGGCCCTGGACAGCCCGCAGTCGATGGTCGAGCGGGAGGCGCTGAAGCTCGCCCTCCAGCAGCCGGTCCTGGCCGGGCCCATGTTCGACGCTGTCGAGTCGACCGAATACCGCCACCCGGTGCACGTCGCGGTGCGGACCGCCATCGCGGCGGCCGGTGGGGCCGCGTCGGCGACCGGCGGCGCGGTGTGGATCGAGTCGGTCCGGGACGCCTGCGACGATCTGGCCGCGGCGGCGCTGGTCGGCGAGTTGGCGGTGGAGCCGCTGCGCATCGACGGCGAACCGGACCCGCGCTACGTGTCGATCACCATGGCGCGGGTGCAGTTCGGGTCGGTGACCGCCCGCATCCGGGACCTCAAGTCGCGCATCCAGCGGATCAACCCGGTCAACAACAAGGACGAGTACTTCGCCGCCTTCGGTGAGCTTCTGTCCCTGGAGCAGCACGCCCGGGCGCTGCGCGAGCAGGCTGCGGGAGGCCTCTAGATGGGACTGTTCAGCCGCAAGCCGAAGCTGCCACCGGCCGACCGGCCGCCGCTGGCCCCCGACGAGCGGGTGCTGGCCTGGGCGGCTGCCGGCAACGGCGAGGGCGACGGGGTGGTGGTCGCCAGCAACCTCGGGCTGTGGCTGCCCGGTCGGGGGCACCGGCTCGGCTGGCACACCATCCTCAAGGCGGTCTGGTCCGGCCGGGAGTTGGCCGTCACGCCCGCCGAGACCCTCGTCGAACGCGACGGCTACACGGTGGTCGCCGACGGCCCGACCGAGACCTACCTCCTGCTCGACCCGGGTGAGCTGCCGCACCAGGTGCGGGCGCGGGTGACCCGTTCGGTCGCGTACACCGAGCACCAGCCGGTGCCCGGCGGCGCGGCGCGGGTCGCGGCCCGCCGCGTGGCCGGGGCCGACGGTCTCACCTGGACGGTCCGACTCGACCCGGGCACCCCGGCGGACGACGAGGCCCTGCTCGCCGAGACCGACCGCCTGGTCGGCGTGGCCCGCGCCGCCACCGCCCCCGGCGACCTCTGATCCGAGCTGCGGTCCGGCCGGGCCGGGGCGAAAGTGAATGGGGCGTGTCGGACCTGGCCGCTAGGGTCGGGCGGTGACTTCGCGGCGGCCACTGATTCAGGCGCGGGGGCTGGTGAAGCGGTTCGGCGACTTCACCGCCGTCGACGGCATCGATGTCGAGGTGCGTGCGGGCGAGGCGTTCGGGTTCCTCGGGCCCAACGGCGCGGGCAAGTCCTCCACCATGCGGATGGTTGGTTGCACCTCGCCGCCCAGCGGGGGTGAGCTGCGTATCCTCGGCATGGATCCGGTCGCCGACGGGCCCGCGATCCGAGCCCGGCTGGGGGTGTGCCCCCAGCTGGACAATCTCGACCCGGAGCTGACCGTCCGGGAAAACCTGACGGTCTACGCGCGCTACTTCGGCATCGCCCGCCGGGCGGCCCGGGCGCGGGCCGACGAGTTGCTCGACTTCGTCCAGCTCACCGAGCGGGCCGACAGCAAGGTCGAGCCGTTGTCCGGTGGGATGAAGCGCCGGTTGACGATCGCCCGCGCGCTGGTAAACGATCCGGAGATCGTGCTGCTCGACGAGCCGACCACCGGGCTCGACCCGCAGGCCCGGCACCTGGTGTGGGAGCGGCTGTTCCGGCTCAAGCGGCAGGGCGTCACGCTGGTGCTGACCACGCACTACATGGACGAGGCCGAGCAGCTCTGCGACCGGCTGGTGGTGATGGACGGCGGGCGGATCGTCGCCGAGGGCTCGCCCCGGGCGCTCATCGAGCGACACTCCACCCGGGAGGTGGTCGAGTTGCGTTTCGCCGCCGAGTCGCAGGAGCCGTTCGCCGGCAAGCTCGACGGCCTGGGGGAGCGGGTCGAGGTGCTGCCCGACCGGGTGCTGCTCTACGTGTCCGACGGCGACGCGGCGGTCGCCGAGGTCGCCGCGGCGGGGCTCGACCCGGCAAACGTGCTGGTGCGGCGCAGCGGCCTGGAGGACGTCTTCCTGCACCTGACCGGCCGCACCCTTGTCGACTGACCGGATGTGCCGCGTATCGACCCTGGCCCGCCAAGATCCACTCGGCATCCTGAAAGCCGGGGTGACGCGGCGGGGCGGACGGCCCAGTTTCCTGACATCCGAGTCGATCACGCGGAGGGCAAGGGGCCTGGGCGCACGGCTGGCGGCCCACGCGACGGGATAAGGCGGGCGACAAGTCCACGGGGCCGTCGTAGGGTGACCGCCGGCCTGTCGTACCCCGAAGGAGCTTCATGTCTGATCTGGTGACCGCCAACCGGCGTCAGGCCGGGCTGACCGCCCTCTATCTGGGCGTCTTCGCGATGGTCTGGTTCAGCGTGCCGGCGGCGGAGCAACCGCTGCGCGCCCTGCTCGTGGTGGGCAGCATCGTCGCACTGCTCACCGCCGTGCTGGGCGGGGTGCTGGCGGCCCGCCTCCGTGGCGTCGGCAGCCCTCGGGACCGGGCGGCCGACCGTCCGTACCTGCTCATCGTCGTCGCCGAGTTCGCCGCCGCCGGGCTGGGCGCCGCCGTGCTGGTCGCCGCCGACTGGACGGAGTACGTCCCGGTGCTGGTCTGCCTGGTGGTCGGTCTGCACTTCTTCCCGCTCGCCCCGCTGCTGCGCGACCCACTGCTTCGTCCGCTCGGTGGCGCGCTGTGCCTGGTGGCGGCGGCGGGGCTCGTCACCGGCCTCGCCTCGGCGGTCTCCGCCGGTCTGGTGGTCGGCGTCGGCGCGGGCGTGCTGCTGCTCGGTTACGCGGTGCAGGCGCTGGTCCGCGCGCACCGGCCGGCCTGACCGCCGAGGTCGACCCCGGTCCGGTCGTCGAGCGTGCGGCGGCAACCGGTCCCGCGTGCCGAGCTGCCGACGGTGACCGCTCAACGGGCTCTGGCCCAGGTGAGGAAGCGATCGGTCAGCCGGTCCTGTCCTCCGATGTCCCCGGCCGCCTCCTCGAGCACCGTGGCGAGGTAGATGAGCAGGCCGATCCGATCCTCGCGGTACTCACCGAGCAGCGCCAGACGGGCCGGCGAGCAGGGCCACGCCGCGCCACAGACCCGGCAGCGCCAGGACGGGCGGGCCGCCACGTGCGGGCGGTACCGGGGCATCAAAGTTCGCTGCCGTCACGAGCCGACCAGGTGAGCACTGGGGTACCTCCATCGAGTCGGTGGGGAGCGCCCCGGATCGGGGGTCACGGGACGCTCCCGGCCTGGTTCCGCCCGCCGTCCGATCCCGTGAGCGGTTCCGCTGCGTGACAGTCTGGTGAGGACCCGACTACCGTGGGAGGTTCCGCGCGCCGACGACCAGGGCGTACGGCGATCGGCCCGGCACGGTACGAGGATGTACGGGGGTTGTCCGTGGAGAGTTCGTCCATGCTGGAGCACTTCGCCGAGGAGCTGCGGCTGGCCCGGGCCGCCAGTGGGATGTCACAGGCGGCCCTGGCGGAGGCGCTGAGCTATTCCGGGGCCCTGGTCGCCAAGGTGGAGACATCCGAACGCCGGCCGAGTCTGGACTTCGCCCGCCGGTGTGACGTCGTGTTCGGAGCCGACGGTCGGTTCGAACGCATCCAGCGGCGGATCAGCCGGGAGGCCGTGGTGCCGTGGTTCCGCGACTGGGCCGGCGTCGAGCAGGAAACCACGGCGTTGCGCTCGTTCGAGCCGCTGTGTGTGCCAGGCCTCTTGCAGACCGAGGGGTACGCCCGCGCACTATTGACCGGTGGCGGCTTGTTCGCGGCGGACGAGGTCGAGCAGCAGGTGGCAACCCGGCTGGACCGTCAGAGGCTGCTCACCCGAGACCGGCCTCCGCTGCTCACTGCCGTGATCGACGAGCACGTGCTGCGCCGATCTGTCGGTGGGCCGGAAGTCATGCGCGAGCAAACTCAGCACCTCGTGAAGCTCGGCACGGCGTTCCCGAGGGTCCGAATCCAGGTAGTGCCGACCCCTGCAGGTGCTTACGCTGGCCTCGGGGGACCGTTCGTGATCGCAAGCTCGGCGCAGGGGGAGGACCTCGTCTATCTCGCTGGACAGCGGCACGGGCAGGTCATTGACCGCGCCGAGTACGTCCGTCAGATGGTCGAGGTGTGGGAGTCGATCCGGGGTGAGGCACTATCGCACGGGCAGTCCCTCGATCTCATGGCGGAAGTGGCGGAGACATGGATTTAACCGGTGCCCGGTGGCGCAAGAGCATTCGTAGCGGCCCGGATGGCGGCAACTGCGTGGAGGTGGCCGACAACCTCCCCGGGCTGGTCGCTGTCCGCGACTCGAAGGACCCGATCGGTCCGGTGCTGGTCTTTCCGCCCGACGCGTGGCGCGCGTTCGTCGAGTCCGACGCCGTCGGCCGTTAGCTGGCGGCCACGCGGCTGATCCGAGACTCCTAGCTGGGGACTGACGAACGGCCGTGAACTCGGCTGGCCCGCCAGGTGGATCCGCTGAGGAGCGGTATACCTCAGAGGTATGAATATGACTCTGAGGTATACCGCTCAATGTCGCATCCGGCCCGACGACGGTTGCCGACGGTGACCGGCCGAGCCACACCCCGTCGGTCCACAGGTCGGTGTCCCCGGCCGGACCTCCCGGGCGACTGGTTGCGGCCGGAGCCAGCGAGCCTCGCAGCGGCCCCGCGAACCACACCTGCGCCACGGCGACTCCGCTGCGCCCGCAGTCCCGGCCAGGGTCAGGGCCTATTCGTCTGGATCGACTCGGCTTTCTGGAAGTCGGGGCATCGGGGTGGCTCCGACACCGCGACATCCGGAAAACCGAGTTGATCAATGCGGTCAAACCCGGGCGACACGTCGGCGGGGTCGTCGTAGGGTGACCGGCGACCTGTCGTACCCCGGGGGTAGGAAGGTCGGGACGGGGGTGGTCGCGGTGAGTGTGGCGGGGCGGGCGCGGTTGCCGTGGGTGCCGGCGTGGGCGGTGTTCGAGCACTACCTGGTCGGTCTGCGACGCACCTGGCGGGCCGGGGTGTTCTCCTCGTTCCTGCTGCCGGTGCTGACCGTCCTCGGGTTCGGGCTGGGCGTCGGCGCCTACATCGACCAGGGTGTCGGTGGGGTGCGTTACCTCGACTGGTTGGTTCCCGGGCTGATCGCCTCGACCGCGCTCCAGGTGACAGTCGGTGACTCGACCTGGCCGGTGTTCAGCAACTTCCAGTGGGTCAAGACCTACTTCGCGCAGGGCGCGTCACCGCTGCGGGTCCGTGACATCGTGGCCGGTCACCTGGCCTTCGTGCTGTTCCGGGTGCTCACCACGATCGTGGCGTTCCTGCTGGTCACCGGGCTGTTCGGGGCGTTGCGGTCGCCGTGGGCGGTGGCCACCCTGCCGGTGGTGGCGTTGCTCGGGCTGGCCGTCGCCGCGCCGACCTTCGCGTACGCGGCGTCGGTGTCTGGCGACAACTGGCTCGCCATGCTGTTCCGGTTCGCGGTCATCCCGATGACGCTCTTCGCCGGGGTGTTCTTCCCGGTCGAGTCGTTGCCCGACGCGCTGCGCTGGCTGGCGTACGTCACGCCGTTGTGGCACGCCGTGGACCTGTGCCGCGCGGCCACGCTCGGCGTTGCCCCGCAGTCATCGATCGTCGGGCACCTGCTCTACCTGGCGGCCTGGGCGGTGGCCGGCTGGTTGCTGGCGGTGCGGGCGTTCCGTCGCAAGCTCGTCGTCTGACGACCAAGCAGAGAGGCTGTCGTGGTCACGCTGATCCTGCCCCGGCTGGTCGACGTCTCGGCCGCGTCCCGGCGGTCCGCGTCGGTGCTGGGGCGCAACGTCGCGGCACTGAAGCCGGTCTACTGGCTGCTGCTGCTCTCCGGTTTCGTGGAGCCGCTGCTCTACCTGCTCTCCATCGGCGTGGGCGTCGGCACGCTCGTCGGTGACCTGCCGCTGCCCGACGGGCGGCTGGTGTCGTACGCCGGGTTCGTGGCCCCGGCGATGCTCGCCTCCTCGGCGATGACCGGGGCGCTCTCGGAGACCACCTTCAACTTCTTCGGCAAGCTGAAATACCTGAAGCTGTACGACGGGATGATCGCCACCCCGGTGCGGCCGTTCGAGATCGCCCTCGGTGAGCTGGGTTGGGCGATGCTGCGGGGCAGCGCCTACTCGGCCGCCTTCCTCGGGATCATGGTCGCGCTGGAGCTGACAAGCGTCACCCGGGCGCTGGCCACCCTCCCGGCCGCGGTGCTCGTCGGGTTCGCGTTCGGGGCGCTCGGCATGGCGATCGCCACCCTCCTGCGCAGTTGGCAGGACTTCGACCTGATGGCCTCCGCGCAGTTCACGCTCTTCCTCTTCTCGGGCACGTTCGTGCCGGCGCAGACCTACCCGACAGTGCTGCACTGGCTGATCGAGATCACTCCGCTGTACCGGTCGGTGCACCTGATCCGCGGGGTCGCGCTGGGCGGCGGTAGCTGGGTCGGGCTGCTCGACGTGCTCTACCTGCTGGCGATGATGACGGTCGGCCTGCTGGTGGCCGCGCGCCGGATGGGCAGGTTGCTCTACCAGTAGGGGTTACCGGCGCCCGTCGACGGGGCATGTCGGAGGTGACACTTTCGACGACGAGGAGGGGCGATGACCTCGGACGAGCCTGCCGCCCGCCGGGCGCGCGCCGACGCCAGCGCGCCGGTCGGGCCCGACGCGGGGCCGGACAGCCCCACCGATCTGCCCGGCAGCGGCTGGAAGGCGGCGCTGCGGCGTACCGTCACCGAATTCCAGGACGACAGCCTGACCGACTGGGCGGCGGCGCTCACCTACTACGGGGTGCTCTCCATCTTCCCCGGCCTGCTGGTGCTGATCTCGATCCTCGGTCTGCTCGGCACGAGCGCCACCGAGGGGGTCAAGGACACCGTCAACCAGGCGGTGCCGAACGACAGCGTCCAGAAGATCATCGAGGACGCGATCACCCAGGCGGACGGTGCCGGCGGGCTGGCCAGCATCGCCGCGATCATCGGTGTGCTTGCCGCGTTCTGGTCCGCCTCGGGTTACATCGGCGCGTTCATGCGCGCCTCGAACACCATCTACGACGTGCCGGAGGGCCGGCCGATCTGGAAGACGCTGCCGATCCGCCTCGGTGTGACAGCGGTGATCGGGGTGCTGCTGCTGGCCAGCGCGGTGATCGTGGTCTTCACCGGCCGCCTCGCCGAAGCGGTGGGGGACGTCGTCGGCCTCGGCGCGACCGCTGTCACGGTGTGGGACATCGCCAAGTGGCCGGTGCTGCTGATCCTGGTCAGCCTGATGTTCGCGATCCTCTACTGGGCCTCACCGAACGCCCGGCACGGCGGGTTCCGCTGGGTCAGCCCGGGTGGGGTGCTGGCCGTGATCATCTGGCTGGTGATCTCCGGCCTGTTCGCCTTCTACGTGAGCAACTTCGGCTCGTACAACAAGACGTACGGGGCGCTGGCCGGGGTGATCATCTTCTTGGTCTGGCTCTGGCTGAGCAACATCGCGATCCTGCTGGGCGCCGAGTTCGACGCGGAGCTGGAGCGCGGTCGGGCCATCTCGGCCGGGCACGATCCCGACGACGAGCCGTACGTCGAGCTGCGCGACGACCGCAAGCTCCGCAAGAAGCGCAACTCCGCCGGCCGCCGCTGACAACCCCGCGACCGACCGCCCCGCCACCGGAGATCGGCTGGCGGGGCGGTTTCGTGTCCATCGATGAAACTGGCGGCGAGCGGACGCGGGCGGCCCGTGATCCTTTTCTTGATCGACTAGTAGCTTTTGTTCTTTCGGACAAAAGTTCATCTCAGAACGGTTGAAGCTCTGGACATGCGGTGCGGAGCGCTCCTACTGTGTCGGACACAACACTTCGACATTGCGTCGATGTGAACGATGCCAATGAAGAGGTGACCCCCCGGTGCGCACCGTCGACCCCCTGCACGTACGACTGTTGCGGTTGCTCCGCGACGAGGGGGCCGTCTCCCGGGCCGAGTTGGGCGACCGACTCCAGATGCCGCGTCCGCGCATGCTGGCCGAACTGGATCGCCTGGTCGCGCTGGGTTACGTCGCCGAGGCGGGGCTCGCCGCCTCCCGGGGCGGGCGACGCTCGACCCTGGTCGAGCTGAACCCGAAGCTGCGCTTCGCCGCTGTCGACCTCGGCGCCAGCTCGATGGACATCGAGGTGGTGAACGGTCGACTCGAACCGGTCGCCCAGTACGCCGAGCCGGCCGACATCCGCAACGGACCGAAGGTGACCCTGCAACGGGTCAACGAGCTGCTGCACAAGGCCCGGGTCGACGGCGCGTACGAGCGGTTGGACGCGGTGGGCATCGGCGTTCCCGGCCCGGTCAGCTTCCGGGACGGCGTTCCGGTCTCGCCGCCGATCATGCCGGGCTGGGACCGGTACCCGGTGCGCGAGCTGCTCAGCCGGGAGCACGGCTGCCCGGCGGTGGTCGACAACGACGTCAACATCATGGCGATCGGTGAGCGGCACGGTGGGGTCGCCCACTCGGTGGACGACTTCCTCTTCGTGAAGATCGGCACCGGCATCGGGTGCGGCATCTACCTCACCGGCGAGGTCTACCGGGGCACTGACGGCTGCGCCGGCGACATCGGCCACATTCAGGTCGACTCGCACGGTCCGATGTGCTCCTGTGGCAACGTCGGCTGCCTGGAGGCGCTGTTCAGCGGCGCCGCCCTGGCCAAGGACGCCGCAGCCGCCGCCCGCAGTGGGACGTCGCCGGCGCTGGCCGAGCGGCTGGCCCTGCGGGGTGTCGTCACCGCGCTGGACGTCGCCGAGGGCGCCGTCGAGGGCGACGTGACCTGCATCCAGCTCATCCGCGACGGCGGACGACGGGTCGGTGGCGTGCTCGCCGGCCTCGTCAGCTTCACCAACCCGTCGATGATCGTGATCGGCGGTGGGCTGGCCCAGTTGGGGCACATCCTGCTCGCCGAGATCCGCAGCGTGGTCTACCGCCGGTCCCTGCCGCTGGCCACCGGCAACCTGCCCGTCGTGCTGTCCGAGCTTGGTGGACGGGCCGGTGTCACAGGCGCGGCGGTGCTCGCCGGTGACGTCGCCTTCGGAGAAGCCGCATGAACCTGACCGAAATCCTGTCGTGAGCGAGGAGGAGACTGTGGCTCTGCCCGAGGATGACCCCGCCACCGCGTCGGCCGAGGCCGTCGCCGAGGCACCGCTGGTCGAGGCTCCCGCCGACACCGTCGCGGGCGAGGTGGTCCTGCGCCTCACCGATGTGGTCAAGACGTTCCCCGGCGTACGCGCACTGGACGGCGTGCAGCTGGAGGTGCGCGCCGGCGAGGTGCACTGCCTGCTCGGGCAGAACGGCGCCGGCAAGTCGACCCTGATCAAGGTGCTCTCCGGGGTGCACCAGCCGGATTCCGGGCAGGTGGAGTGGCGCGGCGAACCGGCCACGTTCACCAACCCGCAGGCCGCGATGAAGGCCGGCATCGCCACCATCTACCAGGAGCTCGACCTCGTCGAGGATCTGTCGGTGGCGGAAAATGCCTTCCTCGGCCACGAGTACCGCAGCTTCGGTTTCGTCCGGCGCGGCCGGATGGCCCGGCACACCCGGCAGATCCTCAGCCGGCTCGGCCACGGCGAGATCCCGCCCGGACGGATGGTCCGGTCGCTGCCGGCCGCCGGCAAGCAGATCGTCAGCATGGCCCGGGCGCTGTCGCACGAGGCCCGACTGATCATCATGGACGAGCCGAGCGCGGTGCTGGCCCACGACGAGGTCGGCAACCTGTTCCGGATCATCCGGGAGCTGACCGCGCAGGGCATCGCCGTCATCTACATCTCCCACCGGATGGAGGAGATCCGCGAGATCGGTGACCGGGTCACCGTACTCAAGGACGGTCGGACCACGGCGGCGAACCTGCCGGCGCGTGACACCCCGACCCGCGACCTGGTCAGCCGGATGACCGGCCGCACCATCGAGTACGTCTTCCCGGACCGGCCGGCCGAGGACCCCGCCGGCGCCGATCTGCTCCAGGTGGAGGGGTTGACCCGCTCGGGTGAGTTCGCCGACGTCTCGTTGAGCGTGCGCGCCGGGGAGATCGTCGGCATCGCCGGGCTTGTCGGCTCCGGCCGCTCGGAGCTGCTGGAGACCATCTACGGCGCCCGTCTCGCGGAGGCCGGCGCGGTCCGGATGAACGGGAAGGTGCTGCGTCCCGGCGTCGGCGCGGCGGTACGGGCCGGCATGGGGATGGCCCCGGAGGAACGCAAGAGCCAGGCGCTGCTGCTCGGCGAGCCGATCTACCGCAACGTCACGCTCGCCACCTTCGGCCGGTACGCGCGGCTCGGCTTCACGAACGCCGCAAAGGAACGCGCCGAGGCGGACCGGATCGCCGAGAGCCTGGAGCTGCGGCCCCGCGACGTCAACCGGCCGGTACGCACGCTGTCCGGCGGCAACCAGCAGAAGGTGGTGGTCGGGCGGTGGCTGCTCGGCGGCACCAAGTTGTTGCTGCTCGACGAGCCCACCCGGGGTGTGGACGTGGGCGCTCGGGCTGAGCTTTACCAGGTCATCCGCGGTTTGGCCGCGCAGGGCGTCGGGGTGCTGCTGGTCTCCAGCGAGGTGCCCGAGGTGCTGGGTCTGGCCGACCGGGTGTTGGTGATGCGGGAAGGGCGGGTCGTGCGTGAAGCAGCGGCCGGCGAACTCGACGAGAACACTGTGCTCGACCTCGTGATGGCGGGGTCCTTGATGGAAGGCGCACCGGCATGAGCGACGCGACTCCCACTCCCACCGCGACACCGGAGCGCCCGCAGCTTCCGGCCCAGTCGCCGCCGGTGGATCCGGCGGAGACGGCGGTGGCCAGCAACAAGGCAGGACCCGGGGGCCGGCTCTCCTGGTGGCGCGGCGACGGCGGCGACGGCGCGAAGCGCAACCTCGGTCTCATCGGGGTGCTGGCCGCGCTGATCGTGGTCGGCGCGATCACCAAGCCGGACCTCTACGGTGACCCGAACTGGGTCTGGAACAACGTGCTGGCGATCCTCCAGCTCGCCTCGGTCGTCGGCGTGGTCACGGTCGGGATGACCTTCGTGATCATCGGCGGTGGGATCGACCTGTCGGTCGGTGCGATCGTCGCGCTGGCCGGGGTCTGGTGCACCACTGTGGCCACCCAGACCTACGGCGCCGGCGGCATGATCTTCACCGCCCTCGTGGTCGGCATCTGCGTCGGCCTGGTCAACGGCGTGCTCATCTCCTACGGGCGACTCGTTCCCTTCATCGCGACGCTCGCGATGCTGGTGGCGGCACGCGGTCTCGCCGCGTCGATCTCCAAC
The DNA here is from genome assembly GCF_050942285.1 of Micromonospora sp. CA-240977. NCBI lineage: Bacteria > Bacillati > Actinomycetota > Actinomycetes > Micromonosporales > Micromonosporaceae > Micromonospora > Micromonospora sp. CA-240977. The sequence continues at coordinate 5,982,141 of NZ_CP192055.1, read as the reverse complement.
AAGCAGACCCAGGTGTCGAGCAGCACCTTCATCAACGACATCGCGGCCCGCAAGATCATCGGTATTCCGATCCTCGTCTACATCCTGGGCGCGGTGGTGGTGGCCGGATGGATCCTGCTCAACCGCACGACCTTCGGCCGGCGGACCATCGCCGTCGGTGGCAACCCGGAAGCGGCCCGGTTGGCCGGCATCAACGTCCGGCGGCACACCATGCTGCTCTACGCGCTCTCCGGTCTCTGCTGCGGCATCGCGGCCATCATGCTCACCTCGCAGGCCACCTCGGCGCAGGCGGCGATGGCCAACCTGTACGAGTTGGACGCGATCGCCGCGGCGATCATCGGCGGGACGCTGCTCAGCGGTGGCCGGGGCACGATCGTCGGCTCGCTGCTCGGCGTCATCATCTTCGCCACCATCACGAACCTCTTCGCCATCAACGGCCTCTCCATCGAGGCGCAGAACATGGTCAAGGGCGGCATCATCGTCGCCGCCGTCCTGATCCAGCAGTTCCAGTTCAAGTCCGTCACTCGGCTCTTCGCGCGGAACAGGATCACCACCGCAACCTGACGCACCGCACCGATGTCCCTGGCCACGTCGAAACTTTCGACGTGGGCAGGGCCCCGCACACCCTCATTAAGTCAGATACCGCTCCCAGGAGGTCGTTCATGACCCAGCACAGTCGCGACCTGTCGCGCCGCCGGTTGCTCTTCGGTGGAGCCGCAGTTGGCGCCGCCACCCTGTTGACCGCCTGCACCAGCAACGAGACCCCGGCGGCCAGCACCCAGACCAAGGCCGCCGGCAACGCCGAAGGCAACAACGCCCCGGGCAAGAAGGTCGTCATCGGCTTCTCCGCCCCGGCCGCCGACCACGGCTGGATGGGCGCGATCCACGCCAACGCCAAGGCGCAGGCGGCCGCGTACTCCGACGTGGAGTTCAAGGAGGTCGACGGCGGTTCGAACTCGGAGGCCCAGCGCTCCACGCTCGGCACGCTGATCGCCCAGAAGCCGGACATCATCGTCGTGCTGCCGCACGACGGCAAGGAGGTCAACGCCGTTGCCCTCCAGGCGATGCAGGCGGGCATCCCGATCGTGAACCTCGACCGGGCGTTCCCCGACGCGCTGGCCTCCCGGCTGGTGATCAAGGGCGACAACTACGGCATGGGCGTGTCGGCCGGGCACTACATCGGCAAGCAGCTCAAGGACAAGGGCGTCAGCAACCCGATCATCGGTGAGATCGCCGGCCTGGAGATCCCGCTGACCGTCGAGCGCAGCGAGGGCTTCAAGGCCGCCCTGGCGACCTACGGGTTCAAGGTGAGCAACCGGCGCTCGGCCGAGTTCACCTCGGACAGCGGTCAGCGCGAGGCGGCCCAGCTGCTCCAGGCGCTGCCGAAGATCGACGCGATCTGGAACCACGACGACGACCAGGGCATCGGCGTGCTCGCCGCCATCAAGCAGGCCAACCGGTCGGAGTTCTTCATGGTCGGCGGCGCGGGCTCCAAGCTCGCGATCGACGCGATCAAGGCCGACAACAGCGTGCTCAAGGCGACGGTCACCTACAACCCGTCGATGGCCTCCTCGGCGATCTCGCTCGCGCGGCTCATCGCGCAGGGTCGGGGCCTGGGCGACCTGACGGAGCTGCAGGTGCCCAAGGAAGTGACCCTGGCCTCCGAGACGATCACCAAGGAGAACGCGAGCAGCTACGACAAGCTCGGGTTCTGACATACGGGGGGAGACCCACCTTGTCCACGACAGACAAAGAACTGCGGATCGGCATGGTCGGCTACGCGTTCATGGGCGCCGCGCACTCACAGGCGTGGCGCACCGTGAACCGCGTGTTCGACCTGCCGGCGCGGGCCCGGATGGCGCTGATCTGCGGTCGAGACACAACGAAGGTGGCAGCTGCCGCCGATCGTCTCGGCTGGGATGCGTCCACCACGGACTGGCGCGACCTGATCAGCCGGGATGACATCGACGTTGTCGACATCTGCACACCGGGTGACAGTCACGCCGAGATCGCCCTCGCCGCATTGGCCGCCGGCAAGCACGTCCTGTGCGAGAAGCCGTTGGCCAACGCGGTGGCGGAGGCGCGGGCGATGACCGCTGCGGCGGACGTCGCCCGGGCCGCCGGAGTGCGGTCGATGTGCGGGTTCAACTACCGCCGGGTCCCCGCGGTCACGATGATGCGTCAGATGGTCGCCGACGGACGACTTGGGGTGATTCGACACGTCCGTGCGACGTACCTGCAGGACTGGATCGTGGATCCGCAGTTCCCGCTGGTCTGGCGGTTGCAGAAGGACAGGGCGGGCTCCGGCGCGCTCGGTGACATCGGTGCGCACATCATCGATCTGACCCAGTTCGTCACGGGTCAGCGGATCAGCGGCGTCAGTGCGGTCACCGAGACCTTCGTCAAGGAGCGGCCGTTGCCGGCCGAGTCGAGCGGTCTCGCGGCCTCGGTGGACGGCGGCTCGGCGCCCACCGGGACGGTCACCGTCGACGACGCCGCGGTCTTCGTGGCCCGGCTCGACGGTGGCGCCCTGGCCACGTACGAGGCGAGCCGTTTCGCCACCGGTCGCAAGAACGCGCTGCGCGTCGAGATCAACGGCTCGCTGGGCAGCGTGATCTTCGATCTGGAGCGGCTCAACGAGCTGGAGTTCTACGACGCCACCCGGCCCAGCGTGGAACAGGGCTTCACCCGCATCCTGGTGACCGAGGGCGACCACCCGTACATGTCGGCGTGGTGGCCGCCGGGCCACATCATCGGCTACGAGCACTCGTTCACGCACGAGATGCGCGACTTCATCGAGGCGGTCGCCACCGGCGTCGACCCGACTCCCTCCTTCGCCGACGCGTTGCAGGTCCAGCTGGTGCTGGACGCGGTGGCCCGCTCGGCGGAGCTCGGCTCCTCGTGGGCCGAGGTGGAACCGGCGCTGGTCACCGCCGCCGCCTGACCTTTGACCATCCGCGATGGCGGTGTTCGCACCGCCATCGCCCGACCGGCTTTCCGACGCCGACCGGCGAGGGACCGACAGCGGATTGCGCCCCGCGGTCGGGCCGAGGTCGGCAACGGAGAGCGTGCAGCCGGGCCGTACGGCCCGGTGGCGCACGAGCAGGACGGTCGTCCGGTGCGACCGGACCGGGATTCCCCGGCCGCACCGGAGGACCGCCACCATCGGTGGAGATCCGGAGGACCTGATGGCACCGCCCGCTGCTGCCCCCACCCGTACCGCATCCGCTCGCCGGTTTCCGGCGGGTCGTGACGCGGTCGGTGACCCGGTGGGCACGGCGGCCTGAGACGCCCGGTCGGGGCATGCCAATGCCCCGGCCGGTCGGATGCGGGGGAGGCAGGGTCGAGACGCCGACCCGACCCTGCCTACCAGCCCCGTCTGCCCGCACCCGGGCCGGGAACCGGTCCGGCGTCGGCGCCGCCGACGCCGACGTCGGAAACCGGTGCCATCCCGGTGCGGGGCGGGCGGGCGGGGCCCATCCACCCGGCCGGGATGTTTCCGAAACCGGGCCGTATCTTTCCGAAACATATTCTGATATTCCTATATTTAGCGGTACCGACGATTCCTCGTGGACGGGGAAGGAGCACCATGCGAACAGGTGTCTGGCTGGTAGGAGCGCGCGGTTCGGTCGCAACCACCTGCATCGTCGGAGGGCTCGCGCTGCGAGCCGGTCTGGCCGGACCCACCGGCTGCGTCACCGAGTTGCCCGAGCTGCGCGGCCCCGCCCTGCCGGCCTTCGCGGACCTCGTCTTCGGCGGGCACGACCTGGCCACCACCCCGCTGTCCAAGCGGGCCGAGGCCCTGGCGGACGCCGGTGTCATCCCCTGGCGGCTGGTCGCCGCGCTCCCCGACGAGCTGAACGCGGTCGAGCAGGAGCTGCGCCCCGCACCGGTGGGAGCGACCCAGGCCGATCGGGCTGCCGCCGTGGTGCGCGACCTCACCAGCTTCCGCGAGCGGCACGGGTTGGACCGGGTGGTGGTCGTCAACGTCTCCGCCACCGAGGCAACCCCACCACCGCACCCCGGGCACGCCGACCCCGACGCGCTGCGCGCCGCGCTCACCGGCCCCGACGAGGTGCTGCCGCCCAGCTCCCTGTACGCGTACGCGGCACTGCTGGCCGGCTGCCCGTACGTCGACTTCACCCCGTCCACCGGGCTGCGACTGCCCGCGCTGGCCGCGCTTGCCGAACAGGCCCGCCTGCCGTACGCCGGGCACGACGGCAAGACCGGGGAGACCCTTGTCAAGTCGGTGCTCGCGCCGATGTTCGCGATGCGCAACCTGGATGTGCGCTCCTGGTCCGGGTTCAACCTGCTCGGCGGTGGCGACGGCGCCACCCTCGCCGACCCGGCCGCGAACGCCGCGAAGGTGCAGAGCAAGCAGCGGGTCCTCGGCGAGACGCTGGGCTACGTCCCGCAGGGCGGCACCCGCATCGAGTACGTCGAGGAGCTTGGCGACTTCAAGACCGCCTGGGATCTGATCACCTTCGCCGGCTTCCTCGGCACCGGCATGCGGATGGAGTTCACCTGGCACGGCTGTGACTCCGCGTTGGCCGCGCCGCTGGTGCTCGACCTGGCCCGGCTCACCGCCGCCGCGCACGCCGCCGGGCACGTCGGGCCGCTGACCGAGCTGGGCTTCTTCTTCAAGGACCCGCTCGGCTCGCCCAGCCACTCCCTGGGCGAGCAGTGGGCCCGGCTGACCGACTTCACGCGGCTGCTGCACTCCGGCGGGGACGGTGCCGATGACCACGCTGGCTGACCTCGCCGAGCTGGTCCGGGCGCCGGCCGCGCTCTCGGTGCCCGGTGACGTGGTCGCCGGAGCGGCGGCGGCCGGGGCGTTGGGTCCGCGTACCCCTGCCCTGGCCGGCGCGTCGGTGCTGCTCTACTGGGCCGGCATGGCCGCCAACGACTGGGCCGACCGGGGCCTGGACGCGGTGGAGCGGCCCGAGCGGCCGATCCCCAGCGGGCGGGTCACCCCGGCCGCCGCGGTCGGTCTCGCGGCGGGCCTCACGGTCGCCGGCGTGGGCCTGGCCGCCGCCGTGGGCGGTCGCCGCGCCGCCGCGCTCGCCGTGCCGCTGGCCGCCAGCATCTGGGGGTACGACCTGCTGGCCAAGAACACCGCCGCCGGTCCGGCCGTGATGGCCGTCTGCCGGGGGCTGGATGTGCTGCTCGGCGCGTCCGGCGGCCGGGTGACCAGGGCGTTGCCGGCGGCGGTCACCGTCGCCGCGCACACCTGGACGGTCACCGCGTTGTCCCGCCGGGAGGTCAGTGGCGCCGATGCGGCCCTGCCGATGCGCACGCTGGCCGGCACCGCTCTGGTCGCCGCCAGCGCCGCCATCCCGCCCGCGCGACCGGCCGACCAGACCGGTGTGCGCAACGGCCCGGCCCGGGTCGCCGCCGCGCTGCCCGCCGTGCTGGCCGGGTGGTACGCGGCCCGCTACGGCGCGGCCCAGGTCGAGGTGGTCCGGGACCCGTCGGCCGGGCGGGTTCGCACCGCGGTCGGCGCGGGCATCACCGGCCTGCCCGCCCTCCAGGGGGCGCTGACCGCGCGCGGTGGCGCCGGCCTGCTCGGGTTGGCGGTCGCGGCGGCCGCGCCGCTGGGTCGACGCCTGGCCCGGAAAGTCTCCCCGACATGACCGTTCCCCAGCCCCGACCCGCACCGCCGGCGGCCGACGCCACGACGTTGCGCCTCGGGTACGGCACGAACGGCTTCGCCAACCACCGACTCGACGACGCGCTCGCCGTCCTCGCCGACCTCGGTTACGACGGGGTGGCGCTCACCCTCGACCACGACCACCTGGACCCGTTCGCGCCCGGGCTCGCGCGCCGGGTCGCCGTCCTCGGCCGGCGGTTGGACGAGCTGGGCCTGGCGGTGGTGATCGAGACCGGGGCCCGGTACCTGCTCGACCCGTGGCACAAGCACGCCCCGACGTTGCTGCACGACGACCCGACGCGGCGGATCGAGTTCCTGCGCCGGGCCGTCCGGATCGGCGCCGACCTGGGCGCGGAGGCGGTCTCGTTCTGGGCCGGTGTCCGACCCGAGACGGTGTCGCCGCAGGGCGCCTGGGACCGGCTGGTCGCCGGCTGCGCCACAGTGGTCGACGCGGCCGACGCCGCCGACGTCACCCTCGGCTTCGAGCCCGAGCCGGGCATGCTGGTGCAGGACATCGCCGACTGGCGGCGGCTGCGCACGGCCCTCGGCGACCCGGCCCGCTTCGGCATCACCCTCGACATCGGCCACTGCCGCTGCCTGGAGCCGTGGCCGGTGCCGCAGTGCGTCGCCGAGGTGGCCGAGCACCTGGTCAACGTGCAGATCGACGACATGCGCCGAGGCGTGCACGAACACCTGGAGTTCGGTGTTGGCGAGATCGACTTTCCGCCGGTGCTGAGCGCCCTGGCCGAGGCCGGCTACCGCGGCCTGGTCGCCGTGGAACTGCCCCGCGACTCGCACGCCGCGCCGGACGTGGCCGCGCGGTCCATCGAGTTCCTGCGCGCCGCGGCGACATCCGTCCAAGAGGCCCCGGCGCACAGATAGGTGCAGAGCACAGGGTGTGACGGGCGCCTGGGAGCAGCACGAGGGAGGAGACGGGATGACACCGGATTCACTACGGGCCGCGCTGCGGGGCGTACCCGATCCCGATTGGTTGGACACGGCGCTGCGCCGGGTCACGACCGAGCCGACCGCGATCACCCGGCTCTTTCCCGCCGCCGGTCGGCGGTGCGGTCGGGCCGCGCTGCCCGACGCCCCCGGCTGGACCGCCGACGACGCGGCCCGGGTGCTGCTGCTCACCAGCCTGCCCGGCGACCACGCGGCGTACGCCGAGAGCCTCTACCAGCACGGCGACGCGGCCGAGCGGCGAGCCGTGCTGCGGGCCCTGCCGCTGCTGCCGATCGGCGCCGCCGGGGTGCCGCTGCTGCACGACGCGATTCGCACCAACGACACCCGGCTGGTCGGCGCGGCCCTCGGCCCGTACGCCCGGCACCTCGACCCGGCCGCCTGGCGGCAGGCGGTGCTCAAGTGCGTGTTCAGCGGTGTGCCGTTGGCCGTGGTCGCCGACCTGGAGACCCGCGCCGACGGGGAGTTGGCCGCGATGCTGGCGGCGCTGGCCGCCGAGCGGCACGCCGCCGGCCGGGAGTTGCCCGCCGACGCCACCGACCTGCTCGACCGGCTCACCGCCGCACTGCCCCGAGAGGCGTGACATGCGTATCTTCGACCCGCACATCCACATGACCTCCCGCACCACCGACGACTACGAACGGATGGCCGCCGCCGGCGTACGCGCCGTGGTGGAGCCGGCGTTCTGGCTGGGTCAGCCGCGCACCAGCGCCGCCTCGTTCACCGACTACTTCGACTCGCTGATCGGCTGGGAGCCGTTCCGGGCCGGGCAGTTCGGGGTGCGGCACTTCGCGACGATCGCGCTGAACCCCAAGGAGGCCAACGACCCGCGCTGCCGGCCGGTGCTCGACCTGCTGCCCCGCTACCTGGACAAGGACGCGGTGGTGGCGGTCGGCGAGATCGGGTACGACTCGATGACGCCGGAGGAGGACGAGGCGTTCGCCGCGCAGCTCGCCCTCGCCGTGGCGTACGACCTGCCGGCGCTTGTGCACACCCCGCACCGGGACAAGGCGCGCGGATGCGAGCGGACCCTCGCCGTGGTCGCCGAGTCCGGCATCGAGGCCGGTCGCGTGGTGGTCGACCACCTCAACGAGGTGACCGTCAAGCTGGTCCGGGACAGCGGCTGCTGGCTGGGTTTCTCGATCTACCCGGACACCAAGATGACGCCGTCGCGGATGGTCGAGCTGCTGCGGGAGTACGGCACGGAACGGATGCTCGTCAACTCGGCGGCCGACTGGGGGCGCTCCGACCCGCTGCTGACCCGGGCGACCGGTGAGGCGATGCTGCTGGCCGGGTTCAGCGACGACGACGTCGACAAGGTGCTGTGGCGCAACCCGGTGGAGTTCTACGGGCAGTCCGGCCGGCTCGACCTCAGCGACCTGGACGTCGCCGCCACTGTGGACCCGCAGACGGGCAACTCGATCCTGCGCGGCGGCAGCTGATGCGGCTGCGACACGCGAGCGGCGACACCGTCCACCTCGGCTACTGCACAAACGTGCATCCCGCCGAGGACCTCGCCGGCATCCTCGGTCAACTGGACACCTACGCCGTGCCGGTCCGCGAGGCCCTCGGCAGTGACCTGCTCGGCCTCGGCCTGTGGCTGGCCGCCCCGGTCGCCGCCGAGCTGGCCGCCGACCCGACCCTGCGTCGCCGGCTGCGCACCGAGCTGACCGCGCGCGGGCTGGAGGTGGTCACCCTCAACGGCTTCCCGTACGCGGCCTTCCAGGCCCCGGTGGTCAAGCAGGACGTCTACCACCCGGACTGGACCACCGAGCGGCGCCTCGCGTACACCCTCGACCTGGCCCGGGTGCTCGCCGACCTGCTGCCCGACGACGCCGCCCGGGGCTCGATCTCCACCCTGCCACTGGCCTGGCGTGAACCCTGGGACACCGCTCGGGCCGACGCGGCCCGGGGCCGGTTGGACCAGCTGGCCGCCGGCCTGGCCGCCGTGCAGAGCGACACCGGCCGCGAGGTGCGGGTGGCCTTCGAACCGGAGCCCGGCTGCGTCGTGGAGAGCACCGGCCAGGCGGCCGAGCTGCTGTCCGGGATGGACACCGAGCGGCTGGGCGTCTGCGTCGACCTGGCCCACCTGGCCTGCGCCTGGGAGGAGCCGGCCGAGGCGTTGGAACGACTGCGGGTGGCCGGGCTGCCCGTGGTGAAGGTGCAGGTCTCCGCCGCCGTCGAGGCGGCCGACCCGGCCGGCGGCGCCGACGCGTTGCGCCGCTGGGTGGAGCCGCGCTTCCTGCACCAGACCCGGGGCGCCGGCTGCGCGGGTCTGGGTGACCCGGCCGACCCGGCGTACGCCGCCGACGACCTGGACGAGGCGCTGGACCGGGCACTGCCCGGCCCGTGGCGGGTGCACTACCACGTGCCCCTGCACGCCCCACCCGAGGAGCCGCTCGGCTCCACACTGCCGGTGCTGCGCGCCGCGTTGAGAGCGCTCTTCGACGGCCCGGCCGCCGGCTGCGACCACCTCGACGTCGAGACGTACACCTGGGGGGTGCTGCCGGCCGCACGACGGCCCGGCACCGACGCGGAGCTGGCCGCCGGCATCGCCGCGGAGCTGGCCTTCGCCCGAGACGAACTGGTCGGCCTCGGCCTGACCGCAGAGCGAACCGTGAGCATGGGGGTGACGCGATGAGCCGGCGACTGGTGGTCCTCGACGTGGTGGGGCTTACCCCACGACTACTGGCGCACATGCCCCGGCTGCGCGGGGTCGCCGACGGCGGCTTCCGGGCCGAGTTGGGCACCGTGCTGCCCGCGGTGACCTGCTCGGTGCAGTCCACCTTCCTCACCGGCGAGCCGCCCAGCGGGCACGGGATCGTCGGCAACGGGTGGTACTTCCGGGAACTGGGCGAGGTGCTGCTGTGGCGGCAGCACAACGCGCTTGTCGGTGGGGAGAAGCTCTGGCAGGCGGCCCGCCGGGCCGAGCCCGGCTACACCGTCGCCAACGTCTGCTGGTGGTACGCCATGGGCGCGGACGTCGACTGGACGGTCACCCCGCGCCCGGTGTACTACGCCGACGGGCGCAAGGAGCCGGACTGCTACACCGACCCGCCGGAGCTGCACGACGCGCTCACCGGGCGGTTGGGCACCTTCCCGCTGTTCACCTACTGGGGGCCGACGGCCGGGCTGCCGTCGTCGCGGTGGATCTGCCAGGCGGCCGAGCAGATCCTGGCCGACGTGTCACCCGACCTCACCCTGGTCTACGTCCCCCACCTGGACTACGACCTGCAACGGTTCGGCCCGTCCTCGGCCCAGGCCGCCGCCGCCGCGGCCGAGCTGGACACGGTGCTCGGGCCCCTGCTGGACGCCGCCCGCGCCCGGGACGCCACGGTGGTGGTGCTCTCGGAGTACGGCATCACCGACGTGTCCCGGCCGGTGGACGTCAACCGGCTGCTGCGCGCCGAGGGGCTGCTGCGGGTGCACACGCAGGCCGGCATGGAATACCTCGACCCGTGGACGTCGAAGGCGTTCGCGGTCGCCGACCACCAGGTCGCGCACGTCTACGTCAAGGACCCGGCCGACGTGCCGGCGGTGGCGAAGCTCTGCGCCGGTCTGCCCGGCGTGGCCGAGGTGCTCGACGCCGACGGCAAGGCCGCGCACGGGCTGGACCACCCGCGCGCCGGTGAGCTGGTGCTGGTGGCCGAGCCGGACGCCTGGTTCACGTACTACTACTGGCTGGACGACGCCAACGCACCGGACTTCGCCCGGCTTGTGGAAATTCATCGGAAGCCGGGTTACGACCCGGCGGAGCTGTTCTTCGACCCGGCCAACCCGGGTGCCGCGAAGGCCCGCGCCGGGGTGGCCCTGGCCCGCAAGAAACTCGGCATGCGGTACCTGATGAGCGCGGTCGGCCTGGACGCCGGAGCGCGGGCGGTGCGCGGGTCGCACGGGCGGCTGCCGGACGACCCGGCGGACGCCCCGGTGCTGCTCTGCTCCGACCCGGCCGCGGCTCGGGACAAGATCGCGGCGACCGAGGTCAAGGCGTTGCTGCTGGAGTTGGCCGGGCTGTCTGGCGGCGGGCCGGGGGAGGGGTCGTGACGGTGACCGTCGCGCCCGCCGATGCCAGCGGGCTGCGGGCACGGTTCGACGCGGAGTTGGCGGGGTTCCTCGAACGGCAGGGCCCGGACTGGCCGGACGGCGCGCCGCGCGGGGTGTTCACCGCCCTGCAACGGTTCGTGCTGGCCGGCGGGAAGCGGTTACGTCCGCTGTTCTGCTACTGGGGCTGGCGCGGCGCGGGGGCGGCCGACGGCACGCCGATCGTGGTGGCCGCGGCGGCGCTGGAGCTGTTCCACGCGTTCGCGCTGATCCACGACGACATCCTGGACGGCAGTGACCGCCGCCGGGGCGAGCCGTCGGTGCACCGCCTCTTCGCCGACCTGCACGCCCGCTCGGCGTGGCGCGGTGACCCGGAGGCGTACGGGCGCAACACCGCACTGCTCTGTGGGGACCTCTGCGCGGCCTGGTCGGATCAGATGTTCCACGAGTGCGGGCTGAGCACCGAACAGGTGCACCGGGGGTACGGCGTGTTCGCGCTGATGCGGACCGAGGTGATCGCGGGGGAGTACCTGGACCTGGTCTCGGGGGTGGGGGACGGCTCGGTGGCCAGCGCGCTCACCGTGATCCGGATGAAGGCTGCCCGCTACACGGTGACCAGGCCGTTGCAGATCGGGGCGGCCCTGGCCGGCGCGGAGCCGGAGTTGATCGCCGCGCTTGGCGAGTTCGGCGACCCGTTGGGCGACGCGTTCCAGCTCCGCGACGACGTGCTTGGTGTCTTCGGTGACCCGGCGATCACCGGTAAGTCGGTCCTGGACGACCTGCGTGAGGGCAAGCCCACGGTGATGATGGCGTTGGCCCGCAGTGCCGCCGACCGGTCGCAGACCACCCGGCTGCGGGAGTTGTTCGGCAACCCGGCGTTGGACTCCGACGGCGCGGCGGAGCTGCGCGAGATCATCGAGGCGACCGGCGCCCTGGAACGGATCGAGCAGATGATCCGGGTCCGCACCGAGGCCGCGCTGGGCGCCCTCCAGAACGCCATGGTGGCGGACGAGGCGCGCGCGGCGCTTGTCGCGCTGGCCGGGCAGGCGATCGACCGCCACGCGTGATCGCCAACTTTCGAACGGATCGACGAAAGTTGGCGCTGAATCACCGGAAGGTGTAGACACATCGACACCTGCAACTTAGTGTCGTGACCAACACGACAATGTTTCGTCGAGGTGAACCGGCGGCGCGGTAACCCATCGACCCCCACCATCACCGCTACGGCATCCGGCGCGACGGCGCGCGCCCGCCTGGCAGTCACACGTCAGGAAGGGGCAGCACAACATGTCCATGAAGGACGCTCCACAACATCGATCCCGACGATGGTCCTCCGCCGGATCGGCGCTGCTGCTGGCGGTCGCCGCCGGCACTGTCGCATTCGCCGCCGGCTCGGCCCCCGCACAGGCGCACACGATCGTCGCCACCGACTTCCAGCAGGTCGAACTCGCCCGCGGCGTCACCGACATGGGCGAGCCGATGTCACTGGCCGTGCTGCCGGACCGCTCCGTCCTGCACACCGCCCGCAACGGCACCCTGCGCCGCACCGACGCGAGCGGCACCACCTCCGTGATCGGCACCCTGTCGGTCTACAACCACGACGAGGAGGGCTTGCAGGGCGTCGGGGTCGACCCCAACTTCGCCAGCAACCGGCAGATCTTCCTCTACTACGCGCCGCCGCTCTCCACCCCCGCCGGTGACGCGCCGGCCACCGGCACCGACTTCTCCGCCTGGCAGGGAGTGAACCGCCTCTCCCGGTTCACCCTCAACTCGGACTTCACAGTCAACCAGTCGAGCAAGGTCGACGTGCTCGACGTGCCTGCCAACCGCGGCCTGTGCTGCCACGTCGGCGGGGACATCGACTTCGACGCCGCCGGCAACCTCTACCTCTCCACCGGCGACGACACCAACCCGTTCGAGTCCGCCGGCTACTCGCCGCTGGACGAGCGGACCAACCGCAACCCGGCGTACGACGCACAGCGCAGCGCCGGCAACACCAACGACCTGCGCGGCAAGATCCTGCGGATCAAGGTGAACGCCGACGGCACGTACTCCATCCCCTCGGGCAACCTGTTCGCGCCCGGCACGGCCAAGACCCGGCCGGAGATCTACGCGATGGGGTTCCGCAACCCGTTCCGGATCAGCGTGGACAAGGCCACCGGTGTCGTCTACGTCGGTGACTACGGGCCGGACGCCGGCACCACAAGCTCCACCCGCGGACCGTCCGGCCAGGTGGAGTTCAACCGGGTCGCGGCACCGGGCAACTTCGGCTGGCCGTACTGCACCGGCACCAACACCAGCACCGAGACGTACAACGAGTGGGACTTCGCCACCAACGCCAGCGGGGCGAAGTACAACTGCGCCGGCGGGCCGACGAACAACTCGTTCCGCAACACCGGCCTGACCACCCTGCCGCCGGCCCAGCCGGCCTGGATCCGGTACGCCGGCGACGCCGGCACCCCGACCGAGTTCGGCGGCGGCTCCGAGTCGCCGATGGGCGGCCCGGTCTACCGGTACAACGCCTCGTCGACCTCCACCACCAAGTTCCCGCAGTCCTTCGACGGGCAGTTCTTCGCCACCGAGTTCGGCCGGGGCTGGATCAAGCCGATCCACGTCAACTCCGACGGCTCCCGAGGCACCATCGACACCTTCCCCTGGGTCGGCAAGCAGGTGATGGACTCGGCGTTCGGCCCGGACGGCGCGTACTACGTGCTCGACTACGGCACCGGCTACTTCAACGGCGACGCCAACTCGGCGCTCTACCGCTTCGACTACGTCGGCAGCGGCAACCGGGCACCGACGGCGGCGGCCAGCGCCAACCGGACCTCCGGTGCCGCGCCGCTCGCTGTGACCTTCTCCTCGGCGGGCTCGTCCGACCCCGAGGGCGGCGCGCTGACGTACTCGTGGGCCTTCGGTGACGGGACCACCTCGACCGCCGCCAACCCGACGAAGACGTACTCCACTAACGGCACCTACACCGCCACGTTGACGGTGCGCGACCTGCAGGGCGCCACCGGCAGCAGCAGCGTCCGGATCAGTGTCGGCAACACCGCGCCCACCGTCACCATCAACAACCCCGGCAACGGCCAGCTGTTCAGCTTCGGCGACACGGTGCCGTACAGCATCACGGTGACCGACCCGGAGGACGGCACCATCGACTGCGCGAAGGTCAAGATGACCTACGTGCTCGGGCACGACCAGCACGGGCACCAGATCACCTCGAAGACCGGGTGCTCCGGCTCGATCACCATCCCGGTCGACGGTGAGCACGACGACGCGGCGAACATCTTCGCGATCTTCGACGCCGAGTACACCGACGCCGGTGGCCTGACCACCCACACCCAGCACACGCTGCCGCCGCGGCACCGGCAGGCCGAGTTCTTCGGCACCTCGTCCGGGATCAACGTGTTCAGCAAGACCACGGCCGAGGGCGGCAAGACCGTCGGCGACATCAACAACGGCGACTGGATCGCGTTCCAGCCGTACCGGCTGGGCAACGTGACATCGTTCAACGCCCGGGTCTCCTCGGCGGGCGCCGGTGGCACCCTCCAGGTGCGGGCCGGCTCGGCCACCGGCACGGTGCTCGGCTCGGCCACGGTCCCGGTGACCGGCGGCTGGGAGACCTTCGCCACGGTGACCGGCACGATCACCAGCCCGCCGACCGGCACGACCACGCTGTACCTGACCTTCGCCGGGTCGGGCACCGGGGCGCTCTACGACCTGGACGCGTTCACGTTCGTCACCGGCACCGCCACCAGCGGAACTGGCCCGATCAAGGGGCTGGGTGGCAAGTGCCTGGACGTCCGCAACGCCGCCACCGCCGACGGCACGCAGATCCAGATCTACACCTGCAACGGCAGTGCGGCGCAGACCTGGGCGGTCACCCCGAACTCCACGATCAAGTCGTTGGGTAAGTGCCTGGACGTCTCCGGTGCCGGCACCGCCGACGGCACCAAGATCCAGCTCTACACCTGCAACGGGACCGGGGCGCAGAACTGGGCCGGGCAGGCCGACGGCACGGTACGCAACGCGGCGTCCAGCAAGTGCCTGGACGTCTCCGGCAACAGTTCCGCCGACAGCACCGTGGTCCACCTCTGGACCTGCAACGCCGCCGCCAACCAACAGTGGATCCTGCCCTGAGTTGACAGGTGGGGGCCCCTCGCAACGCCTACGGTTGGGCTTGGGGCCCCTCCTAACCGCAGTTAGGAGAGCGATATGCGCAGACTCCTGCGACCCGTCCTCGGTGCGGGCCTGGCCGCCCTCGCCGTCATCGCCTGCACCACCCCGGCCAGCCCGGCCAGCGCCGCCGACGCCCCGTACGACGTGCTGGTCTTCTCCAAGACCGCCGGTTTCCGGCACGACGCGATCCCGGTCGGCATCCAGACCATCCGGGACCTGGGCGCGGCGAACAACTTCACAGTCACCGCCACGGAGGACGCTAACGCGTTCACCACCTCCAACCTCGCCCAGTACGAGGCTGTCGTCTTCCTCAACACCACAGGCGACGTGCTCAACGCCAGCCAGCAGACCGCCTTCGAGTCGTACATCGGCTCGGGTCGCGGGTACGTGGGTGTGCACGCGGCCGCGGACACCGAGTACGACTGGCCGTTCTACGGCAACCTGGTGGGCGCGTGGTTCGCCTCGCACCCGGCGATCCAGCAGGCCAACATGAAGGTGGAGGACCGGGGGCACGCCGCGACCGGCCACCTGCCGCAGACCTGGACCCGCACCGACGAGTGGTACAACTACCGGACCAACGCCCGGTCGACCGCCCACGTGCTGGCCACGCTCGACGAGTCGTCGTACTCCGGTGGCGGCATGGGCGCCGACCACCCGCTGAGCTGGTGCAAGAGCTACAGCGGTGGCCGGTCCTTCTACACCGGCGCCGGGCACACCCAGGCGTCGTACGCGGAGCCGGCGTTCCGGTCCCACCTGCTCGGTGGCATCCGGTACGCCTCCGGCCGGAGCAAGGCCGACTGCCGGCCGGAGACCGGGTACACCCCGCTCTACAACGGCTCGACGACCGGTTGGTCGCAGGCGGGTCCGGGCAGCTTCACCAACTCCGACGCCACCCTGACGTCGGTGGGTGGCATGGGGCTGTTCTGGTACAACGCCAAGCAGTTCACCAACTACTCGCTGAAGATGGACTGGAAGCTGGCCGGGGACGACAACTCCGGCATCTTCATCGGCTTCCCGCCGTCCAGTGATCCGTGGTCGGCGGTGGACAACGGCTACGAGATCCAGATCGACGCCACCGACGCGGCCGACCGCACCACCGGCTCGGTCTACACGTTCAAGTCGGCCGACACCGCGGCCCGCGACGCGGCGTTGAACGCGCCGGGGGAGTGGAACACCTACGAGCTGCTTGTCGAGGGCGAGCGGCTGCAGATCTTCCTCAACGGGGTGAAGATCAACGACTTCACCAACACGAACCCGGTCCGCTCGCTGGCCGGCCACATCGGCATCCAGAACCACGGCACCGGTGACGACGCCTCGTTCCGCAACATCCGGATCAAGGAGTTGGGCACCACCCCGCCACCCACCGGCACGATCCAGGCCGAGGCGTTCAGCTCGGCCAACGGGGTGTCCGCGTTCACCAAGGCGGGCGCCAACGGTGGGCAGACCGTCGGCTACATCGACCCGGGCGACTGGGCGGCGTACAACGGCGTCGACCTGACCGGGGTCACCTCCTTCACGGCCCGGGTCGTCTCCGGCGGGGCGGGTGGCACCATCCAGGTGCGCACCGGCTCGGCAACCGGCCCGGTGCTCGGCTCGGTCGCGGTGCCGAACACCGGCAGTTGGACCACGTTCGCCAACGTCTCCACCGCCCTGTCCGGCGTCCCTTCCGGCACCCAGAACCTCTATCTCACCTTCACCGGTAGTGGCACCGGGCTCTTCGACCTGGACGACTTCACACTGGTCAAGGGCGGTGGCGGCACTCCCGGGGTCGGCCCGATCAAGGGGCTGGCCGGCAAGTGCCTGGACGTGCGCAACAGTGGCACCGCCGACGGCACCCAGATCCAGATCTACACCTGCAACGGCAGTACGGCGCAGACCTGGACCGTGACGTCCGGCTCGACGATCAGGGCGCTCGGCAAGTGCCTGGACGTCAACGGCGGCGGCACCGCCGACGGCACCAAGATCCAACTCTGGACCTGCAACGGCACTGGCGCGCAGAACTGGGCGGCCCAGTCCGACGGCAGCCTGCGCAACACGTCGTCGGGCAAGTGCCTCGACGTCTCCGGCAACAACTCGGCGGACAGCACCGTCGTGCACCTCTGGACCTGCCTCGGCGCGGCCAACCAGAAGTGGACCCTGCCCTGACCGACTGAGCCTGGAGGGGTCGACGCCCACGGCGTGGGCCCCTCCAGATCCGGCGCCGACCCTGCCGGGCCGGGTGTGCCCGACTCGGGGATCTCGCCGTCGTCCGCGGCCCGTCGACGCCCTGCCGTCGAGAGCGCTGACCGGGTGGCCGCGTTCCGGTGACGCCGCGGACCGGCGCGCAGCCGACTGCCGTACCTTGACCTGCATGGGGCGGTTCGCGCAGTGGCGCGAGATGGTGCTGGCGCAGGGGCACCGGCTGGGTGATGCGCTGCGTCGGCCCGACGATCCGGACGACCCGTTCGAGCCGACGGGCAGTCTGAACCGGCTCGACGCGCTGGTGGAGGGCTTCGCCGCCGGTCAGCCGGTGCGGTGGAGCCTGGCCGGTCAACCCCGGCCGCTGCCGGGCCCGGTCGACGCGGTGGCGTACCGGATCATCGAGGAATCGCTTACCAACGCGTGCCGGCACGCCCCGGGCGCGCCGGTCGCGGTCCGGCTGCGCTACGACGCCACGGGCATCACCATCGAGGTCCGCGACGAGGGCGGTGGCCCGCTGCCGTCAGGCGGTGGCACCCAGGGTGCCGGGCGGGGTCTGCTCGGGGTACGCCGGCGCGCGGAACGCCTCGGCGGCACCCTTTCCGCCGGCCCGCGCGCCGGTGGCGGCTACACCGTGTCGGCCGCCCTGCCGGCGCCCGAGGAGGTGGCCGAATGATCATCGGCCCGCAGGGCTTTCGCAATGGGGTGCCCCGGAAATAGGGTGGGGGCGGCGACCGTGCTGGTGGCCGGTGACCCGGTGGGAGGCGCAACCCGCCGGGCCCAGGTGTGCTCCGCACCCACCGGTGACCGCTCGGTGCCGCGTACGTCCGGTCACCCTCGCCCCGGTCCGCACCTGGAATCCCCCATGACAACAGGGGAGAAGAACAATGGCGCGACCCATCACGCTCTTCACCGGCCAGTGGGCCGACCTACCTTTCGAGGAGGTCTGCCGGCTCGCCTCCGAGTGGGGCTACGACGGTCTGGAGATCGCCTGCTGGGGCGACCACTTCGAGGTCGACAAGGCGCTCGCCGACGACTCGTACGTCGAGCGCAAGCGGGAGACCCTCGCGAAGCACAACCTTGAGGTCTTCACGATCTCCAACCACCTGGTCGGTCAGGCGGTCTGCGACCACCCGATCGACGAGCGGCACCAGGACATCCTGCCCGCCCGGATCTGGGGCGACGGGGAGCCCGAGGGGGTCCGCCAGCGGGCCGCCGAGGAGATCAAGGACACCGCGCGGGCGGCGGCGAAGCTCGGAGTGAAGACGGTCGTCGGCTTCACCGGCTCGTCGATCTGGCACACCCTGGCGATGTTCCCGCCGGTGCCGCCGTCGATGATCGAGCGCGGTTACCAGGACTTCGCCGACCGGTGGAACCCGATCCTCGACGTGTTCGACGAGGTGGGGGTGCGGTTCGCGCACGAGGTCCACCCCAGCGAGATCGCGTACGACTACTGGACGACGAAGCGGACGCTGGAGGCGATCGGCAACCGGCCCGCGTTCGGGCTGAACTGGGACCCGTCGCACTTCGTCTGGCAGGAGCTGGACCCGGTGAACTTCATCTTCGACTTCGCCGACCGGATCTACCACGTGGACTGCAAGGACGCCAAGGTGCGCACCGGCGACGGCCGGCGTGGCCGGCTCGCCTCGCACCTGCCCTGGGCCGACCTGCGCCGCGGGTGGGACTTCGTCTCCACCGGGCACGGCGACGTGCCCTGGGAGGACTGCTTCCGCGCGTTGAACGCGATCGGCTACACCGGCCCGATCTCGGTCGAGTGGGAGGACGCCGGGATGGACCGGCTCGTTGGCGCCCCGGAGGCGTTGCAGTTCGTCCGCCGGCTGGCCTTCGACGCGCCGAGCGCGGCCTTCGACGCGGCGTTCAGCAGCAAGGACTGACCGCAGCTCGGACAGACCACGGGCCGGTCGCCCTGCGGCGACCGGCCCGTCGACGTGCGATTGGTCAGAGCGTGCTGGCGTTCGTGCCCGAGCCGGACGGCTTGGTGCGGGGGGTGTTGGTGGACGACGGCGACCCGGAGGTCGTGCCGACCGTGCTGGTGCCCGCCTTGGCGCCCACTGTGGCGGGCGTGCCGGCGAAGGCGTCGTCGGCGGCGGTCAGCTCCTGCTTGCCGGTGCTGCCGTTACCGCTGCCCAGCTTCTCGCCCAGCCTGGTCTGGCCGAGCTTGTCCTTGCCCTCGCTGTAGAGCTTGTTGGCCTGGGCCTGCGCGACCCCGGCCGCCTCCTGGACGGTCGGGTGGTCGAGCACCTTGCGGCCCTGGACCACGAGCTCCTCGTACTTTTCCCGGCCGGCACGGGCGCCCAGGACGAATCCCGCAGCCAGCCCGCCAAGAAACATGATCTTTCCGCGCATGGCGGCTCCTTCCGTACCTGACGCGCCGTCACCCCGGCGAGTTGCCCCGTCGGAAGGCGACCTGTTCGCGCCTGCGTCCTCTGTCCGCAGCTAACTACCCATCCTGCTCTCCGCTCAAGCATGCTTGTGCCGGGATGGCGATTTACCCTAATTGTCGATGTGTTGCGGACCCTGACCTGCGGGCCTTGATCATCGGTGGTTGGGGCGGAACCCACTGGACCGCCACCGGGGGATGTCCTGTATTCTTTTCCCGTCGCACGGCACCGGCGTGATCCGGGGGCGCGCGATGCACGATCCCCTGTAGCTCAATTGGCAGAGCAGCCGGCTGTTAACCGGCAGGTTATTGGTTCGAGTCCAATCGGGGGAGCTTCTCCACCCAGCGCCCGTCGGCCACTCGCCGACGGGCGTTTTCGTGTGCCTGCCACCGGTTTCGCCCTCCCTCGGCCGGCTCGCCCGGCAGGATGGTCGATGTCGACCTGGACTCCCGCTGCGTCGATTGATGCGTCGATTGGGGTGAGAGCGGATGTCGGGACGCAGGGCCACGCTGATCGCGGTGGCGGTCGTGCTGGCCTGGCTGGTGATCGGCGGCGTGGCCGGGCCGTACGCCGGGCGGCTCAGCGAGGTCGCCACCAACGACAACGCCGCCTTCCTGCCCACCGACGCCGAGGCGACCCGCGCCCAGGACCTCACCGGCGACTTCGTCGACCGACAGACCATCCCGGCCCTTGTCGTCTACGAGCGGCCAGCCGGAATCACCGACGCCGACCGGCAGCGGGTCAGCGCCGACGCCGCCCGGTTCGCCCAGGTGCCCGGCGTACTCACCCCGCTGCCCCCACCCATTCCGAGCGCGGACGGCCAGGCCCTCCAGGTCGTCGTGCCGGTGGACGACGCCGAGGGAGAGCAGATCGGCTCGGTCGTCGAACAACTACGCGACATCACCGGCGGTGACCGGGACGGGCTCACCGTGGACGTCTCCGGACCCGCCGGCCTGCTCGCCGACCTGATCGAGGTCTTCTCCGCCATCGACGGACCACTGCTGCTCGTCACACTGGTGGTGGTGCTGATCATCCTGCTGGTGGTCTACCGCAGCCCGGTGCTCTGGATCTTCCCGCTGCTCGCCGCCGGCATGTCGTACGCCCTGGCCTCGGTCTTCGTCTACCTGCTCGCCGACGCCGACGTGGTGAAGCTCAACGGACAGGCCCAGGGCATCCTCACCGTGCTGGTCTTCGGCGCCGGCACCGACTACGCGCTGCTGATGATCGCCCGCTACCGGGAGGAGCTGCACCGCCACGATCGACAGTGGGACGCCATGCGGACCGCGTGGAAGGGCGCCGCGCCCGCCATCATCGCCTCCGGCGGCACTGTCATCGTCAGCCTGCTCTGCCTGCTGCTGTCGAGCCTCAACTCCAACCGGGCCCTCGGCCCGGTCGCCGCCATCGGCATCGCCGCCACCCTGCTGGTGATGCTCACCTTCCTGCCCGCGCTGCTGGTGCTCGGCGGCCGGTGGGCGTTCTGGCCCCGACGGCCCCGGGCGGACCAGGCCGACCCCCGCGCCGAGCACGGCATCTGGAGCCGCATCGCCGGTTTCGTGGCCCGCCACGCCCGACCGATCTGGCTGACCACCGCCGCCGTGCTGGCCCTCCTCACGCTGGGCCTCACCCAGCTCGGCGCCACCACCCTCGGGCAGTCCGACCTGTTCACCAAGCGCACCGACTCGGTGGACGGCCAGGAGGTGATCTCCCGGCACTTCCCGGCCGGCACGGGCAGCCCGGCCACCATCTTCACCACCCAGCAGACCGCCCGGCAGGTCGCCCAGGTGGCGAAGGACGTGCCCGGCGTCGCCGACGTCCGACCCCTCACCGCCGGCCCGCAGACCGGCCCACCCGACCCGAACGCCCCACCCAAGGTCGTCGACGGGCGGGTGCAACTGGACGCCACCCTGGCCGACCCGCCCGACAGCGACGGCGCCGAGCGGACCATCCGGGAGCTGCGGGTGGCCGTACACCGGGTGCCCGGCGCGGACGCGGTGGTCGGCGGCTTCACGGCGATCAACGTGGACACCTCCGACGCCGCGAAGCGCGACCAGAACGTCATCATCCCGGTGGTGCTGGTGGTCATCGCTGTCATCCTGGCCCTGCTGCTGAGAGCGCTGCTCGCCCCGATCCTGCTGATCGGCACCGTGCTGCTCAGCTTCGCGGCCACCCTCGGGCTCTGCGCGCTGCTGTTCCGGTACGTGTTCGACTTTCCCGGGGTGGACTCGTCGTTCCCGCTGTTCGCGTTCGTCTTCCTGGTCGCCCTCGGCATCGACTACAACATCTTCCTGATGAGCCGGGTGCGGGAGGAGTCGGTCAGGCGCGGCACCCGCGCCGGGGTGCTCGTCGGCCTCGCCGTCACCGGCGGGGTGATCACCTCCGCCGGCATCGTGCTCGCCGCGACCTTCTCCGCCCTCGCCGTGCTGCCACTCGTGGTGCTCGTCGAGTTGGGTACGGCTGTCGCGATCGGGGTACTGATCGACACCATCATCGTCCGGTCGCTGCTGGTGCCCGCCCTCGCGTACGACATCGGGCCGAAAATCTGGTGGCCCGGCCGGTTGTCCCGGGCGAACGGTGAGCGGGAGGCGCGCGATGCTGGCTGAGACGGACGTGGTCATCGTCGGCGGTGGCCTGGCCGGCCTCGCCGCCGCGCGCCGGCTGCACCGCGCCGGCGTGCCCTGGCGGCTGCTGGAGGCCAGCGGCCGACCCGGCGGCCGGGTCGCCACCGACGTCGTCGACGGCTACCTCATCGACCGCGGCTTCCAGGTGCTCAACACCGCCTACCCGCAGCTCGGCACGCTGCTCGACACCGACCGGCTGCACCTCGGGTACTTCACCTCCGGCGTCCTGGTGCGAAAGGGCGACGACCTGCTGCGGCTGGTCAACCCGTTGCGCGAGCCGACCGGCGGTCCGCGCACCGCCCTCGCCGGCATCGGCACCCTGCTCGACCGGCTGCGCTTCGCCGCGCTCGCCACCGGCTGCGCCACCCTGCCGGTGTCCCGGCTGCTCACCGCGCCGGAGACCACCGCCGAGACCGCGCTACGCCGGGCGGGCCTCTCCGACGCGATCATCGAGGAACTGCTGCGGCCCTTCCTCTCCGGTGTGTTCATCGACCGGGAGCTGGCCACCTCCAGCCACGTACTCGCGATGGTGTTGAGATCCTTCGCCCGCGGCCGGATCGGGCTGCCCGCCGAAGGCATGGCCGCGCTGCCCCGGGCCATCGCCGCCCCACTCCCCGCCGACCTGCTCGACCTGGACACCCCGGTCGCGGAGGTCGCGCCCGGCCGGGTCCGCACCCAGGCCGGCGACATCCGCTGCCGGGCCGTCGTGGTCGCCGTCGACCCACCCGCCGCGCCCGCGCTGCTGCCGGCCCTGACGACGGTACGCATGCACAGCTACACCACCTACTACCACAGCGCGCCGGAACCGCCGCTCACCGAACCGATCCTGCTCGTCGACGGCGACCGGCGGGAGATCGTGGCGAACACGGTGGTGCTCAGCAACGCCGTCTCGACGTACGCCCCGACCGGACGGCACCTGATCGCCACCTCCGTGGTCGGCCCGACCGCGCCACCCGAGCCGACCATCCGGACCGAGTTGACCCGGCTGTACGGCCGATCCACCGCCGACTGGACCCACCTCACCACGGTGGCCGTGCCGCAGGCGCTGCCCGCCGCACCGCCGCCGCAGGGACGGCTGCAAAAGCCCGTGTCGTTGGGAGAGGGCCTGTTCGTGGCCGGTGACCACCGGGACAGCCCATCGATCCAGGGCGCTCTCGCCAGCGGATGGCGCACGGCCGGGACGGTGCTGGAGGAGCTGCGCGCCGGCTGACCGCCGTCCCCGAGCCGACCGGAGCGCGCTGTTATATTCCTGTAGCCCATCGTGCTGGTGCAGACGTGGGCGCCGGCCGGCGCGGTGCTGGCTGCTGATCGCCGAGCGGGATAAGATCCGGCGCGGTGTTTCGGGGCGGTAGCTCAGCCGGTTAGAGCAGGGGACTCATAATCCCTCGGTCGCGGGTTCGAGTCCCGCCCGCCCCACAAGCCATTTTCCCTGGTCAGCCATGCTGCCGGTGGCCAGGGCGGACCGCGTCGAGGTCTGGACCGACGCTCTCAGTCCGCACTGAGTCCGCAGCAGCACGACCCGCCGCCCGGTCAAGGCGGTCCGCCACCTGGTCCAGGTCGTCCTCGAACAGGTCCGCGTACACGTCCAGCGTCATGGCCGCCGAGGCGTGCCCGAGCATCCGCTGCACCGCCTTCACGTTGGCACCGTCAGACTGGCTGCCGTGTGCCGCAGCTCGTGCGGCGTCAGGCCGGCGAGCCCGATCGACTCCGCAGCCCGGTCGAACACCCGGCGACGGAAGTTGTTGTTGCGCAGCACCTCGCCGGCCGGGGAGGTGAACATCAGCTCGTCACCGGAACGGCCGGCGATCTGCGCGGCGATCGGCTCGACCAGGAACCGGGGGAGCAGGCCCGTTCCACGATGTGCGGACTCACGGCGGAGATGGGCTTGAGGCAGAGGAACGGTTGGCGGCAGTGCCGCCTACGCTGCCGGGATGAACGCGGACAGGGTGCCGGCCAAGCTGACGGTGGACATCGACAGGAGACGGGCATGAGTAGGCGAAAGATCGTGCTTGTGACCGTCGGCCTCCTGATAGCGCTGTTGCCAGGTGCCCTTGCCTGGCGCGCACTGTGGCCGGTTCGCATCGACGCTCTGTGCGGCGTCTTCCAGTCCCGGCAAGGTGGGGTCATCAAGATCGCGCCAGATCACGCCTTCACGGTGTCTGAGGCCATGTTCGGTTTCAACGCGGACGGATCTACGGACACGGTTTCCGGGAGCGGCCAGCTGCGCCCGGGCGACTTGGCAGCGGACGGACAGCTAGTCCTGAGCATGAAGGATGCCAAAGCAAGCCTTGAGTTGAACACTCAGCGCAGCTGGCGGGGGGACGTGAGCCTGTGGCAGTGGGCCGACGACTCGGACACCGGGGAACGCGAGACCTTCGTCCAGAAGTCTGCCTGCTAGCTGTGGACGGTCCGCATCTAGTCCGCAAGAGGTCCACCGAAGGTAGGGGAGTGGTGAGAGATATCGGAAGGGTATTTCCGCTGCTAGGAGCCCACTCGGGCTGGTCGCCGGGCCGCCCATCTTGATCTCATAATCCCTCGGTCGCGGGTTCGAGTCCCGCCCGCCCCACCAACCGTTTTGCCTGGTCAAGCATGCTGCCGACGATCCGGGCGCACCGCGTCGAGGTCCGGACTGACGCCCTCAGTCCGCAGCAGCACGACCCGCCGCCCGGACGGGTCTTCCGGCAGCTCTACGACGAGTACATCGGTGCGGACAACGAGACGCCGCCGACACCGCGCAGCCGGGCCGATCATCTACTTCGCCATGCGGTACAGCATGTGCGACGAGGTATCCGCCGAGGCAGCGAAGATGGCGGCGGAGCCGTACAAGACGGGGCAGGCCTGGTCGACGAGGCTGCCGCGAGGCACCATGCCCTCATGGCCATAAAGCGCACAGTGCCCAATCTTGCAACCGAAGACATCGCGGCGGCCACCGCCTTTTACGTCGAGGTACTTGGCTTCGAGGTCGTCATGGACATGGGCTGGATCGTCACCCTGAGCGATCGCGCCAACCCGAAGGCCCAGCTGAGTCTCATGACCCACGACGCCACCGCACCGGTCGTCCCCGACGTGTCCGTGGAGGTCGATGATGTCGACGCCGCGCATCAGGCCGCCCGAAACGCCGGCGCTGAGATCGTGCACCCACTCACCGACGAACCATGGGGAGTCCGACGCTTCTTCATGCGTGACCCCAGCGGCAGGGTCATCAACGTCCTCACCCACAGGACCTGACGGCTCTTGAGCGATGCCCGTCCGCCGACGTCTCTGCGACCGGGCTGACAGCAACCGTTGACAGCAACAGCCTTGGACCATGAGGTACGGGCAGAGACACCTAAAGGAGCAGGGCCAGCCACGGACGCCGGGGGGCGCCACCGCAGGGATACTCGGAACCGGAGTCGGGTCGGCACCGCCGATTAAACTCGCGAGGCATAGACCCGAAACGAAGTGCCGCGTCTCGTCGCCTGTCGGTGACGATCTTCGTCGCTGTCCTGGTCAGCCTCGCGCTGGCGGCCGTGCTGGTGCTGCGGCACGATGCCGCGACTCGGGTGGTGGGCGTGGAGGCCTACAAGATCCTGCTGCAGTTCATCCTGGTCGCCGTTCTGGGTGGCGCGGTGTCCCTCACTTACCAGGCGTTCAACCGGGACGCCGACCAGCGCGCCCAGGATGTCCGCCGCGCGGAGGACCTGACCCTCGCCCGCCGGGAAGCCCGGCAGCGGTACCTGCGCGATCTCGTCGAGCAGTACAACGCGGTCAAGCGTGCTCGGCGGATGCTGCGTGCCCAGGCGCTGGTGCGCCGGCCTGGCAACGAGAACGCGCCGCGGCTGCGTGCCGGCCGATACGACGAGTTCCTTCAGGTGGTTCTCGACGCGCAGCTGTCATTGGAGGCGCACTCCTTCGCGGTGCGCGCCGACAACGAGCTGTTCCCGGAGCGGGAGCAGCTGGCCGTGGCCATCAGTCGTGCCGAGACCTACCTGCGCGAGCTGGTGACCGAGTACGAGGAGACGATGCCCGCGCTGGAGGACGAGCAGGCGCTCGTCGAGCTGTCGGCACTGCCGTTGGTCGCGAGCTTCATCGGTCCGTACGGGGAGGCCGCCGACTTTCGGGAGCGATTCGTCGCGCCGATGCAGCAGGCGTTGAGCACGATTCAGCGGCTTCTGCTGATCTAAGCCGAGATTGACATCTGTGAAAGTCGGCGTAACGCTGGGCCGGTGATCCCTCCGGTGGCGCCGACAGCACCACCGTATGCCGTGTTGGCCGAGAACCGTGGTGGCCACAGCTTTCTGATCCGGCCCCCGGGCGGCGGGGAACCGGTCGACCTGGGGTCGGGACGGGTGGTCGAAGGCAACGACAACGTGACCTTTGGCCACTGGACCGCACTGGTGGCGTGGTCACCCATGACCCGGTCGTTCCGGATGATCCCGGCGCACGGCGGCGAGATCGTGCCGGGCCGACTGGCCGACCACATCGCGGCGCTGTCGGCGGGCATCCGGGACGGCAGGCCGCACCCGGTCCAACTGGACCTGGACATCACGATGGCGTGCGCGTCGGCGTGCACCTTCTGCTTCTCCGCCGATTACCGCGCGGTCGGTGGCTCGGGCCTGCACCTGTCCTGGCCCGCCCTCGAACGCACCCTGCGGTCGGCGGCCGGGATGGGTGTGCGCGTGGTCCGCTTCGACGGCGGCGGTGATCCGCTCGTCAGCCCGCACTTCGCCGCGGCCGTCGACCTGTGCCGGCAGCTCGGCCTGACCTCCGCCGTGTTGACCGCCGGCGACCTGCTGCGGCCCGAGCTGCTGCTGACGCTGGTGCGGGCCGGCACCTATGTGCGGGTCAGCCTCAACGCGGCCACCGACCAGACGAGGATGCTCCTGCACCGGACCCCGCGACTGGGCGTGACGTCCCTGCTGCGGACGCTCGCCGAGCTCGACCGGCTGCGCCGTGCCGAACACGGCCCCGCTCCGCTGGCGGTGATGCCACTCGGCGGCACGTCGATGATCCATCCGACGAACGTCGCGGAGGTGTACGCCATCGCCGCGGCCGCCAAGACCGCCGGGCTGGACCACGTGTCCTTCCGGGTGGTCCTCGGCGACCGCCTGCGGGTGGCGTTCACTGCCGAGCAGGAGGACGACTACCGCCGCCAGGTCGACCGGGTACGCACCGAACTGCTCGACGACGAGTTCCAGGCGTTCTTCCCGACCCGGTCGCTCACCGACACCGGTTACGTCCCGCGCGAGTACTTCTCGACCTGCCTGGCGTCGACCCACCGGGCACTGGTCGAGGTCGGGTCGTCCCCGTCCGAGCCGGCCCTGGTGCCCTGCGGACGCTACCGGGGGCAGGGCTTCGCCGGCGGCGCGGAAGGCACTGTGTTCGGCCGGATGACCGGCGACGACGGCCTGGACGACATCTGGTGGACACCCCGGATGACGTCTCTGGTCCAGCGATTCCCCGGCGCATGCGGTGACTGCATCGACCGGTCGGCGAACATCATGTTCAACGGCATCCACGAGGCGCTGACCGCCGACCCCGACACGGCGTTCTTCAGGTTCGCCGACCCCTGAGCAACGTAGCCAACTCGGAGGCCAGCAGCCGGTCGCCGAAGCCACGCGGCTCGTCGCTCTCCGCGTAACCCGTCGCCATGATCTCCACATCGCCGTCCGGCGACAGCGTCAGGGTACGGTCGGCGTTGCCGAGGCCGAACCGGACGTGCAGGCGGCGACCCGGAAACGTTCGGGCGCCGAACGTCGCGGCCCGGTGTGCGGCCTGTTCGCCGGTGTCCGCGTCGGTCCAGTCCTCGCCGGCCAGGGCGTTCAACGTCCGGGCCTCGGCGACGATGATTGTCGCCGACCGGCCGTATCGCCGGACCTCGGCGATGCCTGTGGACCGGAACACGTCGTGCGGGACGATGTCGTAGACGACCTCGGCACCCGAGGCGCGGGCCTGTGCCATGAGAGTGAGCGTGGCGGCCCGGCGCGGCTCGGCCCGAAGCG
Source organism: Micromonospora sp. CA-240977 (assembly GCF_050942285.1). Classification (NCBI taxonomy): domain Bacteria; kingdom Bacillati; phylum Actinomycetota; class Actinomycetes; order Micromonosporales; family Micromonosporaceae; genus Micromonospora; species Micromonospora sp. CA-240977. Next base: position 5,954,129 of record NZ_CP192055.1, on the reverse strand, counting down.
CGTAACCGTCGACGACCAGGACGTCGGCGTCGACGAGCTCGGATCGCAGGGTCTCCGCGTCCCCGGTGTCCCACTGCCCCAGTGCGGCCGGCTCCCCGACCAGCAAAAGGCGAGCGCCCTTGGCCCGGTGCTCGGCCTCGTCCCGGACATAGATCGCAACGGCCGACGGAAGGTCCGGTTTCACCGCCAGCCGGGCGCGGACGCCGCGGTGCTCGAGTTGCGCGCGGATCACCTCGCCCACCGCGTCGCCGCCCACCGCGGCTACCGCGACGACCTCGTCGAACAGTGCCGTGGCCGCCAACGCGAAGTTAGCCGCCGAGCCGCCGACCACGGCGGCGACATCACCGTAGAAGAGCCGGTCCGTGAGGAGGGACGGAAACGTCGCCCGAAGATGTCCGTTCACCTCGAAGAGGACATCTCCCGCGACGACCGCCTTCACTGGAGGATGAAGTCGCTGTGCGGGTAGGTGTCCAGTAGCCGCCGGGTCTCCTCGTTGGCGAGCGAGACGGTGTACTTGTTGGTGTCGTACTCCTCGCGGGTGACCCAGCAGTGGCCGGCGTGTTCCGTCGAGAGCTGCACCGAGCTCGATGCCGCCTGAGCCACATAGAACGCCACCAGGATGGGCTGGCCGCTGTCGTGCACATCGTATTTCAGGTGGCAGAGTGGGGAGACGCCACCGATCTCGATGCCGGTTTCCTCCCGCACCTCGCGGCGCAGTCCCGCGATCGGGTCCTCGAACGGCTGTAGCGTGCCGCCCGGCAGGTCGAACATGTATTTCCGCCGGTCGGCCCGCTCCTCCAGCAACAGGAAGCGGCCGGATTGGTCGAAGAGGAACGCGAAAGCTCCCGCGAGGTACTGGCCGCGTTCTTCGGGCACGGCGGACTCCTAGATGAGAGGGGTGAGGGCGTCGGGATCCACTCGGCCCAGCGGATCGGCCGTCAACGCCCCGATCGACGACTGGATCGCCATGAGCTTGCGGTACTCGAAGCGGGGACCCAGCTCCACCCGACTGACATAGGCCGCCAGCACGACGGAGAGCGCCTTCTCGGCCTCGCGCAGGCACTCCTGCATCTGCTGCGGCCAGTGGTCCGGCTGCAACACGGCCAGCCAGCGCGCCTGCGCCAACTTGACCGAGGCGAGAGCGGCGCGCCCGGCGATGACGCCCACCGGCTTACGGTCGAACTCGGGCTCGAAACCATGCCGAGCGTCGGCGGCGGCCCTGGACCACGCCTCGTCGTCGAGCGTCGCCGGCTCGACAACGGAGCGCACCACCGTCATGTACGCCATTGTGCCAGCCAATCGGCCCTCGTAGTGGGACGGTCGGCCACCACTGCGCCAGTACTCCTCATAGGACTGCCGCGCCGATTCCAGCGCGGAGAGGGTGAGGCGCACGGTGGCCTGACGAGCGACCAGCCCGGCCTCGGGCGCGACCGCGTTGTCGAAACGCGGGTGCGCGCTCAACACGTACGCGTCGGCGAGGGCGAGGTGGACGAGGGCCGACTCGGAACGCGAGGCGAGCAGCGCGAGCTGTGCCACGGCGTCGTCCAGGCATGCCTGCGCAAGGCTGAGCTCGCCGCGGTGCCGGTGGGCCACCCCGGCGATGAGGAGCCGCTCCGCCTCCAACTCCGGGCAGACGTCGACGCAGAAGACGCGGTACGGACCGTCGAGGAGCCGGTTGAGGCTGCTGTACATGTTCAGCTTCAGCAGGCACTTGGACAGGAAGTAGAAGAACAGCGTGAGCTCGCTGCGTGTGATCGACAGATCGCCGCTCAACCGGGCCGCCAGCCGACGGAACTGCGTCAGAGAGGCCTGGTAGGAACCGGCCTCGTAAAGGTCGCAGGCGGCGCGTAGCAACGGCTCGAAGATCTGCAACTCGCGCGTCGAGTGCGACAGCAGGGCGGCCACGTCGGGGATCTGGATCACCAATGCCTCGCCCTGTCGCACCACCCGAGCCTCGATCATGCGGTTGGTGTCCGCCCGGGCCAGCACGTGATTGACCATCTCCGGATCGGTGTCCGGATCGGGCAGCGGCTCCGGGTACACGTCGGTCAAGGCCCGGAACACCTCCGCGAGGCGACGTTCCCGCTCCGGCAGCCGTCGCCGTACCTCCTCGGCGATCGCCGGCAACTCGGCTTCGATCGCGCCGATCGCGGTGGGCCGCCAGGATTCGGACAGTTGCCCGAGGACCACCTCGACCTCGGACTCCAGATCGAGGTAGGCGGCCACCGGCTCCTCAGCCGGCGGCCCGGGCACCCGTTCGCGGACCTGGTCGCCGCTCACCGGCATCGGCAGCTCCGCCGAGCGCCCGCCGCGGGCCAGCTCGGCGGTCTGTGCCGACACCAGACGGGCGGCGATCCAGCGCTGGAAGTCTGTCAGGCGGCTGTCGCCACGTACGACCATTTTGACCATGCGGCGGATCACGGCGATGAGGTAGCCGGGTATCTGCTCCGCGTCGTGCTCGGACCGGCCCCAGACCGCCGACCGCAGGCAGCGCACCACGTTCTGCAGTGGCAACCACGCCCCCTGTCCCAGGGCATCGTGCTGTGCGGACGTGGTGAACGCCGCCGTCGTGTAGTACGGCTCCAGCAGGGCCACCAGCCGCTGGGCCTGCTCCGCCGTCGCCTCCGGCGGACAGAGCACCCGCAGGACCAGGTCGGCTTCGAGCGTCGCCAGGTCACGCAGGAAGTGGTGCCTGCCGGTGTGCAGAAAGTCGATGATGCCGAACGAGCCGTTCGGCCCCACCAGTACGTTGTCGGCGTGCAGATCGCCGTGTCCGATGGTGGTGAGCTGCGGCTTGCGCAGGCTCTCCGGCGGTTGTGACCAGACGTCGCGGACGAGCTTCGGCTCGGCGATCTCACCCCACTGACGCTTGACGGCGGCGTACTGCTCGAAGCGCTCCAGGGTCTCCGCCTCGAGCGGGTACTCCTCGGCGATCAGGTCGAAGTAGGTCGAGGACCGAGAACGATGCCACACGTGCACGATGGTCAGCAGGGTCTGCACCGCGTCCACGATGCCGATCGAGTCGTCGGCCCCCGCCAGATCCCGGATCATGTCGGCAAGCGTCCGGGCGGCGTAGAACTTGTAGACCAGCGCCGCGTGGTTGCCGACGATCACCGCGGTGGAGAGCACGTCCGGCATCTCCCCGTGGCCCAGGTACGGCTGCACATACTGCTGCCACCGCTCGTACTCGGTGTGAATGTCGCCGACCGGCCCAATCTTCACGACGCACGGATGCTGGGCCGAGCCGTCCTGCTCCGGTCGTACGTGGAGGACCGCGGCACCGGAGATTCCTGGGGTGAGGGCGCCGACGTGCAGCACGGTCCGCCGGGGAAAGGCACGCCGGAGCAGTTCGTCGAGAGCGTCGGCGCCGAAGGCTTCCCGTACCCGCGACACCAGGTCGTCGTTCTTCTGCCACAGGATGTCCACGGGGTGCTCCCAGTGCAGTCGCGCCGGTCGATGACCGTTTCGATTCAGCCTACGTCGACCTTCGTGAGCCCACCTCGATTACGGTGCGGGGGTTGCGCCGAGTCAATGGGTACGGCACCACCCCGACGATCACCCGTGCCTTGCGCGCCACCTGACCCAGCTCGTCGAGCATCACCAGCAGCTCGTTCTGCGGCACGACCGGTGCACCCCGTGTCCCGCCCGCCCGGCACACCCCGGGCCAACGGCGGCACCGTCGCCGCGGGCGGCCGTCGGCCGGAGCCGAGTCGCCCAGTGGAACCGGTCGGCAGACCGCTGACCCCTTGACGAACCCACCGGGCAAACGGTTAGACCAGGTTTCGCAGGTCCGTGGCCCGGTCGGTGTTCTCCCAGCGCAGGTCGGGCACGTCGCGGCCGAAGTGGCCGTAGGCGGCGGTCTGCTGGTAGATGGGTCGGAGCAGATCGAGGTCGCGGATGATCGCGGCCGGCCGCAGGTCGAAGACCTCCTTGATCAGTTTCTCGATCTTGTCGACGGGGATGGTCTCGGTGCCGAACGTCTCCACGAACAGCGACACCGGGTGGGCCTTGCCGATCGCGTAGGCGACCTGGATCTCGCAGCGTTCGGCGAGGCCGGCGGCGACGACGTTCTTGGCGACCCAGCGCGTGGCGTACGCGCCGGAGCGGTCGACTTTGGACGGGTCCTTGCCGGAGAAGGCGCCGCCGCCGTGGCGGGCGTAGCCGCCGTAGGTGTCAACGATGATCTTGCGGCCGGTGAGGCCGGCGTCGCCCATCGGGCCGCCGATCTCGAAGCGGCCGGTCGGGTTGACGAGCAGCCGGTATCCGTCGGTGCTCAGACCGAGGTCGGCGAGTTCCGGTTCGACAACGTGCTCCCGGATGTCCGGGGCCAGCAGGTTCTCCAGGGAGATGTCGGCGGCGTGCTGCGACGAGATCACCACCGTGTCGAGACGGGCGGGACGCAGGCCGTCGTACTCGATGGTGACCTGGGTTTTGCCGTCGGGGCGCAGGTACGGGATGGTCAGATCCTTGCGGACGGCGGCCAGCCGCCGGGCCAGCCGGTGGGCCAGCGCGATCGGCAGCGGCATCAGCTCGGGCGTTTCCGAGCAGGCGAAACCGAACATCATGCCCTGGTCACCAGCGCCCTGCTGGTCGAGGAGATGGCCGGAGTCGCCGTTACGGAGCTCGAGGGCCGTGTCGACGCCCTGGGCGATGTCCGGCGACTGGGACCCGATCGACACGCTGACGCCACAGGACGCGCCGTCGAAGCCCTTCTTCGACGAGTCGTAGCCGATCCCCAGGATGGTGTCCCGCACGATGGCGGGGATGTCCGCGTAGGTGTTGGTGGTGACCTCACCCGCGACGTGCACCTGCCCGGTGGTGATCAGGGTTTCCACGGCGACGCGGCTGCCCGGATCCTGGGCGAGCAGGGCGTCGAGCACAGCGTCGCTGATCTGGTCAGCGATCTTGTCGGGGTGGCCTTCGGTGACCGACTCCGAGGTGAACAACCGTTTCATCGCAGCATCCTTGGACGCGTAGGGCAGGCCCGTGGCGGCCGGGGGGTGCCGCCACGGGCCTGGGAGGGTCAGATCGGTTCGGCCTCGATCACGCGGAAGTCGGTCGCGGCGATGGTCGCGGAGATCGCGCCCAGCGTGTAGCCCGCGGCGTCGAGGATTCGGCGGAAGGTGTCCTCGGTACGCTCGAACCCGCCGGCCGTCAGCGCGAGCATGTTGATGTCGCTGAGCACGGACTCCACACACGTCTGCGACTGCATCGGCGTCGGCAGGACCGGCTCCAGCAGCAGCAGCCGACCACCCGGACGGATCGCCGGACGGCAGTTGCGCAGGATCGTGACACAGCGCTCGTCGTCCCAGTTGTGCATGACGCTCTTGAGCAGGACCGCGTCGGCTTGCGCCGGCACCCCGACGAAGAAGTCGCCCTCGATCACCCGGCAGCGCTCCGCCAGCCCGGCCGTCACTGTCGCGGCCCGGGCCTGCTCGGCCACCGTCGGGGTCTCGAAGATGATGCCCCGGCTGTCCGGGTGGGCCGCGAGGATCGCGTGCAGCAGCGCGCCGTTGCCGCCACCGACGTCGAGAAGCTCCGGGTAGCGGCCGAAGTCGTACCCGGACACGAAGCGGGGCGCCTCGAACCGGGCGTTCTCCGCCATCGCCTCGTTGAACACCTCCAGCAGGGCCGGGTGCTCGTCGAGGTACGCGAAGAAGGGGCGGCCGTGCACGTTGTCGAACGCGGCCCTGCCGGTCCGGATGCTGTGTTCCAGGTTCTGCCAGGAGTCCCAGAACTCGGCGGACAGGAACAGTTCGGTCAGCGCCGTGGTGCGGTGCTCGGCTCGGCGGGACAACGGCGCGCCCAGCGTCGCCAGGCGGAACCGGCCCGGCTCGGTCTCGGCCAGCAGGCCGAGGCCGGCCAGCGCACGCAGCAACCGGTGCAGCGAGGGCGCGTGGGCGCCGATCCGCTCGGCGAGCTCCACACTGTCGCGGGCGACGCCGTCGAGCAGGTCCGGCAGCCCCAGCCGCACCGCGGTGTGGATCATGCGGGACGCCATGTAGCCGTACGTGAGGCGGATGAGCTGCGCCCTGGTCTCCGGCTCGATCCGGACGGCCGGCTCGGCAGCGGCGGTCATCGGGCCACCACGCTGCCGTGCAACCGCTGCACCACGAGGTCGACGGCCTCGGTGAAGGAGTCCGCGACCAGGTCGGCGCCGGCCGCGCGCAACTCGTCGGCGCTGCCCACCCCGTACGTGACGGCGATGTTCAGCATCCCGGCGGCGCGTCCCATCGCCATGTCGCCGGGCCCGTCACCGATGTTCACGCAGATATCCGGCGGCACGCCCAGCAGCTCGGCCGCGTGTAGCGCGAGGTCGGGCGCGGGTTTGCCGTTCGCCACCGAGTCGTGCCCGGCGACCGCGTCGAACAGGTCGGCGATGCCGGTGGCGGTGACCGTCTTCACCGCTGCCTCCTGCACCTTCGAGGTGGCGATGGCCAGCGGCAGGCCGCGTTCCCGCAGCGTCCGCAGCCCGGTCAGGACGCCGGGGTAGAGCAGGTCCGGGCCGTGTTCCTTCACGTGCTTGCCGAACCGCTGCTTGTACAGCCCGATCGCGGTGGCAACGTCCGCGTGGTCGGCGGGGACGTCGAGCAGTTCGGCGAAGTTGCTGTCCAGCGGCCGGCCCACCAGCGGCCGGATCCGCTCCGGCGGCGCCGGCCGGCCGAGTTCGGCCAGGATGTCCGCGGTGATCGCGGCGATGGCCTGCGGGGTATCGACAAGGGTGCCGTCCAGGTCGAGGACGACGGCTTCGATCATCTCGGTCATCGCGTCACTCCGCCCGTAGTGCGGTCATCGCGACCGCGAACTCGCCGGCCAGCGCGGCCGTGCTGATCAGCACCGAGCGGGTCGCCGCGCCGCTGCGCCCCTTGGTGGCCGCGCCGACCGCCTTCATCAGGAACGGGCTGACCGCGTTGCCGGTGACCCCGGCCCGCTTGGCCTCGGCGATCGCGGCCTCGATGGCGGCGTCGATCTCCGCGCCGTCGAGCGCGTCCTCCTCGTTGATCGGCGCGGTGAGCAGGACGGTGCCGCCGTTGGTGAGCTGCCAGTGCAGGTCCACCGCGCGGGCCGCCTCGGTGAGGTCGTCGACGCGGGGCACCGGGATTCCCGAGGTGCGGGCGTAGAAGGCGGGCAACTCGTCGCAGCGGTACCCGAGGATCGGCACGCCTGCGGTCTCCAGATACTCGGCGGTCCGGTTCAGGTCCAGGATGCTCTTCGCGCCGGCGCACACCACGGTGATCCGTGTCCGGGTGAACTGGAGCAGGTCCGGCGAGATGTCGAAGGACTCCTCGGCGCCGCGGTGCACGCCGCCGATCCCGGCGGTCGAGAAGACCCGGATGCCGGCGAGCTCGGCCGCCACGATGGTGGAGGCGACAGTGGTCGCGCCGGGTCCGCCGCCGGCCACCACCCGGCCGAGGTCGCGGGCGCTGACCTTCGGGATGCCGCGCTGCTCACCGAAGCGGGCCACCTCGGCCTCGTCCAACCCGATGACGATCCGGCCGTCGATGATGCCGATGGTGGCCGGCACCGCGCCGGCGTCCCGGACCGCCTTCTCGATCGCCGTCGCGATCTCCACGTTCATCGGGTACGCCGGTCCGTGTGCGATCAGCGAGGACTCCAGCGCCACCACCGGCCGGTGGTCGGCCAGCGCCGCGGCGACCTCGTCACTGAGCCTCAGAAGGTCTTCCATGACAGGGTTTCCTTTCTGCGTTGGGCATTGCGGTGCGTCCGTCAGCCACGAGCAGCGTGTCCGCGCATGATCACCACGTCGCCCTCGGTGCCGTAGCCGAGCACGTCCTCGTGGAACTGCACGTTGGCGAAGGTGACAAGCAGCCAGTCGCGGCCGTCGTCATCGAGCGGGACGACCTGGGGGTGCGGGCCGCCCGGCAGGAACGGGGCGGCCAGGGTGCCGACCTGGCGCAGCGCCAGGTCGTAGACGCGGTACTCGCGCTGGGCGTCGTCGGTGGCCAGCAGGTGCCAGCCGGTGGCGAAACGGTGCAGCACGCAGCCCTCGGTACGTCGCACGTCCGGGTCGGCGGCCCGGACGGTCAACCCCTCGTGGTAGTCGCCATCCTCGGCCGCTGCCACCAGCACCGGGTGGAACTCCAGCTCCGGGCTGAGCTGGACCACGTTGGCGTACGCGATGTGCCAGCGCCCGTCGACAAGGCCGATCGCCGGCTCCCACGAGCTGAGGTCGACAGGCGCGGCCAGCTGCTCGTTGGCGATGACGTGGACGCCGGAGAGGATGTCCGCGCCGGTCTGGGCGTGCCGGACGTAGACGCCGGGCTCCGGCAGGTTGCCGCCGCAGACCACGAGGACGAACCGGTCGCGGTCCTCGTCGTAGACGATCTGCCCGGCGTTGTCGCCGGTGACCAGCCCGTCGTGGGTGAAGAAGAGCTTGGCGACCTGCTCCATCCGCTCCGGCGCGTCCGGGTCGAGCGCCCACACCGACCAGTGCGCCTCCTGGGAGAAGCCCATGCCGGCGGCGCCGAAGGTGAACAGCAGCCGGCCGTCGCGACGGTACGGCCGCCCGTCCGCATAGGTCACCAGGTGCCCGTCCCGGAGCCCGACCTGGCCGAAGTATCCGGCGCGGACCCGGGAGAGGCGGGCGCTGCGGCCGCCGTACGTGTGCCGGTAGCCGCGCAGCGTCTCCGGCCGGCGCGGGTCGACGAGCGGAAGCGAGTCCCCGGTGACCAGCGGTCGCCAGCCCTCGGTGCCGTCGTCGGCGGCCACCGCGGTGACACGGGTCCCGGTCAGGGTCGCGGCGAGGCGGTACGGCGTCCGCAGCGTGACAGGCGTGCGCGCCACCACTTCGGTGACGCCCTCGGTCGTGACAGTGATGGTGACCTCGCGCTGGAAGGCGTCGTAGTGGACCATCAGCGCGTCGCCGTCGGCGGTGCTCCACCCGGCGCTGACCGCGCTGTCCGCCTGCTGCTCGGCGACCTCGCAGACGACCGCGCCGAACGGCGCGACCAGGCCCTGACCGGTCCGGAAGCACTCGTGGACCGGGGGTAGCGGGCTCGGCAGCGGAGGCTCGTCCGCCGTCTCGCCGGCGGAGTCGAACTGCGTGAAGCGGGGCGCGATCATGTCGACCGGGCGGAACTGCTGAGCCACGGTGAACCGCAGGTCGAGTGGGCCCACTGCGGTGCCGGTGCTGCTCATCGGGCCTCCCTTGGGCTGACTGACCGGCACAGGCTGACATGGCCGCGGCGGCCCGGTCATGGCGCGATCACGCCACGGGTTCACGTGATGTGCGGGTCGCGGCGACGCTGCCACTGTCGGGCGTCATGGAGCTACGAAACCTGGGACGCACCGGAATGAAGGTGAGCCCGCTCTGCCTGGGCACGATGATGTTCGGCGCCTGGGGGGAGTGCGGCTACGACGAGTCCGCTCCGGTGATCTCCGCAGCCCTGGACGCGGGGATCAACTTCGTGGACACGGCCGACGTGTACTCGTGGGGCGGGTGTGAGGAGATCGTCGGGCGGGCACTGGAGAAGCGGCGTGACGAGGTCATCCTCGCCTCGAAGGCGCACTATCCGATGCACCCCTCGGGGCACGCGCCGAACCGGTCGGGCAACTCGCGCCGTTGGATCATGCGGGCCGTCGAGGACAGCCTGCGCCGGTTGCGCACCGACTATCTGGACATCTATCAGGTGCACCGGCCGGATCCGGACACCGACCTGGAAGAAACCCTGCAGGCCATGTCGGATCTGGTCCGGTCCGGCAAGGTCCGCGTCGTCGGCACCTCCACCTTCCCGGCGGACCACCTGGTGGAGGCACAGTGGATCGCCGAGCGCCACGGCCTGGTGCGGCCGCGGACCGAGCAGCCGCCGTACTCGATCCTCAACCGGTCCGCCGAGGCCGCGGTCCTGCCCACCTGCGTGAAGTACGGCATCGGTGTGATGACCTGGAGCCCGCTCAGTGAGGGCTGGCTGACCGGCCGCTACCAGGGTGACATCGACCTGACCGCGGGACGGCAGCGCGCCCACCGTGCGCAGTTCGACCCGGCGCTGGCCGGCAACATCCGCAAGCGGGAGGCTGTGGAGCAGCTCACCAAGCTGGCCGCGGAGACCGGTTGCTCGCTGACGCACCTGGCGCTCGCGTTCGCCCGCAACCACCCCGCGGTCACCTCGGTGATCATCGGACCACGCCGGCTCGACCAGCTCGAGGACCTGCTGGCCGGCGCGGACCTGCGTCTGGAGGACTCGGTGCTGGACCGGATCGACGAGATCGTCGCCCCGGGCACGATGCTGAACCACGAGGACTCGCACTACCTGCCGCCGGCGCTCACCGATCCCGCGCTGCGCCGGCGCGGTGCCGCGGCATGACCGCCGCCGGGACGACGACGATCCGGTCCCTGCGGGACCACCTGCACGGGGCGCTGCACCTGCCCGGCGAGCCAGAATACGACCGGATTCGGCTGCCGTGGCGGCGCAACGTGGATCCCCGGCCGCTGGCTGTCGCCGAGGCGGTCGACGTCACCGACGTGCGCCGGATCCTGTCCGCGGCCCGGGAGTTGGACGTGCCGCTGGCGGTCCAGGCGACCGGGCACGGCGCGCTCACCCCGGCCGACGGTGGGCTGATCCTGAGCACGGCCCGGCTGCGCGGGGTCGAGGTGGACCCGGTCCGGCGGACGGTACGGGCCGGCGGGGGAGCGGTCTGGGGTGACGTGGTGGCGGCTGCGGCCGAGCACGGCCTGGCGCCGCTCTCCGGCTCGTCCGGGGAGGTGGGCGTCGCCGGCTACACCCTGGGCGGCGGCCTCGGCTGGCTGTCGCGGCGACACGGGTACGCCGCGAACAGCCTGCTGCGCGCCGAGGTGGTCACCGCGGACGGAGCGCACGTGGTCGCCGGGCCGGACGACGACGCGCGCCTGTGGTGGGCGCTACGCGGCGGCAGCGGCAACTTCGGCGTGGTCACCGAGCTCGAGCTGGCGCTGTTCCCGGTGACCGAGGTGTTCGGCGGGGTGGTGTTCTTCCCCGGTGAGCGGGCCGCGGACGTGCTGCGGGCCTACGGGGAGTTCGCCGCGTCCGAGCCGGACGCGCTGACCACCGTCTGCATCCTGCTGCGCCTGCCGCCCGTGCCCGAGGTCCCGGAGCCGCTGCGCGACCGGGTCGTGCTCGCGGTGCGCGCGGTGTACGTCGGCCCGGCGGAGGACGGCGCCCGGGCGCTGGCACCGTTGCTGGCCACGGGCGGGACGCCGCTGCTCGGCGGGTTCGGCCCGATGCCCTTTGCGCACACGCCGCGGCTCAACGATCCACAGCCGGGCGCGCAGGTCAGCGAGGAGCACACCGACCTCTTCCGCACTGTCGAGGCCGGCCTCGTCGACGTGCTGCTCGACGAGGTGGCCGCCGGGGAGGCGGTCCGCGTCATCGAGCTGCGGCACTGGGGTGGCGCGGTGGCCGTACGCCCGGAGTCGGGTGGCCCGGCCGGTCCGGACGACCCCGAGTTCTCGCTTATCGCGATCGCGCCCGAGCTGGACGAGGAGAGTCTGCCCGGCGCGCGGGCGCAGATGCGGCGGCTGGCTGGACGGCTGCGGCCGTACGCCACAGGTGGGGTTTTCCTGAACTTCCTCAGCGATCCGGGCCGGACGGCGGCGGCGTACACGCCGGCCGACCACGCCCGGCTGCGCGAGCTGAAGCGGGTCTACGACCCGGAGAACGTGTTCCGGCAGAACCATCACATCCCGGCGGCGTGAGCTGCTGTCCGCACTGAGGGGAGGTCCTCGATGGGGGACTGGTACGAGAGGGTGACCGGACCTGATCCGGCGCCGTTCGCGTTGCTGGCCCGCCCGGACGCTGGCGGGCCCGACGTCGAGCTGCTGGAGGGCCGGATCCGGCTGACCGACACCCTGGCCGGGCTGCCGCTGCCGGCGGACGGCCCGCCGGGCGCGCACGAGGTGCTGGCGTTGCTGCCGTACCGGCAGCTCACCGAGCGGGGCTTCGCCTGCGTCGACGACGGCGAGCCGATCCGGGCGCTGATCGTGGACCGGCACCGGGGGCTGTCGCTGCCGGAGGTGCTGCGCCGGCTGCCCGCGGAGCCGGTCGCGTGGACCGAGGCCGGCTTCGACGTCGACGACGACCGTTACGGGGAGATGGCGGCGAGTGTGATCGCGGAGGAGATCGGGTCCGGCGCCGGCTCGAACTTCGTGCTCCGGCGCGACTTCCGGGCCCGCGTCGAGGGGGGTCCGGTTCCGGCGGCGCTGGCCCTGTTCGCGCGGCTGCTGCGCGCCGAGGCGGGCGCGTACTGGACGTTCCTGGTGCACTGCGGCGACCGGACGCTTGTCGGCGCCACCCCGGAGCGGCACGTCAGCCTGGACGCGGGCCGGGTCGCGATGACCCCGATCAGCGGCACGTACCGCTATCAGGCCGGCGGCGCGGAGGTGTCCGGGCTGCTCGGCTTCCTCGCCGACACGAAGGAGACCGACGAGCTGTACATGGTGGTGGACGAGGAACTGAAGATGATGGCCCGGCTCTGCCCCGACGGCGGCCGGGTGGTCGGCCCGTTCCTGCGCGAGATGGCCCACCTCGCGCACACCGAGTACCGGATCGAGGGGGACGGGCCGGAGGACGTGCGGCGGATCCTGCGGGAGACGATGTTCGCGCCGACGGTCACCGGCAGCCCGCTGGAGAACGCCTGCCGGGTCATCGCGGCCCGGGAGGCCAGCGGGCGCGGCTACTACGCCGGGGTGGCCGCGCTGATCGGACGGGACGACGCGGGGCGGCATCGGATGGACTCGGCGATCCTGATCCGGACCGCCGACCTGGACCGGACCGGCGGGGTGCGGATCGGGGTGGGGGCCACGCTCGTGCGGCACTCGGATCCGGCGGCGGAGGCCGCGGAGACCCGGGCGAAGGTGTCCGGCCTGCTGGGCGCGGCCACCACCACCACCGCCGCGGGCGCGGGTGCCGGGCCGGGCGGGCGGGGCGCGGCACGCTCCGGTCTGGCCGAGGATTCCCGGGTACGGGCCAGCCTGCGCGCGCGTAACAGCGGGCTGAGCGACTTCTGGTTCGCCGGGCCGTCCCGCCGGGAGCTGTCACGCCCGGCGCTGACCGGGATGCCGACGCTGGTGGTCGACGCCGAGGACACGTTCACGGCGATGCTGGCGACGCAGTTGCGGTCGCTGGGTCTGCGGGTCCGGCTCCGGTCCTGCGAGCGGGTCGACGACGACGTGCTGCGGGACTCGGCGTTCGTGGTGCTCGGGCCGGGTCCCGGCGACCCGCGCGACAGTCGCGACCCCCGGATCGTGTGGATGCGTCACCTGACCCGGCGGGTCTTCGACTCCGGCCGGCCGTTCCTGTCGGTCTGCCTGAGCCACCAGCTCGTCGCCGGGATCCTGGGCCTGCCGCTGGCCCGCGGGCAGAGGCCGGACCAGGGCCGGCGCCGCACCGTGGACCTGTTCGGGCGGGACCGTCGGGTCGGTTTCTACAACACGTTCGCCGCGTACGCCGATGCCGACCTGCTGCCCGGCGTCACCCGGCGAGGTGCGGTCCTGGTCAGCCGGGACGCCGGCACCGGCCGGGTGCACGCGCTGCGCGGCAGGGGTTTCACGTCGTTGCAGTTCCATCCGGAGTCGCTGCTGACCGAGGACGGGCCGGACATCCTCGCCGAGTCGGTGGAGTGGGCGATCAGTCGTGCGGCGGTCCGTCCCGGCGTGCCGGCGGCCGCCCGGAACGTGGAGGTGACGCGGTGACGGCGATCGTGACGGTCTGGTCGGACGTGCACTGCCCGTGGGCGCTGGTGGCCGTGCACCGGCTGCGGGCCGCGCGGGCGGCGCGCGGCCTGGACGTGGTCCTCGACCAGCGCGCCTGGCCGCTGGAGCTGATCAACAAGGGCGGCATCCCGCGGCACATCGTGCAGCCGGAGATGGCGGTGCTGTCCAATCACGAGCCGGACCTGTTCGGGGTGTACGACGCGCCGTCGTACCCGTCGACGTCGATGCCGGCGTTCGAGCTTGTCGCGGCGGCGCGCCGGGCCGGTGGCCCGGCGGTCGCGGAGGAGGTGGACTACCAGGTACGGCTGGCGTTCTTCCGGGACTCGGTCGACATCAGTGTGCGGTCCGGGCTGGAGCGGGTGCTCGACGCGGCGGCCGAGGCGCTTCCGGCGGTGGACCCGGCGAAGATCTTCGAGGTGTGGGAGTCCGAGCCGGTGCGTGCCGACGTGCTGGCCGACTACCGGCGCAGCAGGGACCTGCCGATCCAGGGCAGCCCGCAGATTTTCTGGCCGGACCGGACGACGACACACAATCCCGGTATGACCGATCACGAATGGTTGCGGGGCATTCCCCGGCTGCGCTCGGCCGACCCCGGCGCCGCCGGGCGGCTGCTCGACGCGAGTGTGACTCGCGTCACTTCCGGGCGGCTCGACGCCTGAATGCCCACGTCGACGCCGGCCCGCCCACCAGGGGCGGAGCCGGCGCTTCGGCATGTCCGCACTCGATGAGCAGCGGTTTCGCTGGGTAGTCGCGCAATCACAGTATTCGTCTAATGTTCCCTGTGGGACAGCGGAGGCCGCCGCAATACGTCGATTAGCATCGATGAGCCGGGCAATGCCGCGCGTGCTCGCCAGTGGCCCGTCGTGCTGCCCGTGAACGTCTGACAACCGTCATCGGATCTGCAACGGGGGCAGATGTGGATCGAGTGTTGGTAGGCCGTGACCATGAACTGTCGATCGTCCGCGCGGCCACCGCCGCCGTGGCCGCCGGCGACAGTCGGTGCCTGATCGTCGAAGGGGTCGCCGGCTCCGGCAAGAGCGCGATGGTGGCCGCCGCCGCCCGCACCGGCCGCGCTGGCGGTCTGGTCGTCGCGGCCGGCGAGGTCACCCTCGCCGACCAGGTGGCGCCGCTCGGTGGCCTGCTCACAGCCCTGCGCGCCGACATTCCCGACATCGCCATCGACCACCTGATGGCCGCCGACCCGGCCCGGCTCAATTTCGTGGAGCGGCTGCGTGACCGGCTCGCCGAGCTTGCCCGGCAGCGGCCCGTCATGATCGCCCTGGACGACGTGCACCGCGCCGGCGACCTCACCGCGCTCGCCCTGCGCCTGCTCGTCCCGTCCCTCGCCGACAGCCCGATCCTGTGGCTGCTCACCCGGCGCTCCCGGCGCGGCGGGACCGGAGTGCGCGAGCTGCTTGCCGACCTCGGCCGCGCCGGGGCGGAGACGCTGACGCTCGGCCCGCTCGACGATGACGCGGCGCTCACCATCTGCGTCGGCCTGCTCGGCGGGCGGCCGGACGCCGCGTTGCGTCGGGCGGTGCTGCGCTGTGAGGGCGATCCCGCGTTGCTCTCCGGTCACCTCAGCGCGGTACGCGAGGTCGCGGCGGTCGAGGTCCGCGACGGCGTCGCCGCGCTGACCGACGCGATGCTGCCCCGGCCCTTCCTGGACGCGGTCGAGCGACAGCTCGCCGCGCTGCCCGCGGAGACCCGCCGGCTCATCGAGGCCGCGTCGATCCTGCCGCGGCCGTGCACGGCGTACGAGCTCGCGGCCATCCAGGGCCGCAACGTGACAGAGCTGCTGCCGGCCGTGGCCTCCGTGCTGGACGAGGAGATCCTCGTCGAGGTCGGCGCGGCGCTGTCGTTCCGGCACGAGCTGTTCCGCGAGGCGGTGCACGAGAGGCTGCCCGGGCCGGCGCGCGTGGTCCTGCACCGGGAGGCCGCCACCGTCCTCAAGCACGCCCCGCCGGTCACCGCCGAGGAACTGGCCGGGCACATCCTGGAGGGCGGCTGGTCCGGCGAGGAACTCAGCTGCCGCCTGCTCGACCTGATCACCGCCGACGAGCAGGAGGCGCCGCACGGGCTCATCACCCGAATCTTCCGGCAGCTCATCGTCCGCGGCCAGTACAGCGAGGCCCGCCGGATCGTGGACCGCACCTCCACCCTGCGACTGGACGCGTACCGGCGGGCCGGGCTGCTGATGGAGCTCGCCGAGGCGGTGACGCACGCCGGCCTCGACATCGACCTGAACAATTCGATCATGGCGGCGCGCAACACCGGCCAGGTGACCGAGCCGACGCTGGCCCGACTGCTCGCCGCGCAGGCGCACGCCCTGCTCCAGGCGCACAACTTCGTGGCGGCCGAGAGCGCCGCCATTGAGGCGATCGAGGTGGCCGACCGGCACGGCGAGCGGGCCGCGCACGCCGTCGCCGCCCTGGCCCGGGCCGTGATGGCCAGCGCCGACGGCGAACTCGACAACGCGGTTCGCCACGCCCGCGAGGCGGTCGCCGCACTCGACGGGGTCGACCCGAACCAGCACCCGCACCGACCGCAACTCTGGCTGGCCCGCACGCTGATCGCGGTGGACCGGCTGGCCGAGGCGGAGGAGGTGCTCGACGCCGGCAACCGCGCCGACCGGCTGCGGCCGGGCGCCTGGTCCGGCCCCCTCTGGCAGTACAACCGAGCGCTGCTGCGGTTGGCGCGCGGTCAGCTCACCCAGGCCCGCGCCGAGGCGGAGGAGGTGGTGGCCGCCGCCCGGCCGCTCACCATGGCCCACGTACGCCCCCTGGCCCTGCTCGGCCACCTGGCGATGCTCTGCAACGACATGCCCGCGGCCCGCCTGCACCTGCGGCACGCCGCCGAGCTCGCGCCCGACCACGGCTGTGGCGCGCTCGAGCTGTCCTGGCGCACCGCGCTGTTGTACGACTCGGACGACCAGCCCCGGGCGGCCGTCGCCGCGCTGGAGACGATGTACCAGGTGCTGCCCGAACGGCCGCTGTTCCTGGCCGAGGAGCCGCAGGCGGCGGCCGCGCTGGTCCGCATCGCGCGTCGCGCCGACGAGCCGGACAAGGCCGCCGCGGCGGCCGCGGTGGCGCGGCGGCTGGTCAGCCGCAACCGGCCGCACCGGGCGATCGTGGCGGGCGCGCGGCACGCCGAGGCGCTGGTCCGCGGTGACGCCCGGATGCTGCGCTCGGCCGTCGAGGAATACTCCGCCACCTCCCGCCCGCTGGCCCGGGCCGCCGCGGTCGAGGACACGGCCACGGCCGAGGGCGCCCGTGGCAATCCCGCCGCGGCGGTGCCGCTGCTGCGCGAGGCGTACGACGAGTACACCGCGGCGGGCGCCAAGCGCGACGCCGCCCGGGTGAAGCTGATGCTGGACCGGTACCGGTCGACGTCCGGGCCGGCGACGCCCGCCGCGCCGGCAGTGCCGGGCTGGGCCGACCTGACCGAGTCCGAGCTGCGGGTGGTGACGCTGGTGGCCGAGGGGCTGACCAACCGGGAGGTCGCGGCGCGGCTCTTCCTCTCCCCGCACACCGTCGACAGTCACCTGCGCAGCAGCTTCGCGAAGTTGGGCGTCTGCAGCCGGGTGCAGCTCACCCGCCTGGCGATGATGCACAACGCGCGGCATCCCGAGAAGACGTGATGCGGGGCGCGGCCGGGGAGCGGCAGGCTGACACCGACGGCCCCTCTCCGGCTGTGCGAAGGGAATTCTCGTGTATGACCTGATGGCGCGGCCCGCGCCACACCAGCCACAGTGGACCGACGATCCCGACTATCCCGCCGTGCGCGGCGTGCTCGCCGCCGCGCCGCCGCTGGTCTCCGCGGCCGAGCTGTGGACGCTGCGCGCCCGGCTGGCCCGGGTGGCCGCCGGCCAGGACGTGGTGTTGCAGGCCGGCGACTGTGTGGAGACGTTCTCCGACTGCACGCCACCGGCGGTCGCCGCCAAGCTCGCCACCCTCGACGACCTGGGCGCCCGGCTGTCCCGGCGGACCGGTGCGCCGGTCGTGCGGGTGGGCCGGCTGGGCGGCCAGTTCGCCAAGCCGCGGTCCCGGCCGGCCGAGCCGTACAACGGCCGGGATCTGCCGACCTTCCGCGGTCCGATGATCAACTCGACGCTGGCGACCGAGGCCGCCCGGCGTCCCGACCCCCGACGGATGCTGCGGGCGTACGCGGCCGCCGACGAGGTGACGACGCTTGTCGGCGCGCACCGGGACACCCCCGGCGGGCCGTGGACCAGCCACGAGGCGCTCGTGCTCGACTACGAGGAGAGCCTGGCGCGCACCGACCCGGAAACCGGTGCGGCGTACCTGGCCTCCACGCACCTGCCGTGGATCGGCGAGCGCACCCGGCATCCGGACGGCGCCCACGTGGCCCTGCTCGCCGCGGTCGCCAACCCGGTGGCCTGCAAGGTCGGTCCGTCCGCGGCGGTCGAGGACGTGCTGCGCGTGTGCGACCTGCTGGATCCGGACCGGGTGCCGGGCCGACTGGTGCTGATCGCCCGGATGGGCCGCCGCCACATCGGCGCGGTGCTTCCCGGCGTGGTCAACGCGGTACGCCGGGCCGGGCATCCGGTGGTGTGGCTCAGCGACCCGATGCACGGCAACACCGTACGGACCAGCACCGGCCTCAAGACCCGGCTGCTCGTCGACGTGGTCGCCGAGGCGACCGCCTTCCGGGACATCCTGCTGCGCGAGGGCGTCCACCCCGGTGGCCTGCACCTGGAGGTGGCCGCCGGAGACGTCACCGAGTGCGTCGGCGGGCCGGTGCCGGACGAGGCCGGGCTGCGGCTGCGCTACACGAGCCTCTGCGACCCGCGGCTCAACCCCCGCCAGGCAGGCGCGCTGATCGACGCGTGGTGCTGACGGACGCCAGATCGACACCGGGGCCCGGCGCTGTCAAGCGCCGGGCCCCGCTGTCGTCTCGCGCTCAGTCGCGTCGCAGCGGTGGCAGGGGCGGCAGGACAGGCGCCTGGTCGATCTTCTCGGCCGACCAGCGCAGCGACTCCGGGAAAGCATCCGGGCGGGTACGGTGCTCCGGCTCGGTGGTGCGCCAGCCGTACCAGCAGCGGGCGCACATCTGCACCTCCCAGGCGCCCGGCACCGACGACGACGCCACGTCCAGCGGCTCGCCCGTGCCGCAGCGCGGGCACTCGGCCGACCGCACGGCGGGACGCTCCGGCCGTACCTCGGCATCGCCGGAGGCGTCCCCGTCGCGCAGCCGGCGCAGGCGGCGGGCCCACCGCCCGACCTCCGGCGAGTCCCGGACCGGGTGCCCGTGCCGGCCGCGGACGTCCGGCGCGACCGGAGTTGTCGCGTCGATCAGCAGCTTGTTGCTGATGCCCGGCGGGTCGGCGCCCGGATCCAGCGGCAGGATCGACATGGCCGGGACGTTGACCACGTCGTCCGGGCCGTTCACCTTCGTCGACAGCGCCCACATCACCTGCGGCAGGTCGAACGGGTCCACCTCGGCGTCCACCACGATGACCACCTTGCAGTAGCCGAGCCCGTGCGCGGTGGTCATGGCCCGCAGGCCGACCGCCTTGGCGAAGCCGCCGTAGCGGGCGGCGGTGGAGACGATCACCAGCAGGCCGTGTGTGTACATCGCGTTGACCGCCCGGACCTCGGGGAAGTCGGCGCGCAGCGCGGCCAGCAG
The DNA here is from genome assembly GCF_050942285.1 of Micromonospora sp. CA-240977. Classification (NCBI taxonomy): domain Bacteria; kingdom Bacillati; phylum Actinomycetota; class Actinomycetes; order Micromonosporales; family Micromonosporaceae; genus Micromonospora; species Micromonospora sp. CA-240977. The sequence goes on along the minus strand of NZ_CP192055.1, from coordinate 5,934,772 downwards.
GGGTACGCAGGTGGCCGGCCCCATCAGGTAGTCGATCTCGGTCCACGGCATGCCCAGGTGCAGGTGCTCGAAGATCGGCCGGCTGCGGTACGAGATCCGGTCGATGCGTACCACCGCCATCCGCCGCCCGCCCGAGTAGTGCCCGGTGAACTCACCGAACGGACCCTCGATCTCCCGGACCCGCCCCTCGATCACGCCTTCCAGCAGCACCTCGGTGCCCCACGGCACGTCCAGCCCGGTGAGCGGGGCGGTGGCGACCGGCGCCGGCGACCCGCGAAGCGCCCCGGCCATCTCGTACTCGGAGTCCTCGTAGCGCATCGGCGTCGCGGCCACGATCGACGTGATCGGGTCGGTGCCGACCGCGATCGCCACCGGCAGGTCCACGCCGCGCTCCTCGGCGTGCCGCAGGTGCCCGGCGATGTCGTGGATCGAGCCCGGCTGCATGCCCAGCCGGTTGCGGCCCTTGACCTGGAGGCGGTAGATGCCGACGTTCTGCTTCCCGAAGTGCTCCGGGTCGGCCGGGTCGCGGCTGACCACCGCGGCCTTGTCGAGGTAGAAGCCACCGTCGGCGTCGTTGAGCCGGAACAGCGGCAGCACCTGGAACAGGTCCACGTCGTCGCCGGTCAGGGTGTTCTCCAGAAACGGCGGGTCGGCGCGGCGCTCGACCGGCACCGGGAAGTCGGCCCACCGGCGGGCGAACTCGGTGACCTGGTCACGGGCCGAGGTGTCCGGCGGCAGGCCCATGGCGAGGGCGTGGTTGGCCCACGAGCCGTGCACGTTCATCGCCACCCGGGCGTCGGTGAAGCCGCGCAGCCGGTCGAAGTGCAGCGCGGGCGCCCGGTCGCCCATCCGCGCGGCAGCGGTGGCGGCCGCTGTCACATCCACGTCCGGGTCCACCTCTTCGCCGACGTGCAGCAACTGCCCGTGCTTGGCCAGGGCGTCCAGGAAGGTACGCAGGTCGTCGTAAGCCACGGGTCTCCTCGAAGAGTCGGGACGGTTCAACGGGCGGCCCGCGCCGGAACCATGCCGTTCCAGCGCGGCGCGGGCACGGACAGCCCGACCTGGTCGAGCACCCGGGCCACCAGGTGGTCGACCAGGTCGTCAAGGGTCCGCGGGTGGGTGTAGAACGACACCACGGGCGGGACGATGCTGACGCCCATCCGGGCCAGCGCCAGCAGGTTCTCCAGGTGGATCTCACTGAGCGGGGCCTCGCGTGCCACAAGCACGAGCCGGCGGCGCTCCTTGAGCACGACGTCCGCAGCGCGGCCGAGCAGGCCGTCGCCGACACCGGCGCGGATGCCCGCGGCGGTGCGCATGCTGCACGGGATGACGATCATGCCATCGGTACGGAAGGAGCCACTCGCGATCGGCGCGCCGACGTCGTCCGGCTTGTGCGCCACGTCGGCGAGCGCCGCTACCTCCGCGCCGGTACGCCCGGTCTCCAACTCAACTGTGGCCCGCGCCCAGCGGGTCATCACCAGATGGGTCTGCACGCCGGGCATCCGGCGCAGCGTCTCCAGCAGCCGGACGCCGAGGATCGCCCCGGTGGCGCCGGTCATCCCCACGATCAGCCGGCGGGGCTCCACCGGCGCGCTCATCGGCCGATCGCGTGCGGGTGGTCGAAGAAGCGCTGCGGGTCGTAGCGGCGCTTGACCCGGGTCAGCCGACCGTAGTTGCCGCCGTAGTAGGCCGACCGCCAGTCCCGCAGCTCCGGGTCGGTGTAGTTCTGGTACGCCTCACCGGAGGCCCACGGCCGCATCGCCCGCCAGGCCCGGCGCGCCCACTCGTCGACAGCGGCCTTCTGCCCGTCGCTCGCCGTGGTCGGCACCTGCGCCAGGTACTGCAACAGGAACCGCTGCCGGCGGTGCACGAACGCGGTGTGCCCCGGCGACGGCCGGTTGTACGCGCCGCCGAACGCGTGGAACTCCAGACCGCGCAGCTCGCCGGCCGGCTGGTCGGCGACGATCGCGGCGAGCAGCCGTTCGATGCCCTCGCGGGGCAGCGAGCGGGCGAAGAAGTCGGACTTGGTCAGGGCGTACTCCAGCCGCGCCAACCGGCCGTCCGGCGTCTGACCCGGCGCGTGGCACTGCGACACCGACAGCTCGGAGCAGCCCGCCCAGTACAGCACCGAGTCCAGGTAGGGCACCCTGCGGATGTCGGAGACCGTGGGGGAGTGCCCGACCCGGGCGGAGAACCGGCCCAGCACCGCGTCCAGGTCGCCGTGCGAGCCGGCCCACTGACCGAAGGCGAAGACCTGCGGCTCCGCCGACGGGTCGAAGGTGCGCACGAACAGCCCGGCGCTGAGCTCGTCCGGGGTCTCCGGCGCCCACTCCTGCCAGGCCGCGACCACGTCGGCCGCCGCCGACCAGGGGAAGAAGATCTGGAACACGGTGGGCTCGTGGGCGGCGTACGGCACGAAGTCGAACTCGGTGACGATGCCGAAACTGCCGGCGCCGCCGCCGCGCAGCGCCCAGAACAGGTCGGGGTGGTGGTGCTCGTCGCAGGTGATCAGCCGGCCGTCGGCGAGGACCAGACGCACCGCGGAGAGGCGGTCGGAGGTCAGGCCGTACCGGCGGCCGGCCATGCCGAAGCCGCCCCCCAGCGTGAGGCCGGAGACCCCGACCGTCGGGCACATCCCGCCGGTGATGGCCACCTGCTCGCGCAGCAGATCCTGCTGAAAGTCCACGATCTTGGAGCCGGCCTGGATCCGGGCGATCCCACCCGTCACCCGGGTCCGGTGCAGCGAGGACGTGTCGACCACCAGGCCGGTGCCCGTGGAGTAGCCGCCGAAGCTGTGCCCGCCGGAGCGGGCGACGGTGCGTACGCGGTGGCGCCGGGCGAACCGCACGGCCTCGGCGACGTCCTCGGCGCGGGCCGGGCGCAGCACCGCGGCGGGCCGGATCGTGTCGTAGCGGGCGAGGTAGGTGCCGTACGCGGCCTCGTACCCCGGCTCGCCGGGCAGCAGCAGGTCGCCGTCGATGCCGTCGCGCAGTGCCGACCACCGCGGCCCGCGGCGGGGCGCTCCCGCGGCCGCCGAGGCCGCGGGCGCCCCGGTCGCGGTGGCCGCGGCGGCCAGTCCGCCGAGCGCGAGGAACTTCCTGCGGTCGATCATCCGTGCCTCCTGAGCAAGGTCCATTTCGGACGGGTCCGGCGGTCCGCGGTCAAGCTACCGCCGCGCGGTGGCCCGGCGAATCACGAGAACACGTGATGAGCGGGAGGGCCGCCAATGGCGAGGGTGAAGACATGCAGACCTCGCAGGAGAACGTGGACGTGCTGGTGGTGGGCGCGGGGCCGGTCGGCACCACGCTCGCGTTGGAGCTGGTCCGGCAGGGTGTCGGCTGTCGTCTGATCGACAGGCATCGGCAGCCCTCGCCGCATCCGAAGATGGACTACCTCAACGCGCGCAGCATGGAGCTGCTGCGCCGGCTGGACGTGGTCGACGAGATCCGTCGCCGTGGCATCGGGGCCGAGCACTCGTTCAACTTCCTCTGGGCCCGGTCGCTTGCCGAGGCCCCGCTTGCCGAGTGGAGTTCCGCCTCGGTCGCCGAGGTGGAGCGGCGGATCGCCACCGTCAACGACGGCACCAGCCCGCTCGAGCCGTACCAGCGGCTGCCCGGCAACGTGCTGGAGGAGATCCTGCGCGAGCGCGCCGCGGTGACCGAGGGCGTGGACCTGCGGCTGGGCACCGCGTTCGTCGACCTGATCAGCAACACCCCGGACGGCGTGGTGGCCCTGGTGCGCGACACCGCGACCGGCGCCGAGCAGCGGATCGCCGCCCGGCACCTGGTCGCCTGCGACGGCGCGGGCAGCGCGGTACGGGCGGCGACCGGCATCCGCGCTGTGGAGTCCGGCCCGGTCGGCGAGTTCCGCGACGTCTACTTCCGCAGCGGCGACCCGGCGCTGCGCAAGCACGGACGCTTCTTCCTGATGGTGCTGGCCAGCGGGATCACCCTGGTCTCCCGCGACGAGCACCAGGTGTGGACCGGGTTCTTCCCGCTCTTCGACGAGAGCGAGGCGGAGATCGACCCGGCCGAGCTGATGTGCCAGCGGCTCGGCACCCAGATCGCCGTGGACGAGGTGCTCAACGTGGCCCGCTGGCGGGGCGCGATGGCGGTGGCCGAGGCGTACCGCAGCGGTTCGGTGTTCCTTGCCGGCGACGCGGCGCACCAGTTCTATCCGACCGGCGGGCACGGCGCGAACACCGGCCTCGGTGACGCCGTCGACCTGGCGTGGAAGCTGGCCGCGGCGGTCCGCGGCTGGGCCGGGTCCGGGCTGCTGGACAGCTACCACGCCGAGCGCCGGCCGGTGGCGCTGTTCAACCGGGAGATGTGCTTCAACCTGCTGGAGGTGTGGCAGCGGTTCCCGCAGCTGGCGGCGGACGGCGCGTCCCGCGAGCACCTGGCCGGGTACCTGGAGCAGGACGCCTACCAGGTGGAGAACACCGGCATCCACCTCGACTACCGCTACCTCGACTCGCCGATCACGTGGGCCGAGCCCGGCGACCCGCCGCCGTGGCGCTGGAAGGCGATCACCCCCTCCACCCGGCCCGGCCACCGGGTGCCGAGCGTGCTGCTCGACGGCGGCGACGCGCTCTTCGACAGGTTCGGCACCGGCTTCACGCTCGTCGACTTCACCGGCGCGGGCGACGGTGTGGTAGCGGCGGCCGCGCAGCGCGGCATGCCGGTCGCGCACCTGCGCCTTGACGATCCGGCCGCCCGCGCGGTCTGGGGACACGACCTGGTGCTGGTCCGGCCCGACCAGCACGCGGCCTGGCGGGGCACCGCCGCACCGGAGGACTGGGGCGTGGTGCTCGACCGGGTCCGCGGCGGCCGGTGACGGCGTGACCACGCGGTCACGCCATCACGGTCCGGTCACGTGAGTTCGGGATGCCCGCACGGCCGGTGCGCGACGACGCTGGTGCACACACGACAGCACGACGGGTGAGGGAGGCGGCAGTGCCCACCACAGTGCACAAGTACGGCGGCAGCTCGCTGGCGGACATGGCCGCGCTCGAGCGGGTGGCCGCCAACGTCGCCCGCGGCCACCGTTCCGGCGAACGCACAGTGGTGGTGGTGTCGGCGCGCGGCAACACCACCGACGACCTGCTGCGGCTGGCCGGCCGCGTCCATGCCGGCGCGCCCGCCCGCGAGCTGGACCAGCTGCTGGCGACCGGGGAGAACCAGTCCGCGGCCCTGCTGGCGATGGTCCTGCACCGGCTCGGCGTGCCGGCGGTGTCGTTCACCGGGCCGCAGGCCGGGATCCGCGCCGAGGGCGTGCACGGCGCCGGCCTGGTGGCCGACGTCGACCCCGCGCCGATGCGCCGCCGCCTCGCCGCGGGTGAGGTGGTCGTCGTCGCCGGCTTCCAGGGCCTGGGCGCCGACGGCGACGTGCGCACCCTCGGGCGCGGCGGTTCGGACACCACCGCCGTGGCGCTGGCCGCGGCGCTGGCGGCCGAGCGCTGCGACATCTACACCGACGTCTCCGGCGTGCTGACCGCCGACCCGCGGGTCGTGCCACAGGCCCGGGTGCTGGCACGCGTCGATCCGGCCGTGATGGCGGAGATGGCCTTCGCCGGCGCCCGCGTCCTGCACTCGCGTGCCGTCGAGCTCGCCGCCGTGCGCGCGATCCGGGTCCGGGTGCTCAGTTCCCTGCGGCCCGGCGGGGGGACCGTCATTCCAGAAAGGTCGGATCCGCACATGCTCGAGACCAGCAGCACAGTGACCGCGATCGCCCACGACGCCGACGTCGCCCGGGTGCTCGTCGACACCCCGAGCGGTCATCCGGACCCGGCGACCGAGGTCCTGGCCGTACTCGCCGAGCACGCGGTGCCTGTCGATCTGGTCGCCCGGTCCGGGCCGCAGGAGGAGGAGTTCCGGATCGGCTTCACCGTCCGCAGCAGCGAGCTCGGCCGCCTGACCGGGCCACTGCGGGACACCGTGGCGGCGCTCGGCGGGCAGGTCCGGGTCGACGACAACGTCGGCAAGGTGTCGGTGATCGGGATGGGCCTGCTCAACCGGCCCGAGTACACCGCCCGGATGCTCGCCGCGCTGCGCGGCGCCGGCATACCCACCAGCTGGATCTCGATCTCCCAGCTCCGCACCTCGGCGGTGATCCCCCGGGACCGGCTGACCGAGGCGGTCGGCCTGCTGCACGCCGCGTTCGGACTGGCCGAACTGGTCCCCGCCTGATTCTCGCCTGACCCCGGTGGCCGTGCGTGGCCGCCACGACGAAGGGACCCGAGAACGACATGCCGCCGATCAACAACTCGTTCGCCCGCAGCGTACGGCTGCGGCGGCTCTACCGGCACGATGACGAGCGGCTGCTCGTCATCCCGATGGACCACTCGGTCACCGATGGCTCGATCAGCGGCGGCGAGCGGCTGAACCGTACGGTCGCGGCGCTGTCGGGCGCCGGCGCCGACGCGGTGGTGCTGCACAAGGGCGCGCTGCGCTACGTCGACGGCGCGGCCTTCGCCGACATGTCGCTGATCGTGCACCTCAGCGCCGGCACCACCCGCGCTCCGGACCCGGACCTGAAGTACCTGGTCACCAGCGTGGAGGAAGCGGTCCGGCTGGGCGCGGACGCGGTAAGCGTGCACGTGAACCTGGGCGCGGACGCCGAGTCCCGGCAGATCGTCGACCTGGCCGAGGTGGCCCGGGCCTGCGACGCGTGGAACGTGCCGCTGCTGGCCATGATGTACCCGCGCGGTCCCCGGATCAGCGACCCGCGTGACCCGGAGCTGATCGCGCACGCGGTCGCGCTCGCCGTGGACCTGGGCGCCGACATCGTCAAGACGGTAGCGCCGGCCACCGCCGCCGAGCTGCGCGACGTGACCCGCGGCTGCCCGGTGCCGGTGATCGTGGCCGGCGGGCCGCTGCGGGAGTCCGCCGCCGAGCTGGCCGCCTTCACCGAGCAGGTGCTCGCCGGCGGCGCGGCCGGGGTGGCGATGGGCCGCAACATCTTCCTGCACGACGACCCCGGTGCGGCGGCCCGCCAGGTCTGCCAGATCGTGCACCGTCCCGTCCTCGCTGTGCCGGCCGGTGCGGCCGGCCGGCTCGAACCGTCCGTCGCGTGAGCGCCTACCAGGCAAGGAGATCGTCATGAAGCTGTGCTGGCTGGATGTCCGGGAGAGTGGCCCGGCCCGGGACGCGATCGTGGAGGAGGCGGTACACCAGCGCGTCGACGCGATCGTCGCCGCCGACCCGGCCGAGCTGGAGGGACTGCCGCCGACCGTCCGCAAGGTGCTGTTCCCCGGCGGTGGGGACCTGCCCGCGGACCTGGGCAGTGTCGACCTGGTCGTGGTGGACGGCGACCGGGGCCGGGTGGCCGCGCTCGCTCAGGAGCACCCGGACGTGGAGTTCGGCCGCTTCGTCGAGGTGGTCGACGCGGACACCCTCGAGGAGGCCTGCACCGCGGCGCGCACCGAGCGGTGGACGGTGCTGCTGTTCCGCGACCCGACCAAGATCCCGTTGGAGATCGTGCTGGCGGCCGCGGCGCAGAGCACCGGCAACATCATCACGGTGGCACAGGACGTCACCGAGGCAGAGATCATCTTCGGCGTGCTGGAACACGGCTCGGAGGGCGTGATGCTCGCGCCGAGCGCCGTCGGCGACGCCACCGCGCTCAAGACCGCCGCCGACGACCGTCCACCCGCGCTCGACCTGGTCGAGCTGAAGGTCACCGGGATCGCGCACGTCGGCATGGGCGAGCGGGCCTGCGTGGACACCTGCACGTACTTCCGGCAGGACGAGGGCATCCTGGTCGGCTCGCACTCCAAGGGCATGGTGCTCTGCGTCAGCGAGACGCACCCGCTGCCGTACATGCCGACCCGGCCGTTCCGGGTCAACGCGGGCGCGATCATGTCGTACACGCTCGCCTCCGGGGAGCGTACGCAGTACCTGAGCGAGCTGCGGGCCGGAAGCAAGGTGCTGGCCGTCGACGTGAAGGGGCAGACCCGGGTGGCGACGGTCGGGCGGGTGAAGATCGAGAAGCGCCCGCTGCTGTCGGTCGACGCGGTGGCGCCCGACGGCACCGAGGTCAACCTGATCCTGCAGGACGACTGGCACGTGCGGGTGCTCGGCCCGGGCGGGACGGTGCTCAACAGCACCGAGCTGCGTGAGGGTGATCGGCTGCTGGGCTACCTGCCCACCGAGGACCGGCACGTCGGCTACCCCATCGACGAGTTCTGCCGGGAACAGTGAGCCTGCCGGGAACGGCGCGGCGGTCCCGCGGCCCGGTCTGCGACTTCCATGCGCGGTTCCCGCCGCGGCCGGACATGCTCGGGCGTCTGCTCTCCACGATGGACGACTGCGGCCTGGACCGGGCCGTGGTCTGCGCGGGCGGGACGCTCTCCCTCGATCAACTGTCCCGGCAGTTGATCGAGGGCGGGCACGTGGAGACCGACGCCGACAACGAGGCGGTGCTGCGGGCGGCGGACGCGGCCGACGGCCGGTTGGTGCCGTTCTACTTCGGCAACCCGCACGCGCCGGCTGCCCGCTACCGGGCCGTCGCGGACCAGTACACCGGCCTGGAGATCTCACCCGCCGTGCACGGCGTGCCGCTGACCGACGAGCGCAACCTGCGCCTGCTCGCGATCGCGGCCGAGGCCGGACACCCGGCGTACGTGGTCTGCCTGGAACGCCCCGGCGCCCGGGTGACCGACCTGGTCGAGCTGGCCCGGCGCTTTCCCGGTCTGTCCCTGGTGCTCGGGCACAGCGGCGTCGGCAACATCGACTACTACGCGGTCGACCTGATCGCGCCGTACCCGTCCATCGCGCTGGAGACCTCCGGCGGTTACAGCAGCGTGGTGCGCCGCGCCCTGGACCGGCTCGGCCCCGGCCGGGTGCTGTTCGGCAGCGAGTTCCCGTTGCAGGACCCGCGCGTCGAGCTCGCCAAGTACGCGGCCCTGGACCTGCCACCGGCCCAGTGGGCGCAGGTGGCCTGGGACAACGCCGACCGGCTGCTCGGCGGACACCCCCGTTGGCAACAGTGGAGGAGAGACGACAATGACCGCAGCACTGACCCGGCGGCCACGGCTGGGTGACTGGCGCAGCCACGAGGAACTGGCCGCGTCCCGGCGCGCCCGCCTGCCCGAGGTGCTGAGCCAGGCCGCCCGCACGCCGTTCTACGCGCGTCGGCTCACCGAGGGCGCCACGCTGGACGACCTGGCGCTGACGACCAAGCAGGACCTCCGCGACAACTATCCGTACGGGCTGCTGGCCGTCCCGAAGGAGGAGTTGGCGACCTACCACGAGTCCAGTGGAACGGCCGGTCGACCGACGGCGTCGTACTACACCGCCGACGACTGGCACGACCTCAGTGAGCGGTACGCCCGCAAGTGGGTCGGCATCACGGCCTCGGACACGTTCCTGGTACGCACCCCGTACGCCCTGATGATCACCGGCCATCTGGCGCACGCGGCGGCCCGGCTGCACGGCGCGACAGTGGTGCCCGGCGACAACCGCTCGCTGGCGATGCCGTACTCCCGGGTGGTGCGGGTGTTGCACGACCTGGGGGTGACGCTGACCTGGTCGATGCCGACCGAGACGCTGCTGTGGGCGGCCGCCGCCCGGGCGCAGGGCCACGAGCCGGGCCGCGACTTCCCGAACCTGCGCGCCCTGTTCGTCGGCGGGGAGCCGCTGAGCCCGGCCCGGCGGCGGCGGATCGCCGAGCTGTGGGGCGTGCCGGTGGTGGAGGAGTACGGGTCGACCGAGACCGGCAGCCTCGCCGGCGAGTGCGAGCACGGCCGGATGCACCTGTGGGCCGACCGCGCCGTCTTCGAGGTGTACGACCCGGCCACCGGCCGTCTCGGCGTCGAGGGCAGCGGACAACTCGTGGTCACGCCGCTGTACCGGGAGGCCATGCCACTGCTGCGCTACAACCTGGAGGACGCGGTCGAGGTGTCCTACGACGACTGCCCGTGCGGCTGGGTGCTGCCCACCGTCCGGGTGCTGGGACGCTCCGCCTTCGGCTACCCGGTCGCGGGGCGGGCCGTCACCCAGGCCGTGCTGGAGGACCTGGTCTTCCGGCTGCCGGTCGGCGACGAGGTGCTGTTCTGGCGGGCCCGCGCCCACGCCGACCTGCTGCGGGTGGAGATCGAGGTGCCGGACGCGCGACGTGAGCCGGCGACGCGCGCGCTGCGTGCCGCGATCGACGAGGTGCTGCGGGTGCCGTGCGAGGTGGCCGGGGTGAGTCCGGGCACGCTCGTGCCGCGGAGCGTGCTGACCGGCGTGCACGACGTGGTGAAGCCGCGCAGCCTGTTCGGCGCGGACGAGGACTGGGACAAGGCGCTGCTCTACTACTGAGGAGGAACACCCATGTCCGTCATGTCGAGCGATGACCGGGTCGTGCTGGTCACCGGGGCAGCGCAGGGGATCGGGGCGGCGGTGGCCCGGATGATGGCCGCCGACGGCGCGCTGGTGGCGGCGGTCGACGTCGACGCCGGCGGGCTGGCCGCGACGGTCGCGGACCTGCCCGGCGCGGCCCAGGCCTACCCGGCCGACGTGCGCGACAGCGCTGCGGTGGAGGCGCTGGTCAAGCAGGTCGAGGAGGATCTGGGCCCGGTACGGGTGCTTGTCAACGTGGCCGGGGTGCTGCGGACCGGGCCGGTGACCGAGCTGAGCGACAGTGACTGGAATGCCGTGTTCGCGGTCAACACCGACGGCGTCTTCCACTGCTGCCGCGCGGTGGCCCGGCGCATGGTGCGGCGTCGGTCCGGCACGATCGTCACGGTCAGCTCGAACGTGACAGGGGTGCCGCGGACCAGCATGGCCGCCTACGCCGCGTCGAAGGCGGCGAGTTCGCTGTTCACCAAGTGCCTGGGGCTGGAGCTGGCCGAGTTCGGGATCCGCTGCAACGTGGTCTCGCCCGGCTCCACCGACACGCCGATGCAGCGGGCGTTCTGGACCGGCGCCAGCGGCCCGGAGTTCAGCATCCGGGGCTCGCTGGACGCGTACCGCGTCGGCATCCCGCTGGGCCGGATCGGCACCCCGGAGGATGTCGCGGCGGCGGTCCGCTTCCTCGCGTCGCCCGAGGCCGGGCACATCACCATGCAGGAGCTCTTCGTCGACGGAGGCGCCGCGCTCGTCGCGTGAGCGCGGGCCGGCTCGCAGGAGGAGGACAGTCAGGTGGGTATCCCGCCGATCGTGCCGTACCCGATGCCGGGGGAGAGCGATCTGCCTCCGGCCGCAGTGCCGTGGCAGCTCGATCCGGCCCGCGCGGCGTTGCTCGTGCACGACATGCAGCGCTATTTCGTCGATTTCTTCCCGGACGCGTCACCGCGCCGCGAGCTGGTGCACAACGTGTCCCGGCTGCTCGGCTGGGCGCGCGCGGAGGGGGTGCCGGTCGCGTACACGGCGCAGCCGGGAGCGATGACCCCGGCCGAGCGAGGGCTGCTGCGTGACTTCTGGGGTCCGGGGATGAGCGCCGACCGGGACAGCCGGGAGATCATCGCGGAGCTGGCGCCGGAACCGGGGGACGAGGTGTTCACCAAGTGGCGGTACAGCGCGTTCGCCCGCACGTCCCTGGGGTCCTGGCTCGCCCGTAACGGGTGCGCCCAGCTGGTGGTCTGCGGGGTGTACGCCCACGTGGGCGTGCTGATGACCGCGGTGGACGCGTTCTCCGCCGACGTGCAGCCGTTCCTGGTGGGTGACGCGGTCGCCGACTTCACCGAGCGTGATCACCACGAGGCGTTGCGGTACGCCGCGCGCCGGTGCGCGATGACAGTGACCACCAACACCGTGCTGGCGCGGCGGCGGATGCCGGCACCGGCGTAGGAGCGGAGATCGCTGGCGGGCCCGCCAGGTGGCGGGCCCGTCGTCATGCCGGCAGCTGCTCGGCGCCCTGCAACGTGGCGGTGTGCCGGTCGAGGATCGCGGTGGAGCGGCGGGAGAACTCGGTGAGCAGACGCAGCTGCTCGTCGGAGTACTCCTCGATGAGGGCCAGGTACTCGCGGCTGAACTCGTCGAGGGTCTGTTGCAGGCGCTCGTACGCCTCGCCGCGCACCAGCTCGATTGTCACCTTCCGTCGATCGCCGGGATCGCGCTGCCGGCGCAGGAAGCCGGCCTGCTCCAGCCGGTCCAGCGCCGCGGTGATGGCGCCGCCGCGGGTGAGGCCGATCTGGCGGGCGAGGCGGCCCGCGGGCATGGGCCCGTCCTTGTCGAGCACGCCGAGGCAGCTGATGTCGGTCACGGTGATGCCGGCCCGCGCGGCGAGGGCGCCGTGGAACAGGACCGCGGCCTGGGCCGACGCGCGCTCGAGGTGGTACAGGTCGGCGACCAGCGAAACCCGTGGCAACGGCGTTGACACTCGGCATCCCTCCCCATAAAGTCTCGGAATTAGAGACAATCTAAAACCGAGCAGATCGCCGCGCGAGAAGCTCCATCTCGTGCATCTGCTCCGACCGTAGCAAAAGTCGGAGGACTGACATGATTACCGACGTCGCGCCCCGGCGGAGTGACACCCGCCCGTGGCTGGCCTTCGCCGTCGTACTCACCGCCGCCTTCATGGACCTGGTCGACGGCACGATCGTCAGCATCGCCCTGCCGCGGATCCAAGCCGACCTGGGCGCCGGCTACGCCGCCGCGCAGTGGATCCTGGTCGGCTACTCGGTCACGTTCGCCCTGGTCCTGATCCCGGGCGGGCGTCTCGGCGACATCTACGGCCGACGCCGGGTCTTCCTGATCGGCATCGCGGCGTTCACCGTCGCCTCGATCGTCTGCGGCGCCGCCACGACCGCCCCGGTCCTGGTCGTCGCGCGCCTGATCCAGGGAGTCGCCGCCGGCCTGATGGTCCCGCAGGTGATGTCCGTGGTGGTCATCCTGTTCCAGAACGCCGAACGGGCCAAGGCCTTCGCCCTGTACGGCGTCACGCTCAGCCTCGCCAACGTCAGCGGCCCGCTGCTCGGGGCGCTGTTCACCGAGTACAGCGTCTTCGACCTGGGCTGGCGGGCGATCTTCTACGTGAACGTGCCGATCGGCGTCCTCGCGCTGCTCGGCGCGCTGCGCTGGCTGCCGGAGTCGCGCTCGGAGACGCCGCTGCGCGTCGACGTGGCCGGCATCGTGCTGATCAGCCTCGCCTCGTTCGCCCTGATGTTCCCGGTGATCCAGGGCCGGGAGGCGGGCTGGCCGATCGGCATGATCGTGCTGCTGGTCGCCGCGGTGCCGCTGCTCTGGGCGTTCGGCCTTGTGGAACGGCGGCGGGACAGCCGCGACGGCTCCGCTCTGGTGCCGCCGGACCTGTTGCGGCAGCGCTCGTTCGTGATCGGCCTGATCGTGCTGCTTGTTGTCTTCTCCACGCTGGCGTCGCTGTTCCTGGTGCTCAACTACACGCTGCTGACCGGGTACGGCTGGAGCCCGATCCGTACCGCCCTGACCGGTATCGGCTTCCCCGTCGGCATCTTCCTCACCACCGGCGTGGCCCAGCGGTTCGCCACCACCCATGGCCGCAGGCTCATCCAGATCGGGCTGACCGTCATGGCTGTCGGCATGGTCCTGCTCATCCTCATGTTCACCCGCGAGGGCATGAGCGTCACCTACTGGCAGCTCGCCGCGCCGATCCTGGTGATGGGCCTGGGCATGGGCCTGTGCGTCTCCATCGTGACAACCGTCGTGCTCGCCGACGTTCCGCCGCACAATGCCGGCGCCGGCTCCGGCGTGACAAACGCGGTGCTGCAACTGGGCGCGGCCGTCGGTGTGGCCATCGTCGGTGCCATCTTCTTCTCGCTGCTCGAGTCGCGGGACTTCCCGGACTCCGCAGCAACGGCGCTGTGGTACAACGCGGCAGTCATCGCCCTTGCCGTCCTGCTCACCCCCTTCCTGCCCGCGGCCGCCCGCGCCCCGCAGGACGTGGAGGCGTAGGCGCGTCGGGATTCGTAGCGGGCCGGGGGACGGCCGGGGGAGTGGTGAGCGGCGCCGAGCCGCCCGCCCCGATCTCACCGTCCCTCGGTCCGCTCCCGTGCGTTGGCGTGCCCGTTCTGATCCGGCAGACCATGGCGGCCTCGGTGGGCAAGCCGTGCCGCGCCGGCAGCGGACCGCGGCGTCCTCGACCGCTCACGAGGCATCGCAGGCTGCCAGGCCCGCTGCGAAGGCGGCCAGGAAGTCGAGCAACTGACGCCGTGCGGCGTCATTGGGGGTGCGGTGGTTCAAGAAGGTGGACGTGACTCGATGGGAGCGGTCCTCGACCACCTCGATCAGCTCGGCGAGTTGGAGCCGGGCGTCGACCACCGCAGCCGGCCCGACGCGACGACACCACTCCTCGATGAGGGCTGGTTCGGTGGAGACGGCGTCGATCCCGCAGCACGCGCGGACACACTCGACCTCGCAGAAGATGATGGCCTTGCGCAGCGGCGACGGGACCGAAACCTCCATCATGGGCGCTCCTTCGGGCGAGCCGGGTGAGAGGGCCCTGGCCGGCCAACGACAGCACATCGTCGCCCCGGTGCGCCACCTCGATAGCTGACACCGCCCGTCGAGTCGGTCTCAGCCGAGGTGCAGCAGGAGGACCTGATCGTCGTGGAGGTCGGAGATGCTGTCGCGCAACAGCGTCAGCCCGTCCAGACCGGCCGTGCCGCTCTCCTCGAAGTCCATCCCCATCTCGTCGAAGTGGGCGGTCAACTCCTCCGCGCGGTGCCCGGCCGGGTCGAGCTGATCCAGGAACCGCCGGTGGGCCGGGGTGATGAGCACGGTCAGGCCGAGCGCGCTGTTGATGGCGTCCGACTCGGCATCGAACTCCGACTGCTGCAGGTCGACGCCGCGCTCCTCCAGGTAGGTCAGGACGTACAGCAGGCAGTACCCGGACCAGTCGTACTCCTGCCGGGCCGTGCCACCGTGCTCCGCCAGGTACGAGCGGAGCGACGATGACGACGTGGCGGCCAGGCGGGCCAACTCGGTGACGCTGTCCCTGGGGACCACTGTCAGTGACGCGATCGCAGACATCCCACACCCTCCACACGACTCCAGCGCCACACCTGTCGGTCGGCTCGCCGGGCAGGCTACGGGGAGGGGGTGACACCACTTCGGACACGGCCGAGGTGGCGCACCAGTCCGCCGATCCTGGCCGCGATGCCGTCTCGGGTCCGTGTCGCGGTGGCGAGGACGGATGACGGGCGGCCGAGCGCGTCGCCCTGGTGGACGTCGAGGTCGCTGGTGCCGGCCGTGTCGAGGAGGTGGGCGGCGAGGCAGCCGACGCTGTTGGCGTTGACGATGTCCTCGTCGACACCGATCGCGGGTGCGAACATGCGGGCGGTGGCCGGGCCTGCCGTCGGTGGGAGCGCGTAGGCGAAGCAGCCGAGATAGCCGAGCCGGCGACACTCGGCCGCCAGCCGGGCGAAGTCGGGCCGCATTGCCAACAGCGTCCGGCGTTCGCGGACCCGGACGAGGAGCCGGGGCGTGCCGGGCGAGGCGACCCGCAGGTCGTCGGCGGCGACGTCGCCGGGCGTCAGACCGAGGGCCGCGACGATGGCACCGCTGGCCGGCTCGGTGCGGTCCCGCAGCGCGATGACGCCTTGCTCGAACCAGACTTCGATGCCGTCGCGCCGGCGGGTGGCGGTCACGGCGACGGTCCGGTCGCCGGTGCGTTGGTGGCCGTGGTGCTCGGTGGCGCCGCTGCGGTGCAGCAGGACGGCCTGCGCGGCGATGGTGCCGTGGCCGCAGTTGCGGAGTTCTCCCTCGGCGGTGAAGAACCGTACGCCGGGAAGGACGCCGCTGCTGCCGTCGACGAACGCAGTGTGCGAGGTGCGGACCGTCGACGCGACAGCGCGCCGTTCGTCGTCGGTGCGGGTGGCGTCGTCGATCACGACCGCGGTGGGGCTGCCACCTCGCCCACCGCGAGTGCAGGCATCCACCACGATCACCTGCGGGCGGCGCATCAGCCCGTGGCGTCGGCGAAGCGAGGGGCGCCCGGCTCGAGGTCGACCCGGGCGGCCCGAGCGGCGAAGCTGATCGCGTGGTACCACCCGCAGAGCAGGAGCAGGTCGAGCAACTGCGGCTCGTCCAGAGCCTCCCGGGCGGACTGCCACAGACTGTCGTCGATGTCCGACGAGTCGTGCAGGGCGTCCACCACCTGGATGAGCGTTCGTTCGCGGCCGGTGGTCCAGCACGGATCGTCCGGCGTGCCGTGGGTGACCGAGGCGATCTCGGGCCGGGTGAGTCCGGCGCGGTGGGCGAAGAACATCAGATGGACGCCCCACTCGTACTCGCAGCCGCAGCGCGCGCAGGTGCGAAGGATGACGATCTCCCGCTCGCGGATCGTCAGGGACAGGTGCCGGCCGAGTTCGTAACTGCCCCAGTGACTCATCGCGGTGGTCATCGGCAGGTTCCTGGCGTACGTCCGGAACAAGCCGATCGGTGGCACGCCGCTCGGCATCATCGTGGCGAGTTGGGCTGCCACGTCCGCCGGGAACGGCGCTTCGAGCGGAGCTATGCGGGCCATTGTCGCCTCCCGTGCTGCGGGTTCCACCGCACCATAGCGATTCGGTTTTAGAAGCGCCAGGGGTACGCTGTGCTGCGCTACTGCGTACCGTCGTCGGTCAGCACGGAAGACCAGGTGTCGGACCAGCGGACGAGGGGGCGCAGGGCCTGGTGGGCACCGTGGCCGAGCTCGGTGAGAGCGTAGGTCGTGTCCGGTTGCTGTGCGACGAGCTGGGCGTCGAGCAGTTCCGTGAGCCGTTGCCGCAGGACGCTGGAGGACATGTTGTCGCAGCGCTGCTGGAGCGCGCGGAAGCCGACCGGCCCCTGCCGCAACTCCCAGATGATTCGGAGGTTCCAGCGGCGCCCGAACAGGTCGAGGGCGGCCATCAGTGGACGTCCGGTGCTCGACCCTCGTACCTGTCGACCCGGCCTGGGCGTCGTCATCGCCTGTGCCGCCCCTCTTGACGCTTCGATTTCCGACACGGTAACCCCGAGCCGTGCCGGTGCCGAGCGCGCCCACCGCCGGTGAGGTGATCGGACCCCACGGATGGGGTTCAGGAACCCGAGCGTTCGATCCGGACGGCGATTCCGTCGAGGATCAACTCCAGCCCGAGGGAGAAGTCCGCGTCGGCGATCGTCGCGTCGGGAGTGTCGGACGGTGGCGCCTCGAACAGGGGTGAGGAGAACAGGCGGGCTGTCTCGGGGAAGCGGGCGGGGTCGACGAGCCGCGCCAGCGCCCTGCCGTATTCGCGTTCGGCGTCGGCCTGCCCCTGGCCCTCGGCCCTACCCTCGGCGAGTTCGCTGTACTGGCGTACCGACTGGACCGTGTAGCCGCTGATCAGGGACAGTGCGCCGATCTTGTGGGCCCAGTCCAGGCCGGTGCCGGACATGATCGCCAGCGCGCTCTCCATCCAGGCGATCTGGTTCGGCCCGGCGGGCGGGCCGGAGGACGGCACGCGGGTCAGCCAGGGCCGACGCTGGTACACCACGCGCTGCGCGAATGCCCAACTGCGCAGCCCTTCCCGCCAGTCGCTGGTGTCGATTGTCGGTGGCTGACCCAGCGCGGCGTTGGCCATGAGGGTGAGCAGTTCGTCCTTGGACCCGACGTGCCGGTAGAGCGACATGCTCGTGAAGCCGAGGCTCTCGGCGACCTTGGGGAGCGTCACGCCGCCCAGTCCGTCGCGGTCGGCGATCTTCACGGCCGCGGCGACGACCACGTTGACGTCGAGGGTCGCGGGCCGCCCGAGACGCGACGACTCTGGCATCCCCCACAGCCGGCGCAGTGGCGCCGGGACGAAGTCCTCGCTGGTCATGGGCTCCCACGTTCGCCCCGGACAGTTACCGCACCATCATGCCAGACCCTATTAGTTTGCCTGTGATACTTTCTCTACGAAACTAAAACTGGGACAGCGGGGAGAGGCGACAATGAGCATGGACACCGCAGTGCGGACATCGAGAGGGCCGGTGCTGCGCACCGAACGCGCCCTCGCGCCGGACCTGGCCCGGGGAGCGATGTTGCTGATCATCGCGCTGGCCAACGTCGCCGGAGTCGTCTTCGCCGGCGAGCCCGGCCTCGACGCCACGCCCGAAGGCGTCGACAGGGGCCTCAACCTCCTGCTCTTCGAGCTCGTCCACGCCCGCGGCTATCCGGTCTTCGCCGTGATGTTCGGCTACGGACTCGTCCAGCTGGCCCGCCGCCAGGACGCCTCCGGTGCCACGCCCCAGCAGGTCCGGTCCGTGCTGCTCCGTCGCAACCTCTGGCTCGTCGTGTTCGGTTTCGCGCACGCCGCACTGTTGTACTACGGCGACTTCCTCGGCGCGTACGGGATCGTCGGGATCGCGATGACCCTGCTGCTCCTGCGCCGCGGCGACAGGTTCCACCGGATCGCGCTGGTGCTCTGGGCGCTAGCGACAGTCGAGGTGCTTGTCCTCGGCGCCGTCGTGGTCAGCACCATCCTCGGCGGTCCGGGCGGGTCGGTGCCGCTGCCGTCGACCCACGTCGACTCCCTCGCCGCGCCCGGGTACGCCACGTCGATGCTGGACCGCCTCGGCGAATGGCCGATGCACACGTTGACCGTCCTGCCCTTCATCATGATCGCCTGGTTGGGCATGTGGGCCGCTCGCCGCCGCGTCCTCGAAGAGCCGGCCCGCCACCGGACAGTGCTCACCTGGACCGCCGTCCTGGGCCTCGGTGTCGCCATCGCCGGAGGCCTCCCGGCCGCCCTGATCAGCGCCGGATGGCTGCACGTCGACGAGTCGACAGCCAGCCTGGCGCTGCTGCTCCACGGCGCCAGCGGCATGTTCGCCGGGCCCGGCTACGTGGCTGTCTTCGGCCTGATCGCCATGCGGGCCACGCGGTCCGGCCGTGTCGTCGGCGCACTCTCCGCCCTGGGCCAGCGCTCCCTGTCGGGATACCTGTTCCAGTCCGTGGCCTGGCTCGTCCTCCTGGCACCCTTCACGCTCGCCCTCGGCGACCGTTTCGGCAGCCCCACGGTGACCGGCCTGATCATCGCGGTGGCCGTCTGGCTCGCCACCGTGCTGATGGCCCGTCAGCTCGACAGGCGCGGCCGGCCCGGTCCCGCCGAGATCGTCCTGCGCCGCCTGACCTACGGGCCGCGGACGTGATCGCGGAGCCTCTGCCGAGGTCGGGCCGTCTGGCGCGACCGTCGGCGGCGGACGACAATCCGAGGACGCCGGCGCGGCGCCCACGCCCGACGGCCCGACCACGGAAGGCCCGTTTCGAGGGCGCCGACCCGACCCGGTAGGACTGTGACATGGTTCGAGGCACCCGCGACGAGTTGCTCGGACGCCTGGCTGAGGAGGTCGGATCCGTCGCCGTCGCGCATCCGACGCGGGTTGCCATCGACGGGCCACCCGCCGCCGGTAAGACCACCCTCGCGGACGAGTTGGCCGCCGTCCTCCGCGAACAGGGCCGCGACGTCATCCGCGCCACGATCGACGACTTCCTCTTCCCCCGCGCGCAGCGCTATCCGCGCGGCGAGTACTCGGCCGAAGGTTGTTACCACGACACCCACGACTACGACGCGCTGAACCGGGTCCTGCTCGACCCGCTCGGCCCGGGTGGAGATCGACGCTTCCAACACGCGATCTACGACCGCGTCGCGGATGCCGCTATGTCTCCGTCGGTCACGACTGCCGCGGCCGACGCCGTGCTCCTCTTCGACGGCGTCTTCCTCCTGCGTCCGGAGCTGATCGATAGGTGGGAACTGCGCGTCTTCGTGTCGATACCGCTGGAGAAGACAGTGGATCGTGCCGTGGTCCGCGAGCGCCGGGTGTCGACGCGGGCGGACGTCGAACGACGCTGGCGCGAGCGTTACATCCCGTCCCAGCAGCTCTACTTCGCCACGGTGCGCCCGACCCGGCACGCGAACATCGTCGTGCACAACGACGAGCCCGAACTGCCGGTCTGGGAGCTTCCATCCCGACCGCACGGCTACGGGTCACCCTGACCCTGCTCCCGGGTGCGTTTGATGCTGGCGACCTCGCCCTTGATCGGCAGCCAGTAGAACGGGATGAACGCGGTGACCACCACGAGGCCCACGACCGGGTGAAGGGCGCCCAGCGCGGTCCCGGCGGCGATCCAGATGGGCGCGGGGCGGAACCGGCTGCTGATCGCCCGGGCGGTGTCGTTGTCGGTGGCCGTTGTCAGCAGGCGGCGGCCATGTCTGGCGTACTCCCAGATCACATTGAAGAGGACGGCGGCCACCTCGTAGGTGGCCCCGTAGAAGATGAGGGCGGTCCGTTGGCCGTGGCCGGACTCGAACGCGCGCGCCAGCAGGGACGAGGCGAACGGCAGGAACGCGATCACCATCAGCAGCAGGGTGTTGAGCAGGAGCAGCATGCGGTCGGCGGAGCGGATGTGGTCGAACATGACGTGGTGGTTCACCCACATCTGCCCGATCAGCAGAAAGGTGATGGCGTAGGCCACGTACGAGGGCCACAGTTCGATGAGGCCGTGGAGCAGGTGCTCGGTGTCCTCCGGCGGCTGGATCTCCAGGACGAGCAGGGTGACGGCGATGGCGATGACGGCGTCGCTGAAGGTGACTGCCCGCTTCGGGTCCCGTTCCGCACCGATCGGGTCGCTGGATCTGGTGGTGTCCCTCGTGGAGGCGCCGCGGGCCGAGCGGAACCAGCGCATGAGCGTCCCCCCAACGGTGCGAGCACCCGACCCGTTGCCCGAACCCCTTCGGTGCCGTGAGTTCCCGCCGTCGCGGAAACCAAACCGCTGCCCTCGGTCGAGCCGTGGGACACCGCCTCGGGCATCGGTTCAGGACAGCACGCGGTAGGTCACATGCACCACCGAACTCGTCACCCGCGCCGCCACCTGTTCCAGGCGCAACGGCGGGACGCCCTCGAACATTCGTACCCCGGCGCCGAGAGTGACCGGCACGATGTGCAGCCGCAGCTCGGCGACCAGGCCCGCGGCGAGATACTGGTTGATGGTGGTCGCACCTCCGTGGATCAGGATGTCGCCGCCACCGGCCGCGGCTCGTGCCTGTGCGAGCGCCGACTCGATGCCGTCCGTGACGAAGTGGTACGTGGTGCCACCCCTCATCGGCTGCGGCTCGCGGGCGTGGTGGGTGAGCACGAAGACCGGGCTGTGAAACGGTGGATCCTCGCCCCACCAGCCGTTCCACTGCCGGTCCCAGGGGCCGCGCACCGGGCCGAACATGTTGCGCCCCATGATGACCACGGCGGCGGCCTTGATCTGGTCGAGCTCGGGCCGGTTCTCCTCGCCGAAGTCGAACATCCAGGCATGCAGCCGGCCGCCCCAGCCGTCACCGCCGTCGTCACCGAACGGGCGTTCCTCGGTCTGGTTGAGCCCGGCCGAGAACCCGTCGGCCGAGATCGTCTGGTCGGCGATCACCTTGCCGCCCTGTGTGGTCATCGCTCACTCCCTCGCGTCGCCTCCGACAACAGACGAGTGTCCCGTGGCATCGGCGTCCGGCACTAGGGTGCACGAGGTGTGCCGGGCGCATTGTTGGCTCTGGATCCCGGCCACAGACATCACGTGGGGAGCACACAGTGACCGACCCGTACCAGGCCCAGCAGCCGCAGTCGCCCGACCAGCCGGGCGGCCCGGTGTACCCGCCGCAGCAGTACCAGCCCCACCCGCTCGGCCAGCAGGACCCCGGTTCGGCTCAGCCCGGCCACCTGCCGCCGCCGGCAGGCATGTCAGGCCGTAAGCCGCTGCTGTTCGCCGCCGTCGCCTTCGTCGCCCTCCTGATGCTCGTGGCCACCGGATTCACCGTGTACGAGCGGTTCATCAAGGAGGACTCCGGGATCGCCGCGTGCAAGGCGCTGGCCGAGGGCAAGGACCCGGACGGCACCACGAAGGGCTCCGGCGACATCAAGCTCACCGAGGCCGAGTACCGGGAGACGCGGAAGGTGTTCGAAGACTCCCGGTACGAGGACATCCGCAAGCACGGCACCGCCCTTGTCGACATCGCCTGGCAGATCTCGCAGCTGCCGGAGGGGCAGGAGATGGGCGCGATCGCGTTGCTTGTCCCTGTGGAAACCGCGACGACGGGTCTCCAGGCGGCATGCGCCGACCAGGGTGTGACAGTCAAGCTGAACAGGAGGTAGGGACGCGCGCGACCGCCGAGCGGCGGAGATCTTTGGAATTCTTCGGTCATCGCGTCGAATCCGGGACGCGTCGTTCGTAGTACCGGCAGGAGGCGGTCGGAGGAGGCCGCCGGGACGAGGGAGTCTGGCGATGCCGCGGTACCTGATCTCGTTCAACGACGGCGCGATGGACCACATCCCCGCCGAGGAGATGGCGGACGTGGGCAAGGCCTCGCACGCGGTGGTCGAGGAGGCCGTGAACGCCGGCGTGTGGGTGTTCGGCGCCGGACTGGAGAGGCAGCGCGCGACCGTCGTGGCCACGGACGGGACGGTCACCGACGGCCCGTACCCGGAGACCAGGGAGGTCGTCGGCGGGTTCGTGGTCGTCGACGTGACCACCCGCGAGGAGGCGCAGGCGTGGGCTGCGAAGATCGCCGTCGGTTGCCGCTGCGCCCAGAAGGTGCGGGAGCTCATGCCCGACCCCGAAACCGACGCGCTGCTCCGCCAGGCCGCCGGTCGCGGATGACCAACGTGTGACCGCGCGACGGGTGTCAGCTCGACGTCCACGCGGGCGGCGGGCTCACCCGACGCCGACCGTCTGGGGACGCCGCCGAGCGGGAAGGGGATCTCGACGCCGCCCGTGGGCAGGTGTCGTTGCACGGACAACCGCGGTAGGTCACCTGCTCGACGCGAGCCGTTGCCGGTCCGCCTCGTCGCCAGCCGCGACCCGCTCGGCGTCGCACAGTTCCCCCCGCGTCCGGGCCGGTACGCCGATGAAGGACATCGCCTCCGCGTACCGTCGAAAGGCCTGGGCGGCCTCGCCGTGTCGGCCCGCGGCGGTGAGCGTCCGGATGAACTCGCCGTGCACGCCCTCGTCGTAGGGCTCCAGTTCGAGGGCGCGGCCAAGGTGGCGGACGGTCTCGTCGACGTCGGGTGCCAGCGCGGCCAGCTTGCGCACCACGCCCAGGTAGACCCGACGTGCCTCCTCGCGGGTCGGTCGGGACCAGTCGTCGTACGGCTCGTCCTCCAGGAAGTCGCCCCGGTAGCGCTGTTCGGCGAGCAGGAGCGTGGCGCGTGCGTCATCTGTCGCGCCGTGTTCCGCCAGGCGCAGGCCGTGTGCCGATTCGGCGAGGAACTCCTCGACATCCAGCTCAACGTGATCCACGTCGAGCGCCAGACTCGGGTGCGCGGCGATGATGAAGTGGTCGGTCGACGTACGGCGCTCCGGGTCGAGCACACCGCGGAGGGTGGACAGGGCCACGGACAGCCGGTGGCTGACCCGGTCCGGGTCCTGGCCGGGCCAGAGCATCTCGCCGAGCTGCTCCCGGGGCACCGCGCGACCGCGCCGGGCGGCGAGGATGCGCAGCAGGTCCCGTGCCTTACGGGACTGCCACGCGGTGGCCTGCACCTGCGCGCCGTCCACGAACACCTCGAAGCGGCCGAGGGTGCGGACGGTGACCTGGGCGACGCGGCGGGGGCGCTGCCGGTTGAGCGTGGGCACCGGTACGCCGGCGCTGGTCAGCCGCTCGGCGGCCAGCCGGGCGTCGACCCGCTCCTGGGGATCCGCTCCGGGTAGCCGGCTGAGCAGCACCGCGAGTCGGTCCGCGGCCACGGCCGACCTGATGTCGCGCAGTGTCGCCGCCGCCTCCCGCCAGGCGTGGCGGGTGTCGTCGGAGTCGAGGGCGGCGGCCCCGCGAAGCTCCAACGCCTCGGCGAGGGCCGCCCGGTCCCGATGCAGCCGGGCGGCGGTGGACGCCAGCAGCGCCACCTCGGCGGCCCGCTGGTGGTCGCCGATCTCCAGTGCCACCCAGCCGAGCGCGAGCCGGGCGGTCGCCGAGTCCGGGCCGCGTTCCAGTTCGACGGCGCGTTGGGCGAGGGCGACCGCCGTGGCGCCGTCCTCGGCGGCCAGCACGCGGGCCAGTCCGGCGAGCGCCGGCACCTGGATCTGGTGGTCGTTGACGGGTTCACTGGCGCGCAGCGCCTCCTCGTACGCCGCGCGTGCCAGGTTGGTCCGGCCCCGCAGCGCGTGGACGTCGCCGATACCCACCAAGGGGTACGCCACCTTGCGGGATCCCATGCGTTGCAGCAGCGGTACGGCCCGTTCGTAGGAGGCGGCGGCCTCGGTGAGCTGACCGAGGTGGAAATGGGCGCCGCCCTCGTTGCAGAGGGCCAGCGCGAGCATCGCGGCGTGCCCGTTGGCCTGGGCCAACTCCACCGCCGGCCGCACCTCCGCCAGCGCTTCGAGGTATCGGCCCTCGCCGACCAGGGCGGACGCGCGGTTGGCGCGGATGCGGGTCACCTGGATGGTGTCGCGGGCCGCCTCGGCGGCCCGGAGCGCCTTCTCGTGGTGTTCGTCGGCTGCCGGTCGATCACCGCGCAGCTTGGCGTCGAGGGCGAGCGCGGTGTGCGCGGCGGCGAGGGCCGCCTCGCTGCCGACCGCTGCCGCTGCCGCGAGGGCCCGTTCGGCGTTGCCCCGGCACGCCTCGGTGTCCCCGGTCGTCCACTGGGCCGAAGCGGTCCAGGCGAGCAGTCGGGCGTTGTCGGTGGACGGCTGCGGGTCGAGCACACCGCGTCGGAAGACCTCAAGGGCGGCCTGCGGTTCGCCGCGCAGGTAGTGCACGAGGCCGTACTGCCAGGCGAGCCCTGCGGCGAGGGAGCCCCGACGACTGTCCAGCGCGGCGTAGACGGCGAGTGCCGCGTCGAAGTCGCCGCGCATCTGGAGCGCCTCCCCGTGCAGCAGCCGCAGGCCGTCGGACCGGGCGTGCTCGGGGAGCGCCTGGACGGCGTCCACGACGGCCTCGGCGCCGCCCGCGGCGAGCAGCTCCGCGCCGTGGTCGGCGAGGAGCGACGCCGCCGCGGCCGGGACACCCGCTCGTCCGTACGACCGGAGGGCCGGGACCAGGTATCCGTGCTCGGCGTACCAGGCTGCCGCTCGCGCGTGCAGGCGTTGCGCCACCGCCGGGCCCAACGGGAATCGGCGACGGGCGACGCGGGCGACGACCGGCACCATCCGGTACGCGGGCCCGCCCCCCGGTACCGGGACGAGGATGCCGCCGCGGGCCAGCTGGTCCAGCCGACGGCCCCCGTGTCGGTGGCCGAGGACATCGCCCAGATCGCTGTGGACCGGGTCGAGGTGTGCCGCGTCCCGCAGCAGTCGGTGGACTTCGGGCGGCAGCTCCGCGAACACCTCCCGCACCAGGTAGGACTCCAGTGGTGTCCCCGGCCCGGCCAGGTCGTCCCGGTCCGTGCCGGTGGCGGCGGCCGTCCGCGCGGCCAGAGTGACAAGCGCCGGCCAGCCAGCGGTCTCGGCGTGGACCCGGGCCGCGAACGCCGGGTCGGTCCGGCCGTGGTCGACGGCCAGCGCTGACGCCACCTGCTCGGGCGAGAGCCGGAGATCCGCCGGCCCGTACTCGGTGAGCAGGCCCGACTGTCGGGGGGACAGGGTTGGCGGGTGGCGGGTCACCAGGACGACCCTGAGCTGCGGGGGCAGGCGTTCCAGCGTGTCCAGCAGGGTCTGGAGCCGGCGACGGGACAGTCGCGGAACGTCGTCGAGGACGAGCCAGCCCGGTTCGTCGACGCGCGCCTCGATCGCGGCGCCGAGGGTGGCGAGCCATTCCGGCCCGGCCGTCGCCAGCGCCGCGACGTCCGTCCCGGCACACCACCGCACCGAGCGGTCGCCCAGCCAGCCTCGTACGGCGACGGTCTTGCCGTACCCGGCCGCGGCGACTACGACGGTGCACCGCCGGCTCCATTCTCGATCCGTCGTGGCGTTCATCCGATGCCTTCCGGTCGACGCTGGTTCCGGTCTCATTGGGCGCCGCGCGGGTGGCAGTGCGTACGCGAGCGTCGCCGTTACGACACCGAATCCCGGCGTACTTGACGCCACTTTGACGGCGCTCTGAACACCGCCTCGAAGGATGTCCCGGGAAGACACGCAGAGGGGCGACCATCCGGGTCCGCGTCTCGCGATCGATCGAATGGGGAGTGGTGATGGCAAGAGTGCTGTCGGGACGCGTACTGCTCGCGGTGCTGGTCGTCCTGCCGACGCTGACCGCGTGGAACGCCGCGCCGGCCGGTGCCGCCGGTGGGTCAGGTCCAGGGGTGTACGCCGACGAGCCCATGGACCGCGACGTCGAGCTGGCGCGGCTGGGTTACCGCAACGGTGTGCGGGTGGTGTTCTCCCGCGACGAGCTGTCCGGCGACTGGGGGCTTCGTCAGGACGGGGAGATGGGCCGCAACGCGCCACTGGAGTACGACGACAAGCAGAGCATGCTCCAGACGTACCTGAGCATCACGCCCAGGTCCGTGCCGGTGCCGCGGGTGCTGCTGTCGGAGCCGCCGGCCGGCACGCCGACCCCACCGGAGCTGGCCTACCGGACCATCGTGGCGTCCGTTGTCGTCGCCGAGGATCTGGCCGTGCCGACGTCGAGCGCGATGTCCAGCGCGGCGGTGCTTACCTGTTGGGACCTGTACTGGAACTCGTACAACTGGGCCGAGCTGCCCGGCTACCCGAATCCGGGCACCGTGTGGCACCCGGCGAAGACGTACTACTCGTCCGACTTCGGCGGAATGAAGATGTACTCCTACAGCTACCTCGCCAACTGCGGCGGGTACGCCCGGCACCGGATCTACTACAAGTCCGCCGGTGACTACTACAAGCACCACGACTACGAGGTGGCGTACGCCCACTGGCAGGCGGTCAAGAAGGGTTCGGTGCACCGCTACCGCAAGGTGTTCTACGACGGCACGGCGGGGGACACCCGCAACGGCAAGTACACCGGCTGACGACGGGGCTCACCCGTTGATCGTGTCCAGTCCGCGACGAACAGAGCGAGGTCGCCGAGCTGCGGATTTAGCCTGACCCGGTGATCTCGACGGCTGGCACGGGCGTGCGGGTCAGGCTGCTCGGGCCGGTGGAGGTGGTCGTCGCCGACGGTCCGCAGGCGGTGAACGGCCTGCGCCGCAAGGCGATACTGGCGACGTTGGCGCTGCACGCGGGTCGGGTGGTGAGCACCGACCGGCTCATCGAGGTGGTCTGGGGCGAGCACCTGCCGGCCACCGCGGCGAACACGCTGCAGCGCCACGTCTCCTACCTGCGCGGAGTGCTCGGCGAGCCCGGGTCGATAGTGGCGCGCCCGCCCGGTTACGTGCTCGACACCGGGCCGGAGTCCACCGACGTCCAGGCCGCCGAGCGCCTCCTCGACCTGGCCCGACGGTCGTCGGACCCCAACGAGCAGGTGAACCACCTGACGGCTGCCGTGGCGTTGTGGCGTGGCCCGCCACTGGCCGACGTGGGCGGGTCCGCCTGGCTCGAGGAGCAGGCCGAACACCTGGCCCGCCTCCGGTTGGAGGCCGAACGGGCGCTCGCCGAGGCCCGGTTGTCCGTCGGCGAGCACGCTCGGCTCGTCCCCGGGTTGGAGCGGCTCGTCCGGCAGCACCCCTTCGACGAGCACCTGCACGCGCAACTGATGCTCGCCCTGTACCGCGACGGCCGACAGGGCGAGGCGGTCGCCACGTACCGGCGGCTGCGCGACACCCTCCGGGAGAACCTGGGCATCGACCCGAGTCCGCGGCTCCGGGATCTGGAGTGCGCCATCCTGCGCCAGGACAGCACGATCGCCGCACCCGCCCCGGTCACGCCGGCGCCGGCGTCGGTGGCGGCGCAGCTGCCTCCCGGCATACCGACGTTCATCGGGCGCGAGGCGGAACTCGTCGCCCTCGACGCGCTCGTCGAGCGGGGCGGCGCCGCTGTGGTGTCCGGGACCGCGGGCGTCGGCAAGACGGCGCTCGCCGTGCACTGGGCGCACCGGGCGGCCCAGCGCTTCCCCGACGGGCAGCTCTACGTCAACCTGCGCGGTTTCGACCCGGGGGCCACGCCGACCGAACCGGCGCGAGCGCTGCACGGGTTCCTGGAGGCGCTCGGCGTGCCGGCGGCACGGATGCCGAGCGATCCGGACCTGATGGTGAGCCTGTACCGCACGACGGTGGCCGGCCGCCGGCTGCTTGTCGTGCTGGACAACGCGCGCGACGCCGAACAGGTCCGGCCACTGCTGCCCGGCTCACCCGACTGCCTCACGATCGTCACCAGCCGCGACCAGCTCAATCCGCTGGTCGTCACCGAGAGCGCCCAACCTGTCCTCCTCGACCTGCTCAGCCCTGGCGAGGCCCGCGACATGCTGGTCCGCCGGCTCGGGGAGGGCCAGGTCGACGCCGAACCCGCGGCGGCTGACCACATCGCCGACCGGTGCGCGCGGCTGCCCATCGCCCTGGCCATCGTCGCGGCCAGAGCCGCCACCAACCGGCACGTCACGTTGGGTGTGATCGCCGGCGAGCTGGACGACCTGGACGCCTTCCACGGCGGTGACGAGGCCACCGACGTGCGGGCGGTCTTCTCCTGGTCCTGCCGCACACTGAGCCCGGCCGCGCTCCGGCTGTTCCGGCTGCTGAGCCTGCATCCCGGCCCGGACGTCTCCGCCCCGGCCGTGGCCAGCCTGGCCGGCGGCACCCCGCAGTCGACTGGTCCGCTGCTTACCGAGTTGAGCCGGGCGAACCTCCTCACCGAGCACACGTACGGGCGCTACGGGTTCCACGACCTGCTGCGCGCGTACGCCGCCGGCCTCGCCGACGAGACCGAGCCACCGGCCGACCGCCGTGCCGCCGTCCACCGGCTGCTCGACCACTGCCTGCACACCGCACACGCCGCCGACCTCGTGCTGCACCCGCACTTCAGCGCGATCAGCCTCCCGCCGCCGGGTGCCGACGTGACACCGGAGAATCCCCGGAGCAGGTCGGCCGCCACGGCGTGGTTCACCGCCGAACTTCCCGTCCTGCTCGCCGCGGTACCGCTCGCGGCGCGGCTCGGCTTCGAGGGACACGCCTGGCGGCTCGCCTGGACCCTGGCCGGCTTCCTGCACCGGCAGGGGCACTGGCAGGACTGGCTCGGCACGCAACGCGTCGCGCTCGCCGCCGCGTCCCGGATCGGGGACCAGAGCGGGCAGGGCCAGGCACACCGCAGCCTCGGTCTCGCCTGCTCCCGCCTGCGCCGCTACGACGAGGCCGACGACCACCTGCGGCGCGCGTTCGACCTCTTCACCGAGGTCGGCGACGATGCCGGGCGGGCACACACCTGCCTGAACCTTGGTCAGCTGGCCGAGCGGCGGGGGCAGCACCACGAGGCGCTGCACCATTCCCGGCGGGCGCTGACCCTGTTCCGGCGGGCCGGGAACCAGGCCGGGCAGGGCTACACCCTGAACGCGGTCGGTTGGCAGGAAGGGCTGCTCGGTAACCACCACAGTGCCCTCCGATCGTGCGGCGAGGCGCTGCGGATGTTGCAGGAGGTGGGCGACGTCCAGGGCCAGGCCGACACCTGGGACAGCCTCGGCCACGCCCACCACCAGCTCGGCGACGACCGGCGCGCGATCGCCTGCTACGAGCACGCGCTCGACCTCTTCACCCAGGTCAACGACCGGTACGCCGAGGCGAGCACGTACGTCAATCTTGGTGGCAGCCACCGGGCCCTCGCCGACCTCGACGCCACCCGTGCCGCGTGGAGCCGGGCCCTGACCATCCTCGACGAGCTCGGCGATGCCGACGCCGACGCGATCCGCGCCGACCTCGCCCGGCTCGACGCCAGTCGGCTCCCCTGACGCACAGCGCTTTCCGCGCCGTTTCCGGGCCGCTTCAGCGCGGCCCGGCACTCTTCGGAGACCAGTTTCTGGCACGAGGAATGGAGCGTTCGATGAGTCGCTTGGCACACCGCCTCGCGGTGATCGGGGTGGTCAGCGGGACGGTGCTGGCCATGTCCACCGCAGCAGTGGCAAAGACCGACAAGCCGCCGACGAAGGGTACCGACTGTGTGGTCCAGCACGTCGACGAGCGCGGCGGGATCGTCCGTACCGAGACCGCGCCGGAGGGCCGGGAGTACGGCCAGTTCCGGTGCGTCGGTGGGCGGTGGACGTTCGCCTGGGATCCGTTCGGAGCGGACGACCTGATCACGGCCGACGAGATCTTCATCGACCCGGCCGGTGCCGTCTCGGTCCGCCGGTTCACCGGTCCCGCGCTCGGCAACGACCTCACGGTGGGCGAGATCGCCGGCATCGCCCGAGCCGTCAGCGGCAGTCGAGAAATCATGATCGACCGCGCGATCGTGGCGGTCGACGACGGCAAGGAGCGGACCCCGGAGCAGATCGAGGCGCTGCTGGCCGGCAAGGACACCACCGGGGTACGGGTGCTCGACATCGTCGAGAAGCCGAACGTCGCCATGTCGACGAAGGACGTCATCGACGAGGCCGGCGGCACCCCTGAAACGACAGTCGTCTACTTCAGCCTCTGGGGCGCGATCAAGTCGGTGTTCGCGTGGATCGTGGACACGATCGGCGAGATCGGCGAGTGGATCGACGACCACTGCGACTGGGGATCCCCGAACACCGTTGGCGACGTGGTCACGTGTCGCTGGTAGCCCGTCCGACCCCGCCGACACCGAGCACCGAGACGAGGACACCATGACAACTCTGCGGGACATCGCCAGGCGCGTCTCAGTCATCACGACGGTCCTGATCGTCGGGCTGACAGCGTCGTACGCTCCGTCGCAGGCCGCCGACGACGAGGCCCGGACGACGGTCACCGACCACCCCGGCGCGCCGGGGACGATGCTGCAACGGTTCGCCGACCTGACCGGCCGGCCCGTCGGCGACCTGGAGACGGTGCTGGCCGTGGACGCCGGAGGCCGCGATCTCACCGGCGACCAGCTGGCGGCGCTCGTGGCCGGTGAGCAGGTGGACGGCGTCAAGGTCGTGGGCACGATGCCGGGTAGCCGGGACCTGCTCGGCACGACAATGGCCGACCTCGCCGACGGCGCGTACGACGGCAGGGGTGACGGCGGGACGGCGACCTCCCTGCTGTTCGCCTCGTCCACGCCCGACGGCCGGGAGTGGTGCCTGACCATGTGCATCGCGTCGGGGAAAACCGTCTGGGAGTGCATCCTGTCGCGGCGGGGGACCGACCAGATCCTCACCCTCGACCTTGCCGGCGACACCACGGTGGGCGGGATGAGGGCGGACTTCGAGAAGGCCAACGGTGTCGCCGTCGACGGCCCGTACACGGTGGACACGTTGATCGGCGACGGTGAGCCCTCG
Source organism: Micromonospora sp. CA-240977 (assembly GCF_050942285.1). Lineage (NCBI taxonomy): Bacteria > Bacillati > Actinomycetota > Actinomycetes > Micromonosporales > Micromonosporaceae > Micromonospora > Micromonospora sp. CA-240977. The sequence continues at coordinate 5,903,646 of NZ_CP192055.1, read as the reverse complement.
GCGGAGGAGGTCGAGATGCTCATCGACGGCAAGGACGTCGACTCGCTGCGCCGGGTGGCGACACGTGACGCACCGGACTCCGGGTGGGCGTTGGGCGACGTCGCCGAGAAGTCCGGCGTCCCGTACGCGAAGAAGACGACGATCCACATCTTCACCTTCGGGCTTCCCCTCCTCGGGAAGATCCTCGTGGTCTGCGTCTCGCACGACGGCGGAAAGACCTGGAAGTGCGGGGCCCGCCGGTGGGGCGGGTTCTAGGCGAGTCCCGCCAGGTCGATGTGCTGGTGAGCGGTATACCGCAGCGGTATACCGCGCACCACCGCGTCCGCCCCCACGGAGGGTAAGTTTGAGATCGCCCTCCGTCTCGTCTCGGCTCCGTACGGCAACGGTGGGAGGGAGCACAGCACCACCGGCGTCGTCCGCGCGCCCGAGCCACACCAGGAGACACACCGATGAGAAGCGCCGCTGGGCCGCCGCTCACCCACCCGTACCTCGTCCCGGTTGCCTTCGTCCACACCGGGTCCGGGCCGCTGCCGTGACGGCCAGCCTCAAGGCGCTGGCCCGGCTGCTCCGTAACCACGGGCCACGGGGGGTGGCCCTGGTGGCCTGGACGATGCTGGCGTGTCGGCGAGTGCGTCGCCAACTCGCGCGCGGCGGGCTGATCGCTGTGCACCTCACCGCGCCCCCGTCGGGCGGTACCGACACGGTGGTCCAGGGGGCGCTGCGGCGCAGCGGCGGCAACTGTCTGGAGAGCGCCCTGGTGCGGCAGCGCTGGTTCGCCGACCGGGGGGTGCCGCGCACCGTGGTGATCGGGGTCAGCGCGCCGGCCGCGGGGTTCCACGCCCACGCCTGGCTCGACGGCGACCCGGACCCGCACCGGCACGGGCTGGCCGAGATCCTGCGGCATCCGGCCCCGCCGGCCTGGCTGCGCTGACCGGCACCGGTTGTGCCGCAACCACCCAACAGGAACGACGGACCGGCACGGGTCCGGCCGACCGTGCCGGCGGACAGTCGCCGGTGGTGGCCGCCCCCGGCTACTCGAACCGGTTGGCGATCTTCGTCAGCTTGCTGACGTACGCCGGCCAGTCGTACCCGTCGGGGAGGCCGGCGGTCTCCCGCCGCAGACCGACCGCCTCGTCGTGCTGCTCGCGCATGATGTCGGCGTGACCGGCATGGCGGGCGAGGTCGGCGGTCACGTGGACGAGGATCTGCTGCAACGTCGCGTCCTGGTGGCCCGGCCGCCACCAGGGCACCCGCCCCGGTGCGTCGAGGGGAAGCTTGTCGATCGTCTCATCGGCGAAGACCCCCACCCGGCGGTACAGGTCGATCAGCCCGTCCTTCGTCTCATCCTCGGTGGCGTACCAGTCGGCCTGCGGGTCCTCGTCGACCGCCGACAGGGGGACCAGCTCCTCAGGTGTCGGGAACTCGCGCCCGAATGCGAGCCCGAAGTAGCCGGCCTCGACATTGAGGCAGTGTTTGACGACGCCCAGCAGGTTGTTGCCGGTCGCGGTGCGGGGCAACCTGGCCTCGCGCTCGCTGAGCCCGTCGAGCTTCCAGATCAGGTTGTCGCGGGTCAGCCGGAGATAGCGGTGCAGCGCGGTCTTCGTCTCGCCCAGATCAGCCATGCGGGCCAGTATTCCTCAGCCGCCCGACCGCCATGGGGTGCCGGCCACAGGATCGGCGCGCTCGTGGACGGCGACGCCGTACTCACCGCCGTTGTCGCAGCGGGCGGAAGTAGTGGCGGACCGCGTAGCGGGAGACCTCCGCACCCAGTTTCGCGCCCTCGACGTCGGCGGTGCGGAAGTGGACGCCACCCCAGACCCGCGCGCCGATGAGCTCGTCGAGCGCTTGCGAGAAGCTGGTGAAGTGCCGGGTCGTGCCGGAGTCGACGCTGGATCCGCTGAACGCGACGTCGTCCCGGCCGAAGAAGTATCGGTACAGCGACATCCGCGCGCCGGTGCCGCAGGCGTGGCCGGAGGGGTACTCCGGGAAGGGGGGCGTGCCGAGCAACGACTGCCAGCCCGGGTCGGCGGCCGTCCTCGGGTTGCCGTCCGTGTCGGCCAACTGGATCGCGGTGACCGGACGCCAGTAGCTCCAGACGTCCTTCTGACTGAAGCACGCCACCCCGGAGTCGGCCACGATGAGGTCGGTCATCGCGAAGAAGCGCGCGGTGTGCAGGGCGTCCAGCCGGTGGGTGGTGGCGAGTTGTCGCTTGATCTCCCACGAGGCGGACCGCCGGTCGTGCCACCAGAGCGCGGCCTCGGTCTGGTCCTGGGTGCGCACCGTGCTCGTCGCACCGCCGACTGCCCGCACCTCGTTGAGGTCGCGGGCGTAGGCGCTGCTGGTCAGGCGGGGCGGCTCGGGGGCGCGGAACGTCGACGCGCGGGGGAGGAGGAACGGGCGCATGTGCCCGGTCCAGGCGCCCTGCGACAGGAACAGCGGCGGTGTGGGTCGCCACTGGCCGGGCACCGTTCCGGTGCGCCACTGCTGGTCCCCGAACGCGCCGTCGTCCTGCCGCGCCGCGACCATCGCGGCCGCCGCTCGCGCCCCGACCGCCACGCCGCCGTGCTTCGACCGCCCATCGGGAATCGCGGCGATCGCCGCGTCGTACTGGGCCCGAAGCCGCTCCTGCTGGGCGGGGAAGAGGGCGGCGAGCACGTCGTGGGCGGCGGTGGCGACGGCGGCGTCCGCCGACTCCGTCCCGCTCGACGGCGGTGCCACGAGATACGGCTGGTACGGGGTGCCGGCGATCGCGTTGAGCGCGTCGTAGACGGCTCCGCTCACCATCGCGAAGCTGCGCACCTGCTCGTTCGGTTGCTGAGCCGCGACGTCCCAGATCGCCGTCTGGGCGTTGAGGTCCCAGGTGACCACCGGGTTGACCGGGCTACGGTCGGCGATCGCGGCAGCGGCGCTCGATGCCGGCGCGGTCAACGTGGCGGCGACCAGCGAGCCGAGCGCGATGGCCGCGGGAACGACGCGTGACCGGATCGTCCGACGTGCGGGGGTGCGGCTCGTCATGATCTCCCCGTCGGTAGGTCGGCGAGGCATGCTGTCGACAGCACGCGGCGCGCGATCGGGATTCGATGGCTACCGACGATGGTATCGCCAGATCTCGATATCTATGACGAGATCAGCCGGCGGGCTCGGCCAACCGAAGGTCGACGAACGGGATCGTGTCACCGTCGAGCAGGTACCTGTCGATCTCGACATAACCGTGCCGTTCGGCGAACCGCAGCCCGTCCTGGTTGGCGGCCAGGACAACGGTCTCGATGACTCGGGCGCCGACCTCGTAGGCCGCGCCCAGCGCCTCGTCGTACAGTCGCCCACCGAAACCCCGACCGCGATGTTCCGGCAGCACGCGGACGATTACCGTCGCCGTCGCCTGGTCGTCCATCGGCGGCCGAACCGTCGAGCAGCCCACGAGCGTGTCGCCGTGATAGGTGACGGTCAGGCGGTTGCGATCGGCACGGGCGCGGATCTCGCCGACCGAGAGCGGGCTGGTCGGGATGATCAGGTTGTGGACGTACTGCCAGTCGGAGCAGACGCCGTCGTCGCTGTCCGGCCGCACCGCCTCGAAGCGAAGATCAGGCATCCGGACAGGCTAGCCGGGCACTATCGTTCTGGCGTGCACATCCGTTTCGACATTCCCGCCGACCCCGCCTACCCGGGCCGGGTGGCCGCCGCGCTCAGCCGCGTACGCCTGCGCAGGTACGGCTACATCGGCGCGGTGCTGGTGGCGGTGGGGGTGATCGGTCTCGCCGTCGCGCGCGGGTCCGCCCGAGCCGACCAGTTCTCGCCGCTCTACACGGCCATGGTCGTGGCCGGTCTGCTGTCGATGCTGTATTCGCCGTGGGTGCGGTGGCGCGCCCGACGCCGCTCCGGTGACTACGCGGTCGAGGGCGCCTACGACATCACCGACGACAACATCATGATGCGCAGCGGCTCGCAGTCCAGCGGCATCGCCTGGGACGGGGTCTCCCAGGTGAAGGACACCCCCGAGTTCTGGATCGTGTACGTCGGGCGGATGCCGGCGACAGTCATCCCACGCCGCCTGATGTCCCCCGAGGACGCCGAGACGCTGCGTGCCCATCTGACCAGACGCGGCCTGCTCGAGTGACGGCCGTCAGGTCGCGGGCGACACCGCGTACTGCGTAGATTGGTGCGGTGGAGGCGCGGTTCACGCTCCGTAAGATAGTCGCCGGGCTGGCGCACATCGCCGAGGTCGCCGCGGTCGCCGAGCCTGCCGAGCACGATCAGGTGGTCGTCTCTCCCCATGCGTTCGACTGGTTGCGCGACAGGTACGGACCGCAGGCCGTGGTCGACAGGACGACAAACGCTGAGTTGATCGCGGAGGCGTTGGCGGGGGCACGGTATGCGCTCGCACACGTACCGGGTCGCGACCGCGCCATGCGCGTGACACTGATGATGATCGGCGACTCCCCGGTCGACACATGCGACGGCGACATCAAGTTGGCCGCCGCTGAGGCGGTGGCCGCCGCGCTGGGTGGCCGCATGGACCCGGCTCCGTACCTCGGCGCCAACGGCGCTGTCTTCCCGGACTAACCACCCGATGGCCCCGCGCGCGTCAGGGGGTGAAGGCGCGGCGGTAGGCGGTGGGAGTGGTGGCGAACGCTCGGCGGAAATGGGCCCGTAGGTTCGTGGCGGTGCCCAGCCCGGTCCGTCTGGCGACTTCGTCGATCGTGATGTCGTCGCTCTCGAGCAGCCCGCAGGCCGCGCGCAGCCGTTGCTCGGTCAGCCACGCCTGCGGGCTCAGGCCGAACCGGTGTCGGAAGTTGCGGTGCAACGTACGGGTGGACTGAAGACCGTGCCGGGCCAGGTCCGCGACGGTGATCGGCAGGTGCAGGTTCGCGGTCGCCCAGGTGGTGACGGCGGCCATCTCGGCGTCCTCCCCACTCGCCTGGGCCGGGACGAACTGCGCCTGGCCGCCGGCCCGGTGCAGCGGTGTGACCATGAGACGGGCGCGTTCGATGGCCACCTGCTGGCCGTGGTCCCGGCCAACCAGATAGAGGCACAGGTCGAGGCCCGCGGCGAGCCCGGCGCTTGTCAGTACCTGCCCCTCGTCGACGTACAGCGCATTGGCATCGACGGTGACCCCGGGGTGTTCGCGGGCCAACGCCTCGGCGTGCATCCAGTGGGTGGTCGCCCGCCGACCATCGAGCAACCCGGACTGGGCCAGGGCGAACGCCCCGGTGCAGATCGAGGCGATGCGGGCGCCCCGCCGGTACGCGTGCCGCAGCGCGTCGAGTGCCCGCGCCGGCGCGGGTCCCCGGCGGAAACCGGGAACGATCACGGTGTCGGCGTCGGCGAGGGCATCGATCGTGGCATCGACGGTCAGGCCCAGCCCGGCGGTGGTGGTGGGAACCGGGCCGCCGTCCGGCGAGCAGACGGTGGTCGTGTACCGACCCTGGCCCTCGTGGCCGAAGACGTGGGTCGCGATGGTCAGGTCGAAGGCGACGACGGGTGGCAGGGCCAGTACGGCGACCCGGTGCGTGGCCGATTGCTTATGCACGGTGGCGAGGATGCCACTCGTCGTCCACGGTCGTGCGGCGGGATCCTCGTCGGATGCGGATAGAGATCGTGGTTTTCGATGGCTTTGACGAGTTGGACGTGTTCGGCCCCTTCGAGGTGCTCGCGATGGCCGGATTCGCTGTCGAGCTGGTCACTGTCGAGCGGCCGGGGCCGGTGGTCAGCATGCGGGGTGTCCAACTCCAGGTGCCCGCGGTGCTGGGTCGGCCCGACGGTGTGGTCGTGCCGGGCGGAGGGTGGTTGAACCGGGCCCCTGCTGGTGCCTGGGCCGAGGCGCAGCACGGCGTGCTCCCGGCCCGGCTGGCCGCTCTGGCCCCCTCGACCCGCTGGATGGCGTCGGTCTGCACTGGCAGTCTGTTGCTGGCGGCCGCCGGGCTGCTGGGCCAGCGGCGGGCGACCACCAACCGCAACGCGTACGAGGAGTTGCGCTCCTACGGCGTCGATGTGGTCGAGGAGCGGGTCGTCGACGACGGTGATCGCATCACCGCGGGCGCGCTCGCGGCCGGGCTGGACCTGGCCCTGTGGATCACGGAACGGGAACTCGACGCGGCCACCGCCGACCGCGTAGCGGCCACCATCGAGTACGCGCGACCGGCTCCCACCTGGCTCGCGCAGGGGAGGTAGGACCATGAGCGACCTCGCTGGGCCGGCTGCCGAACGTCACGATCCAGGTGCTGCGCTTCGAGGCCGGCGCCCACCTCGCGGACGGCAATGGTTTTGCGTTACTCGCCTTTGAGCCAGACGACCCGCCGTTGGGCTACATCGAGACTCTGGCCGCTGAATTGTTCTTAAAGTCGAGCCGTGACATGGCGCGTCTGTCGACGGCGTACGTCAATCTGGGGACGGTGGCTATGTCCGGGCCGAGTCGATGAAGTTCATCAAGGAGTGGAGCGAGAGTGCAACGTAACGCTTGGCGCAGGTCGAGCCGGTCCGGCAGTAACGGTCAGTGCGTCGAGGTGCGTGACCGGGGCGCCAAGGTGGACGTCCGTGACTCCAAGGCACCCGACGCCGGGATGCTGAGCTTCGCGCCGGCAGCCTGGGTCGCATTCATGAGCACGACAAAGGCGCAGATGATCGGCCGCCCCTGACCGGACCGCCCAGGTGTAGCGGCGAGACACCGCTGCGACACCCGCATCCATCGGCGACGAAACCGCGGGCGTGTTCGGTGGGTGACGGGCGGGATATCCCGCCCGCTAACGTTGTTCAGCAGCGAGTTGCTCTGCCTCCGCAATGAACTCGTCGAGTTCGGCCGGGGGGAGCTTGGACTCCAGGAGGATCCGCCCGAGCATGAAAAGCTCGGCTCCGAGGGCAGTTTCAGGGCTAATGCTGTCGACCAACTCCGTTTCGCCGAGAGCTGCCCGGATAAGGCCCTCCATCTCCAGAGCGGGAAGGTCATCTCCCCCCTTGTTCTGGGCGCGAACGTCGGCGACCCAGCGCGCCACGTCCGTGGGGGTGGTGTCGGGTCCGAAGCGCCGGTCGACGGCGATTGCGAAGGCAGCACCGATGACCTGGAGTCCATTCGCCAGGCCGTGCTGACCGATTTCCACAACGAGCGCGTCGACTGCATCCCAGTCAGCCTTTGCCAGAGCCCGGATCAGTGCGCTGAGCGGTTGTTCCGTCACGTCTGCTGAACCTCGCTATCCATGTGCTCACCACTGTGAGGGTCCGATGCGCCGCGACACCGGCCAACAGGCCGACGACCACAAGATTCCCGGCCGCTTCCGCGCCATCTATCTTCGGTCGTGCCGGGGGTCCAGGAACGCTGGGGGTGCCGGTGCCGGTCGAGTGGGTTCCGGAAGGGCCGTCGAAGTCGCGGAGGGCCTTCGCACCCTTCTGAAGTGCGTCGGTGCCTGCTGAAACCTGTTCCTGGATGTCATCGGCCCTTCGCGCCGAGCGTTCGAGGAAACTCCGCCGCTTCAGGGCACGTCGGTCGCTGTCCGTCAGGAGGTCCTCGCCAGACGGTGGCCCGGAGGCGGCTGCCGCCGATTGCGGTGCTGAACCGGGAGCGATGGCGTTCAGAAAGTCCGCGACGTTTCTGGCGGCGTCGCTGCTCAACCGGGCAATCCGGTGGGCCTTGTCCGCCCCGGTCCGACTCTGACTCACCGCCGCACGCAGCTTTGGATGATCGGTGCCCCTGCCAACAGCGGCGTAGCGGGCGTTTCCCTCAGCGACATCCGCGGCGACACGGTTCGCCTGGACCGCGACCGCGTCCAAACGCTCAATCGTGGACCTGAGTTGGGCCACCACCTGAGCAAGCACGCTGCTCACCCCAACGCCTTTCCGAACTCGTTGCCACTCTCCTGTGCGGCGGTGATGGCCCGGAGGGTCAGCTTGACCTCGCGTACCGCCTCGGCGACGGCCTTGCGGGCCTTCTCTGCCTCTTCCCGCCGACTGTCATGCAAGGTCGCGAGCATGAGCCCAGCGGCCTCGTCCAGGGAATCGTCGATACCTTCGACCGTCGTCCTGCCCTGGTCGAGTAGTTGGTTCGCTTCCTCGAGGGCCGCCTTGACCTCGCCGATACTCACGGGTCAGCCAAGGATGCTGATGTACTGCCGGGCCGCCGCGGTGCTGCCCTGGAGAGTGGTGGCTGCTTCGATCAGGCGTTGCTTGGTCTGCTCCGCTCGGGCGATCGCCTCGGAGAGGGCAGGGTGCCCGGTGCCGGCGGCGACCGTGCGCAGTTGGGTAAGCACCTGCTCGGTGCTCTCGATGGTGGCCCGGATCTGGCTCGTCGTCGTGTTGCTCTGCTCGGCTGCCTGGGCGAGCGCGGCTTTGACTTGCTCGATGCTGGCCATGCCGTCCTTCCGGTCGACTGGGGCGGCGAGGGACCCCGGTGTTCTGCACGTTCCGTAGCGACGCCGACACTACCCAACATGAATCCCTCTCCGTGGCCCCGCCTCCTGGAGGCCATTCGTCAGTTGCGTCACGGCGTCGCCGCGAGGCTCTCCGTCCGGGTCGCGACGATGCGGTGGCGGCGCACCGGGTACGGGATCGGGCGGGAGACGCTCCAGGCCGCTCCCGCGCAGACGACCTCCTTGTAGCGGGCCGCCAGTGTGCCCTTGAGCAGGGCGGGCCTGGCCCGGTCGTCGGCGGTCACGTACTGGATGAGGCCGTCGCGGCGGCCGAGGCTGATGCACTGGTTGAAGTACCGCAGCGGAGCCTTGGGGATCTTCGTCCGGCCGGTCAGGCGGGCGGCGATGGCGTCGGCGGCCTGCCAGGCCATCGGCGTTCCCGAGGCGCAGGACATCCGCAGCGGTTTCCCGCCCGGTCCCTCGGCGATCGCGGCGTCGCCGACGGCGTACACGTCGGGGTGCGAGACCGAACGCATCGTGGCGTCGACGACGATCTGCCCGGTGCCCGCGACCGTCAGGGTCGTGGCGGCGGCGATGGGGTGGACGGCGAAGCCGGCCGTCCACACTGTCACCTGGGCCGGGATCACCTGGCCGTCGCTGGTGACCGCGCCGGTGGCGTCGACCCGGGCGATGTCGGTGTGCTCGTGGACGGTGATGCCGAGCCGGGCGCAGACCCCGCGCAGGTGCTGCTGCGCCTTCCCGGTGAGCCAGTCACCGAGAGCGCCCCGGGCGGCGAGCGCGACGTCGAGGTCCGGGCGGGCCTCCGCGATCTCGGTGGCCGCTTCGAGGCCGGTGAGGCCGCCGCCGACGACGAGCACTGTCGCGCCGGCTGGGAGCTGGGCCAGGCGGTCGCGTAACCGCAGCGCCGACGGCCTGCCGGCGATGTCGTACGCGTGCTCGGCGACGCCGGGGACGCCGTGGTCCGCGCTGGCGCTGCCGAGGGCGTAGACGAGCGTGTCGTACGCGATCTCGTCGGCGCCGAGCGCGACGGTCCTGCGGTCGGCGTCGACGGCGGTGACCCGGGCCACCCGGACCTCGACTCCGGTGCCGGCGTAGACGTCGGTAAGCGGTCGACGCTTGAGGTGCTGACCGGTGGCGAGTTGGTGCATTCGGACCCGCTCGACGAAGTCGGCGTCGGCGTTGACGACGGTGATCTGCGTGTCGTCGGGGTGCAGTCGCCTGGCGAGACGCCCGGCGGCGATGGCTCCGGCGTATCCGGCCCCGAGGACGACGATCCGGTGCTTCATGGTGGCGCTCCTGTCTCGGTGAGGGTCGCCTCCTGAACCGGACAGCGACCCGATTCCTGACAGGAGTCGGCTGAGAGCTGGGTCACCAGATGCGCAGCAGGGGCTCCCCGTGCGCGGATGCGGACCAGTGCCGGGTGGCGCGTACCAGCTTGTCGGGGTTGACCTGGGTGTGCAGGGCCGCGATGCCGTCGGACGTCACCTGCACCGACATCACCCCGACGACCTGGTCGTCGAGCACGACCACCAGCGCCGGAGCGCCGTTGACGACCTCGGCGTAGACGAGCGGGCGGCCGCCCACGAGGTCCCGCTTGGCGGTGCTGGGCGCGAACAGGCCCCGCAGGAAGCGGGCCACCGCCGGCGCGCCGACCACCGGTGTGGTCCGGGCCGGGATCTTGCCGCCGCCGTCACCGATGCTCGTCGCGTCGTCGGTGAGGAGGGTGACCAGCCGCTCGGTCTCGCCGTTCGCGGCCGCGGCGAGGAACTCCTCGACGATCCTGCGCGCGGTGGCGGCGTCGACCTCCCCGCGGGCTCGGTCGTCGGCGACGTGTTGCTTGGCCCGCCGGTAGATCTGCTGGCAGTTCGACTCGCTGACGCCGAGGATGTCGGCGATCTCCCCGTGCGCGTAGCCGAAGGCCTCGCGGAGCACGTACACCGCGCGCTCCTTGGCCGACAGCCGCTCCAGCAGGGTGAGCACCGCCATCGAGATCGACTCGCGCTGCTCGGCGGTGTCGAGTGGGCCGAGCATCCGATCCCCGGCCAGCACCGGTTCGGGCAGCCAGGTCCCCACATAGGTCTCGCGTCGGGCCCGCGCCGAGGTGAGCTGGTTGAGGCACACGTTGGTGAGCGCCTTCGTCAGCCAGGCCTCGGGCGTCTCGACCCGCTGGCGATCGGCGGACTGCCAGCGCAGGAACGTGTCCTGGACCGCGTCCTCGGCGTCACTCGCCGAGCCCAGCAGGCGGTAGGCGATCGCCCCCAGGCGTGCCCTGGCGCGTTCGAAGAGCTCGACCTCGTCCGGACTGAGCGGCATGGCTCGATAGTTAACCACGCCCGCGTGTCGGTCGACCTCGTCGGCGGGAAACCGTCACCAGGCCCGGTCCGCGTTCGGCGGAGCCTGGCCGGAGTGGTCGAGCCCGGGTGCCGGCCGAGCCGTCGTCAGCGGACGGTGGAGCGTGGCGGCCACCGCCGTCAGGCAGATCACGACAGCGGCGACGAGCGGTGGGCGGCCGCCGAGGTGGACGGCCGCCGAGCCGAGCGGGATGGCCAGCACGAGGGGGCCGAACATCGCGGTGTTCGCCGTCGCGGAGACCCGGCCCAGCAGGGCCGACGGCGTGTGCGTCTGCACGGCCGTCACCGCCGCGACCAGGGTCCAGGGCAGGCCGACGCCGGCGACCACCGCGCCGGCGACAGTGACCGGCCACCACGGCAGGCCACGGGCCAGGCAACCGACGGCGAACAGCACCGTCCCGGCGACGCCGACGGCACCCGGGCCCCGGCTGGCCAGGAGCCGGCCGACGATCAGGCCGCCGAGAATGGATCCAGCGCCCTGCGCGCTGGTCAGCACGCCCAGGAACGTCGTCGGGAGCCGGAGGTCGGTGGTCACGATCGTATAGATCGCCGCGGTCGTGAAGCCGGACATGGCGATCGACACGGCGGCGAGCACGACCGGCACACGCGTCGCCCGCTGTCGGAACAGGACCGATACCCCGGCACACAGGGCCCGGTGTCGCTGCGTCGGCTGGACCGGTGGCGTCCGGTGGAGGCGCAGCGTGGCGTACAGGATGGCGACCAGGACCGGCATGGCCGCGCTGAGCACGACGACCGCGTGGCCGCCGCGCCAGGCGTAGAGGCCCGCACCGGCCAGCGGAGCGACAAGCTTCATGCCCTCCTGTGCGCTTGACCGCCATCCGTTGACGTCGCCGAGTTCCGTTGGGGACAGCGCGGACGGCAGCAGCGCCGTCTCGCCCGCGTCGATGAGCACGTAGCTGACGCCGTAGACGGATGCGACGGCGAAGACGAGCCATGCCTGCCCTGGCCCGCGCACCGCGAAGAGGGCCAGCAGGGCGGCGGCCAACCCGAGGTTGACAGCGATGACAAGCGGCCGCCGGGGTGCCCGGTCGAGCAGACCGCCCAGCCAGGGACCGGCGAGCACCGGGGCGTACACGCACAGCCCGGTGAGGGCCGCGAGGCCGGTGGAGCCGGTCAGGTCCAGGGTCCAGATGCCGGCCACCAGGGACATGGCACTGCTGCCGAAGCCGGACAACAGTGAGATCGCCACGAACAGTCCCGCGTTGCGCCGCATGAGTCCTCCAGGTTGAGCCGGGGTGACTCATATCCTGTTTCTTGAGGCCTCCTCGCGCAATGCTGGTGATCGACGTCAACGTGGCATTGACAACGCGGAGGCGATCTTCGCCGCGGCGGCTCGGGCGGGTGCCGGCAGGCGGTCGCCCGCCTCGGCGAGGTCAGCGACGAGATGCGGGGCCAGCGCGTACAGCGACCCCGGGGCGGCGTCCACTGCCGCGTCCACAGTGCCGCGCACGAGCGCCGCCCGGCGGAATCGCGCGTCCCACCGCCGGTCCGTGTCGATCCATCGGCCGAGCTGGGCCACTGCGGCACGCAGTGCCGTGATCTGTGCCGGGTAGCGGCGGTCGCCGCGCTGCTGCCGGGACCTCCGCGCCGCCACCAGCCGCTGTCGGCGCTGCTCGGCGGCCTGCCGGCTGCCGAGGCCCAACGCCTGCGCCACCTGCGCCCACGTCGCGCCGTGGTGCCGCGCCCGGTCGATCAGGTCCAGCTCCCGCTCGTCCAGGCGGGCACGTTCGACCCGGACCTCCGCCAACTGCGCCAGCTCCGCCGTCACGTGTCAACGATACGTTGACAGTTCCCGGGTCGGTGCGCGCACCATGAAGACGTCCACCGGATCCTCGGTCTCGAGCGTGAACCCGTGCCGCTCGTACAGCCGCCGGGCCGGACTGCCCCGCAACACGTTAAGCCGGACCAGGGTGCCGTCCCGGTCGCACCGGTCCAGCAGCTCGCGCAGCACGGCCGTGCCGACGCCGCTGCCCTGCACCCGCGGGGACAGGTAGAAGTGCTCCAACCAGTGGGCGTCGTCCGCCGGGCGCAGCGCCACGCAGCCGGCGAACGTGCCGTCCACCTCGACAATCCAGGTGTACGCCGGGGCGAAGCCGTCCCGCAGGCGCTGCCGCACGCGCTGGTCGTCGTACCGCCCGAGCCGCTCCAGATCGGCGCGCAGCACCACGGCCCGCAACTCGGCCACGGCGTCGACGTCCGCCACCGAGGCCGGTCGCAGCTCCCAGTCCGCCATGATCGCCAGGTTATCGGTCCGCCGGGGCGGTGATCGACTCGGTTTCGCTGATCTCGGGGTGTCGCGGTGTCGAGGATGCCGCGACATCAAGAAGAGCGAGTCGATCAGTCGGCTGCCTCGCTCCTCCGTTGGCGCAGCCCCGCGACGAGGAGTTCGACCATGCGACGAGCGTCGTAACGGGGCTCGCCCGCGCCGATGCAGAGGTTGCCGACACCCCGCAGCACCTCGAAGGCGGTCACGTCGGGCCGGATCTCGCCCGCCGTGGCGGCGGCGTCGAGCAACTGGGCGCACACGGGCACCAGGCGGTCCAGGAAATAGGCGTGCAGAGTCTCGAAGGCGGCGTTGTCGGACTGTAGTGCCTCGGCGAGGCCGTGCTTTGTGACCAGGAAGTCGACGAAGAGACTGATCCACTGCGCGAGGGCGGCATGCGGTGTGCTGCTCGTGGCCAGCAGGGCCGGACCGGCCTCCGCGCATGCCTCGACCTGGTGTCGGTAGACGGCGACGATGAGGTCGGCGCGCGTCGGGAAGTGGCGGTAGATCGTGCCGACACCGACACCCGCCCTGGCGGCGATGTCCCGCACTGGCGCGTCCACGCCGGAGGTGACGAAGGTCGAGGCGGCGGCGTCCAGCAGTGTCGCCTCGTTGCGGCGGGCGTCAGCCCGCTTCCGTGGCACCGGCCGGCCTGACCCGCTCTCGATGTCGGGCACTGCTGTGCCACCTCCATCACGTCGTTTGGCAAACGGAACAACGTTCCGTATAGTGGTTAGCGGAACAAGGTTCCGCTTGCTTCAGCATGCCAGAGCAGGCAGTGCTGAGCCAAGTCACGCTCCCGTCTCTCGGAGGAGAAATCATGCAGTACCGCACCCTGGGTCGCACCGGCGTTCAGGTCAGCACCCTCGCGCTGGGCGCGATGAACTTCGGCACATTGGGACGCACCACCCAGGAGGAGGTGACGGCGATCGTCGACGCCGCACTGGAGGGCGGAATCAACCTGATCGACACCGCCGACATGTACGGCCAGGGCGAGTCGGAGGAGATGGTGGGCAAGGCCATCGTCGGTCGCCGCGAGGACGTCGTACTGGCCACGAAGGCGGGCATGCCAATGGGTGATGAGCGCAATCATCGGGGTGGCTCGCGCCGCTGGCTGGTCACCGAGTTGGACAACAGCCTGCGCCGCCTCGGCGTTGACCACGTCGATCTCTACCAGATCCACCGATGGGACCCGACCACCAGCGACGAGGAGACCCTGTCGGCGCTGACCGACCTGCAGCGGGCGGGGAAAATCCGCTACTTCGGCTCCTCAACCTTCCCCGCGTACCGGCTGGTGCAGGCCGAATGGGCCGCCCGGGAGCATCACCTGGGCCGTTATGTCACGGAGCAGCCCAGCTACTCGATCCTGCAACGAGGCATCGAGGGCCACATCCTGCCGGTGACCGAGCAGTACGGGATCGGCGTGCTCGCATGGAGCCCGCTCGCCTCGGGCTGGCTGTCGGGCGCGATCCGTGCCGGCCGGGAGGTCACCACCAGCCGCTCGACGATCCTCCCGGAGCGCTTCGACCTCAGCATCCCGGCCAACCGGGCCAGGCTCGACGCCGTCGAGCGGCTGGCCACCGTCGCCGAGGAGGCGGGGCTGACGCTGATCCAGCTCGCGCTCGGGTTCGTTACCGCGCACCCGGCCGTGACCAGCGCGATCATCGGCCCGCGCACCAGGGAGCACCTGCGCTCCCAGCTCGCCGCCGCGGACACCGTGCTGACCGGCGACGTGCTCGACACGATCGACACGATCGTCGCTCCCGGCGTCGACCTCGCCGCGCACGAAAAGTTCGACAGCCCGCCCGCTCTGCTCGACCCGGCGCGGCGACGTCGGTGAGCCTTGGCCGGTGCGCTGGTCCACCTCGCTGGGGGTTCGGTCGCCATGCTCGACGCACGGCCGCGGCTGTGACGCGTTTCTTCGCTGCGGTGGCAGCCCGACACGTTGCGGGCGCCCTGGGGGCCCGCCGGCCTGGGCAAGGTGTCGGTGCGGCCGGTCGACGTGTCGACGTGTCGACGGTCTTCACCGATTTCGCGGACTACTGGACGCCGTTCCTCGGTGGACAGGGCGCGGCGCCGGCCTACGTCACGATGTTTAGCGAACCGGCCCGGGAGGGGCTGCGGGAGGTGCTGGCGGTCCGGCTTCCGGTCGAAGCGGACGGGTCGATCCGCCTCGTCGCGCAGGCCCGGGCCGTCCGGGCTGTCGCGCCCGAATAGCAGCCGCGTCTCACGTTTCCGCAGCTCAGCGGGGGTCTCTGTCGGGCAACGGACAAGACAGCAGCGCCTCGGACGGAGCACTGTTGGAGCAGGTGCCGACTCCGCTGGGGGCGCCCGCAGCGGGTTCGTCCTCACCGGGACAAGGACGTCATCACCGCCGACGCCGCCGCCTGGCCGCGTCGCCTGGGCCGGTGTTCCGCCTTCCCTCTCGCACCCGTGTGCGTCCCGTCGGTCCGGCGTCGCTCAGCGCGCGCCCGGACCCGGCGACCTATCTCAGAGAGGCACCTCCATGGCCGCTCCCACCGCAACCGCAAAGCTGAACTCGCCGACCTACTCGCCGGGCGACCAGATGCTGCTGACCGTCACCTACTCCGACCCCGACACCAAGCCGTTGACCGTCACCATCGTGGTCACCGACGCGCAGGGCAACAGCAGCGCGCCCGTCAAGGTCACCGCGGTCATCGACCCGCTCACCCTGACCGTCACCGACAACTCCGGGCGTACCTGGACCCGGGTTTCCGACAACGGCTCGGTCGCCGTCTACCGGGCGGTGGCGTGATGCCTCGCGTCACCGTCCAGGTGCGCGACGTCGCCGGCAACACCGCGACGGCGAGCGCCGACTACATCGTGGGTGGCCAGCCGATACTCGGCGGCTACTACCTCTCCGGGGGCGCCGACCCGACCGCCGACATGGCCGGCGGCAACTTCCGCTCGCTCACCCAGTACCGCAGCTTCGCCGACGGCTACCTCTTCCCCGGCTACAACCGCCCCTGGCTGGTCAACCTGGGAAGGGCGGGGATACAGATGAACATGGTCCTGGAGTTGAAGCACTACGGCGCCCCGGACACCGGCCCGCAGACCTTCACCGTGGACGGCACCACCTACACCGTGCCCGCGCCGTCGATGACCATCCAGCAGCGCCCCGGCACCTCCTGCCCGAAGGCGTACGGGTACGGCCAGGTGCTCAGCGGTCAGTGTGACGGGTTGTTCGCCCGAGCGCTGGCGCAGTATCGGACGCTCGGCTTCGGCGTGAACATCCAACTCGCGTCCGAACTGGACACCGACCACGAGTTCGGCACCACCGAAGGCGGCGTCGGGTACACCTGGGCGCAGTCCGATGCCCGCGCGGTGCAGGCGCTCAACTACATGCTCACCTGGTTCAAGACGCGGACACTGCCCGGCGGGACGACCTTCTCGGTCGGGATCGCCGGCTTCGACCGGGCCTGCTTCCAGCGCATCCACCCGGAGTCACTGATGGCCCGGCTGGATTTCCTCCAGTGGAACGTCTACGGCACCAACGCCAGCCACACCGCCCTGGCCCGGTTCGGCCGCACCAAGGAGTGGGCGTTGGCCGACCTCGGCCCGGTGGCGCTGTCCCGCCCGGTGCTCATCGCCGAGTGGGGGGTACGGGTCGCCGAGATCCCCAACCAGGCCGCCTGGATCGCCACCGTCCCAGCGGCCATCGCCCAGCTCAACGCTGAGCGTGGGCCGCTGATCGTCCGGACCAACTACTTCAACTCCGGGTGGGGCACGCTGACGCCGAAGGCGACCGGACTGGCTGCGCTGCGGGCGGCCTACTCCACCCCGCCGTACGTCTGAGTCCCGGCCGGTGGCCCGGTCGGCGCGACCACCGACCGGTCCCGACCGGGGGACCTATGCTCGGATCATGGAACTGCGGATCTTCACCGAACCCCAGCAGGGGGCCAGCTACGACCAGTTGCTCGCTGTCGCCCGCTGTGCCGAGGACGCCGGCTACGGCGCGTTCTTCCGGTCCGACCACTACCTCAAGATGGGTGACGTGCCGGGCGATCCCGGCCCCACCGACGCGTGGACAACGCTGGCCGGCCTGGCCCGGGACACCAGCCGCATCCGGCTCGGCACGTTGATGACCGCTGCCACCTTCCGGCTGCCCGGCCCGCTGGCGATCACCGTGGCGCAGGTCGACCAGATGAGCGGCGGTCGGGTGGAGCTGGGCATCGGCACCGGCTGGTACGCCGAGGAGCACAGCGCGTACGGCATCCCGTTTCCGCCACTGGCCGAGCGGTTCGACCGGCTGGAGGAGCAGCTCGCGGTGATCACCGGCCTCTGGTCCACGCCGCCGGGGGAGCGGTACGAGTACGCCGGCCGGTACTACCCGGTCCGGGACTCGCCCGCACTGCCGAAGCCCGTGCAGCAGCCGCGCCCACCGATCCTGCTCGGCGGGACCGGCCCGAGGCGCACCCCCGTGCTGGCCGCCCGCTACGCCGACGAGTTCAACCTGCCGTTCGCCTCGGTGCCGGACACGGCGGCGCAGTTCGACAGGGTCCGCGCGGCATGCGGGGAGATCGGTCGGGACCCGGCCGAGCTGGTCTGGTCCAACGCTCTGGTGCTCTGCTGTGGGCGCGACGACGCCGAGGTGGCGCGTCGGGCCGCCGCGATCGGCCGCGAACCGGACGAGTTGCGGGCCAACGGCCTGGCCGGGACGCCCGGCGAGGTCCTGGACACCATCGGCCGGTACGCGGAGATCGGCAGCGAGCGGCTCTACCTCCAGGTGCTCGACCTCGGCGACCTGGCGCACCTCGAACTGGTCGCCAGCGAGGTGATGGCGAAGCTCTGAGCCAACGGGCCGCCGTGGGTGCCGCCGGCGGTCAGGCGCGGCGGTGGGCGCCCACGCCAGTCCCCGCCGCGTGCGGGTCCCCCAGCACGGTGTCCAGCCGTCCGTCCCGGTCACTGTCCACATAGGTGATGTCGGGTATTCCGTCGCCGTCGACGTCGATCTGGACGACATCGGCGACGCCGTCGCCGTCGAGGTCGGTGACCACCTCCACCGAGCCGTCCAGGTGCCGGGTCACGATCGACTGTGGCCCGGCGCCGGGCGCGCGGGGCGCCGGGCCGGGTGTGGGCACCGGGGTCGGGGCCGGCGCGGGCGCCGGGGTGGGCCGGGGACCGGGCGTGGGCGCCGGATGGCTGGGCAACCCGCCGGCCGAGGGCGCGCTGGCCTGCTCGACGCCGCTGCCGGTCGGGTCCAGCTCCTCCTCGGAGGGAAACACGTCGCCCCGTGGGGCCGGATCACGGTAGCTGCTCATGAGCGTAGGGTTCCCCGGCGATGACGAGAACAACCGTGCCCGATCGACTGGTGTCCTCGGTGGGCGGTTTGGCGGAAGATGCTGGAACCGACGCCACGGTCATGAACGGGGGTCCGAGCGTGGAACTGCGCCGGAATCGGGGGGCCCGTGCGCTCGCTCTGGTGTGCGTACTCGGTGGGGTGCTCCTGTTGGTCTATCCCAGCGACGGCGCCCTGCTACGGACGATCATCGCGGGGGGTGCCGTCGCGCTCGGCGTCGTCGCGCTGGTCAGCGCGCTGCGACCGTTCCGGTTCGGGATCGGCGCCGACGGGCTCACCATCCGACGGCCCGGCCTGCGGCGGGACATCCGCTGGGCCGAGGTCGACGTGTTGGTCCTCGACGAGCCGCCCCGCCGCGACGGCTACCGGAAACCGCCGCGGCTGCTGCTGGTGCCCGTGCCGGGGGTGCAGCTGGAGCCGGTGACCGCCCGCCACCCGCTCGACGGCCGCCCCGCCATCGAGGTGCTCGTCCTCGACCAGGTCCGCGAGCAGCCCGACCAGGTGTCCGCCGCGCTCACGCAGTACGCCGGTGACCGTTTCGTCGACCTGCTGGCGCTGCGCCGAGCCGCCTTCGCCGACCCGGACCTCCCGGTCGGCCTGCGTGGCTACCAGATGGACCGGGTCGACCGGTTGATCCGACGCGGCCAGGACGCCCTGCTGTCCGGGGACGCGCCGACCCGCCAGGCGGCCCGCGGTGAGATCGAACGCGCCACCGCGGCCGGTCTGCCGATCGCCCAGCGTGGCTACCACACGTTCCAGACGGATACGGTTCTGGACGCCCTCGCCGCCGCGTTGGCCGACCACCCGTCCACCGATCGGGAGACCGCCACATGATCGCGCACGGACCGCAGGCCGCAGCTCCCGAGGTGCCGCGCCGCAACTGGGCCGGCAACGTGCGGTACGCCGCTCGGGCGTTCCACCGCCCGACCTCCACCGACGAGCTTCTCCGACTGGTCGCCGGCAGCACCCGGATCCGGGCGGTGGGCAGCGGGCACTCCTTCAACCGCCTCGGCGACACCGACGGTGACCTGGTCACCCTCGCCGGGCTGCCCCCGGTGGTCGAGGTGGACCAGGAGCGCCGGCAGGTCACGGTGAGCGGCGCGATGCGCTACGGCGACCTGGCCCGACACCTGCACACCCAGGGGTACGCGCTGGCCAACCTCGCCTCGCTGCCCCACATCTCGGTGGCCGGCGCGGTGGCCACCGCCACCCACGGTTCGGGCCAGGCCCACGGCAACCTGGCGACCGCGGTCGCCGGTCTGGAGCTGGTCACCGCGACCGGCGACCTGCTGCGGGTCGACCGCGAGACCGACGCCGACACGTTCGCCGGCATGGTGGTCGGCCTCGGCGCGCTCGGCCTGGTCACCCGGGTCACCCTGGACGTGGTGCCGGCCTTCGAGCTGCGCCAGTACGTGTCGCTCGACCTCGACCGGGAGGCGTTGGACGAGGCGCTCGGCTCGGCGTACAGCGTGAGTGTCTTCACCGACTGGCGTACGCCCCGGCTGCGCGAGGTGTGGCGCAAGCAGGCGGCCGACCAGCCGCCGCCCTTGCCGGACTGGCTCGGCACCACCGCCGCCGACCAGCCACGGCACCCGGTGCTCGGCATGTCCCCGGAGAACTGCACGCCGCAGCTCGGCGAGCCGGGCCCGTGGCACGAGCGGCTGCCGCACTTCAAGCTCGGCTTCACCCCGAGCAGCGGCGACGAGTTGCAGTCCGAGTACCACCTGCCGCGTACGGCGGCGGCCGACGCGCTCGCCGCGCTGGACGAGGTGGCGCACCTGATCGCACCGGTGCTGCTGGTGTGCGAGCTGCGGACCGTGGCGGCGGACGAGCTGTGGCTCAGCCCGAACCACGAGCGGGACAGCTTCGTCGTGCACTTCACCTGGATCGACGACACCGAGGCCGTGCTGCCGGTGGTGGCGGCCGTGGAGGCCCGCCTGGCGCCGTTCGCGCCGCGCCCCCACTGGGGCAAGGTCTTCGTCACCGACCCGGCCGAGCTGGCCGACCGCTACCCGAGGTACGCCGACTTCGCCGGCCTGCTGCCCCGGCTCGACCCGACCGGCAAGTTCCGCACCGACCTGCTGGACCGCTACTTCCCCCGCTGACCGGCCGGAGCGGCCAGGGTGCCGCGTTGCACGGCGCGACTGATGTCGCTGGGGGAGACGATGCCGACCAGTTGGCCGTCCGTGACCACCAGGGCTCGGCCGTCGGCGCACTCACTGAGCCGGGGAAGCAGGTCGTTGAGCTGTTCACCGGGCTGGGCGAGGACCAACTGGTCGGCCCGGCAGGCCACCTCGGCCAGCGTGGTCGACGTTCGCCGCTCGGCCGGCACGCCGCGTACCCGGTCGACGGTGACCAGGCCGGTCGGCCGGCCGTCCTCGGTCAGCGGCAGCGCCGAGTGCCGGTAGGCGAACAGGTAGTGGTCGACGAAGTCGGCGACGGTCATCTCCGCCGAGGCGGTCTGCGGTTGCGGCGTCATGACGTCACCCACCCGGACCCCGCGCAGGGCGGTGCCGGTGCGGGCCTGCCGCTCCTCCTGCCCGGCGGCACCGATCAGGAACCAGCCGATCAGCGCCAGCCAGAGCCCACCGAAACCGACCCCGGACAGGAACTGCCACAACCCCAGGCCGATCAGCAGGACGCCCAGCACCCAGCCCGCCCGCGCGGCGGCCACCGACGCCCTGGTCCGGTCACCGGTGGCCTTCCACACCGCGGCGCGCAGCAACCGGCCGCCGTCCAGGGGTGCTGCCGGCAGCACGTTGAAAATGGCAAGCAGCACGTTGATGCCGGCCAACCACGCCACGGCCCCGAAGAGCAGCCCGCCCTGCCCGGCCAGCGCGAGCAGCGCGGCGATCGCGCCGAAGAACGCCCCGAGCAGCAGGCTGACCAGGGGGCCGACCCCCGCGATCCGCAGCTCCGCGCCCGGGTCGCGCGGCTCGCCCCGCAACTCCGCGACGCCGCCGAACAACCACAGCGTGATGCCGTCGACCACCAGCCCGTTGCGCTTGGCCACCACCGCGTGCGACACCTCGTGGGCGAGCAGGCCGACGAAGAAGACCACCGCCGCGGCCAGTCCGGCGAGCGTGTACGCCACCGGCGAGTGGTCGGGGTACGAGCGGGGGAACTGGTTGGCCGCCAGACCCCACGCGATCAACGCGAAGATGACCAGAACGCTCCAGTTGACACCGACCGGCACCCCCGCGATCCGACCAAGTCGGAAACTGGCCCTCATCCCACCGGGATACCCCGCCACGCCGGGGGCATGCCAATCAGGCGTAGGGCGTGATCAGTCGGCGGTGCCGCTCGCGGTTCAGCGGCGGGGGCTCTCGCTGGCGATTGTCGCCTCCCGGGGCAGGGCCGCCGCGCGCAGCGCCCAGTCCAGCGCGTAGTCGGCGACCTCCTCCCAGCCGTCCTGCCCCACCGTGAAGTGTGATCGGCCGGGGAACTCCTGGTACGCGGTGAGCGCCCTGGACTTCTGGTAGAGCGCCGCGTTGGCCCGGACCACCGACGCGGGCACCACGTGGTCCGCCCCGCCGGCCAGCAGCAGCAGCGGCGGCCGGTCGTCGCGTCCGGTGTCGACCCGGGCCGGCGAGCGCGGGTCGACGTTGGCGAAGGCGCCCTCGAAGAACACCCGGCCGGCACCGGGGACGGCGTAGCGCTGCCAGGCCCGGTCGGAGTCCTCGCGGCTCATCGTGTTGCCGAAGGTGTAGGCGAAGTCGTCCGGGGTGAACGGCACGGCCTTGCTCCGGTTGGCGGGGCTGCGCAGGATCGGGAAGCCGGAGCGCAGCTGGCTCAGCGGCACCTTGAGCACGCCCTTCACCGCCGCGGGGTGCACCCCGACCACTGCCGCGCCGAGGCCCCGGTCGGCGAGGACCTGCGCGAAGAGACCGCCGAACGAGTGGCCCATGATGATCGGTGGCCGGGGGAGCGCCCGGATGATCTTGTCGTAGTGCGCGACGATCGTGGCCATGCCCTGCTCGGCGATCGGGCCGGGGTCGTCGCGCAACTGCTCCACGGACCGGTCCATCCCGGGCCAGGCCGGGGCGATCACGTGCATGCCCCGCGCGGTGTACCGCTCGACCCACCCCTGCCAGCTCCGTGAGGTCATCCAAAGTCCGTGGATCAGCACGATCGTGTCGACCTGGCCCTGCGGCGTGGCACCCATCGCGTCCTCCCGGTGTCGCGTGTCCGGCCCGGCGGTTACCCGTTGCGGTGCGCGAAAATCCTCCACCGTCCGCGCTGGGACGGCGGCCCCTGACAAATGTCACGGTCGGGGCGTGACGGCCGCTCCAGGCATCGGGGTACGCCACGCCTGACCATTTACCCCATGACCAGTACGCATCCGGCCGTCGAGCTGAACGGCCTCACCAAGACCTTCGGCGCGGTCACCGCTGTCGACGGGCTGAGCCTGCGGGTGCAGCCCGGCGAGGTGGTGGCGTTCCTCGGCCCCAACGGGGCGGGCAAGACCACGACCATCGACATGCTGCTCGGTCTGGCCCGCCCGGACGAGGGCACGGTCCGCATCCTCGGCGGCACCCCGGACAGGGCGGTGGCCCAGGGCCGGGTCGCCGCCGTGCTCCAGACCGGCGGGCTACTCAAGGACCTCACCGTCGGCGAGACGGTCGAGCTGACCGCGCACTTCTACCGGCACACCCGTCCGACGGCCGAGGTGCTGGAACGGGCCGGTATCGCCGACATCGCCGGGCGGGTCGTCGGGCGGTGCTCCGGCGGCCAGCAGCAGCGGCTGCGCTTCGCGCTGGCCCTGTTGCCCGACCCGGACCTGATGGTGCTCGACGAGCCGACCACCGGCATGGACGTCGAGGGCCGGCGGGACTTCTGGCAGGCCCTCCGCCGGGACGCGCGGGCCGGCCGGACCATCATCTTCGCCACCCACTACCTGGACGAGGCCGACGCGTACGCCGACCGGATCGTGCTGGTCCGACAGGGGAGCATCGTCGCCGACGGCACCACCGCGGAGATCAAGAACCTGGCCGCCGGCCGCACGGTCCGGGCCACCCTGCCCGGTGCCGACCAGGCCGCGCTGGCCGCGCTGCCCGGCGTGGACGCCGTGGAGGTACGCGGCGACAGCGTGCTGGTGCGCACCGGCGACTCCGACGCGATCGCCCGGCACCTGCTCACCCGGACCGACGCCCGGGACGTGGAGATCACCTCCCGCAACCTCGAGGATGCCTTCCTCGCCCTGACCACCGCGCACACCGGAGCCTGAGATGACAACGCTCACCCCCACCCCGACCCCCGCCCGTGCCGGCGAGCCGGACCGTCGGCTGCCCGCCCTTGGCGGTTTCGCCCCGGGCGTCCTGCGCATCGAGCTGCGCCGGGTGCTGCGTAACCGCCGCACCCTCGCCTTCACGCTGATCATGCCGGGCGTCTTCTTCCTCATCTTCGGTCTGCCCCAGGGCGGGCAGTCGCTCGACAACGGCCGCCCGGTCACGGCGTACGTCATGATCAGCCTGGCCGTGTACGCGGCAATGGTGGCGACCACAAGCGCGGGCGGCGCGGTCGCCACCGAGCGGGCCCTGGGCTGGAGCCGCCAGCTACGGCTCACCCCGTTGCGCCCGACCGCGTACGTGGCGACGAAGCTGGTCACCGCGATGACCCTCGGCCTGCTCGCGGTCGGCGTCGAGTTCCTGGTGGGCGCCGCGGCCGGGGTGCGCATCCCCGCGTACGTCTGGCTGCTGTCCGGGCTCGCCGCCTGGGTCGGCTCACTTGTCTTCGCCGCGTTCGGCCTGTTCATCGGCTACCTGGTGCCGGCCGAGAACGTCATGCAGTTCATCGGCCCGATCCTGGCCGTGCTGGCCATGTTCGGCGGCCTGTTCGTCCCGGTCGAGGTGCTGCCGGAGGTGCTCCAGCAGGTCGCGAAGTTCACCCCGGTGTACGGCATGGGGGTGCTGGCCCGTGCCCCGCTGACCGGCGACGGGGTGAGCGTGGCGGCGGTGGTCAACCTCGTCGGCTGGGCGCTGGTCTTCGGTGTCGGTGCGGCCCGGCTGTTCCGCCGGGACACCGCGCGGGTCTGACCACCACGACGGCTAGCGTGGACCCGATGGACCTCTCGACGGGACGGCCCCGGCCGGTGAGCCGCCACTGGCGGATCACCGGCTGGCTGCTGGCCGCCGTGTGGCTGTTCTTCCTCAACGTGCCGCTCGCCACCGCTGTGCACCAGCCGCAGCCGTGGCGGCGGGTGCTCGGGGTGGCGGCCCTTGTCGCCTTCGGCATCGGTTACGTGCTGCTGTTCGAGTGGGCCCGCAAGCAGCGTCAGGCACTCCTGCCGATCCCGGCGGGTCGGGCGCGGGCCGGGCTGGCGCTGCTGCTCGCGGTGGGCGTGGTCAGCATCCCCGGCACGGGCGGGGACTGGCTGGCCACCCTGGTCTACGTGGCGGCGGCCGGCGTCTTCCTGCTGCCGCCGGGGGAGGCGGCGGCCACTGTGGTGCTCTGCGCGTTGACCCCCGCGCTGGCGTCCTGGCTGGTGCCGGGCTGGGAGGCGGAGAACGGCATCGTCTTCGCGGTGCTGCTCGCCTCGTTCGCGATGTTCGGGGTGTCCCGGCTGGCCCAGCGCAACAGTGAACTACAGGCCGCACAGCGGGAGATCGGGCGGCTCGCGGTCGCCGAGGAGCGGGCCCGCGCCGCCCGCGACCTGCACGACATTCTCGGGCACTCGTTGACCGTAGTGGCGATCAAGGCCGAGTTGGCGGGCCGGCTCATCCAGGTGGACCGCGAACGCGCCGCGGCCGAGATCGCCGAGGTGGAGGCGCTGGCCCGCGCGGCGCTGTCCGACGTGCGGCAGACGGTCGGGGCGTACCGCGAGGTGTCCCTCGCCGCGGAGCTGGCCGGCGCCCGTTCGGCGCTGGCCGCAGCGGGCATCGCGGCGGACCTGCCGGCCGAGGTGCCGGCGCTGCCGGACGCGTGGGACCGACTGTTCGGGTGGGCGGTACGGGAAGGGGTGACCAATGTGGTCCGGCACAGCGGGGCGCGGTGCTGCACGGTCCGGGTCCACCCGGACCGGGTCGAGGTGAGCGACGACGGTCGGGGCCTGTCCACTCCCGACGCCACCGGGCACGGGCTCGTCGGCCTGCGTGAGCGGGCGCGGGAGTTGGACGCCTCGCTGACCGTGGGTCGTCGGCCGGACGGGAGTGGCTTCCTGCTCCGGGTGCACCTCCCGGCGGAGGCCCGGTGAGTGCCTCCGGCGAGGGCCGGTCCAACCCGATCCGGCTGCTGCTCGCCGACGATCAGGCGCTGGTCCGCGGCGCGCTGGCGGCCCTGCTCTCGTTGGAGGAGGACCTGAGCGTGGTGGCCGAGGTCGGCCGGGGCGACGAGGTGGTGCCCGCGGCCCGCCGCAGCGCCCCC
Organism: Micromonospora sp. CA-240977; assembly: GCF_050942285.1. NCBI lineage: Bacteria > Bacillati > Actinomycetota > Actinomycetes > Micromonosporales > Micromonosporaceae > Micromonospora > Micromonospora sp. CA-240977. The sequence continues at coordinate 5,877,975 of NZ_CP192055.1, read as the reverse complement.
GACGTCGCCCTGCTGGACGTGGAGATGCCCGGTCTGGACGGGATCGCCGCCGCCGCCGCGCTACGGACCGCGCTGCCGAGCTGCCGGGTGCTGGTGGTGACCACCTTCGGTCGGCCCGGCTACCTGCGTCGGGCGATGGAGGCCGGCGCGAGCGGCTTCGTGGTCAAGGACACCCCGGCCCGGCAACTCGCCGACGCGGTCCGTCGGGTGCACGCCGGCCTGCGGGTGGTCGACCCCACGCTGGCCGCCGAGACCCTGGCCGCCGGGGTGAGCCCACTGACCGACCGGGAGACCGAGGTGCTGCGGACCGCCCGCGGTGGTGGCACTGTCGCCGACCTGGCCGGGGCGCTGCACCTGTCCGAGGGGACGGTACGCAACCACCTCTCGGCGGCGATCGGCAAGACCGGCGCCCGCAACCGGGCCGAGGCGATCCGGGTCGCCGAGCAGAACGGCTGGCTGCTCGGCGAGTGACGGCTGCCGGTCAGGCGGTCGGAGGCGGGGTGGGCAGCTTGTCGACAACCACCACGCCGCTGCCGGGGCGGACCTCGGCGAGGAGTTCCCGCTGGCCGCTGCGGGTCAGCCGGATACAGCCGTTCGTGGTGTTCTCGCCCAACTCGTCGTCGTTGTGCCAGGTGTGCAGCCCGATGTGGGCGCCCCGCAGCCCGGCCGGCACCGCCTCGGGGTCGTCGGGCACCGAGCCGAGGGCGTAGATGTCCACCCCGCCGTAGACCTCCTCGGGCGGCGGGGTGCGGCCCAGGACGAAGGTCCGCCCGAGCGGCGTCTCCTGCCCCGACTGGCCGAGGCTGACCTCCCAGGAGCGCACCGCCGCGCCGGCCCGGTACCAGGTGAGCCGGTGGACCTTGCGTTCCACAACGATCTGGTCGCGCAGCGCCACTGTGTCGAACCCGCCGGGAGGCAACCAGGCGAGCCGCCGGTTGGCGGAGGGCAGCAGGACGGCCGTCCAGCCGGCGCGCCGGTCGGCGATCGGCATGGTGAGCTCGACGCCGCTGATCGTTGGTTCCAGGAAGGCTCGCGGACGGCCGCCGGGCGCGTCGTACGCGGCGATCCGCCTGGTCGGGTGCGCACCCTCGGTCAGCGGCGTGGTGTCCATGGTGGCCGGATCCGCGGGGAAGCCTCCGGGCGCGGGGTCGTAGTCGACCACCGGCAGCCCCGCCGGGGCGGGCGCGGCCGGGGGCACCGACTCCTCGGGGCTCTGCTCGGCACTGCTCGGCGTCGGGTCGGCTTTCGCGATCCGTCTGTCGGGGGCCGTCGTGCCGGGCGTCAGGGCCTGGCCCACCAGCAGTGCGGTCACCAGCAGGGTCGGTACGGCGATGGCCGCGGCCATCCAGGGGCCACGGCGGCGGTACGGCGACTTTCGGTCAAACGACACCAAACCACTCTAAGGTGGCGGACGGCTCTGGGCCCCCGGTTCGGTGATACGCGCCGGTCGAAGGTGCCGAACGCAGCGCACGAGACAGCCGATGAGGCCCGAGACGCACGTCGCCGCGGTTCGGTTCGATCCCGACCAGAAATTTTTCCGCACGGATGATCCGCGCGCCCCGCCGGTCCGTACTGGATGGGGGAGCAGGGGTCGGCCGGTGGTACGCCGCCGCGAGACGATCGAGGAGCACATGGCCCGGGCACAGCAGAACCAGAAGGCGGCCACCGTCCGGACCAGCGCCAGCAGTCGGGGGGTGCGCACACCGTCACGATCGGCGGCCACCCTGCTGATCGCGTCGGTGCTCGCCGCGCTGTGGGCGGCGATCATGCTGACGGGCGCCGGGCAGACGGCGTACGCGTACGGATTCTTCTTCACCGAGTTCTTCGCCGGGGTGATCTCCCTGGTGGCGTTGAGCCTCACCGTGATGCTCGGCCTGCTCGCCACCGACCGGCTGGTGCTGCGCATCGCGCACCGGGTGCTCATGCAGTCGGCGCACCGGGCCACCGGTGTGCTGGGCGTGGCCGGGCTGGGCTTCCACGTCCTCACCAAGATCGCCACCGGGCGGGCCGCCGCTACCGACGCCCTGGTGCCGTTCGTCGGCGGCCGAGGGCTCTACGTCGGGCTCGGCACCGTGGCCGCTCTGCTGATGGTCAGCGTCATCTGGACCGGCATCATCCGGGCCCGCTTCGCCGGCGTCGGTCCCAAGTGGCTGTGGCGCACGCTGCACTCCACCGCCTACCTGGCCTGGCCGTTCGCCGTGTTCCACGGCCTCAACGCCGGTCGGGCCGCAGCGCCCTGGGTGATGTTCAGCTACCTCGGCTGCATCCTGCTGGTGGTGCTGACCCTGCTGGTCCGGCTCTCGGTCACCATTGGTCGGCGCAGCCGCGAACAGCACCAGGCGGCGGTGCGCAACGCGGTGATGGCCGGTCGGGCCGACGACGCGAAGACCGCTCGGTTGCTGTTGGGCGGGTTGGGTCGACGCGGCAGGTCCGCCGCGGAGAAGCGTCCCGCCTGGGCGGAGACCACCACCGCCACCTGGGCCGCACCAGCCGCGCAGCGGGACCCCGAGCGGTTCACCGTCCCGGTGGTGCCCGAACCCGGATCCCTCGCCGAGCCGACCCGGCCGAGCCGACGTCGACGTGTCGAAGAGCCCGCCGCCCGCGAGACCGAACGGCCGTCGCGGAGCCGGCGGGACGAGGCGGAGCCCGCGACCCGCCGGTCGCGCCGCAGCGTCGAGGAGACCGTCACCCGCCAGCGCGACGACGAGGAGACGGAGCCGGTGACCCGGCGGCGCGGCTCGCGGACCCGGGACGAGGCGGTGCCGACCGGACGGCGACGCGGCGAGGAACCGGCCGCCGAACGGTCCAGCCGCCGGTCCCGCGACGAGGACGAGGGCAGCCGGTACTCGGCGCCGCCACGGTCGACTGTCGAGCCCGAGGAGCCGTGGGACAGCCCGCGCCGGTGGCAGGCCGACGAGCCGATCTCCGCCGGCCCGGTCTCCGCGGAGCCGATCTCCGCCGGTCCGATCTCGGCCAGCCCCATCTCGGCGACGCCGCGCAGCGGCAGCGGCCGGCACAGCGCCGAGGACGACGTGCCGGAGGAGCCGGACTACTGGCGTCCGCCGGCGCGGTACGTGCCGGACGAGGTGGCGCCGCCCGTCGACGACACCCCGACCCTCGTCGACCTGGCGTCCCGGCGCGCTCGGCGGGCTGCCGGCGAGGGCCGGTCCGCCAAGCGCCGCAAGGCCAGCGCCGACGCGGTGGACGGGGCGTACTGGGCTGGGCTGCGGGGTGAGGCGAAGTGATGCGGACGACAGTGCCACCCGTCGCCTGCGTGGGAGAGCCCCGGCTCACCGCCGGCTTCGCCGAGTTCGGTCGGCTGGACCTGGCCGCGCACGAGGAGGTGCACGGCCCGATCGGCCCGATGGAACCGGCGCAACTGCTCCGGCTCGCCGAGGGCATGCAGCTCAAGGGCAAGGGCGGCGCGGGTTTTCCGTTCGCCCGCAAACTGCGCGCGGTGCTGGAGTCCTGCGAACGGCAGGACCTCGCCGCCGTCGTGGTGGTCAACGCCACCGAGGGGGAGCCGGCCAGCTGGAAGGACAAGGTGCTGCTCACCCGTGCCCCGCACCTGATCCTGGACGGCGCGGCGCTTGCCGCGTACGCGTTGGACGCCGACGAGATCGTGATCGGCGTGGCCGACGACGGGGTTGGCCGGGACTCGCTGATGGAGGCCCTCGAAGAGCGCCGGATGCCGGTGCTGACCACCATCGTCACGGTGCCGCACCGCTTCATCTCCGGCGAGGGCGGCGCACTCGTCAACGGGATCAACGGACTGCCGCACATCCCGCCCGGCACCAAGAAGCGCTCCAGCGACTCCGGGGTCAGCGGCCTGCCCACCCTGCTGTCCAACGCCGAGACGTACGCGCAGCTCGCCGTCGGCGCGCGCCTCGGCCCGTACGAGTACGCGGCCCTCGGCACCGACGACGAGCCGGGCACCGTGCTGCTCACCGTGACCGGCGCGGCGGGTCGCCCGGCCGTTGTGGAGTGCACCGCCGGGATGCCGCTGCGCGACGTCCTCGACCTCTGCGAGGTCCCGGACGTGCAGGGCATCCTGATGGGCGGCTACCACGGAAAGTGGATCACCCCGGAGGCGGCGGAGACGGCCGAGGTGTCCCGCAAGGGCCTGGCCGCCGTCGGCGGCACCCTCGGCGCGGGCATCATCATCCCGCTCGGCGTCGACACGTGCCCGCTCGGTGAGGCCGCCCAGGTGGTGCGCTACCTCGCCGGCGAGTCCGCCGGCCAGTGCGGACCGTGCAAGATGGGCCTACCGGACCTGGCCCGCGCGGTGGACCTGGCCGTGGCCGGGAGTCAGCCGGCCGACGTGGTGCGGGCCGCCGCCGGTGAGGTGAGGGGTCGCGGCGCGTGCAGCCACCCGGACGGCACCGCCCGGTTCGCTCTCTCCGCGATCGAGGTCTTCGCCGACGACCTGCGGCTGCACAGCACCGGTGACGGCTGTGGCCGGCGGGTCAAGGGTGTGATGGGGCTGCCCGGCGCACCCGATGCGAACCCGCAGAAACTCACCCTGGACTGGTCGCGCTGCGACGGGCACGGCCTGTGCGCGCACGTCGTCCCGGACTTCATCCGGCTCGACGCGAACGGATATCCCGCCTTCCCGCCCACCCCCGTGCCGACCTGGCTGCGAGAGGGTGCGCTGAAGGCGGTCAAGGTGTGCCCCGAGCTGGCTCTCCGCCTCGCCAAGGCCGAGTAGGGAAGGGCACCTTCTCGCCGAACGAACGGAGACGCGCATGCCCAGCTGGCCCGCACGGAGGCGACAGTCAGGGGTGGGTGCGGCCCGCCGTGCCGGCACCGCCGCGGCGCTGGTCGCCGCTCTCCTCGGCGCGGTCTCCTGCACCGGCACGGCCAGCCCGCCACCGGCAGTCGCCGGTACCGCGCCGGCCACCGCCGGTGCCGCGGCAACCCCCACCGCCACCGCGACCGGCTCGCCGCCCCCGGCGCAGGTTCCGGACGTGCTGCGCTTCACCGGCACCACCCTCGGCGGGGCGGCGTTCGACGCGGCGCAACTCGCCGGGAAACCGGTGGTGCTGTGGTTCTGGGCGCCGTGGTGCGCCACCTGCGCCAGCCAGGCCTGGACGGTGGCCGAGGTCGCGCCCCGCTACCGCGACACAGTGCCGATCGTCGGCGTCGCCGGGCTGGGCGAGCGGAAAGCCATGAAGGAGTTCGTCACCGAGTTCGACCTCGGCGACACACCACAGATCGAGGACGGCAAGGGCGTGCTCTGGAAGCGGTTCAAGGTGACCGAGCAGAGCATCTTCGTGATCATCGACCGGAACGGCGCGATCGTCCACCAGGGCTTCCTGGACGGTGAGGCGCTCACCGCCCGGGTCGCCGCGCTGGCCGGGGCGTGACCACCCCCCTGCTGCTCGCGCTGACCGCCGGCATGCTCGGCGCGGTCAACCCGTGCGGCTTCGCGTTGCTGCCCGCGTACCTCTCGTTGCTTGTCGCCGGGGCGTCGGACGTCCGCGGCGCGGTCGGCCGCGCGCTCACCGCGGCGGCCGGGCTGACAGTGGGATACGTGCTGGTCTTCGGCGCGTTCGGCCTGGCGCTCGCGCCGCTGGCCGGCTGGCTGCGGCCCCGGCTGCCCTGGCTGACAGTGGCGCTCGGCCTGCTGCTGGCGGTGGCCGGCTGCTGGCTGCTCGCCGGCCGGCGGCTGCCCGCGCCCGGCTGGTCCACCCGCGCGCCCCGGCTCACCCGCTCCTGGCCGTCGATGGCGCTGTTCGGCGCGGCGTACGCGCTGGCGTCGCTCGGCTGCGCCATCGCGCCGTTCCTGGCCATCGTGGTGACCAGCCTCCAGGCCGGCTCGACCGGGCGCGGGTTGGCGCTGTTCGGCGCGTACGCCCTCGGGATGGGCCTGGTGGTCGCTGTCGCCGCGCTCGGTGTGGCGCTGCTGCGCGACGGCCTGGTGGCCCGGCTGCGCGTCGCCGGCGCGCTGGTGCCCCGCCTCAGCGGCCTGGTGCTGCTGCTCGCCGGCGGGTACGTCGCCTGGTACGGCTGGTACGAGCTACGGCTCGCCGCCGGCCGCCGAGACGCCCTGCCGGACCCGGTGATCCAGGTGGCGTCCCGGGTCCAGCACGCCCTAACCGACGCCCTGGACCGGATCGGCCCGGCGGTGTTGCTGGCCACCCTGCTCACCCTGCTCCTGACCGCCCTCCTCCTCAAGCGTGCCCGCCGCCCACTGCCCACCCCCGTTGATCATGAAGTTGTTGCCACGACGCGCCGAGGCGAGGGGCAATAACTTCATGATCAACCGTGCGGGTGGGGCGGGAGCCTGAGGCTTGCGGAGTTGGTCTTGACATCCGGAAACGATCGTCGGAGTCTGTCTGACAACGTTGTCACACCGAAGGGCCACCATGCGCATATCCGAATTCGAGTTGAGCAGGCGGCGGCTCCTCATCCTTGGCGGCGCCGTCGGCGCTGGACTCGCCGTCGCCCGACCCGCCGCCGCCCAGGCCGCGCCAGCCGCCACCACGTCACCGGCTGCGGCCACCGGCCCGGTTGCCAACACCTACCACGCGCTGCTGCTCGCCCACACCCGATGGGCCGAGGAGCAGTGGGATCCGGCGATCAACGCGTACCGCCTCGCGGACTTCAGGTTCGCGGTCGTCCTCGGCAACGCTGTCCTGCTCATCTCGCCCGGGTACGACCCGGCGGCCGCCGGCGTCGACCGGGACACGCTGCACGCCCGTACCGTCGCCACCATCCGCCGGTTCGCGGCCACCAACCGGCTCGCCGGCGGCACCGAGTGGGGCCGACAGCTGTTCTGGGACAGCACCTTCGAGCTGTACTTCGTCCTGGCCGCCCGACTGCTCTGGTCCGACCTGGACGAGGTGACCCGGAACAACGTCGACCGCATCGCCCGCGGGCAGGCCGCCTACGCCCATTCCCTCGGCACCGGTGACGACCCGCTGAGTGGCAGTTGGACGCCGAACGGCCTCACCGGCGGCTGGATCGGTGACACCAAGCTCGAGGAGATGGGGGTCTACGCCCAGGCGATCGCCCCCGGCCTGGCCTGGGCGGCGGACGACCCCGCAGCTGCGGCGTGGCGCGAGCGGTTCCTGACATGGACGCTCAACGCGACCGGACTACCGGCAGCCGACCGCGCCAACCCCGCCGTCGTCGACGGGCGGACGGTCGCGGACTGGAACACCGCCCACAACATCCACGACTCGTTCCTCGTCGAGAATCACGGCTCCTTCGGCCCGCACTACCAGGAGGAGTTGTGGCGCACCGCGGGTCGTACCGCGGCGCACTTCCTGACCGCCGGTCAACCGCTCCCCGAGGCACTCACCCGGCAGCCCAGCGGCGACCAACTGTGGCGGACCATGCGGCTGATGGCCAGCGATGCCGGCGAACCCTTCATGCCGATGGTCGCGGACCGCTACCACCTGTACGGCCGTGATGTCCTGCCGCTCGCCTTCCTCGCGCAGGTCCAGGGCGACCGGCACGCCGCCCGGGCCGAGGCGGACCTCGCCGAGCGGCTCATGCCCTACCTGAACTACCCGCCCGAGAATCGGCTCACCAAGTTCAGCGGTGAGCCGAAGTACGAGCCCGAAGCCCGAGCCGAAGTCGCCATCAGTTACCTCTTCCACGCCTGGCGGGCAGCCAACGGCGGCGTGGTCGAGCCGGTCGCCAGCACCACGTTCTTCGCGGCGGCGGCGGGCACCCGGGATTTCGGGGAGCAGGCCGGGCTGACCGCCCAGCAGAGCGCGACCGCCTTCGCCGCGGCGGTCAGCAAGACCGGATTCGTCTCGTTCCAGTGGGCCCCCGCCCACGACAACTGGTTGTTCGACACCCGGGCCGCCTCGCTGCTGCCGAGGCAGTCCGCGCCGGTCCTCGCCCGCACCTCCGCCGCGTACACCGTGGCCCGGGACGGTGTCGACGCCACGGCGACGGTGCTCCGCGTCGCCGGCGGCACCGCCGGGTACGTCACGCTGCCCACCGGTACGGTCGTCTACGCCACCACCGGCACCGGTGCAGACGAGGGCGCGCTCACCCTGTTCAACCTGGACATGCCCGGCGTACCCGGGCTCACTGGCACCCGTACCTTCACCGGTGAACAGGGGTCGGTCACCCTGGCCGGACAATCGGGCGTCGGCGACGGCGGAACCGACCAGATCAGCTTCGCTCCTCGTGCAGCCAGGTACGTGCGGATGCTCGGCCGATCCCCCGCCAACCAGTACGGCTACTCGCTGTTCGCCTTCGCCGTGCTCGACGCCAGCGGGGTCGACCGCGCCATCGGCCGGCCCACCACGGCCTCGTCCGCAGACCCCGCCTACCCCGCGGCGCGCGCGACCGACGGCAACCCCGGCACCCGCTGGGCGGTCGCCCGGGAGGAACGCGGCCGCGCGGACAGTTGGCTCGCCGTCGACCTCGGCGAGGCCATCGACATCAGCGGCGTACGCCTGGACTGGGAGGCCGCGTACGGCACCCGCTACGTCATCCAGACCTCGCTCGACGGCACCAGCTGGAGCGACGCGGTGGTCGTGCCGGACAGCCCGACCATCTCCGGCTCCTGGCTGGACGTCGACGGACGAGCGGGCCTGGTGGTCCACAACGCCCAGAACCCGATCACCGTGACCGCCACCACCGTCACCCTGTCCAGCGGACCGGCCACCGGCAGCACTCGGCTGATCATCGAGGGGTACGCGGGCGCGAACAGGTCGGCCCTGGCCGCCGCGGCGTCTCGAACCCTGCCCATCGGCGGTCCGGAGGCGTTGCGGGTGAGCGACGCGGACGGATACCTGAGCCTGTTCAACCTCTCTGGCGACGACATCACGACGGCGTCCGTCACGCTGTCGCAGCGCGCGACGCTGCGGCTGTACCACGGAAGCCAGGTCACCGGATCGGGGACCACCACCTACCAGGTCGACCTTGCCGCCGCCACCGCACGCGTCGAGCCGCCCCGGTTCACCGCGATCGCGGCACAGCCGGAGGGGGCGATTCCCGCCGGTACCCGGTTCGACGTCATCGACTCGCACCACCTCCGAGTCACCGCACCCACCGGGCACATCGTGATGGTGCAGCTGGAGTCCGCGGCCGGCGGCGCCCGACGGCGAGTGACGGTCCCCGCTGGACGCAGCCGGGACATCGCGTTTGCGGGTGGGACGGTGACGCCGACCAGCGACCTGGCCCGGTCTCGGACGACCTACCCGACGTCACCGCTCCCGGCTGGCATGACCGACCCGTCGGCCGCCGTCGACGGCGACCCGGGGACCGCCTGGCAACCCGGCCCGAACGGCCGAATGGTGATCGACCTCGGATCGCTTGAGGATCTGGCCTCGGTCCGACTGACCTGGACTCCCGGTCGGCGGCGGCCGATCACCGTAGCCACGTCTGCCGACGGACTCGGCTACGTGGCGGTCGCCTCGGTCCCGAAGCCGCGACCCGAGACCACCATCTCGACCAGGTCCTCCGGGCGGTACGTGGCGATCGCGGTCGCCGACTGGCAGCCCGGTGACGCCCGGCTGACCCACGCGGAGGTGTTCGGTGCCTGAACCGTCGGAATCGACAACGGTGTCACACCCGTAGCCCGAATGGACGGCGGCGGGACTGGTGCGGACGTTCGGACGCATCAGTCCCGCCACCGCCGACCAATTCGGGAAGCTGGCTAGCGCGGGGTCAGGCGGTCGGTGCCCAGGCGGTCCTGGAGGACCGCGGGGATCAGGACGCTGCCGTCGGCCTGCTGGTTCTGCTCGAGGATGGCCGGGAAGAGCCGGCTGGTGGCCAACGCCGAGCCGTTGAGGGTGTGCACGAAGCGGGTCTGCTTGCCACCCGGCTCGCGGTAGCGGATGGCCGCCCGGCGGGCCTGGTAGTCGCCGGCCCAGGAGACCGACGACACCTCCTTGTACTTGCCGGTGCTCGGCATCCACACCTCGATGTCGAGGGTCTTCTTCATCGACGCGCTGGCGTCACCGGCGGAGAGCAGGCTGCGCTGGTAGTGCAGGCCCAGCCCCTCGACCAGGCTCTCCGCGTGGGCGAGCATCTCCTCCAGCGCGGCGTCGGCCTGCTCGGGCAGGGTGAACTGGAAGATCTCCACCTTGTTGAACTGGTGCCCGCGCACCGTGCCGCGCTCGTCGGAGTGCGAGCCGGCCGACTCCCGCCGGTAGCACGGCGTGTACGCGAAGGCCTTCAGCGGCAGCTTCGGGGTCTCCAGGATCTCGTCCTGGTACGCGCCGAGGATCGCCGTCTCCGAGGTGGGCAACAGGAACTGCCCGCGCGGGGCGGACTCGGCGTCCAGGTGGTAGACGTCGTCGTAGAACTTGGGGAACTGCCCGGCGGCGAAGCCGGCCGAGTCGAGCAGCAGGTGCGGCGGGAGCAGGAACTCGTACCCGGCCTTGACGTGCTGGTCGATGAAGTAGTTGAGCAGCGCCCACTCCAGGCGCGCACCGATGCCCGTGTAGATCCAGAAGCCGGAGCCGCCGAGCTTGACCCCGCGCTCGTAGTCGACAAGGCCCAGCGCGCGGCTCAACTCCACGTGGTCGCGGACCTTGTCGATCACCGGCGGCTCGCCGAAGGTCTTCACGACCCGGTTGGCTTCCTTGCCGCCGGCCACGACGTCGTCGGCAGGCAGGTTGGGCAGCTCACTCATCGCCGTGCGCAGCCGGGCCTGCACCTCGTCCAGCTGGGACTCCAGCTCGGCGAGCTGCTTGCGCTCGGCCTCCGGCGCGGCGGCCTGCGGCTCCTCGCCGGCCCGCTTCGCCTGCGCGTACGCCCGGGCCTCCGCCTTACGGCGCTGCCTCTCGGCGTCGATTTCCGTGATCAGGGCGCGGCGTTCCTGGTCGAGCCGCTGGATCTCGTCCAGCGCCCGGGTGACCTCGGCGGGATCCAGACGCTTCGCCAGCGCGGTCGCCACCGCCTCGCGATCCTTCCGGATCAACTCCATGTCGAGCATGCTGCTCCGTACGCCTCCGTCCGGGGTCACAGGTGAACCACCAGATGCTACCGTCGCGGGCTTTTCCTCCCGGAACGGGGAGTGCGGGCGCTCCGGTCAGAGCCGGATCGGCATCAACACCGAGTAGGTGTCCGCGTCGTCGGTGCGGCGGACGGCCAACGGGGCGATCGGTCCGTCCAGCTCCAACACGAGCTGCGCCGCGCCGGCCGCGGTCAACGCGTCGAGCAGGTAGCCGCCGTCCACCCCGACCCGCAGCGCGTCGGTGCCCAGGTCGGCGGCGGGGAGCAGCCGCAGCCCGCCCTGGTCGTCGACGCCGAGCACCGTGACCTCCCGGGTCGTGCCGTCGTGGTCGCGGGCGACAGTGGGGGCCGCCGGGTCGGCAAGTGCGGCGCGCAACGCCGCCACGTCCACCGGGATCCGGCGCGCGGTGGGCCGCTCGCCGACGGCCTTGCGCAGCAGCCGGCGGTAGTCCGGGAAGTCGTACGGAAGGGCGGTGCCGGTCACCGTCCGACCGGCCACCAGCACCCGCAGCTCCGCGCCGGTCACGCTCCACCACACCGGCCGGGCGTCGGTGGCGTCGAGCAGCGGCCGGAGCCGGTCGACGAGGTCCACCGGGACGAACACCCGGGTCGGCGGACCGTCGACGTCGGCCGTGGCGCGGGCGAGCGCGAGCCGGTACCGGTCGGTGGCGACGAGCCGGACGCCGTCCGGCTCCACGTCCAGCAGTACGCCGGAGAGCATCGGCAGCTCGGGGTCGACGCCGACGGCGAAGCGCACCGCGTCGAGCGCGGCGGCCAGGTCGGCGGGGGAGAGCAGCAGCGTGGTGGTGACCGGCTGGGCCGGGTCGACAAGGGCCCGGAGTCGGGCGGCCTCCCGGCGGGCGTCGGTGAGCCCGTCGGCCAACCGGCGCAGGTGCGTGTCGAGCAACTGGTGCACCGCCGCCGGCTCGGCGCGGACCGCGGCGGCGATCTCCGGGACCGGCATGCCGATGCGGCGCAGCCCGGCCACCAACCGGGCCGGCGTGATCTGCTCGTCGGTGTACCAGCGGTAGCCGGTCACCGGGTCGACAAGGGCCGGCTCCAGCACCCCCGCCGAGTCGTAGAAGCGCAGCGCGCTGACGGTCAGGCCGCTGGCCCGGGCCAACTCGCCGATGCTGTGCAGGTCACTCACGCACGGCATCCTGCCCCCTCGACCCGGTCGAGGGTCAAGCCGAGGGCGTCAACGTCTGCTGCGTGAGCACCCGGAAGGTGAGCCCGGCCCGGATCAGCCGGTCCAGCAGCGCGTCACCCATCGCGGCGACCGGGGTGAGCTGACCGGCGGTCGGCGGCAGCTCGTCGAGCGCCAGGCACAGCGCCGACTCGGCGAGCATCTTCGCCGTCTCGTCGTACCCCGGGTCGCCGCCGGCCACCTCGGTGACCACCCGCTGCCCGCCGCCGGTGCCCACGAACCGGACCCGGAACCAGGACGCCGCCCGTTGCTCGGCGGTGGGCCCCTGCCCGGAGGCGAGCCGGCCGAGCAGCCAGCGTCGGCTGGGCGGCAGCTTCACCAGCCCGGCCAGCGCGCCGAGCCCGACCGCGCCGGCCAGCACGGTGGGCAACCGCTTCACGGCGGCGAAGTGCCGGTACCGGAAGTCCGGGCCGTACTCCGGTCGGGCCGCCGCCGAGCGACGCACCACCTGCGGGTCGATCGTCGGCAGCGGCACGGTCCAGATGCCCAGCGCGGCGGAGCGGGCCAGCCGGCCGGGCACCGCGCGGACCCGGCGGTCGGTGGGGCGCGGCTCGACCGCCCGGCGCTCCCGGGCGGCCTGGCTGGCCTGCCCGGTACGGGAGAACGCGGTGAGCGCCGAGTGGTAGGTGCCGGCGGAGAACCGGCCACCGGCGCGGACGTAACCGTCAACGGTGAGCGGACCGTCGGCGGGCAGCTGCTTGACGGTGAACCAGACGCCGAGGTCGTGCGGCACGGAGTCGAACCCGCAGGCGTGCACCAGCCGCGCGCCGGTGCGGACCGCCTCGGCGTGGTGGCGCACGTACATCAGGTCGACGAACTCCGGCTCGCCGGTGATGTCGAGATAGTCGGTGCCGGCCGTCGCGCAGGCCGCGACCAGCGGCTCCCCGTGGTGGATGTACGGGCCGACGGTGCTGGCCACGACCCGGGCGCTCTCCGCAACGGCCCGCAGCGAGTCGGCGTCGGTCACGTCGGCGGTGAGCAGCGGCAGGTCGGCGAGCGTCGGGTCGATCGCGGCCAGCCGGTCCCGGACGGCGGCGAGGCGGTCCGGGTTACGCCCGGCCAGCGCCCAGCGCAGTCCGGCCGGGGCGTGTCGGGCCAGGTATTCGGCGGTCAGGCCGCCGGTGAACCCGGTCGCCCCGAACAGCACCACGTCGTACGTCCGCTCCCCAGCCATGCCCAGAGTGTGCCATTCGCGGGTCCCGATGGCAGCTCACGAGGAGGGCGTCAGGGCGTGAACACGGCTCGCACGCAGCCGTCGGCCCGGTCCCGGAACAGCGCGTACCCCTGCGGGCCGTGCGCCAACGGCAGTCGGTGGGTGGCCAGGTGTTCGGTGCGCAGCTCACCGCGGGCCATCCGGTCCAGCAGCATCGGCACGTCCCGCAGGTCCGGCCGACCGGCCCCGCGCAGCGTCAGCCGTCGGTCGGTCACCGCGCCCAGCGGGAACGCGTCGACGAACCCGTCCGCCCCGCCCAGCAGCACCACCACCCCGCCCTTGCGGCACGCGTGCACGGCCTCGCGTCCCGCGTCCGGCCGGTCGGCGTGGCCGCCGAACCGCTCGGGCGGCGGCGCGTCGACCGCCACCACGCACACGTCCGGACCCCGCCCACCGCTGCGGTCGCGCAACTCCGCAGCGACGTCGGTGCGCAGGTAGTCCAGCGGCTCCGCGCCGACGTGCCGCTCGACCATCCGCAACCGCTCCTCGTACCGGTCGACGACAAGCACCAGGGCGGCGCCGCGCAGCACCGCCGACCGAGCGGTCAACTGGCCCACCGCCCCGGCGCCCCAGATCGCCACCACGTCGCCGGGACGCACCGCGCCCAACTCGGCGGCCAGCCACCCGGTCGGCGCCGCGTCGGCGGCGAACAGCGCCCGGTCGTCCTCGACCGCGTCCGGTACCGGAAACGCGCCGACGTCGGCGTACGGCACCCGCACGTACTCGGCGTGGCCGCCCGCGAACCCGCCCGCCGCCCGGGGACGGCCGAAGCCGCCGGCGTCCGGGCGCCCCCATCCGGGCTCCGCGCTCGCCGGGTCGGCGCTGCCGTTGTCGCAGCAGGAGTGCAGACCCTGGCGGCAGTACCAGCAGCCGCCGCAGGCGACGCTCGCGCCGACGACCACCCGATCGCCGCTGCGGTGCCGGCGGACCCCGGGACCGACCTCGACCACCTCGCCCAGGAACTCGGCCCCGAGCACGTCACCGGCCCGCAGCAGCGGGTTCCGGCCGGCCAACAGCGGCAGGTCCGCGCCGGAGGTGGCGCTGCGGCGGACCCGGACGATGACGTCCCGCTCGTTGCGCAGCTCCGGGTCGGGCACCTCGCGTACCGCCAGCTCGTCGGCGGCCACCCAGCACAGCGCCCTCACCCGCGGACCTCGGGGCGGTCCAGCGCGGACCGGTCGGCGCGCAGCACCTCGCCGGCCTCCACCCGCTGCTTGATCTGGCGCAGGGCCCGGCGGACCAGCAGACCCGGGTCGTCGCCGACCAGGTGCGCGGCCAGCCCGACCGGCGGGGTGACGCCGGCCAGCGGCCGGGCGGCCAGCTCGGTGCCCCGGTCGCCGGGCGCCGGCCGCATCCGCACCTCGACCGCGCCGTCCAGGCGGCGCAGCGGTTCCGGCCACCGACCAGCGGGAAGCACCTGCTCGGGCGGCCGGTCGACGGTCACCACCTCCCACCGGGGCGGGCCGACCGGGTCGCGGTCCGCGCCGCTCCGGCCGCGCCATTGGGGTACGCGTCGCCGGCGCCACCCGGTCAGCACCGCGCCGCCGAGGGCCGGTCCCGCCCGTGCCAGCCGTCCCATCGCTCCCACCGGTCCCACGTCCTCCCCGTCCACGTCCCCCGATCGTCGGTCGCGGTCGGGTGAAGCGTGCTCGCCCGGAAGGGGTGAACCGGCCCGCGCCGGGTAACCGCTCGCCGACCGGGGGCGGAGCGTGGTGGGGGTGGGGCCGAGTGCCAGAGCAGCGGAGTCTTGTGCGCGTCGACAGCGCAGCGGGGCACCCGGTGGAGCCACCGCTGCTGGCGTCCCGGCTGACCCCGGCCGTGCCACCGGAGCCGGTGCTGGCCCGGCCCCGGCTGCTGCGCCGACTGGACGAGGGCGCCGCCGGACCGGTCACAGTGGTCGCCGCCCCCGCCGGCTGGGGCAAGACCACACTGCTCGCCACCTGGGCCCGGCTCGACGGCGGGACGCCCGACGTCGAGCCGGGAGCGGTCGTGCCCGACTCCGGCGACCTGTCGGTGTCGCCCGCGGCCAGTCCGGTCCCGGCCTGGGTGTCGGTGGAGGGCGGCGACGACACCGACCGGCTCTGGGCGTACCTCGCGGCGGCCTTGCGGACGGCGACCGGGTCGGCCGAGGGTGGCCCGGTGCCCGACCGGCCGCCCCGCCCCGAGCAACTGGAGGTGTTGGCCGCGACCCTCGCCGCCGCGGACCGGCCGGTGCTGCTGATCCTGGACGACCTGCACCGGGTCGCCGACCCGGCGGCGCTGAGCGGCGTGGAGTTCCTGCTGCGGCATGCCGGGCAGCGACTGCGCCTGGTGATCGGGGCGCGGGCCGGGCTGCACCTGCCCCTGCACCGGCTCCGCCTCGCGGGCGAGCTGACCGAGATCGGCCCGGACGAGCTGGCGTTCACCGACGACGAGGTGGCCGACCTGCTCACCGCGCACGGCGCGGCCCTGCCGGCGGCCGACGTGCGCCAGTTGCGCGAGCGCACCGGCGGCTGGCCGGCGGCGCTGCGCATCGCCGCCCTGGCGGTCCGCGGGCAGCCCGACCCCGGGCGCTGGGTGGGGCAGTTCGGGGGTGACCAACCGGAGATCGCCGGGTACCTGCGCGAGGAGGTGCTGGCGACGCTGGACGCGGCCGAGGAGGACCTGCTGCGCCGGACCGCCGTCGTCGACGCCGTCTGCGCCGACCTGGCCGGGGCGCTGACCGGCCGTGCCGACGCCGGGCAGGCGCTGGCCGACCTGGCCGGGACCGGTGGTCTGCTGCACCGGGAGGACACCCGGCCGCCGTGGTACCGCTGCCACCCCCTGCTCGCCGACCTGCTCCGCGCCGACCTGGCCCGGCTGCCCGACCCCGAGGTGCGCGAACTGCACGTGCGGGCGGCCGACTGGTACGCGGGCGACGGACGGCCCGCCGACGCCCTCCGGCACGCGTTGACAGCAAGCCGGTGGGACCTCGCCGGCGACCTGTTCGTCGCGCACTGGCCGGAGCTGACGCGCTACGACCGCGATCCGGTGCCCACCCCGGCCCCGGTGGCCCCGCCGACGGAGGTGATCCGGGCCGACCCGGAGGTGGCTCTGGCCTACGCCGCCGAGCGCGCGTACGCCGGCGATCTCCCGGCCGCCACCGGTCACCTGCGCGCCGCCGCCGGGCACGCCGCGGGCCTGCCGGTGCCTCGCCGGGAACGGTTCCTGCGGTTGGTCACCGCCCTGGAGTTGACAGTGGCCCGGCTCGCCGACGACCCGGTGGAGGTGCGGGCCGCCGCCGCCCGGCTGCTGCGGACCCGTCCGCCGGGCGCCACGCCGACCCGGCCGCCGGACTACTCCGCGTCCACCACCGGTTCCGCGCCGACGTCCGGTGGGGGTGGCGCCGCCGACGACGCCGACCTGCGGGCGTTCACCGGCACCGCGCTGGGGCTCGTCGAGTTGGCCGGCGGCGCGCTGCCGACCGCCCGGTTCGTCCGCGCCCGAGCGGCCGCTCGGGAGGCGGGCCGGCCCCGTACCGAGCTGGTCGGGGCCAGCCGCGCCGCGCTGCTGCTCGCGGTCCGCGGTGAACTACGGGCGGCCGAGCAGGCGGCCCGGGACGCGCTGGGCACGCCGCCCTGTCGGGGCTGGTCCAGTCGGCTCGACTGCGCCTACGCGTACCTGGCGTTGGCCCAGGTGGCGCTGCTGCGCGACCAGCCCGACGAGGCCACGGCGAACCTCAACCTCGCCGGCCCGGCACTCGGCGTCACCGGCGGCCGGGCCGGCGGTTCCGCGGCGGACGCGGGCGACGGCTGGCATGCCGCCGCTTCCGGCGAACCGGTGGCCGCGGCGGTCGCCGCGCTGTGCCGGGCGCAGCTGCACCGCGACTCCGGTGACCCGGCGGCCGGGCAACGACTGCTCGTCCGGGTCCGGGAAGCGCTTGTCGACAAGCCGTCCGCCGCCGAGTTGGCCGGCCTGCTGCGGGCCGCCGAGGCCGAACTGCGCGCCGAGCGGGGTGACCTGGACGCGGCCCGGGACCTGCTGGGCGCCGCCGACGCGGGCACCGATCCGGTGCTCGCGGTGACGGCGGCGAAGGTGGAGTTGCTGGCCGGCGACGCCGCTGCCGCCGGCCGTGCGCTGCCGGCCTGGCAGGCGCCGCCGGCCACGGCCTGGCCCCTGCCGGTACGCCTGGACGCGGGCCTGCTGGACGCGGTGCTGGCCGAGCGGGCCGGGGACGGGCGTCGGGCGGGCCGGCTCCTGGAGCAGGTGCTGGATCTGGCCGGGCCGCAGGGTTGCCGGCGGGTCTTCACCCACGCCGGCCCGCCGGTCCGGGACCTGCTGGCCGCGCACCTGGACGCGGGCACCGCCCACTTCGCACTGGTCAGTGACCTGGTGCGCGGGGCCGGCCCGAGCAGCGCCCGTCCGGCGGCCGAGCCGAGGGGCGCGCTCGACGAGCCACTCACCGAGCGGGAGCTGACCATCCTGCGCTATCTGCAGAGCATCCTGTCCAACGTGGAGATCGCCAGCGAGCTGTCCCTCTCGGTGAACACTGTGAAGACCCACGTGCGCAACATCTACCGCAAACTCGACGCGACCCGCCGGCGCGAGGCGGTCCGGCGGGCGCGCGAGTTGCGGCTGATCTGAGCGGGCGGGTCGACGGTCAGGCGTTGCCCGCCGCGTCCACGGCCGCCAGCAGGTCGGGCAGGTCGTACCCGCCCTCGTGGCGGACGCCGTTGACGAACAGGGTGGGGGTGCCGTTCACTCCGCTGCGGATGCCACCCACGAAGTCGCGGCGCACCCGGTCCGCGTGCGCCCGGTTCTCCACCTCGGCGTTCAGCTCGTCCGGCGGCAGGCCGACCTGCTCGACACCGAGCGAGAGGTGCACCGGGTCGAGTTGGTCCTGGTGCTCGTAGAGCCAGTCGTGCATCTCCCAGAACCGGCCCCGGACCCCGGCGGCCTCGGCCGTCTCGGCGGCGCGTTCGGCGTACGGGTGCACGTTGGCGATGGGGAAGTAGCGGTAGACCAGCCGAACGGAGTCGGCCCGCTGCCGCAGCAGTTCGTGCAGGTTCGGATAGGCCGCACCGCAGAACTGGCACTGGAAGTCGCCGTACTCGACGACCGTCACCGCCGCGTCGGCCGGCCCCCGGATGTGGTCCTCGGTGGTGACGGGGTCCCGGAGTCGGGCGGTCACCTGCAGTGGCGTGGTCATCCGGTCATCACCTTCCGATCGGCGGCGAGTTGGTCGAGCGCGTCGAAGATGCCGTCGGCGCCCGGGTTGACGTCGGGCGGCGAGACGTAGCTCCAGGTCACCTGCCCTGCCGGGTCGAGCACCACCAGGGCGCGGTCCGCCTCACCCCGCGCGTTGTACGCCCCGTAGCGGCGGGCCACCTCGCCCTTCGGCTCGAAGTCGGCAAGCAGCGGAAACTCGATGCCCCGGCTCTCCGCGAACGCCCGGTGTGACCAGATGCTGTCCACCGAGATGCCGAGCACCACCGCCCGGTACTGGGCGAAGACGGGTGCCGCCGACTGGTAGAGCGCCATCTGGTCTCCGCACACCGGGCTCCAGTCGGCGGGATAGAAGGCGAGCACTACCGGTCGTCCGCGGAACTGCTCGGGCCCGGTCAGGGCCCCGTCCGGGGTGGCCGGCAGGGTGAAACCGGGCGCGGGGCGCCCGGGTTGGATCAGCCCGTTCGGATCACTCATGCCGCCAGCCTGCTCCCGGGGTGGGTGAGTTCGGCTCACCCACCCCGGGTGGTTTCGCGCTCGCTCAGCGCAGCACCGGCGCGACAGCGATGTGGTTCTGCACCTCCCGGATACCGGGGGCGGACCAGGCCACCTGCTCGACCTCGGCCCGTTCGGGCATCGAGTGCACCAGTCCGGCGAGCACAGCTGTGTCGCCGTGCACCCGGACGCTGATCCGTTCTGCCTCGGTCGCTCCGGCGCGGGCGAGGGCGTCGACGATCCGATCGGCCAGGTCGCGGCCGTCCGGCGCGGCCGCCGGCCGCACGGTGATGCCGTTGCTCAACCCGCGTACGCCGGTGAGTCGTCCCACCGCCCGCTCCGCGGCTCGGCGCTGGTACTCCCACTCGACCTCGCCGTGCAGCGTCACCCAGCCGGCCGAGACGGTGACCTGGAGCTTCTCGATGGGCACGAACGCGTCCCACTCCAGCGTGTGGCTGGCCGCGGCGGCCAGGTCGGGATCGGCGCGCTCGGCGGCGCCGGCCAGGTGCACGGCCAGGTCGTTGGCGACCGCCCGGACCCGGGCGACCCGGTGGGCGGCCCGTTCGGCGGCCCACTTCTTGGCGTAGCTGTCCACCCGGCCGGTCAGCGTGACGACGCCCTCGGCGACGGTCACGCCGATCTCGTGCGGTTGCACCCTCGGTTCCCAGGTCAGCTCGTCGAGGACGGCGGACTGGATGTCCTGGTCGGTGCGGTCGATGTCGGCGATCGCCATCTGGGCCTCCTCCCTGCGTGGGTGGCGGACCGGTAGCGGCTGCGGCCGGAGGTCCGCCGGGGTCCGAGCGTGCCGCCGGCCCGGGTGAACCGTCGTCACCCGCACCGGGTGAGGCGTCGCAGGTCCGGGTGCCGCGAACGGTTGCCGAGGGAGATGATGGGAGCGCTTCCAAAGCGAGCGGGTTTCGGTTACCGTAATCGCAGTTCTCGATCGCGGGAGCCGTCGCGTCGGGTGGTGGAAGCCAGGGCAGCTCCACCTCGTCCCCGTCGTCGTGCTCGTCCCCCGGGCCACGACGTCACCACCGGATCAGCCCCGTCCCCCGGGGCTTCATCCCGCGAGGAAACCACCGATGCCCGGAAGTCTCGCGGGCATGGTCCGGTCCGTGCTGGTCGCCGGCGCCAGCCGGCGAGCAGCCGATCCTGGGCGGCGCTGCGGACCACCCACCCGAACACCGGTCCGCCGGGCTGCCTGAGGGGTCCGGCACCCGGCGGACCGGCCCACCCCGACACAACTTCATCACCGGTACGGCACCGCACGACGACAGACCCCGCTCGACCAGGGGTGAGCGGGGCCCGTGATGGTGCCGGTGGCTCGGTGGTTCAGACCGCCGGCGTGTTGGGCCGGTCGACGTCGACGAACTCCACGTCGTCGACGGCGCGGTCGTCCCGGCTGCCGGCGGCGCGCGCGGCGGAGCCGACGGCCCAGCCGACGGCGGCGCCGACCAGCGCGGCGCCGATCAGCAGCGTCCAGGGCAGCGCCGGCTGTCGACCGGCGAGCGCGTCGAAGGCCAACGAGGCGCGGCGTCGCGCCTCCTCGGCGGCGGAGCCCACCAGGTCACCCGCACCGTCGGCGAGGTCGCCGCTGTTGCGACGGGCCGAGCGGGCGGTGTCCCGCACGCTGTCTCCGGCCGAGTTGACGGCGGAGAGCAGGTGCTCCCAGGCATGGTCCGCAATCCGCTCCGGCTTGCTGCGGCGGTCCAGCACGTTGGTTCCGAACATCGTGGTTACCTCCTCGGGTGCCGAAGCCGGCGGCCACTTCGGACTTCGGCGTCTGTTCAGCGCGTCACGGTTCGCCTACCCCGCCAGTGCCCAGGGCCGCCCGGGCGCAAACCCGGCCGGCTCTGGGCCGCCGCCGGGAACTCAGCGCACCACCACCACTGCCACACCGCGGGCGAAGTCGTCGTCATCGTCGTCATCGTCGTCTCCACCGCCGAAACCGCAGGCCAGTACGAGAGCGAGCAGCACGCCGACGCCAGCCAGACCGGCAAGTCGTTTGATCATCGAAGGTCCTCTCCGTAACGGGGTGTCCCGGCCCGATGCTAGGTGGCATCGGCAACGGGTGGGCCCGGGTCGGGCCGGTGTTCGCAGGCGACACGCCGGTGGCACCGGGCAGGCCGTCGGTCGGGGCCGGTTGTCGGGCGCGTCGGGCCCGGACCGCTACCCTGGTTCGCGGCGCGTCGGTCACGACCGGTCGTCGGAGGTCAAATAACAAAAAGTCTTGAGCAATCAGATACTCAAAAGTGCGGATATGGGTGCCTTTGTGGGTCCGGATCCGTGAATTGCTCATCCCGAGGGGTGGCGACCGAGGCTGTCAGAGGAATACTCTCGGTCGCGGCCCGCGTACTGATGAGGCGCCCGGGGGACGGGCGGGTGGAGGTGCTCGCGTGAGCCTGTCGATCGTGAAGTCGGTTTTGTCCGGTGGAGTCGTGGAGATCGCCCCCCGGGGCGAGATCGACGTCGACACAGCGTACGAGGTGCGCGAGGCGATCGCGGAGGTGCTGGCCAAAGGCCGGCCACTCCGCATCGAGCTCAACATGAGGCTGGTCACCTTCATCGACTCCGTCGGCATCAGCGCCATGGTTGCCGGCTTCCAGACGGCCGAGGTCAGCAACGTCAAGCTGGTGGTCACCGAGCCGAGCCGGTTCGTGCACCGGCAGCTCTGGGTGACCGGCCTGCTCGGCCTGTTCGGCGCCCCGGAGCCCTACTTCGCCGGCGCTGCCACCCCCGAGGTGCTGCCCGGCGCCTGAGCGCCACCAGGCACGCACCTCAGGGCTGGTCGTCCAGTCCGGTCAGGTCGACGTCCGTCGCTTCGGTGACTGCTCGGAGGGCGGTCACCGACGCGTACCCGGCGGCCAGCAACGCCACGTCCGTGCCGGGCTGCGCGGCCTGCCCCGGCTCCTCCAGCGAGGTGCGGACGAAACCGTGCCCGGATTCGGCCACCGTCATCTGCACCTGACCGAAGCTGGCCAGCGTGCCGCGTCGCACTCCGCGCAGCCGCCCGTGCGGCAGATCCGGGGCGTTCACGTTGAGCACGCTCTCCATCGGCCCGGAGGTCAACCGGGGGAGCAGGTCCAGGGCGACCCGCGCGGCGGTGCTCCAGTGCCGCTCCGCGTCGCGTACCCGGGCGGCGGCGTCCACCGCGGCGCCACCGCTGGCGGCCGTCGCCTCGCCCGCGGAGAGCACGTCGAGGGAGACCGCCATCGCCCGGCAACCGTTCGTGGCGGCGGTGAACGCGGCACCCACCGTTCCGGAGTGCAGCACGGCCCGGCCCGCGTTGGCGCCCCGGTTGATGCCGGAGAGCACCACCGACGGCGGTGGGCCGAACGCGCCGTGCAGCGCGATCAGGGTGATGAAGCCGGGGGAGCCACCCACCCCGTACGCCGGCACACCCGCCAGGTCCGGCAGCGGATGGTCGTTCACGACGACCCGCCCGTCGCGCTCCACGGCGCTCATCGCGGCGCTGGTGCCGCTCGCCTCCTCCAGCGGCGCGGCGACCACCACGTCCAGGCCCCGCTGTGCCGCGGCCCAGGCCAGCGCCTGAATGCCGGGCGCAGCGATCCCGTCGTCGTTGGTGATCAGCACGCGCAGCGTCATCGCTCGACCGCCCGGTCGGCCAACTCGTCCGGTGTGGTCCGCTCCTGTGGCCGGCTGTCCGCAGGAACCAGCCGGACCCGTTCGACCAGGCCGGTGATCGAATCCAGTCGTCCGGTGCCCAGGCCGTGCCGGGTCACGTTCATCGCGCCGGCGGCGGCGCCGGTGCGGATGGCGGTCCGGATGTCCCCGCCGCGGGCCACGACCGCGGCCACCCCGGCGGTCATCGAGTCGCCCGCGCCGCGCGGATCGGCGGCCTCCAACCGGGGCATCTCGACCTCGAACAGCTCCCCGTCGACGAGCGCCAGCGCCGGCTGGTCGGCCCGGCTCACCACCACCGTCTCGGCGCCGGCGGCGTGCAGCTCGTACATGGTCCGGGTCAGCTCCAGGCTGTCGTCGCTGCGGG
Organism: Micromonospora sp. CA-240977; assembly: GCF_050942285.1. Classification (NCBI taxonomy): domain Bacteria; kingdom Bacillati; phylum Actinomycetota; class Actinomycetes; order Micromonosporales; family Micromonosporaceae; genus Micromonospora; species Micromonospora sp. CA-240977. Next base: position 5,854,938 of record NZ_CP192055.1, on the reverse strand, counting down.
CGCGACCGTCGCGGATCAGCTCCTCGTGGCTCACCTTGAGGAAGAACACGCCGCTCTCCAGCACCGCCGCGAGGTGATCGCCGGACAGGTCGACCACCACCCGGCCGCCGTTGGCGGCGAGGTCGGCGGCGAAGCGCCGGTACAGGTCGGCCGGGACCAACCACGGCTCGTTCGGCCCACTGAGGACGCTCACCGCGGCCCGGAGTCCCTCGCCGAGCGCCAGGTTGTACAGCTCGTCCAGCTCGTGCCGGCTCAGCGGCTGCCCGGGCACGTCGGCGATCTCCTGCCGTGAGCCGCCCCGGCGGTCGTGCACGTACCCGCCGCTGCCGGAGTCCCGGACCACCACCTTGAGGTCCACGCCCTCGCTGACCAGGAGCGGCTCCAGCACCTGGCCGATCTCGCCGCCGAGGGCGGCGCAGAGCACCACGTCGACACCGAGCGACAGCACCATCCGGGCCTGCCAGACGCCCTGCCCGCCGGGGTGCAGATGCAGCTCCGGGTGCTCGTTCGGCTGGTCCACGGTGACCGTGAGCTGCGGGGTGGGTGCGAAGACCATCACGTGCCCGCTCATCCGTCGTCGCCGCTCATGATGCCGCCCTTCAGCACGGTCGGGTGATTCCCCACGAACCGACCCTAATAGGGCAACTGGTGATGCGGCATCCCATCGCCCGGGCTGCGCCCCGACATCGGCGGCCGTCGGGCGTTGCCAGCCGGACATCGGTACGGGACGATCGTGCGACAAACGACGGTGGGAGACGCGTGCGCAGCAGCGATACCTTCAGCTACACCGTCCAGGCCCGGTGCTCGCCGGCCGAGGCAGCGGCGCTGCTCAGTGACCTGACCCGACAGGGCGAGCTGCATCCGCTGATTGTCCGGGTCCGCCAAGTGCCGCCCCGACCCGGCGCCCGGGCCAGCTACACGATCAACGACCGGCTGGTGGCCGGCCCGCTGCGCTTCCGGACCACGTACCACGCGGACGTGCTGATCAGCGAGGACGACGAGATCGTCATGGTGGCCCGCCAGTGGCCCGCCACGACGGTCCGCAACCACACGCGACTGCGCGCCGAGCCGGAGGGCCTGGTCCGGATCGACGTCGAGATCACCCTGACCGCGCCGACGCCGCTGTTCCGGTACGCGTTCCGCCAGGCACGGGCCGCTCACCTCGCCCTCGCCGCCCGTCTCGGCCCGGCCCTCGACCGCACCGGCGACTCCCCACCCCCGGCCTGACCGGCCCACACCCGCCGGCACCCGGCCCCCGTCCCGCCTTTGTGGCCCCAGCCCATGATCGTGCTCGATCGTGGATGTAGTGGCCTGCGGGCGCGAGGATGCCACTACATCCTGGTTCCAGCGCGATCACCGCGGCGCGGTCACGGCGGCGCGATCACCGCGGCGCGGTCACGGCAGCGCGGTCACGGCAGCGGTCACGGATTGCCGCCACGGCCGGCGCGGGCGGGTTGGGCGGCGGGACGTCGGCCCCACGGCTTGTACGTGGACAGCACCGTCGCGATGATCATCAGGCTGGTCGACACCGCGGGTGCGATCACCAGGTCGGCGCGGTCCCGGGCGGGGAGGGCGGCGCCCACCACGCCGGCGTGCCGCAGGTTCGGCGTGAGCAGGAACAGCACCAGCCCGACCATCACCGTGGTGAGCACGAGCTTGGCCACTACCCAGCGATAGCGCCACAGGCCCCACGGGGTGAGGAGCGCGCTGGCGACCCCGATCAGCCAGACCAGAACGCTCAGCGGCGCGAACAGCACAGTGCCGACCAGCGCCGTGACCGGGTAGACCACCGCCGGGTCGGCGCCGCGCTGCACGGCGATGCCCAGGGTGAGGAGCACGAGGTCGGCGCCGAGCCAGCCGAGCGAGGTGACCAGATGCAGGGTGAGGAGCCCTTTGCGGGCGGTGGGTGGGATCCGACGCATACCGCGATGCTGCCCGCGGACCCCGTCCGGGTCGTCCGACCGCCGACGACATCCGGGGTACGCCCGGCGACGTAGCCCGGCCGGGCGACCGCATCGCCGACTCCGGGGTGTCCCGTCGCGGGAAATGCCCCGGAGTCGGCGAACGCGAGTGGATCATCCCCGGAGCGATTCCGGGGACTGTCGGGTGGGTCAGTAGACCGACAGGTGGACGTGGTTGGTGTGGTCGGTGGACGGGGTGCCGCCCGCGCCGCTGTACGACTTCCACCCGCTGCTGGGCAGCCAGATCTGCCGGTACCAGATCACGTACAGCACGGCGAGCTGGTCGGCGTTGCGGATGAAGTACGCGGCCAGGTTGTTGCCGTACGTCTTGTCGCCGCCTGTGGCGTTGCCGCCGAAGCCGTCCTTCTGGGCGGCGAAGTCGCAGGCCCGGCCCTTGGGGTGTTCACCGGAGCCGCTGGGGCGGTGGCAGGAGACGTACCGGGTGAACCCGGCGGCCTTTGCCTGGTTGAGCGCGTGCAGGGTGCGCGGCGTGATGCAGCCGCTGGCGGGCGTGGGGTCGTTGACGCTGCACGATTCGGCTGGCCAGGAGCCGTCGGAGTTGCGGGGCGCCGCCTTCGCGTTGGCGGTGGAGGTGCCCCGGTTGGAGCCGCCGTCGGCGGTGGTCTGCGGCTTGGGGGTGGTGGCCACGGTCAGGGCCCGTTCGGCCTGGTCCTTGCGCTTGGCCATCACCGCGACCTGCTTGCGTTGTTCGATGATCTCGCCGTTCAGGGCGGCCCGGGTGCGACTGGCCTGGTCCTTGGTGGCAAGCAGATCGCGCAGCACCCGGTCCTCGTTGGCGGCCACCGCCTCCAGGGCGGCGGCCCGGTCCATGAAGCCCTCCGGGCTGCTGCTGTTGAGCAGCGCCGACACCGCGCCGAGCCGGCCTGTGCGGTACGCCACGCCGGCGATCTGGCCGACCTTGCCGTCGCGCTGGGCGAGTTCGACCTCGATGCCCTTCAGCTGGGTGGCGAGTTGTTGCTGTCGTTGCACGGAGGTGTCCAGAGCGCGTTTCGCGTCCAGGTAGCCCTTGCTGGCGGCCTCGAGTTGGGCGCGTAGCGAAGGGGTGCCGCCCTCTTCGTCGGAGTCGGGTGCGGCGGCGGCCCGGAGGCCGGTCGGGGGAGCGGCCGAGGCGGTGCCGGCCGGAAGCGCGACGCCGAGGGCGAACATCGCGACGATCAGGGCCGCCAGTCGGGCGGCGGGTGGTCGTGCTGGTGCCACTGCGCATGTCCTTCCGTCAGCCGCCGACCGGGTTAGCTGACGGGTTCGGGACGGAAGATCCCTACCGCTGACGCGGATGCACCCCAGGAACGTGGTTCCCCGGTTCGCCCAGGTGGGCGATTAGGCGGCGACCGCCACCGGCGCCTGGAGGGCGCCGCCTGGTGGAGGCCGGGACCGAGCTTACCGGTGCCGGTGGGGCTGGTGCAGCCGTTGTGACGGACGGTGCGTGCGTCGTCACGAGAAGCCTGTCACCACTCGATGGAGCCGCAGGCTCCGGAGGCGGCACCGGGTTCGATCTGCAACGTCGCGTGTTCGATCCGGAAGTCGTCGTGCAGCGCGGTGCGCGCCGCGGTCAGCACCGCGCCGACCTCCGCGCCGGGCGCCATGGTCAGGTGGGCGGAGGCCACCTCCATGCCCGAGGTGAGCGTCCAAACGTGCAGGTCGTGCACCTCGACCACCCCGGGGACGGCGGCCAGCCGGTCGTGCACGGCGGTCACCTGGAGGTGTTCCGGGGCGGCCTGCACCAGGATGCGGACGGCGGCACGGGCCAGCCGCCAGGTGCGGGGCAGGATGAACGCGCCGATGGCGACCGCGACGAGTGGGTCGGCCCACCACCAGTCGGTGACGGCGATGAGCAACGCCGCGCCGATCACGCCGAGCGAGCCGAGCAGGTCGCCGAGCACCTCCAGGTAGGCGCCCTGAAGGTTGATGCTCTCCCGGGCTCCGGCGCGGAGCAGGGCGAAGGCGGCGATGTTCGCGAGCAGGCCGAGCACCGCCACCGCGAGCATCGGACCGGCGATGACCTCGTGCGGGTCGCCGAAGCGGCGGATCGCCGCGATCACCACGTAGATCGCGACGCCGGAGAGCAGGACGGCGTTGGCCAGCGCGGCGAGGACCTCGAGTCGGTAGAGCCCGAAGGTGCGTTGCGGGTCGGCGGTGGCCCGCCGGGTCGCGGTGATGGCGGCGAGCGCCATCCCGATGCCGAGCACGTCGGTGAACATGTGCCCGGCGTCGGAGAGCAGGGCGAGCGAGCCGGTGTGCAGGGCGGCCACCGCCTCGACCACCATCAGGGTGGCGAGCAGCCCGAACGCCGCCCAGAGTCGGCCCCTGTGCTGGTGTGCGGCATTGGCGACCGACCCATGGTGGTGGTCATGACCTGCGCCCACGAGATCCACCTTCCGTCGCCGGTCGGGGCCCGGTCAAATGTATGCTCACATCGCTATGTATGCAAGTATGGGGCAGGCCACCGGCCCACCAGGCAGTTTGCTCCAGATCAGCCGGTTGGATCGATGGTGGTGAGTCGCTGCGTGGCCCGGGAGAGCGCCACGTACAGGGTGCGTACCCCCGCACCCGGATCGGCCCGGATCTCGCTCGGAGCGACGAGCACTACCCCGTCGTACTCCATGCCCTTGGCCTCCAGGCTGGTCACCACCTGTAGGCGCGGCGCGTCGAGCGCGTCGAGCCAACCGGCGACCTCGTCGCGGCGGGGGACCGGCGTGATCACCCCGACCGTGCCCTCCACCTCGGCCAGCAGCCCGGCGGCCGCGTTCACGACGGCGGTCGCCAACCCGGTCGCGGGCACCACGAGCTCGACCGGATCGACCCCGGTGGAGCGCACGGCGGTGGGCAACGGCAGGTCAGGGTAGAGCCGGCGGATCTCCGCCGCCGCCACCGCGAAGATCTCCGCCGAGTTGCGGTAGTTGGTGGTGAGGGTGAAGTCGTGTCGCTTCCGCCGGCCCAGCGCCTGGTCCCGGGCCCGGGTCAGCTCCTCGGGATCACCTGTCCACGCGGTCTGCGCGGGGTCACCCACCACCGTCCAGGAGGCCAGGTGGCCACGGCGCCCGACCATCCGCCACTGCATCGGCGAGACGTCCTGTGCCTCGTCCACCACCACGTGCGCGTAGTCCCGGTAGTCCTCCGGACGCTCCCGGGCCGCCGCCCGGGCCGCCCGCTGCCGCTCGCTGGCGGTGCTCAGCTCGCGTACGCCGCCAGCGAGCTGGAACGGGTCGCGGCGGGCCTTGGCCGGCTGCGCCGGCTTGCCGAGCAGGGCGTCCAACTCGTCGAGCAGCGCGATGTCGGCGATCGTCAACCCGTCCGAGTCCAGGTTCCGGTACGCGGCGCTGAGCAGTCGGATCTCCGCGGTGGAGAGGATCTGACCGGCGTACCGGCGCAGCCGTTCCGGCCGGGCCAGCCAACCGAGCACGTGCCGCGGGTGCAGCCGGGGCCACCACGCCTTGAGGAACTCCCGGAACTCGGCCCGCTCGGCGATCTCCGCCTCGAAGGTGCGTTGCTCCGGCAGTCGGATGCCCACTTCGCGGGCCTGCGCCCAGAGCGCGGCGAACACCCCGTCGAAGCCGGCCCGGCGCACCTCGTTGCGGCGGGCGCCGCGGTGCAGCGCGCGGTCCCGGATCCGGTCCAGCTCGGCCCGGTCCAGCCGCAGCAGCGTGCCCCGGTAGAGCAACCGCAGCTCACCCGGGCCGCCCGGCACCGCGTCGCGGACCGCGCGCTCCAACACCCGGCGCATCCGCAGCGAGCCCTTCACCGCCGCCACCTCGGGCGGGTCGGTGCGGGTGGCGGTCATCCCCGGGAAGAGAGTGCCGAGCGAGTGCAGGGTGGCGGTGTCCTCACCGAGCGAGGGCAGCACCGAGGCGATGTACTCGACGAAGACCGACGACGGGCCGACCACCAGGATGCCGCCGCCGGCGTACCGGCTGCGGTCGGAATAGAGCAGGAACGCCGCCCGGTGCAGGGCGACAGCGGTCTTGCCGGTGCCCGGGCCGCCCGCGACGATCGTCACCCCGGAGCCGGGCGAACGGATCGCCTCGTCCTGCTCCCGTTGGATGGTCGCCACGATGTCGCGCATGCCCCGGCCGGTCGCCTTGGACAGGGTGGCCAGCAGGGCGCCGTCCCCGACGACAGTCATCCCCTCCGGGGCGGCGGTCGGGTCCAGCAGGTCGTCCTCGATGCGGGTGACCCGTTCGGCGCGGGACTGGATCGTGCGGCGACGCACCACGTCCAGCGGCTGCGCCGGCGTGGCCTGGTAGAAGGCGGCGGCGGCCGGCGCCCGCCAGTCGACGACAAGCGTGGTGGTGTCCTCGTCCCGGATCCCGAGTCGCCCCACGTGCAGCACCTGCTGGTCACGCAGGTCCAGCCGGCCGAAGACCAGCCCCTCGTACTCGGCGTCCAGGGCGTGCCGCCGCTGCGCCGCGTGGAAGACCATCGCGTCGCGCTCGACAAGCGCGCCGAACGTGCCCACCCGGGCCATCCGGTAGCCGTCACGCTCGGCGCGGACCGCCGAGCGCCGCAGTTCGGCCAGTCGGGCGTACACCCGGTCGAGGTGTCGTTGCTCGACGGCAATCTCCTGCTCCAGGCCGGTCTGGTCGGTCAACGCACGCTCCTTCGACTGTCGCCGGCGGGCGGCGGAAACCGCGCAGGCCAACCGCAGAAGGGTACGGCCCCGGGCCAGGCCCGCCGCGCCCGAGGTGCGAGAACGCGCTCAGACACCCGTCGCGGCGGAGGCCGCGCGGTGAGTTCGGGGCGTCGGTTCGGCGAGCACCCGGCGCAGCACGCCGGTGAGCGCGGCGTTGACCTCGTCCGGGCGCTCCATCATCAACATGTGCCCGGCGCCCGGGCAGACGGTCAGCTCGGTGGCCGGCAGGGCCGCCGCGATCGACTCCGCGCACGGCGGCGGGGTGAGCCGGTCCCGGTCGCCGACCAGGGCGGCGGCCGGCAGATGCGCCAACGCGGCGAGGGTGTCCAGTCGGTGCTGGGTGCCGATGGAGGCCCGGAAGCCGCCGATCGACCGCAGCGAGGCACGAGCCACCGCCGACGTCACCAGCCGGATGTCGGCCGGTTCGCAGCGGTCACCGAAGAGCATCCACCGGATGCTCGGTCGCAGCGCGTTCAGCAGCGCCCGGGGCGCTCGCCACGAGCCGCAGCGGGCCAGCACGCCGGCACCGGCCGTCTCGGCCAGCCGGATCAGTCGGGCGATCCGCGGCGAGAGCCCGTAGACGGTGTGGGCGTGCCCCTCGGCGGTGGTCGACACGAAGACCAGACCGGCCGTGCGGGCGGCGAAGTGCGCGGGGTGGCGGTGGGCGTACTCCATGATCGTCATGCCGCCCATCGAGTGCCCGACCAGGACCACCGGCCCGACCGGCGCCACCGTGTCGAGCACCGCGGCCAGGTCGTCGCCGAGTTGGGCCAGGGTGGCGGTGGGCAACGCCATGCAGCTGGATCGGCCGTGCCCCCGCGCGTCGTAGGTGACCACCCGCACCGGCCCGCCGACCGACGCCGCGGTGAGCGCGTCGACCTGCCGGTGCCAGGCGCGCCCGTCCAACGTCCAGCCATGCAGCAGGATGGCGGTGACCTGGGCGTCCGCCGGCCCGGTCACCTCGACGTTGAGCCGTACGCCGTCGGGCAGAGCGACCTCGAACCGGTCCGGCATCGCCACCTCCCCAGGGTCGCCCGACACCACCCGCACCTCCGATACCCGGTGGTAACACCGGCTACCCAGCAGGACAGCACGCCAATCGCGCCGCGGCCAACATTCCCGAGCCGACCCGTGGTGGCCGGCGGCGGGCCAAGCTGGACGGCATGGGGTCGTCGGGAGCGCCGATGGGCGAGGCGTCGGGGCAGCGGCGACAGGCCGGCGGCACTCCGCGCGCCGCGCTGGCCGACCTGCTCGCCGGCAACCGGCGGTTCGTCAGCGGGCAGCCGATCCACGGGCACGACGTCACGGCCGCCGCGGCGGCCGCCTCGGGCGACCAGCAGCCGTACGCCGTGGTGCTCGGCTGCATCGACTCGCGGGTGCCGCTGGAGGCGATCTTCGACCAGACCTTCGGCGCGATCTGCGTGATCCGTACCGGTGGGCACGTCCTCGATCGGGCGGTGTGCGGGTCGATCGAGTACGTGGTCGGCCAGCTCGGCGTACCGCTGGTGATGGTCCTCGGGCACGAGCGGTGCGGGGCCGTCGACGCCACCGTGGACGCGGTGCGCGGCGGACAGCGTCCCGCTGGCTCAATGGCGTACCTGGTGGATGAGATCGCCCCGGCGGTGACCGGGGTGGGGATCGACGACCCGGCGGTGCTGCCGCTCGCGATCCGCCGGCACGTCCGGCGGACGGTGCGCGCGCTGCGCGAGGACGACCTGCTGGCCGGGCCGGTCGCCGCCGGTCGGGTGGCAGTGGTCGGCGGTCTCTACGACCTGGCCACCGGCGAGGTCGCGGTGCTCGATCCGGGCTGACCGGGCCCGACGCGCGCGACCGATCCCCCTTCGAGCGCATGATCGACCCGGGTTTCGTGCTGTCGGAGTGTCCGGCCTGCCGGGACACCCCGGTTTCTGCGAAGTCGTGCCAGACACGCGAAAGCGCCCGCCGGGACCCCGGCGGGCGCTTTCACGTGGTGCGGTGGGGGAGAGCTCAGCCCTCGAAGACGCCGGCCGCGACCAGGCGCTTCTCGGTGGCCTCCCAGCCGTCACCCGGGTGGGTGGCAGCGAGGTTGTTGATCTCGGCCCGGATCTTGGCGGCGTGGCCGGCGGCGGCCAGCACGCGGATCTCCTCGACGAAGGCGTCGGAGTCCGTGCGCAGGTGCGCGGTCTTGCCGTTGGTCAGGTTCCGCACGTAGGCGTGCTTGCCGCCGTTGAGCGGGATGAGGTACTTGAACTCACCCAGCACGCTGAGGGCGCCACCCTGGCCAGCCTGGCCGGCCCGGACGGACGCGCGCGCGGTCTTAGAGGTGTTGCTCGCCACGGAGGTACTCCTTGCAAGACGTACGGGAGGACTGGACGTCCGGGGGCTGTGTGCGGGCCACACTGCGCTCGGCCCGCGAAGATGTAACGCGGCATAAGCCGCCGGTGGAACTGTACATGACCACGACACCATGCTGGTCGTCGCGGTGTCCTGAGAGGTAACCGCAGCCACCCGTCCGGCTATTCCACCCGGCGTTTTTTCCGATTCCCTGGCGCACCACTGGCCACACGAGTCATCATGTGTTGCAGCAACCACCTGGGTGGACGAGGTCGTAGGGGAAGACGCACCTCGCTCTCCGGGAGGTCACCGTGCCAACGCGTGGCGTCGTATACGTCCACTCGACCCCGCTCGCCGTGTGCTCACACGTCGAGTGGGCGATCGCGCGCGTCCTAGCCGCGCCGGTCAACCTGCAGTGGACGGCTCAGCCCGTCGACCCCGGCGCACGCCGGGCCGAGTGCGGGTGGACCGGTCGTCCGGGGACGGGCGCCGAGCTGGCTGCTGCCCTACGGCAGTGGCCCATGATCCGTTTCGAGGTCACCGAGGAGCCGAGTCCCGGTGCCGACGGCGAGCGGTTCATGTACGTGCCGGCCCGGGGCCTGTTCCGGGCCACCGTCGGCGTGGCCGGCGACATCCAGCTCGGCGAGGACCGGCTCCGCGCCCTGATGGTCGCCTCCCGGGCGCCCGAGGCACTGGCGCACGCCCTGGACAAGGCCCTCGGCACCGCGTGGGACGCCGACCTGGAGCCCTACCGGTACGCCGGCGACGGCGCCCCGGTGACCTTGCTCACCCGCGTCGGCTGACCCGGTCGCCGGTCCGCTGGCCGTACGCCGTCGGGCCGGCCGCGACCGGTAAGGTCAAGTTGCCCCGATAAGGGGGAAGCTGGTGGGATGGGCGGCGTGTCGAATCGCCCGTGGCGCGCCACTGTCGCAGTCGCCGCCCTGACCGCCCTGCTCGTCTCCGGCTGCTCCGGCGGCGGCCCCGAGCGGCCTACGCCGACGACCAGCCCGGTCGGCGCGTCCGCCGCCCCGAGCGTCCCCGCCCCGACGCCGGCCAGCGACCCCGCCGCCCGTGCCGTGGCCCTGGTCGCCACGCTCTCCGACGAGGATCTTGTCGGCCAGGTGCTGATGCCGTACGCGTACGGCGACTCGGCGACGAAGGTCTCCGCCGGCTCGGCCGCCGGCAACCAGGCGCTGGCCGGGGTCGACACCCCCGCCGACATGATCACCAAGTACCGGCTGGGTGGCCTGATCCTGGTCGGGTTCAGCGCCGACGACCCGACAAAGGGCAACCAGGAGACCACGAACGTCGACAACCCGAAGCAGGTGCACGACCTCACCAGCGGGCTGCGTGCCACCGCCGGTCGGCTCGCCGCCGGCCCCGCGCCGCTGCTGATCGGCACCGACCAGGAGTACGGCGTCGTCACCCGGGTGACCGACGGGGTCACCGTGCTGCCCAGCGCCCTCGCGGCGGGCGCGGCCGGCGACCCGAAGCTGACCGAGGCCGCCTGGCGGGCCGCCGGCGCCGAGCTGGCGGCGATGGGAATCAACGTCGACTTCGCCCCGGTGGCCGACGTGCTGGCCACCCGCAGCACCGTGATCGGCTCCCGCTCGTACGGCGCCGACCCGAAGCAGGCCGCCGCGCAGGTGGGCGGCGCCGTCCGTGGCCTACAGGCGGAGGGCGTCGCGGCCACCCTGAAGCACTTCCCCGGGCACGGTCACAGCGCCGACGACTCGCACCAGGATCTGCCGGTGCTCACCCAGTCGGCCGCGGCGTTGCAGAGCGGCGCCTGGCCGCCGTTCACCGCCGGCATCGACGCCGGCGCGATGGCGGTGATGTCCGGGCACCTGGACGCGCGCGCGATCGACCCGGGGACCCCGGCGACCTTCTCGCACAAGCTGCTCACCGATGTGCTGCGCGGTCAGCTCGGCTTCCAGGGCGTGGTGATCACCGACGGGATGAACATGCCGCCCGCGAAGCGGTGGGCTCCCGGCGAGGCGGCGGTCCGGGCGCTGAACGCCGGCAACGACCTCATCCTGATGACCCCGAACGTCGGTCAGGCGTACGACGGGCTGCTCGCCGCGCTGCGCGGCGGGTCGCTGCCCCGCGCCCGGCTGGTCGAGGCGGTCACCCGGGTGCTGACCATGAAGTTCCGGCTCGCGGAGACCCCGGCCGCGCAGATGTCCACGCTCAACGCCCCGGCTCACCGGGCCGCCGCCGACGCGCTGGCCGCCGCCGCCGTCACCGTGCTGCGCGGCACCTGCGGCGGCGCGGTACGCGGGCCGGTCACCGTCACCTCCTCCGGTGGTCGGGACGGCACCCGGGCCGCGCTCACCGCCGCGCTGACCGCCGCCGGGGTGCCGGTCAAGGCCAGCGGGGGCACGATCGTGCACCTGGTGGGCTACGGCGACGACGCCAAGGACCTGCGCGCCGACGCGGCGGTCACTGTCGCCATGGACACCCCGTACGTGCTGAGCGGGGCGAAGTCAGCGACGTTGCTGGCCACGTACTCCTCCAGCCGGGCGTCGATGACCGCGCTGGCCGCCGTGCTGGCCGGCAAGGCCCGGCCGGGCGGCCGGTCCCCGGTGGCCGTGCCCGGCCTGCCCGCCACCACCTGCGCGAGCTGACCGGTCAGCGTCCACCCTCGGCCGTCGGCTGACCGGTGGCGTCTGTCCCAAAGGGCTCAGGGTGCGGCGGCGCTGTCGCTTCCGGTGGGTCGGCCGGGTGGCGCGTCGCGGGTGGGCGCAGCAACCGCAGTGGCGTCCCGCCGATCGTGGCCGGCGACATCGGCGGCGGGTCGGCGCTGGCCACCGTGCGGGCGAGCAGCGCGGCCAGCCCGGCCCGGGTGGCGACGACCAACAGCCGATCGGTACGCACCAGGGGCCGCCGTTGCGGCAGCGACCAGATGGTCTGCCCAGCCCGCCCGGTCCGCATCGCTATCACCCGGGCCTCGCGCGGACGAACGCTGACCTCCGGACCGGAGCGGCCTTCCAGATCCGAGCCGGCCCCGACCGGCAACTCGGCCACCAGCAGGACCCGCCGACCCACCGAGATCGTGTCGATCACCTCGCGGCCCATCATCGCCGCGGCGAACGCCGGCGCGGCGAGGTACGAGACGCTGCGCGAGTGGTTGATCCCGAAGGCGCGCTGCACCCGCTGCGCGAACCCCTCGTCGAACAGCCGCAGCACCACCCGCAGGGGAGCCGCCGCACCGCCTGTCGCCCTCCTGTGCAGCGATCGCCCGAGCAGCGCGGTCTCCAGGTTCGTCACGTCATCCGCGCAGAGCACCACAAGGGCGCGGCAGGTCGACACGGACGCCGCTCGCAGTGTCTCCGGGCTGGTCGCGTCGCCGATGAGGAACGGCACGCCCAGGTCGCGGGCCACCGCCACCCCACGGGCGGTCGACGCCCGGTCCACCGCCACCACTGGCACACCGAACGAATGCAGTTCCTGCACCACCCGGGTGCCGACGTTGCCCAGCCCGACCACGATCACGTGGTCGTCGAGCGGGTCGGTGAGTCGACCGGCCGCGACTGCCAGCCGGGCCTGCACCACCGAATCGACCACCAGCGCGGTCACCGTAGGGACCAGGGCCACGCCGGTGATCACCAGCAGCAGGGCGGTGAGCTTCTCCACGAGCGACCCGGCCGGGTCCGCCTCCGCGCTGCCCAGTGCGGTGAGCAACGTCAGGTAACCCGCCTGCACCGGGTCCAGGTCCCGGGCCTGCCCGAGCAGGACGCTGCCGACGGCCAGCAGCGCGGCCGAGGCGCCCAGCGCCCAGCGCAGGCGTCTGCCGAGGACCAGCCGGGCGGTCCGCACCAGACGGCGGCGGGGTCGGGTCCGGACCGGAGGCCGTCGGCCGTACGCCCGCACCAGCACCAGATCGGCGGAATCCTCGTCCTCCGGCAGCGTGATCGGCTCGGGGCCGCTGGTGTCGGCCAGGGCGCAGACCACGTCCGTGGTCGCCGGGTCGATCGCGTCCCGGCTCGCCGTGCGCAGCAACTCGTCGTCGGGCAGCCGGAGGAAGGTTGGCGTGTCGTCGCCCAGCGTGGCCGCGACGAACGCGGGAGCGGCGATCTCCGAACCGGACAGAACCGCGCAGTCGCCGAGCATGGTGGCCACGCCCTCGCCGAGCACCGGGTTGAACAAGCGGACCACGATCCGGACGTTCGGATCGAACTCCCGAATGATCAACGCGGCGTCCACGTTCGCCACATCGTCGGCGCTGACCAGCGCGACCGCCGCCGCAGCCCGTACGCCGACCCGGTCCAGGACCTCGGCGGTCAGCCGGCGGGCCACCACCACCTCGGGACGTGGCCCCGTCGCCTCGGCGTCCGACGCGAGATCGGCGATGTCCGGCGCGTGGTTGTCGGTCAACGACGGCAGCAGGACGGTGACCGCGACGCCGTACCTGTCGACCAGCTCGGTGATCAGTCGGCGGGCCAGAGCGTTGTCACCACAGACCACGAACCGCCGGCCGGGTTCCGGGTCGATGCCGTCCGCGCTGTCTTCGGACACGCCCGCATGGTAGCCGTCGTCGACCAGGCAGCCGATGCCGCGCGGATCGGCGTCCGCAGGCTCGGCGGTCGCGCCACGCGTCGAGAATCGAGTCGCTTCCGCTCGACCGGGCTGACAACCTCCCGGCATGGGAACAGCAGAGGGATTCCGGTACGTCCAACGGGCTGACGGCACGATCGTGATCACCCACCACGGGCGGGTGGCGGGCACCCTGCGTGGTGGCCGCGCGGCGCAGTTCCTCGCCGAGGTCGACGACGACCCGCAGTTGGTGATGGCCCGCTGGACCGGCAACTACCGCCACGGCAACGAACGCACCGCGAAGCGGCACCCCCGCAACCGGGCGTGAAACGAAGCGAAGGCCCCTCCTCGTCGCCAGGCGACAAGAAGGAGCCTTCCCCACGTCAGAGCGGGACCGTGCCGCCGGTCAGGGGCGCGCGAAGACGAGCGCCACGTTGTGGCCGCCGAAGCCGAACGCGTTGTTCAACGCGGCGGGGATCTCCATGTGGCGGGCCTTGTGCGCGGCGACATCCAGCGTGAGACCGGGCTCCGGGTCGTCGAGGTTGATCGTCGGAGGGACCACACTGTCGCGGATGGCCAGGATGGTGGCGATCGACTCCAGCGCGCCGGCCGCACCGAGCAGGTGACCGGTCATCGACTTCGTCGCGGACAACACCGGGTGGTCGCCGAGCGCCTTGTGCAGCCCGCCGATCTCCAGCATGTCACCGACCGGCGTCGACGTGGCGTGCGCGTTGACGTGCACGATGTCCCGCTTGGCCACGCCCGCGTCCGCGATCGCCTTGGCGATGGCCCGGATGGCGCCCTCGCCCTCGGCGTGCGGCTGCACGATGTCGTACGCGTCGGACGTGATGCCGGCGCCGGCGAGGCGCGCGTACACCCGGGCGCCCCGGGCCGCGGCGTGCTCGGCCCGTTCCAGCACGATGATGCCGGCGCCCTCGCCGAGGACGAAGCCGTCCCGGCCCCGGTCCCACGGGCGGGAGGCGCGCTCCGGGTCGTCGTTGCGGGTGGACATGGCCCGCATCGAGCTGAAACCGGCGATCGGCAGCGGGTGGATGACCGCCTCGGTGCCACCGGCCACCACCACGTCGGCCCGGCCGGAGCGGATGATGTCCAGGCCGAGCGCGATGGCCTCGGCGCCGGTGGCGCAGGCGCTGGCCACCGCGTGCACCCCGGCCTTGGCGCCCAACTCCAGCCCGACCCAGGCGGCCGGACCGTTCGGCATCAGCATCGGGATGGTGTGCGGGGAGACCCGCCGCGGCCCGGACGCTTCGAGGATGTCGTCCTGCGCGAGCAGGGTGGTGGCACCACCGATGCCGGAGCCGACGCTGACGGCCAGCCGCTCCCCGTCGAGGTCGGACCCGGCGAGGCCGGCATCCGCCCAGGCCTGCTGCGCCGCGATGATCGCGATCGCCTCGGAGCGGTCCAGTCGGCGCAGTCGGACCCGGTCCAGCACCTCGGACGGTTCCACCGCCAACTGGGCGGCGATCCGGACCGGCAGTTGCGCGGCCCACTCCTGGGTGAGGGCACTCACCCCGGAGCGGCCGGCGAGCATGGCGTCCCAGGTCGACGCGACGTCCCCGCCAAGCGGGGTCGTCGCGCCGAGCCCGGTGACGACGACGTCGGGACGACTCATGATCAGGACTGGGCCGCGATGTAGCTGACGGCGTCACCGACGGTCTTGAGGTTCTGCACCTCGTTGTCCGGGATCTTGACGCCGAACTTCTCCTCGGCGGCCACCACGACCTCCACCATGGAGAGCGAGTCGACGTCGAGGTCGTCGGTGAAGGACTTCCCCTCGGCCACGTCGTCCGGGTTCACTCCGGCAACCTCTTCGAGGATCTCGGCGAGGCCGGTGGTGATCTCGTCACGGGTCATTGCGGTTGGTTCCTTTCATCGGGGTTGTCCGACGGACGGCGTCGCCGACCGCCATTCCTCGGCGCGTACGCGCCGAAGGGGGTCTTCAGGGGCAGCGGACGACCTGACCGGCGTAGGTCAGGCCGCCGCCGAAGCCGAACAGCAGCACCGGCGCGCCCGAGGGCACCTCCCGGCGCTCGACAAGCTTGGACAGGGCCAGCGGCACGCTCGCGGCGGAGGTGTTGCCGGACTCGACGATGTCCTTCGCGATGATCGCGTTGGGGATGTTGAGCCGCTTGGCGATGCCGTCGATGATCCGGGCGTTGGCCTGGTGCGGCACGAACGCGGCCAGCTCCGACGGGTCGACCCCGGCCCGCTCGCAGGCCTGCAGGGCGAGCGGCGCCAGCTCGGTGGTGGCCCAGCGGAACACCGCCTGCCCCTCCTGCTGGACGTACGGGCGCCAGCCCTCGATGCGGACCGCGTCGCTCTTCTCCGGCACCGAACCCCAGACCACCGGGCCGATCCCGGCCGGCTCGTCGTCGGCGGTGGCGGTGACCACCGCCGCACCGGCGCCGTCGGCGAAGATGATGCAGGTGGAGCGGTCGGTCCAGTCGGTGAAGTCGGACAGCTTCTCCGCGCCGATGACTATCGCGTTGCGCGACGCGCCGGCCCGAATGGCGTGGTCGACGGTGCCCAGCGCGTACGCGAAGCCCGAGCAGGCGGTGTTCACGTCGTACGCGCCGGGGGCGGTGATGCCCAGCTTGGCGGCGACCCGGCAGGCCACGTTGGGGCTGCGGTCGATCGACGTGCAGGTGGCGACCACTACCAGGTCGATGTCGGCGGCGGTCAGGCCCGAGTTGGCAAGCGCCTTGCCGGCGGCGGCAGCGGCCATGTCGGCCACCGTCTCGGTGTCGGCGATCCGCCGGCTGACGATGCCGACGCGGTCGCGGATCCACTCGTCGTTGGTGTCGACGAGCTGGGCGATGTCGTCGTTTGTCACCACTCGCGAGGGCTGGTAGTGCCCCATCGAGACGATGCGACTGCCAGTCATGAACGACCTCCGATGCGGGCGATCAGGTCCCGTGCGGCCGGCAGGTCGTCCGGGGTGTTCAGGGTGACGATCTCCGGGGCGCCCTCGCCCTTGAGCTCCCGCTTGACCAGCCCGGCAAGGGTGCCGGCGGGCGGCAGCTCGATCACGCCGGTGACTCCGAGGTCGGCCAGCGTACGCATGCACAGGTCCCAGCGCACCGGCGCGGTGACCTGGCGGACGAGGCGCTGCACCAGCTCCTGGCCGTTGTCGACAGCGGTGCCGTCGAGGTTCGACAGCAGGGTCCGGACCGGGTCGGCGGGGGTGATCTGGGCGGCGACCGCGGTGAGCGCGCTCGCGGCCGGGGCCATGTACGGGGTGTGGAACGCGCCGGCCACCTTGAGTCGGATGACCCGGGTCCGGGCGGGCGGCTCGGCGACGAGCTTGTCGAGCCCGTCCAGCGAGCCGGCGGCGACGGTCTGCCCGGCGCCGTTGCGGTTGGCCGGATGCAGCCCGTGTGCCGCGATGGCGCTGAGCACCTCGTCCGGGTCGCCGCCCAGCATCGCGGCCATCCCGGTCGGCTCCAGCGCGCACGCGGCGGCCATCTCCCGGCCGCGTGCGCTGGCGAAGGTGATCGCGGCTTCGGGGGTCAGCACACCGGCGAGGGCGGCCGCGCCCAACTCGCCGACGCTGTGCCCGGCGGTGAGTCCGACGCTGTCCAGTGGCAGGTGCTCGGCCGCGAGCAACGCCGCGGCGACAAGGAGCGGCTGGGTGCGGGCGGTGTCCATGATCTCGTCCGCGTCGGCGGCGGTGCCCAGGTGCACCAGGTCGACCCCGGCCAGCGCCGACCACTCGCGCAGCCGCGCCTCGGTGCCGGTCAGGTCGAGCCAGGGGGTCAGGAAGCCGGGTTTCTGAGAACCCTGGCCGGGACTAAGTACGGCGAGCACGCCTATGACTCTCCTGGATTCGCGCGGGTAACGCTGTGCCGCCTCCGACCAAACCACACTAGAACGTTTGGAGGTTTCCTACAAAAATCGGCGGGGATCATCCTCGTTCTGTGCCGATTTCCGGTTGGTCGGGGTCATTGTCTGAGTCGGCACGGTCGAGGAGAGCGGGACGACCGGATCCAAACGACCCACGGTCAGCGCCACCTGGAGCGCGAACGCGTCCCGGGGCGACAGCGGCGAGAAGCCGGTCACCTCGGCGATCCGGCGCAGCCGGTAACGAACCGTGTTCGGATGGACGAACAACGCGCGGGCGGCGCTCTCCAGCGTGCCTCCGGCGGCCAGGAAGGCGTCCAGGGTCGCCAGCAACTCGCCGCCGGCGCGCACCAACGTCGCGTACACGTCGTGGCGTAACCGCCGCCGAGCCTCCGCGTCGCCAGCGAGTGCCCGCTCCGGCAGCAGATCCGCGGCCGGCACCGGACGGGGAGCGGCGGGCCAGGCCGGCGCTGCCCGGAAACCGGACAGCGCGGCCCGCGCCGACTCGGTCGCCTCGTCCAGGCTCGGCACGGCCGGACCGACCACCACCGGCCCGTCGCCGAACGCGCTGAGCAGCTTGGCGGTGGCGGTGAGCGGGTCCGCAGCGCCGCCCAACACGATCACCAGGCGGTCGCCGTGCACCCCGCCGATCACCTCCACACCGATCCGGCGGGCCTGCCGGTAGACCACGTGCAGCACCGCGGAGACCTCCCCGCCCGGCGATCGACCGACCGCCACCGCCACCGGCGGCGCGTCCGCCCAGCCGAGCGCGGCGGCCCGACTGGCCAGCACATCGGGCGAGTCACCACGCAACAGCGCGTCCACGAGCAGGGCCTGCAACCGCGCGTCCCACGCGCCGCGGGACTCGGCCGCCCGCGCGTACACCCGGGCGGCAGCGAACGCGATCTCCCGGGAGAAGCGCAGCACCGCTTCGCGCAGTTGCTGCTCCTCGCCCTCGGCGGCCAGGTGCGACACCTGCTCCTCGACCACGTCGATGGTTACCTTGATCAACGCGACGGTCTGCTGGAGGGTGATCGACCGGGCCAGCGCCTGCGGTGCGGCGGCGAAGACCTCGTCCGAGACCTCCTGGGTGCTGTCGGCGGTGCCGCCACCCTCGCTCAACCACTCCACCAGCGACCGGGCGCCCGCCTGGGCCACCAGCATCACCCAGGAGCGCTGGTCGGCAGGCAGCGCCCGGAACCACGGCAGCGTCTCGTCCATCCGAGCCACGCTGGAGGTGGCCAACGCCCCCGCCGAACGCTCGATCCGGCGCAGCGTGGCCGCCAGCTCTCCACCCCCCGGCGTACTCACCGCCCTAGCCTGACACGTCGTGAGCAGGCCAACCACGTCGGCACCGGTCAGCGGGCCGCCGGAAGCACCTTTCGACCGGCGCCCCGTGCCGTCGCGTTGAGCACCTGACCGGGGCTGTGCAGGAAGCACCACACCCCGAGCGTGCCCGCCTGCCACTCCGGCTCGCCCTCCGGCATCAACGCCAACACCTCGAATCGGCGTCCCAGGGTCCGCTCCGGCAACCCGACGAAACCGGCGATGACCGACAGGCAACCCGCGTCCACCATCTCGTCGGTGAGTTCCTCGACCTCCGTCCCGGCCCGCCAGAGGCCGGCGAACTCGGTGGCGTGCGGCCCGGTGCAGGAGGTGGGCGGCAGGTTGACGGCGTCGTCGGACCCGGTTGGTTCGGTGAAACAGCTGTACCGCAGCGTCGAATCACCGGTCAGCGCGCCGCTCAGGCTGTTTGCCCGGGGGTTCGGAAACCACCGGTCCACCGCATTCATCTCCAGCAGGTCGCAGCGGTACCACCGCTCACCCGCCTGCCAGCGTGCCGCCGACGGGATCAGCACCCGCATCGCCAGCCGCGCGTCGCGCCACTCGCCACCCAGGAAGAGATCAGCCTCGGCGTCGCAGGACTGGTAAGCCCGCCCGATGCCCTCGGTGTCGGCGGCCGGCGGCGCCGACGCGGCGGCGCCCGCGCCGCCGAACAGGCCCACCAGGAAGGTCTCCGTCTCGTGCTTCGACGAGCAGGGGATCGGCGTGTACGCCTCGGGGCTGCGCTCGTCGGAGGCGACGGCGTGACACACCCCTGCCTCGGGCGTGAAGGACGAGGCCTCCTCGCCGACGAGGAGGCTGTCACAACCGCCCGCCCCCATGGCCAGCGCCACCAGGAGTGCCGTCCCGTACCACCGTCGCATGTCGTCTCCGTCCCGGGCCGCCACCGTCGGCGTGAATGCCGGGAAGCGTACGGCAGCCGGTGTCCAGAGTGGACCGGAGCGTGCTCACGGGTGCGGGGGAGCGGGCAGCCCCAGCTCCTGGGCCAGGATGGCGGCCTGCACCCGGCTGCGCAGCCCCAGTTTCGCCAGGATCCGGCTCACGTGCGTCTTGGTGGTGCTCTCCGCCAGCACCAGCCGGTCGGCGATCTGCTGGTTGGACAGGCCCAGGCCGAGACAGGCCAACACGTCGCGTTCCCGCGGCGTGAGGGTGCCCAGCGCGGCCCGGGTGGCCGCCGACGCGCCGGGCGCGGTCGCCGCGAAGGCGGTGATCAACCGGCGGGTCACCGCGGGAGCGATGAACCCGTCGCCACGCGCCACCGTCCGCACCGCGGTCACCAGCCCCTCGGCGTCGGTGTCCTTGAGCAGGAACCCGGCCGCGCCGGCGCGCAGCGCGCCGAAGACGTACTCGTCCAGGTCGAAGGTGGTGAGCACCAGCACGTCGGCGAGCCGGTCGGTGACGATCGCCCGGGTCGCGGAGATCCCGTCCCGACGGGGCATGCGGACGTCCAGCACCGCCACGTCCGGGCGCACCTCCCGGCACAGCCGCACCGCCTCGTCGCCGTCGGCCGCCTCGCCGACCACCGCCAGACCGGGGGCGGCGCCCAGGATCAGGGCCAGTCCGGCGCGTACCGCCGGCTGGTCGTCGGCAAGCACCACCCGCACGATCCCGTCGTCCGCCGGCCCGGTCACCCGCCCTCCCCGGTGGGCAGCGCGGCCCGGACCTGCCAGCGCCCGTCCCGCGGCCCGGCGGTGAACCGCCCGGACAGCAGCGTGGCCCGCTCCCGCATGCCGATCAGCCCGGCCCCGGCGCCCGGCCACCCGGCCCCGGGCGAGCGCACCGGATTTTCCACAGTCACCACCACCTCCGCCGGCCGGTACGCGATGGTCAACTCCGCCTCACCCGTGCCGTGCTTGAGCGCGTTGGTCAGCGACTCCTGCACGATCCGGTACGCGGCGAGGTCCACCCCCACGGGCAGCGGGCCCGGTGTGCCGTCGGTGCGTACCCGCACCGCGAGGCCGGCGGACCGGATCCGCTCGACCAACCCGTCCGCCTCGGCGAGCCGCGCGGTGACCACCTCCGGCAGCGCCGGGCCGTCGCCGGCCGGACCCGAACCGCCACCGGTCGCCGGCTCGCGCAGCAACTCGATCATCTGCCGCATCTCGGCCAGGCCCTGCACGCTGCTCTCCCGGATCACGCGCAACGCCGAGGAGACCTGACCGCGGTCCAGGCCGGGTACGGAGAGCACGGCGGTGGCGTGGATGGCGACAGCGCTGAGGTGGTTGGCGACGACGTCGTGCAACTCCCGGGCCATCCGGGCCCGTTCGGCGCTGACCGCCTGCTGGCGGTCCAACTCGACAAGCCGGGCGGTCTGCTCGGCCCGCGCCCGCTCGGCGGCGGCCTGGTCGCGGTACTGCCGCACGCTGATGCCGGTCAGGACCGGCAGCAGCCCGGCGAGCACCAGCGGCACCCCGACGGCAGCTCCGCGCCACTGACCGAACCCGAGGACGCCGACCACCACCCCGACCAGGCTCAGCGCCACAGTGATCCGCAGCAGCCAGCGCCACAGTCGGGGCGGACCGTACACGCAGGCGTCGTAGAGCACCTGCGTGTAGACCACGACAGTGCCCAGCGAGTTGCCCAGCGCCGTGTCGACGAGCAGCGCCCCGGTCCCCACGGCCAGGCTGGCGCGGGGTGCCACCCTCCGCAGCCCGACGGCGACGCACACCGCCAGCAGGGGCGGCAGGAACAGTGCCGGCGGCACGTCCGGGTGCGGGACGATCTGCGGTTGCATGCCCAGGCCATAGAGCACCAGACCGCCGGCCAACGACACGCCGGCGAGCGCCAGGTCCCTGCCGGGGGTGCCGGAGCCGAGCCACGGTGGCGGTCGCATGTCACCGATCCCACCACAGCCGCCGACGCTCGGACACCGCCCGGAGGAGGAGCCCGACCGCGCCGACATGCGCCGAAAGGGGTACGCGGAGCACGGCCCGACAGCGCAAGAATGATCATCATGACTGATCGGGAGAACCTGGCCGCGCTGGCGCGGGAGATCGACAGCACCTGCCGGCTGACTGGCACGTTCGTGCTCCGCTCCGGGCGCACCGCCGACGAGTATTTCGACAAGTACCGCTTCGAGGCCGACCCCCGCCTGCTGGACCGGGTGGCAGCCCAGCTTGCGCACCTGGTGCCGACCGACACCGAGGTGCTGGCGGGGTTGGAGATGGGCGGCATCCCGGTGGTGACCGCGCTCGGCCGGCACACCGGGCTGCCCTGCGCGTTCGTCCGCAAGAGCGCGAAGCAGTACGGGACGGCAAGGCTTGCCGAGGGGGCCGACCTGGCCGGGCGGCAGGTGCTGGTGGTCGAGGACGTCGTCACCTCCGGCGGGCAGGTGGTCATCTCCACCGGCCAACTACGCGAGCTGGGTGCCCGGGTGGAGCACGCCCTCTGCGTCATCGACCGCGCCGAGGGTGGGGCCGAGGCGCTCGCCGGTCACGGCGTGGCGCTGCGCGCGCTCCTGCGCCGGGCCGACCTGGAGGCGCACCGCCTCCGCTGAGCGCCGGTCCGTTCCGGCTGCGGCCTCTGGGTGAACGGCGCGAAAAGAAGCTGTGAACTGCGCGACCAGCTTCCGCGTTCACCGTCGTCGTCGGGAGCTGGCCGGTGCCGACCCCGGGTACGCTGCGCGCGGCCCGTCGGTCCCGGCCAGTACGGTGACAGGGGCACGTCGGGGGAGTACCGGCGGGTGAGGCGAGCGTGAGGAGACCGGGAATGGCGCACGGGGAGGCCGAGTACGGCTGCGCCCAGGGCGAGCCCGGCCGGCCGGGGCACCACGACCCGCAGGCGGCTGGCAAGCACCGTCGGCCGGC
The DNA here is from genome assembly GCF_050942285.1 of Micromonospora sp. CA-240977. Classification (NCBI taxonomy): domain Bacteria; kingdom Bacillati; phylum Actinomycetota; class Actinomycetes; order Micromonosporales; family Micromonosporaceae; genus Micromonospora; species Micromonospora sp. CA-240977. The sequence goes on along the minus strand of NZ_CP192055.1, from coordinate 5,832,469 downwards.
CGCTGGCGCGCCGTCGCACCCGGTGGATCCGCGGCCCGACGACGAGACCGTGCTCCCGCGCCAGCGCTCCGCCGAGGCCTCCGCCTGGACCGAGCCCGACGCCGACGTCCCCGCTGGTTGCCTCAGCGAACTTCCCGGCTGGGCCGGGGCGCATCGGCACGGCCCGGTCCGGCCGCGCCCACGGGCCACCCGCCGGGAGCGCCCGCCACGCCGCTGGTGCTGAAACCCCGGCGCCTTCGCACGGCGGCCAGGAGTCAGCGGGTACGGCGCCGGATCAGCAGGGCGATCCCGGCGAGGCCGACCGTGATCGTCAGCATCACCCCGACGTTGAGCAGCAGCAGGCGCTGGAGGTCGCCCAGCGCGTCATCGAGGTCCTTCGCCGGGTCGAGCGTGTCCTCCGGGAGCACCCGTTCGCCACCGCCCGCACCACCGCTGACCGTGTCGAACTGCCGCTCCAGCGGCACACCGGCGGTGCGCAGGGTCTCGGACATGCTGAGCCGACCCAGGAACCAACCAGCGCTGATCTTGCGGGCGTCCGGCTGCTTCGCCGGCCGGTAGACCCGCGGACCGCCGACCGCCCGGGGATAGAGGTCGTACGTCTGCTGCGGCGTCTCACCGGCGAACACCACGACCGTGTACTTCGGACCGAGGTCGGCCGGCTTCGGGCCGGTCGGCATGCCGGTGCGTCCGAGGAAGTTGACCTGGTCGATGACCGCGCCCACGTGGGCGGGCTGCGTGTCCGCGCGCAACCGCAGGGGCGCGGCGAGCCCCACGCCGGTGATGTCCACCCCGGCTGGTGCCGGGTTCGGCGCCGCCGAGGCCGGGCCGGCGGTGCCGAGCGACAGCAGAGCCGCCGCAAGCGCGCCCGCCACCACGGCGGCCAACCGCCTCATGTGTCGGACCATCCCGCCTCCTCGCCCCGTTCGATGGATGGCTTCGGTGTGACGCGTGGAGCGGTCTGCCGATGCGACGCCGACCAGAGGGTTGGGTCTACACCTACAGACTCCGCAAAACGTCGATGAGTTGCAGCTTCTGGAACAGTATTTGGAACTATCTGCGATCTCTGCTCGACTAATGAGGAGCTGTTTGATCAGCGGGCGGATCGTACCCTTACGGAGGGGTTCATGGGGGGCAGGGTTACACGTACGGCGCGGGTTGTGCCAGTGGTGCTCGGCGTGGCGTTCGGTGTGTCGTTTCTGGCGCCGCCAACTCCGGCCGCCGCGCACAACTCGCTGACCGGCAGCGATCCGCGCGACGGTGCCCGAGTGGCGACCGCCCCGGCCCGGATCGAGCTGCGGTTCCTCGCCAAGCCGGCACCGGCTACGACGAAGATCACAATAACGGGACCGGACAATGTGGTCGCTGGCGGCCCACCCGTCTTCGACGGCAGCCGCGTGCGGGTGCCGTTCACACCGGCCGCCGCGGGGCTCTACGTCGTCGGCTACCAGCTCGCGTCCGGCGACGGGCACCCGGTGAAGGGCGAGGTGCGGTTCACCCTCACGACAGGGACCGCCGCCGACCCGTCCGCGAGCCCGTCCGCCCTGCCGTCGGCCGACGGTGGCACCGCCGTGCCGCCGGGTGCCGCGGTCGCTTCGCCGTCGGCCGGGTCGGCCTCGACCGCGCCGGGCGTCACCCCGACGGCGGTCGTGCCGCTGGCGCAGGAGCGCGCCAACTCGGCCCAGCGCCTGTGGCTCTGGGCGCTCGGCGCGTTGGTGCTGCTCGCGGCCCTGGTGAGCGGCCTGCTGATCCGCCGCCGGGCCACCCGCGGCTGAGTCCGATCCAACGCCCGCGCAACCCCGGGCACCCGCCTTGCGGTCGTCGAGCGGGGCGGCGCGGCGGGGTCAGACCAGGCGGAGTCGGGCGGCGCGCATCCGGGTCAGGGTGCGCTCGCGACCGAGTACCTCCAGCGACTCGAACAGCGGCAGGCCCACGGTGCGGCCGGTGACCGCGACCCGTACCGGCGCCTGCGTCTTGCCGAGCTTCAGGCCGCGCTCGGCGCCGACCGCCTCCAGCGTCGACTTCAGCGCTTCGGCGTCCCACGACCCCAGCGTCTCGAACGCCGCGATGGCGTCGTCCAGCAGCTCCGCCGAGCCGTCCTTCATCGTCTTGGCCCAGGCGGCCTCGTCGATCATCGGCGAGGCGAGGAACAGGAAGTCGACGTTCGGCACGATCTCGCTGAGCAGCGCGAGCCGGGTCTGGGCCAGCGGGGCGACAGCGGCGAACGCGTCGGCGTCGAACTCCTCCGGCTGCCAGGGCGGCGGCGCGATGGTCCCGGTGCCGGTCAGCCATGGCTGGCAGGCGTCGATGAAGTCGGGCACGGACAGCGCCCGAATGTACTCGCCGTTGAACGCGCGCAGCTTCTTCTCGTCGAAGAACGCGGGGGAGGGGTTGACCTCCTCCAGCCGGAACTCGTCCTCGATGACCGGCCAGGGGACGATCTCCCGGTCGCCGGAGGGCGCCCAGCCGAGCAGCATCAGGTAGTTGCGCATCGCGCCGGCGAGGTAGCCCTCCTCGCGGTACGCCTCCAGGGCGACCTTGTCCCGGCGCTTGGAGAGCTTCTGCCGCTTCTCGTTGACCACCACCGGCACGTGCGCCCAGATCGGCGGCTTGACCCCGAGCGCGTCCCAGAGCAGCTGCTGCTTGGGCGTGTTGGGCAGGTGCTCCTCGGCCCGGATCACGTGGGTGATCCCCATCGTCATGTCGTCGACGACGTTGGCCAGCAGGAAGACCGGCGAGCCGTCGCCCCGGGCGATGACGAAGTCCTCGATGAGCTTGTTCTCGAAGGTGGGCTCACCGCGGATCAGGTCGATCACCACAGTCGTGCCCTCGTCGGGCGTCCGGAAGCGCAGCGCGCGCCCCGGACCCGGGCCGAGGCCGAGATCACGGTGGTAGCCGTCGTAGCCCTGGTACTGGGAGCCGGTGCGGGCCTGCACGTCCTCGCGGGTGCAGTCGCAGTAGTAGGCGCGGCCGGAGTCGTAGAGCCGGGCCGCGGCGGCCCGGTGCTCGCCGGCGTTCTCCGACTGGAAGTACGGACCCTCGTAGCTGCCCCGGGAGATGCCGATCCAGTCCAGCGCGGAGAGGATGCCCTCGGTCCACTCGGGCTTGTTGCGCGCCGCGTCGGTGTCCTCGACGCGCAGCACGAACACCCCGCCCTGCTGCTTGGCGTAAATCCAGTTCTGCAGCGCCGAGCGGGCACCGCCGACGTGGAACATACCGGTCGGGGAGGGGGCGAAGCGCACACGTACCGTCACGTCCCCCAGCCTACGGCGGCCGGCGACCGCTTCCGGCCACGGCCCCCTGACTCACGGCACCGAGCGGATCTTCACCACCAGGGCGCTACCGACCAGGGTGACCACCGCGGTGACGGCGTAGAGCGTGGGATAACCGCCCAGGTACACCACGAGCGGCGCGGACAGCGCCGGGCCGAGCACCTGCGGCGCGGAGTTGGCGATGTTTATGACACCGAGGTCCTTGGCCCGGTCGGTGGCCCGGGGCAGCACCTGGGTGATCAACGCGGCGTCCACCGAGAGGTAGACGCCATAGCCGGCGCCGAGCAGCAGCGCGGCGACGATCGCCATCGGCCAGACCGGCACGACAGCGAGCAGCAGCGCGGCCACCGCCATGATCAGCCCGGACACGATGACGTAGATCTTGCGGCGGCCGGAACGGTCCGACAGGCGGCCGGCGACCACCGCGGTCAGCATCATGCCGAGCGTGTAGAGCAGGATCAGCACCAGCAGCCCACCCTCGGGGTCGGGGTGGCGCACCCCGTCGGTGAGGAAGTACAGCAGGTAGAGGGTGCCCAGCGCGTTGCCGAGCTGGACCAGGAACCGGGTGATCCAGGCCCAGGCGAAGTCCGGGTGCCGGCGGGGGCTGATCCACATCGAGGCCAGCAGTGCCCGCGTGCGCAGCACGGGCCGATGCGTACGGGGCAGGGGTTCGTCGGGAGTGAGCAGCGCGAACGGCAGCGACAGCACCAGGATGGCCACCGCGATGGCCAGGTAGCCGGCCGCGTTGCCGGTGACCACGGCGGTGACCAGCACCGCGCCGAGCACCAGCCCGAGCGCCTGCGGAATGCCCACCCACCCCGAGACACCGCCGCGCTGCGTGACCGGCACCCGGTCCGGGATGGCCGCGCTGAGGCTGGCCAGCATCGCGTTGAAGCAGACCTGCGCGGCCACCCAGCCGAGGGCCACCCCGAGGATGGTCCGCTGCTGGGCCAGCAGCACCAGGGCCGCCGCGCCGAGCAGCGCCCCGCCGGCGGTCCAGACGTGCCGACGGCCGAACTCCCGGCCGGCCACCCGCAGGCAGGTCCGGTCGGAGAACGCGCCCGCGAGGGGGTTGGCGAGCACCGCGGCCAGGGCGCCGAGACCGGTGACCACCGCCAGCATGTTCTCCTTGTCGCCGGGCGCGATCTGCTCGATCTGTTGCGGCAGCAGCACCTGGATCGGCGTGAAGAACGCCATCCAGACCCCGAGGTTGGCCGCGAAGATCAACCCGATCCAACCCCGCCGCACCGGCACTGTCGGCTCGGCGAGCGCGGCCGGCAGCGACACCGGCGTCGGGTCGAGGGTGGTCACCGCGCCGACCCGCCCCGGGAGGCCGCGATCACGTCCCGCAACCAGGTGTACGACGACTTCGGCGTACGCGTCTGGGTGGCGTAGTCGACGTGCACCAACCCGAATCGCTTGGTGAACCCCTCGGCCCACTCCCAGTTGTCAAGCAGCGACCAGACGAAGTACCCGCGCACGTCCACCCCGTCGTCGATGGCGGCCCGGACCGCCCGCAGGTGCCCGTCGAGGTACGCGACGCGCTCCGGATCCGCCACCTGCCCGCCCGCGTCCGGTGCGTCGTCGTACGCGCAGCCGCTCTCGGTGATCTCGATGGGCGGCAGGGCGTCGCCGTAGGTGTCGCGGAGCCAGCCGAGCAGTTCGCGCAGCCCGTCGGGGGCGACCGGCCAGTCGAAGGCGGTCCGGGGGTAGCCGTCCAGCGGCACCAGGTCGAACGGCAGTGGCGAATCCGCCTCGGCGGCCCGTACGCCGGTGGGGTTGTAGTAGTTGACCCCGAGCACGTCGATCGGCGCGGCGATGGTGTCGAGGTCGCCGGGGCGGATGACCCCCGGGTCGAAGCCGGGCAGCTCGGGGTAGCCGCGGCCGAGCAGCGGATCGGTGAAGAGCCGGTTGTGCAGCGCCTCGTACGCCGCCCCGGCGGCCCGGTCGGCGTCGCGGTCACCGAGCACCCGCACCGGCGAGTAGTTGTTGGCGATCGCCACCGGGCTGGTGGTGTGGGCGCGTAGCGCGGCGACCGCGAGCCCGTGCCCGAGCAGTTGGTGGTGGGCGACCGGGAAGGCGTCGAAGAGCAGCGTCCGGCCGGGCGCGTGCTCGCCCATGCCGTACCCGAGGCTCATGTGGATGAACGGCTCGTTCAGGGTGATCCAGAGCCGGACCCGGTCGCCGAGTCGGGCAGCGGTCAGGTCGGCGTACTCGGCGAACCGGGCGGCGGTGTCGCGGTGCAGCCAGCCGCCGGCGTCCTCGAGAGGTTGCGGCAGGTCCCAGTGGTAGAGGGTCGCCACCGGGTCGACGCCGGCGGCCAGCAACTCGTCCACCAGCCGGTCGTAGAAGTCCAGGCCGGCCGGGTTGGCCGGGCCGGCGCCGGTGGGCCGTACCCGGGGCCAGGCGATGGAGAAGCGGTACGAGTCGACGCCGAGGCCGGCCATCAGCGCGACGTCCTCGGCATGGCGGTGGTAGTGGTCGCAGGCGACCGCACCGCTGCTGCCGTCGCTGATCCGTCCAGGGGACTGCGCGAACGTGTCCCAGATGGACGGACCGCGCCCGTCGGCCGTGGCGGCGCCCTCGACCTGGTGCGCCGAGGTGGAGACGCCCCAGCGGAAGCCAGCGGGGAACTGGGGCATCGGTGCTGTCGACATGCGCCCTCCCGGTCAACGTGAAACGTGCTCGGGACTTTAGGGGGCTCTCCATCAATGCGCCATAGGCCGGCCTGGCGCAATCCGCAATGGTTGATCGGCGTGTCTTTTTCCAAACCCGTCCTGGTAAGTCCGATTTAACGCATAGAGTGCCGATATCGTGTGATGTCCTCACCGGAGGAAAGACGGAAATGATCCTCGTGGAACGCAGTGCGCACGTGGCGGCGCCAATTGAAGTGGTCTGGGATGTCGTGCAGCGGGCCGAGCAGTTGCCGGCCTGGCTGGCCGGCGTCCGCGCGGCCGAAGTGCTCTCGGGAGAGGGCTTCGGCCGGCGACAACTGGTCCAGGCGGGACGCGGCGCGGCGCATGAGGCCGAGGTGATCGCCTACCAGGAGCCGACGCTGATCGGCTGGCGGGAACGGGCCAAGGGCGCGGGCTCTCGGGCGGAGGCACGCACCGAGATCTACGTCCAGCTCACCACCGACGAGGAGGAGGGCGGGACCATCGTGCGGCTCATCGTGGTCCGCTGGCCGGCCGGCCCGGTCAAGGCGGCCCTGCTGCGACTCGGACTGCGTCGGGTCGGCGCCGACCTGGAGGACTCGCTGGCCCGGCTCACCGACCTGGCCGCCGTCGGCTGACGAGCGCCCATCCTCCCGGCGTCACCCGCGACGGCGGTGGTCCGGATCCCCGCCAGGGACCCCGGACCACCGCCGCTTCCGCCCTCGGGCCGGGTGTGGCCGTACCAGAAAGGGCCCGACGCGGGTGCGCCGGGCCCTTTCTGGATGGTGCTCGATCAGCTGTCGCCGCCGGTCTCGCCGACCGGGGCGGCGTTGACGTCGTCGATCGCGTACTTCTTGGCGGCCTCGGCCGGCACCGTGGTCGCCACCGCGCCGCCGCGGGCGAGCTGCCGCAGCGTGGCCACCACAATCGACTCCGCGTCGACGTGGAAGTGCCGGCGCAGCGCGTGCCGGGTGTCCGACATGCCGAAACCGTCGGTGCCGAGCGACGTGTAGTCGCCGGGTACCCAGCGGGCGATCAGATCCGGTACCGCACGCATGAAGTCGCTGACCGCGACCTTCGGCCCGTCCGCGTCGGCCAGCTTCTGCTGGATGTACGGAACCTTCGCCTCGGCGCCCGGGTTGAGCAGGTTGTACTCCTCGGTCTCCACCGCGTCGCGGCGCAGCTCGGTCCAGGAGGTCACCGACCAGACGTCGGCGCCGACCCCCCAGTCCTGGGCGAGCAGCTGCTGCGCCTTGAGCGCCCACTGCATGCCGGTGCCCGAGGCGAGCAGGTTGGCCTTCGGGCCGTCGACCTGCGGGGCCGGCGAGTAGCGGTAGATGCCCTTGAGCAGGCCCTCCACGTCCACGTCGGCCGGCTCGGCCGGCTGCAGGGTCGGCTCGTTGTAGACCGTCAGGTAGTAGAAGACGTTCTCCTGCGCGTCCCCGTACATCCGGTGCAGACCCTGCTCCAGGATGTGCGCGATCTCGTACGCGAACGCCGGGTCGTACGCCACCACTGCCGGGTTGGTGGCCGCGATCAGCAGCGAGTGCCCGTCCTCGTGCTGGAGGCCCTCACCGTTGAGAGTGGTCCGACCCGCGGTGGCGCCGAGCAGGAAGCCCCGGGCCATCTGGTCGGCCGCGGCCCACAGTCCGTCGGCGGTCCGCTGGAACCCGAACATCGAGTAGAAGATGTACATCGGGATCATCGGCTCGTCGTGCGTGGCGTACGCCGAACCGGCAGCGGTGAACGAGGCCACCGAACCGGCTTCGTTGATCCCCTCGTGCAGGATCTGCCCGGAGGTCGACTCCTTGTACGACAGGAACAGCTCGCGGTCGACCGAGGTGTAGCGCTGGCCGTGCGGCGAGTAGATCTTCGCGGTCGGGAAGATCGAGTCGAGACCGAAGGTGCGGGCCTCGTCCGGGATGATCGGCACCCAGCGCTTGCCGAACTCCTTGTCCTTCATCACGTCCTTGAGCAGACGGACGAAGGCCTGCGTGGTGGCCACCTTCTGCTTGCCCGAGCCGCGCTTGATGTCGGCGAACCGCTCCGGGCCGGGGATGGCCAGCCGCTTGGTGCTGGTCCGCCGGGACGGCAGGTACCCGCCGAGCTGCTCGCGCCGCTCCTTCAGGTACTGGATCTCGTCCGACTTCTCACCCGGGTTGTAGTACGGCGGCAGGTAGGGGTTGTCCTCCAGCGCCTTGTCCGGGATGTCCAGGTAGAGGCGGTCGCGGAAGGTCTTCAGATCCTCCAGCGTCAGCTTCTTCATCTGGTGGGTCGCGTTGCGGCCCTCGAAGTGCGAGCCGAGCGTCCAGCCCTTGATCGTCTTCGCCAGGATGACGGTGGGCTGACCGGTGTGCTCGGTGGCCGCCTTGTAGGCCGCGTAGAGCTTGCGGTAGTCGTGCCCACCCCGCTTGAGGTTCCAGATTTCGTCGTCGCTCAGCGGGTCGACCATCTTGCGGGTCCGCGCGTCGCGGCCGAAGAAGTGCTCCCGCACGTACGCGCCGGACTCGGCCTTGTACGTCTGGTAGTCACCGTCGGTCGTGGTGTTCATGAGGTTGACCAGCGCGCCGTCGGTGTCCGCGGCGAGCAGCGGGTCCCACTCGCGGCCCCAGACCACCTTGATGACGTTCCAACCGGCGCCCCGGAAGAACGCCTCCAACTCCTGCATGACCTTGCCGTTGCCCCGGACCGGGCCGTCCAGCCGCTGGAGGTTGCAGTTGATCACGAAGGTGAGGTTGTCCAGCTCCTCGCGGGCGGCCACGCCGATGGCGCCCAGCGTCTCCGGCTCGTCCATCTCGCCGTCGCCGAGGAACGCCCAGACGTGCTGCTGCGAGGTGTCCTTGATGCCGCGGTGCTGCAGGTACCTGTTGAACCGGGCCTGGTAGATCGCGTTCAGACCGCCGAGGCCCATCGAGACGGTGGGGAACTCCCAGAAGTCCGGCATCAGCCGCGGGTGCGGGTACGACGGCAGCCCGCCACCGGGGTGCGACAGCTCCTGGCGGAACCCGTCGAGCTGGTGCTCGCTGAGCCGCCCCTCCAGGAACGCCCGCGCGTACATGCCGGGGGAGGCGTGGCCCTGGTAGAAGATCTGGTCGCCACCGCCCGGGTGGTTCTTGCCCCGGAAGAAGTGGTTGAAGCCCACCTCGTAGAGCGACGCGGAGCTGGCGAAGGTGGAGATGTGCCCGCCGACGCCGATCTCCGGGCGCTGCGCCCGGTGCACAAGCATTGCGGCGTTCCACCGGACGTACGCCCGGATCCGCCGCTCGACGTGCTCGTCACCCGGGAACCACGGCTCGCGCTCCGACGGGATGGTGTTGATGTAGTCGGTGGTGGTCAGGGGCGGAACCCCGACCTGACGCTCACGGGCGCGCTCCAGCAGGCGCAGCATGACGTACCGGGCGCGTTTGGCACCGCGTTCGTCGATGACACCGTCAAGCGACTCGACCCATTCGCTTGTCTCTTCAGGGTCGATGTCCGGAAGCTGGCTCGGTAGGCCGTCGCTGATCACCGGGCGCTTGCGTTCCGTAGCCACAGGCGTTCCCTCGGTTGTGTGTGGGATAGGTCTCTAGCGCCATCCTGCCCCCTGGTGGCACCCCTCGTCACGTCTAGGTGCCCCGGACGCGATGCTGAACACAGGTACCCGCCGGTAACTTAGCGCGACGGAGGCCCCTGGACCTTGTTCTGGCTTCCTACCGTGACGGTGTGAACGGGCGACGAGTGGCTGTCGGCGGTGTGCTTCTGGCGATTGGGGCGCTCGCGGCGATCCCCGGGACACGGGTGCTGCTGACGGGTGATCCCGCCGCGCTTCCGGTCGTGATCTTCGGCCTGGCCGCCGTGGTGTTCGGCGCGGTCCAGGCACGCGACGGCCTACGGCCTTCGGCCGCCGGGCGGACGCGGCCGGTGCCCGGTCCGCGCCGCCGGCACGCGAGGACCGGCATCCCGCCGACCTACTACGGGAGCGACCCGGACGGTGGGTACGGGTCGGACGGCGGTGGCTCGTCCGACGGCGGTGGCTCGTCCGACGGCGGTGGCTCGTCCGACGGCGGTGGCTCGTCCGACGGTGGCGGCTGGTCCGGAGTCGGCGGCGACTCGGGTGGTAGCGGCTGGTCTGGAGGTGGTGGCTGGTCCGACGGTGGTGGCTGGTCCGGAGGAGGTGGCTGGTCCGGAGGGGGCGGCGACTCGGGCGGTGGTGGCGGTGGCGGCGGCTCCTGACCCGTGTCTGCGGCAGAATGCGACGTATGCGCAGCGACGTGATCACCGTCCAGACCGGGTCCCGCCCGACCGTCCGAGACATCACCGCGGAGGCCCAGCAGTTCGTCTCCAACGAGGGCGACGGCCTGCTGCACGTGTTCGTGCCGCACGCCACCGCCGGCCTGGCGATCATCGAAACCGGGTCGGGCTCCGACGACGACCTGCTCAGCGCGCTGAACGACCTGCTGCCCACGACAGATCGCTGGCGACACCGACACGGCTCGCCCGGCCACGGCCGTGACCACGTGCTGCCGGCGTTCGTCCCCCCGTACGCCACGCTGCCGGTGCTCGGCGGACGACTGGTGCTCGGCACCTGGCAGTCCATCTGCCTGGTCGACACCAACGGCGACAACCCCACCCGCCAGGTCCGTTTCTCCTTCCTCCCCGGCTGACCACAGCCCACCCCCGTCGCCTCGCCGCCGGTCGCCTCGCCGTTCGTCGCCTCAGCGCCCCGCGTCCAGCGCCAGCGCCAGCCCAGTGCCCAGCGCCGATGTCCAGCGCCCGGCGCGTGGCACCGGCCGAGCGGCAGTGCCCGGTGCCGGGGGCGGCAGTGCCTGGTGCCGAGCGGCCACCGCCAGCGCCCAGCGCCAGCGCCAGCGCCCTGTCCAGCGCCCAAGATCGTGCTTGATCCTGGATCTAGGTGTGTCCGGCTCCGGGGATGCCACTACATCCACGATGTTGCGCGAGTGGACACCCGGCGCCGGGTCGGCCGTGATCCTTGGTCTCGAGTCCCGGCTGGGTCAGCACTCCCAGGACGGCAAATCCGCCCAAAGTTGGGCACCGTCTTGTCGCGGGGTGACCGCTGGACGCGTGAACCACTCGGCTTTACGGAAGTCGCGGTGTCCGGGGGCGTCTGATACCCCGACATCACTGACTCCGAGTCGACCATGAACGCGCGGGGATGTCCGTCCGGCCGGTAGGCCCGAACCTGAGCGCTGAGCTGGCGGAACGGCGCGCTGCGTACGATGTGGCAGTGACTCAGGAGGTGTTCTCCGCAGCGGGTGGACCGGTGGATCGGGCTGGTCTCGCCGACGATGTGGTGCGCCGGATGGCCCACGTGACCACCGCGCTGCGACACCGGCAGGGTGCCGCGTTCGCCCAGTTGGGGCTCACCCCCGCCACGGCCCGGGCGTTGCACGAGCTGGACCCGGACCACCCGCTGCCGGCCCGCGATCTCGCCGAGCGGTTGGGTTGCGACAGGTCGAACGTGACGGTGCTGGTGGACAAGCTGGAGCAGGCCGGGTTGGTCCAGCGCCACACCGACCCGTCGGACCGTCGGCAGAAGACGCTTGTGGTGACCGGGGAGGGCCGTGGTGTGCGGGACCGGGTGACCGAGGTGATGTCCGACTCCCGACTCCTGTCCGGGCTGACCGATCGGGAGCTGAGCACCCTTCGTGACCTGGTCCGGAAGATGTCCGGGGGTGACGGTTTGGAGCCGTGTGGGCCGGAGTGAGTCAACCCGCGCCGACCGTGTCCCACTGGGCGACCAGGGCTCCCGTCGGTAATGCTGTCCCTCGTGACAACCCCGCAAGATCTCGACGACCGGTTCCGGGAGACGCTGGCGGCGCTGCCCGCCGCGGGGCGGCGGTGTGACCCCGCCGACCCGATCAACGACGACGCCCCACTGACCGGCGCACAGGTGCTGGACCTGTTCGACGCGCAGGTGACCAGCCGGCAGCTCGACCTGGCCGGCCGGTGGCTGCGCAGCTTCGGGGAGGGTTTCTACACCATCGGCTCGGCGGGGCACGAGGGCAACGCCGCGGTCGCCGCCGCGCTGCGCCCCACCGATCCGGCGCTGTTGCACTACCGCTCCGGCGCCTTCTACTGCGTCCGCGCCGCGCAGGCCGCCGCCGGCTCCGCACCAAACGCCAACGCGGCGCCGCCCGGCTCCGTGCCGCCGAGGTCCGAGCCGCCCAGCTCCGTGCCGGCCGGGTCCGTGCCTTCCGGCGACGTGCCGCCGGGGTCGGAGCCGCCCGGGTCCGCGCGGCCCGGGTCCGCGCGGCCCGGGTCCGTGCCGCCCGGGTCCGTGCCGGCTGGTTCCGTTTCAGCTGGGTCCGAGCCATCCTGGTCCGTGCGGCCCGGGTCCCAGCTGGCTGGGTCCGAGCCGGCCGTCCTCGAACGGCCGACCGAGCGGTCGACCGACCCCGAGGCGCTGATCGATCCCGAGGCGCTGATCGACCCTGATCACCTGGCCGACTCCGACTCGACCGACCCCCAGCCCGCCGGGTCCGAGCCGCCCACCGGCGGGTTCGCGCCGTACGCGGACGCGGCCCGGGACGTGCTGCGCGGGATGGTCGCCTCCAGCCAGGAGCCGATCGCCGGCGGCCGGCACAAGGTGTTCGGCCGGGCCGACCTGGCCATCGTGCCGACCACCTCCACCATCGCCTCGCACCTGCCCCGCGCGGTCGGGATGGGACTGGCCGTGGAACGGCTGCGCCGGCTGGACAGCGCCGGGCGGCGTACCGGGGCGGGGGTGCGGGTTGGCAGCGGCGCGGGCGCCGCAGCCAACCCGTGGCCACCGGACGCGATAGTGGTCTGTTCCTTCGGTGACGCCTCGGTCAACCACGCCAGCGCCACCGCCGCGTTCAACACCGCCGGCTGGTACGACCACGCCGGGCTGCGCATTCCGGTGCTCTTCGTCTGCGAGGACAACGGGCTGGGCATCAGCGTGCGCTCGCCGGAGGGCTGGGTCGAGGCGACCCTGCGGGCCCGGCCGGGCATCCGCTACTTCAGCGCGGACGGGGCCGACCCGGTGCGGACGTACGCGGTGGCGGAGGAGGCCGCGGCCTGGGTGCGCCGGAACCGGCGTCCCGCCGTGCTGCACCTGCGCACGGTACGGCTGATGGGTCACGCCGGGGCGGACGCCGAGTCGGCGTACCGGAGCCCGGCCGAGCTGGCCGAGGACCTGGACCGGGACCCGGTGGTCGCCACCGCGCGGCTGCTCGTCGAGGCCGGGGTGGCCACCGGCGAGGAGTTGCTGGCCCGGTACGACGAGACCGGCTGGCAGGTCCGCCGGCTGGCCGAGGAGGTGCTGGGCGAGCCGAAGCTGGCCTCCGCGGCCGACGTGGTGTCGGCGCTGGCGCCCCGCCGCCCGGTGCGGGTGGCGCGGGCGGTGGGTGACGCCGCGGCGCGGGCCGGCGGTCCGGGCGCCGGTGCCCGGGCGGAGGCGTTCGGGGGCAAGCCGCCGGAGCTGGCCGGCCCGATGACCCTGGCGCAGAGCATCAACGCTGCGCTCGCCGACGGGATGCTCGACCACCCGCAGATGGCGATCTTCGGTGAGGACGTGGCCGCCAAGGGTGGCGTGTACGGGGTGACGAAGGGGCTGCGTGACCGTTTCGGGGCGGCCCGGGTCTTCGACACGTTGCTCGACGAGACGTCGGTGCTCGGGTTGGGCCTCGGCGCGGGGTTGGCCGGGATGCTGCCGGTGCCGGAGATCCAGTACCTGGCGTACCTGCACAACGCGGAGGACCAACTGCGCGGCGAGGCGGCCACGATGCAGTTCTTCTCGCGGGGGGCGTTCCGCAACCCGATGGTGGTCCGGGTGGCCGGGCTCGCGTACCAGGAGGGGTTCGGCGGGCACTTCCACAACGACAACTCGGTGGCCGTACTCCGGGATGTGCCCGGTCTGGTGGTCGCGGTGCCGGCGCGGCCGGACGACGCGGCGCCGATGCTGCGGACCTGCCTGGCCAGCGCGGCGGTGGACGGCAGTGTGTGCGTGTTCGTGGAGCCGATCGCGCTCTACCACACCCGGGACCTGTACGCGGATGGCGACGGGGAGTGGCTGGCCGGCTATCCGGAGCCGGGCGCGTGGGTGTCCGGGCACGTGCCGATCGGCCGGGCCCGGGTCTACCGGGTCGGCTCGGCCGACGACCTGACCATCATCACCTTCGGTAACGGGGTGCGGATGTCGCTGCGGGCCGCGGCGGTCCTCGCCGAGGAGGGCGTGGGCACCCGGGTGGTGGACCTGCGCTGGCTGGCGCCGCTGCCGGTGGCCGACATCATCAGGGAGTCCTCGGCGACCGGCCGGGTGCTGGTGGTGGACGAGACGCGCCGCTCCGGCGGGGTGGGGGAGGGGGTCATCGCCGCCCTGGTCGACGCCGGATATGTCGGTGCCGCACGGCGCGTGGCGGGAGTTGACTCGTTTGTACCATTAGGTCCGGCAGCACGTCAGGTTCTGGTCTCCGCGGAAGCCATTACCGACGGTGCCCGTACGCTGCTGGCACGGTAAATTCCGTTCCACCCGGTGCGCCACTTGCGCGCGGACGCACAACTGTGTGGACTTTGCCTGACGGCGTCGCACCGACGCCGCGAGCAGGGACGAGATGAGGAGGCACGCGACAGTGAGCGCGACCGCTGGTCAGGCCGCCGACGGGGTACGCAGCCTGGCGGACCGGTTCGGGATCGAACCGGGGATGGTCGTCATGGAGATGGGGTACGACGACGACGTCGACCAGGATCTCCGGGACGCCCTGACCGACCGCTGTGGAGAGCTTGTCGACGAGGACACCGACGAGGTGGTCGACGCGGTGCTGGTCTGGTACCGAGACGGCGACGGTGACCTTTTCGAACTTCTCGTCGATGCCCTCGGCCCGCTGGCCGACAACGGGGTCGTGTGGCTACTCACCCCGAAGGCGGGGCGTGACGGGCACGTCGAGCCGAGCGAGGTCGCGGAGTCCGCGCCCACCGCCGGCCTTCAGCAGACCTCGACCGTCAACGCCGGCCGGGACTGGAGCGGCGCACGGCTGGTGCTGCGCCGAGGGGCCAAGGCCAAGAAGTAGCCCGCGCCGCTTCGCAGGCCCGGCGGTCCACCGTCGGGTCGCAGGCCGGCGCGGTTTCCCCGACTCGACCCGAGGAGAGTTCGCATGCCCATCGAGGTTGGTGCCGAGGCGCCGGACTTCGTCCTGAAGGACCAGAACAACCAGGAAGTCCGACTCTCGGACTTTCGGGGCAGGCGCGCCGTCCTGCTGGTCTTCTACCCGTTCGCCTTCACCGGCACCTGCCAGGGTGAGCTGTGCGAGGTGCGGGACAACCTCGACGCGTACGTGAACGACGACGTCCAGGTGTTGACGATCAGTGTCGACTCGGTCTTCAGCCACAAGGTCTGGGCCGACCGTGAGGGTTACCAGTTCCCGATGCTTGCCGACTTCTGGCCGCACGGCGCCGTCGCCCAGGCGTACGGGGTCTTCAACGACACTGCCGGCTTCGCCAACCGGGGCACCTTCGTCATCGACAAGACCGGCGTGGTCCGCTTCGCCGAGATGAACGGTCCGGGCGAGGCCCGCGACCAGCAGGGCTGGCGCAAGGCCATCGCCGAAGCGACCGGCTGACCGGAGTACGCCGTGCGCCGGTGCCGGCGGCGAGCAGGGTAAGCTTGCCAGCCACCGGCCCGCCGCACTGGCGATCCGGGCGCGTAGCTCAGTGGGAGAGCACCCGCCTTACAAGCGGGGGGTCGCAGGTTCGAAACCTGCCGCGCCCACCCTTGACCAGCCCGCACCGCCCCGAGAGACGTCAGGACTGGCTGCGGGTCCACTGCTGGTTGGTGCCGCTTCCGCAGGTGTACTGAGTGATGTCGGTGCCGTCCGCGGTGCCGCCGCTCACCACGTCCAGGCACTTGCCGCTGTGTCGGGCGCGCAGCTGGTAGTAGTTGCCGGTGGCGACCCACTGCCACTGCTGGTTGGTGCCCCCGCCGCAGCTGTACTGGACGACGTTGGCGTTGTTGGCGGTGGAGGCGTCGGCGACGTCGAGGCACTTGCCGCTGTTCTGGTTGACGATCCGGAAGTAGCCGCTACCGGCGTCGCGGAACTCCCACTTCTGGTTCGCGCCGCCGTTCCAGGACCATTGTTTGACCTCGGCGTTGTCGGTGGTGGCCTGGTCCAGCACGTCGACCACCTTGCCGCTGTTGCGGTTGGTGATGCGGTAGTAGAGCGGCGCCTCTCCGGTGACGGTGCCCGTGGCGGCGTCGATGGTGATGGTGGGATACCAGGTCAGACTCATGGTCGTGGCGGAGGGGAAGGCGATCGGCAACCACACGTACTGGGAATCGTTCACCGGCCCGCCCCAGCCGCCGGCCCAGCGGTCGCCGAGGTAGAGGTAGCTCGTCGTCGACGTGCCCTGGATGGGGAGCACGAAGGCCGATTGGGAGCGGAAGGTGGTCGAGTCGGCGACGTTCGTCATGCCGGTCCACGGACCGGAGATGCTGGACGCCGTGGCGTACCTGGCCTGGTTCGGGCTCCAGCCGGTCAGGCCCGAGGTGAGCAGGAAGTAGGTGCTACCGCGCTTGAACAGAGCCGGTGCCTCACGGTTGGCGTCGTTCCAGAAGTTGCCGACCAGCGTGGCCGGGGTGAGGTAGTCGGCGGTGAGGCGGTAGATGAGTAGGTCGCGGTTCTCGTCGCCGGCGGAGATCATGTAGGCGGTACCGCCGTCGTTGTAGAGCGTGATGTCCCGCGACATGTTTCCCAACGGCCGGAAGCTGCCGTGGTAGGTGTAGGTGCCGTCCACGGTGGCCGAGGAGGCGACGGCGGCCCTGGCCTCGCCGTAGTCGCTGCCGTTCTCCTTGTGCATCCACATCACGTACCGGTTGGTGCTGGCGTTGTAGATGACCTTCGGCCGCTCGATGTTTGCCGATTGCAGCTCCGCCGCCGACGACTGGGTCAGCACGTTGTTGCGGAACTCCCAGTCGCGCAGGTTGGTGGAGCGGTAGACGGAGACGGCCCGGAACGTGTTGTTGGCGTTGCGGTTCTCGCCGAACCAGTAGTAGTAGTCGGCGACCTTGAGCACCCCACCGCCGTGCGCGTGCAGCACGTTGCCGTTGGTGTCGGTGAACTGCGTGCCGTTGGGGATCGTGACCGGCGCGGCCTGGGCCGGGGCGGCGGCCACTGTGGTGACCGCCACGATCGCCGTTCCGACCAGGGTGAGCGCTGCCATCAGGGATAGAAGCCGTCGTCTCACTACGTTCGTCCTTCCGTGGGCGGGCGGTGACCGCCGCCAGCATCGGAGCGACACCCTCGGACTCCGGTGCCATCCACCGCTGACCGGTGACGTTCACACCGGGGTGACACCTTGCCAACCGACTGGGGACCCGGCGCCACCGTCCGAACCAATTCATTGATGAATGTACATCTCTGGTCGTCGTCGACGGCCGCATCCTTCGGCCAGTGCCGTTGTGGAAGCCAGTGCGGATTCGCGGACGACGAGGTCGGGGGTGACCGGCACTCGGTCGGTGGCCAGCGGTCACCGTCGAGTAGTCGGGAGACCATGAGTCCGACGGCAAGGCCGCCGACGTGGCTCTTCGACGGCCGGACGGTGGTGATCGCGGGGTCGGCAGCCAAGCCTGGCGAGTAGGTCCGGACTCGACGGCTCACAGCACCAGCCCGGCGTTGACCGCACCCGTTAGCCTTCGCGGCTATGGGCGCAATCAAGCCGTGGCACCTCGTACTCCTCAGTCTTTGTTGTCTGCTGCCGACGGCGGCGGCGATCGCCGGTGGTGTCTGGGCCGTACGCCGAAAGCGCACCCGGCGCTGAGGCCCTAGTCCCACGCGGGGTCAGGCGCGATCCCGATGCGGTCCTGGGACGGGCAGGCGTCGAGGGCTATGTTCGGGCGTTTCTGGGGCGCGACACGATCGCACCAGCAGTCGAGCAGCTGACCCTACCGACCACCGAAACAGCGTTGCAGCACGACCGCCCTTAGCGCCCGTGTCGAAGTCACAGGCGGTCACGCCGCGTCGTGTACGGCAGTCCGGCCGGAGTTGACGAGGTCGATGCGCCAGTCATTGCTGCGCATCAGGGAGCCGCTGCCCGGCGGGTACTCGAAATCGCAGGGTCCGAGGAGAGTGAAGCCAAGGCGGTGGCAGAGTGCGTTGGAGGGGGCGTTCTCGACTGAGGGAAACGCGTGCAGGCTGTTGGGCGTGTCGGAATGACGAGCAACCTCACGGACGATGGTGATCAGGGCGGTACCGGCAGCGGAGGCAATGCCTCGGCCCTGGTAGGGCGGTAGGACGTTCCAGCCGGTCTCGTAGATCTGCTCGTTCTGCCAGTCACGCTGGTGGTAGGCGATGCTGCCAACCATCTCGTCGCCGAGCAGTACGGCGAACATGCAGCCGCGGCCAGTCGCCGGCATGGCAAGGTATCGGCGGTGCCGAGCAAGCAGCTGTTCCTCCGGCTCGGGACCGCTGACGTGTCGACGCATCTGTGGGGTGTTGATCCGGCGCAGAAGGTCGAGCGCGGGGTCCGACCAAGGCTCAAGACGAACGTCCATGCCGCGCAGCCTGGCAGGCTTCGGGATCATCAAGCACCCTCATTTCGACCGGGTGCGGCTCCCGCCCGCCTGTGCAACTCGGGCCTGCGCCGGAGTCGGCGGTGACGGGGCGACGAGAACCCGGCCCGTAGGTGATCGATAGATGGCGATGCGGCGAGCTCCCGCTGAGCTACTCCGGTCCCGGGGCAACGAGCGCGAAGTGTCGCGAGAACTCGACGGCTTCGTCCAGGTGGAGAGTGGCAACGGACGATTCCGCAAGCGGTGGGGTGTCCGGGCGGACCGCGAAGCGGGTCCGTATCAGCGTGTCGTCCGGGCCCTCCTCGTCGATGGCCACCAGCTCGGGCGGCGTGCCCGGACGACCGGTGCCCGACGCGGTCCAGCGGTATCGCACCTCCAACTCGCCGTCCTCGACGCACGTCCAGGTCAGTTGGCTCACCGATGCGCCACCGGCGGCGTTGGCCCACGCGCTCCAGCCGGTGCCGTCGCTCTGGAGACACACCCAGCTGGACTCCATCGCTGCGTAGTCGTAGGGGCCGCTGTCCCACAGCCCGACGAGGTTCTCGTCCCGCATCAGAGGCTGCCCAGGTTGAGTCGTAGGGCGTGCATCGCCACCTCCTCGAACGACTTGTCGAACAGCTCGACGCGTACGTCGTCGGCGAGGACCTCGACGAGGTCTTCGTGGCACACCACGAGGAAGTGGCGCAGCTCTGCGCGATGGTAGCCCTCGTCATCGCCGCCGGTCACTGTGGAACCCGGGGCTCAGCTCTGCGGGCGCAGCGCCCGGAGCAGGACGGTGCGTAGCGCGTCGGCGGCTTCGGCCGGCGGCATCCGACCGGCGTCCACCTCCTCGCCAGCGGCGTGCCCGATCTTGATGGTGACCGCGGCGAGCCACTCGGCCGGGAGGTCCTTGTCGAACTCGCCGCTCGCCTGACCACGCCGGATCACCCGGCTGATCCGATCGGCGATCGGTGCGTGGCGTTCCTGGTCGGCCTGCGGGCTCACCGGGACCGACGCGATCTGCTGGACGAGGACCGGATGGCGCCCCGCGATCCCGCTGCCGGCCCGCAGGACGCGGATCAGCGCCTCGGCGGCCGGTCCGGTGTCCGGCTCGGCGGCGTCCATGGCGGCGACTGCCTCATCGGTGATCCGGTCGACGACTGCTGCCAGCAGGTGTTCGCGGGACGGGAAGTGGGCGTAGACGGTCTGCCGGGTCACCCCGGCGGCGCTGGCGATGGCGTCGAGGCTGGCGTCCGGCTGCGCGTCGAGCAGACGCAGTGCCGCGTCGACGATCGCGCCGTTGTTGCGGCGGGCGTCGGCACGGCGGTGGTGGCGCTCCGCTGGACCACTCATCTTTTACACCTTGCCAAGGTTTCTCGGACGTCGATATATTACAGCCCGTAAAGTTTCGTTCAGAGATCACGGGCTGGCGGTGGGTAGTATGCGCGCTCTCGATGGCACCGATCCCAGGCAGTTCATCGCCGACTTCTTCACCTCCTTCATGGCCGACCTGGTCCGCGGAGACGAAGACGTGGCGCTGGTCGTCGACAGGTACCACACACCCGACATCGTGCAGATCGCCGATGGCAGCCGGATGGACCGCGCCAAGCTCATCGCGCACGCCCGGCCGGCTCAGAAACACCAACCCGACGCCAGTTGGGAGGTGCACGAGGCGCTGGCCGACGGCGACCGGATCGCCGCCCGCTACACCCTGCACTTCCAGAACCGGAAGCGCGAGGGCAGCGTGGAGGTGCACTTCTTCGGGCAGTTCGCCGACGACGGGCGGATGCGGCGGGCGCACCTGCTCACCCGGCCCCTTCCCGTCCGGGCCGGCGCGGCACCACCGCCGCCGGAAGCGCCCGCCGGCCGCCAGGTCCCGGCATGACCATCGGCGTCTACCGCGTTCTGGGCATGGCATGCGGCCACTGTGAACGCTTCGTCACCGAGGAGATCGAACGAATCCCCGGCGTTACCGGCGTGGCCGTCGATGTCGAACTCGACACCGTCACGGTGACCAGTGACCGGCCACTCGACATCGACGAGGTGCGCGCCGCCGTCGAGGAAGCCGGCTACGAACTTCCCTGACGCGGTCCGACATCGGCTACCTGGACCGGCCTCGGTCGCCCCGATAGCCTCGATCACCATGACCAACGCCGAGGAGTACGGTCACCCCGAGCCGCCGATCGCGGGCGACGAGACCGCCACCCTGTTGGGCTCCCTGGACCGCCAGCGCGCCACCCTGGCGTGGAAGGCCGGCGGGCTCGACGCCGCCGGTCTGCGGGCGACTCTCGGCCCGTCGTCGATCACCCTGGGCGGGCTGCTCAAGCACCTGGCGCTTGTCGAGGACCTCTACTTCTCGTTCAAGCTGGCCGGACGCTCACCCGGACCACCGTGGGACACCGTCGACTGGGACGCCAACCCCGGCTGGGAGTGGCGCTCCGCCGCCGAGGACACCCCCGACCAGCTCTACACGCTGTGGCGGGAGGCGGTGGCCCGCTCCCGGGCCACCGTCGCCGAGTTGCTGGCCGACGGCGGCCCGGAGCAGTTGGCCCGGGGCGAGTGGCCCGACGGCCGGGTGCCCAGCCTGCGCCGGGTCCTTGTCGACCTCATCGAGGAGTACGCGCGGCACGTCGGTCACGCCGACCTGATCCGGGAGTCGGTGGACGGGCTCACCGGCGAGGACCCGCCCCGCTGACGGTTCACCTCCGGGTGGCTGCGCCGCCCGGGTTCCTCAGCTGGTGAAGCCACCGTCCACATTGATGACCGCGCCGGTGACGAAGCCGGCCTCGGGACTGGCCAGGTGCGCGACGGTGGCGGCGATGTCGGCGGGCTGAGCGTAGCGGCCGACGGCGGTGAATCCGCTGATGGCTGCCGCGTTCGGTCCGTCCGCCGGGTTGGCGTCGGTGTCCGTCGGCCCGGGGTTGACCAGGTTGACGGTGATGTCCCGTGGGCCCAGCTCGCGGGCCAGGCCACGGGTCAACCCGACCAGAGCGGTCTTGCTCATCGAGTAGAGCGTCAGCCCGGGGAAGACGGCCCGCTCACCGACGTTGCTGCCGATGCTGATGATCCGTCCGCCCTCGCCCAGGTGCCGCAGCGCCGCCTGCACGGCGACGTACGGCGCCCGGATGTTCACCGCGATCGTCCGCTCCATCTCCGCCGTGCCCAGTTCGTCCATGGCGCCGACCAGGAAGACCGCCGCGTTGTTCACCAGGATGTCCAGCCGGCCCAGCTCGGCGGCCACCTGGTCGACCGCGCCCCGCACGGCACCCGGGTCGGCGCCGTCGGCCCGCACAGCCAGCGCCCGCCGGCCCAGCGCCTCGATCTGCCGCACCACTGTCGCGGCGCGCTCCGCGTCCTGCCGGTAGGTCAGCGCCACGTCGGCCCCGTCCTGGGCCAGTCGGAGGGCGATGCCCGCCCCGATGCCGCGGGACCCGCCGGTCACCAGGGCGACCTTGTCCTTCAGTGTCATCATGCAAACGATCATGTGGCCGGGCCGACCTCACCGTCTGGCGGCAATCGGACCCCTCGTTCCCACCCCCAAGTCCGATACCCGCGCCCCGCCGCCCCGCCCCCGCCGACCCGCAAGATCCGCGCAACTTCAGGGATCCTGCTGCCTCAAGAGTTGGCGAGACAGCAGGATCACCGAGGTTGCGCGGATCTTGGGCGTGGGGGAGGGTTGTCTTGAGGGACCGGGCGGCTGGGGAGGGTGATCGTGGGGCTGGGCGGCATTGGCGCGGTGTTGTTCGACATGGACGGCACCCTTGTCGACTCCGACGCCGCCGTCGAGCGAGCCTGGGAGCGCTGGGCCGCCGAGTACGGGGTCGATCCCGCAGCCGCGTTGGCGATCGCCCATGGCAGCCCCGCGGACCGGACCATCCGCCACCTGTTGCCCGCGCTCGACGACACCACTGTCGCCGCGGCGGCGGCGCGGCAACTCGCGTTGCAGTACGACGACCTGTCCGACGTGGTGGCCACCCCCGGGGCGCACGAACTGCTGATCGAGCTGGCCCGGCTGGGGCTGCCCTGGGCGGTGGTGACAAGCGCCGACACGCGGCTGGCCGAGGCTCGGCTCGGTGCCGCCGGCATCACCGCTCCGGTGCTCGTCACTGTGGAGGACGTGCGCGTCGGCAAGCCGGACCCGGAGGGTTACCGGCGGGCCGCCGACCTGTTGGGCGTACCCGTGACGCGGTGCCTTGTCGTCGAGGACGCCGAGGTCGGCCTGCGGGCCGGGCGGGCGGCCGGCGCGATGACCGCCGCGCTGAAGGGGCTCGACGGCGACCTGCGCCTCGACGACCTGACGCAGTTGGCGCGCCAGCTGGACCCGTCGCCGACCGCGCGCTGACCGGTCAACCCGGTGGCGTACCCGGGTGGGATCTGCTGCACTCGGCAACGACGGAGGGGAGGATTCGGTGGAGTTGACGTTGACGCCGATGACGGAGCAGGAACTGGCCCGGTTGCAGGAGCCGCTGGAACAGGGGTACGCGGAGGACCTGGTGGCGCACCGGGGGATGACCCCGGAGGCGGCCCTGGAGCGCTCGGTCAGCCAGATCCGGGAGTCGCTGCCGGCGGGCGCGGCGACCGAGGGGGCGCTGCTGCGGGTGGGCCGCGTCGACGACACCGAGGTCGGTTGGATCTGGGTGACCCTGCCGACGTCGGCCGCCCCGAGGCAGGCCTGGATCCAGAACATCGAGGTGCATCCGGCGCACCGGGCCCGCGGCCACGCGCGGCGGATGATTCAGCTCATCGAGGCCGAACTCGCCAAGCTCAGGGTGCCCGAGTTGGGGCTGAACGTCTTCGGTACGAACGCTGTCGCGATCGGGCTCTACCAGAGCCTGGGCTTCGAGGTCACCTCGCAGCAGATGGCGAAGCGGATCGCCCCGGAGGACTGAGCGGGCGTCGCCGGTCCGGAGCGACCCAGGACGGTCCCCCGGCAGGACTGTTCACCTGCCCAGCGGGAACCCGGCGCGGACCGCACCTGGGGAGGAGCGACGGATGACGCACGGTGCCGGACTGACCATCGGTGTGCTCGGCTCGTACGGTGGGCGGAACCTCGGCGACGAGGCGATCCTCACCGGCCTGCTCGCCGACCTGCGTATGCAGGAACCAAACGCCCGGATCATCGTCTTCTCCCGTAACCCCGAGCACACCCGGGCCGCCCACCCGGACGTCGAGGCCGTGCCCTGGGAGGGCGTCAGCCGCACCGACTCGGCCCTGGTCCTGGCCCAGCTCGACCTGCTCATCCTGGGCGGCGGCGGCATCCTCTACGACCGGGAGGCCCGCCGGTACCTGCGGGTGGTCCGGGTCGCCCAGGAGCGCGGCCTGCCCCTGATCACGTACGCGGTGGGGGTCGGGCCGCTCAGCGACGGGGTGGACACCGGCATGGTCCGGGAGACGCTCGCCGGCGCGACCCAGGTGACGGTCCGTGACCAGGAGTCCCGGATGGTGCTGGAGGAGGCGGGTCTGCTCAATCCCATCACGGTCACCGCCGACCCGGCGTTCCTGCTGCAACCCGAGGACTTCCCGGCCCACCTGCTCGCCGAGGAGGGTGTGCCGGTCGGTAAGCGGCTGGTCGGGATCAGCGTGCGGGAACCGGGGCGGGCCGCCGAGCGGCTCGACGTGGACGGCTACCACCGGCTGCTGGCCCAGATCGGTGACTTCCTGGTGCACCGGATCGACGCGTACGTGCTGTTCGTGCCGATGGAACGCGACGACATCCGGCACGCCCACGGGGTGCTGTCCCACATGGTCGCCGCCGATCGGGGTCGGATCCTGCACGGCACCTACTCGCCGCAGCAGGTGCTCGGGCTGATGCGCCACTTCGACCTGGCCGTCGGCATGCGCCTGCACTTCCTGATCTTCGCGGCGATGGTCGGTACGCCATTCCTGCCCCTGCCGTACGCCGGCAAGGTCTTCGACCTGGCCCAGCGGCTCGGCGTGCCGGCGCTACGCGGCGTGGAGCGGGAGGTCGAGGGGCCACTGCTGGCCGAGGTGGACCGGCTGTGGGACGAGCGCGAGCAACGCGCGGAGGCCACCGCCCGACGGGTGGCGGAGGTGTGCGAGCAGGCGCGGGGCACCTCGGAGGTGACCCGCGGCGTGCTGGAGGGCCTCCGCACCCAGGCTCTCACCCGGGTCTGAGTGGGCGCTCACACCGCAGGACCGGTCCACCGGTACCGCCACTCGCGGGCTTCTTCGTGGGCGGTCTCCAGCTCGTAGATCTGTGCCTCCGCCAGCCCACCCGAGCCGAGGTGATGGTGGGTCAGCGGCGGACGACCGTTGCTGTCCAGTTCGACGGTGATGGTCTGCCCGTCCGCCGTGCCGCCGACGAGAAGGATCCGCACGGATGAAGCCATGCGCCCATCCTGCCCGTCGTGCCGCCCGCCCGCAGCGGATAGCGGGGCAGCGGGATGTCCGCCTCGTGGCTAGGGTCGGCGGATGGAGCAGACAATCGATCCGACGCTCGGTCCGGTGCTCGCCCGCACCGGTGACGAGCGCGCCGTCCTGGGCTCGTTCCTCGACTTCCACCGTGGCGTGCTCCTGCGCAAGCTGCGCGGTCTCTCCGACGCCGACGCCAGCCGCCGGCTGGTGCCCTCCGCGACCACGCTCGCCGGGCTGGTCAAGCACCTGACCCTGGTCGAGCGGAACTGGTTCCCGACCCTGCTGGCACCCGAGCCGGGCGACGTCTACCTCACCTCGCCGGAGGACGCGCTGGCGAGCTTCACGCTCGGCGACCAGGACACCGTCGCCGGGCTGACCGAGGCGTACGAGCGGGCCTGCGCCCGGTCCCGGGAGGTCGCCGCCCGCTTCGACCTCGACCACGTGGTGCCGCACCCGCAGCTCGGCGAGGTGTCGCTGCGCTGGATCCTGGTGCACCTGATCGAGGAGACGGCCCGGCACGCCGGTCACGCCGACATCCTGCGCGAGCTGACCGACGGAGAGTCCGGCGCGATCTGACCCTCGTTGATCAAATGATGAAAAGTAGGTCAGGAACCGATCCCGAACCTACTTTTCATCACCTGATCTTGGTGGAGCCGGTGCCGGGGGCGGTGGGGCGGGTGATCGCCCAGCGGGGCCGCCTATCCTGGTCGCGGGCGGCGACGAGGGGGAGCAGGTGCTGGTCATCCACGGGCTGTGGCTGCCCGGCGACGGCTCGACCGGCGGCCTCGCCGTCTGGGCCGAGGACAGCAGCGCCCCGCCCCCGCCGGCCCGCCCCGGCCGACCGCCCCGGGAACGTCCGCACCCCTTCGCCGCCGGGCACGCCGACCTGATCGCCGTCCTCGCCGACGCCGCCGAACCAGCCCACCCCGGCGCCGCGCTGCTCACCCTGCCCACCCGGGCGGGCACGCCGGTCGACTCGCCCGAGCTGATCCGGACCACCGTCGCACCCCCGGCCCGCGGCCGGCTCACCCTGGCCGGGTGGCGGGTGCCCGTCCTGGTGTACGCCCCGGACGACGCGCTGTCGCTGCTGCGCGCCCTGGACGATCTCCCGGCGGTAGCGGGGGCGACCCTGCGCCACCTCGCCGAGTTGGCCGACTTCGCCGCCGACCTGGTGACCCGTGGCCGCGTCCTGCCCGGCGTCAGCACGACGGCGGTGAGCACGACGGCGGCGAGCACGACGGCGGCGAGCACGACGGCGGTGAGCACGACGGCGGCGAGCACGACGGCGGCGAGCACGACGGCGGCGAGCACGACGGCGGTGAGCACGACGGCGGCGAGCGTCACCGCGCGGGCGGTGTGGCGGCCGCTGCTGACCGGCACCGACGCCGCCTGGGCGCGATCGCTGGCGCTGGCCCTGCCGCCAGCCGCCCGAGCCGCCGCCGTCCCGCCGACGCCCACCGCCCCCGCTCTGCCATCCACCCCGAGCACAACCCCGGCCACCACGCCCCCCACCCCGTCCGGCGCGAGCCCGTCCGACCCGGCCCTGTCCGACCCGAGCCTGTCCGGCGCGAGCCTGTCCGACCCGAGTCCGTCCGGCGCGAGCCTGTCCGGCGCGAGCCTGTCCGATCCGAGCCCGTCCGATCCGAGCCTGGTTGGCGTGAACCCGGTCGCCGCGAGCCCGGTAGCCCTGAACCCCGCCATCGTCAGCCTGGACGGCACTGCCGGGGTGGGCAGCGGTTCGGGCGGGAGTGAGCTGACCACGGCTGACGTGGTCGCCGGTGCGCTCGACGCGCTGACCGACTCCGCCGCGCGGGCTGCTCTGGCGACCACCACACTGGCCCGGGGGCTGCGGCCGGGTGGTCCGGCACCGGCCTGGTTGGCGGCGCTCGCCGGCCCGCAGCGTGAGTTCACAGTCGATCCCGCGGCGCTGGCCACGCTGCGCGAGGAGTTGGACCTCTGGCAGCGGGACGCCGCCGGTGGCCCGGTGCGCGCCAGTTTCCGACTGGTGGAGCCGGCCCCGGACGAGGTCACCGAACCGATCCTGGCAACCCGCCCAGCGCCGCCCAAAAACACAGCAGCGCCGACCGAGAGTACGGCAGCGCCGGCCGTGAGCACGGCAGCGCCGACCGAGAGCACGGCAGCGGCGACCGAGAGCACGGTAGCGCCGACCGAGAGCACGGCAGCGCCGGTAAGGAACGCGGCAGCGCCGGTGGAGTCGTCCGGCGGGGGGCGCTGGCGGCTGGAGTTCGGGTTGCAGGCGGCGGACGAGCCGGGCCTGCACGTCGACGCCGGGCAGGTCTGGCGGGCGCCGCAGACGCTCGGCGGCCTGGCCGGCCGGACGACCAGCCCACAGGAGACCCTGCTCGCCGAGCTGGGCCGGGCCAGCCGACTCTGGCCGGACCTGGACGCCGCGTTGCGCACCGCCGCCCCGGAGGCGATGGAGCTCGACGTGGAGGGGGCGCACCGGTTCCTCAGCGAGGGCGCCCCGGTGCTGCACGCTGCCGGTTTCGGGGTGCTGCTGCCGTCCTGGTGGCAGCGGCCGTCGGCGCGGCTCGGCGCCCGGCTACGGGCCCGCAGTCGCACCGCGCCGGGCACTGTGGGTGGCACCGAAGCCGGTGTCGGTCTCGATGCCCTTGTCGACTACCGCTGGGAGATCGCCCTCGGCGACCAGCCGCTGTCCGCCGAGGAGTTGGCGGCGTTGGCGGAGATGAAGACTCCGCTGGTGCGGCTGCGCGGCCGGTGGGTCGAGTTGGACCCGGGTCGGCTCGCCGCCGGTCTGCGGCTGCTCCGATCGGCGGGCGAGCTGACCGTCGCCGACCTGCTCCGCCTCGGGCTGGCGGACGGCGAGGCCACCGGGGCGCTGCCGGTGCTGGAGGTGACCGCCGACGGGGCGCTTGGTGACCTGCTCGCCGGGGCGGTCGAGCGCCGGCTCACGCCGCTGGACCCGCCGCCGGGTTTTCAGGGGACGCTGCGGCCGTACCAACAGCGCGGACTGGCCTGGCTGGCGTTCCTGCGCTCGCTCGGCCTTGGTGGCGTGCTCGCCGACGACATGGGGCTGGGCAAGACCGTGCAGCTGCTCGCACTGCTCGCCGGGGACCCGCCGGAGGCCGGACCGACCCTGCTGGTCTGTCCGATGTCGCTGGTCGGCAACTGGCAGCGGGAGGCGGCACGGTTCACCCCGGGGCTGCGGGTGCACGTACACCATGGGGCGGAGCGGGCGCGGGGGGCGGAGTTCACAGCGGCCGCGCACGGCGCGGACCTGGTCCTCACCACCTACTCGGTGGCCGCCCGCGATGCCGTCGACCTGGCCGGCATCGACTGGCACCGGGTGGTGGTGGACGAGGCGCAGGCGATCAAGAACGCGTCGACCCGGCAGGCCGAGGCGGTCCGCGCGCTGCCAGCACGGCAGCGGGTGGCGGTGACCGGTACGCCGGTGGAGAACCGGCTCGCCGACCTCTGGTCGATCATGCAGTTCGCCAACCCGGGGCTGTTGGGTCCGGCGGCGACGTTCCGCAAACGGTTCGCCGAGCCGATCGAACGGCACGGGGACGCCGAGGCCGCCGAGCGGCTCCGCCGGATCACCGGCCCGTTCGTGTTGCGCCGGCTCAAGACCGACTCGTCGATCATCTCGGATCTGCCGGAGAAGCTCGAGATGGAGGTGCTCTGCAACCTCACCGCCGAACAGGCCGCCCTGTACCGGGTGGTGGTCGACGACATGCTGGCCCGGATCGAGACGAGCGACGGCATCGAGCGACGTGGCCTGGTGCTGGCCACCATGACCCGGCTGAAGCAGGTCTGCAACCACCCGGCCCAACTGCTGCGGGACGGCTCGCCGCTGGAGGGCCGCTCCGGCAAGCTGGCCCGGCTGACCGAGATTACCGAGGAGGTGCTGGCGGCGGGGGAGCGGGCGCTGCTGTTCACCCAGTACGCGGAGTTCGGCGCGATGCTGCGGGGGCACCTGTCGGCGCGGTTCGGCCGGGAGGTGCTGTTCCTGCACGGCGGCCTCGGCAAGGCCGAACGGGACGCCATGGTGCAGCGCTTCCAGTCCGCGGACGGTCCGCCGCTGTTCGTCCTCTCCCTCAAGGCCGGCGGCACCGGGCTCACCCTGACCGCCGCGAACCACGTGGTGCACGTGGACCGGTGGTGGAACCCGGCGGTCGAGGACCAGGCCACCGACCGGGCGTTCCGGATCGGGCAGCGCCGACGGGTGCAGGTCCGCAAGTTCGTCTGCGCCGGCACTGTGGAGGAGAAGGTGGCCGCGATGATCGCGGACAAGCGCAACCTCGCCGAGCGGGTGGTCGGCACCGGCGAGCAGTGGATCACCGAGCTGTCCACCGGCCAGTTGCGGGACCTGTTCGCCCTGGAGGCCGGGGCGGTGGTGGAGTAGTGAGCGAGCCGAGCGCTGGCGTGGGCACTGACCGGTTCGCCGACTACGGACGCCCCCGCAAGGTCGACGGGGGACTGCGGGCGCGCAGCGCCCGGGGAGCGATCGGCCGCTCCTGGTGGTCGCGGCGTTTCCTGGAGGTGCTGGAGTCGTTCGCGCTCGGCACCCGGCTGACCCGCGGTCGGTCGTACGCGCGGGCCGGTCAGGTGCTCACCCTCGACATCGCGCCCGGACGGGTCAGCGCGGTGGTGCAGGGCTCCCGGCCGCAGCCGTACCAGGTGTCCATCGCGCTGAAGCCGTTCCCGGCCGCGCTCTGGTCCCGCATCGAGGCGGAGCTGGCCGGCCAGGCGTTCTTCAGCGCCCGGCTGCTCGCCGGGGATCTTCCCGACGAGTTGGAGGAGCTGTTCGTCGCCGCTGGCGCGCCGCTCTTCCCGGCCGGCGTGGACGAGTTGACCCAGCGGTGCAACTGCCCCGACTTCGCGGTGCCGTGCAAGCACCTCGCGGCAACGTTCTACCTGCTGGCCGAGGCGTTCGACGCGGACCCGTTCGAGCTGCTGCACTGGCGCGGCCGATCCCGTGCGGAGTTGCTGGCCGAGCTGCGCGCCCGACGGGTCGAGGCCACCGGAGCGGCAGTTCCCCCCGCGTCGACCGATCCACCGTCCGAACCGGACGGCCAGGTGTCGACTGTGGACGTTCCGACACCCGTCGGCGCGGCCCGCGCGCTCGCCGGGCTGCCGGCGACGCCGCTTGCCGAATCCGCGGACCGGTTCTGGATGCCGCCGGTGCCGCTGCCCGATCGGCCACCCCGACTGGCCACCGGCCCCGATCTCCTGCTGCGCCAGCTCGGAGCGCCAGCGCCGGCCATCGGCGGGCCGGGACTTCTCGAACGGTTGCGCCGCGCGTACCGGGCGTTCGACCCGGCCGACCGGTGAGCAGTCACGTCCACCGGCGGCGGAACCGCCACATGATGGCGGCGTTGGCCACCAGCACCACCGCGCAGATCGCACCGGTCAACCGACCGGCGAACACGGCTATCGCCGGAAGCGACGCCCACAGCACGATGGTCAACAACATCAGGTAGCGGCCCCTTCGGGCCCGAGCCCGGTGGTCCAACCGGGCGAAGAAGGCCGGGTCACTCTCCCGGAGCTGACGGGTGATCTGGTCGAACCTGCGCTGATCCTCTTTGCTGAGCATGGCGCTGCCTTCCCCTCACGCGTTCAGCGGTTCGGCGGCATACCCGCTGCTGCGGCGGCTCACGCTCGCCCGCCACCGCTACTTTTCCCTCACGCGAGGCCACCTCACGTACGGCTTACCCGAACCTTAAGTTTGCCTGTGGTGGTGAACGGCGTGGAACGTGTCGCGTATGGCGGCGCGGTCCGGTCTGTGCCCGGCTGCCGCGCGTACGCCCTGCTGGGAAGGTCTGCGCTCGACGCCGGCGTGGCGCCTGCCCGCGTTGTCGCACTGAGCGCTGTCTTAAGTGCCCTCCCGAGGCTGTTCAGCCCGCCTTGAAGGCACCTGAGGGCTTGGTTACCTTGCCGTAGCAACCCCCTCAGGCAACAGTCGCCGCACCTGCCGCACCTGCCCGGTCGCAGCTTCCGGCGCTCATCAGAAATCGGGATTGGTACATGGCCGACCAGAATGTGCCACCACGTCGACCGCGGGACGACCGCGGTTGGGACGGACGCCAGCACCACAGCGCGGACGGCTACGGCGACCCCAGCACGCCCGCGCCCTACGGGTACGACTCGCCCCACCCCTACCAGGGCGGCTACCCCGCGCAGGCCGACCCGCGCGAGCAGTACGGCGACGCTTACGCCCACACCGGACACCCGGCCCCCGGCCCGCGCGGACCGCAGTGGGTCGGCCCGGAGGGTCTGGGCCGGCCGGCGCCGGCGCGACCGGCCGGTGCCGGACTGCCAGCGCTTGACGATGACGACGACTCGGGTCGCAAGGTGGGCCGGCGCAAGGCCATTGTCGCCCTCGGTGGCACCGCTGCCGTCGTCGCCGGTGGCGCGGCGCTCGCCATGACCCCGCAGTTCCGTGGCCTCTTCGGCGACGAGGCGGCGGCCGGCGACGCGACCGCCAGCACGGTGACCGACGGCACCGCGGCGCGGCCCAGTGGCCAACAGCCCAGCACGGTGCGTACGTACACCGAGCAGAACGAGAGCTACATGGGCTCCCGGGCCGGTGAGGCGCTGAAGAAGAACGCGCCAACCACCGGACGGACCCTGTCCGGTCCGGCCGCCGCCGCGGCGGCGACCAAGGTGACGGTCAAGACGGTGCTGGCCAAGGACCCGATCCTGCACCTGGCCCGGCGCGCCTCCTTCGGGCCGACGCCCGCGCTGATCGCCGACATCAAGAGCCAGGGCATCGACGCCTGGATCCGCGGCCAGTTCGAGCCGGACAAGATTGCGCCGAGCAAGGCCGAGCTGAAGCTCTCCGAGCTGCCCACCCTGAAGCTCGACCCCCAGCAGTTGCGCGCCCAGCGGGACCAGCTCAACGAGCAGGGCGCCCAGCCGGAGCGGGAGATGGTCGACGCCACCATCGCCCGGCAGATCTGGTCCAAGCGCCAACTGTTCGAGGTGATGGTCGACTTCTGGAACGACTTCCTGCACGTCGCCGCCGACTTCGACGGCGGTGAGGCCTACCGCAACTCGTTCGACCAGGACGTGGTGCGCAAGCACGCGCTGGGCAGCTACCCGGAGATGCTTGTCGCCGCGAACAAGCACCCCGCGCTGCTGATCTACCTGAACCAGAAGGACTCCCGCAAGGACGCCATCAACGAGAACCTCGCCCGGGAGAACCTCGAGCTCTACTCGGTCGGCGTGGACGGTGGTTACGGGGAGCAGGATGTCCGGCAGGCGGCGCTGCTGCAGACCGGCCGCGGCATCGACCGGGACGGCAAGTACGCCTTCAAGCCGGAGCAGCACTACACCGGCAAGGTGAAGATCCTCGGCTTCACCCACGCCAACGACTCCGTGGACCCGAAGAAGGCCGACGCGGCGATCGACGCGTACATCGCCTACATCGCGCTGCACCCGTCGACCGCGAAGTACGTGGCGCAGAGCCTGGCGACCCGGTTCGTCTCGGACACCCCGCCGAAGTCCCTTGTGGACCGGCTGGCCAAGACGTACACCACGAACAACGGCCTGATCAAGCCGGTGTTGATGGCGCTGTTCAGCTCCTCCGAGTTCTGGGCCGGCGTGGGCCAGAAGGTGCGCCGGCCGATGGAGTACCTGGTCGCCACGTACCGCACCCTGGGTGTCGCACCGGAGGCGTCGCCGAAGCACAACAACGGCGACAACAAGCGCACCCCGTACGCGCGGGGCCTGCGGCAGATCCACGACAAGCTGCGCGAGCTGGGCCAGTTCCCGATGGGTCAGCCCACCCCGGACGGCTACCCGGACGTCTACGTCGCCTGGACGTCGGCCGGCACCATGGTCAACGGCTGGAACGAGGCGGGCGAGATCATCGCCGGTTACCGCACCACCTTCACGTACACGGCGCCGGAGAAGCTGGTCGCCAAGCCGCCGGCCACCGCCGGGGCGTACGTGGACGCGCTCTCCCAGCGGCTGGTGGGTCAGAAGCTGAGCACGCGGGAGAAGAACCTGATCCTCGGTGTGGCCGGTGTGCCGGCGACTGCCAAGGTCGACGCCACGTTCAACGGGGCCATCACCGCCGTCGCGCGGGCGATCCTCGCTTCCCCCCAGCACCACCTCCGGTGAGGCACCCGATGGAGAAGACTGTGTACAACTCTTTCCCCCTGCACCCCGAATGCCCCGACGTGCGACGGCTGGCCGACAACCCGGCCGAGGCGTTGCTGCGCGCGGAGGCCGACATCGTCGCCGCCGAGAGCGCTGCCGAGCGGGACCGCTACCGCACCCTGGAGAACCTGGAGGAGGCCCAGCAGGACGGTCGTGGCGTCACCCGCCGGACCTTCGTGGCGGGTGCCGCGGCCACCGCCACCGCCCTGGCCACCGCCCAGTTCGTCACCACGTCGGCGTCGTTCGCGGCGACCCCGACCGGCACCCTGATTCACGTCTTCCTCTACGGCGGCCTGGACGGGCTGAGCCTTGTCGCGCCGGACAACGACCCAGTGCTCGCCAAGGACCGTCCCGACCTGCTGCTCGGCAACGACTCGCTGGCCCTGGACCGTGGCTTCAAGCTGACAAGCGCGTTCAAGCCGCTGGAGAAGTGGCTCACGGCCGGTCAGTTGGGCTTCGTCCCGGGGACCTCGGACCCGCGGCTGTCCCGCAGCCACTTCCAGGCCGCGGACGCCTGCAACCTGGGTGGCCTGCCCAACGAGACCGGCGGCCGGGGCTGGCTCGACGGTCTCGTCGACCACCTGGGCAAGGGCACCGCGTTCCGCAGCGTCGGCATCGGCAGCACGCTGCCCCGCTCCCTGGTGGGCACCAACGGCGCACTGTCGCTGAACAACGTGGGGTCGCTGCGGCTCAACGGCGACCAGCGGTTCCGGGCCGCCACCGAGGCGGCCATCAAGGGGCTCTTCACCGGGATCAACCACCCGGTGGAGGAGGCCGTGCAGGAGGGCATGGGGGCACTGGCCACCGCCCAGCAGTTGGCCGCCAAGCCGTACGAGCCCGTCGAGGGCGTCACGTACGAGGGCGTCGGCAACTCGTTCAAGCAACTCGCCCAGCTGATCAAGGGCGGGGCGAACGTCCGGGTCGCCACCGTCGGGATGGGCGGTTACGACACCCACGAGAACCAGGGCACCCAGGCGGGCGGCCAGCTGCACCGCCGGCTGAACGAGCTGGCCAGCGCGATGGCGGCCTTCTTCACCGACCTCGGCCCGCAGGCCGCCAACGTGACCATCATGGTGTCCAGCGAGTTCGGTCGCCGGATCCGCTCCAACACCGGCGGCAGCGACCACGGGCACGGTGGGGTGGTCACCATCCTCTCCGGCAAGAAGCTGGCCGGGTCGCTGCTCGGCGACTGGAACGGTCTGGACAAGCCGGACTCCGGTGACGTGCCGGAGTACAACAACATGTTCAACGTGTACGGGGCCGTGGCCCAGGGCCGGTTCGGGCTCACCAACGCGGAGGTCCAGAAGGTCTTCCCCCGCCAGAAGTACGCCCCGATGAAGCTGTACGCGTGACGTACCCGCACACCCACGCCGCCGGCCGTCGTACCGGGACCTCGTCCCGGCACGGCGGCCGGTCGGCTGCGCCCGTACCCCCGCAGATCCCGGACCGGCGCGGACCCGGCGGCCGACGGCTGCTGGGCCTGCTGCTCCTGGTCGGCCTGCTCGCCAGCGTGCTGCCGTGGTGGCTGGGCACCCCCGCCGGCTCGCTGCGCAGCAGCGCGGCCACCCTCACCGCGGCGGGCCGGATCACGGGCCTGATCGCCGGTTACCTGCTGCTCGTGCAGGTGCTGATGATGAGCCGGCTGCCGGTGCTGGAGCGGTGGATCGGCGGCGAGCAGATCGCCCGCTGGCACCGCGACGTCGGGGCCACCCTGCTTGTCGCCGTGCTGGCGCACCTGTCGCTGATTCTTGTCGGCTACGCGGACCTGCGGAACCAGTCGATCCTCGCCGAGGTCGGCACGCTGCTCGGCGACTACGAGGACATGGTCTCGGCGTTCGTCGCCACCGGCATCATGCTGCTGGTCGGGCTGAGCAGCGTTCGGGCGATCCGCAGGGCGCTGCCCTACGAGCTGTGGCACCTGCTGCACCTGTCCAGCTACCTGATCCTGCTGCTCGGTTACGGCCACCAGTTCACCCACGGCGCGCAGCTGTACAAGCCCGGCCCGGTCCGCACCGGTTGGATCGCGCTCTACCTGCTTGTGGTCGCCGCCCTGCTCTGGGGTCGGGTGCTCGCGCCGCTGACGTTCAACCTGCGTTACCGGCTCCAGGTCGCCGACGTGGTGGCCGAGAGTCCCGACACCATCTCCATCTACCTCACCGGCGAGCGGCTCGGCCGGCTGGCGATGCTCGGTGGCCAGTACTTCCGCTGGCGTTTCCTCACCCGGGGCTGCTGGTGGCAGTCGCACCCGTTCTCCGTCTCCGCCGCCGCGAACGGTCGCTGGTTGCGGCTCACCGTCAAGGTCGTCGGCGCGCACACCGCGGACCTGCGCGACCTGACCCCGGGCACCCGGGTCTGGGCGGAAGGCCCGTCGGGCACCTTCACGGCCGCGCACCGGGTCCGTGAGCGGGCTCTGCTGATCGCGGGCGGCAGCGGCATCACGCCGATCCGGGCGATGCTTGAGGAGTTGCCGCCGGGCGCGGCCCTGATCTACCGGGCCCGTACCCCCGCCGACGTGCTGCTCAGCCGCGAGCTGGACTGGCTGGCGCAGGAACGCGACACCTCGGTCTGGTACGTCATCGGCTCCCGCGACGACCCCGGCCCCCGGCAGCTGATGAGTCCGGACGGGTTGCGCCAGCTGGTGCCCGACGTGGCCCGGCGCGACGTCTACCTGTGTGGGCCACCCGGCCTGGTGGAGCAGTCGGTCCGGGCGTTGCGCCGCGCCGGCGTGCCCCGACGGCAGATCCACCTGGCCACGTTCGAGTTGTAGGAAGGCATCCCCATGCGTCGCGCGTTGCTCGCGATCACCGGCCTGGCCGCCAGCACCACCGCGCTCGTGGTGTTCAAGGGCTCGCCGGCCGCCACCCAGGTCGCCCAGAACCTGCCGACCGCCCAGCCGGTCAACCCCACCCCGCAGGAGGTCGACCCGGCTGCCGGTCCCGCCGCCGACCCGGTGGCCGGGGCGCCGACGCCCTCGGTGGCGCCCAACGCGCCGTCGTCGCCCAAACCCAGCAAGACCACCGCCCGGCCGCCCGGCAGCCCCCGCACCACCACGAAGGCTCCCTCCGCGCCGCGGACCACCACCAAGGCGCCGCAGTCGACCACCCGGCGGGTCACCGGGCCGGGCGTGGACAACGAGTACGGGTTCGTGCAGGTGCAGATCGTGGTCTCCGGCAAGCGGATCGTCGAGGCCGTCTCGCTGTCGCTGCCCAGCGGCGGCGAGTCCGACATCCACAGCGACGACGTCAGCAGCCGGTACGACGGCAGCGGCGGCGAGGTGGTGCAGAAGCAGAGCGCCAACGTCAACACCGTCTCCGGGGCCACCGAGACCAGCAACTCCTACAAGCAGTCCCTGCGGGGCGCGATCGAGCAGGCGTTCTGACGTGCCGGCCGCGATGGTCCGACCCGGGCTGTGCCGGGTCGAGCAGATCATGGGTACGGCGATCACAGTGGACCTGACCGACGACCTGCCGCCGACGACCCTGCACGAGTTGGCCGACGAGGTCTTCGCCTGGATGCGCGAGGTGGACGCCCGGTTCAGCACGTACCGGGCGGACAGCGAGGTGAGCCGCTTCGACCGGGGCGAGGTACTGCTCTCCGAGGCGTCGGCGGAGCTGCGGTTCGTGCTGGAGGCCTGCGCCGACCTGTGGGGCGCCACCGACGGGTTCTTCGACGCGTACGCCACCGGGCGGCTCGACCCGTCCGGCTTCGTCAAGGGCTGGGCCGCCCAGGTCGCCTCGGATCGCCTGCTCGCCGCCGGTGCCGCGAACCACTGCGTGAACGCCGGCGGTGACGTGCGGGTGCGCGGCTTCTCCTCGGCCGGGGCGCCGTGGCGCGTCGGCATCCGGCACCCCTGGGACGCCATGGCGACCTGCCTGGTGCTGACCGGCACCGACCTGGCCGTGGCCACGTCCGGTGTCTACGAGCGGGGCCGACACGTGCTGGACCCGCGCCGGGGCGCCCCGGCCAGCGGGTTGCGCTCGGTGACAGTGGTCGGCACCGACCTCGGCGTGGCCGACGCGTACGCCACCGCCGCCCTCGCCATGGGAGCCACCGGTCTCGGCTGGTTGAACGGCCTCGACGACGGCCACACCCACGCGGTGGTGACCGACGACGCCCGCCAGTACCACTCCGCCGGCCTCCCTGTTACCGACTAGCGGAGCGGGCGGTGGGTGCCGGCCGGACGGGTGCCGGTGGGGCGTGGGCGGCCGGGGCGCGAGCCGGACGGCCGGGTGCCGGCCCACCGGTGGCGTGGGTGGCTGCGTCGGGGCGGTTCGGTGCCGCCGGGATGAGGCGCCCTGTCGTTCGTGGACATCGTTCCCCCGTTCGTGGTGCGCGTTCGCGCCGTCCCCCTGTCAACGAGGACCGGCGCCCCGGCGACGCTGTCGGGCACCGGATGGAATCGTCGGCCGGGCCGGTGGCTCACATGCCTCGTCGGGGCAGTGGCAGGTGACCGGGGAGCAGGTCGGGGGCGAGGGTCACCCCGGTCGCGCGCAGCGCCCCGATCACCGTGTTCTGCACGAGGTACGAATCCGGAAGTTGCCAGCGGGCCTGCTCGGGGGCGACCGCCCAGCGGACCGTGCCCTCCGGCAGCCGGGTGGGCGGCGCGGGAACCCACGAGCCCGGCCCGTGCCGGACCACGTGGAAGCAGTGCTCCAACTCCGGCCGGAGCGGGTCGCCGGGGCGGACCAGGAACATCCACCGCCCGGTGGGGGTGACGAGCACCGGTCCGCGTACGCCGGTGCCGGCCGGGTGGATCTGCACCGCGTCGAGCACGTGCCGACCCAGGTGGGCGGGCACCTCCAGCACGTCGAAGGCCCGGCCGGTGGGCAGCAGCACCCCGTGGGGGCGGTTCCGCCACCAGGTGGCCACCCGGGCCGGGTCGGCGCTGGCGGCCAGCTCCCAGTTCTCCAGGGCGGGGTGGCAACCCACAGTGGGACAGCCGGCCCGGCCGCAGACGAAGCGGCTGCGGGCCAGGCAGGCACCCGGGGTGACCTCCCAGCCGTGCGCGGCGTACCGCATGGCGACCCGGCGCAGCCGGACTCGTTCCAGCGGCGACAGTTCGGCGACGCGCGGTCCGACGTTCCCCCACATGTGTGCCATCTCCCCTCGTCGGGCCCGGCGGTCGCCAGGTCGCATGTCGAGCACCGTCACTGCCGTAACCCACGATCGTTGAGGTTGACGAACGGCTCGTGCAACTTGCACGAAAAGTACGAGGACTGGCTGTACGGCTGACGTACATCGTGTGCGACCAGCGAAAACCTGAAAGTGAACGACAGTCGCCGTACCCGCGGACATCGCCCCGGCTCGATCGGTCGGCGGCGGCAGGGGAGGATGGGCAGATGGACGAGCTACCCATAGGACGGCGAGTGGCTTACTGGCGGGGGCGCCGCAAGATGTCGCAGCAGGTCTTCGCCGACCGGCTGGGCAAGTCCAAGAGCTGGGTGGACAAGGTCGAGCGCGGTGTCCGCCGGTTGGACAAGTTCTCAGTGCTCTACGAGATCGCCGACATCCTCCAGGTCGATGTGCAGCTCCTCCTCGGCAAGGACCCGGAGCGCCGTACCGACGCGCTGAACTGCATCGACCAGGTCGAGGTGCAGGAGATCCGGGCGGCGCTGGAACGCTACGACTCGATGAGCGCGTACTTCGACGCGGTGCCGTGTCCGCCGCCGCTGGAGGACCTGCGCAAGGCCGTCAACCACGCCTGGCTGACCTACCAGTACGGTCGCTACGGCATGCTCACCCGGGCGCTGCCCAAGCTGCTGCGCGACGCTCAGGCCGCCGACGCCGCCTACGGCGGTGACCGCGCCCCCGAGGCGGCCCACCTGCTCGGGCAGGTCTACCAGATCGCCTCCTCGGTGCTGCGCAAGCTCGGCGAGTGCGAGCTCGCCTGGTTGGCCGCCGACCGGTCGATGGCGGTGGCCCAGCGGGCCGACGACCCCCTGCTGGCCGGCATCGCGACCACCCGGGTCTGCAACGCGCTTGTCGCGATGGGCCGGGCCCGCCCCGCGCTGGAGCTGAACGTCCAGATCGCCAACCGGCTGGCCCCGGGCGGGAGCAACGAGGTCACCCCGGCCCGCCTCTCCGTCTACGGGATGCTGCTGCTCCAGGGTGCGATGGCCGCGTCGCGCATCGGTGACACCGCAAGCGTCGACGACCTGATCAACTGCGCGCAGGAGGCCGCCACGCTGCTCGGCGGCGACCACAACCACTACTGGACGTCGTTCGGCCCGACGAACGTCGAACTGCACCGGGCCGCCGCCGCGGTGGAGCTGGGGGACGGGGGTCGGGCCGTGGAGGTGCACCAACTGCGCATCGAGGAGCCCTCCTTCAACGCGCTGCTGCCCGAACGCCGCGCCCATCACCTGCTCGACATCGCCCGCGGGTACGCCCAACTGGGCGACGTGGCGAACGCCGGCGAGATGCTGCTGCTCGGTGACCGACTCGCTCCGTCGGAGATCCGCTGCCGGCCGATCGCCCACGAGGTGATGTCGGACATCCTTCGTCGCACACGTGGTGCGCCGCCTTCTCCGGTAGCGGAGTTGGCTGAGCACATGGGAGTAGGGGTATGAGCGCGGAGCCGGTGTGATGGCCGGTTCGCCACCTTGCAGCGGGCACCGGCAGGTGCTCTACGTCATCGCCTGCGGTTCACCGCTGGCCCGGCACGTCGGCCGTCTGGTCGACCTTGCCCAGCAGGATGGTTGGGACGTCTGCGTGGTCACCACGCCGGACGGGGCCAAGTTCGTCGACCAGGCCGCACTGGTTCGGCAGACCGGCCACCCGGTGCGGACGCACTACAAGAACCCCGGCGACCCGGACGTGTTGCCACCCGCCGACGCCATGATCGTCTGCCCGGCCACCGTCAACACGGTAAACAAGTGGGCGGCCGGGATCACCGACACCCTGGCGCTCGGGCTGCTCGTCGAGGCGCAGGGCAAGGGCGTCCCCATCGTCGCGGTGCCGTACACCAACGCCGCGATGGCCGCCCACCCCGCGTTCCGTACCGGGGTGGCCCGGCTGGCCGAGTGGGGCGTCACTGTGCTCTTCGGTGACCACGTGATCGCCCTGCATCCGCCCGGCATGGGGGAGCAGCACCTGCACGCCTTCCCGTGGGCGATGCCGCTCACCGCGTTGCACGCCGTCTCCGCGAGCGCTGCCTAGCGCTCGCCAGCGCGGCCGGCCCGCGACGCGACCGGGCCGGGTGTCACCGCTGGACCGCCCCCGCGCCGGTAAGCTGGCCCGCCGTGAGCACTAGCAGATCCGCCCCCACGGTTACCGACGTGGTGGCCGAGCTGGAACGGCGCTATCCACCGGCCTGGGCCGAGGAATGGGACCGGGTGGGCCTGGTGCTCGGCGAGCCCGCCGCCCCGGTCCGCCGGGTGCTCTGCGTGGTCGACGTGGTGCCCGAGACGGTCGCCGAAGCGCTGGCGGCCGACGTCGACATGATCGTCGCGCATCATCCGCTGCTGCTTCGCGGGGTCTCGTCGGTGGCGCCGACGACCTTCAAGGGCCGGATCATCCACCAGCTGATCCGGGCCGGGGTGGCGCTCTACGCCGCGCACACGAACGCCGATGTGGCCGCCCCGGGCGTCTCCGACGCCCTCGCCGCCCGATTCGGGCTGACCGGGTTGCGTCCGCTCCAGCGGCCCGCGCCCGGCTCGGCCGCCCACGGCGACGACCGGGGCTTCGGCCGGATCGGGGAGCTGCCCCAGCCGATGACTCTCGCCGAGCTGACCCGGCACGCGGCCGCCGTGCTCCCCGTCACGTCCTGGGGAGTTCGCGCGGCGGGGGATCCCGGGCGTATGGTTCGTACCCTCGCCGTCAGCGGCGGGTCGGGGGACAGCTTCCTCGGCGCCGCGACCGCCGCCGGGGTGGACGCGTTCCTCACCGCCGACCTGCGGCACCACCCGGCCGGCGAGCACCTCGCCGCCGATGGTCCCGCCCTGATCGACGCCGCCCACTGGGCGACCGAACGACCGTGGCTGGACGACCTGGCCGCCCTCCTGCGGGAGGCGCTGGGCGTCGAGACGCTGGTGTCCGACCTGGACACCGATCCGTGGACCGTGCACGCCGCCGCACCCGCTGTGGACGACAAGGAGCCCGACCGTGAAGGCTGACCCTCAGGTGCAGCGCCGCCTGCTCGACCTCCAGGCGATCGACACCAACCTCGCCCAGCTCGCCCACCGCCGGCGGACGCTGCCGGAGCGGGCCGAGCTGGAGTCGCTGGCCCGGGAGTTGTCGTCGTTGGAGGACGAGCGGGTCCGCGCCCAGGTGGCGGTCGACGACCTGGACCGGGACATCGCCCGGCTGGAGAAGGACGTCGAGCAGGTCCGCGCCCGTAAGGAGAAGGACGAGAACCGGCTGGCCGCCGGCACCGGCCCGGCCCGCGAGCTGGAGGCGCTCCAGCACGAGCTGGTCTCGCTGAACCGGCGCCAGGGCGACCTGGAGGACGCCGAGCTGGAGCTGATGGAGCAGCGCGAAACCGCGCAGGGCGTCCTGGACGGCGTGGAGCACCGGCTGGCCGAGACCCGGGAGAAGCGGGCCGCGACCGAGCAGCGCCGCGACGACGCGCTTTCGGAGATCACCAAGGAGGAGGAGTTCAAGCGGGGGGCCCGTCAGCCGCTCGCCGCCGACCTTCCGGCCGACCTGGTCACCCTCTACGACAAGATCCGCGCGGACACCGGGTTGGGCGCCGCGCTGCTCACCGCGGGCCGCTGCGGCGGCTGCCGGCTGGAGCTGTCCGGGGCCGACCTGGCCCGGATCCGCAAGGCCGCCCCGGA
Source organism: Micromonospora sp. CA-240977 (assembly GCF_050942285.1). Taxonomy (NCBI): domain Bacteria; kingdom Bacillati; phylum Actinomycetota; class Actinomycetes; order Micromonosporales; family Micromonosporaceae; genus Micromonospora; species Micromonospora sp. CA-240977. Next base: position 5,790,744 of record NZ_CP192055.1, on the reverse strand, counting down.
CGACGTGGTCCGCTGCGAGGACTGCCGGCGGATCATGGTCCGCACCAACGAGTCGGGTCTGTAGGTCGTGGCGCCGCGGGTGGTCAGCGTCGAGGCCGACGGCGGATCCCGGGGCAATCCCGGTCCCGCCGGTTACGGCGCTGTGGTGCGTGACGCGGAGACCGGCGAGGTGCTCGCGGAGCGCTCCGAGTCGCTCGGCACGGCGACAAACAACGTCGCGGAGTACCAGGGGCTGATCGCCGGGCTGACCGCCGCCGCCGAGCTGGGCGCCGCCGAGGTGGACGTCCGGATGGACTCCAAGCTGGTGGTCGAGCAGATGTGCGGCCGGTGGCAGATCAAGCACCCCGGCCTGCGACCCCTCGCCGCCGAGGCCGCCGGGCTGGTGGGCCGGTTCACGGCGGTCCGGTTCGCGTGGATCCCGCGCGAGCAGAACCGGCACGCCGACGCGCTCGCCAACGCGGCAATGGACGCCGCCGCCGGCCGACCCGCGCGGACCCCGACAACGGGCCAACCCCCGGCGACGCCCGCGACGGGCAGCGACCCGGCGACCGCGCCGGCCTCGTGGGAGCCACGGCCGACCTTCACCGCCACCCGGCTGATCCTGGTCCGGCACGGCGAGACCGAGTACACCGAGCAGCGGCGCTACTCCGGCCGCGGCGACGTGCCGCTCTCCGCGAAGGGCCGGGACCAGGCCCTGGCCACCGGCGCCCGGGTGGCCGCGCTGGCCCCGTCCGTCGCGGCAGTGCTCAGCTCACCGCTGTCCCGGTGTACGGCCACCGCGGCGGCGATCACCGCAGCGCTCGGCGGCGACGTGCCGGTCCGCACCGAGGACGACCTGATCGAGTGCGACTTCGGCCAGTGGGAGGGGCGGACCTTCGCCGAGGTGCGCCAGCAGTGGCCGGGGGAGATGGACGCCTGGCTCGCCTCACCCCGGATCGCCCCGCCGGGCGGTGAGTCGTTCACCCACGTCGCCGAACGCGCGCACCGCGTCGTCGCCGGGCTGCTCACCGCGTACCCCGGGGAGACCGTGGTGGTCGTTTCGCACGTCTCCCCGATCAAGCTGGTGCTGCGCGACGCGCTCGCGGCCGGCGACGGGTTCCTGCATCGGCTCTTCCTGGACGCGGCCGGCATCTCGGTGCTCGACATGTGGCCCGACGGCGGCGTGGCCGTCCGTACCGTCAACGACACCGCCCACCTCGCCGCGCTCTGATCACCGCCGGCGGGGTCCGGTGCGGGCGGCCGTCATTCGGCGCACCGCACTCGCCGCTCGGCGCACGATTCGCCTCGCGGGGCGCGTGACGGCCATCACAGAGTCGTAGCCTCCGGCCGTTACATCGAGAGCCTCGACTCCCCGGAGGTGTGTCAGATGGCTGCACCGGAACCGGAGGCGCCCACCACGGCGCCAACCAGGGCGAAGGACCACAGCCCCTGGAACTGGTTGCTCTTCATCCCGATCGTGGTGCCGCTGATCCCGGTCTTCTTCAATGGCGACTCGCCCCGGGTCTTCGGCTTCCCGCGCTTCTACTGGCTGCAACTGGCCTTCATCCTGCTCGGCGTCGGCACCACCACGTTGGTCTACCAGATGACGAAGAAGCGGGGAGGCCGCTGATGTGGCGCGACCATCTCACCGAGATCATCGTCTTCTCGTTCCTCTTCCTGCTGGTGAGCGCGATGGGCTTCGTGGCCGCCCGGTGGCGGGCACCGAAGGACATGGCGCACCTGGACGAGTGGGGGCTGGGCGGGCGCAGCTTCGGCGGCTGGATCACCTGGTTCCTGGTCGGCGGTGACCTCTACACCGCGTACACGTTCGTGGCGGTGCCGGCCCTGATGTTCGGCGCCGGAGCGGCCGGGTTCTTCGCCGTGCCGTACACCATCGTGATCTACCCGATGGTCTTCCTGGTGCTGGTCCGGCTCTGGTCGGTGTCGCACCGGCACGGGTTCGTGACTCCTGCCGACTTCGTCCGCAACCGGTTCGACTCGCCGGTGCTGGCCCTGCTGATCGCGATCACCGGCATCGTGGCCACCATGCCGTACATCGCGTTGCAGTTGATCGGCATCGAGGCCGTGCTCAAGACGATGGGGGTCACCGGCGACAACGCGGTGGCCCGGCACCTGCCGATCATCATCGCGTTCGCGATCCTGGCCGCGTACACGTACCAGTCGGGGCTGCGCGCGCCGGCGCTCATCGCGTTCGTCAAGGACAGCCTGATCTACATCGTCATCCTGGTGGCGATCGTCTACCTGCCGTACAAGCTGGGCGGCTGGGGGGACATCTTCGCCGCCGCCGACGCGAAGTTCGACGCCTCACCCAACCCGAACGACGGCATCCTGCTCAACGGCAACAACCAGCTTCAGTACGTGACGCTGGCGCTCGGTTCGGCGTTGGCGCTCTTCCTCTACCCGCACAGCATCACCGGTGTGCTGGCCAGCCGGAACCGCGACGTGATCAAGCGGAACATGTCGGCGCTGCCCGCGTACAGCCTGCTGCTCGGGCTGATCGCGCTGCTCGGTTACATGGCCATCGCGGCGGGGGTGAAGCCACTGCCCGGGGCGTCGGCCGGCAGCGTGGACAACAACACCATCGTGCCGCTGCTGTTCGACCAGCAGTTCCCGGACTGGTTCGCCGGTGTGGCGTACGCGGCGATCGGCATCGGTGCGCTCGTGCCCGCGGCGATCATGTCGATCGCGGCGGCGAACCTGTTCACCCGCAACATCTACAAGGAGTACCTGAAGCGGGACGCCTCCCCGGCCCAGGAGGCGAACGTCTCGAAGATCACCTCGCTGGTGGTGAAGGTCGGCGCGGTGGCCTGCATCGTGTTCCTCGACCCGCAGTTCTCCATCGACCTCCAGCTGATCGGTGGCGTGATCATCCTGCAGACGCTGCCGGCGGTGGCGCTGGGCCTCTACACCCGCTGGTTCCACCGCACCGGCCTGATCGTCGGCTGGGCGGCCGGCATGGGGATGGGCATGTGGATGCTCTACCAGGTCGCCAGCCCGACGAAGAAGCACTTCGGCGGCTCGGCGTTCCCGCTGTCCGAGTTCGGGTTCGACACCACCAGGACGATCTACGTCGGCATCGTGGCGGTCCTTGTCAACCTGGCCGTCGCGGCACTTGTGACGCTGGCGCTGCGGGCCGCCAAGGTGGCGGAGGGGGTCGACGGCACTACGCCGGACGACTACTTCGCCGACGAGGGTGACCCCCGGCTCACCCCGGGCACCGAGAGCGACGCCAACCCGGCCCGCGAGCCGGTCGCCTGACCCGCGGCTACGCCCGGGTGCCGACGTCGGTCGGTGCCCGGGCGTATCCGTGTCTCGGGGTCGTCGTCGCGGGCCCGTGGCCCCGAAGATCGTGCTCGATCATTGTTGTAGTGCTGTCGGACCGCACGCGATGCCACTACAACCAGGATCTTGCGCGATCTTGGCGGTGGCGGAGGTGTCGCGGGTCGGTCAGCGGCGGCGGTTGCGGTTCAGCAGGGCCTGGTTGAGGCGGCCCAGCAGGGTCGCCAGGGTGGCCCGGTCCTCGATGCTCCAGTCGGCGAGCATGTCGCCGTAGAGCCGGGTGCGGGCGGCCTGCACGGCGGCCATCCGTTGTAGGCCGGCGGGGGTGGGGGAGATGACGGTGCCCCGGCCGTCGGACGGATCCGGGGTGCGCGTGATCAGGCCGTCGCGTTGCAGAGCGGAGACCTGTCGGGTCACCGTCGAGCCGTCCAGGTTGAGTCGGGCGGCGAGCGCTGAGACGTTCTGCGGGCCGGCGTCGGCCAGGTGGCGCAGGATGACGTACGCCGCGCGGTCCAGCACCCGGTGCTCGGCGGTGCCGGTGGCCCGCCGGGTGGCCTCACCGAAGCGCATCAGCAGGGCCACCTCGGTCTCGATCTGGCCGAGGGTGCTCTCGTCATGGTCGTCGCTCATAGCTGTATGATACAGGATAAGTACCTGTAAGATACAGCTATCTGAGGAGTCCGAGTGGATCGGCGTACCGAACCGAACCGCAGTGCCATCTACGCCACCACACTGGTGGCCTTCCTCGCCATCGCCGGCATCGCCGTCGTCGACCCGATCCTGCCGGCCATCGGTGAGGCGATCGGCGTCACCGCCTGGCAGGTCGAGCTGCTGTTCACCGCGTACATCGCGGTCATGGCCCTTGGCATGATCCCGGCGACGCTGGCCAGCGGCCGGTTCGGCTTCAAGCCGGTGCTCATCACCGGCGTCTCCGTGGTCGGCCTCGCCGCGATCCTCGCCTCGTTCAGCGACAACATCGTGCAACTCTCCGTGCTGCGCGGTGTCTGGGGGCTGGGTAACGCGATGTTCTTCGCCACCGCCATGGTGGTGCTTGTCAACCTGGCGGTCGACAGGGAATGGGTGGTCGGCCTCTTCGAAACCGCGCTGGGCCTCGGCTTCGCCGTCGGACCGCTGATCGGCGGCCTGCTCGGCCAGGTCAGCTGGCGGCTGCCGTTCTTCGTCTGCGGCGTCTTCATGGTCCTCGCCCTCGGCGTGGCCTCCCGCAAACTCCGCGAACCCACAAACCGGCGGGCCCCGGTACGCGTCGGCCAGATCTTCGCCACCTACCGCCGGCCGGCGTTCATCGCCCTCTGTGTGGTCACCGCCGCGTACAACTTCGTGTTCTTCGTGGTCCTCGGCTACACGCCGCTCTTCCTCGGCCTGGACATCGTCCCGCTGGGCCTCGCGTTCACCGGCTGGGGTCTCGGCCTGGCCACCGGCATCCTGGTCATCGGCCACCGACTGGCCCACCGCATCGGCGCGGTGCAGACCGTGGGTGTCGCCATCGCCGGCCTGCTGGTCTGCATGGTCCTCTTCGCCACCTCCACAAGCACCGCCGAGGCGCTCGTGGTGCTTGTGCTCGCCGGACTCTGCATGGGGCTGGCCAACGCCAACCTCACCGACCTGGCGCTCGGCCTCGGCTCCAGCGACCGACGGGTCGCCACCGGCGCGTTCAACCTGGTCCGCTGGGGCGCCGCCGCCCCGGCACCGATCATCTCCGGCAAGCTCGCCGAGCAGTCGCTGTCGCTGCCGTTCTGGGTCGGCTTCGGGGTCCTCGCCGTCGGCGTGCTCGTCTACCTGGCCTTCGCGCACCTGATGGCCGCCGGCTACGGCGAACGGGTCCTCTGGTCCCGCTGGAACCGCAGCGCCGCGAGCGCCGAGAACACCGCCGAAGAGCCGGTAGGCGAGGCGTACTGACCCCGGTTCGCTTTCAAGATCGACACGCTTTACCGGGAAATCGCTGCTTCAACGCGCGCCGACGCAGCGGTTTCCCGGTAAGTCGGGCGGATCTTGGCGTCGGACGGCGTCAGTTCAGGGCGCGCCAGAGCAGGTACAGGCCGATCGTCGTGCCGAACACCACGATCAGCGCCTTGAGCAGCACCGACGGCAGCCGGCGTACCAGCCGGGCGCCCGCGTACCCGCCGATCAGGGTGGCCGGGGCGACCACCGCGACGGCCGTCCAGTTGACCGGGCCGAACAGGGCGAAGACCACGAGCGTGGTCAACCCCACCAGCGCGGAGAGCAGATTCTTGATCGCGCTGACCCGCGCCAGGGTCGCGTCCAGCACCAGGGCCAGCCCGGCGACCAGCATCACCCCGAGCGCCGCACCGAAGTAACCGCCGTACACCGCACCCAGCGCGACCATCGTCTGCACCGTGACCGTGCGCCGGCGTGGCGACAGGTCCCGAGGATGACCGACCAGCCGGCGCAGCGGATCCTGGAAGGCCAGGACCGCTGTCGCGCCGAGGACCAGGAAGGGTACGACCAACTCGAACGCGCGGGCCGGGGTGGCCAGCAGCAGCAGCGCGCCGAGAATCGTGCCGACGATCGTGGTGGGCAGCAGCGTGGCCAGGGCACGGGGGCGCGGCAGGTCCATCCGGCTGCCCGCCACGCTGGCCAGGTAACCGGGGAACACCGCGATGGAGTTGCTGACGTTCGCCGCGACCGGAGGCAACCCGATCGCGATCATCGCCGGAAAGGTGATCAGCGAACCACCACCGGCCACCGCGTTGACCGTGCCGGCGGAGAGACCGGCGGCGAGCAGCAGCGCGGCGTGGGAGAGATCCATAGCTCCACGAGGCTAGCCCGGCCGATCGGACTCCCGCACGACCGGCTGGCCAATCGCCCGCGCCCCGACACCGAACGTCAGTGGGTGGTCGGCGTCACGATGGGGGAGTATGTCGTCTGCTCCTGATCCGCGGGCAGCGGCGCCACGATTGACCGTGGCGCCGCTGCCCTCGGACTGGCCCGTGCCGCTGCTGTGGCACGCTTCGGTAATGATCGAGCTCGCGGACATCGAGGCGGCCGTCGACCGGATCGCCGGCCATGTGGTCCACACACCCACCGTGCCCAGCCCCGGCCTGTCCGAGCTGCTCGGCGTGCCCGTCACCGCCAAGCTGGAGCTGCTGCAACGTACGGGGTCGTTCAAGGCGCGTGGCGCGGCGGCGAAGCTGCTCGTCCTGGACGACGCCGAGCGGGCGGCGGGCGTGGTCGCGGTCAGTGGCGGCAACCACGGCATCGCGGTCGCGGTGATGGCCGGCGCCCTGGGCGTGGCGGCGACCGTGGTGATGCCCCGGACGGCGCCGGCGCGTGCCGTCGAGGTGGCCCGCGCGGCCGGTGCCGACGTCCATCTGACCGACAGCATGTCCGCTGCGTTCGCGCTCATGTCCCAGTTGCGGGAGGACGGCCTGACCCTGCTGCACCCGTTCGACGACCCGGTGGTGCTCGCCGGGCAGGGCACTGTCGGATTGGAGTTCGCCGACGACGCCGGTGAGTTGACCGACGTGCTGGTCAGCGTCGGCGGCGGGGCGCTGATCTCCGGGGTGGCCGCGGCGCTGCGGGCACGCCGGCCGGGGGTACGGGTCTGGGGCGTGGAGACCGAGGGCGCGCAGGCGATGTCGCAGGCCCTGGCCAAGGGTGGGCCGGTCGAGGTGCCGCTGTCGTCGATCGTCACCACGCTCAGCGCACCGACCGTCTCGCGGCTCACCTACGACCACGTGACCGCACTGGTCAGCGACGTGCTCGTCGTCTCCGACGCCGAGGCGGTGCGGGGGACGGTGGAGTTGGCCGAACATGCGAAGGTCTGGGCCGAGCCGGCCGCCGGATGCCTGCTGCCGGCCGCCCGCCGGGTACGGGAGCGGGTGGGTGACGATGCCCGGTTGGGTCTCGTGCTCTGCGGCGGCAACTCCACGGTCGCCGACGTGGCGTCGTGGACGGCGCGGCTGGAGGCCTGAGCGCCCTCGGGCGTCTGCCGGTCGCGCCGGTCCGCCATCGTCGTCGGCTGAACCGAGCCGGGGCGGAATGGGGCATCCCCACCACGCCGTTAGGATGGAGGCGCGACGGACGAGTCGACCGGGCGGCCGCGTCGGCGGGCTACGGCCCGCCGCCGAGGAACGTCCGGACTCCACAGGGCAGGGTGGTTGTTAACGGCAACCCGGGGTGACCCGCGGGACAGTGCCACAGAAAACAGACCGCCGACCCCAACGGGGACGGTAAGGGTGAAACGGTGGGGTAAGAGCCCACCAGCACCCCGGGTGACCGGGGTGGCTCGGTAAACCCCACCCGGAGCAAGGCCAAGCAAGGGCCGTCACCGCAAGATGACGACCCGGCGCAGACGCTTGAGGGCTGCCCGCCCGATGTCTGCGGGTAGGCCGCTGGAGCCTGCCGGCAACGGCAGGCCGAGATGGATGGCCGCCGCCGGCGCAAACCCCTCGGGGTACGCGCCGCGCACAGAATCCGGCGTACAGGTCGACTCGTCCGTCGCCCACCAGCTCAGAGATCTGATCAGGGCTCTGGGCTGGTTCTAGTTCGGGCGTCGATGGTCGTCCATGGTCAACTTTGGTCGGCGTATGACGCCCTGAGGACGCCCTGACGCCCTGGAGACGCCCTGAGCGGTGGCTCAGCCAGCCTCCTGCCGGCTTGGCTATGCGCCGGAGCGATTCGCCAGAGCTGTCACTACAACTCGCGCCAATCACCTGCGCGATCAGGGTCACCCGTGCGAACGAAGTCCTCGACAACCTGCCAGGCGCGTTCGAGGTTCAGAACGAAGTCCGCGGTGAACTCGACCGGGTCGTCCAGCACCAGTACTTTCGCATCCGCGCTCGCAGGCTCATCGGCGGCCAGCAGGGACATGGCGTCCTCGTCCGTTATTAGATGGACGACCGCCACAGACCCAGTGAACCCGAGCGTCAGCACAGGTAATGCGGCACCGGCCCGCACTTCGAGGTAGCCGCGCCCCTGGGCACGCAGCTCATCGAACCGCTCGATGAGGCCAGCGACGTCGGATCGCTCCACCGGAGCGAACCTTCCTGACGTCGGAGACGTAGCACCCCACGAAATGTTCACTCGGCAACCTCCTCGGCGATCACGAGACTATGGCTTCGGAGTACCCCCATCCCGGAGCAGCATCGGGCCGGACACGTCCTGGCATTGTTTCCGCGCCCCGGTGACACGGTGACAAGCCGGTCCCGGGGTTGGACTGGGGCGGCAGGCGGAAGCTTGGACGCACGACCAGGGCGACCCGCTCGCTTCCGTGGTGGCCTCCGTGATCCCATCGATGCATGGGATGGAGCGAGCGCGTGCCGGAGCTGCTGGCGCACCTGGGGGAGATGGGACTGATCGGGCTCGTCAAGGTTGACGGCGAGCGGGAGCACAAGCCCTGGACGGTGGTGATCGCGGGCCAGCGAATCGATGGCGCGTCGATCAGGGTCGAGGGGAACAGCCTTGAGTACTGCCTGAGCCATGCGGTCGCCGCGCTTGGTCAGCGTTTCCCGGGTGACCTCGCTCTGGACTTCGGTCCGACCGTGGGGCGGTATCCCGGCGGCGCGCATTGAGAGCACGGGCACGGCGACCGCCTCGGTCTGAACCTGGGAGATTTCAGCGTCCACAGAGACCGTCCAGCCGTGTCACTCCCACAGATCGGCACCCTCGTCGCCGGACGGGTCCGTCTCCCCCAGAGACTCATGGAGTCCCCTGATCTCGCGGCCCGTCGGGTTGCACTCCGCGTCCGTCTCGATAAGGTGCCAGCCAGGGTCGCTCTCGCGCGCGCTCGGGTCCCCGCCCCCGTCGAGGATGCACACTGCGGCGACGACCGCCTCGTATGCCCCAGCTCGCGCGACCAGCAGCACATCGTGGAGATCGACCCCAGCGCCGGCCCGGTGTCCCTGAATGCCGTCAAGAGACCACGTGCCGGAAACCGATCGCTTGGGTGTGAAGGAGATATCACACGGTGCTGAGCTGCGGTGTTGGCGGCGGTGAGTTGATTCAACGGTCCGCGAGTGTCCACAGGCGTCCACCCCTGTCCGCGTCGATCGGCAGTCAGTTGGTCACCCAGCATCGACTGTCGGGTGCTCACCATCTGCGGAAATCGCACACGTCCCTGAACGCCTGCTGGATCAGATCCCAGGGCTTCTCAATTTCGACTCTCCCGCTTGCGGCACCCGAATAGCGCGAAGTGTCTCGCATTAGGAAAACCGCGCCAATCCACGCCGTCATTACACCCAACACCATGGCAGCAAACAACATTACGATGATTGGCGCAAGAACATTCGGCGCAACACCGAGTCGAGCAAGCACCATCAGCGCCAGCGTTACCGGAAAGAGTAGGGCGAGGCGCATCCCTCTCACAAAAGCGGTATCGGTACGACTGCACTATTGCAGACATATTGGGACTATCCAAGGGGATCTCCATTCCGGTCCCAAGCGCTCGCAAATACAGTCGCACGCCGAGTCAACCGGATGTGCCATCCCGATGCTCCTATGGAGGTCAAGGGGCGAGGGCGGCGAAGTCGGCCTGTAAGGGCGGTGTAGACGTCGCGAACGATGTAGCGCTTGAGGCAGCGTAGGATTTCCTGCTTGCTGAGGCCTTAGGTGATGCGTCGTTGCTGGTAGGCGCGGGTGCGTGGGTCATGGCGCAGGCGGCAGAGCGCGATGGTGTGAAGGGCGTGGTTGGCTCCGCGGTCGCCTCCTCGGTGGAGACGGTGGCAGTGCACCGGTCCGGAGCTGGCGGGGATGGGTGCACCGCCGCAGAGGTGGGCGAGTGCTGCTTCTGACCGCGGCCGGTCGCATTCTGGCGGTTCGGTACGCGCTCCGCCCGGGCCCCGGGATCGGCGCACTATCCTCCCAGGATGACGCGTTATCTTGTCGTGCCCGGTCGAGGAATTCCGTCCCCCGACCACTGGTCGCGCGGCTGGGTCAGGGACTATCCGAAGTGCCAGTGGGCGCCCGAACCCCCCGGGCCACCGTACGTCGCCGCCGAACGGGTCGCGGCCCTGCACGCTGCGATCAGCGCCGACAGTGAGCCGGTCATTCTCTTGGCGCACAGTGCGGGTTGCCTGGCCGTCGCCCTCTGGGCCAGCCAGCACGTCGGTCCCGTCCGTGCCGCCCTGCTGGTCACACCGCCGTACCTGGATCCAGACTGGACTCCCGACCCTCGCGAAGCTGTCGATGTATTCATCGACGATGTGCCACGAGAGCCACTGCCCTTCCGCTCGATCCTGGTCGCCAGTCGCAACGACCCATCCGCAACTTTGGAGCAGTTCGAAGCGTACGCGCGGGACTGGGGCTCGGAACTGTTCGACGCGGGCGCGGTCGGGCACCTGGACTCCAAGACCGGCTTCGGCGCGTGGCCCGACGGCCAGAACCTGGTCCGATCGCTGGCTATCTAGGCGCGGCACGCGGCATGATGTGCCGTTCCCCGGTGTCGCCCATCGAGTTCAACATCGGGTCGGACGATCCCGTGGATTCGATCATGTTGCACGTACGCGGCGGCGACGTCCTGGCCGTTGTCGCACGGATCGTCGCCGTGATCGGTGGTCGCGCCCTCGACATTTCGACTGGCGAATTCGTGACCGGCGATTTCACTCAAACCGCAGGGTGGCACGGCTTCCAGCAGTACCGGGACCAGATCCTCCGTCGTAGCAGACGTCTGTCACCGGCTGGTATCGCGACGGCTGCGTCGCACGCGCCCCGTCCTGGGCGCGGGCGCTGTCGCACGTCGGCCTCGCTTACGGCCGCTCCGACACCTGTGCGATGAACGCGGCCCAGACTGTTGGGGCGAAGACCAATGCCGGTCCGGTGACGTCCTTCGAGTCACGGACAGCCACAACTCCGGGCAGATTGCTCGCCACCTCGACGCAGTTCCCGCCGCTCGCGCCGCTACGGGTGGACTTGCGCCACCGCGCGTTACTGAGGTCCATGATGGCTCTCAACTTCCTTCAGCAGGTCGATGGACTGCCGGCGCGGTAGAGCCTCGTTGCGGACGCTCTCCCACCGTGCCTGAAGCGTAGCCACATCATCGTCCTTGTCGATGACGTCACCGCCAAGCTGGTTTTCGAGGTGACCTACCCATCCGCCCTCCTTAGAGCGGGCCAGCGCGAACGGTCCGGACAGCCCGATGTGCAGGCCGCTGGCGGCCGGTACGACGTGGACGTGAACGTGTGGAAGCTCGGCCATCGCGATGAGATGGGCGATCTGCTGAGCCATGATTCCGCCGAGATCATGACCGGTACGCCGTATCGCGCCTTCGTCCAGCACGGCGACGAACTGCGGCCGGTGCTCTCCGGTGAGGATTGCTTGCCGGCTCATGCGCGCCTGCACGCGCTGCTCAACCTCGTCGTCGGTGAGGCTTTCGTCTGTCCGCAGGACGGTGCGGGCGTAGTGCTCAACCTGTAGCAGGCCGGGGATCAGGTTGGGCTCGAAGTAGCGAAGCTGTATCGCCTCGCGCTCGGCGTCCAACCAGGGCAGGAACCACGACGGGGTGCCGAACTTCGTCGCCAGGCGCTCGAAGAGTCCGCCGCTCTTCAGCGCCCGGTCCGCGCCCTTGATGAAATCCATCGTCAGTGCTCGGGTGCCGCTCTCCACGGCGCTGACGTGTGAGGCGCTGAAGCCCGCTGCCCGGCCGAACGACTCTTGCGTCATCCCGGACGCTCCGCGAGCACGGCGGATCTCGCTCACGATGAAGTCCGCAAGGGGACTCGGCACGTCAGCCATTCAACGCTCCTCAAATCGGAGATCGACTACCCGAGGTGCCACACGTCGGGTCCCCGTTAGGCCAGGTCAGCCCGGACGACGGAAGCACCTTCCGAGCGTAGTGGCCTCCACAGCAGAGTGTCACCAGGCGACGCGGCTGGTAGGGATCACGAGACCCGGCGGTCGCGTTCGTAGCGGGGCCGCTCCCGACGGGCGAGCACTCACGGGAGCGGCCCCTTCCCAACGGCACCAAGGGGGAGACCGTGCCCGACGACAAACCCGAGAAGCCCAACCCGGAGTTGGCGAGCCCGCCGGGGGCGTACCCGTGGGGTTTGTGGTGATCGAAAAGATGACGGCCGGGGATGTGGTCTGTCTGACCACCGCGGCGAGCGTGCAGTTCCTGCGCCCGATCTTCGTACGCGTCATCCGGGAGTTGCCCGAGCGGCACACGTACCACGGGTGGGTCTGGATCGAGGGTTACGAGCTGAACGCGGCGGGCGACGCGGTGGCGCACCGCGAGCTGTACGTGATGCGCGCGGGCGTGCGGTTGCAGGCCCTGCCCGTCGCACCGACCAGGCCGGCCAAACGCCGGCGACGTCCGGTGCCTGTCGGATGACCGCCCGCCCTCGCCCGCACCTGCCGATGCGCCCGGCGTGGTTGTGCCGCAACTGCGCCGCTCCCTGGCCGTGCGGTCCCGCTCAGCTCGCCCTCGCTACCGAGTTCTGCGGTCACTCGATCGCGCTGGCGTTCTACCTCGCCGCGTCGATGCAGGAGGCGATCGACGACGTGTACGGCCTGGGGCTGCGCCCGGATCTGCCGGCGATGCACGCCAGGTTCCTCGGCTGGTTGTCGCTGGCCCGACGGTCACACGGATAGCCAGCAAACGAACCGGCCGGGTGGGTTGCCCCACCCGGCCGGTGTCCGGATCTCTGGACCGTCAGTGCTTCTTGAACACCGGCATGGTGTCCAGCGTGGTGGTGATGTTCTCCGTGGTGCCGCCCCGGTACGTCTTCCCGGTGAAGATGTCGGTCCAGCTGTTGCCCGGCGGGAACCACACCGACGTCGTGGCGGTGGTGCCCGGCGTCGTCACCGGTGCCACCAGGTAGTCCGGGCCGTAGAGGTACTCGGATCCGGCGGTGGCGTAGGCGGCCTGCTCATTCGGGTACGCCAGGTACATCGACCGGACGATTGGCGTGCCCGTGCGGGTGGCCTCCTGAGCGGCGGCGTAGGTGTAGGGCTGCAGTTCCTTCCGCAGGTTCAGGAACTTCTTGGCCGACGCGTTCGCCGCCGGGCCGTACTGCCAGGGCAGCCTGTCGCTGTGGTTGGAGTGCAGCCTGTCGATCGGCTGGAACGTGCCGAACTGGACCCACCGGGCGTAGAGGTCGTCGGGCAGCTTGGTGCTGCCCGGCTCGGTGCCCGGCTCCTTCAGGCCGCCGGTGTGCCCACCGATGTCGTGGCTGACCGCGGCCAGCCCGGTCGCGGCCGACTCGCCGGGCGTGTAGCCGACCTCCATCTGGAGGGTCGACCAGTCGGAGGTGGTGTCGCCGGTGAAGTGGAGCGTGGTGCGCTTGTCGGCCCACGGGCCCGTCGACACCGGGGTCGGGCTGCCGTAGCCGCCGGCCTGCAACGAGCCGTACGCGCGGGAGAAGGCGAAGCCGTTCTTGTCGGCGTACTGCTTGTTGATCCAGGCGTCCGCTGTCACCCCGGTGAGCGAGGACCTGGTGTTGTCGCAGCACCAGTCCAACCACCAGAGGTCCGGACCCTTGGTGCCCTTGGGCAGCATCTCGTCGTGGAGCTGGAGGTACGCCTTGAGCTGGTCCGGGTCGCCGAAGTCGAAGGCGTAGCAGTCGGGACCGCCGTTGCAGCCGACGCGCTGGAGCTTGCCCTTGGCGGTGGCCTGTGCCTGGGCGAACTTCGGGTCCGAGCCGAGGATGCTCGGGTGGATGTTGATGCCGGTGCGCAGGCCCTGCTTCTTGGCCCAGTCGAAGAACGCCTTCGGGTCGGGGATCCGGGTGGGGTCGATGCTCCAGCCGTTCCACTTGTCCGGCGCCTTGATGTCGGTGTCGAGGACAAGAACATCCATGGGTACGCCCTCAGCCCGGGCCCGGGCCACCAGCGCCTGGAATTCGGTCGCGGTGCGGTCGTAGTACTCGGAGTACCACACCCCGTACGCCCACTTGGGCAGCAGCTTTGTGGGCCCGGTCAGGGTCGACAGGTCCTTCAGCGCACGGGTGAAGTCCTGGCCGTACGCGAAGACGTAGCCGTCCTGCTCGGGGGCGGGCCGGGGCTTGGTGGTGCTCAGCGCCGAGGCCGAGTCGTCGAGCAGGTACCAGCCGTCCTGGTAGAGCAGGCCCGGAGCGGTGAGCGCGGCACCTGTCACGCCGTCCAGGCCCCGGCGGTAACCGCCGAGCGGCGCGTGCGGGGCGAGCAGCGGGGAGCTCTTGCTTGTGACGGCGACCGTGTCGACGTTGACGTTGCAACTGGCGTCGGTGGGGCACCCAAGGGTCACGGTGTTGGTGCCGGGGTTGAGGTGGACCGGCACGGAAACGGTGTTCCAGTAGTCCCATCCGCTGGTCGGCGGAAGGGTCGCCGTGACCGGCGCCGCCGTCCCGGCCGTGACCGACATGGTGCGCGCCTGGCTCGGCTGTGCGCCGGCCTGTCCGTTGGCGTAGCGGATCTGCACCTGGTAGTCGCCCGTGGACGGAACATCCGTCACGGTGAGCGCGACGGCGGACGTCGTGCTCTCCAGGCCGGCCAGGAATCCCGTACCGGAAGCGCCGTTGTGGTCGTTCGCGGGCTTCGCACCGCCGGCCAGCGCGCCGGTCTCGGCCTCGCCCAGCGTGCCGAAGCGCAGGGGCTGCGGCTGGGGCGCGGCCGGGGCCGGGAACGGGTCACCCGGGTTGACCACCGCGAGGCTGTCGACGTTCACGTTGCCGGAGTCGTTGGGACCCCGCACGACGCTGATCTCGTGCCGACCCGCGGTGAGGTCGACGGGCACGCTGGCCAGGCCCCAGGTGTCCCAGTTCGCGGTGGGCGGCAGCGTCAGCGTGTGGCCGGCGTCGCCGTCGACCTGGACCGTCAGGGTGCGGGCCACGTTCTGGCCGTCGCCGCCGGTGCTGTTGGCGTAGCGGACGGAGAGCTGCTTCGTGCCGGCTGCCGGCGCGTCGAGAGCGAACGTGACCGAGTCGCCGGACGAGGCGAAACCGGCCGCGAAGCCGCGCCCGGTGTATCCCCGGTGGTCGGTGGCCACGCCGGGCCCGCTCAGTTGCAGTGACTCGGCCTCGCAGAGCGCGCCGAACGCGCAGGCCGGGGCGGTGTGGCCGGCCCAGGGTTGCCCCTGCACGAGCTGCCTACCGGCCTTGAGCTGGACTGTGAGGTTGTCGGCGGTGAACGCGCCCGAGCCGACCTGGTAGCGCAGCGTCATCTCACCGGTGTCGATGGTGAGCCAACCGTGGTCGACGTGCTTGGTGAACCGCGTACGGGGGAAGTCGTCGCGCCCGATGGCGTTGAACGTGGCGGCGTCGGTGAACGTGCCGTCCTTCTGGTACTCGGTGCGGATCAGGGTCGGGGACAGCACCTCGAAACGCGCGTCGCCCGACCGTACGGCTCCGTCTTGCGCCTTGTGACGGCTGGCCTGGGCTGGCGCGGACGGAGCGAGTGCCAGCCCCGTGATGAGAATGCCGGCCGCGGCGGCTGCTGTCGCCCGGCGGCCCGGTGAGTTCCGATAGAGCAAGATGCGCTCCTCGTCTCATATGGAGGAAATAAGTCGATGACAACGCTGTCACTCCACCGAAACGCCTGTCAACGGACCGTGAAGGGTGTCCCTTCTCTCTTTCGCGGCGGTCGTCCTCGTACCGGCAGGTGGGCCGTGTCGGTGATGCCCTGGCCGCCAACGTCCATGGCGTGGCGGAGCGGACACATGCGGCGGTCGATGGCCGCCGCGAGCGGGTAGGAGGAGGGGCGCACCGAAGGGCTTGCATCCGATACGTAGGTACAGGCTTACCGTCGGGTTATGAGTGACCACCACCGCACGACGGACGACGCCTGGGCGCCGGAGGCCTGCACCCTCCCGAGGGCTGAACGGCCGCTGCGGCTCGCCGAGTTCGACAAGTTCTTCACCGATGCGGTGCGGGGCCTCGACCGACTGTCGGCCCAGCATCTGCGGTTACAACTCGACGGCAGCCCGCAGGTCGAAGAGGCGGCGCGGAACCTGACGGCCCGGGAGTCGTCCTGCTGCTCCTTCTTCACCTTCGGCCTCTCCCGGCCTGACGCGGATTCGTTGGCGCTGGATGTTCGGGTACCAGCGGCCCACGTCCACGTGCTCGACGCCCTCGTCGAGCGGGCCGTGTCCGCTCGGAGGCGTCGGTGACCAGGTCGGAACTGCGCACCGGGCAACTGGCCGGCGCGGCCGGAGTCAACAAGCAGACGTTGCGCTACTACGAGCGTCTGGGCCTGCTCGACCCGCCGCAGCGGTCGCCCGGCGGGCACCGGCTCTATCCGGCCGAGACGGTCACCCTGCTGCGCGTCATCAAGACCGCGCAACGACTGGGCTTCACTCTCAACGAGGTCGCCGACCTGCTCGACACCTGTCGGCACCAGCACAGTGGTCGACCCGGTGCCGGCCTCCAGGCACGTGCCAGTGAGAAGCTGATCGAGGTCGAGCAGAAGCTGGCCGACCTGACCGTTATCCGCGACACCCTGGGGGCCGCCATCTCGGCCGGTTGCGACGACCTTGTCGCCTGCGCCGAGGACTCCCGCTGCCCACTGCCCTTCGCAGACCGGATGGCAGCATGGCTTCGGTGACCGCTGCTACCGACTGGCACGACTGGCACCTGCCCTACGACGACGACACGTCGCCGCTGTCGCGGCGGCTTCGGCTCGTTCAGCGGCACATCGACGCCTGGCTCGATGAACGGCCGGACCCCTCGCTCCGGGTGGTCAGCGTCTGCGCGGGGCAGGGGCGTGACCTCATCGGCGCTCTCGCGCCGCGGCCGGACGCCGATCGGGTACGCGCGGAACTGATCGAGTACGACCCGCGCAACGTTGCCGCCGCCCGGAGGGGCATCGCCGCCGCCAGGCTCACCGGGTTCACCGCCACCGAAGCCGATGCGGGTGACTTCGCCGCGTACCGGACGGCCGTCCCTGCCGACCTGGTCGTTCTCGCCGGGGTGCTGGGCAACATCAGTGCGGGAGACGTGCGGGCAACTGTCGACGCCCTGCCTCGGCTGTGCGCCTCCGGTGCCACGGTGATCTGGACCAGGACCCGCCGCGCCCCCGATCTCACCCCGGCGATCCGCGGCTGGTTCGCCGCCGCCGGCTTCGCCGAGGAAGCCTTTCACGCACCGTCCGACGTGCTGTTCTCGGTAGGCGTCCATCGGTTCCACGGACAACCGCAGCAGGCGCCACCGAGCGGCAGAATCTTCACGTTTGCCGTGTGAGGCCTATGTGCCCGGCGTGGACGCCCCCCGTAGCTCACTCAGAGGGAGCGGGTTTCCTCGAGGATGACCCGAGCTGGTTCCCGTATCGACCGCCGGGACCGCAGAACACCCGAAGTACGTGGACTTCTGTCACACGCGATGCTATCCACAGCAGGTCTTTCGGGCGGACACCCGGGCGTCGGGGGCCGCTATCGAGGCGCGGCGCGCGGCATGATGTGCCGTTCCCCGGTGTCGGCCATCGAGTGCAACATGCCGGCGGCGAGCGGGATGAGCCGGGCGAGCCCGGGTTGTCTGTTGCGCCGGGCCAGTTCCGGTCCGAGCCTTGTCATCAGCAGGGTCAGCGCCGGCAGGGGGCGGATGAAGAGCGTGATCTCGCTGATCAGGCCATCGGCGCGCAGGCGTAGGCGCTGCGCCTCACCGAGACGCCGGCCGCCGACCTGGGCCTCGTAGAACAGCGCCACGGTACGGCCCTCGGCGACCTGGTCGGTGTAGGTGATGCCGTCGATCGCGGCCAGGGCCACCTCGAGCAGGTCGCGTACCTGTTGGCGACCCTGGAAGGTGAACCGCTCGGTGATCGGCGAGAGCAGCGTGACCCCGGGGCTGAGTGCGGCGACCGCCGCTTCGGCGTCACCTGCCTCGCCGGCGGCACGCCAGGCGGCGACGGCGGGATACGGCTGATTCACCGGTGCCTCGTGCGGGTGGGCGGCGTTGCTCGAACCATGAACCTGGCGATGACGATCCTCCGATCCTGCGGACAACTCGACTGATCGAGCATCGCCGTCGAAGACGCGGGGGAGGATCCCGCCATCGGGCCAGCCGCATCCCCCGGCGGAGTGAGTGCCGCTGCCCGTCATCACCTGGCACGACGGCACGGCGGGTCGGCGTCGGTGGGGTGGGTCAGCAGCGAGGGGCGTTGAGCGGAGCGGCACCGGCGAGGGCTTCGACGGTCGCCGTCGGTGCCACCGATTCGGACGGGGTCGGGGAGGGCGCGATGCTGGGGGACGGCGGGGCCGAGGGCGAACTGCTGGGCGTGGGGGAGGCGAGGGTGGCCGTGCTGCGCTGGACCTGCTTCGTGACCATGCGGATGGTGGTGGCGGTCGCCTGGCGTCCGTACACATCGGTGACCCTGATGCGGTAGGGCCCGGGTCCCAGCCCGCCCTCGACGGTCCAGTAGTTGTCGCTCTGGCGGGCCGCCTTGCGGAAGCCGCCGCCGGGCCCGGTCGCCTCCACCGAGCGCAGCGGGTTGCCGTGGTTGCCGACCTGGACGGCAAACCAGTACTGCGAGGCGCCGCCCTTCATCCGGAAGGTGAGCCCGCCGTCGAGCGGCGGGTTCACCACCGCCCGGTACGTCACGGAGGCGATGCCCTGCGCCCGGTCGGCAATCTTGGCGAACGCCTCGTCGGAGAGGTCGATCTTGCCGGACCCGCACCCGCCGCACTGGTCCATGACCATGACCCGGACGGTGCCCTTCGGGCCGGTCACGTCCAGGTAGCTGCCGCAGGCCGCGGCCCCGGAGTACGTCGACGAGCCGACGGCCACGTAGAGCCGGTCCGCCGGTGGGCCCGGGAAGGAACAGTTGCCGCCCGAGCGGCCGGCGTCGTAGAAGCTGGCCTTTGCCTTGTGGACGGTGTTCCCCGTCGGTGGCGCGGCGCAGGCCGGGGTGGCGCCGCCGCGGACGGCGAGGGTGATGCCGAGTACGGCGGCCAGGGCGGTGACCCCGGCGCCGGCCCACCAGTGTCTGACCCGCCGACTCGACCGGAGTGTGCCGTTGGTGCCGTCCGGGGTGTCGTTCTCGGGGTCCGTGCCTGGTGCCGTCACGGCGCCTGATGTTGCCGCACCAGCTCGCGGCGGTGCAACTAGATCCACTCGGCTTCAAGAAAGGCGGGGTGTCCTGTGGCCCGGGATGGACCGGTTTCGAGGAAGCCGAGCGGTTCTCATTGGCGGGGGCGCAACCCGTCGAGGGCGGTGGTGACGACGCGGTCGGCGTACTCGGCGGTGAGCGGTCCGCTGCGTTGCAGCCATCGGCTGAACAACGGTCCCCAGATCAGGTCCACCGCCACGTCGAGGTCGATGTCCTCGGCGAGTTGTCCGGCCTGTTGGGCGCTGCGCAGGCGCTGCCGTTTGGCCTCCTTCAACGGCCCGTCAAGGCGTTCGGCGTAGGCCGCCGCCAGCTCGGGGTCGAGCGCGATCTCGGTGGCCAGCGCGCGCATCGGCTGCTCGTACCGCGGATCGTTCATCTCCTCGACAGTGGCGCGGAGCACCACTGTCAGGTCGGCCGCCAGGTCGCCGGTGTCCGGCAGGGCCGGTGGCCCACCCTCGGCGGTCTCGCTGAGCATGAGGAAGGCGTCGAAGATGACAGCGCCCTTGGACGGCCACCAGCGGTAGATGGTCTGTTTGCCGACGCCGGCGCGCGCGGCGATGCCCTCGATGCTGACCTTCGCGTACCCGATCTCCTGGAGCAGGTCGAAGGCCGCGGTGAGGATGGCGCGTCGGGAGGTTTCTCTCCGGCGGGCCGTGTTGGGGGTCATGGGCGCCACGATATCAGTGACGAGACGAACCGTCTCGTCTTGACGGCAGGGGTGGAGCGGCCTAATCTCCTCTCCATGACGAGACGGACCGTCTCGTCTCGCTTGAGGGATGGAGACCGCCATGCGTACCTGGTTCATCACCGGCGCCAGCCGCGGCCTGGGCCGCGCCTTTGCCGAAGCGGCGCTCGACAGTGGGGACCGCGTGGTCGCCGCCGCCCGGACCATCACGCACGACGACTTCGACGAGCGGCACGGCGACCGGGTACTGGCGCTGACCCTCGACGTGACCGACCGGGCGGCGGTCTTCGCCGCCGTGGCCACCGCCGTCGAGCACTTCGGACAGCTCGACATCGTCGTCAACAACGCCGGCACGCTGTCCATGGGAATGGTCGAGGAGTTCACCGAGGCGCAGGCGCGAGCCCAGTTCGAGGTCAACCTCTTCGGCGCGCTGTGGGTCAGTCAGGCCGTGCTGCCGCACCTGCGCGCCCAACGCTCCGGCCACATCGTGCAGGTTTCCAGCATCGCCGCGCTCGGCGGCTTTCCGAGCACCGGCATGTACAGCGCGAGCAAGTTCGCCCTGGAGGGCATGAGCGAAGCCCTCGCGATGGAGGCGGCAGCCTTCGACGTCAAACTCGGCATCGTGCAGCCGGGCGGTTACTGGACCGACCTCTACACCAGTTTGAGCGCCACCACACCGATGGAGGCGTACGCACCGCTCCGCGCCGAGCTGGAACGGCAGTGGGCGGAGGGATCGATCGACAGCGAACCCCGGCTGGCCGCCGAGGCGTTGCTGCGCCTTGTCGACAGCGACGACCCGCCGCTGCGGCTCCTGCTCGGGAGCATGGTGTACGACCTGGCGTTCGACATCGCCCGCCGGCGAATGGACACCTGGGCGGGCTGGGAGCAGGTAAGCCGAGCCGCCGAGCACGCCGTCGCCGCCCCCGCAACTGACTCATGAGAGGGCTGCGCGTATCGCCACGAGCAACCGGTGCGGCGTTCTAGGCTCCGAGATATGGCGGCGGCGTGCCCATCTCGAATTCGCACATAAGTCCGGGCAGTGCCTTCACCCCATGATTTCTCCTCGCGAGGCGCAAACCTAGACGGAGAGGAAACACGCATGGCTGTCAAAACCAAGACCCGTCCGGGTACCACGGAGATTCGGCCGTTCTCGGTAGACATCCCGCAGGCCGACCTCGATGACCTGAAGAGGCGCATCGCGGCGACTCGCTGGCCGGAAAAGGAAACGGTGCCCGACCAGTCCCAGGGTGTACAACTCGCGACCATCCAGACGCTCGCCCGCTATTGGGAGAAGGAATACGACTGGCGCAAGGTCGAGGCGAGGCTCAACGCCCTGCCGCAGTTCATGACCGAGATCGACGGCCTCGACATCCACTTCCTGCACATCCGCTCGAAGCATGAGGATGCGTTGCCGCTCGTCATCACCCACGGGTGGCCCGGCTCGGTGATCGAGCAGTTGAAAATCGTCGACCCGCTCACCAACCCCACGGCACACGGCGGCAACGCGTCGGACGCCTTCCACCTGGTAATCCCCTCGATGCCTGGCTACGGCTTCTCGGGCAAGCCGAGCAAATCGGGCTGGGACCCGGAACACATCGCCACTGCCTGGACAGAGCTGATGAAGCGCCTCGGCTACACGCGGTTCGTGGCGCAGGGCGGCGACTGGGGGTCGCTCATCTCGGAGATGATGGCGGTGCAGGCGCCTCCGGAACTGCTCGGCATCCACGTCAACATGCCGGGCGTGTTTCCGCCGGAGATCGATGCGCTGCTCCAGTCCGGTATCACCGGAGCCAACAACCCTCTGGATTCGCTCCCGGCTGATCTTTCGAACGACGAGAAGCGCGCCTGTGAGCAGGCGGACTTCTTTTGGAAGCACTCCAGCTACGCGCTTGAGATGGGTCGCGCGCAGACGTTGACCGGGCTGGCCGACTCACCCGTCGCCCTGGCGGCCTACATGCTCGACCACGACGCGGCCAGCCTGAAAATGCTCTCCGAGTCCATCGCCGGGCAGCCCAGAGGAATCACACCAGAGGATGTCCTCGACAACATCACGCTCTTCTGGTTGACGAACACGGGGGTTTCTGCGGCTCGCCTCTACGCCGAGAACACGCTCTCCTTCTTCTCCGCCAAGGGCATCTCCATCCCAGTCGCCGTGAGCGTCTTTCCCGACGAGCTGTACGAGGCACCGCAGAGCTGGGCCGAGCAGGCGTACCCGAACCTCATCTACTACAACAAGCTCGACGTGGGCGGGCACTTCGCGGCCTGGGAACAGCCGAAGATCTTCTCCGAAGAGCTTCGTACCGCCTTCCGGTCGCTGCGCTAGATGGCCGTGCACCTGCCCCCGCTCGACGGGGCGGCCGAGTGGCTCAACTCCGAGCCACTCGGCCCCGCCGACCTGGGTGGGCGCGTCGTCCTTGTCAACTTCTGGACGCTTACCTGCATCAACTGGCTGCGCCAGGAGCCGTACGTCCGGGCCTGGTCGCAGGCCTACCGCGACGACGGGCTGGTCGTCGTCGGGGTGCACACGCCGGAGTTCTCGTTCGAGCACGAGGCCGACCAGGTGCGCCGAGCGGTAGCGGCGCGATCGATCGACTACCCGGTCGCTGTCGACAACGACTTCGCGATCTGGCGCGCCTTCGACAACCAGTACTGGCCGGCGCTGTACTTCGTCGACACCAACGGGGTCATCCGGGACGAGCACTTCGGCGAGGGACGCTACGAGCAGTCCGAACGGGTTCTCCAGCAGCTGCTCGGCATCGAGCGCGACCCCGTACCCGTGCGGGGTCTCGGGCCGGAGGCGGAGGCCGACTGGGGCAACCTGCGGACGCCCGAGACGTACCTCGGTTTCCGCCGGGGCGAACACTTCGCGTCGCCGAACGGCGCCGCGCTCGACGAGCGCCGCGGCTACGACCTTCCGGAAAGCCTGGGCCTCAACCAGTGGGCCCTGGCGGGGGAGTGGACGATCGGAGCGGAGAACGTCGCCCTGGACCGGGCCGGCGGCGGCATCGCCTTCCGGTTCCACGCCCGCGACGCGCATCTCGTGCTGGCCCCTGGTGCGGGACACTCGATCCCGTTCCGGGTGCTGCTCGACGGCGCGGCCCCCGGCCCGTCGCACGGCGTCGACGTCGACGAGGACGGCAACGGCGTGCTCCAGGACGGCCGGCTCTACCAGCTCGTCCGGCAGGACGGCGCGGTCCGTGAGCGGACCCTGGAGATCACGTTCGGTGAGCCCGGCGCCGAGGCGTACGCCTTCACCTTCGGCTGACGCGCAGATCGACAACGTAATCGTGCTGCCGGCCGGGGACGAGTCTCCGGTCTGCCACCGGGTCAGGGTCAAGGCGCTTTTTCCGGCTAGTGTCGACTGCTGTGACAGCGCCTGAGATCACCGTCGCCACCCCAGCCGACCGCGATGCCGTGGTCGGTTCGCTGGTCGCCGCGTTCGTCAAGGATCCCGTGCTGCGGCACCTGTTCCCCGACGAGGACACCTATCCCCGGTACGCCGCCGCCTTCTTCGGGCGCCTCTTCGACAAGCGGGTGCACCTGTCGTCGATCTGGACGATCGGTGGGGGCGCGTCGGCCGCCCTCTGGGACCCGCCGGCCGGTCAACCGGCTGCCGGACCTGCTGTCGGACCGGCTGCCGCGCCGGCTGCCGGGCGCGGGTCGCCGGAGGAAGCTCCTTACCCGGCCGACGTGCTGGCCCGGGTGCAGAGCTACGGCGACGCCGTGTATGCCGCGCTGCCGACGTACCCGTTCTGGTACCTCGGTGTCCTGGGCACCCACCCCGACAGCGCCGGACGCGGTTGGGGCCGCGCCGTCATGCGGGCCGGGCTGGATCGGGCCGCCGCCGACGGACTGCCGGCGATCCTGGAGACCAGCAACCCGGCCAACGTGGAGTTGTACCGCCGCGCCGGCTGGGAGGTGCTGGGCTTCCTGTCGGAGCCCGTGTCCACCTGGATCATGCAGCGGCCGCCCCGCTGAGACGTCACTGTCGGCGACGGATCGCGGCCCCGCTGGCTGGCGTCATGCGGCGAAGATGCGGGCGTAGATCTCGTCGATGACGGCGTTCTTCGCCAGGCTGTAGTCACGGGGTCGGTGCGCGGTCTCCCGCGCGAGGCGGCGCTTCGTCGCGGCGTACCGCTCCCGGTCGTGCGGATGCGAGCGCAGCCAGTCGCGGAAGAGCCGGTGTCGAACGGGTTCCGGCGCACCCTGCGGCCAGACGTGCAGGTTGACGTCCTCGGCGGGGCTGAGCAGCATCCGGTGCCCGTGCCACCAGGGCTCCCGCAGGACGAGCCGGTAGCCGAGCCGTTCCAGCGCGGGAAGGTAGCCGGACTCCTCGGCGGTGTCCTCGATGACGAGGTCGACGTCGATGACGGGCTTGGCCGCGAGCTGCGGCACCGCGGTGGACCCGACGTGTTCCACTCCGATGACCAGACCACCAAGCGCCAGGGTGATCGACGAGCGGACGGCGACGAACCGCTGCGCCCAGGCCGGGTCGTACTCCTCGATGACGA
Organism: Micromonospora sp. CA-240977; assembly: GCF_050942285.1. NCBI lineage: Bacteria > Bacillati > Actinomycetota > Actinomycetes > Micromonosporales > Micromonosporaceae > Micromonospora > Micromonospora sp. CA-240977. The sequence continues at coordinate 5,766,282 of NZ_CP192055.1, read as the reverse complement.
CGGACTCCCACATCCGTGGCGGCTCGCCCACCAGGCCGGCGTCGACCTGTTCGGGAGTGCCGTGGAAGCGCTGCACGACGTCCTGCGGATACTCGGCCACGGCAACCTCCCGAAGACGCAAAGTCCGCCAGGATACGACAGGACGAGCGGTGCGGCCCCACCCGACCATCGCGGGCACCGGATGTCGGGTGGGCCACCGGTCCTGCCGCCTAGCGTCGTGCGCGACAGGGAAGGAGATCCGGGTGCTGGAGCGGCTCAACGACGCCATGACGTACATCGAGCGGCGCCTCGATCGGCGGATCGAGGTGACCGAGCTGGCGCGGATCGCGCTGACGTCGGAGTACCACTTCCGGCGACTGTTCTCCGCGCTGGCCGGGATGCCGTTGTCGGAGTACATCCGTCGGCGTCGGCTCACCGTCGCGGCGGCGGACGTGCTGGCGGGGGAGCGGACGTTGCTCGACGTCGCGGTGCGCTACGGGTACGGGTCGACCGAGGCGTTCGCCCGGGCCTTCCACGCCATGCACGGCGTGGGGCCCGGAGAGGCTCGGCGTACGGGGGCGACGCTGCGCGCCCAACCCCGGATGTCCTTCCGACTCACCCTCGAAGGGAGCGGCAGCATGGATTACCGGATCGTCGGCAAGGACGCGTTCACGCTGGTGGGGCGCAAGGCCCGGGTCCCGCTGGTGCACGAGGGGATGAACCCGGCGATTGTCGCGTTCGTCCGGGGCATCGACACGGAGACGACCGGGCGGATCGAGGCGCTCTCCGATCAGGAGCCGGCCGGGATCGTCAACGTCAGCGACAACCTCGCCGAGCGCCGGGAGGAGGGCACCGAGCTGGACTACTGGCACGGGGTGGTGACCGGGGCCGTGCCACCGGAGGACCTGGACGCGCTGCCGGTGCAGGCCGGGACGTGGGCGGTGTTCACCGCCTCCGGAGCGTTCCCGCAGACGGTGCAGCATCTGTGGCGCGACGTGTTCACCAAGTGGTTTCCGTCCAATCCGTACCGCAGCCGACCTGGACCGGAGATCTCGCGGGTCCGGGTGTCCGCGGACGGCACCGAGGCGGACGCCGAGCTGTGGATTCCCGTCGAACGGGCACCCACCCCTATGTAGAGCAACGATATAGTGGCGGCATGCGGATCACCATTCCGGTCGCGAAGGTGCTCGGGGCACTGCTCGCCGAGCCCGACGCGCAGCGCTACGGGCTGGACCTGATGCGATTGACCGGCCTGCCCAGCGGCACCCTCTACCCGGTGCTGCACCGCCTGAGCGCGGCCGGCTGGCTGGCCGCCGACTGGGAGGCGATCGACCCGGTCGCGGCCGGCCGGCCCGCCCGCCGCTACTACCGGCTGACCGCCGTCGGGGTGGCGCAGGCCCGGCGGGCCCTCGCCGACCTGCGCGCCGCGATCCCCGACGGTCGCCCGTCGTGGGGCGGCACCGAGCCCACCGGAGCACCCGCGTGGTGACCCGCCGGGCCGCCGAGCTGCTGCTGGAGATGGCCGTACGCCGCTGGCCGGCCGACATCCGCGACGACCTGCGCCGGGAGTGGGCCGCCGAGTTGCACGTGCTCGCCGAGAGCGGTCACCGGACGAAGATGCTCGGCTTCGCGGTGAGCCTCGCCGTCAGCCGGGCCGGCGCCCCGCTCGTCGACCGCAGCCTGATGCGCGGTCGGGTCGGCCGCACCGCCGCCGCGTTGCTGCTGTCCCCACTCGCCTGCGTCGGGATCGTGGTCGTCAGTGCGTTCGTCTTCATCCCGATCGAGCGCATGCTCGCCGAGAGCTGGTCCGAGCGGGCGCAGAGACCGCTCTGGGCGGCGTTCACCGTCGGGTTGGCGCTGCTGCTTGCGGTGTTCGCCGCGCGGTGGGCCCGGTACACCGCACTTGACGGCCCGCTCCGCATTGCGCTCGGCGTGGTGCTCCCCGTCGGGGCGGCCGCCGTCGTGTTCCTGTACGTCCTCCAGCCGGACGAGCTGGCCGCCACCCTGCCCGGTCTGCTGCTCTGGTTGGCCGGTCTGACGCTGGCCCTCTGGGCCGCCGCGAGCCTCGCCGCCCGGGGTCGACTCCGTGCGGCCTGGTGGGTTGGCGTCCTCGGCGCACTCGCCGCCGCCGACCTCGCGGTGATTCTCGCTGTCGTCGACGCGATTTCGGCGGGCGATCGCGCTGGCCCGGTCATCGGTCCGACGCCAGTGGACAGCATCGACCGGATATCCGCGCCGCTGTGGCTCCTCGCCGCCTGGACAGACTGGAACATCGGCCTACCCCGACCCACGATTCCATGGGAGATCTTCGGAATCATCAGCAACCGGGTGCCGTTGGAACCCATGCTCTACCTGGCCTGCACGCCGTACGCGCTCGCGTACGCCATTCGGGCGGCGCGGTCCGGGCCCTCCGCGCCGGTCGCCCTTGCGCCGGCTCCGATACCGAAGCCGTCGTCGGTCTGATCCGCGCGGCTCAGTCGGGCACGTCGTCCCACGTCATGCCCGGCTCCAGGTAGCCGGCCGACTGGTTGTCGCGCAGGGCGTACGCGATGACAAGCAGGGCGTGCTTGTCCAGCTCGGGCAGCCGGTCCAACGGGAACCACCGCACGGCCAGCGACTCGTCGTCGTTGACCCGGGCGGTGCCCGCCACCACCCGGCACAGGAAGCCCAGGTTCAGGTATTCGCACCGATCCCCGTTGGGGTACGTGTGCGGGTGCGAGACGGCACTGGACATCCGTACCGGCGCGACGTCCAGACCCGTCTCCTCGCGGACCTCACGGACCAGCGCCGTGGCCGGCTGCTCGCCCGGCTCGACGAAACCGCTGATCACCGACCAGCGGCCGTCGTCGGCCCGCTGGCCGAGCAGCAGCTCACCGGCGTCGTTGCGGACGACGGCGCTGACGCTCGGCAGCCAGAGCAGGTCGTGACCGACGTGCTTGCGCATCCCCACGATGTAGTCCGGTATCGCCATCCGGCGATCATAGGCGCGACCGAATTCGCGTCGGCGGCGTCGCGGGTCGTCGGCGTCCAGGCGCCACTCACAGCGGGGACACCGGGGCGCCGTGTCTCGTACCGATGCCGTCTTCGCCCCACCGCCCCCGTGCCGGTCAGCGTGCCGATCACGAGCGCAGATCATGCCCCGGCGCCTGACGTGCGGAAATTGACTGTTCGTCCCGACCCTATTTCGCTGTTCGGGCCCCACGGACCCCATGCATATCTACTGTGGAGAGGGTCGGCGACTTGTGCGATCCGGTGGCGGCCTGCCGGTTCGCGGTGCACAGTGATTCCCATGAGCGACAGCGAACGTGGTGGGCAGTTCTACTGGTGCACCCGGCATCACCGGGTCGAGACGGACGCCGACGTGTGTCCGGCGAAGCACGTTCTCGGCCCGTACAACTCGGCGGCCGACGCGGAGAACGCCCTGCAACGCGTGCAGGAGCGCAACGAGGCGTGGGATGCCGAGGACGCTCGTTGGGCCGGGGAGGACAAGTAGACGGCGCGGGACGGCCCGCGCCGAGGCAGTTCGTGCTCCGCGAGGACGCACGCGAGAGCACGTCCCCAAGGAGGGAACCACGATGGCCGAAGCACAGCAGGCCACCACCCGCCCGACCGCTCGGCGCACCACCGCCAAGAAGACCGCCGCGGCGGAGCGCAACACGGCGGCGAGCCGGACCACCCCCGTGCGCAAGTCCACCGCGGGCGCGGCGGCGGCGAAGGCTCCCGCCAGGAAGGCCGCCGGCGGCGCGGGGCGCGCCCCGGCGAAGAAGACCACCACCGCGGCGAAGAAGGCCCCGGCCACGCGGACCACCACGGCGGCGAAGAAGGCCCCGGCCACGAGGACCACCACTGCGGCGAAGAAGGCCCCCGCGAAGAAGGCCGCGACGAAGACCAGCGTGGCGGCCCGGAAGGCCCCGGCGAAGACCTCGACCGCCACCCGCAAGGTGGCGGCGAAGAAGACCACCGCGGCCACGGCGACGGGTACGGCGAAGAAGACGACCAGCGCGGCGAAGAAGACGACGAGCGCCGCGAAGAAGACCACGGCGTCGGCGGCGAAGCGGACCACCGCCGCGGCGAAGGCGCCCGCTCGCAAGGCCGCGACCAAGGCGTCCGCCGTGAAGAAGACCGCCGCGAAGAAGGCCCCGGCCAAGAAGGCCCCGGCGAAGAAGACCGCTTCCACCCGCCCGAGCGTCGGCGCCCGCAAGACCGCGGCGAAGAAGGCGCCGGCCGCGAAGGCGACCGGCACGTCGTCGACCACCGCCCGCAAGGCGGCGGCGAAGAAGGCCCCGGCGAAGAAGACCACAGCGGCCAAGGCGCCGGCCCGCAAGGTGACCGCCCGCAAGTCGCCGGCCCGCCCGGTCGCCGCCCGGGCCACCACCCCCCGGGGTACGCGCAGCACCGCCCGGAAGGCGACCGGCTGAGCGCAGGCCGCCTCGGCCCGGCACCGGCTCGTTCGACGGCCTGCCGAGGCCGTTGCGGCGGACCATCACGGGCTCGTTCGACGGCCTGCTGTGGTCGTTGCGGCGGACCATCACGGCCTCGTTCGACCGACCCGCCGTGGCGGACCACCACGCCGTCCCGAGGTGGCGTGCCCTGGCGTGGCTCGTGGCCGGGCCTGCGCTGACCGGCTCCGGGCGTGGCTCGGCGAGGTGGGCCGGGGGCGGTTCGACGGAGATCTCGGCCGGTCACCGGAAGCGGATCACCGACGACGCTGTCAGGATTGACCCGTGGTCATCCGACGCGTACTCGCGCCCCGCATCGACTTCGGCGCGCTGCGCCGCGAGCTCGGCCTGCCCGAGGGCTTCCCGGCGGCCGCCCAACGGGAGGCCGACGCGGCCGCCGCCGCGCCGCCGCGGCCGTCCGTCGACCGCACCGACATACCGTTCGTCACTGTCGACCCGGCCAGCTCGCGTGACCTGGACCAGGCGATGCACCTCACCCGCCGTCGGGGCGGCGGCTACCGGGTGCGGTACGCGATCGCCGACGTCGCCGCGCACGTCCACCCGGGCGGCCCGCTCGAGGAGGAGACGTGGCGGCGCGGGCAGACGGTCTACCTGCCCGACGGTCACGTGCCGCTGCACCCGTTGACGCTCAGTGAGGGCGCGGCCAGCCTGCTGCCCGACGATGACCGGGCGGCCGTGGTGTGGACCATCGACCTGGACGCCGACGGCGGCACGGTTGCCGTCGAGCTGGAACGCGCCCTGGTGCGCAGCCGCGCCAAACTCGACTACACCGGGGTGCAGGCCGCGGCCAACGCCGGGCGGCTGCCCGAGCCCATCGCGCTGCTACCCGAGATCGGCGAACGATTGACCGCCCGGGGACTGCGTCGTGGCGCCATCAACCTGCCCCTGCCCGAGCAGGACGTGGAGCCCGACGGTGACGGCTGGCGGCTGGTGCTGCGGGGGCCCGTGCCGATGGAGGAGCACAACGCGCAGATCTCCCTGTTGACCGGCATGGCCGCCGCCGACATCATGCTGGCCGGTGGGATCGGCCTGCTGCGGACCATGCCCGCCCCGAAACCGGAGGCGGTGCAGCGGCTGCGGGCGGCTGCCGCCCCGCTGGGCGTGCACTGGCCGGACGGCGCCGGCCCCGGCGAGGTGATCGCCAGCCTGGACGCCGCACAACCACGCTCCGCCGCCTTCATCGACCAGGCAGCCGAGCTGATGCGCGGCGCGGCGTACACCGCCTTCGACGGCACGCGGCCGGAGCACCCGGAGCACGGGGGAGTGGCCGCCGCGTACGCCCACGTCACGGCGCCGTTGCGACGCCTGGCCGACCGGTACGCCACCGAGGTCTGCCTGGCCCTGCACGCGGGCCGGGAAGTGCCCGACTGGGCGCGTGCCGCGCTGCCCCGGTTGCCCGAGGTGATGGCCAACACCGACCGGACTGCCTCCGCAGCCGCCCGGGGCGCCGTCGAGCTGGCCGAGGCGGTGCTGCTGGCGGACCGGGTGGGGGAGACCTTCGACGCGGCCGTCCTCGACGTCGACGCCCCGCCCAACGGCAAGTCCCGGCCCCGCCCGCCCGGCGGAACGGTGGCCCTGGACGCCCCACCGGTCCGGTCCCGCTGCCTCGGCGCGCTGCCGCTCGGTGAGCGGGTCCGGGTCCGCCTGGTCACCGCCGATCCGGCCGCCCGTACGGTGCTGTTCGAGCTGGCCTGAACTGCCTCGCGGCCAGGTCGCCCGGGGCGGCGTCTCCGGCAGCGGGGATTGTCACAGCGTCTGGCGCTGCTGACGGACCGAGCGGTTTGCGAGGATGAGCCCATGGCATACGACGCGAGCACGCTGCCCGACGTGTCCGGGCTGACGGTCGGCATCATCGGTGGCACCGGCGACCAGGGTCGTGGCCTCGCCTACCGGCTCGCCAGGGCGGGGCAGACGGTGCTGATCGGCTCCCGGTCGGCGGAGCGGGCCGCCGAGTCCGCCGCCGAGATCGCCGCGCTGCCCCGGATGCCGGCCGACGCCCGCATCACCGGCGCGGCCAACGACGAGGTGGCCCGGCGCAGCGACGTGGTGATCATCGCGGTGCCGTGGGACGGGCACGCCGCGACGGTCGCCGCGCTCGCCGAACCGCTCGCCGGCACGATCGTCATCGACTGTGTCAACCCGCTGGGCTTCGACAAGCAGGGCCCCTACGCGCTCACCGTCGCCGAGGGCAGTGCCGTCCAGCAGGCTGCCGCACTGCTGCCCGACTCCCGCGTCTGCGCGGCGTTCAACCACGTCAGCGCCCCGCTGCTGGCCGACCCCGAGGTCGACCGGATCGACCTCGACGTGCTGATCTGCACCGAAGACCGGGAGCTCGTCGACGTCGTCGGGGCGCTCGCCGCCCGCATCCCCGGGATGCGCGGCATCTACGCCGGCCGGTTGCGCAACGCCCACCAGATCGAGGCGTTCACCGCCAACCTGATCGCGATCAACAAGCGCTACAAGGCGCACGCCGGCATCCGCGTCACCGACCTCTGAGAGCGCACCGCCTGCTCCCGGCAGGGCGGCTGGGCTCGGCTCCTGGCAGGACGGCCAGGGCCGGGGCCTTGCTCGCCGCGCCGGGGCCTTGCTTGCCGCGCCGGGGCCTTGCTTGCCGAGCCGGGGCCTTGCTTGCCGAGCCGGGGCCTTGCTTGCCGAGCCGGGGCCTTGCTTGCCGAGCCGGGCCTTGCTCGCCGAGCCGCGGCCTTGCTCGCCGTCCCATGCCCGGGCGCGCTGAGGCCGTGCGGATCGGCCCACACCCCGCCCACGTTGCGCCCCACGGCACCTTCGTCAGCTCAAAGCATGCGCAGCATTCGGCCACGAGCTGTCGAGGCTGAACGGCGGCCTGCTCGAGGTGAATGGTCGCCCCAGTCTGGTCACGTCCGTCGGTGGTAGTGGTTGCGGCGGGGGACCTGTTCGGGGTCGAGCCAGGCCGGTGGAATGAATTCGGGGTGGCCGTCGCCGCCCAACCGGACGGCCCACTCGCCGTGGTGGAGGTGCCGGTGGTGGTGACCGCAGAGCAGCACCGCGTTGGGCAGGCTGGTGTCGCCGCCGTCGGCCCAGTGGTGGATGTGGTGGGCGTCGCACCAGCGGGGTGGGCGGTCGCAGCCGGGGAAGGTGCAGCCGCGGTCGCGTAGGACGAGGGCGCGGCGGAGGGGGCCGGTGATGAGGCGGCGTTGTCGGCCGACGTCGAGTGGTTGGCCGGTGGTGCCGAGGACGGCGGGCAGGATGGCGGCGTCGCAGGCGAGGCGGCGCACGGTTGCCGGGGTGAGCTCGAAAGCGGTGTCCAGCGTGCCTGCGCCGAGTTGTCGGGTGAGGCCGTCGTAGCTGGTGGTGACGACGATCTGGGCGGCGTCGCCGCCGTGGTCGGGTAGCTCGCCGGTGCGCAGGCTGAGCCGACAGACATCGGCGAGGGCGTCGTGGCGGCGTTGCCCGGGGGACCGTTGGTCGTCGGGCCCGGTAGGAGCGGTCAGTGGGTCGATCGCGGCGCGGAGCAGGCCGGCGGTTTCGGTGTCGAGGGTGCCGGTGAGGCGGAGTCGGCCGTCGGTGAGGGTGGACAGGGTGAGGTGGCGGTCGCGGGTGGCGCGGCGAGCTTCGGCGTCGAGGGCGGCCTGGGCGGCGGCGTCGGCGATGTCGGGTGCGACGTGGTCGAGGATGCGGGTGCCGAGTTTGCGGAGCAGGGTGGGGTCGAACTGCCCGGCCCACTCGACAAGCAAGCCGACGGCCTTGTCGGCGGCCGCGGTGCCGGCGGAGGTCTGGACCGTGTCGACGGTGTCGGCGATGACCCGGGCCTGCTCGACGGTGATGTCGGCATCGGCCAGTGCCTGCCGTATCGCGGGGTTGCCGGTGTCGAGAGTGGTGGCCAGCTCGACGAGACGGCGGGCGGTGGGGACGGTGAGGTGGAGGCGTTCGCGCAGCCAGACCGCCGTGGAGGACGCGCCCTGCGCGGTGGGCGTGCCGCGACCGTCGAGTTCGCGGATCACTGCCAGTTTGACGGCGGCGAGGCGCTGCTCGATGCGGTGCGCGGCGTCGAGCGCCGCGATCAGCTCCTGCTCGGGCAGAGCCCAGGTGGCGGAGCCGGCGCAGCCCAGGACTGCTGCCTCGGCCTGCGCCAACCCCTCCACCATGACCCGAGACTAGAACACCTGTACGACACTTTCAGTTGCCATGATCGATCAATCCGGCCCGGCCACCTGTCACGGCGACGCGGCCCGCCCGCCGGCCACGCGGCCCGGCTACCGCAGGCCACGGGTCGTGACGGCCGTGGCCTGCGAGAGCCGGTAACTGGAGTTCGTGGACCGCTCTAGAAGGTGTGTTCGGCGGTCGGGAACTCGCCGCCGCGGACCTCGTCGGCGAAGCGGCGGGTGGCGTCGGTGAGGGCGCCGGCCAGGTCGGCGTACCGCTTGACGAAGCGTGGCGCCTTTCCGGTGCGCAGCCCGGCCATGTCCTGCCAGACCAGCACCTGCGCGTCGGTGTCCGGGCCGGCGCCGATGCCGACCGTGGGGATGGGCAGTTCGTGGGTGATCCGCTTGGCCACCTCACCGGGCACCATCTCCAGCACCACGGCGAACGCGCCCGCCTCCGCCACCGCCCGCGCGTCGGCGAGCACCTCGTCCGCGGTGTCGCCCCGACCCTGTACGCGGTAGCCGCCCAGTGCGTGTTCGCTCTGCGGCGTGAAGCCGATGTGCGCCATCACCGGGATGCCGGCACCGACGATCGCGGCGATCTGGGCGGCGCAGCGGCGGCCACCCTCCAGCTTCACCGCGTGGCAGCCACCCTCCTTCATGAACCGGACGGCGGTGCGCAGCGCCTGGGTCGGGCCCTCCTCGTAGGAGCCGAACGGCAGGTCACCGACGACGAGTGCCTGCCGGGTCGAGCGCACCACGGCCCGTACCAGCGGAAGCAGGTCGTCGGCGGTGACCGGCAGGGTCGTCTCGTAGCCGAACACGTTGTTCGCGGCCGAGTCGCCGACCAACAGCACCGGTACGCCGGCCTGGTCGAAGATCCCCGCGGTGTACTGGTCGTACGAGGTCAGCATCGGCCACCGTTCGCCGCGCTCCTTGGCGGCGATCAGGTCACGGGTGCGGACCCGACGGGTGGCCGGTCCGCCGTACAGCGCGGTCACCTCGTTCGGAGTGGACTCCACCATCTCTGTCTCCCTTCCTCGAGGCCGCCTGCGCGGTCCCCGGGTTCCGTCGCGATCGTCGCACCGCGAGACGGGCTGACGGCAGGGCCCAGTGCGAGATGTCACTCCACCAGCGCGGGGCCGCCCCGCCTGGCCAACCGGAACCGCGCCGCGAGGTCACCGCGCCGCGAGGTCACCGCGCCGCGAGGTCACCGCGCCGCGAGGTCACCGCGCCGCGAGGTCACCGCGCGGCGGCGCCGGGCCGCGTCACCGACCCGGCACCCCCAGGGGTACGGCTCAGCCGTGCTCGCGCCACCGGTTGGTGATCGGTAGGCGGCGGTCCCGGCCGAACGCCTTCATGGAGATCTTCGTGCCCGGTGCGGACTGGCGTCGCTTGTACTCGGCGGTATCCACCAGCCGCAGCACCTTGTCGACCACCGCCGGGTCGTGGCCCGACTCGACCAGCCCGTCGCGGCCCAGGTCGCCGTCGACGTACCCGATCAGGATCGGGTCCAGTACGTCGTAGTCGGGCAGGTTGTCGCTGTCCAGTTGGCCCGGGCTCAGCTCGGCGCTCGGTGGCTTGCCGATCGAGTTCTCCGGAATCGGGGCGGTCTCACCGCGCCGGTCCGCGTCCCTGTTGCGCCACTTCGCGAGCCGCCAGATCAGCGTCTTCCAGACGTCCTTGACCGGGTTGAAGCCGCCGACCGAGTCGCCGTACAGCGTGGAGTAGCCGACTGCCAGCTCACTCTTGTTGCCGGTGGTCAGCACCAGATGGCCCTCCTGGTTCGACAGCGCCATGAGGATCACGCCACGGACCCGGGCCTGCAGGTTCTCCACGGCCACCCCGGACAGCGACAGGTTGGCCAGGAAACCGTCCACCATCGGCTGGATCGGCTCGACGCGGTAGTCCAGGCCGGTGCGCTTGGCCAGGTCGGCGGCGTCCTCCCGGGAGTGCTCGGAAGAGTGCTGACTGGGCAGCGACACCCCGACCACCCGGTCCGGCCCCAGGGCGTCGACGGCCAGCGCGGCCACCACCGCCGAGTCGATGCCGCCGGAGAGGCCGAGCACCACCGACGGGAACCGGTTCTTGTTCACGTAGTCGCGCAGGCCGAGCACGAGCGCCTGCCACACCTCGGCCTCGTCGGCCACCGGCTCGATCAGCCCGCCGGTGGCGGCCGGGCCGGACGGCGTGGCCGGAATGCCGTCCAGCGTGTGGTGCAGGATCCGCATGCCGTCCGCCACCGTCTCCGTGGTCGGCGCTGTGGTGGCGGCCGGCAGCTCGACGTCGTGCACGAGCAGGTGCTCGACGAACTGCGGGGCCCGGGTGAGCAGGTCACCGTCGGCGCTCACGATCATCGAGTCGCCCTCGAAGACCAACTCGTCCTGGCCGCCGGTCATGTTGACGTACGCGATGGCGGCGCCCGCCTCGGCGGCCCGGCGGCGGACCAGCGGCAGCCGGATGTCGTCCTTGTTCAGCTCGTACGGGGAGCCGTTGATGTTGACCACCAGGCCGACGCCGGCCTGCCGGGCGGCGGCGAACGGCCCGCCGGACTGCCACAGGTCCTCACAGATGGTCAACGCGACGTCCACGCCGCCGATCCGCACCACGGTCAGCGCGTCGCCGGAGACGAAGTAGCGGTCCTCGTCGAAGACCCCGTAGTTGGGCAGGTGGTGCTTGAAGTAGCGGGCGGCGACGGTGCCCCGGTGCAGCAGCGCGGCGGCGTTGCGGGCGCCCCGGCCCGGCTCGGCGTCCCCGCTGACCTGCGGCGGCCCGTCGGCGTCCAGGTAGCCGACCACGACCGGCAGCTCCCCGAGGCCGTCGGCGGCGAGGTCGGCGGCGAGCCGCTCGATGGCGGCCTGGGAGGCGGCGACGAAGGAGCGCCGGAAGACCAGGTCCTCGACCGGGTACCCGGTCAACATCATCTCCGGGAAGAGCACCAACTGGGCACCGGCATCGGCGGCCTGGCGTGTCCAGCTGCGGACCAGGTCGGCGTTTCCGGCGAGGTCGCCGACGCTCGGGTTGACCTGGGACAGGGCGAGACGCAGGGTGGGCATGTCCTCATCTTGCCCCAGCCTGGACGGGACAATCCCCACCCTCCGACGAGATGGCCGCCACGCTGTGGCGGACGGGCCTGCGGAGCTGTGGCGGTTGGGCCCGTCGGCGGTGGGGCGCGCGTCCGCCGAGCGGGAGGCGAGGGGACGACGGGCGGCAGTTCGCGTAACGTCTGCGTAACCAGGCCCGGGAAGACTGGGCGATCAGGTCGGGTGCAGCCCGACCAAGGCGGACAAAACAGCGTCGCGAGGGGTTGGGGAAGTGGACCGTCAGCAGGAGTTCGTCCTCCGTACGCTGGAAGAGCGGGACATCCGGTTCGTCCGGCTGTGGTTCACGGACGTGCTGGGCACGCTCAAGAGCGTTTCGGTGGCGCCGGCCGAGTTGGAGGCCGCCTTCGAGGAGGGCATCGGCTTCGACGGCTCGGCGATCGAGGGTTTCGCCCGCGTCTTCGAATCGGACATGGTCGCCATGCCCGACCCGACGACCTTCCAGGTGTTCCCGTTCGAGGGCGGGGTCAGCGGCGAGAGCGCCCGGATGTTCTGCGACATCCTGCTGCCCGACGGCGGTCCCTCCTGGGCCGACCCCCGGCACGTGCTGCGCCGCGCGCTGTCCAAGGCCGCCGAGAAGGGCTTCACCTTCTACACCCACCCGGAAATCGAGTTCTTCCTGCTGGAGAACGGCCCCCAGGACGGCTCGGTGCCCACCCCGGTGGACACCGGCGGCTACTTCGAGCACACCACCCACGCCGTGGCGCGCGACTTCCGCCGTCAGGGCGTGCTGGCGCTGGAACGGATCGGCATCTCGGTGGAGTTCAGCCACCACGAGGTCGCGCCCGGCCAGCAGGAGATCGACCTGCGCTACGCCGACGCGCTGACCACCGCCGACAACATCATGACCTTCCGGCACGTGGTCAAGGAGGTGGCGCTCTCCACGGGTGTGCAGGCCAGCTTCATGCCGAAGCCGTTCACCGACCAGCCGGGCAGCGGGATGCACACCCACCTGTCGCTGTTCGAGGGGGAGCGCAACGCGTTCCACGACGGCGGCGACCCGATGAAGCTCTCCAAGGTGGCGAAGTCGTTCATCGCCGGCCTCCTGGTGCACGCCCGGGAATACACAGCGGTCACCAACCAGTGGGTCAACTCGTACAAGCGGCTCTTCCCGCAGGCCCTGCCGGACCGGATCACCGAGAGCCCGGCGTACGTCTGCTGGGGTCACCTCAACCGGTCCGCGCTGGTCCGGGTTCCCGCGTACGGCAAGCCGAACTCGGCCCGGGTCGAGGTCCGTTCGTTGGACTCGGCCACCAACCCGTACCTGGCCTTCGCGGTACTGCTCGGCGCCGGTCTGAAGGGCATCGAGGAGGGGTACGAGCTGCCGCCGGGCGCCGAGGACGACGTCTGGTCGCTGACCAGCGCCGAGCGGCGTGCCATGGGGTACGAGGCGCTGCCGGAGAACCTCGCCGAGGCGATCGACGTGATGGCCGAGTCCGAGTTGGTCGCCGAGGTGCTCGGCGAGCACGTCTTCGACTTCTTCCTGCGCAACAAGCGGGCCGAGTGGGAGCAGTACCGCCGGGAGGTCACCCCGTACGAGCGGCAGCGCTACCTGGCGCTGTAAGCGCGAGGCGCGCCCGCTGGTGGCTGCCGGGCGTCGTACCCCGGCCGTAGCGTGCCGGGCATGAACCGTACGGACCGGCTCTACGCGTTGGTCGAGGAGCTGCGGGCGGTGTCGCCACGGCCGCGCAGCGCGCGCTGGCTCGCGGTCCGCTTCGAGGTGAGCAGCCGGACCATCGAGCGGGACATCGGCGCGCTCCAGGAGGCTGGTGTGCCGATCTGGGCCGAGCCGGGGCGCACCGGCGGCTACGTCCTGGACCGCAGCCGCACCCTGCCGCCGGTCAACCTGACGGCGGCCGAGGCGGTGGCGATGGCCGTGGCGCTGCACCGGCTCGACGGCACGCCGTTCGCCGGGCCGGGCGCCACCGCGCTGCGCAAGCTGGTGGCGGTGCTGCCGGCCGCCGACGCCGCCGAGGCGCACCGGCTCGCCGGCCGGGTGCACCTGATCGGCGACGGGCCGGCCACGCCCGTCCCGGCCACCGTCGCCGACGCGGTCGCCGCCCGGCGGGCGCTGCGCATCCGGTACGCCGACCGCGTCGGCGCGGACTCGGTGCGCGACGTCGAACCGTTTGGCTACCTGGGCAATTCCCGGCACTGGTATCTGCTCGCCTGGTGCCGGCTCCGCGCCGAGCCGCGGTGCTTCCGGACCGACCGGATCCGGAGCGTCCAGGCGCTGCCCGACGTGGTGGTCCGGGAGTTCCGCCTGACGGATCTGGACATCCCGCACGAACGGGTCCGCCCGCTGAGCCTGGTCTGAGCCGCGCCGGTGGGCGGCCGCGGGTGGCCCGGTCGGGAGAAACCCCGTCGGGTGATCCGGAAACACCGACAGGACGGTGTCGCGGACGACCCCGAGACTGCTCCGGACGGCGGCCGGACGACCGGCACGCACAACCTGGAGGCAGCAGATGTCAACGACGCCCATCACCTGGTTCGAGATCGGCACCGACCGGCCGGAGGAGGCGGAACGCTTCTACGGGGAGATGTTCGGCTGGACCTTCGAGGAGCAGGGTTCGGCCAACGGCGGGTCCTACCGGGTGACCGGGGCCGGCGGCGACACCGGAATCGCCGGGGCGATCCGGGCGACCGACGGGACGTCGCCGAACTACGCGGTGTTCTACGCCGAGGTCGCCGACGTGGCGGAGACGTGCCGACGAGCCGAGGCGGCCGGCGGCCGGGTGCTGGTGCCGGTGCGGACGACCCCGAGCGGGCTGAGCTTGGCGCACCTGCTCGACCCGGCCGGCAACCGCCTGGGGGTGTTCACGCCCCCGCCGGCCTGAAGCCCCAGCGGACGCCCGTGCGCGTGGGCGGGCGGTGAGCGACTCGGTTTCCGTGATTCGGCGGTGTCGCGCCGTCCTGGATACCACCGGATTGCGGACGTCGAGTGGATCAAGCGTCGGGGCAGGCCCGGTTCGGCCAGGGCCTGCCCCGAGGGATTACTTGTCGGGCGTGGCCGCGGGGGCGCCGGGGCCGCCGGGGGCGCCGTGACCGCCGTGAGCGCCCGGACCGCGGTGGCCGCCGGGGCCGGGGAAGACGCCGGCCTCGATGGCCTTGGTGATGGCGTCGGCCTGCTCCTGGGTGAGCTTGCCGTCCTTGACCGCCTGGTCCAGCCGTTGCTTCAGCGCCGCCTTCCGGTCCTCGGCGGACGGGCGCTGCGGCCGATCGGCCGGTCGGTGCTGCTCGCGGACCTTCTCCAGCGCGGCGGTCACCTTGTCGGTGGGGACGCCCAACTCCTTGGCGAGGGCCTCGGCGAACTCGTTCTGCCGGTCGGCCTTTGCCCCGGGAGCCGGGGCGGTGCTGGCGCTCGGCGTCGGGGTGTCCGCGGCGAAGGCGATGGTCGGGGCCGCGATCCCCACGCCGAGGACGCCGGCGGTGGCCAGGCCGGCCAGCAGATGCTTCCGACGGATGGTGCGGGACATGCTGTCCTCCAGAAGGTCGGTGATACTGCTTGTCATCACCGACAGTGACCAGTCAGCCTGGGCGCAACCCGTGGCGAACCTGTCAGCGGCCTGACAATCCTGGTGGGCGGGTGGACAAATCGGTTGCGTCGTCGCTGGCGGAACCGTCAGGGTTGGCGGTCCACCGAGGGAAGGACGCAGCCCGTGCTGAGCGTGGAGATTCGGGAGATACCGCTCGTCGGGCCGGACGCCGGCCCGTACGGCATCACGGCCGGCCCGGACGGCGCGCTGTGGCTGACGCTGGTCCACGGCGGAGGGATCGCCCGCCTGGGGGTGGACGGCGTGGTCCGGACCTACCCGCTGGATCCGCCGGGCGGCCGTCCGCTGATCATCACGGCCGGGTCGGACGACGCCCTCTGGTTCACCCGCTCGGGGGACGACCAGCTCGGTCGGATCAGCGTCGACGGCGCGCAGCGCACGATCGCCCTGCCGACCGGCACCGGGCCGGGCGGTATCGCCGCCGGCCCCGATGGCGCACTCTGGTACGCCGGGATGACCTCCGACACGATCGGCCGGGTGGACACCGACGGCACGGTGAGCGCGTTTTCGCTGCCGGTGACCGGCGGGTTCGCCTCGATGATCACCGCCGGCGCGGACGACGCCCTCTGGTTCACTCTGCACCGGGCGAACGCGATCGGCCGGATCGACCTCGCTGGCACTGTGACGCTGCACCCGTTGCCCACCCCGGACGCCGGCCCGGTCGGCATCACGCTCGGCGGCGACGGTGCCATCTGGTTCGTGGAGATCGCCGCCGGTCAGCTCGGCCGGATCACCCCGGACGGCCGGATCACCGAGTTGCCGCTGCCGGACCGGTCGGCCCGTCCGCACGCGATCGTCGCCGATCCGGCCGGTGGCGTCTGGTTCACCGAGTGGGGCGCCAACCGGATCGGTCACCTCGATCCCGCCGGCCGGATCGACGGCTACGACCTGCCCACCCCCGGGGCCGAACCGCACGGCATCACGCTCACCGCCGACGGCGTCTGGGCCGCCCTGGAAATCGGCGCGGTAGCCCACCTGACCCCCACCCGCAGCCCGGCGGGTTGACGTCGGCGGGGTTACTGGACGGCGGCGGCCACCGTGAGGGTGTTTGCCTCGGTGTCGAGTGTCGCAGTGGTGCCGAACGGAACCGTCAGCTGCCCGTGGCCGTGGCCGATCGGCAGGCCGCCGAGCACCGGCACGCCCAGGTCGCCCAGGCGTTCGGTGAGGACGTCGACGACTGTGGTGTCCCACCCGTCGCCACACTCGGTGAACTGCCCGACCGCCACGCCGGCCAACCCGTCCAGCGCGCCCGCCCGACGCAGGTGGGTGAGCATCCGGTCGACCTTGTACGGGGGTTCCTGCACGTCCTCGATCAACAGCACCGCGCCGGTCAGGTCGGGCAGGTCTGGGGTGCCGATCGTCGCGGCGATCATGCACAGGTTGCCGCCGAGCAGGGTGCCGGTGGCGCGACCCGGGACGCGGACGCCGAAGGTGTCCTCGGTGGGCATCGCCGTGACCGACACCGGCTCGGTCGTCATCAGCGCCGCGTGCAGGGACTCGGCGGACCGCAGCGGGGTCCGCTCGTCCCGCCAGGCCGCCCCCGGGCCGTGTACCCCGGCCAGCCGGGCACCCCGCCACAGTGCGAACTGCAACGCGGTGATGTCCGAGAAGCCGGCGACCACCTTCGGGTCGCGGCGGACGGCGGCCATGTCGATGGTGTCCACGATCCGCTGGACGCCATACCCGCCGCGGGTGCAGATCACCCCGCGGACCTGAGGGTCGGCGAACGCCGCGTTCAGGTCGGCGGCGCGCAGGTCGTCGGTGCCGGCGAGGTAGCCGTGGCGGGCGTACGCGTTAGGTGCCGGCACCGGCCGCAGCCCCCAGCCGATGAGCAGCTCCATCCCCCGGGCCACCCGCTCCGGCGAGGTCGGCCCGGACGGTGACACCAGCAGCACCGTGTCACCCGGTCGCAGCACGGGCGGGCGGACGGCGGCAAGATCCTCGTTGATCACAACCGCAGAGCCTAGCGACCCCGGCGGATCCCGGACGGACGCCCGGCGCACGCATCCCGGTGGCGGGGCGTGGCCCCACGCGGCGCACCGGCTAGCCTCGACGGGTGGCAACCGCGCTGGTGATCGAGAACGCCCCGACGGACGACGCGCGCCGGCTGGGTGAGTGGCTGACCGAGGCTGGGCTGGAGCTGTGGGTGGTACGCCCGCACGCTGGTGACGAGCTCCCCGCCGATCTGGAGGGGTACGCGGCGCTTGTGGTGCTCGGCGGCCCCCAACAGGCGTACCCGCTGCCGGACGGCTCACCCGGCGCACAGTGGTTCCCCGCCGTGGAGGGCCTGCTGCGCAAGGCGGTGCGGCACCGGGTGCCCACCCTGGCGGTCTGCCTCGGCGCACAACTGCTCGCCACCGCGCACGCCGGGCTGGTCGAGCGGAGCCCGTCCGGCCCGGAGATCGGCCCCGGCGTGGTCGGCCGGCGCGACGCCGCCGAGAACGACCCGTTGTTCCGGTACGTGCCGTTGATCCCGGACGTGCTCCAGTGGCACTCCGACGAGATCACCGAGCTGCCCCGGGCCGCCACCCTGCTGGCCGCGTCCACCCGTTACCCGCACCAGGCGTTCCGGCTCGGCGACCGGGCCTGGGGGTTGCAGTTCCACATCGAGTGCGACGCCGCGATGATCGCCGACTGGGCCGCCGACTCGACCCAGCTCGCCGAGCTGGGCTACGACCCGGAGCTGGTGGTGGCGGCCTGCGTCTCGGTGCTGGCCGACGTCGAGGAGGCCTGGCAGCCGTTCGCCGCCCGATTCGCCGCGCTTGCCCTCGGCGAGTTGGACGACAGCACGATGCGGCGCGGCCTGCCGCTGCTCGGGCACTGATGAGCCGGCCGACCAGGGCACCGGGCCGGCTCGCCCGGTACGGCTTCGGCACCACCGAGGGCGACGGCGGCGCGCGCGCCGCGGACCTGCTCGGCCCGGACGGGCTGCGGCTGTGGCGGCCGGTCGAGCAGGAGCCGGCCGACGAGGTGGCCGCGGAGTTGCTCGCCGCGCTGTCCCGGGCCGCCGACCCGGACCTGGCGCTGCGCCAGTTGCACCGCATCGTGGAGGCCGAACGCCGGCCGACCGACGGCGTCGGCGACTCGTCGCTGCTCGCGGAGCTGCACACCGACCCGGGGCTACGGCGGCGACTTGTCGCGGTGCTCGGCGCGTCGGCGGCGCTCGGTGACCACCTGGTGGCCAACCCCGAACACTGTCTGGCGCTGCGGACCGCCCCGGACGGGCTCGCGCCGATCGCCGAGGGCCGGCTGGAACCGACCGGCGGCGGCAACCCGGTGGCGGCGCTGCGGACCGCGTACCGGTTGGCGCTGCTGCGGATCGCGGCGGCCGACCTGACCGGTGGGCGCGGCCTGGAACAGACGATGGCCGCCCTGTCCGCGCTGGCCGACGCGACGCTGGCCGCGGCGTACGAGATCGCCGTCACCGAGCTGGCCGAGGGCACCGAGCGTCCCCGGCTCGCGGTCGTGGCGATGGGCAAGTGCGGCGGCGGCGAACTGAACTACGTCTCCGATGTGGACGTCATCTTCGTGGCGGCCGAGGACGCCGACCTGTCGGCGGCGACCCAGGTGGCGACCCGGCTGATCCACATCTGTGGCCTCGTCGCCTGGCCGGTGGACGCCGCGCTGCGCCCGGAGGGCAACCGGGGTCCGCTGGTGCGCACCCTGGCCAGCCACCTGGCCTACTACCGCCGGTGGGCGCGCACCTGGGAGTTCCAGGCGCTGCTCAAGGCCCGCCCGGCCGCCGGTGACGTGCCGCTGGCCCAGGAGTGGATCGACCAGCTCGCGCCGCTGGTGTGGCGGGCGGCCGAACGCCCCGAGGCGGTCGAGGACGTCCGCGCCATGCGGCGTCGGATCATCGACCACATCCCGCCGAAGGAGCTGGAACGCGAGATCAAGCGTGGTCCCGGCGGGTTGCGTGACATCGAGTTCGCCGTCCAGTTGCTGCAACTCGTGCACGGCCGCGTCGACGAGACGCTGCGCGCTCCCGGGACCATCCCGGCGTTGCGCGCGCTCGTCGCCGGCGGCTACGTCGGTCGGGCCGACGGCGAGGCGCTGCTGCGCGGCTACCGCTTCCTGCGCAGCGTCGAGCACCGGCTCCAACTCCAGGCCCTGCGGCGTACCCACACCGTCCCGAGCGAGCCGGGCGCGCTGCGCTGGCTCGCCGCGGCGCTGGGTTTCACCGCCACGCCGGGGCGCAGCGCCGTGGAGAGCTTCCGGGCCGAGTGGGTCACCCACGCCACCGAGGTACGCCGACTGCACGCCAAACTGCTCTACCGGCCGCTGCTGGAGTCGGTGGCCCGGGTGCCGGCCGACGGGTTGCGACTCACCCCGGAGGCGGCCCGGCACCGGCTGGAGATCCTCGGCTTCGCCGACCCGGCCGGGGCGCTGCGTCACCTCCAGGCGCTCACCGGCGGGGTGAGTCGCACGGCGGCCATCCAGCGGACCCTCCTGCCGGTGCTGCTCAGCGAGTTCGCCGACGCGCCGGAGCCGGACCGGGGGCTGCTCAACTACCGCAAGGTCTCCGACAAGCTGGGCAGCACCCCGTGGTATCTGCGGCTGCTGCGCGACGGCGGCCCGGTGGCCCGGCGGTTGGCGCGGGTCCTCGCCCTGTCCCGCTACGTCGCCGACCTGCTCGCCCGGGATCCGGAGGCGCTGCGGCTGCTGGCCGTGGAGAACGAGCTGGCCCCCCGCCCGCCCGAGGTGCTCCGGGAGGGGTTCCTCGCGGCGGCGGCCCGGCACACCGACCCGGTCGAGGCCACCCGCGCGGTACGCGCGTTGCGACGTCGGGAACTGGTCCGGGTGGCCTGCGCGGACGTGCTCTGCCGGGCCGGCGCGCTCGCACCCACCCCGAGCCGACCGGACGGCGCGAACCGGCCCGCCGTCGGGCTTGTCGACATCACCGAGGTGGGCACGGCGCTCGCCGACGTCACCGACGCCACGTTGGCCGCCGCGCTGCGCGCCGCCCAGGCCAGTCAGCCGGCCCCGGCGGGGCTGCGGTTCGCGGTGATCGGCATGGGACGGCTCGGCGGGTACGAGTCGAACTACCTCTCCGACGCCGACGTGCTCTTCGTCTACGACCCGCCCGCCGGGACCAGCGAGAGCGACGCCAGCGCCGCGGCGCACGCGATCGCCGAGGAGTTGCGCCGACTGCTCGGCGTACCCGCCCCCGACCCGCCGCTGGGCGTCGACGCCGACCTGCGCCCGGAGGGCCGGCAGGGCCCGCTGGTCCGCAGTCTCGCCGCGTACGCGCAGTACTACGCCCGCTGGTCGCGGGTGTGGGAGGCGCAGGCGCTGCTGCGCGCCCGGTTCGTCTGCGGCGACGCCGACCTGGGCGCCGAGTTCGAAACCATGATCGACCCGGTGCGGTACCCGGCCGACGGGCTGACCCGTGAGCAGGTCGTCGAGATCCGCCGGATCAAGGCCCGGGTGGAGACCGAGCGGCTGCCCCGCGGCGCCGACCCGGCCACCCACACCAAGCTGGGCCGGGGCGGGCTCGCCGACGTGGAGTGGGCGGTCCAGCTCGTCCAGCTTCGGCACGCCGGCGCGGTTCCGGCGCTGCGCGGCACGCGTACCCTCGATGCCCTCGCGGCGGCCGAGCGGGCCGGCCTGATCGACCCGGCGGACGCCGCGGAGATGGCCGCCGGCTGGTCCCTGGCCGCGCAGGTCCGCAACGCGTTGATGCTGGTCCGGGGTCGGGCCGGCGACCAGCTACCCCGGCACGGGGTGGAGTTGGCCGGGGTGGTCCGACTGCTCGGGCGCGACGACCCGGGGGAGTTCCTCGACGAGTACCTGCGCACCGGCCGCCGCTCCCGCGCCGCCGCCCAGCGGGTGCTGGAGGCGTAGCGCCCGCGGCGTCAGCTGCCGAGGGTGTACTCGCCGGGGCGGGGCACGGTGACGGTGGCCCAGTCCCCGTCGGGGGTGACCGTGGCGCCGCCGGACGCGACAAGCCACCGGCTGTGCCGGACCCGGACCCCCACCGGGCCGGCGGTCGCGGCCCGGAAGGTCACCGCCGCGCCGTCGGCGCGGATCAGCTCGGCGGGCGCGGCGACAAGCGGCGTCGGGTCGACCACCGACCAGACCCGCCAGTGCGGGCCGGACCAGACCGGCGTCAGGTAGGGCAGGCCGTCCTCGACCAGCTCCGCCTCGGCCCGCCCCACCCAGGACAGCGGGGCGTCCGGCAGCGCCACGTACTGCACGGCGTTCTCCGCCAGCCAGGCCCGGTAGGTGGCCGGGGTCAGCGGCGCGCCGGTGCCGGCCGCGCCGGGCACTGTGGTGAAGAACAGCGGGTTGCGGTCGATGTCGGCCTGCCGCAGCCAACCCCGGGCCAGCGGCACCTCACCGAGCCGGGCCGCCTCCCAGTAGTTGCGGGTCGGCGGCACCTCGACCCGGCCGGTGAGCCGTTGCCCGGCCAGGAACGCGCGCAGCGGCGCGTGGTAGCCCGGCGCGCTTGTCGGGTCGCCGATGCCGCGCAGGTCGGCGGGGACCACCGGCGGCTGCCAGACGCAGACCACCACCAGCAGCGCGGTCAGGCCCGCAGCCGGGCGCAGCCGAGCCAGTCGAGCCGACCGCGACCGTCCGGCCGCCGCAGCCCCGGCCGGGGTGGCGCGCCGGGCCGACCGGCGGGCCAGCCGGTCGGCGAGCCAGGCGGGCGGGCCGGCGGCGGCGGCCAGCACCGGCAGCGCGAACATCGTCACCAGCCGGGTCGCGTTCAACCCCACCGGCGTGTGCACGACGGCGGCGGCGAGCACCCCGGCGGCGGAGAGCAGCGCGCCGAACCGCACCGGCCGGTACGCCACCAGCGCCGCCACCAGCAGGCTGGTCAGCACCGCGCGCACCGCGTCGGTGTGGCTGATGTTCATCCAGCCGCCGTCGCCGAAGAACAGCGCCGTCGCGGCCAGCGGCGCCGCCGCCGCGACACCGAGCGCCAGGCCGTCGGCGTACCGGCGGGTCAGCAGCAGCGCGACGCCCGCCAGGCCGACGAACAGGCCGGCCACCGGGCTGGTCGCCGAGGCCAGCAGCGCGCCGGCCGCGGCGACCCCGAGGCGCGCCACCGTCCGGGGCCGTCGGCCCGGGGGTACGCCGCGACTCAGCGCGAGCAGCGCCGCGAGCCCGAACGTCACGCCCAGGGCGTACGTGACCCGGCCGGAGACCAGGTTGCCGGCCAGCGTGACCACCCCGACCAGGCTGCCCAGCAGCGGTCGGGGCACCTCGCTGCGGACCAGCAGGGCGGCCAGCGCGGCGGCCGACGCCACCAGCGCGAGCGCGCCGGTCACCCGCACGCCGAGCAGCGCCATCACGGGCTGGGAGAGCAGGCTGTAGCCGAACTGCTGCACCCCGGCGTACCAGCGCAGGTCGACCGGAGTGGGGCCGTGGGCCGCGAAGAAGTCCGCCCGAGCCACCTGCGCGGCGAGGTCCGACCCCATCAGCGGCAGGGCCAGCCAGAGCGCGCCGAGCACGACGGCGGAACCGGTGGCCACCGCCACCACCCGACTGCGCCGCATGCCCACCTCCGTACCGCGACCACCGTACTGGCAGCATGTCCCGCGTGCCTCACCACCTCGCGCGTTGGACCGGCCTGGCGGGATCGGCGTTGCTCGCCGTCGCCGCGTTCCTCGGCGGCGCCCTGCCCGGCGCCCCCCTGCGGGCCACCCCGGTCAGCATCTGGCAGGGCCCGAACGGTCCGCTGGTCATCGCCGCCTGGCTGGTCGGCACCGCGCTGCTCGCCTACGCCTGGTGGGCGCTGCGCGACTCGGTGCCCTCGACCCGCTGGGCGCTGACCACCGTCGGGCTCTGGCTGCTGCCGCTGCTGATCGCACCGCCGCTGGCCAGCCGGGACGTGTACGCGTACGCCTGCCAGGGCGCCAGCTACGCGGCCGGGATCAACCCGTACGAGCAGGGCGTCTCCGCACTGCCCTGCCCCTGGCTGGACACCATCTCGTTCATCTGGCGGGACACGCCCGCGCCGTACGGGCCATTGTTCGTGGTGCTCTCCGGCGCGGTGGTGAAGGCCACCGGCTCGCTGACCGGCGCGATCGTGGCGTTCCGGCTGATCGCGGTGGCCGGGGTGGCGTTGACAGCGGTCAGCCTGCCGGTGCTGGCCCGGCGCGTCGGCGTACCCGCTGGTCGGGCGGTCTGGCTCGCGCTGGGCTGCCCGCTGGTCGCCGTGCACCTGGTCTCCGGCGCGCACAACGACGCCCTGATGGTCGGCCTGCTTGTCGCCGGACTGGCGGTGATCGCCTCCCGACCGGGCCGTCCCGGCCCGCTGCTCGCCGGCGGCGCGCTGCTCGGTCTGGCCGCCGCGATCAAGGTGACAGCGCTTGTCGTGGTGCCGTTCGCGGCGCTGGCCGCGATCGTCGGCGGGTACTCGATCCGCGCCCTGATCCGGCACGGCGGGTGGGTGGCCGGCGGCGCGGTCGCCGTCGTGGTCGGGGTGACCTTCGCGGCCGGGCTGGACTTCGGCTGGGTCGGCGGGCTGGCCCGGGGCGGTGACGTGATCGCCTGGACGTCGCCGTCCACCGCGGTCGGGCAGACCGTCGGCTACCTGGCGGTGCCGTTCGGCGCGCACATCGACGCGCTGCCGGTCACCCGCGGGATCGGCATGGCGGTGCTGGCGCTGGTGCTGCTCTGGCTCTGGTGGCGGGCCCGCACCCGGGAGCCGCTGTGGTACGCCGCGTTGGCGCTGGCCGCCACTGTCGCCCTCGCGCCGCTGTTCCACCCCTGGTACTGGATCTGGCCGCTGGCCGTGCTCGCGGCCACCGCCCGACGGACCGGATGGTTCACCGTCGTCGCGCTCGTCGCGTCGTTCCTGGTGCTGCCCGACGGCACCGGCCTGCCCCGGTTCACCAAGACGGTCGGGGCGCCGCTGATGACGCTGTTGGTGATCGTGCTGGTCGTCCGGTTGGTACGGTCGGCTCGGGCGGCCCGTCAGCCGGTCGCCGCCGACTGAGGGAAGGTGCGCCGGTGACCGCTCCCGGCTCCCCGCCCGCACCGCCGGTGGCCCGCGCCGCCCGGTACGCGGGACTGGTCGGCGCGATCCTGCTCGCCGTCGCCGGGTACCTCGGTGGGGCGCTGCCCGACGCCCCGCTGGGTGCGACACCGGTGTCGATCTGGCGAGCCCCGGGCGGCCCCGCGACGCTGGCCTGCTGGCTCATCGGCACGGCGCTGCTGGTCGGGGCCTGGTGGGCACTGCGCGCCGGTGCGCCGTCGACACTGTGGGCGTACGTCACCGTCGGGCTGTGGGCGCTACCGCTGCTCGTCGCGCCGCCGCTGGGCAGCAGGGACGTCTACTCGTACGCCTGCCAGGGCTGGACGTACGCGCACGGCGTCGACCCGTACGCGGTTCCGGTGGCGGCGGCGGGCTGCCCGTGGCTGGACGCGGTGGCGCCGATCTGGCGGGACACCCCGGCCCCGTACGGGCCGGTGTTCGTGCTGCTCGCGGCGCTCGCGGTCGGCCTCGGCGGCGGGCTCACCGGCACGATCGTGGCGCTGCGGGTCATCGCCGTGGCGGGGTTGCTGCTGGGCGCGCTCTGCCTGCCCGGGTTGGCGCGCGCGGCGGGTGTGCCGACCCGGCGGGCGGCCTGGTTGACGCTGGCCGGCCCGTTGGTCGGCGTGCACCTGGTGGCCGGTGCGCACAACGACGCGGTGATGCTGGGGCTGCTGCTGTCCGGGCTCCTGATCGTGGTCCGCCGGCCGGGTCGGCCGTCGGCGTTGCTGGTGGCCGGGGTGCTGCTCGGGTTGGCGGTGACGGTGAAGGCCAGCGCGGTGGTGGTGGCGCCGTTCGCCGCGCTGGCCGCGGTGCGTGGCCGCCACACCGTACGGTCGTTGGCGCGCGACGGCGGCTGGCTGGCCGGCGGGCTGCTCGCCGCGCTGCTTGTCTCCTCGGCGCTGTCCGGGCTGGGGTTCGGCTGGGTCGGCGGGTTGACCCACAGCGGTGACTCGGAGCAGTGGACGTCGCCGCCCACCGCCGTCGGTCTGGTGGTGGACTACGCCGGCGCGGCGGCCGGCCGGAACCCGCAGGCAGTTCCGGTGCTCCGAACGGTGGCCCTGCTGGTGCTCGTCGGAGTGCTTGTGGCGCTCTGGTGGCGGGCCTGGCGGACCCTGCGCGCGTTCGACGACGTGGCGGAGCGTACGGCGACGACGCGCCCCCGGGTGGCGCTGCACGGCGCGGCGTTGGCGCTGGTTGCCACAGTCGTGCTGTCCCCGGTCTTCCACCCCTGGTACGCGACCTGGCCGCTGGCGCTGCTCGCGCTCACCGCCCAGCGGACGACGTGGTTCGTGCTGCCGGCCGCGGCGGCGGCCTTCCTCGCCCTGCCGGACGGCACCAACCTGGCCCGCTTCACCAAGGCCCCCGGCGCCGTGGCGATGACCGCCCTGCTCCTGCCCGCCCTCCTCCACGCTCTCCGACGCTCCCGACCACGTTGATCATGAGGTTGGCGGTCCTGTCGATCTCCGAACGTCCCGCCAACCTCATGATCGACGAAGGGGTGTGGTCAGGAACGACTGCCGCAGGTTGGGCAGGCTTCGTGGCCGCGCCTGGTGCTGGGGGTCAGGCGGGCGCGGGAGTGGATGGTCATGAGCAGTACGGCGGCAGCGGCGCGAGGCGGATCGCCGTCGCGGGCCGCGCGGGCAGGGCCAGCCCCAGCAGGCCCAGCACCACCTGCGGCAGCAGCAGCATCAGCGGCGGTCGGGGTGCGTCGAGTGCCGCCGCCAGCGCTGGCAGCGCCACAGTGAGCACTAGCGCGAGGGCGATGGTCAGTCGGGCGATCCGGATCGGCGCGACGGCGGTCGCCACCGCTGCCAGTAGCCAGGCCGCCCACACGACGACACCGAGGGAGAAGAACGGCCCGACGTGGGGTACGCCCCACTCGGCCGGCGTCGGATGCAACTCCGCTACGCCCCAGACGCCGGCGAGGGCGCTCGCGGTGACCAGGGACAGCAGTGCCGCGAGGCGTACCCCGGGAAGCAGGCTGGCGATGCCGGCGGCCCGCAGCCGCTGGCGTGCGCCGCCGCGGAGGAGGTCGGCGGCGTCCGCGGGCGAGGGCCAGCGGCGACCCGGCTCGGCCAGATCGAGGTACGTCCCGACGATCTCGGCCCCGCGCGCACGCCGGTAGTCGGCGGGGTAGGCGAGCAGCAGCCGCAGGTAACGACGCTCGAGCTCGGTCATGCCAGCCCTCCGGCCACGCGCGGGGTGAGCGGTCGGGCGGTGCGGGCCCGCTTGGCCAGCCGGCTGGTGGCGGCCTCGACGTTGCGACGGAGCCGCTCGGTCTCGGCGGTCAGGGTGGTGTCGCCGGCGGGGGAGAGTCGGTAGTAGCGGCGCAGCCGGCCGTCCACCACCTCCTCCCGGTCCACCTCGACGAGGCCGGCGTCGACCAGCCGGTCGAGCGCCCCGTAGAGCGTCCCGGGGCGCAGCGACACGCGGTTGTCGGACAGGCTGGCGACCTCGCCGATCAGCCCGTAGCCGTGCATCGGCTCGGCGGCGAGCGCGGTGAGGATCAGGAAGGTGGGTTCGCGCAGCGGTGTGTCCACCGACGCAATATAACGGATGCGAAGGTATATCGGGGGGCGTTATAAAGCCGCCGGGCCGGCGCCGCGATCGCGACGCCGGCCCGGCCGGTGGTGCAGGGACTGCTCAGCAGTCGTAGACAGCTCAGCAGTCGTAGGCAGCTCAGCAGTCGTAGTACATGGCGAATTCGTGCGGGGTCGGGCGCAGACGCACCGGGTCGACCTCGTTGGCGCGCTTCCAGTCCACCCAGGTGGAGATCAGGTCCGGGGTGAAGACGCCGCCGTCGAGCAGGTAGTCGTGGTCGGCCTCCAGCGAGTCGAGCACGGCCGACAGCGAGCCCGGCACCTGCTTGACGTCGCCCCACTCCTCCGGCGGGAGGTCGTAGAGGTCCTTGTCGATCGGCGTCGGCGGCTCGATCTTGCTCTTGATGCCGTCGAGGCCGGCCATCATCATGGCCGAGAAGGCCAGGTAGACGTTTGCCGACGGGTCCGGCACGCGGAACTCGACGCGCTTGGCCTTCGGGTTGGCGCCG
Source organism: Micromonospora sp. CA-240977 (assembly GCF_050942285.1). Taxonomy (NCBI): domain Bacteria; kingdom Bacillati; phylum Actinomycetota; class Actinomycetes; order Micromonosporales; family Micromonosporaceae; genus Micromonospora; species Micromonospora sp. CA-240977. Next base: position 5,739,032 of record NZ_CP192055.1, on the reverse strand, counting down.
GTGACCGGGATGCGGGTGCAGGCGGAGCGGTTGCGCTGCGAGTAGACCAGGTTGACCGGCGCCTCGAAGCCCGGCACCAGGCGACGGTACGAGTTGACCGTCGGGTTGGTGAAGGCCAGCAGCGACGGCGCGTGGTGCAGCAGACCGCCGATGTACCAGCGGGCCATGTCGGACAGGCCCGCGTAGCCGGTCTCGTCGTAGAACAGCGGCTCACCGTTGAGCCAGAGGCTCTGGTGGGTGTGCATGCCGGAGCCATTGTCACCGAAGAGCGGCTTGGGCATGAAGGTCGCGGTCTTGCCGTTGGCCCAGGCCTCGTTCTTCACGATGTACTTGAAGAGCTGGAGCTGGTCACCGGCGTGCAGCAGGGTGGAGAACCGGTAGTTGATCTCGGACTGGCCGGCGGTGCCCACCTCGTGGTGCGAGCGCTCCACGTTGAAGCCGGTGTCGACGAGCCGGCGCACGATCGAGTCACGCAGGTCGGCGTAGTGGTCGACCGGCGGCACCGGGAAGTAACCACCCTTGTACGCGGTCTTGTAACCACGGTTGCCGCCCGGCTCCTCGCGGCCGGTGTTCCAGGCGCCCTCGATCGAGTCGATGTAGTAGAACGACTGGTGCGCCGAGGTTTCGTGGCGGATCGAGTCGAAGATGTAGAACTCCGCCTCGGCGCCGAAGTAGGCGGTGTCGGCGATGCCGCTGGCCGCCAGGTACGCCTCGGCCTTCTTCGCGACGTTGCGCGGGTCGCGGCTGTAGGCCTCGCGGGTGAACGGGTCGTGGATGAAGAAGTTCAGCGCGAGAGTCTTCTGCGCGCGGAACGGGTCGATGAACGCGGTGGCGACGTCCGGGAGCAGGAGCATGTCCGACTCGTGGATCGCCTGGAAACCGCGGATCGACGAACCGTCGAACGCGAGGCCGTCGGTGAAGAGGTCGTCGTTGACGGACTCGACCGGCAGGTTGAAGTGCTGCATCACGCCGGGCAGGTCACAGAAACGAACGTCGACGAACTTCACGTCCTCGTTCTTGAGGTATCGCAGCAGTTCCTCGGGATTGGCGAACACACATCCTCCTGGCACGTCCACGGGGTGGCTAGGCTTCTGGCGACGCTAGGGCCGGGCGGTTGCCCGGCCGTGTCTCCGTTGTTTCTGCCGTGTTACGTCCCGCGCGGAGCGTCAGTGACGCCCCGGTCCACGCCTCCGGCCCGCCGCGAGCGCCGTCCGACTGTGCCAGTGTAATGACATCTGATGCCTTTAGCCCGAATCGGCACACCGTGACGGCGACACCCGGCAAGCCCCCATCCCCGCGCGGATACCCTTGACCGCTGTGACCAATCCGTACGCCCCGGCAGCGCCGGCCACCGATCCCGCCTTCCGCCCGCCGAGCCTCGGCAAGCGGTTCGGGGCGCTGATCATCGACTGGGTGCTCAGCCTGCTGGTGTCCAACTTCTTCGCCGACCCGGTACGCGACGGCTGGGCGCCGGTGCTGGTGCTGGTACTGGTGTACGGCGTCTTCCTCGGCCTGTTCGCCCAGACGCCGGGCATGTACATCACGAAGATCCGCTGCGTGAACTGGCACGACGGGGGCCGGATCGGGGTGCTCCGAGGGCTGATCCGGGGCCTGCTGCTGGCCCTCATCGTCCCCGCGCTGATCATGGACGAGCACCGTCGCGGCCTGCACGACCGCCTCGCCGACGCGGTCATCGTCGACGCGCCCCGAGGCTGACCCGACTCCCTGCGCCCGAGGTGGCTGAGTCCCGACTCGGCCACCCCAAGGTCGTGCTCGATCATCGTTGTAGTGGCATCCGCGCGCAGCTGAGGCCACTACAACAAGGATCGAGCACGATCTTGGAGGAGCCCACGCCCGCGCTGCGCCGTGCGCGGGGCGCGGGGCGCGGGGCGGCACGACGGGAAAGAGCCGGGCCCGTTCGGGTCCGGCTCTTCTCGGCGTACGTCGAAGGGGGTCAGCGGCCCCGCGACTGGCGGAAGGCGCCCGGCGGCCGCATGTTCTTCGGGATCGCGCCCTTGGGCATCTGCGGGCGGGCGGTCAGGGCCTTGAGTCGCTTGTCCAGCGAGTTGACGTCCTTGCCGGAGAGCGCGCGGGGCAGGCGCAGCAGCGTCGTGCGGAGCTTGCGGATCGGCAGCTCGCCCTCTTCCTGCCCGATCACGTAGTCGTGCAGGGGCGCGGAGCCGATCACCTTCGACAGCCGCCGCTTCTCCTGCCCGAGCAGGCCGCGCACCCGCTGCGGGTTGCCCTCGGCCAGCAGGATCACGCCCGGCCGGCCGATCACCAGGTGGACCATGTCCATCTGGGTGGTCGAGCTGACCGCCGGGGTCACCCGCCAGTCGCCGCGCATGTTCTCCATGATCTGCGCCGCCGCGCCGGGCTGGCCCTCGGCGGCGTTCATCATCGCCTTGTTGGACCGCAGGTTGAGCACGATCAGCACCGCGAGCAGGACGAACAGGATGCCGATCGGCAGCCAGATCCAGCTCCAGAGGATGACCGCGACCACGGTGAGGGCGAGCGGGATGAGCACCGCGGCGGCGACCAACGGCGCGAACCACCGGTCCTGCTTGGCGGTGAACTGGAACACCATCCCGATCTGCTTCAGCCGTTGGCCGAACGAGACCTTCTCCTGGGGCTTTGCCATGCCGCTGAGTCTAGTGGTCGCCGCCCGCCCCGTTGATCCGCGTCCGGGTGCCGGCCGGCTGAGTACCTTACGTCGCCCCGCCGGTGCGGGCCGGGCGAGTAAGGAGGGTGTCGACGGTGAAGATCAGGCGCTGTGCCCATGCCCGGGTGGGGCCTTCGCGCGGAGAGTCATCAGCAGCGGACGACACCACGACGAAGGAGACCGACATGTTCGGCAACGACGCGGAATTCCTGCTCTCCCTGCACCGTACGCACGCCGCCGAGCTGCGCGCCGAGGTGGCCGCGGACCGGCTCGCCCGCGCGGTGTCGCGACGCGCCGGCCGTACCTGGCTGGGCCGCCGCCAGCAGACCCGCCGCCTCGGCGACGACCGCCGGTGACGGGGCCCGCCCCGGCGGCCACGCCCACGGCGCCCGCCCTGCGGGACGGTCGACCGGGGGCCGTCCCGCCGATCGGCGGGGCCGGGGCGGGCGGCCGTCATGGCATGCTCGCTTCCGTGACCGTACGCGCCGCCAGCTCCGTCCTCGTCGGCCGTCAGCGCGAGCTGGCGACGCTGCGCGAGGCGCTGGCCCGTGCACGGGCGGGGGAGCCGACCACCGCGTTGGTCGGTGGCGAGGCGGGGGTGGGCAAGACCCGGCTGTTGGAGGAGTTCTCCGGCTCGGCCACCGACGGCGGGGCCCGGGTGCTTGTCGGCCAGTGCCTGGAGTTGGGCGAGGCGGGCCTGCCGTTCGCCCCGTTCGCCGCCGCCCTGCGCGCGGTGCTGCGCGTCGACGGCCCGGAGGTGTTCTCCGGCTACGAGGCGGAGTTCGCCCGGCTGCTGCCGGAGCTGGGCCGGGCGACGCTGACCGCGCCGAGCGCCGCCCCGGTCGGTGACGCCCCGCGCGGCTACCTGTTCGACCTGGTCGCCGAGCTGTTCCAACGGCTCGCCGAGGCCCGGCCGCTGGTGCTGGTGATCGAGGACCTGCACTGGGCCGACCGCTCCACCCGCGACCTGATCGGCTTCCTGGTCCGGGCGGCCCGACCGGGCCGGCTGCTGCTGGTCTGCACCTACCGCACCGACGAGTTGCAGCGCGGCCACCCGTTGCGCCCGTTCCTGGCCGAGCTGGACCGGGTCCGCGGCGTGCACCGGGTCGAGCTGGGCCGGCTGGACCGCGAGGGCACCGGCGCGATCCTCGCGGACCTGCTCGGCGCCGACCCGTCCGCACGTGCCGTCGACGACGTCCACGAGCGCACCCAGGGCAATCCCTTCTTCATCGAGGAGTTGGCCGTCGCCGGCGATCCGGTCGGCTGCGCGGCGCTTCCCGAGACCCTGCGTGACCTGCTGCTGGCCCGGGTGGACCGGCTGCCGGAGCCGTCCCAGCGGGTGCTGCGGATCGCCGCGGCCGGCGGTACCCGGTTCGCGCACGACCTGATCGCCGAGATCGCCGGGCTGCCGGACACCGAGTTGGAGGACGCGCTGCGCGCCGCCGTCGCCGCCCAACTCGTGGTGGCCGACCCGGACGGCGACTACGAGTTCCGGCACGCGCTGGTCCGCGAGGCCGTGCACGACGAGTTGCTGCCCGGCGAGCACGCCCGGCTGCACGCCCGCTTCGCCGCCGCGATCGAGGCGCAGCCGCATCTGGTCGCCGTCGGCCGAGCCCCGGCCGAGATCGCCCATCACTGGTACGCCGCGCACAACCACCCGCGCGCCCTGGTCGCCGCGATGGCGGCGGCCGGCTCCGCCGCCGACCGGTACGCCTATGCCGAGCAGCGCCGACTGTTGGAGCGGGCGCTGGAGCTGTGGGAGTTGGTGCCCGACGCCGCCGACCTGCTCGGCATCGACCACCTGGCGTTGCTGGAGCAGACCCTGGACGCCGCGATCACCGCCGGTGACTTCAGCCGGGCGATCACCCTGACCCGGGCCGGACTGGCCGAGGTGGAGGCCGACGCCGCGCCGCTGCGTGCCGCCCGCCTGCTGGACCAGCGGGGTCGACTGATGGCCCTGCTCGGCAAGAGTGACGGCGGCCGGGAGCTGGATGAGGCGTACCGGTTGGCGGCCGGCGGCCCGGTCGGCGTGGAACGGGTCCAGCTGCTCGCCGACATCGCCTCCCACCTGGCCAAGATCGCTCCTCAGCAGGCTGCCCGGGTGGCCGCCGAGGCGAGCGCGGCCGCCGCGGCCCTCGGCGAGGAGTTGGCCCTGCTGCCGACGCGGATCGCCCTGCTCTGTCACGTCGAGCGGGATCTGGAGCGGGGGCTGACCGGGCTGGCCGAGGTCGAGGCCGTCGCGCGGGCGGCCGGGGACGCGCCGGCGCTGGTGCTCGCCAAGGTGTTCCAGTCGGATGTGCTCTGCGAGTTGGGCCGCTACGCCGAGTCCGCGCAGGCGGCCGAGGCCGGTGTGGCCGAGGCGCGGCGGGTGGGGATCAGCCGCTCGACCGGGGCGTACCTGCTGTCCAACCGGGCCGAGGCGCTGATCGCGCTGGGTCGGTGGGACGAGGCGGAGGCGGTGTGCGCGGAGGCCGCCCGGATCGACCTGTCCGGTGTCACCGGACTGCACTGGCTCCAGTTGGGCGCCGGGCTGCGGCTGGCCCGCGCCCATCCGGGCGCCGAGGAGCTGGTGGACCGGGCGTTGGCGTTCCTCGGCCGGCCCTACCTGTGGCCGAACCACCGGCTGCCCCTGCACGAGCTGGGGATCGAGGCCGCGCTGGCCGCCGACGACAAGATCGAGGCGGTACGCGCCGCCCGCGCCGCGCTGGCCGACGCGCATCTGCCGCAACTGCCCCGGGAGGGGTGGCCGGTGCTCAGCGCCGTCGCCCGTACCGCCGCCCGGGTGGGTGACCGGGAGCTGGCCGCCGCCGCCTCCGCGCTCGCCGCGGACCTGCCGGCTCGGCAGCCGGCGGCCCGCGCGCACGCCGCCCAGGTCACCGCCCTGCTGGCAGTCGGCGACCAGGTGCTGCCGGCGTGGCGGGCGGCGGTGGACGCGTGGCGGGCCGACGGACAGCCGTACCCGCTCGGTCGGGCGTTGTTGGCACTGGCCGAGGCGGCCGCCGCCGCGGGCGAGCGGGACGAGGTGTCGGCGGCGGTCACCGAGGCCGCGGAGATCGCCCGGCGGTTGGGCGCGACGCCGCTGGCCGAGGCGGCCGCGACCCTGGCGCGCCGGGTCGGCCTGCGCGGCACGGGTCAGGGCGGTGCCGGCGCGGATCTGTTGACCGCCCGGGAGCGGGAGGTGCTGCGGCTTGTCGCCGAGGGGCACAGCAACAGCCGGATCGCCGAGCAGTTGTTCATCTCGCCGAAGACGGCAAGCGTGCACGTCTCCCGGATCATCGCGAAACTCGACGTGACCAACCGGGGGGAGGCCGCCGCGCTGGCCCACCGCCTCGGCCTGCTCGCCGAGCCCGCGCCACCCCGCTGACGAGCCTGCCGGCGGCCGGGCGCGGCAGTCCTCACCGGGCCGGGCGCACCGCACCGACGGGCCGGGCGCGGTGTCAGGCCGACGGCAGGTAGATCCGCCAGCCGTCGATCGTGACCAGGTCCAGGCCGCCCGGGGCGGTGCGCAGCCGCTCGTCGAGCGTGTGCGCCAACGGCGAGCCGGTCGGCGCGACCCAGGCCGGCGCCGCCGCGCCGTCCACCTCCCGCCGGTACGCGGGGTAGCGGTCGAAGCCGGGGCGCAGCGCGTCGTCGACGACCGCGCAGACCACCTGCTCGGCCGTGGCGAAGGTGAGCCGGTTGCAGGTCCAGTAGCCGGCGCGGACGTGTCGTACGCCGAGCTGGCGCAGGGTGCTCACCAACTCGGTGTGCCGAGCCTCGGCGGCCCGGGTCGCGGGTGCGGTCCGCGCCGCCTGCCAGGTGGCGTGGCCGGCGGTGCCCACTGTGGCCACGAGCAACGCCACCGCGACCGGGCGTACCAGTGCCGGCCCGACGCGGCGACCCGCACCCGCCGGCTGGCGCAGCCCGCCACGGACCGTCGTCCAGACCGGCCACAGCAGGGCCGGCAGGGAGATGAGCAGGCAGGACAGGTAGCGGGAACTCTCCACCGGGGTGAGCCCGGCGGAACTGCTCACGGTGTACGCACCGAGGGTGGCGAGCGCGGCCAGCACGAGCGCCAGCCAGATCGCCGCGGCCACCCGAGCCGGAATCGCAGTAGCGCCGCCAGACCCGCCAGGACTGTCAGGCCCGCCGGGCCCGGCAGCGCCGTTGGAGGTAGGGAGTGCGGGGGCGGGCGGGCGACGCAGCGTGTACCAGGCGGTGGTGGCGGCGAGGGCCAGCAGCAGCGGCAGGGCGAGCGCCCACCACAGTTGCCAGGTGGCGCACCGCCCGGGACCGCAGAACCCCATGCCCAGCGCCGGGCCGAGCAGCAGACCGCCGTGCAGCCGGTCCGCCCATCCCGCGCTGGCGTTCGCGCCGCTGGCGGCGAGCACCGCGTCCAGGGGGTTCCGGCCGGTCAGCAGGCTGTCCAGCAGCAGCGGGGCCGCGCCCAGCACGGCGGCGGCCCCGAGCAGCGCCCCGGCCGCGCCCCGCAGCTCCCGGTGGCAGAACCCGACGAGCACCGCGCCGACCGCCACGACGTACGGCAGCACCAGCGGGTCGACCCAGACCATCAGGCCGGCCAGGAACCCCCACACCGCCCAGCGGGTCAGCCGCCACCCCGGCCCTCCGCTGGCCAGATCCACGGCGAGTACGGCCAGCGCCACCCCTACCGCGTTCATCTCGGGGTAGCCGCCGCCGGCGATCAACTGGTTCTTGACGATCCGGTCGGAGCCCAGGGCCAGCAGCGTCACCACCAGCAGCCCGAACCACCGGTCCCCGGTCAGGCGCAGTGTCAGCCGCCAGGCCAGCAGCAGGAACAGCACGTACAGCGTGAGGGTGGGCAGTCGCAGACCGAGCAGCGACGGCCCACCGGCCAGGGCGAACACCGGCGCGGCCAGGTACGCCTCCAGCGGACCCATGTACTGCTGGCCGTAGAACCAGACGGGGAAGCCCTCGCCCCGGGAGATGTGCAGCGCGGCAAGCCCCATGGCGGCCTCGTCGCTGTTGGTGGGTGGCGCGGCGTGACCCAGCAGCCAGAGCCGGTAGCCCACCCCCGCGAACAGGGCCAACCCGGTGAGCCAGCCGACCACTCCGAGACGCGCGCCGGGCCGTGGGCGCGGGGAGTCCGCGCCGCGCGGCTGGTGGCGTACGCCGAGGGTCATTCCACGATCATGGCATCCGGACGCCGAACGGCCGCGCGGCGCGAGCGGTCGTGGCGGGGCCGGCGCGATGATGGTCGTCCTGGCGACCCCGGCTCGCCAGCTTCCTCGGGCATCGGCGTCGACGTAGGGCCACACGCATCAATTCGCAGCGAGCGTCTGGATGAATCGGCCGCGGGTGGGCGCGCGAGGGGAAGAAGCCGAGGGGGTCTTCTAGGAGTTGGTGACGATGGGACGGGAGTTCTTGGAGGCCCTCGCGGAGCACGCCCGTACCGCTGTCGCGGAATCTGCCGAAGTCCGTCTGCTCGGCCAGGGGGCGAAGACGGTGGTGGACGTCGTTCCCGCCGACGAAGCCTCTTGCCGCTTCTCCGTCTTCTTGCAGGACGACGACGAGCTGACTATCGAGTTCGGTGAGATGTCCGTTCTTGACTTCCACGGGGAGTCGTCGGATGAGCTGCGGGAAGCGTGCCGAGAGGTGGTGGACGCGATTCTCGGCGGCCGGGTGACGGAAGCCGTCTATGTGCGGGACGGGGTTCCGGTGCGGGCTCTCGCGCACATCGAGGTTCCCGATCGGACCATCACGGTCCGCACCCGGCAAGGGCTGAAGCCCTTCGCCCGCAAGGCCCGCGTTCGTCAGTACCTACCGTATGGCCCCGGTCAGGGGTAAACGCTGAGGGGGCGGGGCGGCCAGTGGATGGCTGCCCCGCCCCGCAGTGAGCTGAGTAAAGAGGTTCCGGCCGGGGCAGGTCAGCCCGCGGTGACGACCGCGGCGCGGGCGTCGAGCGCCTGCTTGTAGAGCCGGCCGGCCCGGTACGACGAACGCACAAGCGGCCCGCTCATCACCCCGGCGAAGCCGATCTCCTCGGCCTCCTCGCGCAGTTCCACGAACTCCTCCGGCTTGACCCAGCGGGTCACCGGGTGGTGCCGGGGGGTGGGGCGCAGGTACTGCGTGATCGTGATCAGCTCGCAGCCGGCCTCGTGCAGGTCGCGCAGCGCCTGGGAGACCTCGGCGCGCTCCTCGCCCATTCCGAGGATGAGGTTGCTCTTGGTGACCAGACCGTCGGCGCGGGCCTGGCGGATCACGTCCAGCGAACGGTCGTAGCGGAACGCCGGCCGGATGCGCTTGAAGATGCGCGGCACTGTCTCCACGTTGTGCGCCAGCACCTCCGGGCGGGAGCCGAAGACCTCGGCCAACTGCTCGGGCACGGCGTTGAAGTCCGGGATCAGCAGCTCGACGCCGCAGCCGGGCTGGAGGGCGTGGATCTGGCGAACGGTCTCGGCGTAGAGCCAGGCGCCGCCGTCGGGCAGGTCGTCCCGGGCCACACCGGTGATGGTGGCGTAGCGCAGCCCCATCGAGACCACCGACTCGGCCACCCGGCGCGGCTCGTCGGCGTCGAACTCGGCCGGCTTGCCGGTGTCGATCTGGCAGAAGTCGCAGCGCCGGGTGCACTGGTCGCCACCGATGAGGAAGGTGGCCTCCCGGTCCTCCCAACACTCGTAGATGTTGGGGCAGCCGGCCTCCTGGCAGACGGTGTGCAGCCCTTCGCGCGAGACGAGCCCGCGTAGCTGGGTGTACTCCGGGCCCATCTTGGCCTTGACCTTGATCCACGGCGGTTTGCGCTCGATCGGCGTCTCGGCGTTGCGCGCCTCGATGCGCAGCAGACGCCGCCCCTCGGGGGCCGCCGTTGCGGTGCGCGCTGCCTGGCCGGTCGTCGGCGCGGAGTGCTCGATCGTCACGAAAACGAGCCTACGCCGGACGGCAGGTGTCTATGTACGCCAGGCGACCGGCGTCACGCTCCAAACGTTGTGACGCCGGACACCGGATAGTCGAAAAACGGCGTCACACCGGTGGGGATCCGGTGCTACGGTCACCGCCAACAGCGACGACGGAGCCGAGTAGCGCGCCGACCCGCCAGTGCAGAGAGCCGCCGGTGCTGAGAGGCGGTCTGACGCCGGTGCGTGAAGACCCTCCCGAGCTGCGGGCAGAACGGCCGCGACGCCTAGTAGAGCCCGCCCGGCTGGCCCCGGTCATCAGGCGACGAACGAGGCCCCCGTTCCGGCGGGGGCGAAGGTGTGGTGGCACCGCGAGGTTCCCGCTCGCCCACACCTCCCTGGGGCTGATGCGACGCTTCGCCACCCCAGGGCGGCGACGGCGTGGCGATCGACCGAGGAGCAGCCCGCCATGCAACGAACCCTGTCCCACCACCTGCCCGCCCAGATCGGCGCGACCGTGCGGATCGCCGGGTGGGTGCACCGCCGCCGACTGCTCAAGTCGGTGGCCTTCCTGATCGTGCGGGACGCCGCCGGCCTGGCCCAGGTGGTCGTGACCGACCCGGCCGTCCGCGCCGAGCTGGAGAAACTTCCCGAGGAGACGGTCGTCGAGGTCATCGCCACGGTGACCGCGAACGACACGGCGCCCGCCGGGGTCGAGCTGACCGACCCGGAGGTACGCCCGCTCGGGCCGCCCGCCGTGCCGCCACCGTTCGACCTGTACCGGCCGACGCTCACCGCCAGCCTGCCCACCCAACTCGACAACGCGCCGACCGCCCTGCGGCACCCCACCCGGTCGGCCGCGTTGCGGATCTCGGCGGCGGCGGTCGCCGGGTTCCGGGCCACCCTCGACGCTCACGACTTCGTGGAGATCCACACGCCGAAGGTGGTCAGCTCCTCGACCGAGAGCGGGGCGAACGTGTTCGCGCTGGACTGGTTCGGCGGTCCCGCGTACCTGGCCCAGTCGCCGCAGTTCTACAAGCAGTTGATGGTCGGCGTCTTCGAACGGGTCTACGAGGTGGGGCCGGTCTTCCGGGCCGAGCCGCACGACACCGTCCGGCACCTCGCGCAGTACACGTCGCTCGACGCGGAGCTGGGCTTCGTCGCCGACCACTCCGACGTGATGCGGGTGCTGCGCGACACCCTCGCCGGGATGCTGGGCACCGTGGGCGAGCGGGCCGGTGCGGCCCTGGCGACGCTCGGCGTCACGCCGCCGGAGGTGCCCACGGAGATCCCGGCGGTGCACTTCACCGAGGCGTTGACGATCGCCGGCGCGCCCGCCGACGAGCCGGACCTCGCGCCCGCCCACGAACGGGCGCTGGGCGAGTGGGCCCGCCGCGAACACGGCTCGGACTTCCTCTTCGTCACCGGCTACCCGATGGCGAAGCGGCCCTTCTACACCCACCCGGACCCGGCGCGGCCGGCGTACTCGAACGGTTTTGACCTGCTCTTCCGTGGTCTGGAGCTGGTCACCGGTGGGCAGCGGCTGCACCGGCACGCCGACTACCTGGCGGCGCTGGCGACCCGTGGTGAGCCGGTCGAGCCGTACGCCGGTTACCTGGACGCGTTCCGGCACGGCATGCCGCCGCACGGCGGCTTCGCCATCGGCCTGGAACGTTTCGTGGCCCGCCTGGTCGGCGCGGCCAACATCCGGGAGGTCACCGCGTTCCCGCGCGACCTGCACCGCCTGACCCCGTAGGAGGGCGCCCTGCCGGCCCACTCGATCGGGCGGAGTGGGCCGGCGGGCGGCTCAGGCGGGGCCGAGCAGGTCCCAGAGATTGCCGGCGATGTCCCGGAAGACGGCGACCCGGCCGTACGGCTCGGTGCGCGGCGGCTTGACGAACTCGACGTGCATCTCGGCCATCCGGCGGTAGGTGGCGTCGAAGTCGTCGACCTGGAGAAAGAACCCGACGCGACCGTGGGTCTGGTCGCCCACCGCAGCCTCCTGCCGCTCGCCGTCGGCGCGGGCCAGCAGCAGCCCGGTGCCGCCGCCCGGCGGTCGGACCACCACCCAGCGCTTCGGCCGCCCGTCGTTCGTCAGCGACGGGGTGTCCTCGGCCAGCTCGAAGCCGAGGACGCCGGTGAAGAAGGCGATGGCTGGGTCGTACTCGGTGACGACGACGGTGACGAGATCGATCCGCACGGACCGAGGGTAGGCCGACCGTCGGTCATCCCGGCGCGCGGCCGGGTCTCAGACCGTGACGAGGGTGGACAGCCGGCGTTCGACCACCGGGAGCACGTCGACGACGCCGATCGGGCGGCCCAGCTCGGCGGTGAGCGAGGTGACGCCCGCGTCTCGGATGCCGCACGGCACGATCCGGTCGAAGTACGTCAGGTCGCAGTCGCAGTTGATCGAGAAGCCGTGCAGGGTGACGCCGCGGGCGACCCGGATGCCGATGGCGGCCACCTTGCGGGCCGGCCCCCGGTCGTCCTCGGGCACCCAGACCCCGCTGCGCCCCTCGATCCGGCCGGCGGCCAGCCCGAACTCGGCGCACACGTCGATGAGCAGCTGCTCGGTGCGGCGGACGTAGGCGACAACGTCCACCGGGTCGGGCAGCCGCACGATCGGGTAACCGACGAGCTGCCCCGGGCCGTGCCAGGTGATCTTGCCGCCGCGGTCCACGTCGACGACCGGGGTGCCGTCCGTCGGCCGGTCCCACGGCTCGGTGCGCTTGCCAGCGGTGTAGACGCTCGGGTGCTCCAGCAACAGCACGGTGTCGCCGCGCTCGCCAGCCACCACCGACTCGTGCAGGCGCCGCTGCTCGTCCCAGGCGGCCTGGTAGTCGAGCAGGCCGGCGCGGACGGCGGTGAGGCCGGAGATCGTCGTTGTCACGCTTTCCAGCCTAGTCCCGCTCGCGGCGATCGTCCCTGGTGAGCCGCCTCACCAGACACGATCACGCCCGCTGCCGGCGCTGGCGCGCGGCCCCGTCGGCTGACCGTGGTCGCGCGGCCCCGGCCGGGCCGCGTCACGTCGCCACCGGGCCGGTCGCGGCGCGGCGGCGGCGAACGCGCCGGACGACGAGGGCCACGGCGAGCAGCGGCGGCACGGCCAGCGCGAGGTAGAGCCAGAGCGGGGCGGCGAACGGCGACGGCCGGCGTTCCGGGCCACCGAACGCGCCCCGGGTCAGCAGGTCGCCCGGCACCACCAGGTCGGTCGACCCGACCGGCGCGGTCACCAGCACCTCCCGGCCGCCGCTTGGCGACACCGCGACCAGGGTGGCCTGCCGGTCCGTGTCCGGCAGCGTCCCGCGCACCTCCTCCACCACCGGGTCGTCGCCGCGCCAGCCGACGATCTCGCTGGTCGAGGCGGCGACCGGCAGCGGCGGACCGACCGCCTGGCCGGTGGCGGCATCCAGGAACTCGATCCGCAGGGTGCGGGCCGCCGTCTGCTCCGCCGTGCACGTCAGCCCGGCGCAGCCGTCGAAGGCGAGCAGGGTGATCCGTCGACCGTCCGGGTGCCAGGCGGCCGGCCCGGCCAACATCCGCCGATCGCCCAGGTCGACCTGCCACCGGGGGGCGCCGCCGGCCGGGTCGACGACCACCAGCCGTTGTCGCGCGGCGATCGACGCCGCCGGGTCGGGGGGACCGGCCACCGCCAGCAGGTCACCGCCGGGCGACCAGGCCGCCGCGTGGTGGGCGGCGAAGGTGCCGGCGGCCACCACCCGCTCGGCGCCCTGGAACGGGTCGACGACGAGCAGGTCGTCGGGTTTCTCCGGGTCGTTGAGCTGCTGGTTGTCCGGTCCGTAGGTGATCACCGTGTCGTCGTTGCGGCGGGTGCCCAGCACGTGCCGCCCATCCGGCGACCAGGCCAGCGGGGCAACCCCCGGGGGCACGGTGCGGCGCTGGCGGCCGGTGGTGAGATCCAGCAACTCGCCGGAGCCCGGCCGCAGGTAGTGCCGCCCGTCCGGGGAGAGCAACCCGTGCCCCTCGGCGATGTCGATCGGGATCAGCCGGTACGCGCCGTCCCGGTCGACGAGCACACCCGTGGACTCGAAGTAGCGGGTGCGGTCGGTGAAGAACATCAGGGCGGCCGGACCGGCCGAGCGTTGCTCCACGGTGGCCTGCCACAGCCACGGATTGTGCACCCGGCCCGGGACCGCGTCGGCCGTGCGGTCGGCGACAGCGCTTGTCGCGGCCGTGGCCGAGGGCGCGCTGAGCGCCACGAGCCCCAGCGCGACAGCGGCCGTGGCCCCGCGCCGCAGTTGACGGCCCATCGATCCCATCGGCCCATTAGACGCGACGGCGACCCGTCGCGATGCCCCGGTCGGTTGCGTCGCGGCTACCGGTCGGTCGGCGGAATCCGCCAGAGCCAGACGTCGTCGACCCGCTGCGGCTCGCCGAACAGGGCGGTGGCGGTACGCCGCACCGCCTCCTCGTCGACCTCGAACTTCGCGCCGTGCACCCGGTCGGCGAGCACCACCGTCTCGATCCGCCAGTGCCGCAGGTCCGACTGGACCTCCCGGATCGTCCCGTCGGTGACGATCGGCGCCAACCCGGTCCGGCCGGCCTGGTCCATCAACGCGCTCAGGGTGCGGGGCACCGGGCCGATCCGGCCGCGCCCGTCCGGCCCGCCGGGGCCGAGGAAGAAGCCGCCCGGAATGGCGAACTCACCCTGCCGGTGCGACAACGCGTACGCCTGCCAGCGTTGGCCGTCCGGGTAGATGTCCACTGTCAACGGCACCGGGGTGAGCACGCCGTCCGGTGAGACGTAGTCCCGCCAGGTGCCGGAGGTGATGAACCGGGGAATGGGCTCTCGCTCGTCGGTAAGCAGCGGGGTGGGCAGCAGCGGCACCAGGGCCGCCGCGAACCCGAGCACCCAGGCCAGCTCCGTGGGGCGGTACCGGGGTGGCGCGGCGCGCAACTGGTCGACGGCGTATGCCAGCACCAGCCCGATCACCGGCGCGACCACCAGCGCCAGCCGGGCCGGCAGCGCGGCGTTCACCACCGGCAGTTGTCCGAGCAGGTCGAACGGCATGGGCAGGTCGGTGCGCCGCCCGTCGACCTTCGCGATCGGGCCGAAGGAGAGCACCGAGAAGACCAGCGCGAGGACGCCCAGCGCCCAGAGGGTGGCCCGGCGGCCCGGGTCGGCCCGCCGCCACAGCGCGACGAAGCAGATCACGGTCAGCACCAGCAGCGGGATGCCGAAGAACGAGTTCTCCTCGGTCGGGTTCGGCGCCAGCGAGGTGCCCAGCCCCGCCTCGCCGGCCAGCGAGCGGCGCGGGAACGCGGCGAACGCCGCGATGTCCTCGGAGTGGATCACCGGGTCGAAGCCGGTGCCGTGGAACCGTTGCGGCCCGGCGAAGTGCAACCACAGCGGGTACGACAGCAGCACGCCGGCCACCACGGCGGTCACCCCGAGCCCGCGCAGGAAATTGGGCAGCGCGGCGCGTGCCTCGGCGCGGTTGGCCGGGTGCAACGCCCAGATGGCGACGAACACTCCCAGCGCCAGCGCCGCGAAGAAGAGCCCCTCGGCGGCGATCGAGAAGGCCACCGCGACCAGCACGCCGAGGATCACCCCGTCGCGTAGCCAGTGCCCGGCTCGGCGCAGCGCGAACAGCCGCCAGATCAGCAGCGGCACCAGCCAGCCGGCGGTCCAGTTCAGGTGCGCGTTGGCGTGCGAGACCATGCCGGGGGAGTAGGCGATGAACAGGCCGCCGACCCCGGCGGCCAGCCGACTGCGGACCAGGTGCCGGGAGAGCAGCCAGTACCAGGCCAGCGCCGTGGCCAGCAGGTTCAGGGTGAGGATCACCAGGAAGGTGGCCGGCGGCCCGATCAGGTACGTGAGCGGGGCGAAGACCACCGCGTACACCGTGATCGAGGTGTTGACCGCGAGGTTCACGCCGTCCGGGACGTTGATCAGGTACGTGAAGAACGGGTTCTCCCCGTGGGTGACAGCGTGCCCGCCGAAGGCCAACAGCCACTCGAAGAGCGCCTGGTCGCTGGAGTTGACCGTGATGGCGCGGACGTTGGGGTCCCGCCACAGCCCACTTGTCACCCAGACGGCGAGCGCGAGCGCCACCAGCACGACGATCAGGTCGGTCCGGCGGTCCCGGACGACGCGCGGCGGTGACGCTGGTGCGGGCCCGGTGGCCAGCGACGGGGAGGACGGCACGCAGCGGACGTTACCAACCGGACCTGGACAGGCCGGTCAGACCTGCAAGGAGGGGACCGTTGTTGTCGCGTGGGGTTGGGGAGGACTCGCGTCGACGGTGCGGCGTACACCTTGGCGCTCGTGAATGTGTGAGCGCGGCCCATGTCATGGCGGCGACACATCGCCGTAACGTCACGGCAATTCGACAGTGACCCAGTTCACAGTTCGCCCCCTCAGGAGGCCGCCGTGCGCCGCTCCTCGTCCATCCTCACCCGGCTGATCGGCGTGGGCGCCGGGCTCGTCCTCGCCGCAGCCGGCGCGGTCGCCGTCGCCGCACCCGCCCAGGCCGCGACCCTCACCCAGGTCACCGGGTTCGGCTCCAACCCGGGCAACCTCGCCATGTACGCCTACCGGCCGGACAACCTGCCGGCCAACTCCCCAGCCGTGGTGCTGCTGCACGGCTGCGTCCAGAACGCCTCCGGGTACTTCGCCAACTCCGGCTGGCAGAAGTACGCCGACCAGTGGAAGTTCTCCCTGATCGTCGCCCAGCAGCCCTCCGGCAACAACGCCAACTCCTGCTTCAACTTCTTCGAGGCCGGCGACACGGCCCGGGGTCAGGGCGAGGCGCTGTCCATCAAGCAGATGGTCGACCACGCCAAGGCGAACTTCGGCGTGGACGGCTCCCGGGTCTTCGTCAGCGGGCTGTCCGCGGGCGGGGCGATGAGCGCGGTCATGCTCGCCACGTACCCGGACGTCTTCGCCGCCGGATCGATCATCGCGGGCATCCCGTACCGCTGCGCCACCAGCATGGTCAACGCCTTCAGCTGCATGAATCCGGGCGCGGACAAGACCCCGGCAGCCTGGGGCGACCTGGTCCGGGGCGCGTACTCCGGCTACACCGGCCCGCGCCCCCGGGTGGCCATCTGGCACGGCACCTCGGACACCACCGTCACACCGCTCAACGGCACCGAGTCGCGGGACCAGTGGACCAACGTGCGCGGCATCTCGCAGACCCCGACCAGCACCTCGTCGCTGCCCGCCAACACGAGCCTGGAGGTGTACGGCAACGACGAGGTACGTCTGTACCGGGTCTCCGGCATGGGTCACGGCACTCCGGTCGACCCGGGTTCCGGGGCCGACCAGTGCGGCACCGCCGCTGCGTACTTCCTCGACACCATCTGCTCGACCTACCGTGACGCGCTCTTCTTCGGCCTGAACGGCGGCGGCACCACCCCGACCCCCAGCCCCACGGCCACCCCCACCGCGACCCCGACGGCCACCCCCACCCCGACCGCGACGCCCACCACGCCGCCGACGTGCGTGACGGCCAGCAACTACGCCCACGTGACGGCGGGTCGGGCGTACCAGTCCGGCGGCTACGCCTACGCCAACGGCTCCAACCAGCGGATGGGCCTCTACAACACCTTCTACACAAGCGTCCTCAAGCAGACCGCCCCCAACTACTGGGTGATCGGCTGCTGACCCACCCCCCACGCGAGGGCCCCTTCCGACCCGACGGGAGGGGCCCTCTTCCCGTCAGTCGCCGAGGGCGGCGCGCAGTGCCCCGGGCAGATCGGGGTGCTGGTACGGGAAGGCCGCACGGGTCAGGGCGCCGGGAAGGACCCTGGTGCTGGTGAGAGCCTCGTGGGCGAAGCCGCCGAGGGCCACCTTGAGCGCCAGCGCGGGGATCGGGATGATCGCCGGGCGGTGCAGCTGCCGGGCCAGCTCCCTGGTGAACTCGGCGTTCGTCACCGGGTTCGGGCCCACCACGTTGACCGGGCCGGCGACCTCGTCGTGGTCCAGCAGGAAGCGCATCGCGTCCAGCCAGTCGGCCAACGAGATCCACGGCAGCCACTGCCGGCCACTGCCCAGCCGGCCGGCGATGCCCAGCTTGAACGGCAGCAGCTGCGGCTTGAGCAGCCCCCCGTCGCGGTCCAGCGGCAGCCCGGTACGCAGGCGTACGACGCGTACCCCGGCGTCCTCGGCCGGCCGGGTCGCGGCCTCCCACACCCGGCAGACGTCGGCCAGGAACCCCTCGCCGGCCGGTGCGTCCTCCTCGACCGCCCGGTCGCCGGTGTTGCCGTACCAGCCGACGGCCGAGGAGTTGAGCAGCACCCGGGGTCGGTCTTCGGCGGGCAGCCCGGCGATGGTGGTCGCCAGCGTGGTGGTGCTGTCCACCCGGCTGGTGCGGATCAACCGGCGGTAGTCGTCGTCCCAGCGCTTGTCGCCGACGCCCGCGCCGGCCAGGTTGACCACCGCGTCGGCCTCGGCGACCACGGCCGGGTCGAGCTGTGCGGCGGCCGGGTCCCAGCGCCGCTCCTGCGGGTCGCGCGGCGACCGACGGACCAGCCGGGTGATCTGGTGCCCGTCCGCCGAGAGCCGGTCGGCCAGCCGGGTGCCGAGGAAGCCGGACGCGCCGGCCAGAAGGATCCGCATGCTCCCATCTTCGCCCAGAACGCCACCGGTGGATGCGTGGGGCGGCCGACGTCACCGGCCGCGGGACGGACCGGCGAAGAAATCCGCGCACGTCCCCGTGCGGCGCGGTAAAGGCAGGTCAACGGGCCTCCCGGGGGCCGAAAAAGGCTACCGCGCGCTTTCGGTGGCTGGCGCGTTTCCGCAGGTCAGAGCGAACGTGAACGGGGTGTTCGCGATTGCTTCCCGCATCGATCTGGCTGACCATGAGTCATCCGAGAGCGCCCCCGAATGGCGGGGTCGGCTCACCCTGCCCGCATTCGGGCCGATCCCTGAGGAGGGACCATGCCGATCCTGGTGACCGGAGCGACCGGAACCGTCGGAGGCAGCCTGGTGCGGCAACTGGTGGCCGCCGGCCACGACGTACGGGCCCTGACCCGCAACCCGGCGACCGCCGCACTGCCCCCCGGGGTGGAGGTGGTGGCCGGCGACTTCGCCAGGCCCGCCACGCTGGCCGCGGCGCTGCGCGGCGTGACACGCATGCACGTGATCGGGATGGACGGGGCCGGGCCGCTGACCACCGGCGCGGAGATCCTGGAGCTGGCCCGGCAGGCCGGCGTCCGCCGGGTCACCCACCTCGGCCACAACGACCCGAGCCGGGCCGACGACGACCCGATCGAGGCACCCCACCGTCTCCTGCACCGGGCCATCGAGGACTCGGGCCTGGAGTGGACGCACGTCTTCCCCGGTGAGTTCATGGCGAACACCCGCGAGTGGGCGGCGGACATCCGGACCGAGGGGGTGGTGCGGGCGCCGTTCGGCAACTGGACCAGCGCGCTGGTCCACGAGGCGGACATCGCCGCGGTCATCGTGGCCGCGCTCACCGAGGACGGCCACGCCGGTCGGGTGTACCAGCCGACCGGTCCGGAGCCGGTCCGTCGCCGGGACGCGGTCCGGATGATCGGCGAGGCGATCGGCCGTCCGGTGCGCTTCGACGAGCTGACCCCGGAGCAGGCCCGCGAGTACTGGAAGGACCACTACCCGACCGAGGTGATCGAGTGGTTCCTGGAGATGGGGCGGTATCCCGAGGGCAGCAACTGGGTGGCCCCGGACGTCGAGCAGGTGACCGGACGCCCCGGGCGTACGTTCCGGCAGTGGGCCGCCGAGCACGCTGACGACTTCCGCTGACGACGCCCGGGGCGAGGGGCCGGGTCGGTGGTCAGGCCGCCTGGGCGGGACGCAGGTCGGCCAGGAGCCGCTCCACCTCCGCGTACGCCTCGGCACTCAGCGGGCCGAGCGCCAGGGTGGCCAGGTTCTCCTCGGCCTGCGGCACAGTGCGCAGGCCCGGGATCGGCACCGTACGCGGGCTGCGCGCCAGCAGCCAGCCGAGCGCGCCCTGCGCGAGGGTTCGCCCGTCGGCGGTGAGCGCCGCCCGGACCTGGTCCACCCGGGCCGCCCAGCGTGGCGTCGGCCGGCCGTCGGAGAACCACTCCAACCACTCCGGCGCCCGCCCGCGCACGTCGTCCACCCCAACCGCCCGGGTCGAACCGGTGAGCAGCCCCATCGCGAGCGGCCCGCGGTTGAGGCTGGCCAGGTCGTGGCTGTCGCAGACCGCCAGCACCGCCGGGTTGTCGCGCAGCACCGACTCGTCGTGCTGGATCGCGGCGCAGTGCGGGCCGGCGGCCGCGAACGCCTCCGCCGAGGCGGGGTTGTCGGTGCTCCAGCCGTACGCCCGGATCATGCCCTTGTCGACAAGGCCCTCCAGGGTGTCGACAAGGTGGAGCGCGGCGGGCACCGGCAGCTCGTTGATGTGCAGTTGGTACAGGTCGACGTGGTCGGTGCCGAGCCGGCGCAGCGAGTCTTCCAGGCTGCGGACCACGAACGTGGGGCTGGCGTCGGTGCCGAGCGCCCGCCGGGTGCTCTCCTCGCTGACGTTCCCGAACTTGGTGGCGATCACCGCGCTGTCCCGCCGGCCGGCCAGGGCTCGGCCGAGGATCCGCTCGCTGTGCCCGGCACCGTAGTTGCTCGCCGTGTCGAACAGTGTCACCCCGAGATCGAGCGCCCGGTGGATGGTGCGGATCGACTCGTCGTCGTCCACCTCGCCCCAGCCGAACGGCTGCCCGTCGTCGCCCCAGAGTGGCCCGCCGATCGCCCAGCACCCCATCCCGATGGCGCTCACCGTGATGCCGCTGCGTCCCAGCGTGCGTGTCGTCGTCATGGCGACCAGCCTCCAACCTGGAGTGCGCTCCAGGTCAAGCACTACGATCTCGCGACATGAGCGGTTACGCCCCCTCGGAGGCCGCCCGCCGCAGCGGCTTCAGCCTGGACACCCTGCGGTACTACGAGAAGATCGGTTTGCTCGCCGACGTGGAGCGGACGGCGGGCGGGCAGCGGGTCTTCACCGATGACGACCTCGGCTGGCTGGTGCTGTTCCGCTGCCTACGCGACACCGGGATGCCGATCGCGCAGATGCGCCGCTACGCGCAACTGGCCCGCGAGGGCGAGCACACCGCCGACGAGCGGCGGGAACTGCTGCGGTGCCACGCCGCGCGGGTGGAGGAGCAGATGCGCCTGCTCCAGCGCCAGTACGACCACCTCCGCGAGAAGATCCGCTTCTACGAGCGGCCGGCCGAGCCGGTCAGCGGGATCGGCCCAGCCGTCAGCGGGTGACGTGCGGCGGCGCGCTCAGGCCGAGGAGGTCCTCTGTCGTCCCGGGCTGGCCGGTGAGCGCGTTCAGTGCGGTGACCAGCCGTTTCTCCTCGTAGCGGAAGTGCGACTCCAGCAGCGCGGCCAAACCGTCAAGCTCGGCGCGCAACTGGGCGACCGGCACCGCCGTGTCGCCGCCCAGCAACGCCTCGACCCGCTCCAGGATCCCCGCCACCACCTGGTGGTCGGTGATCAGGTTCGCGATGACCGGGCGCAGCTCGGGGACCTGCTCGGCCAGCAGGTGGAACGCGCCCGCGTCCTCGCCGGTGTGGTGTCGGCCGAGCGCGGCACAGAAGGTCAGGCAGTGCGCCCGCAGGTCCCGCGACGGGGTGTCGGGGCTGGCCCGGAGGCGGGCCAGTTCGGCGCTGAGCCAGAGGTGGATCTCGATCATCTGATTGCCGACGGCGGCGAGCCGGCCGGCCGGTGAGTTGCTCGGGTGCACGTGTGTCCCATGCTGTCCCGCGCCTCCATGCCCACGGCGGCCTTCGGGCCGGGCGCACTGCGACGCTGCGCCGGAGTCTATCCCGGTGGGGTCACGGGGTGGTGGGCTCGTCAGTCTCCCGGACGTCGTGCCAGCGGGCCCGCCAGGCGGCCTCGTGGGCCTCGTGGGTGGTGCGCTCCTGGAAGACGGCAGCCCGTAGCGCGTGCCGCGAACCCGACATCACCATCACCTCCACGATGATCATCCCCACGCAGATCACTGTCGCGAGGGTGAGTGTGCCCAGCGCCGGCAGGTGCTGACCGATCGGCAGAGCCGCCGTGAGCACCACGATGACGCCGACGCGGGTCCAGGTGAGGGTGTGCAGCGTGCGCAGCTGGAACGCCAGGTTGACAGCGAAGTAGCAGATCAGTCCTCCGAAGAGCATTGGCACCGCTGGTCCCTCGACCTTCTCGGCGATTCCGCCGGCCGGGTCAGTGATCTTGTGCAGGACCTCCTCGTTGCCGATGGAGAAGAGGATCACCCCGGCGATCATCGGCAGGTAGAGGTACGCGTACGCGTCGCGGGCCATGGCCACCCGGGGGCCACCCTCCGCCGCGTGCAGGGCGATCCGGGCGGCCGGCCCTATGAAGTCGAAGTGCGCCCACCAGAGGGCGGCCGTGATCACGATGCCGAGCGCCGCGGCCGCCACCGCCGGCCAGGTCACCGGCTTGCCGAGCAGATTGCCGCCCACCCCGGTGGAGATGATCGACTCACCCAGCGCGATGATCAGAATGAGGTCGTAGCGCTCCGTCCAGTGCTCGGCGCTTGTCACCCCCCAGCCCCAGGTGCCGACGATGAAGCCGGTGGCGTACTGCACCACCACCACGGTGATCCACAGCCCGTCGCGGACCATGGCGGCCTGGTCCGGGTCGGCGATCTGCGGCGGGATCAACGCGGCGGCCAGCAGCAGCACGATGCTCACCGCCAGCTCCGGGGCGAAGCGCCGCAGCTGCCGGCGCTCCTGCGGGCTGTCCTTCACCACGTGCTGATAGAGGATCATGTGGACCGCCCGGACCACGACGTAGCTGATGGCCACCAGCATCGGGCCGCCGGCGATTCCCTTCGGATCGCTGAACGCCTGCGGCAGCGCCAGCGCGAACGCGAACAGGGCCACCATCGCGATCACCATGAGCACCGGCACGTAGCCCTCGCCGAGCCGGACCCGGGTGGCGACCAGGCTGTGCACCACCCAGATCCACCAGAGCACGGCGAGCACCAGACCGGCGTGCAGCAACTGTCGGCCGGAGATGTTGGCGGCGGTCGCCCGGGTGATGATGAAGAACGAGAAGACGAAGACCAGGTCGAAGAAGACCTCGAACTTGTCGACCCGGGCACCGGGGGCGATCGGGACGGCAGGACCCAGTTGCCCACGCCGCCGGTAGCTGCCCACGGTCCCACTCTGGCAGCGTCCGGCCTGGCCGAAGGCCCGAACGGCGATGGCGCCGCGGCCGAGCGTTACCTCCGGCCCCGGGCGGGAACGCCTGGACCGGCCTTCATTCGGTCCGGAGCGCCGTCTGTCGGCGCGGAGGCCGAATCCTGGCCGCCAGCGGCCTCCGGCAACGGGCCGATCCGACCCACCCTGGACAAGGATGGATCATGACGACGAAGAACCCGATCACCACGTCATTCGCCCACACCTCCACGGCCATGGACGTGATCCGGGGCGTGGACCTCGTCGGCCGGCGGGCGATCGTCACCGGCGGATCGTCCGGCATCGGCGTGGAGACCGCCCGTGCCCTGGCCAGCGCCGGCGCGGAGGTCACCCTGGCCGTCCGCAACCCCGACGCCGGCCAGCAGGCCGCCGACGACATCACCGGCACCACCGACAACGACCGGGTCATGGTCGCGCCGCTCGACCTCGCCGACCAGGGGTCCGTCGCCGACTTCGTCGCCAACTGGGACGGCCCGCTGCACATCCTTGTCAACAACGCCGGCATCATGGCCGCGCCCCTGAGCCGGACGCCGCAGGGCTGGGAGATGCAGTTCGCCACCAACCACCTGGGACACTTCGCGCTCGCCACCGGGCTACGCCCGGCGCTCGCCGCCGACGGCGGGGCCAGGATCGTCTCGGTCAGCTCCGCCGGCCACCTGCGCTCACCGGTGGTCTTCGAGGACATCCAGTACGACCGGCGGGAGTACGAGCCGTGGCAGGCGTACGGGCAGTCCAAGACGGCGAACGTGCTGTTCGCCGTGGAGGCGAGCCGGCGCTGGGCCGACGACGGCATCACTGCCAACGCGGTGATGCCCGGCGCGATCCGGACCAAGCTGCAGCGCTACGTCAGCGAGGAGGAGCTGACCCGACTGCGCGCGGACAACGCGGCGGCCTGGAAGACCGTCGAGCAGGGTGCCGCCACCTCGGTGCTGGCCGCCGCGTCGCCGCTGCTCGACGGCGTGGGCGGGCGCTACTTCGAGGAGTGTCAGGAGGCAGCCCCCGCCCAGCCCGGCCGCCGGACGGGAGTCGCGGCGTACGCGCTGGACCCGGAGGCCGCCGAGCGGCTCTGGAAGGTCTCTACCGATCTGCTGAAGGGTTGAGGACCAACGACAAGGCGCCCCGGTCGACGACCGGGGCGCCTTGTCGGCGTTGGCGTGGGATCAGGAGAGGCCCAGCTCCGACTCGAAGTTGCCGGCCTCCAGCCGCTCCTTGACAGCGGTCAGGAAGCGGGCCGCGTCGGCGCCGTCGATCAGCCGGTGGTCGTAGGACATGGCCAGGTAGACCATCGACCGGATCGCGACGACCTCGCCCAGCTCCGGGTCGTTGACCACGACCGGACGCTTCACCACGGCACCCGTGCCGAGCATCGCCGACTGCGGCGACGGCACGATCGGGGTGTCGAAGAGCGCGCCCCGGCTGCCGGTGTTGGTGAGCGTGAAGGTCGCCCCGGCCATCTCGTCCGGGGTGATCTTGTTGGACCGGCTGCGCTCGGCCAGGTCGGCGATCCGCTTGGCGATGCCGCCCATGTTGAGCTCACCGGCGTTGTGGATGACCGGCACGAGCAGCCCGCGCTCGGTGTCCACGGCGATGCCCAGGTGCTCGGCCGCCGGGTAGGTGATCGTGCCGCCCTCCAGGTCCATGCTGGCCTGGATGATCGGGTACGTCTGGAGCGCCTCGACGGCGGCGAGCGCGAAGAACGGCAGGAAGGACAGCTTCACGCCGTGCTTGGCCTGGAACGACTCCTTCGCCCGCGTCCGCAGCTTGGCGACCCGGGTGACGTCCACCTCGACGACGGTGGTGAGCTGGGCGGTCTCCTGGAGCGACTGCTGCATCCGCTTGGCGATTGTCGCCCGGATGCGCGGCAGCTTCTCGGTGGTGCCCCGCTTGCTGCTCGGCTGCGGCTTCGCGGCCGGCTTGGCCGGGGCCGCCGACGGCGCGGCGGCCGGCTGCGCGGCGGCGGGAGCGGCCTTGGCGGCCTTCGCCTTCTCGGCCGCGTCGAGGACATCCTGCTTGCGGATCCGGCCACCCACGCCGGTGCCGTTGAGCGAGGCCAGGTCGACGCCGTGCTCACCGGCCAGCTTGCGGACCAGCGGCGTGACGTACCCGGCGGCCTCCTCGCCGCCGCCCGGTGCCGGGGCGGACGGGCGCGGCGGCGTCGAGGCCGGCGCGGCCGGCTGGGCGGCCTGCTCGGTCTTCGCCGGCTGCGCCGAGCTCTCGGTCTCCGCGGCCGGCTCGTTGTACGACATGCCCGGGGTCGGCTCCTCGACCTTCGGCGCCGGCTTCGGCTCGGCCTTCGGCGCCGGCTTGGCCTCCGCCTTCGGCTCGGGCTTCGGCTCGGTCTTCGCCGGCGCGGGGGCCGCGCCGGCAACGCCGATGATCGCCAGGTCGGCGCCGACCGCTGCGGTCTCGTCCTCGGCGACCTTGATCTCCAGCACGGTGCCGGCGACCGGCGACGGGATCTCGGTGTCGACCTTGTCGGTGGAGACCTCCAGCAGCGGCTCGTCGACCTCGATGGTCTCGCCGACCTGCTTGAGCCAGCGGGTGACAGTACCCTCGGTGACGCTCTCACCCAGGGCGGGCATCTTCACCGCGGTGCCCTCGCCCGACGAGGCGGTGGCCGGAGCCGGCGTCTCGGCCGGGGCCTCGTCCTGGGCGATCTCGTCGGCGGTGCCCTCGGCGGCGGCCGTCGGCTCGGCGGCCGGCTCGACCGCCTCGGCCGGGGCCTGCTCCTGCGGTGCGGCCTCGCCGCCACCGGTCGACTCGCCCTCACCAGCGATGACGGCGAGCTCGCTGCCGACCTCGGCGGTCTCGTCCTCGCCGACCACGATCCGGCTCAGCACGCCCGCCGCGGGCGACGGGATCTCGGTGTCGACCTTGTCGGTCGAGACCTCGAGCAGGGGCTCGTCGACCTCGACAGTGTCGCCCTCCTGCTTGAGCCAGCGCGTGACGGTGCCCTCGGTGACGCTCTCGCCGAGCCGGGGCATGGTGACCGATACCGGCATTTTCTGAGACTCCTTCATTCCCCTGGTGGGATCTTCGCCCGTCGCCGGACGCCGCGGTTGGATGGTCAGGCGTGTGCGTGCAGCGGCTTGCCGGCGAGGGCCAGGTGCGCCTCGCCCAGGGCCTCGTTCTGGGTCGGGTGGGCGTGCACGAGCTGGGCGACCTCGGCCGGGTAGGCCTCCCAGTTGTAGATGAGCTGCGCCTCACCGATCAGCTCACCCACCCGCGCGCCGACCATGTGGACGCCGACGACGGGGCCGTCCTCGACCCGGACCAACTTCACGAAGCCGGCGGTCTTGAGGATCTGGCTCTTGCCGTTGCCGCCGAGGTTGTAGTTGTACGCCTTGACCTTGTCGGCGCCGTACTGCTCCTTGGCCTTCGCCTCGGTCAGGCCCACCGACGCCAGCTCCGGGTCGCAGTAGGTGACCCGCGGGATGCCGACCTCGTCGATCACGGCCGGGGTCTGCCCGGCGATCTCCTCGGCGACGAAGATGCCCTGCTGGAAGCCGCGGTGCGCGAGCTGGAGGCCGGGCACGATGTCGCCGACCGCGTAGACGTTCGGCACGCTGGTGCGCAACCGCTCGTCGGTCAGCACGTAGCCGCGGTCCATCTTGACGCCCTGCTCCTCGTACCCGAGGTTTGCGGTGTTCGGGCCGCGACCGACGGCGACCAGCAGCAGCTCGGCCTCCACGGTCTCGCCGCCCTGGATGGTCAGCTTGACGCCGTTCTCGGTCTTCTCGACCTTCTCGAACGGCTTGCCGACCTTGAAGTTGATCTTCCGCTTGCGGAACGCCCGCTCCAGCGCCTTCGACGACTCCTCGTCCTCGGCGGCGACCAGCCGGGGCAGCGCCTCGACGATCGTCACGTCCACGCCGAAGGACTTCCACACGCTTGCGAACTCGACGCCGATCACGCCGCCACCCAGGACGATCACCGACGACGGGATCCGGTCCATGGTCAGCGCGTGGTCGCTCGTGATGATCCGCTCGCCGTCGACCTCCAGGCCGGGCAGGCTCTTCGCGTACGAGCCGGAGGCCAGCACGATGTTGCGACCGGTGTAGCGCTTGCCGTCCACCTCGACCACGTTCTTGCCGACAAGCTTGCCGTGGCCCTCGATGATGGTGATCGCCTTGTTGGTCTTCAACATGCCCTGCAGGCCCTTGTACAGGCGGGCGACCACACCGTCCTTGTACGAGTTGACCCCGGCCATGTCGATGCCGATCAGCTCGGTCTTCACGCCGAACTGCTCCGACTCGCGGGTCTGGTCGGCGATCTCGGCCGCGTGCAGCAGCGCCTTGGTCGGGATGCAGCCGTTGTGCAGGCAGGTCCCGCCGAGCTTGCCCTTCTCGATCAGCGCGACCTTCAGGTCCAGCTGGGCGGCGCGCAGCGCCGCCGCGTAACCGCCGCTGCCAGCTCCGAGGATGACAATGTCGAAGGTCGCTTCGTTCGGCTCGCTCACGTCCAACTCCCAGGTCGCGTCACTGCATCGGGGGTCACGGGGGTGTAACACAGACACACCCCACCTCGGTCATCTTGTCACCACCGGGCACAGGGTGCGTACCGAGGTGCCCAACGACACGTCATCGACACGTACCCTTGGCACCGTTGTCGATGACGCACCGTTGGGGGAGAGAACCGGTGGGGTTGTTCCGGCGCCGCAAACAGACGGCTGTGTCGAGCCGTGACCGTGCCGCCGATCGTGGCGACCTGGACCATCTGGAGAACTTCATCCGGAGCCGGCGCGGCGTCGAGGCGTTCATCGAACCCCGGACGACGGTGACGCAGACCACCGTCATCCTGATCGCCGACGACGGGGAGTGGACCCGGCGGCGCATCGACGGCCCGGACGGCGCGCGGCGCTTCGCGTACCGGATGGGCATCCCGGTGTACGACGTCCGGCTGATGGGCTACCCGCAGCGGATGCGCGACTTCAACGAACGGCGCAAACGCCGCCCCGAGCGGTACTGAACGCGACCGGGGCGCCCCCCAGCAGGAGGACGCCCCGGGTCGGCGGATCGTCAGCCGTTGGCGGCGACATCCTCGACGAGCTGTACCAGCATGCGGACCGGAACGCCGGTGCCGCCCTTGGTCCAGTAGCCGGTCGGCTCGCCCGAGTGGTAGCTCGGCCCGGCGATGTCGATGTGCGCCCACGCCACGTCGTCGGTTACGAACTCGCGCAGGAAGACCCCGCCCTGCAGCATGTGACCGGCCCGGTCCATCCCGGCGTTCACCTGCGAGATGTCCGCCACGTCGGACTCCATGCCCTTGCGCACGTCGTCGGGCAGCGGCATCGGCCAGGCGGGCTCGCCGACGGCGTCGCCGACCGCCTGGACCCGCTCGCACAGCTCCGGAGTACCCATCACGCCCGCCACCCGCTTGCCCAGCGCGACCACCTGGCCGCCGGTCAGGGTGGAGGTCTCGAACAGGTAGTCGGTGCCGTCCTCGCAGGCGCGCGCCATCGCGTCGCCCAGGATCATCCGGCCCTCGGCGTCGGTGTTGAGCACCTCGACCCGCTTGCCGTTGTACATGGTGATCACGTCGCCCGGCCGGTAGCTGGTGCCCGACGGCATGTTCTCCGCCATCGGCAGGTAGGCGCTAACCGCCACCGCCGGCTTCAGCGCGGCGATCGCCAGCATGGCCGCGCCCACCGCGGCCGCGCCGCCCATGTCGGACTTCATCTCCCACATGCCCTGCGCCGGCTTGATCGAGATGCCGCCGGTGTCGAAGGTGATCCCCTTGCCGACCAGCGCGACCCGCTTGCCGTTGCCGCCGTCCTGCGGCGTGTAGGTGAGCTTCACCAGCCGGGGCGGGGCCTCCGAGCCCTGCCCGACCGCGACGATGCCGCCGTAACCGCCGGCGGCCAACTCCGCCTCGTCCAGCACCTCGACGCCGAGGCCCGCGTCCCGGGCGGCAGCGGCGACGGCGTCGGCGAACGACGGCGGACGCAACTCGTTCGGAGCGGTGTTCACCCAGTCCCGGGTGAGCCGGACCGCGCCCGCCACGACCTGCGCCCGGGTGACCTCCGCCTGGGCGCCCGCGTCGCCCGCGTCCGGCACCGCGATGAGCACCTCGGTCACCGGCTCCCGCCGGGTCGGCTGCGGCCGGGTCTTGTAACCGGCGAACCGGTACCCGCCGAGCAACGCGCCCTCGGCGACCGCGCGCAGCTCGGCCGACGCGTCAGTGTCGTCCGGCAGCGGCATGGCCAGCGCGACCCTCGACGCCCCCGCCAGGGCCCGGATCGCCGCACCGGCGGCCCGGCGCAGCACCTCCGGTGCCGGAGCGGCGCCCGACGGCTCCGGGCCGAGCCCCACCGCCGCGACCAGCGGAGCGGTCACGGTGCCCAGCGTGGCCAGCTTGATGACCTCACCCGGCCCACCGGTCGCGCCGAGCAGCGCCAGCGTCTCGGTCAGCTTTCCGTCGAACGCGGCGGCGATGCTCTCCGCGCCGCTGGCGAGCAGCAGGGTGCCGGCGAGGCCGCTGGTGGCGTCCTGCTCTCCGGTCTGGCTGTGCACGCCGATCACGATCGCGTCGACGGCGAGCTCGGCCGGGTCGGTGTCGACCAGGCTCAGGTTGGTGGTGCGGGGTGATGTCACTGAAGCTACTCCGGGCGGGCCGGGCCGGTCGCGGCGTCGCGTACCAGCGGTGAAGGTCTCCGGCGGAACGTACCCGCCGAACGTCAGGGCTGTCCCGCCGACAGCGCCAGCGGGCTCCCGCCGATGCTAACCAGCGAGCTCGCCCCCGGTAAGTTGCCACCCATGACCGACGTGACCTTCGACGCCGCCGCGACCCGGCTGCGCCGTTCCCCGCTGCACGAGCGGCACATCGCCGCCGGCGCCAAGTTCGCCCCCTTCGGGGGCTGGGAGATGCCGCTGGAGTACGCCGGCGGCGGAGTGCTCAAGGAGCACACCGCGGTACGTACCGCGGTCGGGGTCTTCGACGTGTCGCACCTCGGCAAGGCCCGGGTGAGTGGCCCCGGCGCGGCCGACTTCGTCAACTCCTGCCTCAGCAACGACCTGGGCCGGATCGGTCCGGGCCGGGCGCAGTACACGCTCTGCTGCGACGACGCCACCGGTGGGGTGGTGGACGACATCATCGCCTACCTGTACGCCGAGGACCACGTCTTCCTGATCCCCAACGCGGCGAACACCGCCGAGGTGGTGCGCCGGTTGCGCGCCGCCGCGCCCGCGCAGGTCACCGTCACCGACGAGCACGAGGGGTACGCCGTGCTGGCCGTGCAGGGCCCCCGCTCGGCCGAGTTGCTGGCCGCCCTCGACCTGCCCACCGAGCACGGCTACATGAGCTTCTCCGCGGCGAGCCTGGCCGGGGTGGAGCTGACCGTCTGCCGCACCGGGTACACGGGCGAGCTGGGCTACGAGCTGGTGGTGCCGGCGGAGCACGCGGTGACCGTCTGGGACGCGCTGTTCGCCGCGGGGGAGGCGTTCGAGCTGCGGGCCTGCGGGCTGGCCGCCCGGGACACGCTGCGTACCGAGATGGGGTACCCGCTGCACGGGCAGGACCTCTCGCTGGACATCACCCCGGTGCAGGCCCGCTCGGGCTGGGCCGTCGGTTGGGACAAGCCGGCCTTCTGGGGCCGCGACGCGCTGCTCGCCGAGAAGACCGCCGGCCCTCGGCGTACGCTGCGCGGCCTGGTCGCCGTCGACCGGGCCATCCCGCGCCCCGGCATGACCCTGCACGTGGGCGACCGGCAGGTCGGCGAGGTGACAAGCGGCACCTTCTCGCCGACCCGCAAGCAGGGCATCGCGCTGGCCCTGCTGGACACCGACGCCCACCTGTCCGACGGCGACGAGGTCGAGATCGACATCCGGGGCCGCCGAGCCCCGCTGACCCTCACCAAACCCCCGTTCGTAAACCCCTCAGTCAAGTAACTCCCTCCCCACCCCGTCCCCCTCGGCGTTGATCATGAGGTTGACGGGCCGTTGAGAGATCAACGCCCCCGTTAACCTCATGATCAACGGGGTGGGGGTGGGGGTGGGGGTGGGGTGGGGTCAGCCGGTGGGGGTGGGGGGCTCGCCGGAGTCGAGGACTGCCTGGGTCCAGCCGCCCTCGATGACGCCTGTCGCGTCCAGGATGGCCCAGTCGACCACGTCGGACGTCTCCACGACCACCGGGGCGCCGATGCGGACGCTCGGGTCGGTGTTGGCGTCGCTGGCGCTGACGCCGACGATCCGCTCCGGGGTCTCCCACGAGGTCACGCCCGCCCAGACGTACTCCGGGCCGTCGTCGCCGGGCAGGCCGTACTTGACCACCAACTGCGACTCGGCGGGCAACCGACCGGCCACGAACCGGGCCCGCGCGTCGCCCAGCGCCTTGCGCGCGGTGGCGACCGCCTGGCTCATCGCGTCACCGGAGCGGGCGTAGCGCACGTCCGGCTGGATCCCGGAGAACAGGGTGGCGCAGGCGGCGGCGAAGTAGCGCCCGTCCGGGCCCGGGTGCCCGGCCGGCGGGCGCAGGCTCAGGAACGAGTCCGCCTCCGGGTCGGTCGCCGGGTCCAGCTCCAGGCGCAGCAGCACCGGGGCCGTCGCGCCGTGCTGCTCCGGATTGCCGTACGCCACCGCGATGTCGTGCCCGGTGACGGTGGCCAGCACCGGCAGCTGCACGAACGCCGGCACCTCCTCGCCGGTGAGCCCGTCGGTCCAGTCCCGCAGCAGCCGACGGGCCGCCCCGGTCATCACCGCGCCCCAGGCGCGGGTGAGGTGGTCGGGCACCCCCTGGGTCTGCAACTCGAGCAGCCCGAAGCGGCGCAGCCCCTTCGTGGTGAACCACAGCCCCTCGGTGTCTGACGAATACGGCACCAGCACCCAGTCGACAAGCCGGATGCGGCCCTGCTCGTCGGGGAGTGAGCGCAGCGCGGTAGCCGGGTCGAGGAACTGCAGCCCGAAGACGTCCACCACGTCGCCGTCGACGGATTCCGCCACCGCGGCCGCGACCGCGCGGGCCGCCCACTCGTGCGCGGGCGGCCAGCCGGGGCGGTACTCGGCCTGCACGACCACCAGGTGGGTCGCCGCGGCCAGCCGGGCCAACTGCTCCTCGGTGGCGCCGAACGCGGTGAGCAGGTCCGGTGGCAGCTCGGGAAAGTCGGCGATCGGCCGGGTGTCGACGCTCATCAGCGGGCTGTCCAGCATCTGCCGGGCCAGCCCGTGCACCGGCTCGGCCAGCCGGCCGCTCAGCGCCGCCACCGCGGTCTTCGCGCTGACCTTCGGCAGTCCCGCCATCGGCACCAGGTAGGTCGCGCTGAGCGACTCCGGCACCGGTACGGGCAGGAAGTCGTCCGTGATGAGCATGCTGGGTCCTTCGGTGGCCGTGCCGGTGCTGTCGAGCCGAACGCTACCCGGCCTGCCGTGCCCGGTTCAGGCGGACAGCACCAGACCCAGGTAGACCAGCGTGGTGACCACTTCCACTGTCGCGCCGAGCACGTCGCCGGTGATCCCGCCGAGCCGGCGTACCACGTGGGTCAGCAGCACGAGGGCGACGGCGAGTGCGGCGGCGACGGCCAGCGGCCCCTGCCACGGGCGGCCCGGCGCCGCGGGCACCGCCAGCAGCGCGACGGCGACCGCGCCGACGGCCAGCGCCACCGGGCCGACAGTGCCCGCCACCAGCGCGCCGAGCCCGTCCGGTCGGGCCGCCGGCACTCCCCGCCGGCAGGCCACTGTGACGCCGAACCGCCCCGCGGCGGTCGCCGCGACCACCGCCGCGAGAGCCGCCGGCCCGGACCGCCCCGCCAGGTCGGCAAGCGCCGCCGCCTGCACCAGCAGGACGACCACCAGGGCGACCACCCCGAACGGGCCGACGTCCGGCTTCTTCATGATCTCCAGTGCGGCCGCCCCCCGCCGGTACGAGCCGAGCGCGTCCACGGTGTCGGCCAGCCCGTCCAGGTGCAGCCCGCGGGTGAGCAGGGCGGCCACGCCGACCGTCACACCCCCGGCCACCAGCGGGGGAGCGAACGCGCCGGTCAGCAGCAGCACACCGGCCAGCAGGACGCCGAGCAGCGCGCCGACCGCCGGGGCGAGGGCCATCGCGGTGCCGGCGACCGGGCGGTCGATCCGCCCGGCCCGCACCGGCAGCGTGGTGAACGTGGTGACCGCCAGCCGGGTTCCCGCGAGGAACCGCGACTCAGCCGGCACGCCAACCCGACGCCGGCTGCTCGTCCGCCCCGGTGCTCGCCGGACCCGGACCGGCCGGCTCCGGCTCGGCGAAGTCGGACTCGTCGAGGTAGGCCGGCTCGTCGGCGCTCGGGCTCTGCTCCTCGTCGTCGCCGAGCGACGGGTGGACCGGGAGGGCTGCGGCCAGGGCGAGCACCGAGCGCAGCAGCGGGAGCGCGACAAGCGCGTTCGCGCCCTCGCCGAGATCCATCCGCAGGTCGAGCAGTGGGGTGAGGCCGAGCACGTCGGCGGCGAGCCGCACCGCCGGGTGACCGCCGTGGTCGGCGAGCAGACACCAGTGCCGGGCCTGCCCGGCCAGGTCACGGCTGACCATGCCGGCGGCCAGCCCGACCGGCCCGTCGAGCAGCACCGGCACCCGGCGGGCGGTCGCGCCGAGCAGCACGCCGCTGGCCACCGCCACGTCGCCGCCGCCCAGCTCGGCCAGGATGTCCTTGGCGCCGCGCGACGAGCGGCGGGTGCGGTGCAGCGCGTCGCGTACCGCCGCGCAGCGGATCATCCACGCCGCGTCGTCGATCTCGCCGGACCCGGTGATGACCCGGCCCAGCACGGCGGGCGGCTCCGCGCCAGCGGTCGCCGCGAGCACCGCCGCGGCCGCCGCCTCGGT
This sequence comes from Micromonospora sp. CA-240977, assembly GCF_050942285.1. Taxonomy (NCBI): domain Bacteria; kingdom Bacillati; phylum Actinomycetota; class Actinomycetes; order Micromonosporales; family Micromonosporaceae; genus Micromonospora; species Micromonospora sp. CA-240977. Next base: position 5,705,555 of record NZ_CP192055.1, on the reverse strand, counting down.
GCCGGCTCCGCACGCCCCCAGCACCAGCAGCTGTACGCCCGCGTCGGCGGCCTGCTCGGCGAGCCGCCAGCCGTAGCGCAGCGCGGACTCCACCTGGTCGAGCGAGAGCGCCGGCTGGTCCTCCATCGGCGCGGCGGCCGGAGTGTCCACCACCTGGAGGCTGGCGCCACTCTCGGCGGCGAGTCGCGCCAACGCGCCCCGGCCGGCGCGGGCCTGTGCGGCCCGCCGCGCCGACTCACCGGCGACGGTGCCGGCCGACGCCCCGCCGGCGTGGTCGCCGTGCAGCAGCAACACCCGCACCGACCCCCAGGCCTGGGGCGTGGCGGTGCCCTGGGTGGCGGCGGCGAAACCGACCACCCGGTCCAGCACGCCCAGCCCGGCGCCCGGTACGTCCAGCGTGGCCAGTCGGTCCACCGCCTGCGGGCCCGCGTACTCGTCGGGCATCGGCAGCTCCATGCCGGGCTGGATGACCAGCCCGGTGGCCACCATCGGCAGCGCCATGGTCGGGGCGGCCCAGTTGTTGCCGGACTCCTGGGCTGGCACGACCGGCGGCGCGTGGGTCAGCACCTCGGGCAGCTGCACCTCGGGGGTGGGTTCGGCGTCGGCCAGGCTCGCCGCCACCACCTGGGCGCTCGCGCTGGCGGGGGCCGCGGGCTCGGTCACGTTGGCGGCGACCGCCGGGCTGGCCACGCCGGCGGCCGACTTCAGCCAGACCGGCTGGCCGGCGACCACCAGCGCCACAGTGTCGCAGGCGTCGGCGACCGCGCGGTTGGCCGCGCCCAACGCGTCGGTGAACGCCCGACCCAGCGGGGTGGTCGGCACCAGCGACAGCCCCACCTCGGGGCTCACCAGCACCACCCGGGCCGCGCAGGCGCGGATCGCCTCGGCCAGCTCCGCGATCGTCGCCACGTCGTCGGCCGGCTGGTGATCCGGGTCGAGCAGCACCGTCACCCAGCCACCCAGGTCGTCGACGAGCAGCGTCTCGTTGGGCTCGGCGGACGAGAGCACGTCGGCGAGCCGGCGCGGGTCCTCGGTGGTCTCCTCGGTGGTCCAGCTACCCGGCCGCCGGGCGCGGTGCGCCGCCAGCCGGGTCGCCCACTCGGTGTCCTCCGGGTCGCCCTCGGGCGCGGTGGCGAGGTAGCGGACCACCGGCGCGTCGGTGACCAGGGACTCGGCGAACTCGGACTTGCCGGACCGGATACCGCCGAGCACCAGGACCGTGTTCCACCCGTCTACGGACATGCCCGTACCTTAGTTCTCCTGCCTCGGGTCCGGGCACGTCGCCCCAGCCCTGCCGAAGATCGAAAGTCCGTTCCGCCTCCATTGCTGGCAAGCGTCCGCTTCCCCCGCGTGATCTCTTCCACCCCGCGCCGCTCAGCCCGCGATTCGCTGGCAATCTTGGACAGTTTCCGTCAGGTCGGAACGGAAAGTGTCCAAGATCTGGCCGGCCAGCTCCCCTCTCCGGCCCGCGGGAGGGCCGGCGGTCAATCGCAGTGTTCGAAGCCGCTGCCGTAGCTGACCCCGCCGGTCGCGCCGCCCCACTTCACGCACGCACCGGCGGCGGAGGCCCGCACCGGTCCCGCGTAGTAGTCGAAGGACCCGCTGTCCGTGCTGCGGACCCGTCCCTGCACCTCCAGGTACGCCGACATCGCCGACTTCGTGCCGACCGCGGTGTCCTTCAGGGTGACCACGCAGTTGTTGCCGTTGCCCGAGTGGTAGAGCAGGTAGACCCGGCCCTGCCGGCGACCGCCCCCGTCGGTGAGCGTCGCCGAGTCGATCACCTGATAGCCGCTGCCGCACGCCTGCGCGGCCGTGTACGGGTTGGGCCGGCTCGCCGCGCTGCCGCTGGGTGTCGGCCTGCCGCTGGCCGCCCCGGTCGGCGTGGTCCCCGGTGTCGCGCCGCGGGTGGCGGGGCTGCCGCCGGCGGGCGTACCCGATCGGCCACCGCCGGTCGGTGTGGCGGTAGCGGTCCGGCCGGCGCTCGGCGGGCCGCTGGGCCGGGGTCCCGGCGTGGTGGTGTCTGCGGTCGGTGGCGCGACGTCGGCGCCCGACGTCGACTCACCCGCCAGCGCCGCTGGACCTGTCGTGCGGCCCGTCCCGGCATCGGGTCGCAGCGCCGCCACGGCTCCGGCGACAAGCGCGACGAGGACGATCGCGCCCACGCCGACAAGCAGTGGCCCGCGCCGCCGGCCCGACGGCGGCAGCGGGTCCTCGCGGGTCGCCCCGCTTCGGACCGGTCCGGCGTCGAAGGCCGGCACCGCGGAACCCGGGTCCGTGGGCGGGACCGGCGGCGTCGGTGCGGATGCCGACCCGGGGGGCGTGGGGCTCGGAACGGCGGAGTGGGGGCCCGCGTGGGCCGCTGCGAGGGGCGCCGGGGTGACGCCCTCGACGGCCGGCGGGTTGGCGGCCGGCGGGTTGGCGGCCGGCGCGGGCGGGGCGGCCAACGCCCACGGGGGGCGGGCGGACACCGGGATGCGGGCCAGTGTCGCGTCGCGGGCGTCGGCGGCGGCAGCGGCCATCTCGGCGGCGCTGCCGAACCGGTCCGCCGGACGCTTGGCCAGTGCGCGGGCCACGACCGCGGCGACCGCCGGCGGGGTGTCCGCCGGCAGCGCCGCCGGCTCCTCCTGGGCGTGCCGCAACGCCACCGCCAGCGGGCTGTCCCCGTGGAAGGGCGGCTGCCCCGCGAGGCAGAAGTACGCCACCGCGCCGAGCGCGTACACGTCGGTGGCGGCCGAGACCGGTTGGCCGCTGGCCTGCTCCGGGGACATGTACGAGGCGGTGCCGAGCACCATGTTCGCCGCCGTGAGTCCGGCCATGCCGCGCGAGCGGGCGATGCCGAAGTCGACGAGCACCACCCGGCCGTCCGCCTTGACCAGCAGGTTGCCCGGCTTCACGTCCCGGTGCACGATGCCGGCGAGGTGGGCGGTGTGCAGCGCGTCGGCGGCCTGGGCCAGCACCGACATGGTGGTGGCCGGATCCAGCCGCCCCGCCGCGCGTACCCGGGCGGACAGCGGCTCGCCCTCGACGTACTCCATCACCAGGTAGTCGACCTGGCTGCCGTCGGCGAGCGCGGCCTGCCCCACGTCGTGGACCGGGACGACGCCGGGGTGCCGCAGCGCGGCCAGCATCCGCGCCTCGGCCCGGAACCGGGCGGTGAACTCCGGATCGGCGACCAGCGACGGCAGCAGCACCTTCACGGCGACCTCGCGTTCCAGCAGCACGTCCGTGCCGCGCCAGACCGCGCCCATCCCACCCGTCGCCACCCGCTCGCCCAGCCGGTACCGGTCGCCGAGCAGAACTCCCCGTGTCAGCACCGAGCCACCGTACCGGCCGGCGTCGATCGGATTGATCCACCCCGGGGGTCCCGCCGGGGCGAGCGAGCGGCCGTTCCGCGCCGGGCCGACTACGCTGGCGAGGGTTCGTCCCACGGGGACATCAGCGGCGAGGGGAGACGCGGCATGGCGTGGAGCTGGCGGTACGAGGGCACGGACGGCCAGACGGTCGAGGGACCGGCGGAGTCGTTCGGCAGCCAGGCCGACGCCGAATCCTGGATCGGTCAGACCTGGCGGGAGCTCGCGGCGTCCGGCGTCACCTCGGTCGCACTGGTGGAGGACGACCGGGTGGAGTACCGGATGAGCCTGTTGCCCACGGCCGAGTGATGGCCTACGACCGGCCGGGCGCCGACGGGCTGGTCCTCGGCGTACCCAAGGCGGCGTTTCGGCCCAGCCCGATCTTCCTCGGCCTGGTCGCCCTCTTCGCGGTCAGCGGGGTGCTGGCGTGGAACGGTTACGGCAGCGTCCGGTTCAACGTGTTCCTGTTCGTGGTGTCCGGCTGGCTGGTCTCGCTCTGCCTGCACGAGTACGCCCACGCGGTGGTGGCGTACCGGGCCGGCGACCGGGACATCGCCCACCGCGGCTACCTGACGCTCAACCCGTTGAAGTACACCCACCCGCTGCTGTCGATCGTGCTGCCGGTGGTGGTGCTGCTGCTCGGTGGCATCGGCCTGCCCGGCGGCGCGGTCTGGGTGGACCGGCACGCCATCCCGGGCCGGCTGCGGCACACGCTGGTCAGCCTCGCCGGCCCGGCGACAAACGTGCTGTTCACGCTGGTGTTGGTGGCGGCGGTACGGGTCGGCACCCAGTCGGGTGGCCCTGTGGAGTTCTGGGCCGGGGTGGCGCTGCTCGCCTTCCTCCAGCTCACCGCGAGCGTGTTGAACCTGCTTCCGGTGCCCGGCCTGGACGGCGGCAACATGATCCAGCCGTGGCTCAACCCGCAGTGGCGCAAGATGTACGACCTGTTCGCGCCGTACGGCTTCCTGCTGCTCTTCGCGTTGTTGTGGAACCCGCGCATCGGCGGCTGGTTCTTCGACGCGGTCTTCGCGGTCGGTGACCTGCTCGGTCTGCCCTCGTGGCTCTACGCCGTCGGTCTCGACCTGATCCGGTTCTGGCAGAGCTGACCGGCGACGGGTGGAGCTGAGCTGACCGGTCCGGCCGGCGCGTGGGCGCGCCGACCGGACCGGAACGGCGTCAGGGACGCTGGGCGGGGGACTCGGTCTTCGCCGGGTCCCGTTCGGTGACCGGCTCGACGATCTCGTCGATCGCCTTGAGCAGCCCGGAGTCGAGCTTCACCCCGGCCGCCTTGACGTTGTCGTGCACCTGCTCGGGGCGGGACGCGCCGATGATCGCCGACGAGACGTTCGGGTTCTGCAGGACCCACGCCACGGCGAGCTGGGCCATGCTGAGCCCGGCCTGCTCCGCGAGGGGCTTGAGCTGCTGGACCCGGGTGAGCACGTCGTCGTTCATGAACCGGGAGATGAAGCTCGCACCCGACTTCTCGTCGGTGGCCCGGGAACCGGCCGGCGGCGGCTGCCCCGGCAGGTACTTGCCGGAGAGCACACCCTGTGCCATCGGCGACCAGACGATCTGCCCGATGCCCAGCTCCTCGCTGGCCGGCACGACCTCGGCCTCGATGACCCGCCAGAGCATCGAGTACTGCGGCTGGTTGGAGACCAGCGGGATGTGCAGCTCCCGGGCGAGCGGGTGGGCGGCGCGCAGCTGCTCGGCGGTCCACTCGGAGACACCGATGTAGTGCGCCTTGCCGGAGTGCACGACGTCGGCGAACGCCTCCATCGTCTCTTCCAGGGGGGTGGTGCTGTCGTAGCGGTGGGCCTGGTAGAGGTCCACGTAGTCGGTGCGCAGCCGGCGCAGCGAGCCGTTGATCGACTCCATGATGTGCTTGCGGGACAGGCCCCGGTCGTTGCGGCCCGGCCCGGTCGGCCAGTAGACCTTGGTGAAGATCTCCAGGCCCTCGCGACGCTCGTTCTGCAACGCCCGGCCGAGCACGTCCTCGGCCCGGGTGCCGGCGTACACGTCGGCGGTGTCGAAGGTGGTGATCCCCGCGTCGAGGGCGGCCCGGACGCAGGCGAACGCCGCGTCCTCCTCGACCTGTGAACCGTGGGTGATCCAGTTGCCGTACGAGATTTCACTGACCAGTAGGCCTGAACGGCCCAGGTGTCGGAATTCCATGTACCGACCCTAGCCCCGGTGGATCACCATCGTCGACCGGCCGCTCAGAGCACCGGGTTGGCGTCGGTGAGGAGCCGATCGATCTCCGCCAAGACCTCGGCGCGGTCGCGGTGCACCAGGTCGATCAATGGCTCGCCGCGCCGGTCCAGCGCACCCCACCGCCCGCCGCTGCCGAACAGGAACGCCACCGGGTGGATGACAAGCAGCGGGTGGGTCGGCGGGACCAGCACCGCGCCGGTCCGGTCCACGACCCCGCGCCGGCCGGCCACGTCGACAACGGCCAGCCCCTCGTCGGTGAAGCCGTCGACCTGCTGGCCGTCGGCCAACTCGGTGACGAACCCGTGGTAGCGGGTGGGCACGACGATCCGACCGGTCCGGTCGACCGCCCCCCACCCCTCGCGCCGCACCGCGGCCAACCCGCGGCGGAACGGCCGTACCTCGGCGAAGTTGGGCGGGACCTGCACCGCGCCGGTCGCGTCGATGGCCGTCCAACCGCCCTCGCCGACCACCCAGGCCAGGCCGTCGCTGAACGGGTGCGCCGCCCGGTAGGACGGCGGGATCACCGTCGTACCGAGCAGGTTGATCAGCGACCACCGGTCGGTGTCCGGCCGGCGAACCCAGGCCAGCCCGTCGTGGAACGGCTGCGCCTCGGCGTACCGGGCGGGGATGACCAGGTCGCCGTCCGGGCCGGTGTAACCCCACAGCGGCCCGTCCCGCTCCGGCATCGGGGGCCGGTCCCGGTCGAGCACCTCGTCCCGACCCCGGCGGTACGGCCCGAAGCCGTCGGCCGCGGCCCGGACGGCGACCGCGTCGAGGGCCACCCGCACCCGGTCCAGCAGTTCCGCGTCGCCGGCTCCGCGCAGGTCGAGCGCCTTCTCGAAGTGCTGGCAGGCCTCCATGAGCCGTCCCTGGTCGTAACACGACCGGCCGGCGTGCTCGTGAAGTGCGGCCCGCAACCGGTCGGGAAGCTCGACCGAGTTGGCCTGGGCGAAGAGTTGGTCCGCCTCGGCGAAGTTGCCACGCCAGCGCAGGACGTGCGCCAGCCGGGCCTGGGCCAACGAGGTTCGGCGTAGCTCGCCGGTGGCCTCGGCGTAGGTGAGGGCGAGCCGACCGTCGGCCAGCGCGTCGTCCAGGTCGCCGAGGATCCGCGAGGTCACCGCCCGCAGGCTGAGCAGCCGGGCCCGGGCGCGGTTGTCGACCGCCGAGCCGAGCTTCTCGGTCAGTCGCCGCCGGATGGCCCGCAGGTCGTCCGGCTCGGTCAGCTCCTCACGCAGGGTGACCGGGTCCAACCGCCAGCGGTACGCCGCGAGAACCTGCTCCGGGTCGCCCGGGTCGGCAAGCGACGGGCGGGTCGCCGCCGGTGGCGCGTCACCGGGTGGTGCGGAGACGGGCGCGTCCTCCCCGCGCGAGCCGGTCCTCGGGGCGGGAACGCTGGAGGCCGGTGGCGCGGACGTCGGCACCACCGACGCCGGCGGCGCGGAGACGGGCGGCGCGTAGGTGGGCTGTGTCGGCGCGGAGACGGGCGGCGCGTAGGTCGGCCGTGTCGGCGGGGCGGAGACGGGCAGGGGGTAGGTCGGCCCTGTCGGCGCGGGCGGTGCGGAGACGGGTGGCGCGGAGACGGGTGCTGCCGACGTGGGTGGTGGGGCGGAGACGGGCCGCTCGTAGGTCGGCTCTGTCGACGCGGGTGGCGCGGACACGGGCGTGGGGGCGGTCGGCGGGGCGGAGACGGGCGGTGGCACCGACGCGGGCGGCGCGGACATCGGCGGCGCGGAGACCGGTGCGGCGGGAGCGGGCGGTGCGGAGACGGGTGCGGTGAACAGTGGCGGTGCGGAGACCGGTGCTGCGGAGGCGGGTGGCGCGGAGACCGGTGCGGCGAACAGCGGCGGTGCGGAGACGGGCGGTGCCGAGACCGGTGCTGCGGAGCCGGGCGGCGCGGAAACGGGTGCCGCGGCGATCGGCGGCGCGGGCGCTGGAGGTGCGGAGACGGGCGGCACTGTCGGCGGCGTGTGGTCAGCCGGGACCGGCGGGGCCGAGACCGGTGCCCCCGAGACGGGAGAATCGTTGTCATCAGACATTGCGGACGGGGCCGGTGCGGCGACGTCATCCGACCAGTCGTCGGCTCGCGTGCCGTCCGTCGACCCGGTGGTGTCCGGATCGCCCTCGGCGTCGGACGGCCAGTCGTACGGCTCGGCGTCGTCCGTGGGGTCGTGCGCGACGGGATCGGTGTCCCCGACCGGATGAGCGGTCGCCACCTGCTGGTCGGCTTCGGCGACGACGTCGGCCTGGTGGTGCGGTGTCGCGGTGGCAGGCGCGCCGGAGACGGGCCGGTCGTCGTACGCCGATTCCGGTCCGGCAGTTGTTCGTGCATCGTCGTGCGGGTCGTCGGCCCAGGCGTCGACGGTCGGGCGTGCGGGCGGCGCGGAGACGGGCCGGGGAGCGTCAGCCGGTGTCGGCCTGTCCCCGTGCTCGTCACTCGGATCGGGACGGACGTCGGTGGTCGGCGCCGCCACCTCCCGGTCCGCGGTGGTGGCAGCCGCCGACAGGTCGGGCGTCGGTGTGGTGGACAGGTCGGGGTCGCCCGCCGTCGACTCGTCGTCGGCCCACTCGGACGACTGCCGGTCCGGCGCAGGCTCGCCCGGATCCGAGTCGGCAGGCTGAGCGGGGCTGAACCACGCGTCCGGCCCACGGGTGCCCGCAACCTCGTCCGGCTCTCGAACGGCGGCGAGCGGCTCGTCTGAGGGCGGCGGCGGTACGTAGCGGCGCGGCGTGCCAGGGGCGAGCGGGAGTGCGGCGCCGGCATCCTGCACCGGGGGCTCCGGGGTCGCCGCCGTCGGGGTCGCCGCCGGGTTCGGTACCTGCCAGGTGGGCGGTGGCGCGACCGACGGGCGTGCATCCGCCGTCGGAGCCGTCCGTTCCGGCGAGCGCTGCTCCGAGGCCGGCCGGTCCGTGGGGTGGGGCCGGTCCGTGGTGTGTGGCCGGTCCGTGGCGTGCGGCCGGTCCGTGGTGTGTGGCCGGTCCGTGGCGTGCGGCCGGTCCGTGGTGTGTGGCCGGTCCGTGGCGTGCGGCCGGTCCGTGGCGTGCGGCCGGTCCGGGGAGGCCGGCTGGCCCGGGAAGGGCGGGCGCTGCCCCGAGGCCGTCCGGTCGGGGGAGTGCGGCGTCGGGCGGTGGTCGGTCGGGGCGGTGCTGGCCGCCGGGTCATCGGACCGGCGGCGGTCCGCGGTCGGCTCGCCGCGCCGCTGGTCCATCGGCCGGTCCGGGCCGGGGTAACGCGGCGGTGCGGCGGGGTGTGCACCGGCGGTCGGCGCCGGTTCGGTCGGTGTCCGGCGCTCCGGCGCGGGTGGCACCTCCGAGCGCTCGTCGGGGGTGGGCGGGTCCACCGGCGCGGGCAGGTACTCCAGCCGGAGGCGTGCGGCGGGTGGACCCGAGACGGGCACGTCGGAGGCGGGGGAGACCGGGGCCGCCGAGACCGGTCGGTCCCGGTTGGGCGCGGCGGGGGAGACGGGTGCCGGCGGCGCCGTTCGCTCCGGCGGGGCCGGCGTGGCATGGCCGGCCGCCGACGGGGCCGTGGCGGCCGGGCGTACCGGTCGCTCGTCGTAGCGCGACGGGGTGGCCGCCGGCCGCTCGGGCCGCGCGTCCGGCCGCGACGGGGCAGCCGGCCCGACGCCGCGGTGCGGGTCGGCGGTGCGATGCGGGTCCGGGGTGCGGTGCGGGTCCGCGGAGCGGTGCGGGTCGGTGCGGTAGCCCGGTTCCCGGGTGCGGTCCGGGCGCACCGGACTTGGCGGCGGCCAGGGCAGGGTGCCGTCCGGCCGTTGGCCGGGCTGCGGCCGGGGATCGCGGTACGGGGTGTCGTGCGGTCGCTCCTCGCGGTACGCGCGCTCGCGATGTCCTTCCTCGCGGTAGGCGTCCGGTCGGGCCTCCTCGCGGGGACGCCGGTCCGGGTACGCCTCGGCGCGTGCCGCGGTCTCGCGGGGCTGCTGCCGGTGCGGGTCGCTGTCGGGCCGGCGTCGATCTTCGTCGCGGCGGGGCTGGTCGGGCATCTCCGGCTCGGGCCGGTGCCGTCGTCCACCGTTGGGGGACGGCGCTGCGCCCGCCCCCTCGTCCGCGCGGTAGCGCCGCTCCGGGCGGCGAGCGTCGTCGGCGGCCCGGTCCGGGTAGCCGTCGGCGCGGTACCGGGTGCGGCCGTCCACGGGCGCCCACGTGTCGCCGCCGTCGGCGACCCGGTCGTCGGCCGGTCGGCCGTCGCGGTCCCGGGTGGGTCGTGCGCCGTAGCCGTCGATGGGGTGGCGGTCGTAACCGGCGGCCGGTCGCTCGTGCGTACCGCGCCGACGTGGCGCGTCGTCCGGCTCCGGCATCCAACCGGAGTCGGAGCGGGGCGCGGGGGAGACCGGTGGCGTGCCGGGGTAACCACGGTCCCGGTCGGTGGGCTCGGGTCGCTGGCGGCGGCCGTCGTACCGCTCGGAGGAGGGCTGGTCCCGGTGCCAGGCGGCCTCCCGCGCGGGTGTCCGCTCCTCGACGGGGCGTCGGTCGGACCAGGCGGTACGCCGGTCCGACTCGGGGGAGCGGCGGTCCTCGCGCCGGGGCGGTTCGGGCAGTGGCCGGCGGTACGGCTCGTGGTCGTAGGTGCGGGAGTCGGCGCTGTCGTTCCGGCCGTAGGTGGACGCGTCGGCGGGGCGCGCGTCGGTCCGGGGCCGGCCGTAGGTCGGTGTCTCGACCGGCTCGTCATCCGCCCAGGACCGGTTGTGGGCCGCCGGCTCTTCCGGCGGTTCGTCGGACCAGGACCGGCCGAGGTAGGTGCCGTCCGGGCGGGTGGGCGCGAGCGGTGGCACCTCGGCTCGGCCGGTCACCGTCGCGCGGCCACGCGGTGGCGGCTGGTGGGCCACGCCGATGTCGCCGGGATAGCGCTGGCCGGGGAACTGGGGGTGCCACTCGGTGGTCGGTTCGACCACCCAGGACGGTTCGTTCGGGTCTGACCACCGGTCGGCGTAGCGGCCGCTCATTGGCCGCGCCCGTCGCCACACCCGGCCACTCGGCCGATTCTCGCCGGAGGTGAGCTGTCCGCAGCCGTCGCCGGGTGCTCGCCGGGCGTCCGGTCGCCGCCTGCCACGCCCCGGTGGCCGGCTCGCGTCCGCTCGCTCACGGCGTTGTCACCTCGTTGCAAATTGTCGTGCTGGGGCCTCGCGTGCCGGTCAGGTCGCCCGCGCCGGCAGGCCGTGGCTGCGGATGGAGGGTAACGGCGTGGGCTCGCTCACCGCCACTGTGGTGCGGCCCACGGGCGCAAACGTTATCCCAATGGTTTCGGACATTTGGCCCTATAAGGCAATCTGGTCTCCGACCCTACCGCATTCGACGGCCGACTGGTCGGGCCGATCGTCGCCCGGTCAGGGATGCTCCAGGATGAGGACGGCGAACGTGCCGGGAGCGAGCGCCTCGTAGCGGTGCGGGGCGTCGCCGGGGAACGCCGCGTAGTCACCGGGCCCGAGTTCGACAGGGGCCGTCTCGGGGCCGACGCGTAACCGGCCGGCGGCGACCACCACGTGTTCGATGCTGCGCGGGGTGTGCCCGTCCGCGGCTCGGGCCGCGCCCGGCTCCAGCTCGATCAGATAGACGTCCCGGCGCAGGTGCGCCGCCCCGGCGCTGAGCAGCGTGCCGGTGAAGTCGGCCTGCTCGGAGCGGACCTGGGACCCGTCCCCGGCCCGGATCACCCGTACGGCGTCGTCGGCGGGCTCCACCAGCCGGCTGAACGGCACGCCGAGGGCCACGCCCAGCGCCCAGAGCGTCTCCACGCTCGGGTTGCCGGTGCCCGACTCCAGTTGGGAGAGGGTGGACTTGGCCACCCCCGCCCGGCGGGCCAGCTCGGTCAGCGAGACGCCCACCCGTTCCCGCTCCCGGCGCAGGGCGGCGGCGATGGTGGCCAGCGGGGCGGCCGGTTCCGGAGGCATGCGTTCGCTCCATCGGTTCGGCGTTCGTTGTGGCGAACAGCGACAGCCTGTCCAGCAGGATGAACCCTGCGTACGGTACAACGAACAGCACCCGCTCCGATGGCGCACGACGGGCTTGCCCCCGACCCGCCCACCAGCGCTTCCTCGGCAGGAGCGCGATCCGCCCCAGCTACGGCGAAACCGCTGCCGCCGGGGACGCCGGGGACAGCGGTTCGCTGATGGTGCGGAGGTGGGAGGTCGGCGTCAGACCTTGGCGCCGAGCTTGACCTGCGGGGCCGGGGCGCGCATCCGCCGGAAGGTGATCGACCGCATGACCGCGTAGAGGTAGAGCGAGCCCATCCGCTGGTCGGTCTTCGGGAAGCGCTCCCGGACTAACTTGCTGATCTTGCGGCAGATCAACACCGAGTCGACGACCACACCGAGGGCCAGCACACCCCAGAGCACGTTGGAGATCAACCGAACCGGCGCCGGCATTGCGGCGTTCGACCCGATCAGCACGATCAGCGCGCCGCCGAAGAACCAGGTGCCGACGGTACGCCGGGAGTCGACGACGTTGCGGGCCAGCAGCCGCTCCGGGCCCCGGTCGCGCGGCCCGCCCTCACGGCGGAACTCCGACGCGGCTTCGGCGCGCAGTTGGCGACGACGCTCCCGCTCCTCCTCCTTGGTGAGGGGGCGGCTGGGGCCGGCCGGGCGGCGGCCCGCGGTCGGCCGCTTCGGCGTCTCCCGACCCTTGGCCGGGGTGTAACCCCGGGCACGCTCGGCGGCCTCCTCGGTGGTCACCGAGGAGACGGCCTCGTCAACGAGGTCAGTGGACTTGCGGCGAAAGAGCGACGGCACGCGGCAAGGGTAGCCAACGACCCGCGCCCGGTGCACATCGCGGTACGCCGACCGACGGCTCCAGGTCGCAGCGCGACCTGGAGCCGTCGGGGACGAACGATGGGGGACCGGGGTTACGGACGCTCGGCGTGCGCGCCCAGGTCGGCGAGCTTCGCCTCGAAGTCCTCGTAGCCCCGGTTGATCAGGTCGACGCCGTACACCCGGGAGGTGCCCTCGGCCGCGAGCGCCGCGATCAGGTGGCTGAACCCGGCCCGCAGGTCCGGGATGACCAGGTCGGCCGCGTGCAGCTTGCTCGGCCCGGCGATCACCGCGGAGTGCTTGAAGTTGCGCCGGCCGAAGCGGCACGGGGTGCCGCCGAGGCAGTCGCGGTAGACCTGGATGTTGGCGCCCATCGAGTTCAGTGCCTCGGTGTAGCCCAGCCGCTGCTCGTAGACCGTCTCGTGGACGATCGACAGGCCGCGGGCCTGGGTGAGCGCCACGACCAGCGGCTGCTGCCAGTCGGTCATGAACCCGGGGTGGACGTCGGTCTCCAGCGCCACCGCGTTCAGCTCGCCGCCCGGGTGCCAGAAGCGGATGCCGCCCTCCTGGCCCGGGTCGCCCAGCTTCGGCGCACGCGCGTCGGTGACCTCGTACTCGCCACCGACCGAGCGGAAGATGTTCAGGAAGGTCATCATGTCGGCCTGCTGCGCGCCGAGCACCTCGACGTGACCACGGGTGGCCAGCGCGGCGGCCGCCCAGCTCGCCGCCTCGATCCGGTCCGGGATCGGCCGGTGGGTGTAACCGTGCAGCTTCGGCACACCCTGGATCTCGATCACCCGGTCGGTGTGGACCTTGATGATCGCGCCCATCTTCTGCAGGATGCAGATCAGGTCGATGATCTCCGGCTCCACCGCGGCGTTGCGCAGCTCGGTGACGCCCTCGGCCATCACCGCGGTCAGCAGCACCTGCTCGGTGGCGCCGACGCTCGGGTACGGCAGGGCGAACTTGGTGCCGTGCAGCCCGTTCGGCGCGGAGAGGTGCAGACCCTCCGGCCGCTTCTCGACCGTGGCGCCGAACTCGCGCAGCGCTTGGAGGTGGAAGTCGATCGGGCGCGGGCCGATGTGGCAGCCGCCCAGGTCCGGGATGAACGCGTGCCCCAGCCGGTGCAGCAGCGGCCCGCAGAACAGGATCGGGATCCGGCTGGAACCGGCGTGCACGTTGATCTGGTCGGTGCTGGCGCTCTCCACGTTCGCCGGGTCGAAGACGAGCTCGCCGTCCTCGGCGCCGTCGGTGACCTTGACGCCGTGCAGGCCGAGCAGACCCCGGACCACCTCGACGTCGCGGATCTTCGGCACGTCGAACAGCCGGCTCGGGCTGTCACCGAGCAGCGCGGCGACCATCGCCTTCGAAACCAGGTTCTTCGCGCCGCGCACGCGGATCCGCCCTTCGAGCGGAGTGCCTCCGTGCACGACCAGGACGTCGTCGGTCAACGCAACCTCCAGCGCGTCGGTGCTGCCGTGTTGTTTGTGGGGAGCCTGTAGGTTGTCGCTACCCCGAATGCGGCCACGTTGAAACGGCCCGCGTATGTCGTCGCCTCGGCAGCATAGCCCTCGGTGACGAAAAAGGACTCGGTCAGATCGGCGTGTGTGGCATTAATCGGTGATCCGGCGCTTTTGCGTACCAACAGCGCTACGGATCGTGATCAGGATGCCGCTGGCGGCGGGGTGTCCGCGCCGGGCAGGGCGAGCATCTGGTCGAGGGCGACCCGGGCGTGGTGGGCGGTGTCCGCGTCCACCGTGATCTGGTTGACGACCCGGCCCGCGACCAGCTCCTCCAGAGCCCAGACCAGGTGTGGCAGATCGATCCGGTTCATCGTCGAGCAGTAGCAGACGGCCTTGTCCAGGAACATGATCTGCTTGTCCGGGTGCGCCAGCGCGAGCCGGCGGACCAGGTTCAGCTCGGTGCCGAGCGCCCACGCCGAACCGGCCGGAGCCGCCTCGATCGTCTTGATGATGTATTCGGTGGACCCGACGTAGTCGGCAGCCGTGACCACCTCGTGCCGGCACTCCGGGTGGACAAGCACGTTGACGCCCGGCACCCGCTCGCGGACGTCGTTGACGCTGTCGAGGGTGAACCGGCCGTGCACCGAGCAGTGCCCCCGCCAGAGGATCATCTTGGCGTCGCGCAGCTGCTCCGGGGTGAGCCCGCCACCGGGCTTGTGCGGGTCGTAGAGCACGCAGTCGTCGAGCGACAGGCCCATCTCCAGCACCGCCGTGTTGCGGCCCAGGTGCTGATCGGGCAGGAAGAGCACCTTCGACCCCTGCTCGAACGCCCAGTCCAGGGCCCGCTTGGCGTTGGACGAGGTGCAGACCACGCCACCGTTGCGGCCGACGAAGCCCTTGATGTCGGCCGACGAGTTCATGTACGTCACCGGCACGGTCTGACCAGCGATCCCCAGCTCGGTCAGCGTGTCCCAGGCGGCCTCGACCTGGCCCAGCACCGCCATGTCCGCCATCGAGCAGCCCGCCGCCAGGTCCGGCAGGATCACCCGCTGGGCGTCGGTGGTGAGGATGTCGGCGCTCTCGGCCATGAAGTGCACGCCGCAGAAGACGATGTACTCCGCGTCCGGACGGGCCGCGGCCTCCCGGGCCAGCTTGAACGAGTCGCCTGTCACGTCGGCGAACTGGATCACCTCGTCGCGCTGGTAGTGGTGCCCCAGCACGAAGACCTTGCTCCCCAGCTTCGCCTTCGCGGCCGTGGCGCGGGCCACCAGATCCGGATCGCTGGGCGCCGGCAGGTCGCCCGGACACTCGACGCCGCGCTCGGTGTCGGGGTCGCTGCCCCGGCCGAGCAGCAGCAGAGCCGTCGCGGTGTTGGAGGGTTCCAGCCAGGTCGAAGTCACGTAGTCCATGGTCCCACAGCGGGAGCGCGGCGCAGCTTCCCTCGGTGTGGGCTGCCACACTGCTCGGCATGCGCGTGCTGCTCTGCCCGGACAAGTTCGCCGGCACCCTGTCCGCACCGGAGGTGGCCGCCGCGGTGGCCGACGGCTGGCGCACCGTCACCGACGGCGACGAGCTGCTGATCCGGCCGCTCGCCGACGGTGGGCCCGGCTTCGTGGAGGTGCTCGCCGACGCCCTCGGCGGCCGGCGGTTGCCGGTGCCGACGGTCGACCCGCTGGGCCGGCCCGCCGCCGGTGAGATCCTGCTCACCACCGACGGCGCGACCGCCTATCTGGAGAGCGCCCAGGCCTGCGGGCTGCATCTGCTCGGCACCGACGAACGTGACCCGAAGACCACCACCTCGTACGGGCTGGGCCTGCTGGTGGCCGCCGCGGTGGAGAGCGGCGCGCGGACGGTGGTGATCGGGCTGGGCGGCTCCGCCACCAACGACGCGGGAGCCGGAATGCTCACCGCGCTGGGCGTGACACCGCTCGATTCGGGCGGCGCCGCGCTGCCGTACGGCGGGGCGGCGCTGGCCCTTGTCGACGCCCTCGACGGCGTACCGCGGCTGCGTGGCGTCCGGTTGGTCGCGGCCACCGACGTGGACAACCCGCTGCTCGGCCTGCACGGCGCGAGCAACGTATTCGGTCCGCAGAAGGGCGCCGACCGTGCGGACGTGCTGCTGCTCGACGCCGCGCTGGAACGTTTCGCGCAGGTGCTGGAGCGGGATCTGGCCGGCTGCCCGACGGGGCTCGGCACGTTGCCGGGCGGCGGGGCCGCCGGTGGCATCGGCGCGGCCATCCTCGCCCTGGGCGGCGGCTGCGAGTCGGGGATCGGGCTGGTCACCCAGGCCACCCGACTGGACGCCGCCCTGGACAACGCCGACCTGGTGATCACCGGTGAGGGGTCGTTCGACCACCAGTCGCTGCGCGGCAAGGTCGTCGCCGGGGTGGCCGGCGCCGCCCGCGACCGGGGGGTCCCCTGCGTGGTGGTGGCCGGGCAGGTGAGCACCGGCCGGCGGGAGGCCGCCTCGGCCGGGGTGACCGACGCGTACAGCCTGGTCGAGCACTTCGGTGGCGAGGAGCGCGGAGGGCTCGACGCCGCCCTGAGCCGGCCGGCGGCGGGGCTGCACGAGCTCGGCGCCCGGCTGGCCCGGCAGTGGAGCCGCTGAGGCCACCGACCGTCCACCACCGGGGCCGACCTGCGGCGGCGATCACGCCACGCGGGTGAGCCCGGCCGGGGCGGCGTACGATCGGAACCGGACCACAACCGGGAATCACTGGACGGCGCACGGCGTTGGCCAGTGCGTCCGGACCCACACCGCGCAGGGAGACTTCCACGTGACCACGCCAGCGCAGACCGAGTCGACCGAGGCCCAGGCCCCTACTTCCGTCGTCCTCACCGACGTCGCGGCGCAGAAGGTCAAGGCCCTGATCGAGCAGGAGGGCCGCGACGACCTGCGGCTCCGCGTCGCCGTGCAGCCGGGCGGCTGCTCCGGCCTGCGGTACCAGCTCTTCTTCGACGAGCGTTCGCTCGACGGTGATGTCGTCACCGACTTCGGCGGTGTCGAGGTCGTCGTCGACCGGATGAGCGCCCCGTACCTGTCCGGCGCGACGATCGACTTCGCCGACCGGATCGACGCCCAGGGCTTCACCATCGACAACCCCAACGCGGGCAACTCGTGCGCCTGCGGTGACTCCTTCAACTGAGTCACACCACACAGCAGCACAGGCGGGGCCGTCCTTCGGGACGGCCCCGTCGTGGTGGTGGCTGGGAGCGGTCCCAAAGCGCGGGTGGCGGGCCGGTCACCGGTGTCCGACCGACGGGACGCAACCACCGTTGGAATGCCGGGCCGGTAGGCTGACCGCGCCCTGCTCCCGACCCCGAGGGTTGACATGAAGATCGCCGTGACCGGCTCGATCGCCACCGATCACCTGATGAGTTTTCCCGGTCGCTTCGCCGACCAGCTCATCGCCGATCAGCTGCACAAGGTGTCCCTCTCCTTCCTGGTTGACGATCTGGTGCTCCGTCGCGGCGGTGTGGCCGCGAACATCTCCTTCGGCATGGGACAGCTGGGCCTACGCCCCGTGCTGCTCGGCGCGGTGGGGGCGGACTTCGCCGAGTACCGCTCCTGGCTGGAGCGCCACGGCGTCGACTGCGACTCCGTGCACATCAGCGAGGTGGCGCACACCGCCCGGTTCGTCTGCACCACCGACACCGACATGTGCCAGATCGCGTCGTTCTACGCCGGCGCGATGAGCGAGGCCCGCAACATCGAGCTCGCTCCGGTCGCCGACCGGATCGGCGGACTGGACCTGGTGCTGGTCAGCGCCAACGACCCCGAGGCGATGCTGCGGCACTCGGCCGAGTGCCGCACCCGCGGGTACGCGTTCGCCGCCGACCCGTCGCAGCAGCTCGCCCGGATGCCCGGCGAGGATGTGGTGGCGCTGATCGAAGGCGCCGAGTACCTGATGACGAACGACTACGAGAAGTCGCTGTTGCAGAGCAAGGCGAAGCTGAGCGACGAGCAACTGCTGGACCTGGTCAAGGTGCGGGTCACCACGCTGGGCAAGCACGGCGTGGAGATCGCCGGGCGGGGCATCGACCCGATCCACGTACCGATCGCGCGGGAGATCCGGGCGGTCGACCCGACCGGCGTGGGCGACGGCTTCCGGGCCGGCTTCTTCACCGCGCTCTCCTGGGGGGTCGGCCTGGAACGGGCCGCCCAGGTCGGCTCGCTGCTGGCCACACTCATCCTGGAAACCGTCGGAACCCAGGAGTACGACGTCCGCCGCGACCTGTTCGTCAAGCGCCTGGCCGAGTCCTACGGCGACGAGGCCGCCGACGAGATCCGCCCCCACCTGCTGCCGTAATCGCTCAGCGCCGGGCAGCACCGATGTGACGTGCTGCTCGGCGCCCACGACCGAGGCCGCGGACCTCAGTGCGAGCGGCGGACGTCGTAGGCCGGGCCGTCGGGTCCGTCGACCGACCCGAGGAACTCCTGACCGCGCATCCGGCACCAGGCGGGAATGTCGACCGCCGCCGCCGGGTCGTCGGCGAGCACCCGGACCACAGTGCCGACCGGCACCTGCGGCAGTCGCCGGGCCGCCGCGATCACGGGTAGCGGGCAACGCTGGCCCCGACAGTCGATCACTTCGTCCGGCATCGTCACAGCCCCACCACCCCAGCCTCGGCCCGCAACTCGGCGACGATCCCGGGCAACTCGCCGAGGAACCGCTCGACGTCCGCCTCGGTGGTCTCCCGATGCAGGCTGACGCGCACGTTGCCGTGCGAGAGCACCCCCATCGCCTCCAGCACGTGGGACGGACGCAGCGTGGACGACGTGCAGGACGAACCGGACGACACGGCGAAGCCCCGCCGGTCCAGCGCGTGCAGCAGCGCCTCCCCGTCGACGTACAGGCACGAGAAGGTGACCAGGTGGGGGAGTCGGAGCACCGGGTCGCCGACCACCTCCACGTCGGGCACCTCCACCGCGACCCGCGTCCGGATCCGGTCCACGAGCGCGTCCAGCCGGGTCGCCTCGGCCGCCGCGTCCGCCGCCGCCGCCCGCAGGCTCGCCGCCGCCGCCACCACCGCCGGCAGATTCACCACCCCCGGGGTACGCCCACCCTCCCGCTCGTCGGCCGGCCAGGGTGACTCCCAGCGGGTGCCCTTGCGCACCACGAGCACTCCCACCCCCGGAGGGCCGCCCCACTTGTGCGCGCTCGCGCTGAGCACCGACCAGCCGACCGGCAGGGGCACCCGGCCGACCGACTGCGCGGCGTCGACGTAGAGCGGCACCCCCACCTCCGCACAGGCGGCGGCCGCCTCGGCGACCGGTTGCACGGTCCCCACCTCGTGACTGGCAGTGATCAGCGCGGCCAGCGCGACTCCGGGCGCGCGCACGGCGGCCGACCACGCGGTCAGGTCCAGCCGGCCCCACCGGTCGACCGGCACGTCGGTCGCGGTCCCACCCGCCGCCACGTGTCGCTCCGCCGCGTGCAGCACCGCCGAATGCTCGATCGCCGAGTGCACAAGCGTCGCCCCGACCCGGTGCCGGGCCGCCAGGCCGCCGAGCACCGCGCCGTGGGCCGCGGTCGTACCGCTGGGGGTGAAGGACACCTCGTCCGGGCGGACGCCGAGCGTCAGCGCGGTGGCCTCGCGGGCGGCGTCGAGCAGCTGTCGTGCCCGGCGGGCCTGGGCGTAGAGCTTGCCCGGGTCGGCCCAGCCGTCGTCGAAGGCGGCCAGCAGCGCCTGCCGCGCGACCGGGTGCATCGGCGCGGCGGTCGCCGCGTCCAGGTAGACAGGGGATGCGCTCACAGACCCGCCTTCGTTCGCGACTGCGGGGCTCGCAACCCCGGCTCGCGCCTCGCGCTCACAGATCGACACGGTATCGCGGCGGTATGCCCATCATCCCCCCAATGGGGGGCGGGCAGTGACCCCACCACTGTCGAGTCCGTCATGGTCGAGTAATCTGCGACCGTCGGTGACGCCTTTGCCGCCGGTGCTGACGAAAGACGCACCGCGGCGCGCTAGGGAGGCAGGACCAGGTGGTCGCAAGGAGTTCGGAGGTACGGCCGTCGGCCGTACGGCACAGCGCTTCGCCAGGGGTCGGTGGACGCCGGGGGCGTGGTGCTGGTCGGTTGGCCGGGCTCGGTCTCAGTGGCGTGGCGCTGCTGATCCTGCTCACGGGCTGTGATGTGGGTCAGGCGTTTGACGGCTTCGGTTGGCCGCAGGGCGGCATCTCGGCGGAGTCCAAGCGGATGTACGACCTGTGGATCGCCTCCTGCATCGCCGCGCTCGCCGTCGGCGTCTTCGTGTGGGGCCTGATCTTCTGGTGCGTCGTGCGCTACCGCAAGCGTGGCAACGCGCTGCCGGTGCAGACCCGCTACAACCTGCCGATGGAGTTCCTCTACACCATCGCGCCGATCCTGATCGTCTCCGTGCTCTTCTACTACACGGCGATCGTGCAGACCGACGTCGACAAGTTGTCGAAGAACCCGGACGTCACTGTCGAGGTCGTCGCCTTCAAGTGGAACTGGCAGTTCAACTACCGCGACGGCCAGGGCACCGAGGCCCGCACCACCGCGTCGACGCTCGGCACCAGCGAGGTCATTCCGGTGCTGGTGCTGCCGACCGGCCGGTCCATCCGCTTCGAGGAGACCAGCCGCGACGTCATCCACTCGTTCTGGGTGCCGGAGCTGCTGTTCAAGCGGGACGTCATGCCGGGCAAGATCCGCAACGTGTTCGAGGTCTCCAGCCTGGACGCCGAGGGCGCCTACGTCGGGCGCTGCGCCGAACTGTGCGGCAGCTACCACGCGTTCATGAACTTCGAGCTGCGGGTGGTCTCGCCGGAGAAGTACGACCAGTTCCTTGCTGCCAAGCAGAGCGGCAAGTCGACGCAGGACGCGCTGGCCCAGATCGGCGAGCAGCCGTACGCGCAGACCACGCAGCCGTTCGACACCCGGCGGACGCAGGACAACTTCAACCCGGACGACGTTCCGGCCCGCACGGGAAGCTGAGGCAGCCGCATGAAGACCGAGTGGCGTATCTTCCTGATCATCGCTGCGTTCCTCTTCGGTGCCACCATCCTCTACGGCGCCTGGACCAACGGTGCGTCCGGCGGCGTCGAGTGGGTGGGCACGGTGGCCCTGCTGCTGTCGTTCCTGCTCTGCTCGATGTGCGGTGGCTTCTTCTGGTTCGTCTCCCGCCGCATCGACCTGCGCCCCGAGGACCGGCCGGACGCCGAGATCGCCGACGGCGCCGGTGAGGTCGGCTTCTTCAGCCCGGGCAGCTACTGGCCGTTCGGTCTGGCGCTGGCCGCCGCGATCGCCGCGCTCGGCCTGGTGTTCTGGCAGTACTGGCTGATCGGCGCCGGTCTGGTGGCGGTCGTCTTCTCCGCCTGCGGGCTGCTGTTCGAGTACTACAGCGGCACCCGGCGCACCGCCGAACACTGATCCACCCGGTCGCCGTCGCGACCGACCCGTACGCCACGAAGGCCCGCATCCCCCTCGGGGAGCGGGCCTTCGTCGTGGCGCCGCCCGGGCGGTGTGGAGGCCGGGCGGCGCGGTGAGTGTCAGGCGGCGGCGCGGTGGATGGGCTGGGGGTGTCGGCGCTGCGCCAACCGGGTGACCGGAAGGGTGAACGTGGCGATCAGCACTGCCGCGCCGCAGCCGGTGCAGATCAGCTCGGGACAGTCGGTGTCGTGGCCGTCGACGCAGGGCGGCGCCTCGAAAGGCGCCACGCCCTCGCAGACATCGCAGTAGAGCTCGCGGTGCGACACGGGTGTCTCCTTCTCACTCCAGGTGAACCGCCCCGGATGCGACAACGACGCACAACGGAAGCGGAGAACCACTCGCCTGTAGTTTTCCACGCGGGTCCGACAAATCTCCGCGGCCCGCTGGCCGTCGGAGGGCGACCGTCAGACGGGCGCCGGTCCGAGGGCGGCGGCGGTCTTGATCCAGCGGTCCAGGGTCGCGGCGGCCGCGCCCGAGTCGATCGACTCGGCCGCGCGGCTCATGCCGGCGCGGAGCGCCTCGGTCAGGTCGCCGTCGAGCGGACCCTGGGTGGCCAGCGCCGCGGCGGCGTTGACCAGCACCGCGTCCCGGACCGGACCCGTCTCACCGGCCAGCAGGCGACGGGCCACAGCGGCGTTGTACGCGGCGTCACCGCCCCGCAGATCCTGGAGGGTGGACCGGGGCACCCCCAGGTCAGTCGCGTCCAGCACGGCCTCGCGCACGGTGCCGCCCTGGGCCGCCCAGACGCGGGTAGGCGCGGCAGTGGTGAACTCGTCCAGGCCGTCCTCGCCGCGCATCACGATCGCCGAGTCGCCGCGGGCGGCGAACACGCTCGCCATCACCGGGGCCATCCGGGCGTCGAAGCAGCCGACCGCACCGGAGCGGGGGCGGGCCGGGTTGGTCAGCGGGCCGAGGAAGTTGAAGAAGGTGGGCACCCCCACCTCCCGGCGGACCGGGCCGGCGTGCCGCATGCCGGGGTGGAACCGGGCCGCGAAGCAGAACCCGATGCCCGCCTCCTCGACGCAGCGGGCCACCTGTTCGGGGCCGAGGTCCAGCGGGATCCCGAGGAACTCCAGCAGGTCGGCAGTGCCGCACAGGGAGGAGGCGGCCCGGTTGCCGTGCTTCACCACGCGGACGCCCGCGCCCGCGACCACCAGCGCGGTCATCGTGGAGATGTTGACCGTGTGGGCGAGGTCACCGCCGGTGCCGACCACGTCGAGCGCGGTGCGGCGTACCTCCTCGGGGAGCACCACCGGAACCGAGCGACCCAGCATCGCCTCGACGAGACCGGCCAGCTCGGCGGGGGTCTCGCCCTTGGCCCGCAGTGCGATGGCGAAGCCCGCGATCCGCGCCGCGCTCGCCGAACCGGTCATGATCTCGTCCATCGCCCAGGCGGTGTCGGCGGTGGACAGCTCCTCGCCGTGCAGCAGCGAGTTGAGCAGGTGCGGCCAGGTCCGATCGCCCATGGCGGGCCTCCCGAGCGTGCGAAGTGCGGGTGGGCTGGAACGGGCGCCGGAGGGTCCGGCGCCGCGACGGTGCCGGACAGCTGGGGGACGTCAGGCGGGTGCGTGCGTCCGCAGCAGCTCGGCCACCGTGCCGCCGGTGGTCACCGGGTCGAGCGGGTGCACCAGCGTGGCGTCGACCTCGGCGTACGCGGCCAGCCATCGGTCGGCGGCGCGGGCGATCACCAGACAGGTCGGGGGAGCGTCGTCCCGGTCGTCCTTGATCTGCCGGGCGATGCCGATGCCGCCACCCGGGCTCGCCTCACCGTCGAGCAGCAGCAGGTCGATCTCGTAGTCGTCGACCAGTCGGATGGTCTCCGCGTAGGTCGAGGCGTCGACGAACTCGATCTGCAGACCGGGCGCGGGCCGGGTGCCGACGGCCATCCGCATCCGGTCACGGACCTGCGGGTCGTCGCTGTAGAGCAAGACGGTGCAAAGACGATCGCTCATGGCTGGACTGACTCCCACCTCGTAGCTGCCCGCCGATCGTACCGGTCGGCGTGACGTAGCCGACATCCCGCCCGGTGCCAGGGGTCGGGGCGTACCGTCCGGGCAGCTCAGGCGGGTGCGGCGTCGGCGGCGCGCTCGCGGGCCTCCTGGCGGTCCAGCTCGCGGTCGACGCGGCGGGCCTCCCGCTCGGACTGCTTGATCCACTGCACCACCAGCACCGCGAGCATCGTCACACTGACGAACTCGCCACCGGCCCAGAGGATGCCGCCGGCGACCACCTGGTCGGCCCGGGGGTCGGCCCAGCTCAGGTTGAGCGACGGGTACCAGTCGCCGCCGAAGAGCGTGGTGCTCTGCATGATGGTGAGGCCGAGCACTGTGTGGAACGGCACCGAGAGCAGCATCAGGAGCGCCCGCGCCGGGTACGGCCAGCGGCCGGGCAGCGGGTCGAGGCCCAGCAGCGGCCAGAAGAACACGCAGCCGGTCATGATGAAGTGCGCGTGCACCAACTCGTGCGCCCAGGCGTGTTCGAGGGTGAAGCGGTACAGGTCACTGAAGTACAACACGAACGGGTTGACCACGAAGATCGCGAACGCCACCAGCGGGAAGGTGTAGACCCTGGCGACGCGGCTGTGCACGATCGCCAGCAGGCGCTTGCGTGGCCCGACCGGCAGGGTCCGCAGGGCCAGGGTCATCGGCGCGCCAAGCGCCAGGAAGATCGGCGCCACCATGGACAGCACCATGTGCTGGATCATGTGCACGGACAGCAGCACCGTGTCGTACGCGTGCAGCCCGCTGACCGTGACCAGCGCGATACCGCCCAGCCCGGGGCCGAGGAAGAACACCGTACGGACGACCGGCCAGCGGTCGCCGCGCACGCGCAGCCGGTGCACCCCGTAGAGGTACAGGCCGGCGGCGAGCACCAGGCCGAGGGCCAGCCAGCTGTCCAGCCGGGTCTCGGTCAGCACCGCGCCGACGGTGAACGGCGGAGGTGTCGAGGTGGCGGCGAGGATCGGATCGACGTGCAGCACGCTTTTCAGGCTAGGCCAGGCGAACCGGACCCTGACGCCCGGGCCACGGAAGGCGCAGGTTTGCCACCCCGCTGATCGCCGGCCCCGGTCAGGGGCAATAATGACGGCGTGACTGCGGCCCCAGCCATTGACAAGAGCCGGATCCACTCTCTGACCCGACCGAACATGGTCAGCGTCGGGACGATCGTGTGGCTCTCCAGCGAACTCATGTTCTTCGCGGCGCTGTTCGCGATGTACTTCTCGATCCGCGCGGCTGCGCCGGAGCAGTGGGAGAAGCACACCGAGGCGCTGAACATCCCGTACGCGACCACCTTCACGGTGATCCTGGTGCTGTCCTCCGTGACCTGCCAGCTCGGCGTCTTCGCGGCGGAGAAGGGCGACGTGCACGCGCTGCGGCGCTGGTTCACCGTCACCTTCGTGATGGGCCTGATCTTCGTGCTCGGCCAGCTGAACGAGTACCGGCACCTGGTCGAGGACGGCATCAAGATCAACGGAGACGGGTACGGGTCGGTGTTCTACCTGACCACCGGCTTCCACGGCCTGCACGTGACCGGCGGTCTGATCGCCTTCATCATCTTCATGGTCCGTACGACCATGGGCCGGTTCACCCCGGCGCAGGCGACGTCGGCGATCGTCGTGTCGTACTACTGGCACTTCGTCGACGTCGTGTGGATCGGGCTGTACGCCATGATCTACTGGCTCCAGTGATCTTGCGCGTCACATTCCGCGCTGCTGCTCCGTCCCCTGAGACAGGTCCAACCGGTTAAGGACACCGCTCATGACTTCTGACAACGACCGCCGACGCGGTCTGCTCGCGCGGTTGCGCGAGCGGCCCGCCGCGCGCAGCAGGGGCCGCCGCCGGCTGGGCGCCGCGGTCCGGCTGATCGCCGCGCTGATGCTCGCCGGCGGCGCCTACACCGTCTTCGCCCCCGGTGCCCAGGCGCAGGACAACCCTCAGCTGACCGGTGCCGCCGCCGAGGGCAAGGCGCTGTTCGACGTGAGCTGTGTGACCTGTCACGGCCGCAACGCCCAGGGTGTCGAGGGTCGCGGGCCGAGCCTGATCGGCGTCGGCGCGGCCTCGGTCGAGTTCCAGGTCAGCTCCGGGCGGATGCCGCTGGCCCGCCAGGAGGCCCAGGCCCACCGCAAGCCCCCCGTCTTCACCGACGAGCAGACCCGTCAGCTCGCCCAGTACATCCAGGAGTTGGGCGGCGGCCCGGTCGTGCCCGCGGGCGACGACCTCCGCGAGGACGGCAACGTCGCGTCCGGTGGTGAGCTGTTCCGGATCAACTGCTCGCAGTGTCACGCGTTCGGTGGTGGCGGCGGCGCGCTCTCCTCGGGCAAGTTCGCCCCGAGCCTGCACCCCGCGACCGACCGTCAGATCTACGCGGCGATGTTGAGCGGCCCACAGAACATGCCGGTGTTCGGCGACAACCAGCTTCGGCCGGAGCAGAAGGCCGACATCATCGCCTACATCCAGGAGACGCTGAAGCACGACCAGGACCCGGGCGGGTTCAACCTCGGGCGGTACGGCCCCTCCACCGAGGGCCTGGCGATCTTCCTGGTCGGCATCGTGGCGCTCGTCTTCGCCAGCCTGTGGATTGCGGGCAAGTCGTGACCGAGCGGATACTCCTAATCAGCGCTGTGGTGCCGCTTGGCGCCACCCGTAGCGAGGTGACGGCATGAGCACCCACACCGAGCACCAGGCCCCGCAGGGCCAGGAGCCGCTCGACGTGAACGACCCCACACTGACCCGGTTCGACATCGTTCGTGAGGGCGCGCGTCGGGACGACATCGAGATCGTCCACTACGAGCCGCAGGTGCTTCCCGGCACCAAGGCGGAGCGTCGGCTGACCCGGGTGGTCGCCGGCTTCTTCCTGCTCACCGGGCTGGCCGCGACCGCCTTCCTGGCCATCTACATCTGGTGGCCGTGGCAGTACGAGCCGGGCCGCGGCGGCGACAAGTGGTACACCCCGCTGCTGGGCGCCACCCTCGGCATCGCCCTGCTCGCCGTCGGCTTCGGCATCCTGACCTGGGGCAAGAAGTTGCTGCCCAAGGAGGTCTCGATCCAGGACCGGCACATGGGGCAGGTGGACTCCGAAGGCCGCACCATCACCGGCCAGACCATGCTCTACATGGCGGACGAGCTGGGCGTGAAGCGTCGCCCGCTGCTCGGCATCTCGGTGCTGGCCGGTCTCGCGCCGGTCGCCGCGGTCGCCGCCGCGCCACTGGTCGGCGGTCTGATCTCCCAGCCGCACAAGAACAACCAGATGTTCACCACCGGGTTCGCCTCGGCCGAGGGCGGCGGGCGGATCCGCCTGGTGCGCGAGGACGGCCGGCCGGTCCGCCCGTCGGACATCAGCGCCGGTGGCCAGGTGACCGTCTTCCCCGGCATCGAACACGGCGTGAGCAACCGGCACGCGGACTCGCCGACGCTGCTGATCCACCTTCGGGACTCCGACGCGCAGGAGTCGCGTCGGGCCAACGAGAGGATCGGCCACGGCGACTACATGTGGGGCAACTACGCGGCCTTCTCCAAGATCTGCACGCACGCCGGCTGCCCCGCCAGCCTGTACGAGCAGCAGACCAACCGGCTGCTCTGCCCGTGCCACCAGTCCCAGTTCCTGATCACCAGGAACGCCGAGCCGGTCTTCGGCCCGGCCAGCCGGCGGTTGCCACAGCTGCCGATCGAGGTGGACTCCGAGGGCTTCTTCGTGGCGAAGTCCGACTACACCGAGACCATTGGGCCTGACTTCTGGGAGCGGCCATGAAGCGTCGAAAGTTTGACCTTGCGGCGACACCGGGCAAGGCCGCGGTGGGAGTGGACGACCGCTTCGCGGTGGCCACCCCGCTGCGCAAGCTGCTGAACAAGGTCTTCCCGGACCACTGGTCGTTCCTGCTCGGCGAGATCGCGCTGTTCTCGTTCATCGTGCTGCTGCTGACCGGTGTGTTCCTCACCTTCTTCTTCGAGCCGGCGATGACCGAGGTGGTCTACGACGGCAGCTACGCGCCGTTGCAGGGCACCCCCATGTCCGCCGCGTACGCCTCCAGCCTGGACATCTCGTTCGACGTCCGGGGCGGTCTGGTGATGCGCCAGATGCACCACTGGGCGGCGCTGCTGTTCATGGCCGCGATCGTCGTGCACATGCTGCGGGTCTTCTTCACCGGTGCCTTCCGCAAGCCGCGCGAGACCAACTGGATCATCGGTTCGCTGCTGTTCTGGGTCGGCTTCCTGGCCGGCTTCACCGGCTACTCGCTGCCGGACGACGGCCTGTCCGGCACCGGCCTGCGGATCGCCTCGGCGATCATGCTGTCCATCCCGGTGATCGGCTCCTGGCTCACCTCGTCGATCTTCGGTGGCGAGTTCCCGGGCACGATCATCATCAGCCGGTTCTTCATCGCCCACGTGCTGCTCATCCCGGGTCTGCTGCTCGCGCTGATCAGCGTCCACGTGGGCCTGGTCTTCCAGCAGAAGCACACCCAGTGGCCCGGCCCCGGCCGGACCAACAACAACGTGGTCGGCGAGCGGATGTTCCCGCGGTACGCGTTGAAGCAGGGCGGCTTCTTCATGGTCGTCTTCGGCGTCATCGCGCTGATGGGCGGCCTGTTCCAGATCAACCCGATCTGGCTGTTCGGCCCGTACGAGGCGTGGGTGGTCTCGGCCGCCAGCCAGCCCGACTGGTACGTCATGTTCCTCGACGGGTCGACCCGACTCATGCCGGCCTGGGAGATCACCATCCCGATCGGTAGCGGGTACGTCATCCCGCCGCTGTTCTGGCCGACCGTCGTACTGCCCGGCATCCTGGTCGGCCTGTCGACGATGTACCCGTTCGTGGAAGCCCGGCAGCTCAAGGACCGCAAGAGCCACAACCTGCTCCAGCGGCCCCGCGACGTCCCGGCTCGGACCGCGGTGGGTGCCATGGCCGTCGCGTTCTACGTCGTGCTGACGCTCTCCGGCGCCAACGACGTGATCGCCGACAAGTTCCAGATCAGTTTGAACGCGATGACCTGGGCGGGCCGGATCGGTCTGCTTGTGGTCCCGCCGCTGGCGTACTACGTGACGTACCGGCTCTGCCTGGGCCTTCAGCAGCACGACCGGGAGGTGCTGGCGCACGGCGTGGAGACCGGCATCATCCGGCGACTGCCGGACGGTCGGTTCGTCGAGGTGCACCAGCCGCTCAGCGCGTCGAACGGGCACGCGGACGGCCACGGCGAGCTGGAGTACGTCGGCTGGGTCGTGCCGAAGAAGATGAACCGGCTGGGGGCGCTCGGCCCGGCCATTCGGGGCTTCTTCTACCCGATCGAGAAGCCGGTCGAGGCGCCCGTCTCGCCGGGGCACCCGCCCGTCGAGGCCCGCCTCGAGCGCGAGGAGATCGGCAGCGGCGAGAGCCGCCGCTGACCCGCCCGAACGCACCGTTTTGTGGCGCCCGCCGGATCCCGGCGGGCGCCACGTCGTTTGGGCACCCACCGCCCCATCCGGCCAGGAGTCGGACGGCCACGGCGGGACCGGTCGACCCCGCGCGACGGGCGATCGCAGGAATAACCCCGGTGAGCCGGGTATCCGTGCGGTCCAACGTCTCAAGGGGGGGAAGCATGTTGGGTATCAAACGCCTCGGCCTGTTGGCCGCGCTGGTACTGGTCGGGGTCGCGCCGGCTGCGGCCGCGCAGGCCGCGGCACAGCCGTCGACGCAGGACACCCAGTACCTGCAGGCGGTACACCAGGTCAACCTGTTCGAGATCACCGCCGGTGACCTGGCCCAGCAGAAGGGTCAGGACCAGGGGGTGAAGGACCTGGGCGCGATGCTGAAGACCGACCACACCCAGCTGGACCAGACAGTGCAGCAGACCGCGTCCCAGCTCGGGGTGGAGCTGCCGAACGAGCCCAGCGCCGATCAGCAGGCGGTCATCGACAAGTTGAACAACGCCAGCGGTGCGGAGTTCGACAGGCTCTGGGTGACAAGTGAGCTGGCCGGCCACGTCCAGGCCATCCAGGCCACCCAGACGGAGATCTCGCAGGGCTCCGAGCAGTCGGTGGTCCAGTTGGCCCAGACGGCTCTGCCGACGCTGCAGGCGCACTATGACGAGCTGGTGCAGCTCGCCAACAAGCTGGGCATCCCGGTTCCGCAGACCAGCGCCAGCGGTACGCCCAGCCCGGGTGGCACTGGCACCGAGTCCCCGGCTCCGGGTGGCACCGGTACCGAGTCGCCGGCTCCGGGTGGCGGCACCGAGCCCCCGGCTCCGGGTGGCGGCACCACCGAGACGCCGGCTCCCGGCGTGAGCTGACGTAGCGACAGCAGACGGCCGGTCCACCCGCACGGGTGGACCGGCCGCCGTGCGTGCGCTGGTCAGTCGGCGCTGGACAGGCCGATCGCGAACGCCTCCTCCAGGTCGTGCTGGGAGTACGCCCGGAAGGCGATGTGCGACTCGGTGTTGAGCACGCCCGGCACCTTGGAGATGCTGCCGGCGATGACCTGGGCGATCTCGTCGAACTCGCGGACCCGGACGATGGCGATGAGGTCGACGTGCCCGGCCACCGAGTAGACCTCGCTGACGCCGGAGAGGCTGGCAAGGGTCTCCGCCACCTCGGGGATCGCGTCGGTGGCACAGTCGATCAGCACGATGGCGGTGATCACGGGACATTTCTCCGTTCGTCGGCGTCGTCGCCCATGCTAGATGTTCCGGCCCGGCCCGGAGGTCGGGTGCCCCGTCGGGTCGGCTCAGCCGTGCGTGGTGGCGGGCACTGTCAGGTCGTTCCCGGCGCGGATCACGTCCTGCAGCCGTTCGCCGTCGCGCACTGTCGCGCCCGGCCACACCACAGTGCGGCACACGTCGCCGTCCACCCGCGCGCCCGCCCCGACCACCGACTCCACACAGCGACCGGTCACGGTGGCGGACGGGTCGACGAGAGTGCCGCCGTTGGCGGCGTGCAGGTTGGCCGCCAGGTAGTCGGCGGGGGTGCCCGTGTCGTAGAAGGTGCCCGGGTAGGGCACCACCTCCAGAGCACCCGCCGCCTCCGCCGGTCGCCAGAGGGCGCGGACCAGGTCGGAGAAGACGACGGGCAGATCGCGGACGAGCCGCCAGGGCAGCAGCGAGAAGCCGGTGAAGCAGTGCCCGTCGAAGGTGCCCGGCGCCGCCGGGTCCGCTGCGGGCTGACCGAGCAGGCGTATTGCGTGCCCGTCCCACCCGTCGAGCAGGGTGGCCACGTCCGGGCCCGGCGGAGCGGCCGGGTCGGCGAGGTACGCGTCGGCGTTGCCGACAAGCACCGGCCGCCCGTCGATCCAGTCCCGCAGGTTGGCGACCCCACCCGCGGTGCCCAGCGGGTCGCCCGGCTCGACGGACAGGTGTGCGCGGTCGCCGACGTGCGCGACCACCTGGTCGCCGAGATAGCAGGCGTTCACCGCGACCCGGGCGGGGCCGACCAGGCCCAGCCCCGCGACCCGGGCCAACGCCCGATCCAGCAGCGGGACGTTGCCCACCGGGCAGAGCGCCTTGGGCACCCGTGCGGTGAGCGGGCGCAACCGGGTGCCCTCGCCGGCGGCGAGCACCACCGCGCACAGCTCCGCCGGCACGGACGCCGTGCCGGTCATGGCAGGTCGTCGGGGACCGGGGGCGGGAACTGCCCGGCCAGCGGCCCGATGTCGTAGTAGGCGAGCAGCCGGGCGGTCGGCCAGGTCAGCTTGGGCAGGTCGACAAGCGGGTGCCAGGCGGCCTCGAAGACCTCCGCGCCGTCGACCGCCAGCTCGGTGCCGGACGCCGGCACCTCCGCCTCGAAGACCATGTCCACCCAGCCCTTGGCGTGCACTATCGCGTTCGGCACCGCCGGACGTAGCCGGGACGGGGGGAGCCGGATGCCGGACTCCTCGAACAGCTCGCGGGCCGCGCCCACCACCGGGGCCTCGCCTCGGTCCAGGAGGCCGGCGGGCAGCGACCAACCCTTGCCGGGCGGCTGGCGCAGCATCAGCAGCCGTCCCGCGCCCGACGCCTCGGAATCGCGGACCAGGGTGACCGCACCGACGATGTACTTCGGCATCGCCAGCTTGACCAGGCGCCGACGCACCGGCAGCGGAAGCCGGTAGAAAGCCTGATAGAAAAAGGCCCGACCGGTGGCGCGGGAACGGGGGATCATGACCCCAGGCTAGTGGTCACGAATGTCCTTCGGACGCGCTGGGCCGGGCCCGGTCACTGTCGATGGTCGACCAGATCGATGAGCTGGCGTACCACGGTGTCCGGTTCGATCACCCGGTCGAAGACCGCGACCAGCAGGGTCTCCAGGTCGGGATAGCCCAACTCCTCGGAGAGGCGCAACAGCGGCAGGTCGCTGGCGAGGCCCCGGTTGTGCTGCCGCAGGGTGAGCCCGATGGTGGCCCGACCGAGACGGACCTTGTCGCTGATCGTGATGCCCGGCTCGGTGTGCTCGGCGAACCACCTGTTGATCTGCATCTGCGCGTGCGGTGACTTGACGAAGCTCAGCCACTCCCGGCGGGGGCCCCGCGAGGCGACGCCGGCCTCGAAGCCGTTGTCGCCGTCGTTCTCGGTGAAGATCTCCACCACGTCGCCCTCGTCCAGCTCCGAGCTCAGCGGGGCCAGCCGACCGTTGATCCGCGCGGCGAGACAGTGGTCTCCCCGCTCGTTGCCCAGCTCGTACGCGAGGTCGACAGGGGTGGCGCCGCCCGGCAACACGACCTGCCGCCCGTCGGCGAAGACCTGGATCTGGCCCTCGGCGAGGTCGCAGCGCAACGACTCGAGGAACTGCGCCGGGTCGGCGGCGGCCGGCTCCCAGTCGAGCACCCGGCGCAGCCAGTCCAACTGCTCGGCGCGGGCCGATGCGCTGCTGCTGCCCGAGCGGGGGAAGCGGAAGTCGGCGGCGATGCCGTACTCGGCGGAGCGGTGCATCTCCTCGGTGCGGATCAACACCTCCACCGTGCGGTCCTGCGGGCCGCAGACGCTGGTGTGCAGCGAACGGTAGAGGTTGTTCTTCGGTGAGGCGATGAAGTCCTTGAAACGGCCGGGCATGGGTCGCCAGGTGCCGTGGATCGCGCCCAGCGCGGCGTAACAGTCGGTGGGCGGGCCGTCGACCACCACCACGATGCGGGGCAGGTCGAACGGGGCGGTGTGGCCGCCGGCGATGGTGTCCTTCCAGATCGAGTAGAGGTGCCGGGGGCGGGGGCTCACCTCGGCGTCGACCCGGCTGCGCTTCAGCGCGACCCGGGCCCTGGTGACCACCGCGTCGAGGTACGCGTCCCAGCCCGGCCGGTCGTGCACGTGCCGGGCCAGCCGGGCGTGCTCGTCCGGCTCCAGGTGCAGCAGCACCACGTCGTCCAGCTCGCGCTTGAGGGTCTGGATGCCCAGCCGGTCACAGAGCGGGACCAGCACCTCCTGGGTCTTGCGGGCGATGCGTTCCCGCGACGACGCCGAGCGCACCCCGAGGGTGCGCATGTTGTGCAGCCGATCGGCCAGCTTGATGATCAACACCCGGACGTCCTTGGCGGCCGCCACGATCATCTTGCGGATCGTCTCCGCCTCGGCGGCCTTGCCGTAGAACGCCTTGTCGAACTTGGTCACCCCGTCGACCAGGTGGGCCACCTCGCCGCCGAAGTCCTCGGAGAGCGCCTGAAGGGTGTAGCGGGTGTCCTCCACGGTGTCGTGCAGCAGCGCCGCGACCAGGGTGGTGGTGTCCATCCCCAGCTCGGCGCAGATCTGCGCCACCGCGAGTGGGTGGGTGATGTACGGCTCACCGCTCTTGCGGAACTGCCCCCGGTGCATGTTCTCCGCGATCGTGTACGCACGTCGCAGCACCGCGGGGTCGGTGCCGGCGTGGATGCCCCGGTGGGTGCGCACCAGTTGCGTGACCGGGTCGGAGTCGGTGGTCGGCCAGCTGAGCAACGACCGCAGCCGGCGGGCGAGCGGCAGCTCACCCGGCTGTGTCGGCAGGGCGCCCCCCAGGGCGGCGCCGTGTCCGGCGTCGACGTCCACGAGGGACACCTCCTCACCCCGGCTCCGCGACGCCGTGACCCGGCGGCGGGAGCAGGCCCACGAATCGGGCAGGACTGCACTTCTCTAACAGACTAAGCGAGTCGACGTAGTCCGATCGGTCAGTTGGTCATGAGCGTTCGGTCGAGAGTTGGTGGGACGCGCCGTTCTCGGCCTTCGCCAGCAGGTCACGGAACCGCCCCGCGCCTCCCACCGGGGAGGACCAACCGGAGGACATCTCGACAAGTCGGGTCTCCGGTCGCTCCAACCAGGACAGGATCCGCTCGGACTCCTCGGCGGTCGCCGCCGGCACCGGGCCGTGCCCGCCCGCCACCGTCTCGGCCGTGGCCCGGATGGCGGTCAGTGTGGGTCGCGGGTGCACGCCGGGCGGGGACACCCCCGCGCCGGCCAGCCGGCCGTGCCGCACCAGCGCCAACTCCCAGCCGCCCCGGGCGGCCGGCCGGGCCGCGGCCAGCTCGACGATCCCGGTCAGCGCGGCCAGCCGCTGCATCCGCACGGTGGCCCGCAGCACCGCGGCCAGCCGGGACCGCACCACAGCGGCCTCCTCGTAGCGCTGGTCGGCCGAGAGCACGTCGATCCGGGCGAGCAGCGCGTCCACCACCGGTTGCGGGTCGCTGGTCGTGGCGGTGCGGAAGGGCCGGGCCGCGCTGTCGTCGTACTCCTCGGGGGTGATCTTGTGCTCGCAGGGCGCCGGGCAGCGACCCAGCTCGGCCAGCGCGCAGGCCGGCGTGACGGTGCGCAGCGAGAGCCGGTGCGTGCACTGGCGCAGCGGCACGGCGTCGTGGAAACCGGCGGCGGCCAGCTCCGCGGCCCGGCGGGAGGTGAACGGCCCGAGGTACGCGCTGTCGGTGGGGGAGAGGTCGCGGACGATCGAGAGCCGAGGATAGGGACCGTCGGTCAGCTTGAGCCAGACCATCCGTTCCGGGTATTTCGACCGCCGGTTGTACGGCGGGGCGTGCGCGGCGATCAGACGCAGCTCGCGGACCTCCGCCTCCAACGAGTGGGCGCACTCCACCGCCTCGACCCGTTCGGCCGCCGCGAGCATCTCGGAGATCCGGGCCCGCTTCTCGCCGGCGGTGAAGTAGCTGCGCACCCGGGTGGCGATGTCGACGGAGGTGCCCACGTAGAGCGGACGGTCGTCGGCCGCCCGGAAGATGTAGACCCCGGGGACCTTGGGCAGCCCCTCGGCCAGGTGCCGTTTGCGACGTTGGGTCGGGGTGACCGCCCGGGCGAACTCGATGGCGTCGCCGATCGTGTCCACCCGGTGCCCGCCGAGCCGACCGATCAGCCCGTGCAGCACGTCGACGGTGGCCTTCGCGTCGTCCAGGGCCCGGTGGCTGGGCTGGGTGGCGGTGCGGAAGTAGGCGGCCAGGGTGCCCAGCTTGCGGTTGGGCACCTCGTCGCGGGTCAGCACCCGGCGGGCCAACGCCGCAGTGTCCAGCACCCGGGGGTTGGGCCAGCGGTAGCCGTGCTTCACGCAGGCCGCCTTCAGAAAGCCCACGTCGTAGGGGGCGTTGTGGGCCACCAGCACCGCGTCGGCCAGGAACTCCAGGAAGCTCGGCAGCACCTGCTCGATCGGCGGCGCCGGAACCAGCATCGCCTGCGTGATGCCGGTCAGCACGGTGATGAACGGCGGGATCGGCTGCCCCGGGTTGACCAGGGTGGCCAGCACCCCCAACTGCTCACCGCCGCGCACCCGGACCGCGCCGATCTCGGTGATGCCACCGCCGTCCGGCGCGCCGCCGGTGGTCTCCAGGTCGACCACCACGAAGGTGGTCGCGTAGAGCGGCAGCGCCGGGTCCACCCCGCCCACCGTCGGGTCGAGACCGGCCAGTGACTCCTGGACGTACTCCGCCTGTGCCATCGGCGGCACGCTAGCGCGCCGGTCCGACACTCCCGTCACAGCCGTCTCAGCGGTCACCATGGGGCTAGGATGAGAGATCGGCTCACTCACCGGGCGGTGGGCCCGGTCGCGGTGGGAGACTTGCCACATGCCCCTCACCGAGCCGTCCGACGACCACCTCCCGCAGGAGGATCTGGTCGCGCTCGACGGTGCTGCGGGCAACCCGGACGACAACGTAGTCAGCGCGACATCAGGGGCATTCGACCCGACGGCGGCGGGCGACGGCGGGGCTGGCGAGCCGGAGCCGACGTTGCCCGAGCCGGTCCGGCAGCGGATCGTGACGCTGACCGCCGCGGTGCTGCCCACCCTGCCCGCCGACGAGGTGCCGGTGCCGTTGCGTCGGGTGGCCAAGTTCGCCCCGAACCGGCGGGCCCGGCTCGGCGCGCCGGTGATCGCCGCCCAGCTCACCGCCGACCCGCTGTTCCGGCAGCGGGTCACCGCCCGGATCCTGGCCGACGCCGGCGACCTGGGGGCCGCCGTCGTCGAGGGCACCGCGCCCGCCGCCGCCGACCCGGTCGAGGTCGCCGCGCTGGCCTACCTGGCCCGGCCGCGCGGCTGGCGGGAGCTGATCGACGCCAGCGGTGCCGCCGTGCGCGCCGAGGCGGACAGCGCTGTCGTCGCCGAGCTGGTCCGGGAGGCCGAGCAGCGGGCCACCCGCGCCGAGCACGACCGGGCGGTGGCCCGGGTCGAGGCGGAGAAGCTGCGCGACGAGCTGGCCCGCGTCCGGGAGGAGCTGGGTCAGCTCCGTGAGGAGTCCCGGCAGGTCGCCCGTAACCTCCGGGAGACCCAGGCCCGCGAGCGCAAGGCCACCGAACTGCTGGCCACCGAGCGTGGCCGGGCCGCGCGCGCCAGCGCCGACGTCGACGCCGAGCTGCGCCGCGCCCGCGCCCGACTCGCCGAGGCGGAGGCCGCCGCCGGGGTGGCCCGGGCCAGCGCCAAGGAGGCCCGCTCGGTCGACGACGCCCGGCTCTGGCTGCTGCTGGAGACCATCGGCCAGGCCGCCGTCGGGCTGCGCCGCGAGCTGGCGCTGGACCCGGTCGACAAACTCCCCGCCGACTTCGTCGCCGACGCGTTCGCCGAGCAGCCGGGCACCGCTCCGGCCAGCCCCGCCGCGCGGGCCCGCGACACCGACGACCCGGCCCGGCTCGACCAACTGCTCGCTCTGCCCCGGGCGCACCTGGTGGTGGACGGCTACAACGTCACCAAGCGCGGTTTCGGCGAGATGTCCCTGGAGCAGCAGCGCAAACGCCTGATCACCGGGCTGGGCGGGATCGCCGCGCAGACCGGCGACGAGGTCACAGTGGTCTTCGACGGCGCCGAGCGGATGCACGGGCTGCCGCCCGCGCCGCGCGGCGTACGGGTGCTCTTCTCCCGCAAGGGCGAGACCGCCGACGAGCTGATCCGGCGGCTGGTCCGCGCCGAGCCGGCGGGTCGGCCGGTGGTGGTGGTCTCGTCCGATCGTGAGGTCGCCGACGGGGTACGCCGACAC
Organism: Micromonospora sp. CA-240977; assembly: GCF_050942285.1. Classification (NCBI taxonomy): domain Bacteria; kingdom Bacillati; phylum Actinomycetota; class Actinomycetes; order Micromonosporales; family Micromonosporaceae; genus Micromonospora; species Micromonospora sp. CA-240977. The sequence continues at coordinate 5,668,959 of NZ_CP192055.1, read as the reverse complement.
GGCGCCTACCCGCTGGGCGCCGACTCGCTGTTGCGCCGGCTCGCCCGCTCCTAGCGCCGCTCGACAGCGGCAAGCGCCCGCTGGTCCGAGGAGCGGCACTCTCCTCGAACGGCCCGGCCGGGCGGTTCTGTCGTACCCGGGCGTTAGCCTCGCCGCCGTCGCCGACGGGAGGAAGTCGCAATGACCCAGGACAACGTCAACGTCAAGGTCTTCGTCGACAAGGACCTGCGACGTGCCCGGTTCAACAGGTCGACGCTGGCCGGTGCGGTGATGCGCGGCGTCGATGTGAATGGCCTGGACATCGACGCGCCGTGGCTCGCCGAGGGCACGCTCCTGGTCAACGGCGTCGATATCGCGCCGCTGGTCGAGGCCGAGCTCAACAGTCGGTTCCCCGGGCGCGAGCTTCGGCAGGCCACGGACCCGGACGGCCTGCGCCGGGCATGGGCGGCGCTCGAAGCGGCCTGGGCGGCGGCGGTCGACCGGGCCCGGTCCATGCCCCCGGGCGCGGTCGACGTCTCGATCGACGGGGAGTGGTCGTTCGCCCAGACCCTGCGCCATCTCGCGTTCGCCGCCGACACCTGGCTGGGCAAGGCGATCCTGCGCCTACCGCAGCCCTTCCACCCGTTCGGCCAGCCGAACGTCGAGTACGAGACCGACGGCTTCGACATGTCGATCTTCGCGGCGGAGCAGCCGACGTTCGCCGAGACCCTGGAACTGCGGGCCGAGCGGCAGGCGATGGTGCGCGACTTCGTCGCGGCCGTCACGCCGGACCTGCTCGCCGAGCCTCGACCGGCCGCCTGGTGGCCCGAGCAGCAGGTGTCCGTCCTGCACTGCCTGCACGTGATCTTCGACGAGGAGTGGCAGCACCTCCGCTTCGCCCTGCGGGACCTCGACGCGCAGGAGTGAGTCAGGTAGCCGGCAGCCGCCGACGCCTCCGGCGCCCGTCGACACGAATTCCTTGATGTCGGGTGTTCCGGCCGGTCCGGATGGCCCGATTTCGCTGAACTGGAGTCGATCTCGACCCCAAACGGCCGGTCGGACGGGATTTCTGTCGTACCCGGTGGTTAGCGTCGATGTCACCGATGGTGCTCGGTTGGCGACGACACGGCGCGAGCTGGCACCGCGAGCCGATCAGGAGGGGCAATGCTCATCGACTGTGACGGGTGCGCGAAGCGGGCCGACGGCTGTTCCGGCTGCCCGCTGACCGCCCTGTTCGACGAGACGTCCCCGGCGGCCGGGCTGGTCGCCGCCGAGGTCGAGGCCATCGAGGTGCTCGCCCGGGCCGGCTTCGACGTGGAGGTGCTGGCCGCGCCGGCGCGCCCCGAGGCCCGCCGCCGTGCTGTCCGCCGGATCGCCTGAGCCCCACACCGCGCCCGGAAGCGGGCTCCTCGCGGGCCATAGGATGAGCGGTCACGACGGGAGGACGGCGCGATGAGCGGGACACGACGGGATGACGGCGGGCTCGTCGGCGCTGCGCGCGGCGGCGGCGAAGAGGCGTGCCGCACGGTGGTGTCCCGTTGACCCCGCGCGGGTGGGCGCTGCTGACGCTGGCCGGGCTGACCGTCGCGCTGGTCGTGGTCGCCGCGCTGTTCATCCCGTGGCACCGACCGCCGGCCCCGCGGGCCGACCAGCTCGCCGCGCTGCGTGACCTGCCGGCCGAGCAGGTGGCCAAGGGGCGGGAGTTCCGGGCCGCGTTGCGTCCGGGCGGTTACACAGCGCTCGCCGTGGGGCTTCTTGTCGCTCTCGCGCTCGGGTTGACCCCGCTGGGCAGCCGCCTGGTCGAGCTGGTGGGCCGGCCGTTCGGGGGGCACTGGGCCGCGCAGGCGGTCCTCGGCGGGCTGGCCGTGATGCTCGTCGCCGACCTGGTGACGCTTCCGTTCGCCGCCTGGCGCCAGAGCGTGCTCACCCGCTACGGGTTGAGCACCAACGGCTGGAGTGGCTGGGCGGTCGACCTGCTCAAGTCGTACGCGGTCAGCGCGGTGATCGGCGCGGTGGCGCTTGTCGGCTTCTACGCGGTGATCCGGTTCGCGCCGCGCTGGTGGTGGGCGTTCGGCGCGGCGGGTGCGGCGCTGCTGGTGGTACTGCTGTCGTTCGTGCTGCCGGTGCTTGTGGAGCCGGTCTTCAACAAGTTCACCCCGATGGAGCAGGGCCCACTGCGAACCGAGCTGATGAGCATGGCCGCCCGCGACGGGGTGCCGGTGCGCGACGTGCTGGTCGCCGACGCGTCCCGGCGCACCAGGGCGGTCAACGCGTACGTCTCCGGTCTCGGACCGACCCGGCGGGTGGTCGTCTACGACACGCTGCTGCGCGAGGCGACGCCGGCCGAGGTGACCGCCGTGGTGGCCCACGAGTTGGGGCACGCGAAGGATTCCGACGTGACGGTGGGCACCCTGACCGGTGCGCTGGGTGCCGCGGCCGCTGTGGTGGCGCTCTATCTGCTCGGCTCGTGGGCGCCGCTGCTGCGGCTGGCCGACGTCGACTCGGTCGCCCAACCACGCGCCTTCCCGTTGCTGCTGGCCCTCGTCACGGTGGCCGGGCTGGTCGCCGCGCCGATGCAGGCGCTGATGTCGCGACGGGTGGAGGCGCGGGCCGACGCACACGCGCTCGCGCTGACCCGTGATCCGCAGGCGTTCGAGTCGATGCAGCGCCGCCTCGGTTCGGTCAACCTCGGCGACCCCGATCCGCCGCGCTGGGAATACCTCTACTCGGCCTCGCATCCGTCCACCGTCGAGCGGATGGCCGCCGCCCGCGCGTACGCCCGGGAGGCCGGCCGATGAGCCGCACGCTGCTGATCACCAACGACTTTCCGCCCCGTCCGGGTGGCATCCAGTCCTTCGTGCACAACCTCGCGGTGCGGCAACCGGCCGGCTCGGTGGTCGTCTACGCGTCGAGTTGGCGGGGGGCCGCGAAGTTCGACGCCGACCAGCCGTTCGAGGTGGTCCGGGAGCGCACCCGGGTGCTGTTGCCCACCCCGTTGATCGCCCGCAGGGCGGCGCGGTTGGCGCGCGCGTACGACTGCGACACCGTGTGGTTCGGTGCGGCGGCCCCGTTGGGGTTGCTCGCCGCCGGCCTGCGTCGGCGGGCCGCCGTGCACCGGGTGGTGGCGCAGACCCACGGCCACGAGGTTGGTTGGGCGGCGCTGCCGGCGGCCCGGCCCGCGCTGCGGCGGATCGGTCGGGGTGTGGATGTCACCACCTACCTCGGCGAGTACACCCGCAGCCGGCTGGCGCGCGTGCTGGACGGGGTGACCGAGCTGCGCCGGCTCGCACCCGGGGTCGACGTGGACACGTACCACCCGACAGTGGACGGCGAGCAGGTCCGGGCCCGGCTCGGGTTGACCGACCGCCCGGTGGTGGTGTGTGTGTCCCGGCTGGTGCCGCGCAAGGGTCAGGACATGCTGATCCGGGCGCTCCCGGAGATCCGCCGCCGGGTGCCCGAGGCGGCGCTGTTGATCGTCGGCGGCGGGCCGTACCGGGCGACCCTGGAGAAGCTGGCCCGTCAGACCGGGGTGGAGCGGGACGTGGTGTTCACCGGCTCGGTGCCGTCGGCCGAGCTGCCGGCGCACTACGCGGCCGGCGACGTCTACGCGATGCCGTGTCGCACCCGCAACCGTGGCCTCGACGTGGAGGGGCTGGGAATCGTCTACCTGGAGGCGTCCGCGACCGGCCTGCCGGTGGTGGCCGGTGACTCCGGGGGCGCGCCGGACGCGGTCCGCGAGGGGGAGACCGGTTACGTCGTACGCGGGCGGGACGTCGCCCAGCTCGCCGACCGGGTCGCTCGGCTGCTCGCCGATCGGGACCTGGCCCGCCAACTGGGCGCTGCCGGTCGGGCCTGGGTGGAGCGGGAGTGGCGCTGGGAGGCGCAGGCGGAGCGGATGAGGGCGCTGCTCGCCGGCTGAGCGCCGCCCGCGTTCAGCTCTCCCGGGCGCCGCGGACGAGCATGATCAACTCCGATTCTGTGAAGTCGGGGTGTTGTGGTGCCAGCGATACCCCGACTACCTGAAGCCGGAGTTGATCATGCGCGCCACGGGCCGCCCGCCAGCGGCCGGATGAGGTCAGCGGATGCGGGCCAGGATCCGGTCGGCGGGGGCCGGGCGACCGAAATGCCAGCCCTGGCCGGCGTCACAGCCGATCGCCCGTAGCCGCTCGGCCTGCCCGGCGGTCTCCACACCCTCGGCGGTGACCGTCAGATCCAAGGCGTGCGCCAGCGAGACAAGCGAGGCGAGGATCCGCTCGTCGGTGCGGCCGACCGAGGGGGACCGCAGGCCGGCGACGAACTCCCCGGCGACCTTCAACTCGGTCACCGGCAGGTCCCGGAGGTAGGCCAGGTTGCTGTAGCCGGTGCCGAAGTCGTCGATGGCGATCCGTACCCCGAGGTCGGCCAGCACCCGCAGGGCGCGGACCGGCTCCTCGGCGGTGCTCATCATCGTGCTCTCGGTGATCTCCAGTTGCAGCCGCTCCGGCGGCAGGCCGGTCTGCCGCAGGAGCGCGCGGACCTCCTGCACCAGCCCGGGGCGGTGCACCTGGCGTACCGCAAGGTTGACGCTGACGAACGGCGCGGCGCCGCCACCGGCCGCCCAGGCTTCCGCCTCCCGGCAGGCCTCGGCCAGCACCCAGCCGCCCAACTGGATGATCAGGCCGGTCTCCTCGGCCAACCCGATGAAACTGTCCGGGCGCAGCACCCCCAGCTCCGGGTGACGCCAGCGGACCAGCGCCTCGACGCCGACCAGGCTGCCGTCGCGCAGGGAGGTCAGCGGCTGGTAGTCGAGGTAGAACTCGCCCCGCTCCAGCGCGGCCGGGATGGCCGCGGAGAGCGCGTACCGGGCCAGTTCGCGTTGGTTGCGCTCGGCGTCGTAGAGCGCCCAGCGCGCACCACCGGCGGACTTCGCCCAGTGCAGGGTGCTGTCCGCGGCGCGCATCAGGTCACTGGGGTTGGCGCCGGCCACCTGACGCTCGACGATGCCGATGCTCGCCGAGATCTGCAGCTCGTGCCCGTCGACGAGCGCCGGTGTCCGGACCGCGGCCAGCGCGGTCTCGGCCAACGCCACCATGTCGTCGGTGCCGCCGGTGCGTTGCACCAGGATGACGAACTCGTCCCCGCCGAGCCGGGCCACCAGGTGCTCGCCCATCGCCTCACACAGCCGTTCGGCCACCGTGACCAGCAGCCGGTCACCGACCTGGTGCCCCAGCGTGTCGTTGACGACCTTGAAGCGGTCCAGGTCCAGGAAGCACACCCCGACCCGCTGCGCGCCCCGGCCGGGTTCGTTGAGCGCCGCGGTGAGCCGCTCGGTGAACAGCGTCCGGTTGGGCAGCCCGGTGAGCGGGTCGTGGGTGGCCTGATGCCGGAACCGTGCCTCGCTGGCGCGCAGCGCCCGCTCGGCCTGCGTGCGGGCCCGCATGGCGGCCCGGCGAATCGACTCCTGCTCGTCGAGGGTGCGGTCGCGCAGCGCGCGGGCGTAGCCGGTCGCCACGGCCGCGAGCAGTCGGGCCATCCGGTCCTCGACCTCCTCGGCCACCAGGCCGAGGTCGCGCACCAACCGGAGCTGGATGACCTCGACGGTACGACCCAGCCCCTCCGCGGAGGCGATGTGCGCGGCGACCAGCTCGGCACCGACCCGGTGCCCGGCCCGCAGGTCGAACGGCTCCGTGAGCAACGCGCCGGCCAGTTGCCCGGTGAGCCGGTCCAGCATGGTTTCCAGCTGGGCCTGGGTCATCGGCAGGTAGCTGGTGCCGGAGACCGCCTTCGCCCAGGCGCGGGCGAACGTGCCCGGACGGGAGGCCGCGTCGGGCGGCTCAGCCACCGAGTCGCCCGACGCCGCCCATGAAGACCGCGCGTTCGGCGTCCTCCGCGCTCTCCGGGGTGTCCGGTCGCCACTGGGGCACCCACACCACGCCGGGGTCGAGCAGCTCGAACCCGTCGAAGAGGGCGGTCAGCTCAGCCCGACCGCGTATCCACAGGGGATTGTCGGTGCGTTGGTAGACCCGCTCCGCCTCGGCGCGTTCGTCGCGGCTGCGCCCGTCGTCGCTGGCCTGTGACAGCACCAGATAGCTGCCGGGGGCCAGGGCGTCACGCAGCGTGCGCAGCAGCTCGGCCGGTCGGTCGTCATCCGAGACGAAGTGCAGGACGGCCACGACCATCACGGCCACCGGTTGGCTCAGGTCGAGCAGCTTGCGGACATCCGGGTGGGCCAGGATCGCCTCCGGGCGCCGCAGGTCCTCCTGCACCACCACCGCCCGCTCGTTGCCGGCGAGGATCTCGCGGCTGTGCGCCACCGCCACCGGGTCGACGTCCACATAGACCACCCGCGACCGCGGGTCGAGCCGCTGGGCGATCTCGTGCACGTTGCCGACTGTCGGAATGCCCGAGCCGATGTCCAGGAACTGCCGGACCCCGGCCTCGGCGAGGTGGTGCACGGCCCGGCGCAGGAACGCCCGGTTGGCCTGGGCCATCAGTGGCGCCTCCGGCACCGCCGCGACCATCGCCTGCGCCGCGGCGCGGTCCGCGGCGAAGTTGTGCGAGCCACCGAGGTAGTAGTCGTACATCCGCGCGACGCTCGGGCGCTCGATGTCGATCGTGTCGGGTGCCCAGTCCGGCCGCTGCATGCGATTCACCCCTCGAGTCCGCGACGCGGGCGTCGTCGCCCGCGCGGGTATTGTGCACCCGCCACGCACGCCAGACCATAGCGTGCGGGAGGTTGCCCGCCGACGTTTGTCGATGCGCGACGGTCCGCGCTGGCCGAAGCTGGCGCGGACCGTCGGTCGTGAGGTCCCGCTGCGCGAGCGGGGGCAGATCAGAACTTCGGCGCGTCCGGTGCTTCGAGCAGGCCGAGCCGCAGAGCGGTCATCAGCGCCTGGGCCCGGTTGGCCGCGCCGAGCTTCTCGTAGAGCTTGGAGATGTGCGTCTTGGCCGTGGACTCGCTGACGAACAGCTGCTTGGCGATGCCGGCCACGCTCATCCCGTCGGCGAGCAGCCGCAGCACCTGCCCCTCGCGGGGGGACAACTGCGGGCCGGACGGCGCGAGCCGGCGCTTCATCGCCTCGGCCAGGTCGGCGGCGGTGAACGCGCTGGGGGAGGAGGCGGCGTGCCGCGCGGCGGCCACCACCTCGTCGGCCGGGGCGGTCTTCGGCACGAAGGCGCTCGCACCGGCCTCCAGGGCACCGAAGAGCTGGTCGTCGCCGGCGTACATGGTCAGCACCACGATGCCCATCGACGCGCTGGACTTGCGCAGCGCGCGGGTGGCCTCCAGGCCGCTGCCGTCCGGCAGCCGCAGATCCATGATCACCACGTCCGGCTGCAGGGCGCCGGCCTGGCGTACCCCCTCTGCCGCCGTGGCGGCCTCACCGACGACCTCGAACTGCCGGTCGCGCTCGAAGGCGTGGCGCAGGCCCTTACGAATCAGGTCATGATCGTCAACAAGGAGGACCTTGGTGCGGGTGGCCGGTGTCGGACTTGTGGTCATCCTCGGGTTACTCCCCTTCTGGTGCTGCGCTGTCGCGCACGTTATCTCGGCGGGACGAGGTGCCGACAACCACAGCCACGGTCGTGCCACTGGGTTGCCGCGGCCTGATCTCCAACCGGCCCCGGATACGTTCCGCCCTCTCGGCCATGATCGCAAGACCGTACCGTCCGTCGGGGCGCTGGTCAGCCATCCCCTGACCGTCATCCGACACTTCAATTTGCGCGTACGGGGGGTCGACCTCGCACGTGACCCACAAATTCGAGGCGCCGGCGTGCTTGCGCGCGTTGGTCACCGCCTCCTGGGCGATGCGCAGCAACTCGGCCTCGGTGGCGGCCGGCAGCCGGGCGGTGGACTCGTCAAGCGAGAGGTGCACCCGCAGTCCGCCGGACGCGCCAACGGTGCGCGCGTACTCGGCGATGGCAGCGGCCAGCCCGCCCTGCCGGTCCACCTCACTGCGCAGCTCGAAGAGGCTCAGGCGCAGCTCGGTGATCACCCGGGTCACCTCGCCGCGCAGCGTACGCAGGGCCTCGGCGGTCTCGTCGGCGTCGTCGAAGACGGTGGCCATGGCGTTGTCGATGCCGTAGCCGACCATCACCAACTCCTGCGCCACCCCGTCGTGGATCTCCCGGGCCAGCCGCTGCCGTTCCTCGTTGGTGGCCAGCGAGCGCACCTCGTCGAAGAGCAGCGCCGCCTCCAGCCGCAGCGCGGCCGGGCGGGTCAGCGCGGTCACCCGGGACACCACCGGCGGTGGGTACGCGTGCGCGGCGTCCGCCTCCAGCACCACCAGCCCCACCGTCCGCACCCCGGCGACCAGCGGAACGATCAGCGCGGACACGTCCGGGCCCCGGTGCGAGCGGGACTGCGAGCGGGCGGCCGTCGTGGCCTGCTGGCTGGCCCAGGCGTCCGCGATGGCCGAGTCCGCGTCCAGCGTCGTCTCCCAGTCCACCCGGTCGACGCCGGACTGGGCGAGCACCACGAGCCGGCCTCCGCCGCTGGCCGACAGCACCGCGCCGCGGTCCGTCTGGGCCACCGTGCGCAACTCCTCCAGCAGGTGCTCGGAGATGCCGCCCGGGTCCAGGGTGGCGCCGGGCAGCTGGCGGGCCACCGTCCGCAACTGGGTCAGCAGCCGGGTCGCCTCGGCGTACGGCTGGGGTTTGCCCTCGCCGCGGACCACCATCACCCGGTGCAGGGTGCCGGCGGCGTAGAGCCCGAGCGCCGCCAGGATCAGCCACTGCGCGCAGACCGCGAGGTAACCCGGCTGGCCGAGCTGGAGCTTGCCACCGACAGTGGTGAGCGCACCGCTGACCAGCAGGGTGGCGGCGGTGACAGCGAGCAGGGCGGCGCCCTCGCGGAAGCGGCGACGCAGCGCGGTGACGGTCACCGGGACCGCCAGGTAGGGCAGCACCGCCGAGGCGCCGAGCCCGTCGACAGTGCCGATCGACGCCACGGCGGCCACCTGGCTCGCGGCCAGGCCCAGCACCAGCACCTCGGCCACCCGACTCAGCGGGGCGATCAGCCGGTGCTGGGGGGCCAGCAGGGACGGGAGCCCGGCCACCGCCAGCAGCGCGATCCACCACAGTTGGGTGACGTCGCGGGTGGCGAACAGGGTCAGGATGGCGATCAGCGCCAGCATCACCAGGCGGGCGGCCGCGGCGAGGGGATGCGGGTGCGGTGCGGTGGCTGTGGATGCGGGCACGTGACGGATGGTAGTCAGCCTCGGTAGATCTCGGCGATGTCCGCCGCGTACGTCTTGTGGACGACCTGGCGCTTGACCTTGAGCGACGGGGTCAGCTCGCCGGTCGCCTCGGTGAAGTCGCGGGGCAGGACCCGGAACGTCTTGATCGCCTCGGCCTTGGAGACGGCCTGGTTCGCGGCGTCGATCGCGCCCTGGATCTCCCTGCGCAGGGCCTCGTGCTCCCGCAGCTGCTCGACCGGGGTGTCGGCGGGCATCCCGGTGCCCTCCAGCCAGGCGGGCAGCGCCTCCTCGTCGACGGTGACCAGCGCCGCGATGAACGGCTTGCGGTCACCGACGACGACACACTGGCTGATCAACGGGTGCGCCCGGACCAGGTCCTCCAGCACCGCCGGGGCGACGTTCTTGCCGCTGGCGGTGACGATCAGCTCCTTCTTGCGCCCGGTGATGCTCAGGTAGCCGTCGGCGTCGAGGTGGCCCAGGTCGCCGGTCCGGAACCACCCGTCGGTGCTGAGCGACTCGGCGGTCGCCGTCTCGTTGCGCCAGTAACCCTGGAAGACCAGCTCACCGGAGATCAGGATCTCGCCGTCGTCCTCGATCCGCACTGTCACGCCGGGCAGGGGGCGGCCGACGGTGCCGATCCGGGTGCCGGTGGGCAGGTTCGCCGCGGCGGCGGGCGAGGTCTCGGTCAGGCCGTAGCCCTCCAGGACCGTCACGCCGATGCCCCGGAAGAAGTGACCGAGCCGGGCGCCGAGCGGCGCGCCGCCGGAGATGGCGTCGCGGCAGCGCCCACCGAGCGCGGCGCGCAGCTTGCCGTAGACCAGCCGGTCGAAGACCACGTGCTGGGCGCGCAACGCCAGACCCGGGCCGCCCGGGGTCTCCAGAGCCTCGCTGTACGCGATGGCGACCTGCTCGGCGCGGGCGAAGACGCCGCCCTTGCCGTCTGCCTCGGCCTTCTGCTTGGCCGCGTTGTAGACCTTCTCGAACACCCGGGGTACGGAGAGCACGAAGGTCGGCCGGAACGCCTGCAACTCGGCGACCAGGTTCTTGGTGTCGGCGCAGTGGGCCATGGTGGCCCGCGCCTGGACGACGCCGATCTGGATCAGCCGGGCGAAGGCGTGTGCCAGCGGGAGGAAGAGCAGGGTGGACGCGCCCGCGTTGAACAGGTTCGGCAGCACCGGTATCGCGTTGGCGATGTCGGCGTACATGTTGCGGTGGGTGAGCACGCAGCCCTTGGGGCGGCCGGTGGTGCCGCTGGTGTAGATGATGGTGGCCAGGTCGTTGGCGCCGACCGCCTTGCGTCGCCGCTCGACCTCGGCCAGCTCGACGGTGGCACCGATTCGGACCAGCTCGTCGACCCCGCCGAGGTCGATCTGCCAGACGTGGTCCAGCTCGGGCAGTCGGGGTCGGACACCGGCGATCAGGGCGGCGTGCGCGTCGGTCTCGACCACGACGGCGACCGCGTTGGAATCCTCGATGATCCATGCGGCCTGTTCGGCGCTGGACGTCTCGTAGATCGGCACGGTGACCGCTCCGACGGTCCAGATGGCGTAGTCCAGCAGCGTCCACTCGTACCGGGTGCGGCTCATCAGCCCGACCCGGACACCGGGCTCGATGCCGGCGGCGATCAGCCCACGGGCCACAGCGACCACCTCGTCGCGGAACTGCCGGCAGGTCACCTCGGACCAGGCGGTGACGGTGCCCTCGGTGCCGGGGGTGGGGCGGGCGAACTGGACGGCGTCGGGCGCGACCTCGGCGTTGTCCCAGACCGGATCGGTGAGGTTGGCCGCGTCGCCAACGGTGATGATCGGCGGGACGGAGAACTCGCGCACCTGCACTCCTTCGTGCTCGCACTGGCCGGGCCGGCCACCGCCGACGGACGGTGGCTGTGTCGAAACCTACCCGGTGAGCACCGGCACACTGCTAACGCCCGGTGCTGTCCCCGCCCCCGCGGACCTCGGCGGCGCGGCGGGGGCGGCGCGGCGTGGAGCCGCGGTCCGCCGGGTAGCCTCCCCCCATGGCGGACTCCTCCACCCAGTCGATCATCATCGGCGCCGCACCGGATCGGGTGACGGCGGTCATCTGCGACTTCGCGGCCTACCCGGAGTGGACCGACGCGGTCCGCCGCGCCGAGGTCGTCGAGGAGTACGAGGACGGCTACGCCAGCCAGGTGCGGTTCACCATCGACGCCGGGGTGATGGCCGACGAGTACGTGCTCGCCTACGAGTACGCCGAGGACCTCTCCCGGATCGAGTGGCACCTTGTCGCTCCGTCGAAGATGCAGAAGTCCCAGCGCGGTGCGTACGACCTGGTGGGTAACCCGGACGGCAGTACGACGGTGACCTACACGCTGGAGGTCGACCTGTCGGTGGGGATGCTCGGGATGTTTCGGCGCAAGGCCGAGAAGATGATCATGGACACCGCGTTGAAGCAGCTCAAGCGCCGGGTAGAAGCAACCGGTGCGGCGCAGTGACGGGTCCGGTGGCACGGTAGAGGAGCCGACGGTGGGCGGAACGGATCCGGGTTCGGCCCGGGAAGAGGCGGAGCGGCTGGTCGCCACCCTGCTGGCGGGGGCGCGACTGGCCTCCGCCGGCTCGGCGGGCGGCGCGTTCGGCTCGCTGGGCGGGGTGCTGGCCGGTGTCCTCGGTCACAGTATCGACTCGGATGGGCGTCCCGGCGTCGGCGGTGCTTTCGCCACCGGATCGGCCGAATGCTGTGTCTGCCCGGTCTGTCGGGGCATCGCCGCGTTACGCGACCCAAGTCCGGAATTCGCCGAACGCCTCGCGACCGGCGCCGGTGATCTCGCGGCGGGCGTCGCCAGCCTGCTCCGCGCGTTCTCCCCGGCGCAGCCGTCCCCGACGAGCCCCTCCGGTCGGACCTCCGAGCCGACCGTCGCGCCACCGTCGGCACCGGCCGCGAGCACCGACGATGTGCTCCCGGAGCCAGTCCGCGGCGACCCGTCCGGCGCGACCGGCGACGAACACGTGTGGCGCGATGCCACCCGCAGCGGGCATGATTCTCAGCCGGCGCCGGAGCGGGATGTCTGGTCGGTCGCCACCCGGACGGCGGACCCACTCGCCCCGGTTGCCGCACCACCCGTCGACGACGCCGGGCCGGCGACCGTACCGGCACCGACCACTCATCCCGCGGTGCCCGCTTCGCGGGCGCCGGACGACACCGGGGCGCAAGCACCGGGCGACGGCGCCTGAGCGCGGGACATCCCGACCCGGACCGGCATGCCGCCGGCACACGGGCCGGACAGTAGAGGGGGGCGGTAGCGGTGACGCTGACCATCGGAGTCGACGTCGGTGGCACGAAGGTGGCTGGCGGTGTCGTGGACGACACCGGCACGGTCCTCGTGCAGACCCGACGGGACACCCCCGCCGATGACGTCGGCAAGACCCGCGACGTCATCATCGAGCTGGTCGGCGAGCTGGCGGCCGGGCGGACGATCGAGGCCGTCGGCATCGGCGCGGCCGGCTGGATCGACGCGAGCCGCTCGACGGTGCTCTTCGCTCCGAACCTGGCCTGGCGGGACGAGCCGCTGCGGGAGTACGTCAGCGAGGCCGTCGGCCTACCCGTGATCGTGGAGAACGACGGAAATGTGGCCGCCTGGGCCGAGTTCCGTTACGGAGCGGCCCGCGCCGCCGACGACTCCATGATCATGTTCACCATCGGCACCGGCGTGGGTGGCGGCATCGTCCTCGGCGGCGACCTGATGCGCGGCGCGCACGGCATCGCCGCGGAACTGGGCCACATGCTGGCCGTGCCGGACGGGCACCAGTGCGGCTGCGGCCGGCTCGGCTGCATCGAGCAGTACGCCAGCGGCAGCGCCCTGGTGCGCTTCGCCCGAGCCGGCGCCCGGCAGGAGCCCAACCGGGCCACCGCGCTGCTCGACCTGGCCGGCGGTGAGGCCGAGGCGATCACCGGCCCGATGGTGACCGCCGCCGCGCAGGGTGGCGACCCCGTCTCCGCCGAGGCGTTCGCGCAGATCGGCAGGTGGCTGGGCACCAGCCTCGCCGACATGGCGCAGATCCTCGACCCGCAGACCCTGGTGGTCGGCGGCGGTGTGATCGACGCCGGTGACCTGCTGCTCGGCCCGACGCGCCGCTCGTACCTCGACGCGCTCGCCCAACGCGGTCGCCTGCCGGTGGCCGAGGTGCTCCCCGCCGAGCTGGGCAACAGCGCCGGGGTGATCGGCGCCGCCGACCTGGCCCGCCGGATCTGAAGCGGTCCGCGATGGGTGTTCCCCTGCGCGTGGTGTCGTACAACGTCCACAGCCAGCGCGACGACACCGCCGCGCTGGCGGCGGTGGTCCGGGCCGCGCGGCCGGACGTGGTGATCGTGCAGGAGGGGCCGCGCCGGTTCCGGTGGCGGCAGAAGTCCTCCACGCTGGCCGAGTCGTTCGGTCTGGTGGTGGCCGCCGGCGGGCTACCCGCGCTGGGCAACCTGCTGCTGACCAGCCTGCGGGTCCAGGTGCGGGGCACCCGCTGCCAACGCTTCCCGCTGACCCCCGGCCGGCACCTGCGCGGCGCCGCGTACGCCGACTGCCGGATCGGCGACGCCCGGTTCACCCTCGCCGGCTCGCACCTGTCCACCGACCCGGCCGAGCGCCCCGGGCAGGCCGCCGAGTTCCGGCGCGGCCTGGACGCGGCGACCAGCCCGGTGGTCGCCGGGGCGGACCTCAACGAGGGCCCGGACGGGCCGGCGTGGGCCACCGTGTCGCGCGGGTTGACCGACACCGCGGTGGCCGCCGACCGGGCCGACCGGCTCACCTACTCCTGCGCCGACCCGCGCCGACGCATCGACGCGCTCTTCGTCGACCCGCGGATCACCGTCGTCGACTACGACGTGGTGGACACCCCGCAGACCCGCCGGGCCAGCGACCACTTCCCGGTCCTTGTCGACCTGCTGCTGCCCACCACCGGCTGACCCCGACCCCGGCTCGACCGTCGACGCGTCCGGCTCAGGACTGGACATCCGGCCCGGTTGTGGAGAGGATTTCGCGGCGACCGGCACGCCTGCCGTACAAAAGGAGATGTCCCGGTGTCCACCTCCACCGACCACGGCCGGCCCGACCCGGAGGCGACCTCGTCCGCGCGCGGCGGCGACGGTCCTCCGGTCTCCGACCGGGGCGACACGGTCTGCGTCATCGGCGCCGGGGCCAGCGGCCTGACGGCCATCAAGAACCTGCGCGAGCACGGCTTCGGCGTGGACTGCTACGAGCGGGAGACGGGCGTCGGCGGCGCCTGGAACTGGCGACACGACCGCAGCCCGGTGTACGCCAGCACCCACCTGATCTCGTCGAAGCCGTTCACCCAGTTCCCGGACTTCCCGATGCCGGACTCCTGGCCGGACTACCCGCACCACAGTCAGCTGCTGTCGTACTTCGAGCGGTACGCCGACCACTTCGACCTGCGCTCGCACATCTGGTTCGGCACCGAGGTGATCCGGGTCGAGCCCGCCGAGGGGGACCGGTGGGACGTGACCACCCGCTCCACCGGCGGCTACGGCCCGGAGCGCACCTCCCGCTACGCCGCCGTCGTGATCGCCAACGGCCACAACTGGTCGCCGAAGCTGCCCCGCTACGAGGGACTGGAACAGTTCCGGGGCGAGATCATGCACGCCTCGTCCTACAAGGACCCGGCGCAGCTGCGCGGTAAGCGGGTGCTGGTGGTCGGCGCCGGCAACACCGGCTGCGACATCGCCGTCGAGGCCGCCCAGCAGGCGTCGCGGTGCTGGCACTCCACCCGGCGCGGCTACTGGTACGCGCCGAAGTACGTGCTCGGCCGCCCCGCCGACCAGGTGAACGACAGCCTGCTGGCGCTGCGCGTGCCACTGCGGGTGCGGCAGTGGCTCTACCACTGGACGCTGCGGCTGACCGTCGGCGACCTGACCCGGTTCGGCCTGCCCAAGCCCGACCACCGGGTGTACGAGACGCACCCGATCGCCAACAGCCAGCTCGTCTACTACGTGGGCCACGGTGGGATCGGCCCGGTGCCGGACCTCGCCCGGTTCCACCCGTACGCGGTGGAGCTGGCCGACGGCCGCGAGATCGACCCCGAGGTGGTCATCTTCGCCACCGGTTACCTGCCGCGCTTCGAGTTCCTCGACGCGTCGGTGTTCGCCGACAGCGCCGGGGCGGGCCGGCCCACGCTGTGGCTCAACGCGTTCACCCCGGGGCACCCGACGCTGGCGGTCGCCGGCCTGGTGCAGCCGGATTCCGGGTTGTTCACCCTGTCGCACTGGCAGACGGTGCTCTTCGCCCGCCTGCTCCAGGCCCGCCGGGACCGACCGGAGCGGGCCACCGCGTTCGCGGCTCGGGTGCGTGAGCGCGCCGGGGAGCGTTACTCCGGGCAGGTCAAGGAGAGCAGCCGGCACTGGTTCGAGGTCGGCCACGCCGACTACCTGCGCGCCATCCAGCGCGCCCTGGTCGAGCTGGAGGGCAAATGAGCACGAGCGAACTGCGGATCATGCGGGGCCGGGAGTGGTCGCGTCCGGTCCGACCGGCCCGGCGGGAGGTGCTCAGCGCCGTTCCCGAGTTGGAGGAGGGGCGACCGCCGCTGCTCTTCGTACCCGGGTTCGGGCACGGCGCGTGGGCGTTCGCCGAGCACTGGTTGGGTCACGCGGCGGGGCGGGGTTTCCCGGCGTACGCGCTGAGCCTGCGCGGGCACGGTGGCAGCGAGCCGGCGCCGGAGGCGACGCTGCGCGCGTACGCGCACGACGTGGTCCAGGTGGCCGCGGGCCTGCCGCGTCAGGCGGTGCTGGTGGGGCACGGCGCCGGGGCTCTGGTGGTGGCACACGCGTTGGCCCGTTATCCGGCCCGGGCCGCGGTGTTGGTGGCGCCGGTCTTCGGCGGTTGGGGAGTGCTGGGCGCGGCGTTGCGCCGCAACCCGGCGGGCACGGTGCCGGCGGTGTTCGGTGGGCCGTTGCGGCTCAACCGTGGGCAGCTGTTCAGCCGTGAGCTGCCCGACGAGGAGGCCCGGCGGTACGTCGGACGACTCGGCCGGGCGGGTCGGCGGGCGCAGTGGGCTCTGCTGGGTGAGCCGGCGGCCGAGCCGGCGGTGGGCGCCCCGCCGGTGCTGGTGCTGGGCAGCCCGGACGACCGGGTGGTGCCGGCGTCGACGTTGACCCGGGTGGCCCGCCGGTACGGTTCGGCCCCGCTGCTCTTCCCCGGGATGGGCCACGACCTGATGCTGGACGCCCGTTGGGCGGAGCCGATCGACGCGATCCTGGACTGACTGGAGAAGGAGCCCACCACGGCGCACTGAGCACCCGGGTGGCCGCTCAGCCGCTGGTCTGGTGGGTGACCGCGCTGGCGGCGGGGGTGGCGGGTCGCGGGACCGGCGCGTCGTCGGCTGCGGTGGCGGCGTCCGGGTTGGCGGTGCCCGGGTTGGCGTCGGTGCTGGTCAGGCGGCTGACCAGGGCGCCGCGCTCGTCCAGTGCGCTCAGGTAGGAGCGGGCCCAGGCCCGGATGTCGTGCTCCTCCAGGTGGGCACGCATGGCCCGCATCCGCTGCGTGGTGTCGGCCGGGCTGGCCCGCAGCGCGGCGCAGAGGCCCTGCTTGAGCCCCTCCAGGTCGTGCGGGTTGACCAGGTACGCCTGGGAGAGCTCGGCGGCGGTGCCGGCGAACTCGCTGAGCAGCAGGGCGCCCGTGTCGTCCACCCGGGCGGCCACGTACTCCTTGGCGACGAGGTTCATCCCGTCGCGCAGCGGGGTCACGGCCATCACGTCGGCGACCCGGTAGAGCGCTGCCAACTCGGCCCGGTCGAAGGGCTGGGTGAGGTAGTGGATCGCCGGCTCGCCGACCCTGCCGAACTCGCCGTTGATCCGGCCCACCTCGCGCTCGATCCGCTCCCGCAGAATCTGGTACTGGCCGACGCGTTCCCGGCTCGGCATCGCGACCTGCACCAACACCGTGTCACGAACCTTGACGTCACCGCTGGCGAGCAACTCGCTGTACGCCTTGAGGCGCTGCTCGATGCCCTTCGTGTAGTCCATCCGGTCCACGCTGAGGATGACCTGCCGGGGGTCGCCGAGGTCTTGGCGTAGTCGGCGGGCCCGGGCGGCCACGTCCGGGCGGGCGGCGAGCGCGCCCATCTCGGCGGTGTCGATGGAGACCGGGAACGCGCCGATGCGCACGACCCGGTCGTCGATGCCGATCCGCCGGTCGGTGGCCGGCAACTCCAGCACCCTCGTCACCAGTTGGGCGAAGTTGTGCGCCGCCTGCACCCGCTGGAAGCCGACCAGGTCGGCGCCGAGCATCCCGCGCAGCAACTCGGCCCGGCGCGGCAACTGCATGAAAAGCTCCGGCGGTGGGAACGGCACGTGCAGGAAGAAGCCGATGCGCAGGTCCGGACGGAGCGCGCGCAGCAGGCCGGGGACCAGTTGCAGGTGGTAGTCCTGCACCCAGACCACCCCGCCCTGCTCGGTAACCTCGGCGGTCGCCTCGGCGAAGCGCTGGTTGACCCGCTGGTACGCCTCCCACCACCGCCGGTGATGCTGCGGCTGCTCGACGGCGTCGTGGTAGAGCGGCCAGAGGGTGGCGTTGGCGAACCCCTCGTAGTGGTCGCGCAGGTCCTCCGGGCTGAGCGCGACGGTGTGCATCCGGACGCCGTCCACGTCGGGTAGTGCGGGGGCCGCCCCGGTGCCGCCGGCCCAACCGACCCAGGTCGCCGGGGTGTGCCGCAGCAGCGGGTGCAGCGCGCTGACCAACCCACCGGGGCTGCGCCGCCACTCGCAGGCCCCGTCGGGAGCCTGGCTGTCGTCGATGGGGAGGCGGTTGGCCACCACCACGAGAGAACTCTGTCGCATCTCGGGCATTCCGATCAGCAGAGGACTGACCGCCACGAGCAAGGGAAAACCGGTCAGTCAGCGGGGGAAGTGACGTACAGCGGTATTCCTACTGACAGTAAGTTACACCACTGTTACGCGCCCGGCGGGTCGGCGCCGTCCCGGGATGCGGGCCGGGATCAGACGACGGCGCCGTTGTCCGGGTCGTCGTCGTCCTCGTCGCCGGGGCGCAGCCGCCAGATCAGCGTGACGAAACCGGCAAGGATGCCGGTGAACCCGAACAGGGTGACCGCCGAGCGGTCGATGGGGAGCAGCGACGGGAAGAGGAAGAGCACGAACCCGACGACCACCCCGAGCACACCGATCACCGCGTACTTGCTGACCCGGGGCAGCGGCGGCGGCGGGGGCGGGTGGTAACCCTCGTCGTCCTCGTCGTCGGGCAGGTCGGCCCCGAAGGTGTCCAACCCGTCCAGCAGCGACGGCTCGTCCGGCCGGGTGCCGCGCCCCACGGAAATCCCGGAGATGTCGGTGGCGGACGGCAGCCGGCGGGTGTCGGTGGCGGTCGGACCCGGCTCGTCGGTCCCCGAGCGGGCCAGCGGGCCGGCTGTCGGCTCGTCCCGGGCGTCCCGTTCGTCCACGTCCTCCGAGGCCGGCCACGGGTGGTCGCCGACGGTGGAGGAGGTGTGGAAGCTGGCCACGATCCGCGCCCACTCGGCGTCGATGTCCGGTTCGTCGCGTGCGGCCGGCTGCTCCGGGGTGGTCTCGTCGGCGAGCTGGGTCAGATAGTCCCGTGCGGTGGTCAGGTGGGAACGGTCGACGTAGAGCCGGTCGACCGGCCGGGCCGGAACGGTGGTGGTGCGGGTGACCGGGTTGAGGTCGGCGGAGGGTTGCAGGTAGGCGGCGATCCCGCCAGCGGCCAGCACGTCGAGCAGGTGCTCGCCGACGCGCGGATCGACGTCGCCGACGACGGCGTACTCGTTCGCGTCGAGCCCGTTGTCCCGCCGTCCCCGGCGGGCACCACCCGCTGACACCCGGACATCCCCCTTAAGCGCCTCGCGGCGCGACCCTCGACGCCCGTCCGCACGCCGTGCTCTGAATCGTGACACGTCAGGGCATGGTTCCGGGAGTGCGTTGTGTCGCGTCTTGCAAAGTCACGGCTGCCCCCGCAGGTCGCGACCGGGGCTCTTTGTCCGTTCTTGCGCGACCAGCGCCATCAGCACGCCACCGCCGGCCCGGTCGGGCTGATCGGCCGGCTGGCCAGGGCGAGCAGGCCGGGGGCGTCGTTGCGCAGCGCGAAGGTGCGTACCTCCGCGCGGGTCGTCCGTGCGGCTGCCGGGTCGCCGGCGCGGGACAGCTCCGCCGCCGCGAGCGCGAGCGCCAACACCCGGTCGCTGACGTCCGGGATCCGCTCGTAGGTCTCGGCGGCGGCCAGGTACAGCTCGGCGGAGCGCCGGTGGTCGCCGTCCGCCGCGGCCAGGGCCGCCGTCACGGTCCGCAACGCCGCCTCCGACCAGGGCGTGCGGTGCCCGACCCGGCCCAGCATCGTGCGGACCCGCACCGCCGCGTCCCGACCGCTCAGGGCGGCGGCGTACGCGGCCGCGGCGATCCACTCGCCGCTGGCCAGGGCCGGCACCGCCGACCAACAGTCATCCAGCTCCTCGATCAGCTCCGCGGCCTCGGTGTCGCGCCCCTGCAACGCCCGACACAACGCGGCCATGCTCAGCATCGTCCAGAGCAGCCGGTGGAACCCGCTGCGCCGCGCGGTGTCCAACGCGTCGGTCAGGTCGTCCGGATCCTCGTCGTCGCGCAGCACCAGCAGACAGCAGCGCAACCCGCGCACCTGCATGTCCCAACTCCCGGTGGGCGTGTCCACGAACGCCTCCGCCGCGGCGAGGAGCCGGCCGAAGTCGCCGTCGAACCAGGCGCGCATCGCCTCCGCCGAGTAACTGGTGGTCAGGGTCTGACCGCTGGCGGTGCGCGCCGGCGCGGCCGAGAGCAGGGCGTTGGACCGCAGCCAGTCACCCTCCTCCCGGATCGCCCAGGCGAGGTTCTGGGTGGCCCGGGGCAGCGCCAGCAGTTGACCGGCCCGGGCGAACTCGACGATCGCGTGCAGCTCGTCCAGGCCGACCCGGTCCCCGGACTGGTAGCGGGCGGTGGCCGCGGTGATCCGCGCGTTGGTGCTGGTCTCGGTCAGGCCCAACTGCTCGGCGATCTCGGCCGCCGTGTCCGCCGCCGCCACGGCCGGGTCCCGCTCGTAGTTGAGCATGTGCAGCCGGCCCATCTCGGCGTACGCGTCCGCCTTCTGCGGGGTGTCCGGCAGTGGCTCGAACAGCTGCACCGCGCGATCCAGGCAGGCCAACGCCTCACCGCGGTCGGCCCGCAGCCAGGCGGCCTGGCCGAGCAGCGTCCACGCCCGGGCGGCGCAGGCGTTGTCACCGTGCGACAGCAGTTGGTCGGCGAGCGTGTGCACCTGCTCCGGCCCGCCGCCGGAGAGGAACGCGTTGCCGTCCCGGTAGAACGAGATCTCCGTGCTCAGCAGCTCCAACTGGAGCCGGCCCACCGGGTCGGTGTCGTCGGCCAGGCCGAGTGCCCGGCCCGCGTGGCTGGCCGCCGCGTCCAACCCGTGCAGGGCGTACGCCCGCCTGGCCGCCCGGTGCAGCGCCTGCCGCGCCGGCCCGGCGTAGCGCCGCACCTGCATGCCCAGCGAGCGGGCGATCTCGTGCGCCGCCCAGCGGTGGTGCGCGAGCACCTCGGCCAGGTCGGTGTCGCGGGAGTGCGACAGCGCGTCGAGCCAGTCGGCGGCCCGTTCGTGCCGGGCCACCCGCTCGGTGCGCGGCAACCGCTGGTAGCAGACGTCGCGGACCAGCACGTGGCGGAACCGGAACTCCGCCTGCCCGGCCATCGTCGACGCGGCCTGCTCGTGCACGAAGTCGCGCTGTTCGAGTCGGCGCAGCGAACGCTCGACCGACTCGACCTGTAGCCCGAGCGCGGTGGCGACCGCGCCGGGCCAGAACTGCACCCCCACCACCGACGCGGCCAGCAGCACCGCGCGGTCCTTGGCGTCCAGCAGGTCCACCCGGTTGGCGATCACCGCGTGCACGCTCTCCGGCATGGTCAGCTCAAGCTGCTTGTCCAGCGACCACCCCCGCCCCGACTGGCGCAGCGCCCCCTGCTCGATCAGCATCCGGACGTACTCGTGCGCGTAGAGCGGGTTGCCGCCGGCCACCTCGATCAACGGGGTCAGCATGTCGGCGGAGAACGCCGCCTGGCCGAACAGGTGCGCGTACAGGGCGGCGATGCCGGTGTCGCGCAGCGGCGGCAGGGTGATCGTCACCGAGCCGGTGATCGTCCCGGCCCAGCTCGGGTCCCGGTCGACCAACTCCGGACGGGCGGTGCAGAGCAGCAGCAGCGGCACGTCGCGGGCCGCCGCCCCGAGCAGCTCCACGAACCGCAGCATCGCGTCGTCGGCCCAGTGCAGGTCCTCGAAGACCAGCACGGTCGGACGCTGGGCGGCCAGCGCCAGCAGGAAGCGACGCCACGCCGACTCCGCCTCCTCGGCCGGCAGCGGCGTGCCGGGCAGCCCGACAAGCGGGCGCAGCGCGTCCACCACCCGGTCCCGTTCGCCCGGGCCGACCAACTCGCCCACGGCGGCGGTCAGCCGCTGCGCGGCGCTTGTCGCCGGGTCGGTGTCGAGGATGCCGGCCTCGGACTTCACGATGTCGGCGAGCGCGGCGAAGGTGACGTTCTCCCCGAACGGCGGGCAGCGCCCGGTACGCCAGGTCAGCGGCTCGTCGACAAGCCGGCCGGTGTGCCGGTAGAGCTCCCGCAGCAGCCGGCTCTTGCCGATGCCGGCCCGGCCGAAGATGGTGACCACCTGCGGTCGCCGGTCGCGCAGCGACCGGTGCAGGGCGTTGACGAGCATCCCCAGCTCGTGTTCCCGGTCGACAAGTGGTGTGGTGTCCGGCTCCCGGTCGGTGGGCTGGCGACGCAGCGGGGACAGGGCGAGCCACACCTCGGTCGGCGACGACCGGCCGCGCAGGGTGACCGGGGGCTGCTCCTCGTAGCGGATCGCGTCCTTGGTGAGCGCGTGGGTGGTGCCGCAGACCAGCACCCCACCGGGTGGCGCGACCGACTGCATCCGGGACGCGGTGTTCACCACGTCACCGGCCACGATGGCCTGTCCGCCGTCGCGCGCGGCGGCCACGTCGACAAGCGCCTCGCCGGTGGCCACCCCCACCCGGAACCGCAACTCGTCGCTGCCGGTCGGCGCGAACCGGGTGAGCACCCGTTGCAGCTCCAGACCGGCCCGTACGCAGCGCAGCGCGTCGGTCTCGGTGGCGATCGGGGCGCCGAAGAGCGCCATCACCGCGTCGCCGATGTACTTCTCCACCACCCCGCCGTACTGACCGACCACGCGACGGGCGGCGGAGAAGAACCCGGTCTGCATGCCACGGACCTGCTCCGGGTCGGTGCGCTCCACGTACGGCGTGAAGTCGATCAGGTCCACGAAGAGCACGCTCACCCGGCGGCGGTCCTCCTGCGGGGTGACCGCGGCCGGTCGGTCCGCGCCCGGTCGGGGCGACCCGCAGGACGTGCAGAACGTGACGTCCGAGGCGAGCGGGCGCAGGCAGTGCGGGCACACGGCGCCCAGCTCGGCGCCGCAGCCGCCGCAGAAGCGGTCCCCGTCGGCGGCCGTGCGTCCACAGCGTCCACACTGCGCGGCGATGACATCTCCCCCCGGGAGGCGAACGGGTCGACGCCGATGGCGTCCCCTGACCAGGATTATCGCCCCCTTCGGCCGCTGTCAGGTACTGGCCTGTTGGCTTGTGGACAGTCACCGAGGGTGCTGACCGACTAGATTCAGGCGGCCAGATATCGATCAGGGACCAGAGGGGGACAGGTCAATGGTGTACGTCAAGCTGGAGAGCGACTGGACCGACGGCAACGGGGTCAGCCACGCCGCGGGCGACTCGGTGGACGTCGACGCCGCCACGCTCGCCACGCTGCAGGCCGAGGGCATCGTCATCGAGCAGACCCACGGCGCGGGTGGTGACGGCAAGGGCCCGGACAAGTGGGCCGGGCCGGGCAGCTCCGGGGCGTGACAGCACGCCGATAACGCCGAAACGGCCGGGTCGCCAGTGGGCGAACCGGCCGTTTCCGTGCTGTTCGTGAGGTGTCAGCGGTCGTTCATGCCGGCGCGGCGGCGTAGCGCCGCGACGTCGGTCACCACGATCCGGCGCCCCTCCGTACGCAGCCAGCCGCGGCTGGCGAACGAACCGATCGCCTGGTTGACGCTCTGCCGGGAGCCACCGGCCATCTCGGCCAGTTGACTCTGGTTGAGCTCGATCGTGATCATCGGGGCCTGGCTCTCGCCGGCCAACCGGACCAGCGTCTTGGCCACCCGACCCGGCAGGTCGAGGAAGACGTGGTCGGCGTTCTGCTCGGTCAGCCGGCGGATCAGCCCACCCAGCGAGCGCATCACCGCGTCCAGGATGCGGGGGGTTGGAGTGCACCAGCTCCATGAACGCGCCCCGGGAGAGCGCGAGCGCCGCGCAGTCCTCGATGGCCTCGGCCGAGGCGGACCGGGTGGACGCGTCGAGCAGGGAGACCTCGCCCAGCACGTCCGGGGGACGGATCACCGACAGCACGGCCCGCTCGCCGGTGGGCGCCGTGCGGAAGACGGCCACCGCGCCGCGGCGCAGCACGATCAGCGACTCACCCGGGTCGTTCTCCACGAAGAGCAACTGGCCCTTGCGATAGGTACGCGGAACGGCGGCGGCGATGACGCGCTGCCGCACCTCGGGTTCCAAACCAGCGAACATCTCAACACCCGTGAGCGCGTCACCCGGCTCCGGCAGGCGCATCTCCACGGCCCAACCCCTCCCCGGTCATGGACCACAAACTCGCTCACCGGGTGAACCTGATGGCCCTGACAAGGTGAACTGACACCGATTCGGCATCCGGTAGCGGTACACATCAGATCATGACGGTCCGGTCGCTTGCTGTACACCCCTCGAAGCACTTCCGTGACCGTCGCGAGCTGCCGCGTACCGTCACTGAGGTGCCGCTCCGGCCCGTCAGCGGGTGCGGTGGCCCCCGCCGGGCGCGGCCGGGCGGCGGTGGGCGAGGATGGCGGGAATGGTCTACCGCTATTTCTACGACTGCGAGTTCATCGAGGACGGCACGACCGTCGACCTCGTCTCGATCGGTGTCGTCGACGAGTACGGCCGCGAGTTCTACGCGGTCTCCACGGAGTTCGACGACTCCCGTGCCGTGCCCTGGGTCCGGCGCAACGTGCTTGACAAACTGCCGTCCCCGGCGGACCGGGCCTGGCGGTCGCGCGAGCGCATCCGCGACGACCTGTACGACTTCCTGGTCGAGCCGATCCGGGACCGGCCGGGGGAGCAGCTGGAGCTGTGGGCCTGGTACGCCGCGTACGACCATGTGGTGCTCGCCCAGCTCTGGGGTGCGATGCCGGCGCTGCCCCGGGAGATTCCCCGCTACACCAAGGAGCTGCGGCAGCTCTGGGACGACAGTGGTCGGCCGCCCCTGCCGGACGCCGACGCGGCCCGGCACGACGCTCTGGTCGATGCTCGGCACAATCTGGCCCGCTGGCGGGCGATGACGGCCGGCGGTCGATGACGATCCGCTGACCCGCGGTCGTACCGTCGGAGGTTTGGCCGGTTCTGTCCCGGGCATCGGTTCGACCAGCCGATCCGAGGGAGAGTGCAATGAGCAACCAGCCGACAAGCGCCGCCGAGGCTCGGACCCGGGTCACCGAGCTGGCCCGGGCCGCCCGGATCTGCATGCTCACCACCACCGCTCTGGACGGGCGGCAGGTGAGCCGGCCGATGGGGCTCCAGGAGGCCGAGTTCGACGGCGAGCTGTGGTTCTTCGCCCACGCCGAATCGGCCAAGATCCGCCAACTCCGGGTCAACCCGGAGGTCAACGTCGCCTTCTCCGACCAGAAGCACAACGCCTGGGTGTCGATCTCCGGCACCGCCACCGAGGGGTTCGACAGGGCGCGGGCCGAGCGGCTGTGGAACCCGCTGCTCAAGGCGTGGTTCCCCGATGGGCTGGACACCCCGGGGCTCACCCTGATCAAGGTGCACGCCAGCTCCGCCGAGTACTGGGACTCGGCCAGCAGCACCGTTGTCAACCTGCTCGGCTACGCGAAGGCCGCCCTCACCGGGCGGCCGCCGGAGGCCGGCGAGAACCACGAGGTGACGTTCTGAGCAGCGAGCGCCAGCCAGCCGCCCCGGGGCGCGCTGTCGTCGCACCGGCGGGCCGACTACAGTTCGCAGTGACGGCCCGCCCCGGGCCGGCAACGGCGCCGATGGTCTGACCTGACACATACCCTGGGGCAATTCGGGCTTTACCTGATGCTCCAGGAGGATGAGCGGATCATGCGTATCGGCGTGCTCACCGGCGGCGGCGACTGCCCAGGTCTCAACGCGGTCATCCGGGCGGTGGTCCGCAAGGGCGTCGCCACCTACGGTCACGAGTTCGTGGGCTTCCGGGACGGTTGGAAGGGCCCGCTGGAGGGTCTGTCCCGGCCCCTCGGCATCGCTGACGTCCGTGGCATCCTGCCCCGCGGCGGCACCATCCTCGGCTCGTCCCGGACCAACCCGTTCAAGATCGAGAACGGCGTCGAGCGGATCAAGGACAACCTCGCCACCCAGGGTGTCGACGCGCTGATCGCGATCGGCGGCGAGGACACCCTCGGCGTGGCCACCAAGCTCTACGAGCTGGGCGTGCACGTGGTCGGCGTGCCGAAGACGATCGACAACGACCTCGGCGCCACCGACTACACCTTCGGCTTCGACACCGCTGTCAACATCGCGATGGAGGCCATCGACCGCCTGCACACCACCGCGGAGAGCCACCACCGCACCCTGGTCGTCGAGGTGATGGGCCGGCACGCCGGCTGGATCGCCCTGCACGCCGGCCTGGCCGGCGGCGCCAACGTGATCCTGCTCCCCGAGCGGCAGTTCGACGTCGACCAGGTGGCCGGCTACGTCGAGAAGCGCTTCCAGCACCAGTACGCCCCGATCGTCGTGGTCGCCGAGGGCGCCCAGCCGCTGGACGGCCAGATGGTCCTCGCCAACCAGGAGCTGGACTCGTTCGGCCACGTCCGCCTCGGCGGCATCGGCCAGTGGCTGGCCGAGCAGCTGGAGGCCAAGACCGGCAAGGAGGCCCGCACCGTGGTGCTGGGCCACATCCAGCGCGGTGGCACCCCGACCGCCTTCGACCGGGTGCTCGCCACCCGCCTGGGTCTGCAGGCCATCGACGCGGTCAACGACGGCGACTGGGGCAAGATGGTCGCGATGCAGAGCACCGACATCGTCCGGGTGCCCCTCGCGGAGGCCACCCGCGAGCTGAAGACCGTGCCGCTGGAGCGGTACGCCGAGGCCGAGGTCTTCTTCGGCAGCTGATCGACGGTTGGCGGCACGGCGGGCCCGCGGGTCCGCCGTGCCACGACCAGACGCGAGGGGGTACGGGCCGACATGTCAGCCGGGGTGCACACGGTCGCGGTCATTGGCGCGGGCAAGATCGGTGAGCTGATGCTCTCCGGGCTGCTCCGCTCGGGATGGCCGGTGGACCGGCTGCTGGCCACCGCCCGCCGGCCGGCCCGCGCCGACGAGCTGACCGCCCGCTACGGCGTACGGGTCGTCGACAACCTGACCGCCGTGGACGAGGCGGCGGTGCTCGCGGTCTCCGTGAAGCCGCAGGACGCCGCCGCGCTGCTCGACGAGATCGGCCCCAAGGTGCCGGCCGACAAGCTCGTCATCTCGCTCTGCGCCGGGCTGCCCACCAGCTTCTTCAACCGCCGGATGCCCGAGGGCACCCCGGTGGTCCGGGTGATGACGAACACCCCGGCGCTTGTCGACGAGGCGATGACGGCGATCTCGGCGGGCGCGTACGCCACCGGGGCGCACCTGGCGTTGGCCGAGGAGATGTTCAAGCCCCTCGGCCAGACGATCCGGGTGCCCGAGTCACAGCAGGACGCGGTCACCGCGCTCTCCGGCTCCGGGCCGGCGTACTTCTACCTGCTGGTCGAGGCCATGATCGACGCGGGAATCCTGCTCGGGCTGCCCCGGCAGGTGGCGCACGAACTCATCGTGCAGACCGCCATCGGGTCCGCGGTGATGCTGCGGGACTCCGGGGAGCACCCGGTCAAGCTGCGCGAGGCGGTCACCTCGCCGGCCGGCACCACCATCTCCGCGATCCGGGAGTTGGAGAAGCACGGCGTACGGGCGGCGCTGCTCGCCGCGCTGGAGGCCGCCCGGGATCGTGCCCGGGAGTTGGCCGCCCAGGCCGACTGACCCGCTGACCGTCGCGGGCGGGATGGCCGCGGTCCGGGTGGGTGACCGTCGGGGTGCGTCGCGGGGCCGGGTGTGCCGCATACTGGCCCGGTGTTCACACTTGCCCAGGCCCGGCACCTGGTGGCCACCCTGCAGCCGCGCGTCGACGAGTTGATCCGGGTCCGGGCCGACCTGGCCGAGCTGCGCGTCGACCTGGCCGACCACGGCGTGAGCGCGCTCGGCGGGCTGGCCGAGGTCAAGGGGCTGGAAGCTCGACTGCATGCCGTCGTCGACGAGCTGCACCAGCACGACATCCAGGTCAAGGGCATCGCCCCGGTCCTGCTCGACTTCCCCGGCGAGCGCGCCGGCCGCGCCGTGCTCTGGTGCTGGCTGGAGGGCGACTCGGACGTGCGCTGGTACCACCGCGCCGAGTGCGGCTTCGCCGGCCGCCGCCCGCTCTGACGCCACCCACCCGCCGGGGTGCCCGCCCGCCGCGCTGACGCCACCCGCCCGCCGGGTGATCCCGTGATCCACTCGGGTTCGTGGAAAACGCGGTATCGGGGCACGCCGGACACCGCGACTTCCTTGAAACCGAGTTGATCAAGTCGGGACGGGTGCGGGTCAGCCGGCGGCGGAGTCCGGCAGCGCCGGGCTGGCGGCCTCGGTCACCGCGAACACCACGACGTTGTCCCGGTAGTGCCCGCTGCGCCGGTCGAAGTCGCCCCCGCAGGTGACAAGCCGCAGCTCCGCGCCGGGCGTCGGCCCGTAGACCGCTTCGGTCGGAAAGCGGTCCTTGCGGGTACGCAGCGAGCCGGTCACCCGGAACGCCAGCCGCTGCCCGCCGCGCCACACCTCGACCCGGTCACCGGGACGCAGCTCACCGAGGCGGGCGAACACCGCCGGACCGCGCCGCGAGTCCAGGTGCCCGGCGAGCACGGCCGGGCCGGTGTCGCCGGGCGCCGGGCCGCCGCCGTACCAGCCGGCGGTGCCGAAGTCGCTCGGCGGGATCAGCGCACCGGCCCGGTCCAGGCCGAGCACGGTGAGGGTGGAGTCGACACCGATGCGCGGTACGCGTACCCGCGTGGGTGGACCGTGTGGCGCGGGCGCGGCGGCCGTCGGTGGACAGTCGTCGGTGCAGCCGGGGTGCCAGGTCGCCACCGGTGGCGGCGGGTCGGCGTCGGCCAGCCCGACCCCGGCGGCGGCGGCCAGGCAGACCGCCGCGCCGGCCGCGACCAGCGCGGCCGGCGGGATCCGGCGGTCCCGATGCCGCCGGATCGACGGGTCCGGCCCGGCGTTCACCAGGTGGTGCGCCGCCGCCGGCGCCACAGCAGCAGAGTCACCGCGACGGCCGCCGCGGCCACTCCACCGGCCACCAGGGGGTACGCGTCGAGTCCGGCGCTGGCGGTGCCGCCGGCGCCGGTGTCCACCCCGCCGGCGGGCACGACGGTGCCGCCCTCGGCGTCGCGGCGCAGCTCAGCGGTGAGCCCGCCCTCCTTCGCGTCGAGCACGAGCAGCGAGTAGACCGCGCCGCCGGTGAGCCGCACCTCCGCGTCGGTGCTCGGCCCGTCGGCACCCGCCAGCCGCAGCCGCCAACTGCCCGGCTCGACCTGCTCGTACTCGGTCGTGGACGCGAACTGCACGTCGTCGGCGATCACCGGACCGCCCGCCGCGGCCACGTCCAGCACCGGGGTGCGCACTGAGGCCTGCACCACCCGGACCTTGGCGCGACCCTGCGTGGGCGCGCTGAGGTCATCGTTGAGCACCCGCAGACCCAGGTCCGCGTGCCGGCCGACACCGGCGACAGTGAACGCGTGGCCGCTGGTGACCGCGACCTCGGTGGTGAGCACCGGGGGGTCGCTGGCCGGAGCGCCGGCCTCCCGCATCGCCACCGCGTACCGGCCGGGGGCCAGCTCGAAATAGTCGGAGACCACGCCGTAGCCGACCCCGGGGAAGACCTTCGGTTTCGCGGCGCCCGGCGCGGCCAGATAGACGTCGACGGCCGGGGTGTCCGGGGAGAGGTGGGCGAGCCGGACGTATCCGACGGTGTCCGCGCCGGTCGCGGCGCTGGCCGGGATGGGCGTGCCGGCGGCGGCGAGGGCGGTGCCGAGCAGCAGAGCGCCGGAGCCGGCGAGCAGCCGGCGGGGGGCGGTACGGAGCATGTGCATCTCGCCTCCGGAAAGCACTGTTGGTGAGCGGACGGCAACCCAGAGGAAAGAGTCCCGTTTACCGGACTTCGCCGCAAGTTGCCAACGCGATGTTTTCTGTGGCCGTCCCGCCCTTCGCCCGCGCCACCCGGCCAGATCCACCTGGGCGGGCGGCGGAGTGTCGCTACCGCTCCCGGACGGCGAGGAGGCCGAACAGGTCGGGGACTCCGCCCGAGCCCGCCTCGGCGACCCGGACCAGCCGCAGACCGGCTGTCGTTGTCGCGTTGACCAGGTCGGCGAGGGGGAGGTGCCAGGCGCCCACCCGGACCCGCACGCCGTCGGTGTTCCAACTGTCGAAACTGCGCGACCGGTCGGCGTACCGCTCGTCGACGACCACCCTCGGATGCCGACCCCAGTCGGCGAACGCACCAACGAAACACGGGTGCACGCCCACGTGCACGAACCGTCCGCCGGGGCGCAGCACCCGGGCGACCTCGCGCACCAGGGCCGGGTAGTCGGGCAGGTCCGTGCTGGACAGCACGCACATCGCGGCCGGCAGCGACGCGTCGGCGACCGGCAGGGCGGTCGCGTCGCCCCGGGTCACCGGCAACCGCCCGCGCGCGTGCCGCAGCTGCCCACCGGACAGGTCCACGCCCACCGGCGTCCAGCCCAGACCGGCCGGTACGACAGCGTGCACGCCGGTGCCGCAGCAGACGTCCAGGCAGACACCCTCGCCCGCGCCGAGCAGCTGCGCCACTGTCGCGTGCACCCGGCGGAGATAGTCACCCGCACCCGAGACGAAGCCCTCGTACCAGTCCGCGTGGGCGTCGTACGCCGGCGCTCTCGTCGTTTCCATCCACCGATGCTAGGGATCGAAGCCGGGGCGCCGGGCGCCCGTTCTGCCGAGGGCAGAGGGCATGCCGCCCCCGCGACCGCCGCTGTCGGGCCGCCGCGGATCGTCGCGCTCGCCTATTCTCGGTCGATGCGGGATCGCCGGGTGGCGCTGGTGTGGACGGCCTTCGTCGTCGTCGCGCTGGTGTCCTGCGCGCTCGTTCTGCGGCGCGACGACCGCCTCTCCGACCTGCACATCTACTACGGCGCACTGTCCGATCTGCACGCTGGTCGCCCGCTGTACGAGTTCCGGGCGGCCAACGGCGGGCCGTTCACGTATCCGCCGTTCGCCGCGCTCGTGCTGGGTCCGATCACCGGCGTGCCGGAGGGCGTGGTGCAGGGAATCTGGCTGGTGGCGACGTGCGCGGCGGTCGTCGCCATCGCCGCGGCGGTCGGTGTCGCGCTGACCACCCGGCGGTCCCGGCGGCCGTTGGTCGTGGC
The DNA here is from genome assembly GCF_050942285.1 of Micromonospora sp. CA-240977. Lineage (NCBI taxonomy): Bacteria > Bacillati > Actinomycetota > Actinomycetes > Micromonosporales > Micromonosporaceae > Micromonospora > Micromonospora sp. CA-240977. Next base: position 5,638,233 of record NZ_CP192055.1, on the reverse strand, counting down.
GGTGGCCGCCACGGTGCTGATGCTCTCCGCGCCGGTGCAGAGCAACCTGCGCTTCGGTCAGGTCAGCGTCTTCATCGTGCTGCTGGCGCTGCTCGACGGGATGGGCCTCGTTCCGCCCCGGCTGCGCGGGGTGCTGGTGGGGGTCGCCGCGGCGATCAAGCTGACCCCGCTGCTGTTCGTTGTCTACTTCCTCGCCACGGGGCGCTACCGTGACGCCGCCCGCGCGGTGGCGACGTTCCTGGCCTGCGCGGGTCTCGCCGCTGTGGTGCTGCCCGGTGAGAGCTGGACGTACTGGACCGAGGCCGTGCGGCAGACCTCGCGGATCGGCAACCTCGCCTCGCTGGGCAATCAGTCGGTGCACGGGATGTTGCTGCGCGTCGGTGTCGACGAGGCGACGTTGCCCCTGCTCTGGGCCGCTCTGGTGGCGCTCGTGTGCGCGGCGGCGCTGCTGCGGGCCCGACAGTTGACGGTGCGGGGTCGCCCGGGGCACGCGGCAGTGCTTGTCGGCTGCGCCACCGTCGCCGCGTCCCCGGTGTCCTGGACCCACCACCAGGTGTGGCCGGTGCTCGCCGCGATGCTGCTGATCGGCGCGTCCGGTGTCACCCAGCGGGCCGCCGGCGTGGGGCTGCTCGCCGCCATGGTCGTCTCGTTGGGCGCGGTCCTCGGCCCGGTGTCCACGCGGCCGGGTGTGCAGTTCCTCTTCGAGAACGCCCGCGCGATCGGGGTGAGCCTGCTGTGCCTTGTCGGCTTCGGCGGTGTCGCGGTCGCCGCCAGCCGGACGTCTCGCCGGCCGGCCGGGCGGGGCTGGTTGCGGGTGGGCGTCACGGCCACGGTGGCTGTCGCGTTCTTCGCCGTGCAGCCGCTGCCGGCCGGGGCGGACCCCACCTTCAAGGCGTACGCCCTCGACGACGTGGTCAATCCGCGCTACTTCTTCGTCTGCCGGGGCCCGGTCGAGTGCGCCGCCTACGACACCGGCGCGCCGGTCACCTTCGGCACCCGCGCCGAGAAGACCAAGGTCCGGGTCAACGGGGTGGTCTCCCCGCAGGTGACCCGCCTGGAATACTATTCCGCGCCCGGCGGGGCGCCCCGGGCCATTCCGCTGCTCGACGCGTACCCGGGAAGCCGCACGTTCTCGTTCCGTTCGGCGAACATGGCGCAGGGCCGGCTTGTCGCGTACGCCGCGGACGGCCAGCCGATCGCCAGCTACGACGAGGAACTCGCCGCCGCCCTCCGGACGGCCACCCGGTAGGTGGTCGTGGGGAGGGCGGCGGCGTGGCTCAGCGGGTCGCGGCGGCCAGGGCGGCGCGCAGCTTGTCGGCGTCGGCCGGTGCCGGGTGCTCCCAGTCGGTGGGGCTGGCGGAGTAGAGCGTGCCGTACGCCGGGGTGTCCGGCTGGTAGCGCCACCCCTCGGCGAGCGGGCCGACGTCCACCGTGTCGTAGCCGATCCGGTCCAGGAAGGCCGTCACCTTGGCCTTCGCGGCGGCATCGTCACCGGCGATCGCGAGGGCGCTGCGGTCGGCGGCGCCGGAGGGCCGGGGGAGCGCGGCCAGGCCCTTGAAGTAGATGTTGTTGAAGACCTTGACGACCCGGGAGTCCGGCAGGTGCCGCTGGAGCAACTCGCTGCTTGTGGTCTCGCCCGAGTCCAGTTCCGGGAAGGTCCCGTCGCGCTGCGGGTAGTAGTTGTTGGTGTCGATGACGATCTTGCCGGCCAGCGGCTCCACGGGCACCGCGCGGTACGCCTTCAGTGGCACGGTGACCACCACCAGGTCGCCGACCTGTGCCGCGTCCTGTGCCGTGCCGGCGCTTGCGTGCTCGCCCAGCTCGTCAACCAGGTCCTTCAGCGTCTCCGGGCCGCGCGAGTTGCTCAGCACCACGTCGTAGCCGGCGTCCACGGCCAGCCGGGCCAGGGTGCTGCCGATGTGGCCGCTGCCGATCAGTCCCACAGTTGTCATGCCTGTTCCCAACTCCGTCCACCCACGACGCATTCCGACAGTGGTGCTTGTTACCCGGGTGACCGGCCGCGCCGTGAGCCCGTCCTGCCCAACGTACTGCGCACCCTTGTCGCCGAGCGGCTTCCCGGGGACGTTGCCACTCTCCGGTGACCGGCGGTCGCCCGCCCGCTCAGGCGGGGAGGACCTTGGTGATCGCCGCCTGGAGGTCGGTGGACTCGGGGGTGACAGTGGGGGCGAAGCGGGCGGCGACAGTGCCGTCCGGGGCCACCAGGAACTTCTCGAAGTTCCACCGGACGTCCCCGGTGTGCCCGTCGGCGTCCGGAGTGTCCACCAGCGCGGTGTAGAGCGGGTGCCGGTTCGGCCCGTTGACGTCGACCTTCTCGGTCAGCGGGAAGGTCACCCCGTAGTTGACCTGGCAGAAGTCGCTGATCTCGGCGGCGCTGCCCGGCTCCTGCCCGGCGAACTGGTTGCACGGCACGCCGAGCACCACCAGGCCGCGCTCGGCGTAGGAGTCGGCGAGCGTCTGGAGGCCGGCGTACTGCGGGGTGAGGCCGCAGCGGGAGGCCACGTTGACGACAAGCAGCGCCTTGCCGCGGTAGCGGGCCAGGTCGGCGGGGCCGCCGTTGAGGGCGTCGATGGAGATGTCGAAGACGGTCATGGCCCGAGGCTACGCGCCGACCGGGCGGGGGCCCGGAGGTGGGAGGAGCGGGGGCAATCCGCGCATCAGGGGAAATCGAAACATGCACATCTTGACGAAGTGATGACGCCGTGAGTACCGTCTCACCATCTCTTTTGGAAAGTTTCCTAACAGTTCGGGAGACGCCTCATGAAAAGATCGCTCCGCCGGGCCCTCTGGGCCGGTGCCGTGGTCGCCGTGACCGTCGCAGCGGTGCCGATGACCACCGCGTTCGGCGCCGGCAGTGTCACCACCACGTTCACCAGGGCACAGGACTGGGGGACCGGTCACGAGACGAAGGTGACCGTCACCAACGGGTCGAGTGCCACAGTCGCCACCTGGCGCATCGAGTTCGACCTGCCATCGGGCACCACCATCAGCAGCGCGTGGGACGCCGACGTCACGAGCAGCGGCAACCACTACGTCGCCGTCAAGAAGAGCTGGGCCGGCGGCCTCGCCCCGGGCGCCTCGTTCAGCTGGGGCTACAACGGCACCGGCGCCTACAAGGCGCCGCTGAACTGCACAGTCAACGGCGCGCCCTGCGGCGGCGGCACCCCGACCAGCCCGCCGACCACGAGCGCGCCGACCACCGCCCCGCCCACCACGGCGCCGCCCACCACCGCGCCACCCACCACGCCACCCCCGACCACCACCCCGCCGAACCCGGGCGGCAAGAAGGTCGTCGGCTACTTCGCCGAGTGGGGCGTCTACGGGCGCAACTACCACGTCAAGAACATCCAGACCAGCGGCTCGGCCGCCAAGCTGACCCACATCCTGTACGCCTTCGGCAACACCACCGGCGGTCGCTGCGCCATCGGTGACAGCTACGCCGACTACGAGAAGGCGTACACGGCGGCGGAGAGCGTGGACGGCGTCGCCGACACCTGGGACCAGCCGCTGCGCGGCAGCTTCAACCAGCTCCGCAAGCTCAAGCAGCTGAACCCGCACCTCAAGGTGATCTGGTCGTTCGGAGGCTGGACCTGGTCCGGCGGCTTCACCCAGGCCGCCCAGAACCCGGCCGCCTTCGCCGAGAGCTGCTACAACCTGGTCGAGGACCCGCGCTGGGCGGACGTCTTCGACGGCATCGACGTCGACTGGGAGTACCCGAACGCCTGCGGTCTGACCTGCGACACCAGCGGCCCGAACGCGTTCAAGAACGTGATCGGCGCGCTGCGGTCGAGGTTCGGGTCCAGCGCCCTGGTCACCGCCGCCATCACCGCGGACGGCAGCAACGGCGGCAAGATCGACGCCACCGACTACGCCGGCGCCATCGGCAACCTCAACTGGCTCATGCCGATGACCTACGACTACTTCGGCGCCTTCAACGCCCAGGGCCCCACCGCCCCGCACTCCCCGCTCACCTCGTACACCGGCATCCCGCAGCAGGGCTTCAACTCCGACGCCGCGATCCAGAAGCTCAAGAGCAAGGGCGTCCCGGCCAGCAAGCTGCTGCTCGGTATCGGCTTCTACGGCCGCGGCTGGACCGGTGTCACCCAGACCGCACCGGGTGGCAGCGCCACCGGGGCGGCGCCGGGCACCTACGAGGCGGGCATCGAGGACTACAAGGTCCTCAAGAACACCTGCCCGGCCACCGGCACGATCGCCGGCACCGCGTACGCCAAGTGCGGCAGCAACTGGTGGAGCTACGACACCCCGTCGACAATCAACGGCAAGATGACGTACGCGAACAACCAGGGCCTCGGTGGCGCCTTCTTCTGGGAGCTCTCCGGTGACACGAGCAACGGCGAGCTCATCGGCGCCATCAAGGGCGGTCTCGGCTGAGTCGGAGGCCGGCGCACCACCCACACGGCGGGGAGGGGCCCGCACCGCTCCTCCCCGCCCGTGAACCGACGGCCCGGTCGACGCCCAGCGTCGGCCGGGCCGCCGTCGTTGGGGTCGGGTCAGCTCGATGTGGCAGACTCGCGGCTCGGCAGGTCTCGATCTCACAGTCGACGGAGGTGGTCATGCGTCCGACCCACCGCAGGCTGGCGGCAACCGCCGCCGGGCTGGTGCTGCTGCCGGTCGCCCTGGTCGGCTGCGGGATCGGCGACGACGCCGAGGACGAGCCGCCCGCCAAACCCGCGCGCGCCCCCGCCGAGGAGGCCGCCGCCCGCTCCCGGGAGCGCGTGCAGGCGTACCTCGACGCGATGACCGCGAAGGACGTCGCCGCCGGCCGGAGCCAGCTGTGCGCGCTCCTGCACGACGGCTTCGACCTGGCCGCCACCGGCCCCAACGGCGACTTCGCCGATCACTTCCAGGTGCCCGAGGCGGCCATCACCGACATCCGGTCCGGTCCGCTCGGGCAGGAGGTCAGCGTCTCGGTCTCGGTCACCGCCGGCAAGCGCACCGTCGCCCGGCCGCTGGTGTTCACGGTGACCCGCCAGGGCAAAGACTGGTGCATCGCCGGGGAGTCGCCGGGCGGCGGCCCGGCCGCCAAGCCGACGCCGACCGAGGTCACCCCCACCCCCGCGTCCTGACCAGCGACCGGCGGGTTGATCTCCCATCTGCCGGAACCGTCCCCCTCGCCCCCCAGGCACCCAGGCTGTCGCCGTACGCTTTCTGTCATGCGCCATGAGTGGCATCAGCTGAGCCATCCCGCGGTGGGCAGCCCGGGCCTGCAGACCAGCCGACCGACAGTCGACTCCGCGGAGGACGCCGCGCTCGGCCTGGACCGATGGCGGGAGCTGCCCCGCGAGCAGGTCCCGCCCTGGTCCGACCCGGCGGCCGTCGCGGCGGTCTGCAAGGTCCTCGACACCGTGCCGTCGGTCGTCGCGCCCTACGAGGTGGACCAGCTCCGGCAGAAGCTCGCCCTGGTCTGCGAGGGCAAGGCGTTCCTGCTCCAGGGCGGTGACTGCGCGGAGACGTTCGTCGACAACACCGAGAGCCACCTGCTGGCCAACGCCCGCACCCTGCTCCAGATGGCGATCGTGCTCACCTACGGCGCGTCCCTGCCGGTGGTGAAGGTCGCCCGCGTCGCCGGGCAGTACACCAAGCCCCGCTCACTGCCCACCGACGCGCGCGGCCTGCCCGCCTACCGCGGCGACATGATCAATTCGCTGGAGGCCGACCCCGCCGCGCGGATCGCCGACCCGCAGCGCATGATCCGGGCGTACGCCAACTCGGCGGCGGCGATGAACATGCTCCGGGCGTACCTCGCCGGTGGGCTCGCCGACCTGCACGCCGTGCACGACTGGAACAAGGGCTTCGTGCGGACCTCCCCGGCGGGGGAGCGCTACGAGGCGATCGCCCGGGAGATCGACAGGGCGCTGGCCTTCATCCGGGCCTGCGGGATGACCGACGACGAGGCGCTGCGGACCGTCACGCTCTACTGCTCCCACGAGGCGCTCGCCCTGGAGTACGACCGGGCGCTCACCCGGGTCTCCGACCGCCGGGCGTACGGGCTCTCCGGGCACTTCCTGTGGATCGGCGAGCGCACCCGGCAGATCAGCGGCGCGCACATCGACTTCATCTCCCGGATCGCCAACCCGATCGGCGTCAAGCTCGGCCCGACCACCTCCCCGGACGAGGCGATCGAGCTGTGCGAGAAGCTCAACCCGGACAACATCCCGGGCCGGCTCACCCTGATCAGCCGGATGGGCAACCACCGGGTGCGCGACGCCCTGCCGCCGATCGTCGCCAAGGTCACCGCCGCTGGCGCGAAGGTGGTCTGGCAGTGCGACCCGATGCACGGCAACACGCACGAGTCGTCGAACGGCTACAAGACCCGGCACTTCGACCGCATCGTCGATGAGGTGCTCGGCTACTTCGAGGTGCACCGGGGGCTGGACACCCACCCCGGTGGCCTGCACGTCGAGTTGACCGGCGAGGACGTCACCGAGTGCCTCGGCGGCGCCCAGGGCATCGAGGACCTCGACCTGCCCGACCGGTACGAGACCGCCTGCGACCCCCGACTGAACACCCAGCAGTCGTTGGAGTTGGCGTTCCTCGTCGCGGAGATGCTCCGTGGCTGACGCGAAAAGTGAGGACGACCGTGGCTGACCTGTTCGTGGACCTGCGCTCCGACACGGTGACCCGGCCCACCGCCGGGATGCGGGAGGCGATGGCCACCGCCGAGGTCGGTGACGACGTCTACGGCGAGGACCCGACGGTCAACGCGCTGGAGGCCGAGGTCGCCGCGCTGTTCGGGCACGAGGCGGCGCTGTTCGCCCCGAGCGGGTCGATGGCCAACCAGATCGCCCTGCAACTGCTTGTGTCGCCCGGCGACGAGCTGCTCTGCGACGCCGACGCGCACGTGGTCACGTACGAGATCGGCGCCGCTGCCGCGTACGGCGGCATCTCCTCGCGGACCTGGCCGGCGGTCGGCGCGGACATCGACCCGGAGCGGGTGGCCGCGATGATCCGGCCGGACGGCTACTTCGCCGTCCCCACCCGCGCGATCGCCGTCGAACAGACCCACAATCGCGGCGGTGGCGGGGTGATTCCGCTGGCCACCCTGCGGGATCTGCGCGCGGTCGCCGACGACGCGGGCGTCGCGTTGCACTGCGACGGCGCCCGGATCTGGCACGCGCACGTCGCCGACGGGGTGCCCCTGATCGAGTACGGCCGGCTCTTCGACACGCTGTCGGTGTGTCTCTCCAAGGGCCTCGGCGCGCCGGTCGGTTCGCTGGTGGTGGGCAGCGCGGAGAAGATCGAACGGGCCCGGATGATCCGTAAGCGGATGGGCGGCGGCATGCGTCAGGCCGGCATCCTCGCCGCCGCCGGCCGGTACGCGCTCGCGCACCACATCGACCGGCTGGCCGACGACCACGCGAGGGCGGCCCGGCTGGCCGAGGCCGTCGGGCCGTTCGGCGTGCTGGCCACCACGGTCCGCACCAACCTGGTCGCACTGGACCTGACGAAGCACGCACTGGACGCGCGTGCCCTGGCCGTCGCCGCGCGGGCCGAGGGCGTACTCGTCTCGGTGCTCGGCCCCCGTACCGCCCGGCTGGTCACCCACCTCGGCCTCGACGACGCGGACATCGACCGCGCGGTCGCGGCCCTGCCCCGCATCCTCGCCGCGTCCTGACCTCCGGCCGGCGCCCCGCCACGACCCGGTGATCGGGAGGTGCACGTCGGATTCCGGCCTCCGGAGGACGCGAACCTCCTGATCACCGAGGTGGTGGGGCCAGGCGGGTGAGGGTGGTGATGTCGGCGGTGTGGCCCACCTGCTTCTCGCTCGGGGTCTCCACCACGATCGGGACGCCGGCGGTGGCCGGGTGGGCCATCAGTTCGGCGAACGCCGGCTCGCCGATGGTGCCCTTGCCGATGTTCTCGTGCCGGTCCCGGGTGGAGCCGCACAGATCCTTCGAGTCGTTGGCGTGGACCAGCCGCAGCCGGTCCGCGCCGACGGTGGCCACCAGGGTGTCCAGGGTCGCCGTCATGCCACCCTCGGCGGCCAGGTCGTGGCCGGCCGCCCAGGCGTGGCAGGTGTCGAAGCAGACCCCGAGCATGGGGTGCCGGTCCACCGCGTCCAGGTAGGGCCCGAGCTGCTCCACCCGGGAGGCGAGGGACCGGCCGCCGCCGGCGCTCGGCTCGACGAGCAGCATCGGCCCGTCGGCGTCGGCCGCCCAGTCGAGCAGCGGCAGCAACTCCCGGCGGACCTGTCGCATCGCCGCCTCGGCGTACCCCTCGTCCACCGAACTGCCCGCGTGGAACACCACCGCCTGGGCGCCGATCGCGACGCCCCGACGAAGGGCGTGGGCCAGGGTCTGCGCCGATTTCTCGACAGTGGCCGGGGTGGGCGAGCCGAGGTTGACGAGCAGCGAGGCGTGGATGAACGCCGGAATGCCTCGCTCGGCGCAGCCGTCGCGGAACAGGGCGTCCTGGACCGGGTCGCCGCTGGGCAGCGCCCAGCCCCGCGAGTTGGAGACGTAGACCTGCACCACCTGGGCGCCGGTCGCGTCGGCGTACGGCAGGGCGGCCTTGGCCAGCCCACCGGAGGTCGGAGTGTGCGCGCCCACCGGACGCGAGGTGACCGCCGGCATCAGAAGCACGTGAGGGTGACCGGGGTGCCCGGCGGCACCTGCGAGTTCTCGCCCGGGATCTGGATCCGGACCACGGCGTTCGGGTTGACCGCGACCGTCACCGGGAAGCCCTGGCTCTCAAGCGCCTGCTTGGCCTGCTGGCACGGCAGGTCGATCACCCGGGGCACGACGACCGCCGCCGGGCCCTTGCTGACGTCCAGCTTGACCTGGGTGCCCTTCTCCACGCCGGCGCCATCGGCGGGACTCTGCCCGAGGATCTCGTCCCTGGGCTTGTCGGAGTCCTTGTAGGTCTCGACGAGCACCAGGTTGAGCTGGGCCAGAGCGGTGCGCGCGTCGTTGAGGTTCTTACCGACCAGGTTCGGCACCGTCACCGGCGCCCGGCCCCGGCTCAGAATGAGGGTGATCTTCGCACCCGGTTTGACCTCGGCGCCCACCTTGGGGGAGGTGTCCAGCACGACCCCGGCCGGCAGGCTGTCGTCGTAGCGGGGGGCACCCTTTGCCACCACCAGCTTCACGTTGACCAGGTCCGCCTCGGCGAGCTCGAACTCCTTGCCGATCACGTCCGGCACGGGGAAGCGTTCCGGGCCGAGGGAGAGGGTCAGGGTGATCGTGCCGCCCTTGACGATCCTGGTGGCGGACGCCGGGCTCTGCCCCAGCACGCTGTCCTTCGGGGCCTGCTCGTCGAAGCGCGGCTCACCGTACTTTAGGGTGAGCCCGGCGCGGTCGGCCTGCGCCTGCGCCTCGGCCTTGCTCAGGCTCACCAGTTGCGGGGCGTCCGTGTAGCGGCCGACGCCGAACCACCAACCACCGATCGCCACCACCAGGCCCAGCGTCACCACCACGGCCGCGACGGCCAGCCGGCCGCGCGGGCTCGCCAGCAGCGTGCTGCGCAGCGCCGCGAGCCGGGACCCCAGGCCCTCCGCGGGCTCCGGAGCGGCCCGACGTCGACCCGGCCCCTGGCTGCTGGCCCCCTCGGGCAGCCGCGCCCAGGACGGGCGGTCGGCGGGGCGGACCGTGGCGACCACCATTGTCGGCTGGGAGAGGGGCTCGCCGCTGACCGGGCGAAGCACTGCGGTGTGGCTGTTGGCGTCACCCAGGCGATCCCGGGCGACCTGCACCTCGGCCAGCAGCGCGCCGGCGTCGGCGGGCCGCGCGTCGGGGTCGCGCCGGGTCGCCCGTTGCACCAGGTCGTCGAGGACCGACGGCAGGCCGGGCACCAGCGTCGAGGGCGCCGGCACGTCCCTGTCGACGTGCTGCCAGGCGACGTCCACGGGGCGGTCCCCGTCGTACGGCACCCGGCCGGCGAGCATCTCGAACAGCACGATGCCGGCCGAGTAGACGTCGGTGCGGGGATCGGCACGGCCCTCGGTGACCAGCTCCGGGGCGACGTACGCCACGGTGGCCATCAGCTGGTTGCCCTGTTCCTCGTCGGCGCTCGCCTCGACCGCGCGGGCCAGCCCGAAGTCGGCCACCTTGACGACGCTGTCGACCAGATTGGCGACACCGCCGGTGGGCGCCTCGGCGACCAGCACGTTCTCCGGCTTGACGTCGCGGTGCACCAGGCCGGACCGGTGCGCGGCGGCGATCGCGGCGAGCATCTGCTCGGCGATGGCCAGCGCCTCGTCCGGGTTGAGCCGGCGTCGCTCGGCCAGCACGTCGCGCAGCGTGCGACCGCGCACGTACTCCATCACCAGGTACGGCAGGCCGGCGTGGGTGCCCTGGTCGTAGACCGCCACCACGTTCGGGTGGGTCAGCCGGGCGATGGTCTTCGCCTCGTCGGTGAACCGGGCCACGAAGTTGGCGATCCGGGCCCGGGCCTCGGGGGCCTGGGTCGGATGGATGATCTTGACAGCGACGGTGCGCTCAAGGCGTTCGTCGGTGGCGGTGTACACGGTCGCCATGCCACCACGGGCCACGCGACCGCGAATGCGGTAGCGCCCGTCGATAAGCGAGCCCAGCAACGTGTCGGCGACCTGAGTGTCCATCGGCAGGGAGTCTATGTGTCCAGGGGGTGAGGGTTGAACAGGATGCTACAGCCGGACGCCGAACGGGTCCGTCCCGCTGCGCTCACCGCTGCCTCATCCGCTGGTCAGCGGCGCTCGGAGGAGTGGGCTCCGCCCGGTCGTCCGGGGTGCCGGTGGCCCGTCGCGCCGGTGGCGTGGCAGGGTGGTCGGGTGACCGAACCCGTACCCGACCAGGCTGTGCCCAGCCTGGAGCTCGCCGGCCCCGCCGATCCGGCCGGCTGGCTGACCCTGCCCGACGTCGCCGAGCGCCTCGACGTGTCGATCAGCAAGGTGCACCAGATGATCCGTGACCGGGAGTTGCTGGCGGTCCGCCGCGACGGCGTCCGCCGCATCCCGGCGGACCTGGTCGCCAACCAGACAGTGCTCAAGCACCTGCCCGGCGTGCTCAACCTGCTCACCGACAACGGCTACGACGACGAGGCCGCCCTGCGCTGGCTGTACGAGCCGGACGACATCCTCCCCGGTGGCACCCCGGCCGCGGCTCTCTCCGGCGACCAGGCCCGCGAGGTGAAACGCCGCGCCCAGGCCCTGGGCTTCTGACCCCTCCGCCCCCGTTGATCATGAGGTTGGCGGCGCGACACGCCGACGCGGAACGCCGCTAACCTCATGATCGACGCGCAGAAGGGCGGACCCCGGGGGGACGCCGGGGGAGGGTGCGGTCAGTCGGAGCGGCGGGTTGCGGCGATGGCCAGGTCTACCAGGGCCTGACGGGCCTCGGTGTCGAGATCGACAGCGGCCAGCGCCGCCAGCGCGGCGTCGGTGAGCGTGACGATCCGCTGCTCGGTACGGGCCAACGCCCCGCTCGCGGAGATCAGCTCGCGGAGCCGGGCCACCCCCTGCTCGTCCAGCTCGGGGTCGCCGAGTTGGCCGAGCAGCAGCTCGCGGCCGGCGTCGTCGGTGCTCTCCACGGCCGCCGCCACCAGGTAGGTGCGCTTGCCCTCGCGCAGGTCGTCCCCGGCCGGCTTGCCGGTCAGCGCCGGATCACCGAAGACACCCAGCACGTCGTCACGGAGTTGGAACGCCTCGCCCAGCGGCAGCCCGTACGCCGAGTAGGCCGTCCGGACGTCGGCCGTCGCGTCGGCCAGCGCGGCGCCGAGCAGCAGCGGACGCTCGACGGTGTACTTCGCCGACTTGTACCGGGCGACCTTGCTGGCCCGTTCCACCGAGGTGTCGCCGGTCACCTGCGTCAGCACGTCGAGGTACTGCCCGACGGTGACCTCGGTGCGCATCTCGTCGAAGACCGGTCGGGCCCGTGCCAACGACCACAGGTCCAGCCCCGAGGAGTGCAGCAGCTCGTCGGACCAGACCAGGCACAGGTCGCCGAGCAGGATGGCGGCGGCGTCGCCGAAACCGTCCGGGTCACCGCCCCAGCCGGCCTCCCGGTGCCGGGCGGCGAACCGCCGGTGCACCGCGGGCTCGCCACGGCGGGTGTCGGAGCGGTCCATCAGGTCGTCATGGATCAGGGCGCTGGCCTGGACGAACTCCAGCGCGGCCACGGCGGTGAGCACCTGGTCGCCGTCGAGCCCGCCCGCGCCCCGGAACCCCCAGTACGCGAATGCCGGGCGCAGCCGCTTGCCGCCGCCGAGCACGAAAGCCTCGATCGCCTCGGCCACCGGGGCCAGAGCGTCATCCACGGCGGCCAGTCGAACCCGTTGGCCGGTCAGGAACTCGCTGAGGGCTGTGTCGACCCGCTGCCGTAGGCCGGCACGGTCGACGGGAGAGACGGGGGCAGCGTGGGTCACGCACCGACGCTAGCGGGTCACCGCGGTCCGTGCCCTACCGCCACGCGTGGTCCCGTCGGCGCGGCCGGGACCGGTGCGCCCCGCCGGTCGCGTGCCGGCCGCCGCCGTGCGGCCCGGTCCGGGGGCTCGCGTCGAGCCGGCCCGGCGGGTGGCCGCGGCGGCCTCGGCGAGCGTCACCAGCGGCACGTCCAGGACGACGGCGAGCCAGCCGAGCCAGAACCCGCCGGGAACACGACGCTGTCGTTCCCACCGGGACACCTCGTGCCGACTCAGCGTCGGCACCCCGGCGGCGGCGCACAACTCGGCGGCGGCGCGCTGCTGGCTCCAGCCACGGGCCAGCCGGCACCGGGCCAGCAGCGGACCGAGCTGCGCCGGGCGCGGCGATCGGGGCGGGGTCACGGGTCCTCCTGGTGGGCGTCGGCGCGGCGCCGACCCATTCGCCCGGAACCCGGACCGGACCGGCGTCACCGCGTGGTGCTGACCCCCGCGCGGGACCCGGGCGCCGCCCCCGCCGCCCCTCCCACGCCACCCATTCCTACCTCCGGGGTACGACGCCTTCCGCCCGTCGGACCCGGCAGTCGGTGCGGTAGGTGACCGCGAGGTGGAAAGCACCTGGGCCGTGGTGGCGTCGCCCGCTAGAGTCGGGTCGTGGCGCTCGGTCTTCCCTCGGTACTCCCCAACCCGCAACCGGCGATCGGGGAGCTCATTCGTGAGCGCCAACCGACCTTCTCGTTCGAGTTCTTCCCGCCCAAGACAGAGGCGGGAGAGACGCTGCTCTGGCAGGCCATCCGGGAGCTGGAGTCGCTGCGCCCGTCGTTCGTGTCGATCACCTACGGCGCGGGCGGTTCGACCCGGGACACCACGGTGGCGGTGACCGAACGGATCGCCACCGACACCACCCTGCTGCCGATGGCCCACCTGACCGCTGTCAACCACTCCGTCGCCGAGCTGCGGCACGTGATCGGCCGGCTCGCCGGGGTGGGGGTGCGCAACGTGCTGGCGGTGCGCGGTGACCCGCCGGGCAACCCGGGCGGGGAGTGGATCCGCCACGCCGAGGGCGTGGACTACGCCGAGGACCTGGTCCGCCTGGTCCGCGACGCCGGTGACTTCAGCGTGGGCGTGGCGGCCTTCCCGTACAAGCACCCCCGCTCACCCGACGTGGCAAGCGACACCGCGCACTTCGTCCGCAAGTGCCGGGCCGGGGCCGAGTTCGCGATCACGCAGATGTTCTTCGACGCCGACGACTACCTGCGGCTGCGGGACCGGGTGGCCGCCGCCGGCTGCGACACCCCGATCCTGGCCGGGGTGATGCCGGTGACCCAGATCGGCACCATCGAGCGGTCCGTGCAGCTGTCCGGCGCGCCCTTCCCGCCGGCCCTGGCGGCCCGCTTCGAGCGGGTCGCCGACGACCCGGAGGCCGTTCGCCGGCTCGGTGTCGAGCAGGCCAGCGAGATGAGCCGCCGACTGCTGGACGAGGGTGTGCCGGGCATCCACTTCATCACCCTCAACCGGTCCACCGCGACCCGCGAGGTCTGGCAGAACCTGAAGGCCGGCGCGCGGGTGTGAATGCCCAGCCTGCGACACCTGATGCCCGGCACGACGGTTGATCCGTGGTGGGCACACAGCTGAACTGGGACCAGTACGCCACGGCATGGGCACGGTTGCACGGCGGGTTCGACCCTCGGGTCGCGGCGCCGGTGGTGCGCGCCTGGCTGCGGTTCGCGTACCACGTCGGGTACGTGCTGGGGCGGCTGCGGGTCAGCCCCACCGCGGTCACCGTGGCCGGGGTGCTGCTCTGTTTCTGCGTACCGTTGCTGGTGACCCGCCCGGGAGACGGGCCGTTCCTCGGCGCGTTGTTCGTGCTGCTCGCGGCCGTGGCGGACAGCGTGGACGGCGCGGTGGCGGTCGCCACCAGCCGCACCACCCGGCTCGGCTACGTCTACGACTCGGTCGCCGACCGGCTCGGTGAGGTGGCCTGGCTGCTGGCGTTCTGGCTGGTCGGCGCGCCCGGCGCGCTTGTCGTCGCGGGCGGCGCGCTGTCCTGGCTGCACGAGTACGTGCGGGCCCGGGCGGTCGCCGCCGGCATGCGCGACATCGGCGCGGTCACCGTCGGGGAACGCCCCACCCGGGTCTCGGTGGCGCTGGCGGGCCTGGTGGTCGCCGGGCTGGCCGGGCTGATCGAGACGGACCTGGCCGCCGGCACCATCACCATGGCGACCGCGGTGTGGGTGCTGCTGGCCGGCTTCGGCCTCGGGCAACTGCTCTCCAGCATCCGGCGCGCCCTGCTCGACGCCGGCTGAGCCGCCGGTGCCCTACCAGGCGGGGCCGATCTCGTCGGCGACGATCTGCGCGGAGAGGGTCACCATCGGCAACCCGCCGCCCGGGTGGGCGGAGCCGCCCACCAACCACAGCCCGTTCGCCGGGCCCCGGTTGGCGGGGCGGAGCAACCCGCCGGCGGTGCCGTAGATCGAGCCACCCGGCGCGCCGGTCGCCGCGCCCAGGTCGGCGGGGGTGCGGATCTCGCGGAACAGCAGCCGGTCGCGCACGTCCACGCCGCGCCGCGCCAGCACCTCCAGGATCCGGTCGGCGTACGCGTCGGCCAGCCCCGGGCGTCGCCAGTCGACAGCGCCCGCCGCGCTGCCGTGGCGGGGCGCGTTGACAAGCACGAACCACGCCTCGTGCCCGGCCGGACGGACCATCGGGTCGTCGGCCACTGTGACGAACACCGTCGGGTCGACCGCCGGCCGGGCCCGTACGCCGCGCCCGGGGTTTCCGAAGACCGCGTCGAACTCCGCGTCGTAGTCGTCCGGGAAGAAGACGGTGTGGTGGGCCAGCCCGGTGCTGCCGGAGACACCGAGCAGCAGCACGAAACCGGCGAGACTGCGGTCGGTCAGCCCGGCCAGCCGACCCGGGTGCGGCAGCAGGTCACGGTAGACGGTCAGCGCGTCCACGTTGGCCACCACCACGTCGGCGGGCACCGGCGCGGCGCCGCCGGCGAGGCGTACCCCGTGCACCCGGCCACCGGTGGCGTCGATCCGGGTGACAGTGGCGTCGGTCTGCACCACCACGCCGAGATCCAGACAGCGGGTCAGCAGCGCGTCGGCGAGCGTGCCCAGCCCACCGCGCAGATACCAGCCGCCGAAGGCCAGCTCGGCGTAGGGGACCGCGACAAGCGCCGCCGGCGCCCGGCGCGGGTCGGCGCCGGTGTAGGTGGCGTACCGGTCCAGCAGCATCCGCAGCCGCGGGTCGGACAGGTGCCCGCGGCCCAACCCGCGCAGGGTGCGACCCGGGGCGATGGCGGCCAGGTCGCCGAGCCGCCAGGCCAGCGACGCGAGATCGCGCGGGGAATCGACGGGACGGCGCAGAATGTCGCGCTCGGAGGCCCGCCACACCCGTTCGGCGCGGCGCCACAGCCGCTGCCAGTCGGCCGCCGCCCGGTCGCCGAGGGCCGCCCCGATCCGGGTGGTGAACTCCACCGGGTCGGCGCACGAGTCCAGGGTCGGGCCGCCGGGGAAGACGTGCCGGACGATCGGGTCCAGCGGAACCAGGTCCAGGTACTCGTCGAGCTTCGCCCCGGTCGCCTCGAACAGGTCGTGGAAGACCTCGGGCAGGGTGAGCAGGCTCGGCCCGGTGTCGAAGTGGAACGGACCGGCCGGGGTGTCGTGCGCGTACCGGCCGAGCTTGCCACCGACCGTGTCGGCGGCCTCGAAGACGGTCACCTGGTGCCCGGTGGCGGCCAGCCGGGCGGCGGTGGCGAGGCCACCCACCCCGGCGCCGACGACCACGATCCGCGCCATGCCGCGCCCTCCTAGCTGACCGGGCGGCCCCGCCAGGTCAGGCGGCGTCGCTTTCGCAGATGGTACGACCGCAGAGTCAACCAACCGAGGACCACGACCGACACGGGGTGTGCGAGCGCGTCGGGCCACCACCGGCCTCCGGTCGCGCGGGCGGTGAGCACCCGTCCGGCCACCCCGAGCAGGTAGCCGGCCAGGCCCCCGGCGACCACCCCCGGCGCGCCGGCCGCCACACCCGCAAGCGCGATCAGCGGCGGGGCGGTGTACAGCAGCAGCAGCGCCGCCACCACGACCGCCGCCGCGCCCGGGTGCCCGAACGACGCCCAGAGCGACTTCGAGTAGCCGTCGCGCAGTTGCGGCCAGTCGTCGTACATCCGGCAGGTGGCCAGCCGGGAGCCGTCGGCCAGGGCGATCCGCCCACCGGCCCGCTTGACCGCCCGGGCCAACTCGACGTCCTCCAGGATCTTGTCGGCGACCGCGGCGTGCCCGCCGGCGGCGGTGTAGCCGGCCCGGTCCAGCACCAGGAACTGCCCGCCCGCCGCGGCCAGCGACGGCCGCGGCGAGCGTTCCATCGCGCGCAGCGGCAGGAACGTCAACCAGAGCCACTGCAACAGCGGCTGCACCAGCCGGTCGGCCGCCGTCGTCACCACGATCCGGGGGTACGGCGACAGCAGCGTCACGCGGGCGGCGCGCAGCTCGGTGACGGCCGCCGCGACCGCGTGCGGGGCGAGCACCACGTCGGCGTCGACGAAGACCAGCGCGGTGGCGTCCGGGTCGGCCCGGGTGGCCAACTGCCAGCAGGCGTGCGGCTTGCCCAGCCAGCCCGGCGGCGGGGGGACCCCGGTGAGCAGCGTGACCCGGGGGTCGTCGCCGGCCACGGCGCGGACCACGTCGGCGGTGCCGTCGGTGGACCCGTCGTCGAGAACCACGACGCGCAGCCCCGGCACACCGCGCTGGGCGAGCAGGGCGCGCAGGCAGGGCGTGACCCGGGCGGCCTCGTCGCGCAGCGGCAGCAGCACGGCGACCGGATCGTCGACCTCGTCGGGTCGGTCCGTGGGTCGGCGCAGCCATCCGGCGGCGTTGAGCCAGGTGTGTCCGGTCAGCGCGGCGACGGCGATCAGCAGGGCGAGCAGGACGGTCATCGGGTCGCGTCGACGCCGGGGCGGTGCGGCTGGTGGTCCTCCCGGCGGGTGGTACGGCCACGGCGGGCACGCAGCAGGGTCACCGCCAGCGGGACGGCGGTCACCGACATGCCGGCGGCCCCCCAGAGCGCCGACGCGGGCAGGTCGAGGAAGACCGCGTGGGCCAGGATGCTGGAGAAGTACGTCCACAGGTAGAGCCCGACCATCGGGTCGTCGCGCCGGTCGGTGTGCGCGGCGGCCGGCCCGGCCAGCGGACGCAGGGCGCTCATCATCAGCACCGCGAAGAGCAGCCAGCCCAGGTAGTTGCTGACCGGAATGCCGGCCAGGCCGGGCAACGCCGGGGTGGCGTCCCGCCACCGCCAGTAGCCCTCGGCCACCATCTGCGGGTCGAGGAAGAGGTCCCAGGCGGCCAGCCCCACAGTGGCCAGCGCGATCCTCCCCGCCCAGCGGCCGGCGCTCGCCCCACCGCCGGCCGATGGTCCGCTGCCGCCGGCCGGTGTGCCGCCGCCGGTCAGCCGGACCGCCGCCAGCCAGGCCGGCCAGGCCATCCAGGTCCAGGCCAGCGGAATGATCAGCGGCACTCCGGCCAGCTTGGGACCCAGCTCACCGGAGTAGTCGTAGCTGCCGAACGGCACGCCGGTGGCCACCCCGACCGCCTCGATCGCGAACCCACCGCCGGTGGCCACCGCGACCAGCGCCGCCGCGACCCGTGGACCCCGGCTGAGCAGCGCGTGGCCCACCGAGAGCAGCCACCCGAGCACGACGGTGGCCACGGTGAGCCCGGCCCTGGTGGCGCCGGTGGTGAGCGGGTAGCAGATCTGGGCGAGCACCAGGACGGCGAGCAGTGTCCAGGAGATCCGCCGGGTCATGACGCCGGTGGCTCGAGCGGCAGATCTCGACCGAGGACGCCGAACGGTCGCTCGTCGCCGGGGAAGTGGAAGTTGCGCAGTACGTCGACGAAGCCGAAGCGCCGGTACAACCGCCAGGCCCGCGAGGTCTGCTCGTCGGCCTCCGGGGTGGACAACAGCGTGGTGTCGCCCTCGGCCATGCCGAGCAGCGCGCGCAGTTGGCCGGTGCCCAGGCCGTGGCCCTGGGCCGGTGGCCGGACGTGCAGCTCGACCACCTCGAAGCAGTGGGTGAGCCAGCGCTGGCGGGTCGGGGCGTCCAGTGCCCGGTGCACCTGGTCGTGCCACCACTGACCGGAGGCGCCCAGGTAGCCGTAGCCGAAGCCGGCGAGGTGCCCCTCGCTGGTCAGGCTGGCGACCGCCCGGAAACCCGGCCGGCGGACGTGGGTGGCGATGTAGCCGCGGCGGGCCTCCAGCAGGTCGGTGCGGTATCCCATCGCCTCGCCGTAGACGGCCACCACGTCGTCCAGCCGCCGGACGAGATCGTCCGGCGTCCAGCGCACCAACCTCATGCCCGTCCACCCTTCACCGTTTCGGGGTCACCGTCGGCGACCCACCCGAGCACCGTCCGGTCGCCGACCACGTCGCGCACCTCGAACCGGGCGAACAGCTCTTCGGCGTACCAGCCCGCGGTGGGGGTTCGCATGATCGCCGCCCGGTGCTCCGGGTGACGGTACGCGAACGCCACCAGGTCTGTCGGGTCGCGCCACACGCTCACCGTGCCCTGCCAACCCAGGGGTGCCTCCCCGACCCCGAACCGGGCCAGCAACCCGGGCGCGTCGCGCAGGGCGGCGGCCACCGGCGGGATCGCCCGCCAGAAGGTGGCCGCCCGGCGGGCCCGCAACCGGGCCCGGGTCAGCGCCAGCACCGGGCCGGTGACCCGGCCGCCCGTGGGCTCGCCGAACGGTCGTCGGCCGGACCACTCGCCCCGGCTGGTCAGCGGACGCAGGTCGACCCGGGCCTGGGCGCGGGCGATGCGGGCCCAGGCGCGGCCGACCGGCGAGTCGTCGAAGCCGGCCGCCGCGGCGGGGGAGTCCCAGACGGTCAGCGCCGCCCACCGGGTCAGGTCGGCGTCGCCGGGCCCGAAGCCGGTGCCGGTCCCGGTGCCCAGCAGCTTGCCGAACCGGACGCCGGGGAGGGCCCGCAGCCGGCGGGGGTCCACCGCCATCCGGGTCAACGCCCCGGGCAGCGCGCCGGGGGAGGTCCGCCAGACGTGCAGGGTGACAAGCTCCGGCGCCGTGCGCACGCCACCGCTGCGCGGCACGGGCGCCGCGCCGCTGTCCCTGCTGGTCGGCTCGCTCACGCCACCTCGGCCGGGGTGCCGGCGGTGACCCGTAGCAGTTCGGCGTAGGTGGTCGGGAAGACCGCCTGCGGTACGCCGCCCGCGGCCCAGATCTCGGGGTACGTGGCCAGCGCCGTGTCCACCAGGGTGCGCAGCGGGCGCGGGTGCCCGAGCGGGGCGACCCCGCCGATCGGCTGCCCGGTGTGCGCCTGGACGAACGTCGGGGTGGCCCGGCGCAGTCGGGTGACCCCGATCGACGCGGCCAGGCCGGCGGTGTCCACCCGGTGCGCGCCGGAGGTGAGCACGAGCAGCGGCGCGTCGTCCGCGTCGAAGATCAACGAGTTGGCGATCTGGCCGACCTCGACGCCGAGCGCCTCGGCGGCGGCTGCCGCGGTGGGCACCGCGTGGGGCAGCAGGCGGATCGTGCTGGGCTCGCCGGCGCCGTCGAGCGCGCCGGCGGCGGTGAGCGCGTCCTGCACCGCCCGTACGTTCGGGTGTGGCTGCATCCCGCCATTCTTCCCGGCCCGCTGGTGCGCGGTTCAGCCGGCCACGTGGTTTCCCCCCGCGTGGAGCGCGTGCTCCGGCGCACGGCCGGCGCGCCACACGTTGCATTTTCGTCGGTGGGGAGGTGTACTGTCAGCAGCAGTTAGAACGAGTGTTCGATTGCCTCGAACGCCCGTTCCAACCAGCCGGAGCGCGGCGTTTCGCGGCGCCAACTCCGGGCGGTGCGGCTCCGCGGGCCGCACCTGGGTTTCCGGGCAGTCGCGAGCCTGGTCCCGACAGGCAGGAGCGTCGCCCGCCGCCCACGACCCCCGGGCAGCGGGCGACGCACCCGCCGGTACGCCGGCCGGGTGTGGTGTGGGGAAGCGTCCACACCCGGCCGGCCACACCCGGTGCGTCTTCCTCCGCACCACCCGACCTCGGCGTCTCGTCGGCGGCACCAACGCGCCGAGGCGACGCCCGGCCACGTGGAGGAGACACACCCATGCCGACCAACCCGGCTCAGGCACCAACGGTGCCGGCGCACGTGCTGCCGCACCGCACCCCCGCCCAACTCCTCACGTTGGCTCGGCGCGGGCTGGTCGAGGCCGGCCAGACCCGACCTGACGGCCTGCGCTACGCGGCTGCCCACCTGGCGGCGCTGCGGGCGGCGGCTGCCCTGCTCGCCGCCCGGGCCCGGCCCGCGCCGAGTCGGCGCAACCGGATCACCAGCGTCTGGGTCCTCCTCAGCGCCGTCGCACCGGAGCTCGACGAGTGGTCCCGATTCTTCGCCGCCGGAGCCAGCAAGCGCGCCGCCGCCGAGGCCGGCATCCCCCGGGTGGTCAGCGCCCGGGAGGCCGACGACCTGCTCCGCGCCGCCGAACAGTTCGTCACGGTGGTGGAGACCGCGCTGGGCGTGGCCCACCAACCGGCCCTGGACGGCCTCGCCGCATGATCCCGCCGTGCCACCGACCGCCCCGCGGGGGGAGCCGGGCGGCCGGTGGCACGGCGTGCCGGTCCTGAATGTGATCCACAGCAATGACGGGGGGTTGGTCCAATGGCGGGCCGCATGGTGGTCGGTTCCGCCGCACTGGCCGATCTGGTGCGCCCGGCGAGCGCGCCCGACCCGGTCGGTGGCCATCGGGTGCTGCCGGTGGCGCCCGAGCTGACCGGTCTGCTGCCCAACCGGGGCCTGCGCCGGGGGAGCACCATCGCGGTTGCCGCCGGCCAGCCCCAGCGCAGCGGCGGCACCTCGCTGATGCTGGCCCTGCTCGCCGAGGCGTCCCGGGCCGGCTCGTGGTGCGCCGTGGTCGGTGTGCCGACGTTCGGCGCGGGTGCGGCCGCCGAGCTGGGCATCGCCCTGGACCGGTTGGCCCTGGTGCCGAATCCCGGCCCCGAGTGGGCCACCGTGGTCGCCGCGCTGATCGACGGGGTGGACGTCGTGGTCACCACAGTGCCGGCCACGGTCTCCGCCTCGGTCGCCACCCGGTTGGCCGCCCGGGCCCGGCAGCGCGGCAGCGTGCTCGTCCCGTATGGCCGGTGGGACGGCGCGGACGTGACACTGCGGGTGGTCCGTGGGGTGTGGGAAGGGCTCGGGCAGGGCCGGGGGCGGCTGCGCCGCCGGGAGGTCACCGTCTCGGCGCGCGGGCGCGGGGCGGCCGCCCGACCCAAGGAGATCAAGGTCTGGCTCCCGGGTGACGAGCTGACCCGGGTCATTCCCCGCACGGTGCCGTCGACAGTGGGCCGACCGGCCGCGCCGCTTGCCCTGGTCGGTCGGGGGTGACCGGTTCTCCGGCACGCACCCTGTTGTTGTGGTGCCCAGACTGGCCGGTGCTCGCCGCCGAGATCGTCGACGGGGTGCCGGCGACCGGCCCGGTCGCCGTGCTGCACGCCAACCGTGTGGTCGCCTGCTCCGAGCGGGCCCGCGCCGAGGGGGTACGCCGCGGTCTGCGTAAGCGGGAGGCGCAGGGTCGCTGCCCGCAACTCACCGTCGTGGAGTACGACCCGGGCCGGGACGCCCGGGCGTTCGAGCCGGTGGTCGCCGCGGTGGAGGAGCTGGTCGCCGGCGTGGAGGTGGTCCGTCCGGGCGCCTGCGCGGTGGCCGCCCGGGGGCCGGGCCGTTACCTCGGCGGCGAGGAGGCGGCCGCCGAGCGGATCATCGAGCATGTCGCCCAGTCGTGCCTCGTGGAGAGCCAGGTCGGCATCGCCGACGGGGTGTTCGCGGCCGGGTTGGCCGCCCGCGCCGGCCGGGTGGTGGCACCGGGCGGGACACCGGAGTTCCTGGCCGGGTTGCCGGTCGAGGCGCTCGGCCGGTCGGCGCTGGCCGACCTGCTGCGCCGGCTGGGGGTGCGGACCCTCGGCGACTTCGCCGCGTTGCCGGCCGGCGACGTGGTGGCCCGGTTCGGGTTCGACGGAGCGCTGGCCCACCGGCTCGCGGCCGGGCGCGACCACCGCCCGCTCGCGGTCCGGCAGCCACCGGCCGACCTGACGGTGACCGCGGGGTACGACGAACCGATCGACCGGGTCGACGCGGCGGCGTTCGCGGCCCGCGCGCTGGCCGAGCAGTTGCACGAGGGGCTGGCCGGGCACGGGCTGGCCTGCACCCGGCTCGGCATCGAGGCGGTCACCGAGCACGGTCAGGAGCTGCACCGGGTGTGGCGGCACGATGGCCTGCTCACCGCCGCGGCGATCGCCGACCGGGTGCGCTGGCAGCTCGACGGTTGGCTCTCCGGCAGCAACGGCCGTACCGGTGCCCGACCGGCCCGGCCGACGGCCGGCATCATCCGGTTGCGGCTGGTCCCGGACGGGGTGATCGCCCAGGCCGGTCTGCAGGCCGGCCTGTGGGGGGAGGCCGGCGAGGAGCGGGAACGGGCACACCGGGCGTTGAGCCGCGTGCAGGGCATCCTCGGCCCGGAGGCGGTGGTCACCGCGGTGCTCGGCGGTGGTCGCTCCCCGGCCGACCAGGTGCGACTGGTGCCGTGGGGCGACGAACGTCTCCCCGCCCGCCCCGGAGTTCCGCCGTGGCCAGGTCGGCTGCCGGCGCCCGCGCCGGCGGTGGTGCTGCCCAGCCCGCTCGCCGCGGCAGTGCACGACGCCGTCGGCGAGGCGGTGACGATCAGCGCGCGGCTGGCGGTGAGCGCTCCGCCCACCCGGCTGGTGGTCGGCACCGGCCAGCCGGCGGAGATCGTCGGCTGGGCCGGCCCGTGGCCGGTGGACGAGCGGTGGTGGTCCCCGGCGGAGGCTCGCCGGCGGGCACGGTTCCAGGTCTGCCTGGCCGACGGCACCGCCCTGCTGCTCGCCGTCGAGGCCGGGCAGTGGTTGGTGGAGGCGATCTATGACTGAGCCGGTGCTCCCCAGGCCGGAGGCCCGATGAGCTTCCACAACCCGAAGATGCCCTGGTCGGAGCTGGAGCGGGTGCTCTCCGGGCGGGCCGGTGGCGGCTCCGGCCGGCCGGGCGGCGGGCGGTCGCGCGAGGAGCGGCACCTGCACGTGGTGGACCCGCTCGCCGTGGACGCCGACGGGGGCGACTCCCCGGCCTGGAGCCGTCGGCGCGAGCAGTACCAGCCACCGGAGCTGACCCGCCCGGACGGGGTGGTGCCCTACGCGGAGCTGCACGCGCACACCAACTTCAGCTTCCTCGACGGTGCCAGTCACCCGGAGGAGCTGGCCGAGGAGGCGGCCCGGCTGGGGCTCACCGCGCTCGCCGTCACCGACCACGACGGCTTCTACGGGGTGGTCCGGTTCGCCGAGGCGGCTCGCACGCTGGGCCTGCCGACCATCTTCGGCGCGGAGCTGTCCCTCGGACTGCCCGGCCCGCAGAACGGCGAACCCGACCCGCACGGCGCGCACCTGCTGGTGCTCGCGCACGGTCACGAGGGGTACGCCCGGCTGGCCACCACCATCGCCCGCGCCCAGCTACGCGGCGGGGAGAAGGGCCGCCCGGTCTACGGGGACCTGGAGGAGGTCGCCGCCGAGCTGCGCGACCACGTGCTGGTCCTGACCGGCTGCCGCAAGGGGCACGTGCCGGGGGCGCTGCTCACCGAGGGGGTGGACGCGGCGGCCCGCGAGTTGGACCGGCTGACCGCGCTCTTCGGCGCGGAGACGGTCGCGGTGGAGCTGACCGACCACGGTCATCCCGTCGACGCCGACCGCAACGACGCGCTCGCCGAGTTGGCCGCCGCGGCCGGGTTGCCGACGGTGGCCAGCAACAACGTGCACTACGCCAGCCCGGGCCGGCGTCGGCTGGCCACCACCGTCGCCGCCGTCCGGGCCCGCCGCAGCCTGGACGAGATCGACGGCTGGCTGCCCGCCGCGGCCACCGCCCACCTGCGCAGCGGCGCGGAGATGGCGGCCCGGTTCGCCGCGTACCCGGGGGCGGTGGCTCGGGCCGCCGAGTTCGGCGCCGAGTTGGCCTTCGACCTCCAGCTCGTCGCGCCGCAGCTGCCGGCGTACCCGGTGCCGCCGGGGCACACCGAGATGAGCTGGCTGCGCAAGCTGACCGCCGACGGCGCGCACGAGCGCTACGGGCCGCCGCAGGCGCACCCGGCGGCGTACGCGCAGCTCGACCACGAGCTCAACATGATCGAGGAGCTGGGCTTCCCCGGCTACTTCCTGGTGGTCTACGACATCGTCGCGTTCTGCCGTGACCAGGACATCTACTGCCAGGGTCGGGGGTCGGCGGCCAACTCGGCGGTCTGTTACGCGCTGCGGATCACCAATGTGGACGCGGTCCGGCACCGGCTGCTCTTCGAGCGTTTCCTCGCCCCGGAGCGGGACGGCCCACCGGACATCGACGTGGACATCGAGTCCGACCGCCGGGAGGAGGTGATCCAGCACGTCTACACCCGCTACGGCCGGGAACACGCCGCCCAGGTCGCCAACGTCATCTCCTACCGGCCCCGGTCGGCGGTGCGGGACGTGGCAAAGGCGTTCGGCTTCTCACCCGGGCAGCAGGACGCCTGGAGCAAGCAGATCGACAGGTGGGGCTCGGTCGCCACTGTCGATGTGGAGAACATCCCCGAGCAGGTGGTGGAGTACGCGAACGAGTTGCAGACGTTCCCCCGGCACCTGGGCATCCACTCCGGCGGCATGGTGATCTGCGACCGGCCGGTGATCGAGGTCTGCCCGGTGGAGTGGGGGCGGATGCCCGGGCGCAGCGTCCTCCAGTGGGACAAGGACGACTGCGCCGCGGTCGGCCTTGTCAAGTTCGACCTGCTCGGCCTCGGCATGCTCTCCGCCCTGCACTACGGCTACGACATGATCGGCGAGAGCCTCGACCTGGGTGACATGACCCTGGACGACCCGGAGGTCTACGACATGCTCTGCCGGGCCGACTCGGTCGGGGTGTTCCAGGTGGAGAGCCGCGCCCAGATGGCCACCCTGCCCCGGCTCAAGCCCCGCGAGTTCTACGACCTGGTGGTCGAGGTGGCGCTGATCCGGCCCGGTCCGATCCAGGGCGGTTCGGTGCACCCGTTCATCCGGCGCAAGAACGGCCAGGAGCCGGTGACGTTCGCGCACCCGCTGATGCGCAACGCCCTGGAGAAGACCCTGGGCGTTCCGCTGTTCCAGGAGCAGCTGATGCAGCTCGCCATCGACCTGGCCGGCTTCGACGCGGCCGAGGCCGACCAGTTGCGCCGGGCGATGGGGGCCAAACGGTCGGTGGAGCGGATGACCCGCATCGCCGACCGGCTCTACGCCGGGATGGCCGAGCGGGGCATCACCGGCGAGCTGGCCGACGACGTCTACCGCAAGCTCACCGCGTTCGCCAGCTACGGCTTCCCGGAGAGCCACGCGATGAGCTTCGCCTACCTGGTCTACGCCAGCTCCTGGCTCAAGCGCTACCACCCGGCGCCGTTCCTGGCGGCGCTGCTCAACGCCCAGCCGATGGGCTTCTACTCCCCGCAGACCCTTGTCGACGACGCCCGCCGGCACGGGGTGGAGGTCCGTCGTCCGGACATCAACGCCAGCGGGGCGCAGGCGGTGCTGGAGTCCACAGCGGACACCCGGTGGGGCAGCGGGCCGGGGGAGCCGCCGCACGCCTGGGGGCTGGGCGGCCCGGCCGTCCGGCTCGGCCTGTCCAGCGTACGGACCCTCGGCGCGGACGTGGCCGAACGGATCGCGGCCGACCGGGACGCCGGTGGGCCGTACCGGGACATGTCGGATCTGGCCCGGCGGGTCGGTCTCACCGCGGCGCAGTTGGAGGCGCTGGCCACCGCGGACGCCTTCGCCTGTTTCGGGCTGACCCGGCGGGAGGCGCTCTGGGCTGCCGGCGCGGCGGCCCAGGACCGGCCGGGTCGGCTGCCCGGCACGGTGACCGGCGCGGCGGCGCCCACGTTGCCCGGGATGGAGGCGGTGGACCGGCTGGTCGCCGACGTGTGGGCCACCGGGCTGTCCCCGGAGAGCCATCCGGCCCGGTTCATCCGGGGTCAGCTCGACGTGCTGGGCGCGGTGCCGATCGCCCGGCTGGGCCGGGTGGAGCCGGGGCAACGGATCCGGGTCGGCGGCATCGTCACCCACCGGCAACGTCCGGCGACCGCGGGCGGGGTCACCTTCCTCAACCTGGAGGACGAGACGGGGATGCTCAACGTCACCTGCTCGCCGGGGCTGTGGCAGCGCTACCGGCGGGTGGCCCGGACCAGCGCCGCGCTTGTGGTGCGGGGGCGGTTGCAGCGGCACGAGGGGGTGACCAACCTGGTCGCCGACCGACTGGACGCCATCGAGCCGCCGGTCAGTCCCGCCTCCCGTGACTTTCGCTGATTCAGTGATCCACATTACGGTTTCCTGAACCGTCGGGCGGGAGACTCGTCCCGAGCGGGCAGAGCGGCCCGCGATCCGTAAGGGAGAACGACAGTGACGGGTAATCACGCGTACACCGGTGGAATCGCCAACGCCCGGCGGACCCGACTGGGCAACGGCTGGGTGCCGTCGCACCTCGCCGACCCCCGCGAGTACGAGGTGACAAACGGTCCGGTGGCCAACGAGCGCCGGTCCCGGGCGGAGGACGAGGCCGAGGGCACCGAGGCCTGACCACCGCCGCGGCACCACCGGTCAGGCCGGGTGACTAGGCTCGTCCGGGTGGAGCAGACCCGAGGCCGGTTCGCCGGGCCGCCGCTGACACCCCGTACCGCCGTGATCTGGTCGGTGCTCCGCGCCGAGCTGGACCGGCGCGGCGACGCCGAGCTGACAGTGCTCGACGTGGGCGGCGGCACCGGCGGTTTCGCCGTCCCGCTGGCCCGCGCCGGGCACCGCGTCACAGTGGTCGACGCCAGCCCCGACGCGCTGGCGGCGCTCACCCGCCGGGCCGCCGAGGCCGGGGTGGCCGACCGGATCGCCGCCGTGCAGGGCGACGGCGACGCCCTCGCTGGGCTGGTCGAGCCGGCCGGCGTCGACCTGGTGCTCTGCCACGCCGTGCTGGAGGTGGTCGACGACCCGACGCCGGTGGTGTCCGCGCTGGCCACCGCGCTGCGCCCCGGCGGCGCGGCAAGTGTCCTGGTGGCCGGCCGGGCCGCCGCCGTGCTGGGCCGGGCGATGAACGGGCACCTGGACGTGGCGACCGCCCTGGCCGCCGATCCGGCCGGCACCGCCGGGCCGCGCGACACGCTGCGCCGGCGCTACGACGCCCCCGCCGCCGCCGCGCTGCTCGGCGCCGCCGGGCTGGTCGTCGAGGAGATCCACGGGGTACGCGTGCTGGCCGACCTGCTGCCGGCCGCTGTCGCCGATGGGCAGCAGGCCGCGCTTGTGGAGTTGGAACGCGTCCTGGCCGCCCAACCGCCGTACCGGGATCTGGCCGCCCAGCTGCACCTGTTCGCCCGCCGACCGGCATGATGCCCGCTCCGGACGGCGCGCCGGCGCCGCTGGCGGTCCTCGGGCCGGACCACGGCGGCGGCCGTCTCGCCGATGTGCTGCCCAGCGCGCTCGCCGTGCTGGGCGTGCCCGGCTCGGCCGACCCGCTCGGGTTGGCTCCCACCCTGGCCGGGGTACGCCGGATCGCCGTGCTGCTTGTCGACGGGCTCGGCTGGTACCAGGTGCCGACCGCCGCCCGGTACGCGCCGACGCTCGCCGGGCTCGCCGCGACGGTGGGCCGTCCGCTCATCGCCGGTTTCCCGTCCACCACCCCGACCAGCCTGGTGTCGCTGGGCACCGGCGTGCCGCCCGGCGCGCACGGGGTGCTCGGCTTCACCGTGCGGGTGCCCGGCACGGACCGGGTGCTCACCCACACCGACTGGGCCGGGGATCCGTCGCCGCTGAGCTGGCAGCCGGTGACCACCCAGTTGGAGCGCGCCCGCGCCGCCGGTGTGACGACGACAGTGGTGAGTCGGCCGGAGTTCGGTGGCAGCGGGTTGACACTGGCCGCCAACCGGGGCGGCGACTTCCGGGGCGCCGCCGGCGGGGAAGCGGTGGCCGCCGCCATGCTGGCCGCGCTGGCCGCCGGCCCCGGGCCGACGCTGGTCTCCGGCTACCACGCCGACCTGGACCGGCACGGCCATCTCAGCGGGGTCGACTCGGCGCCCTGGCGGGTCGCCGCCACCGAGGTGGACGCGCTGGTCGCCCGGTTGGTCGACGGGCTCCCGCCGGACGCGGCGCTGCTGGTGACCGCCGACCACGGCCAGCTCGACATTCCCGCCGCGCACCGCTTCGACCTGGACACCGACCCCCGCCTGCGCGACGGGGTCCGGGTGGTCGCCGGTGAGGCCCGGGTGCGGTACCTGCACGTCGCGCCGGGCGCGCTCGACGACGTGGTGGCCGCCTGGTCGACAGTGCTCGGCGACGCCGCGCGGGTACGCACCCGCGAGGAGGTGGTGGCCACCGGCTGGTTCGGGCCGGTGCCCGAGCAGCACCTCGCCCGGATCGGCGACGTGGTGGTGACCTGCAACGACACCTACGCGGTAATGGCCAGCCGCACCGAGCGGCCGATGGCGTCGAAGCTGGTGGCGTACCACGGGTCGGACACCGCCGCCGAGCTGACAGTGCCGCTGCTGGTCGTGCGCGGCTGACCGGGGCACGGTCCGGCCCACCGGCGGCTGGTGGTGTCGTACCTCCGGGTTAACCTGCCGGGATGGGCCGCAGTCAGTCGTTGCCCCGGGGCGGGGATCCGCGCTTCGGGCCGGATGCCGACGACTCGGGCAGCCCGATCCTGCACGTCGACATGGACGCCTTCTTCGCCGCCGTCGAGGTGCGCCGCCGACCGGAGCTGCGCGGCCGGCCGGTCATCGTCGGCGGGGTGGGGCCGCGCGGGGTGGTCAGCTCGGCCAGCTACGAGGCCCGCCGGTACGGCGTCCGCAGCGCGATGCCGACCAGCCAGGCTCGGGCGCGCTGCCCGCACGCGGTCTACCTGCCACCGGAGTTCACCGCCTACACGGCCGCCTCCCGGGCGGTGATGCAGATCTTCCGGGACGTCACCCCGCTGGTCGAGCCGCTCTCCCTCGACGAGGCGTTCCTCGACGTGAGCGGCGCCCGCCGACTCTTCGGCTCCCCGGCCGCCATCGCCCGGCTGATCCGCCGACGGGTCGCCGAGGAGCAGGCGCTGACCTGTTCGGTGGGGGTGGCGCCGAGCAAGTTCGTGGCCAAGCTCGGTTCCACCCGGGCCAAGCCGGACGGCCTGCTGGTGGTGCCCTCGGGGCAGGTCCTCGACTTCCTGCACCCGCTGCCGGTGGACGCGCTCTGGGGGGTGGGGGAGCGGGCCGCCGAGTCGCTGCGCAGGCTCGGCCTGGCCACCGTCGGCGACCTCGCCGAGGCCCCGCTGGGCATGCTCCGCAAGGCGGTCGGCGCGGCCTCGGCGGCCCACCTTCAGGAGCTGGCCTGGGGACGGGACCCGCGCCGGGTCAGCCCCGAGCACGTCGACAAGTCGATCGGCGCTGAGGTGACCTTCGACGTCGACGTGGCCGACCCGCTGGAGATCCGCCGCGCGTTGCTCGCGCTCAGCGCCAAGGTCGGCGTCCGGTTGCGCGGTTCCGGGCAGGTCGGGCGCACCGTCGCGCTCAAGGTGCGGCTGGCCGACTTCCGGACCGTCAGCCGTTCCCGCACTCTCGACGTGTCCACCGACACCGCCCGCGAGATGTTCGACACGGTCTGGGCGCTCTACACCGCACTGGACCCGGGCGAGCGGATCCGACTCGTCGGTGTCCGGGTGGAGGGGCTCGCCCCGGCGCAGGGCGCGCCGCGGCAGCTCACCCTCGGCGCGCCCGAGCGTGGTTGGCGCGAGGCGGAAGCTGCCGCCGACGCCGCCGCTGCCCGATTCGGGCGGTCCGTCATAGGTCCGGCCAGTCTGATGGGCGACCGTGACGCTCACCGAAAGGAAAATCCGTCCCACCCATAGGTCGTCCCGCTTTCCGACGCGCGACCCCCCTCGTAGACTTGCGGGTAAGCAGCCGGATGGCTGCCACGGTCTGTCGGCCCGAGTGGGCCCGACCAACGTGACCGGGGAGGAGTGCCGTGCCGCTCTCGGAGCACGAGCAGCGGCTGTTCGAGCAGATCGAGCGGTCGCTTGCCGAGGACCCCAAATTCGCCTCGGCCGTGCGCGCCAGCGATCCGCGCTTCCATGCGCGGCGTCGCCTGCTCGTCGCCGCCGGCGTCATCATCGCTGGCTTGGCTCTACTGGTCTACGGGGCGGTGATCAAGACTCCGCCGCTGGCGGTGGCGGGATTTGTCCTCATGCTGGCCTCGGCCGCCTATGCGGTGCAGTCGCACCGGCGAGCGCAGTCACCCGACCTGCACGTGGTGGGTGGCACGACAAGTCGTCGCCGTCCCCGCGGTGGTCGGTCGGGCCGCAAGTCGTCACTCCTGGACCGCATGGAGGACAGGTGGCGGCAGCGCCCGGAGGGGCACCGCTGAGTCGGTCTCGCCGCTGAGGCGGGCCGAACGCCGCGACGAGCGGGTCGCCGGGCACAGGCCCCGGCGACCTGGGTCGTATCCGCGCGCCCTTCTCCCACCGCGCACGCCCTTCTTCCACTGCGCACGCCCTTCTTCCACTGCGCACGCCCTTCTTCCACTGCGCACGCCCTTCTTCCACTGCGCACGCCCGGCACTACCGCCCGGCGAGCCTGATCAGGTGACGAAAAGTAGGTCTGGCGAGCCTGCCAGACCTACTTCTCATCAGTTGATCAAAGGATCGGCGGGGAGGTGCCGGGGCTGAGCAGGTCAGCGGGCCGTTCGGTCCGCCAACAGCCGTCGAGGGTTCCACCGCAGCAGCCGGTGCCGGGCTCGGCCGGTCAGTGCAACCATCCGGCCGGACGTGTCCGCCATGCTGGTCCGCCACCGCAGCAGCACCGACGGCGGCAACACGGCGGCGACCAGGCGGGTGCGTCGGTCGGCCCGCGCGGCGAGCGCCCCACGGACCGCCCGTAGCGCCAGCGGCAACCGCTCACCGGTCAGCGGGTCCCGGGCGTAGCGGGCCCGCTCCTCCGCCTGGCCGAGCAGCCGCGCCGACCCGGTCACGGCGGCGTCGTCGCCGAGGGTGTCGCGGGCCAGCCGGTCCGCTGTCGCCCGGGGCGTCTCGGTCAGATCGACCGGAACCCGGAAGTCCACCATCGTGTCGAGCAGTTCCGCCCAGGCGGCGTGTGCGTCCGCGCGGGCCCGGTCGGCGTCCACGCTGACCACCACCACCGGCGCTCCCGGCTCGACACCGTCGCCGACGGCCGTTGGGACGGTCGCCGCGGCGCTCGCCGGCCGACCACCCCGGCGGCGGCGCAGCGCCAGCCGGCGCAGCGCGGGGATGGCGAGCAGTGCCAGCAGGGCCAGCAGGCCCGCCGTCCACCACGGCCAGACCGGGGGCTGGTCGGCCGGAGTGGTGCCGCCCAGGGACAACCCGTCGTCGATGTCCCGGTCGGCGTTGTCCGGCCCGGCCGGCCCGGCCGACGCCTCGGGCCCCGTCGGGGTGTCCGAGACGCCGGAGCCCGGGGTGGTCGGTTCCGGCGCGTCAGTGTCCGGTGCCCAGGCCGATCGGGTGGACCCCGGCACCCCGTACGTCGGGGTGGCGTCGAACGGCACCCAGCCGACCCCGTTGAAGAAGACCTCGGTCCAGGCGTGCAGGTTGAGGTTGGTCAGCGTGAAGGTGTCACCGTCGCGCTTGCTGCCGTTGGTGAACCCGAACGCCACCCGGGCCGGGATGCCCGCCGAGCGGACCAGCCAGGCCATCGCGGCGGCGTACTGCTGGCAGTAGCCGACCTTGTTGGTCAGGAAGTTGACGATGTCCTGCCCGCTGCTGCCGCTCTCGGTGCTCAGCCGGTAACGGAACCCGTTGTCCGCCGAGAAGTGCTGGTAGATCGCCAACACCCGGTCATAGTCGGTGCGCCGGCCCTGGGTCAGTCCCTTGACCAGCTCCTCGACCTCGGGCACCAGCCCAGGGACGGCGGTCATCTGCCGGCGTACGGGGTGTTCGGCAGGCAGCGGCTGGGTGGCCCGCAACGTCGCCGGCGTGTAGGTCGAGCGGACGTAGTCGAAGGAGTACTTCCGGCCCCGGGAGTTTTCCCGGTTGGAGAAGACGACCTGCTGGTTGGGGTCGTAGAGCCAGTTGCCGCTGAGGTCGTCGGTGCGCACCGGCTCGGCGTACACCGGCATCAGCGCCATGCTCAGGCTCTTGGTGACCTCGACGGTGGCCCGGTAGGTGGTCTGCTGCACGCCGGGGCGGGCCCGCTCGGCCGGGTCGGGCAGGTCCCGGTTGGCCGGCCGGCCGCTCGGGTTGCGCGCCTGGAAACCGTTCGGGCGCAGCTCGTCGGCGACCGCGTAGCGCAGGTAGAACGGGTTGGGCTCGGACGTGGTGACCTTGACCAGGTCGGCCACCTGGGACTGGTTGAGCTGACCGGCGAGCGAGGCGAACAGGTCGATCCGACCCGACGTGCCGCCCGGACCGGATCCGTTGCCGGTGCCGTTGCCCGGACCGCGGCTGAGGGAGTCGAGGAGCCCACCGCTCATGCCGGGCACCGCCAACGGCAGCGCCACCGCCAGCACCACCCCGACCACCGCGAGTCGACGACCGGCCGACGCCAGCGGCGAGGACTCCCACACGTCGACGTCGCGGCCGTCGCCGGTGAACCGGCGCCCGAACCTGCGTACCCGGTCGACGTTGTCGGTGACCAGCAGCCAGAGGTAGCCGGCGGCGCCCACCACGAACGGCGTCGCGGGGACGCTGTCCACATAGACGGCGACCGGCACCGAGTAGATGGCGAGCATCGGCAGCCCCGCCAGCGCGGGCCGGCGCAGCCCCACCGCCAGGAAATCCACGAGTACGGCGACCGCGCCGACGCCGAGCACGGCGATGAACAGCAGCGGGTCGGTGTCCGGGACTTCGACTCCGTACGAGCGCATGTCCTGCATGGACCCGCTGAGCAGGTCGGCGAAGTGCGCGAACGTGCCCGGCGTGGGCAGCACGGCGAGCAACTCCTGGTTGCTGGGGAACAACCAGGTCAGGGCGAGGACCAGACCGGCCAGCATGCCCAGCACCTGACCCCACAGTGGCGCCCGGACGAGTCTGGTCAGCGCGGCCGCCCCGGCCACCACGGCGACCGCGATGATCGACTCGACAAGCCACGTCCAGCTCTGGAAGATGGCCGACAGCGGCGCGGCGGCCAGCAGCGTGGCCGTGGCCGCCACCAGGCCGATGTTCCGACTGGCGATCATGAGGGGACCCTTCCGTTCATCGCACGCCGCCGGCGACCGTCTCCGCCAGCGCGGCGCGGAGGGCGAAGCCCTGGGAGCCCCGGCCGGCCTGCGGCCACAGTGTCGGCAGTCGGGCGCCGTGGTCGACGCCGACGACGCGCCAGCCACTCTGCAACATGGCGAGGACGGCGGCGCCGTGCGCGTGCTCCGCCTCGGCCCGGGCCTTCTCCGGCAGACTGAGCCAGGTGGAGCTGTTCAGCAGGAAGCCGATGCAGGTGGCCCCGTTGCCCCGCAGCCCGGCCAGCAGCTCGGCCTCGGCCACGCTCACCGTGCCGAACAGCCCGATGATCAACCCGCCGTCCGCGCGCTGGCGGACCCGCTGCACGAGACCTGTCACCTCGGCGCGCTGATCCAGGCGCACCTCCGCGAGGTGGTCGAGCAGCGCCCCGTCACCGCCGGCCTCCGACGCGTCCACGTCCACGCCCGAGCCGGTGACCAGGCGCAGCTTGTAGCCGGCCTGCCGAAGGTGCACGGCGACGCTCGCGGCGGCGGAGACGGCCCACTCGAAACTGGCCGTCGGCCCCTCGCCGCGGTGGCCGTAGGCGCGAGTGTCCAGAACGACGGTGGCGCGGCTCTCCCACGGCTGTTCCTCACGGCGCACCATCAGCTCACCGGTGCGCGCTGTGGACTTCCAGTGCACCCGGCGCAGGTCGTCGCCGCGCCGGTACTCCCGGGTCGCCGCGTCGTCCTCGCCGTGCACCGCCACGGACCGGGCCCGGCTGTCGCCGCTGCCCGCGTACTCCCCGGGGAGCCGGACCGACGGCAGGGGGGCGACCTGCGGGATGACCGTCAGGTGGTCGGTGCTGGGGAAGGACCGGGTGAGCTCGCAGAGGCCGAACGGATCCGTTATCCGGACCACAAGCGGACCCACGTCGTAGCGGCCCCGCACGTCGGCCCGCACTGTGTACGCCACGGAACTGGCCTGGTGCGCGCCGAGCCGCTCCAGGACCACCCGGGGCCGGCTGCCCAGCGCGTAGGGCAACCGGTCCTCCAGCAGGAGGGTGCCGGTCGGCAGCCGGGAGAGGTTCTGCAGACGCAGCACCACCCGGGAGTTGGCGCCGACCGGGACCCGGTGCGGGTCCAGTGACCGGTTGCAGGCCAGCTTGTACCGGCTGCGCCCGACGTAGGCAGCGGCCAGCAACGGCAGGATGGCCAGCAGCACCGCCACCCGGAGCAGGTCCCTCTCGCCGAGGATGCCGGACGAGAGCGCCGCCGCGACGGCGGCGGCGAGGAAGGAGCGCCCGCGGGTGGTCAGCCCGCGCAGCCCGGCACGCACGTCATGGCCTCCGGGGCTCGTAGGGCGCGCGGCCGTTGCCGGAAGCGGGCCGGGTGTCGTACGGGTTGCGCTGCCGGTCGTGCGGCAGCGGCAGGCGGTGCACCAGCTCGGAGACGATCGCGTCGGTGGTGCGCCGGGCGAGCTGCGCGTCGGCGGTCGGGATGATCCGGTGGGCGAGCACCGGCACCGCCAGGGCCTGCAGGTCGTCGGGGAGGACGTAGTCGCGGCCCTCCAGGGCGGCGACCGCCCGCGCGGTGCGCAGCAGTTGCAGGGTGGCTCGGGGAGAGGCGCCGAGCCGCAGGTCGGGGGCCTCACGGGTGGCGGTCACCAGGTCGATCGCGTACTGCTTGACCGCGTCCGCGACGTGCACCTGCCGGACGGTGGCGATCAGCTGCCGGACGATGGCCGCGTCGGAGACCGCGCGCAGCTCGTTCAGCGGGTCGGTGGCGCCGTGGCCGTCGAGCATGGCCAGCTCGGCGTTGGAGTCCGGGTAACCCATCGCGATGCGGGCGGTGAACCGGTCGCGCTGCGCCTCGGGCAGCGGATAGGTCCCCTCCATCTCGATCGGGTTCTGCGTGGCGATGACCATGAACGGGGTCTGGAGCTGGTACGTCACCCCGTCGACGGTGACCTGCCGCTCCTCCATGCACTCCAGCAGCGCCGACTGGGTTTTCGGCGAGGCCCGGTTGATCTCGTCGCCGACCACCAGGTTGGCGAAGACGGCACCCGGGCGGAACTCGAAGTCGTGCGTCTCCTGGTTGTAGACGCTGACCCCGGTGACGTCGCTGGGCAGCAGGTCGGGGGTGAACTGGATCCGTCGTACCGTGCAGTCGATGGACCGCGCGAGGGCCTTGGCCAGCTTGGTCTTGCCGACACCGGGAACGTCTTCGATGAGGAGGTGACCCTCGGCGAGCAACACGGCCAGGGCGAGCCGCACGGTGGCGGTCTTACCCTCGATGACCTGCTCGATGTTGGCCACGATGGCCTCGCTGGCGGCGCGGAACTCGTCGTGCGGCAGTAGGCCGCCAACCTCGTCCCAGGTCTGTTGTGTCACGGGCCTCCTCCTCGTCGCCGTCACTGCAGCTCTCTAGAGAGCACCTGGACCCGCCGTTGGGTTCGCGACGTCGAGCCTCGTTTGCCGCAGGATTCTCACTAGCCTCTCAGGCTAACCATGTTTGTCGTTATCGCCGACCCCCGCAGGTAGTCCGTCGGTTACGCCCCGATATTCGCCGCCTCGGGGGACCCGGCCCTTCGTGCCCCTGCGGCCGGCGGGCCGGACCGGCGGCGGGGTACACTCCCGGACATGGCCGGAGTCTTCCTGCTTCTTACCGGGCCGTGCTGATGCGCTGAACGCGCGACAGCACGGCGGCCCCTCCTGTGCGAGGGGCATTTTTGTGCCCGCCGCCGGCCCGGCCCGGCGACGCCGAGACGAAGCGAAGCGAAGCGAGGAGAGACGATGAGTGAGGCAGCCGCACCGGCGGGCGACATTCCCCCGTTCCGGTACACCGCGGCCCTGGCCGACGAGATCGAGATCCGTTGGCAGGACACCTGGGCGCGCGAGGGCACCTTCCACGCACCGAACCCGACCGGCCCGCTGGCCGACCCGACCCACCCCCGCGCCGGCGCGGACAAGCTGTACGTGCTGGACATGTTCCCGTACCCCTCGGGCGCCGGCCTGCACGTCGGCCACCCGCTGGGCTACATCGGCACCGACTGCTACGCCCGCTACCAGCGGATGGCCGGTCGCAACGTGCTGCACGCGATGGGCTTCGACGCGTTCGGCCTGCCCGCCGAGCAGTACGCGGTGCAGACCGGCACCCACCCCCGGACCACCACGGTGGCGAACATCGAGCGGTACAAGGCGCAGCTGCGCCGGCTGGGGCTGGCGCACGACGAGCGCCGCTCGGTGGCCACCATCGACACCGACTTCTACCGCTGGACCCAGTGGATCTTCCTGCAGATCTTCAACTCCTGGTACGACAGCGACGCCGGCCGGGCCCGCCCGATCGCCGAGCTGATCGCCGAGTTCGAGGGCGGTAACCGGTCCACCCCGGACGGCCGGGCCTGGGCCGAGCTGAGCGTCGCCGAGCGC
The DNA here is from genome assembly GCF_050942285.1 of Micromonospora sp. CA-240977. Classification (NCBI taxonomy): domain Bacteria; kingdom Bacillati; phylum Actinomycetota; class Actinomycetes; order Micromonosporales; family Micromonosporaceae; genus Micromonospora; species Micromonospora sp. CA-240977. The sequence continues at coordinate 5,601,231 of NZ_CP192055.1, read as the reverse complement.
CGCCAGGTCGTCGACGACCACCGGCTGGCGTACGTCTCGCAGGCCCCGGTCAACTGGTGCCCCGGGCTGGGCACCGTGCTGGCCAACGAGGAGGTCACCGCCGACGGCCGCTCCGACCGGGGCAACTTCCCGGTCTTCAAGCGCAACCTGAAGCAGTGGAAGATGCGGATCACCGCGTACGGTGACCGGCTGCTGGACGACCTGGACAGCCTGGACTGGCCCGAGCCGATCAAGCTGATGCAGCGCAACTGGATCGGCCGCTCCACCGGGGCGCACATCGACTTCGCCACCGCTGGCGAGTCGATCCGGGTGTTCACGACCCGGCCGGACACCGTCTTCGGCGCCACCTACATGGTGCTGGCGCCCGAGCACGAGCTGGTCGACACGCTGGTGCCGACCGCCTGGCCGGACGGGACGAGGGACGTCTGGACCGGCGGGCACGCCAACCCGCGCGCTGCCGTCGAGGCGTACCGCAAGGCGGCGGCGGCCAAGACCGACGTCGAGCGGCAGTCCGACACCAAGGAGAAGACTGGCGTCTTCATCGGCGCGTACGCCACCAACCCGGTCACCGGCGGGCAGATCCCGATCTTCATCGCCGACTACGTGCTGGCCGGCTACGGCACCGGCGCGATCATGGCGGTGCCGGCGCAGGACGAGCGGGACTGGGAGTTCGCGGAGGTCTTCGAGCTGCCCATCGTGCGTACCGTGCAGCCGGCGGAGGGCTTCGACGGCAAGGCGTACACCGGGGACGGCCCGGCCATCAACAGCGCCGCGCCTGACCGCGGCCTGGACCTGAACGGCCTGGGGGTCGCCGACGCCAAGGCGGCGATCATCTCCTGGCTGGAGGCGAACGGGCACGGCACCGGCGCGGTGACCTACCGGCTGCGGGACTGGCTGTTCTCCCGGCAGCGGTACTGGGGTGAGCCGTTCCCGATCGTCTACGACGAGACCGGCGCGGCCATCGCCCTGCCGGAGGAGATGCTGCCGGTCGAGCTGCCCGAGGTGGACGACTTCTCCCCGAAGACGTTCGACCCGGACGACGCCGCGTCCAACCCGGAGACCCCGCTGTCGCGGCGGCGGGACTGGGTCGAGGTCGAGTTGGACCTGGGTGACGGGCCGAAGCGCTACACCCGGGAGACCAACGTGATGCCGCAGTGGGCCGGCTCGTGCTGGTACGAGCTGCGCTACCTGGACCCGACGAACAGCGGGCGGTTCGTCGACGCGGAGAACGAGCGCTACTGGATGGGTCCGCAGCGCGAGGGCGACTGCGGCGGCACCGACCTGTACGTCGGCGGCGCCGAGCACGCAGTGCTGCACCTGCTGTACGCGCGGTTCTGGCACAAGGTGCTGTTCGACCTGGGGCACGTGTCGTCCTTCGAGCCGTTCCGCAAGCTGTTCAACCAGGGCATGATCCAGGCGTACGCGTACACCGACTCGCGCGGCAGCTACGTGCAGGCCGAGGAGGTCTTCGAGCGCGACGGCGCCTACTACCTGGGCGACCTGGCGGTCACCCGCGAGTACGGCAAGATGGGCAAGTCGCTGAAGAACGTGGTGACGCCCGACGACATGTGCGCCGCCTACGGTGCGGACACCTTCCGGGTGTACGAGATGTCGATGGGCCCGCTGGAGGTGTCCCGCCCCTGGGAGACCCGGGCGGTGGTCGGCTCGTACCGGTTCCTGCAGCGGGTCTGGCGGGCCGTCGTCGACGAGCAGACCGGCGCGCTGCGGATCACCGAGGACCCGGCCGACGAGGCGACCCGTCGGCTGCTGCACAAGGTGATCGACGGCGTCCGGGGCGACATGGACGGCATCCGGTTCAACACCGCGATCGCCAAGCTGATCGAGCTGACCAACGGGCTGACCCAACTGTCGGCAACGCCCCGTGAGGTGGCCGAGCCGCTGGTGTTGATGGTGGCGCCGTTCGCCCCGCACCTGGCCGAGGAGCTGTGGCGCAAGCTGGGCCACGACACCTCGCTGACGTACGCGGACTTCCCGACCGCCGACCCGGCGCTGCTGGTGGCCGACACGGTGACCTATCCGGTGCAGGTCAACGGCAAGGTTCGTGGCCGCATCGAGGTGCCCGCCGACGCCGCCGAGGAGACCGTCCGCGCGGCGGCCCTGGACGCGGTGGCGGCGACGCTGGCCGGCAAGGAACCCCGCAAGGTCATCGTGGTCAAGGGCCGAATGGTCTCCGTGGTCGCCTGACGACCTGGCGGCGGACACCGGATTGAGCGTTATGACTCAGCGGTATGAATATTCCGCTGAGTCATAACGCTCTCCGGGGTATTGGCCTCCGGCCCGCGCGCGGCACGCCGGGGCGGTGACGCGGTGAGGGTGGTCCGCACCGCCCCGGCGGGGCCGGCGTTCGGCGCGGGCCCGGTCAGGCCGGCATGCGACGGCGGCGGCGTTCGGCGCGGGCCCGGTCAGGCCGGCATGCGACGGCGGCGGCGTTCGGTGCGCCACCAGCGGTGGACCAGTACCAGGCTGGCGATCAGGCCGAGGCTGGCCGGGGCTGCGGCGTACCAGTTGATGTGGCCGGGTGAGCTGACCGACGCGCCGATCGCCGCGTAGCCGAAGGCGGTCGGCGCGGCCGCGATCACGCTCCCGGCCAGGAACGGCAGCACCCGGGCGGCGGTCGTGCCGTAGCCGTAGCTGACCAGCCCGAAGCCGGCGATCGGTAGCAGCCGGACGGTGACCACACCGACCACGCTCTGCCGGGCGAACCAGCCGTCGAGGCGGGCCAGGCGGCCACGGACCCGTTCGGCGACGAACTCCCGGCCGAGCAGCCGGCCGACGGTGAACCCGATCGCCGCGGCCACCAGCGCGGCGCCGAGCGCGTACGCGGCGCCCTCCAGGGGGCCGAAGATCGCGCCCGCGACGAGCGTGATGAAGGTCCGGGGGACCAGCGCCACAAGCAGCAGCGCGCCGCCGAGGATGGCCGCCACCGGGGCGAGGGCGCCCAGCCGGTCGGCCAGCAGCGGCAGTTGCTCCGGATCGGGTCGGGGCACCAGGAGCAGCAGCAGCCCGCAGCCGCCGATGAGCAGCACGAGCAGGGCGAACCGGGCGGCCGACGGCTGCCGGAGCAGCCGCCGGACGGCACGGATCATGCCCGGGCGGCGGCCACTGCGGAGCGGCGCTCGTTGCGGAGCCGGTCCGACCAGGTGTCGTCCAACGGCGGAAGCTGGTGTGCCCCGGTGGCCCAGCGCAGCAGCAGGTCGGCCAGGGCGGGGTTGCGGGCCAGCGCCGGCCCGTGCGAGTAGGTGCCCAGCAGCTTGCCGCGCCACGCGCCCTCGGTGGCGCCGTTGTTGCCCACTCCGGCGGTGACTCGGGCCAGCGGGGAGACCTCCGGACCGAGGTGGGTGCGGCCGCCGTGGTTCTCGAAGCCGGTGAGCGGGGGCAGGCCCAGCCGGGGGTCGATCTCACCGGCCAGCTCGCCCACGGCCCGGCTCTCGCCTCGGTCGGACTGCAGGTCGAGCAGCTCCAGCCCGCGACACTGCACGCCCTTGGCGAAGAACGAGGTGCCGAGCAGTTGGTAGCCGGCGCAGACGCCGAACACCACCGAGCCCTGCGCGACGGCGCGGTGCAGGCCGCCGTCGGCGAGGAGCCGCTGGGCGCCGAGCGCCTGCGGGCCGTCCTCGCCGCCGCCGACCAGGTAGATGTCGGCGGTCGCGGGCAGCCGCTCGTCGGAGCGGACCTCCAGCACCTCGACGGGCATGCCGCGTTGGCGGGCCCGGCGGGCGAGGATCAGGGCGTTGCCCCGGTCGCCGTAGGTGGAGAGCAGGTCGGGGTAGATCCAGACGATGCGCAGGCTCTCAGATGACACGGTCCAACTCCGCTCGGATGTCCTGGAACGCGGTGTAGTTCGCGATGACCTCGAGCCGTCCGGGCGGGACCGACCGTAGCGCGTCGTCGAACGTGCGGACGTGCTGGAACGGTACGTCGTTGACGTCCAGGCGGACGGCCAGGTCGTAGGCCCGATCGCCGGTGATCAACACCTGCCGGCCGCGGAGCGGGGCGAAGTCGACGTCGTAGAGCCAGGAGGTGTCCAGGCCGTCGGGGTCGCGCGCGTTGATGGAGAGCAGGGTCGGCGCGTCGTCGGCCATGTCGAACGCTTCCAGCCAACTGGCCGGGTTCTTGGCCAGCAGCAGCCGGATGTTGCGCCCGTCCTTGTCGACCTGCGCGTAGCGGCCGGCCACCGAGGTGACGATGCCGAGGCGGGACACCGCATCGACCGGGCGGACGCCGAACTCGGCGGCCACGGCCAGCGCGGTCGCCGCGTTGCCGAGGTTGACCTTGCCGGGCAGTTGGAGGGAGACCTTGTGCCAGGCGCCGGTGGGGTCGAGCACCCCCTCGTCCTCGACGATCCAGTGCGGCTCCGGTCGGCGCAGCGGGCAGCCGGTGCACCACCACTGCTCTCCCGAACGCTGGATGGTGGAGCCGCACTCCGGGCAGACCCAGGAGTCGTCGTGCCAGCGCTGGCCGGCACTGAACCAGGTGACGTGTGGCGGGTTGATGCCCTGGGCGGGGTCGCCCGGCGGGGTGGCCGCCCAGACCACCAGCGGGTCGTCGGCGTTGGCCACCACCCGGACGTTCGTGTGCCGGACCAGCGCCGCACGCCAGAGCTGCGCCATCATGGCGACCTCCTTGGCGCGGTCGAGCTGGTCGCGGGAGAGGTTGAGGAGCGCGACCACGTGCGGCTCGGTCGCCTCCAGCACCTGGGCGAGGTAGTGCTCGTCCACCTCCAGCACCGCGTACGGGGTGCTGCCGGCCTTGGCCAGTGCCGAGGTGTGCCCGCTGGGCATGTTGGCGCCGAACGAGTTGGTGGCGACCCGGCCGAGCACGCCGACCGCTGCGGAGGTCAACCGGGTGGTGGTGGTCTTGCCGTTGGTGCCGGAGACGAGCGCGATCGCGCGCCCGGCCGACAGGTGGGCCAGCAGGTCCGGGTCGATCTTCAGGCCGATCCACCCGCCGATCACCGAACCGTCGCCACGGCCGGCCGCCCGGGAGAGCGCCGCGGCGGTCCGTGACACGGAGCTGGCCACCTTGGCCCGTAGGGGCATTTTCGCGTCCGTCACGCGAGCGAGGTTACCGGACCGCCCGTCCCACCAGATCGCCGCCGACGGTGAACCGTTCGGCCGTGGCGGCGGCGCGTGCGGTCGGGAGGGCCTCCACCGGACGGAGTCGATCTATGTCGGAAAGCGGACCACGCCGGGGGGCCGCCGCGGCCCTCCACTCCGCTCCACCCCTTGTGACGTGCTGTTTTGCCGCCGGATCGGACACGCCACGCGGGCCAATCTGGTTGCAGGTGGAGGGAAGTGGAGTAGAGTGGGGACCAATGGTGAGGCCGGGAGGGCTCACCGGCCCGGGGGGTCAGCGGCGCCGCGAACGCCGCTCAGGGGCGAGGGGGTTGGGCCGGTGTTTCTCGGCACCCACACTCCACGCCTTGACGAAAAGGGCCGGTTGATCCTTCCGGCCAAGTTTCGGGATGAGCTGGCGGGGGGTGTCGTGGTCACCAAAGGGCAGGAGCGCTGCCTCTACGTCTTCCCGACCCCTGAGTTCCAGCGGATCGCGGACCAGTTGCGCGCGCAGCCGATGACGCACAAGGCGGCCCGGGCCTACAGCCGGGTGTTCTTCGCCAGCGCGCACGACGAGGTTCCGGACAAGCAGGGTCGGGTAACCATCCCGGCCCACCTGCGGGCGTACGCCGCGCTGGACCGCGACCTGGTCGTGATCGGCGCGAGCACGCGGGTGGAGATCTGGGACAAGGCCGCCTGGGAGACGTACCTCGCCGACAGCGAGGACGACTTCGCCGACATCTCGGAGGGGGTGCTGCCCGGCGGTCTGTAGGGCGGAACGGCGCCCGACGTACTGCGAGATCTCCAGCCGCTTTCGAGTTCCTGGCACCCCTTCCCCGGTGCCAGGCGCACGATCCAGTCATCGGGCGACGGTCCGGTGTCCGGCGGGAGCGGATGGGGATCTGGCGGTACGACGGCAGCGCCGTCCGACGACAGGCGCACGAGGAGAACGGACGTTTCAACCAGTGGGGGTCAACATGGGGGAGTTGCGCGGCACGCACGTGCCGGTGCTGCTCGAGCGGTGTCTCGAGCTGCTGGCCCCCGCGCTGGGTCGAGGCGGCCGGACGGTCCACGTCGACGCGACGCTCGGCCTGGCCGGGCACGCCGAGGCGGTGTTGGAGGCGCACCCGGAGACGGTCCTGATCGGGCTGGACCGGGACACCGAGGCACTCGCTCACGCGCGGGTCCGGCTGGCCCGGTTCGCCGATCGGGTGCACCTGGAGCACGCCGTCTACGACGAGCTGCCCGAGGTGTTGGAGCGGCTGGGCTATCCGGGCATCGACAGCGTCCTGTTCGACCTGGGCGTGTCGTCGTTGCAGTTGGACGCGCCCGACCGCGGGTTCGCGTACGCCCAGGACGCGCCGCTGGACATGCGGATGGACCAGACCCGGGGGGTGACCGCCGAGGAGGTGGTCAACACCTACGCCCATCCGGACCTGGCCCGGGTGCTGCGGGTCTACGGCGAGGAGAAGTTCGCCGGCCGGATCGCCTCGGCGATCCTGCGGGAGCGGGAGCGCGGCCGGATCACCTCGTCGGCGCGGTTGGCGGAGCTGGTCCGGGAGTCCATTCCGGCAGCAGCCCGACGAACGGGTGGGCACCCGGCAAAGAGAACGTTTCAGGCTTTACGGATCGAGGTAAACAAGGAGCTGGCGGCGCTGGAGTCAGCGCTGCCATCCGCGCTCGACGCACTGACCGTGGGCGGTCGCATGGTGGTCCTGTCCTACCACTCGCTGGAGGACAGGCTCACCAAGGTGGCGCTCGCGGACCGGGTCCGCAGTAAGGGCCCGGTCGACCTCCCGGTCGAGCTTCCCGGGTCGGGTCCGACGTTCCGGCTGCTCAGCCGGGGCGCCGAGCTTCCCGGGGAGGCGGAGGTCGCCGCGAACCCGCGCGCCGCCTCGGTGCGGCTGCGGGCCGCGGAGCGACTCGACCCGAACGCGACACAGCAGGGGCGGACCGACCGCGAACGGTCTCGCCGACGGGTGAAGGGAATGCACCAACCGGGCACGGGGTCCGCCTGATCCGTGGGGGATCAGGGACGCCGGGACGGCAGAGGGACGGACGTTGAGGGGGAGGGACATGAACATTGACAAGCGCGGCCGCCGGGACGTCACCGGCGGCGGGCAGCGCGCACCGCGGTCGGGGGGCCGGACCGCGGCGGAGCGGGCTCCGCGCCTCGGAAACGGTACGCCACGCATCGATCGAGTGAACAAGCAGGGGGAGACTCGCGCCCGGGGGGCGCGCGAGTTCCCGACCCAGGGCACCGCCGCGCTGCGACCTGTCGAGAAGGCCGGCAGCGCCACCAGCGCCCGGCCGCCGCGGCTGCGGGTGGCGCCGCCGCCGCCGATCTCGGTGCCGCGTGCGCCGTTCGCGGCGCTGATCGTGGTGCTGGTGGTCGGTGGGGTGTTGGGCATCCTGGCGGTCAACACCAAGATCAATGAGAACGCGTTCCGGTTGGAGCGGTTGCAGCAGCAGCAGGCTCGACTGGACCTGGAGAAGCAGCAGTTGGACAAGCAGATCGCCGAGTACGAGGCGCCGGGCAACCTGACCGCCGAGGCGCGGCGGCTGGGCCTGGTGGACGCCGGCGAGCCGGGCTACATCCGGCTGCCGGACGGCAAGACCATCGGCGTGCCGCAGCCGGCCACCGGTAAGCCGTCGGTGACCAGCCAGGGTGCGGGAGGCTGACCGGTGCCACGAAGGTCGGACGAGCCGCGCCGGGACCCCACGGGGTCCCGGCGCGGTTCTTCGCGTGATGCCAGCCCCACCGACTCCGAGCCGCGCACCGGCGAGCCCGGCATCGGGGGCATCTCCGGTGCCCGCGCGTACACGCCACGGGGTCGGACCGTCCGCGACGAGCGCGGCACGCCGCCGCGCGCTGTGGGCGCCGAGCAACGGCGTACCCCGCGCAGCACCCGCTCCGGCGATCCGTTCCGGCCCGCGTTGCAGGTGCTCGACGGTGGCCGGGCCGCCGCCCGGGCCGGCCGGCGCGACGCCCCGGCCGCCGGACGGGGTGGCGTGGTGCGCACCGTCGCTCCGCGTACCCCCCGTGGGCCGGGCGTCGACGAGCCGTCGCCGCGCCGACGGACCACACCGCGCGCGCCCCGCCGCGCCGACCGTCCGGCGGCCCGGCGGCCGTCCCGCAAGCCGCCGCGCCCGCCGAAGCTCGCCGACTCGCGGCTGCGGTTGCGGCTGGGCACCGTCCTCGCCCTGACGTTGTTCGTGGCCATCGGGATCCGGCTGATCGTCCTCCAGGCGGTCGACGCCCCGGCGTACGCCGGCGGCGGCGTCGCCGACCGCACCCGCACCGTCGAACTGCCGGCGCCGCGGGGCGCGATCTACGACAGCACCGGCGCCCCGCTGGCCCGCAGCGTCGAGGCCCGGTACGTGTTCGCCGACCCCACCGAGGTCGAGGACCAGGCCGGCACCGCCAAGGCGCTCTCGCCGCTGCTCGCCATCCCGGCGTCGAAGCTCACCGAGCTGCTCAAGCCCCGCAAGCTGGAGAACGGCAACGACTCCCGGTTCGTGTACCTGGCCCGGGGGGTGGAGATCCCGACCGCCAAGCAGGTGCAGGCGCTGGCGCTGCCGGGGATCGGGGTGCACCGCGACGAGCGGCGCGAGGTGCCCGGGGGCGACCTGGCCGCCAACCTGATCGGCTTCACCAGCCAGGACATGGTCGGGCTGGAAGGGCTGGAGGCCCGCTACAACGACGTGCTCGCGGGTCAGGACGGCAAGCGGACGTACGAGGCCGGCCGCCGTGATCTCGACGCGGCGATTCCGGGTGGCTACAGCCGGACCACGCCCGCCAAGCCGGGCAGCTCGCTGGGCCTCACCCTCGACCGCGATCTGCAGTTCCGGACGCAGCAGATCCTCAGCGCCGGGATGGCCCAGGTGCGGGGCGGCACCGCCGCGGCCGTGATCATGGAGATTCCCTCCGGCGCGGTGCTGGCCCAGGCCAGCAATCCCACCTACAACGCGGCGAAGCCGACGCCCAGCGACCCGGTCGCCCGGGAGGACGCGGCGACCAGCTTCATCGTCGATCCCGGTTCGGTGCACAAGGCGATCACCTACGGCGCGGCCCTCCAGGAGGGGGTGATCACGCCGGACACCACGCTGCCCATCGCCAACAGCATCAAGATGGGCGACACCTGGTTCTCCGACACGCACCCGGCCGGCGGCAAGCGGATGAGCATCCCCGGGATGCTCGCCTACTCGTCGAACGTCGGCGCCATCACTGTCGCCGACAAGCTCGGCCGGGACCGGTTGATCGACTACCAGAAGCGGTTCGGGCTGGGCCGACCCACCGGCGAGGGAATGCCGGGGGAGGCCGGCGGGCGGCTGCTGCCGCCCGAGGAGTGGAGCGAATCGTCGTACGGGTCGGTGCCGATCGGGCACAGCGTCGACGCCACGCCGCTGCAGATGGCCGCCGCGTACGCCGCGATCGCCAACAACGGCACCTACGTGCAGCCGCACCTCATCAAGGAGGTCATCGGTCCGGACGGTAAGCGCACCCCCGCGCCGGCTCCGGTGACCCGCTCGGTGCTCAGCCCGCAGAACGCGGCAGCCCTGCGCACCATGCTGGAGGCGGTCACCACTGTCGAGCACGCCACCGGGACCACCGCCGCGGTCCCCGGCTACCGGGTCGCCGGCAAGACCGGCACCGGCTGGCGGCTGGTGGACGGCAAGAAGCAGCCCGGCGAGGTGTCCTCCTTCATCGGCATGGCCCCCGCCGAGAACCCCCGGTACGTGATCGCGGTCTTCGTGTACGCCCCCGGCGGCGGGGGCGCGGCGATCGCGAATCCGGCGTTTCGCGACATGATGCAGTTCACCCTGCGTCACTATCGGGTGCCGCCGTCCACCGGTGGTTCCGCGCCCAAGTTCACTGTCTATCCGCGCTGAGCAGCGATGGCGGGACATCATCGGTGGGTGCCGACGAACCACCGGGGCGGCTGTACGGCCGGAACCGGACGACCGGGTAGGGTCTGACGCCGTGCCCGGCAATCCACGTCCACGTACCGTGACCGGAGTCCGGCTCGGTGATCTCGCCGTCCGGCTCGCCGTCGACCTCCCGGCGGAGGCCGCCACGGTGACCGTCACCGGGGCCACCCACGCCAGCCAGGAGGTTCGCCCCGGCGACCTGTACGCGGCGCTGCCCGGCGCCCGTCGGCACGGCGCGGAGTTCGCCGCCGCTGCCGCCGAGGCCGGCGCGGTGGCCCTGTTGACCGACCCGGCCGGCGCCGAGCTGGCGGCGGCGAGCGGCCTGCCCGCCCTCGTGGTGCCCGATCCCCGCGCGGTGCTCGGCGAGCTGGCCTCGGCGGTCTACGGCGACCCGACCGCCGCGCTCACCGTGATCGGCGTGACCGGCACCGCCGGCAAGACCTCCACCGCGTACCTCGTCGAGTCGGGGTTGCGGGCCGCCGGGCACACCACCGGGCTGATCGGCACCGTGGAGACCCGGCTCGGCGACCTGGTGATCGACAGCGTGCGCACCACCCCCGAGGCGACCGACCTGCACGCGATGCTGGCCACCGCCCGCGAGCGTGGGGTCACCGCCGTGGTCATGGAGGTCTCCAGCCACGCGCTGGCGATGGGCCGGGTGGGCGGTGTGCGGTTCGCCGTCGGGGGATACACCAACTTCGGCTCCGACCACCTTGACTTCCACGCCGACAGCGACGACTACTTCGCCGCGAAGGCCCAGCTCTTCGACGGGCGCTGCGCGGTGGAGGTGCTCAACCACGACGACCCGGCGTTGCAGCCGCTGCACAAGCCGGCGACCGTCACCTACTCGGCGGCCGGTGACCAGGCCGCGACCTGGTGGGCCGACGGCGTGGACGGCGAGGGGTACGCCCAGCGGTTCACCGCGCACGGCCCGGCCGGGGTGGTCCTGTCCGGCGGGGTGGCGCTGCCCGGACGGCACAACGTGGCGAACGCGCTGCTGGCCATCGCCGCGCTGGTGGGCGCCGGGGTGGACCCGGCGACCGCGGCGGCGGGCGTGGCCGCCTGCGGTGGTGTTCCCGGCCGGTTGGAGCTTGTCGACAGCGTCGGCCCGGTGCGCGGGGTGGTCGACTACGCGCACAAGTCGGACGCGATAGTGGCAGCGCTTGCCGCGCTGCGCGAGCTGAGCGTCGGCCGGCTGATCTGTGTGATCGGCGCCGGCGGGGACCGGGACCGGGGCAAGCGGCCGGTGATGGGAGCGGCCGCCGCCGAGGGAGCGGACGTGGTGCTGGTGACCGACGACAACCCGCGTACCGAGGATCCGGCGGAGATCCGCGCCGAGGTGCTCGCCGGGGCGTACCGGGCCGGCACTGCCGCCCGGATCATCGAGGTGTCCGGTCGGCGCGCCGCGATCGACGAGGCGGTTCGGTTGGCCGAGCCGGGCGACGTGATCGCGCTGCTCGGCAAGGGGCACGAGCGGGGCCAGGAGGTGGCGGGCGAGGTGTTTCCGTTCGACGACAGCGTCGAGCTGGCCGACGCGCTGCGGGCCCGCTTCGGGGACCTGGCGGGCCGGCGATGATCGCGCTGAGCCTGGCCGAGGTGGCCGCGGCGGTCGACGGGCGGCTGGTGGGCGCCGACCCGGCCGCCACCGTCACCGGTTCGGTGGAGTTCGACTCCCGCAAGGTGGGGCCCGGCTCGCTCTTCGTGGCCTTCCCGGGCGAGAAGGTCGACGGGCACGACTACGCGGCGACGGCGATCCAGGCCGGCGCGGTGGCGGTGCTCGGCAGCCGCGAGGTGCCCGGGGTGCCGATGGTCCTCGTCGACGACGCCCTGACCGCGATGGGCCGGCTGGCCCGCGCCGCCGTGGACCGGCTGCCCGGCCTGACGGTGATCGGCGTCACCGGCTCCTCCGGCAAGACCACCACGAAGGACCTGATCGGTCAGCTCACCGCCCGGCTCGGTGCCACTGTGGCGCCGCCCGGGTCGTTCAACAACGAGCTGGGGCACCCGTACACCGCGCTGCGGGCCGGGCCGGACACCCGCTACCTGGTGATGGAGAAGGGCGCCCGCGGCATCGGGCACGTCCGTTACCTGTGTGAGCTGGTACCGCCCCGGATCTCCGTGGTGCTCAACGTCGGCACGTCGCACATCGGCGAGTTCGGCTCGCAGGACAACATCGCCCTGGCCAAGGGCGAGCTGGTCGAGGCCCTGCCGCCGGACGGGCTGGCCGTGCTGAACGCCGACGACCCGCGGGTGGACGCGATGGCGAGCCGGACCCGGGCCCGGGTGGTCCGCTACGGCGAGGCGCCGGACGCCGACGTGCGCGCCGAGGGCGTCACGCTGGACGAGCGGGGGCACCCGTCGTACACCCTGGTCACCCCGGAGGGGCGCGCGCCGGTGCGGCTCGGGCTGACCGGCCGGCACCAGGTCGGCAACACGCTCGCCGCGGCGGCGGTGGCCCGGGAGCTGGGCATGCCGCTGGCCGAGCTGGCGACGGCCCTCGGCGAGCTGGGGCTGGTGTCGACCCGCCGGATGGACGTCTTCGACCGCCCCGACGGGGTGACCGTCATCGACGACTCGTACAACGCCAACCCGGCCTCGATGGCGGTGGCGGTACGGGCGCTCGCCAGCATCGGCGAGGGTCGGCGTACCGTCGCGGTGCTTGGTTACATGGCCGAGCTGGGTCCGTTCGAGTACGACGGGCACGCCGAGGTCGGCCGACTCGCGGCCGAGCTGGGTGTCGACCGGCTGCTCGTGGTGGGCGAGCCGGCCGCGCCGATTCACGAAGGCGCGACAGCGGTAGCGAACTGGGGAGGAGAGTCGGTGCTGCTCACCGATCAGGCGGCGGCCGTCGAGGTGCTGCGGGGCGAGCTACGACCGGGCGATGTCGTCCTGGTCAAGGGCTCCCGGTACCGGACCTGGGAGGTGGCCGACGCCCTGCGCGCCGACGCCGGTGGGGAGTCGACCCGATGAGGGCGGTCATCGTCGCCATCGGGGTGGCCTTCATCGTCTCGCTGTTCTGCACCCCGATCGCGATCAAGGTGTTCACCCGGCTCAAGGCCGGTCAGCCGATCCGCTCCGACGGCCCGGCCATGCACCAGGGCAAGAAGGGCACGCCCACGATGGGTGGCGTGGTCTTCATCCTGGCCACGGTGATCGCGTACGTGGCCGGGCACCTGGCCCTGACCACCCTGCCGGACCAGCAGATCGCCCAGGTGGAGCCGACCATCACCGCGCTGGTGCTGCTGGGGCTGATGGTCTTCTCCGGCGCTGTGGGTTTCCTCGACGACTTCCTGAAGGTGCGCAAGCGCAACAGCGCCGGGCTGAACAAGCGCGGCAAGTTGCTCGGGCAGATCCTGGTCGGGGCGGTCTTCGGGGTGATCGCGCTGTGGTTCCCGAGCACCATGACGAACGGTTCGGGCCTGGCGACAAACACCGAGACGGTGGGCAGCACCACGCTGAGCTTCATCCGGGACATCGACTTCCTGGAGGTCAGCAAGGTCGGCGCGGTGATCATCTTCATCTTCGTGGTGATGGCCGCGACGAACGGCGTCAACCTCACCGACGGCCTGGACGGTCTGGCCACCGGTGCGTCGGTGATGGTGCTCGCCGCGTACGCGCTCATCGCGTTCTGGCAGTACCGGCACTGGTGCGCCGACCCGAACTACACCCAGCCGTACTGCTACGAGGTCCGCGACCCGTTGGAGATCGCGCTGATCGCCGGGGCGGCGGCCGGGGCCTGTGTGGGCTTCCTCTGGTGGAACACGTCCCCGGCGCGGATCTTCATGGGCGACACCGGGGCGTTGGGGTTGGGCGGTCTGATCGCCGGCATGGCGATGTCCACCCGCACCATCCTGCTGCTGCCGATCATCGGCGGGCTCTTCGTGATCATCACGATGTCCGTGGTGATCCAGATCATCTCCTTCAAGACCACAGGTAAACGGGTGTTCCGAATGTCTCCGCTCCAGCACCACTTCGAGCTGGCCGGCTGGAGTGAGGTCAACATCGTGGTGCGTTTCTGGATCATCGCCGGCATCGGGGTGGCCATCGCCCTGGGCCTGTTCTACAGCGAGTTCCTTGCCAACATGACCTGATCTCCGTCCGGTTCGAGCGGGCGTCTTTCCACGATCCGCGCGACGTCGGTGACTGTGCTGCCTCGACGAGTTCCGCGGCAGCACCGTCCGCGACGTCGCGCGGATCTTTGCTGTTCGACACGCCGGGGGTTTCGTTGTGGGCCCGCCGGGCGTGGCTAGCGGTGATGATGTCGGGGTGGGGGAGGAACCAGGCACCGACGACAGGGACGACAGGCCGACCGGCCGGCCGCGGCGACCAGTGGGCTCGGCGGCCACCGTGCCGTCCCGCCGCGCTGGCGACCGGCGCGGCCCGGAACCCGGCCCGACGGCGCGGGAGCCGAAACCGGGCGCGCCGCCGGGCGGTACGGGGTCCGTCGCGCCGCCGGACGACGCGCGCGGCCCGGACCAGGGAGCGACAGCGCGCGCGCCGGAACCGACGCCGCCCGTGCCGCTGCGCGGGCTGGACGCGGCCGGCGGGCTCGCCGCGCTGCGCGGCCTGCTGGAGCGGCCGCTGGCCTCCTACTACCTGCTGTTGTCAAGCGCCGGCCTGCTGCTGCTGATCGGGCTGACCATGGTCTTCTCGGCGACCAGCGTGAAGGACTACGCCGAGGACGGCAACGCCTCGGCCTCGGTGACCAAACAGGCGATCTTCGCGGTGATCGGCATCGGGGTGTTCTGGGCCTGCCAACGCCTGCCCGCCAGCACCTACCGGTCGCTGGGTCGGCCGATGCTGTTCACCGCGATCGCGCTGCTGCTGGTGCTCAACCTGCTGCTCGCGTACGCGCGCCTGACCCAACAGGACTCCGCCCGGATCGGCCCGATCGAGGCGCGGCTGCTGTGGCTGTTCATCGGCGGGATCCAGGTGCAGCCCTCCGAGCTGGCCAAGTTCGCGCTGGTGCTCTGGGGCGCGCACCTGATCGCCCGCAAGGGCGCCGCGCTGGGCTGGTGGCGGGAGTTGGCCACCCCGCTCTTCCCGGTGATGGGCCTGCTCTTCGTGCTTGTCGGCTACAACGACGTGGGCACCATGCTCTGCCTGCTGGCCCTGGTGGTCGGTCTGCTCTGGGCCGCCGGCGTACGGATGCGGGTCTTCGGCGCCCTGACGGTGGTCGGTCTGCTCGGCGTCGGCCTGCTCATCGCGGTGGCCTCGCTGGGCGCCGGCTCCGGTGAGCGCGGCTCGGACAACTACCGCCTGGCGCGGCTGACGCTCTTTCTCAACCCGCCGCCGCCGGACGAGTGCGGAGACCCGTGCTACCAGGTCTACCAGGGTCGACTGGCCATCGAGCACGGCGGCTGGTTCGGTGTCGGGCTGGGCAAGGGCAGCCTGAAGTGGGACTGGCTGCCCGAGGCGCACAACGACTTCATCTTCGCGATCATCGCCGAGGAGCTGGGCGTGATCGGGTGCGTCGTCATCCTCAGCCTGTTCGCGGTCCTCGCGTACACCGGGTTGCGGATCGCCCGGCGGGTCGACGACCCGTTCCGCAGGCTCGCCGCCGCCGCCGTGACCACCTGGCTGGTCAGCCAGGCGGTGATCAACATCGGTGGGGTGGTCGGGCTGCTGCCGATCACCGGCCTGCCGCTGCCGTTCATCTCCGACGGCGGAAGTGCCCTGGTCGTGACGTTGGCCGCGATCGGCATGCTGGCGTCCTTCGCCCGCGCCGAGCCCGATGCGGCCAGAGCACTGCATGCCCGTCCGCCGGCCCGGTGGGTCCGACTACTCTGGGCCCCGTTGCCGCCGCTACCCGGCCGGCGCCGCCGACCGGCGACGCCGCCGGCTGGCCGAGGGTCAGTGCCCCGGTCCCGCGAGCGGCGCCATGACGACCAGGCCGCGCCACGCGGGGTCCGCCAGGACCGAAACCGCGGGGGTACGGCGAGCGAGAGGAGACGCTGATGGGTCCGCTGCGTTCGGTGGTGCTCGCGGGAGGTGGCACCGGGGGGCACGTCTACCCGCTGCTCGCCTTCGCCGACTGCCTGCGCCGACACGACCCGGGCGTCCGGATCACCTGCCTCGGCACACCGCGCGGCATGGAGAACGACCTGATCCCGCCGCACGGCTACGAGCTGCGGCAGATCCCGGCGTACCAACTGCCCCGGTCGGTCAACATGAACCTGGTCCGTACCCCGGGCCGGATGTGGACCGCGGCCCGCGCCGCCGGCAAGGTGATCGACGAGGTCAAGGCCGACGTGGTCGTCGGCTTCGGCGGGTACGTCTCGGTGCCGGCCTACCTCGCCGCCTGGCGCAGGGAGATGCCCATGGTGATCCACGAGGTGAACGTGCCACCGGGCGTGGCCAACCGGCTGGGCATGAAGTTCACGAAGAACATCGCCGTCGGCTTCCCCCACCAGCCGAGCCAGGCCGAGTCGCTGCGCGACGCGACCATCGTCGGGGTGCCGCTGCGCCGCACGATCGCGGGGCTGGACCGGTACGCGCTGCGCAACGCCGCCCGCGCCCACTTCGGGCTGCGCCCGGACCTGCCGGTGCTCTTCGTCTCCGGTGGCTCGTCGGGCGCCCGCTCGATCAACCTGGCGGTGTCCGGGGCGGCCAAGGAGTTGGCCCGCAACGGCGTGCAGGTGCTGCACGTGATGGGCGCGCGCAACGAGCCGGTGCCGATCCCCACCGACCTGCCGGTGCCGTACGTGACGTTGCCCTACCTGTCCGAGATGGAGCTGGGCTACGCCGCCGCCGACCTGATGCTGGCCCGGGGTGGCGCGATGACGGTCGCCGAGGTGGCCGCGATCGGGCTGCCCACGATCTACGTGCCGTACCCGCACAGCAACCAGGAGCAGCGGCGCAACGCGCTGCCCGTGGTGGAGGCCGGCGGTGGGCTGCTTGTCGACGACGCCGAGCTCACCCCGGACTGGCTGGAGCGCACCGTCATCCCCCTCGTCCGCGACCCGCAGCGGTTGGCCGCGATGGGCGGCGCCGCGGCGGCGTACGGGCGGCGCGACGGTGACGAGGCGCTGCGCTCCTTCGTCATCGCGGCGGTGGCCCGATGACCGCGCAGTTCACGCCGGCGGGCACGCTCACCGCGGAGGACCTCGGGGCCGTGCACCTGATCGGGGTGGGCGGGGTGGGCATGCTCGGCGTGGCCCGGCTGCTGCTCACCCGCGGCATCCGGGTCTCCGGCAGCGACCTGCGGGAGTGGCCCTCGCTGGAGGGTCTGCGGGCGCTCGGCGGCACCATCCACCTCAGCCACGAGGCGAGCAACCTCGACGGCGTGGACACCGTGGTCTACTCGTCGGCCATTCCGCAGGACCACCTGGAGCTCGTCGAGGCGCGTCGGCGTGGCCTGCGGGTGCTGCACCGCTCAGAGGCCCTCGCCGCGGCGATGACCGGCCGTCGCGCGGTGGCCGTCGCCGGCACGCACGGCAAGACCACCACCACCTCGATGGTGACGATGGTGCTCCAGCAGGCGGGTGTGGACCCGTCCTTCGTGATCGGCGGGGAGATCTCCGAGGTCGGCTCGGGCGCCCACCACGGCACCGGCGAGCACTTCGTGGTCGAGGCGGACGAGAGTGACCGCTCGTTCCTCATCTACCGCCCGTACGTCTCGATCATCACCAACGTCGAGGCCGACCACCTGAACACCTACGGCGACTACGCGACGCTGGAGGCGGCGTTCGTGGAGTTCGCCCGCCTCACCGACCCGGACGGGTTCATCATCACCTGCGCCGACGACCCGGGCGGTCGGCGGCTGGCCGAGAGCCTGCGCGCCGAGGGGCGGCGGGTGTACACCTACGGCGAGGCCGCCGACGCCGACCTGCGGTTGACCGAGATCGTCTCCTCCGCGCGGGGGGTGCGCTACCTGGCCGCGATCGACGGCCGGTCGCTCGGCGAGTTCCGCCTGCCGGTGCCGGGGCGGCACATGGGTCTGAACAGCGCCGCCGCGGTGCTGACCGCGTACCTGCTCGAGCTGCCGCTGGAGGCGGCCGAGGCCGCGCTGGCGGTCTTCCCCGGCGTGCGACGGCGCTTCGAGCGCAAGGGTGTCGCCGACGGCGTGCTTGTCTACGACGAGTACGCCTACCACCCGACCTCGATGACGCTCGCCATGCAGACGTTGCGCGAGGTGGCCGGGGACGGACGGTTGATCGTCGTCTTCCAGCCGTACCGGCTGTACCGCACCCGCGACAACCAGGCGGAGATCGCCGAGGCGCTGGCCATCGCCGACGAGGTGGTGCTGTTGGAGGTCTTCGGGCCGGGCGAGCTGCGGCAGCCCGGCGAGGGCTCGGCGGCGCTGATCGCGGCGGTGGCGTTGCCCGAGGACCGCAAGGTCTTCGTCGACTCGTGGGAGGCGGCGCCGGTCGAGGTGGCCCGTCGGGCCCGCTCGGGCGACGTGGTGGTCACCATGGGCGCGCCGCCGATCTCGCTGATGGGTGACGAGTTGCTGGCGGCCCTGGGTGAGCGTACGGCCGGCCCGACCGCGACCGTCGACCCGGCGGCCTCGTCCCCGGTGATCGCCGACTCGGTGCGGGGTGGGGCCGCGGCCGGCGGCGACGGAGCGGCTCTCGGTGGCACCGCCGCGCCCGGCGGCGCGGCCCCTCTGGCCGGATGAGCCCCGGCCCGGCCCGGGGGCGGACCAGCGCCGCCGAGGGTGGCGCCCCGCGCCGTGGCCCGGCGCGGCGGTGGCAGCTGGTCCGGGCGGGCCGCGACGCGGTACCTCCGTCGACCCGCCGGTTCATGGCGCGGGCCCGGCAGCGTCGGATGCGTGCGGCGCTGCCGTGGGCGGTGGCGGCCGGGGTGCTCGCGTTGGCCGGGCTGGTCGCCTGGACGGTGCTCGGCACCGGGCTGTTCGGGGTCCGGGAGGTGCGGGTGGAGGGCGCCGGCCTGGTCACCCCGGTGCAGGTGCACGACGCGGTCGGCGTGCCGGACGGGGTGCCGCTGGCCCGGGTGGACCTGGCCGCCGCCGCCCGCCGGGTCGGCGCGCTGCCGGCGGTGGAGCGCGCCACTGTCTCCCGGGACTGGCCCGGCGCGCTGGTGGTGCGGGTGACCGAGCGGACTCCGGTGGCGGTGGTGCCGCAGGGGGAGGCGTTCGCAGTGATCGACCGGACCGGGGTGGCGTTCCGGACGGTGGACCGGCGTCCCGCCGATCTGCCGCAGGTGACGGTGGGCCGTCCGGCCGCCGACGACCCGGGCACCCGGGCCGCGCTGGAGGTGCTCACCGCGCTGACGCCGCAGCTCCGCACGGAGTTGGTGGACCTGCAGGTGGAGGGGCTGGCCCGGATCAGCCTGCGGTTGCGGGGCGATCGGACGGTGGTCTGGGGCGACGCGACCCGGGGCACGGACAAGGCCCGGGTGGCCACCGCCCTGTTGGGCGAGGACGCCGCCCGGATCGACGTGAGCGCGCCCGACGTGGTGACCTTTCGCTGATCGGGGAGCGCCCGCGGGGGTGACCCGTCGCGCTCGGCTCGGCGACACGCCGGTCGGGTCCTTGGCTCATCGCGCGGTGGCGCTTACGTTGCCCGGAAGAGGAACAGTGGTTGACATAACTGTAAGCCTCTAGTAGAGGGTGAGGGTTCACCTCTGAGCCTCGCTGGTGACAGCTGTCGTCGGCCGCTGGTCTGGCCACGCCGTACCCGGTCGGCCGAAGCCAATCTCGAAGGAAAGGACCGGAGATGACACCTCCGCACAACTACCTGGCGGTCATCAAGGTCGTCGGCATCGGGGGCGGCGGGGTCAACGCCGTCAACCGGATGATCGAGGTTGGGCTCAAGGGCGTCGAGTTCATCGCGATCAACACCGATGCCCAGGCGCTGCTGATGAGTGACGCCGACGTCAAGCTCGACGTGGGCCGGGAGCTGACCCGCGGCCTGGGCGCCGGCGCCAACCCCGACGTCGGCAAGAACGCCGCCGAGGACCACCGCGACGAGATCGAGGAGGTGCTCAAGGGCGCCGACATGGTCTTCGTGACCTGCGGTGAGGGCGGCGGCACCGGCACCGGCGGCGCGCCGGTGGTGGCCAACATCGCCCGCAAGCTCGGCGCGCTGACCATCGGCGTGGTGACCCGACCGTTCTCCTTCGAGGGCAAGCGCCGCCAGGTGCAGGCCGAGACGGGAATAGACGAACTCCGCAACCAGTGCGACACGCTGATCGTGATCCCGAACGACCGGCTGCTGGCCCTGGGTGACCGCAACATCAGCATGATGGACGCGTTCCGTACGGCCGACCAGGTGCTGCTCTCCGGTGTGCAGGGCATCACCGACCTGATCACCACCCCGGGTCTGATCAACCTGGACTTCGCCGACGTCAAGAGCGTGATGAGCGGCGCCGGCAGCGCGTTGATGGGCATCGGCAGCGCCCGCGGGGAGAACCGCGCGGTCGAGGCGGCCGAGGCGGCCATCTCCAGCCCGCTGCTGGAGCAGAGCATGGACGGCGCGCGGGGCGTGCTGCTCTCCATCGCCGGCGGCTCCGACCTGGGCCTGTTCGAGATCAACGACGCGGCCCAGCTGGTCACCGACGCGGCCCACCCGGACGCCAACATCATCTTCGGCGCGGTCATCGACGACGCGCTCGGCGACGAGGTGCGGGTGACTGTCATCGCGGCGGGCTTCGACGGCGGCACTCCGGCGTACAAGGCGGCCGAGCCGACCCGAAAGACCAACACCAACCAGCCGGCGCCGCAGAGCACCCCGGTGCCGGCGCCGGTCAGCAACCCGGCACCGGCCCAGTCGCCGCGTCGCGTGCTCTTCGACGACGTGGACGTTCCCGACTTCCTCAAGAACGGGTCCTGAGCACCGCCGATGACCGACAGCTCAGCCACGGTACGACCGGACCGGCACGCCGAACTGGCGGCCGGCCTGGCCCAGATCCGGTCCCGCATCGCCGACGCCTGCGCGCAGGCCGGTCGGGACCGCGCCGAGGTCACGATGATCGCCGTGACGAAGACCTACCCGGCCAGCGACGTGGTGGCGCTGGCCGGGCTCGGGGTGACCGACGTGGGGGAGAACCGCGACCAGGAGGCGGCCGGCAAGGCCGCCGAGGTGGCCGCGGCCGGGGTACGTCCCCGCTGGCACTTCATCGGTCAACTGCAACGCAACAAGGCCCGCTCGGTGGTCCGCTACGCCGACGCGGTGCACTCCGTGGACAGCGTCCGGCTGGCTCGCGCGTTGGCGGCCGCGACCGCCGACCGGGAGGTGCCGCTGGACGCCCTGGTCCAGGTGAGCATCGACGGCGACGCGGCCCGGGGCGGCGCGCTGCCCGGTTCGGCCGACCCGGGCGCCGGGTTGGAACCGGTGGCCGAGGCGATCGCCGACGCGCCGGGGTTGCGTCTCGTCGGTCTGATGGCGGTGGCCCCGCTCGGTTGGGAGCCGGACCGGGCCTTCGCCCGACTCGCGGAGGTTTCCAGTGTGTTTCGGACGGTCCATCCGGGAGCCACCGCACTGTCCGCGGGCATGAGTGGAGATTTCGAGATAGCGATCCGATATGGCGCGACACATGTCCGCGTCGGTAGCGCGTTGCTCGGAATGCGTCCCACGCTGCGGTAGCCTGACCGCGAGACAAGCAAATTACATCAGTGTTGTTTCAGGGGCGGCGTCTCCTGGTCGGGGTCGTGCACGCGACGCGAATCGCGTGCTGGGGGGATTGCGGTTCCGGTCCGATGGGCATGGTTGTCCACTCGCGACGGGCGACATGGCACGGGGGCGCGTGCCGCACGGCGGACGGAAGGGCGCGGGATGGGTGCACTGCGCAAGGCGGGGGTCTGGCTCGGTCTGGTCGAAGAAGACGACGAGCGGGCCTACGACGACGGTGGCTACGACAAGGGTGGCTACCGCGACTCGCGGTACCGGCAGAGCCGGTACGCCGAGGAGTTCGCCGACGAGGACGAGGACGACACCGAGGAGCCGCCGGCTCCCCGGCCGCGCGCCAGTGAGCGGGGTCGACTCTCCGAGCGGACGAGCGGGCGGTTGAGCGAGTCCGAGCGCGGTGACGGCGAGCGTGCGGAACGGGTCGAGCGGTCCAGCGTACGGTCGATCACCCGCTCGTCGGCGGGCGAGACGTCCGGTGCGCTGACGTACCACACCCGGGACAATCTGGCCCTCGCGCCGCAGGTCACGTCGCGTGAGCGGGCACTGCCCGAGGAGGAGCAGCGGTACCAGATCACGACGCTGCACCCGACCACCTACCGGGAGGCGCGCACCATCGGCGAGCACTTCCGCGACGGCGTCCCGGTGATCATCAATCTCACCGAAATGGATGAGGCGGATGCCCGCCGTCTGGTTGACTTCGCGGCCGGGCTGGCGTTCGGCCTGCGCGGTACGATCGAGCGCGTGACCAATCGGGTGTTCCTGCTCTCACCGGCTAACGTCCAGGTCACCGCTGAGGACAAGGCCAAGATCGCTGAGGGCGGCTTTTTCAGTTTGAGTTGACCCCGCCCGACCCGAGGGACGTCGCTGACCGTGTTGTCGATCTTACTGCAAGTGCTGTACCTGATCCTTTATGTCTTCCTGCTTCTTCTTCTGTCCCGGTTCGTGTTGAGCGCCGTCCTGCAGTACGGCCGGCGCTGGCAACCGGGCCGTGGCGCATCGGCAGGATTGGAATCCGTGTGGAGCGTCACTGATCCCCCTCTCAACGCGTTGAGGCGTGTGATCCCTCCGCTGCGAATTGGTACCGTGAGCATCGACCTGGCCTCCCTTGTGCTCCTGGTTATCCTGTTCGTGCTGATGGAGTTCGTGTTAGGGCCGTCGATCAGGGCATCTGCCTGATGACCGACGCGCTTTCGCGGCCGCAACTGACCCGAGGAGTTTCGATGCCGCTGACCCCGGCCGACGTCCACAACGTCGCCTTCAAAAAGCCGCCGATCGGCAAGCGGGGGTATGACGAGGAGGAGGTCGACGCCTTCCTTGACGAGGTCGAGCGCGAGCTCGCCCGTCTCATCGAGGAAAACAACGAGCTGCGCGCCCAGGTGGAGCGCGGCGGCCGTGGCGGTGCCCCCGCAGGCCCCGGCGGCGACGCCCGACTGGCGGCGGAGCTCAACGACGTCAAGGCCCAACTGGACCGGGTGCAGCGCGACAAGTCGGCGGCCGAGCAGGCCGCCCGCGCGATGCAGGCCGAGCTGGAGCAGGTCCGCGCGACCGGCGGTCCGGCCGGCGGCGTCACCGGTGACGGCGAGCAGCAGGCCCTGCGCGTGCTGATGATGGCCCAGCGCACCGCCGACGACCACGTGTCCGACGCGCGCCGCGAGGCCGACCAGCTGCTCTCCGAGGCCCGCGGCAAGGCCGAGGAGGTGACCCGCGAGGCTCGCGCGAAGGCCGACGCACTCGAGCGGGACGCCCGCCAGCGGCACCAGGAGGCCATGGGCGGCCTGGACGCCAAGCGCACGGCCCTGCAGAAGCACATCGAGGAGCTCAAGCAGTTCGAGCGTGAGTACCGCACCCGGCTCAAGGCGTACCTGGAGAGCCAGCTGCGTGACCTCGATGGTCGTGGCCAGGGGCTGGAGGCCGAGATGACCCGCTCTGAGGCAGGCCGGGTCGCCGGCGGCAACGGGCTGGCCGCCGCGGGTCTCGCCGGTTCGTACGGCAGCGGGCGCTCCGGCGCCCTCGAAGCCGGACGCTGAGCGCCGGCCGGCGATCGCTCTCCGGCAATGGTGACGGTCGCCGGCCTTGTCTGGACGGTACGACGCGGCGGGGGTGAGCCGTGATAGTCGCAAGTCTCCTGCTCATCCTCGTCGCGGTGGTGCTCCTGGTGCTCGGCCTGGCCGGTGGCTCCAGCTTCATGTTGATCATCTCCATCGCGGCCAGTCTGCTGGCCGCCGTGGCGTTGGTGGTGGGTGCTCGCCAGGCAGCCGCCAACCGCGCGATGGCGGATCCCGGCCGGACCGGCCGGCGGCAACCCGACGCACCCCACACGGCCAGCCAGGCCACGCCGGGTGTCGCGTACGGACCGCCGCTGGTCGAGCCGGAGGTGCCGGTCCAGCACGTGCCCACGACTGTTGGTACCGGCGGCGCCGGGTGGCGGCAACCACCCGCGCCGTCGGTCGACAACGAGGCACCCGCTGACGCGCTGCTCGACGACGCGTCCCCTTCGGCCAGTCCGGTCAGCCCGGCCCCGTCGACCGACGACGATCTGAGCCAGGGCGTCCCGTCCGCCGGCGAGCCGGCCGAGCAACTCGTCACGCCCGCCGAGGCCGCCCGGGTGGCGCGACTCACCGACGCCGTCGAGGTGGTGGACGGCCACCCCCGCTACCACCTCGCCAGCTGCGCGCACCTCGTTGGCCGGGTGCCCGAGACGCTGCCGGTCGCCGAGGCCGCCGAGCTCGGCTTCACCCCGTGCGCGCACTGTGCGCCGGCAACCGCCCTGCTCGCCGACGCCCGGCCGATCTGAAGCGGCCCCGGTGCCCGCGCAGGACACGCTCACCGTGGCGGTACGCGTGAAGCCCGGCGCCTCGTCCGCCCGGGTGGGCGGCCGCTTCGACGGCCCGCACGGGCCCGCCCTGGTGATCGCGGTGCACGAACCGGCAGTCGACGGTCGGGCGACCGAGGCGGCTCGCCGGGCCCTGGCCGCGGCCCTGGGTGTCCGGCGGGCCGAGGTCGCGCTGCGCGCCGGCGCGGCCAGTCGGGACAAACTCTTCCTCGTCGATCGGCCCGGCCCGGACGTGTCCGAGGTGCTGCGCCGACTGCGCGACGGATCCGCCGAGTGAGGAACGCCCGGGCCAGGCAGCCGTGACGCCCGGGTTCGATGTCGCGCTGCTGCTGGGAGCGGCCGTGCTGCTTGTCGCCGTCGGCGCGGTGCGACTCTCCACCCGGCTGGGTGTGCCCAGCCTTCTGGTCTATCTGGCGCTGGGCGTGGCGATCGGCGAGAGTGGCCTGGGCATCCACTTCGACGACGTCGAGTTGACCCGTACCCTCGGCTTCTGCGCGCTGATCGTGATCATCGCGGAGGGCGGTCTGACCGCCCGGTGGTCCACGCTGCGACCGGTGCTCGGGCTGGCGTCCGCGCTCTCCACTGTCGGCGTGGTCGTGAGCATCGTGGTGGTCGGCGTCGCCGTCCACCTGTTACTGGGGCTGGACTGGCGGTTGGCGCTGCTCTACGGCGCGGTGCTCTCGTCCACCGACGCGGCGGCCGTCTTCGCCACCCTGCGCCGACTGCGGTTGCCGCCCCGCATAGTGGCGACGCTGGAGGCCGAGTCGGGCATGAACGACGCCCCGGTGGTGCTGCTTGTGGTGCTGCTGTCGCACCAGGGCTTGTCACATCCGTGGTGGTACGAGGTCGGGCTGGTCTGCTACGAGCTGGGCGTCGGCGCGGCGGTGGGCGTGGGCGCGGGCGTCGCCGGCATCTGGGCGCTGCGCCGGGCCGCGCTGCCCTCGGCCGGGCTCTACCCGATCGCCACGGTGGGCATCACAGTGCTGGCGTACGCGGCGGGGGCGGTGCTGCACGCCTCGGGGTTCCTCGCCGTCTACGTGGCCGGGGTGCTGCTGGGCAATGCCCGGCTGTCGCACCGGCAGGCGATCCTCGGCTTCGCGGACGGGCTGGCGTGGCTCGCCCAGATCGGGTTGTTCGTGCTGCTCGGGTTGCTGGCCTCGCCGGGTCGGCTGGACGCGGCGGTGTTGCCGGCGGTGGTCGCGGGGCTGGCCCTGGTGCTGTTGGCCCGCCCGCTGTCGGTGGCCGTCTCGGCACTGCCGTTCCGGGTCGGGCTACGGGAACAGGCGTTCCTGTCCTGGGCCGGGCTGCGCGGGGCGGTGCCGATCGTGCTGGCGACCATTCCGCTCTCCGAGCGGGTGCCCGGGGCGGAGCGCCTCTTCGACGTGGTCTTCGTGCTGGTGGTGATCTTCACGCTGGTGCAGACCAGCACGCTGGGGCCGTTCGCGCGCCGGCTGCGGGTGACCGCGCCGGCGGAGGCCACCGAGATCCATCTGGAGACCGCGCCGCTGGAACGGATGCGGGCGGACCTGCTTCAGTTGGAGGTGCCGCCGGGCTCACGGCTGGCGGGCGTGCACGTCGACGAGTTACGGCTTCCGTTGGGCGCGTCGGTCACCCTGGTGCTGCGCGACGGGGTGGGTTTCGTGCCCAACCCGAACACCCGGCTGAAGACCGGCGACAGCCTGCTGATCGTGGCGACGGCCGGGGTGCGCGACGCCGCCGAACGGCGGCTGCGGGCGGTCAGTCGGCGGGGTCGGCTGGCCCGATGGTTTGGCGAGTACGGGGATGAGGCGGTCGGTTGACCTGCTAGCGTTCCTTTTGCCCCAGTTGGGCAGGGCTAGGGGTAGTTGAGCGGTGCGACGGTGCGGCACGTTGTCGGACGCCTGTACGTTCCGTATTCTTGCCAACCTCCGGAGTGCGCGGCCATCGTCGCCGTGCGCCCCTTTTCGTACATCTAGGGGACGTTGTGGTTGACGCCCCCTGACCAGGTGCCGCGGACAAGCGCGGCTCCCCGGCCGAGGGAGCGACCCATGGCGAAGCCAGCCGACACCAGGACCGCCGGGCGCAAGCCGGTGGCCAAGGCCACCCGCAGCACCGCGGAGACCGAGAAGATCCGGGCGGCGCTGGCGGCGCGGCGGGACGAGCTTCGCGCCGAGTACGATCAGACGCTGAGTGAGATCACCGAGCTGCAGCGCGATCGGCTGACCGACTCGGCCGGGGACGACCAGGCCGACACGGGCACCAAGACGCTCGAGCGGGAGCAGGAGATCTCTCTCGCCAACAGCATTCTGGAACGGATCACACAGGTCGAGCGCGCTCTGGAGCGTCTCGACGAGGGTGGTTACGGCTGGTGCGAGCGGTGCGGCAACCCGATCCCGGTCGAGCGCCTCGCCGCCTTCCCGTCGGCCACCCAGTGTGTGACGTGCAAGCAGCTGGAGGAGCGGCGCTGAGGTCCGCTCCCCGGCGGCGATGAGACGGTGAGCGATCACCGCCGAGACTGTCGATGGGGAGCGCATGACCGCAGCACCGTCCGCCGAACCCGGCCGCACCGACCCGGGTGGCGACAAACGCCGGCCCCGGGCCGTGGCGATTCTCGCCGGAGTCGCCCTGGTGGCCCTGCTGGCCGACCTGGTCACCAAGCACCTCGCGCTTGCCGCGTTGACCGACCGGGAGCCGGTCCGGTTGCTCGGTGGGTTCGTCTACCTGAGCCTGACCCGCAACAGTGGCGCCGCCTGGAGCATCGGCGCGGACCACACCTGGATCTTCCCGCTGATCACCATCGGTGTGATCGGCTGGATCGTCTGGATGGCGTTGCGGCTGCGCTCGCTGCCGTGGGCGATCTGTCTCGGCCTGGTGCTGGGCGGTGCGCTGGGCAACCTCGTCGATCGGATCTTCCGGGCCCCCGCGCCCTTCCACGGGCACGTGGTCGACATGATCAGCCTGTTCGACCCGTACGGCCAGGTCTGGCCGGTGTTCAACCTGGCCGACAGCTCACTGGTCTGCGGTGTGCTGCTGGCCATGCTGTTGGAGTTGACCGGCCGGCAGCGGGACGGCCGGCGAGCCGGACGCGACGGCGCCCCGGTCGAGACGGACGCCCCCCAGGGCGCGGACCAGCGGGAGCGGGCATGACCTCCGCGTTCGCCGCGGGCGGCGACCACCGTTCCCTCCCGGTCCCGGACGGCCTCGACGGCATGCGACTGGACCAGGCGGTGTCCCGGCTGTTCGGGCTCTCCCGCACCGCCGCCGCAGCCCTTGTCGACGCCGGGGACGCGCTCGTCGACGGCACCTCCCGGGCCAACTCGCACAAGGTCAAGGCCGGCTCCTGGCTGGACGTCACGCTGCCCGCCCCGGTCGCGCCGCCGACAGTGGTGCCGCAGGCCGTGCCCGGCCTGCGGGTGGTCTACGCCGACGACGACATCGTGGTGGTCGACAAGCCGGTGGGGGTGGCCGCCCACCCCAGCCCCGGGTGGACCGGCCCGACGGTGATCGGCGCCCTCGCCGCGATCGGGCACCGCATCTCCACAAGTGGCGCCGCCGAGCGGCAGGGCGTGGTGCACCGGCTCGACGTGGGCACCACCGGGATCATGGTGGTGGCCAAGAGCGAGCAGGCGTACACGGCGTTGAAGCGGGCCTTCAAGTACCGCGAGGTGGACAAGGGCTACCACGCGGTGGTGCAGGGTCACCTGGACCCGCTGCGCGGCACCGTCGACGCGCCGATCGACAGGCACCCCACCCACGACTACCGCTGGGCGGTGGTCTCCGGTGGTAAGCCGAGCATCACCCACTACGACACCCTGGAGGCGTTCCCGGCGGCCAGCCTTGTCGACGTCCGACTGGAGACCGGCCGGACCCACCAGATCCGGGTGCACTTCTCCACAATGCGGCACCCGTGCGTGGGTGACCTGACCTACGGTGCCGACCCCACCCTCTCGGCCCGCCTCGGCCTGGCCCGACAGTGGCTGCACGCCCGCGAACTGAGCTTCCTGCACCCCCGAACGGGGGACGAGGTCCGGTTCGTCAGCGACTACCCTGACGATCTGGACCGCGCGCTCCAGATCCTGCGTGACTGAGCGGCGACCGCCCGACACCGATCCGACGAGGGGATCCCGCCCGTGCGCGCCGGCAACCTGCTGCGGCAGCTGGACCAACGGTTGCTGCCGCCGC
The DNA here is from genome assembly GCF_050942285.1 of Micromonospora sp. CA-240977. Lineage (NCBI taxonomy): Bacteria > Bacillati > Actinomycetota > Actinomycetes > Micromonosporales > Micromonosporaceae > Micromonospora > Micromonospora sp. CA-240977. The sequence goes on along the minus strand of NZ_CP192055.1, from coordinate 5,572,639 downwards.
TGACCCGGGCCGTGACCCGGCTGGGCGACCGGCCGACCCGGTCCGGGGTGCTCACCTGGGCGGCCGCGCTGTCCGCGGCGGCGGTGCTGGGCACCGCGCTCTGGGCCGCCGACGAGACTCCGCCTGGCGACCGGACGGTGGGCGAGGTGACCCGGGTCGGCGTCGTCGACGGCGACTCCGTGCCCGGCTACCTGCGGTCCGCCGCCGCCGACCTGGCGGCGCTCACCGAGTCCGCCCCGGCCGCCGGGGACGGGACCTACGCGCTCGTCACACTGGTGGCGTACCTGCCGCCGCAGCGGCTGGCGACGGTGCTCGGCGACGTTCCGGTCTCGACGGTCTTCGGGCGGGTTCCGCTGCCGGGGCGGCAGACCGAGATCGTCAAGATTCCCGCGCTGCGGGTGCCGGACGACGTGGTCGCCGGGATGGACCAGGTGGCGGCCCGTAAGGAGACCGAAGCCGCCGACTACCGGGCCAGGGCCACCGCGGTCGCCGGCGACGGCGCGGGCGAGCGGGAGCTGCGGGCGCGTTACGCCAGCGGCGCCGAGGTGGCGACCGCCGAGGCGGCCGCGTACCGCACCGGCTGCGCCTGCGTCTACGCGGCGGTGGTCCGAGCGGCGCCGGAGGTGTTGCGGGGCATGGCGGCCCGGCCGGACGTGCGGGCTGTCGACCCCGCCCCCGAGGTGTACCGGCTGGACCGCACGGTCTTCACGCCGCCCCTGCCCGAGCAGCGTGACGTGGTGCGGCCGCCCGCCGACACCGGACCGGGGCCGGAGCCGACGGTGGCCGAGCGGTCGGAGTCGGCGCCGGGCACACCAGTGCCCTCGGCGTCGATGGGCGAATCGTCGGAACCCGCACCCGTCGTGACGATTCCGTTACCCGCACCGTCGTCGCCGGAGCCCACCGAGCCCCCACCGCCGACCATCACCACCTCGCCGGACATCACCACCGCCGTCGAACCGCCGACGCCCACGTCGTCGTGATCTGCGTCGGCTGGTGTGCGTTCTGAGGTGTGGTCCGAATAGGGTTTGCTTCGTAGCCTGTCAGACGGAGATCGATGGTGCTGGGAGGGCGGGCCGTGGAGGGCAGTGAGACCGGCTGGGGCCGGCCGGCCGAACCAGCGCCGCGGTGGCGCGCGTTGTTGGACCGTGCCCGGCTGGGCGGTCGCGGCGCGGAGCAGACCGAGCCGGAGCGGCGGGCCGACGAGGCGCCGCCGGACCCGCTGCCACGACGTGCGGCCCCGAACGGGTACTCCGGGCGGGCACCCGCCGTCGGGCATCCGGCCGAGCCGTCGTACGGCGCGGACCCCGCCTACCGGGCCGAGGCGACCTACCGCGTCGACCCCGCCTATCGGGCCGAGCCGGGGTACCGGGCGGATCCCGCCTACGGGGCCGAGCCGGACTACCGGTCGGAGCCGGCGTACCGGTCCGAGCCGGCCTATCGTGCCGAGCCGGCCTACCGCGCGGAGCCGGATTACCGCGCGGAGCCGGGCTATCGTGCCGAGCCGGAGTACCGCGCGGAGCCGGGCTATCGCGCCGAGCCGGAGTACCGCGCGGAGCCGGGCTATCGCGCCGAGCCGGAGTACCGCGCGGAGCCGGGCTATCGCGCCGAGCCGGGCTACCGCGCCGAGCCGGACTACCGCGCGGAACCGGGCTACCGGGCGGAGCCGGGCTACCAGGCCGAGCCGGACTACCGGGCCGAGCCGGCGTACCGCGCCGAGCCGGGCTACCGCGCCGAGCCGGGCTACCAGGCGGAACCGGCGTACCGGGCCGAGCCCGAGCCGCCACCCCGCGCGCCCGAGCCCGCCCAGTCCCGCTACGCGCTGCTGGACAACGGCTACCGGCCGGGCGACCCGCCGGTGGAGTCGCGGTACGCGCTGTTGGAGACCGGCTACCAGCCGGAGACCGGCTACCCGGTGGCCACCCCGCCATCCCCACCTGTCGCATCCCCGCCCGCTCCGCCGGTCGTGCCGCCGCCCACCCCGTCGGTCGGCTCGGCGATCGCCGAACGCGCCTACCCGGCCCGGGTCGAGTGGCGCCCGCAGGGCGTCGACCCGGAGGAGGAGCGGGCCAACGGGGTGCTCCGCCGCGACCTGGGTACGCCCCGGGTGTTCGCCTTCGCCAATCCCAAGGGCGGGGTGCACAAGACCACCGCCACCGTGCTCGCCGCGGCCACCGTCGGGAGTGTGCGCGGGAAGGGCGTCCTGGCCTGGGACGACAACGAGCTGCGCGGCACCCTCGGACTGCGCGCCGGCAGCGCCCGACACGCCCGGACGATCCGGCACCTGGTCGGTGACCTGGCCCAGATCGAGATCCTGGAGGGGTCGACCCTGCTGGGTCGGCTGGACGACTACCTGCGGCACGCCTCCGACGGCTCGTACGACGTGCTGGCCGGCGAGGAGAGCCCGCGCTTCGCCCAGCGACTGGACCAGTTCACCGTCCGACGGGTGCTGGAGCTGCTGCGGCGTACCCACGAGGTGGTGTGCGTGGACACCGGCAACAACGTGGAGAGCCCCAACTGGCGCACCGTGATGCAGGCCGCGGATCAGCTGGTGGTCACCACAGTGCCCCGCGAGGACGCGGCGTTCAGCGCGGACTGGATGCTCGACCTGCTGCACGAGGAGGGCATGGGCGAGCTGGCGGACAACGCGATCACCCTCATCTCCTGCCCGACCCCCGGGCGCTCGCCCCTGCAGGACGACCTGGAGCGGCACTTCGCCACCCGTACCCGTGGGGTGGCCGTGGTGCCGTACGACCCGGCGCTGGAGACCGGGTCGTCGATCGAGTACCACCAGCTCCAGCCGGAGACCCGGCAGGCGTGGCTGCGCGCGGCGGCGATGATGGTGGAGCCGTTCGCCCGGTGAGCTGGTCTGCCGCCACCGGGGCCCCGGCCGCGTACCGGGCCTGAGAGGATCATCGGGTGAGCCCGGACAACCCCGACCGTGAGCGGCCCGTCGACGAGCCCGACCGATCCACGCCGCCCCGAGCGTCAGGCACGACACCGTCGGTCGCCGAGCCGCCGTCAACGGGTGAGCCGCCGTCGGCGGGTGAGCAACGGCCTGGCGCCGAGCCCTCGTCAGCGGCCGAGCCCCCGTCGGTCGGCGAGCAGCCTCCTGTGGGCGAGCAGCCGCCGTCGGTCGGCGAGCAGTTGGCTGGCTCTGCCCCTTCGGGGGCGTACCAGAGCTCGTTGGAGCTGAGCTTCGACGAGCCGCGCCGTCCGCTGCGCGCCGCGGTGACGGTGCTGGGCGCCGTCCTCGCGCTGGCCGTGCTGGGTGTGCCGTTCGGGCTGCTCTGGGCCGCGCTCGCGCCGGACACTCCGGTGGTCAAGACCGTCGAGGGGGCGATCTACGCCGACCCGCAACCGGAGCAGCCGATCGCCGCGGACGGGTGGTTCAGCCTGCTCGGGCTCGGCTTCGGGCTGCTTGTCGCGCTTGCCCTGTGGTTCGTGCTGCGGCGGCGGCGCGGGCCGGTGGGGCTGCTCGCCGCGGTGCTCGGCGCGTTGGTCGCCGCTCCGGTGGCCTGGCAGGTGGGTCGCCGCGTCGGCCTGGCCACCTTCGACCGGCTGCTGGACACCGCCCCGGCCGGGCAGGCCTTCACCAAACCCGCGGACCTGCGGGCCGGTGGGGTCGACTGGCTGCTGGGCGTGCTGCCGGTGCCACACGGCGACCTGCTGCTGCCGGCGTTCGGCGCGGCGATCATGTACACCCTGCTGGCCGGCTGGTCGCGGTGGCCGGGGCTGCGCCCGGAACCCGAACCGGCCGATCTCAGTTGGGTGTCGGCGGCGACGCCAGCTCCGACAGCGGCACCGGCACCGCCCGCACCTGGCGAAGCAGAGCCGCCTCGCGGTTGAGCAGCCGCAGCTCGGCGCGGAGCCGGGCGGCGGTGTCGTCGATCGCCAGCAGCCGCTGGCGGTCGTCGACGGTGAGCGCCGCGGTCGCCGCCACCAGGTGGGAGAGCACTGTCGGGTCCTCCGGCAGTTGCTCGGAGATCTCCTCCGGGTCGGAGCGGATCAGGCCGAGGTACTGCCGGAACACGGCGATCACCCGGGCGGCCAGCAACTCGGCCACCTCGTCCGGCCCGGCCGGGTCGGGCAACCACTCCACGTCGGCGGTCAGGTAGGGCGCGGCGCGGTCGTCGACCTCGGCGATCCGGAAGCGACGCCGGCCGACCGTGACGATGTCGAAGCCGCCGTCGGCCAGCTCGGTCACCTGGCGCAGCTCGGCGGTGCAGCCCACCTCGTGCAGTGTGACGTCGCCGGCGCTCGGCGTGGCGCGGGCGCCGGGACCGGTGGGAGCGACCTCCCAACCGGCCTGGATGGCCACCACGCCGAACTCACGCGGCGCACCCTCGGGCAGGTCGACAAGGTGCCGCACCAGCGCCCGGTAGCGCTCCTCGAAGATGTGCAGCGGCAGCACCAACCCGGGAAAGAGCACTGTTGCGAGCGGGAACACCGGCAGCCGTGCGGTCACATGGTCGAGCCTAACCAATCTCGCCGCCGGGGGCGTGGCCCGGCTCACCGTCCCGGCGGTCGGGCGGCTCGGGTGCGCCCCGCGCCGGCCGCCTAGACTCGCAAGGGTGCTGAATCGGATCGACCTGCGCAACGGTCTTGGTGACCCGCGCCGCCTGCTGCCCCGTGCCCAGCTCGACGTCTCGGTTGCCGTCGAGCGGATCCGCCCGCTGGTGGAGGCGGTCCGCGAGCATGGATACCCGGCGATCCGGGAGGCCAGCGAGCGGTTCGACGGCATCTCCCCGGAGGTGCTGCGGGTGCCCGTCGAGGCGATCACCGAGGCCGAGGGGGTGCTCGACCCGGCCGTGCGGGCCGCGCTGTTGGAGTCGATCACCCGAGCCCGCAGGGTGCACGACGACCAGCGGCGCACCGACCACACCACCCAGGTGGTGCCCGGTGGCACTGTCACCGAGCGGTGGCTGCCGGTCGACCGGGTCGGCCTCTACGTGCCCGGCGGCCTGGCGATGTACCCGTCGACAGTGGTGATGAACGTCGTGCCCGCACAGGCGGCCGGTGTGCGGTCGCTGGTGGTGGTCAGCCCGCCGCAGAAGGACAACGGCGGTCTGCCCGACCCCCGGGTGCTCGCCGCGTGCGCGCTGCTCGGCGTCGACGAGGTGTACGCCGTGGGCGGGGCCCAGGCGGTGGCGATGCTGGCGTACGGCGCGGCGGTCGACCCGTTGGGTGAGCTGCGCTGCGACCCGGTGGACCTGATCACCGGCCCCGGCAACATCTGGGTGACCGCCGCCAAGCGGCTGTTGCGCGGCGTGGTCGGCATCGACGCCGAGGCCGGGCCGACCGAGATCGCCATCCTGGCCGACGACACCGCCGATCCGTCGCACGTCGCCGCCGACCTGATCAGTCAGGCCGAGCACGACCCGCTCGCCGCGAGCGTGCTTGTCACCCCGTCGCTGACGCTCGTCGAGTCGGTCGAGCGGGAGTTGGCCCGGCAGGTGCCGGCGACCAAACACGCCGACCGGGTCACCACGGCGTTGACCGGCGAGCAGAGCGGCGTGGTCCTGGTCGACGATCTGGAGGCGGGGCTGCGGGTGGTCGACGCGTACGCGGCCGAGCACCTGGAGATCCAGACGGTCGACGCCCGGGAGTGGGCGCTGCGGGTCCGCAACGCGGGGGCGATCTTCGTGGGCGCCTGGTCGCCGGTGTCGCTCGGCGACTACTGCGCCGGGTCCAACCACGTGCTGCCCACCGGCGGCTGCGCCCGGCACTCGTCCGGCCTGTCGGTGCAGTCGTTCCTGCGGGGCGTGCACCTGATCGAGTACACCGAGACCGCGCTGCGGGAGGTGGCCCCGCACGTGGTCACCCTGGCCAACGTGGAGGACCTGCCGGCGCACGGCCAGGCGGTCCAGGCTCGTTTCCCGGGAGCGTCGGCGTGAGCGGCCTGGCGGACCTGCCGATCCGCGACGACCTGCGGGGGCTGTCGCCGTACGGCGCGCCGCAACTGGACGTGCCGGTGCGGCTCAACACCAACGAGAACTCGTACGCGGTGCCGGAGCCGGTCGTCGAGGCGATCGGCAAGGCGCTCGCGGCCGAGCTGCGCGAGTTGAACCGCTATCCGGACCGGGACGCGGTGGCACTCCGCGCCGATTTGGCCGAATATCTCGGGCACGGGCTCACCGTCGAGCAGGTGTGGGCGGCCAACGGCTCCAACGAGATCCAGCAGCAGCTGTTGCAGGCGTTCGGTGGGCCGGGGCGCAGTGCCCTCGGCTTCGTTCCGGCGTACTCGATGCACCCGCTGCTGGCCCTCGGCACCGGCACCCGGTGGGTGCCCGCGCGGCGCGGCGTCGACTTCGGTCTGACCGTCGACGAGGCGGTCGCCCAGGTCCGGGAGCACCGGCCCGACGTCGTCTTCCTCTGCTCGCCGAACAACCCCACCGGCACGTCCCTGGACCCGGCGGTGATCGCCGGGGTGCTCGACGTCGCGCCGGGGATGGTGGTCGTCGACGAGGCGTACGCCGAGTTCGCCCGGCCCGGGACGGTCAGCGCCCTCGCGGTGCTGCCCGGCCACCCCCGGTTGGTGGTCACCCGGACGATGAGCAAGGCCTTCGGCTTCGCCGGTGGGCGGCTGGGCTACCTGGCCGCCGACCCGGCGGTGGTGCAGGCGGTGCAGCTCGTTCGACTGCCGTATCATCTCTCCACGCTGACCCAGGCCGCCGCACGCGCGGCGGTGACCCACCGCGACACCCTCCTCGGTACGGTGAGCGCGATCATGGTGCAGCGGGATCGGATCGTGGCGACGCTGCGCGAGCGTGGTCTGCGGGTCGCCGACAGCGACGCCAATTTCGTGCTCTTCGAGGTGGGTGGCGACCAGAGCACCGTCTGGCACGCCCTGCTGGCGCAGGGGGTGCTGGTCCGCGACGTCGGCCTGCCCGGCTGGCTGCGGGTGACCGCGGGCACCTCGGCCGAGACCGACGCCTTCCTTTCTGCAATGGAGAGTGTGTAGTGGGAGCGCGAGGAGTGAGCTTGCGAGCCCCGCAGTCGCTACCGAAAGGCACGCAATGAGCCGGACCGCCCGGGTGGAGCGGATCACCAAGGAGACAAAGGTTCTCGTCGAGATCGACCTCGACGGCAACGGCGCCGCCGAGATCAGCACCGGGGTCGGCTTCTACGACCACATGCTGCACCAGATCGCCCGGCACGGCGGCTTCGACCTGACCGTACGCACAGTGGGTGACCTGGAGATCGACGCACACCACACCATCGAGGACACCGCCCTGGCCCTGGGCGCCGCGTTCGACCAGGCGCTTGGCGACAAGGCCGGCATCCGGCGGTACGGCTCGGCGACGGTGCCGATGGACGAGGTGCTGGTCCGGGCCGCGGTGGACCTGTCCGGTCGGCCGTACGTGGTGCACGACGAGCCGGCGCTGGCCCCGTACATCGGGCCGGTCTACGCGACGAGCATGACCCGGCACATCTGGGAGTCCTTCGGTCAGGCGGCCCGGGTCACGTTGCACGTCGACGTGCTGCGGGCGGCCCGGCCGGGCGGTCACCCGGACGCGCACCACGTGGTGGAGGCCCAGTTCAAGGCGGTTTCCCGGGCGCTGCGCGAGGCCACCGCTATCGACCCCCGGGCGGCGGGCGCGATCCCGAGCACGAAGGGCGCGCTCTGATGGGCGCCGCGTTGCCGACGTTGTTGCTGGTCCTGGCCGGGGTGCTGGTCGGCGGCACCTGGTCGCTGTACCGCCAGGGCGCGGCGCGGAGCGCGGTGGTCGTCACCGCGCTGCTCGCGGTGCTCGCCACGGTCGGCGGGGTGCTGTGGCTGCTGCCGGGGGGCGACGCGTGAGCGCCGTGGTGGTGCTCGACTACGGTTCGGGCAACCTGCGCTCGGCGGAGCGGGCGCTTGTCGCCGCCGGCGCGGACGTCCGGGTGACCGACGACCTGGCCGCCGCGGCCGCCGCCGATGGTCTGGTGGTCCCGGGGGTGGGCGCGTACGCGGCGTGCATGGCGGGGATCGAGGCGCTCGGCGCCGGCCCGGTGATCGCCGAGCGGGTGGCCGCCGGCCGGCCGGTGCTCGGCATCTGCGTGGGCATGCAGGTTCTCTTCGAGCATGGCGACGAGCACGGCGTGGTGACCAAGGGGTTGGGGTTGCTGCCCGGCGGGGTGACTCGGCTGGCCGCCACCAGGCTGCCGCACATGGGCTGGAACACGGTCCGGGCGCCCGCGGATTCGGTGCTGTTCGCGGGGGTGCCGGAGCAGAGCCGGTTCTACTTCGTCCACTCGTACGCGATGGGCGACCCGGCGGCGTTGGCCGCTGCCGGCGCCGTGGTGACCACCGCGCGGCACGACACGGATTTCGTCGCCGCGGTGGAGCGGGGTCCGCTCTCGGCGGCCCAGTTCCATCCGGAGAAGTCCGCCGACACCGGTGCCGCGCTGCTGCGTAACTGGCTCGCCACGCTGCCCACCGGTGGCTGAGCGTCGGTGCCCGACGCCTGACCGGAGGGCGTCGCGGTGAGCCGGGAACGGGCTCGCCGGCGGGCGGAGCGGGAGGCGGAGCAGGCCCGGGAGCGGGCGGTCCGGCAGCGTCGGGTGGCGCGCCGGCAGCGCCGTCGCGCGCTGGTCCGCCGGGTGACCCCGCGGCTGCGACGGGGCCGTTCCGGGCGGCTGGCCCGGCACACCCGGGGCGAGCGGGCCGCCATCGTGCTGCTCACCGGGGCGGCGCTGATTCTGATCTGGTCGTTCGTCGACAACCTGGCGTTGCGTATCGCGCTGATCGTGTTGTTGCTGCTCGTACTGCCGGCGATCGTGGTGATCGCCCTGGACCGCCGTACCTGATCGAGGAGAAGACGTTGAGCCTCACCCTGTTACCCGCCGTGGATGTCGCAGACGGCCGGGCCGTCCGGCTCGTGCAGGGCGCCGTCGGAAGCGAGAGCATCTACGGTGACCCGTTGGACTCCGCCCTGGCCTGGCAGCAGGACGGCGCGGAGTGGATCCACCTGGTCGACCTGGACGCGGCCTTCGGTCGGGGCACGAACGCGCACCTGCTCGCCGAGGTGGTGCGCCAGTTGGACGTGAAGGTGGAGCTTTCCGGCGGCATCCGTGACGACGAGTCGTTGCGGGCGGCGCTGGGCACCGGGGCGGCCCGGGTGAACATCGGCACCGCGGCCCTGGAGGACCCGGTGTGGTGTGACCGGGTGGTGGGGGAGTACGGCGACCGGGTCGCCATCGGCTTGGACGTGCGGGGTCACACCCTCTCCGCGCGGGGCTGGACGCGGGACGGCGGCGACCTGTACGAGGTGCTGGAGCGGCTGGACAAGGCGGGCGCGAGTCGGTACGTGGTCACCGACATCACCAAGGACGGAACGATGCGCGGTCCGAACCTGGACCTGTTGCGCGAGGTGTGTGCCCGCACCGACCGGCCGGTGATCGCCTCCGGTGGGGTGTCCACGCTTGACGACCTGCGGGCGTTGGCGACCCTGGAGCCGATCGGGGTGGAGGGTGTGATCGCCGGTAAGGCGCTCTACGCGGGCGCCTTCACGGTGGCCGAGGCGCTGCGGACCCTGGCCGAGGTGTGACTGTCACCCGGCTCGGGTCGGGTGGCCCGTGGGAGCAGCTCTACGGCTACTCCCGGGTGGTCCGGGCCGGCGACCGGGCCTTCACTGCCGGCTGCACGGCGACGGTGGACGGCCGGGTGCTGCACGTCGGTGACGCCGCTGCGCAGACCGCGCAGGCGCTGCGGATCGGCCTGGACGCGTTGGCCGAGGTGGGTGCGGAGCCGGGTGACGTGGTCCGGACCAGGATGTACGTGACCGACCGGCGGTACGCCGACGAGGTGGGCCGGGCGCACAACGCGGTCTTCGGCGCGGTCCGGCCGGCGGCGACGCTTGTGGTGGTGGCCGGTCTGCTGGACCCGGAGCAGCTGGTCGAGGTGGAGTTGGAGGCGTACCTCGGCGGTCGCTGAGGCCAGCCCGAGGCTGGCCGCCGGCCGGCCCGATAAGTTGTGCACAATTTAATTGTGGGCTACGGTTCAGCGGTGACCGATGACCTGGTGCTGCGCCGGCAGGTGTGCTTCGCGCTCTACGCCGCGTCGCGCGCCCTGACCGACGTCTACCGGCCGATCCTCGACGAGGTCGGGCTGACCTACCCGCAGTACCTGGTGCTGCTGGTGCTCTGGGAGCGCCCCGACGACGCCCCCACGGTGTCCGAGCTGGGCGCCGAGCTGCGACTGGACTCCGGCACGCTCTCCCCGCTGCTCAAGCGGCTGGAGGGGGCGGGTCTGGTGGCCCGGCGGCGGTCGGCCCGCGACGAGCGGCGGGTCGAGGTCGGCCTCACCGAGCGGGGTCGGGCGCTGCGCGAGCAGCTCGGCGACGTCCCGCTGCGCATCGCACAGGCCACCGGGCTGGGCCTCGGCGAGCTTGTCGCGCTGCGCGACACCCTCACCCGGGTCACCGAGACCATCCACCGACAGAAGGAGCAGTGACTCTCATGCAGGTTCTCTACACCGCGTCCGCGACCGCCAGCGGCGATGGCCGCGACGGCCACGTCGAGACTGCCGACGGCACCCTTGCGCTCGACCTGGCCGTGCCGAAGGAGATGGGTGGCGCCGGTGGGGCCGCCAATCCCGAGCAGCTCTTCGCCGCCGGCTACGCGGCCTGCTTCCACGGCGCGCTGCGGCTGGTCGGCCGCCGGGCCAAGGCCGACGTGAGCGACTCCGTCGTCGCCGCCGAGGTGGGCATCGGCCCGAACGGCAGCGGCGGTTTCGGGCTCACCGTGCAGCTCGTCGTCGACCTTCCCGCCGTCTCCCGGGAGACCGCCGTGCAGCTCGTCGAGCAGGCCCACCAGGTCTGCCCGTACTCCAACGCCACCCGCGGCAACATCGACGTCACGCTGACCGTCCGCGAGACCTCGGCCGCGTGACACCGCGGACCCAGGACCCCACCGCGGACGAGAGGACGACCACCCCGTGACCGGCAATCGTGAGATCCACCTGGCCAGCCGCCCGCAGGGCTGGCCCACCGAGGACACCTTCCGGCTCGTCGAGACCGACGTCCCGACGCCCGGACCGGGCCAGATCGTGGTCCGCAACCAGTACCTGTCCGTCGACCCGTACATGCGGGGGCGGATGAACGACGTCAAGTCGTACGTGCCGCCGTACGCGCTGGACGCGCCGCTCGACGGCGCCGCGATCGGCGAGGTGGTGGCCAGTGAGGCGGCCGACGTCAAGGTCGGCGCCACCGTTCTGCACGGGCTGGGCTGGCGGGAGTACGCGCTGCTCGACGCCACCGCCGCCCGGCCGGTCGATCCGAGCCTGGCACCGGTCAGCGCGTACCTCAGCGTGCTGGGCATGACCGGGCTTACCGCGTACGCCGGGCTGCTCGAGGTGGCCGCCATGAAGCCCGGCGAGACGGTCTTCGTCTCCGCCGCGGCCGGCGCGGTCGGCAGTCTGGTGGGCCAGATCGCCAAGCTCAAGGGTGCCGGCCGGGTGGTCGGCAGCGCCGGCTCGCCGGCCAAGGTCGAGCGGCTGCTGGGGCTGGGCTTCGACGGCGCCTTCGACTACCACGACGGGTCGATCCGTGACTCGCTGCGCGGCGCCGCCCCGGACGGCGTCGACGTCTACTTCGACAACGTCGGGGGCGATCACCTGGAGGCGGCGATCTCGGCGATGAGGCCGCACGGCCGGGTCGCCATCTGCGGCATGATCGCGCAGTACAACGACAGCGAGCCGCCGGCCGCGCCGCGCAACCTGACCCAGGTCATCGGCAAGCGGCTCACCCTGCGCGGTTTCCTGGTCGGCGACCACAACCACCTGCGTGCCGCGTTCGTCCGCGACGTCGCGGGGTGGCTGCGCGAGGGCACGCTGTCCTACGACGAGACGATCGTGGACGGCATCGAGAACGCCCCGGCGGCGTTCCTCGGCCTGCTGCGCGGCGACAACCTGGGCAAGATGCTCGTCCGGGTGTGAGGCCCGATCCGATGCGCGGCGGTGGCCGGCCGCACCGGTCGGCCGTCGCCGCGCGTACGGACGATAGGCTCGCGGCATGACGGTGGCGGTACGGGTGATCCCCTGTCTCGACGTGGACGCCGGACGGGTGGTCAAGGGGGTCAACTTCGTTGATCTGCGCGACGCCGGTGACCCGGTGGAGTTGGCCGCCGCGTACGACCGGGCCGGGGCCGACGAGCTGACCTTCCTCGACGTGACCGCGTCCTCCAGCGACCGGGGCACCATGCTCGACGTGGTGCGCCGCACCGCCGAGTCGGTGTTCATCCCGCTGACCGTCGGCGGCGGTGTCCGCCAGGTCGCCGACGTGGACACGCTGCTGCGCGCCGGCGCGGACAAGGTCGGCGTGAACACCGCCGCCATCGCCCGGCCAGAGTTGATCGCCGAGATCGCCGACCGGTTCGGCCGGCAGGTGCTTGTGCTCTCCCTCGACGTACGCCGGCTGCGCCGGGCGCCGGGCGGCGGCACACCCAGCGGATTCGAGGTCACCACGCACGGCGGCCGGCGCGGCACCGGGATCGACGCGGTGCGCTGGGCGCAGCGGGCTGCGGAGCTGGGCGCGGGCGAGATCCTGCTCAACTCGATGGACGCCGACGGCACCAAGGCCGGCTTCGACCTGGAGCTGATCGCCGCGGTGCGGGCGGTGGTGGACGTGCCGGTGGTGGCCAGCGGGGGCGCCGGCGAGGTGGCCCACTTTCCGCCAGCGATCGGCGCGGGCGCGGACGCGGTGCTCGCCGCCAGCGTCTTCCACTTCGGCGAGCTGACAGTGGCCGAGGTCAAGGACGCGCTGCGGCACAGCGGCCACCCGGTGCGCTGAGGCGGTCAGTGCCCGCCGGAGTGCCCCTCCGGTGACCGGCGGGGCGTGGGGATCGAGCGGACGGCGTATTCCTGGACGGCCGCCGCGTGGTCGGCCTCGTCCAGGCTCCAGTCGGCGCTGCCGGGCGCGTGTCGGCGGGTCAGCACGCCCTGCACGGTGTCCACCATTGTCGCCACACCCGCGCGCGGGCGGGTGCGCCAGAGCTGCTCACCCTCGGTGGTGATCCGGAACCAGCCGTCGGCGACGCTGACCAGCCCGGCCCCGACCAGCCGCTGCACCGCGGCCTCCACCTCGTGCCGCTGCGGAATCGCGTGGTTGAGGTGGTCGGCGGTGGAGAGCACGTCGGTCAGGCGGACGCCCTCCGGCCGTCGACTTGTCGCCGATCGACGGTGCCGGCCGGCTCCGCTCGCGATGACGAGCGACACGAAGATCCAGGCGTCCGTCCAGCGCCAACCGTTCTCCCCCATGCAGAGATGATGACGGCGCGCGTCGCGGAAGGGAACACCCACCCTCCCATCTGGTACGCCGCACCACCACGACGTACCGGTTCGCGGACGGTCGGTGAGGATTCAGCCGGCGGGGACGACCGGCGCGGCGCTGCCCGGCGTGGGCGCGGCGCCGTCCGGTGCGGCGTCGTCCGGTGCGGCGTCGTCCGGTGCGGCGTCGTCGGGCACCGCGAACATCGGGATGAAGAACTGGGCCAACGGACCGATGGCCAGCGCGTAGGCGACGGTGCCCAGACCGACTCTGCCGCCGAGCAGCCAGCCGAGCGCCAGCACGGTGACCTCGATGACGGTGCGCACCAGCCGGGTCGACAGGCGCGGCCGGCGGGCCACGACGCCGGTCATCAGCCCGTCTCGGGGGCCCGGACCCAGTCGGGCGCCGAGATAGAGGCCGGTGGCGGCACCGTTGGCGACGATCCCGGTGATCAGCAGCGCGATCCGGACGCCGAGCGGGCCACCGGTCGGCAGGAGGGCCAGCGTGGCGTCCACGACGAGGCCGACCACCACGACGTTGCTGACCGTGCCGAGGCCCGGCCGCTGTCGTAACGGAATCCAGAGCAGCAGCACCAGCGCGCCGACGGCGATGGTGACGGTGCCGAAGGAGAGGCCGGTCAGCTTGGACAGCCCCTGGTGGAACACGTCCCAGGGGTCGAGGCCGAGATCGGAGCGGACCATCAGGGCCATGCTGACGCCGTAGAGCGCGAGCCCGAGGTAGAGCTGGGCCAGTCGTCGGACCGGCCGCTGCCGCAGATTGCCAATCAGTGCCATGCGTGCCACTCTAGGTGCCAATTGTCGTCGCCGAAGAAGCCAATATCCGAGGAGTGGCCATGACTGGACAGGTGCGCGGCGTCCAATTGGCCCGACTGCTCGGTCAGTGGCACGCCCTGCCGGGTCGTCGGCGCAGTCCCGACTACGCCGCGTTGGCCGGCGCGGTGCGCGGTCTGCTCGCCGACGGCCGGTTGCCGCTGGGCGTCCGACTCCCGGCCGAACGGGAGCTGGCCGAGGCGCTGCGGATCAGCCGGACCACCGTCACCGCCGCGTACCGGCAGCTGCGGGAGACCGGGCACCTGGCCAGCCGCCGGGGCGCCGGCAGTTGGACGATGCTGCCCGGCAACCACCGGGTGGCCAGCACCGGCCTGTGGACGCCCCTCGACGACCGGGACATGCTCGACCTCGGCGTCGCCGCGCTGGCCGCCCCGCCGCACCTCCTGACGGCCGCCCGGGCGGCCACCGAGGACCTGCCCCGATACCTGGGCGGGGCCGGCTACCACCCGACCGGCATCATCGAGTTGCGCGAGGCGGTGGCCGACGCGTACACCGCTCGGGGTCTGCCGACCTCGGCCGACCAGGTCATGGTCACCAGCGGCACCCAGCACGCCCTGGACCTGGTGTTGCGACTCGCGCTGCCGCCCGGCGGCAACGCCCTGGTCGAGTCCCCGACCTACCCCAACGCGCTCGCCGCGCTGGCCGGCCGGCGAGCCCGGATCACCACCCACGGCCTGTCCGCCGACGCCGGTGGTTGGGACCCCGACCTGCTGCTGGGCAGCCTGCGGCAGACCCGGCCCAAGTTGGCCTACCTGATCCCGGAGTTCCAGAACCCGACGGGGCACCTGATGCCCGCCGCACTACGGGAGCGCGTGGTGGCCGCCGCCCACGCGGCCGGCACCGACCTGGTCATCGACGAGTCCTTCGTGGACCTCGCGCTGGACGGCACCGAGCTGCCACCCCCGGTCGCCGTCTACGACCGGCACAGTCGGGTGATCAGCATCGGCGGGATGAGCAAGCTCTACTGGGGTGGCCTGCGGATCGGCTGGGTGCGCGCCTCCGCGCCGCAGGTGCAGCGGCTGGCCGCCGTCCGGGTCGGGGTGGACATGGCCAGCCCGGTGCTGGACCAGCTGGTCGCGGTGCACCTGCTCGCCGACGCCGACGCCGTCGTCGCCGACCGCCGCGTCCAGTTGACCGGCCAGCGCGACGCCCTGCTCGGCGCGCTGGCGCACCGGCTGCCGGACTGGCGGGTCACCGTCCCGCGCGGTGGCGTGACGCTGTGGGCCGAGTTGGACGGCCCGGTCTCCAGCGCGCTGGCCCGGGCCGCCGAGGAGGTCGGCGTACGACTGGCGCCCGGCCCGCGGTTCGGCCTGGACGGCACCCTGGAGCGCTTCCTGCGGCTGCCGTTCACCCTGCCCGCCGCGGACCTGGTGGAGGCCGTCGGACGGATCGCGGCGGTCCGCTACGACCTGGACCGGGGCGGCCGACAGCGGTGGCGGGAGCCGGCCGTCATCGCCTGAGCCCGACCGACGACAGACCGGTGGCCCCCAGCCGGATGTGCGTGCGGGGCCACCGGCGACGTGTCAGAGCTCGGCGAGGCTGCCGGCGTACATCTTGTCGATCTCGCTCGCGAAGTTGGTCTCCACACCGCGCCGCTTGATCTTCAACGACGGGGTGATCTCGCCGTCCTCGATGGTGAGGTCGCGGGGCAGGATGGCCACCTTCTTGATCTGCTCCCAGCGGTTGAGCTTGGCGTTGAGCTGGGCGACGTACTCATCGACCATCGTCTGGGCCTCCGGCGAGGCGACGATCTCGGTGTAGCTGCGCCCCTCCAGCGGCCCGCCGGCGACCCAGCCCTTGATCGCGTCCGGATCCAGCGTGACGAGCATCGTGCAGAAGTTGCGGGCCTGGCCGACGACGACCGCCTGCGAGGTGTACGGGCAGATGGCCTTGAACATCCCCTCGATGTGCGACGGTGCGATGTACTTGCCGCCCGAGGTCTTGACCAGGTCCTTCTTGCGGTCGGTGATCTGGAGGTAGCCCTGCTCGTCGAGGGTGCCGATGTCACCGGTGCGGAAGAAGCCGTCCTCGGTGAACGCGGCGGCGGTCTCCTCCGGCAGGTTGTGGTAGCCGCGCATCACCGGGCGGCCGCGCAGCAGGATCTCCCCGTCGGTGTCGATCCGGCATTCCAGGTCACCCAACGGCCGGCCCACAGTGCCGATCTGCAACCCGCCCGGCGGGTTGCAGAAGTTGCCGGCGCTGGTCTCGGTCAGGCCGTAGCCCTCCGAGATCGGCAGGTTCGCCGCGGCGAAGAAGGTGGCGATCTCCGGACTGAGCGGAGCGGCGCCGGAGACCAGCACCCGCATCCGGCCGCCCAGGCGGGCCTGGAGCTTGCTGAACACCAACTTCTCGGCCAGCCCGTAGCGCAGCTTCAGCCCGGCCGGCACCGGCTTGCCGGCCTGTTCCAGGGCGACCTTCTGCTTGCCGACCCGGACGCCCCAGGCGAAGATCTTCGCCTTCGCGCCGCCGGCGCTCTGCGCGGTGGTCACCGCCCGGTTGTAGACCTTCTCGAACACCCGGGGGGCGCCGCACATCAGCGTCGGCCGGATCACCGACAGCATGTCGACAAGCTTGTCCACCCGCCCGTCGACGTAGGTGGGCAGCCCGACATGGGTGGCGCCGCAGAGCAGCGTCTTGCCGAACGAGTGCGACAGCGGCAGCCACAGGTACTGCAGGTCGTCGTCGCGGAGCAGCCCGGCCTCCGTCTGCGCCACGGCCTCCCAGCACCAGCCGCCGTGCAGCAGCTCCACACCCTTGGGTCGGCCGGTGGTGCCGGAGGTGTAGATCAGGGTGGCCAGGTGGTCGGGGCCGATGCCGGCGACGAGCATGTCGATCAGTTCCGGTTCGGTGGCCAGCGCGCGGGTGCCCCGCTCCTCCAGCTCGGCGAGCGTCAGTTGCGGGATCGCGGCGGCGGGGTCGACGGCGCCGTCGAGGAGCACCACGTGGGTCAGCGCGGGCAGGTCGGCGCCGGCGATCTTCGCCGCCTGGGCCGGGTTCTCCGCGAACAGCACCTTCGAGGCGGAGTCGGCGAGGATGTACGTCGCGTCCGCCGGCTCGGTGGTCGGGTAGATGGTGGTGGTCGCCCCACCGCCGCACATGATGCCGAAATCGACGATCACCCAGTCCAGCCGGGTGTTGGCGAGGATCGCGACCGGGTCCTCCTGGCCGATACCCAGGCCGTGCAGGCCGGCGGCGACCGCCTTGGCGCGCTGGCCGACCTGCTCCCAGGTCAGCCAGACCGGCCCGGAGTCGTCGGCGTTCGGGGACGCGAACGCGTGCCGGTCGGGGGTGGCCGCCACGCGCTTGAGGAACATGTCCGGGATGGAACGGTACGGTACATCGAGAGCCATCGCTGTAGCCGCCTTCGGGGGTGGTGGCGTGACGGTCGTCACGTCATGATGGTTACCGAAGAGTATTGCCTGGCGTGGTGCGTCGGCTAGCCCTGATGATCGTCCGGCCGGCCCACCCCACCGACCGGTACTGCCGAATCAGGCGTACCGGGCGGCCACGACTGACCAGTCGTAGGTGGCACGAACCCAGTTCCGTCGGGCGGCCAGCGCGTGGCGCATGCCGTCGTCCGCACTGGCCAGCAGCGCCTTCTCGACATCGAGGTACGCGGTCAGCCCCTGATTGAACCGGTCCGCCGCGGCCCGCAGCGCGTCCGCCTCGTCCGCGCCGCTGTCGCGGGCGAGCACCGTCACCAGGTTGTGCGCGTCCGGGTCCACCTGGCTCTCCTTGCCGTAGGAGAAGAGGTCGTTGCACCAGCAGACCAGGTCCACCGCCAGCAGGTCCAGGGTGACAAGCGCCGGATCGGCGCGCTGGGCCGGACCGAGTGGCTGGGCCGCCGCCAGGTCGGTCAGCGTGAGGCACGGGCGTACGCCGCCGATGTGTCGCCGTAGCTGCACGTACTCCGCCACCTCGGGTACCCGCCGACGCTCCCGGTTGGCCGCCTCCCAGAGCAACGCCAGCAGGTACTCCCGCATCTGACTGACGAACCGCAGCAGCAGGGCCGGGTGGTCGTGCAGCCGGGTGCGGCGGCACAGGTCGTGCAGCGCGTCACCGAGCGGCCCGACGGCGGGCGGCACGATGTCCGGGTCGCCGCATCGGTCCAGCACGTCGATCAGGGTGCTGATCGCCGGCCCCAGCCGAGCCGGGTCGGCGCCCAGGCCGTCCTCGTCGCAGGCGTCGTCCATGACGAAGAGCCAGCTGATCAGGTCGGTGAGCAGGCGCAGCCCGTCCAGCGAGCCCTCCGGGCAGGCACGGCCGGCCAGGCCGGCGGCGTCGGCCCGTTGTAGCCGGTGTACACGCTGGCTGGAATCGACCAGCCCGAACGCGCGCGCCCACTCGACGCTCTCGCTCGCCACCTGCTCCGTGGCCCCGTGGTGCCCCGCCGGGAAAGGGGGTTCCCACAGCGCCGAAATTGCGAAATTCCGCACAGTGCGCCCCCACTTCGTACCGCCCGGCGCGGAGCGGCGCGGTGAAGCGTACGGGAGGAGACATCAGTGTGCTTCGCTGGGTGTGGGGAACGCCACACTTGACGTGTGACCGCTTAAGCTCAGGGAGTCACATGCCCAGGTTGGCGACGCGCAGTCGACGCGCGCCCTCTGTCGTGCCGTCCAGCTGGACCCTCGCCACCCGCTGCCGGCCGGAGAGGAACAGGACCAGTTCGGCGGGGGCGCCGACCAACCGCAGCGGTTCCCCGCCCCGACCGACGGAGATCTCGCCGTGACCGGGTGCCTGCACGTAGAGGTCCGCCGGGAAACGACGCAGGGCCAGCCGAGCCAGCGGGGCGGCCCGCTTCCACAGGGCGCTCTGCAGGCCGGCGGGCAGGTCGCGCCGTTGCCACCCGGAGCCGGCCCGCCGCACGTCCTCGTGGTGGATGAAGAACTCCATCGTGTTGGCCAGCTCGTCGGTCAGGGGGTTGCTGACCGGGCTCCACAGCGGCGGCCGGCGCACCTGCGCCACCAGCTCCGGGTAGGGCCGCGCGGCGAGTCGGCGACGGACCCGTTCGGCGTAGCCGCGCAGCGGCGGCAGCAGGATCCCACCGGCCGCGTCCGGGCGGCGCTCCCGGAGCACCAGGTGCGCGGCGAGGTCACGGGTCGCCCACCCCTCGTTGATCGTCGGGGCGTCCGGCCCGAGGGCCAGCAGGAGATCGGCCAGCGCCTCGCGCTCGGCTCGGGCGTACCGCGGCATGGGCCGATCGTAGGCCCGGTCGCTCGACGGCGCCCGACACCGGTCTCCGGCTCGGCGCCTGCCGCTCGCCGCCATCCGGTACGTGACGGTCGACATATCCGGACCGGGTCGGCAGCGCTGGCCTGGACCGGTAAGGATGAGGGAGATAATTGCGGCTTACGGCGGGGGAAAGCGTGGCGAGCAAGACAAGTCGGGATGTGCTCAGCCGGGGGCTGGGGGTCCTGCGGCAGGCGATCCGCGAGCAGCCCAGGATCTTCACGGTCGCGGTTGTCGGCAGCGTCCTCTTCGGCGGGATGATCATCGTCAGCGCACGGGTCGTCGGGACGGTCATCGGTGAGGTGGCGCTGCCGGCCATCTCCCGCGGCGAGGTGGCCGCCGGGACCCTGGCGCTGGCCGCTGCCGCGTTGTTCGGCATCAGCGTGCTGCGGGTGGCGGGCATCTTCGGGCGTCGGCTCGGCGCCGGCTACATGCAGTATCGGCTCCAGGCCTCCTACCGTCGCCGGGTCACCCGGCGCTACCTGGAGCTGCCGCTGTCCTGGCACCACCGCAACTCGACAGGCACCCTGCTGTCCAACGCGAACTCCGACGTGGAGGCGGCCTGGTACCCGATCGCACCGCTGCCCTTCGCCGTCGGCACGCTGGTGATGCTCGTCGGCGCGATCGTGTCGCTCTTCGCCACCGACTGGGCGCTCGCCCTCGTCGGCCTCGCGGTCTTTCCCGCGCTGTTCGCGCTCAACGTCGTCTACTCCCGCCGGATGGCGCCCCGACAGGCCCGGGCGCAGCGCCTGCGCGCCGAGGTCAGCGGCATCGCCCACGAGAGCTTCGACGGCGCCCTGGTGGTCAAGACCATGGGCCGCGAGGCCCAGGAGACCGCCCGCTTCGCCGACCGCGCCGGCGAGCTGCGCGACTCGCTGATCGCCGTCGGTCGGCTGCGCGGCATCTTCGACCCGCTGTTGGAGACCCTGCCCAGCCTCGGCACCCTCGCCGTGCTGGTGGTCGGCGCGTTCCGGCTGCGCCAGGGCGCGATCAGCGTGACCGAGCTGGTCAGCGTGGCCTTCCTCTTCACCGTGCTGGCCTTCCCGGTGCGGGCCATCGGGTGGGTGCTGGCCGAGCTGCCGCGCAGCGTCGCCGGCTGGGACCGGGTCCGCCGGGTGCTCGACGCCACCGGCGAGATGCCGTACGGGCAGCGCGTGCTCGACCCGGCCAGCGCCGGCCCGGCCACCCTCACCTTCCGTGACGTGCACTTCTCCTACCCGCCGGCCGAGGCGCACCAGGTCGGCGCGCAGGTCCTCGGCGAGGTCGGCTTCACGGTGCCGGCCGGGCGGACGGTGGCCCTGGTCGGGCCCACCGGCGCCGGCAAGTCCACGATCGCCTCGCTGGCGGTGCGCCTCGTCGACCCAGACTCCGGCAGTGTCATCCTGGACGGGGTGGACGTGCGCGAGCTGACCGCCGCCTCGCTGACCGGCACTGTGGCGTTGGTCGCCCAGGTGCCGTTCGTCTTCGACGACACGGTCCGCGCGAACATCGCCCTCGACCGGCCGGGCATCGACGACGAGGCGGTCTGGGCGGCGCTGCGGCTGGCCGAGGCGGACGGGTTCGTCGCCGCCCTGCCCGACGGTCTGGACACCATGGTCGGCGAGCGGGGCACCTCGCTCTCCGGCGGGCAGCGGCAGCGGCTCACCCTGGCCCGCGCGCTGGCCGGCCGGCCGCGCCTGCTGGTGCTCGACGACGCGACAAGCGCCGTCGATCCGCGGGTCGAGGCGGCCATCCTGGCCGGGCTGCGGTCGTCGACGGCCGAGCCGGGGGCGCCTGTCGCGTCGATCCTGGTGGTGGCGTACCGCCGGGCCACCATCGCGCTCGCCGACGAGGTCATCTACGTGGAGCAGGGACGGGTGCTCGCCCGGGGCACGCACAGCGAGCTGCTGGCCACCGTGCCCGGCTACGTCGACCTGGTCACCGCGTACGAGCAGGCGGAGGTCGAGCGCGCGCAGGAGAGCGTGTACGACGACGAGGTCGCGCCGCTGCCCTCGGGCCTGGAGATCGAGGTGGACCGGTGAGTCCGAGCGCGAGGAGTGCGGCGAAGCGGAGCCCCGCGGTCGCGAACGAGAGGCGGGATCCGGTGACGACGACGGTGGACGGTGCCAAGCGGGAGGAGACGACCTGGCAGACCCTGCGCCGGGGGCTGGCGCTCTCACCGGAGCTGCGGACCGGCCTGGCCGGCACCCTGGCCCTGGCGTTGGTCTACATGGTCGGCCGGGTGGCCGTGCCGGTGGCCGTCCAGCAGGGTATCGACCGCGGCATCGTCGGTGGCCTGAATCTGGACGTGGTGTGGTCGGTGGTGGCGATCACCACGGCGATCCTGACGCTCACGACGGTCTGCGGCTACCTGATGATGCGCCGACTGTTCACGGTCAGTGAGACGGCGCTGGCCAACGTGCGGACGCGGGCGTTCCGGCACGTGCACGACCTGTCGATGTTGCACCAGCAGTCGGAGCGGCGCGGCTCGCTGGTCTCCCGGGTCACCAGCGACGTCGACCAGATCACCCAGTTCCTCCAGTGGGGCGGGGTGATCCTGCTTGTCAACCTCGGTCAGCTGGTGGTCACCACCGCCGTCATGCTCGCGTACTCCTGGCAGTTGACCCTTGTGGTGTTGGCCGCCTTCCTGCCGGCGGTGTTCGTGATCCGGCAGTTGCAACGCCGGCTGGGCTCGGCGTACGCGACGGTGCGGCAGCGCACCGGCACGCTGCTCGGCACGATCGGCGAGAGCGTGGTGGGCGCGCCGGTGATCCGGGCGTACGGGATCGCGGGGCGTACCGAGCGGCGGTTGGACGAGGCCATCGACGGGCAGCGGCTGGCGCAGCAGCGGGCGATCCGGATCAGCATCGTGGGCAGCTCGGTCGGCGAGTTGGCCGCCGGGCTCGCGCTGGCGGGTGTGGTGGTGCTCGGGGTGACGCTGGGCGTGGACGGCACGCTGTCGATCGGCCAGTTGACCGCGTTCCTGTTCCTGGTGACGCTGTTCATCCAGCCGGTGCAGATCGCCACCGAGGTGCTCAACGAGGCGCAGAACGCGATCGCCGGCTGGCGTCGGGTGCTGGACGTGCTGGACGTCGCCCCGGACGTTGCCGACCCGGGGGAGCAGGGGCGCAAGCTGCCGGCCGGGCCGCTGGACATCCGGTTCGCCGGTGTGCGGTTCGCCTACCCGGGTGGTCCGCCGGTGCTGCACGACATCGACCTGGAGATTCCGGCGAAGAGCCGGGTGGCGGTGGTCGGCGAGACGGGCAGCGGCAAGACCACCTTCGCCAAGTTGCTGACCCGGCTGATGGATCCTTCGGCGGGGGCGGTGCTGCTGTCCGGGGTGCCGTTGGCGGACGTGCGGTTCGACTCGCTGCGCTCCCGGGTGGTGATGGTGCCGCAGGACGGGTTCCTCTTCGACGCGACGGTGGGGGACAACGTCCGGTTCGCCCGGCCGGAGCTGACCGACGAGGAGCTGACGGTGGCCTTCACCGAGCTGGGCCTGTCGGACTGGTTGGAGGGTCTGCCGGCGGGTCTGGACACGCCGGTCGGCGAGCGCGGCGAGGCGCTCAGCGTCGGTGAGCGGCAGTTGGTGGCCCTGGCCCGCGCGTACGTTGCCGACCCGGACCTGTTGGTGCTCGACGAGGCGACGAGCGCTGTGGACCCGGCGACCGAGGTGCGCCTGCAACGCACCCTGGACGCGGTCACCAGGGGGCGGACCACCCTCGCGATCGCGCACCGGCTCTCCACGGCGCAGGCCGCCGACGAGGTGATCGTGGTGGACCGGGGCCGGGTGGTGCAGCGCGGCCCGCACGACGAGTTGGTCCGCGACGCCGACTCGGTCTACGGCCTGCTCTACGCCTCCTGGCTGGAGCAGACCCGGTGAGTGTGGTGGACGACGACGGGCGGGTGCTCTAGGCTCCGATTTAGGTAAGCCTAACCTCAGAAGGAGGTCGCGCCATGCGGCCCAACCCCGCCGAGATCGTCCGTACCCTTGTCGCCGGCCGCCTGCCCGGTCTCGTCCATCTCGCGTACCGGCCGAGCCCGCACCACGCCCGGCACGTCACCGACCCGGAGGGGCGGGTGCTGCTGCTGGTGCCGGTGGCCAGCGACCTGGCCGCCGCGCTGCGACCGGTCGCCGGGGACGGCGACGTCGCGGTGGTGCTCGACGTGCTCGACCTGCCACCGGCCGCCGGTGCGCCCGGTCTGGGTCGGGCCTGGGTCTCCGGCTGGGCGGGCGAGCTGCACGGCGACGAGGCCCGCCGCGCGGCGCTCGACTTCGCCGCGGTGGCGCCGACCGGCGACCTGCTCGACCTGGGCACCCGGTTCCGGTTGTTCCGCTTCGAGGTGGTCGAGGTCCGCTGGGAGCGCGCCGGCGCCGTGCACCGGATCGACCCGGGGGAGTACGCCGAGGCGGAGCCGGACCCGGTGCACCCGGTGGAGGCGCGGCTGCTCGTCGACCTCGCCGAGCGCCACGGTGACCAGGTGACCGCGTACCTGCGCCGGCAGCTCGGCCTGACCGAGCAGACCCTCGACGGGCCGCCCCGGGTGGTGCGCATCGACCGCTACGGGATGGTGGTCGCCCTCGGCCACCCCGGCGCCCGACGTCGGATCCGGTTGGCGTTCCCCGACCCGGTGGCCGACCCGGCCGACCTGCCGCGGCTGCTGCCGCCGTTGCGACTCCCCGCCGGCACCCGCCCACCGCGCTGACCGCGCCCTTCGCGGCGCCGGCCCCGGGGCCGCGTCAGGCCGGCAGCGGCCCGGTGAGGTAGCGCTGGATCGTCGGACCGACCGCGGCGACAAGGGTCTCCGGGGCCGCCGAGGCGACCGGCTCCAGGCGCACCACGTGCCGCATCATGGCCAGGCCGATCATCTGGGTGGCCACCAGGGAACCGCGCAACGGCAGCTGGGCCGGATCGACGTCGAGCTGCTCGAGCACCCGGCGCAGGACCTGGGTGGTGATGAACTCGCGCAACAGGCGAGCGGTCCACTCGTTGCTCACCGCGGAGCGCAGCAGCGCCTGCGCGGCGCCGCCGGCCGGGGAGTCCCAGATGCCGAGGAAGATGCGCACCATGCGCTCACCGACGGCGTCCCGGTCGCCGGCGAGCACCGTCGGCACCAGCTGACCGGGATCGAACGGAAAGTTCATCGCGGCCAGGAAGAGCTGGTCCTTGCTGCCGAAATAGTGGTGCACCAGCGCCGGGTCGACGCCCGCGGTGCTGGCGATGGCGCGGATCGAGGCGGAGTCGTAGCCACGCTCGGCGAACGCCGTGCGCGCCGCGTCGAGGATCGCCTCCCGGGTGTCCGGGTTGCCGGGTCGCCGGCCGGTCCGCCGCGTCATCGCCGCCCTTCGTTCGTCCACCTGGGCAGCCGTGGGCGGGTCCGCCCACGGCTGCCGAAGCCTCACCCGCTGCGCCGGCGCAGGGTGGCCGCCGCGAGCACCAGCGCCAGCACCACCGCGCCGAGCACCACCGCCACGTCCCGCCACATTGTGCCGGTCGGCTCGGCGTGGGCGCCGACCTCCTGCAACGCCTCGATGGCGTACGACAGGGGGAAGGCGTCACTGAGCGCCTGGAGCCAACCGGCCATCTCGTCGCGGGCCACGAACAGCCCGCAGAGCAGCAGTTGGGGGATCACCACGACTGGCAGGAACTGTACTGCCTGGAACTCGGTGCGCGCGAAGGCGCTGCACAGCAGCCCGAGGGCGACGCCGAGCACGGCGTCGACGACAGCGATCCCGATCACCAGCCCGATGCTGCCGGCGGTGTCCAGATCGAAGACCCAGTACGCCACGGCGGCGGCGACCGCTGCCTGCGCGGCGGCGGCCAGCCCGAACGCGATGCCGTAACCGAAGAGCAGGTCGAGCTTGCCCAGCGGCGTGGTGAGCAGCCGTTCCAGGGTGCCGGAGGTGCGTTCGCGGAGCATGGCGATGCTCGTCACCAGGAACATGATCACGAAGGGGAAGATGCCCAGCATCACCAGCGCGACCCGGTCGAACGTCGTCGGCTGCCCGGGTGGGGTCGGCTGGTCGGCGTACATGAAGTAGATCAGGGTGAGCAGGACGGCCGGCACCGCCACGAGCAGGGCGATGGTCCGCCGGTCGTGGCGGAGTTGACGCAGGATGCGGCCGGTGGTGGCCGCCAGGATCCGGGGGTTCATGACTGCTCCTGTCCGGCTCTGGTGGCGGTGCTTGTCGGACCGGCCTCGCCGGCCCGGATCAGGCGGAGGAACGCCTCGTCGAGGTCGTCCACACCGGCGGCGGCGCGGATGGCGTCCGGGCTGTCGTCGGCGATCAACCGCCCCTGGCGGATCAGCAGCAACCTGTCGCAGCGGGCCGCCTCGTCCATCACGTGGCTGGACACCAGCAGGGTGGTGCCCGCCGCGGCCATCGCGTGGAACCGGGCCCACAGGTCGGCCCGGAGCACCGGATCCTGACCGACTGTCGGCTCGTCGAGAATGACCAGCTCCGGCTCCCCGACCAGCGCGCAGGCCAGCGAGGCCCGGCTGCGTTGACCGCCGGAGAGGGTGGCGACCAGTTGGCCGGCGGCCTCGGCCAGCCCGACGTCGCTGATCGCCCGGTCGGCCTCGACCCGTCCGCGCCCGTACAGGGCCGCGAAGTAGCGGGCGTTCTCCCGCACTGTCAGGTCGGCGTAGACGCTCGGCGCCTGGGTCAGGTAGCCCACCTGGTGCCGCAACGCCGGGCTGCCCGCCGGCTGACCGAGCACGGTGACCGTCCCCCCGCTGACCACCTGCACCCCGACCACGGCGCGCATGAACGTGGTCTTGCCGCTGCCGCTGGGCCCGAGCAGCCCCGTGACGGCGCCGCGGGGGACCGCGCAACTGATGTGGTCCAGCACCCGCCGCCCGCCCCGGTCGACGACCAGGTCGCGGACGGCTATCGCGTCGTCCATCGTGCACCTCCGAAGAAACTCATCATCTGTTGAACTCAACGCTAGATGAAATACCGATCCGGGCGCAACGGCCGGGACCGGTGTCCGACTGTCCGCCGTCGCGGAGAGCATGAGAACGGGCAGTAGGCTCCGGACCGGACACCAAGTCCGCCAACGGGCATTGCGCGCCGATCGGGCGTACGGCACGATGGCGCGGTGGGTCACGCTCCGTTACCGGACAGCGGTTTTCTCGAAGACTGGGCCGCGCGGTTGCGGCAGGGCGCCGAGCGGCCGGTCGTCGGCATCCTGCTGCGCGGCAGCCACGCCCGCCGGGCCGCCACCGCGCACAGCGACGTCGACCTCGACGTGCTGGTCGGCGGCGAGCCATACGCCGCGCGACAGGCGTACCTTGACGAATCCGCAGGCCGGGTCACCCACGTCTCGGTCGCCGCCCGCGATGTCCGCTCCTGGGTGCACCGGCTCGGCGAACCGGCCGACTGGGCGTTCGGGCTGCCGGTCACCGCGCCGGCCCGGCTGCTCTGGGCCGACCCGCACTGGCGGCCCCGAATCGACCTGCCGGTGCTCTGCCAGCCCGCCGAGCCACCCCGACTCGAAGAGCTGATCGCCACGCTCGGTAAGGCAGCGGCCGCCCGGTCCGGCCACGACCGCCTCGGGGTCCGGCTCGCCGTCGCCGACCTGGCCCGCCTCTGTCCCTCGGTGCTGCGCCCGGCCAACCCGTCGGTACGGGTCCACTCCCGCCGGGCGGCCTTCGCGGCGGCCCTGGACCTGCCGGTGGCCCCACCGGGCTACCGGGCGGACATGATGCTCTGCCTCGGGCTGCGACCGGGCGCCACCGGCCAGCTGTGGGCCGCCGCCGTCCGGCTGGTCGCCGGCACCCTGCCGTTGATCCGGCCGTACGCCGAGGAGATCGCCGAGGCAGCCGGCGCGGACCTGGCCGCCGCCCTGGTCGACGGCCGGCTGGATCGTTACGTGGCCCAGTTGGCCCGGCCCGGCGGGCCCGCGCCGCAGCCCCGCCGGGAGCGGTCGCCGGTGCCCGCGCCACGTGCGGGACACTTGGACACTGTGTCCGTACCTGACTCGCCGGCGACCGGCGTCCCCAGCGATCCGAGCGGCCCGGTGGCATCCGGGCCGGCTCGCCCGTCCCGACTCGACGCGGCCATCGCGGCCCGGCTGCGCCGCACCGCCGACGGTCTGGTCGCCGCGGTGGTCCGCGCCCACGACTCCGGCGAGGTGCTGATGGTCGCCTGGATGGACGACGAGGCGCTGCACCGCACCCTCACCACCGGCCGGGCCACCTACTGGTCGCGCAGCCGACGCGAATACTGGGTCAAGGGGGCCACCTCCGGGCACCACCAGTACGTCCGCTCGGTCGCGCTGGACTGCGACGGGGATGCGCTGCTGGTCAGCGTGGACCAGGTCGGCGCCGCCTGCCACACCGGACACCGGACCTGCTTCTTCACCGAGTTGCCCGTCACCGCCCCGGAGGCACGGTGAGCGCGCGCGGC
The DNA here is from genome assembly GCF_050942285.1 of Micromonospora sp. CA-240977. Classification (NCBI taxonomy): domain Bacteria; kingdom Bacillati; phylum Actinomycetota; class Actinomycetes; order Micromonosporales; family Micromonosporaceae; genus Micromonospora; species Micromonospora sp. CA-240977. Next base: position 5,544,920 of record NZ_CP192055.1, on the reverse strand, counting down.
GCAGCCCGGCGCAGCCTCGCCGCCGCGAACGAAAGGCAGACCCAGTCATGACCGACGGCACCGTCAGCCCCGACCTGGGCACCTTCACCGAGCTGGCCGCCGACTGGCGGGTGGTGCCGGTGACCCGGCGGCTCCTGGCCGATGCGGAGACGCCGGTCGGGGTCTACCGGAAGCTGGCCGGTGGGCCCGGCACGTTCCTGCTGGAATCGGCCGAGCAGGGGGTCGGCTCGGCCGGCCTGGCCTGGTCGCGATACTCGTTCATCGGCGTCCGCAGCAGCGCCACCCTCGTCGAGCGGGACGGCGTGGCGACCTGGCTCGGCCAACCGCCGGCGGGGTTGCCCACCGAGGGTGACCCGGTGCGGGTGCTGCGGGAGACGGTGGCGGCGCTCGCCGGCCCGGTCGGGGACCCGTCCGACGGCCTGCCGCCGCTGACCGGGGGCATGGTCGGCTACCTCGGCTACGACCTGGTCCGCCGCTTCGAGCGGCTGCCCGAGCTGACCGACGACGACCTCGGCGTGCCGGAGCTGGGCATGATGCTCGCCACCGACCTGGTGGTGCTCGACCACTACGACGGCTCGGCGATCCTGGTCGCCAACGCGGTGCTGCCGCCGCTGGACGCCCCGGACCGCGCCCCGCAGGTCGCCGCCGCGTACCACCACGCGGTGGGCCGGCTGGACGCGATGACGACGGCGCTGTCGCGGCCCATCCCGCCGATGATCTCCACCGTCGAGCGTCCGCCGGCCGGGGAGGTGCTCTGCCGTACGCCCGACGGCGGCTACCCGAAGGCGGTGGAGGCCGCCAAGGAGGCGATCCGGGCCGGTGAGTGCTTCCAGATCGTGCTCTCCCAGCGCTTCGAGCGGCCGACGCACGCCGACCCGCTGGACGTCTACCGGGTGCTGCGCACCAGCAACCCCAGCCCGTACATGTACCTGCTGCGCTTCGACGGGTTCGACATCGTCGGCTCCTCCCCGGAGGCGCACCTGAAGGTCACCGGCGGCGCGGACGGGCGGCGACGCGCGTTGCTGCACCCGATCGCCGGCACCCGACCGCGCGGTGGCACCCCCGCCGCCGACGCCGTGCTCGCCGCCGAGTTGCTCGCCGACCCGAAGGAACGGGCCGAGCACGTGATGCTCGTCGACCTCGGCCGCAACGACCTGGGCCGGGTGTGTCAGCCCGGCAGCGTGGAGGTGCCCGAGTTCGCCACCATCGAGCGGTACAGCCACGTCATGCACATCGTCTCCACCGTCACCGGCACGTTGCGCGACGACCAGAGCGCGTTCGACGCGCTCGCCGCGACCTTCCCGGCCGGGACCCTGTCCGGCGCGCCGAAGGTGCGGGCCATGGAGATCATCGAGGAGTTGGAGCCGGTCCGCCGCGGCCTCTACGGCGGCACGGTGGGCTACTTCGGCTTCGGCGGCGACCTGGACATGGCCATCGCCATCCGGACCGCGCTCATCCGCGACGGCCGCGCCTACGTGCAGGCCGGAGCCGGGGTGGTGGCCGACTCGGACCCGGCCGCCGAGGACCAGGAGACGCGCAACAAGGCCGCCGCCGTGCTGGCGGCGATCGCCGCCGCCGAGACATTGCGGGCTGCTCGGTGAGCGCGAGGAGTGCAGCGCAGCGGAGCCCCGCAGTCGCGAACGAAAGGCCAGCTCGGTGAGCGCGAGGAGTGCAGCGCAGCGGAGCCCCGCCGTCGCGAACGAAAGGCCAGTTCGGTGAGGGACGGTGAGCGGTCCGCCGCCGTGGGTCGGCGCGAGTTGGCGTACGCCGTACTCCTCTGCCTGGTCGGCGCGGGCCTGGCGCTCTGGGCCGCGACGCGGACCTGGTCGGTCGAGCTGACCGTGCGCCCGGCGCCGCTGCCGCCGGTCCGCGACACCCGCAGCGGTGCCGGGCTGCTGCCCTGGCTGCCGGCATTGGCCCTTGTGACGTTGGCGGGCGGTGGCGCGGTGCTGGCTACCCGGGGCCGGCCGCGGCAGGTGCTCGGCGCGCTGCTCGGCGTGCTCGCGCTGGCAGTGGCGGCCGGCGGTGGGTACGGGCTGGTCGCCGACGGCGTGGTGAACCGGCAGTGGCCGGTGCTCTGCCTGCTCGGTGGCGTGCTGGCCGCCGCGGGCGGTCTGTGGACGGCGGTGCGCGGTGCCGGCTGGCCGGCGATGGGCGCCCGGTACGAACGGCCGACCCGCACCGCCCCCCGGGTCGCGCCCACGCCGACCGGCGCACCGGAGCCGCCCACGCCGATGGCCGGGCGGCGGACCACCGAGGCGTGGGACGCGCTGGATCGGGGTGAGGACCCGACGGCCGACTGACGCGACGGCCGGTGGGTGTCAGCCGACCGGCTGACGGTCCCGCTGTGGCCGGTGACTGGCGGCGCGGGCGGCGGTCAGCTCGGCCACCAGGCGGTTCAGTTCGGCGCGCTGGTCGGCGCGGGCCCGGTCGGCGCAGACCGCCTCCCAGGCGTTGCCACGCGCCGTACGCATCCGCCCCTCGCCCACGACGGCCCGCTCCACGGTGTGCACCACCCCGACGGCGAGCGACGCCACCGTCCGCGAGATGGTCGTCAGGCCGATGGTGTGCTGCGGCTCGGACATGCTCATGGTCACCTCGCACGAGGAGTTGCGACGGTCGGGGCAGGCGCGCCATCGAGTCTGCCCGAGGTCGATGCTGGCCGGCTGACGTTTCGCCGTCGTGACCGCCCGGTCAACTGTCCCGCCTCGGCCGTGACCAGGGACCGTCCGTTCGGCCTTGAGCTTGCTCACAACATCGACGTACGCCGTTGTCGTCGGGCGCCGACCCGCAACTGGTGGCATGATCGATGCAACGGCACGCTCCGAACGCGGCCACCAGGCTCCATACCGCGTGACGATTGTCGATACGGGAGGTGGCGCTGCGTGACATACCGTTCACGGCAAGTCGGCCATTATGCCGCAGCCCTTTTCGTGAGCAGCGCCATACCCCCGGCATTCGGCGTCGGTCGGCTGCCCCTAGCATCGGCCCATGACGCCCGGAGAGGGGAGTCCGTTGGTGACTGCTGAGCATGCGCACGCGGAGGGGGACGAGGCCGGTCAGGCAGCGTCCGTAAGCGTGCTCGACGAGATTCTGGCTGGCGTGCGCGAAGACGTCGCCCGTCGCCAGGAGCAGGTTCCGCTGGAGCGGATCCGTGAACTGGCAGCGGCGGCGCCGCCGCCGCTGGACGCGTACGCGGCGCTGCGTAAGCCCGGCGTGGCCGTGATCGCCGAGGTGAAGCGCTCGTCGCCGTCCAAGGGGCGGCTGGCCGAGATCGCCGATCCGGCCGACCTGGCGGTCGACTACGCCGCCGGTGGGGCGCGGGCGATCAGTGTGCTGACCGAGGGGCGCTGGTTCGGCGGCTCGCTTGACGACCTGGCGGCCGTCCGTGCCGCGGTCAGCGTGCCGGTGCTGCGCAAGGACTTCGTGGTCTCCAGCTACCAGGTGCACGAGGCGCGTGCGCACGGTGCCGACCTGGTGCTGTTGATCGTCGCCGCGCTGGAGCAGAACGTGCTGATGGGCCTGCTGGAGCGGATCGAGTCGCTGGGCATGACCGCGCTGGTCGAGGTGCACGACGAGGAAGAGGCCGACCGTGCGCTGGAGGCGGGCGCTCAGGTGATCGGGGTCAACGCCCGTGACCTGCGTACCCTGGAGGTCGACAGGTCGGTGTTCGAGCGGATCGCACCCGGCCTGCCCAGCAGCGTCGTCAAGATCGCCGAGTCCGGCGTTCGTGGTCCGCACGACCTGATCCGGTACGCCTCCGCGGGTGCTGACGCGGTCCTCGTGGGCGAGGGCCTGGTCACCCAGAAGAGCCCTCGCGAGGCGGTCGCCGAGCTGGTCAACGCGGGTAACCACCCGGCAACGCCCCGGCCGGTGCGCTGACCTCGCACCGGACGCCCCACCGAGAGGATTTCCGATGAGCGCCGACGCGCTGGCCCCGGTGGCCGGCCCGCAGCCCGACTCCGCCGGCCACTTCGGCCGCTTCGGCGGTCGGTTCGTTCCCGAGGCACTGGTGGCCGCGCTCGACGAGCTCGACGGGGCGTGGCGCACGGCGATGGCGGACGAGTCCTTCCAGGCCGAGTTCGGCGCGCTGCTGCGTGACTACGCGGGTACGCCGTCGCTGCTCTACGAGGCCCGGCGGTTCTCGGCGAAGCTCGGCGCGCGGGTGCTGCTCAAGCGCGAGGACCTCAACCACACCGGCGCACACAAGGTGCGCAACGTGCTCGGCCAGGCGCTGCTCACCAAGCGGATGGGCAAGACCCGGGTGATCGCCGAGACCGGCGCCGGCCAGCACGGCGTGGCCACCGCGACCGCCGCCGCCCTGTTCGACCTGGAGTGCGTGGTCTACATGGGCCAGGTCGACACCGAGCGGCAGGCGCTCAACGTGGCGCGGATGCGGATGCTCGGCGCCACTGTCGTTCCGGTCACCAACGGCTCGCGCACCCTCAAGGACGCGATGAACGAGGCGATGCGCGACTGGGTGGCAAACGTCGACGAGACGCACTACCTGATCGGCACCGCCGCCGGTCCGCACCCGTTCCCGGCGATGGTCCGCGACTTCGTCCGGGGCATCGGTGACGAGGCCCGTCAGCAGTGCCTCGATCTGACCGGCGCGCTGCCGGACGCGGTCACCGCCTGCGTCGGTGGCGGATCCAACGCACTGGGCATCTTCCACGCGTTCGTCGGTGACGAGGACGTGCGGCTGTACGGCTTCGAAGCCGGCGGCGACGGGCTGGCCACCGGCCGGCACGCGGCGAGCATCACCGGTGGGTCGGCCGGCGTCCTGCACGGCACCCGCACCTACGTGCTTCAGGACGCCGACGGGCAGACGCTGGAGTCGCACTCGATCTCCGCCGGCCTGGACTACCCGGGCGTCGGGCCCGAGCACGCCTGGCTGCACGACACCGGCCGGGCGAGTTACCTCCCGGTCACCGACGACGAGGCGATGGCCGCGTTCGAGCTGCTCTGCCGCACCGAGGGGATCATCCCGGCGATCGAGAGCGCCCACGCGCTCGCCGGCACCGTCGCGCTGGCCCCGAAGCTCGCCGCCGAGCTGGGCCGGGAGCCCACCATCGTGGTCAACCTCTCCGGGCGGGGCGACAAGGACGTGCACACCGCCGGCGACTACTTCGGCATCCTCGACAAGGAGCGGTGACATGAGCCGGATCGGGGTGGCCTTCGACAAGGCCCGCGCCGACGGCCGGGCCCTGCTGATCGGCTGCATGCCGGCTGGGTTCCCGACCGTCGACGGCAGCATCGCCGCGATGACCGCCATGGTCGAGGCCGGCGTCGACGTCATCGAGGTGGAGATTCCCTACTCCGACCCGGTGATGGACGGGCCGGTCATCCAGAAGGCCAGCGACATCGCGCTGGCCGGCGGCGTCCGCACCAGGGACACCCTGCGCATCATCGAGGCGGTGGCGGCCACCGGCGCTCCGGTGGTCACCATGACCTACTGGAACCCGGTCGAGCGGTACGGCGTTGACGTGTTCGCCCGTGACCTCGCCGCTGCCGGTGGCACCGGTCTGATCACCCCCGACCTCATTCCCGACGAGGCGGCGGAGTGGCTGGCCGCCTCGGACGCCCACGGACTGGACCGCACGTTCCTGGTCTCCCCGTCGTCCACCGACGCGCGGCTGGCGATGACGGCGCAGCACTGCCGCGGCTTCGTCTACGCGACAGCGGTCATGGGGGTGACCGGAGCCCGGACGCGTACCTCCGACGCCGCGCCGACCCTGGTCTCCCGGGTCCGGGACGTCACCGACCTCCCCGTGGGTGTCGGTCTCGGCGTGGGCACCGGCGCGCAGGCCGGCACCGTCGCCGGTTACGCCGACGGGGTGATCGTCGGCAGTGCGCTGATCCGGTGCCTCCTCGACGCGCCCACCGAGGCGGAGGGGTTGGTTGCCCTGCGGGCCCTCAGCGCCGAGCTCGCCGAGGGCGTCCGCAACCCCGCCCGCTGAGCTTCGGGCGGGTCCCCGCGCGGCGGACCCCGGGATGCTCGCGCGGGTTGTCAGGGGCGCAGGGACGGGTCCGCGGGTTCGCCTCGTTGTCCCGGTGGCTGCCCCGTGCCCGGCCGTGCGTCCTGGCTGGTTCCCAGCGGTCCGCTCGGGCCGGTCGTCGGCGGGGCGTCGACGGCGCCGGGCGTGCGGCGGACAGCGTGCAGTACGCCGGAGCGCCCGGCGCGAGCGTCGGTGACGGCGGCCCGGGTGAGCGGGGTGACAGCCTCCGGCAGCGCGTCGGGGGAGTGCCAGGACAACCGGCAGCCCGGCAGCGGGTCGGCCGTCGGTGGGCCGGTGGCGCGGGCCCGGAAGACGTGCACGAGGACGTCCGGCAGCGGCCCGGCGCGTCCGGGCGACGTCTGCCCGCCGGGGCCGGTCAGGTGGTAGACGCCGATCAGGTCGACAAGCTCGATCTCGCAGCCGGTCTCCGCGCGGATGTCCCGCAGGGCCGCCTGCACGGGGCTCTCGGTCGGGCGCAGCCGCCCGCCGGGCAGCGCGTGGCGGCGCTCGCCCCGGCCCTGCCGGCAGAGCAGCACCCGGCCGGCGTCGTCGTTGACGACCGCGGCGACCGCCCAGGTGAGCGCGCTCATGGACAAAGAGCGTACGGGGGCGCAAACCAGAAGTCACCGAGATGCGCGCTCCCGCGCCCGGGGTGCCGCTACGGGGGTGCGCAGCGGTAGCGTGTGCACCCGTGACCCTCGCCTCGCTGTCCCCCCAGGCGGCCCTGCCCAGTCCCAGCACCGCGGTCTGGCAACTCGGGCCGGTGCCGATCCGGGCGTACGCGCTCTGCATCATCGCCGGCATCGTGCTGGCCTGCTGGGTGACCGAGCGCCGGCTGCGGCAGCGCGGCGTCGCGCCCGGCGCGGTGCTCGACATCGCCGTCTGGGCGGTGCCGGCCGGCATCATCGGTGCCCGGATCTACCACGTCGTCACCTCGCCCGAGAAATATTTCGGCGCCGGCGGTGAGCCGATGAAGGCGTTCGCCATCTGGGAGGGCGGTCTCGGCATCTGGGGTGCCGTCGCCGGTGGCGCGGTCGGCGCGTGGATCGCCGCCCGGCAGCTCGGCATCCCGTTCGGCGTGGTGGCCGACGCGCTGGCCCCCGGGCTGCCGCTGGCCCAGGCGGTCGGCCGGCTCGGCAACTGGTTCAACAACGAGCTGTTCGGTGGCCGGACCGACCTGCCGTGGGGCCTGCAGATCCACCGGATGGACCCGGACAATCCGGGGCACGCGCTGCGTGACGACGCCGGGCAGCCGATCCTCGAACCGGGCCTTTACCAGCCGACGTTCCTCTACGAGGCGTTGTGGAACCTCGGCGTCGTCGCCCTGGTCCTCGTCCTGGACCGCCGACTGAAGCTGGGTCGCGGCCGGGCGTTCGCGCTCTACGTGATGGGCTACACCGTCGGGCGGTTCTGGATCGAGCTGATGCGCACCGACGAGGCCAACCAGATTCTGGGCGTTCGGCTCAACGTCTGGACCGCCGCCCTGGTCTTCCTCGGCGCGCTCATCTACTTCGTCCGGGTGCGCGGCCCGCGGGACTACCTGATCCCGCTCGGCGCGGCGGCGACGCCGACCCCGCCCCCCGCGTCCGACCTGTCCCAGGTCGACCTCTCGGAGCGGGAGACGCCCGCGCGGGCCGCCGCGCCGGAGGGGTACCGGGTGGTCCGCGAGGAGCAGTACGCCGCCTGGCAGGACACCGGCGTCATCCCGCCGGAGCCGGCCACCGACCAGGACTCCCGGCCGGGCGACGAGCCGCTCGGTGACGGGGTAACTGTCGACGGCCCGTCGAACGACGACGAGCCGGCGGACGGCCCGTCGGGCGACGACGAGTCGACGGACGACCCGTCGGCTCCCCGTGCCGAGCGGGCCGACGCCGCGGGCGTACGGCCCGCCGACCGGGACAGCTGAGCGGAGGCGGCACCGATGCGAAGCGCGGTGGTGGTCGGCGCAGGGGTCGGTGGCCTCGCGGTGGCCGGCGCGCTGGCCCGCTCCGGCTGGCGGGTCACCGTGTTGGAACGCGCCGAACGGATTCGCCCCGAGCCCACCGCAGTGGTGCTCTGGCCCAACGGCGTCCGCGCGTTGCAGGCCCTCGGCCTCGGCGCGGGCCTGGCCGCCATCGCCACCCCGCTGGCGGACGGTGGGGTCCGTCGCCCGGACGGGCACTGGCTCGTGCAGCCCCGGCCCATCCCGGCCGACCGGATGCCGGTGGTGGTGCACCGCGAGGACCTGCACGACGCGCTGATCGCGGGCCTCGGTGAGCGGGTCGAGCTGCGTACCGGCGTGACAGTGCGACACGTCCGGGTCGAGCCGGGGCAACGGCCGGCGGTCAGCGACGGACGGCACACCATCGAGGCCGACCTGGTGGTCGCCGCCGATGGCACGGACAGCGGCATCCGCCGTCAACTCGCCCCCGAGTCCCGGGTGGTCAGCTCCGGATGCGCTGCCTGGCGGGCCGTCATCCCCTGGTACCAGGCGCCTCGGCTGCCCGACGACCAACCGCTGGCCGGCGAGATCCTCGGTGCCGGCTACCGGTTCGTGGCCGCGTCGCTGGGTGATCGCGGTTCCTCGGGTGGGTCCACCCGGGGCGGGATCTACTGGGTGGCCACCGCCGCCGGCGCCCCTCGTCCCGAACCGCCGGAGACCCAACTCGCCCTGCTGCGCCGCTGGTACGCGGGCTGGCCCGCCCCGATCGGCGCGCTGCTCGACGCCACCGACCCGGCCGACCTGGTCCAGCAGGAGGTCCGCGAGCTGCGTCCGCTGCCCCGTGCCTACGGCTTCCCCGTCGGGCCGGGCGGGGTGGTGCTGCTCGGCGACGCGGCGCACGCCATGCCGCCGCACCTCGGGCAGGGCGCCTGCCTCGCGTTCGAGGACGCCGCCACGCTCGCCTCACTGCTGCGCGAGGCGCGACTGCCCGACGCCGTGCAGGCGTACGACCGGGTGCGTCGCCCCCGGGCCGCGACGGTGGTCCGGCAGACCCGGCGGATGTCGGCGGTGCTTCAGGCCCGGGGCCGGTTGGCGCTGCGCGCCCGGGACGCCGCACTCGGCACGATCAACACCCGGCTGCTCTCCAGCGCCGCCGCCTCCGCCGCCCAGTGGCGTCCCCCGGTCTGAGACCTGGGCGGCGGGAGCGCTCAGGCGATGAGCGCTGCGGGTTCGGCGATGCAGGCGGTGCCGATGCGGCGGAAGCCGACCCGCAGGTAGACCCGGGCGATGTCCTCGCTGCCCGCCGAGAGGAAGATCAGGTCGGTGCCGGCCGCGTGCAACTCCCGGGCGAGGGTGGCGGTGAGCGCGGCGCCCAGCCCGCGTCGCCGGGCGGCCGGCAGCGTGGCCACGCCGGCGATCTCCGCGACGTCGCCCACGCGCATGGCCATGCCGCTGGCCAGGGCGCCGTCGGTCGACGTCCCGGCGAGCGCGGAGATCCGTCGGCCGTCGGCGATCCGGGCCCGCTCCTCGTCGAGCGCTGCCAACTCGAGTTCGGTGACGGCGGCGTCCCGCTCGGCCGGGCCGGCGTCACCGGGCGCGGTGCCGGCGGCGGCGAACGACACCGCTGCCACCGCGCGCCGGGCCGCGACGTCGGCGGCGAAGCCGGGGGAGTCCGCCGCCAGCACCCGCACCGCCACGTCGGACAGCGTCGCCGGGTCGGGCAGCGCGGCCGGGTCGAGCACCATCAGCGGTGCCTCCAGCACGTGCAGCCCCGCCGAGCGGGCCACCGCCAGCAGTTCGGGGGTGGTCTCGTGGACCCACTCGAAGGCTTCCGGCAGGCCCAGCTTGCGCTGCCGCTCGCGTACCGAGGTCACGTCGGCCAGGGACGGGGGCTCGGTGGCGCCAATCCGGGGACGGGCGTAAAACGGCCAGCCGGCACCCTCGCGCACGAACAACACCAGCCCGCCATGCTCCTCCGCAACGGCGACGTCGCGGGGCACCGCGTCGTAGAAGTGTTCCAAGCGGTCGAAGATGTCCTTGTGTAGCGGATCCACCGCGCGAGACTACACGTCCCAGACTATGGACGGTGTGATCAATCTCAGGTGGCAGTGCGAGCCTGGCCCTAACGTAGACTCAATAGACCCACGGGCCGACGTCGTCCCCAATCATGATCAACCTGAGTGACGACAGGAGGCCCGGTGGCTCAGCCGTACGCGGAAATGACACAGCCGCATCCGCACAGCCCGCAGGCGTCCCCGATGCCCGGCGGCCGCCCGTCCGCCCAGGGCCTCTACGACCCCGTGCAGGAGCACGACGCCTGCGGGGTGGCCTTCGTGGCGGACCTGCACGGTCGCCGTTCACACGCGGTCGTCGCCAACGGGCTCGGCGCGCTCTGCCGCCTGGATCACCGAGGCGCCCGGGGCGCGGAGCCCAACACCGGCGACGGCGCGGGCATCATGATCCAGGTTCCGGACGTGTTCCTGCGCGCGGCGGCCGGCGTCGCGCTACCCCCGGCCGGTGAGTACGCCACCGGGCTGGTCTTCCTCCCCGACGACGACGCTGGCGAGGCGCGTGCCCGGCAGGTGGTCGAGAAGTACGCGCTGGTCGAGGGTGCCGAGGTGCTCGGCTGGCGGGAGGTGCCGATCGACCCGGAAGGGCTCGGCGAGACCGCCCTGGCGGCGATGCCCCGGGTCCGGCAGGTCTTCGTGGCCGCGCGCCGGCTCACCGACTCGCCCGCCGGCCCGGCCGGCTCCGCGCTGAACGGCATCGAGCTGGACCGGGTGGCGTTCTGCCTGCGCAAGCAGGCCGAGCGGGAGACCGCCGAGCGGGGCGTGCCGGCGTACTTCCCGTCGCTGTCCAGCCGGACGATGGTCTACAAGGGCATGCTCACCCCCGACCAGTTGCCGGCGTTCTACCCGGACCTGCGTGACGAGCGGGTGGACAGCGCGATCGCGCTTGTGCACTCCCGCTTCTCCACGAACACCTTCCCGTCCTGGCCGCTGGCGCACCCGTACCGGTTCATCGCCCACAACGGCGAGATCAACACGATCCGGGGCAACCGCAACTGGATGCAGGCCCGCGAGGCGCTCCTGCGCTCGCCGAACGTGCCGGGCAACATCCGGCGGGTCTTCCCGGTCTGCACCCCCGCCGCCTCCGACTCGGCGAACTTCGACGAGGTCCTGGAGCTGCTGCACCTGGCCGGGCGGAGCCTGCCGCACGCGGTGCTCATGATGATCCCCGAGGCCTGGGAGAACGACCCCGGGATGGACCCGGCCAAGCGCGCGTTCTACCGCTTCCACGCCAGCCTGATGGAGCCGTGGGACGGGCCGGCGTCGGTGGCCTTCACCGACGGCGAGATCGTCGGCGCGGTGCTGGACCGCAACGGGTTGCGCCCGGGTCGCTGGTGGCAGACCGACGACGGGCTCGTGGTGCTCGGCTCCGAGGCGGGCGTGCTCGACCTCGACCCGGCCCACGTGGTCGCCAAGGGGCGGCTCCAGCCGGGCAAGATGTTCCTTGTCGACACCGTGGCCGGCCGGATCGTGCACGACGAGGAGATCAAGTCCGAGTTGGCCGCCGCCCAGCCGTACGCGGAGTGGCTGCACGCCGGGCTGATCGAGCTGGGTGACCTGCCGGCCCGCGAGCACACCGTCTACACGCACGACTCGGTGCGCCGCCGGCAGCAGACCTTCGGTTACACCGAGGAGGAGCTGAAGATCCTGCTCGCGCCGATGGCCCGCACCGGCGCCGAGCCGCTGGGCTCGATGGGCACGGACACCCCGATCTCGCCGTTGTCGACCCGGCCGCGACTGCTCTACGACTACTTCCACCAGCTCTTCGCCCAGGTCACCAACCCGCCACTGGACGCCATCCGCGAGGAGTTGGTGACCAGCCTGGCGTCGACGATCGGGCCGGAGGGCAACCTGCTCGACCCGGGCGCGGCCAGCTGTCGGCAGATCGTGCTGCCGCATCCGGTGATCGACAACGACGAGCTGGCCAAGATCCTCTCCATCGACGAGGACGGCGACCTGCCCGGCTTCAAGGCGGTCCGGGTCTCCGGGCTGTACCGGATCCGCGAGGGCGCCGCCGGGATCAAGGCGCGGCTGACCGAGATCTGTCGGCACGTCTCCGAGGCCATCGAGGACGGCGTCCGCATCCTGGTGCTCTCCGACCGGGACTCCAACGCCGACCTGGCGCCGATCCCGTCGCTGCTGCTCACCGCCGCCGTGCACCAGCACCTGGTGCGGGAGCAGACCCGCACCCAGGCGGCGCTGATCGTGGAGTCCGGCGACTGCCGGGAGGTGCACCACGCGGCCGTCCTGATCGGCTACGGCGCCGCGGCGGTCAACCCGTACCTGGCGTTCGAGTCGGTGGAGGACATGATCGCCACCGGTGCGCTGGCCGGCGTGGCACCGGCCGCCGCGGTGCGCAACTACGCCAAGGCGCTCGGCAAGGGCGTTTTGAAGATCATGTCGAAGATGGGCATCTCGACTGTCTCGTCGTACTGCGGCGCGCAGGTCTTCGAGGCGGTCGGGTTGGACAACCGGCTTGTCGACCGCTACTTCCGGGGCACCCCCAGCCGGATCGGCGGGGTCGGCCTGGCGGGCGTGCACGCCGAGGTGGCCGCCCGGCACGCGCTGGCCTGGCCCCCGGCCGGCACCGCGACCTCGGCCCGACTGGAGGTCGGTGGCGAGTACCAGTGGCGCCGCGAGGGTGAGCTGCACCTGTTCAACCCGGAGACGGTCTTCCTGTTGCAGCACGCCACCCGCAGCCGGCAGTACGACGTCTTCCGGCAGTACACCGCGAAGGTCGACGCGCTCGCCGCGCAGGCCGGCTCGCTGCGCGGGCTGTTCACCCTGCGTACCGGGGTCCGCCCGGCGGTGCCGATCGACGAGGTCGAGCCGGCCACCGAGATCGTCAAGCGCTTCGCCACCGGCGCCATGTCGTACGGGTCGATCTCGGCGGAGGCGCACGAGACGCTCGCCATCGCGATGAACCGCCTCGGCGGCAAGTCCAACACCGGTGAGGGCGGCGAGGACGTCGACCGGCTGCACGACCCGAAGCGCCGCTCGGCGGTCAAGCAGATCGCCAGCGGTCGGTTCGGCGTGACAAGCGAATACCTGGTCAACGCGGACGACCTCCAGATCAAGATGGCCCAGGGCGCCAAGCCCGGCGAGGGCGGTCAGCTGCCCGGCAACAAGGTCTGGCCGTGGATCGCCCGGACCCGGCACGCCACGCCGGGCGTCGGCCTGATCTCCCCACCGCCACACCACGACATCTACTCCATCGAGGACCTCGCCCAACTCGTGCACGACCTGAAGTGCGTCAACCCGGCCGCCCGGGTGCACGTCAAGCTGGTCAGCGAGGTCGGCGTCGGCACCGTCGCCGCCGGGGTGGCGAAGCTCAAGGCGGACGTCATCCTGATCTCCGGCCACGACGGCGGCACGGGCGCGTCTCCGATGAACTCGCTCAAGCACGCCGGTACGCCGTGGGAGCTGGGCCTGGCCGAGGCGCAGCAGACACTGCTGCTCAACAAGCTCCGCGACCGGGTGACAGTGCAGGTCGACGGCCAGCTCAAGACCGGCCGGGACGTGCTGATCGCGGCGCTGCTCGGCGCGGAGGAGTTCGGCTTCGCGACCGCGCCGCTGATCGTCGCCGGCTGCGTGATGATGCGGGTCTGCCACCTGGACACCTGCCCGGTCGGCATCGCCACCCAGAATCCGGTGCTGCGCGAGCGTTTCACCGGCACGCCGGAGTTCGTGGAGAACTTCTTCCTGTTCCTCGCCGAGGAGGTCCGGGGCTACCTGGCCGAGCTGGGTTTCCGGTCGATAGAGGAGGCGATCGGGCAGTCCGAACTGCTCGACGTGGCCCCGGCGGTGACGCACTGGAAGGCGCACGGGTTGGACCTGGCGCCGGTCCTGCACCTGCCGGAGCTGCCCGCCGGCGCGGCCCGACGAGGGGTCCGCGCGCAGGACCACGGCCTGGAGCAGGCCCTGGACAACGAGCTGATCGCGTTGGCCGCTCCGGCGCTGTCCGACGGCGCGCCGGTGCGCGTCGAGGTGGCGGTGCGCAACGAGCACCGCAGCGTCGGCGCGATGCTCGGCGGCGAGGTGACCCGTCGTTTCGGCGGTGCCGGCCTCCCCGAGGACACCATCGAGTTCGTGTTGCACGGCACGGCCGGGCAGTCGTTCGGCGCGTTCCTGCCGCGCGGGGTGACCCTGCGGCTGCACGGCGACGCCAACGACTACGTGGGCAAGGGCCTCTCCGGTGGGCGGCTCATCGTCCGTCCGGACGCCGCCGCGCCGTTCCTCGACCCGGACGCCGAGCCGGGGCAGCGGGCCGAGGACCAGATCATCGCCGGCAACACCATCCTGTACGGGGCCACGGCGGGTGAGATCTTCCTGCGCGGTCGGGTAGGGGAGCGGTTCGCGGTCCGCAACTCCGGCGCGATCGCCGTGGTCGAGGGCGTCGGTGACCACGGCTGCGAGTACATGACCGGCGGCACTGTGGTGGTGCTCGGCGCGACCGGCCGTAACTTCGCGGCCGGCATGTCCGGCGGCACCGCGTTCGTGCACCACCTGGACCGGGCCCGGGTCAACGCGGAGCTGGTCGACCTGATGCCGCTGGGCGAGCAGGAACAGGCGCTGTTGCACGAGCTGGTCCAACGGCACGTGGCCGAGACCGGGTCGGCGGTCGCCGAGGAGCTGCTCAAGCGTTGGCCGGAGGCGGTCGCCGAGTTCACCGCCGTGGTGCCCCGCGACTACCGCCGGGTGCTGGAGATCATGAAGGCCGCCGAAGCCGCCGGCCGCAACGTCGACGACGCGGTGATGGGCGCGCTCAGCGCGCCCGCCGCGCCGGTGCCGCCCGCACCGCGGGTGGCGGCCCAGGAGGTGGCACGTGCCTGACCCGAACGGTTTCCTGCGCTACGACCGGCGACTGCCGGCCCGCCGCCCGGTGCCGGTGCGGATCAGCGACTGGCGCGAGGTGTACCCGCCGGCCGGCGAGGAGCTGGTCCGTGAGCAGGCCACCCGCTGCATGGACTGCGGTATCCCGTTCTGCCACGACGGCTGTCCGCTGGGCAACCGCATCCCGGACTGGAACGACCTGGTCCGCACCGGCAACTGGGATGCCGCCGTGGAGTCGCTGCACGCCACGAACAACTTCCCGGAGTTCACCGGCCGGCTCTGCCCGGCGCCGTGCGAGGCGGCCTGCGTCCTCGGCATTGCCGGCGGCCAGCCGGTGACCATCAAGCAGGTCGAGGTGGAGATCGCCGACGCCGCCGCGGCGCGCGGGTTCGCGCCTCGGCCGGTGCCGGCGGCGTCGGGTCGGTCCGTCGCCGTGGTCGGCTCCGGGCCCGCCGGCCTGGCCGCCGCGCAGCAGCTGGCCCGCGCGGGTCACGCGGTGACGGTGTACGAGCGGGACGACGCGATCGGTGGCCTGCTCCGGTACGGCATCCCCGACTTCAAGTTGGAGAAGCGGCACATCGACGCCCGGCTGGCCCAGCTCAGCGCCGAGGGGGTGCGCTTCCGCACCGGGGTCAACGTCGGGGTGGACGTCACCGCCGAGCAGCTGCGCACCGAGCACGACGCGGTGCTGTTGGCCTGCGGCGCGTTGCAGGGCCGCGACACCCCGGAGACTCCCGGGCGGGCGCTGCGGGGCGTACACCAGGCGATGGCGCATCTCGTCGCGGCGAATCGCGCGGTCGCCACCGCGGCCAGCGGCGAGCCGGGCGTTCCGGCCACCGGCGAGGGCCGGCCGGCGCGTGCGCTGCTGCCCGACGGCACCCCGATCGACGCGGCCGGCAAGCACGTGGTGATCATCGGTGGCGGTGACACCGCGGCCGACTGTCTCGGCGTGGCGCACCGGCAGGGCGCCGCCGGCGTGCACCAGCTCGACCTGTACCCGCAGCCGCCGCAGGAGCGCGACGAGGCACGGGACCCGTGGCCGACCTGGCCGTGGATCCTGCGCAGCTACCCGGCGCACGAGGAGGGCGGCGAGCGGGTCTTCGCCGTGGCGGTGCAGGAGTTCGTGGACGACGGCACCGGCCAGGTGCGGGCGGTGCGGATCGCCGAGGTGACTGTGGAGAAGCACGACGGCCGGCGGGTCGTCACGGTGGTGCCGGGCTCCGAGCGGGAGCTACCGGCGGATCTGGTGCTGCTGGCGATCGGCTTCGAGGGCACCGAGCAGCAGCCGTTGCTGGCCCAGTTCGGTGTGACCCGCAATCCGCGGGGGGCGGTCGACGCCCGCGACGACTGGCAGACCGACGCCGACGGGGTGTTCGTGGCCGGTGACATGCACCGGGGCGCCTCGCTGATCGTCTGGGCCATCGCCGAGGGGCGGGCCGCTGCCGCCGCCATCCACGGCTATCTGGGCGGTGTCGGCGCATTGCCGGCCCCGGTGGGCCCGGCCGCGCAGGCTCTCGCCGCTCGCTGAGGCGCGGGCGTCCGGTCGGTGCGGCAGGTCTGCTGCCGCACCGACCGGGCATTCCCGCTGGTGAAGCCGCTCACAGAGGTGGGCAAATGGGTTTGGGCCGGCAAGACTTGTCGGCTGCCGAACCGCGCCGCGATCGGCATGAATGATCATGCTGCCGATCGCTGGGGGTTCGTCGTGGCCAAGGGCGCCACCTTCGCCGCACTGCGCCACCGCAACTACCGGATCTGGGCGCTCGCTGGCTTCGTCTCGGTCATCGGCACCTGGATGCAGGTCCTCGGGGTCAACTGGTACGTCCTCAAGGAAACCGGCTCCGCGACGTCCATGGGCTTCGCCGTGCTGCTCCAGGCGGCGCCCACGCTGCTGCTCAGCGTGTGGGGCGGTGTGCTGGCCGACCGGCTGCCCGCCCGTCCGCTGCTGATCGCCGCCCAGGTGGCCCACGCGGCGCTCGCCGCCGGGTTGGCGGCGGTCGCCCTGACCGGGGTGGGCGGCCTGCCGCTGATCTTCGCGATCTCCCTGGGCACCGGTGCCGTCTCGGCGATCGAGGGCCCGGTGATGGGTCGTTGGGCCGCCACCCTCGTCGACCGGGAGACGCTGGGCAACGCCCTGGCGCTCGGGTCGCTCACCAACTCCGCCGGGCGCATCCTCGGCATGAGCCTCGGTGCCGTCGTGGTGGCCGCCGTCGGGCCCGCCCTGCTGTTCGGCATCAACGCGGCGAGCTTCGCCGCCGTGGTGGTGGCGCTGTTCGCCGTACGTCCGGGAACCCCGCCGGTGGCGTCGGCACCGCACGACGCACGGTCCCACGACGGCGTCCGCGCCGGCTTCGCCTACCTGCGCGGGCAGCCGGTGCTGCTCCTCGCGCTCGCCCTGTCGTTCGTGCTCGGCAGCCTGGGCCGCAACTACCAGGTGACGATGGCCGCGATGAGCGACGGACCGCTGCACGGCGGCGCGTCCGGCTACGGCGTCCTGTCGACAGTGTTCGCTGTCGGTACCGTGCTGGGCGCGCTCGTCGCCGCCCGCCGGCGTTCCCTGGACTACCGGACCCTGGTCGCGGCGGGTCTGCTCGCCAGCGGGCTGCAGATCGTCGCCGGCCTGGCACCGGGAACCTGGAGCTTCGCCGCGATGATCCTGCCGATCGCCGCCGCCGCGGTGGTCATCGACACCACCGTCGGCACCCGCGCCCAACTCGACACCGACGGCGCGATGCGGGGCCGGGTGCTCGCCGCGCTGGCGGTCACCGGCTCGGTCTCGGCCGCGGTCGGCGCTCCACTGCTCGGCTGGCTCGCCGAACACGCCGGGCCGCGCCAGACGCTCGTGCTCGCCGGATCCACCGCCGCGATCGCCACGGTGGCGGCGGCCGTAGCCCTGGACCGCCAGCGCGCCCGCGCGGGCCTCGCGCTGGTCGCGCCCCGGCCCCGTCATCCGGTACGGCGAGCGGCGTTCCGGGCTGCCCGCATCGTCCGGCCCACCGGCGCGGTCTGTGTCATCGCGCCCGCCGGGGTGGGGTTGGGCGCGTCCCGGCTCGGGGAGTTGGCCACTGCCGGGCCGGCGGCGCGTCGCTGAGACAGCGGTCACCCCCGGCGGCCGGCGCACGGGGCAGGACGACACGAAGATCATCGTTACGCTGCGATCATGGACGTCGAGGAGCGCCTACGGCGGACCCGCCGATGGCTGTGGATCGTGCTGATCGGGCTTTTCCTGAGCGGTGCCACCGCTTTTCCGCTGGAGATCGAGGTGCGCTGGCTGCTGCGCGCACTGGACCCGCTTGCTGGCCAACTGCCCGCCCTTGTCGAGTGGATCGAGCGGGTGCACACCGGCCTGGTGACGGCCGGCGAGGACTACCCGTTCCTGCTCTACGGCACCGACTGGCTGGCCTTCGCCCACCTGGTGCTGGCGGTGGCGTTCTGGGGGCCGCTGCGCGACCCGGTGCGCAACGTCTGGGTCGTGCAGGTCGGCATGATCGCCTGCGCGGGCATCGTCCCACTGGCGTTGATCTGCGGCCCGATCCGGGACATCCCCTGGTTCTGGACGCTCATCGACCTGTCCTTCGCGGTCGGAGCGTTCCCGCCGCTCTGGTTCGCCTACCGGCACATCCGCGCCATCGAGGCGAGCACGGCCGATGCGACAGTTGCCCCCGCCATTCCGTGATCGGGAGTCGCCGGTAGCCGGCCGGGCGGGTGAGTAACACCTCATCGGTCCCCTGTAGAGCTGCCCCAGTTATGGGGCAGCGGGCCTCGAGCGTTGTCCGGCTGCCGGCTTGCCCGATGGCGGCTTGCCCGATGGCGGCTTGCCCGATGGCGGCTTGCCCGATGGCGGCTTGCCCGATGGCGGCTTGCCCGATGGCGGCTTGCCCGATGGCGGCTTGCCCGATGGCGGCTTGCCCGATGGCGGCTCGCCCGATGCCGGCTCGCCCCACGGGTCTGCGTGCCCCGTGGTCTGCGTGCCCGGCTGTTCGCGTGCCCGGCTGTCTTCGTGCCCCACCGTCTGCGTGCTCCACCGTCTGCTTGCCCCATTGCTGGGGCAGCTCTACAGGCAAGCACCGGAGTGGTCGGGCCGGCATGGCTTCGGGGTAGCGGGCTCCCGGGGACAGTGGGGGCGTTGCCACGGTCGGGTGCCGGGGAGTGGGGCGTTGGCGCGGTCGGGCATCGGGAGAGTGGGGCGGCGGCACGGTCGGGCGGCGGGGGAGCGGGGCGGCGGTGGTGGGGGTGCCGGGGGAGTGGGGCGCTGGCACGGGTCGGGCGTCGGGGGAGTGGGGCGGCGGTGGTGGGGCGCCGGGCGGCCGGAAGCGCCCACCGCGCGGGCGGCGGGCGCTTCCGGTCGACACCAACTCCTAGTGCGACAGCAGGTGGTGCGACTCGCGGATCTTGGCCCAGGACTTCGGTTCGGCCGGCGGGGCGGCCTTGCGTGCGGCGCTGGCCACGTCGGGTCGGCCGGCGGTGAACAGCCAGGTCGTGAACAGGTCGTCCAGGTCCAGCCCGGAGATCTTCTCGGCGAGTGCCTGGAACTGCTCGATGGTGCCGTTGCCGTAGCGGTGCTCGGCGGTCCACGCCGGCAGGATCTCGAAGAACGCGTCGTCGCCGACGGCCAGCCGCAGCTGGTGCAGGGTCATCGCGCCCCGGTCGTAGACGGCGTCGTCGAAGACCCGGTCCGCGCCCGGGTCACCGGGCAACACCTGCCAGAACTCGCTGTCGGCCGCGTAGCTGGCGTAGGTGAAATCGAACACCTCCTGCGCGGTGCCCTCGCCCTGTTCCTCGGACCAGAGCCACTCGGCGTACGACGCGAAACCCTCGTTGAGCCAGATGTTGCGCCACTCGGCCACCGAGACCGAGTCGCCGAACCACTGGTGGGCGTTCTCGTGCGCCACCACGTAGGTGTTGGCGCCGCGCCGCCAGAAGCCCGGCCCGTACACCGGTCGGGTCTGCGTCTCCAGCGCGAAGCCGATGCCGTCGACCGGGCCGGCCACGCCACCCTGCGCCTCGAACGGGTACGGGCCGAAGATCCCGCTCTCCCAGTCGACGATCTCGGCGGTCCGCTCGATGCTGGCCCGCGCGGCCGGCCCGAGCGAACCCAGCGAGGTGCTGTACGCGTTGACCACCGGCTGGCCGCCGGGGGTCGTGTCGGTGACGATGTCGTACTGCCCGATGGCCATGAAGGCCAGATAGGGGGCGGTGGGCGAGGTGGTCCGCCAGATCCACCGGGTGCGGTTGCCGGCCTCGGCCGCCGGCGGCCTCGGCTGCACGCCGTTGCTGATGACCTCGACGCCGGTGGGCACCGACACGGAGATGTCGAAGGTGGCCTTGTCCAGTGGGTGGTCGTTGCTCGGGAACCACCACCACGCCGACTCGGGCTCGTTGACCGCCATCGCCCCGTCGTCGGTCCGGGTCCAGCCGGTGTAGCCGCCGACCAGGGTCTCCGACGGGATGCCGGCGTAGCGCACCACGATGGTGAGCTGCTGGCCCCGGGTCACCGTGCGGGCCGGGGTGACCACCAGCTCGTGCGCACCCGCTGTGCTGGTGCTCGCCGCCCACCCGTTGACCCGTACCGACTCGACGTCGAGCAGGAAGTCCAGGTTGAACGCCGAGAGGTCCTGCGTCGCGGTGGCGAGGATCGTGGTGGTGCCGCTGAGCCGGTCGGACGCCGGGTCGTAGCGCAGCCGGACGTCGTAGTGCTCGACGTCGTAGCCACCGTTGCCGTAGTCGGGGAAGTAGGTGTCGCCCAGGCCGGGCGCGCCGGGTTGCGGCGCGGCGGTGACGACGGGTCGGCCCCAGCCTGTCGGGGCGGCCTGGCCGGGCGTGCCGGCGAGCATGGTGCCGGCGGTGGTGAGGGTCAGGGCGGCGGTGGCCGCCGTGAACATTCGTCGCACGGGGTGGACTCCCTCCATCGGGTGTTCGCCACGCAAACCTAATCGACAACGGTGAGCGTCGCCGGCCTGCCGCGCCCGGCCGGTCGTCAGCGTCCCCGATGGACGGCCGGTCGCCGGTCCCTGGCGTGCCTTGCGCCGCAAGGTCACACTGTGTGGATCGGAGGTGACGCGTGCCGCGATCCGAGGTGCCCAAGCGGGAGTTGATCGGCCAGCGACAGTCGGCCGCAGGCCGGGACCGGCTGCCGGCCGGCGGGCTGGAGTTCTTCGCGCTGCTCGCCCGGCTGCTGCGGCGACCCCGCCGCGGTGACCGGAGACTGCCGCTGCTCTGGCTGGTCCGCTCCGACACCTCGGATCTGATGGTGCCGCTGCGCCGATTCCTCGGCCAGGGGCCCCGGCGGCGAGTGCCGCACGCCGTGTTGGACGCCGACGCGCCACCGGGCGCCGGGGACGTGCCGGCGCTGCTGCGCGAGCTGCACCGGCAGCTCTCCCTGGAGGCGTTCGGCGCCGCGCGGCTGCGCTTCCGGCACTACCCGCTCGCCGACTGGCTGATGCACCAGAGCCTCAGCTTCGGCACCGACGCCGACGACAGCCGGGCGGCCCTGGTACGCCGGCTGCGGGATCGCCGGGGGACACGTACCCCGGAGGCGCTGCCCTCCGGTGGTGACGCGGTCAGCATCGTCTCGCAGGTGTTGCTCTGGTTGGTCCGCCGTGCCGTGCCGAGCGTGGTCTTCCGGGCCGCCGTCTCGGGCCGGGTGCCGGTGCTCGGGCGGCACTACAACTGGTTCATGCGCCAGCAGTACCTCGCCCCCCGGCAGTCGGTCACGTTCCTCGGTTTCGCCGAGCGCCTCACCGCCGGATGGCGCGACGGCGAGCAGCCCGACCAGGTCAACAAACTGCTGCTGCACGCGTTCCTGGAGGACCTGCGGCAGGCGTACCGGCGTCGGCCGTGGCGTCCGTCGGACTGGCGGCGCACCGCGTATCCGGCGCTGCTGCTCGACCACGTCGCGCCCGGCAACGTCGGCGGCGAACTGGTCCGCCTGATCGGCGACGTCCGCACCGAGACGGGCCGCAACGACCCGCTGCTCATCGTCGTCTCCGGCGGGCAACCCCCACCGGAACTGCCCGAACCGCACCCGCTGACCGAGGCCGACGAGGCGTACGACGAGTGGGCCGAGGCGCTGCCGGAGATGCGGCGGCTGCGCCGCCCGGCCGCCTGGCTGGTGGCGCTGCGGCCCGACGACACCGATGCCGGCCCACCGTCGCGGGGCGGAATGCGACCGTTCTCCGCGCCCGACCCGCCCTGGTGGTCGCGCCGCTTCCTGCCGGCGGCGCTCTGCCTGGTGCTGCTGGCAACCGGCGGCGTGTGGGTGGGCAGCCGGTGGGGGCCGGGCTGTCACCCCTCGCTGACCGGTGGCCGGGTCTCGGTCGAGGTGGTCGGCAGCGGGGAGTGTGTCGGCTACAGCGACAGCGCGGCGCAGGTGTTCAACAACGACCCCGGCCAGGATGGGCTGCGGACCATCCAGCGGCGCATCTTCGCGCAGAACCGGGCCGCCGAGGAGGTCTGGCAGCGCAGCGACCGACGCCGACCGTTCCTCACCCTGGTCTACCTGGGCACGCTGACCGGCAACCGGACCCGCGCCGACGAGGAGTCGTACGTCTCCGAGCGGGAGGAGCTGGAGGGGATGGCGACCGCCCAGTACGCGCTGCTGAAGGAGTCGGCCGGCGCCGACGGCGCCGCGCTGCTGCGGATCGTGGTGGCCAACGGTGGCCGGCAGATGAGCTACGCCGACCGGGCGGTGGCGATGCTGGCCGAGCTGGCCCGGGACGACCCAACGGTGCTCGGCGTGGTCGGGCTTGTGGGGAGTCGGACCAGCACGGCCCGAGCGTTGCGCGAGCTGAACCGGGTCGGGCTGCCGGTGCTGGCGCCCACCCTGTCGGCGGACAAGATGGACGCCAACTCCCGCCTCTACCTGCAGATCTCCGCGCCCAACGTCGACCAGGTGAAGATGGTCGACGCGTACGCCCAACAGGTGCTGAGGGTCGACGAGGCGCACGTCTACTACACGACTCTGGAGGGCAGCTCGCTCACCGAGGACCTGTACGTGAACACGCTCGTCGACGGGCTTCGGCAACGGTTCGGTGCCCGGATCACGCGCCTGGAAGAGTGGCGTACCGGTCAGCGGCTGACCGGCGAGTGCGGCTACCCGGGTCTGCTGTTCTACGCGGGTCGGTGGACGGAGTTCGACGGTTTCCTGCGGGCGCTGCGCGAGTGTGGCGCCAACCCGCCCCAACACCTGGTCGCCGACGACTCGGCGAACCGTTACATGGCGAACCCGGGGCTGCGCGCCGCCGCGCCCGGCAACCTGCCGGTCACGTACGTCTCGAAGGCCGCGCTGGCCACCTGCGCCGCGCTGCGGGCGGCGCAGGACCGGCGCGACGACGCCCGAGCCAGCTTCCTGTCCTGGATCCAGGCCGACGACCTGCTCGACCCGCCGCGCTGCCGACCGGGCTCCGAGCGGCAGGTCGGCGAGCGGGTCAGCCTCGCCTACGACGCGGCGATGATGATGGTCCGGGCGGTGGAGAGCCTCGCCGCCCGGCTGCACCACGCCGACCCGCGGCAACGCTGGGAGCCGACCTCGGTCAACCCGGTCGGGGTGCACGCCGAGGTGCTCCGGCAGAACGCCGGCCAGGGCTACCCGGGGGTCGCCGGGCTGATCCGGTTCACCCCCGACTCGGGTGAGCCGGTGGACAAGCGGCTGGCGCTGATGCGGGTGGAGCAGGTGCCCGACGTGGCGACCGCGCCGGTGGAGGTGTTCCGCTGTGGAGCGGCCGACGCGTCCACCCCGGCGGCGTGTGGTCCGGCGTGACACGTCCGCGTAGGACTGTCCGGTTGTCGCCGGTGTCCGTTAGGGTTCCTGAGACCAGACGGCCGTTGGCGTTGGGGGCAGAGGTTGGGCAGGCTCGCGTCGGCGTACGGGCAGGCGGTCAACGCCCACCGGGCGGCTCGGGTTCACCTGGACGCCGCCCGCGGGGCCCTCGGCACGGCCCCGGCGCCCGTCGCGCCGACCGGTGCCGCCGAGCTGGTGGCCCGCCTCGCCCACCTCGGCGGGGCCCTTGCCACTCCCGCGCCGGGCGTCACGCCGCTGACCAACGAGCCGACAGCGGTACGGATCGGTGCGGCGTCCACCCCGGACGGCGGTTTCCCGGTGCTGGTCCCGCTCGGCGGCGGCCACCACCTGGCGCTGGACGCCGATGTCCGGGACCCGCAGGTCGCCGGGTTGTTGCGGGCGCTGGTGCTGCGGCTGGTCGCCACCGCGCCGCCCGGTCAGGTCCGGGTCGCCGGCATCGACACCGCCGCGGTGGGCGCCACCTTCGGTCCGCTGCGCCCGTTGCTCGACGCCGGTGTGCTGAACCCGCCGGCGACCGGCGAGGCCGAGGTGGCCGCGCTGCTTGACGACGCCGAGCGGCACGCCCGCGCGGCGCAGCACGCCCCGTCCGCCGCCCGGCACCTGCTGGTGGTGGTCGCCACCGCCGCGCCACCGCCGCGTGAGCTGGCCCGGCTCGCCGCGCTCACCCATGCCGGCCCGGCCGCCGCCGTCTGCGTGCTGCTCGCCGGCCACCCGTCCCGGCTGCCGGGCGAGACCCCGACGCCGCTGGGCGGCACCACCGCGGTCCGGCTCGACCAGGGGTACGCCCACGTCAGCGACCCGCCCGGCAGCCCGTTCAGCGCCGACGGCAGCGGTCTCGCCGCTCCCGTGCTGCTCGACGGCGATCCGCCGTCCGCGTCGGTACGCGCGCTCGCCGACCACCTGGCCGCCGCCGCCCGCCGCTCCGACGCGCTGCCCTTCACCGACCTGCTGCCCGAGCGGCGCTGGGCCGAGTCCGCCGGAAACGGCCTGCGTACGGTGATCGGTCGGGCCGGCGGCACCGCGTCGACAGTCGACACCCCGCTGACGCTCGCGTTCGACGACGCCACCCCGCACTGGCTGGTCGGCGGGCGCACCGGCGCCGGCAAGACGGTCTTCCTGCTCGACGTCCTCTACGGGTTGGCCGCCCGGTACTCGCCTGCCGAGTTGCAGCTCTACCTGCTCGACTTCAAGGAGGGCGTGAGCTTCACCGAGTTCGTGCCCACGAGTCGGGACCCGTCCTGGCTGCCCCACGCCCGTGCCGTCGGCATCGAGTCCGACCGCGAGTACGGTCTCGCCGTCCTCCGCGAGCTGCGCCGGGAGGCGCAACGCCGGGCCACCGCGCTGAAGCGGCACGGCGTCACCAAACTCGCCGACCTGCCCCGGGACAATCCGCTGCCGCGCATCGTGGCGGTGATCGACGAGTTCCAGGTGCTGCTCGCCGGCAACGACGCGCTGGCCCGGGACTCCGTGGACCTGCTGGAGGAGTTGGCCCGCAAGGGCCGCTCGTACGGCATCCACCTGGTGCTGGCCAGCCAGAGCATGACCGGCATCGAGGCCCTCTACGGACGGGCCGAGGCGATCTTCGGGCAGTTCGCGTTGCGGGTGGCACTGCCCGGCGGCGGCGGGGTGCTCGACCAGCTCAACACCGCCGCCGCGGCCCTGCCGATCGGCTCCGCCGTGGTCAACACCGCCGCCGGGGCGGTCGGCGCCGACACGGTGCTGCGCTTCCCCGACGCGCACGCCGCGGCGGCGGATCTGGCCGCGTTGCGCCACGAACTGTGGCAGGCCCGGCCGGCGGGCGCGCGGGCACCGGCGGTCTTCAAGGGGTACGAAGCCGCGCGGGTCGAGGACGACCCCACCTTCGCCGGGCTGCGCCCCGGTGGCCGGCGTCCGATGGCCCTGGTCGGCCGGACGGTCGACGTGCACGGCACCACCGCGCTGTTCCTGATGGACGCCACCCCCGGCCGGCACCTCGCCGTGGTGGGCACCGCACCGGCCGGCGCGGACGTGCTGCGCGCCGCGACGCTGAGCCTGGCCCGCCAGCACCACCCCGGCGACGTCCGGTTCCAGGTGGCGTCCCTGGTCAGCGCCGCCGCCGATGTCGCCGACGACACCGAGACGGCCCTGCGGGCCGCCGGCCACGCGGTGCGACGCCTCGACGCCGACGGGTTGCGCGAGCGCATCGCCGCGCTGGCCGCCGAGCCGACCGGCCGGGAGTACCTGGTGGTGTTCGGGATGGACGCCGCCGCGCCGGTCCTCGGGGCCACCGACCCGGGCACGTTCCGCTCCGGCCTGGACGACCTGCGCACCCTCCTGCGTCAGGGTCCCGGGCAGGGGGTGCACCTGCTCGGTTGGTGGCGTGGGCTGCGCCGGCTCGCCGACGACCTCGGCGGCACCCAGAACCGCGACGACGTCGCCTGCCTGGTGGCGCTCAACGTGCCGGGGAGCGAGCTGGCCCTGCACCTCGGGACGCACGACCTGGCCTACACACCCCGCGCCGACCGGGCGCTGCTTGTCGACCGGCACGACCAGCGCACCCGGCTGATCGTCCCGTTCGCCGGCGAGGGGCACGAGCCGGACGGGGAGCGGTGACGGTGTCCTTCGAGGAGTACGCGGCGCTGGCCCGACAGCTCTCCGAGCGGCACCGGGCCGGGGAGCAGCACGCCGCCGCCGAGTCCGAGCGCCGTCGTGACCTGCACGCCGCCGCCGACTACCTGCACCAGCGGCTGACCGCCCAGGGGCAGCGCCTCGACCAGCTCGGCCGCGCGATCGGCGTCGCCCCGCCGCCCGCCGGCCCCGCTTCGGCTCCGGGGCATCCGGGCGAGACCGCCGCCTGGCCCGGACCACCGTCCGGCTCCGGCTCGGCCTCCGCTGCCGGGTCCGGCCAATCCGGTGCTGCCGGCTCCGGCCCGTCCACCGCGCCCGGAACCGGGGACGGGGCATCCGACGGCGCAGCCGGCGTGCCGGGGCGGGCGGGGGTCGGGGCGTACTCCCAGGTGCCGGCGGGGGAGGCGCGGCTGGCGCTGCCGACGGCGGCGAGTCCGGCGGGCGCCGGGGTGCCGGCGCAGCGGGCGGCGGCGGTCGACCCGGTGGTGGAGCTGGAGTTGGCCCGGCGGATGGCCGACGAGGCCGACCGGCACGGGCAGCAGGCGGAGGTGCTGGCCCAGCGGCCGGCGCTCCTGCCGACGTGGTCACCGCTGGCGCGGGCGGTCGCCGTCTACGCCGGCTGCGGGGCTGCTGCCGGGGTGGTCATGCTGGTCCTGGTGCTCGCCTCGGGCGTGGGCCTGGTGGACGGGTTCACCCTCGGCGCGTGGATCTGCGCGGGGCTGCCGGCGGTGGCGTTCTTCGGCGGGTACCTGGTGCTGGGCCGGTGGGGGCGGCCGGCCATGGTCGCGGGCACCCCGCCGCGATATCTGCCGTTGGGATTCCTGATCTGTTTTCTGCTGGTGCCGATGGCCTACTGCGCCTATCTGTTACTGGTACGCGGCCTGCGCTGATGACCGCCTCGCGTCGAGTCAGCTAAACGACTCAACCGCAACAGTTCCTCGGGTGTGGTCGATGGTGGGATAGTGTCCCGTCTGCTGGCAGATCGCCACGCCGATGAATGAACGTGTGAATGATTCGCGTCGGGTGACAGTAATTGCGTCCCGGGCAGCTTGTATTTCACGGAGGTGGTTCGGTGCGCCGTCCGACTGGAATGAATACGCTACGGCTCGTGCTCGCCGGGGTGATCGCCCTCGCGCTGCTCGTTCCGGTCGGCTACCTCGTCTACAAAATCGTCGATCCGCCGGAGCCGCAGCCGACTCCCTCGCGTTCGGCCGCGCCCGCCGCGGACGGTTGCGAGGGAGTCGTCGACACCGACACGAGAGAGTGCCTCGGCCCGGTCACCGACATCTCCAGGCTCGATGGCACCATCCGGGAGGTCACCGGGAAGATCCTCGCCATGAATCGGGAGGTCGAGGGCCAACCCCGGTACGTCCGGGTGGTGCTGCTGACGCCGATGAGCGTCGCCCCGGCGCCCGCCGCGTCGGCGATGTCCCTCGACCAGGTCAGGTTCAGCCTCCAGGGCGCGTACGTGGCCCTGCGTCGGGCCAACACCTCGGCGGCCTTCGGCGACAAGAACGCCCCTGCCGTGCAACTGCTCCCTGTCAATCAGGGCAGCGGTCAGCCGTTCGACGAATCGCTTGTGGAGCGGATCGTGGCGCTGGGCGACGCCGAGCATCCGGTGGTGGCCGTCGCGGGTCTGGGCTCCAGCTTCACGGGCACCGAGAAGATGGCCGCGGCGTTGTCGAAGCGGGGCATCCCCATGGTCGGCGCCGTCACCTCCGCGACCAGCCTCACCGCTGCCGATTTCCCGACGTTTCACAGCGTGTCCCCGAGCAACATCGACTACGCGATGGCGGTGAAGGATCTGCTGGACAAGAATCCCGAGACGCTTCCCCGCAACGGAATCGTCGTGCACGACCGGAACGACGACCCCTATCCGCGGACGCTGACGGCGGCCTTCACCAGTGTGCTGAAGGATTACGTCAAATACCCCGCGCAGTCGTTTACCGGTGGCACGGTCGGCAACCCGGCCATGCCGCGGGTCTTTGACCCCATCGTGCGGAACCTGTGCAGCGCGGTGAACAACGGGAACAAGGCCAAGAAACTCCAGATGGTGTTCTTCGCCGGCCGGGTCGCCGACTTCCCGAGTTTCGCCGAGGCGTTGAAGGAACGGATCTGCCGCAGTGATCCGCTGACCATCATGGTCGGTGCCACCGGCTTTCAGCTCTCCCTGCAACAGGTGACCCTGCTCGACGCCGCCAACGTGTCGGTCATCTGGGCCTCCTCGGCGGACGCGCCGGCCTGGACCAGGAACCGGCCCGGCACGCCGGCTGGTTTCGCGGACTTCCTCAAGGTCTACCGCGACGAGGAGAAATATCCGGCCGACACGCTGGACGACGGGTACGCGGTGATGTACCACGACGCCGTCGCGAGTGCCGTGCGAGCGATCCGGATGGCCGTCGGGCGCGACAACATACCCACAGCCGACGGCGTGCAGACCCAGTTCAGCAACCTCGCACTGGCGCACGAGATCGTCGGCGCGACCGGCACCCTGACGTTCGGCGAACGGGCCGACATCGACGGTCGGGCCACCGGCAAGGCCGTGATGTACCGGCAGATGGGCGAGACGCCGCCTCGACTGCCGGCCGACGCGGCGCCCTATCTCACCCGGTGAGGCCGGGCCCCTCGCCGGTGTCGGGCACCAGCCAGTGTCGGCTGCGGGGGTCGTCGTAGGCGTCGATCCACTCGTTGGATTGCCACACCCGTACGCCCCGAACCGCGATCCGCGGCTGTAGCCCGAGCATGGTCAGCGCCAACGCCAACTCCGCCGCCGCGAGCAGGACCGTGGTGATGCCGCCGGCCAGGCCGAGCACTTCGTCCGGTCGCGTGAGATCCCAGCCGACCGCGCCGAGCGCCGCCACCGAGAGCACTGTCAGCAACGCGCCCGTCGCCCGCTCGGTGGGGTGGCGGTCGACCCGGTGCGCCCCGAACACCGGCACGACGACCGAGGCGCCGCGGCGACGCCAGTCCGCTTCGAGGCTGGCCCAGCGGACCGGGTCGGTGGCCTTTGCCGTCAGGAAGCGGTTGACGTCCGGCGCGTCCAGGTCGACCTCCTGTGCCCAGCACAGCAGCGTCACCAGGTTCGACTGTCGGTCCAGTCCCCGCCGGAACGGATACACCTGCTGGCGGAGGAGCGCGGTGGCGAAGCGTGGGTGCGCGGCCGGTTGACGTTGCAACGCCGCGAAACAGGCCGGATCGGTGGCGAGTCGCACCAGGCGGTCGATGAGCGGCACCAGCGAGTGGTCGTCGGGGGTCGTTCCCTCCGCGGTGCGCAGGCATCGCCACAACGGTTCGACGAACCGTGGATCGTCGGGTACGACGCCCACCAGCCGGACCACCATGGACCGGCTCACGGAACTCTCGCCCAGCCGTTCCACGAGCATCGTCATCACGTCGAGCAGCGTTTCGTGGGTGCCGCCGAGGGCGTCCGCGGCGTCGGCCTCGCCGGCGACCTTCGTCAGCCAGGTGAAGGCCTGGTCGCGGGCGGCGTCGCGGATCGCCGCCCGGGGTGACGCCGTGGCGCTCAGCACGGCTGCCAGTGCGGAGAGCATCACCGGCGGCCTCGGGTCGCGCAGGGGCGCGGCCATCCGCTCCAGGACGGCGAACCCGACCGGGTTGAGGCAGTCCGCCCCCGCCACGCAGGCGCAGGCGAGGATCGGGTCGATCTCGGCCAGCTCCCCGATGAAGCCGGTGACGACGGACTGGTCCGCGGTGGCCGTGTAGAAGAGCACCACCCGACGCCACTCGCGCTCCATGGCCCGCTCCCGCAGCAGCCGCAGCCCCTCGTCGCTCTGCCGCAGCAACTCGGAGGCGACCAGATGTTCCTGCAACGAGCGGTGCACGAACTCGTACTGCCCGTCGCTGACCGGGCTGAGCAGACCGGACCGGTCGATGATCTCGTCGACGAAGTCGTCGGCACGGCCGTTCAGGTTCTGCCGAAGGCGGTCGCCCGTGGCCGACACGAAGTCGGCGAGCGCCGCCCGGTCGAATGGTCCGAACCCCTGCGGACCGAGCGCCGCGCGCAGCGCGAACTCCCGCAGCACGCGCAGCTTGTCGGCCTGGTCGAACTCGTTCACGCCGGTGGCGAGCCCGTCGGCCCGGAAGCTGTGTCGGCCGAGCATCTCGTCGATCATCTCGTCGTACAGCCGCGCCGTCGAGTGGGCGATGGCGGGGAACTTCCGGCCCGCGTACAGGCCGATCGACATCGAGAGGACCAGCGGATTGCGGTGCAGGCCCAGCGTGCCCGACACCCGTAGCTGCGCCATGAACCGCTGCGGCCCGTCGACGTCCGGGAACCGATCCGGAAAGGCCCGCAGGTAGGCGAGTATCTCGGTGTCCCGCAGTGGCGCCAGCGCGTAGCTGCGGTGCGCCCCGAACCGCTCCGGCTGCCAGTCGTCGGCGATCCGCAGGAAGGTGAGCCGCCGACAGGTGATCACGATCCGGGCATTGGCGGTCGGCAGCTCCGGCGTGTGGTCGCTGAGAAACCGGTACACCTCGTCGCGGACGGCCGAGTACGCGGTCGGCGTCACCTCGTCCAGCCCGTCGAGCAGCACGACGCACCGCTCCTGCTGCAACGTCTGCGCGAGGAACTGCTGGGCTTCCTCCTTGGTCAGTGCCAGTCCCTTCCGCGACCGCAGCACCCCGAGGATGTGCTCGGTCAGCGCGCCGGCCTGTCCGATGCCGCGAAGCAGCCGCACCGGCACGAGGAACGGCACCTCCCGGCCCCGCCCGGTGCCACCTCGACCGTCGACGCCGCCCAGTGCCGCGATCCCGAACGCCTTGAGCATCGTGGTCTTGCCGGACCCCGCGTCGCCGAGCAGCACGACGTGGTTGTTCCGGTCGGCGATCCGTCGCCCGGCGTCGGCGATCCGGTCCGACCGTCCCTCCTCGGTGACGAACAGCGGCACCAGGGTCCGCTCCAGTCGTAGGGTCTCCGGCGCCGCCAGGTACGGGTTGTACACCCGGTACTCCTCGACGAACCAGCGGCGGTAGCGCTCCTCCGGCGCCCCGCGCCGCAGTTGGCGCATCAGTCGGGTCGCCGCCGCCGAGACGGCCACTGTCGCCAACAGGAAGCTCGTCAGCGTCTCGGCGGGGTTGAGCCAGCCCCACACCACCCGCAGCCAGTCCGACACCGTGTCCACGTCATTGATGGTGCGCCACCGGTGTTACCACACGTCGCGGTCGGGACCCGACGCGCCGAACGACAAGGCAGGACGCGCCGGGCCGCCGTCACGTCCGGATCTTTCCGGGTACGCCGACCGTCCGCGTGAGACTGTAGATCTTGGACAGTTTTCGTCAGCGCGGAACGGAAAGTGTCCAAGATTCAGATTCTTTCGTGCGGATCTCGGCGGCGGTCGCATCCGTAATCGCGTCTCGGTGGCTTCCGTGGCCATCCGCCGGTCGCTGGGTGTGCGCCGGGCACGCGGGCGGTCGCGCCGGGTGCGCGGATCTCGTACGCTCCCAGGTGGTCTCCGCCGGTGCGGAGGCGATGGTCGACCAGGGGAGGGTGCGCGTGAGCGCAGCACAGATCATCGCGAGGTTGGCGGCGGCGTCGCAGAAGCTGGACGAAGCGAAGGCCAAGACCGCGGCGGCAGCCCAGGACGCGGCCGAGGCGCGGGCGCTCGTCGCCGGTGCGTTGGAGGGTGTGGCCGCCGGTCCGCTGGTCGGCATGATCGACGCGTACCGTCAGGCGCTCGCGCAGGCGTCCCAGGGTGGCGACCCGGCCAAGCAGCACGTGCAGGAGACGATCGCCAAGGTCCGAGCGCTGGGAAACTGATCACGGGGCGGTGGCAGCGCACAGTGGCGGGCCCGACGGGGTCAGCGGGTGATGCGGAAGGTCTGTTCGAACCGCGGGTAGTCACAGCCGGTCTCGCCACAGAGTTCGAATCCGCCGCTGATCAGCGCGACACCCTTGTGGAGGACCAGCCCGCCGCTCTCCGCCCAGGCCCGCCCCTGCACGGTCTGGGGTTCGCCGGTGCAGCTGCCCAGCGGCGCCCAGCCACTCGCGTAGGCGACCCTGTCGCCGGACCGCTGCCTGATGATCAGCTCGCTGGCGCCGGACAGGCCGGGTTGGCAGGTCACGGTGAGGGTGACGTCCACGGCGACGCCTCGCGCGACAAGGGTCGCGGACGTGATCTCGACGCTGCTGTCCGCACTCGCCGGCGTGGGCGCCAGCGCCACGACGAGGGACGCGCCGAGCAGTGCGATGGTGGTGACGATGCGGCGCACAGTGGTCCTCCTTGGCCGGAGTGGGCGTTTGGCTGCGGTCACCATAGCCCTCTCCGACACTGACGGAGATTATTCGATCACGAAGAGTCTCGTGACGTGCGTTCGATGACGACGACGGGGATCTCACGGTCGGTGCCCTGCTGGTAGCGGGCGTACGTCGGGAAGACCTTCGTCATGATGGGCCACAGCCGGTCCCGTTCCTCGCCCGTCGCCGTCCGGGCCCGACCGGAGAACCGCTGGGCGCCGACCTGGACCTCCACTGTGGGATCGGCGCTCAGGTTCAGATACCAGGCGGGGTGCTTGCTGGCGCCCCCGTTGGACGCCACCAGGAGGTGGTTGTCGCCGTCGCGGCCGTACATCAGCGCGGTGCGACGTAGTGTGCCCGTTCGGCGTCCGCGCGTGGTGAGTAGCAGCGACGGTACGCCGTGGAAGGTCTCACCGTCGGCGCCGTCGGTCTCCACGTAGCGCCGGACGTGCTCGGCGACCCAGCCGACCGGGCTGTCCTCGATCGTCTCGTGCTGCTCCTGCGCCGTCACTGCGTGCTCTCCTCGGTGGGGCGGGTGGTCAGGACCTGGGGGCCGGCCTCGGTGATCGCGACGGTGTGCTCCGAGTGCGCCGTGCGGGAGCCGTCCGCGGACCGGATCGTCCACCCGTCCTCGTCAAACTTGATCTTGTCGGTGCTGCGGCAGAACCACGGCTCGATCGCGATCGTCAGGCCGGGCTTGAGCTTCATGCCCCGGCCGGGGCGGCCCTTGTTGGCGACGTGTGGGGCCTCGTGCATGGTGCGGCCGATGCCGTGCCCGCCGAACTCGTTGTTGACCTGGTAGCCGTAGCGGTGGGCGACCTCGCCGATGGCGGCGGAGACGTCGCCGAGCTGACTGCCCGGCTGCGCGGCGTCGATCGCGGCGACCAGCGCGACCTCGGTCGCCTCGATCAGCTTGAGGTCTTCCGGGGTCGGGGTGCCGACGATGACGGACAGCGCGGAGTCGGCGACCCAGCCGTCGATCCCGACCGCCATGTCGATGCTCAGCAGATCACCGTCGCGCAGGGTGTAGTCGTGCGGCAGGCCGTGCAGCACGGCGTCGTTCACCGAGAGGCACAGGACGTTGCGGAACGGGCCGCGGCCGAACGACGGCGCGTAGTCCCAGTAGCAGGACTCGGCGCCCCGCTCCTTGATCCGACGGCGGGCGTGGTGCTCAAGGTCCATCAGGTTGACCCCGACGGCGGCGACCTCACGCAGCTCCGCCAGCAGCTCGCCGACGAACTGGCCGGTCACGGCCATCCGTTGGATTTCCTCGGGGGACTTAAGCTCGATCACGACCAACCCTCCCTGTCCGTAGCGGTATATTTATACCACGCCTCGGCGGGTCCGCCCGGATGGCGTTGCTGGTCCGCCAGGGCGGACCTATCCTGCTCACATGGTTCGCCCACCGCTCACACCCGCGCAGATCGCCGCGGGCCAACGTCTCGGGGCGGCGCTCCGGGTCGCGCGAGGTGGCCGCCCCCTCGTCGACGTGGCACTGGCGGCCGGCATCTCGCCGGAGACGCTCCGCAAGATCGAGGTGGGTCGGCTCCCGGCGCCCGCGTTCGGCACTGTGGTCTGCCTCAGTGAGGTCCTCGGCGTCCAGCTCAGCGACCTGGCCGAGGTGTGGCTCGCCGACCCGCGCGTCCGCGAAGCATCCTGACCGCGCGGCCGTGACCGCGTCGCCGTGACCGCGCAGCCACAGCGCGGGGCCGGGCAGCCCCAGCGCGGGGCCGGGCAGCCCCAGCGCGGGGCCGGGCGGCAGCAGCGCGGGGCCGGTCAGCCGCGCGAGCGCGGCAGGCAGCACTTCTTGTACTTGGCGCCCGATCCGCACCAGCAGGCGTCGTTGCGGCCGGGTGGCCAGGCCCGGAGGTCGGACCCGGTGAGTGAGTCGGCGTACTCGTCCTGCGTCTCCTCGTCGGTGGGGTCGCTGCCCTCGCGTTCGGCGAAGGCCGCCAGCCCGGCGACGGAGCCGACGACCACGCCCAGGTCGACGCCGCCCACCCCGGACGCGTCGACGAGGGCCCGTTCGGTCTGGGCGCGGTGCTCGTCCCAGGTCGGGGGGTAGCTCTCGGCGAGCGTGGGCCAGCGCAGCAGCAGCGCGTGGAACTCCGCCTGCGGCCAGAACAGCAGCGTCGCGGGGCCGTCGTCGAGCGCGTCGAGCGCGTGGTTGCTGGCGGCGCGCAGCCGGTCGGCGAGGTTGTCGTACTCGTCGTGCGGCAGGCCCAGCTCCTCGCGCAGGTTGTGTCGCCGCTGGGTCAGCCCGTAGATCATGGCCGCGGCCTCGTCCTGGGCGTCCTCGGATTCGTGCTGCTGGTCCCGGGTCCGTGCCAGGATCGCGTCCAGCGCCTCGGTCAGCCACTCCACCGCCAGGTCGGGGCGGCCGGCTTCGGCCAGCTCCTCGACCAGGTAGGTGGCGTTGGGATTGGTCTCCAACAGTGGGCGCAGGGCG
Organism: Micromonospora sp. CA-240977; assembly: GCF_050942285.1. Lineage (NCBI taxonomy): Bacteria > Bacillati > Actinomycetota > Actinomycetes > Micromonosporales > Micromonosporaceae > Micromonospora > Micromonospora sp. CA-240977. The sequence continues at coordinate 5,509,992 of NZ_CP192055.1, read as the reverse complement.
GTCAGCTCGGCCATGCCCTCGTCTTCGCGGCCGAGGCGCAGCAGCAGACCGCCGCGCACCGACCGGGCGTACGCGTCCTCGTCGGGTTGTTCGGCGATGGCGCGGGTGGCCAGCGCGAGCGCGTCGGCCAGGTCGCCCGCCTGCTCGAGGATGTCCGCGGCGACAAGCAGGGCGTACCCGGTGTCGTCGGGGTCGGCGACCCGCCCCTCGTCGACAGCGCCCACCAGCTCGGCGACAAGCGCGGCCGGGTCCGGGCTCGTGGGGCCCAGCGAACCGATCTCCTCGATGCGGTCGGCGGTCAGCAGTTCGGGCATGGCGGCATCCTGAAGCAGGGGAGTGGTGGACGGGAGAGCGGCCAGCGTACTCCCGCAGGCCCGGTAGACCACGGAGCCCGGGGCGCGTTGCGCTCCGGGCTCACGAGCGAGGCAGCAGTTTCCCCGAAAGTGCTGCCTACCGACGCGTCGAGGCAGCAACTTCGGTGAAGTTGCTGCCTCGATCGTGACCGCCGACCGGATGGGGTCAGCGGGTCGCCGGCATTGTGGCGAACTCGCCGGCTAGCTCCGACTCGATGATCGTCGCGGTGGACGGCCGGCGACCGGCCGACGCCCGCCGGGCGGACGGGACGGCGAGGGCCGCGAGCGCGGCGGCCAGGGCGATGGCCGTGAGAACGAGAAACCCGGTAGTGAAGCCGGCCTCCCGGGGAAGGCCGTTGGCCTGCGGGTGCGCGGTGATCACGCCGCTGACCACTGCGGCGCCGATCGCGCCTCCGATGGTGCGGATGTTGGCGTTCATGCCGGTCGCCACGCCGGTCTGGCTGGCCGGCACGCTGGCGACGATCAGGTTGGCCATCGACGCGAAGGCCAGACCGATGCCGAGGCCGACCAGGCCGCCGGCGATGGCGACCTCCCAGCGGGTGTCGTGCGCGGCGGCGAGCATCGCCGAGGCGGCCACGTTGAACGCGGCACCGGTGGCGAGCTGCGCCTTGGCGCTGAAGACGGCCTGGAGTCGGCCGGCGACGAGACCGGCGACGAACATCGCGACGAGCATCGGCAGCATGAGCAGACCGGCCTGGCTGATGCTCGCCCCGAAGCCGTAGCCGGCGGCGGTCGGGGTCTGCACGAACTGCGGGAGGAACGCGTACACGGAGAACATCGACGCGCCGTAGAGCAGGGCCACCAGGTTGGTGGTCCAGACTCCGGGCAGGCGCATCATCCGCATGTCGATAAGCGGATTCTTCGACCGCAGTTCGGCGACCAGCCAGCTGGCCAGCAGCACCACGGCGAGCACCAGCAGACCGAGCACCCGGGTGGAGGTCCAGCCCCAGGTCGCGCCCTGGCTGATCGGCAGCAGCAGCGCCACCAGCCAGCCGGAGAGCAGCAGTGTGGCGCGCCAGTCGATGCGCCCGGGGGTACGGACCGGCGACTCGGGGACGAACAGGTGGGCGGCCACGGCGGTCAGCCCGACCACGACCATCGGGATCCAGAACAGCCAGCGGTAGTCCAGCGTGGTGACGATCGGGCCGGCCAGCACGATGCCCAGGCCACCGCCGACGGCGACGATCGCCGAGATGGCGGCCACGGCCGTGGAGACCCGTGCGGCCGGGAACTCGTCGCGGATGATGCCGAACGACAGCGGGAAGACCGCTCCGCCGATGCCCTGCACGACCCGGGCGAGGATGAGGACGCCGATGTTCGGCGCGATGGCGGCCAGCAGGCAGCCGAGCGCGAGCGCGGCGAGCGAGACGACGAGCATCCGTTCCTTGCCGACCATGTCGCCGACCCGTCCGAGGATCGGCGTGAAGATCGACGCGGAGAGCAGGTAGGCGGTCAGGACCCAGGTCACTGTGTTCTGGGAGGTGTGCAGATCCTGCTGGATGGTGGGTAGCACCGGGGTGATCAGCGACTGGAGCATCGCGAAGAACCCGGCGCCGGCCGCGAGCACGGTGAAGGTGAGCCGACGCGAGCTGCGTCGGGAGGTTACTGCCACGAGAGAGAACTCCCTGATTACGTACTGAGCCCGTCGTCTGCGACGGGCAGGGCTGTCGGGTCCGGGCGATCGGGTGGCCAGGCGGCGATCGGGCGGATCCCGAGGTAAGCTAACCGGAGGCAGGCCTCCGGGGGTTCCGGAGGGGTGCCTCCACTAAGTTAGCGGAGGGTTGCCTCCGGATGCAACCAGGTTGAGGTGACGCACGTCATGACCAGCGCGGGGCAGGCGCCCGAGGTCTTCGCCCAGCGGCCCAAGCGGGCCGATGCGCGGCGTAACTACGACGCCCTGATCGCGGCGGCCCGCGAGGCGTTCGCCGAGAACGGCGCCGCCGCCTCCCTGGAGGACGTGGCCCGGCGGGCCGGGGTCGGCATCGGCACGCTCTACCGCAACTTCCCCAGCCGACGGCACCTCTTCGAAGCCGTCTACGTCGAGGAGGTGCGGGCGCTGAGCCGATCGGCCGAGGACCTCGCCGAGCTCCCCCCGTGGGACGCGCTCGTCGCCTGGCTGCACCGGTTCGTCGCGTACGTCGCCACCAAGCGGGCGCTCGCCGAGCAGCTACTGCACGACTCGGAGATCTTCACCAGCTGCCGGACGGAGATCTACTCCGCCGGCGAGCCGCTGATGCGTCGCGCCCAGGATGCCGGCGTGGTCCGTGCCGACGTCGGCTTCGACGACGTGGTGCGCCTGATCAGCGGCCTCACCATGGCGCAGTTCCCGTCACCCGAGCAACGCGACAGGGTGCTCGGCGTGGCCCTGGACGGCCTGCGCGCCACAGTGCGCTGACCCGGCGTCAACGGTCGACGAGCAGCAGCCACTCGTCGTCGAGCCGTTCCACCACCGTGCCCTCCGGCCAGCGGTGACCGAGATCGACAATCGCCCGGGCCTGATCGACGTACGGTGGCCGGCTGAACTGTGCGTCGCGGAAGCTGGTCATGCTGTGGAACCGGGCTCGGCCGAAGTTCGCGGCGTCGGTGAAGCGGGCCCTGTCGAACAGCGCCTCCGCGCCGAACACCGTCCAGCGGAACAACGCCATGTGCCGGAAGCGGGCGGAGTGGAAGTTGGCCGACCTGCCGAACTCGGTGTGCTCCATCGACAGGGCGGCGTCGAAGACGGCCTCCCGGAAGGTGGTGGCGTCCTCGAAGCGGGTCGCGTCGAAGCTTGTCGGCTGACCGAAGGTCGTCCGGCGGAATGAGGCCAGGCCGGCGAAGGTGGACCGCCGGCAGGACAGGCCACCGGTGAACGCGGCGCCGTCGAAGCTGGCCAGACCGCCGACGTGAGCGCCGTCGAGCATGACCTCGCCGTCGGCCGTGAGCCCCTCGAAGGCCACGTCGCCGAAGGTCGCCGCCCCGAGCAGGAGGCGCCCCCGCGCCGTCGCGCCCGCGAAGGTGGTCGTGCCGGTGAACGCCGCCGCCGTGAAGTTCGCGTCGACAAGCGTGCAGCCCGTGGCGTCGAAGTCGACGAGCGTGGCACCGGTCAGGTCGAGCGCCAGCTCCGGCCAGTGGGTCGGGTCGTCCGCGCGCAGGTGTCGGGTGAGCACGAGCTGCGCGGTGCGCCGGACCTCCGTCTCGCGCGGCTCGCCGTCCGGCGCCGGCATCCGCAGGTACGCGCACAGCACCGCCGCGATCGTCGGGCGCTGCCCCGGATTGTCCTGACCGAGGCGCTCCAGCGCGTGCAGGCCGCCCAGGCGTACCGCCGCGCTGTCGTTGCCGAGCAGCTCGACGGCCCGGGTGTAGAGCTCGGTCAGCCGGCGCTCCGCCGCGTCGTGCTCGGCCGCTCCGGACTGCCGGTCCTGCTGGCGTTGCGCGGCCTCGGCCACCGACTCGGCGTGCGCCTGCACCCGGTCCCGGTGTGCCTGGTCGCGGGCGGCGACGCTCTCCTGGTGTCGTTGCGCGCGTTCGGCGATCCACTGGCGCCGGGCGGCCAGCAGCAGGGCGAGCCCGCCGCCGGTGCCGGCGACCACTGTCAGGCCGGTGCGGATCGCGTCGATGCGCAGCGTGGCGCGGGTGTCCGGTTGGCCGGCCCGGTCGGCCTCGGCGAGCAGCAGGCCCAGCACCAGCCAGCCCAGGGCGGCGGCGACAAGCAGCCCGACCAGCACCAGCCACCACGGCATCACCCGTAACTGGCGCTCGGGGGGTTCGTCGGCGACCACTGCCACAGCATGCCATTCGCCGTCACCGCCCGGGGGTGCGCCACCGGGCCGCCGGTCCGATGTGGAGCCGGGCCGAATTGCCGGTTTGCCCCCTCGGTGGAACAACGGGTTACCGGCCCGTAACAAATCATTGACGGTTCTGAATTGTTACGGGCATGATCGTCGCACGGTCGACCGGACACCCCCACCCACCTGCCCGGTACGCCGGGTGCCTCCCCCCGGAGGTGCAGCCATGCTGCTCCGAAAGACCGCCCTCGTCGGGTCCCTCGTCGCCGCCGCCCTGTTCGCGTCCGCCGGTACGGCGACCGCCGCCACCCCCGCCGATCCCACAGCGGCCAGCGCCGTCGCGCCCGCCGCCCTCGCCGCCGCTGCCGCGGCCAACCCGGTGATCGTGGTCGGTGGGCTCAGCGGCGTCGCCGTCGCGTACCAGCCGCTGGCCGCCCGGCTGCGCGCCGACGGCTACCGCGCCTACGTCTACCAGCTCCCCGGGCTGGGCCTCGGCGACATCCCCACCTCCGCCCGCGCCCTCGCCGGCTACGTCGACCAGGTGCGCGCCAGCACCGGCGCGGCGACGGTGGACGTCGTCGCCCACTCCGAAGGCGGCCTGGTCAGCCGCTACTACCTCAAGCGGCTCGGCGGCACCGCCACCGTTGGCCGCTACGTCAGCCTGGGCACGCCGCAGTACGGTACCTACGTCGCCACCATCGCGGCGTTCCTTGGCCTGGGCAGCTGCGCCGGCGTCGTGGCCTGCCAACAGATGACCATCGGCTCGGCGTTCCTCGCCGACCTCAACGCCGGCGACGACACCCCGGGCACGGTGCGCTACACCACCGTCCGCACCCTGCAGGACGAGCTGGTCCGGCCAACCGGGAACGCCGCCGTCAACGACGGCGCGACGAACGTGCTGATCCAGGCGTACTGCCCGCTGCGGGTGGTGGGGCACCTCGGCCTGGTGCTCGACGGCACGGCGTACACCATCGTGCGCGGCGCCCTGGTGGACGGCCCGGTGCGACCCAACTGCCTCGCGCTCTGAGCTGGCCCGTGCGGGTGGTCCCGACGGGACCACCCGCACCGGCGCGCGACAAATGTCGGGTGGGCGACGTTCCCGGGAAAGGGGTGTCCGACATCAGGCGCGCTCGATAACCTGCTGCGGCTGTCCATTGCCGACAGACGTGACTTCCCGGAGGAGCAGCGCGCATGACCGAGCCGCACACCGTGCCGTCGGAGGGCACCCCGCCGACCGTGCCGCAGCTCGACATCCGGGCGGCCGAACCGCCGACGAGCGAACCACCACCGCCCACCGGTGGCTTCGCCGACCGGCCGCCCGGCTACCCCAGCGCGCTGGTCTGGCTGCGCGCCGGGATCCTGCGGGACTGGCGGGGCGTGCTCGGCGCGTTCGTCGCCACCTGGTTCTACCTGCCGGTCGCGCTGCTCCTGGCGTTCTGGGGCGGTCTCGTCCTCGCCGTCACCGGGCTCTTCGCCGGCGGGTTGGGCGCCGACGACCAGGTGCCCCAGATGCTGCGCGACGCCCCGCTGATCGGCTCCCTGCTGGAGGCGTTCCTGAGCCGCTCCGGCGGGGTGCTCGGCGGGGTGGCCGGCTTCGTCGCCGGGTTCCTGGCCGGCTTCCTGGCCGTGCTGGTGGTGCCCTGGCTGGGCGCCGACAACGGGGTGTTCACGGTGGTCACCGGGCTGGTCGGCACGGTCGCCGCGGCGGCGCTGATCGGGGTGCTCTACACCCTCTACCGGGTGCTGCTGGAACCGCGCCTGCTGGTGGTCTCCGGCGCCCGCCAGCCCAGCCGCCGGGAGGACGCGCGGCTGCGCCCCGTGCTGGACGAGTGCGCCCGGCGGCTCGGCCTGCCCAGCGTGCCCCGACTGCTGATGGAGGACGACCCGGTCCTGAGCAACGCCCGCACGTACGCCCGGCACGTGGTGGTCACCACCGCCGTGCTGACCGAGCCGGACGACGAGGTCGCCGCGCTGCTCAGCCACGAGCTGGTGCACTGGCGCACCGGCGACGAGATCACCAGCGCCTTCGTCCGTGGCGTCGGCCTGCCGCTGACCCTCGCGCACGCCCTGCCGACCTGGCTGATGCGGACGTTCCCGCACCCGGGCACCAACTTCGTGGTCTTTCTGTTCTTCTGGCCGGTGCTGCTCACCATGCGCTACGTGGTGCTGCCGCTGCACGCCCGCGACGTGCGCGCGGCCGAGTACCGGGCCGACCTCGGCGCCGTGCTCACCGGGCACGTCGACGGGATGCGGCGCGTCCTGGAGCGGCGGCTGTCCTTCGAGACCGGCCGCAGCGGCTGGGACGAGGCGGTCTGCGCCACCCACCCGCCGCACGAGCTCCGGCTCGACGCGCTGGAGCGGGCGTCGGTGGCCGGGGCGCCCGCGGCGGCGGACGAGCCCGTCACCGTCGAGCGGCTGTTCGGCCACTCCGGCCCGGTCGGCACCCGCCGGACCTGGCTGCTTGTCGGCGCCCTCATGCTGGCAGCGTGCGTCGGCACCGGCGGGCTCGGCGTGGTGCAGTGGGCGTTCTTCCGACCGCAGGCGACTGTCGACGGATACTTCTCCGCGCTCGCCGACCGGGACAGCGACGCCGCGCTCGGTTTCCTGAGCGACCAGAGCGGTGTCACCGACCGCAAGCTGCTCGCCCAACTGCTGCGGGGCGAGGGCTACCAACCGCCGACCGACGTCGACATCACCAAGCTGGAGCGCGACGACGACAGCGCCACGGCCACCGTGGCGTACCGGCTGGGCGGCGCGCGGCAGACCGCGACGGTCAGCCTGCGCCGCGACGAGGAGGCCACCGCCGGGCTGTTCCACGGCTGGCAGCTGAGCGACGGCCTGACGCCGCTCAGCATCGCGATCGGCGGGCCCGGCGTGCGCCTCAACGGCGTCGAGCTGCCCGGCGGCACCGACGGTCCTCCGCTGGTGCTGCTGCTGCCCGGCGGCTACACCGCGACCGGCCCGGCCAGCGCGCTCAGCGAGACGCCCGCCGAGACGTTGGCGGTCGGCCCGGGGCAGGGCACTGCCACCCTGCAACTCGCGCCGGTGCTCACGCCGGTCGCTGTCGAGGCCGTCGATGCCCGGGTACGGGCCTGGTTGGACGAGTGCGCCAAGCAGACCGTCGCCGCACCGCCGGGCTGCCCGTTCCGCTACTACGGTGGGTCCGCGCAGAAGGTCACCTGGAAGATCCTGGAGTACCCGAAGCTCGCCGTCGAGTTGACCGGCCCGGACAGCGCCGAGGTCTCCACCCCGTACGAGAGCCAGGGCAAGGTGCAGGTCAGCGGCACCAACACGTACTTCGGTGGCACCTCACCGTTCACCGACGACGACACGTTCACCGTCACCGGCGTCGCCACCGCCGAGGGGGAGGGCGTCGCCTTCCGCCCCGCCGCCAACTGACCGGGAGAGACTCCGTGACCGACAGCGACACCGCCGCCCGGCAGCCCGTGCGGTTGACCATCAACCCCCGGCAGCGCCAGCAGCCGGCGGTCGACCTGCTGGCCTGGATCCACCGCCACCCGGAGTACCGGCCGGTGGTGCGCCGGGCCGGCGGCGGTGGGGGACGGCCGGGCTTCAGCGACGCGGTGATCATCGCGGTGCTCGCCCAGGGGTTGCTCCCCGGTCTGTTCAACCTGTTGCAGTCCTGGGTCGACCAGCAGCGCACCGAGGCCAGCATCCGGATCCAGGCCGGCGACACCGAGGTGGAACTACAGGTGAGTGGACGCACCGACTCGGCTCGCCTGCTGGCCCAGGCGACCGAGGCGCTACGGGCCGCCCGGGAGCCCGGTCCGGACGCCGCCGACTGACACCGGCGGCGCCCGCACCGGCGGGTCAGCTCGCCGCGGCCAACGACTCGAACTCGTCGTCGGTGAGCCGCACGTCGGCCGCGCCCACGTTCTCCTCCAGGTGCGCCACCGAGGACGTGCCGGGGATCGGCAGCATCACCGGCGAGCGACGCAGCAGCCAGGCCAGCGCGAGCTGCGCGGGCGACGCGCCGTGCGCGGTGGAGATGGCGTCCAGCGGGCCGCCCGGGCGGGCCAGCTCACCGGTGGCGATCGGGAACCACGGGATGAACGCGAGGTCGTTGCGCTCGCAGTACTCCAGCACGTCCTCCGCGCTGCGGTTGGCCAGGTTGTACAGGTTCTGCACGGAGGCGATCGTGGTGATCGCCCGGGACTCCTCGATCTGCGCCACGCTCACCTCGGACAACCCGATGTGCTGGATCTTGCCCTCCTGCCGCAACAGCGCCAGCTCACCGAGCTGGTCGGCGAGCGGCACCTTCGGGTCGATGCGGTGCAACTGGTAGAGCGGGATGCTGTCCAGGCCGAGGTGGCGCAGGCTCAGCTCACACTGCTGACGCAGGTACTCCGGGCGACCCACCACGCGCCAGTCGCCCGGACCGGACCGGGTGAACCCACCCTTGGTCGCGATGACCAGGTCGTCGGCGTACGGGTGCAGGGCCTCACGGATCAACAGCTCCGAGACGAACGGCCCGTACGAGTCGGCGGTGTCGATGAACGTCACGCCCAGCTCGACGGCCCGGCGCAGCACCCGGACCGCCTCCGCCGGGTCCTTCGGGTCACCCCAGACACCGGGGCCGGTGATCTGCATCGCCCCGTAACCGAGCCGGTTGACTGTGACGTCTCCACCGATCCGGTACGTGCCGGACGCCTTCGCGGGCTGCTCACTGATGTTTGTCGCCATTGGTAGATCATCCCCCGGAACCCGGCCGACACACCGGTCGTCGGCCGACTGTGTGCGCGGACACCTCAACCGCCCGCCGGGACCGGTTGCCGCCAAGCCCCGGTACGACCCGGGCGTACGTGCGACGCTGGCGGGGCCGGTGCCGTTCGGCGCGACGGCGGAGGGAGCACCCATGGCGGGAGTGCCGCAGGTCAACTTCGCGCTCGACACGTACGAGTGCATCGTGATCTATCCCGGTGCGGCCGGACGGGCCCTGCCCGCCGAGACCGTGCAACGGTTGCAGTCGGAGCACGCCGAGCACATGCAGGCGTTGCAGCGCGGCGGCATCATCCTGGTCGCCGGCTCGATCGACGGGCCGGCCAGCAATCCGGAGCCGCCGATCGGCTTCGGGCTGGCCCGCACCGGCAGCGTCGACGACGTCCGCAGCGTGCTGGAGGCCGACCCGGCGGTGCAGGCCGGGCTCTACCGGGTGGACGTGCTGACCTTCCTCTGCCCGGCCGGGTCGCTGGAGTTCCCCCTGATCAAGACCGAGAGCTGAGCTGTCGGTCAATCGGCGGTTGTCGTGATGACGACGGCGCTCGGCGGCGTGCCGGTGTTACGGTCGCGCCCTGCGAGGGCCGCCGCCGGGGCGCACCCGGAAGCGTTGGGTCGGCCCCGGTCGAGGAGTCGCCATGATCTCCGCCGCCACCCCCGATGTCGCGACGGCCACCGCCCGGCTGCGTGCCCTGCTCGGCGACCGGTTGCACGAGCCGGGCGATCCCGCGTACGCCACCACCACCCGGCTCTGGAACGGCGCGGTCCAGCGCACGCCCGCCCTGGTGGCCCACTGCCAGAACGCCGACGAGGTGTCCCACGCGGTTCGCGTCGCCGCCCGCTGCCACCTGCCCCTGTCGGTCCGCTCCGGCGGACACGACTGGGCCGGCCGCGCGCTTCGCGACGGCGGCCTGGTGCTCGACCTGACCGGTCTGCGCGCCGTCCAGGTCGACCCGGACGAGGCCACGGTGACCGCCGGCGGTGGTGCCACGACGGCCGAGCTGCTGGCCGCCGCCCGCCCGTACGACCTGGTGGTGCCCACCGGTGTGGTCCGCGACGTGGGCCTGGCCGGGCTCACCCTCGCCGGCGGGTACGGCCCGCTCTGCGGCCGGTTCGGTCTGACCCTGGACAACCTGCTCGGCGCGGAGGTGGTCCTCGCCGACGGCCGCCGGGTCACCGCCGACCCCCGCCACGACGCCGAGTTGTACTGGGCGCTGCGCGGCGGCGGTGGGAACGTCGGCGTGGTCACCGAGCTGCGTTTCCGCGCGCACCGGCTGCCCGGCGTGCTGGCCGGCATGATCATGTTCGCGCTGGCCGAGGCGCCGTCCGTGCTGCGCGGCTACGGCGCGCTCATCGCCGAGGCCCCGGACGAGCTGACAGTGATGACCGGCTTCCTGCCCGGCCCGGCCGGCGAACCGGTGATCTTCGTCTGCCCGTTCTACAGCGGCCCGGACCTGGACGCCGGGTCGCCGTGGATGGACCGGTTGCGCGCGCTGGGCACCCCACTTGTCGACCAGGTCGCCCCGATGCCGTACGCGGATGCGCTGCGGATGTTCGACGGCGGCATGGTCGACGGCAACCACTACCTGCTGCGTACCCGGTGGCTGCCCGCGCTCACCGACGGGGTGGCCGACGTGCTCGTCGACGCGGCCCACCAGGTCGGCTCGCCGTTCTCGGCGCTGGCCCTACACCACTTCCACGGCGCGGCCACCCGGGTCCGACTCGCCGACACGGCGTTCGGCCTGCGCGACGAGCACCTGCTGACCGAGATCATCGCGGTCTGGCCACCCGGTGAGCAGGCCGCGCCGCACCGGGAGTGGGCCGAGCGCACCTCGGCGGCGCTCGAACCGCACGCCCTGCCCGGTGGTTACCCGAACCTGCTCGCCCCGGAGGAGACCGACCGGGTCCGGCTCGCCTACGGCGCGAACTGGGCGCGACTACGCCGGGCCAAGCGCCGCTACGACCCCCGTGACCTGCTCACCGCGGTGCCCACCCTGCCTCCGTCGGCGCACCCGGGATGAGCCTTCCTCGGGAGCACCCCGACAGCGCACACCGACGGAGGCGTACGATTCCCGGCGCGCGGTCGCCGTTGCCCGTCGCCACAACGTTCCCGGTGCGGTTCCGCCCGCCGGCCCGACGCGCACCGCGCGTCGTTGGACACCTGTTCCGCTGCCTGCAATGGGTCGGCCCCGAGTCCGACCTGAAGGAGAGACTAGCCTGATGGGCGTGACACGCCGCGCGAAGATCGTCTGCACCCTTGGTCCCGCCACCTCGTCCCCGGAGCGCATCCGGGGTCTCGTCGAGGCCGGCATGAACGTGGCGAGGCTCAACTTCAGCCACGGCAGCCACGCCGACCACGAGGCGGTCTATCGACTTGTCCGGGAGGCGTCCGAGGCGGCAGGTCAGCCCGTGGCGGTCCTCGCCGACCTCCAGGGCCCCAAGATCCGGCTCGGCCGGTTCGCCGACGGTCCGTACGAGTGGCGCACCGGCGACTCGGTCGTGATCACCGGTGACGACATCCTCGGCACCAAGGAGCGGGTCTCCTGCACCTACCAGAAGCTGCCGCACGAGGTGAAGCCCGGCGACCGGCTGCTGATCGACGACGGTCGGGTCGCCGTCGAGGTCACCGACGTCACCGGCAACGACATCCGCTGCCTGGTCACCGAGGGCGGCCCGGTCTCCAACAACAAGGGTGTCTCGCTGCCCAACGTGGCGGTCAGCGTGCCCGCCATGTCGGACAAGGACGCCGAGGACCTGCGCTTCGCCCTGGGGCTCGGCGTCGACCTGGTCGCGCTGTCCTTCGTCCGCTCGGCCGAGGACATCAAGCTCGTCCACAACATCATGGCCGAGGAGGGCGTGTACCGCCCGGTGCTGGCCAAGGTCGAGAAGCCGGAGGCGGTCGAGCACCTCGAGGCCATCGTGCTGGCCTTCGACGGCGTGATGGTCGCCCGCGGTGACCTCGGTGTCGAGATGCCGCTGGACGAGGTCCCCCTGGTGCAGAAGCGCGCCGTGCAGCTGTGCCGGGAGAACGCCAAGCCGGTCATCGTGGCCACCCAGATGCTCGACTCCATGATCGAGAATTCCCGCCCCACCCGGGCGGAGGCCTCCGACGTCGCCAACGCGGTGCTCGACGGCGCGGACGCGGTCATGCTCTCCGGCGAGACCAGCGTCGGCAAGTACCCGGTGCTGACCGTCAGCACCATGGCCAAGATCGTGACGACCACCGAGTCCGGCTCGATCGGGGTGCCCCGGCTGCAGCACGACCCGCGTACCCACGGTGGCGCGCTCACCGTCGCCGCCTCGTCGATCGCCCGCGCCATCAACGCCAAGGCCCTGGTCGCCTTCTCGCAGACCGGTGACACCGTCCGACGGTTGTCCCGCCTGCACTGCGACCTGCCGCTGCTGGCGTTCACGCCGGTCCCCGAGGTGCGCGACCAGCTCGCCCTCACCTGGGGCGTGGAGACGTTCCTGATGCCGTTCGTGCAGCACACCGACGACATGTTCCGCCAGGTCGACCAGGCGCTGCTCGGCCTCGACCGGGCCAACCCCGGCGACTACGTGGTGATCGTGGCGGGCAGCCCGCCCGGCACCCCCGGCTCGACGAACACGCTGCGCGTACACCAGCTCGGCTCGCTTGTCGACGCGGCGTCGGCGCGGGCGCTGCAGTGAGCGACGGTCGGGTCGCGGTCGGCCAGGCGGCGGTCGACCAGCTGCTGGAAGTGCTGGACCTCGACCCGACCGGGGACATGGCCTTCCGGGGGATGAGCCCCCCGGTCGGCCCACAGCGGGTGTACGGCGGCCAGGTCGCCGGTCAGGCCCTGGTCGCCGCCGGCCGCACCGTCGACCCGGAGCGGTTCGTGCACTCGCTGCACGGCTACTTCGTCCGCCCCGGCGACCCGGCCGAGCCGATCGCGTTCCAGGTGGAGAACATCCGCGACGGCCGGTCCTTCTCGGTCCGCCGCGCGGTCGCCCTCCAGCACGACAAGCCGATCTTCTTCATGTCGGCGTCGTTCCAGCGGGCCGAGGAGGGCCTGGACCACCAGGTCACGGCTCCCCTGGACGTGCCGCCGCCGCAGGACGTCCCGACGATGACCGACCGGCTCTCCCGGTACCCGGAGCGGCTCGGCATCTGGGGTCAGATCCCGCGACCGATCGACGTGCGCTACGTCGGCGAGCCCGGTTGGGTGCGTCCCGGCGACCGGCCGGCCGACCCGCACCAGCGCGTCTGGATGCGCATCGACGGCAAACTGCCCGACGACCCGCTGCTGCACGCCTGCGCGCTCACCTACGCCTCGGACCTCACCCTGCTGGACTCGGTGCTCTCCGCGCACGGTGAGGTGTGGGGGCCGGGCGGGCTGGTCGGCGCGAGCCTGGACCACGCGCTCTGGTTCCACCGGCCGTTCCGCGCCGACGAGTGGTTCCTCTACGACTGCCTGAGCCCGTCGGCGTCCGGTGCGCGCGGGCTGGCCACCGGCCGGATGTTCACCACCGACGGCCAGCAGATCGCCAGCGCCGTCCAGGAGGGTCTGCTGCGCCGCGTGGGCGCCTGACGCCGTCGACGCGGCCCGCCATCCCGCCGGACAGCGGCGCGGAGATCACGCCGGTCAGGCCTGGTGGATGGCCTCGCCGGCGATCTCGATCTGCACCGTCTTGCCGACCAGGACCCCGCCGCTCTCCAACATGACATTCCAGAGCAGGCCGTAGTTCTCACGGTCGATCTCGGCCGTCGCGCTGAACCCGAAGATGTTCTGCCCGTACGGATCACGACGGGCGCCGCCGAAATTCACCTCCAGGTCGACGGCCCTGGTGATTCCTTTCACTGTCAACTCACCGGTCAGCACGAATCGCCCGGGGGTCGCCTCGGACTGCGGCGGGACAATCGGACTCCGGCCCCGCCCACCGAACCGGTGGCTGCGCAGGCGGGCCCATTGGAAGATGGGATCCTCCTGGCCCTGCCATTTTATGCCCGTGCTTCGATATTCGAGAGTGGGATAGCGCTCCACGTCGAGGAAGTCGGCACTCTTCAGATGTGTGTCCCGGTCGATGCTGCCGGTGGTGATACTCGGCGCGGAGATGGTCGCCGTCACCGAGGAGAGCAGCGGGTCCTCCGCCACGAAGATCTGTGCGGTGGCCTCGGCGAACTCGCCACGCACCGGGCTCACCATCATGTGCCGGGACAGGAAACCGATCCGCTTGTGCGCCTGATCGAGAAGATAGGTGCCAGCGACCGGGATGGTCATGCCATCCCAGGTGCGTGTGGCGATATCGGTCATCGTGTGTTGCCTTCCCCCGATGTTTGTCAATGTGCTGCCCGGCGTCGGTGCAACGGTCTCGCGGTTGTGCCCCCGCCCAGCATAAGGACGCTTCATATCGGCATTCCGGCCCCCACCACACGGTGGATCATGGCGCGCATTTACCGGTCCTCGCCGACAGCCGGAATCGGCGCGAATTGCGGGGTCCCATCGATGCGTGTCCGATCGGCCGAGGGTCGCCCGCCCGGCCGGTTGACCGGGGGCTAACCTTGCCGACATGCGCCTCTCCGCCCGGGTCGACTACGCCCTCCGCGCGGCCGCCGAGCTTGCCGCGACGGCCAGTGGCCCTGGGCGCGGCCGGCCCGTCACGGCCGACCAGATCGCCCGTGCCCAGGAGATCCCGCCGAAGTTCCTGGAGAGCATCCTGCTGCAACTGCGCCGGGGCGGCATCGTGCACGCCCAGCGCGGCCCGGAGGGTGGCTACTGGTTGGCCCGCCCGGCCGAGGAGATCTCGCTCGCCGAGGTGATCCGGGTGATCGACGGACCGCTCGCGCACGTTCGCGGGCAGCGCCCCGAGCAACTCGGCTACCACGGCCCGGCCCGCGCGCTCCAAGAGGTCTGGATCGCGCTGCGGGCCAGCGAACGGGAGATCCTGGAGCTGGTCAGCGTCGCCGACGTGGCCGCGGGCACCCTGCCCGCGCGGATCACCGAGCTGGTGGCCGACCCGCGCGCCTGGATCTGACCGCCGGTCCGCTCCTCGCCTGCGTCGCGCTGGTTGCGTGCGTGACGCTGGTTGCCCGCGTCGCCCCGGTCGTCTGTGTCGCCCGGGATGTCCGCGCCGCGCGGAGGCTTTTTCAGCCGTGGCCGCCTCGCACCGCCACGTGGCGCGATGGTGTCTGCCGCGCGGTTCGGCATCGACCGCGCGCGTCGCACGGCGGCGTCCCATCCACCGATCAGAGGCTTGACCCCGACCGCACCGTGCCGCATTGTCGACTAAGTCGATAGGAGATACCGAAAAGTCAGGGGGCGCTCGTGCGCAAGCTGCTGGTTCTCGCTCTGGTCGGGCTCGTCGCGCAGCTGATCGACGGCTCGCTCGGCATGGCGTACGGGCTGACCTCGTCCACTCTGCTGCTTGTCGCCGGGGTTGCCCCGGCCGCCGCCTCGGCCTCGGTGCACCTGGCCGAGATCGGCACCACGCTCGCCGCCGGGGTCGCGCACTGGCGTTTCGGCAACGTCGACTGGCGGGTGGTGACCCGCATCGCCCTGCCCGGTGCCATCGGCGCCTTCGCCGGCGCCACGCTGCTCAGCTCGATCTCCACCGAGGCGGCCGCGCCGTGGATGGCTGGCATCCTCTTCACGCTCGGCGCGTACCTGCTGGTCCGCTTCGCCCGACCGCTGCGTACCGACCGGGTCGGCGGCCGGCTACGCGGACGTTTCCTCGGACCCCTGGGCCTGGTTGCCGGCTTCGTCGACGCGACCGGCGGCGGCGGTTGGGGCCCGGTGGCCACCCCGGCGTTGCTGGTCTCCGGCCGGATGGAGCCCCGCAAGGTGATCGGCTCGGTGGACACCGCCGAATTCGTCGTGGCGGGTGCGGCCAGTGTCGGTTTCCTGATCGGGCTGGGCTCCGAAGGGTTCCTGCTCCCGACCGTCGCCGCACTGCTGATCGGTGGGCTCATCGCCGCCCCGCTGGCCGCCTGGCTGGTGCGCATCGTGCCCGCCCAACTGCTCGGCGCGGCGATCGGCGGCGTGATCGTGCTGAGCAACGCCCGCACGCTGATCCGCTCCGCCGGCCTCGACGGGCCGGTTCGCCCCGTCATGTACGCCCTGTTGGTCGCCGGTTGGTTGGCCGCCCTGGTGCTGGCCGTGCGCGCCCTTCGCCGCACCCGCCGGGCTCGCGCCGAAGCCGCCGAGGCCGCCAGCGCTTCCCCCGCCGCGACCGTGCCCGCCGAGTTCCCCGACGCTGTCTCCGCCGGCGCGGTCGCGGCCGATCTCGCCGCCACGGGTACGCCCACCCACCGCTGAACCCATCCGGAGGCGCGGCCCGGAGCGCCGCGAGGCCCTGTCGAACGCCGTGGTTGCCACGGGTGACCGTCAAGATCGCGCTCGATCGTGGATGTAGTGGCTTCCCGGAGCTTCGTGGCCACTACATCCCGGATCGAGCATGACCTTGACGGCCGCGGGCGCCTGCGACACCCGCCCCCGGCCGATTAGACACCTGCTCACCGTCAAGATCCGCGCAATATCGGGGATGTTGCTGTCTCTGGCCTGTCCGAGGCAGCAACATCAGGGAAGCTGCGTAGATCTTGGCGCGGCACGCGGCACGCGGCACGCGGCGCAGGGGACGGGACACGGCGGACGGGGCGCGCGACGCTGGGCACGGGAGCGCGCGACGCGGGGCGCGGCGGCGGTGCGACGGGGCGACCGGGGTTACGGGAGCGGCAGGTTGTTGGCCGCCTCGGAGAGCAGCGTCCAGGCCTCGTCGACGTGTGCCTCGGTGCTCTGCGGCGAGCCGACCGCCAGCCGCAGCGTGTAGCGGCCGGCGACGCGGGTGTGTGTCAGGTGTACCCGTCCCGTCGCGTTGACCTGGGCCAGCAGTGCGGCGTTGACGGCGTCGTCGGCGCGCAGCCGGAAGCAGACAAGCGAGAAGGGGTGCGCCGCCGCCACCTCGAATCGGTCGTCGGCGTGGACCCGCTTGGCGAACCGGTCGGCCAGCGCCACCCCGGAGCGGATGTGCGCCCGCAGTCCGTCGGCGCCGTACCAGCGCAACACGAACCACAGCTTCAGGGCGCGGAACCGTCGGCCCAGCGGCACCTGCCAGTCCCGGTAGTCGATCACCGCGCCGGATTCGGAGGCCGCGTTGCGCAGGAACTCCGGCAGCACTGTCAGCGCGTCGATCAGCTCGGCGCGGTCGGCGACCCAGAACGCGTCGCAGTCGAACCCGGTGAGTAGCCACTTGTGGGGGTCGAAGCAGTACGAGTCGGCGTACTCCAGGCCGGCGTGCGACCACCGCAGTTCGGGGCAGACGGCGGCGGCGCCCGCGTACGCGGCGTCCACGTGCAGCCAGATCCCGTACTCGGCGCAGATGGCGCCGATCTCCGGCAGCGGGTCGATCGCGGTGGTGGAGGTGGTGCCGATGGTCGCCACCACGATGGCGGGTACGTCCCCGGCGGCCAGGTCGGCCTCGATCGCCGCGCGGAGCGCGCCCGGCAGCAGCGCCTGGCTGTCCGGGTCCACCTCGATCGGCCGGACGCCGTCGGTGCCCAGCCCGGCGATCCGCACTGCCTTCTCGATGGAGGAGTGGCCGTGCACGGAGGTGTACGCGCGGTAGCGCCGGTCGATGCCGGTGTCGCGCCAGCGGCCTCCGCTGGCCCGGTGCAGCGCGGCGAGGGTGGCCACCAGGGTCGCCGAGGACGCGGAGTCCTGGATGACCCCACCGCCGGTGCCGGTGGAGTGGAACCGCTTCGGCAGGTCCAGCAGGTGGGCCAGCCAGTCCATCAGCACCGTCTCCAGTTCGGTGCAGGCGGGGCTGGTGGCCCAGAGCATGCCCTGGACGCCGAGCCCGGAGCTGACCAGGTCGCCGAGCACGCTGGGG
The DNA here is from genome assembly GCF_050942285.1 of Micromonospora sp. CA-240977. NCBI lineage: Bacteria > Bacillati > Actinomycetota > Actinomycetes > Micromonosporales > Micromonosporaceae > Micromonospora > Micromonospora sp. CA-240977. The sequence continues at coordinate 5,492,270 of NZ_CP192055.1, read as the reverse complement.
CCGGAGGTGTTGGCGGGGAAGTAGCCGAAGAAGCCGGGGTGCTGCCAGTGGGTCAGCCCGGGTAGGACGATCGAGTCCAGGTCGGCGAGGACCGCCTCGATCGGTTCGCCGCCGGCGGTGGGCGGGAGGGTGGGGAGCGCGGCGGCGACCGTGCCGGGCGGATCGGCGGGGGCGACGGGCCGTTGCGCCAGCGTCGTCCAGTAGTCGGCGATCCAGTCGACGACGGCGTGGCCGGCGCGCCGGAACTCGGCGGGGTCCATGTGGGGAGCGCTCACCCGAAGGAGTTGATCAGGCATTGATCGTCGAGGCAAGACAGTCGGCTCGTCGCGGACCGGGCATGCAGCAACGGTCATCGATGTTGCGTGGCGGAAAGCGCTTGCCCTACGATGCGCGGTGAGTCGGATCCGCGAGTTCCAGGGCGTTCACCCCCGATCAGATCGCCGTCCGCCGCCGTAGCGGTGCGACGGGTCCACAGTGCGTTCCGGGCACTGCCGGTGGGCCACCGCGATCACCTGCGGATCCTCGGAGGCAGTCCATGCACCCGTCCAGACATCGGCTGATCCTGCTCGCCGGCACGACGGCGGCCGCCGTCGTGGCCGGCACCCTCGGCACGGTGGTCGCCTCGGCCGCCGCCGTCGGCTGCCAGGTCGACTATCAGATCACCAACCAGTGGCAGGGCGGCTTCGGCGCCAACGTCACGGTCACCAACCTCGGCGACCCGGTCAACGGGTGGTCCCTCACCTGGTCGTACGCCGCCGGGCAGCAGGTCACTCAGGCCTGGAGCGCGGCCGTCACCCAGTCCGGTGCCCAGGTCACCGCGCGCAACGTCGATTACAACGCCGCCATCGCCACAAACGGCAGCGCCGGGTTCGGCTTCAACGCTTCGTGGACCGGCAGCAACCCGGTGCCGACCAGCTTCGCGCTCAACGGCACCACCTGCACCGGCGCCCCGGCCACTGACGGGCCGACCACACCAGCGCCGACAACGCCGCCACCGACCACCCCACCGCCGACGACGCCACCGCCCACCACTCCGCCACCCACCACGCCACCTCCGACGACGCCGCCACCCACCACGCCTCCGGCCGGGGCGAAACAGATGGAGAACCTGGACCGAGGGTTGATCAGTGTCCGCTCCGGCAGTGGCAACCTGGTCTCCTGGCGACTGCTCGGCACCGAAACCTCCGGAGTGGCGTTCAACCTCTACCGGGGGTCGACACGGGTCAACGCCAGCCCGATCACCGGCGCCACGAGCTACCTCGACAGCGGCGCGGCGGCCGGCTCGGCGTACACCGTGCGGGCTGTGGTCGGCGGCGCCGAGCAGGCGGCGTCGGCGCCGGCCCTCCAGTTCGGCGCGGGCTACCTGGACGTGCCGTTGCAGGTTCCGGCCGGTGGCACCACCCCCAGCGGGGAGAACTACACCTACAGCGCGAACGACGCCTCCGTCGGGGACCTCAACGGCGACGGCACCTACGAGATCGTGCTGAAGTGGGACCCGTCGAACGCCAAGGACAACTCCCAGTCCGGCTACACCGGCAACGTCTACGTGGACGCGTACACCCTCACCGGCACCCGGCTGTGGCGGATCGACCTGGGCCGCAACATCCGCGCCGGCGCCCACTACACCCAGTTCCAGGTGTACGACTACGACGGCGACGGCCGCGCCGAGGTGGCGATGAAGACCGCCGACGGCACCCGCTCCGGCACCGGCCAGCTCATCGGCTCGTCGTCGGCGGACTACCGCAACTCCAGCGGCTACGTGTTGTCCGGTCCGGAGTTCCTGACCATGTTCAACGGTCAGACCGGCGCGATCCTCTCCACCGTCAACTACGACCCGCCGCGCGGCACCGTGTCGTCCTGGGGTGACTCGTACGGCAACCGGGTGGACCGGTTCCTCGCCGGCACCGCGTACCTGGACGGGCAGCGCCCCTCGCTGATCATGGCCCGGGGTTACTACACCCGTGCGGTCATCGCGGCGTGGGACTTCCGCAACGGCACGCTGACCAAGCGCTGGACGTTCGACTCGAACTCCTCCGGCAACGGCGCCGCCGCCGGCCAGGGCAACCACCAGCTCTCCGTGGCCGACGTCGACGCCGACGGCCGCCAGGAGATCGTCTACGGCGCCGCCACCATCGACGACAACGGTCGGCTGCTCTACTCGACCGGAAACGGGCACGGCGACGCGATGCACGTCGGTGACCTCGATCCGGGCCGCGCCGGCCTGGAGGTGTTCAAGGTCGACGAGGATGCCAGCAAGCCGAGCTCCTGGTTCGCCGACGCCCGTACCGGTCAGATCCTGTGGTCCACGCCGGCCTCGGGGGACAACGGCCGGGGGGTCTCCGCGGACATCTGGGCCGGCAGTCCCGGCGCGGAGTCGTGGTCGTCGGCCGTCGCCGGACTGGCCAACACCAGGGGTCAGAACATCGGCCGCAAGCCGTCGTCGGCGAACTTCCTCGCCTGGTGGGACGGTGACCCGGTGCGGGAACTGCTCGACGGCACCGCGGTCGACAAGTACGGCACCGGTGGCGAGACGCGGCTGCTCACCGGCAGCTCGGTGGCGTCCAACAACGGCACCAAGTCCACCCCGGCGCTCTCCGGCGACATCCTTGGTGACTGGCGGGAGGAGGTGATCTGGCGTACCACCGACAGTCGGGCCCTGCGCATCTACAGCACGCCCACGCCGACCAGCACCCGGATCCACACCCTGATGCACGACCCGCAGTATCGGGTGGCGATCGCGTGGCAGAACACCGCCTACAACCAGCCGCCACACCCGGGGTTCTTCATCGGCGACCAGATGGCCAGCCCACCCACCCCGAACATCTACCTACGTTGATCTGACCCCTGGCGGTCCCGAGCGGGGTCGCCTAGGGTGGCAGGCACCGGGCCGCAGCCGCGGAATCCGCTCAGCTCCGGCCCGGTGCGCCACACCGCGGCATTCCCGACCCGTCCCGACCGGGGATGCCGTACCACCACCGGAACCAACATTAGGCAGCATCGGGGTCGGCGGGGTGACGCTGACGTGAAGATCGTGTTTCATGCTCCCCGGTGCAGACCGCCCGCCACCTGCTCGGCAATCAACTCGTACGACCGCACCCGGTCCTTCACGTCGTAGACGAGGGTGGTCAGCATCAGCTCGTCCGCTCCGGTGCGTTCCACAAGCTCCGTGAGCTGCCGGCGCACCGTCTCCGGCGAGCCCATCGCCTGACCGTCGCGGCGTTGCAGGACGAACTCCCGCTCGATCTCGGAGTACGGGTACGCCGCCGCCTCGTCGGGCGTCGACAGCGGCTCGGGCCGGCCGGAGCGTAGCTTCAGGAACGACAACGCGCTCGGCCCCGCCAGCCACTCGGCCCGCTCGTCGGTCTCCGCGCACACCGCGTTGACCGCCACCATCGCGTACGGCTTGTCCAGCCACTGTGACGGCCGGAAGTTCTGCCGGTACAGGGCCAGCGCCGGCAGGGTGTTCGCCGAGCTGAAGTGGTGCGCGAAGGAGAACGGCAGACCGAGCAGGCCGGCGAGCTGGGCGCTGAAGCCGCTGGAGCCCAGCAGCCACACGGCCGGCTGCTCGCCGCGGCCCGGGGTGGCGACGATCTGCCCCGGCTTCTCCCCGCTGAAGTAGTTCATCAAATCGGCAAGCTCGCGCGGGAAACCCTCCGCGGACAGGCCCTCCATGGTGCGCCGCAACGCCAGCGCGGTCACCTGGTCGGTGCCCGGGGCCCGGCCGATGCCCAGATCGATCCGACCGGGGTGCAGCGCCTCCAGGGTGCCGAACTGCTCGGCCACCACCAGCGGCGCGTGGTTGGGCAGCATCACCCCACCCGAGCCGAGGCGGATCGTCGACGTGTTGGCCGCCAGGTGCGCCAGCAGCACCGCCGGGGCGGAGCTGGCGATCGCCGGCATGTTGTGGTGCTCGGCCACCCAGAACCGGTGGTAGCCCAACTCCTCGGTGCGGCGGGCCAACTCGGTGGTGGCCTCCAGGGCCGCGCCGACGGTGGTGCCCTTGGCGACCGGGGCAAGATCAAGAACAGACAACGGTACGGTGATCACACGCTTGGCCAACCCGTCACCGGCCGGCTTTGTTCCGGCACGCGGATTTTCGTCGGTCAGCTCACCCGCTGCTCAACCCATCCCGCGCGCCTGCTCGAAGATCAGACTGGTCTGGGTGTGCTGCACCACCGGGTCGACCGCGAGGTGGTCCAGCACGAAGTCGCGCAACGCGTCACCGGACGCCGCCCGCACGTGCAGCACGTAATCCTCCGCGCCGGCCACGTGGAACACCGACACGACTCCTGGCAGCCGCACCGACCGGGCCCGGAAGGCATCCACCGCCGCCCGCTCGTGCGCGGTCAGCCGCACCGACACCAGCGCCTGCAACGGCAGGCCGAGCGCGGCCGGGTCCACCTCGGCGTGGAAACCGCGGATCGCGCCCCGATCCCGCAGCGCCCGGGTACGGGTCAGACACGTCGAGGGCGCCACCCCCACCCGCTCGGCGAGGGCATTGTTCGGCAGGCGGCCGTCGGCGGCCAGCTCGGTCAGGATCGCGCGCCTCGTCCAGGGCCGGGTACGGCCGCACATCGTTCGGCTCAGGAGGCATCCGGCCATCCTCGCCCGAATCGTGCACTGAAACCAGTGCACTGGACAGAATCATCTGCCGAGTCATTGCTTCCCAGGCGGGTGATGTTCGACGCTACCGGCATGACAACGATGGACACCCGGGCCGTACACGCCGGTCGCGACGACCTCCGCACCCTCGGCGTGCACGTACCACCCATCGACCTGTCCACCACCAACCCTCTGCCCTCGGTCGACGACGGCGGCGCCGCGTACGAACAACTCGCCACCGGCGGCACCCTGCCCGCCGACGGCGGCGCGGTCTACCAACGGCTCTGGAACCCCACCGTCGCCCGCTTCGAAACCGCCCTCGCCGAGCTGGAAGGCACCGCGCAGGCCGTCGCCTTCGCCAGCGGCATGGCCGCCCTCACCGCCACGCTGCTCGCCGCCGCCCGCGACGACCGCCGGCACGTCGTCGCCGTCCGGCCCCTCTACGGCGGAACGGACCACGTCCTCGCCACCGGCCTGCTCGGCACCACAGTCACCTGGGCCCGCCCCGACGAGGTCGCCGCCGCCATCCGCCCCGACACCGCGCTGGTCATCGCCGAGACGCCCGCCAACCCCACCCTCGACCTCGTCGACATCGCCGCCCTCGCCGCCGCGGCCGGCGACGTCCCGCTGCTCGTCGACAACACCGTCGCCACCCCCGTACTGCAACAACCCGCCCGGCACGGCGCCACCCTCGTCCTGCACAGCGCCACCAAGAGCATCGGCGGGCACGGCGACGTCCTCGCCGGCGTCGTCGCCTGTTCCGCCGACTGGGCCGCGCGACTACGTCAGGTCCGCGCGGTCACCGGCGCGATCCTGCACCCACTCGGCGGCTACCTGCTGCACCGCGGCCTACAGACCCTGCCGCTGCGCGTGCGCGCCCAGCAGGCCACCGCCGAGAAGCTCGCCGGCTGGCTCGCCGGCCACCCCGCCGTACACCAGGTGCACCACCCCTCGGTGCACGACCCGGCGGCGCTCGTCGGTCGCCAGCTGGCCGGACCCGGCAGCCTGCTCGCCTTCGAGGTACGCGGCGGCGCACCCGCCGCGGCCGCCGTCGCCGGCGCCTGTCACCTCATCACGCACGCGGTGTCCCTCGGCGGCGTCGACACCCTCATCCAGCACCCCGCGTCGCTCACCCACCGCCCCGTCGACGGCGACGCGAAACCCGCAGCCGGCCTCCTGCGCCTCTCGGTCGGCCTGGAAGACCCCGAAGACCTGCGCGCCGACCTCGCCCAGGCCCTCGCCGCGATCGCCTGACCGGCGCCGGTCACCTCAGCTCGCGGTTGCCCAACACCCGGGTCGGCGAGCCCTCCCGGGCCACCCGCAGCATGGCGCGACCGATCCCGTCGGTGGTGGTGACCTGGTTCGGCAGCAACCGCCGCAACACGGGAGTGAGCGGCCGCGTGATCGCGTACGCGAGCCGGTACCACCGGGTCTTCGACACCGCCCCGTAGGTCGGCTGGATGAAACCGGGTCGCGCCGCGTAGCCGTTGGGCAGCAGCTCGATGATCGCGTTCTCGGCGCGACCCTTGACCCGCGCCCACATCACCCGACCCCGACCCGACGAATCGGTCCCCTGCCCCGACACGTAGATGAACGTGACAGGCGGGCTCACCTCGGCCAACAGCCGCGCCGCCGCGAGCGGGTAGTCGTAGCTGACCCGGGTGTACGCCGCCTCGTCCAGGCCCAGCGAGGACACCCCCAGGCAGTAGAAACAGGCGTCCACACCGGTCAACTCGTCCCGCACCGAGTCCAACTCGCCCACGTCCGCGACCGTCAGCTCGCGCAGCTTCGGATCCTGCCGACCGGTCGGCCGCCGGCCGACCGTCACCACCTCCCGCACGTCGTCGGCGAGCAGGCACTCCCGCAGTACGCCCTGACCGACCATCCCGGTCGCACCGAAAATAACAACCCGCATCGTTTTCCACCTCTGTCGTCGACCCGGCAACCGGCCATCCGTCCGGGCGTCAGTCAGGCTCCCACGATCGACGTGATCCGCGCGACAGGCGATCAGGACCTCGGGCCGACGTGCCGGTCCACCTCGGCGACGTCGCCTCGCCGCGCCACCGAGAGTGAGTTGTGCCGGTTCATCCGCCAGGTGACGCCCAGCAGGTCGAGGCTCCACTGGCACAGCCGCAGGAGGTCGGTCGACTCGTCGCCGAACACGTAACACGGATAGACGTACGCCCTGCCGCGCACTGTGACCCGGTTGGCGGCCCGACGGCCGGCGGAGTGGAACAGCCCGCGCAGGAGGTCGCCGGGGTGGCGCTCCAGGATCGGTCGCTGCCAGTCGGTCAGGACGATCGGGCGGTCGTGCCGCTGGTCGGGCCCGTGCTGGGGGAGCAGGCACGGCCAGTGCGCGCCACTGCTCTCGACCCAGACGCGGCAGTGCTGGGTGGTCCTCCGTACCGGCGTGGGGAGCACCGCGCGCATCGCCGCCGCGCAGGCGTCGGCGAGCTGGGGACGGCTCGCCGTGCCGGCGATCCGGAGCACCGGCACGGTCGGCGCGACGGTCAGCTGACCACCGCCCAGGTAGCGGCCGAGCAGGTAGGCGTAGGCGGCGGGGTCGGTCGGATTCTCGACATCCGGCCGGCACCGGAAGCACGGTGGCTCCGCGCCGGGCTCCGCTCGTTCGGGTCGATCGGCGCACCAGTGCCGGACCGTGGTGTAGGGCAGGGCGAGGGTGCGGGCCACGGAGTGGATGGTGTGTCCGCGAGCGCGGAGAGCGCGGGCCTGTGCCCGCATCTGCGGTGGGTGCACGCCCACATCGTCGAACACGTGTATGACAGGGTGCCGGGAGCGGGATTCGAACCCGCAAGCCCTTTCGGGCAGAAGTGTTTGAGACTTCCGTGTATGCCGTTCCACCATCCCGGCGGGTGGCGCTTACTGTACCCGACTACTCTCATGCGGGAGCATGGGTGGTAGCCGTGCAGTGATCGATGGTGGGAGTGGCTGGTGGCTGAGACGCCGACGGATGCCGAGCGCAGGCGCGTACTGATCGCCGAGGACGAGGCGCTGATCCGGCTGGACCTCGCCGAGATGCTTGTCGAAGAGGGTTACGAGGTGGTGGGGGAGGCCGGTGACGGTGAGACCGCCGTCCGGCTCGCCGAGGAGCTGAAGCCCGATCTGGTCATCCTCGACATCAAGATGCCGATCATGGATGGGCTGGCCGCCGCCGAGCGGATCGCCGGCGCCCGGATCGCTCCGGTGATCATCCTGACCGCGTTCAGCCAGCGTGACCTGGTGGAGCGGGCGCGGGCGGCGGGCGCGATGGCGTACCTCGTGAAGCCTTTCCAGAAGAGCGACCTGGTCCCGGCAGTGGAGATCGCGCTGTCGCGCTACTCCGAGGTCGCGGCCCTGGAGGCGGAGGTCGCGAGCCTGACCGACCGCCTGGAGATCCGCAAGGCGGTGGAGCGCGCCAAGGGCGCGTTGATGACCACGTACGGGATGACCGAGCCGCAGGCGTTCAAGTGGATCCAGCGCACGGCGATGGACCACCGGATGACCATGAAAGAGGTCGCCGAGCGGATCCTCGCGGAGACCGCCGGCGGCGAGGTGTCGCAGCAGCCGACTGTCTGAGTCCCCGACCTGCGCGAACCAGGCCCCGGCGGGCCACCCCGCGCGACCTCTTGTGGTTAGCATCGGCCGGTGTCCCTCCGACGGGTGATCGCGGTGTTCGGCCTCTTCGCGCTGCTGCTCGCGGGGTGCGACGGTCCGAGGGCGCCCAGCGGCGCCGAGTCGACGTCGGCCGCCGCGCCGGCGCTGCGGCCGGACTGGCAGCCCCTGGCGCTGCCGGCGCCGCCCGGTGCCGCGGGCCGTCCTCTGCTGCGCGACGCGACGTCGTGCGCGGGTCGGTGGTTCCTGGCCGGTGGCGTGCTCGACGCCGAGGGCGGCACCCGACCCGCGGCGTGGACCAGTGTGGACGGTACGACCTGGACCGTGCAGCAGGTACGGCCGGATTCCTTCTACGGTCGGCAGAACGTGTTCCTGTCGGTGGCCTGCCGCGACGGGAAGGCGGCGCTGATCGGCGCCAAGGTCGGCGGCGCGCACGGCTATCCGAGGATCAGCACGTGGCGGCAGGTGGCCGACGGCGCGCTTGTCGAGGTGCAGGCGTCGTTCGAGACGTACGGCGGGCCGACGGCGGTGAACGTGTCCCGACTGACGGCCGGCGCGTCGGGCTGGTTGATCGTCGGTAACCGTTCGGCGGGTGCGGCCTCCTGGGTGTCGGCACCGGACGCGGCGGAGTTCGCGCTGGTCGAGGGCGCGCCGGAGCTGGCCAGTGACGCGGTGGGGGTGACCTGGGCGTTCGACGCGGTGGCGACGTCGCCGGGTTGGCTGGCGGTGGGTGGTCTGCTGCCGGCCGGCCGGATCGACCGTGACCCGGCGGTGTGGTCGTCGCCGGACGGGCGCTCGTGGCGGCGCACTGTGTTGCCGGGTGGGTCGGAGTACGAGGAGATGCAGCGGGTGACGCTTGTCGGCGGGGTGCCGGTGGCGGTCGGGCTGCGCGGGGCGACGTTCGGCGCGTGGCGGCAGGAGGCGGGGGGCTGGGTGGCTGCCGGGACGTTCGCGCGGCGGGCCGGCGCCGGGGTGCCGGGGGTGACGTCGCTTGTGTCGTCCGGGGACCGGCTGCTCGCCGCGGTCACCGACGGGGCGCGGCACTCGGTGTGGGTGTCGACGGACCGGGGTGGGTCGTGGCGGGAGGTCACCATGCCGCTCGATGTGCCGGCGGGCGTCGACCGGGACGTGACGCTGGTGGCGGTGGGTGACCGGTGGTGGTTGGCGGCCGACGACGGCACGCGGGCCGGGTTGTGGTGGGCTGCCGGCCCGGGAGTCTGAAAGCCGACGTTCACCCGAGGCCCCACCCCCAGCCGCCACATGTTGAGACGTTTTCGCAGTTCAGCGGGGGTTTTTTCGGCCGGTAGGGCTCCGCGTGAGCGTGGTCGGACTCCGCCCGGACGCGCGCTTAAGGACCGACTGACGGATTCACCTGTTACGGGCATCGACATGATTGCCCACGTCTTCGTAACGGTTTCGCAGACCCAGGCTTCAGGCCTTCCGGGACGGTATGTCGTGTCGGTACGCTCCGCCATCACGAGCCGTAACGCAGGGGAAGTCCCTGCGGGGTGGGTGGAATTGCGGTCTGCGTGCTGTCGCCGTCGCAACGGGTCAGTCGCGTCCGCATCTGGAGGAGGTCAGGAAGCCGTGAGGCGAAGCTATGTACGGGCGCTGGGTACCGTTGCGCTCGCCGCGACCCTGGTGGTCGCGGCTGGTTGCCAGGATTCCGGTGGCGGCGACGATAAGGCCGCGTCGGGTGACTGCGGTGGCAAGATCGCGATCTTCGGCGCGTTCACTGGTGACAACGCTGGTCTGGTGATCCCGTCGCTCAACGGTGCGAATCTCGCCCTGGAGCAGTTCAACGCGGCGAACCCGAACTGCAAGGTCACCATGCAGCAGTTCGACACCCAGGGTGACCCTGCGGTGGCGACCCCGTTCGCGAACCAGATCGCGGGGGACAACTCGTTCCTCGGTGTCATCGGTGGTCACTTCTCCGGTGAGTCGGACGCGACGATGCCGATCTACCAGGCCGCTGGCCTGGCGATGGTCAGCCCGTCGGCGACCCGGACCGACCTGACCCAGAAGGGCAACACGTCCTTCTACCGCGTGGTCGGCAACGACGGCACGCAGGCCGGCGCGGTGGCGAGCTACCTGAAGACGCAGAACGCGCAGAAGGTCTTCCTGGTCGACGACGCCAGCGCGTACGGCGCGGGCATCACCGAGGAGCTCGGCAAGCAGCTCGGCCCGCTGATCGTGAACAAGGACAAGATCCAGGAGCGGCAGGCGCAGTTCGACGCCACCATCTCCAAGATCAAGTCGGCGCAGGCGGACTTCGTCTTCTACGGCGGCTACACCCGTGAGGCCGCTCCGCTGGTGAAGCAGATGCGCGCCGCCGGTGTCCAGGCCAAGTTCGTCGGCCCGGACGGTCTCTACGACCCGGCGTTCCCGAAGGGTGCCTCCGGTGGCGCCGAGGGCGCGATCATCACCTGCCCGTGCCTCCCGGCTGACAAGGCCGGCGGCACCTTCTCGGCCGACTACCAGAAGAAGTTCGGCATCCCGCCGGGCTCCTACGGCGCCGAGGGCTTCGACGGCGCGACGATCTTCCTGGACGCCTTCAAGGCCGGCAAGAAGACCCGCGCCGACATCCTGGCGTTCGTGAAGTCGTACGACAAGCAGGGTGTGTCGAAGTACATCAAGTTCGACTCCAAGGGCGACGTCGACCCGACGAAGGTCGTCATCTGGGCCTACCAGATCAAGGGCGAGGCCATCGAGCCGCTGCAGGAGCTCAAGCTCAGCTGACGCCCACGAAATGGAGTGCGGCCGGGGTGTTTCACCCCGGCCGCACTCGATTCAAGGAGACCCCCGGTGCATTTCGATGAACTGATCGGTCATCTCGGCCAGCACACGGTCGACGGCCTTTCCAAGGGCGCCATCTACGCCCTGATCGCCCTTGGCTACACCCTCGTCTACGGCGTCCTTCGTCTGATCAACTTCGCGCACTCCGAGGTCTTCATGGTCGGCACCTTCGCGGTGCTGATCCTCTGGAACCAGCTCGGGGTGGAAAATAACCCGCCGATCGGCCAGGCCATCCTGTTCCTGGTGCTCGGCCTGATCGTCGCCGCTGTCGCGTCAGGTGGCACGGCGCTGGCGCTCGAGCGAGTCGCGTACCGGCCGCTGCGGCGCAAGAACGCGCCGCCACTGATCTTCCTGATCACCGCGATCGGCCTGTCGCTCGTCTTCGTGGAACTCTTCGGGCAGGTGCTGCCCGAGCTGCTCGGCGGTGTGCTGCCGGACGTGTTCGGCCGGCCCCGGCAGATCGTCGGTATGCCGACGATCATCCAGCAGGAGACCCTGTTCACCATCGGCAACACCGCGATCACGAACATCCAGCTGATCGTGTTCATCGCGGCCGTGGCGATGATGGCGCTGCTCGACTGGTTCATCAACCGCACCCGGTACGGCCGGGGTGTGCGGGCGGTGGCCCAGAACCCCGAGACCGCCGCGCTGATGGGCGTCAACCAGGAGCGCGTGATCATGCTGATCTTCGTGCTCGGTGGCATCATGGCCGGCGCCGCCGCGCTGTTGTGGAGCATGCGGTTCGGCTTCACCCAGAACAGCATCGGCTTCGTGCTGGGCCTGAAGGCGTTCACCGCCGCGGTTCTGGGCGGTATCGGCAACCTGCGCGGCGCGCTGCTGGGTGGCCTCTTCCTCGGCATCGTCGAGGTCTACGGCGCCACGCTCTTCGCGTCCAACTGGGAGGACGTCATCGCCTTCGTGGTGCTGATCGTGGTGCTGATGTTCCGGCCCACCGGCCTGTTGGGTGAGTCGCTCGGGAGGGCCCGCGCATGATCGACAAGATTCGCTCCGCAGACCGTCGCCGCGTCAGCGTCCTGACCTCGGTCGGCGAACGCTGGCGGGCGCTCACGAAGTGGCAGCAGGCCCTCGGCCTGGCCGCCTTCGTGGCGATCCTCTACTACCTGCCACTGCTCGGCATCCCGGGTCTGACCTGGTTGCGTACCGACTCGATAGCGGGCGGCAACAACTGGGCGGGTGTGCTCTTCGTCTGCGCCATCTACGTGCTTGTCGCGATCGGCCTGAACGTGGTGGTCGGCCTCGCCGGCCTGCTCGACCTCGGCTACATCGGCTTCTTCGCCATCGGGGCGTACAGCGTGGCGCTGTTCGGTTCGGTGAACTCGCCGGTGGTCAAGTGGATCCAGCAGGAGTTCAACCTGCCGCCGACCTGGGCGGTGACCTGGGCTATCTGCCTGTTCATCGCGATCGTGCTGACGATGCTCTCCGGGGTGCTGCTGGGCTGGCCGACGCTGCGGCTGCGCGGTGACTACCTGGCCATCGTGACGCTCGGCTTCGGGGAGATCATCCGGATCGTGGCCCGCAACGCCACCGGGCTGACCAACGGCCCGGTGGGCATCTCGGCCATTCCCGGCCCGGAGGGCGCGCCGTCGCCGGACAACAAGGTGTTCGGTCTGATCGACGCGAAGCCCTGGTACTGGTTGGCGATCACCTTCGTCCTGATCATGGTGTTCCTGGTGCGTCGACTGGAGCGCAGCCGGGTCGGCCGCGCGTGGCTGGCCGTCCGGGAGGACGAGGACGCCGCCGCGGTGATGGGCGTGTACCCGTTCAAGTTCAAGCTCTGGGCGTTCGCCATCGGCGCGGCGCTCGGCGGCCTGTCCGGCTTCCTGTTCGGCAGCCGGAACGCGTTCATCGACCCGACCCAGTTCAACGCGAACCTGTCCATCCTGTTCGTCGCCATGGTCGTGGTCGGTGGTTCCGGCAACATGATCGGCGTCTCGCTCGGCGCGGTGCTGCTGGCGTACCTGCCGGAGCGGTTCCGCGACTTCGCCGACTACCGGTGGCTGGTCTTCGGCCTGGCCATGGTCCTGGTGATGATCCTGCGTCCGCAGGGCCTGGTCCCGAGCCGGCGGCGTGCCCGCGAGTTGAAGGACCGCGCCGCAGAGGCAGAGGAGGTGCCCGCTCATGTCTGACCAGACCACCAGCACCGCGACGCCGAAGATCCCGACTCAGCCGGGGCCTCGAACGGTGCTGCTCGAAGTCGACGACGTCACGCTCCGCTTCGGCGGGGTGGTCGCCCTCGACAAGATCAATTTCCAGATCTACGAGGGCGAGATCCTCGGCCTCATCGGGCCGAACGGCGCCGGCAAGACCACCAGCTTCAACGTGATGACGGGGGTCTACAAGCCGACCTCGGGGGCGGTCCGGTTCCGCGGCCAGCGGGTGACCGGCCGCAAGCCGCACCAGATCAGCCAGTTGGGCATCTCCCGGACGTTCCAGAACATCCGGTTGTTCCCGGAGATGACAGCGCTCGAGAACGTCATGGTCGGCACCGACTCGCGGCACAAGACGAGCGTGCCCGGGGCGCTGTTCCGGCTCTACCGGGTGCGGCCGAAGCCGGAGGAGTTGCCGCAGGTCACCGCCGCGTCCGGGATCGCCCGGACGTGGCAGCAGGTGCGCCTGTCGGCCGCGAAGATCTTCGGTCTGTCCCGGCACATCCTGGAGGAGCGGGCGGCCGAGTCCAAGGCGCTCGAGTTGCTGCGTTTCGTCGGGATCGCCGATCGGGCCAATGACGAGGCGCGCAACCTGCCGTACGGCTACCAGCGCCGACTGGAGATCGCCCGAGCGCTGGCCACCGAGCCGAAGCTGATCTGCCTGGACGAGCCGGCCGCCGGCTTCAACCCGGCGGAGAAGGAGGAACTCCTCACCCTGATCCGGCAGATCCGTGACATGGGCCTGACCGTCCTGCTCATCGAGCACGACATGCGGCTGGTCATGGGAGTCACCGACCGGATCGTGGTGCTGGAGTTCGGCCGCAAGATCGCCGAGGGTGCGCCCGCGGAGGTCAGCCGCGATCCGAAGGTGATCGCCGCGTACCTGGGGGAGCCCGCCGATGACGCTGCTTGAGCTGGAGAACGTCGCCGTCGCGTACGGTCGGATCGAGGCGCTGCACGGGATCAACCTCACGGTGAACGAGGGCGAGGTGGTGGCCCTGATCGGCGCGAACGGCGCCGGTAAGACCACCACCATGCGGGCCATCTCCGGGACCCGGGCGCTCGCCGGCGGGAAGATCACGTTCAACGGCGAGGACATCAGCAGGCTCCGAGCCGACCTGCGGGTGGTCCGGGGGCTGTGCCAGTCGCCCGAGGGCCGGCAGATCTTCCCGGGCATGACGGTGCTGGAGAACCTGGACATGGGGGCGTACACCCGGCGGGACTCCGCCGGCATCGCCGCCGACCTGGACCGGGTGCTGACCCTCTTCCCGCGGTTGGCCGAGCGGCGCAAGCAGGCCGGTGGCACCCTCTCCGGCGGCGAGCAGCAGATGCTCGCGGTCGGGCGGGCGCTGATGAGCCGGCCGAAGCTGCTGCTGCTCGACGAGCCGTCGATGGGCCTGGCCCCGTTGGTGATCCGGCAGATCTTCGACATCATCACGGAGATCAACCAGCAGGGCATGACGATCCTGCTGGTGGAGCAGAACGCCCAGCAGGCGTTGTCGCGGGCACACCGCGGCTACGTGCTGGAGACCGGTCAGATCGTGAAGGAGGGGTCCGGTCAGGACCTGCTGCACGATCCGTCGGTCAAGGAGGCGTACCTCGGCGTGGCCTGAGCCATCCGAGCGGCGGCCGGTCATCCCTGCACGGGGTGGCCGGCCGTCGGCGTTCCGGTCGGCGGCGGTTTCCGGGCCGGATCGCCCGGTGCCGCCGGCCAGGGATGTCGGTGCGACGGACTAGAGTCGCTGCCGTGACAGCTACGACACCGCGCCTGCTTCTCGTCGACGGACATTCCATGGCATACCGGGCGTTCTTCGCCCTGCCCGTGGAAAACTTCTCCACCACGACGGGTCAGCCGACCAACGCGGTCTACGGCTTCACCTCGATGCTGATCAACGTGTTGCGCGACGAGCAGCCCACCCACATCGTGGTGGCCTTCGACGTCTCCCGCCACTCCTTCCGCACCGACAAGTACGCGGAGTACAAGGCCGGCCGCAGCGAGACCCCGACCGACTTCAAGGGTCAGGTCAGCCTGGTCAAGGAGGTCCTTGCCGCACTCCAGATCCCGGTGGTGGAAAAGGAGGGCTTCGAGGCCGACGACGTCATCGCCACGCTCGCCTGCCAGGCCCGCGACCAGGGCATGACCGTGCTGATCAGCAGCGGCGACCGCGACGCTTTCCAGCTGGTCGACGACCAGATCACCGTCCTCTACCCGCGCAAGGGCGTCTCCGACCTGGCCCGGATGGACCCGGCGGCGATCGAGGCGAAGTACGGCGTCCGTCCCCAGCAGTACCGGGACCTGGCCGCGCTCGTCGGCGAGACCAGTGACAACCTGCCCGGCATCCCCGGCGTCGGCCCGAAGACCGCCGCCAAGTGGATCACCACGTACGGCGGCGTGGAGGGCGTCATCGCCCGCGCCGACGAGATCAAGGGCAAGGCCGGTGACAGCCTGCGGGAGCGGCTCGCCGACGTGATCCGCAACTACGAGATCAACTGCCTGGTCTCCGACCTGGAGCTGCCGCTGCGCCCGGAGGACGCCCGGTGGACCGGTTGGGACCGGGAGGCGGTGCACCAGGTCTTCGACACGCTGGAGTTCCGCATCCTGCGCGACCGCCTCTACCAGTACCTGGAGGCGGTCGAGCCGGAGGCCGAGTCGGGCTTCGACCTCACCGGCGAGGTGCTCACCGAGCCCGGCGCGCTGGCCGGCTGGCTGAGCACGCACGCCCCGACCGGCACCCCGGTCGGGTTGGCGGTCAAGCTCGACACCGGCCCCAACCGCCGGCACACCGCCTCGATCACCGGTCTGGCGCTGGCCACCGCCGGCGGCGCGGCGGCCTGGGTCGATCCCACCGGGCTCGACGCCACCGACGAGGGCGCCCTGGCCGGCTGGTTGGCCGACGCGCAACGGCCCAAGGTGCTGCACGACAGCAAGCCGGCCGTGCTGGCCTGCGCCGCGCACGGCTGGCAGCTCGCCGGCATCGTCCGCGACACCCAGATCGCCGCGTACCTGGCCCGCCCCGACCAGCGGTCCTACGACCTGACCGACCTGGCGCTGCGCTACCTGCACCGCGAGCTGCGGGTGGACGTCCCGGAGTCCGGCCAGCTCACCCTCGACGGGCTCGGTGACGAGGGCGTGGCCGAGCAGAACCTGATGCTCCAGGCCCGGGCCACCCTCGACCTGGCCGACTCGATCGACGCCGAGTTGTCCCGCGACGGCGAGCAGTCCGCCCGGCTGATGGCCGGGGTGGAGCTGCCGTTGATGCGGGTGCTGGCCGGCATGGAGAGCACCGGCATCGCGGCCGACAACGATTACCTCCACGAGTTGGAGGCGCATTTCGCCGGTGAGGTAAAGACCGCCGCGCAGAACGCCTACGCCGAGATCGGCCGGGAGTTCAACCTCGGCTCGCCCAAGCAGTTGCAGGAGATCCTCTTCACCGAGCTGGGTCTGCCGAAGACCAAGAAGATCAAGACGGGTTACACCACCGACGCCGACGCGCTGCAGTGGCTCTACGCGCAGCAGCCGCACCCGGTGCTGGCCCACCTGCTGCGCCACCGGGACGTGGCCAAGCTCAAGTCGACAGTCGACGGACTGCTCAAGTCGGTCTCCGACGACGGCCGGATCCACACCACCTTCAACCAGACGGTGGCGGCCACCGGGCGGCTCTCCTCCACCGAGCCCAACCTGCAGAACATCCCGATCCGCACCGAGGAGGGCCGGCGGATCCGTCGGGCCTTCGTGGTGGGGGAGGGCTACGAGTGCCTGCTCACCGCCGACTACAGCCAGATCGAAATGCGGATCATGGCGCACCTGTCCTCGGACGACGCGCTGATCGACGCGTTCAACTCCGGCGCCGACTTCCACGCCGCGACCGCCTCGTCGGTCTTCGGGGTGCCGCTCGACGAGGTCACAGCCGACCAGCGCCGCAAGATCAAGGCGATGAACTACGGCCTGGCGTACGGGTTGAGCGCGTTCGGTCTGTCCCAGCAGCTCAACATCGGCACCGACGAGGCGCGCGGGCTGATGGAGAACTACTTCGCCGGCTTCGGCGGGGTGCGCGACTACCTGCACCAGGTCGTCGCCCGCGCCCGCCAGGACGGCTACACCTCCACCATCCTGGGTCGCCGCCGCTACCTGCCCGACCTGGCCAGCGACAACCGGCAGCGCCGCGACATCGCCGAGCGGATGGCCCTCAACGCCCCGATCCAGGGCTCGGCGGCCGACATCATCAAGGTGGCGATGTTGCACGTCGACACCGCGCTCGGCGAGGCCGGGCTGCGCTCCCGGATGCTGTTGCAGGTGCACGACGAGTTGGTCTTCGAGGTCGCCCCCGGTGAGCGGGAGGCGTTGGAGGCACTGGTCCGGCGGGAGATGGGCGCGGCGTACCCGCTGTCGGTGCCGTTGGAGGTGTCGGTCGGCGAGGGCCGCGACTGGAACAGCGCCGACCACTGAGTCGTGATTCCTGTTGGTTGCGGTTGAGGGTTGCGGGGCAGCCCGCCCCACTCCGGGCGGTCAGGCTTGATCCCTGCGTGGGTCGGGCTGCCCCGCAACCCTGACCCGGTCGCCCCAGTCGCGTCGCCCCCGGAATCGCCGCGTCTCGTCCCGCTGGTCGCACACTGTCCGTTCGTCGGGCACGCGCGATGACCTGCGCAACTTCGGGGAAAGTGCTGGGTCGTGGCGTGCTGAGGCAGCAGCTTCGCCGACGTTGCGCGGATCTTCGCGCCAAGGTCGCGGATCTTGCGTCTCAAGAGCCCGTGCGGGCGGGCCGGTTCGCTACTTCATCGGGTCGTGGCCCCAGTTCATCAGGGACCAGCGCCACTTGGTGTCGCGGACGCTGCCGGAGGGGCGCTGCGCCATGTGCCGGCGTACGTAGCCCACCACCTTGCGCATGTGCTTGTAGTCGCCCTCGGACAGGTCGCCCCGTTTGCGACGGAGCAGGTTGATGATCTTCCGGCCGGATTCGTGTCCGACGGACTCGCCGCCGCCGGCGCGCCCGCCCTTGTGCCAGCCAACCTGCTTCGACTCGTCGGTCTCCAGCCACGTGGACAGCTCACCGGGCTTCATGTTCACCGCCTCGGTGAACTCCCGATAGGTGTCCCGGCCTTCGTTACTTTTGCTCATGACGCAGCGCCTCGGGTCGGTGGGCCACGTCCCGGCCCGTACCGTCACTGCGGACCCGGTACTGCGGGTCATCGGGGGCCGCGTTCACCGCTCGCCCGCGGATCCGCGTCCGCTCGGTGATCGGTTCCTGGACCACGCCGTACGCGCGGCTGCCGTGGGCCGACCAGGAGACATGGTCGCCCTTGTGGAATCTCTGTTCGGCCATGGTGCTCGGCTACCCGGGACCGGCGGGGTGAAACGACCGACCCGGACTACGGCGTGATCTCGGTGAGCGACAGTTTGATCTCGAACGGCTCGGTCAGTTCGATCACGGCGGCGCTGTCGGCGACCAGTTCGTACTGCCGCTCGCCGCCAGGTCCCACCCGGTCGCCGATCCGGTACGCGTAGACGTGCACCGGGTCCTGCTCGATGCGCCAGTAGAACGGAATACCGGCGGCAGCGTACTCACCCGGTTTCGCGAACCGGTCGAGCCGCCGCGTGCCGGGCGAGACGATCTCCACGGCGAGCACCACGTCCTCGGGTCGCAGCAGCGATCGGGAGGAAGCGACGCTCGCGCGCCGCAACAGGACGTCCGGCTGTCGGCTGGTGTTGGAACTCAGCCCGACCCCGACGGCCTGGGTGACCCGAAGATCAGCCGGCACATGTTGCAGCAGCCAGTGTGCGAGCAGTAACGAGATGTCCTGATGGCCCAGGGTGGGGGAGGGTGTCACCTGGATTACTCCGTCGACAAGTTCGACGCGGGGGGCGTCGTCCGGCAGGGCGAGCAGGTCCTCCAGCGTGTAGTCGGCGCGCTGCTGCCGCATCGGGTCCGGACACCAGGGGCCAGGTGATGTCGGGATGGGCGCGGCGCTCATGGGACGAGCCTACCGGCGGTCGATGCGACGCAGGTCGGACCGCGGGTGCGACGCGCTCACTCCGCGGGCTTCTCGGTGACGAAGATGGCGGTGCCGGGGAAGAGTCGACCGCGCAACGGGCTCCACTGCCCCCAGAGGCCCTCGTGCCCCTCCGGCCACTCCGGCTCCACCAGGTCCAGCAGCCGGAAACCCGCGCCGACCAGCTCCCGGATCCGGTCGCCGAGGGTGCGGTGCTGCTCGACGTAGGTGGCGACGCCGGACTCGTCCTGTTCGACGTAGGGGGAACGGTCGAAGTACGAGTGCACGGCGGTCAGCCCGCCCTCGCCGGGGTCGTCCAGGAAGATCCATCGCATCGGGTGGGTCACCGAGAACACCCACCGCCCGCCGGGGCGCAACACCCGGTGCACCTCGGCATGCAGGGCCGCCGAGTCGTCCACGAACGGGATGGCGCCGAAGGCGGTGCAGGCGAGGTCGAACGACCGGTCGGCGAACGGCAGGGCGAGCGCGTCGGCCTGCACCAGCGGCACGCGTACCCCGGTGCGGTCGGCGGCCTCGGCGGCGTGCCGCAACATGCCGGCGGACAGGTCGAAGGCGACCGGCCGGGCGCCCTGGGTGGCCAACCAGCGGGCGGCGGCAGCCGCTCCGCAGCCGACCTCCAGCACCCGTCGGCCGGGCAGGTCACCGAGCAGCCGGGCGTCGGCCTCGCGCAGGCCCTCCGGGCACCAGACGAAGTCCACGTCGCCGAGGAACGCGCCGTGCTCGGCCTGGTAGTCGTCGGCGTCGGTGTCCCACCAGCCGCGGTTGGCCCGCCGGGCCTCGGCGTCACCCACCCGGCGCCGGGTGACCCGGTTGTCGTCATCCACGCGCTCACGCTAGGCCCCGCCCGCCCGTTGGGCGCGGCGGCGCGTCCAAGATCTGGCGCGCTTCCTCGCGCGGTGCCGCTCGATCGACTCGGTTTCCGTGACGTCGCGGTCTCCGGGCCGTTCGGACACGCCGGTTCTCCGGGAAACCGAGTCGATCACGCGGGCCGGGCACGGGGACCCGTGGGGCCGCTGTGACGCACGAGACAGCAGGGGTGTTTTCCGGGCGATTGTTCGTCTTTCGCAGGTCACCGCACGGAGAGAAGCCGGGAGGGCTTGCACGCTGTGGTAATGCGCACGGTAGGCTAGACGATGCGCTCGCGGATCGCGTTGCCTCGGCAGGGAGCAGGTGCGCGGTCGACGGAGCCACATCATGATCTCACTAGGCGATCGTTCGGTGTGCCCGGCGACGGATCCGCTGGCGCGAACAGGTCACTGCGACACCAGCCTGCTGTGACAACCCACCGACCGGAGCAACCGCCCACATGACGAGCAGCATCGAGGCCCCCTCGAGCGCCACCCGGGTCACCCACGACGATCTCGGTTCCGAGGAGGCATTCCTCGCCGCGATCGACGAGACCATCAAGTACTTCAACGACGGCGACATTGTCGAAGGCACCGTCGTCAAGGTCGATCGGGACGAGGTCCTGCTCGACATCGGCTACAAGACCGAGGGTGTCATCCCCTCTCGGGAGTTGTCGATCAAGCACGACGTGGACCCCGCCGAGGTTGTGACGGTTGGCGACCACATCGAGGCCCTGGTCCTCCAGAAGGAGGACAAGGAGGGTCGTCTGATCCTCTCCAAGAAGCGGGCGCAGTACGAGCGGGCCTGGGGCACGATCGAGAAGATCAAGGACGAGGACGGCGTCGTCCGCGGTTCGGTCATCGAGGTGGTCAAGGGCGGCCTCATCCTCGACATCGGGCTGCGCGGCTTCCTGCCCGCGTCCCTGGTCGAGATGCGTCGTGTGCGCGACCTGCAGCCGTACGTCGGGCGGGAGCTCGAGGCCAAGATCATCGAGCTGGACAAGAACCGCAACAACGTGGTCCTGTCCCGCCGGGCCTGGCTGGAGCAGACGCAGTCCGAGGTGCGCACCGAGTTCCTCAACAAGCTGCAGAAGGGCCAGGTCCGCAAGGGCGTCGTGTCCTCGATCGTCAACTTCGGCGCCTTCGTCGACCTTGGCGGCGTCGACGGTCTGGTGCACGTCTCCGAGCTGTCCTGGAAGCACATCGACCACCCGTCCGAGGTTGTCGAGGTGGGCCAGGAGGTCGAGGTCGAGGTCCTGGACGTCGACCTGGACCGCGAGCGCGTCTCGCTGTCGCTGAAGGCGACCCAGGAGGACCCGTGGCGGCAGTTCGCCCGCACCCACGCGATCCAGCAGATCGTGCCGGGTAAGGTCACCAAGCTGGTGCCGTTCGGTGCGTTCGTCCGGGTGGACGACGGCATCGAGGGCCTGGTCCACATCTCCGAGCTGGCCGAGCGCCACGTGGAGATCCCGGAGCAGGTCGTGCAGGTCGGCTCCGAGGTCATGGTCAAGGTCATCGACATCGACCTGGAGCGCCGCCGGATCTCGCTCTCGCTCAAGCAGGCCAACGAGGGCTTCGTCGAGGGCGAGGAGCACTTCGACCCGACCCTCTACGGCATGGCCGCGACGTACGACACCGAGGGCAACTACATCTACCCGGAGGGCTTCGACCCCGAGACGGGCGAGTGGCTCGAGGGGTACGACAAGCAGCGCGAGACCTGGGAGAACCAGTACGCCGAGGCTCGTCTGCGCTGGGAGGCCCACACCAAGCAGGTGCAGACCTCTCGGGCTGCCGACGCCGAGGCTGCCGCCAACCCGACTCCGGCCGTTCCGGCCGCTGGCGGCACTGGCGGCGGTGGCACCACCTCCTCGTCCAGCCCGGCCCCGAGCCGGCAGGCCGAGGAGCCGGCCGGCACCCTGGCCACCGACGAGGCGCTCGCCGCACTGCGGGAGAAGCTCGCCGGCGGCAAGTGACCCGCTGAACGCCTGAACGACGACGGGCCCCGCCCCCGCGATCTCCGGATCGTTGGGGGCGGGGCCTTCGCCGTTGCGGTCGCTGCCGCTCACTTCGTGCGGTGGCTCCGCTCAACCCGTGCGGTCGCTCCGCTCAACCCGTGCGGTCGCCGCCGCTGGCTCGCTGCGGTTGGTGGCCCCGCAAGATCGTGCTCGTTCCTGGAAGTAGTGGTCTTGGGGCGAGCACACACCACTACAACCAGGATTGAGCACGATCTTGCCGCGCTGCCGCCCTGGCGGGCTGGGGTCGTGGCGGGTTTGGCGGCAGGGCTGGTGATCCGGTTGACTGGTCGGGTGCTGAGGGTGGGGTTGACCGGCGGAATCGGGTCGGGCAAGAGCGCGGTGGCGGCGCGGCTCGTCGAGCGCGGCGCGGTGCTCATCGACGCCGACCAGGTGGCCCGGGAGGTCGTCGCACCGGGGAGCGCTGGGCTGGCCGAGATCGTCGCCGCCTTCTCCGACGCGGTGCTGGACGCCGATGGCGCGCTGGACCGTGCCGCACTGGGCGCTGTGGTGTTCGCCGACGAGACCGCACGCCGCCGGTTGGAGTCGATCACCCATCCTCGGGTCCGGGCCCGCACCGCGGAGTTGGCCGCCGCGGCGCCACCCGACGCGATAGTCGTCAACGACGTACCGCTGCTTGTCGAGGTGGGCCTCGCGCCCACGTACCACCTGGTGATCGTGGTGCAGACGGCCGTGACGACCCGACTGGCGCGGTTGGTGCGCGACCGGGGGATGGATCGCGCGGAGGCCGAGCGGCGGATCGCCGCGCAGACCGACGACGCCCGTCGCCGGGCGGCTGCGGACGTGGTGCTCGACAACGACGGGAGCCTGGCGGCGTTGCACGACGCCGTCGACGCGCTCTGGCGGGAACGGCTGCGGCCCTACGAGGACAACCTGCGTCAGCGGCGGGTGGTCTCGCCGGGCGGGCACGATTCGGTGGGGACCGACGCGAGTTGGCCCGAGCAGTACGCGCGGTTGGCCGCCAGGATTAAGCACGCCCTGGGCTCGGACGCTGTGCGGATCGACCACATCGGCTCGACAGCGGTGCCCGGCCTCGCCGCCCAGGACGTCATCGACGTGCAGGTGGCCGTGTCCAGCCTCGCCGACGCCGACGGGGCGCTGGCCGACCGGCTGGCGAACGCCGGGTTCCCGCGGGTGCCGGGGCAGTGGTGGGACGATCCCCGCCCGGCCGGCAGCGGGCGGTGGGAGAAGCGGCTGCACGGCAGCGCGGACCCGGGTCGTCCGGTTCGCCTGCACGTGCGGCGGGAGGGGTCGCCAGGCTGGCGGTACGCGTTGCTGACGCGCGACCACCTGCGTGCCGACCCGGATCAACGGGCCGCGTACCTGCAACTCAAGCGCGACCTGGTCGATGCCGCGCCGGCCGTCGGCGACTCCGGCACGGCCCGGGACCCGTGGTTCGACGAGGAGTACCTGCGGGCCGAGCAGTGGGCGGCGCAGACCGGCTGGCGGCCCTGAGCGCACCGCTCAGCGGGCACCGGGCCGAGCGGTGGAGGGACGAGGCTTCGCAGCCGGCCGGGGCATCGGGGCCAGTCGCGGCACCGCGGCGGGTTGGAGATCCAGTTGGGCCCACACGTTGCCGCTGGTGTGCAGCTCCAGTCGCCGTAGCGACCCGTCGCGGTCGATCCAGTAGCGCAGCCGCGCGGCGGCCGGGCCTGCCTCGACGACGTCCACGGTCCGTCCGGCGGTGACGTCCTCTCGTACCCGCACGGCCGTGCCGCGTGGCCCGACCGACCCGGCGGCTATCGCGGCGTCGATCAGCAGGCCCACGTCGTCCCCGGCGGGGCGGGAGATCCGCCAGGCTCCGGCCGGGGGCGTCAGGGGTGGCCGGCCCGGTGCCTCCGCCGTGCCGCCACCGCCGGCCGACGCCGGCAGGTCCGCCCGGGCCAGACCGGCGGGGTCGCGTCGCAGCAGGGTCCGACGATCCGGTACGCCCAGGTCGGCAACCGCGAGGTACGCGGTACGCGTGGTCCAGCTCAACCAGCCGGTGCCGCGCAGGTTCGTGTCCGTGCCCGTCGGCGCGGTGAGCGTGACCGCCGCACCGCCCTGGGCGCGTAGCCGGGTCGGCAGCCGGTCCAGTCGGCGCTGTTCGGCGTCGTTCAGCGCGCGGGGGAGGCCGGGCCGGCCGCCGAGGGCGTCCACCGGTTGGAGGGTCGGCCGGTCCGCCCGGTGGAGAGTCACGGTGACCGGACCGACGCCGGGCAACCGGGTGACGAGCTTGTGCAGCCGGGCGTCCTGGTCGAGCCAGTACCGGGTCTGCCCGTCCTGCTCCGCGCCCGTCGACCCGGCACCCGGAACCGGAGCCGTGGTGCTGCCCGCGGGTGGTGTCCCGGTGAGCAGTGGTGCCTGGAGTACGTCCACCGGGCTGCCCGCCATGGTGTCCCGGGCGATCCAGCGCGCGGCGCCACCCGACACCGCCGGGGCCGAGTCCGGGCGGTCGGCCGCGAGGCCGAGGAGCAGGTCGAGCACCGGCGTCAGGCTCGCCCCGGGCGTCAGGCGGTGCAGCCGCCAACGATCCGTCGGAGGCACCAGCGGCGGCGCGGCGGGGGTGGGCACCGCCGCCGGATCGGGCCGGATCACCAGCACCGAGCCGGTGCTCTGCACCAGCCCGCGTTCGGCACCCGCGCCGGGCCCGCCCACGTCGAGGTAGAGCAGGGACCGCGACCAGTCCACCCAGCCCACCAGCTCCATCCGAGCCGCGTCGACGCCGGTGGTGACGCGGACCCCGGCGCGCAGATCCCGCAGGTTGGTGACCCGCAGCGCGGCCAGCCGCTCGCCCTCGGCGAGCGTCAGCGGCCGGGCGGGCTCGGGTGGGTCGGGCGCCCAGCTCAGCAACCCGAGCACCAACGCCGTGGCGGAGGTCACCGCGGTCAGACCGAGCACCATCAACAGAGTGCGTCGTCGTCGTCGGCGGCGGCGGTTGGCCAGCCCCGGACCGGCGGTGTCAGTCGTGTCGGCGGCTGAGTCGGCGGTGTTGTCGGACCGGGTGGTCGTCCGGGTCTGGTCGGACTCCGGGCCGGTGGGGCGTCGGCGGCCGCTGGTGGGCTGGGCGGTGGTGGATCGGGCGGCGGAGGGCTGCGGGGTGGTGGGCTGGGCGGCGGTGGGCTGGGCGGTGGTGGGCTGGACGGTGACGGGTCGGCTCGCGGTGGACCCGCTGGCGGTGGACTGGAGGGCGGCGGTGGCGCCGGCCGAGTCGGGGCGGTGCCGCCCGGTGCCGAGCCGTCCGGCGGCCGGGGTGCCGGGCTTCCGAGCCGCGGAGGTGCTCCGTCGGCCGGTGCCGTCCGGTCGGGGCGTGGCCGTGGGGGAGGTGGTGTCGGGCGGCGGGGTCGCAGAGGTGTCCACGGATGTGAAACGGGCGGGGTGGCACCGGGGTGACGAGCAGGGGCGCTCGCGGCGGCCGGTCTGCGCCTCGAGCGCGACCACACGGGTGCGCACGCCGGACGAGCCGGGTGCTGCGACCGCAGTGCCGGGGGCGGCCGGCCGTGATGACGGCTTGGCCACCGGCCCGGTCGGCCGCCGCGAGCGGCCTACATGGAGAGGGTAGTCCCGGTGACATGGGCCACACAATGGGAATATTGAAGCTGATCACGTACCTGGCGTGACGGCCGTTCCTGTCGGACCTCCGGCGTACCGTTGACGGCATGGCGCTCGACATTCCCCGGCTGGACAGCCGCTTCCAGGTCGTCAGTGAGTTTCAGCCGGCCGGCGACCAACCGGCCGCCATCGATGAGCTTGAGCGTCGGGTTCGGCGCGGCGACCGCAACACCGTGCTGCTCGGCGCGACCGGCACCGGCAAGAGCGCCACCACGGCGTGGCTGATCGAGCGGTTGCAGCGCCCGACCCTGGTGCTCGCCCCGAACAAGACACTCTGCGCGCAGCTGGCCAAGGAGTTCAGCGAGCTGCTGCCGCACAACGCGGTCGAATACTTCGTCTCGTACTACGACTACTACCAGCCCGAGGCCTACATCCCGCAGACCGACACCTACATCGAGAAGGACTCCTCGATCAACGAGGAGGTCGAGCGGCTGCGGCACTCGGCGACGATGTCGCTGCTCACCCGCCGCGACGTGATCGTGGTGGCGACCGTCTCGGCGATCTACGGCCTGGGCACTCCGGAGGAGTACCTCAACCGGGCGGTGAAGGTGCAGACCGGGCACGAGCTCGACCGCGACCAGCTGCTGCGCCGGCTTGTCGACATCCAGTACACCCGCAACGACATGGCCTTCCAGCGCGGCACCTTCCGGGTCCGCGGCGACACACTGGAGATCATCCCGGCGTACGAGGAGCTGGCGATCCGGATCGAGCTGTTCGGTGACGAGGTGGAGAAGCTCTACTACCTCAACCCGTTGACCGGTGACGTGGTCCGCGAGGTCGACCAGCTGGTGATCTTCCCGGCCACGCACTACGCGGCCGGTCCGGAGCGGATGGAACGGGCGATCCGTGACATCGAGGTGGAGCTGGCCGAGCGGCTCGCCGAGCTGGAGCGGCAGGGCAAGCTGCTGGAGGCACAGCGGCTGCGCATGCGCACCACCTACGACATCGAGATGATGCGGCAGGTGGGCTTCTGCTCCGGCATCGAGAACTACTCGATGCACATGGACGGGCGGCTGCCCGGCAGCCCGCCGCACGCCCTGCTCGACTACTTCCCCGACGACTTCCTCACCGTTGTCGACGAGTCGCACGTGACCATCCCGCAGATCGGCGGCATGTACGAGGGCGACGCGTCCCGTAAGCGGATGCTCATCGACCACGGCTTCCGGCTGCCCAGCGCGGCCGACAACCGGCCGCTGCGCTTCGACGAGTTCCTGGAGCGGGTCGGCCAGATGGTCTACCTCTCCGCGACCCCCGGCACCTGGGAGATGGAGCAGGCCCAGGGCGAGTTCGTCGAGCAGGTCATCCGCCCCACCGGCCTGGTCGACCCGGAGGTCGTGATCAAGCCGACAAAGGGTCAGATCGACGACCTGATGCACGAGATCAAGCTGCGGACCGACCGGGACGAGCGGGTGCTTGTCACCACGCTGACCAAGAAGATGGCCGAGGACCTGTCCGACTACCTCCTGGAGAACGGCATCCGGGTGCGCTACCTGCACTCGGAGGTCGACACGTTGCGCCGGGTGGAGTTGCTGCGCGAGCTGCGCAAGGGCGACTACGACGTGCTGGTCGGCATCAACCTGCTCCGCGAAGGTCTGGACCTGCCCGAGGTGTCGCTGGTGGCGATCCTCGACGCCGACAAGGAGGGCTTCCTGCGCAGCGGGCGGTCGCTGATCCAGACCATCGGGCGGGCCGCCCGAAACGTCTCCGGTCAGGTGCACATGTACGCCGACAAGATCACGCCGTCGATGGCGGCGGCGATCGACGAGACCGATCGGCGTCGGGCCAAGCAGATCGCGCACAACGAGGCGCACGGGATCAGTCCCGAGCCGCTGCGGAAGAAGATCCACGACATTCTGGACGACATCTACCGCGAGGCGGAGGACACCGAAAACTCCCGGGTCGGCGGCGCGGTGCGTCAGCTTTCCCGGGGCAAGGCGCCGGTCAAGGAGACCCGCAGCCGGAGCCGGGGCGCCGCCACGACCACCTCGCGGGAGGGGATGGCCCGTGCCGACCTCGCCCAGCTCATCCAGGAGCTCAGCGACCAGATGCTGGCCGCCGCCCGCGAGCTGCAGTTCGAGTTGGCGGCCCGGATCCGTGACGAGGTCTCCGACCTGAAGAAGGAGCTGCGCGGCATGGACGCCGCCGGCGTGAAGTGACGACCAACGGCCGGGCGTGACCCGCGCTCCGCCGGGGCACGGCCGACCAGGGCGGGCGAAGGGTGGGCGAGGGTGACGGCGGTGGCACCGGTCGGGGAGATGGTGGTCGGGCTGCCCGAGGTCAGCCTGCGTCCGTTCGTCGATCGGTACGTCGGCTACCGGGAGCGGGCGGATCTCCCACTGGTCCGCCGGGAGTCGGCGGGCGTCTTCGTGGTGCTGATCCTGGGCTGGGGTGCTCCGCTGGACGTAACGGACCCGCGCAGCGCGGAGCGCGGGGCCAGCAGGGTCGACTCGTTCGTGGCCGGCACCTTCGACGGTTGGTGCGCCACGCGCACGATCGGTGTGGGGGAGGGCGTCGAGCTGCTGCTCGCCCCCCTGACGGCCCGCCGACTCCTCGGCCTGCCGCTGAGCGAGCTGACCAATCGCGCCGTGGGCGTCGGGCAGCTCCCGGGCCGTTGGCTGGATCGGCTTCGTGGCCAACTCGCCGAGGCGGCGGCCTGGCCGCAGCGGTTCGCCCTGCTCGACAGGGTGCTCGCCGGCCGCCTGGCGGCGTCGCCGCCGGTGGACGCCCGGCTCGACTGGGCGTGGCGGTGGCTGGTGGCCAACGGTGGCCAGGAGGGCGTCGGGGTGCTCGCCGACGAGCTGGGCTGGAGCCGGCGGCACCTCGCGTCCCGGTTCCGGCAGGAGATCGGGCTGCCACCCAAGATGGTCGCCCGGCTGCTGCGCTTCCAGCGCGCGTGCGCGGCGCTGAGCGACGTGGGGCCGAACGGTGATGGGGGGCCGAACGCCGTGATCGGGCCGGGTGCCGGACCGTCGGCCGGCGTCGGCCAGTCCGGGGCCGGCGCGGACCTGTCCGGCCCGGGACCGTTCGGCGCGGCCTCATCCGGCAGGGGGCACGCCGTCGACTGGGCCGCGGTGGCGGCGCGATGCGGTTACTACGACCAGTCCCACCTGATCCGGGACTTTCACCAGTTCGCGGGGGCGACTCCGGCAGCGCTGCTCGCCGCCCGGTCGACGCCGGCCGACTGACACCCCGTCCGGTAGCGGGACGACCCGCCGAGGTCACATTCGTCCAATCCGACTCCGAGCCGCCGGCGGCAGAATCTGGTCATGCGAACCGTCTATCCCGTCTTCCGTTACCCCGATCCCCGCGCCGCGATCGACTGGCTCTGCTCGGCCTTCGGTTTCCAGGTGCACGCCGTGCACGATGCACCGGACGGCTCTGTCGCGCACGCCGAACTCGTCCTCGACAGCGGCATGATCATGCTGGGCGGGCGGGCCGACGCGACGTCCAGGCCGGCCCACGACGACTGGTCGGTGTACGTGGCCGTCCCGGACGTCGACGCCCACTGCGCCCAGGCCCGCGCGGCCGGGGCCGAGATCACCCAGGAACCGTTTGACACCGACTACGGCTCGCGTGACTACGCCGCCCGTGACCTGGCCGGCAACGTCTGGGCCTTCGGCACCTACCGGCCCTGACCCGGCGGGGCCGACCCTGACCCGGCGGGGGCCGGCCCTGAGCCCGGTGGGGCCGGCCCTGAGCCCGGCACCTACCGGCCTGAGCCCGGCGGGGCGGGCCGGCCTGGTCGGCCCGCAACTCCCGCACGGGCCGGCCCCGAGTCTGCCGAGGTCGGCCCGGAGGGCGCTGCGGTCGACACCGGAACCGGCCGGTCCGCTCGCCCACCGCGCCGAATGACCTGATTGCGGTGAGCGAGCGAGCTATTGCACTGGGTGATCGTCCTGCGTACTCTCCCTCGATGGGGAGGCCGGGATGCCGCTGCCAACGAGTCCTGTCATTCGACGTGCACGTCTCGGCGCTGAGTTGCGCCAGCTGCGTCGGCGCGAGGCGCTGACCCTGGAGCAGGTCTGCGACCGGCTGGGCTGGGCCTCGACGTCGAAGCTGTCCCGCATCGAGCTGGGCCAGAGTCGTCCGGACCTCGCGGACGTGCTCGATCTGTTGGACATCTACAAGGTGCCCACTGCTGCCCGGGACGCGCTGATCGTGATCGCTCGCGATGCGGCGACCAGCCGGGGTTGGTGGAAGACGCTCGGCGAGATGAGCGAACGGCAGCGCACCTACGCCGAGTTGGAGGCGGGCGCGGCCGACATCGTCGAGTACCAGCCGACGGTCGTGCCGGGGCTGCTCCAGACACCCGCGTACACCCGGGTGCTTGTGGAGGCCGGCGCGCAGTTCACGCCGGAGATCGACGTGGAGGCCGAGGTACGCGCCCGTACGCTGCGGCAGGAGGTGTTGCGGCGCGCCTATCCGCCGCGCTACACGGCGGTGCTCGCCGCGGCCGTCTGCGATCGAGGCGACCTGCCGGAAGCGGTGTGGCGTGAGCAGCTGCGGCACCTGGTCACCGTGACCGGTCTGTCCCATGTCACGGTGCGGCTGCTGCCACGGGGGGCGGCCGGTGGTGGGCTGCACCCGCTCACGCCGTACTCCTGCTATGCCTTTCCCGACCCGGCGGACCCGCGGACGGTGATGATCGAGGCGTTGACCACCGACGTCCGGTTGGCCACCGTGCTCGATGTCGGCCGCTACGAGCGGATGACCGAGGCGTTGCTGGCGGCCGCGCTGTCACCGGAGGAGACGGTCACCGCGCTGGCCCGTCGCGCCGGCGAGTAGCGCGCAGGGTGGCACGCCGCGCGGCCACCGTGCCCGGCGCCCCCGAGCCCGTCGGGACCGGCGGCCTGCGCGTGCGCAGAGCACGCTAACCGCGGGGTACGACAGAGTCGCTCAGCCCGGAGAGTCGCTCAGGCCGGTACGTCGAGGAAGTGCTCGACCGAGGGCGGCCCGGCGAAGTGCGGCCCGATCAACGCCCGCCACTGCTCGAACCGCTCGGTGGCCCGGAAGTTCTTCTCGTGCGCCTCGACCGAGTCCCACTCGACGAGCAGCACGAAGCGGGTCGGAGACTCGATGCCCCGGGTCATCCGGACGGACCGGCAGCCGGTCGCCCCGGCGAGCACGGGGTGGCCCTCGGCGTACGCGGCGGCGAACGCGTCCTCGTGTCCGGGCAGTACGTCGATCAACGCGACCTCAAGCACCATGTCGGACAGCGTCCCACGGCGGGCGGTGGCGGCCCTGGGTGGGGTGTGCTCGGCGGCTCACACTAGCCTCCTAGGACGCCACAGCGGGTGTGCCGGGATTCCCGGACCGCAGGTGTCCGGCGACACCGGTTGCCCGGGGTGTGATCACGGGGCGTGGTGGGCAACAATGGTCACCGAGGAGGGGAGTATTCCCCCGCAACGGAGTCGTCAGCACGGTCGATCGTCGGAACCACGGCGACCCGACCCGGCCCCGTAGGTCGCCACCCCTGTCGAAGGGATGGCGGCGGAAGAGACCTCCGACAGTCACCAGAGTGAGCGACAGCGGCACGCCGGCCCCAGCGGGGGCGTACGGTGTGCCCGACGCCGCGTGTCTGCCGGAGGAATGAACGTTGGACGTGTCCGGATTGGTGTGGGCGGGGACGCTTGTCGCACTGACTGCGGTCCTGCTCGTCGACCTGTTGATCATTGGTCGGCGCCCGCACGAGCCGAGTGTGCGGGAGTCGAGCCTCTGGGTCGCCTTCTACGTGGGGCTTGCCCTGCTCTTCGGGGCGGGTGTCTGGTTGACCGCCGGCGCCAGCCCGGCCGGGCAGTTCTACACCGGCTGGCTCACCGAGTACAGCCTCTCGGTCGACAACCTCTTCGTCTTCGTGATCATCATGGCCCGCTTCGGGGTGCCCCGGCAGTACCAGCAGAAGGTGCTGCTCGTCGGCATAGTGCTGGCACTGGTGATGCGCGGCGGGTTCATCGCCGCCGGCGCGGCGCTGATCTCGCAGTTCTCCTGGGTCTTCTACATCTTCGGCGCGTTCCTGATCTACACCGCGGTCAACCTGGCCCGGCAGGGCGAGCCGGACGAGGACGAGTTCTCCGAGAACGTGCTGATCCGGTGGAGTCGCAAGGCGCTGCCGATCTCCAAGGAGTACGACGGCGCGAAGCTCACCACCCACGCGACGGGCAGGCGACTGTTCACGCCGATGCTGATCGTGATGATCGCGATCGGCACCACCGACCTGATCTTCGCGCTGGACTCGATCCCGGCGATCTTCGGCATCACCCAGGAGCCGTACCTGGTCTTCACCGCGAACGTCTTCGCGCTGATGGGCCTCCGTCAGCTCTACTTCCTGCTCGGTGGCCTGCTCGACCGCCTGATCTACCTGAGCTACGGCCTGGCCGTCGTGCTCGGCTTCATCGGGGTCAAGCTGGTGCTGGAGGCGTTGGCCGACAACAACCTGCCGTTCATCAACGGTGGTGAGCACGTCGGTTGGGCGCCGCACATCCCGATCTGGCTGTCGCTGCTGGTGATCATTGGCACGCTGGGCGTCGCCACCGCCGCCAGCCTGATCAAGTCCTCCCGGGACCGACGCCGCGAGTTGGCCGACGCCCGCCGCTGACCGGGCTCCGGCCGGGCGCCCCGAGGCGCCCGGCCGCTCCGGCCGGTGCGTGCCGACCAGCCGAACACGCCCGCCGGTCCGGTCCGGTGCGCGCCGACCAGCCGGGGCCGCCCCGCCGGTCAGACCCGGTGCGCGCCGACCAGCGTGGCGGTTCGATCGGCAGGCAGTGGCTCCTCGATGACCCGCCGCCGCCGGTAGCAGGCGTGCAGCATCCGGCGCTCGCCGCCGTGCCCGGGTGGGGCGGTGACGATGCCGATGTGGTGGATCTTGCGGCCGGGCCGGGCGAAGAAGTAGAGATCACCGGGGCGTTCCGCCCCCAACGCCAGCGGGGTGGTGGCGACGGCCTGGTCGTCGGCGTCGCGTGGCAGCAGTACCCCGAACCGTCGCCAGGCCAGGTGCACGAGGCCGGAGCAGTCGATGCCGTGCGCGGAGAGACCGCCCCAGATGTAGACGACGTCCAGCAGCCGCTGTGCCACCGCGAGCGCCTGCTCGGCGTTCGGCGACGCCGCCGACGCTGGGACCAGGTGGCTGTCGGGCAGCCAGAGCGGCGCGGCCTGCCCCGGGGCGTGCACCGGGCGCCAGTCGTCGCGGGCGGGCCCGGCCGGGACCAGGCGGGTGCCGACGACGACGCCGGGCAACACCACCGGACCGCCCGGGGTGGCGTGCAGCCCGGTGACCGTGGCGTCCACCACCAGCGGGCGGTCGGTGCCGGTGGCCGGGTCGACAGCGGCCATTTGGTCGGCGGGGAGCCAGCCCGGGTAGCCGCGGGGGTCCAGCTTGGCGGCCGGCTGTTCGACGGCGACGACCCGGGCCCAGCCGTCCGGCCGTACCTCGCTGACGAGGACCCGCTCGCCGAGCAGGAGCTGGCTCAGCACACAGTCGCCGACCTGCTGCTCGGTGCTGAGACCGGAGACCCAGGCCGGGATGTCGGCGCCGGCGGTCAGCGCCGGGCGATCGACCGGACGGACCGCCTCGGGCGAGGTCCACAGTGTTGCCACAGCGACCCGAACGACGGCCTCGCGGCCCGGTTGCAGCTCCACGTCAACCCCCAGATCGAGTCGGCTGTCCAGGGAACCCTATGAAAGAAACAAACACTCATCAAGCACGGGCCTGCACCTTTGCTTCAGTCAGACCGGAAATGCCCAGGCCAGGGGCATTCGGTAACACCACTGTCGCCCCGTCGTAGCGTATCCCGCCCTGCACCGGCGACCAGGCCAGCCACCAGGCGGCGTCCAGGTCGGCGACCGCCGTGGTGCCGTACGCGGCGACCAGGCTCGCCGCCGCCCCGATGCCGACCTGACTCTCCATCATCGAACCGACAACCGTGCCGAGCCCGTGGGCCGTGGCCAGTTCGAGGAGGGTCCGCGCCGGGTGCAGCCCGCCACACTTGGCCAGCTTGACGTTGACCAGGTCGGCGGCCCGACGGCGGATCACCTCCACCAGGTCACGGACCCCGAAGACCGCCTCGTCGGCCAGGATCGGCACCGACACCCGGTCGCTGACCCAGGCCAGCCCGTCCAGGTCCCAGCGGGCCACCGGCTGCTCGACCAACTCCACGTCGAGCCCGGCGTCCTCGATGCCCCGGATCACCCGGACCGCCTCCCGGGGTGTCCAGCCCTGGTTGGCGTCGAGCCGGATCCGCACCCCGGGGCCGACGGCCGCGCGGACGGCGCGTACCCGGTCCAGGTCGGTGCTCGCGTCGGTGCCGACCTTCAGCTTGAGCACGCCGAACCCGTCGGCCTGCCGCTGCCGCGCCGCCGCCGCCAGGTCCACCGCGTCGCCCGCCGCCAGGGTGACGTCCGTCGGCACCCGCAGCGTGGTGCCCCCGAGCAACCGCACCAGGGGTACGCCCAGCCGCCGGGCGGCGAGGTCGTGCAGCGCGACATCCACCGCCGCCTTCGCCGCCTCGTTGCCCGCCACGGCGCGCTGCACCTCGGCGCACCGGGTCACCAGGTCGTCCGGGTCCTGACCGATCAACCGCGGACCGAGCAGTTCGCGTACGCACGCCCGTGCGCCGGCGACCGACGCGCCGGTAACCTGCCAGACCTGAGGCGCCTCACCGAAGCCGGACCGACCGTCGGTGTCGACAAGCTCGACGACGAGTGTCTCCACTGTGGTGGTACGCCGCAGCGCGGTGACGAACGGGGTGTGTAAGGGGGCGGAAACCCGGTGGGTGCGTACCTCCGAGATCGTCATGTCAGGCACCCTATACGCAGGCACGCGGCAGGATGGGGGACCGGATGACCGGGCAGGGCTGGGAGCTGGTGGGCGCACCGAACGCGCGCGAGCTGGGCGGGCTGATCGGCGCCGACGGCCGGCGGATCCGCGCGGGGCAACTGATCCGGACTCCGGCGCTCGGTCGGCTGACCGACGAGGACCTGCCGGTGCTCGCGAAGCTGGGACCGGCGTGCGTGCTGGATCTGCGCGCCCCCGCGGAGATCGCGGTCGCCCCGACGGATCGGCTGGCCGGTGAGCCACGGGTGGTGTGCCGGCCGGTGCACGACCCGGAGCACCCGGTCTTCACGTACGTCTCGGCGGTGCTGCTGGGCCACGACCTGAACGCGTACGCGGAGTTGGCCCGGCAGGGCACGGCGGGGGCGATGGCGGCCATCTACCGGTGGTTCGTCACCGGGGAGTCGGCGCGGGTCGGCTTCGCCGAGGCGGTCCGGCTCGCCGCGCGGCCGGAGAACCTGCCGCTGGTCTACCACTGCTCCGCGGGCAAGGACCGCACCGGTTGGCTGACCGTCATCCTGTTGACGGCGCTGGGGGTGGACGAGGCGGCGATCCGCGCCGACTACCTGCGCAACAACGAGCTCACCGAGAGCCTGCGCGCGGTGATCGTCGAGGCGATGCGACGGCGGCAGCCCGAGCTGGACGTGGACGCGGTGCTGCCGGTGTTGGAGGTCCGTGCCGAGTACCTGGACGCCGGCTACGACGAGGTACGCCGGGTGCACGGGTCGTTCGACGCGTACCTGCGCGACGGGCTCGGGCTCACCGACGAGACCCTCGACGCGTTGCGGGCGCTCTTGCTGGAGTGACCGCGCGCTCCGGATCTCCGGCGCGGCGAGTACCGAGTCAGAGCTGGTGGCGTGCGGCCCAGACCTGCGCGGAGAGGTGCGCGATCAGCAGGCAGGCGTCGGCCTCGGCCTCGTCGTCGTCGCCGTCGGTCGGGTCGGTGGTGGTGCAGACCGCGATCAGGTACGGCGGGGCGTCGGCGGGCAGCACCACGCCGGCGCCGTGGCGCACACCGCGTACCCAACCGCTCTTGTGCGCGATGCGGGTGCCCTCGGGCAGGCCGGCGGCCAGGTCCTCCCGGTGCTCCTGGGCGAGCAGGACGTCCAACATGGCCGAGCAGGCCGCCGGCGAGGCGAGCCGCCCCGGGGCGCGGGCCCCGGTGGCCAGCGCGCCGAGCAGGGCGGCCAGGTCGGCGGCGGTGACAGTGTTGGTGATGCCGGCCGCGCGGGCGGCGAAGTCCTCGATGCCCCGACCCGTGACGCTGCCACGGGCGCCGACCAGCGCCCACACCTCGGCCACCGCGGGCAGCCCGACGTGCCCGATGACCAGGTTGGTGGCCAGATTGCTGGACCGCACGATCATCCGCTCGGCCAGCCAGCGCAGCGGCGCCGAGCCGCCCAGCCGGTCCCAGACCGCGTCGTCGTTGTCGTAGGGCTGCGCGCAGGAGAACCGGGGCGCACCGGCCTGGGCCGAGTCGAACTCGTTGACCACGGCGACCGGGGCGTCCAGGTCCAGCGTGCCCGCCTCGGCGGCCCGGTGCAGCGCGGCGAGCACCGCCACCTTCATGGTGCTCGCCGCGTAGTGGGCGGCGTCCGGGTGGCGGGTCCAGGTCGGGGGCGCGTCGAGCCGTCCCACGTACGCCGAGACGGTGCCGGGCAGCCCGTCCAGGTGGGCGTCGAGATCATCCCAGGTCATGCCGGTGACCGTAGCCGATCGGCGAACTCCGGTCGGCGAGGGTCGCGTACCCCTGCCGGAAACAGACGGGCGCGCCGACCGCTCGCGGTCGGCGCGCCCGGTGTCGGGTGCTGCTGCGCTCAGCCGGCGTGCTTGCGGCGGGCGGCGGCCCGGCCGCGCTGCTGCTGGTCGAGCACCACCTTGCGGATGCGCACCGAGGTCGGGGTGACCTCGACGCACTCGTCCTCGCGGCAGAACTCCAGGGCCTGCTCCAGCGAGAGCTTGCGCGGCGGGATCAGCTTCTCCGTCTCGTCGGAGGTCGACGCCCGCATGTTGGTGAGCTTCTTCTCCTTGGTGATGTTGACGTCCATGTCGTCGGCGCGGGAGTTCTCGCCGACGATCATGCCCTCGTACACCTCGGTGGTCGGGTCGACGAAGAGCTGACCGCGCTCCTGCAGGTTGATCATCGCGAAGGCGGTGACCGCGCCGGCCCGGTCGGCGACCAGCGAACCGTTGTTGCGGGTACGCAGCTCGCCGAACCACGGCTCGTACGACTCGAAGACGTGGTGCAGGATGCCGGTGCCCCGGGTGTCGGTGAGGAACTCGGTGCGGAAGCCGATCAGGCCGCGCGCCGGGACCAGCCACTCCATCCGGATCCAGCCGGTGCCGTGGTTGACCAACTGCTCCATCCGACCCTTACGGGTCGCCAGCAGCTGGGTGATCGCACCCAGGTACTCCTCGGGCGCGTCGATGGTCAGCCGCTCGACCGGCTCGCAGGTCTTGCCGTCGATCTCCTTGGTCACGACCTGCGGCTTGCCGACGGTCAGCTCGTAGCTCTCCCGGCGCATCTGCTCGACCAGGATGGCCAGCGCCAGCTCACCACGGCCCTGCACCTCCCAGGCGTCCGGCCGCTCGGTGGGCAGCACCCGCAGCGACACGTTGCCGATCAGCTCCTTGTCGAGCCGGTCCTTGACCATCCGCGCGGTGACCTTGGAGCCCTTGACCCGGCCGACCAGCGGCGAGGTGTTGGTGCCGATGGTCATCGAGATGGCCGGCTCGTCGACGGTGATCAGCGGCAGCGCGACCGGGTTCTCGATGTCGGCAAGCGTCTCACCGATCATGATCTCGGGAATGCCGGCGACGGCGATGATGTCGCCCGGACCGGCCGTCTCGGCCGGCTTGCGCTCCAGGCCCTCGGTCATCAGCATCTCGGAGATGCGGACCCGCTGGGTGCTGCCGTCGGTGCGGCACCAGGCCACCGTCTGACCCTTGCTGATGGTGCCCTGCCGGACCCGGCACAGCGCCAGCCGGCCGAGGAACGGCGAGGCGTCGAGGTTCGTCACGTGCGCCTGCAGCGGCGCGCCGTCCTCGTACGCGGGGGCCGGGATGGTGTCCAGCAGGGTGCGGAACAGCGGCTCCAGGGAGGTGCTGTCGTCCGGCACCGAACCGTCGGCGGGCTGGGTCAGCGAGGCGATGCCGTCGCGGGCGCAGGCGTAGACGATCGGGAAGTCGATCTGCTCCTCGTCGGCGTCCAGGTCGAGGAAGAGCTCGTAGGTGTCGTCCACGACCTCCTTGATCCGGGCGTCGGGGCGGTCCACCTTGTTGATCACCAGGATGATCGGCATCCGGGCCCGCAGCGCCTTGCGCAGCACGAAGCGGGTCTGCGGCAGTGGGCCCTCGCTGGCGTCGACGAGCAGCACCACGCCGTCGACCATGGTCAGGCCGCGCTCCACCTCACCACCGAAGTCGGCGTGGCCGGGGGTGTCGATGATGTTGATGGTGACCGGGTCGGAGCCGTCCGCCGGCAGGTAACGCACGCCGGTGTTCTTGGCCAGGATCGTGATGCCCTTTTCCCGCTCCAGGTCACCCGAGTCCATCACCCGCTCGGTGTTCTCGCCCCGGGCGCCGTACGCCCCGGCCTGCCGCAACATGGCGTCGACCAGCGTGGTCTTGCCGTGGTCGACGTGAGCGATGATGGCGACGTTGCGGAGGTCGGTGCGAAGCTGCATACCCTCTATCCTTCCGCCTGCGCTCGCGCAGGCCGCGTCGGGGTCACCCCCAGGTGCCCCTGATCTATGGTGAAACTGCTGTCCGGGTGGTTCCCCCGGCTGGCATGCTGACTCCCGTGTTCCGGGGGCCTGAGTGCACGACCTGCTGACCTGGGTGCAGAGTCTGCCCGCCCTCTGGATCTACCTGGTCGCCGCGCTGATCGTGGCGGGCGAGACCGCGGTGATCTTCGGCCTGCTCGTGCCGGGTGAGGCTACCCTGCTGCTCGTCGGCTTCCTCACCTACAACGGTACCTTGCGGCTCGGACCGGCGTTGCTCGCGATGATCGTCGCGGCGGTCGTCGGTGACGGGCTGGCCTTCCGCGCCGGACGGCGCTACGGGCCCCGGCTGCGCGCCGGGCTGGGTCACCGGGTCGGTCCCGAGCGGTGGGCCAGGGCCGATGCCATGCTCGCCCGGCTCGGCGGGCGGGGTGTGTTCGCGGCCCGTTGGGTGGCCTTCGCCCGCACCCTGGTGCCCCGGCTGGCCGGTGCGGCCGGCATGCCGTACCGGAGGTTCGTGCCGTGGAACCTGGCCGGGGTGGCGACCTGGGTGGGCGGCTCGGTCCTGCTCGGTCACCTCGCCGGTGAGTCGTACGACACGGTCTCCCGGCTGCTCGGTCGGGCCACCGGCGTGGCGCTGCTGCTGCTGGCCGGGTTGCTGGGAGTCGTGCTTGTCGGCCGCTGGCTGGGTCGCAATCCCGACCCGGTCCGCGCGCTGCTGTCCCGGGCCGGCGCCCTCCCCCCGGTGCGGTGGCTCACCGCCCGCTACGGAGTGCTGTTCTTCCTGGTGGCCATGCGGATCGGGCCGGCCTGGACGCTGCTGCTCAATCTGGCCTCGGGGCTCCTGCTGCTCTTCGTCGCCGGGCTCGCCATCGCCGGCCTGCTCGCCGTGGCGATCCGCAACAGTGGGCTGGCCGCGCTTGACGACGCCGTCGCAGGGTGGTTCGCCGCCCGGCGTACCCCGCACGCCGCCGAGGCCACGACGGTCCTGGTGTCGGTGGTACGAGGGTCGGTGTTGATCATCGTGGTGGGCTTGGTGGCGGCGGTGCTGGCGTGGCGCAGTCGACCATGGCGGGCGGACCTGCTCAGCGTGGTCGGCACGGTGGGCGCGTTCGTGCCGCTGGTGGTGCTGGCCGTGGCCGCCGAGGTGACCGGCGCGCACGGCACCGCACCGGGCGGCGGTGAGGTGGCCCCGCTCTCCACCCAGAACGCCGTTGTCGCGGCGAGCTTCTGCACCCTGGCCTGGCTGGTGTCGCGCAGCGCCCGGTGGCCGGTGGCGGTGGCCGCGTGGACAGCCGCCGCCGCGGGGATGCTCGGGGTCGGTGGCGCGCGGCTCTACCTCGGCCTGGACACGGCCAGCGGGACCGCCGCGGCGGTGCTGCTCGGAGTGCTCTGGACGGTGGTGTTCATCGTCGCCTGGGCCACCCGGGACCGGGCGGTGGGTGATCTGGAGCAGCCGGACGACCAGGCTCAGACGCCGCCGCAGGGCCGCCGCCCGGTGGAACCCCGTTAGGGGTGCGACAGCCGTCACACCGGGAGGCCCGGACGCCTGTCGTCAGTCGAGGGCCGCGACCGGCTCCGGCGACGCCGGGCGGTCCGCCGGGTGCTCCGGGGTGATCCGTCCGGGCCACCAGAAGCGGTCACCGAGCAGGAACGCCAGCGCCGGCACCAGGACCGTGCGGACCAGCAGGGTGTCGAGCAGCACGCCGATGCAGACGATGATGCCGATCTGGGTCAGCGTGATCAGTGGCAGCACGCCGAGCACCGCGAAGACCGCGGCGAGCAGCACCCCGGCACTGGTGATCACTCCGCCGGTGACCCGCAGGGCGGAGAGCATCCCGTCGCGGGTGCCCGCGCCGCGCGCGTCCTCCCGGGCCCGGGTGACCAGGAAGATGTTGTAGTCCACCCCGAGCGCCACCAGGAACACGAAGGCGAGCAGCAGCACGCCACTGTCCAGCGCGGGGAAGCCCAGCACGTGGTCGAAGAGCAGCCACGCCGCGCCGAGGCTGGCGAAGAACGACGCGATCACGGTGAGCACCAGCAGCAGCGGGGCGAGCAGGCCGCGGAGCAGCAGCACGAGCACGGCGCCGACGAGCAACAGGATGATCGGCAGGATCAGTCGCAGGTCGCGGTCGTTGGCCTCGTCGGAGTCGTAGGTGGCGGCCACGGAGCCACCGACGATCGCCCCGGATGGCGCGTCGGCGCCGGCGGCGGCCGGCGGAGCGGAGTCGGCAACGGCGGCGACCGCGTCGCGCAGCGCCTCGATCGCGCGGTCCGAGGCGGTGGTGCCGGGTTCGGCGTCCAGGACGACGTCGACCTGGGCGACGGCGTCACCGGCGTCACCGGGGCGGGCCGAGGCGACCCCGGCCACGGCGGTGGCGGCGTCGGTGACCGCCCGCACCGCCGCCGGGTTGGTGAGCACCGCCACCGGCTGGGTGCTGCCGGCGGGGAACGCGCGGGCCAGGGTCCGCGCCCCGGTCACCGCCTCGGGCGCGGCGCGGAACTGCTCGGTCTCGGACAGGCCGGTGCGGATCCCGAGCCCACCCAGCGCCAGGCCACCGAGCAGCACCGTGGCCAGCACCGCGACCACCACCGGGCGGCGTTGCACGGCGGCGCCGAACCGGCCCCAGAGCCGTCCCTCCCGGGCCGGGCCACCGACCCGGGGTACGAACGGCCAGAACAGGCCGCGACCGAGGAGCACCAGCACGGCGGGGAGCACGAACAACGCCGAGAGCATGGCGAAGAGCACACCGGTGGCGCAGGCCACCGCCAGCGCCCGGTTCGTCTCCTGTTCGCTGAGCAGCAGGGTGAGGACGCCGAGCACCACGGTGCCGCCGCTGGCGAGGATGGGCTCGGCGGTACGCCGCAACGCGGCGCGCATCGCCGCGTACCGGTCCCGCTCGCGCCGCAGCTCCTCCCGGTAGCGGGCGATGAGCAGCAGCGCGTAGTCGGTGGCCGCGCCGAAGACCAGCACGCTGGCGATGCCGGTGACCTGGCCCTGCTGGAGGTTGATACCGACGGCCGGCACGATGGCGTCGACAGCGCGCAGGGTGAGTTGCTCGGTCGCGGCGACCACGACCAGCGGCACGATCCACAGAAACGGGCTGCGGTAGGTGATCAGCAGCAGCAGCGCCACCACGGCGGCGGTCACCGCGAGCAGTGTGACGTCGGCCCCGTCGAACACCGAGGACAGGTCGGCGGTGAAGGCCGGGGCGCCGGTCACCTCGGCGGTCAGCCC
This sequence comes from Micromonospora sp. CA-240977, assembly GCF_050942285.1. Lineage (NCBI taxonomy): Bacteria > Bacillati > Actinomycetota > Actinomycetes > Micromonosporales > Micromonosporaceae > Micromonospora > Micromonospora sp. CA-240977. Next base: position 5,450,827 of record NZ_CP192055.1, on the reverse strand, counting down.
GCCGGGCAGGTCGGCGAGCGCGGCGCGCAGCTGATCGACGGTGTCGGTGACCTGGTCCTGACCACCGCTGGTGTCCACCGGCACGGCGAGCAGCGCGACCGCCCCGTCCGGGGAGAGCTGCGGGGGACTGACCCGTCCGCCCACCGCGAAGCGGCCCAGACCGCCGGAGCGGGCGGCGACGGTGGCCCGGTCGGCCTCGGTCAGCGCGCCGCCGTCACCCCGGCTCACCACCACGATGGCCGGCTGGACCTCACTGGACGGCAGCTGCTCCTGTAGGCGCTCCACCTGGGTCGACTGCCACCGCGCCGACAGGCCGGTGGCGGAGACCGGCGCCGGGTTGTCCGGTTGGGGCGTTCCGAAGACGACAGCGCCGACGACGATCGCCGCGGCCACGGTGAGCCAGGCCGCCAGCCGGCCGCGCGCGACAGCTGTGAACACAGACATCAGAAGACCCCAAAGTCCTTCGGCAGTCGAGTATCTTGATGACCGAGATTATCGAGGGCTGTTCTATGCTGCAACCCGAGAGACCGACGACGGGAAGAGCAGCGCGAGGTGGCGACTCACGGCATGTACCGGCGGCGCGACACGCGCCGCGACCAGCTGGTCTCGGAGATCACAGGCAACCTCCGGCGGTACGCGGTGGACGCCCAGCACGTCGGCCACGCCTTCGCCAACCTGCACGGCCTCAACCCGACCGACCTGCAGGCCCTCATCGCGGTGATGGACGCCGAGCTGCTCGGTGATCCGATCACCCCCGGCCGCCTCGGCGAGCAGCTCAACCTCTCCTCCGGCTCGGTCACCGCCCTGGTCGACAGGCTGGAGCGCGCCGGTCACATCCGCCGGGACCGGGACACCACCGACCGGCGCAAGGTGCTGCTGCACTACGCCGACCAGGGAGCGACCCTGGCCATGGAGTTCTTCCAGCCGCTGGGCGCGCGTACCGACACGGTGATGGCCCGCTTCGACGACGACGAGCTGGAGGTGGTGCACCGGTTCATGGCGGAGATGAGCGAGTCGCTGCGGGGGCACCGCGACGCGGTGCGCGCCGCCCGGCCCGAGTCGCCCCGCCGGCCGACGGGCTGAGCGGTGCCGAACCGGCTCGTCACCCGCCTCGCCGGCGTCGCGCTGCGGTTGCCACCGACCCGTCCCGACCCGGTTCGGGTCACCCGCGACATCCCGGTCCGGGCCCGCGACGGTGTGGTGCTGCGCACCGACCACTACGCCCCGGGGGTGCGGGACGCGCCGACAGTGCTGATCCGCACCCCGTACGGGCGGGGTGGACCGCTGCGGCTGCTCGGCCGGCTGCTCGCCGCGCGGGGCCGGCACGCGGTGATCCAGGACTGTCGGGGCACCGGAGGGTCCGGTGGCACGTTCGCACCGCTGGTGCACGAGCGCGACGACGGAGTGGACACCCTGGACTGGCTCCGTCGCCAGCCCTGGTGGTCCGGCCGGCTCGGCATGTTCGGGGTCAGCTACCAGGGGTTCGCGCAGTGGGCGCTGGCCGCCGACGCCGGCGACGAGTTGCGCGCCATGGTCGCGGTGGTGACCGCCTCGGCCACCCGGGACTCGACGTACGCGGGGGAGTCCTTCGCCCTCGACACCGTGCTGACCTGGGCGGAGCTGCTGCACGCGCAGACCGTGCCGTGGCTGGCCCGGCAGTGGGAGCTCAAGCGTGGCCAGCCCCGGCTGGCCGCCGCGCTCGCGCACCTACCGCTCGCGGATGCCGACCGGGTGGCCACCGGCGTGACCATCCCGTTCTTCCAGGAGTGGCTGCGCCACCACACCCCGGCGGCGGCGTACTGGCGCGACCGCGTCTTCGCCGACCGGGTGGCCCGGGTACGGGCGCCGGTGGTCATGGTCACCGGTTGGCACGACATCTTCCTGCCCGCCCAACTCGACGATCACGCCACCCTGCGGGCCGCCGGCACGCCGGCACGCCTCGTGATCGGCCCCTGGACACACGGCAGCCCCGGCCTGTTCGTGGCTGCCCTGCGAGAGGGGTTGGCCTGGCTCGACGAGCACCTGGCGGCCGGGCCACCGGCCGGCCGGCGGTCGCGCCGCGCCGCCTCCGCCCCGGTCCGGCTGCACGTGGGCGGGCCGGGCGGTGGCTGGCGGGACCTGCCGCACTGGCCACCGCCGACTGTCGAGACCAGCTGGCACCTGCATCCGGGAGGCGAGCTGGCGGTACGCCCACCGGTCGCGTCGGCCCCGGACGAGTTCCGGTACGACCCGGCCGACCCCACCCCGTCGCTGGGTGGGCCGTTGCTTGTCGCCCAGCGGGCCGGTCCGGTGGACAACCGGCAGGTCGAAGCCCGCCCCGACGTGCTGACCTACACCAGCGCCCCGCTGGCCGGGCCGGTCGAGGTGATCGGCCCGGTGCGCGCCGTGCTGCACGTCCGCAGTGAGCTGCCACACCTGGACGTCTTCGTGCGACTGTGCGATGTGGACCGGCGCGGTCGATCGTGGAACGTGTGCGACGGTCTGGTGCGGGTGACACCCGAGCGCTTCCCCGCCGACCCGTCCGGGGCGCTGCGGGTCCCGGTGGCGCTCTGGCCGACCGCGTACCGGTTCGGGGCCGGGCACCGGCTGCGGGTGCAGGTCGCCGGCGGCGCCCATCCGCGGTGGGCGCGCAACCCCGGCACCGGGGAACCCCTCGGTACTGCGGTGACGCTGCGTGCCGGTTGGCGGCAGGTTCTGCATGACCCGGCGTACCCCTCGGTGCTGGTGTTGCCGATCGTCCACTCTGCCCCGGCCTCGCCTCCAATCTGAACAGAGCCCCTCTGAGCTGGGCATTCACCGGAAATGCGGGCTATGGTTGAGTCAACGCCCGGCGCCGTGCACCAGCAGACCGGGCTCGTCCGAAGCCCAGCACCGCGTACGCGGTGTGACGTCGTGCCCGGTCCCCGCCCCCAGTTGAGAGGGGGACCCCATGACCCGGGCCCCGGCTAATCTGTTGGCCCTCCGAAGTCTGCTCCTCACCCATCTCGACAACGCCCCCGGCCCTGACGACCTGGACCCGGCGGAGGTCGGCATCGTCGGCGACCCGGACCACCGCGGCGGCTACCACTGCGGATCCGACCGGGTGGTCGTCAACGACTACTCGGTGGTCGAGTCACCCCGGGACCGGGCCGGACTGACCCTCGACGCGGCGGCGCTGGACGTCGGCCAGTTCGAGGTCCGCTCCGGCGGTCGTACGCACACCATGGCCAGCTTCTCGGTCTGGTGCGTGGCCCAGTGCGCCGCGAACGCGGCCGACACCCGGGACATCCGCGAGATCATCTACAGCCCCGACGGCAGCACGGTGAAGCGGTGGGACCGCCTCGGCAAGCGCAGCACCGGCGACAGCTCGCACCGCTGGCACACCCACTTCAGCTTCTTCCGTGACGCCATCAAGGCGGGCCGCGACCAGCGGCCGTTGTTCCGCCGCTACCTCAGCTCCATCGGACTCCTGGAGGACGACGACATGACCCCCGAAGAGCACAACTGGCTGGCCACCGTCCACACGAACCTCACGGTGCTGGACGGCCGAAACCCGATCGGACAGATCTACACCCGCATGGCGGAGGGTCGGGACGACACCGGCGCCCCGGTGACCGGCAACTGGAACCTGCAGGCGATGACGAAGCAGCTCACCGCCCTGCAGACCACGCTCAACGCACTGGCCGGGAAGGACTTCACCGACGAGGCGGCGATCGTCCAGGGCGTGCTGGCCTCGCTGACGCCGGAGAAGATCGCCGCCGCCATCCCACCCGGAATCGCCAAACAGGTCGCCGACGAGCTGGCCCGCCGGCTGGTCGCCTGAGCGGGGGGCGGCTCGTAGCCGCCGGGTCGCCCCCCTTCGGCAGTCCCAGTCCGCAACAGCTGTTGGGCAATAGACATTGCGCAACAGTTGTTGCGGATGGCATCGTGGCGGCATGGACAACCCCGACGTACGCCAGGTCACCGACTCGCGGGTGCTGGCCGCCATGGCCCACCCGTTGCGTCGCCGGCTGATGGACGTGCTCAAGGTGCACGGGCCTTCGACCGTCGGTCTGCTCGCCGAACGCACCGCCCAGGCGCCGGCGAACGTCAGCCACCACCTCAAGGCCCTCGCCGCCGCCGACCTGGTCACCGAGGCCCCCGAGTTGGCCCGCGACCGGCGCGAGCGGTGGTGGCGGCTCGTCACCCGAGGGTTGCGCTGGTCCAACGCCGACTTCGACGCCGACCCCGCCGACCGAGCGGTCGCCGACGCCGTCACCTCGCTCAACCTGGACCGGCACGTCGCCCTGGCCCGAGCCTGGCACGCCGCCGACGACTCGGCGCACGCCGTTTGGCACGACGGCCCGTTCTCCACTGACAAGTGGCTGCACCTCACCCCCGACGAACTGGCCGAGCTGAGCCGCGAGATGGTCGACCTGCTGGATCGCTGGGCCAACCGGCCGGTCCCCGACGACGGCCACGAACGGCAGCCCGTGTTCGTGTTCGCGCACGGCATTCCGGCCCGGCCGTGACCACGGCCACCCGGACCGATCCGGTCCGCCCGGCCGACGGGCTGCTGCGCCACCGCGACTTCCGGCTGCTCTGGGCCGGTCAGGCGGTCAGCAGCGTCGGCAGCAACGTCACCACCGTCGCGCTCCCGCTGGTCGCCGTCGCCGTGCTCGATGCCGGCACCTTCCAGGTCGCCGTGCTCACCGCCGCGGCCTGGCTGCCGTGGCTGCTGATCGGCCTGCCCGCCGGCGCGTGGGTGGACCGGCTGCCCCGCCGGTCGGTGATGGTGGTGTGCGACCTGTTCTGCGCGTTGGCCTTCCTCAGCGTCCCGCTGGCCGCCGTGCTGGGCCGGCTCACCGTGGCGCACCTGCTGGTGGTCGCCCTCAGCGCCGGCGCCGCGCGAGTGTTCTTCGAGACCGCCGACCAGGTGTACCTGCCGGTGCTGCTACGACCCGAGCAACTACCCGAGGGCAACGCGAAGCTCCAGGCGACCCAGACCGCGAGCTACGTCGTCGGGCCCGGCCTCGCCGGCCTGATCGCCCAGCTCACCGGTGCCGTCGCCGCCCTGGTGCTGGACGCGCTCACGTTCCTCGCCTCGGCGGCCCTCCTGCTGCGGATCCGCACCCGTGAACCACGCGTACGCCGAGCGGACCGGTCCCGCTCACTGCGTCGGGACATCGCCGAGGGGCTGCGCTTCGTCGCCCGGGATCCGTACCTGCGGGTGCTTGCGGTCTTCGGCGCGGCAAGCAACATCGGGCTGACCGGCTACCAGGCCGTTCTGGTGGTCTTCCTGGTCCGGGAGCTTCGGCTCGAACCGGGCCTGGTGGGCGCGCTTGTCGGAGTGATGAGCGCCGGAGGCATCATCGGAGCGTTGCTCGCCACCACGCTGGGCCGACGCTGCGGCACCGCGCGGGCGCTGCTGATCGGGGCGGCGTTCACCGGCCCGCCGGCGCTGCTCATCCCGCTCGCCGCACCCGGCCTCGGGTTGGCCTGGCCAGCCCTCGGCGGCCTGCTGATCGGCCTCGGCGTGGCCATCGGCAACGTGGTCAAGGGCGCCTTCCGGCAGACCTACACGCCGCACCAGCTGCTGGGCCGGGTGACGGTGAGCATGCAGCTGCTCAACTACGGCACCATCCCGCTGGCGGCCGTGCTGGCCGGTGCCATCGGCGCGCGCTACGGCGTCGCGACAGCGATCGGGGTGATGACCGCCTGGTTGGCGCTCACCCCGTTGATTCTGTTGATCGGTCCGATCCGGAGGCGGCGGGACCTGCCCGCCGCCCCGGCGGCGTCTTGAGTGCGCTGCGACGGCGGCTGGAGAACCAGCCGCCGTCACCGGCACGGAGCTACATCGGGCGGACGTTGTCCGCCTGCGGACCCTTCTGCCCCTGGGTCACCTCGAACTCGACCTTCTGGCCCTCGTTGAGCTCCCGGTAGCCGCTCGAGGCGATGGCGGAGTAGTGGACGAACACGTCCGGCCCTCCACCGTCCTGCTCGATGAAACCGAAGCCCTTTTCCGAGTTGAACCACTTAACCGTGCCGGTTGCCATGCATCTCTCCCTGTTCAAAGCGGCTGACCCTCGGCCTCTGGCCGATGATCGCCCGTACCTGTCCGACAGTAACGGGCAAAACCCCGATCCGCTGGCCGAAGTGCCGTAGGTCTTCGTGTGAAGTCGAGTGAACTCTGCGTGACGGCATGTGAAACCAGCCCAGACCACCCGCCGCTGAGGCATGCTTGCGCCGATGAGGGGTGCCGCAGCCGACGTGCTGACCGAGCTGGAGCGCGAGATCGACGCGCCCGGCGCCGGTCTGGACCGGCTCCGGTTGGTGCCCACCCCGTTCGTTCCCGAGGTGCGGCTGCACCTGGCCGAGGACGCGATCGTCTGGTGGGCTCGGATGGAGGCGGCCGCCGGACACGCCCTGCCGGCGCCGTACTGGGCGTCCGCCTGGCCCGGCGGCCAGGCCCTGGCCCGCCACCTCCTCGACCACCCGGAGCTGGCCGCCGGTCGTCGGGTGCTCGACCTCGCCGCCGGGTCGGGGCTGGTGGCCATCGCCGCCGCTCTGGCCGGCGCCGCGGAGGTCGTCGCCAACGACATCGACCCGTACGCCGTCGCCGCCGTCATCATCAACGCGCGGGCCAACCGGGTCGACGTCGACGTCACCGGGGACGACCTGCTCGACAACACCGATGTGGACGCCGACCTGGTCGTCGCCGGGGACGTCTTCTACGACCGCGCGATGGCCGAGAAGATGCTGCCCTTCCTCCAGTGCGCCGCCGCCAGGGGCGCCGAGGTGCTGGTCGGCGACCCCGGGCGGGGGCACCTGCCGGCGGACCGCCTGGCGGTCCTTGCCGACTATCCGGTACCCACCACCGAACCGTCTGTCGACTCGTCGCTACGCCGGGTGCAGGTGCTGCGACCCCGCTGAGCGCGGACGCCACCTCAGGGACACCCCCGAGACCGATACCAGGGGGGCCTGGGGGCTGAAACCCGATGTCCGAAGTGGCGCGGCGGCCATAGCGTACGAGGCATGACGCAATGGCTGGCACAGATCGGAGAACTACCCGTTCTGCTGCTGATGGGGACGCTCGGCCTCGTCATGCTCTTCGATGCCGTACCCCTGCTGGGTGTCCTGGTCCCCGGCGACGTGGCGATCCTGGCCGCCGTCGGGGTGGGCCGCCCGACCACCGGGCTGGCGACCTTCACCGCGGTGCTGGTCGGCTGCCTGGCCGGCTGGTCGCTCAGCTTCCTGATCGGCCGTCGCTACTCCGAGCGGCTGCGACACAGCCGGATCGGCGGCTGGATCGGCGAGACGCGCTGGACGGCCGCGGAGGGGATCCTGCGTCGCGGTGGCGGTCGGATGATGGTCGTCGCGCCGTTCCTGCCCGTGTTCAACGCGCTGCTGCCGCTGGCCGCCGGCGGGCTACAGATGTCGTACCGGCGATTCCTCGGCTGCGCGGCGCTCGGCGCCGCCGCCTGGGCCGGTCTCTACCTCGCGCTGGGCACCGCATCCCGATCGCTGGCCGGGCTGCTGCCGGGCGACCCCAGTCCACTGCTTGTGACAATGGGGGTCGGGATGGTGCTGGCCTCCGTCGTGCTGCTGGGGGCGCGGCGGCGGTTGTTCGCGGTGGCTGGCTGAGGTTGCGCCGTCGCTGCGGTGTGGTGGTGCGCTGGGGTGCGCTGGGGTGGGTCGGTGGTTGCGGTGGGGGCGGGGGCCTGCCGTGCCCGGCTCCGGGCGGTCAGGCTTGATCCCTGCGCCGGGCACGGCAGGCCCCCGCCCCGTCGTGGTTTCTCGTCGTCCGGTCGTGCCGCGGCCGCCGCCGAGGGTTGATGGATCTTTGGGGCTTTCGGTCAGCGTTTGGTGACTTCGCTAGGTGCTGGGGTTACCAGCCTCTTGCTCGCCACTGGGGGAGGGCGGGGCGTTCCGCTCCCAGGGTGCTGTCGCTGCCGTGGCCGGGGTAGAACCAGGTGTCGTCCGGAAGTTGGTCGAACAACTTGTGCTCGACGTCGTCGATCAGCGCGGCGAAGCGCTCCGGGTCCCGGTCCGTGTTCCCCACACCACCGGGAAAGAGACTGTCGCCGGTGAAGAGGTGCGGAGTGCCGGCCGGGTCGCGGTAGAGCAGCGCGATCGAGCCCGGGGTGTGCCCCTTGATGTGGATGACCTCCAGCGCGCAGTCGCCGACCGACACGGTGTCGCCGTCGGCGAGGCGCTCCGCCTCGATCGGCAGCCCGTCCGCGTCGTCGGCGTGCACCAGGGCCCGCGCGCCGGTCTTGGCGACCACCTCCTCCAGGGCCACCCAGTGGTCCATGTGCTGGTGGGTCGTCACCACGGCGGTGAGCCCGCCGTCGCCGATCAGCTCCAGCAACCGGGGCGCCTCGTTGGCGGCGTCGATGAGCACCTGGTCACCGGTGCCCGTGCAGCGCAGCAGGTACGCGTTGTTGTCCATCGGACCCACCGACAGCTTGCTGATGGTCAGCCCGTCCAGCGCACGTACCGCCGGCGCGCCGCCGTGGGTGACGTCTCCGCTATATGTCATGACGCTTCTATATCCATTCCGGTGGAGTGGGCAGGGGGCCGTCGGGAGTAACGGAGAGCGGGCCGCCGTCGGCACGGCCGATCAGCCAGGCGGCGAGGTCGGGCACGGCGCCGGACACGATCGGAGCGCCGACGCGGTCCCCGATCACCACCTCGTGCTCGCTGCCGTTCAGGCGAAGCACCAACGACGGCGGTGTCGGACCCATGGCGTGATGGCTGGCCACCTCGCGCAGCAGCCGGTGGGCGAACGTCTCCGACCAGTCCGCGGGCCGGTAGTCGGCGGCCAGGTCGAGGTGGTGCACCTCGATCTCGCGCAGCCGCCCCCACACGAGCAGCGCGGCCGGCCATGGGCCCTTACGCGCCTGCACCGTCGCCGCCCAGGCCTGCGCGGGCATCGCCGCGACCGCCTCGGCGAACAGGTCGGCGGTACGCCGCAGATCGTCCAGGTGCTCGGCGGGTGGCCGGCCCGAGCCGGTCTCGATGTCCGTGGTGCGGGCCGCCAGCGAGGCGTACATCGGCAGCGCCTCGCCGGTGCGGGCCGCCGTGAGCAGGTTGACGAAGCCGTCGGCGTTGCGCGCCAGATGCGCCAGCACGTGGCCGCGCGTCCAACCCGGCAGCAGCGACGCGGCGGCCAGGTCGGTGGCGTCGAAAGACGCGGCGGTACGCAGGAGTCGGCTGGTGGCCGCGTCCACCTCGCCCATCAGCAGGAGCGGATCCGTGGTCACCCGTCGACCCTAGCGGTCCGCCGCCCGCGCCGTCGCCGGGGAAATCGCTTTCGGCGCGTCGGCGCGCGACCTACCGTCAGCGGCAGACGCGGCACCGGGACATCGGACGGAGGTGGTGATCATGCCGGACGTGGCACGCGTGTTCCGCCATCACCTGCTCCGACACCGATGAGGATGCCATGACTATCGATCTGACCGCGCTCGGCTGGGACGCCGAGCGGGCGACGTACGCCGCGCGACGCGGCGAGCACCAACCAGGCCGGGTGGCCCGGGTCGACCGGGGGGTCTGCACGGTGCTCACGGAGGCCGGCCCGATCCGGGCCAGCCTCGGTGGCGCGGTGCTGGCCACCGCGGCCCGGGACCCGTCGGCGCTGCCCTGCGCCGGAGACTGGGTGCTACTCACCCACTGGCCGGACCGCCGCGTCACAGTGGAGGCGGTCCTACCGCGGCGGGGCGCGCTGATCCGCCGTACCGCCGGCAAGGACGCCAGCGGCCAGGTGCTGGCCGCCAACCTGGACGCGGCCGCCGTGGTGGAGCCGGTGCACCCCGAGCCGGACGTGGGCCGAATCGAGCGCCTGCTCGCCCTGGCCCACGAGTCCGGTGCCCGGCCACTTGTCGTGCTGACGAAGGCCGACCTCGCGGCCGACCCGGCCGCGCTGGCCCGCCAGCTCGCCGCCGTCGCCCCCGGGGTGCCGGTGCTGGCGGTCAGCGCCGAACGTGGCGTCGGGCTGGACCCGCTGCGCGCCGAGGTGACGCCCGGCCGCACGCTCGGCCTGCTCGGACCCTCCGGCGCCGGCAAGTCCAGCCTGATCAACGCCCTGGTCGGGGCGGTGATGATGCCCACGCAGGCGATCCGGCGCGTCGACGGCAAGGGTCGGCACACCACCACCTGGCGGGCGCTCGTACCGATCCCCGGCGGCGGCGCCGTCATCGACACGCCCGGGGTACGGGCGGTGGGTCTGCTGGACGGCGCGGTCGGGCTGGACCGGGCGTTCGCGGACATCGCCGGGCTGGCCGAGGGCTGCCGGTACGCCGACTGCGGCCACGACGGCGAGCCCGCCTGCGCGGTCCGCGAGGCGCTGCGGACCGGCGAACTCACCACCCGCCGGTGGGAGAGCTGGCGACGGCTGCAGGGCGAGGTCGCCCAGGAGAGCCGGCGGCGGGAGGCGCGGGTGGCCGCGGAGCGGCGCGGCGGATGGCGTTCGGCCCGGCGACGGGCTGCCCGGCCCCCGACGCCCGGGGGGTACTGAGCGGCGGGGCGTGCCCGGTGGTCGTCGGCGGGCGGATGGCTGCGCTTGTCGGCGGCATGTGTGTGGTGCTCGCGGGTGTGCGCGGCGGAGGCTGTGGCCCGGTGCGGCCGACCGGGCTGAGCTGGGGGAATGTGCGGGCGGGGGAAACTGTCATACCTCGGGGCTAGAGTTGCCGAGGCGTGTTTTCCGCGCCCGCACGACCGCTCAGATCATCCCAGAGCGGGACAGATCCTCCGCTTCGTCTTCTCCCGGGAGTACACGCACCGTGGCCGACCGACTGATCATCCGTGGCGCGCGCGAGCACAACCTGCGTGACGTCAGTCTCGACCTGCCCCGGGACGCACTCATCGTGTTCACCGGGCTGTCCGGGTCGGGCAAGTCGAGCCTGGCCTTCGACACGATCTTCGCCGAGGGGCAGCGCCGCTACGTCGAGTCGCTCTCGTCGTACGCGCGGCAGTTCCTCGGCCAGATGGACAAGCCAGACGTCGACTTCATCGAGGGCCTGAGCCCCGCCGTCTCCATCGACCAGAAGTCCACCTCGCGCAACCCGCGTTCGACAGTCGGCACCATCACCGAGGTCTACGACTACCTCCGCCTGCTCTACGCCCGCATCGGCGAGCCGCACTGCCCGGTCTGTGGCGAGCGGATCTCCCGGCAGAGCCCGCAGCAGATCGTCGACCGGGTCCTCGCGATGGCCGAGGGCACCAAGTTCATGGTGCTCGCGCCGGTCATCCGGGGTCGCAAGGGCGAGTACGTCGACCTCTTCGCCGAGTTGCAGGCCAAGGGCTACGCCCGGGCCCGGGTCGACGGCGTGGTGCACCCGCTGACCGAGCCGCCGAAGCTCAAGAAGCAGGAGAAGCACACAATCGAGGTGGTGATCGACCGCCTCACCGTCAAGGCGAGCGCCAAGCAGCGGCTGACCGACTCGGTCGAGGCCGCCCTGGGCCTGTCCAGCGGTCTGGTGCTGCTCGACTTCGTCGACCTGCCGGAGGACGACCCGGACCGGGAGCGGCGCTACTCCGAGCATCTGGCCTGCCCCAACGACCACCCGCTGGCCATCGAGGATCTGGAGCCCCGGGTCTTCTCCTTCAACGCGCCCTACGGCGCCTGCCCGGAGTGCACCGGCCTGGGCACCAAGAAGGAGGTCGACCCGGAGCTGCTGGTCCCCGACCCGGAGCGCAGCCTGCGCGAGGGCGCGATCCAGCCCTGGTCCACCGGGCACAACCTCGAATACTTCCTGCGCCTGCTGGAGGCGCTCGGTGAGGCCCAGCACTTCGACGTCGACACCCCGTGGCGGGCGCTCCCGGCCCGGGCGCAGAAGACGATCCTGCACGGCTCCGACGACCAGGTGCACGTGCGCTACCGCAACAAGTACGGCCGCGAGCGCTCCTACTACACCGGCTTCGAGGGCGTGGTGCAGTGGATCGAGCGCCGGCACTCCGACACCGAGTCCGAGTGGTCCCGCGACAAGTACGAGGGCTACATGCGCGACGTGCCGTGCGCGGCGTGCGGCGGCGCTCGGCTCAAGCCCGAGGTGCTCGCTGTCACGCTGGCCGGCAGGAGCATCGCCGAGGTCTGCAACCTGTCCGTGGGGGAGTGCGCCGACCTGCTCGCCGGCATCGAGCTGACCGATCGGCAGAAGCTGATCGCCGAGCGGGTCCTCAAGGAGATCAACGCCCGGCTGCGGTTCCTGCTCGACGTGGGCCTGGACTACCTCTCCCTGGACCGGCCGGCCGGCACGCTCTCCGGCGGCGAGGCACAGCGCATCCGGCTGGCCACCCAGATCGGCTCGGGCCTGGTGGGCGTGCTCTACGTGCTCGACGAGCCCTCGATCGGGCTGCACCAGCGCGACAACCACCGGCTGATCGAGACGCTGATCCGGCTGCGTGGCCTGGGCAACACGCTGATCGTGGTGGAGCACGACGAGGACACCATCCGCACCGCCGACTGGATCGTCGACATCGGGCCCGGCGCGGGTGAGCACGGCGGCAAGATCGTGCACAGCGGCTCGGTCCCCGCACTGCTGAAGAACAAGGAGTCGATCACCGGGGCGTACCTGTCCGGGCGTCGGTCGATCCCCACACCGTCGACCCGCCGCCCGCAGGATTCGGACCGGGAGCTGGTGGTGCACGGCGCGCGTGAGCACAACCTGCGCAACCTGACCGTCCCGTTCCCGCTGGGCCAGCTGATCGCGGTCACCGGGGTGAGTGGTTCGGGCAAGTCGACGCTTGTCAACGACATCCTGTACGCGGTGCTGGCCAACCAGATCAACGGCGCCCGGCTGGTGCCCGGCCGGCACACCCGGGTCTCCGGTCTGGAGCACGTGGACAAGGTCGTCGGCGTGGACCAGTCGCCGATCGGCCGGACGCCGCGCTCCAACCCGGCCACCTACACCGGGGTCTGGGACCACGTCCGCAAGCTCTTCGCCGAGACCACCGAGGCGAAGGTTCGCGGGTACGGCCCGGGTCGGTTCTCCTTCAACGTCAAGGGCGGGCGCTGCGAGGCGTGCTCCGGCGACGGCACCATCAAGATCGAGATGAACTTCCTGCCCGACGTGTACGTCCCCTGCGAGGTCTGCAAGGGCGCCCGGTACAACCGGGAGACCCTGGAGGTGCACTACAAGGGCAAGACCGTCTCGGACGTGCTGGAGATGCCGATCGAGGAGGCCGCCGAGTTCTTCTCCGCCATCCCGCCCATCCACCGGCACCTCAAGACCCTTGTCGACGTCGGCCTGGGCTACGTACGCCTCGGTCAGCCCGCGCCCACCCTCTCCGGCGGCGAGGCGCAGCGGGTCAAGCTCGCGTCCGAGCTGCAGAAGCGTTCCACCGGACGGACGGTCTACGTGCTCGACGAGCCGACCACCGGTCTGCACTTCGAGGACATCCGCAAGCTGCTGATGGTGCTGGAAGGGCTTGTCGACAAGGGCAACACGGTGATCACCATCGAGCACAACCTCGACGTGATCAAGACGGCCGACTGGTTGATCGACATGGGTCCGGAGGGTGGCCACCGGGGCGGCACCGTGCTCGCGACCGGCACCCCCGAGGAGGTCGCCGAGGTGGCCGAGAGCCACACCGGCGAGTTCCTGCGCCAGGTGCTCAAGCTCGACGGCAAAGCCAAGGGCGCGGCGGCCGCCACCACCCGGGCGGCCAAGGCCAACGGTGTCACCAAGGCGCGGGCGAGCCGCAAGGTGCCCGCCGCCGCACGCTGACCCCGACTCCGCGTTCTGGTCCGGCCGGTTCGGGCGTTCCCGTCCGGCCGGGTTGCGGTTGGGTTCGGGCGCGGCGGGTCCACGACTGGTTTCGCGGTGGCCCGCACGGCCTGAGCTGGTCGATCGGAGCCGCCCCGTCCCATTTCGAGGTTCGGACGGATGCCGCGGTGAACGATCCGGCACAGTTGCTCGTGTGGACAAGGTGTGGCCGGCTCTTGACCGGCGCGGCGGGCTAGAGAGAGGCGAGGCATGAGTGACGATCAGGCGCTGACCGGTCCGGGTACGCAGACACGTCGTACCCTGCTCACTGGCGTCGGGGCGGTCGGCGCGGCCGTCGTCCTGGCTGCCTGCGGCAGTGACGACGGCGACAGTGGCAGCGGCGCCCCCACCAGTGGCGGCCCGGCGGTGCCCAGCACCGGGGACGCGGGCGGCGGCGACCGGCAGGGCGCCCAGTCGCTGGCCACCACCGCCGACATCCCGGTCGGTGGCGGCAAGGTCCTCGCCACCCAGGGTGTGGTCATCACCCAGCCGGTCGCCGGCCAGTTCAAGGGCTTCAGCCCGATCTGTACGCACCAGAACTGCCCGGTCACGAACGTCGACGGGGGCACCATCAACTGCACCTGCCACAACAGCAAGTTCTCGATCGAGGACGGCTCGGTGAAGGCCGGCCCCGCCACCAAGCCGCTGCCCCCCAGAAACATCAAGGTCACCGGGGACCAGATCTCGCTGGCCTGACCGGCCCGGCGGAGCGGCCAGCGCTCCCGCCGCATGATCGACTCGCGTTTCGGGACGTCGGGGTGTCCGTCCGCGCCGACACCCCGACGTACCGGGAAACCGAGTGGATCATGCGCCTGCGACGGGGTGTCGGTGGTGCGGACTAGGCTTGTTGGCGTGGCTGACCCCTCGACCTACCGTCCCGCACCCGGCACCATCCCGGAGTCACCGGGGGTCTACCGCTTCCGCGACGGGACCGGCCGGGTGATCTACGTCGGCAAGGCGAAGAACCTGCGCAGCCGGCTCAACTCCTACTTCGGCGACGTCTGGAATCTGCACGAGCGCACCCGGCAGATGGTCACCACCGCCGAGTCGGTGGACTGGATCATCGTCGCCACCGAGGTCGAGGCGCTCCAGCACGAGTTCACCTGGATCAAGCAATACGATCCCCGGTTCAACGTCCGCTACCGCGACGACAAGTCGTACCCCTACCTGGCCGTCACCCTCAACGAGGAATACCCCCGGTTGCAGGTGATGCGCGGCGCCAAGCGCAAAGGGGTGCGCTACTTCGGTCCGTATTCGCACGCCTGGGCCATCCGGGAGACCCTCGACCTGCTGCTGCGGGTGTTCCCAGCCCGGACGTGCTCGGCCGGCGTGTTCAAGCGCGCCGGCCAGGTTGGCCGCCCCTGCCTCCTCGGCTACATCGGCAAGTGCTCGGCGCCCTGCGTCGGCACCGTCTCCGCCGACGAACACCGCGCGATCGTCGACGGGTTCTGCGACTTCATGGCCGGAAAGACCGACACCATGGTCCGCAAGATCGAGCGCGAGATGACCGAGGCGAGCGAGCAGCTGGAGTTCGAACGCGCCGCCCGGCTGCGGGACGACGTGGCCGCGCTCCGCCGGGCCATGGAGAAGCAGACCGTGGTGCTGGGCGACGGCACGGACGCCGACGTTGTCGCGTTCGCCGACGACCCGCTTGAGGCGGCCGTGCAGGTCTTCCACGTCCGTGACGGCCGGGTCCGCGGCCAGCGCGGGTGGGTGGTGGAGAAGACCGAGGACCTGACCACCGGCGACCTGGTGCACCACTTCTGCACCCAGGTGTACGGGGGCGAGCAGGGTGAGGCCGACGTGCCCCGGGAGTTGTTGGTGCCCGAGCTGCCCGCCGACGCGGACGCGCTGGCGGAGTGGCTCTCCGAGCACCGGGGCAGCCGGGTGTCGCTGCGGGTGCCGCAGCGCGGCGACAAACGCTCACTCATGGAGACGGTGGAGCGCAACGCGAAGGACGCGTTGGCCCGGCACAAGCTGAAGCGTTCCGGTGACCTGACCACCCGGGGCAAGGCGTTGGACGAGATCAGCGAGGCGCTGGGCATGCGCACCTCGCCGCTGCGCATCGAGTGCTTCGACATCTCCCAGATCCAGGGCACCGACGTGGTCGCCAGCATGGTGGTCTTCGAGGACGGGTTGCCCCGCAAGGGCGAGTACCGGCGGTTCATCGTCCGGGGCGCCACCGACGACCTGTCCGCCATGTCCGAGGTGCTCCGCCGCCGCTTCGCCCGATACCTGGACGCGAGGGCGGAGACGGGCGAGGTGGGGGTGGAGTCGGCCGACGACCAGGGCGCCCCGGAGGATGCGGTGGAGCCTCAGGTCGGTGTCCTGATCGATCCGACCACCGGTCGGCCGCGGAAGTTCGCGTACCCGCCGCAGTTGGTGGTCGTCGACGGCGGTGCCCCACAGGTCGCCGCCGCCGCGCAGGCCCTCGCCGACCTGGGCATCGATGACGTGGCGCTGTGTGGGTTGGCCAAGCGGTTGGAAGAGGTCTGGCTCCCGGACGACGAGCTGCCGGTCATCCTGCCGCGCACCTCGGAGGGGCTCTACCTGCTGCAACGGGTCCGCGACGAGGCCCACCGGTTCGCGATCACCTTCCACCGGCAGCGCCGATCCAAGCGGATGACCGAATCGGCGCTGGACCACGTGCCCGGCCTCGGGGAGGTGCGGCGCAAGGCGCTGCTGCGCCACTTCGGGTCCCTCAAGCGGCTCTCCGCCGCGACAGTCGAGGAGATCACCGAGGTGCCCGGGGTGGGTCGACGTACCGCCGAGGCGATCCTCGCCGCTCTCGACAACGACACGAAGACCGACGAAAGCGCGGAAGCGACCCCCGGCACCTGACATCGCCCTCGCCTCTCGGCGCCCTTCTCCCTAGCCTTTCCCGCCGCCCTCGCCACCTTCGCCGCCCTGCTGCCCTCGCCACCTTCGCCGCCCTGCTGCCCTCGCCACCTTCGCCGCCCTGCTGCCCCCGCCACCTTGCCGCCCTCGCCGTCTTGGCATCCCTGGCCTCTCGGCGGTCAGTCGCGTCTCGGGTGATCGTGCTGGATCCTGGTTGTAGTGGTCTCGTCCGGACGGTGAGGGGCCTGTTTCCTGGTTCGAGCGCGATCTTGGGGGCGGGTGTCGTCCCGGTGTGCCGGTGGCGGTGTCTGGTATCGCCGTCCAGGCCCCGGTGCGCGCAACTTCAGGGATAGTGCTGCCTCGCGGCGGGTTGAGGCAGCACTATCCCTGATGTTGCGCGGATCTTGGCTCGGGTGCGGGTGGGTTGCTGGGGTGTTGTGTCCGGTTCGCGGGTTGGGTTGTGGGGTGGGTGTCTGGTTTGTCGGGGGTGTGCCGTGGTCGGGGCCACCCGGGTGGCGGAATGGTGGGTGGGGCGGGGTCGTTATACCTGGCATGCCGCCGCAACCCTCGGGTCGTGGTGCGCGGCAGCCCCCGGGAACACCCGCCGGGTCGCCACGGTCACATCCCCGTGGCCGTCGGCCCCCAGGGGAACACCGGCCAGGTCGCCACGGTTACATCTCCGTGGCCGTCGGCCCCCGGGAACACCGGCCAGGTCACCGCGGTTACATCCCCGTGGCGGTAGGCCCCCAGGGGAACACCCGCCGGGTCGCCACGGTTGCGCCCCCGGGCTCCGACATGGCGGGGCCGCCCCCGGATCAGCGCGGCGGAATGCGATGCCGCCCCGGGTCGTTACATCCCCCTGGCTGAGACATCCGATGCCGGCCCCATGTTGTGGGCTGCCGGGTGAGACGCCCTTTCGCGCTTTCCCCGCACGCACACGTCCCCCGGTTGTGTGGTGTGGGTTTCCCCCGACATGCAGAGGAGCACGCCATCATGCGTACCGATCTGATTCGTAAGACTGCTCTGACCGCTGCTGGTCTCGCGTTCACCGGTGGTGCGATCGCCGGTCCGGTCACCGCCGCGTACGCCGCGTCGGAGGCCAAGCCGGCCACCCAGACCCAGACCGACCGTAAGCCCTCCGGTGAGCGTCAGTTGGGTGTGCGCTACGAGGCGCAGCCGAACTTCTACTACTGCGGTCCCGCCGCGACCCGCAACGCCCTGAGCGTGCAGGGTAAGAACATCAACGTCGATGACATGGCCAAGGAGATGGGCACCACCGAGGCCGGTACCAACTCGATCAACGACATCACCCCGGTGTTGAACAAGGAAACCGGCAAGAACGCCTACCACAGCGTCGAGATCAGCAACCCCAACGCCGACGACAAGCAGACCGACACACTGCGCGCCGACATCGTGAAGACTGTCGACGACGGTCGGGCCGTGGTCGCGAACATCGCCGGCACCAGCACCGACACCGACGGCAACACCCACTCCTACGAGGGCGGGCACTACATCAGCGTCGTCGGCTACCGCGACAACGGCACCACCGTCACCATCGCCGACTCCGCCGACCCCAACACCGCCTCCTACCAGATCAGCATCGAACACCTCGCCGACTGGATCGCCACCCGCGGCTACGCCACCAGCTGACCCGCACCAGCACACGGCACCGCACCACCGACAAGGGCCGGACCCCACCACGGGGACCGGCCCTTTCGGCACTGCCGAGGTCAGTCGGTGGCGAGGACGCCGAGGATCTGCTCGCCGTACTTGGCGAGCTTGTTCTCGCCGACCCCGCTGACGCGGGAGAGGTCGGCCAGCGTGTCCGGCGCGTCGCTGGCGATCTGTCGCAGTGTCGCGTCGTGGAAGACCACGTACGCCGGGACGCCCTGCTCCTTGGCGGTGGCGGCCCGCCAGCTCCGCAGCCGCTCGAAGAGCGACGCGGCGGCAGGTGTCAGCTCGGCCACCACGGTGGCCGCTCCGCGTGGCTTCGACGAGCGGCTGGAGGGTGGCTTCTCCGGCTCGCGGCGCATGGTGACAGTGCGGCGGCGACCCAGGACGTCGGCGCTCGCCTCGGTCAGGGCGAGCGTGCCGTAGTCGCCCTCCACGGCGAGCAGCCCTTCGGCGAGCAGTTGCCGGACCACGCCCCGCCACTCCGCCTCGCTCAGCTCGGCGCCGATGCCGAAGACGGTCAGCGAGTCGTGACCGTACTGGCTGATCTTGTCGGTCTGCTTGCCGAGCAGGATGTCGATGCACTGCCCGGCGCCGAAGCGCTGGTTGCGTTCGCGGTCGAGACGGAAGACGGCGGAGAGCAACTTCTGGGCGGCGACGGTGCCGTCCCAGGATTCTGGTGGGCTGAGGCAGGTGTCGCAGTTGCCGCAGGCGGAGGGCGTCGTCTCGCCGAAGTATTCGAGCAGCTGGACCCGGCGGCAGCGCACCGTCTCGCAGAGGGCGAGCATCGCGTCCAGGTGCGCGGCGAGGTTGCGGCGGTGGGCGAGGTCGCCGTCGGAGGTCTCGATCATCTTGCGTTGCTGGACCACGTCCTGCAGCCCGTACGCCAGCCAGGCGGTGGAGGGCAGGCCGTCGCGCCCGGCACGGCCGGTCTCCTGGTAGTAACCCTCGACGGACTTGGGCAGGTCGAGGTGGGCGACGAACCGGACGTCGGGTTTGTCGATGCCCATGCCGAAGGCGATGGTGGCCACCATGACGAGGCCGTCCTCGCGCAGGAAGCGTTGCTGGTTGGCGGCGCGGGTGGCCGCGTCCAACCCGGCGTGGTACGGCAGGGCGGCGATGCCGTTGGCGACGAGGAAGTCGGCGGTCTTGTCGACCGAGGCGCGGGACAGGCAGTAGACGATCCCGGCGTCGCCGGGGTGCTCGTCGCGCAGCAGGGCCAGCAGCTGCTTGCGCGGCTCCCGCTTGGGCACGATCCGGTACTGGATGTTGGGCCGGTCGAAGCTGGCCACGAAGTGCCGCGCGTCGTCGAGCTTGAGTCGGGTGGCGATCTCGGTGCGGGTGGCGCTGGTCGCGGTGGCGGTCAGCGCGATCCGGGGGACCTGTGGCCACCGTTCGTGCAGCATCGACAGCGCCAGGTAGTCGGGGCGGAAGTCGTGGCCCCACTGGGACACGCAGTGCGCCTCGTCGATCGCGAACAGGGAGATGCGGCCCCGGTCCAGCAGGGCGAGGGTGGATCGGACGCCGAGCGCCTCCGGGGCGAGGTAGAGCAGGTCCAGCTCGCCGGCGACGAAGGCCGCCTCGACCCGGCGTCGGGCGTCCAGGGTCTGGGTCGAGTTGAGGAAACCGGCGCGGACGCCGACCGCGGTGAGGGCGTCCACCTGGTCCTGCATGAGCGCGATCAGCGGGGACACGACGACCGCGACGCCGTCGCGGACCAGGGCCGGGATCTGGTAACACAACGACTTGCCGCCACCGGTGGGCATCAACACCAGGGCGTCGCCGCCGGCGACCACATGGTCGATCACCTGCTGCTGGAAACCGCGGAAGGCGTCGTAGCCGAACACCCGGCGCAGCACCGGCAGAGCGTCCTCGGTGCGCAGGTCGGTGGGAGAAGCCATTCGCGGAGTCTACGAGCCATCCCCGACAGCGCCCGCCCGGCGCACCCGGGTGGCGGGCGCGCCGGTGGACGCGGTCAGCCGGGCTGGCTGGAACGGTTGGCCAGGCCACGCGGCGGGGCCTTCATGCCGACCACGATGTCGACGATCTCGATGTAGCGGGCCTTGCCACCCATCCGGAAGGCGGTGGCCGCCGCGTTGATCTCTTCGAGGGTGTCGCCCTCGACGATGGTGACCTGGTCGTACTTGCCGTTCACCCCGGTCGTCACGACGTGGGTGAGCTGCTTGGCGAAGCGGCCCAGGTCCCGCGCGTGTTCGGCGGAGACCTCGTGGATGCCCTCCCGGCCGAGCGCGAAGTACTCCGGGCTGATCCGCATGAACAGGAAGCCGATGTATGTGTTCTTGTCCGCAAGGTCGTGCATCGCACCCTCCCAGATGTCGGTCTGACCTGCGACGATCACGAAGAGCTTATTGATGACTACTGATCGTTATCAAGGGTGGCGACTGTCGGGAGCGCGACCTCCGGCCACCGGCCGCGGCCCGACCCGCGCCGGGTGCCGGTCCGGCCGCCGGACGGCGGGATAGAGTCGCTGATTGACCAATCGCGGCCGAGGGGGCCGCGGCGCCACAGCTTGGGGGTACGGGTGAGCGAGGCGCGCGCAGCCGGTGACCGGATCGACGATCCGGCGGCCGTGGACGGGCAGTTGGCGACCGAATCGGAGACCACGCTGGTGGTGGTGACCGGCGTCTCCGGGGGCGGTCGCAGCACTGTCGCCCGGGCGTTGGAGAACGTCGGCTACTACGTGGTCGACAACCTGCCGCAGGCACTGATGCTGGACATGGCCGAGTTGGCGTTCAAGGCGGGCGGCGCGGCGCGGCGTACCGCGATGGTGTTGGACGTGCGGTCACGGGCCTTCTCCACGGACCTGGCCGGGGCGATCCGGGAGCTGAAGGAGCGCGGCTTCTCGCCCCGGGTGGTGTTCGTCGACGCCGACGACGAGGTGTTGATCCGGCGGTTCGAGAGCGTCCGCCGCTCGCACCCGTTGCAGGGCGACGGGCGGCTGGCCGACGGCATCGCCGTGGAGCGTGGCCTGCTGGAGGAGGCGCGCGACCAGGCCGACGTGATCATCGACACCAGCCACCTCAACGTCAACCAGCTCCGTCGGCGCATCGAGGAGCTGTTCGGCGGCGAGGACGCCCGCCGGCTGCGGGTCACGGTGCTGTCGTTCGGCTTCAAGTACGGCCTGCCGCCGGACGCCGACTTCGTGCTCGACGCCCGGTTCCTGCCGAACCCGTACTGGGTGCCGGAGCTGCGCGAGCACACCGGGCGGGAGGAGGCGGTCAGCGCGTACGTGCTGGGCCAGGAGGGCGCGGACGCCTTCGTCGCCTCGTACGCCGACCTGGTCAACGCCACCACCGCCGGCTTCGAGCGGGAGGGCAAGAGGTACCTGACGGTCGCCGTGGGCTGCACCGGCGGCAAGCACCGCAGCGTGGCCATCGCCGAGGAGCTGGCCAGCCGGCTGCGCCACTCCGGGCTGGCGGCCAACGCCCAGCACCGCGATCTGGGGCGCGAGTGACGGCCCGCCGGGTGGTGGCGTTCGGCGGTGGGCACGGGCTCTCCGCCTCGTTGCGGGCGCTGCGCCACTGCGCACCCGAACTCGACCTCGACATCACCGCCGTGGTCACCGTCGGTGACGACGGCGGTTCCAGTGGCCGCCTGCGCGCCGAGCGGGGTGGCCTGCCCCCGGGCGACCTGCGTCAGGCGCTTGTGGCGCTGGCCGGTGACCACCCGGCCACCCGACGCAGCGCCGGGCTGTTCCAGCACCGCTTCGCCGCCGTGCCGGCCGGCGTACCCCCGCTCGGCGCGGCCGACCCGGACCCGGCGGCGACTGACGGACGCGACCCGGACCGGCGGGACCAGGGCACGAACGGCCCCGGCGCGGAGCGGACGGGCGCCCGGGCCGACGGGCTGGCCGGGCACGCGGTGGGCAACCTGGTGCTCTGCGGTCTGATGGAGTTGCTCGGCGACCCGGTGGCCGCGCTGGAGCACGCGGGCGCGATGCTCGGCGCGGTCGGCCGGGTGTTGCCGATGTCCCGCCAGCCGGTCGGCATCGAGGCCCGGGTACGCGGCGTCGACCCGACCGCCCCCGACGAGGTGCGCACGGTGCGCGGCCAGCACCAGGTGGCCGTCACCACCGGGCGGGTCGAGTCGCTGCGCCTCACGCCCGCCGCCCCCGCGGCCTGCGCCGAGGCCATCGAGGCGATCATGGCGGCGGACTGGTTGATCTTCGGGCCGGGCAGTTGGTACACGAGCGTGCTCCCGCACCTGCTGGTGCCGCAGTTGGCCGACGCGATCGTGTCCACCTCCGCCCGGCGGCTCGTCACGTTGAACCTCGCCGCGGAGAAGGAGACCCTCGGGCTCTCGGTCGCCGACCACCTCGCGGCCCTGCACTGGTACCTGGCCGAGCTCAAGGTGGATCTCGTGCTCGCCGATGCCACGGCGGTGGGTGACCCCGAACCGGTCGAACGTGCGGCAGAATCGCTTGGTGCCCGCCTGGTCCTCGCCCCCGTCGCCGTCCTCGACGGCACTCCCCGCCATGATCCGGCTGCCCTGGGCGCCGCGCTGGTGCCTGTCCTGGGCGCCGATCGTTAGACACGTACGTAATCTCCGGCGACACGCCGGAACCGGTCCGTGAGGGGACGCACAATGGCGATGACGGCCGCGGTCAAGGACGAGCTGAGTCGGGTCGACGTGCCCAAGCCCTGCTGTCGGCGGGCGGAGATGGCCGCACTGCTGCGTTTCGCCGGCGGGCTGCACATCGTCTCCGGCCGCGTGGTGGTGGAGGCGGAACTGGACACGGGGGCGGTGGCCCGGCGGTTACGCCGGGAGATCGCCGAGGTCTACGGATATCCCAGCGAGATCCACGTGCTGGCCTCCGGTGGCCTGCGCAAGGGCAGCCACTTCATCGTGCGGGTGGTCAAGGACGGCGAGGCCCTCGCCCGACAGACCGGCCTGCTCGACGTGCGGGGCCGCCCGGTGCGCGGGCTGCCCCCGCACGTGGTGGCGGCGAACGTGTGCTGCGCGGTCTCCGCGTGGCGGGGCGCGTTCATGGCCCACGGCTCGCTCACCGAGCCCGGCCGCTCCAGTGCTCTGGAGATCACCTGCCCGGGGCCGGAGTCGGCGTTGGCGCTTGTCGGCGCGGCCCGCCGGATCGGCATCACCGCCAAGAACCGCGAGGTGCGCGGGGTGGACCGGGTCGTGGTCAAGGACGGCGACGCGATCGCCGCGCTGCTCACCCGCATCGGCGCGCACTCCAGCGTGCTGGCCTGGGAGGAGCGCCGGGTACGCCGGGAGGTGCGGGCCACCGCCAACCGGCTCGCCAACTTCGACGACGCCAACCTGCGCCGCTCGGCGCGCGCCGCGGTGGCCGCCGCCGCCCGGGTCACCCGTGCGCTGGAGATCCTCGCCGACGAGGCGCCCAACCACCTGACCGACGCCGGGCGGCTGCGCCTGGAGCACCGGCAGGCGTCCCTGGAGGAGCTGGGCGCGCTGGCCGAGCCGCCGCTGACCAAGGACGCCATCGCCGGGCGGATCCGCCGGCTGCTCGCACTGGCCGACAAGCGCGCCCGAGACCTCGGCATCCCGGATACGGAAGCGGCAGTCACGCCCGACATGCTCGTGGTCTGATAGGACGGTGGGGCCGCACGGTGTGCCCGGGAGCACGACCCGGCGCAGCGTGGTCTCGCACGCTCGGATAGGGTCGCTGCGTACGGCAAGGGGGCCGACACCGGCACTCCTCGCCGTGCCCACCGCCTCGGGCGGTCAGGTCCGCAGACCGCGCGGCGGGGTGGCCGAGATGAACCGTCACCGGCCGGCTCCAACGGTCGGCGCACACCATTCCCGCCGGCCCGTTGTCTGCAGCCGGCGGACCAGAACGCGAGGAGATGGGACCTGTGACCATCCGGGTTGGCATCAACGGCTTTGGCCGAATCGGCCGTAACTTCTTCCGGGCAGTGCTGGCGTCCGACGCCGACATCGAGGTCGTGGCGGTGAACGACCTTACCGACAACGGCACGCTCGCCCACCTGCTCAAGTACGACAGCATCCTGGGCCGCCTGCCGTACGAGGTCAAGGCCACCGCTGACGAGATCACCGTCGGTGGCCGGACCATCAAGGCGTACGCCGAGAAGGACCCGTCGAAGCTGCCGTGGGGCGAGGTCGGCGCCGACGTCGTCATCGAGTCGACCGGCTTCTTCACCGACGCCACCAAGGCCAAGGCGCACGTCGACGGTGGGGCCAAGAAGGTCATCATCTCCGCCCCGGCGAAGAACGAGGACGTCACCGTCGTCATGGGTGTCAACCACGACACCTACGACCCGGCGAAGCACACCATCATCTCCAACGCTTCGTGCACCACCAACTGCCTCGCCCCGATGGCGAAGGTCCTGCACGACACGTTCGGCATCCAGCACGGTCTGATGACGACGATCCACGCGTACACCCAGGACCAGAACCTCCAGGACGCGCCGCACTCGGACCTGCGTCGGGCCCGGGCCGCCGCGCTGAACATCGTGCCGACCTCCACCGGCGCCGCCAAGGCCATCGGTCTGGTCCTGCCGGACCTCAAGGGCAAGCTCGACGGGTACGCCCTGCGCGTGCCGATCCCGACCGGCTCGGTCACCGACCTCACCGTCAACGTGGGTCGGGAGACCACCGTGGACGAGGTCAACGCCGCGCTGAAGGCCGCCGCGGACGGCCCGCTCAAGGGCATCCTGGTCTACAACGAGGACCCGATCGTCTCCACCGACATCGTCACCGACCCGGCGTCGTGCATCTTCGACGCGCCGCTGACCAAGGTCGTTGGCAACCAGGTCAAGGTCGTCGGCTGGTACGACAACGAGTGGGGCTACTCCAACCGCCTTGTCGACCTGGTCAAGCTGGTCGGTTCGTCGCTGTGAGCATCCGGACCCTCGACGACCTGCTCGCCGAGGGGGTGTCGGGTCGGCGCGTGCTGGTGCGCGCCGACCTGAACGTCCCGCTCGACAAGCAGTCCGGTGCCATCACCGACGACGGGCGCATCCGCGCGGTGCTGCCGACCCTCGGCGCGCTTGTCGAGGCCGGCGCGAAGGTGGTCGTCTGCTCGCACCTGGGCCGCCCGAAGGGCGCGCCGGACCCGCAGTTCAGCCTGAGCCCGGTCGCCGGGCGGCTCGGTGAGCTGCTCGGCGCGCCGGTGCGCTTCGCCACCGACACCGTCGGCGAGTCCGCCCGTTCCACAGTCGCGGACCTGGCCGACGGCCAGGTCGCCCTGTTGGAGAACCTGCGGTTCAACGTGGGCGAGACCAGCAAGGACGAGGCCGAGCGGGGCGCCTTCGCCGACCAGCTCGCCGCGTTCGGCGACGCGTACGTGGACGACGCCTTCGGCGCCGTGCACCGTAAGCACGCCAGCGTCTTCGACGTGCCGGCCCGGTTGCCGCACGTCGCGGGCCGGCTGGTGCTGCGTGAGGTCGAGGTGCTCTCCACGCTCACCGCTGACCCCCAGCGGCCGTACGTGGTGGTGCTCGGCGGGTCGAAGGTCTCCGACAAGCTTGCGGTGATCGAGGCGTTGCTGCCGACTGTCGACCGGCTGCTCATCGGTGGCGGGATGTGCTTCACCTTCCTCAAGGCCCAGGGCCTGGAGGTGGGCACCTCGCTGCTGGAGAAGGACATGGTCGAGACCTGCCGCAACCTGCTGGAGCGGTCCAACGGCAAGATCATGCTCCCGGTCGACGTGGTGGTGGCTGACGCGTTCGCCCCGGACGCCGCGCACGACACGGTCCGGGTCGACGGCATCCCGAGCCACCGGCTCGGTCTGGACGTCGGTCCGGAGACGGTGGCCGGCTTCAGCGCCGCGCTCTCCCCGGCGAAGACGATCTTCTGGAACGGTCCGATGGGCGTGTTCGAGATGCCGGCCTTCGCGGCGGGCACCCGGGGGATCGCCGAGGCGATCACCAAGGCCGACGCGTTCAGCGTCGTCGGCGGCGGTGACTCGGCGGCGGCGGTCCGTGCCCTGGGGCTGGACGAGTCGTCCTTCGGGCACATCTCCACGGGTGGCGGCGCCTCCCTGGAATACCTCGAGGGCAAGACCCTCCCCGGCATCGCGGCCCTGGAGAACTGAATGTCGAGCACCACCCGCCGGCCGTTGATGGCCGGCAACTGGAAGATGAACCTCAACCACCTCGAGGCCAACCTGCTTGTGCAGAAGCTGGCGGCGAGCCTCACCGAGAAGCAGCTCACCGACGTCGAGACGGTCGTGCTGCCGCCCTTCACCGACCTGCGTACCGTGCAGACCGCTGTGGACGGGGACAAACTGCTCATCGGCTACGGCGGGCAGGACCTCTCCGCGCACGCGTCCGGCGCGTACACCGGGGAGATCTCCGGTGCGATGCTCGCGAAGCTCGGCTGCACCTACGTGGTGGTCGGGCACTCCGAGCGGCGGGCCTACCACAACGAGGACGACGCGCTGGTCAACGCCAAGGTCAAGGCGGCGCTCACGCACGGGCTGACGCCGATCCTCTGCGTGGGGGAGGGGCTGGACATCCGCGAGCAGGGCACCCACGTGGCGCACTGCGCGGACCAGCTCGTCGGGGGCCTGGCCGGGCTCACCGCCGAGCAGGTGCGGCAGGTCGTGATCGCGTACGAGCCGGTCTGGGCGATCGGCACGGGCAAGACCGCGACGCCGGAGGACGCCCAGGAGGTCTGCGGAGCGGTCCGTCAGCGACTTGTGGAACGCTTCGACCAGGAGACCGCCGACCAGGTCCGGGTGCTCTACGGCGGCTCGGTCAAGGCGTCGAACGTCGCCTCGATCATGGCCCAGCCGGACGTGGACGGGGGCCTGGTGGGGGGCGCCAGCCTGGACGCGGAGGAATTCGCTCAAATCTGCCGCTTCCCGGAGCACATCGCCCGCTGATCGGTCGGTATCCTGGACACCGCCCGTCCGCCGGTCGGTGCCGCCGTGCCCGATCAGACCGGGCGAGGATCGCTACGAGAGGACTGACCCCAGCCATGCCGATCTGGTTCGCATACACGTTGATCGTGTTGCTGATCATCACGAGCATTCTGCTCACCATGCTTATCCTGCTGCACCGCGGCAAGGGCGGCGGTCTGTCGAGCATGTTCGGCGGTGGCGTCAGCTCTAGCCTCGCCGGCTCCTCCGTGGCAGAGAAAAACCTGGACCGTTACACCGTTCTGGTGAGCGTCGTCTGGTTCGCCGCCATCGTCGGGCTCGGGCTCTGGCTGCGTCTCCAGATGAACAGCGGCACCTGAGCACGCTCCTCAAGTCGTACAATCTGCGCGCGGTCCGTCACCCGACGGGCCGCGCGCAGGCTTTTCTCCGCTGCACCGCGTCGCCCGCCGTCCACCCCTGAATGACGGCGGGTCCCCTCCGACGACAGGAGCGAGCAGCCGTGCCCAGTGGCAACGTCATCCGCGGCGCCCGAGTCGGTTCCGCACCCATGCGCCCCGACGAGCGACACCAACCCGCCCCCCGACAGGACGTCACCTACTGGTGCCGCAACGACCACCGGATCGACATCCGGATCGCCGCGGACGCCGAGGCGCCGGCCCGGTGGGACTGCCCCCGGTGCGGTCTACCCGCCGGCCGGGACGCCCAGAACCCGCCCGGCCGGACCCGCGCCGAACCGTACAAGAGCCATCTGGCGTACGTGAAGGAGCGGCGCACCGCCGAGGAGGGCGAGGCCCTGCTGAACGAGGCACTGGCGGCCCTGCGCCGCCGCCGGGGCGAGTAGTAGCGGGGGACCGGCCCCGACTAGCGCAGGCTGCGCAGTCGTGCCGGTACGTCCGCTGCGGCCGCC
The DNA here is from genome assembly GCF_050942285.1 of Micromonospora sp. CA-240977. Taxonomy (NCBI): domain Bacteria; kingdom Bacillati; phylum Actinomycetota; class Actinomycetes; order Micromonosporales; family Micromonosporaceae; genus Micromonospora; species Micromonospora sp. CA-240977. The sequence goes on along the minus strand of NZ_CP192055.1, from coordinate 5,422,845 downwards.
CGGTCCAGCAGCCAGCGGGTGCGGCTGACCCCGTGCACCCCGGCGGCCGGCAACTGCACCGGCCCGGCGCCGGCCAACGCCATGCCCACCGCGCGGGCCTTGTCGGCGCCGCCGGCGACCAGCCAGACCTCGTCGGCGGTGTTGATCGTCGGCAGGGTGAGGGTGGTCCGCACCGACGGCGGCTTGGGGCTGCCCCGCACCGCGCTGCACGGCCGGGTGTCGTAGTGCACCGGGTGCTCCGGGAAGACCGAGGCCACGTGCCCGTCCTCGCCGACGCCCAGCATCAGCACGTCGAAGTGCGGCAGCGTGGCGTGGCCGGGCCGGGCGGCCCGCGCCAACTCCTCCGCGTACGCGGCGGCGGCCGCCTCGGGGTCGTTGCCGGCCGGGCCGTCCGAGGCCGGCATCGGGTGTACCCGGGCCGGATCCAGTGGCACCACGTCCAGCAGGGCGGCCCGGGCCTGGGTCTCGTTGCGGTCCGGATCACCGGAGGGCAGGAACCGTTCGTCGCCCCACCACACGTCGACCCGGGACCAGTCCACGGCGTCGCGGGCGGGCAGCGTCGCCACCGCCCGGTACACGGCCGCGGCGATCCGGCCACCGGTGAGCACCACCGAGGCCTCACCCCGGTCGGCCTGGGCGTCGAGCAGCTTCACCAGCAACCGGGCCGCCACGGCCTGCGCCAGCAGGTCGGCGTCGGCGTGGACGGCGACACTCGCCTCAGTCATGGGTTGCGCCTTCGTTTCCGGACCGCGGGGCGGTCGCTGTCGCGTCGGGCCCGGGGCGGTACGCCCGAGGTGGCGGGGCGAACGCCCCGGAGGTTCATGGGACAGGCCCGGAGTCGACCCGGCCCTGCCCCACATCGTCTGTCGGCTGAGCTGAGGTCAGCTCTCGCCGCTGGTGCCGGCGTGCGCGGTGACCCCGGCCTCGGCGCGCCGCGCGGTGGCCGGATCCTTCCACACGTGCACCCGCTGCGGGGGACGCTGCTCCAGCCCCCGCAGCCCGACCGTCGCGCCCAGCGCCTCCGCGTACACCTGGTCGGCGTCCAGACGCCGCAGCTCCTCGGCCAACTCGTCACCGAGCGGGCGGCGGACCAGCGGCAGGGCCCGGTCGTCCTGGCCGCTACGCCGGAACACCGCCATGCTGTCCTCGCGGGTCAGCGTGAGCTGGTCGCCGTTGGCGCAGCTCAACCGCACCTCCCGCATCCGGGGGAACTCGTCGGTGTCCACCCGGTGCGGGGTGATGCCGAGCCGGCTGGACAGCCAACCGACCATCAGCGCCGCCGTCGGGTCGCTGGGCGGCGCGACCACCGTCGCCTCGACAACCCGCTCGCTGGCGGTGTCGAACGCCCCGGCGACAAGGGTCCGCCACGGGGTGATCCGGGTCCACGCCAGGTCCGTGTCACCCGGGGCGTAGTCCCGGGCACGCTGCCGCAGCGCCTCCACCGGGTCGGCGGCCTGCGCCGAGTCGGTGATCCTGCGGTCGGCGACCACCCCGAGGAAGTCGGTGGCGATCTCCGCCGGCGGCTCGCCGTGCCACCAGGTGACGACCGGCACGTCCGGAACCAGCAGCGGCATCACCACCGACTCGGCGTGCAGGGCCAGCCGGCCGTACATCCGGGTGACCACCGCTTCGCACGGGCCGAGCCGGCCGCCGACGACGATCTCCGCGTCCAGCCGGTTGCGGTCCCGCTCGATCTCGGAGCGCACCACCACCACCAGCCGGCACGGGTGGGCGGCGGCGGCGATCGTCGCCGCCGCCTCCGCCTCGCGGACCCGCTTCTCGTCCACCACCACGATGAGAGTGAGCGCCATGCCACTGGCCACGCCCCCGGCGCTGCGCCGCTCGGCGGCGAGCGCCTTGACCACCTCGTTGCCGGTGGTGTCCCACAGCCCGATCACTGGAGCCTCCTGCTCTGCGTCCTGCTGCGCTCGTTCACGCTCGTCGCCATGCGCGGCCCTCGCGGGCGAGCATCTCGTCGGAGGCGCGCGGCCCCCATTCGCCGGCCCGGTAGGGCTCCGGCTTGGTGCCCGCCCAGGCGTGCTCCAGTGGGTCGATCACCTGCCAGCTCTGCTCGACCTCGGCCGCGTCCGGGAACAGCGTCCGGTCGCCGATCAGCACGTCCAGCACCAGCCGCTCGTACGCCTCGGGGCTGGACTCGGTGAACGCCTCGCCGTACTGGAAGTCCATCGCGATGTCGCGGACCTCCATCGTGGTGCCCGGCACCTTCGAGCCGAACTTGAGCACCACGCCCTCGTCCGGCTGCACCCGGATGACCAGCTGGTTGTTGCCCAGCGACTCCATGTCGGCGTCGTTGAACGGCAGGTGCGGCGCCTTCTTGAACATGATGGCGACCTCGGTGACCCGCCGGGGCAGCCGCTTGCCGGCCCGGATGTAGAACGGCACCTCCGCCCACCGGCGGTTCTGGATTCCCAGCCGCACCGCCACGTACGTCTCCGTCGTGGAGTCGGTGGGGACGTCGCGCTCCTCCAGGTAGCCGACCGCGCGCTCGCCGCCCACCCAGCCGGGCAGGTACTGGCCGCGCACGGTGTCCCGGGCCACGTCCTTGGGCAGGGTGATGGCCTTGAGCACCTTCAGCTTCTCGGCCCGGATCTCGTCGGCGTCGAAGCTGGTCGGCTCCTCCATCGCCACCAGGGCGAGGAGTTGCAGGAGGTGGTTCTGGAGCACGTCGCGGGCGGTGCCGACGGTGTCGTAGAAACCGGCGCGGGTGCCGATGCCGACATCCTCGGCCATGGTGATCTGCACCGAGTCGACGTACTTGGAGTTCCACAGCGGTTCGAACAGGTTGTTGGCGAACCGCAGGGCGAGGATGTTCTGAACGGTTTCCTTGCCCAGGTAGTGGTCGATCCGGAAGACGTCCTCCCGGGTGAACACGTCGTCGACGAGGTCGTTGAGCGCCTTCGCCGAGGGCAGGTCGTTGCCGAACGGCTTCTCCACCACGACCCGACGCCAACCGCCGGACTTCTCGTTGTCGGCCATCCCGGTGCGGGCCAGTTGCTTGAGCACGACGGGGAAGGCGGCCGGCGGGATGGAGAAGTAGAACGCCGCGTTGCCGGTGATGCCGTGGGTCTGGCGCAGGTCGTCCAGCGTCGAGGCCAGCTGGTCGAAGGCGGCGTCGTCGTCGAACGACCCACCGACGAACTTGATGTTGCCGGCCAGCCGGGCCCACACCTCGTCCCGCCAGGGGGTACGAGCGTGCTTGCGGGCGGCCTCGCACGCGAGGGTCTCGAAGTCGCCGTCACCCCAGTCGCGGCGCGCGAAGCCGAGCACCACGAAACCGGGCGGCAGCAGCCCCCTGTTGGCCAGGTCGTAGACCGCGGGGAGCAGCTTCTTGCGGGCCAGGTCGCCGGTCACCCCGAAGATCACCAGAGCGCACGGCTCCGGGATCCGGGGCAACCGGCGGTCCTGCGGGTCGCGTAGCGGGTTCACGGAGTCACCTTCGGTTCGCGACTGCGGGGCTTGCGACCCCGGCTCACTGCTCGCGCTCACGGTGCCCCCTCGCTTCCGCTTCAGTCACGTCGTCCATCCTCACGCCGGCAGGTCACCGGCGGCGTCGAGCAGTTGGGCGACACCGGCAGCACGGTCGGTCAGATGCAACCGCAGCACCGGACGCTCCCGGCCGGCGAGCGCCTGCCGGTCCCCGGCGGCCTGCGCCGCCTGCAACTCACCGAAGGTGTACGGCTTGCCCGGCACCGCGAGGTCCTCGGCGACCGCGCCGGTCACCTGGAGGTAGCTGCCCACCTGGGGACCGCCCTTGTGGTACTGGCCGGTGGAGTGCAGGAACCGCGGCCCCCAGCCGAAGGTGACCGGACGCCCGCCCGCCTGCGCCAGCAGCGGCCGCAGCCGGGCCGCGTCGGCGTCGGCGAACCGGTCGAGGTACGCCATCACCGCGAGGTAGCCGTCGTCGCCCAGCCCGTCGAGCAGCCAGCGCAACACCCCGGCCAGGTCCCCGGGAGCGCCCTGCGGGGCGTACACCTCGATCGCGCCCTCGGTGAACGACGGCGACTCCGTCGGCAGGCCCGAGGCCAGGATCTTGTTGGTGTTCTCCTTGGACTCGGTGACGTTCGGCTGGTTGAACGGGTCGATGCCGAGCACCACGCCGGCCACCGCTGTCGCGTACTCCCAGGCCAGGAACTGCGCGCCCAGCGGACCGTTGACGGCCACGTCCGGGGTGGCGCCGCCACCCGGCACGTCACCGGGGGCGAGCGAGCCGCCGTAGCTGACCGTCAGCACGTCCGCGCCGGTCGCGCCGGCGCTCTGCGGGGACTCCACGACCACCGGGAGGATGCCCACCCCGGCCTTCCCGGTCGACTCGGCGATCAACTGCTCGGCCCAGTCGCCGAGACCGTCGATGCCGGTGCCGTCGGAGACCAGGGCGACCTTGTCCCGGGCCAGCGTGGCCGCGGCGCCCAGGGCGGCGCCCAGCGCCAGCGCCGGGTTGTCCCGGTCCGCGCCGAACGACGCGGCCAGCGCGTCGGCCTGGTCGAGCAGTTCGGCGACCTCGACCCCGGCCAGCGCCGAGGGCACCAGGCCGAACGCGGTGAGCGCCGAGTACCGGCCGCCGACGTTCGGGTCGGCGAGCACAGTGAACGCGCCCATCTCGGTCGCTGTGGTCTCCAACGGCGAACCCGGGTCGGTGACGATGACGAAGTGCCGGCCGGCCTCCGCCTCGGTCATCCCGGCGTCCAGGAACGCCTGCCAGTAGACGCGTCGGTGACTGTCGGTCTCCACCGTCGACCCGGACTTGCTGGACACCACCACCACGGTGCGTTCCAGCCGGTCACCGAGCGCCGCCCGGACCTGGCCCGGGTCGGTGGTGTCCAGCACGGTCAGCGGGCGACCCAGGGTCCGGGTGATCACCTCGGGGGCCAGCGACGAACCGCCCATGCCGGCGAGCACCACGTGGTCCAGGTCGGCCAGCTCCGCGGTCAGCTCGGCGAGCTGCACCAGCAACTCCCGGCTGCGCTGGTGGGTGTCGACCCAGCCGAGCCGGATCTTCGCCTCGGCCTCGGCGTCCGGACCCCACAGGCTCGCGTCCTTGCCCGCCAGCCTGCCCGGGACGCCGGCCTTGACCAGCGCGTCCCGGGTCGAGGCCGGTGCGGACTTGTCGACGGCGTCCGCGCCGTACACGGCGAGCCCGGCGGCTGCCTCCACCGGTCCGGCGAGTAGGTCGCTCATGCGTTCCCACCGGCCTTCTCGGCGGCCTTGGCGTTGCCCTTGGCGGCCTTGTTCGGCGCGCCGGTGCCCTTGGCCGCCGCCTCCAGCGACTTACGGACGCCGTCGAGCAGCTCCTGCCAGCTGGCCTCGAACTTCTCCACGCCCTCGCGCTCCAGGGTGGCGATCACGTCGTCCATGTCCACCCCGACCGACTCCAGGTCCGCGAAGACCTTCCGGGCCGCGTCGTACGCGCCGGTGATGGTGTCGCCGCGGGTCTCGCCATGGTCGGCGTACGCGTGGATGACCGATTCCGGCATGGTGTTGACCGTACCGGGGGCGATCAGCTCCTCGACGTAGATGACGTCGCGGTAGTCCGGGTTCTTCGTCGAGGTGGACGCCCACAGCGGCCGCTGCGGGTGCGCGCCCGCGTCGGCGAGCGCCTTCCACCGGTCGGAGGAGAAGACCTCGGTGTAGCGCTCGTACGCCAACTGGGCGTTGGCGACGGCAGCCTTGCCCTTCAGCGCCTTGGCCTGCTCGGAGCCGACCTTCTCCAGCCTCTTGTCGACCTCGGAGTCGACCCGGGAGACGAAGAACGACGCGACCGAGCCGATCTTCGACAGGTCGTGGCCGTTGGCCTTGGCCTGCTCCAGGCCGGCGAGGAAGGCCTCCATCACCGCCGAGTAGCGGTCCAGGCCGAAGATCAGCGTCACGTTGACGCTGATCCCCTCGGCCAGCGTCGCGGTGATCGCCGGCAGGCCGGCCTCGGTGGCCGGGATCTTGATGAAGAGGTTGGGCCGGTCGACAAGCCACCACAGCGCCTTGGCCTCGGCCACCGTCCGGTCGCTCTCGTGCGCCAGCCGGGGGTCCACCTCGATGGAGACCCGACCGTCGACACCCGCGCTCGCGTCGTACGACGGGCGCATCACGTCGCAGGCCCACCGTACGTCGTACGTGGTGAGCATGCGCACCGACTCCTCGACCTCCACCCCACGGGTGGCCAGGTCGCGCAACTGCCAGTTGTACTCGTCGGCGTCGCTCAACGCCTTCGCGAAGATCGTCGGGTTGGTGGTGACACCGGCCACGTGCTTCTCGCGGCGGAGCTGGTCCAGCCCGCCGGAGCTCAGTCGTACCCGGGAAAGATCGTCGAGCCAGACCGCCACACCCGCGGCGGTGAGCTCATTCAGCTTGTCGGCCATGTTGTCCACGCTCCCTCAGTTTCCGGTCGTGAAACCGGTGATGTCGCCCACCCGGGCCAGCGAGGCGTGTGCCGCCGCGACGATCCGGTCGGGGGTGAACCCGAACTGCTCGAAGAGCACGGTGTGCGGGGCGCTCGCTCCGTAGTGCTCCAGGCTGACGCTCTCGCCCAGGTCACCGACGACTCCGCGCCAGGACATCGCGATGCCCGCCTCCACGCTCACCCGTGCCTTTACCCCGCGTGGGAGCACCGACTCCCGGTACGCCTCGTCCTGCTCGTAGAACCACTCCTGGCAGGGCATCGAGACGACCCGGGTCGGGGTGCCGTCGGCCTCCAGCCGCTCCCGGGCGGTCAGGCAGAGCTGCACCTCGGAGCCGGTGCCGACGATGATCACCTGCGGCTTGCCGTTGGACGCCTCGGCCAGGACGTAACCGCCCTTGGCCACCCCGTCCGCGCTGCCCAGGACGTCGCGGTCCATGGTCGGCAGCGGTTGCCGGCTCAGCGCCAGCGCGGTGGGCCGGTCGGTGTGCTCCAGCGCCTGCCGCCAGGCCCAGGCCGTCTCGTTGGCGTCCGCCGGGCGGACTACGTCCAGGCCCGGGATGGCGCGCAGCGCGGTCAGGTGCTCCACCGGCTGGTGGGTCGGGCCGTCCTCGCCGAGGCCGATCGAGTCGTGCGTCCACACGTAGGTGACCGGCAGCTGCATCAACGCGGCCAGCCGCACCGACGGACGCATGTAGTCGCTGAACACCAGGAACGTGCCGCCGTACGGGCGGGTGCCGCCGTGCAGGGCGATGCCGTTGAGGATCGCGCCCATGGCGTGCTCACGGATGCCGAAGTGCAGCGTGCGGCCGTACTCGTGACCGGGGAAGTCCTTGGTGGCGTGCGTGGCCGGGATGAACGACGGCTCGCCCTTCATCGTGGTGTTGTTGCTCTCGGCCAGGTCGGCCGAACCACCCCACAGCTCCGGCAGCACCGGCGCGAGCGCCTCCAGCACCTTGCCGGACGCGGCCCGGGTGGCCACGCCCTTGGCGTCGGCGGGGAAGACCGGCAGCGCGTCGGTCCAGCCGTCCGGCAGCACCCGGCCGGCCAACCGCTCGTAGAGCGCGGTGCGCTCCGGGTTGGCCTTCTTCCAGGCGTCGAAGGAGGTGGTCCACTCCTGCTGGGCGTCGGAGCCGCGGCCCATCACCGTGCGGGCGTGGCTGAGCACCTCCTCGTCGACCTGGAAGGTCTGCTCCGGGTCGAAGCCGAGGATCCGCTTGGTGGCCTTCACCTCGTCGGCGCCGAGCGCCGAGCCGTGGATCTTGCCGGTGTTCTGCTTGTTGGGGGCGGGCCAGCCGATGATGGTGCGCAGCGCGATGAAGGAGGGACGGCCGGTCTCCGCCTTGGCGGCCAGCAGCGCCCCGTGCAGGGCCTCGGCGTCCTCGTGGTAGTCGCCCTGGTCGGCGTCGCCGCTGCGCCAGTCGACGGTCTGCACGTGCCAGCCGTACGCCTCGTAGCGGGCGGCCACGTCCTCGCTCTTGGCGATCCGGGTGTCGTCCTCGATGGAGATCTCGTTGTCGTCGTAGATCACCGTGAGGTTGCCCAGCTGCTGGTGCCCGGCGAGGGCGCTGGCCTCGTGGCTGATGCCCTCCTCGATGTCGCCGTCGGAGACGATGCACCAAATGTCGTGGTCGAAGACCGACGCGCCCGGCTCGGCCTCGGGGTCGAACAGGCCGCGCTCGCGGCGGGCCGCCATGGCCATGCCTACCGCGTTGCCCAGGCCCTGCCCGAGCGGGCCGGTGGTGGTCTCCACGCCCGGGGTGTGCCCGTGCTCGGGGTGACCCGGCGTCTGCGAGCCCCACTGCCGCAGCGACTTGAGGTCGTCCAGGCTCAGCGGGTAACCGGACAGGAAGAGCTGGATGTAGAGCGTCAGGCTGGAGTGCCCGGCGGAGAGGACGAACCGGTCGCGGCCGGGCCAGTTCGGGTCGGCCGGGTTGTGCCGCATGACGCGGTTGAAGAGGAGGTACGCCGCGGGCGCGAGGCTCATCGCGGTGCCCGGGTGGCCGTTGCCGGATTTCTCTACGGCGTCCATGGCCAGCACGCGGACGGTATCGACGGCCCGGCGATCGAGGTCGGACCAGTTCAGTGCGGAGTGCTCGGGTCGTTTGGCAGCCACGATGGTTGTGCTCCTCGGCAGATGGGCGGAACCCTCACCGATGACCTTATCGAGCGTCCCTAAACGCGCGCCCGGGGATCTCCGCATGGTGTGCGCGACGTGACGTTCCGGAAGCTTGGTTCAACCCGGTGGTGTGACGGCCCGCACCGTTGTCGGGTCGGCCGGGCAGCCAAAACGACAACGCGTAGTGTGTGGGTCGGTGTGCGGGCCCGAGTGGTCCCGACCGATCCGACTCTCCCCGTGCCCGATGCCGGAAGGTGGCAATCCGTGAGCATGATCACCGAGCGCCCCGCGAGCAACCCGGCCGGGCAGCAGCCGGCACGGGCGGCCGAGGGTCCGGTGGCCCGGCGGGACGTACGCGCTGTCCTCTCGGCGTACGTGGCGCTCACCAAGCCGCGGATCGTCGAACTCCTGCTGGTCACCACCATCCCGGCGATGATGCTCGCCGACGGCGGGCTCCCGTCGCTGTGGCTGATGGCCGTCGTGCTGATCGGTGGCTCCCTCGCCGCGGGCGCGGCCAGCGTGCTCAACTGCTACATCGACCGGGACATCGACCAGTTGATGCGGCGCACCAAGCGTCGGCCGCTGCCGGCGCACACCGTGTCACCCCGTAACGCGCTGGTCTTCGGTCTCGTGCTGGCGGCGGTGTCGATCGCCCTGATGGCGGCGTTCACCAACCTGCTCGCCGCCGGGCTGACGCTTGCCGCGATCGTCTACTACGACGTCATCTACACGCTGTGGCTCAAGCGATCCACGCCGACAAACACCTTCTGGGGTGGCGCCTGCGGGGCGGCTCCGGTGCTGATCGGGTGGGCGGCGGTGACCGGCTCGCTGGCGCCGGCCGCCTGGGGGCTCTTCGCGGTGGTCTTCTTCTGGCAGATGCCGCACTTCTACCCGCTCGCCATGAAGTACAAGGACGACTACGCCCGCGCCGGCATCCCGATGCTGCCGGTGGTGGCCTCGGTCCGCCGGGTGAACGCCGAGATCCTGATCTTCGCGTGGCTGACCCTGCTCACCTCCCTGGCCGTCTGGCCGCTGGGGCTCAGCGCGATCTACGGAGTGCCGACCCTGGTGGTGGGTGCCATCTTCGTGGTCGAGGCGCACCGACTCTGCCGGCGCGCGACGCGTGGCGAGGCGGTCAAGCCGATGCGACTGTTCCACTGGTCCACGACGTACCTGACGATCGTGTTCGCCGCCGTCGCGCTCGACGCGCTGATCTGACCCGTCCCCGCCCGGCGGCGGCCACACCGGTCGGCAAGCTCCTGACTAATCATGGACATGGATGAGTTGTCCGGGTTTAACGTCACATCAGAGTAACTATCGGCATGAGCCGGATCGACTCAACTGCGCGGACTGAGAGCCAATTTGCCCCCTCTCTTTGTGGGCAAAAGTCGGGATATAACCGGGCAGGCAGTCCCAGGTCTTCCTTAAACCTGTAGGTAATTGGCATCACAAAAGGTTCATGGTTCTCGCCCGGGAGGGTGCGAGTCTGCTTAGGCTTCGCGTCATGGCAGATGGTTCCGATACGACGCTGACGGCTGAGCAGACCGCCGACGAGCAGGCCCCCCAGGGCCTGGTCGCGGGCCTTCAGGCGTTCGCCGCCGGCCACGGCGGCGCGAAGGCGGTCATCGAGTACGTCGGCAAGCGTGGCGCGCGAATCGTCCTGGTGGGTTCCGACGGCGAGTGGGGCGACCAGTTCGCCGAGGACACCGTCACCGCGCGGGAGGCGTGCGCCAAGGCGGGAGTCACAGTTGAGAACGCCTGGGAGCGCGAACTGATGGACCAGATGCGCCCGAGCAACGACCTCTGGCGGTCCATGGCCCGCCGCACCATGGCCCGCTGAACAGCCAGCTCAATTGACCACCCACCACCAGTCGACCCGGGGGAAACCCCGGGTCGCTCTCGTCACCTGTGCCGACCTCGTCGATCTCGACCCGGACGACCGGCTGGTCCTCGCTCCGCTCCAGGCCCGTGGCATCGCCGTCGCGACGGTGGTGTGGGACGACCCCGACGTCGACTGGTCGTCCTTCGACCTGGTCGTGCTCCGCTCTCCCTGGGACTACGCGCTGCGCCGCGACGAGTTCGTCGCCTGGGCGGCAACCGTCCCGGCGCTGGTCAACCCGGCCGACGTGGTCCGCTGGAACACCGACAAGCGCTACCTCGCCGAGCTGAGCGCCGCCGGGGTGCCGACCGTGCCGACGTCGTGGGTCGAGCCGGGGGAGCGCTGGCAGCCACCCGCCGAGACCGGCGAGTACGTCCTCAAGCCCGCCGTCAGCGCCGGCAGTCAGGACACCGGCCGGTACGACCTGGCCGACCCGGACCACCGGCACCTGGCCGTCGCACACGTCCGCCGGCTCTCCGACGCCGGCCGGGTGACAATGGTCCAGCCGTACCTGCGTGCCGTCGACACCGAGGGTGAGACAGCGCTGCTCTTCCTGGCCGGCCCGGACGGCCTCACCTTCAGCCACGCGATCCGCAAGGGCCCGATGCTGACCGGACCGGACCTCGGCCCGGACGGGCTCTACAAGGCCGAGGAGATCACCGCCCGTACCGCCCGACCCGCCCAGCTGGCGGTGGCCGAGAAGACCCTCGCCACGGTGCCCGGCGGCACGCGGCAGCTGCTCTACGCCCGGGTCGACCTGATCCCCGGCCCGGACGGTGAGCCGGTCCTGGTCGAGCTGGAGCTGACCGAGCCGTCGCTCTTCATCGGGTACGCCGACAGGGCTCCCGACCGCCTCGCCACCGCGATCGCCACCCACCTGGCCCTGCGCGCCTGACGGTCCCGCTCGGCGCTGTGCGGGCGCTTGGCGGTCCCTGCGAGCGGGCAGGTGCCACCGCCGGGATCCGCGCAACACGGAGGCGATGGCCACGCCCGTGCGGCTGCCCGCTGCGCCGGGCTGTTTCGTGGGGTTGCGCGCTGCGCGGGTGCTTTCGGGGTGCTTCGTGCGGTTGCGCGCTGCGGCCGGCGGCTCTGCGCTGCTTCGTGCGGCCGGTCCGGCTGCTGATCGGCCCCGGGCGGCGCTGGCCAGGCGGGGGTGTTGCCTCAGGGCGTCATCCCGGGCGCTGCCAGATCGTGGGGACCGCGTTCCGGCCGTCCGGGCGTCAGTGGGCGGGTTGGTTTCGCCGCCCCGCGACCGGGAGGGCGCGCAGGCGAGGGTTCCGCCGCCAAGATCGTGCTAGATCAATGATCGAGTGGTGTCGGTACGTCTAGACACCACTAAAACCTGGATCGAGCACGATCATGCCCCGGCGACGACGTGCGAAGCCAGCCGTCACGGAGCGCGTTCCAGCAAAGCCGCCAAGATCCAGGCAACTTCCCTGAAGTTGCTGCCTCGGGCGCGTCGGAGGCAGCAACATCCCTGATGTTGTGATGATCTTGGGCGCGGGGCGCGGGGCGCGGGGCGCGGGGCGCGGGGCGCGGGGCGCGGGGCGCGGGGCGCGGGGCGCGGGGCGCGGGGCGCGGGGCGCGGGGGCGTCAGGCGGTGACCGGGACGGCGGTTGCGGTGTCGGCCGGGGTGGTGTCGGCTGCCGGGGTGACCGGGAGGCGCTCGCGGGTCGACCACTGCACCGACAGGGTGGCCAGCAGCACCAGGCAGGAGCCGAGCATGTGCGCGCCGACCAGCAGCGCCGGCACGTGGGTGAAGTACTGCACGAAGCCGATCACGCCCTGACCCAGCTCCACGGCGACCAGGACGATCGCCGCACGGGTGGCCCGCCGCGCACCGACGGCGCGGAACGCGAAGATCAGCGCCACCGAGAAGCCGATCAGCAGGAAGACCGCGTCCGCGTGTACCTGCGAGATCGACTCCGGGTCGAGCCCGTTGCGGGCGGCGCCGTGGTCGCCGGCGTGCGGGCCGCTGCCGGTGACCCAGGTGCCGATGACCAGCACCGTGACCGCTACGCCGGTGGTGATCCGGGCCAGCGCGCGCAGCGGCGGGGGCACCACGGCCACGGTCGGGCCGTCCGGGTCGCCGATGCGCCGCCAGAGGGCGTACGCGGCGGCGATCACCGCCATCGAGGCGAGGAAGTGCAGGCCGACCACCCACGGGTTGAGGTTGGTGAGCACGGTGATGCCACCGACCACCGCCTGGGCGGGGATGCCGAGACACACGGCTACCGCGAGGGCCAGCAGCCCGGGTCGGCGCGGCCGGAGTGTCAGTACGGCCAGCAGGGTGGCCAGCGCGATCAGGCCCACCGCGAAGGCCAGCATCCGGTTGCTGAACTCGATCACCCCGTAGACACCCATCTCCGGGGTGGTGACGTACGAATCGTCGGTGCACCGGGGCCAGGTGGGGCAGCCGAGGCCCGAGGCGGTCAACCGGACGGCCCCGCCGGTGACGACGATCGCCACGTTCGCGATGATCGAGGTGAGCGCGAGGCGGCGCAGCAGGATGCCGGGGACCGGACGGACGATTCGGTTCACGGCGCAAATCCTACGCACCGTAGTGATCGAGGTTCGTCCGACTCCGGCGGCTCGGTGGTTCGGATCACCGGGGCCCGGGTTTGCGACCCTCCGGGTAATTACGTAACGTTGGCGTTGTGAAAAACGCGGCGGCGCTCCCCGGGCACCAGCCGATGGCTGTCCCGGCCGTCGGCGCGTCCGCGTCCGCCCCGGTCGGGACGACGTCGCCGGCGCCCGGTGCGGCCACGGCGGCGGAGATCTCCACCCGCGACCGGGTCACCCAACTGCTGCTGGAGCGGGGGGCCACCACCGCCGCGCAGCTCGGCGTGGCCCTCGGGCTCAGCCCGGCGGCGATCCGCCGGCACCTCGACGCGATGCTCGCCGACGGTGATGTGTACGCCCGCGAGCAGGTTGTGCAGGGCAGCCGCGGTCGGGGGCGTCCGGCCAAGGTGTTCATGCTGACCGAGGCGGGTCGGGTCCGCTGTGGCACCCATCACTACGACAACATGGCCACCGCCGCGCTGCGGTGGATCGCCCGCAGCGGCGGGTCGGACGCGGTCGAGGCGTTCGCCACCGAGCAGGTGTCCGCCCTGGAGTCGCGCTGTCGGACGGCCATGGAGGACGCTGGCGACGACCCTCTCGCGCGGGCCGAGGCACTCGCCGCGGCGCTCACCGCGGAGGGTTACGCTGCCAACGCGACCACGATCGCCTCCGGCGGTCAGCTCTGCCAGCACCATTGCCCGGTGGCGCACGTGGCCGCCGAGTTCCCTCAGCTGTGCGAGGCCGAGACCGCGGTGATCTCCCGTCTGGTCGGCACCCACGTGCAGCGCCTTGCCACCATCGCGCACGGCGACGGGGTGTGCACCACGCACATCCCGACCCAGTCGGGGCGCGCTCAATCAGGTAATCCCGTCACCACTGTGAGGACAGATAGATGACCGAGCAGATTGTCCAGCCCCTGACCCAGGAAGAGCAGCTCGCCGCCCTGGGTCGGTACGAGTACGGCTGGTCCGACCCGGACGCCGCCGGGGCGGTCGCCCAGCGCGGCATCAACGAGGCGGTGGTGCGGGACATCTCGGCCAAGAAGAACGAGCCGGCGTGGATGCTCGACCTGCGGCTGAAGGGTCTGCGGCTGTTCGGCCGCAAGCCGATGCCGGCCTGGGGCGCGGACCTCACCGGCATCGACTTCGACAACATCAAGTACTTCGTGCGGTCCACCGAGAAGCAGGCCACCAGCTGGGAGGACCTGCCCGAGGACATCAAGAACACCTACGACCGGCTGGGCATCCCGGAGGCGGAGAAGCAGCGGCTGGTCGCCGGTGTCGCGGCGCAGTACGAGTCCGAGGTCGTCTACCACAAGATCCGTGAGGACCTTGAGGAGCAGGGCGTCCTCTTCCTGGACACCGACACCGCGCTGCGCGAGCACGAGGACGTCTTCAAGGAGTACTTCGGCACGGTGATCCCGGTCGGCGACAACAAGTTCGCCGCGCTGAACACCTCCGTGTGGTCCGGTGGCTCGTTCATCTACGTGCCGAAGGGTGTGCACGTGGAGATCCCGTTGCAGGCCTACTTCCGGATCAACACGGAGAACATGGGCCAGTTCGAGCGCACGCTGATCATCGTCGACGAGGGTGCGTACGTGCACTACGTCGAGGGCTGCACCGCGCCGCTCTACTCCTCCGACTCGCTGCACAGCGCGGTCGTGGAGATCATCGTGAAGAAGAACGCGCGCTGCCGTTACACGACCATCCAGAACTGGTCGAACAACGTCTACAACCTGGTCACCAAGCGCGCCGTCTGCCACGAGGGCGCGACCATGGAGTGGGTCGACGGCAACATCGGCTCCAAGGTGACGATGAAGTACCCGGCGGTCTACATGACCGGCGAGCACGCCAAGGGCGAGGTGCTCTCGGTGGCGATGGCCGGCGAGGGGCAGCACCAGGACGCCGGCGCCAAGATGGTGCACGCCGCGCCGCACACCTCCTCGTCGATCATCTCCAAGTCGATCGCCCGGGGCGGCGGCCGCACCTCGTACCGCGGTCTGGTGCAGGTGCTGGAGGGTTCGCACCACAGCCGGAGCACTGTCAAGTGCGACGCCCTGCTTGTCGACACCATCTCCCGCTCGGACACCTACCCGTACGTCGACATCCGCGAGGACGACGTGTCGATGGGACACGAGGCGACCGTCTCCAAGATCAGCGACGACCAGCTCTTCTACCTGATGAGCCGGGGCCTGAGCGAGGACGAGGCGATGGCCATGATCGTGCGCGGCTTCATCGAGCCGATCGCCAAGGAACTCCCGATGGAGTACGCCCTGGAGCTCAACCGCCTGATCGAGCTGCAGATGGAGGGCGCAGTCGGCTGACGCCGCCTCCGCCCGGCCGCGGACGGGTCCGGACCCGGTACGCCGGGTCCGGTCCAGCCCGCTTCGACCCTCCGATTCATGACAGACCAAGGAAGACATGACTACCCAGGCTTCCGCGCCGCCCAGCACCAAGTCGCAGGCGCTGCGCTCGTACGACGTCGCCGACTTCCCGGCCCTCACCGGCCTGGAGGAGGAGTGGCGTTTCACCCCGCTCAAGCGCCTGCGCGGTCTGGCCACGGCGGACACCTCGGCCGCCACCGGCCGGGGCGTCACCGTCGAGCACCCGGACCTGCCGGCCGGGGTGTCGGTGCGGCTCGTCGAGCCGACCGACGCCAGCGTCGCGGCCGCGTCGGTGCCGACCGACCGGATCAGCGCGCTGGCCCACGGCGGGGCGGCGCGCGTCGCGCTTGTCGAGGTGGCGGCCGAGGCCGTCGTGTCCGAGCCGGTGGCCGTCCGCCTGCTGGGCGCGTACCCCGAGGAGTTGGCCTTCGCCCGGACCCAGGTCCAGGTGGGTCGGTTCGCGGAGGCCACTGTCGTGTTCTCCCAGGAGGGTTCGGCCACACTGGCCGACAACGTCGAGGTGTTCGTCGCCGACGGCGCGAAGCTGACCCTGGTCACTGTCGCCGACTGGGCCGAGGACGCGGTCCAGGCGCAGCACGTCACCATCAAACTGGGTCGGGACGCCCGGGTGGTGCACGTCCAGGTCACCCTCGGCGGCGACCTGGTCCGGCAGTTCACCAGCGTCGAATACACCGGCCGGGGTGGCGAGGCCGAGCTGTACGGCGTCTACTTCGCCGACTCCGGCCAGCACCTGGAGCACCGGCAGCTGGTCGACCACAGCGTGTCGGACTGCCGCAGCTACGTCGGCTACCGGGGCGCTCTGCAGGGTGACGACGCGCACACCGTCTGGGTCGGCGACGTGCTGATCCGGGCCGAGGCGACCGGCACCGACACGTACGAGATCAACCGGAACCTGCTGCTCACCGACGGCGCGCGGGCGGACTCCGTACCCAATCTGGAGATCGAGACCGGCGAGATCGCCGGTGCCGGCCACGCCAGCGCGACCGGCCGCTTCGACGACGAGCAGCTCTTCTACCTGATGGCCCGGGGCATCCCGGAGAGCGAGGCCCGCCGTCTGGTGGTCCGCGGCTTCTTCGCCGAGCTGATCAACAAGATCCCGGTGGAGTCGCTGCGCGAGCGCCTCGGCGACGCGATCGAGGCCCGGCTCGCCAAGGCGGGCGCCTGATGATCCGGATCTGCTCCACCGAGGACGTGCCGAAGGGCACCGCGATCAGCGCGGACGTCGACGGCACGCCGATCGCGCTGGTGCACGGCGAGGACGGCGCGTTCTACGCCGCCTACGACGAGTGCTCGCACGCCTCGGTGGCCCTCTCCGAGGGCGAGGTCGACGGCTGCACGTTGGAGTGCTGGCTGCACGGCTCGCGCTTCGACCTGCGCACCGGGCAGCCGTCCGGTCTGCCGGCCACCGAACCCGTCCCCGTCTACCCCGTCGAAGTCCGCGACGGCGACATCTACCTCAGCCTGACGCCGAGTAATGGAGTGACCCGATAATGAGCACCCTGGAGATCCGCGACCTGAAGGTGTCGGTCAAGCTGCCCGAGGGTGAGCTCAAGCCGATCCTGGCCGGCGTCGACCTGACCGTGAAGTCGGGCGAGACCCACGCGATCATGGGCCCGAACGGGTCCGGCAAGTCCACCCTGGCGTACTCGATCGCCGGTCACCCCAAGTACGAGATCACCGGCGGCACGGTGACCCTCGACGGCGAGGACGTGTTGGCCATGACGGTCGACGAGCGCGCCCGCGCCGGCCTCTTCCTGGCCATGCAGTACCCGGTGGAGGTGCCCGGCGTCTCGGTGGCGAACTTCCTGCGGACCGCGAAGACCGCCATCGACGGCGAGGCGCCGAAGCTGCGCACCTGGGGTGGCGAGCTGCGCGGCGCGATGGAGCGCCTGCAGATGGACCCGGCGTTTGCCCAGCGCAACGTCAACGAGGGCTTCTCCGGCGGTGAGAAGAAGCGGCACGAGATCGTCCAGCTGGAGCTGCTCAAGCCGAAGATCGCCATCCTCGACGAGACCGACTCGGGCCTCGACGTGGACGCGCTGCGCGTGGTCAGCGAGGGCGTCAACCGGGTCCGCGACACCGGCGACACCGGCGTGCTGCTGATCACCCACTACACGCGGATCCTGCGCTACATCAAGCCGGACTTCGTACACGTCTTCGTGGCCGGCCGGATCGTCGAGCAGGGCGGCCCGGAGCTGGCCGACAAGCTTGAGGCCGAGGGCTACGAGCGGTACGCCGCCGGGGCCGGCACGGCCAAGGCCTGAGTGGGAGAGGCGCTGCCGAGATGACCAGCATCGCGATCCCCGCGGGGATGCCGCAGTACGACGACGTGCCGCGTTTCGACGTGGCCCGGGTACGCGCCGACTTCCCGATCCTCGATCGGGAGATCAACGGGCACCCACTGGTCTACCTCGACAGCGCCAACACCTCGCACAAGCCCCGCCAGGTGCTCGACGTGCTCGACGAGCACTACGCGCGGCACAACGCCAACGTGTCGCGGTCGGTGCACACGCTGGGCACCGAGGCCACCGAGGCGTACGAGGGGGCGCGGGCCAAGATCGCCGCGTTCATTTCCGCGCCGAGCGTCGACGAGGTGGTGTTCACGAAGAACTCCACCGAGGCGATCAACATCGTGGCGTACGCCTTCTCGAACGCCTCGCTGCGCGTGGACGGCGACCCCCGGTTCCGGCTGGGGCCGGGCGACGAGGTGGTGATCTCCGAGATGGAGCATCACTCGAACATCGTCCCGTGGCAGCTGCTCTGCGAACGCACCGGCGCGACCCTGCGCTGGTTCCCCGTCACCGAGCAGGGCCGACTGGACGAGTCGGGCCTGGACGACCTGGTCACCGAACGGACGAAGATCGTCTCGTTGGTGCACATGTCGAACATCCTCGGCACTGTCAACGCCACGTCCCGCATCACCGCGCGGGTCCGCGAGGTGGGCGCGCTGCTGCTGCTGGACTGCTCGCAGTCGGTGCCGCACCTGCCGATCGACGTGGTCGACCTGGACGCCGACTACATCGTCTTCACCGGCCACAAGATGCTCGGCCCGACCGGGATCGGGGTGCTCTGGGGCCGGGCCGAGCTGTTGGCGGCCATGCCGCCGGTGTTCGGTGGCGGTTCGATGATCGAGACGGTCACCATGGCCCGCTCGACGTTCGCCGCGCCGCCGGCCCGGTTCGAGGCGGGCACGCCGCCGATCGCCGAGGCGGTCGCGCTCGGCGCGGCGGTGGACTACCTCACCGGGATCGGCATGCCGGCCATCCAGTGGCACGAGAAGGAGCTGACGGCGTACGCGCTGGACGCCCTCGGCGCGGTGCCCGACCTGCGGATCTTCGGCCCGACCGTGCCGGTCGGCCGGGGCGGCACCATCTCGTTCGCGCTGGGTGACGTGCACCCGCACGACGTGGGTCAGGTGCTGGACTCGCTCGGCGTGCAGGTGCGGGTGGGCCACCACTGTGCCAAGCCGGTGTGCAGCCGGTTCGGTGTCCCGGCGATGACCCGGGCCTCGTTCTACCTCTACACCACCACCGAGGAGATCGACGCTCTGGTGGCCGGTCTGGAGCAGGTGCGGAAGGTGTTCGACTGATGGTGCAGCTCGATCAGCTCTACCAGGAGATCATCCTGGACCACTACAAGCGCCCGCACGGGCGTGGCCTGCGGGACGCCGACGACCCGACTGACCGGGTCGCGGAAGCCCACCACGTCAACCCCACCTGCGGCGACGAGGTCACCGTGCGGGTGGCCACCGACGGCCACGTGCTGCACGACGTCTCGTACGACGGCATGGGCTGTTCGATCAGCCAGGCGTCGGCGAGCGTGTTGCACGAGTTGCTGCGCGGTCGGGGCGCCGGGGAAGCTTTCGAGGTGCACGAGGCGTTCGTGGAGTTGATGTCCGGGCGTGGTCAGGTGACGCCGGACGAGGACGTGCTCGGTGACGGGGTTGCCTTCGCGGGTGTGGCCCGCTATCCCGCCCGGGTCAAGTGCGCGCTGCTGCCCTGGATGGCGTTCAAGGACGCCGCGGCGCGCGCCGGTGTGGGCGTCAGCCCGGAGGTGACGGCATGAGCGAGCGTCAGCGAGCCAATCATTGTTGCAGCGCCGTGGTGCCTCTCGGCGTCACGGAGCGAAGCGGAGGGACGGCATGAGCGAGAACACGGCAACCGAAGCGACGCCGGAGGCCGGTGACGCTGTCGCGGCGTCGCAGGTCGACTCCGTGACGACCGACGCCACCGCGACGCCGGAGGTCGGCGACGCACCGGCGGGCGGCGTCAGCAAGGCCATGATCGCCGACATCGAGGAGGCGATGAAGGACGTCGTCGACCCGGAGCTGGGCATCAACGTCGTCGACCTCGGCCTGGTGTACGGCGTGCACGTCGACGACGAGAACGTCGCCACCCTCGACATGACGCTCACCTCGGCGGCCTGCCCGTTGACCGACGTGATCGAGGACCAGGCCCGGCAGGCGCTGACCACCGGCCCCGGCGGCGGTCTGGTCAACGACATCCGGATCAACTGGGTGTGGCTCCCGCCGTGGGGCCCGGACAAGATCACCGACGAGGGTCGGGACCAGCTCCGTTCCCTCGGTTTCAACGTCTGACCGATTCGGTTCGACAGTCGTCGAGCGCGGTACCCGTTCCGGGTGCCGCGCTCGACGCGTTTCTGAATCAGCTCGCCACAACTGTGGAACGGATCATTCCGGTCTGGTAGTCTGGTCCCAGGAACGGAGCGGAATATTCCGCTCCGCAGGTGAGTGGAGTCGCTCGCCTGACGTGATCGGCGGAGGGGTCGAGACGATGAGCGAGATGGCAGCGGGACAGTGGCGGATCGTGCTCGACGAGGCGCACAACGCGCTCCGGACGGCCGTCGAGGCAGTTCCGGCGGACGCCTGGCACCGGCCCACCCCGTGCGAGCGGTGGACGGTGACCCAGGTGCTCCAGCACGCGACCGGCGACCAGCTCGCCTTCGCCGCGGCGATCGGCGGCGGGCCCGGGCCGGCGGAGGACCCGTTCGCACCCTCCGGGCAGATCGATGGCGACAAGCTGGTCGACCTGCGCGCCGCCCTCGACGCGTCCGCCCAGGCCTGGGCCGGTGTCGCCGACGACGACCCGCAGGTGCCCACGCCGCTGCCCCAGGGCAAGCTGCCCGCCCACGTCGGAGCCGTCGCCTGCGCCCTCGACGCGGCGGTGCACGCCTGGGACATCGCGACGGCCACCGGCCAGCCGTCCCCGCTCGGCGACGACCTGGCCCGGCCTCTACTGGCGGTCGCTCGGCAGATCGTCGAGCCGCTGCGGGCCTACGGCGCGTACGCCCCGGCGATCACCGGTCCGGAGACCGACGACGTCAGCGCCCTGCTCGCCTACCTCGGCCGCGATCCCCAGTGGTCCGCTCGGAAGGCCTGACCGGCCTGCCGGCCCCGTTCAAGCCGAAGATCGTGCTCGATCATGGGTGTAGTGGCATCCGCGCGCAGTTGAGGCCACTACAACAAGGATCGGGCACGATCTTGGAGGCGCCCACGCCCGCGCTGCGCCGTGCGCGCTGTGCCGCGCCCGCGCGGCCCGCCCGCCCGAAGCGCTCGTCGTCAAGATCCGCGCAACATCAGGGATGTTGGTGTCTCTCGCGCGTCGGAGGCAGCAACATCCCTGATGTTGTGACGATCGCGGGGCGCGGGGCGCGGGGCGCGGGGCGCGGGGCGCGGGGCGCGGAAAAGCGGTGGCGACGGCAGGGCGCCGGCGTGCAGGATGCGGACGTGATTGAGGCGTACCCGATGCAGGTCCCGGTCCGCGCGGCGACTGCCGTGCGTCGACAGCGGCCGCTCCGGGGGCGAGCCTCGACCCGCCACCGACTCCCGTGACCGAGGCGCTGCTCGCCGGTCTGGTGGCCGGCTACGGCGTCGCCATCCCGGTCGGCGCGATAGCGATCCTGATCTTGGGCCTGAGTGCCCGTACCTCGTTCCGGGTCGGTGCCGCGGCGGCGCTCGCGGTGGCGACGGCCGACGGGCTCTACGCGGCGGTCGCCGCGCTCGGTGGCGCCGGCCTGGCCGGGTTCGTCACGCCGGTCGCCGGGCCGCTGCGGGTGGTCGCGGCCGTCATCCTGCTGGGTCTGGCCGCGCACGGCCTGTGGCGGACCTGGTCCGCGCACCGGACGCGGCAGACGCCGACGGCATCCGCCGGTGGGGGTCTGCGCACTCCCGGGCGGGCCTACGCGGCGTTGCTCGGGCTGACCCTGCTCAACCCGGCGACGGTTCTCTACTTCACCGCGCTGGTGCTCGGCCGGCGGGACACCGCCAGCGCGGGAGCGGGCGCGGCGGCGCTCTTCGTGGCGGGTGTGTTCCTGGCGTCGGCGAGTTGGCAACTGCTCATCGCCGGCGGTGGCACCGTGGTCGGTCGGGCGTTGGGCAGTCCGCGCGGGCGGCTGGTGACCGGCTTGGTCTCCAGCGCGCTGATCGCCGCGCTGGCGGTGGTCGCGCTGCTGCCGGGCTGAGCGCCCAGCCGGGCCCGGCGTGCCGTACGGTCGGGCAATGACCAGTCGACCCGCAGCCGGGGGCGGCCGGTGGGTGGAGGTCGATCCGGCCCGCGTCGGCCGCTGGGTCGAGGGCTTCGCCGACCGGCACGGCCCGCACACCGCCACCCCGCGGGAGTACGGGCTGCTGCTCACCGCCGACGACGGGGCGACTGCCGAGCTGTACGCCCCACCCGGGGCGCCGGCCAGCGACGACGTCGCCGGGTTCGTGGCCGCCGCCGTCGCGCCCCGCCGGATCGGCCTGCTGCTGGCCCGCAAGGGCGCGGTGGCCGTCGGCGTGGCCGAGGGAGGCGACCTGGTGGTCTCCAAGGTGGACAGCCGCTACGTGCAGGGGCGCACCGCCGCGGGCGGGTGGTCACAGCAGCGGTTCGCCCGGCGGCGTGACAACCAGGCCAAGGCGGCGATGGCTGATGCGGCGGACCTGGCCGTACGCCTGCTCCTGCCGGCGGTGGCGACGCTGACCGCTGTGGTCTGCGGCGGGGACCGGCGGGCGGTGGACACGGTGCTGGCCGACCGGCGGTTGGCCCCGCTCGTGCCGCTGCGCGCGGAGCGGCTGCTCGATGTGCCGGAGCCCCGGCACGCCGTGCTCGTCGCGGCGGCGACCGCGGCCCGCGCGGTGCACATCCGGCTGCGCGACCCGGCGCCGGTGGGCTGAGGGCGGCGAGCGCGGCCCGCGCGGTGCACATCCGACCGCGCGACCCGGCGCCGGTCGGCTGAGGAGACGGCCGCCACGCAAAACGCGGTTCCTGACCTGCCGCCGTGCCGACGGTCGGAGGATGGGCAGGTGGAGTTTCTGGTGGACATGGTGACGACGGTGCCGGAGGGCACGTCGGAGGACGAGGTCGCCGCGATGCGTGCGCGTGAGGCGGCGCGGTCGGCCGCGCTGGCGACGCAGGGCAGTCTCCTGCGACTGTGGCGACCCCCGCTGGGGCCGGGGGAGTGGCGTACGTGGGGGCTCTTCGAGGCCGACGACGCCGACGCCCTGGACGCGGTGCTCGCGTCGATGCCGCTACGGGCCTGGCGGCGGGAGAGCGTCACGCCGTTGACACCGCACCCGAACGACCCGGGCCAGCCGCCCCGGTGACCCGCGCCGCCAGTAGGGAGACCACCATGTCCGAAGCCCAGATCCTGCGTACCGTCCTCGACCGGTGGAAGTCGGCGGTCGACGCCCACGAGCCGGAGCGTGTCGCGGCGTGCTTCACCGAGGACGCGATCTTCCAGGGGTTGCACCCGTACACAGTGGGCCGGACCGGGGTCGCCGCGTACTACGCCGCCCAGCCGCTCGGCCTGACCGCCGCGTACGACATCCGGGAGGCCCGCCGACTCGCCGACGACCTGGTCCTCGGCTATCTGGAGGTGCGGTTCGGCTTCATCGACCGCCCCACCCTGACCGTGCACCTCGGCGTGATCGTGCGGCGGATCGACGACGACTGGCTGATCGAGCACTACCAGGTCTCCCGGCTCGACTAGGGCGTGTGTCACAGCGTCGAGCCGAGGGCTGTGACACACGCCCCTGCGCGACGACCGCCCCGCCAGCGCGGTCGGCGCTGACGGGGCGGGTCAGGTCGGTTCAGGTCAGAGCTGGTCGGTGCCGAAGGTGTCGCAGGTCTTCGGGTCGCCCCCGTCGTAGCCCCTGGTGAACCAGCGCTTGCGCTGCTCGGACGTGCCGTGGGTGAACTGGTCCGGGTTGACCCGGCCGCCGGAGCGCTCCTGGATGCTGTCGTCGCCGATCGCCTCGGCGGTGTCGACGGCCTGGCTGATGTCGGCCTCGGTGATCGACGTGAACAGCGGCTCCTGGCCGGTCTTGTCCTTGCTCTCGGTGGCGTGCTTGGCCCAGGCGCCGGCGTAGCAGTCGGCCTGCAACTCCAGTCGCACCGAGGCGGAGCGGGGGCCACTCTGGTCGCCCTGGCCGGCCTTGGCGTTGGTGCCGAGCAGGTTCTGGATGTGGTGGCCGTACTCGTGGGCGAGCACGTACGGCTGGGCGAACTCACCCTTGGCGCCGAACCGGGTGGCCAGCTCGTCGTAGAAGCTCAGGTCGATGTAGACCTGCTTGTCGGCGGGGCAGTAGAACGGGCCGACACCCGAGTCGGCCTGCCCGCAACCGGTGTTCACGGCGGCCTGGAAGAAGTTGGTGTCGGTCGGCTCGTACTTCCCGTCGCCCAGCTCCGGGTACGCCTTCTGCCAGTAGGCCTGGATGCTGTTGACGTAGAGCAGGTTGCGGCAGCGCGCGTCGTCGAGGCGGTCGGGGTTCGCGGTGCCGCACACCTGATCCAGGTCGCCACCCCCGGCCTGGCCGCCCTCGTCGCCGTTGGTCATGGCGTTGAGACCGAACCCGCCGCCGAGCAGGGCGACGAGTACGGCCACCACGATGCCGATGATGCCGCCCCGGCCGCCGCCGCCCGGGATGGGGATGCCGATGCCGCCGCCCGACCCGCCGCCACCCCGACCCAGGTCGTTGGCCTGGGAGGTGTCGAGCTCGGCCCGCTCGTTGAGTTCCATGCTGACCCCGATCGCCGTATGCCGGTGAATGTCTTCTATGTGTCGTTTAGTCGCTTCGGTGCCGGACGGGTCCGGACAGGCGTTCCGGTACCCGATGATCTTGATTGGTAATCCGAGCGGGCCGCCGTGGAGCGCCCGGTACACTTGTCGGGTGCTGCGCTGCGAAGGCTGAACCGCCCCGCGCCGTCGGGCCCCTTGAGCCCGCCGGCCGTTTCGCGTGCCCCGAGTCAGCCTTCCAGACCCCGAGAGCGAGCCCGAAAACATGATCACAGCCACCGGCCTGGAACTGCGTGCCGGTTCCCGGATCCTGCTGTCCGACACCACCCTGCGCGTGCAGCCGGGTGACCGGATCGGCCTGGTCGGTCGCAACGGCGCCGGGAAGACCACCACGCTGAAGGTGCTCGCCGGCGAGGGACAGCCGTACGCCGGTCAGATCGACACACGCAGCGCCATCGGCTACCTCCCGCAGGACCCGCGCACCGGCGACCTCGAGGTGACCGGCCGCGACCGGGTGCTCTCGGCGCGTGGCCTGGACGTGCTGATGTCGCAGATGCAGGAGATCGAGGCCCAACTCGCCGAGGACGCCAGCGACAAGCTGGTCCGCCGCTACGGCGCGCTGGAGGACCAGTTCGCCGCCCTGGGTGGGTACGCGGCCGAGGCCGAGGCCGCCCGGATCTGCGCCAACCTCGGTCTGCCCGACCGGGCGCTCGCACAGACCATCGGCACCCTCTCCGGCGGTCAGCGCCGGCGCATCGAGCTGGCCCGGATCCTGTTCCGCGACGCGGGCGAGAACGGCGGCGGCATCCTGTTGCTCGACGAGCCGACCAACCACCTCGACGCCGACTCGATCACCTGGTTGCGCGGCTTCCTCGCCAACCACAAGGGCGGCCTGATCGTGATCTCCCACGACGGCGCGCTGCTGGAGTCGGTGGTCAACAAGGTCTGGTTCCTCGACGCCACCCGATCCGTTGTCGACGTGTACAACCTGGGCTGGAAGGCGTACCTGGAGGCGCGCGAGACCGACGAGCGGCGTCGCCGTCGGGAGCGGGCCAACGCGGAGAAGAAGGCCGGCGCGTTGATGGCGCAGGCCGACAAGATGCGGGCCAAGGCCACCAAGACCGTGGCCGCCCAGAACATGGCCCGCCGCGCCGAGAAGCTGATCTCGGGCCTGGAGGAGGTGCGGGTCGCCGACCGGGTGGCCAAGGTGCGTTTCCCCAGCCCCGCGCCGTGTGGCAAGACCCCGCTCACCGCGACCGGCCTGTCCAAGTCGTACGGCTCGCTGGAGATCTTCACCGACGTCAACGTCGCGGTCGACCGGGGCTCCCGGGTGGCCATCCTCGGGCTCAACGGCGCCGGCAAGACCACCCTGCTGCGGATGCTCGGCGGGCTCCTCACCCCGGACACCGGCGAGGTGCACGCGGGTCACGGCCTGCGGCTGGGCTACTACGCCCAGGAGCACGAGACGCTGGACGTGGAGCGGACCGTACTGGAGAACATGCGCGCCGCCGCCGTCGAGCAGTCCGACACCGACCTGCGCAAGATCCTCGGCGCGTTCCTCTTCTCCGGGGACGACGTGAACAAGCCGGCCGGGGTGCTCTCCGGTGGTGAGAAGACCCGGCTGGCCCTGTCCACCCTTGTCTGTTCCGGCGCCAACGTGCTGCTGCTCGACGAGCCGACGAACAACCTCGACCCGGTCAGCCGGGAGCAGGTGCTCGACGCCATCGCCAACTATCCGGGCGCGATCGTCCTTGTCACCCACGACCCGGGGGCGGTGCTCGCGCTCAAGCCGGACCGCGCGATCCTGCTGCCCGACGGTGACGAGGACGCCTGGAGCGACGACCTGCTCGAGCTGGTCGAGCTGGCCTGACCGGCGTCTCCGGCGGGTCGTCGTCAGCCGAGCAGGTCGACGAGCCGACCCAGCACACCGGAGCTGACCAGGATCACCACCCCGACGCCGACGAAGATCGCCGGTACCAGCCAGTGGCCCGCGCGCTCGACCAGCCGGACCACGCGAGGGTGCCCGCCCAGCCAGGCGGCGGCGGCGCACCACAGGGCGATCAGCAGCACGAACAGCAGCAGGAAGATCGCGCTGTCGGTGACGCCGAGGGTCCGGAAGACGGGTACGTAGACGGCCACGTTGTCGGCGCCGTTGGCGATCGTCACCCCGGCCACCCCGAGCATGCCGGTGACGACGGTGGGGGTCTCGTCGTCGTCGGAGCCCCGTAGCGCGCGCAGGCCCAGCGCGATCGGCAGCAGCCCGAGCAGCCCCGTCCACGGGTCCGGCACCACCAGCAGGCCGGCCGCGACCACCGCGCTGGCCAGCGCGAGCGCGCCGATGCCGAGGTATTGGCCGGCGACAATGTGCCAGGGTCGGGGCCGCCCGGTGGTGCGGGCCGCGACGAAGAACAGGGTCAGGATGACGATGTCGTCGATGTCGGTGGCGGCGAAGACCACTGCCGCTCCGGCCGCGGTGCCCAGCAGGTCGATCACGAGCGAAGGCTACGGGTCGCCGCCAGCCGCCAGCACACGGAGGTGGTACGCACGGACACCACGCCGGGGTCGATTGCCAGGATCACTCTATCGGGAAGCTGACATTGCATAGCGTGTCGGTTGGCGAAGAGTTGATATCTGGCGCATGATCGTTCGAGGCGGTCTAATAGGTGGGACCGTATCCGAACCGCACAGTCTGGGACGTGAGGACACAGCATGGCAGCCACTGGCACAGCCACCAGCACTGAGAAGGGTCGCCGGATCATCGGAGCCGAGCGTCAGACGCTCGCCAAGGACCTGGTAAAGCGGTACACGTCGGGGGAGAGCATCCGCGCGTTGGCGGCCTCGACCGGCCGTTCCTACGGGTTCATCCACCGAGTGCTCACCGAGTCAGGGGTGCAGCTGCGTCAGCGCGGCGGTGCCCGGCGCCGCAAGAAGGCGTGACCCGCCTCCCCGCGTCGTCGACCAGCGCCACACCCCGGACCGCCCGGTGACCACCGAGGCGACCGGGGTTCGGTTGACCTGCGACGGGCCGGTCGCCACGGTGACGTTGTGCCGGCCCGACGTGCTCAATGCTCAGACGCCCGCGATGTGGCGGGCGATGAGCGACTTCTCCCGCGAGCTGCCCGGCGACGTGCGGGTGGTGGTGGTCCGGGGCGAGGGGCGTGCGTTCTCCGCCGGCCTCGACCTCGCGGTGGCTGGCGCTTCCGGCCCCGGCTCCTTCGCGGAGCTGGCCACGCTGCCCGAGCAGGAGTGCGCCGCGCGCATCGCGGAACTCCAGGCGGGCTTCACCTGGCTGCACCGGCCGGACGTCATCTCCGTCGCGGCCGTGCAGGGCCACGCGATCGGTGCCGGCTTCCAGCTCGCGCTGGCGTGCGATCTGCGAGTGCTGGCCACGGACGCGAAGCTGTCGATGGCTGAGGTGACCCTCGGCCTGGTGCCCGACCTGGCCGGCACGAAGCGCCTCGTGGAGCTTGTCGGCTACGCGCGGGCGCTGGAGATCTGCGCGACCGGCCGCCGGTTGGACGCCGCCGAGGCGGACCGGATCGGGCTGGCGACCCTGGTGGTGCCACCGGCCGAGCTGGATGGCGCGGTCCAGGACCTGACCGCGGGGCTGCTCGCCGGCGCCCGCGACGCGGTGGTGGAGATCAAGGCCCTGTTGGCGGGCGCGGCCGGCCGGTCGCACGCCGACCAGCAGCGCGCCGAGCGGGAGGCACAGACCCGCCGACTGCGCGATCTGGCTGGCCGGGGAGAATAGGTAAGGACCGGACGGGAAGATCCGGGTTACGACCGAGGTTGTCACAGTCGTCGGGAGAATTGGCCTGACGGAGCAGTCCGCCCGACGACCCGGAGGTGAGCGATGTCCAACCCGATGTCCGGCGGTGGCATGGTCGGGTGGAGCATGCTCCGGTCGATGCGCAACAGCGACGAGGTCTCCACGCACCGGCTCAAGCGCGGGGTCGCCCGGCGCATCGTGGCCTTCGCCCAGCCCTATCGGCGCGACATCGTCGTCTTCCTGGTCACCGTGGTCCTGGCCGCCGTCATCGGCGTGGCCACACCGGTGCTCGCCGGCGACGTCATCAACGCGATCAACCGGGGCGGCGCCGAGGCCGGCCGGCTCGTGGTGCGGCTGGCCCTGGTCATCGCCGCGCTGGCGGTCGCCGACGCGCTCCTCTCGCTGGCCCAACGGTGGTACTCGGCCCGGATCGGCGAGGGCATCATCTTCAACCTGCGCACCCGGGTCTACGACCACGTGCAGCGGATGCCGTTGCAGTTCTTCACGCGTACCCAGACCGGCGCCCTGGTCAGCCGGCTCAACAACGACGTGCTCGGCGCCCAGCGCGCGTTCACCTCGACGTTGTCCGGCGTGGTCAGCAACGTCATCCAACTCGTGCTCACCGCGGCGGTGATGTTCACCCTCTCCTGGCAGATCACCGCGCTCTCGCTGGTGCTGCTACCGATCTTTATCATCCCGGCCCGCCGGGTCGGTCGGCGGCTGGCCGACATCACCCGCGAGTCGTACAACCTCGACGCCAAGATGAACGCGACGATGACCGAGCGGTTCGGGGTCGCCGGCGCGCTGCTGGTGAAGCTCTTCGGCCAGCCCGAGATCGAGGCCCGCCGGTTCGCCGGCCGGGCCGAGCGGGTCCGCGACATCGGCATCCAGTCCGCCATGTACTCCCGCACGTTCTTCGTGGCGATGCTGCTTGTCGCCTCCCTGGCGCAGGCGCTCACCTACGGCCTCGGCGGTTGGCTCGCCGTCACCGGCGGCGTCAGCGCGGGCACCGTGGTGACCCTCGCGCTGCTGCTCACGCGGCTGTACGGGCCGCTCACCGCGCTCTCCAACGTCCGGGTGGACGTGATGAGCGCGCTTGTCTCGTTCGACCGGGTCTTCGAGGTGCTCGACCTCAAGCCCGGCATCGTCGAGAAGCCGGACGCGGTGCCGGTGCCCCGGGGCACCGGCCGGGTCGACTTCCGCGACGTCCGGTTCCGCTACCCGAGTGCCGCCGAGATCTCCCTCGCCTCCCTGGAGGAGGTCGCCACTCTGGACCGCACAGTCAACGAGCCGGTGCTCAAGGGGGTCTCGTTCAGCGTCGAGCCGGGGCAGATGGTCGCCCTCGTCGGCCCGTCCGGCGCCGGCAAGTCGACGCTGTCCATGCTCATCTCCCGCATCTACGACGTCACCGACGGGCAGGTTCTTGTCGGTGGGGTCGACGTGCGGGACGCGACCCTCGCCTCCCTGCGCGACGAGATCGGCGTCGTCACCCAGGATTCGCACCTGTTCCACGAGACGATCGCCGAGAACCTGCGCTACGCCAAGCCGGACGCCACCGACGACGAGATCTGGGCGGCGCTCGCCGGCGCGCAGGTCGCCGACCTCGTCCGGTCGCTGCCCGACGGGCTGGACACCACGGTCGGGGAGCGCGGCTACCGCTTCTCCGGCGGCGAGAAGCAGCGCATCGCCATCGCCCGGCTGCTGCTCAAGGCCCCGTCGATCGTGATCCTCGACGAGGCGACCGCACACCTGGATTCGGAGAGCGAGGCAGCGGTGCAGCGGGCGCTGTCGGTGGCGCTGGCCGGGCGTACCGCCCTGGTGATCGCGCACCGGCTCTCCACCGTCCGCGACGCCGACCAGATCCTCGTGCTCGACGGCGGGCGGATCGTCGAGCGCGGGCGTCACGACGAGCTGGTCGCTGTCGGCGGGCTCTACGCCGAGCTGTACCGCACCCAGTTCGCGGTCGCCGACTCGCCCACCCCGTTCGTCGACGCGACCGGCCCCGAGCCGGTGGTCATGCCGCTGGGCACCTACCGCGCCGACGAGGTGCTGCCGCCCGCCGCCGCCAACTGACTGGCGTGCTCGACGCGGGTTCCGGAAAGCCGGGCTGTCCTCGTCGCGTCGACAGCCCGATTTCCGTGAGCCCGAGTTGATCAGGACCGTGCGGGTAGTGAGGTCGCCACCCGCAACTCGGCGAACGCGGCGCCCAGCGTGACCGGCGTGAAGTGCGCGTTCAGGCCGCTCGGGTTGGGCAGCACCCACAGCCGCGCCCCGGCCAACGACTCCGGTTGCGGCCCGAAGGTGGCCTTCGGCCGTTGGAAACCGATCCGGTACGCGGTCACCCCCACCACGGCCACCCAGCGCGGCCGGTACCGGGCCACCTTGTCGGTGAGGATCGCGGCCCCGTCGAGGAGTTCCGCGCTGCTCAGCTCGTCCGCGCGGGCGCTGGCCCGGGCGGCCATGTTGGTGATGCCGAGGCCGAGGGCGGGCAGGTCGCCCTGCTCGCTCGGGTGCAGCAGCCGAGGGGTGAACCCGCCCCGGTGCAGCGCCGGCCAGAACCGGTTGCCGGGGCGGGCGAAGTGCCAGCCCGTGGCGGCCGACCAGAGGCCCGGGTTGATCCCGACGAAGAGCACCGCCAGCCCCGGCGCGAGCACGTCGGGGATGGTCCGGTCCGCGGCCGCCGCCAGGTCCGCGCGGGTCGGCCGGGGATGCCGGACGCCGCCGGAGGGACGGACCGGGTCGGGCGTCACAGCCCGCGGAGCGCGCCGCCGTCGACCGGCACTGTGATCCCGGTCAGGTAGCTCGCGGCGGGGGAGAGCACGAACGCGGCCACCCGGCCGAACTCGGCGGGGTCGCCGACCCGACGCAGCGGGATGCCGGCCTCCGCCTCGGCACGGGCCCGCTCCGGGTCGCCGGTCGCCCCGAAGAGCTCCCGGTTGCGATCGGTCATGATCCGGCCGGGCAGCAGGCCGACCACCCGGACCCCGCGCGGGCCGTAGTCGTCGGAGATGTCCTTCGCGGCGCCGACCAGGCCGGGCCGCAGACCGTTGGAGATGCCGAGACCGGGCACCGGGCCACGCGCCGAGGTGGAGAGCACCAGCCCGATCGCGCCGCCCTCGGGCAGTGCGTCGGCCACCGTGCGGACCGCCCGGATGGTGCCCAGGAAGACCGTCTCGAAGGAGAGCCGCCACTGCTCGTCGCTGATCGCCGCGGCGTTGCCCGGCGGTGGCCCGCCAACCGAGATCAGCGCGCCGTCGAGCCGGCCGAAGTGCTCCTGGGCGGCGGCGACGAGTTGCCCCGGGGTCTCCGGGTCGGCCAGGTCGGCGGTCAGCCCGACGGCATGCGCGGGGCCGCCCAGCCGCTCCACGGCGGCGGCCACGGCATCCGGGTCGCGGGCCGAGAGCACCACCCGCGCCCCGTCCGCGACCAGGCACTGCGCGGTCGCGTAACCCAGGCCACGGGAGGCGCCGGTGAGGACGTACACGCGGTCGGTCAGTCCGAGATCCATAACGCCGATCCTGCCGCATCCGGCACACCGTCGCCACCAAGGGTGGGTGGGCGCGGGGCGGGGCGCAGCAGGCGTACCCGGCCGGCGACCTGCACCGCGACGGCGCCGCCCGCGCGGCCCACCGCCGGCAACCGGCGCGGCCGCGGCGCCCCCTGCCCGTCGTAGCGCAGGCGCGCCTCCCGGACGGCCAACTCCTCGGCGGCCACCGGCGGCAGCGCCCGTTCTCCGTGTAGCGCCCGCGCCAGGTCCCAGCCGTCGCGCAGTGACCCGGCGGTCGGTCGCCGCGCTGCCCAGTCGGCGAAGGTCGTCGTCCACCTGGCACCGAGGCCGGCGGCGAGCAGCGGCCAGTGTCGGGCCACCTCGCCGGCACGTTTGCGCAGCAGGGCCGCCCGGGCGGCGGCCATCGGGGCCGGTGCGAACCCCGGTGGTGGGGGTCCGCCGGCGACCAGCGCCGCGACCAGCTCCGCCTGCCGCTCGGCGAGTCCGGCGTGGGGATCGGTGCCCGTCACGTCACGACCGGGAAGCCCGCGGTCGCGGCCAGGGCGTCCAGTTCGGCGCGCAGCTCGGCGGCCGGCGGGTAGTGACCGTCGCGTTCCAACAGCAGCGCCGGTGGTCGCCGTCGGGCGCAGAGCGCCTCGACCAGCTCCAGCACCACTGCCGGCACCGGATCGGTGTGGGTGTCGTGGTAGAAACCGCCGTGCTCCGCGCCCCCGGCCACGTGGGCGTACGCGACCCGCTCCAACGGCAGCCGGTCCAGCAACGCCAGTGGATCGGTGCCCCGGTTGCGGGCGTTGGCGTGCACGTTCGCCACGTCCAGCAGCAGCAGCGCCCCGGTCCGGTCGAGGATCTCGGTGAGGAAGTCCGCCTCGTCCAACTCGTCGTCGGGCCAGTCGATCAGCGCGGCGATCGGTTCCAGCGCGATCGGCACCGGCAGCTCGGCCTGTGCCCGGGCCACGTTGGCGCAGACCGCGGCGACCGCCTCCCGGCTACGCGGCAGCGGCAGCAGGTGCCCCGCCTCCAGGCCGCCCGCTCGGACGAACGCGATGTGCTCGCTGACCAGCGGCGCGTCAACACGGTGCGCGACCGCGGCCAGGTGGGCGACCCGGGCCGGGTCGACCGGCTCGGCGCCGCCGAGGGAGAGCCGCACCCCGTGCGGTACGACGGTGACCGCGCGCTCCCGCAGCTGGGCCAGGCCGGGTGGGAGCGGCCCGGACCCGGACACCGCCTCGGCCACCACCTCGACGAAGCGCAGCCCGGGCAGGTCGGCCACGAAGCCGGCGATCTCCGGCCGCCAACCGATGCCCACGCCGGACGGGCCGGTCATCCGCCGCACCCGCCGCCGCCGCACCCGCCGCCGCCGCAGGAGCTGCCACCGCAGGAGCTGCCACCGCCGGAGCTGTCGCCGCCCCCGCCGCTCGACCCGTCGGAGCCTCCCGTCCAGCCGCCGTTGCCCATGGCCTGGCGCTGGATCTCGGCCTGCTCGGCGAAGCCCGGGTCGAGCGCCCAGAGCGAGGCGGTGCCGTACAGGGCCACGCCCATCGCCGCGCCGGCCGCCCCGTAGGTGGCGTAGGCCGGCGCGGAGGCGGGTGCGAGGTGGGTGTGCTGACGGCGGATGTCGCGCACCGCGGACCGACCGGCCCGGGTGAGCACTGGCGCCCGGCGCAGCACCAGCGTGACGATCAGGAGCGCCACCAGGGTCAGCAGCAGGTAACCGACCGGGCGACCGCTGAACAGACCGGAGAAGAGCCGGAGCACGCCGAGGCCCAGCAGGGCGATCAGGATCGTGGTCCAGAAGCGGGCCCGCGCGCGCTGCGCGTCGTCCGTCAGCAGCCCGCGCTGCTCCAGGCCGTAGCGGATCTGGTGCAGCGCGACGCGGACGCGGTCGTCCTGCGGCAGGTCCCCGACCCGGGCGTGCTTGTGCGCGGCCCAGTGAATGGCCTCGTCCAGTGGGGTGAGCCCGGTCGGCGCGGACCCGACGGTGGTCAGCCGACGGTCCGGTCGCACGCCGATCGCGCCGCTGCCGCGCAGGCCGCCGAGTGCGGCGTGTACGGCGAGTCGGGGGCCGCCGTTGAGGTACGCGACCTGCTGCGGCCCCAGCGGATCGGCGGTCATGGCAACGTTCGACCCGGCCGCCAGACGGATCCGGTAGGCCACCGCGACCGCCACCACCACGACGGCCGCCACGAGGTAGAACCGGAGGAAGGTCGGGCCGGGGATGCCCCAGGTGTCACCGGACGCGGCGTTGACGATCATCGACTGCTCCTGTCGCCGGAGGGATCGGCGGCCCCATTGTGGAGCAGCCTCGCCACGGTCGGCGGACAGGTGCCTCCGACGGTCAACGGCGGCGCACGGCCTCCTCGACCAGGTCGAGCACCGGGCCCAGGTCGCCGGCCGGTCGGCCCATCGCCAGGTGCAGCACCAGGCCGTCGTAGGCCAGCTCCAGGAACTGGGCCAGCACGTCGATCGGGACGTCCTCGCGCAGCACCCCGGCGTCGCGCTGGCGGGCCAACCGGTCGCGGGTCGCCTCGGCGATCGCGGCGGACCGCTCGGCCCAGCGCTTGGCGAACGCCGGGTCGGTGCGCAGCCGGCGGGAGACCTCCAGTTGGCTGCCCAGCCAGCCGGTGGTGTCGGGGGAGACGGCGCGGGCGAGCAGGTCGCGCATCACCTGCACCAGACCGTTTCGGGCCACCGTCTCCACCATGGCCGCGGCATCGTCCTCGGCGACGGCCAGGAAGAGTGAGTCCTTGTCGCGGAAGTGGTGGAAGATCGCGCCGCGGGACAGGCCGGTGGCCTCCTCCAGGCGGCGTACGGTTGCTCCCTCGTAGCCGAGACGGGCGAAACACGCCCGGGCGGCGGCGAGGATCTCCTGCCGGCGCGCGTCGAGCTGGTCCTGGCTTACTCTGGGCACGCGTCGATCGTCGCAGGTCACCCCCGGGGCACGCAAACCGTACGTACGGCTTGGAATGTCGCCGACTACCATCGCCCGGTGACCCTGCCCCGCACCGTGCCCACCGCCCCGCTGACAGTGGCCGCCATCCAGGCCACGCCCACACCGGGAGACGTCGCCGGAAACGCGGTCGCCGCCGCCGACCTGGTTCGCCGAGCCGCCGACCTGGGCGCCCGGGTGGCCGTGCTGCCGGAGCTGTTCCTCTGCGCGTACCACCCGCCGACCCTCGCCGCCGACCCGGCCGGCACGGACGTCACGGCCGATCCGGCCGGTGGCGTCGCGGATCCCCGGCTCGACCCGCTGCGCGCCGCGGCGCGCGAGGCCGGCGTCACAGTGCTGGTCGGCGCCGCCGCC
Organism: Micromonospora sp. CA-240977; assembly: GCF_050942285.1. Classification (NCBI taxonomy): domain Bacteria; kingdom Bacillati; phylum Actinomycetota; class Actinomycetes; order Micromonosporales; family Micromonosporaceae; genus Micromonospora; species Micromonospora sp. CA-240977. The sequence continues at coordinate 5,387,879 of NZ_CP192055.1, read as the reverse complement.
CGGCACCCGGACGGCCGGCGGACCATCGCCGCTCTGGTGGTCGACCGGGCCGGCGCGGTCCGGGTCGGCTACGACAAGCAGCAGCTGTGGGGCGACGAGCGCGAGCTGTTCGTCGCCGGCGACCGGGGCGCCACGCTGCTCGTCGACGACTGGCGGCTCGGCCTCGGCATCTGCTACGACGGCTGTTTCCCCGAGCACGGCCGGGCCGCCGCCCTCGACGGCGCACACGGTTACCTGTGCCCCAGCGGTTACCTGGCCGGCTCCGAGCACCGCCGGGACCTGTACTACGCCGCGCGAGCCCTGGACAACACGATGTTCGTGGTCTTCGCCAACGCGGTCGGCGGCGTCGACCCGTGGCGGTTCAACGGCGGCGCGGCGATCTACGACCCGCAGGGGCGGGTGCTGGCCCGGGGCGCCGACGACGGCACGGCGGTGCTGGTGGCGACACTGGACCCGACGGTGCTCGCGGCCACCCGGTCGGCCCACTCGATGCTCGCCGACCGGCTCGCGGACCAGGGCGGCCCTCGGTCGTCAATGTCCGGCTGAGCACATCGTCAGGTCGGTACCCGCTGCATCTGTTGGCGGACACGTAGGTCCCGTAGGGTGCCCGAGTGCCACTGCTCCTGCTGGACCTGGACAACACCCTGCTGGACCGGGCCGGGCCGTTCCGCCGCTGGGGTGAGCGCTTCCTGGACGGCATCGGCGCGCCCCCCACCGACATCGACTGGCTGATCTCGATCGACGCCGACGGGTTGACCGACCGTTGGGATCTCGCCGACGCCATCCGGGACCGCTACGAGCTGCGCATTCCCTCGATCGACCTGGTGGAGGAGCTGCACGACGGGGTGGTGGAGCAGACCCGGCTCGACCCGCTGACCGCCTGCGCGCTGCGGATCGCCGACGACGCCGGCTGGGTGCCGGTGGTGGTCTGCAACGGCACGGTACGTGTCGACGACGCCAAGATTCGCCGGACCGGCCTGGACCGCTACGTCGCGGACTGGGTGATCTCCGAGGAGGCCGGGGTCAGCAAGCCCAACCCGCGGATCTTCGCGCTCGCCGCCCAGCGGGTACGGATGCCGCTGCGCGGCGCCTGGGTGGTCGGCGACAGCCCGGAGGCGGACATCGGTGGCGCCGCCGCGGTCGGGCTGCCCAGCGTCTGGCTGCACCGGGGGCGCACCTGGTCGGACGTCCGGTTCGCGCCAAGCCGCACCGCGGACGGCCTGATCGCCGCGGTCGCCACCATTCTCGCCCGCTGATCCCCGCGCGCCCGCGTCGGCTCCCCGCGCGCCCGCGTTGGCGTGGGCCTGCGGTAATTCGGTTGACCGGCTGACCCGCCGCGGCGAGCATTGTCGGCGCATGGTGCAACCCGGGCGTGTGCCCGGTCGAGGAAAAAGGAGGTCGGTCATGGCCGTCTTCGCAGGTCGCTTCCAGCCGCCTTTTTCAGCCTCGACCAAGGGAACCTCACCACAGTGCGCGATCACGACCTTCCGGCGCTTGAGCGCCGGAGCCGCGGCAAGAGCCGCTTCGACGACGACGAACCGCGGTTTCTGAAGCGCGGGCGGCACACCGAGCCGCCCGCAGACCCGGACAGCGACAGTGACCCGGACACCGGCGAGCGCTGGTCGTCCTGGGATGACGCCGTCCACGGTCCCCAGCCGCACCCCGGCTGGCTGGTCACCGAGTTGGCCGCCAAGGACACCGAGTTGGGTGTGCTGAAGACCGGCAAGGAGGCGGACGTCCACCTGGTCCGCCGGGCCGTGCCCGACACCGACCGGTCGTGTCTGCTGGCGGTCAAGCGTTACCGCGACCCCGAGCACCGGATGTTCCACCGGGACGCCGGCTATCTGGAGGGCCGCCGGGTGCGCCGCTCCCGGGAGAACCGGGCCATGGAGGGTCGGACGGCGTTCGGCCGGCAGATGATCGCCGGGCAGTGGGCCGCCGCCGAGTTCTCCGCCCTGGCCCGGCTCTGGGAGATCAGCGCCGGGCACGACCGGATCGCCGTGCCGTACCCGGTGCAGCTGCGGGGCACCGAGCTGATGCTGGAGTTCGTCGGGGACGCCGAGTCGGGGGAGGCGGCGCCCCGGCTGGCCCAGCTGCGACCCGGCCCGGCCGAGCTGCGCGACCTGTGGGCCCAGCTGGTGGAGGCGCTGCGGGTGCTGGCCCGGGCCGGCTACGCGCACGGCGACCTGTCGCCGTACAACCTGCTCGTGCACCAGGGGCGACTGGTGGTGATCGACCTCCCGCAGGTGGTCGACGTGGTGGCGAACCCGCAGGGGCCGGAGTTCCTGGCCCGTGACGTGCGGGTGGTCGGCACCTGGTTCGCGGCCCGCGGCCTGCCCGCCGAGCAGGTCGACCCGGGCACGTTGACCGGAGAGTTGCTGCGCGAGGCGGGGCTGCGCTGATCGGCGCGGGTCGGGCGGCCGGGCCGCCCGACCCGCCGCGGTTACTGGAGGTAGCGCTCCACCTCGGGCTTGGGTCGCTCGCCCTGCGCGTCCGGGTCGCCGTGGGTGTCCCGGGCGGCCCGCCTGCGGCGCAGGAGGTCCCAGCACTGGTCCAGGGACTCCTCCAGGGCGCGCAGCCGTTCGCTGGCCTCGCCCTCAGTGCCCGACTCGTGGGCCTGGGCATCCGCTCGTAGCTTGTGTTCCTCGTCGACCAGCTCGGTGATCCGGTTCAGGATGGTCTTGTCGTCCATGACAAGAGCCTGGCACAGGGGGCCGGGCGTCGCCCGGATTCGGTCGTTCCGCCGGGTCGGCACGGCGGGGTGTCGCGCGGGCGAGGCGGAGCCGGCCCTCGGTCGGGCGGCCAGACCGGTCGTCAATGAGTGATGTTCATCACTATCGAAGATCCCCCATGCCGACTGATGGTCAAGATTGCCGCCACCTGCGGGATCCGTGGTATGCGCACTTCCCAGCGCACCGATCCTGCGGTGACGTAATGCTTGCGCGTGAAAATTTCACGTAGTGCGCCTAGATGAAGGCGGCCGAGCGGTGGCATGCTCCACGAATATCTAACTGCGCATAGTCGTTCCGCGACTCCGAGTATCCATAAGGGAGTGTCGGTTCCCGTGGTAGCACCTCACACAGTGCCGGTTCAGCCACGACGAGCGGGCTCGGTCCCGCTCCGCCACGTGGTGCCCAATCTGTTCCGCGACCCGGCCCGCACCCTTGTCGAGATGGGCGAGCGGTCACAGGGCGAGGTGGTGAAGCTCAGCCTCGGCGCGTTTCGGCCCTACCTGGTCACCCGGCCGGAGCACCTGCAGCGGGTTCTGCGCGAGAAGTCCGACAACTACGTCCGCGCCGGCGACGGACTCCAGTGGCGTCCGCTGAAGCGGTTGTTCGGCGACGGCATCCTCAGCGACGGCGACTACTGGAAGAACAGCCGCCACGTGCTCCAGCCGCTGTTCACCGCTCGGCGGGTCGACTCCCTGGTGGACCGGCTGGCCGAGGCGATCGAAGACGCCGTCGACGACCTGGACGAGCCGGCCCGCGCCGGCCGGCCCGTCGACATGGGCACCGTGCAGGCCCAGATCGTCTGCTCGGCGATCATGCGGGTCTTCTTCGCCGACAAGATCTCGGTGCCGCAGGCGATGCGCATCATGGAGGCGCAGGACGCCATCGCCTGGTCGGTGATGCCGCGGCTGATGGTGCCGTGGGCGCCGCTGGCCATGCCGATGCCCGGCGACCGCGCGTTCCGCAACGCCGTCCAACTCATCGACGACACCCTGCTCCCGATCGTCCGGGCGGCCCGGGAGACGGCCGACACCGACGGCGACGACATCATCTCCACGTTGTGGCGGGGTCGCACCGAGTCGGGTGGGCGGCTCGACGAGCGACAGGTCCGCAACGACACCGTCTCCATGGTCGCCACCACGACCGAGACGACGATCAGCGTGCTGACCTGGCTCTGGCCGCACATCGCGCAGGACGAGCAGATCGCCGAGCGACTGTACGAGGAGATCGACCGGGTGGTCGGTGACGCGCCGGTGCGACGCGAGCACCTGCGCGAGCTGCGCTACACCCGCCAGGTGCTCGACGAACTGCTGCGGCTCTATCCCATCGGGTGGCTCTTCCCGCGCCGGGCGGTGCAGGCCGACGTGATCGGCGGCGTCCGGATCGAGGCCGGCGCGACGCTCGTGGTCAGCCCGCTGATCACCCACCGGATGTCCGCGTTCTGGGACCGGCCCGAGGTCTTCGACCCCGACCGCTTCGATCCGGAGCAGGTCCGACACCGGCACCGGTACGCGCACTTCCCCTTCGGCGGCGGCCCGCACCAGTGCATCGGCATGCACCTCTTCTATCTGGAAGCCATGCTGATCGTGGCCACGGTGCTGAGCCGGTTCCGGTTCAGCCTGCAACGGCAGGCCCTGCCCGGAATCAAGGTGGCAGCCGCGCTGCGCCCCCTTGAGCGTGTCGAGGTGACCCTGCGGCCGGTGCGGAGCGTCTCCGCATGACCACCGGGCTCGCGTCGCCGCCGGAGACCGGCGGCGACCAGATGGTGCTTGCCGCCGAGCAGGGTCGGATCTGTGCCCTCGCCGCGAAGGGCCAGCGTGACCTGGCCGAGCGCGCCGCGGCGTACCCCGATCTCTTCCCGGCGCGACCGTTCGACCCGGCGCTGTTCGGCAACGTCGCGATGGCGATCGCGTTCGGGGCGCCCTGGTGTGACCACGACCAGTTGCGCGTCACGAACCGGGCCGTGCTCTGGGGCTTCGCTGTCGACTGGCTCGTCGACCACGAGGCGCGCACCCGGGACGAGATCGACCGGTTGACGGCGGGCTGCCTCGCGGTGGCCGAGGGCGGGCGACCGGCGGCCGACGACCCGCTGGGGCGTTTTCTCGCCGAGTTGCGGGACGAGCTGGCCGCCGTGCCGGCGTACGCGACCCACGGGGTGGTGTGGCGCACCGAGTTGCGGACGATGTTCGACGCCATGGCGCGGGAGTGGGACTGGAAGCAGGCCGCCGGCGACGGCGTGCCGCCCACCCTCGACGAGTACCTGGCCAATGCGGCGAATCTCGCCTGCACCGTCGTCAACGTCGCGCACTGGATCCACTCCGACGACCCCGCCACGCTGGCCCACCTCGACGCGCTCGTCGCGGCCAGTGACCAGGTGCAGCGGATCCTCCGACTCGTCAACGACCTGGCCAGCTACGAACGCGACAAGCGGTGGGGGGACCTCAACGCGTTGATGTTGGTGCCGGAGCGGGCCGACGTGGAGCGCCGGATCACCGACCTGGTGGCGCACGCCCGCGAGCTGCTCGACCCGCTGCGCGTCACCTGCCCGGTGCCGGCCGACTACCTCGCCCGGCAGATCGGCTTCAGCTCGGGCTTCTACCGCTCGACCGACTTCTGGGGCGTGTCGTGACCGCCGTACCGGCCGCCGGTGCCCGCAACGAGTCGGCGGTGGCCGCGTCGGTCCGGGAACTGCTCGCCGCCATGGTGCTCGACCCGGCGGGCCGGGTCACCCCCTCGGTGTACGAGACCGGCCGGGTCGTCGCCGACGCGCCGTGGCTCACCGGTCACGACCGACGGCTGCGGTATCTGCTGGACGCCCAGCGCCCCGACGGCGGTTGGGGTGGCGCCGGCGGGTACGCCGTGGTGCCGACGGCGAGCGCTGTGGAGGCGCTGCTCGGCACGCTGCGGGGCAGCCCGGTCGCCGGCCCGAACGGGCTGGCCACCGCGGCCGGCCGCGGGTGGGGTGTGCTCGCCGAGTGGCTCGGCCGGGGCACGCCGCTCCCGGACACACCGGCGGCCGACCTCATCGTGCCGGCCCTCGTGCGGCGGATCAACGACCACCTCGCGTTCTTCGCCGCACGCGGCGATCGGCGGTTCGCCGACGGGCTCGCGGCCCTGCCCGGCGTCGACCAGCGGCGGCTCGACGCGGTACACGCGCTGCTGGCGAGCGGACGTCCGGTGCCGCAGAAACTCGTGCACGCCTTCGAGGTGCTCGGGCCGGTCGCGTACCGGCACGCCGGCGTCGCCCCGGTCGCCGGGGCCATCGGCGCGTCGCCGGCAGCGACCGCCGCCTGGGTCGGCGACCCGGCGGCGCCCGGCGCCGACCCGGCGGCGCTTGCCTACCTGCGGGCGGCTGTCGGTCCGCTCGACGGGCCCGTGCCCTGCTGCACGCCGATCACCGTCTTCGAGCGGGCCTGGACGCTGAGCAATCTGGCCCGCGCGGAGGTGCCGGTCCGGCCCGCGCCGAAGCTCATCGCCGAGCTGGTCGCCGCGCTCGGGCCGCAGGGCGCGTCGACCGGGCCGGGGCTACCGGCCGACGCGGACACCACCTCGGTCACCCTCTACGCCCTCGCCCGCCTCGGTCACCCGGTGGACCCGGCGAGCCTTGACCACTTCGACCTCGGCACCCACTTCTGCACCTGGCAGGGGGAGGACGGTCGGTCGGTCACCACGAACGCGCACGTGCTGGAGGCGCTCGGCTGGCATGCCCGGCACACGTCGGCGGGGGCGAGCCGCCACGCCGGCCGGGTGGCGGCGTTGGCCGGGTGGCTACGCGACGAGCAACAGCCCGACGGTTCCTGGACCGACCGCTGGCACGCGTCGCCGTACTACGCCACCTCGTGCGCGGTGACCGCCCTCGACCGGTACGCGCCGGCCGACATCGCCGGATCGGCGGTGGACCGCGCCGTCGACTGGTTGGTCGCGACCCAACGGGCCGACGGGGCCTGGGGGCGCTGGGCGGGCACCGCGGAGGAGACCGCGTACGCCCTGCACGTGCTGCTCGGGGTGCGTCGACCGGCGCGACCGGGGGTGGTGGAGGCGATCGGCCGCGGGTTGCGTCATCTCACCGAAGTGGACGATCAGCACGAGCACCCTCCACTGTGGCATGACAAAGATCTCTACGGGCCCGTGCTGATCGTCCGGTCGGCCGTACTCGCCGTGCGGCAATTGGCAATGGCCAGATCCGACCTGGTCAGCGACCTGGACCGGCCACAACGGCGACCCCGTACGGCAGTCACATGATCTGCGGCGCTTGAGCATTGGCCCCGGACGCTGCTAGCGTGCGCCGGGGTCGATGCGTGCACGACGCATTACTGACTGAACACTCACACAGGCCGCGCCAGGGACGGTGTAATGGGTTCCCGCAGTACGAATCTGCGTACCAAGGTTGTTGCTCTACTCGTCTCGCTCGTCGCGCTCTGGGGCTTCACGGCCTGGGTCACCGTCCGGGACGGGGTCAACCTGCTCGGTGTGCAGACGCTGGACAGCAAGGTCTTCGATCCCACCGAGCCGCTGCTGTTGCAGTTGCAGTCGGAGCGTCGAGCGTCGCTGACCTACCTCGGCCGACCCGACGAGGCGCAGCGCGCCACGCTTGCCGAACTGCGGCAGCGCACCGACGAGTTGGCCGCGAGGTTCACCAGGTCCACCGAGGACTGGCAGGTCGGCACGCTGGGCAGCGACGCCCTCCACCAGCGGATCGAGGCTCTCGTCACCGGCCTGGACGAGCTGGACAAGACCCGCACGGCGGTCGACGAGCGGAGCATCGACCGGGCCGGGGCCATCGCGACCTTCACCGGAGTGATCGAGTCGATCTACCGGGTGTACGACGCGCTCGGCAACCTCGACGACGATCAGGTCGCCGAGGACACCGCCGCGCTGATCGGCCTGAACCGGTCCCGGGAGCTGCTGTCCCAGGAGGACGCGCTGCTGGCCGGTGTGCTGGCCGCCGGGCGGATCACCACGGCCGAGCGGGCGGAGTTCACCCGGATCGTCGGCGCCCGACAGTTCGCCGCCTCCTCGGCGCTGGTCCGGCTCCCCGCCAGCGACCAGCGCCGCTACGAGGCGATGTCGACGGGCGCCACCTTCACCCGGCTGGGCGTGCTGGAAACCCACGTCATGCAGGGCGCTGGCGCCGGCCGCCCGGTGGTCACCCCGACGGAGTGGAACGACACCACCGGCCCGGCGCTGACCGAGATCAGCGCGGTCGTGCTCGCCGGCGGCGACGGCGTCGTCGACCGGGCCACCCCGGTCGCCATCGGCGTCGTCGTGCGTCTGGCGCTGGCCACCGGCCTCGGTCTGCTCGCCGTCATCGCGTCGATCATCGTGTCCATCACCACCGCCCGCGCCCTGGTACGGCAACTGGAACGACTGCGCGGCGCCGCCTTCCGCCTCGCCAACGAGCGGCTGCCCGGCGTGGTCGAGCGGCTCGGTCGCGGCGAAGAGGTCGACGTGGCCGCCGAGGCGCCACCCCTGGAATTCGGCACCGACGAGATCGGCCAGGTCGGCAAGGCCTTCAACGCGGTCCAGGAGACCGCGATCCGTACCGCCGTCGAGCAGGCCGAACTGCGGCGCAACGTCCGCGAGGTCTTCCTCAGCCTGGCCCGACGTACCCAGGCGTTGGTGCACCGCCAGCTCACCCTGCTCGACGCGATGGAGCGGCGCGAGCACGACGCGGAGGAGCTTGAGGACCTGTTCCGGGTCGACCACCTGGCCACCCGGATGCGGCGCAACGCGGAAAACCTGATCGTGCTCTCCGGCTCCACCCCGGGCCGGGCGTGGCGGCGCAGCGTGCCGATGGTCGACGTGGTGCGCGGCGCGGTCGCCGAGGTGGAGGACTACACGCGCGTCAACGTGTTGCCACTCGGGCCGGTCTCGCTCGCCGGCCGCGCGGTCGGCGACATCATCCACCTGCTCGCCGAGCTGATCGAGAACGGCCTGTCGTTCTCGCCACCGCACACCACGGTGGAGGTTCGCGGTCAGTTGGTGGCCAACGGGTTCGCCCTGGAGATCGAGGACCGGGGCCTCGGCATGAGCGAGGAGGACCTGGCCGCGGCGAACCACCGCATCGTCGACCAGTCCGAGCTGAACCTCGCCAACGCGGCCCGGCTCGGGCTCTACGTGGTGAGCCGACTGACCGAGCGGCACGGCGTACGGGTCCGGCTCAAGGAATCCGCGTACGGCGGCACGACAGCGGTCGTGCTGATCCCGCGGGAGCTGGTCGCCGAGACGGGCGCGGGCGCGGAGGACACCGGCGATTTGCGGGCCGGATCCTCGGCCATCGCGCTGCCGTCGACGGCGAGCGGCACTGCCGCCCTCGACGCCGACAACAGCAGCCGTCCGGCCATCCTCGCGCCGGTCGCGCTGGCCACCGCGCCGCACGTACCGGGCTCGGGGGTACCGGGCGTGGATCCGGCGGAGCAGACGCCGCTGGCCGTGGACGGCACCCCGACGCAGCAGGGCGACGGGAGCGTCGCGGAGGCCAGCCTGCCCACCCGACAGCGAACGACGCCGGCCACCGACACGCCGGAGTTGCCGATCCGTGCCCGGCGTGGTCTGGGACAACCCGCCCTGGAGGCCCCCACGGTGCCCACCGGCCTACCCGCGGTCGACGCTTCCCGGCGGGCGGACAACGCCGTCGAGCCCACCACCGACCGTTCCCAGCGAGCAGACAGCGCCGTCGAGCCCGTTGTCCACGGCGGGCCGGTGCCCGCCGGCGCCGAGTCCGACCGAACCCACTCGGGCCTGCCGGTCCGGGTTCGGCAGGCGAACATCGTCCCCGAGTTGCGCGACGACCCGGCGGCCACCGAGACCGAGACCGAGGACGACGACGTCGTACGTCCGCCGGAGCAGGTGCGTCGCATGATGAGCTCGTACCAGACGGGCACCCGGCGAGGTCGGACCGACGCGGCGCGACTGCTCGGCGGCGCGCCCGGCGCTCCGCCGACGGAAGCGTCCGAGCCAACTGACGAGGACCCCACCGCTACCTGACCGGCCGCCGCGGACGCGGTCTTCGCACGAAGTGACGGTCAGCCCGAGACGAGTACGGCGCATGAGCCGGGCGAGAAGAGGACGACGAAGTGGCGCAGAAGACGGCTTCGAGTGCCGACCTGACGTGGTTGCTGGATGACCTGGTGGGCCGGGTGAAGCAGGCCGAGCACGCGGTCGCGCTCTCCACCGACGGTCTGTTGATGGCTTCCTCCCAGGGGTTGAGCCGGGACGACGGCGAGCACCTCGCCGCGATGGCGGCCGGCATCCAGAGCCTGGCCCGGGGCGCCGGTAAGCGCTTCGGTGGCGGGCAGGTGCAGCAGACCATCATCGAGATGCAGTCGTCGTTCCTGTTCGTCACAGCGGCCGGCCGCAACGCCTGCCTGGCGGTGCTGGCCAGTGAGGACGCCGACGTCGGGCTGATCGCCTACGAGATGGCGATGCTTGTCACCCGCGTCGGTAAGTACGTCGCGTCGCCGTCCCGCACCGAGCAGCCGGCCGGCGAGAGGTAGCGGTGATGACGGTCCAGGGAGAGTCCGCAGACCATCAGTGGGTGGATGACCATGCGGGTCCGGTGGTGCGCCCGTACGCGGTGACTCGCGGGCGGGCCCGACCGATCACCGGCACGTTCGACCTGATCTCCCTGGTCACCGCGACCCGAGCCGAGGTAACGCCGGAGGTTGGTCTCGGTCCGGAGCACCTGGCGATCGTCGGACTGTGCCAACGCATACAGTCCGTCGCCGAGATCGCCGCTCATCTCGACCTGCCGGTGGGCACCATCCGGGTGCTCCTCGGCGACTTGGCGGCTCGCAGCCTGGTGCAGGTACGCGAGCCGCAGACCACGGCCGGCCTTCCCGACAACAGCATCTTCGAGGCGGTAATCAATGGACTACGGGCACTCTGACCGGCCGGCGGGAGCGACCCCACTGCCCACCGCGATCAAGATCCTGGTCGCTGGCGGCTTCGGCGTGGGCAAGACGACCATGGTCGGCGCCGTCAGCGAGACCCGGCCGTTGCGCACCGAGGAGGTGCTGACGGAGTCGGGGGTCGGCATCGACGACCTGTCCGGGGTGGAGGGCAAGACCACCACCACCGTGGCGATGGACTTCGGCCGGATCACCATCAGCGACGACCTGGTGCTGTACCTGTTCGGTACGCCCGGCCAGGACCGGTTCTGGTTCGTCTGGGACGAGTTGGCGTTGGGCGCCATCGGCGCTGTGGTGCTTGCCGACACCCGCCGTCTCGCCGACTGCTTCCCGTCGATCGACTACTTCGAGGGCCGGGGCACTCCCTTCGTGGTCGCGGTGAACTGCTTCGAGGGTTCCCGGAAGTACCGGCTCGACGAGGTGCAGGCCGCGTTGAACCTGGACCCGGGGGTGCCGGTGCTGCTCTGCGACGCCCGGCAGCGCGAGTCGAGCAAGGAGGTGCTCGTCACGCTGATGGAGCACGCCATGAAGACCCGCGAGGCCCGCCGCCGCGCCGCCAACGGAAACTGACAGGGTTTTTTCGGGGGAGGGTGTCCGGAACGCTGTCGGTCGATCGTCATGCTGGCGACACCCCGAGAGACCAGGGAGCGACCAGATGAAGTACATGATGTTCGTGTGCAGCGACACCGAGCCGGACACCGACCCCACCGAGCTACCTGACATCCACACGTGGGTGGCGGAGAACGACTCCCATGGCCGCCGCCTGACCGGCAACGTGCTGGGGCCGACCAGCGCGGCCACCACCGTCCGGGTCCGCGACGGTGAGCTGCTCGTCTCCGAGGGCCCGTTCGCGGAGACCACCGAGGTGATCGTGGGCTTCGACCTGCTCGACTGCGCCGACCTGGACGAGGCGATCGAGGTGGCGCGTGCCCACCCGATGGCCCGCGAGGGGCGACTGGAACTGCGCCCGTTCGCGGACCTGCCCGCCTGACGAAGATGTCCACATCGCAGCGCCGGCCGATGCCCAACCCGGCACCGGCCGGCGCGGCGGCGGCGGAGGCCGTCGCCGCCGCCGGCGTCGAGGCGTACCCCCGGATCGTCGCGACCCTGATCCGGGTGACCGGGGACTGGGCGTTGGCCGAGGACTGCGCCCAGGATGCGCTGGCCGTCGCCCTGGAGCGCTGGCCCGGTGACGGTGTGCCGGTCAACCCGGGTGGCTGGCTCATGACAGTGGCCCGCAACCGGGCGCTCGACGTGCTGCGCCGAGCCACAGTGGAGCGCCGTAAGCTGCACGACCTGGCGCTCCTCACGCCGGCCCCGGAGCAGCCCGAGGCGCCGCAGGACGTGGTGGACGACCGACTGCGCCTGATCTTCACCTGCTGCCACCCGGCGCTGGCTCTCGACGCCCGGGTGGCGTTGACGTTACGAACCGTCTGCGGCGTGCCGACCGCGGACATCGCCCGACTCCTGCTGGTCAGCGAGTCGACGATGACCCGACGACTCACCCGGGCCCGGACCCGCATCGCGCAAGCCGGCATCCCGTACCGGGTGCCGACCGGGCCGGCGCTTACCGAACGGCTGCCCGGCGTCCTCGCCGTGCTGTACCTGCTGTTCACCAGGGGCTACGTCGCCGACGGCGAGCCTGCCTTCGCCGACGAGGCGGTCCGGCTGGCCGGGCTGCTCGACCGGCTGATGCCGGGGCAGTCCGAGGTGACCGCGCTGCTCGCGCTGTTCCTGTTCCAGCACTCCCGCCGCGACGCCCGTCGCGACGCCGCCGGCCACCTGCTCACCCTGGAGCGGCAGGACCGCGACCGGTGGGACCGCGCCGCCATCGCCGAGGGCCTGGCCGCCCTGGACCGGGTACGCCACGACGGACCGTACGCGTGGCAGGCCCGGATCGCCGCCTGCCATGCCACCGCGACGTCAGTCGAATCCACCGACTGGCCGACGATCGCGCGGGCCTACGACGCGCTTGCCGGCATCCGGCCCTCACCGGTGATCGCACTCAACCGCGCTGTCGCGCACGGCTACGCACACGGGCCGGCCGCCGGGTTGGGCCTGCTCGACGCGGCGCGCGCCGGCGGAGGGCTGGACGGCCACCCGCTCGGCGTGGCGGTGGAGGCCGATCTGGTGGCCCGGCAGGGTGACCGACCGCGCGCCGCGGCACTGTTCCGACAGGCGGCGGAAACTGTCGCCTCGGCTGTCGAGCGCCGGGCGCTGCTGGACCGGGCGGCCGGGCTCGCACCCTAGACGATCACGTTGGCCCTCGTGCGTCAGATCCGACAGCGCCGACGACGCCGGTCGGGCAGGAGAGAGCTGGCAGGGTGAATCTTGGACACTTTCCGTTCTCGGCTGACGGAAACTGTCCAAGATCTCAGCCTTTGGAGGGTGACGTCGCCGGCACCTCTCAGAGGTTCAGCCGCGCCTGGCCGACGCCAGGAATTGGGCCCGGGCCGCAGGTTCACTGGCCACCGTGCACCTCCTCAACCCCCGGTACGAGGAGCGGCGCCGGAAACGACGCAGGCTCCTTCCCGCCGAGGCGGGAAGGAGCCTGGTGCCGTCGGTACGTCAGTTGGCGATCATGCGGCGCAGCACGTACTGCAGGATGCCGCCGTGCCGGTAGTAGTCCGCCTCACCCGGGGTGTCGATCCGCACCACCGCGTCGAACTCCACGCCGGTGTCGGTGCTGACCTGCACCGTACGCGGGGTGTCCCCGTCGTTCAGGGCGGTCACCCCGGTGATGGTGAACGTCTCCGTGCCGGTCAGGCCGAGCGACTCGGCGGTGACATCCACCGGGAACTGCAACGGCAGCACGCCCATGCCGATCAGGTTGGAGCGGTGGATCCGCTCGTACGACTCGGCGATGACCGCCCGCACACCCAGCAGCATGGTGCCCTTGGCCGCCCAGTCCCGCGACGAGCCCGAACCGTACTCCTTGCCGGCCAGCACGACCAGCGGGATGCCCGCCTCCTGGTAGGCCACCGAGGCGTCGTAGATCGAGGTCTGCTCACCGGTGAGGTGGTTGACGGTGAAGCCACCCTCCACCCCGGGGACCAGCTGGTTGCGCAGCCGGATGTTGGCGAACGTGCCCCGGATCATCACCTCGTGGTTGCCCCGGCGGGACCCGTACGAGTTGAACTCGTGCCGCGGCACACCGTGCTCGGCCAGGTACGTGCCGGCCGGGGAGTCGGCCTTGATCGCGCCGGCCGGCGAGATGTGGTCGGTGGTCACCGAGTCACCAAGCTTGGCCAGCACCCGGGCGCCGGCGATGTCCACGACCGGGCTCGGCTCCTGCTGCATGCCCTCGAAGTACGGGGGCTTACGCACGTAGGTGGAGTCGCTCTCCCAGGCGAAGGTGTCGCCGGTCGGGGTGGGCAGCGACTGCCACCGCTCGTCGCCGGCGAAGACATCGGCGTACGCGGCACTGAACCCGGTCGCGCCGATCGCCTGGGCGATGACGTCCTGGATCTCGGCGCTGTTCGGCCAGATCTCCCGCAGGTAGACCGGGTTGCCCTCGGTGTCCTCACCGATCGGCTCGTTGGCCAGGTCGATGTCCATCGTGCCGGCGAGCGCGTACGCCACCACCAGCGGCGGGGACGCCAGGTAGTTCATCTTGACGTCCGGGTTGATCCGGCCCTCGAAGTTCCGGTTGCCCGACAGCACCGAGACGACCGACAGGTCGTGCTCGTTGACCGCGGCGGACACCTCCTCGGGCAGCGGGCCCGAGTTGCCGATGCAGGTGGTGCAGCCGTAGCCGACCAGGTTGAAGCCGAGCTTGTCCAGGTACGGCGTGAGGCCGGCCCGCTCGTAGTAGTCCATGACGACCTTCGAGCCGGGCGCCAGGGTGGTCTTCACCCACGGCTTGCGGCTCAGGCCCTTGTCGACGGCGTTCCGCGCCAGCAGCGCGGCACCGATCATCACCTGCGGGTTGGACGTGTTGGTGCAGGAGGTGATCGCCGCGATCACCACGGCGCCGTGGTCCAGCTCGTACTCGACACCGTCGGCGGCGGTGACCCGGACCGGGTTGCTGGCGCGACCGCCGGAGCCGGCCGCCGCGGTCTCCAGGTCGCGCGGCTCGTCGGCCGGGTCGCTGAACTCGTTGGCCGGCGGGTCGCTGGCCGGGAAGGACTCGGCGCTGGCCTCGTCGGCCGGTCCGTTGGCGCCGCGCGGCAGCTCCTCGCGCGCCACGCTCGGCTTGAGGTCGCGCTCACCGGCCGAGTCGTCGGCCACGTAGTCGGTAAGCGCGGAGCGGAACAGCGTCTTGGCGCTGCCCAGCGGCACCCGGTCCTGCGGGCGCTTCGGGCCGGCGAGCGACGGCTCGATGGTGCCGAGGTCCAGCTCCAGGCGTTCCGAGTACTCCGGCTCGTGGTTCGGGTCGTGCCAGAGGCCCTGCTCCTTGGCGTACGCCTCGACGAGCGCGACCTGCGCGGCGTCGCGGCCGGTCAGCTCCAGGTAGCGGATCGTCTCCGCGTCGATCGGGAAGATCGCCACGGTGGAGCCGTACTCCGGGGACATGTTGCCGATGGTGGCCCGGTTGGCCAGCGGCACGGCGCTCACGCCGGGGCCGTAGAACTCGACGAACTTGCCGACCACGCCGTGCTTGCGCAGCATCTCGGTGATGGTCAGCACCAGGTCGGTGGCGGTGGTGCCGGCCGGCATCTCGCCGGAGAGCTTGAAGCCCACGACCCGGGGGATCAGCATGCTGACCGGCTGGCCGAGCATCGCGGCCTCGGCCTCGATGCCGCCGACGCCCCAGCCCAGCACGCCCAGGCCGTTGACCATCGTGGTGTGCGAGTCGGTGCCGACCACGGTGTCCGGGTACGCCTGGCCGCCTCGCTCCATGATGGTGCGGGCCAGGTACTCGATGTTGACCTGGTGCACGATGCCGGTGCCCGGCGGGACGACCTTGAACTCGTTGAACGCGGTCTGGCCCCAGCGCAGGAACTGGTAGCGCTCCTTGTTGCGCTCGTACTCCAGCTCGACGTTGCGGGCGAACGCGTCCTCGCGGCCGAACAGGTCGGCGATCACCGAGTGGTCGATGACCAGCTCGGCCGGCGCGAGGGGGTTGACCTTGCTGGCGTCGCCGCCCAGGTCACGCACGGCCTCGCGCATGGTGGCCAGGTCGACCACGCAGGGCACGCCGGTGAAGTCCTGCATGAGCACCCGCGCCGGGGTGAACTGGATCTCGACGCTCGGGGCGGCGGTGGAGTCCCACCCGCCGAGCTGGCGAATGTGGTCGGCGGTGATGTTCGCGCCGTCCTCGGTCCGCAGCAGGTTCTCCAGCAGGATCTTCAGGCTGTACGGCAGCCGCGCGTGGCCGTCCACCTTGTCAATCTTGAAAATCTCGTAGCTCGCGTCTCCGACGCGTAGCTGGGTCTTCGCACCGAAGGTGTCGAGGCTCGCCACGTCGTACTCCTTCACACCAGCGACCGTGAGTAGTCCTGAGCAGTCTGTCGCACCGGTCGGGGCACCGCCGAGGTTAGGTGACACTTACCGCCGATTACGCTCTCAACAAAACCGTACGTCCGTCTTGCTAGTTGCGCAACCCGGGAGCCGTCTCGCGATCGACCCTCATCCCTAGCCTCCTAGGACGCCTTGCGGGGGGTGCGGTGGTCCACCGCAGCTGAGCGTCAGCGCCGAGGTGTCGACCTCGCCGTTCGACCGCACGGTCGGCGCGACCGACCGCGCGCCGGCTGGCCACAGGTAGGGTTCGAGCCCGGTCGGAGGAGGGGTCAACGTGTTCGACGTCCAGCACTGGCTCGTGTCGCTGCCACCGATTGCGGTGTACCTGCTGGTCGCCGGGGTTATCGGCGTGGAGAGCATGGGCATCCCACTGCCAGGTGAGATCGTCCTTGTCAGTTCCGCGCTGCTCGCCGCCACCGGCGTTGTCGAACCGGAGTGGGTGGCCACCGCCGCGGCCTCCGGCGCGATCGTCGGCGACTCCATCGGGTACGCGGCCGGCCGACGCGGTGGTCGGCCACTGCTGGCTCGACTGGGCCGGCGCTTCCCCCGTCATCTCGGTCCCGCCCAACTCGTCCGGGCCGAGCAGAGCTTCGCCCGCCACGGCGTCTGGGCGGTGTTCTTCGGCCGCTTCGTGGCGCTGCTGCGGATCCTGGCCGGCCCGCTCGCCGGGGCACTGCGCGTGCCGTACCGGCGGTTCCTGCTGGCCAACGCCGCCGGTGGGCTGGTCTGGGCGTTCGGCACCACCTACCTGTTGTTCAGCGTGGGCCGGGCGGCCGAGCACTGGCTCAAGGACATCTCCTGGGCCGGGCTTGTCCTCGCGGTGCTCGCCGGCCTGGCCAGCACCTGGTGGCTGCGCCGACGGGCCCACCGCATGGAGGCTGCCGAACCTGCGGTGGACGTCGAGCCGGTGGAGTCCGTGGGCCCGCGGGCTGGCTGAGCCGACGCTGACCTCGGCAATGCCGAAAAGGGCCGGTCCCCGTGGTGGGGTCCGGCCCTTGTCGGTGTTGCGGTGCTGCGGTGGTGTTGGGTGCGGGTCAGCTGGTGGCGTAGCCGCGGGTGGCGATCCAGTCGGCGAGGTGTTCGATGCTGATCTGGTAGGAGGCGGTGTTGGGGTCGGCGGAGTCGGCGATGGTGACGGTGGTGCCGTTGTCGCGGTAGCCGACGACGCTGATGTAGTGCCCGCCCTCGTAGGAGTGGGTGTTGCCGTCGGTGTCGGTGCTGGTGCCGGCGATGTTCGCGACCACGGCCCGGCCGTCGTCGACGGTGCGGACGATGTCGGCGCGCAGTGTGTCGGTCTGCTTGTCGTCGGCGTTGGGGTTGCTGATCTCGACGCTGTGGTAGGCGTTCTTGCCGGTTTCCTTGTTCAGTACCGGGGTGATGTCGTTGATCGAGTTGGTGCCGGCCTCGGTGGTGCCCATCTCCTTGGCCATGTCATCGACGTTGATGTTCTTACCCTGCACGCTCAACGCGTTGCGGGTCGCGGCGGGACCGCAGTAGTAGAAGTTCGGCTGCGCCTCGTAGCGCACACCCAGCTGACGCTCACCGGAGGGCTTACGGTCGGTCTGGGTCTGGGTGGCCGGCTTGGCTTCCGACGCGGCGTACGCGGCGGTGACCGGACCGGCGATGGCGCCACCGGTGAACGCGAGACCAGCAGCGGTCAGAGCAGTCTTACGAATCAGATCGGTACGCATGATGGCGTGCTCCTCTGCATGTCGGGGGAAACCCACACCACACAACCGGGGGACGCGTGTGGGCGGGGAAGTTCGCGGGGATCAGCCCGGCGGCCTGGGTGGGCCTGCTCGGAGGTGTCCCGGAGGGTGGTGCAACGGTCCAGGGCGGCGGATCATTCCGCCAGGGTTCTTCCGGACCGGGCCTGTCTGGTGGTGCTCGGCTCTGCGGGGGATGTAACGGTGGCGGCTGCGCGGGTGTTCCCCGGGGGCTGCCACGTGTCCACGACCCGAGGTCGCGGCGGCATGCCAGGTATAACGACCCCGCCCCACCCACCATTCCGCCACCCGGGTGGCCCCGACCACGGCACACCCCCGACAAAGCGGACACCCGTCCCACAACCCGAACCGTGAACCGGACACCACACCCCAGCAAGCCACCTCGCACCCAAGCCAAGATCCGCGCACTTTCAGGGATAGTGCTGGCTCGCGTCGGGTTGAGGCAGCACTATCCCTGAAGTTGCGCAGACCGGGGCCCGGGCGGCGATACCGGACACCGGCCACCGGCACACCCGGGACGACATGCGCCCCAAGATCGCGCCCGATCCAGGAAACAGGCCCCTCACCGTGCGGACGAGACCACTACAACCAGGATCCAGCACGATCAACCGACCGCGCCCCGATTGCACCCCGTGCGGCGAACGTCCACGGGGGAGGGTCAGGTGGTCAGGCGCCGTCTGCGGGCTTCGCGGCGTCGCCGGCCTGGGCGTGGCGCTCCCGCAGGCGCTGCCGGATCTCCTCCGGGGTGTACGCGCGTCGACGCCGTTCAGCCCGCGCGATGACCACGCCGGACGCCGCCACGCCAGCGAGGCCGGCCAGCCCGAGGACCTTCCACCACCGCAATCCTTGCCGCATCGGCCTAGGCTAGTCCCTCATGAGCATCAGCCTGGATGAGGCCGTCGAGCTGACCCGCACCGGCGACGTGTGGGTGTTCCGGGGGCGCAGCGTGCCGGACCGGGCGATCCAGTTCACCACCAACAGCCCGGTCAACCACGTCGGGATGGCGGTGGTGCTGGACGACATGCCACCGTTGATGTGGCACGCGGAGCTGGGCAGGTCGTTGCCGGATCTGTGGTCGGGCACCCATCAGCGTGGCGTCCAACTGCATGACCTGCGGGACGCGGTCTGCGTCTGGGCCAACCGGTACGGCCAACGGGCCTGGCTGCGGCAGCTCGACCCGCCGGCCGATGCGGAGATGGAACGGGCGGTGCTGCGGACGATCGCGCGGTTGGACGGCACACCGTTTCCGTCGACGGCCCAGTTGGCGTGGCGCTGGGTGCGTGGCCGCGTGCCGTCGCTGCCACGCCCGGTTCGGCCGACACGTCGGTCGGCCCCGGCGTCCCCGAGCGCAGCGTCCCCGAGGCCGGGGTCGCCGAGCTCGGCATCCCTGAGCACAGCGTCAACGAGCCCGGCGTCAACGAGCCCGGCGACCCGGACCCCGGCGACCCCGGCCACGGCGGGGGAGCGGGACCGGGCGCTGGAGACGGCGTACTGCGCCGAGGTGGTGGCGGTGACCTACGAGGCGATGGGGTTGCTGCCGGCGGGCCGGCGTCCGAACTGGTACGACCCGGGGCGGTTCTGGAGCGGGGACGATCTGGGGCTGGCCGCTGATGCTCGGCTGGGCGCCGAGATCGAGGTGCGGGTGCCGCCGCGCTGATGGGTGCGCTTACCGACCGGGATCGTCGGTTGGGTCGAGCCGTTTTCCGTGGCCTGCTGGCTGGTTGGCCCGATCCGTACCCGCCGGGTTTCCGGTGGGTGCGGTGCTGGCTACGCTGTCGCGTCGGTGGGGACGAGGGGAGACCTGATGGCGGTGCGGCCGGACGGTGCGGCAGGGTCGCGAGCGGCGCGGGTGTTGGCATCGATGCCGTGGGTGGTGGTGCTGCTCGGTGTGTGTGCGCTGGTGGTGCTCCTGGTGATCGCGCTGCTGTCGTTCCGGACCAGGGAGCGGGACGCCCCGCCGCAGGCTGCGCCGTCGGTGTTCCTGCCGACGGTGCCGGCGGCGGCGTCGGCCACCGGTGGGCCGACTCCGGCGGGGGTGGAGCGGCGCTCGGTGTCGCCGCGGCCGTCGCGTAGTAGTCGGACGCCGTCGCCGCGGGCCACAGTGACCGGTTCGCCGACTCCGGGGCGGACGAGCGCTGCGGCGGTGCCGGTCGTGCCGGCGGACGGCACGGTGACTGCCCGGTACCAGGTCGGTACGAACGGCTGGGACGGTGACGCCGCGGTGCTGTCGATCGTGAACGAGTCGAGTCGGTCGGTGGACTGGTCGGTGGAGTTGACGTTCGACGACGACCTGTGGGCTCTGCGGCTCGTTGACGACTCCGGCGTCTCGGTGCGGGGTCGGGGGAACGGCGAGTTCGTGTTGCGCGGTACGCGTTCGCTGGAGGCGGGTGACTCTCGGACGCTGCGGCTGCGCGTCGGCTGGGGTGAGTCGGCACAGCGGCCGCTCCGGTGCACGATCAACGGGGTTGACTGCCGGCTCGGCTGAGCCGGGTCGCGCGGGTGGCGCGGCGGGGGCGTGTCGTCGGCGCTTCCGGCTCCGGCCGCCGATCGCTAGGCTGCCCGGACGGTGCGCTGAAGGAGGTACATGTCCGGCATGCGTCGTTCCCCGCGACTGCCGCACGGTCCGGCTGCGATCGCGTCGTCGCCCTGGATCGTGGTGGGCGCTGGTGTCCTCGTGATGGTGGTCCTGCTCTTCGTGGCCCTGGGCGCGTACCGGGGACCCAGTCCTGCGCCGGACGGCGCGCCGGTGCCGCCGGTGTTGCCGCTGCCCACGGGCTTGGGCGCGCCGAGCGTTCCCGGGCCGGCGTCGTCGCCCCCGCCGGTGCGGCCGGGGTTGTCCGGGCGGGCGAGCGGGCTGCCGCCGAGCGCCACGGCTGGGTCGCGGTCACCGTCGGTCGGCGCGCCGGCGAGTGGGCCGGTGGTGACGCGGTCGCCGAGTCGGGCTCCGCAGGGGCAGCCGGCGATGAGTGGGCAGTACCGGGTGGTGCAGAGCTTCGACGGGGGTTTCATCGGCGAGGTGTCGATGGTCAACCGGTCTGCCGAGAGTCGTGGTTGGACCGTCCGGTTGGAGTTCTCCGGTGGGCGGTTGGTGACCGCCTGGGTGGAGGGCGTGCCGCAGGGGACGCTTCGTCAGTCCGGCGACGGTTTCACGTACGTCAGTGGGGTGGACGTGCGGCCCGGCGGTTCGGTGGCGTTGCGGTTCCACGTGGAGCGGACCTCCAGCACTCCGCGGGTGTGCACTGTCGACGGGGTGCGCTGCGGCGGGTTCTGACCTCGGCGGGCATTGTCCTTCCGCAAGGATGCTGCTGTGTTGCGACTGTGTTTGCAAGCCATTGCAGAATGTTTCGGCAAGGGTTAGCGTGCGGCCCATCAGCGACCAGAGGAAGGCGTCGATGAAACCCACGCCGCTACCGCGCACCGCCCTGCTGGCCCTCGTCCCCCTGCTCACCCTCACCCTCGTCGGCACTCCGGTCGCCGCCGCTCCCCGGTCGTCCGACAGCGCCCCGCCCGACGTGGGCGGCGCCGCGCAGTGGCGCACCGAACCCACCGCCGAGGCGCTGCTGAAGGCCGGCGGCAACGCGGCGCGGGCCGAGCAGTTCTACTTCGTGCTGCCGGACCGGTTCGCCAACGGTGACCCCCGCAACGACCGGGGCGGCCTGACCGGTGACCGGTTGCGGACCGGGCTCGACCCGGCCGACAAGGGCTTCTACCACGGTGGTGACCTCAAGGGCGTCATCGACAAGCTGGACTACATCCAGGGGATGGGCACCACTGCCATCTGGCTCGCCCCGGTCTTCAAGAACCGGCCGGTGCAGGGTGCCGGCACCGACATCTCGGCCGGTTACCACGGCTACTGGATCACCGACTTCACCCAGGTGGACCCGCACTTCGGCACCAACGAGGAGATGAAGCGGCTGGTCACGCTCGCCCACCGGCGCGGCATCAAGATCTACCTCGATGTGATCGTCAACCACACCGCCGACGTCATCAAGTACGCCGAGGGCTCCTACGCGTACGTGGACAAGGCGACCTCGCCGTACACCGACGCGCAGGGGCGGGCGTTCGAGGACCGCAACTACGCCGACGGCAGCCGCGCGTTCCCGCCGGTGAACCAGGCGTCCGGGCCGTACACCCCGGTTCTTCCCGAGCCGGGTGACGCGAGCGTCAAGGTTCCGGCGTGGCTGAACGACGCGACCATGTACCACAACCGGGGTGACTCGACCTTCGCGGGCGAGAACAGCGAGTACGGCGACTTCTTCGGCCTCGACGACCTGTGGACCGAACGTCCCGAGGTGGTCCGGGGGCTGACCAAGGCGTACGGGGACTGGATCGGCGCGATCGGCGTCGACGGGTTCCGGTTGGACACCGTGAAGCACGTCAACATGGAGTTCTGGCCGCAGTTCAGCCAGGGCATCGAGCGGGCCGCCGAGAAGGCCGGCAAGAAGGACTTCTTCATGTTCGGTGAGGTGTACAGCGCCGACCCGGAGATCAGTTCCCGCTACGTCCGGCAGGGTGGGTTGCCGGCCACCCTCGACTTCGCCTTCCAGGAGGCCGCGCGCGGTTACACCACCGGCGCCGGTTCGGCGAAGGCGCTCGCCGACGTGTACGCCCGCGACGACCTCTACGCCGCCCGGGACACCGACGCCGGTCGGCTGACCACCTTCCTCGGCAACCACGACATGGGCCGGATCGGCTCGTTCGTCGCCGGCGGGGGCACCGACCCGGCCAGCCACCTGCGCCGCGACCAGCTCGCGCACCAGCTGATGTTCCTGACCCGTGGCCAACCGGTGATCTACTCCGGCGACGAGCAGGGCTTCACCGGGCCCGGCGGGGACAAGGACGCCCGGCAGGACATGTTCGCGTCGAAGGTGCCCGACTACCTCGACGACGACCTGCTCGGCACCGACCGCACCCACGCCAGCGACCAGTTCGACACCGGCCACCCGCTGTACCGGACCATCGCCGAGCTGGGTCGGCTGCGTCAGGCGCATCCGGCCCTGCGCGACGGCGTGCAGGTCACCCGGTACGCCGCCGAGGGGCCGGGGGTGTTCGCCGCCTCCCGGGTCGCCCCCGCCGACCGCACCGAGTACGTGGTGGCGGTGAACAACGCCGACACCGCGCAGACTGTCCCTGTGGACACCTGGTCGCCCGGCGCCACCTTCACCGCCATCTACGGCGGCACGGGCAGCACGGCGGCCGGCGCTGACGGCAGGTTGACAGTGACCGTGCCGCCGCTGTCGGCGGTGGTGCACCGGGCCGGCACTCCGGTCGCCCTCCCGGCCGCCGCGCCGCGCATCACCATCACCGCCCCGGACGCGCCGGTCGCCACCCGGGCCGCGGTCACCGCCCAGGTGACCGGTGACCCGCTCGCCACCGTCACCGTCGCCGCCCGGGTCGCGGGCGGGCGGTGGACGTTGCTGGGCAGCGCCGACCACGCGCCGTACACGGTGCAGCACGACCTGACCGGCCTGGCCGGTGGCACCCGGGTCGAGTACAAGGCGGTGGTTCGCGACGGCCGGGGCCGGACCGCCACCGCCCGGTCCACCGCCACCGTGGGTACGCCCCCGCAGGGCAGTTCCCGGGAGTGGGCGGTAATGCACTACCAGCGCCCGACGGGTGGGTACGACGACTGGGGGCTGTACGCCTGGGGTGACATCGACCCGGCGTACGTCACCGAGTGGCCCAAGGGGCAGCCGTTCGCGGGGGAGGACGCGTACGGCCGGTTCGCGTGGGTGAAACTCAAGCCGGGCGCGCGGTCGGTGGGGTTCGTGGTGGTCGACAGGAACGGCGTCAAGGACGTGGCGCAGGACCGCAGCATCGACGTCACGTCCACCGGGGAGATCTGGCTGAAACAGGGCGACCCGGCGATCTACCCGAGCCGGCAGGCGGCCACCGGCGAGCCGGACCCGCCGGTCGAGGAGGGCACCGCCGTCATCCACTACCGGCGGGCCGACAACACCTACGACGACTGGGGCCTGCACGTGTGGGACGGCGCGGCCAACCCGACCGAGTGGTCGACGCCGTTGCGGCCGACGTCCGTCGACGCGTTCGGGGCGGTGTTCCGGGTGCCGCTGGCGGCCGGCGCGACCGCGCTGAACTACATCATCCACAACGGCGACACCAAGGACCTGCCCGACGATCAGCGGCTCGACCTCGCCAGCGCGGGCCGGGAGGTGTGGCTGCTCGCCGCCACGCCGGGCCGGTTGCTGCCGACGACGGCGACCACCGCCAGCGGAGACACCGACATCAGCAAGCAGAAGGCACACTGGATCGACAGGTCCACGGTGGCGTGGCAGACGGCTCCGACCGACGGCAGGACGTACGCGCTGGTCGCCGCGCCGACCGGCGGGGTGAGCGTGGTCGACGGGCAGCTGACCGGGGCGTACACCACGTTGCCGCTGCGGGCGCAGCGCAACGGGCTCACCGAGGCTCAGCGCGCGGCGTTCCCGCACCTGTGGTCGTACCGTAGCTTCGCCCTTGATCGACGCGACCTCGCGAAGGTCCCGGCGGCGCTGCGGGGGCAGCTCCTGGTGACCGAGCGCGACGCCGCCGGCGCCCTGCTCGCGGCGACCGGTGTGCAGATCCCCCGGGTGCTCGACGACCTGTACTCCCGGGCCACCGACGCGACCCTCGGGCCGACGTTCGTCGGGGGGACGCCCAGCGTCGCGCTGTGGGCGCCGACCGCCCGGACCGTGCGGCTGCAGTTGTTCGACTCGCCCACCGCGTCGCCCAGGACCGTGCCGATGCGCCGCGACGACCGCACCGGCGTCTGGTCGGCGCGCGGCACCGCCGCCTGGGTCGGCAGGTACTACCGGTACGAGGTGCAGGCGTGGCAGCCCGCCGCGCAGAAGATGGTCACCGCCGCGGTGACCGACCCGTACTCGGTGGCCCTGGCGGCGGACTCCACCCACAGCCAGCTTGTCGACCTGAACGACCCGGCGCTGGCCCCGGCGGGCTGGCGGACGCTGCGCAAACCCGCCCCGGTGTCCCCGGCGAGGGCGCAGATCACCGAGCTGTCGGTGCGGGACTTCTCCATCGCCGACGAGACGGTTCCGGCCGAGCGGCGGGGGACGTTCCTCGCCTTCACCGACCCGGCGACCGCCGGCATGACCCACCTGAAGGCCCTCGGCGACGCCGGCGTCACCCACCTGCACCTGCTGCCGGCGTTCGACTTCGCGACGATCCCGGAGCGGCGGGCCGACCAGCGTCAGCCGGCCTGCGACCTGGCCGCGCTCCCGCCGGACTCCGCGGAGCAGCAGAGGTGCGTGGCGGCGGTCGCCGACACCGACGGCTACAACTGGGGGTACGACCCGTTGCACTACACAGTGCCGGAGGGCGGCTACGCCGTCGACCCGTCCGGCGCGGCGCGGACCACCGAGTTCCGGCGGATGGTCGCCGGGGTGAATGACGCCGGGCTGCGGGTGGTCATGGACGTGGTCTACAACCACACGTCGGCGGCCGGCACCGACGCGACGTCAGTGCTCGACCAGGTGGTGCCCGGCTACTACCACCGGCTGCTGGAGGACGGCACCGTGGCCAACTCCACCTGCTGCGCCAACACGGCCCCCGAGCACGCCATGATGGGCAAGCTGGTCGTCGACTCCCTGGTCACCTGGGCGCGGCAGTACAAGGTGGACGGTTTCCGGTTCGACCTGATGGGTCACCACCCGAAGGCGAACATCCTGGCCGTACGCGGTGCCCTGGACCGGCTGACCGTCGCCCGCGACGGCGTGGACGGGAAGGCGATCATGCTCTACGGCGAGGGGTGGAACTTCGGCGAGGTCGCCAACGACGCCCGGTTCGTCCAGGCCACCCAGGCCAACATGGCCGGCACCGGCATCGGCACCTTCAACGACCGGCTGCGGGACGCGGTGCGCGGCGGTGGGCCGTTCGACACCAACCCGCGGGCGCAGGGCTTCGCGTCCGGGCTCTACACCGACCCGAACGGCGACGACGTCAACGGCTCACCCGCCGAGCAGAAGGCCCGCCTGCTGCGCGCCCACGACCTGATCAAGGTGGGTCTGACCGGCAACCTGCGCGGCTACCGGTTCACCGACACCGCCGGGCGGCAGGTCACCGGGGCGCAGGTGGACTACAACGGCTCCCCGGCCGGCTACACCGCAGCGCCGGGGGAGGCCGTCACCTACGTCGACGCGCACGACAACGAGATCCTGTACGACGCGCTGGCGTACAAGCTGCCGCAGGCCACCTCGGCGGCGGACCGCTCCCGGATGCAGGTGCTGGCACTGGGCACTGTGGTGCTGGGACAGGGCACCGGCTTCGTCACCGCCGGCAGCGAGCGGCTGCGGTCGAAGTCGCTGGACCGCAACTCGTA
The DNA here is from genome assembly GCF_050942285.1 of Micromonospora sp. CA-240977. Lineage (NCBI taxonomy): Bacteria > Bacillati > Actinomycetota > Actinomycetes > Micromonosporales > Micromonosporaceae > Micromonospora > Micromonospora sp. CA-240977. The sequence continues at coordinate 5,361,715 of NZ_CP192055.1, read as the reverse complement.
CAACTCCGGTGACTGGTTCAACCAGATCCGCTGGGGGTGCGCCCGGGGCAACGGGTTCGGCGTCGGCCTGCCGCCCGCGCCGGACAACGAGGACAAGTGGCCGTACGCGAAGCCGCTGCTGGCGGACCCGGCGCTGGTGCCGGACTGCGCGGCGATCAACACCACGAACGCCCGGTACGCCGAGCTGCTGCGCGTCCGGGCGTCGTCGCCGGTGTTCGGGTTGGCCACCGCCGAGCAGGTGCAACGGCGGGTGGCGTTCCCGCTGTCGGGAGAGCAGGAGACGCCGGGCGTGCTGACCATGACGCTGGACGCCCGCGGGCTGGGCGGGGCGTGGAAGTCGGTGACCGTCGTCTTCAACGCCACCCCGGAGGCGGCGACGCAGACGGTGACCGAGCTGCGCGGTGCGGACGTGGCCCTGCACCCGGTGCTCGTCGACTCGGCCGATCCGGTGCTGCGTACCGCCTCGTTCGACAGGGCGGCTGGCACGTTCAGCGTACCGGCGCGCAGCGTGGCGGTGTTCGTGCAGAAGTGACACGAACCGGCCCCCTTCCGCCTGGCGCGGAAGGGGGCCGGTCTGTTGTGTCGCGTCACCCGGTGGTGATCAGGCGAAGCAGTTCTCGATGGCGCCGCCCGGGATGGCCAGGCAGTTCGTCGGGCGGTTCGCGGTGATCGCGGACTTGTCGTCCACGTTCACCTCACCGAAGAAGGTGAAGACGCCGCCCGGCGCGAAGGTGGAGAAGTTCTGGGCGACCTTCGTCTTCGACAGGTTGACCTCGCCGAAGATGTTGAAGATGCCGCCGCCGACCCCGATCGGACCGATGGCCCGGTTGCCGACGACCTCACTGTCGCGCAGCGTGGTGATGCTGCCAGCGTTGAAGAGTCCGCCGCCGAAGAAGCCGGCGGTGTTGTCCTTGATGCTGCTCTGCTCGAACGTGACAGCGCTGTCGAACGCGATGGCCACACCGCCACCGACACCGGCGGTGCTGTTCTTCTCGATCGAGACGTGGTGCAGGTTGAGCTGGCTGTCCGCAGCCGCGAGACCGCCACCGGCGAGGACCGCGGTGTTCGAGGCGAACTTCGTCTCGTACGCCGTGGTGTTGCCCTCGATGTCGAGGTAACCGCCGCCGAAGCCCAGCGTCTCGTTGTCGGTGATCTCGGCCTTCTTGAGTTCGACGGTTCCGCCGTCGACGTCGTCGGTGAAGATCTCCGCGGCGCCGTTGGAGATACCGCCACCACCGATGATGGCGGTGTTGTCGGTGATCTTCGACTCCTCGACCTTGAGCAGGCCGGCGTTGAACACACCGCCGCCGAAGAAGAAGGCGGTGTTGCGGGTCACGGTGCTGTGCCAGATCTTCGTGGTGCCGAAGTTGGCCACGCCACCGCCGTTGCCGCCGGACTGGTTGAGGACGACCTCGGACTCCAGGATCTCGGCGGTGCCGCCCGGCTGGACCAGGATGCCGGCACCGTCGTTGTCGTCCGGCTGCTCGACGAGCGGCGTGACGACACCCGGCGTGGCCTTCGGGGCGACCTTCGGCGCTGCCTTCAGACCCGCCTTCGGGTTGGCCTGTCGGGTGCTCAGCGCCTGGGCCAACGGGGTGCCGGCCTTCACCTGCGCGGCGATCGCCTCGGAGTCCGAGTAGGCCGCCCAGACGGCAGCCGGCTCGACGGCGTTGTAGAGCTCGAGGGTCTGGCCACCCTTGATGGTCAGGCCCTTGATGGTGAGGTGACCGCCGGGGCCGACGTTGAGGATGCGGAAGTAGTCCGCCGTGGCTTCGCGGGAGATCGTGGTGTGCTCACCCTTGAGGGTGATGTTCTCGGTGATCACCGGGAGGCCGTTGCCCTGGTAGTCGTTGCGGCTCAGGTTGTAGGTGCAGCCCTTGGCCAGCTCCAGCACACCGCCGTGCTTGTTGTTGGCGAACACGATCGCCTGGATCAGCTTGTCGGTGTCGCAGGGCACCTCCTTCCCGCGCTCGTGGTCCTTGTCCTTGTCCCGGTCCTTGTCCTTGTCCCGGTCCTTGTCGTTGTTCCGGTCGTTGTGCCGGTCCTTGTCGTTGTTCCGGTCCTTGTCCTTGTCCCAGTCGCGCGCCTCGTCACCCCGCTGGTCGCCGTCCTTGCTGACCTGCGCGGTGTTCCAGTTCAGGCCGACCGCCCCGGCGCTGCCCGCGACGCCCACCGCCGCGAGACTGATCACGCCCGTCAAACCGGCCACGCCACTGGCGAGCCAGAGCTTGCGGCGGCGCTTGGCCGTCGCCCGCCCGGAGGCTTCGTTGTTCGTTAGGTAGTTGGACATCGGAGCTCTCTGCCCTCTCCTCGTACCAGACAGGGTCGCCGCCGTCAGACGGGCGTCCCCTGCTACAAATCGGTTGTAGCTCCCAAAACCACCGTATGAGAAGGTTCCTCGCCTCGCGGGCTTATCCGAAAGAAGCCCACATTCGGTTCATGTCCGGCCTGGACGGGCTGGGACACCCCGGCGGGGCACGCGTCCCCCGGAGGGCCACTGACCTGCCCAAATGGGTACGCCCCTCCGCGCCGGGACCGGCTCGGAGGGGCGCACCCTCTATGTGGATCAGCCATCCGTTCCGGTCAAAAGCAGCCGGGAACGTTCAGGCAGTTGGTGGGGCGGTTGGCGGACACCGCGGACTCGTCGTCCAGCCGTACGATGCTGAAGAGGCCGTTGGAGATCCCGCCGGGAGGCAGGGTGGCGAAGTTGTGCGTCACCTTCGTCCGGCGCAGGCTGACCTCGCCGCCGTCGGTGTTGTAGATGCCGCCGCCGCTGCCGGCCGGACCGATGGCCCGGTTGCCCGCCACCTCGCTGTCGCGCAGCGTGGTGACACTGTCGTCGTTGTAGAGGCCAGCGCCGAAGAACCCGGCGGTGTTGTCCTTGATGGCCGTGTCCTCGATCGTCGCGGCGCTGTCGAAGGCAACCGCCACGCCACCACCCACGCCGGCGGTGCTGTTCCTGACCACCGTGGCGTGCTTGAGCGTGAGCTGGCTGTCGGCCACCGCCACACCACCGCCGGCAAGCACCGCGGTGTTGCTGCTGACCGTCGTGTCGTGCAGGGTCGTCGTGCCCTCGACGTCGAGGACGCCGCCGCCGAAGCCGAGCGTCTCGTTGTCGGTGATCTCGCTCTTGTAGACCCAGACCGAGCCACCGTCCACGTCGTCGGTGAAGATCTCGGCCGCCCCGTTGGAGATGCCGCCGCCGCCGATGATCCCGGTGTTGTCCTTGACCTTCGACTCGTCGACCTGGAGCACACCGGCGTTGAAGATGCCGCCGCCGAAGAAGAAGGCGGTGTTGTGCGCGACAGTCGACTTGCTGAGCCTCGTGCTGCCGAAGTTGGCCAACCCGCCGCCGTTGCCGCCGGACTGGTTGTAGAGCAACTCGCTGTCCAGGATCTCCGCCTGCCCACCGGGCTGCACCAACACCCCGGCGCCGTCGGTGAACCCGGGCTCCTCCACCAGCGGCACCACCGCCGGCCCGGCCGGCGCCGGCTTGGCCACCGTGGCCACCGGCTTGGCCGCCGTTGCCTTGGTTGTTGCGGCCTTGGCTGCCGCGGCCTTGGCTGCCGCGGCCTTGGCTGCCGCGGCCTTGCCTGCTGCGGCCTTGCCTGCATCGGCCTTGGCTGTTGTGGCCTTGACCGTCGATGCCTCGGCTGTTGCGGCCTTGGCTGCCTTCGTGGCCTTCGCCGCGGGGGGCTTGCCTCCCGTTGCCGCCGCGGGCTTGGCTGCCGTTGTGGCCTTGGGCTTGGCTGCTGCCGTCGCGCCTGATGCGGGCGCGGGGGCCGGCGTGCCAGCGGGCGCGACTGTGACCGCCGGCTTGGGTGCCGCGCCGGCCGCGACGGACCGGACCAGGGCCGAGTAGGGTGCCCAGACCGTCGCCGGGTCGGCGGTCAGCGATGCCTGAAGCGTCTGGCCGCCCTTGATGCTCAGGCCCTTGAGGGTGAGGTGCCCGCCGGGGCCGACGTTGAGGATGCGGAAGTAGTCAGCGGTGGCCTCACGGCCGATGGTGGTGTGCTCACCCCTGAGAGTGATGTTCTCGGTGATCACCGGGAGGCCGTTGCCGTCCTGGTTGCGGGTCAGCGTGTAGGTGCAGCCCTTGGCCAGCTCCAGCACACCGCCGTCGTCGTTGTTGGCGAACGTGATCGCCTGGATCAGCTTGTCGGTGTCGCACGGGACCTGCCTGGTGCGGTCCTTCTCGTCGTGCTTGGCGTCCCGGCCCGAGCGGTCGTTGCCGCCGCTCCAGTCGTCGCCGCTCCACTCGCCCTCCCGACCGCCGTCCTCCCGGCCGTCGTCCTCCTTGGCGCCGTCCTTCTTGGCACCCTCGTCGTTCGCGCCGCCGGCGTCGCTGACGTTCTGCCGGCTTGTCGACGGTTGCGCGTCGGACGCCCGGTCGGACTTGGGCTTGTCGTCCCGGGCGGCCACACCGCCGAGGGCCGCGAGGCCCACCACGCCGGTCAGCCCGGCGACGCCGGCGACCCAGAGGGCCCGCCGTCGTCGTGTCGGCGGAGCTGTCGAGGCCCCGCCGTCGGTACTCGTTACGTCGTTGGACATCAGAGCCTTCCGCCCTTTCCTGCTACCAGACGGGATCGCACCGCCCGAGGCGCCACGACCAGCTACAAATAGGTTGCAGCCTCTGATCCCCACCGTATGAGAACTATCTTCGCGACGCGGACGTATCCGAGATAACCACGCATTCGACTCAGGTCGGGCAACGGCGGGCAACCGATGCGGGTCAGTGCTGGTCAGCCCCTGTCGACGCGGCCCGGCGCAAGTCGGTAAAAAGGGACCTGAGCAGCACAATCACCCGCCGCTGCCCGCATGATCAACTCGGGTTCCGCGACAACGCGGTATCCGAGCGCGCAGACAGCACGACTTCAATGAAACCGAATGGATCAGCCGGGGGTTGATCACAACCACGTGGCCGGGCCGGGCCGGGCCGGGCCGCGGGCAGGTCGGGCGGGCCGGGTCGGGTCGGGGGTGGGCCGGCGGGTCGGCCGGGCGGGGTGGGCGGAGCCGATCGGGCGGGGCGTGTCGGCGGGGCGGGTCGGCCGGGGCGGGCCAGCGCCGGGCCAGGGGCCAGGCCGGGCCGACCGGGGTGGGGCGGGGTGGGGCGGCGCCGACCTGGCGGGACGTGTCGGCGGGGCGTGTCGGCCGGGGCGGGGCCGGGGCCGGGCCGGGGGCAGGTCGGGCGGGCCGGGTCAGGTCGGACGGGATCGAGACGGGCGGGTCGGGCGGGCCGTGCAAGGTCGGGCGGATTTGAGGCGGGCCGGGCCAGGTCGGACGGGATCGAGGCCGGCCGGGTCGGGCGGGACCGGGGCGGATTGGCCAGGCCGGAGGGTTGGCCGAGGCTGGAGGGACCGGACCGGACCGGACCGGACCGGGCCGGCGGCCCCGCCCGAGGCTGGAGCGACCACCCCGGGGGCCGGACCCATCGACGTGGGTGGTCAACCCGGCGAGGCCCCCAGCGCGGGCGTTTGTCACCCGGGACAGGCAGAGGCCGGCGCGTCGACCAGCCGGGCGGCAGTGACGGTCGGAGCGGTGATCGGGCTGGACATCGGCGGGTTGGTCACCCTGCACCAGACAAACGCGCCGGCGGGCTGACCAGCCCGCCGGCGCGTTTGTCTGGTGCAGGAGTGTTTGTCAGCCGGGCAGGCGGGGGCCTGCCTCGCGCTGCTCGGCAAGCCAGGTCTCCACCTCGTCGGAGGTGCGCGGCAGCCCGGCCGACAGGTTCACCGCGCCGGTGGCGGTGACCAGCACGTCGTCCTCGATCCGGATGCCGACGCCGCGCAGTTCGGCGGGGACCATCTCGTCCTCCGGCTGGAAGTACAGGCCGGGCTCGACAGTGAGCACGTAGCCCTCGCCCAGCGCGCCGTCGCGGTAGGTCTCCTTGCGGGCGTTGGAGCAGTCGTGCACGTCGATGCCGAGCATGTGGCCGAAGCCGTGCAGCGTCCACCGCCGGTAGACGGTCGACTTCTCGTCCATCGCCTCGTCCACGCTGACCGGCAGCAGGCCCAGCTCGGACAGGCCCTCGGCGAGCGCCCGCATGCAGGTCAGGTGGACGTCCTTGAACTTCACGCCGGGGCGGATGGCGTCGATGCCGGCCTGCTGCGAGGCGTACACGATGTCGTAGACCTGGCGTTGCAGGGCGGTGAACCGCCCGTTGACCGGCAGCACCCGGGTCACGTCGGCGGTGTAGAGGTTGCGGCCCTCGACGCCCATGTCCATCAGCAGCAGGTCACCCGGCCGGGTGGCGCCGTGGTTGTGCACCCAGTGCAGGATCGTGGCGTGCTCGCCCGCGCCGACGATCGAGCTGTACCCGACGTCGTTGCCGTCGTGGCGGGCCCGCAGCGCGAAGACACCCTCCAGCAGCCGCTCGGAGACGGCGCGGTCGGCCGGCAGGATCCGGGCCACGTCCTCGAAGCCGCGGACGGTGGCGTCGATCGCGTCCTGGAGTTGGCCGATCTCCCACTCGTCCTTGACCAGCTTCATCTCCGAGATGGCGATGGCCAGCTCCCGGTCGCGGGCCGGTTGGCCCTCGGCGCGCGGTCCGTCGTAGCCACGGACGGCCGCGTCCACCCGGGCGTCGAACCCGCGAAGCACCCGGGTACGCCCCGGCGCCAGGTCGGCGAGTGTCGCCTCCAGGCCGGTCAGGTCGGCGGTGGGCAGGCCCAGTTCGGTCGACTTCTCGCTGAGCGTGTGGCGCCGGCCCACCCACAGCTCGCCGTGGCGGCTGCGGAAGAACTCGTCGGTCTCCCGGGACGAGCGGGGCCGCATGTACAGCGTCGCGTCGTGCCCCGAGCCGTTGGGGCGCAGCACCAGCACGCTGTCGGGGTCGTGGTCGCCGGTCAGGTAGGCGAAGTCACTGCCCGGCCGGAACGGGTAGTCGGTGTCGTTGGCCCGGACCTTCTCGGTGCCGGTGGGGATGACAAGTGTCTCGCCGGGGAAGGCCGCGGAGAGCGCGGCACGCCGCTTGGCGTAGTTGGGCGTCTCCGCACGGGGCGCCACGGGGAGCGCGGTGTCGCGCCAGCCCTGGCGCATGAAGGACAGGAACGCCTCCGGGAAGTCCGGATCGTGCGATTCCGTGCCGTCCGTCGGCGTACCGTCGGTTTGTCCCTCGGTCATTGCGCCACTCCCTCCGCTTCGTTGCTGATCCCGACGGTACGCGCCCGGTTCGCGTTGACGCCCCCGGGAGTCGGCCGGATCGACGGACGGCTGCGACGGGCCGACAGCACGCGTGGAAAGATGACCACCATGTGCGGACTTCTGGCCTTCTTCAGCGCGAACGGCAATGCCGCCGCGCACCGCGACCACATCGCCGGAGCGTTGGAATGCCTGCACCACCGCGGCCCCGACGAGACCGGGGTCGAGGTGGTCGGCGACGCTTCCGGCCGGTACGCGGACGGCGTGTTCGCCCACAAGCGGCTGGCCATCATCGACGTCGCGTCGAGCCACGAGCCGCTGCCCTACGCGAACGGTCGTTACCTGCTCACCTTCAACGGTGAGATCTACAACTACATCGAGCTGCGCGAGGAGTTGATCAGGAACTTCGGCGCGCAGTTCGCCACGGCCGGTGACGGCGAGGTGATCGTGGCGGGCTACCACTTCTGGGGCGAGCAGGTGCTCACCCGGTTGCGGGGCATGTTCGCCTTCGTCATCTGGGACCGGCAGGAGCGGCGCGCGTTCGGCGCCCGCGACTACTTCGGCATCAAGCCGATGCACTACCTGGAGACCGCCGACGGCCTCTACCTGGCGTCGGAGAAGAAGGCGCTGCTGCCGTTCGCGCACAGCAACTACCAGGGCGACGCGGGTGTCGACACGGCCAACCTGAGCCACTACCTGACGTTGCAGTACGTCCCGGAGCCCGGCACCCTGCACAAGGGCGTCAGCCGGATCGGTTCGGGGGAGTACCTGAACTGGACCCCGGGCGGGCGCATCGACGTACGCCGGTGGTACCGGCCGGTGTTCCGGCCGGCGCCGGTCGACGACGAGCAGAAGCTGTACCACGAGATCCGGGAGACGTTGCGGGAGAGCGTGCGCATGCACATGCGCTCCGACGTGCCGGTCGGCTCGTTCCTGTCCAGCGGCATCGACTCGACAGCGGTGGTCGCGCTGGCCCGGGAGTTCAACCCGAACATCCTCACCTTCACCGTCGGCTACGACGTCCCGGGTTATTCGGAGATCGACGTCGCGCAGGAGTCGGCCCGGCACCTGGACGTCACCACCATCCCCACCAAGATCGGTCCGCAGGACATGATCGACGCGCTGCCGAAGATCGTCTGGCACCTGGACGACCCGGTGGCCGACCCGGCGCTGGTGCCGCTGTACTTCGTGGCGAAGAAGGCCGCCGAGCACGTCACGGTGGTGCTCTCCGGTGAGGGCGCGGACGAGTTCTTCGGCGGCTACACGATCTACCGGGAGCCGTTGTCGCTGGGCACCGTCAACGGCCTGCCCGGCGGGGTGCAGAAGGGCCTGCGCGCGGTCTCCAAGGCGATCCCGCAGGGGGTCAAGGGCAAGAGCTTCCTGGAGCGGGGCACCACCCCGATCGAGGAGCGCTACTACGGCAACGCGCGGATGTTCACCGAGGAGGAGAAGCAGCACCTGATGCGCCGCTACGACCCCTCGGTGCGCTACACCGACGTCACCGCCCCGATCTACGCCGAGTGCACGGAGCTGGACGACGTCACCAAGATGCAGTACGTCGACCTGTACACCTGGCTGCGCGGCGACATCCTGGTCAAGGCCGACCGGATCTCGATGTCGCACTCGCTGGAGGTGCGGGTGCCGTTCCTCGACCGGGAGGTCTTCGACGTCGCGGCGAAGATCCCGGTGGACCTGAAGCTGCCGCCGCGCTCCGACGCCACGAAGTACGCGATGCGCCAGGCGTTGCAGGGCGTGGTGCCGCCGGCCATCGTCAACCGCAAGAAGCTGGGCTTCCCGACGCCCACCCGGGTCTGGCTGCGCGGCGAGATGTACGAGTGGGCCCGGCACGTGCTGAGCACCTCCGGCGCGGGCGACCTGCTCGACCTGTCGTACGCGCTGCGGCTGCTCGACGAGCACAAGCGGGAGGAGGCCGACCACTCCCGCAAGGTGTGGACGGTGCTGATCTTCTGCATCTGGCACGCCATCTTCGTGGCCAAGACCCTCGACCCGGGCATCCAGCGCAACCAGTCCGCCCTGCTCACGAAGCCGGTGGTCGGTTCCATGGTCCGCTGACACCCATCTTGACCAAGAGGTTTGCGTCACCGCGAGTTGCCTCGGTGACGCAAACCTCTTGATCGACTAACGGGTGGTGGTCAGCGGCGGGCGCAGGTGACGGTGGGTATTCCGTTCGTTCCTGTAGAGCTGGCCAGGAAGCCGAACGTGGTGGTGCCCTCCGGTGCGACAGTGCCGTTGTAGGAGACGTTTGTCGCCGTCACCGTCGATCCGGACGTTGTCTGGGTGGCGCTCCAGATCTGACTGATCGACTGCCCGTTGGGCCAGGACCAACTCGCGGTCCAGCCGGAGAACGGCGTACTGCCGTGATTCATGATCGTGACTTCGCCCTGGAAGCCACCCTGCCAGGTGCTGCTCACCTTGTAGACCGCCATGCAGTCGCCGCCCGGCGGCGGGGTGGTCGGGTTCGGCGGCGGGGTGGTGGGGTTCGGCGGCGGGGTGGTCGGGTTGGGCGGCGGGGTGGTGGGGTTGGGCGGCGGCGTGGTCGGGTTCGGCGACTGCGTGCCGGTACCAGGGCCCACCCCGGTCACCTGGCCGCTGCCGCCGTCGAAGGTCACGTCGGAGCAGCCGAAGAAGTTCTCCTGCGAGTCCGAGCGCACCCAGCGGGAGTAGATGATGTGCCGGCCACTCTTGCCCGACGGCAGGTTGCCGCTGAAGTAGTAGTGCCCGTCGTTGGTGCCGACCGCGCCTTGCTGCGGCGGGTTGGTGACCGTCAGGAACGGCTCCTCCAGGTCACTCCAGGCCAGCGCCCGGGTCGGGCTCCAGCTGTCCTTCGTCACGTAGAAGTAGAACGTGCCCGGGTGGTGCGCCCAGTTGCTGTACTTGAAGTCGAGCCGCGCGCCGGACGTCAGGTGGGTCAGCGGCCAGTCGGTGCGGGGCAGGTCGTAGCCGCGGAAACCGGTGTTGCCACCGCTGCACAACTGCCCGTCCGGGATGAAGCCGGTGGTCCGGCCACCGGCGTCGGAGCGCAGCACGCTGAACCAGTTGTAGAGCGAGTTCGCCCCGCTCTGGGCCACCGCCGCGGCGCACGCCGGGTTGTTCGGCCTGATCTCGCCGGTCTGGCTCTTACCGTCCTGCCAGCACAGGTAGGTACGGCTGCCCGGGGTCATCGCCGCGCCGTGCGCGGCGGCCGGCTGGGGACTGGACGCCAGGGCGACAGCGCCCAGCGCGAGGGTCATGGCCGCGGTGAGCAACGCGGCCGTACGGGAACGGTTCACGGGTTCTCCTGACTCGCGGGACGTGCCGCCCGAGCCGTCCCGCCGCAACCGGGTGGGACGTGGCCTGCTCGCCCCGCTGATGTGAGCGGTGCGACGATCACGGCGACGTGCCCCGGCGGAAGAATGGCCGGTGGACGCGCGCCATCAACGGTCCTGTCAGGGACCGGCGCCCTCGCGTGTGACGAACCCGGCAACCGGTGGCGCGGCAGCCCTCGCACCGCCCGGTACCCGTCATCCCATCACGCCACGCCGCCGCGACGCAATAGCTGTTCCTCGATGGATGAGTTGACCCACCGGCCGCCGCCGCACGCCATATCCTGCGGACGGGGACGACGGAACGGAGAGGCGGCGGCCGGTGCCGGAGGTATTCGACGAGGTGCACCGCCGGTGCCGCGCCGGTGAGCCGGTCGCGCTGGCCACCGTCGTGGCCACCTGGCACTCCGCGCCGCAACCACCCGGCGCGACAATGGCGGTGGCGATCGACGGCACGGTCACCGGCAGCGTCTCCGGCGGCTGCGTCGAGGCGGACCTCTACGAACGGTCCCGCCGGGTGCTCGACACCGGCGCGGCCGAGCTGATCCGCTACGGCGTCAGCGACGACGACGCGTACGCCGTGGGTCTGACCTGCGGTGGCGTCCTCGACGTGTTCGTGGAGCGCGTCGACGGCGGCGCCCTGCCGGAGTTGGCGGCGGTCGCCGCCGCCCGCCGAGGGGGCCAACCGGCGGCAGTGGTCACCTGCGTGGCCGCCGACGCCGGCGATCCACTGGGCGCGGTGCCGGCCGATCCGGCGCGGCGACTGGGTCGGCGGCTGGCGCTGACCGGCCAGCGGTCGATCGGCTCGCTGGGTGACGACCGGCTCGACGACGCCGCCCGCGTCGACGCCCTCGGGCTGCTCGCCACCGGGCACAGCGGGACGCTCCGGTACGGCTACCACGGGCAGCGGCGCGGCAGCGGCGTCACCCTCTTCGTGACCGCGTACGCCACCCCGCCTCGGATGATCGTCTTCGGGGCGATCGACTTCGCCGCCGCGGTGGCCCGGATCGGGGCGTTCCTCGGCTACCGGGTCACCGTCTGCGACGCCCGAGGAGTCTTCACCACCGCACGGCGCTTTCCCGAGGCGGACGAGGTGGTGGTGCAGTGGCCGCACCGCTACCTGCGGACGGAGTTGGACGCGGGCCGCGCCGACGGGCGGACGGTGGTGTGCGTCCTCACCCACGATCCGAAGTTCGACGTGCCGGTGCTGGAGCTGGCGTTACGCCACCGGTTGGCGTACGTCGGCGCGATGGGCTCGCGGCGCACCCACGACGAGCGGCACAAGCTGCTGCGCGAGGCGGGGCTCACCGCGGCGCAACTGGGCCGGCTCGCCTCCCCGATCGGGCTGGACCTCGGTGGTCGTACCCCGGAGGAGACCGCGGTGAGTGTGGCCGCGCAGATCGTCGCGGCCCGCTGGGGCGGCAGCGGCCGTCCGCTGGCGGCGCTGGACGGGGCGATCCACCGACCGGGGTAGCGCGTGCCGGTGCGCGGCCTTCGGCGCCCACCGGGCCGTGCGCTGTGCCAGCCTGGTGGCACGGTGATCGGCTCGGCGCGGCGGCCGGTGGTGGGTGACGACGAGAGGATCGGCATGGGGTACGCGGTGGTGCTCGGCGAGGCGCTCGTCGACCTGCTCGACAGCGAGCGCGACGGGGAGCGGGTCTACCGGCAGATGATCGGCGGCGGGCCGCTCAACGTCGCCGTCGGGGTGGCCCGCCTCGGCGGTGCGGCACAGTTCGTCGGTTCGCTCGGCGACGACGTGCTGGGCGGCCGGATCCGCGACTTCCTGACCGCTGCCGACGTCGGGGTGACCGGTGCGGTGACGGTGCCGGCGCCGACCACGCTCGCGGTGGTCACGTACGCCGGACCCGAACCCGACTTCCGCTTCTACGGCGAGCCGGCGTCCTACGGCCTGCTCGGTCCCGACGATCTGGACCTCGCGCTGATGGAGGGCGCCGACGTGCTCTCCTGCGGCTCGGTGGCGCTGCTCCGGCCCGGCCCGCTGGCTGCCGCCCGGCGGGCCTGGTCGCTCGCCGCGGGTCTGCGGGTCTTCGACCCGAACGTGCGCCCCCGACTGCTGGACGGGCCGGCCGCGCTGGACGGGCTACGCCAGGTGGTGGCCGAGTTCGCCGCCGGCGCGCACGTGGTCAAGCTGAGCGCCGCCGACGCCGGGCTGCTCTACCCGGGTGAACCGGTCGAGGGGGTGGCCGCGTACCTGCGCGAGCTGGGCGCCGCCACGGTGGTGGTGACGCTCGGCGCGGCCGGGGCGGTGCTGGCCGCCGCCGACGCCGACCCGGTCCGGGTGCCGGCCCCGAAGGTCGACGCGATCGACGCCACCGGCGCCGGCGACTCCGTGCTGGCCGCGCTGATCGCCGACCTGCTCGTCGACGGCGAACCGGACTCCCCGCACGGGTGGGTCGAGCGGGTCGCGTTCGCGCTGCGGGTGGCGGGCCTGGTCTGCGAGAGGCCCGGAGGGGCCACCGCCATGCCCACCCGCGCCGACGTCGAGCGTCGCTTCGCGGCCTAGGCCTCGCCGTTCAGCTCGGCGTAGCCGCGGTGGGCGGCGATCAGGGCGGCGCGGGCGCCGAAGGGGCCCTCCGCGGCCACCCTCTCCGGCGGGGCGCTGCCGGTGTGCGCGGCCCGGATCAGCCAGGCCAGCTTCGCCAGCTCGGCATGCTGGGCGCGGACGAAGTCGACGTCCACCGGATCACCGTGACCCGGCACCACCACAGTGCGCGCGGTGGTCAGCCGCAGCAGGTCCGCGACCGCGTCCGGCCATTGCAGGGGGTACGCGTCCTCGAAGGCGGGCGGCCCGCTCTGCTCCACCAGGTCCCCGGCGATGAGCACGTCGGCGTCCGGCACGTGCACCACCAGGTCCGCGTCGGTGTGCCCCCGCCCCGGGTGCCGCAGCAGCACCCGCCGGCCACCGAGGTCGAGCGACGTCTCGGTGTGCACGGTGTGCGTCGGGGCGAGCAGGGGGGTGTCGGCCAGCTCGGCGGCGAGCGCCGGGTGCTCCTCGCGCAGCTCCGCGTACGCCTCCCGGCGCAGCCGCTCCGGGTCCGTGCGCAGCGCCGTGGCGGCCAGCTCGTGCGCGTACACCGGGCGGGGCGGGTCGCCGGCCAGGACGGCGTTGCCGAAGCAGTGGTCGTAGTGGTGGTGGGTGTTGACGAGCGTCAACGGGCGGTCGGTGACCGCCCGGACGGCGGCGGCCAGCTCGGCGGCCTGAGCGGCGGAGGAGAGCGTGTCCACAAGGAGCGCCTCGTCGTCGCCGACGACAAGTGTGACGTTGACCCGCAGCAGTGGTTCGCGTCTCACGTGCACCCGGTCGGCGATCTCGGCGAAACCGGCGGTCACGACGACCGCCCGGCACGCTCGACGAAGCGTTGCCGGTCCACCAGGATCCGGTCCACCCGACCCCGGGCCACCGTCTGGTCGCCGTCGCTGACCGTGACCTCGAACGACAGTCGGCGCCCGTCGACCGTCGCCAGCAGGGCCTGCGCCCGCACCGTCCGGCCGACCACTGTCGGCGCCAGGTGCTCCAGCTCGACCCGCGTGCCCACTGTCGTCGACCCCGCCGGCATCCCGGTCGCCGTCGCCGCGACGGTGGCGGCCTCGGCCAGCGCGAGCACCCGGGGAGTGCCCAGCACCGGTACGTCCCCGGAACCGACCGCCTGGGCGGTGTCCGCGTCGGTGACTGTCAACTCGACCTGGGCGGTCAGACCCGGCGCGAAGGCCGGCTCGGGCTGCTCCTGCATGGTCGTCAGCCTAGGTGCTCGCCGGAGGCCTCGGGCACGCGCCCGGCGATCCGGACGCACCCACGGCGAACGACCGACAGGTGGTCCCCGTCGGTCGATGCCGTACCCGTCGTTAACCTTGACGACGATGGCCGTCGTGACTGACCCCCAGCCCCCCGCCCGGACCGACCCGCCCGCGTCCGGCGACGGGGGTCGTCGGCGCGTCGTCGCCATGAGCGTGTGGGCGGTGGCCTTCGTCACTGCCTGGCTGGCGATCGGGCTGCCCACCGACCCCGCGTACGCCTTCGTCTGGATCTGGGCGGCGACCGTCGCCTGGAACAGCGACCGGCCGTGGCGCAGTCACCTGCGCTTCGCCCGGGACTGGGTGCCGGTGGTGCTGCTGTTCGTCGTCTACAACCTCTCGCGCGGGTTCGCCGACAACGGGGCCACCCCGCACGCGATGGAGCTGATCGTCGCCGACCGGTTCATGTTCGGCTGGGCCACCGGCGGCGAGGTGCCCACCATCTGGTTGCAGGAGCACCTCTACCGGCCACAGGTGCACTGGTGGGACGTCGCCGCGAGCTGGGTGTACTTCTCCCATTTCGTCGTCGCGTTGACCGCCGCCGCGGTGCTCTGGCTGCGGGACCGCCACCGCTGGGCGGCGTACATGCGGCGCTGGGGTTTCCTCTGCGCCGCCGGCCTGGTGACCTACTTCATCTACCCGGCCGCCCCGCCCTGGTGGGCGGCGCAGAACGGGCTGCTCACCGAGGTCGCCCGGATCTCCACCCGGGGCTGGAAGGCGTTCGGCATGCACGGTGCCGGCAACGTGCTCAACGCCGGCCAGATCGCGTCCAACCCGGTCGCCGCGATGCCGTCGCTGCACACCGCGTGGGCGCTGTTCGTGGTGCTGTTCTTCCTGACCACCACCCGCCGCCGCTGGTGGCCGCTGCTGCTCGCGTACCCGCTGGCGATGACCTTCACCCTCGTCTACTCGGGTGAGCACTACGTGATCGACGTGCTGGTCGGCTGGACGTACGTGGGGCTGACCTTCCTGGTGGTCGGCTTGGCGGAGCGCGGTTGGGCGGCCTGGCGGGTCCGCCACCCGAAGGCCGAGGCGCAGCCCGCCACCGGGGGACCACCCGAGCGGATCGGCGCCCCGGAGGGCGCGACCGGGCCGGCTACCGCCGACCAGCCGGCGATTCCCGCCGATCGCTGACCGCACCCACCCGTCGGTCAGGCGGTCACTGCCCCTCCGGCCAGCGGGTCGGGGCGACGACCTCCTGATCATCGGGAGGCTGCGGAACGGGGTGGTGGGCTCGGTGGGCGCGGGCGTTCAGCTCGGCCGCCATCGCCCACGCCTCGGCCAGGTCGCGGTCCTGGGCGGTGGCACCGGAACCGCCAGCGGTGTCCGCGTGCACGGACGCCAGCCCGAGGCGGCGCTGCACCGGCCCCTGCACCACCCGCACACTCTGGATGCGGGCGTACGGCAGGATCACCAACTGCCGGGTGAGCCGCCCGGAGCGGGTGGCGAACACCTGCTCGAACAGTCCCGCGCCGAACGCGCGACGGCCCAGCGGGTGCAGCCATCGGGTGCGGGTCGGTGGAGGGGTCAGCGTCAGGGTGTCGAGGCGTACCCCGGGCAGCACCTCGGCGACGATCATCGTCGCGGTCGGCAGGTCACCGACCGGCAGTAGTCGGTCGGGCCGGTTGCGGTCGTCGGCCTCGGCGAGGGAGTACCCCGCCACCTCCAGGCGCAGCCGCAGCCAGCCGTTCACCCGCCAGAGCAGCGGCCAGGTGGCCCGCACGGTCTGCACCCGCGCCAGTGGCACGGCCTGCGCCCGCGTCTCCAGCAGGCCGTTGTGCACCCGCAGCGTGCCGCCGTCGCGGGCCAGCCGGAAGTTCCAGTCGTCGAGGACCCGCCGGATCGGTTGCAGCAGCACGCCCGCCATCGCGGTCAGCGTGCTCGCCACCGCGACGAACGACCACGACCCCGCGGTGACGAACTGCACCACGACGAAGGCCACACCGAACGGGAGCAGGAACGCCTGCGGGGTGAGCAGTTGGCTGACCAGCAGGCTCTGGTTGCGTACCGCGTGCAGTGGTCGGCCCGGCGCGGTCGTCACCGATGGCGCCGCCGCCCCCGGGAGCACCGCGGCCGTCGCGTCGCCCGGCCCGGTCGGCTGCGTCACCCGCCCGGCCAGCGCCAGCAGCCGCTCGCGCAGCCGGGCCGCGTCGGCCACCGCGAGGTACGCCAGGGGCGCCTCGGTCTTGCCGCCGCCCACCACCTCCAGCCGCAACTCGGCCAGACCACTGAGCTGGGCCAGCAGTGGCCGGACCACCTCCACGGCCTGTAGTCGCTCCAACGGGATGGCCCGGGTGCGCCGCCAGAGCAGCCCCTCGTAGACCCGCAGTTCGCGGCCCACCACGTGGTAGCCCGTGTTGTACCAGCTGATCACCGACAGCACTGTCGCGCCCAGCGCCAGCACCGCCACCATGGCGGCGAACCAGCCGAAGCCCACCCGGGACAGCGTCGACCACGACAACCCGGCGATGACCACGGCCAGGGACTTCGCGCCGTGCAGCAGTGGGCTGAGCGGATGCAGCCGCTGCCGGGGCTCGCCGTCGCCGTCGCCCGGGTACGCCGGCCCGGAGGAGGGCCCCGCCGACGGCACCGGCCCGTGCGGCGTCAGGTCGGCGGGTGGCGGCGGCCCGTGCGGCGTCAGGTCGGCGGGTGGCGGCGGCCCGTGCGGCGTCGCGTCGGCGGGGGGCACGGTGCTCGGCTCGGCGGGACCGTCGTTCATCGGACCGGCCCCGGGCCCGGCCGGTGCTCCGCTCCGGACGTGTCAGGTCCGCCGCGGTGCCGGCCCGCTCCAGCGTTCACAGCCCCTCCGCCCGGTCCTCGCCGAGCGCGGTGAGCCGGTCGCGCAGCCGGGACGCCTCCGCCGGGCGCAGTCCGGGAACCCGGGCGTCGCTCGCCGCCGCGGCGGTGTGCAACTGCACGGTGGCCAGGTCGAAGGCACGCTCCAACGGCCCGGCGCTGACGTCGACGAACTGCATCCGCGAGTACGGGACGATGGAGAGGCGGCGGACCAGCAGCCCGTGCCGGACCAGCAGGTCGGCGTCCCTTTCGGCGTACCCCCAGGCCCGGACCGCGCGGACGATCGCGACGGCCCGCCACCCGCCGAGCACGAGCACGACGGCGAGGGCGAGCCCGAACAGCCAGTGGCCGCTCAACGCCCAGCCGACACCTGTCGCCGCCAGCCCGATGGCGACAACGACCGCCAGCCGGATCAACTCCACCCAGATCAGGTCGGTGGAGATCGGCTGCCAGTGGACCGTGTCGGGCCAGGGCTCCAGCGGCCCTCGGCCCGCCGGTGCGGCCGTCGAGGCGTCGTATCCGGGAGGCGGTGGGGCGCCGGGGGTGCTCACGTGTCGAGCGTAGGCGATCCGGGCACCGGAGTGACGGCACGCAGAAAGCCGCGAGCGTCCAGGAAGTCACCGAGGCTGGTCCGGTGATCGGCGCAGGCCAGCCAGGTCTTGCGCCGATCGGCGTCGTGCAGCCGGGGATTGTTCCACTCCAGGGCCCAGACAGCGGAGGCCCGGCAGCCGCGGGCCGAGCAGACGAGGACGTCGTCGGCGCTGGAGGGGATGCTCATCCGGGCCAGTCTAGGGCGGCCGGACGGAAGTTTGATCGCCGGGCGACCACGGGGGGAGCCGCCCGGCGACGGGGTGAATCGTACACGCGGCAGGCCGGTCCTTGTACACCCTCGTCGGGCGATTCTGCTGCTGAGGGCGGCGCGGCGAAAATCGGCTTCTCCCCACCTCGACACTCAGCAAGGCATGCGAGTCTTGATACCGCACGAGCCGCGACGACCGACAAACGCTGTGGAGGACCGGTGGCCCAGCCGACCATGCCCGACGCTCCGACGCCGAACGGGGCGGCACCGCAGACGCCCGCGGCGGTGACGACACCCGCGCAGGACGCCACCCTGTTGGAGCGGGCGCTGTTCGAGATCAAACGTGTGATCGTCGGGCAGGACCGGATGGTGGAGCGGATGTTCGTCGCGCTGCTCGCTCGCGGTCACTGTCTGCTCGAAGGGGTCCCCGGGGTCGCCAAGACCCTGGCGGTGGAGACCCTCGCCAAGGTCGTCGGCGGGTCCTTCGCCCGGGTGCAGTTCACCCCGGACCTGGTGCCCGCCGACATCATGGGCACCCGCATCTACCGGCAGTCCAGCGAGAAGTTCGACGTCGAGCTGGGCCCGGTCTTCGTCAACTTCCTGCTCGCCGACGAGATCAACCGGGCGCCGGCGAAGGTCCAGTCCGCGCTGCTGGAGGTGATGAGCGAGCGGCAGGTGTCCATCGGCGGCGAGAGCCACCGGGTGCCCGACCCGTTCCTGGTGATGGCCACCCAGAACCCGATCGAGCAGGAGGGCGTCTACCCGCTGCCGGAGGCGCAGCGGGACCGGTTCCTCATGAAGATCGTGGTGGGCTACCCGACCGACGCGGAGGAACGCGAGATCGTCTACCGGATGGGCGTGGCAGCGCCCGAGCCGACCGCGGTCTTCGACACCCCCGAGCTGATCGCCCTGCAACGCAAGGCGGACCAGGTCTTCGTGCACAACGCCCTTGTCGACTACGCGGTCCGGTTGGTGCTGGCGACCCGCGCCCCCGCCGAGCACGGCATGCCCGACGTCGCCCAACTGATCCAGTACGGGGCCAGCCCGCGCGCCTCGCTGGGCCTGGTCCGGGCGAC
Source organism: Micromonospora sp. CA-240977 (assembly GCF_050942285.1). Lineage (NCBI taxonomy): Bacteria > Bacillati > Actinomycetota > Actinomycetes > Micromonosporales > Micromonosporaceae > Micromonospora > Micromonospora sp. CA-240977. The sequence continues at coordinate 5,342,768 of NZ_CP192055.1, read as the reverse complement.
CCGCGCGCTGGCGCTGTTGCGCGGGCGCGACTACGCCCTGCCGCAGGACGTGCAGGACATCGCGCCGGACATCCTGCGGCACCGGTTGGTGCTCAGCTACGACGCGCTCGCCGACGACGTGCCCGCCGACCACATCGTGCACCGGGTGATGTCGACAATTCCCCTGCCGGCGGTCGCGCCCCGGCAGCAGGCCACTCCGTCGTCGACCGCGCCGCCGCCCGGCGCTGGCTGGCCCGGGCAGCGGCCGTGACCTCACCCACCCCTCGTCCCGCCCCTGACCGCAGCGAGGCCGTGCTGTCCCGGCTGCAACTGCTCGTCACCCGCAAACTCGACGGTCTGCTCCAGGGCGACTACGCCGGTCTCCTGCCCGGGCCGGGCAGCGAGGCGGGCGAATCGCGGGAGTACCGCCCCGGCGACGACGTGCGCCGGATGGACTGGCCGGTCACCGCCCGGACCACCACACCCCACGTGCGGCGTACGGTCGCCGACCGGGAACTGGAGACCTGGCTGGCGGTGGACCTCTCCGCCAGCCTGGACTTCGGCACCGGGCAGTGGCTCAAACGGGAGGTGGTGGTGGCCGCCGCGGCCGCCGTCACCCACCTGACCGTGCGGGGCGGCAACCGGATCGGCGCGGTGATCGGCACCGGCGGCGGTGTGTCCGCACCGGCCCGCCGCTGGCGGAGCGCACCACGGCCGGCGGGGCCCGGGGTGCTCACCCGGCTGCCGGCCCGCTCCGGTCGCAAGGAGGCGCAGGGCCTGCTGCGGACCGTCGCCGGCACCACCATCCGGCCGGGCCGTGGTGACCTGGGCGCCCTGATCGAGATGCTCAACCGTCCGCCCCGCCGGCGCGGCGTGGCCGTGGTGATCTCGGACTTCCTCGCGCCGGCCGAGCAGTGGGCCCGGCCGATGCGCAAGCTGCGGGTCCGCCACGACGTGCTCGCGATCGAGGTGGTCGACCCGCGCGAGCTGGAGTTGCCGGACGTGGGTGTGTTGCCGGTGGTCGACCCGGAGAGCGGGGAGCTGCACGAGGTGCAGACCGCCGATCCACGGCTGCGGCAGCGCTACGCCGACGCCGCGACCGCCCAACGGGCCACGATCGCCGCCGCCCTGCGCGGCGCCGGCGCGGCCCACCTGCGTCTGCGTACGGACCGAGACTGGCTGCTGGACATGGTGCGTTTCGTGGCCGCGCAGCGGCACGCGCGTACCCGGGGGACGACACGATGATCCGTTTCATGCAACCGTGGTGGCTGTTGGCGGTGCTGCCGGTGCTCGCCCTCGCGGCGTTCTACGTCTGGCGGCAGCTGCACCGCCGGGCGTTCGCGATGCGGTTCACCAATGTGGACCTGCTGCGTACGGTGGCGCCGAAGGGGCTCGGTTGGCGTCGGCACGTTCCGGCGACGGCGTTCCTGCTCTGCCTGTTGGTGTTGGCCACCGCGCTGGCCCGGCCGGCGGTGGACACCCGGGAGCCGTTGGAGCGGGCCACCGTGATGCTCGCCATCGACGTGTCGCTGTCGATGCAGGCCGACGACGTGGCGCCGAACCGGCTGGAGGCGGCCCAGGAGGCCGCCAAGCAGTTCGTCGGTGAGCTGCCGGAGAGCTACAACCTGGGTCTCGTGTCGTTCGCCAAGGCGGCAAACGTGCTGGTGCCGCCGGGCAAGGACCGGGACGCTGTGACAAGTGCCATCGACGGTCTGGTGCTGGCCGAGGCGACCGCGACCGGTGAGGCGGTGTTCACCTGCCTGGAGGCGATCCGGTCGGTGCCGGCCGACGGCGCGGCGGGCATCCCGCCGGCACGGATCGTGCTGCTCTCCGACGGGTTCCGCACCTCCGGGCGGGCGGTGGAGGAGGCGGCGGCGGCCGCGCAGGCGGCCAACGTGCCGGTCTCCACCATCGCGTTCGGCACCGACACCGGTCAGGTCGACATCGGTGGGCAGTTGCAGCGGGTGCCGGTGGACCGGCTGGCCCTGGCCGAGCTTGCCGAGACCACCGAGGGCTACTTCTACGAGGCGGCCTCGGTGAGCGAGCTGAAGCAGGTCTATCAGGACATGGGCAGCTCGATCGGCTTCCGGACCGAGCCGCGGGAGGTGACCCAGTGGTACGCCGGGGTGGCGTTGCTGCTGGCGCTCTGCGCCGGCGCGCTCAGCCTGCTGTGGTCGTCGCGGATGCTCTGAGAGCGGTGGACCGGCGGTGGTCACTGACCGCCGCCGGTCAGCACCACCTCAGTGGCCGCCGCCGGCCAGCACGAAGACGATGGCCACCCAGACGGCGGCGAGGGTGAAGCCCAGTGGGGCGACGTAGCGGCTCATGGACGGCTCCGGGTGGCGGCTGGACGGTCCGCGTGCGGGGGCGGACCGCAGGGGGTGGGGACGCGCACACGAAGTCGTGACCGGGCGGCTCCCGGCGACCGCCCGGAACCGGACGGCGCGGCACACACCTCGGCGGATGCCGAGGGGTGGGGGAGCGGAGCGGGGTCAGCTCACCAGACTGAGTCGTGGCTCAGCGGGGCTGACCATCGGCCCGGCCACGACTGGGAGGATCGCTATCTCGCACAGCGATCACCTCCTGCAAGTCGGGCGGGCCGGAACGTTGATGATCGTACACCTGCGGCGCCGACGGGACGCACTCGGCCGACCGGCCGGAGACCCCTCCACCGCCCGGTTGGCGCCGCGGTCGCGGCTGGCCCGCCCGCACGACAGTGACAAGCACCGCGGCGAGCAACGGCAGCCAGCAGAAACGCGCCAGCACCCAGCCGGGGTCGTCCGGCACCGTGTGCAACCCCGGCAGCGCCAGCCCGCCGCGGGCGGTGAGCGCGGTCACCCCCACCAGGATCGGCTGGTGGCACAGATAGATCCGGAACGCGCAGCGGTTCACCTCGGTCACCGCTCGGCCCGGCAACGGCCGGGCCAGCAGCCGTTCCAGCGCCGGCCGGGCGAGCAGGCCCAGCCCGACCTGGGTCACCGCCAGCGCCACGGCCAGCAGCGACGGCGGGTTCAGGTTGGACACCCCGGCCCCGGGCACGCCGACCGCGCTCACCGGGTAGCCCACGGCCAGCAACGCGGTCAGCGCGGCCACCCCGCCGGCCGCGAGCGTGCCCGCCGCCCGCCGGCCGGCCAACCGCCCGTCGGCGTGCGCCACGCCCAGCAGGTACGGCACCGACCAGGCCGCCACCACGCTGACCGGGGGCAGGTGGCCGCCGGCCGGCAGCAGCCGCACCGCCAGGTCCGCCGCGGCGACCACGACCACCGCCGGTACGACGCAACGGCCCAACCCCCACCGGCGTACGGCAGTGCGCAGCGGGCCGGTCATCGCGATCAGGAACACCAGCGGCACCAGGAACCACAACGGACTGACCGCGAGCCGCAGCGCGACGGCGAGCGTGTCGTCCGGGGTGCCGACGACGGTGGCGGCGAGCAGCACTGCGGCACCCACCCCCAGCAGCGCCACAGTCGGCAGCAGCAACCGGCGCAGCCGACCGGCCAACCAGCCACCCGGAGAGCCACGGTGGCCGGCCAGCGACCGGGCCGAGCCGAAGCCGGCGGTGAAGAAGAACAGCCCGAGCGTCTGCAACACCCAGGTCACCGGGGCCAGGGCGGGCAACGCGGTCAGCGGGCTGGCCTGGTGCAGCCCACCGTCGCCGGTCAGCACCAACCCGGTGACCAGCCAGTGTCCCAGCACCACCCCGCCGATGGCGTACGCCCGCAGCGCGTCGACGGTACGGTCCCGGTTCACCGCGCGTCCCCGACCCAGCCGGCGTCGACACCGTCCAGCACGACCGCCGCCACCGCCACCAGCGTGGCGCTGCCCGGGGCCAGGTAACCGTCGTGCCCGGCCACCCCGTCCACCGGCAGGCTGCGGGCGCCGAACGCCGGGTCGCCGGGGCGGCGGCCGAAACCGAGGCCGAGCAACCGCACCGGCGGAACCCGACGGACCCAGTCGGTTGTCGCCTCCGCCGCCCAGAACCGCCGTCCGCCCGGCAGATCGTCGGCGCGCTGCACCCCCGCGCCGACGCCGCCGAGGCTCACCACATCGGTGACCTGGGCCGGGGCGTCCGCCGCCGCCAGGGCCACCACCAGCGCCCCGTAGCTGTGCCCGACCACCGTGATCGTCGCCGCCGGACGGCGCGCGGCCAGTTCCCGCAGCAGCCCGACCAGCCCGGCCGCGCCGCGCCGGGCGCTGCGGTCACCGGCGGCCGTCAACACCCCGTCGGGCGGGTCGTAGCCGAGCCAGGCCAGCACCGCGACCCGCGCCAGCGGCTCGCTCGCCCGCAACTCCCGGTAGAGCTGCCCGGCCTGCGCCGCCGGCGCCCGGCGGACCACCCCGCCCAACCCCCTGTCGAAGTCGGCAAGGGTGCTGCCCACCCCCGGCACCAGCACCGCGATCCGGTCCGCCTCGGCCAGGTCGCCGAGCACCTCGACCGCGCGGCCGTCGCCGCGCCTGTCGAACGACAGGAACCGACGCCCGTCGGCCGCCCAGTCCGCGTACGGCGGGCCCGCCGCGCGCATCGCCGCCGCAGTGACCGGGTACGCCTCTACGAACCCCGTCGCCGCGACCGGCTCGGCTCGGGTCGGCAGGACCAGGTTCACGCCGAGCAGCGCGGCCAGCGCCACTCGGCTGGCACCTCGTCGTCGCATCTCGTTCTCCCTCCGGAATGTCGTCCGGAGGCACAGTGCGCGGGTGGGCGGTGCGCGGTCGTCGTCCCGGGGAGCCGTCCGCGGGGTGGCTCCGCGGAGCTACTCGCCGGCGGACACCAGACCCGTCTCGTACGCCAGCACCACGGCCTGGGCCCGGTCGCGCAACCCCAGCTTGGCCAGGATCCGCCCGACGTGCGTCTTCACCGTCTGCTCGGCGACCACCAGGTCACCCGCGATCTCCCCGTTGTTGCGACCCCGGGCGATCAACCGCAGCACCTCGGTCTCGCGGGGGGTGAGCCCGGCCAGATCGGTGGGGCGCGGCCGGCGGTGGTCCGGGCGGGCCGCGAACTCGGCGATCAACCGGCGGGTGACCGCCGGGGCGAGCAGCGCGTCCCCGGCCGCCACCACCCGCACCGCCTGCACCAGATCGGCCGCCGGGGCGTCCTTGAGCAGGAATCCGCTGGCCCCGGCGCGCAGCGCCTCGTACACGTAGTCGTCGAGGTCGAAGGTGGTGAGGATGAGCACCCGGGGTCGCTGCGCCGACCGGTCGCCGAGCAGCTTGCGGGTGGCCGCCAGACCGTCCATGACCGGCATCCGCACGTCCATCAGCACCACGTCCGGGTCGAGCCGGCGGGTGGCGGCCACGGCCTGCGCGCCGTCGGCGGCGTCACCCACCACCAGCAGGTCCGGTTGGGCGGCGAGCAGCGCGCCGAAGCCCTGCCGGACCATCGCCTGGTCGTCGACGATCAGCACCTTGATCACGCGTCCCCGCCTTCCGCGTCGTACGGCAGTTCGGCCGCCACCGCGTAACCCCCGTCGGGCAGCGGCCCGGCGGTGAACGTACCGCCCAGGGAGGTGGCCCGCTCCCGCATGCCGGTCAGGCCGTGCCCGGCCCCGGCCTCGGTGGCCGGGGCGCGCGCGTCCTCGGGCGGCGCGTTTCGCACGCGTACCGACAGGGCGGTCCCCTCGGCGCGGACGGTGACGCGCACCGCGGCCCCGGCCGCGTGCCGGGCCGCGTTGGCCAGGCCCTCCTGCACGATGCGGTACGCGGCCAGCCCGACCGGCGCGGGCACCCGCGCGTCGTCCACCCCCGCGACGTCGAGGGTGACCGGCAGGCCGGCCCGGCATGCCGCGTCCACCATCGCGCCCAGGTCGCCCAGGTCGGGCTGCGGCGCGGTCTGCGGACCGGTGGACTCGCTGCGCAGCACTCCCAACAGTCGCCGCATGTCGGTGAGCGCGTCGCGGGCCGAGGCGGCGATCGCCACGAACTCGGCGGCTGCCGGCGCCGGCACCTCGGTCAACCGGTACGGCGCGGTCTCCGCCTGCACCGCGATCAGCGACATGTGGTGCGCCACCACGTCGTGCATCTCCCGCGCGATCCGGGTGCGTTCCTCCAGCACCGCGCGGCGCTCCTGCTCCCGCTCGCTCAGCTCGGTCTGCGCGGCCAGCGCCCGCCGGGACAACCGGTTACGCCGGATCAGGTCGCCGACGATCGCCAGCGCGCCCAGCAGCGCCAGCACGGCGGCCCGGTTCTCCGGGTGCACCAGGGTGAACACCGGCACCGCGGTGGTCGCCACCACCCAGGCCAGCACCGGCCGGTCGACCCTCGTGACCACCACCGCGACCACCACGACCGACCCGAGCGCCAACGACGGCGTCCACGGCCAGGACCGGTCGGCCGGCGCGTTGAACGTGCAGATCGACAGGGCCAACACCGTCAGCCGCCAGGCCAGCAGTGGACGCCGGGGCAACGCCAGCAGCGGTGCCACGGTCATCGCCGCGAACAGCACCGCGACCGGCAGCGGCAGCCCCCACTCGCTCTCCACGGTCAGCGTGATCAGGAACAGGACGAGCGCGGCGAGCAGCCCGGCCGGCGCGGCGAAGCGGGCCAGCCCGGGCCAGCGGGCCAGCAGCGGTCGGCCGCGCGGGGCGTCCGCGCCCCACAGGGTCTGCCCGAGCGCCCGCAGAGCCACGACGATCGGTTGCCGGTTCACCACCGGGAGGCTACGGGCCGAGCCCGTCACGGGGCGTGCCACCAGGGGTTGATCCCGGTGTCGTACTCCAGTGTGACGTGTCTCCCGTTAGCGCTTACCTACCGGTAACGCCTAGGCTCCGACGCGTCCGTGCTGACCATTCGCAAGGGGGAACCGTGGCCCGTACCGTGCTGGTGACCGGGGGTAACCGGGGGATCGGCCTGGCCATCGCGCAGGCCTTCGCCAAGCAGGGCGACCGGGTGGCGGTCACCCACCGCAGCGGCGAGGCGCCCGAGGGGCTGTTCGGCGTCCGCGCCGACGTCACCGACGCGGCCTCGATCGACGCCGCGTTCACCGCCGTCGAAGCCGAGTTGGGGCCGGTCGAGGTGCTCGTCGCGAACGCCGGCATGACCGCCGACACGCTGCTGCTGCGAATGACCGAGGAGCAGTTCACCGGCGTGGTGGACACCAACCTCACAGGCGCGTTCCGGGTCGCCAAGCGGGCCTCCGGGAAGATGCTCCGCGCCAAGTGGGGCCGCATGATCTTCATCTCCTCGGTGGTCGGCCTCGCCGGCGGTGCCGGACAGGTCAACTACGCCGCCAGCAAGGCCGGTCTGGTCGGCGTGGCCCGTTCGATCACCCGGGAGCTGGGCAGCCGCAACATCACGGCCAACGTGGTGGCGCCCGGCTTCATCGACACCGACATGACGGCCGGCCTGCCCGAGGACCGCAAGGCGGAGATCCGCAAGTCGATCCCGGCCGGCCGGATGGCCAGCCCGGACGAGGTCGCCGGGGTGGTCACCTGGCTGGCCTCCGACAGCGCCGGGTACGTCTCCGGCGCGGTGATCCCGGTCGACGGCGGCCTCGGCATGGGCCACTGACCAGCGCATCTCAACAACGTACGGAGGAACTCCCGGATGTCCGGACTGCTCGCCGGTAAGCGGCTGCTCGTCACCGGTGTCATCACCGACGCCTCGATCGCCTTCTCGGTGGCGAAGCTCGCCCAGGAGAACGGCGCGCAGGTCGTGCTCACCGGCTTCGGCCGGCTCTCCCTGGTCGAGCGGATCGCCAAGCGGCTGCCCGAGCCGGCCCCGGTCATCGAGGTGGACGTCACGAACACCGACCACCTGGCCAGCCTCGCCAACCGGGTGCGCGAGCACGTCGACGGCCTCGACGGCGTCGTGCACTCGATCGGCTTCGCCCCGCAGAGTTGCCTGGGCGGCGGCTTCCTCGACGCCCCCTGGGAGGACGTCGCGACCGCGCTGCACGTCTCCACCTTCTCGTACAAGTCGTTGGCCATGGCGGCGCTGCCGCTGATGTCCCCCGGCGGCGCGGTGGTCGGCCTGACCTTCGACGCGAAGGTGGCCTGGCCGGTCTACGACTGGATGGGCGTGGCCAAGGCCGGTCTGGAGTCGGCGTCCCGCTACCTCGCCATGCACCTGGGCAAGCAGGGCATCCGCAGCAACCTGGTCGCCGCCGGGCCGCTGCGCACCATCGCCGCGAAGTCGATCCCCGGCTTCGACGAGTTCGAGGACGCCTGGTCCGAGCGGGCCCCGCTGGGCTGGAACCTCAACGACCAGGTGCCCGCCGCCAAGGCCTGCCTGGCGCTGCTGTCCGACTGGTTCCCGGCCACCACCGGCGAGATCGTCCACGTCGACGGCGGCTACCACGCCATCGGCTCCTGACGTTCCCCCCGACGACGCCCCCGACGTGACCCACGCGTCCGGACCAGGGGGCGTCGCCGGGTGGTCCCGGCCGACCGGCAAGAATGACCCCATGTCGTACGACGCGGTGGTGCTGGTGTCCTTCGGCGGGCCGGAGCGGCCCGAGGACGTGATGCCGTTCCTGCAGAACGTGACCCGGGGTCGAGGCGTGCCGCCCGAGCGGCTGGCCGAGGTCGCCGAGCACTACCAGCACTTCGGCGGGGTTTCCCCGATCAACAGGCAGAACCGTGAGCTGTTGGCCGCGATCCGCGCCGACTTCGCCGCGCACGGCCTCGACCTTCCCGTCTACTGGGGCAACCGCAACTGGGACCCGATGCTCGCCGACACCGTGACCCAGATGCGCGACGACGGGGTCACCCGGGCGCTGGCCTTCGTCACCAGCGCGTACGGCGGTTACTCGTCCTGTCGGCAGTACCAGGAGGACATCGCCGCCGCGCGGGCCGCGGTCGGCCCGGACGCCCCGGTGATCGAGAAGCTGCGCCAGTTCTGGGACCACCCCGGCTTCGTCGAGCCGCACACCGACGCGGTCCGCGCGGCCCTGAGTCAACTCGACCCGGCGCGACGGGACACCACCCGACTGGTCTTCACCGCCCACTCGATCCCCAGCTCCATGGCCGCGAACGCCGGCCCGCACGGCGGCCGGTACGAGGCGCAACTGCACGAGACCGCCCGGCTCGTGGCCGCGGCCGCCGCCCCCGACCTCGCGTACGACCTGGTCTGGCAGAGCCGCTCCGGCCCACCGCAGATGCCGTGGCTGGAGCCGGACATCAACGACCACCTGGCCACCCTCGCGCAGGGCGGCACCACCGCGGTGGTGGTCAGCCCGATCGGGTTCGTCTCCGACCACCTGGAAGTCGTCTGGGACCTGGACACCGAGGCGCTGGAAACGGCCAAGCAGCTCGGCCTGGACTTCGTCCGGGCCGCCACCCCGGGCACCGACCCGCGCTTCGTGACAATGGTGCGGGAGCTGGTCACCGAGCGGACCGACCCGGACGGCGCGCAGCTGCGCCGCCGCCTGGGCGAGCTGCCGATGTGGGACAGCTGCCCGACCGTCTGCTGCGTACCGACCCGCCGTCCGACGCCTGCTGGGGGCACCGATGCATGACCGCAAGCCCGTACAGAGTTGGCTGACCGACATGGACGGCGTGCTGGTGCACGAGGGCCAGCCGGTGCCCGGGGCACCGGAGTTCATCAACCGGATGCGTGCCTCCGGCAAGCCGTTCCTGGTGTTGACGAACAACTCGATCTACACCCCGCGTGACCTGACGGCCCGCCTGAGCCGGATGGGGCTGGACGTGCCGGAGGAGTCGATCTGGTCGTCGGCGCTGGCCACCGGCCAGTTCCTCGCCGACCAGCGGCCGGGCGGCACCGCGTACGTCATCGGTGAGGCCGGGCTGACCACGGCGCTGCACGCTGTCGGTTACGTGCTCACCGACTTCGCACCGGACTACGTGGTGCTCGGTGAGACCCGCACCTACAGCTTCGAGGCGATCACCAAGGCGGTCCGCCTGATCAACGACGGGGCCCGCTTCATCTGCACCAACCCCGACGTGACAGGCCCGTCCGTGGAGGGTGCTCTCCCGGCCGCCGGTTCGGTCGCCGCGATGATCTCCAAGGCGACCGGGGTGGAGCCGTACTTCGTCGGCAAGCCCAACCCGATGATGATGCGCTCGGCCCTCAACACGATAAACGCGCACTCGGAGAGCACCGCGATGATCGGCGACCGGATGGACACCGACATCCTCTGCGGCCTGGAGGCCGGGTTGGAGACCATCCTGGTGCTCACCGGCATCAGCAGCCGTACCGAGGCGGAGCGTTACCCGTACCGCCCGTCCCGGATCATCAACTCGGTCGCGGACCTGCTCGACGAGATCTGATCGACCCCGCTCAGTCACTCGTCCCGGCGTTGGTGGTCGCGGCGCGCCGGCGTTGGCGGTCGCGGCCCCGGCGCTGATGATCGTCGCGCTGAGCCGGGCTGATGATCGTGCTGCAACCAGGACGTAGTGGCCATTTTCCTGCGGGAGGCCACTACATCCTGGATCGAGCGCGATCATGCGTGGCGTGGCGCCGTGTGGTGCGGCGCGTGTGGCGTGCTGTGGGCGGCGCGGCGCAGCGTGGCGCGGTGTTCCGCCGCCGCGGGGGTTTCGTCAGGGGCGCAGTGGGGCGTTGCAGGCGGCCACCAGCGCCTGGCGGCAGGCAGTGGTGAGGGGGCGCAGAGCCGCGTCGCGCTGCTGGGCCTCGTAGTTGTTGATCGCGCCGCCGGGCGCGGCGTGCCCGGCCAACGCGAGCACCCGGTCGAGCACCGCGGCGCGGGCGAAGAGTCGGCGGGCTCGCGGGTCGAAGCCCGGTGGCAGGTCGGTGGCGCCGTCCGGGCGGCGCAGCGCGGCCAGCGCGCCGGCCAACTCGGGCCGCCACTGGGCCACGTCGAGTCGGGTCAGCGCGGCGGTCGTCTCGGCCAGCGCGGCGGCCAACTCGGCCTCCGCCTCGGCGGCGCCGGGCAGCGAGAGGGAGGCGGCGGGCGCGTTGGCCGGCAGCGGGTACACCCGCCAGAGCACCGTCTCGAAACAGTCCCCCGAACCGGAGGTGTGTGACCGCACCTGGGGGATCAGACCGAGCCCGCCGGCGACCACCGCCTCGCCCGTGACCAACGCCGCACCGGCGAAGTCGCCCGGGCCGGGCAGCCCCCGGGGGTCGCCCGGCGCGGGCAGCACCAGGCGGATGTCATCCGGGGAGAGCTTGGCCAGGGTGGGCAGCGCGGCGCCCAGCGGAACGTCGGTCCAGGTGCCGGGGGCGTCCGCGACGAGGTGCTCCTCGTCGCCGGCGATGGCGTCGGCGACCTCGTCGTACGGCACCAACCCGGCGCGCCACGCGCGCACCCAGGCCACGAACCGGCTCGACCGACGCGGCGTGAGTGTGGCCGCGCCCGTTGCGGGGGTGGACATGCCGAAAGGGTACGTGGTCCCGACCGGCCCTGTCTCGACTGCCGCTCCGGTCGCCCGGCCTGCCCCGAACTACCCTGTTCGCCCCGAATCTCGGCCCCGGCGTCAGATCTGCGGGTGTCCGGCGGTCGAGGTGAGTGGGCGGTGTGTCGGGGCCGGGGGCGGAGCCGCGGGGGTTAGCGTGATCGACATGGCGGGGCGATACGGCGACGACGTGTTGGCGGGAGACTGGCGGCGACGGAAGGTCACCCCCGAGGTGGACGCCGAACCCGATCTCGTCGTGGAGGATGCCGACTCCGGGTTCTGCGGCGCGGTGGTGGGTTTCGAGGCCGGCGCCGTGATCCTGGAGGATCGGCATGGCCGACGACGCAACTTCCCGCTACTGCCGGCGGCGTTCCTGCTCGACGGCCGCCCGGTGACGTTGCGCCGACCGAGCCGCGCGCCGGTGCCGGCGGCCCGTCGACGCACGGCGTCCGGTTCGGTGGCGGTGGACAACGTCCGCGCCCAGGTGGCGAAGGCCAGCCGGATCTGGGTGGAGGGCATCCACGACGCCGCGCTGGTCGAGCGGATCTGGGGCGACGACCTGCGGATCGAGGGTGTGGTCGTGGAGCCGTTGGACGGCATCGACGCCCTCGACGCCGAGGTACGCGGCTTCGGCCCCGGTCCGACCCGACGCCTCGGCGTGCTCGTCGACCACCTGGTGCCGGGCAGCAAGGAGAGCCGGATCGTCGCCCGGGTGAACTCGCCGTACGTGCTGGTGACCGGCCACCCCTACGTGGACGTCTGGCAGGCGGTGAAGCCGGCGGCGCTGGGCATCGCGGCGTGGCCGGTGGTGCCACCGGGGCAGCCGTGGAAGGAGGGCGTCTGCGCGGCCCTCGGGGTGGCCGAGCCGGCGGCGATGTGGCGGCACATCCTCTCCCGGGTGGGCAGCTTCGCCGACGTGGAGACGCCGCTGATCAACGCGATGGAACGCCTGATCGACTTCGTCACCGAACCCGCGGGCTGACCGGGCTGGGCCCTGGCGTGCCCTCGCTCACCAGCGCGCGGACCAGCCGGGTGACGACCGCCTCCGGGTCGGTCACGCCGCCGGTCAGCAGCAGGTGGTGCACCGTGCCCACGATGGCGAGCGCGACGGCGCCGCTGTCGGTGCCGAGGGGCAGCCGCCCGAGCTGTCGCTCCCGGTCGAGGTAGTCGCTGATGGAGGTGGTCACCTCGGGGAGCCCGGGGGCGCCCTCGGACATCACGGCTTCGACCCGGGAGCGCAGGGTGGGGCGGGCGATGACCAGGTTCGCGATGCCGAGTGTGCGGGGCTCGAACAGGGTGAGCCCGGCGCGGGTCAGGTTGCCCACCACGTCACCCGTGCCCGCCAGTGGCGGGAGGGCCGCGGCCTGCTCGGCCTGCTCGCGGAACCGTCGCACGATCAGCGCGGTGAGGAACCCCTCCAGGTCGCCGAAATGGCTGTGCAGGAGCCCGGTGGCGCAGTTTGCCTCGCGGGTGATCGCCCGTCCGGTGAGGGCCTGTGGCCCGTCTCGCAGCAACACCCGCTCGGCGGCGTCGAAGAGCTGTTCGCGCAGCTCGGGGTTGGCGATTCCGCGGGGCACGCCGGAAGCCTAACCCAGTGGGGTGAAACGTGACCCGTGCGGGCGCGCCCCGCTTGACAGGTATGAACACTCGCTCATAGCCTAATGAGCGCTTGTTCATTCTACCCGGGGGGCTCACCCGTGCAGCAGACCTTTCACCTGGTCATCGCGATTATCGGCCTTGTCGCCCTGCTCGTCTTCGGCGCCTTCCACCTCGTCCGGCGGCGTCGCAACGCCGGGGCGGGCGGCACCCGCGGCTCGGGGACCAAGCCGTGACGCTGCGGGATGATCAGCCGGGCCTCGCACCGACCGGCGCGGCGACGCCCGCCGGACCGGGCGCCGCGCGGCCGACCCCGTGGACCGTCCTGGTCGTCCTGGCCTGCGCGCAGGCCATGGTCGCGCTGGACGTCACAGTGGTCAACGTCGCGCTTCCCGCCATCGACGCGGATCTGCGCTTCGGTCCGGGGGACGTGCAGTGGGTGGTCTCCGTCTACGTGCTGGCCACCGGCGGTCTGCTCCTCCTGGGGGGCCGGCTGGCGGATCTGTTCGGCGCCCGCCGGGTGTTCCTTGCGGGGCTGATCCTGTTCACCGTGGCGTCGGCCGTGAGCGGCCTGAGTAACACCTCGGCGCTGCTTGTCGCGTCCCGGGCGATGCAGGGCGCGGGCGCCGCGCTGCTCTCTCCGGCGGCCCTGTCCATCATCGCGCTCGTCTACGACGGTGAGCGGCGGGCCAAAGCGCTCGGCGCATGGGGCGCGATTGCCAGTGGCGGAGCCGCGGCCGGTCTCCTGGTGGGCGGCGCGCTGACCACCTGGCTCGATTGGCGCTGGGCGTTCTTCATCAACCTGCCCGTCGGGCTGTTGGTGCTGATCCTGGTTCCACGACTGATCTCCCGGTCGCCCCGCGTCGCCGCCACCGGGCAGCTCGACCTGATCGGTGCCGTCGTCGGCACCGCCGCGTTCGCGGTCACCATCTACGGCATCAGTGACGCCGACCGACACGGCTGGGGCGCCACCCGTACCGTGCTCCTGCTCGCCGTGGGAGTCGCGCTGCTCGGTCTCTTCGCCGGGGTCGAACGACACGTCCGGCGCCCGCTCGTGCCGCCGGCGCTCTGGCGGCAACGAAGTCTCGCGGCCAGCACCGTCGGCATCTTCGGCGCCACCATCACCCTGGTCGGCGCGCTGTTCCTCGGCGCGTTCATGCTGCAGACGACGCTGCGGGCCTCCGCCCTGGAGACCGGCTTCGCGCTGCTCCCGATGGTGGTGGCGATCGCCCTGGCGGCCCACCTCGGGGGCGCGCTGCTCGGGCATCTCGGCCCCCGGTGGGCCAGTGCGGTGGGCCTCGCCGTGGCGGCGGTCGGGGCGCTGCTGCTGAGCCGTGCCACGACACCGGTCAGCTATCCGGCCGACATCCTTCCGGGGCTCGTACTGCTCGGTTTCGGCCTGGGGCTCAGCTTCGTCGTCTTCTCGGTCACCGCGTTGTCGGGCATCGAGGGCGATCGCGCGGGCAGCGCGTCGGGTCTCTACATGACCTCACACGACATCGGTGGCGCCTTCGGCGTGGCCATCCTCTCGTCTGCCGCGGGTGCCGTCTCGGGCGGCAGCCTGCTCGTCCTGGCGGGTCAGCAGCGGGGCTTCCTCGTGGCGGCGGGCGTGACGGCCGGCTTCGCGATCGTCGCGGCGCTGACCATGCCGGCCGGCCGCCCCGCCACCGGATCCGCGGCGGGTCTGCACGGCGGGCACGGCTTCAAACTTCACGGTTGATCCAGAGAGGCACGGCACGAAGCGATGAGCACAGTGCATGGCGATGGCACCACCGCGGCCGGCAACGGGATCCGTTGCGTCCGACTCACCAAACGGTTCAGCGACGTCGTCGCCGTCGACGACCTGTCGTTCGACGCCCCGATGGGCGCGGTCACCGGTTTCGTGGGGGCCAACGGCGCGGGTAAGACCACGACGATGCGGATGCTGCTGGGCCTGGTGCAGCCGACGTCGGGTGAAGCGCTGATCGACGGCCGGTGGCTGCGGGACATCCCGAACCCGCGGCTGACGGTCGGCACCGTCCTGGACAGTCCCGGCGCCCACCCCGGTCACACGGCCCGGGCGTACCTGGGCATCCTGGCCCGTGCCAGCGGGGTCCCGCAGCGTCGGATCGCTGAGGTGCTGGACATGGTCGGCCTGGGAGACTCCGCGCAGCGGCGGGTCGGCGCGTTCTCGCTGGGGATGAAGCAGCGCCTGTCGCTCGCGGCCGGGCTGCTCGGGGATCCGCGGATCATCATGCTGGACGAGCCGACAAAGGGCCTGGACCCGCCCGGGATGCTGTGGCTGCGCGGGCTGTTGCGCGACCTCGCCGCGGAGGGACGCTGCGTCTTCCTGTCGAGCCACCATCTGGCCGAGCTCGACGCGATCGCCGATCACGTGGTGGTGCTCCACAAGGGGCGGTTGATCGCCAAGGGCGGCCTGAGCGAGCTGATGAGCCGGCGGGGCCGCGCGGTCGTGGTCCGCAGCGCCCACAACGGCGTACTCGAACAGTTGGTCCGCGGTCGGGGTGGCAGCAGCAGCGTGGATCCGAACGGCGGGCTGCGGGTGGTCGGGCTGACCGCTCCCGAGGTCGGCGAGCTTGCCCTGGCCGGCGGCGTCGCGGTGCATCACCTCAGTGAGGAGCGGGCGGAGTTGGAGGACATCTTCCTCGAGCTGACCGCGTCGGCTGAGGACAAGGCCCTGGAGCGTGTCCGGTGAACCGTCTGCTCGGCAGTGAGCTCAGAAAACTCTGGGCGACGCCCACGATCTGGTGGCTGCTCGTCGGCACCACGCTGCTGGCCATCGCCTCCACCATCGGGGCGATAGTGCTTGCCAATGCCAGAGACGTCTCCCTGGTCAGCGAGGAGGCCCTCCGTGGAGACCTGCACTCGGTGGGCAGCGGCTCGATCCTTGTCGCGATCGCCGGGATCATCGGCATGGCGGGGGAGTTCCGGTTTGGGCAGGCCGACCAGACCTTCGTCTCCGAACCGCGGCGGGGGGTCGTGCTGGCCGCCAAGTTGATGCTCTACACAGTGCTCGGGGCTGTCTTCGGGGTGATCGCGGGCGCTGCCACCCTGGCCACCATGTGGGTCGCCATCAGCAGCGAGGGGCTCACGCTCCAGCTCGGCCAGTCGTTCATCTGGACGACCCTCGGTGGGGCGGTCGCGTCGGCAGCGCTGTTCGGGGCGCTCGGGGTGTGCCTCGGGGCTGCCACCAGGAACCAGGTCGTCGCGATCGTGGCCGCCCTGGCCTGGCTGATCGTCTTCGAGCCGATCGTCTTCGAGGCCTCCACCACAGTCGGCCGTTGGCTGCCGGGCGCGGCGGCCCAGTCCCTGCGGCGCATCCCGCAGGACGGGCTGCTCTCCATGGACACCGGCGCTGCGGTCTTCGGAGGATGGATTGTATTGATCTTCGTCTTCGCATATTTGAGAAATTCTCGCTCGGATATTGTCTGAAATCTGCTGTTGCGGCCGAGGTTTCGCGGGTTGTTCCTACCCGCGACGCCTCGGCTTTTTTTGGGCGTGCGTAAGAGACTGATCTGCGACTGTCTCAAGGTGTGAAATACGGCTACTTCCAGTGCGGACTATGCGTGCCGACATTCGTCCGGTTTGCCCTGGCGTCGGGTGTCTCGCAATTGCAAAGTATTTGCATTAAGGTCGTTGACCTCTTGTTTACAGGTCTCACTTCTTGACGTCGGATTGAATGCTCTGGCAATCTGGTGCGGACAAGTGATCCTCGGGGGAGGAGATCCAGCGATGGACAAGGATCATCATCAAAATTTCTGCCGGTCGCGCGGTCCGCGCTCGGGTCGCGCTGTCGAAGCGGGCCGCCTGAGCTGGTTCCGGCACGCCTGTGAGCTGCTGGTTCAGCCTTAATTGCAGCCCGGTTCCCGTTGCTGCTCCACGTGCCAGCGTGTGACGGGGGCGGGTGTGGCTCGTTGACAGTTGTCGCTCGTCATTCATTGATCGGCCGACGGCACCCTTTCCAGACGCGGCTTGCTGATTGTCGTCAGTGAGCGACGGTGCCCCGTATGTCCGCACTGGATGCTGCAATATTCATGGGGGAATCGTGTCTACTTTCGGCAGTCAGGGCTGCGATATTTTCGCGCTCGCTGAGATTGATCAACGCGTTGCGGAAAGTCCGGAAAAGCCGGCACTTGTCATGCTTGCCGACGGCGAGGACGAGGTTGCCCGACTAAGCTACGCGGAATTATCCGAGCGCTCCCGTGATTTCGCCCGCTACCTGCAGGAACAGCGCATGCGCGGCGAGCGGGTGCTGATCATGTTGCCGCAGAGTGTCGATTACGTCGTCGCCTTTCTCGGCTGTCTCTACGCCGGCGCGATCGCCGTTCCGGTATTTCCGCCGAGCGGCAGTCGCAACGGCGAGCGGGTGAGTTCCGTCGTCGCGGACTGCCAGCCCGCCCTGGCGGTGGTCACCGCCCGGCAGGAGGCGGCGATCCGCCGACAGCTCCCCGAGTCCTGCCGGACCCTCGTCCCCGCGGACGTGCTCGCCGAGGGGCTGCCGCCGCTGAAACCGGTGGCGCCGGTCGCGGACGACGTCGCCTACCTGCAGTACACCTCCGGGTCGACGTCGACCCCACGGGGTGTGATGGTCACCCAGGACGCCCTGGCGCAGCAGATGCGGCTCCTCGCCCGCGCCTGGCGGCTGGCGGACGACGAGGTGGTGGTGTCCTGGCTGCCCATGTTCCACGACTTCGGGTTGGTGGCCGCGACGATGTACTCGCTGGTCTCCGGGGCGACGAACGTGATGATGGCGCCTGTCGCGTTCGTCCAGCATCCGTTCCGGTGGCTCGACGCGATCAGCCGCTACCGCGCCGCCGTGACCTTCGGACCCAACTTCGCCCTCGACATGTCCTGTGACCGGGTCGATGACGACTCGCTGCGGACGCTGGATCTCACCAGCCTGCGCCTGCTCGTCGTCGGCGCCGAGCCGGTGCGGCCTCGGTCCCTGCGGCGCTTCACCGCGCGGTTCGGTGCGGCCGGGTTCCGCGCCGACAGCTTCAACATCGGGTACGGCCTGGCCGAGGCGACCCTCGCGGTCGCGCTCTCGCCGGCGGGGCAGGAGCCGACTGTCACCCGGTTCGACCCGGTCGAGCTTGGCCGCGGGCGGTTGTTCGAGGCGCCCGACGCCGGCGAGGGCCGGGAGTTGCCCGACAACGGGGACGGGCTGCTCGACACCGAGCTGCTGATCGTCGACCCGGACACCCGCCAACCCTGCCCGGACGGGCGGATCGGCGAGATCTGGGTGGCCGGGCGGACGGTGGCCGCCGGGTACTGGCAACGCGCCGACGAGACGGAGGCCGTGTTCGGCGGCCAGCTCGCCGACGGACGTGGGCGGTACCTGCGCACCGGTGACCTCGGTGCCCGGCTGGGCGGGCGCACCTACGTCACGGGCCGGCGCAAGGACGTCATCATCATCCGGGGCGTCAACCACTACCCCCAGGATGTCGAACTCACCGCCGCCGACGCGCACCCGGCCGTCGCCACCGACCGGGTGGTCGCCTTCGCCGTCGAGATCGACGGCGTGGAACGGCTCGCTCTGGTCGGTGAACTCACCCGGGCGACGTGGACGACCGCGGACCCGGACGAGGTGTTCACCCGGCTCCAGCGGGCCGTGGTCGAGGCACACGACATCAGCGTCGACGCGATGGTGCTGCTGCGGCCCGGTCAGCTGCCCCTGACCTCCAGCGGCAAGGTGCGGCGGCGGGAGTGCCGGCGGCAGTACCTCGCCGGTGAGCTGAGCGGGGTGCGCGCGACCTGGCAGATCCGGGAGGCCGAGCCGTCCGTTCCCGGGCAGGCCGCGGGGCGGACCAGCCGTGGCCGCGCCGACGTCGTCGCATGGCTGGTGCGTTGGGTCGCCGCGGCGCGCCGGACCGACCCCGCGACCATCTCCGTGGACGAGCCCTTCGGCGGTCTCGGCCTCGACTCGGCCGCCCTGGTCCGCCTCTCCGGCGAACTCGGCGTTGAACTCGGCATCCGGCTCTCCCCACAGGACCTCTACGACCACCCCACCGTCGCGCGCCTGGCCGGCGCGCTCACCGCGGAATCCGCTCCGCCGGCGGTCGCCCCGTCCCGGCCCGGACCGACCGCGCCGGCCGACGCCACCTCGGTCGCCGTGATCGGGATGGCCTGCCGGGTGCCCGGGGCCGACTCGGTCGAGGAGTTGTGGGAGCTGCTGGCCGGCGGTCAGCACGCCATCCGTGCCGTGCCCGCCGAGCGGTCGGCACTGGGTTACCGCTTCGCCGAGGGGACCGTCGTCCATGGTGGGTTCATCGACGGCGTCGACGCGTTCGACCCGATCTTCTTCGGCATCTCCCGGACCGAAGCCGACCGGATGGACCCGCAGCAGCGGGTGTTGCTCGGTGTGGTCTGGCGGGCACTGGAGGATGCCGGAATACCGACGGACTCCCTGGCCGGCAGCCGAACGGGTGTCTTCGTCGGTATCAGCGGCACCGACTACCGGCAGCTCCAGACGCGGGCCGGCACCGTTGCGACGGCGTACGACGGCACCGGAAACGCGCTGACTGTCGCCGCCAACCGGATCTCGCACCTGCTCGACCTGCGCGGGCCGAGCCAGGCGGTGGACACCGCGTGCTCCTCGTCCCTGGTTGCCCTGCACGCCGCCAGCGTGAGTCTGCGCCGGGGCGAGAGTGACATCGCCATCGTCGGCGGGGTCAACCTCCTGCTCGACCCCGCCCTGACGACGGGCTTCACCGCCGCGGGGATGTTGTCTTCCGAGGGCCTCTGTCGGACCTTCGACGCCGCCGCCGACGGGTACGTCCGGGGTGAGGGTTGCGCCGTCGTGGTGTTGCGCCGGACCACCGACGCGGTCCGGGCCGGCGACCGGATCCGCGCGTTGGTCCGCGGCTCCGCCGTCAACTCCGACGGCCGCAGCAGCACCCTCACCGCACCCAACGGACCCGCCCAGGAGGCGGTGCTGCGCGCCGCCCTGACGGACGCCGGGGTCACTCCGGGGCAGGTCGGTTACGTCGAGGCGCACGGCACCGGCACGCCCCTCGGCGACCCGATCGAGATGGGGGCGATCCGGGCGGTGTACGGCGGGCCCGCGTCCCAGCCGCTCCTGGTGGGATCGGTCAAGACGAACATTGGTCACCTGGAGGCCGCGGCCGGGGTGGTCGGCCTGGTGAAGACGGTGCTCTGCCTGGAGCGCGGGCTGGTGCCGCCGTCCCTGCACTTCACCCGACTCAACCCGTACATCGACCTGGCGGGGTCGCGGTGCTCCGTCGCGACCGAGCCGACCCGGTGGCCGGGCGACGCGGCGCAGCGGGCCGCCGCGGTGAGTTCCTTCGGCTTCGGCGGTACCAACGCCCACGTGGTGCTCTCCGCGGCGCCCCGCCGGGCACCCGTCTCGCCGGTCGGGGACGGGCAGAGCTGGTCGGTGCTTCCGGTTTCCGCCAAGACGCGGGACGCCCTGCGGCAGACCGCGCGAAGGTACGCGGAACTGCTCACCGACCCCGGTCTGGGTCGGACCCTCGCCGATGTCGCCCACGTCGCCGGTACCCGCCGGACCCGGTACCCGCACCGACTGGCCGTGCCGGCCCGCAGCGCGGGAGAGGCCGCCGACGCGCTCACCCGTTTCGTCGACTCCGGCACGGACCCCCTCAGCGGCGTCGCCCCGTCGGTCCCGCCGCCGGTCGCCTTCGTCTTCACCGGTCAGGGATCGCAGTACGCCGGCATGGCCGCTGCCTGGTACTTCCGCTACGCGTCGTTCCGGGCCGCGCTGGACCGCAGCGACGCGGTGGTCCGGGCCGAACTCGGGGTGTCGCTGCTGCCCACCCTCTGCGACGTGCCCGGGGACCGGGTGGACCTGGCCGAGACCCAGTACGCCCAGCCGGCGGTCTTCGCCGTCGATCACGCGCTCGCCAGCATCTGGCAGGCCTGCGGAGTGCATCCGAGCGCGGTGCTGGGGCACAGCCTCGGCGAGTACGTGGCGGCGTGTGTGGCCGGTGTGCTGGAGCTGTCGGACGCGCTTCGGCTGGTCATCGCTCGGGCCCGCTGGATGCAGACGGCGCCGCCCGGGGCGATGCACGCAGTGCACGGCAGCCCTGAGACGCTGGCGCCCCTGCTGAAGGAGTTGGCGGAGACCGACGAGGTGTCGCTGGCGGCGTACAACGGCCCCGAAGACGTCGTCGTGTCCGGTGAGCCCGGTCGCCTGGCCGAGTTGGCCGCCGACTGGTCCCGTCGGGGGGCCCGGCTCACCCGGCTCACCGGCAACCGGGCGTTCCACTCGCCGCTCATGGCGGAGGGCGCCGAGGAGTTCGCCGAGACGGCGCGGCGGGTCACCTTCCGGCCGCCGCGAATACCACTGATCGCCAACCTGACCGGTCAGCTCACGACAGCGGTGAGCGCCGACACCCTGGTCCGGCACGCGCTGTCCCCGGTGCGGTTCGGCGACGGGCTGGCGACGCTGGCCGGGCTCGGCTGCCGGGTGGTGGTCGAGTGCGGCAGCCGCCCGGTGCTGAGCCCGCTTGTGGAACGGGCGATGCCGGACGCGATCTGCCTACCCAGCCTGCACCAGGGCGACGTCGACGACGAGCGGTTCCAGCGTGGGCTGGCGTACTGGTACGCGCACGGCGGCGACGTGGACTGGACCGGGCTGCGTCGGGCGCGTCTCGGCCCCGACACCCCGGAACCCGCTCCGGTGGACCTGCCCGGCCACCCGTTCAATCCCGGCCGGCACTGGTTCACGACGCAAAGCCCGGAGCATCATCCGTTGCTCGGCCGCCCCGTCGAGTTGGCGGGCACCCGGCAACGTCGGTTCGCGGCGACGCTGCACCCGAAGGCAGTGCTCTCCCTGGGCCAGCACCGGCTGCCCGGAGGGCCGGTGCTGCCCGCCGCGGCGATGGTCGAATGGGCCCGGTCCGCTCTCGAGACGGGTGGGGAAACCACGCCCTGGCGCCTCGACGAGGTGGAGTTCGTCGCCGTCCGGCCGGTCCCCGAGGGGCAGCCGGTCGAGCTACAGGCGACGGTGGAGCCGACGTCCGACGGCTTCACGGTCCGTTGCTTCGGTCGCGGTGCCGGCGAGGACAGCTGGACGGAGCATTCCAGGTTGCGGGCCGCGCCGTCGCTCGGACCGGTCGCTGACGAGGCCGCCCCGGAGCACCCGGGCACCCAGTGGCCGGAGCAGGACGTCGCCGCCCTCTACGCCCGGCTGGACCAGGCGGGCCTGAGCTATGGACCCGACTACCGGGCCCTGCGCCGCCTCTGGCGACACGGGGACGAGGCGCTTGGCCTGGTCGAGCTGGCGCCGTCAGTGGTGGACGACGGGTACGGCCTGCACCCCATCCTGCTGGACGCCTGCCTGCACGTCGTCGGCGCGTTCGTCGGGCCGGACACACCGCTGATGCTGCCGGCCGCGATCCAACGGCTGGAGGTGGCCGGCCGGTTGCCCGCCGCTGTCTGGTGCCGGGCCCGCTGGCACGGATTCGACGACGGCGGGGCCGCCCGGGTCGACCTCACCGTGCGGCATCCGGACGGGACGCTCCTCGTGACGGTGACCGGCCTGGTGTTGCGGCCGATCAGCGAGCGGCCCGGTCGGCGGATCCCCGAGCGGTACGACATCACCTGGCAGCCCGTCGCGTCGGTGGGCGGGAAGGCCAGCATCGGCGCGGTGCCCGTCGACGCCGAGGTCGCGGCGGCTTCCGGCACCTGGCTGGTCGCCGGTGTCGATGCCGACGTCGTCCGCACCTGGGGCACCCAGCTGCGCGCCCTGGGCGGGGACGTCACGGGCCTGGTACTGAACGCCGACGGTCGCGCGCGCCTCGACGGCGAGCCGGCGGACGAGGCGACGGCGAGCACGGTGTCGCGACTGGCCGAACGGGTCCGGGCACGCCAGGGCCGGGTCGCTGGGGTGATCCTGCACGCGGACGGCGCCGACCTGCCCGGTGACGAGCCGGAACGGACCGAGGAGCTGGCCGACCGGACCTTCCTCTTCGTCCGGGCGGTCCTCACCGAGCTTGCCGCAGACCAACCGCGGCTGGTGCTCTGCTCGGTCGGCGCAACCGGTCCCATCGGTCCGGTCGCTCCCGACCTGCCGGGCACGGCGGTCGCCGCCCTGGCGCGGTCCGTCGTCGTGGAGTACCCCGACCTGGCCTGTGTCCACGTGGACCTGCCGCAGGCCGGGCCGGTGCCTGCCGTGACGACAGTGCTGGCCCTGTTGGGCGACGGCGAATCCGGGCACCTCGCCCAGCGGGACGGCCGTTGGTACCGCGCCGCGCTGGTCCGTTCCCCCCTGCCCGACCACGCGCCGGTCAGGCTGCGGGTCGACGCCACGTACCTGATCATCGGTGGGTTGGGCGGGCTCGGCCTCGCCACGGCCTGTCGATTCGCCTCGTGGGGCGCGCGGTGTCTGGTGCTTGCCGGGCGGACGCTGCCCGCCGCGGTGCCCCCGGAGGTGGAGCGGCTCCGGCGCGCCGGGGTACGGGTCGAGCTGCGTCGACTGGACGTCGCCGACGGGCCGGCGGTGGTGGCGTTGCTGGACGAGGTGCGGCGGACACTGCCCCCGGTGCGTGGGGTCCTGCACGCGGCTGGTTCGACGGCGGACGCGCTGCTGGCGGAGATGGCGACGGATCGCTTCCACTCGGTGCTGCCGGCCAAGGTGCGGGGGTCCTGGAACCTGCACCTCGCGACCACCGAGGATCCGCTGGACCTCTTCGTGACGTTCTCGTCGTTCGCCGCCGTCACCGGCTCGGTCGGGCAGGCCAACTATGTCGTCGCGAACGCTTTCCTCGACGGCCTCGCCCGCTGGCGCCAGGCCCGTGGCCTACCCGCCCTCAGCATCGGCTGGGGCCCGTGGCGGGAGCGGGGGCTCGCCGCCCGTGCCGACGTGCTGACGAGCCTCGCGGACCGGGGGGTCGGCGCACTCGACGACGCGGACGCGCTCCGGGCGCTCGACGCGCTGCTCGGCGCGGCGGACGCCCCGACGGTGGCGGTGGCCTCGGTCGACTGGTCACGCTTCGTCGGCGCGACCGGCCATCCCGGTCGGGACACCCTGCTGGCCGAGCTGGCGCCGGCCGCCTCCGCGACCCCCACCGGGCAGGAGCCCCTCGGGCCCGGCACGGCCGCCGTGGTCCGCCAGCAGCTCGCCCAGCTGGCCGTCGAGCAGCCCGGTGCGGCCCGGGACGCCGTGCTGGCCGCGCTCCTCGACCTGGTCGCCGAACTGGTCGGCATGAGCGAACGGGACCGCGCCGACCTTCGGCCCACGTTCCCCGCCACCCGGCTGAACTCCCTCGGGCTGGACTCGCTGATGGCCGTCCGGCTGCGCAACCGCCTCCGGGCGGATTTCGCCACCGATGTGCCGCCGCGCCTGCTGCTGGGTGGCGGATCCGTGGCGGAGGTCGC
This sequence comes from Micromonospora sp. CA-240977, assembly GCF_050942285.1. Taxonomy (NCBI): domain Bacteria; kingdom Bacillati; phylum Actinomycetota; class Actinomycetes; order Micromonosporales; family Micromonosporaceae; genus Micromonospora; species Micromonospora sp. CA-240977. Next base: position 5,318,523 of record NZ_CP192055.1, on the reverse strand, counting down.
CGGCCTGATCTGTCGGCAGATCGTCGTACGCCACGTGATGACGCTGGCCGACGAGTCGACCGGCGCGGAGGACGGCGACGTCGAGGTGCTGACCCTCTGATCGCGACCCCACCACCACAAGACCGGCCCCACCCCTACTGCGAGGAGTTGCCATGAGCACGCGAAACGAGCTGCTGATCGACCGGTTCGAGCAGTTGAACGCCGACCTCGTCGCGTTCGTCCGGGACCTGTCGACCGAAGGACTGTCCGCGCCGAGCGCGAACGGCGACGGATCGACTGTCGGTGACGAAATCGCGCACCTCGCCAAGGGTGCCCCGGAGGTTCTCGGCTGGCTGGTCCGCACGACCGACACCGGCGCTCCGGCGCCCCAGCACCTCCACTCCCACCCGCACCCGCACCCGCATCAGCACGGGTCGGGGCAGCACGAGAACGGCGCCGCCGACGGCGACCTGCTGGCCGGCATGCAGGAGTCCCTCGGCGGGGCTGTCGACGTGCTGCGGAAACTGACCGACGAACAGTTGGACGTCGTGCCCCCGGCCGCGCCGGGCATCACGGACGGCACCAAGTCCCTCTACCAGATCGTCGACATGATGATCGACCACCAGGGCGAACACCTCACGCACATGCGGTCGTCGGTGGCCGGCCGGCCCGGGCAGGCGCCGGCATGAGCGACGTGGACGGGCTCCTGACGCACCTGCCCGAGGACCCCTACCCGCTGTACGACGTGCTCCGCAACAAGGGTCGGGTGCTCTGGCTCGACGGCGCGCAGCGGTGGCTGGTGACCGGTCACGAGGAGGCGCTGGCGGTGCTCCGGCACCCGCGGATGTCCAGCGACCGGACCCGCTGGGACGGATACCGGCCCGCGCCGGGGTACGACCGCAGCGCGGGCATGTTCACAATGGACCCACCGGGCCACACCCGACTGCGGGGCCTGGTCCAGCGGGCCTTCACCGCCCGGGTCGTGGAAGGGCTGCGCCCCCGGATCCAGCAGCTCGTCACCGAGTTCCTGGACGCCGCCGAGAAGCGCGGGGAGATCGATCTCATCGCCGACTTCGCCGGGCCGTTGCCGGCGATCGTGCTCGCCGAACTGCTCGGCATCCCGTCCGAGGGACAGCTCCGCTACCGCCGGTGGGCGACGACCATGATGGGGGCCATCGACCCGGTCTCGCACGCGACCTCATCGGAGCAGGCAGCCGCTGGGCAGCGGGCGGACGACGAGTTGACCGCGTACCTCGGCGAGATCATCGCCCTGCGTCGCAGGGACCCTCGGCCAGATCTGATCTCCGCGCTGCTGGCCGCGGAGGAGTCCGGGCAGCGGCTGACCGGGATCGAGCTGCTGGAGATGTGCATCCTGCTGACCGTGGCGGGCCTCGAGACCAGCGTCAACCTGATCGGCAACGGGGTCGGCGCGTTGCTGGCACACCCGGCGCAGCTGGCCCGGCTGCGCGACGAGCCGGAGTTGCTGAACAGCGCGATCGAGGAGTTGCTGCGCTACGACGCGCCCATCCAGCTCTCCGGACGCGTACCGACGGAGGACATCGAGATCGACGGGCAGACCCTGCGCAAGGGACAGATGGTGGGGGTGGTGCTCGGCGCCGCGAACCGCGACGAGCGGGCGTTCACCGATCCGCACGAACTCGACCTGGGGCGGTCGCCGAACAACCACGTCGCCTTCGGCCGCGGCATCCACTTCTGCCTGGGCGCGCCGCTGGCCCGGATCGAGGGCGCCACCGCCATCGGCGAGCTGGTCCGCCGGTTCCCAGGGCTGCGTCCCGCCGGTAAGCCTCAGCGCCGGACCAACCCGCACGTGCGGGGCTTCACCAGCCTGCCGGTGGCGCTGAGATGACAGTGACTCCGCCGACGCGGACCGGGAGGGAAACGGTCGCGCCCGGGCCGGACCGGCCGGCCGGCGACGCGTTCGACGTCCCGGCGGCGACCCCCGCCCTGCTGGCCCGGCTCGCCCGCGACGGTGTCCGGCTCCGTCTGCTGCCCGACGAGCGGTTGGAGGTGGTCGTTCCGGCCGGGGGGATGAGCACGGAGCTACGCGCCGAACTCGTCCGGCACAAGGCCGACCTCGTGCGTTGGCTGGCCTCGGCCGGCGACATCGTCCACGACGCCGGGGCGTTGCCGGCGATCGTGCCGGACCCCGACCGGCTCCACGAGCCGTTCACCCCGTCCGACCTGCAGATCTCCTTCCTGCTGGGTGGACGGGAGGAACTGGAGTTCCACGTCCGGCCGCACCAGTACCTGGAGTTGGACTTCGCCGACCTCGACCCGCAGCGGTTCGAGGCCGCCCTCAACGCGGAACTGCGCCGCCAGCGCAAGAGCATCGTGGTCGTCGGCGACGACCTCGAGCTGCGCACCGTGAGCGACCCCGCGCCGCTGCGGGTGACCATCCAGGACAGCCGGCACCTCGACGAGGCGCAGAGCGCTGAGGTCATCGCCCGGGTACGGGAGCAGATGCGCCGGGCCGAACTGCCACTGGACCGGTGGCCCTGGATGGACGTGCGGCTCACCCGCTACGGCAGGGACCGCGTCCGGCTGCACTACAACAACAACAACTTCTTCAGCGATGGTCCGGGGACGGGCCGGTTCCTCGAGTCCGTGCTGCGCCGCTACCGCGATCCAGGGCTCGTCCTGCCCGAGCTGGAGATCGGATACCGCGACTGTGTGCTGGCACTGGCCGAGCTGGAGCGGTCGCCGCTGGGCGAGAAGTCCAGGACCTACTGGTGCGATCGGATGGCCGCCTGGCCGGACGCCCCGGCGATTCCGTTGGTGTCCGGGGTGGAGACGCGGACCAGGGCCCGGCTGAGCCGGCGGGAGTTCGTCATCGACACCGCCACCTGGGACGCGTTCAAGCGGCGGGCGAGTGCCCGGGGGCTGACCCCTACGAACGCGCTCTACGGCACGTACGCCGAGGTGGTGGCCCAGTGGTCCGGGTCGCGACACTTCCTGCTCAACAACATGGTCACCCACCGGCTGCCGATGCATCCGCAGATCGGCGAGGTGGTCGGCAACTTCGCGTCGCTGTACCCGCTGGAGGTGGACTGGCGACACCGGGAGAGCTTCGCCCAGCGGGCGCTGCGCCTCCAGGAGCAGGTGATGTCCGACCTGGACCACGTCTACTGGAGCGGGGTCAAGGTCCTCCAGGCGCTCAACCAGGTCCGCCGTACCCCGGGCCGGGCGGTGTGCCCGTTCGTTGTCGGAAGTGGCCTGTTCATGGGCGAGCTGGACCGTCCCGTCGTCAGCCATCTGGAGACGCCCCAGGTGCTCCTCGACAACCAGTTCTGGCAGCAGGGCGACGGCTCCCTCTGGATCGTCTGGGACCTGATCGAGGAGATGTTCCCGGCGGGCCTCGTCGACGCCATGGCCGGGGCCCTGCGTACCGCGATCGAGCTGCTGGCCGGGGAGGACCAGGCGTGGGAACGGGAGCACCTGGACCTGCTTCCGGCGGCGCAGCGCGAGCGGCGCGATCGAATGAACCACAGCGATTCGGTCGTCCCGGAGGGACTGCTGCATGACGCCCTGACGCGCCAGGCCGCGGAGCGGCCGGACCACCCCGCAGTGGTCGGGCCCGATGGCGCGGTCAGCTATCGCGAGCTGGCCGAGCGGGCGACGGCCGTGGCGGGCCAGCTCGCCGAGGCCGGCGTCCGGGAAGGCGACATGGTGGCGGTCGTCATGACCAGGAGCGTCGCCCAGGTGGCGGCGGTGTACGGCGTCCTTGCCGCCGGTGGGAGCTACCTGCCGATCGACCCCGGGTGGCCGGCGGACCGCATCCGGTACCTGCTGGAACAGGCCGGGGTGCGGGCCGCGCTGACCGCCGGGGACGGATGGTCCGCCACCGCCGACCTCACCGACCGCCCGGTGATCGCCGCCGACCGGCCCCCGACCGCGACCGGCTCCCCGGCGCCGCGCGTCGTCCGGCGAGCCTCGACGGACACCGCGTATGTGATCTACACGTCGGGGTCCAGCGGCGCGCCGAAGGGCGCGGTGCTTGACCATCGGGGGCCACTCAACACCGTCCTGGACGTCAACCGCCGGTTCGACGTCGACGTCGACGCCGTCGTGTTCGGCGTCTCGTCGCTCTGCTTCGACCTGTCCGTCTACGACATCTTCGGCACCTGCGCCGCCGGGGGCACGCTGGTGCTGCCACCGGGGTCGGGCACCGACCCGGCGGCATGGGTCGAACACGTGATCGCGCATGGCGTCACGGTGTGGAACTCGGTCCCGGCGATCATGCAGCTCTTCGTCGAGGCGGCGCTCTCCGCCGGGCGTACCCTGCCGCGGCTGCGAACGGTGCTGCTCAGTGGTGACTGGGTCCCGGTGTCCCTGCCCGACCAGATCCGCCAGGTCGCGCCGTCGGCCCGGGTGGTCAGCCTGGGCGGCGCGACCGAGGCGTCGATCTGGTCGATCCACCATCCGGTCGACGAGGTGGACCCGTCCTGGGCGAGCATTCCCTACGGTCGCCCGCTGAGCCACCAGCCCTGGCGGGTCGTCGACGCCCTCACTCGCGACCTTCCCGACTGGGTCACCGGTGAGCTTCTCGTCGGCGGCGTCGGTGTCGCCCGCGGTTACCTCGGCGACCCCGACCGTACCGCCGCCGCGTTCAGCACCGATCCCACCACCGGGATGCGGTATTACCGCACCGGCGACCTCGGGCGCTACCTGCCGAACGGGGAGATCGAGTTCCTCGGCCGTGCCGATCTGCAGGTCAAGATCCAGGGTTTCCGGGTCGAACCCGGAGAGGTCGAGCACGTGCTTGCCGCGCACGACGAGGTCCGGCAGGCCGCTGTCATCGCCCGACGGGTCGGCTCGGCGCAGCAACTTGTCGCCTACGTGGTGCCCGAGCAGGGCTGTGCGCCGGAGCCGGCGGACCTGCTCGCCCACCTGGCTGGCCTGCTCCCCGGTTACCTGGTGCCGAGCGTCGTCACCGTGCTGGACGATCTGCCGCTGTCCGCCAACGGGAAGGTCGACCGGGCGGCACTGGCCGGCCTGGCGCCGCTGACGGAGACGGCCCGCCGCCCGCACACCGGGCCGCGTACCGCCACCGAAGCGGCGCTGGCCCAGATCTGGTGCGGGCTGCTCGACCTGGAGTCGGTCAGCGTGCACGACGACTTCTTCGAACTCGGCGGGCAGTCCTTCGTCGCCCTCCGCGCGCTGAACCTGATCCGCCAGCGCCTGGGCGCCGCGGTGCCGCTCGGCGCGCTGCTGGAACGGCGGACCGTGGCGGGGTTGGCGGAGTTCGTGGACGCCGGGCAGGTCGGCTGGTCCCCGTTGGTGCGGTTGCCCGGTCGGGACGTCGGCGAACCCTGGTTCCTGGTGCACCCGGCCGGCGGTGACGTGTTGTGCTACCAGGAGCTGGCCGCTCACCTCGACGGTCCGTGCCACGCCTTCCAGGCACCCGGGCCGGCCGTCGGACGCGCACCGCTGCGGGCGATCGACGCGTTCGCGGACTCCTACCTCGACGCCCTGGTGCAGGTCCGCCCGCACGGGCCGTACCGGCTCGGCGGTTGGTCCTCGGGCAGCGCCATCGCGCTGGAGTTGGCGCACCGCCTTGAGCAGCGGGGCGAGACGGTGGAACGGCTGGCGGTGATCGACGCGCCGGCGCCCGGCACGCCGTTCGTGCCGGACGACGCCACGTTGCTCCTCTGGTTCGTCGAGGACCTGGGCCTGGGGTTCGACCCGGCCAGCGTCGACATCGAGGAACGGCGCCGGTTGGCGGCGCTGCCGGCCGCCGAGCAACTCGACCGGGCACTCACCGTCGCCCGGCAGCGGCTGGGCAGGGACCTCGGCGTCGGCCCGGCAGACCTCGCCGCCACCTGGGAGGTGTTCCGGGGGGTGGTGCTGGCCTGCCACGCCTACTCGGCGCCGCCGGTGCTCTCCGCCGACCTGGTGCTGCTGCGGGCGGGGCGGGGACGGGTCAGCGAGTTCCCCGAGTACGGGGCGAGCCCGGTCGGGCACTGGGGCTGGGCAGCCCGGACGACCGGCCGGATCACCGAACAGGTGCTCGACGCCGACCACCGGGGCGTGCTCACCGGTTCCCACGTACGGGCGGTCGCCAACGCGCTCACCGCCCCCCGACCGGTCGACCGATGAAAGGAGGGGAATCAACCATGGAACAGGACCTGTTGGTCGAGTTGCACCGGCGGCGTATTCGGCTGCAACTGGTGGACGACCGGATCCAGGTGCAGGCGCCCCCGGGCGCACTGACCGCCGAGTTGCGCGAGCAGATCAGCGGTCGCCGCGACGAGCTGGTGTCGCTGCTGCGCGTCGCCGGCGCCACCGAGGAGCACATTCTGGTGCCCCGTCCGGAGGATCGGTACCAGCCCTTCCCGCTGACCGACATCCAGCACGCCTACTGGGTCGGGCACAACCGGGCGTTCGACCTCGGCGGTGTGGCCACCCACTTCTACTTCGAACTCGAACGCGAGGGCCTCGACGTGGCGCGGCTGGAGACCGCCCTCGCGACGGTGATCCGGCGACACGACATGTTGCGCGCGGTGATCGACTCCGACGGCACCCAGCGGGTGCTCAGTGACACGCCGACCTACCGGATCCGCTTCGACGACTACGCCTCGGCCTCCGCCGAGGCGTACGAGGCGCACGTCGCGGGGGTACGGGCCGCGATGGCGCACCAGGTCCTTCCACCGGATCGATGGCCACTGTTCGAGATCCGGGCCTCGCGCCACGAATCGAGGGTGCGGCTGCACATCAGCCTCGACCTGCTGATCATGGACGCGTACAGCTTCGAGCTGTTCTTCCGGGACTGGCGCGCCTGTTACGAGAAGCCGGACCAGGTGCCGCCGCCGTTGGCCATCAGCTACCGGGACCACGTCCTGGCGGAGCGGGCCGAGCGCGAGGGGCCGCGCTACCGGGCAGCCGAGACGTACTGGCTGTCCCGGGTGGACGACCTGCCGCCCGCACCGGAGCTGCCGCTGCTGCGGCAACCGGCCCACCTGGACCGCACGGAGTTCACCCGCCGGCGGGCGGCCCTGCCCGCGGACCGGTGGCGCGCCATCAAGCAGCGTGCCCGCGAGCGCGGCGTGACGCCGTCCGCCGTCCTCCTTGCCGCCTTCGCCGACGTCCTGCGGCTCTGGTCCAAGCAGCCCGACTTCACCCTCAACGTGACACTGTTCAACCGTCCGGAGACCCACCCGGACCTCGCGCAGGTCATCGGCGACTTCACCTCGCTCACCCTGCTGGAGGTCCAGGACACGTCCGACCTTCCGTTCGCCCGTCGGGCCACGGCCGTGCAGGACCAGCTCATGCGAGATCTGGAGCACCTGTCGTTCAGCGGCGTCCGGGTGTTGCGGGAGCGACTGCGGCGCAACGGCCCGGGTCCGGGCTCCTCGATGCCGGTGGTCTTCACCAGCGCGCTCGGGCTCAACGGCGAGTCGGACGCGCCGAACAACATGGCCTGGTTCGGCGCCTACACCTACGGCATCAGCCAGACCCCGCAGGTCTGGCTGGACCACCAGGTGACGGAGGAGGCGGGGCAACTCGTCTACAACTGGGACGCGGTGGAGGCACTGTTCCCGCCGGGCCTGCTCGACGACATGTTCGCCACCTACGCGGCGTTGCTGGAGCAGCTCGCCGGACCGGAAGGCGTCTGGGAGGACCCCGACCTCGCGCCCACGCCACCCGACGCGCACCTCGCCGAGCGGCGCGCGGCCAACGACACCGCCGGCCCGCTCTCCGACCGGACCCTGGTCGACCTCTTCGTGGCGCGGGCCCGGCAGGACCCGGAGCGGCAGGCCGTGCTGTCTGACGACGGCTGCCTCACCTACGGCGCCCTGCTCCGGCGGACGGAGGAGCTGGCCTGGCGACTGGTGGCACTCGACGTCGCCCGGGACCAACCGGTCGCGGTGGTCCTGCCCCGACACCCCGACCAGGTCTGCGCGGTCCTCGGCGTGGTCGCCGCCGGCGCGCCCTATCTGCCGGTGGACCCGCAGTGGCCCACCGCCCGCCGGCACCAGCTCATGACGTCGGCCGGGGTGCGGGTCGTGGTGACGGACCGTCGGCACCGCGACGACCTCGACTGGCCCGAGGGGGTGACGGTAGTGGCGGTGGACGACCTCGGGCCCGCCTCCGCGCCGCCTGGCACGTTGCCCACCGGACCGGCCGCCTCCGACCTGGCGTACGTCATCTACACCTCCGGTTCGACGGGCACGCCGAAGGGCGTGACGATCGACCACCGGGGTGCGGTCAACACCGTCCTCGACATCAACGACCGGTTCTCCGTCACCGGGCGGGACCGGGTGCTCGCGGTGTCCGCCCTCAGCTTCGACCTGTCCGTCTACGACATCTTCGGACCACTGGCCGCCGGTGGCGCCGTGGTCGTGCTGACCGCCGCGGCGGCGCACGATCCCGTCCACTGGTCCGAACTCGTGGCCCGGTTCCAGGTCACGGTCTGGAACTCGGTGCCGGCGCTGATGCGGCTCTGGCTCGAGTCGGGGGGCGCGGCCGAGGCCGGTCCGCTGCGGCTGGCGCTGTTGAGCGGCGACTGGATCCCGGTGGGCCTGCCCGACGCCGTACGGGCGCACTTCCCACAGGCGGAGGTGGTCAGTCTGGGCGGTGCGACGGAGGCGTCCATCTGGTCCGTCTGCTACCCGGTCGCGGCAGTGCCCGAGGACTGGGTGCGGATCCCGTACGGCCGCCCCCTGCGCAATCAGCGGCTGCACGTTTACGACCACCGGCTCGGTGAGCGGCCGATCTGGGCGGTCGGCGAGATCTTCATCGCCGGAGTCGGCCTCGCCCGCGGCTACCGGGACGACGCCGTTCGGACCGCGGAGCGCTTCATCACGCACCCGCGCACCGGTGAACGCCTCTACCGCACCGGCGACCTTGGGCGGTACCTGCCCGGCGGCGACATCGAGTTCCTCGGCCGGGAGGACTTCCAGGTAAAGATCAACGGTTTCCGCATCGAGCTCGGCGAGGTGACGGCCGCCCTGGAGAAGCAGCCCGGGGTGGGCGAGGCGCTGGTCCGCGTCGACACCAACCCGGCGACCGGGCGACGGCACCTGGTGGCGTACGTGGTGCCGACGGAGGGCGAGGGGCAGGGGGCCGGGGCGCTCGACCCGCACGGCTGGCAGCAACTGCTGGATGGTGGACGGGATGCGCTGACGACCGAGTTGGAGCTCCGCAAGCCGGACCTCGTGGAGTTCGACGGGGTCTGGGCGTCCCTGACGTCGCTCTGTCTGCCCGTGGTTGCCCGCACCTTCGCCCAGCTCGGGGCGTTCGACCGGGCCGGCGCGGAGGTGACGGCCGAAGAGGTGGTGGCGACCGCTGGCGTCCGGCCCGAGCATCGGGGCCTGGTGTGCCACTGGCTTGAGGCGTTGACCGGCGCAGGGTTGCTCGACCGGACGGGGTCCGAACGGTACCGCTGCCGCGAACGGTTCGACCTGGCCGCCCTGGACACGACGGTGCGGGCCGGCTTCGCCGACCTTGCCGCCAACGGGCCCGGCCGCGTCCTCGCCGACTACCTGGCGGCCTGCGCCGAGCGGCAACTGGACCTGCTGCGGGGGCGGGTCAACCCGCTGGAGCTGCTGATGCCGGAGGGCGGGTTCCACGTCACCGGGATGCTGTACGCCGACAACCCGGTCTCCCGGGTGCAGAACGCCGTTGTCGCAGCAGTGGTGGCGCGGGCCTGCGCCGCCGGGGCGACCCGGGTCCTGGAGGTCGGGGCCGGCACCGGGGCGACCACTGCGCACGTGCTCGCGGCGCTACCGGCTCAGGGCGTGCGGTACCGGTTCACGGATGTCTCGACGTTCTTCACCGAGCGTGCCCGGCGCGTGTTCGCCGACTACCCGTTCGTCGACTTCAGCCCTTATGACGTGGACCGTGAGCCGGCTGGTCAGGGCATCGCGCCAGGCTCGATGGACGTCGTCGTCGCGGCCAACGTGCTGCACGACGCGCGAGACCTGTCGGTGACACTGCGCCAGCTGCGGGGTGTTCTCTCACCCGGCGGCGTGCTCGTGCTGCTGGAAGGGACCGAGAACACCCTCCTGCAGACCATCACCGTCGGCTTTCTGGAGGGGTTCTCCCGGCACGCCGGGCAGCGGGATCTTCCGCTGCTCACCGCCCCCGAGTGGCGGGAGGAGCTGACCGCGGCCGGCTTCACCCGGGCGGCGGCCATCCCCGGCGACCGTCCGGTGACAGCGGCCCTGGCCCAGCACGTCCTGGTCGCCGTGGCGCCGCCCGGTGGAGGCGTCGACGCGGCGAAGCTGCGCGCCGGGGTGGAGGAGTTGCTGCCCGACTACATGGTCCCGCACCACTACTTGCCCATCGGCCACATCCCGTTGAGCGCCAACGGCAAGACCGACCTCGCCGCCCTGCCGGACCCCTGGAACGTGGTGGAGCCGACGACGGCGACGCCACCGCGTACCGACACGGAGACCACGTTGGTGGAGATCTGGCGGGACGTGCTCGGGCGGGCGGACTTCGGCGTGGACGACAACTTCTTCGAGTTGGGCGGGGACTCGCTGCACGCGGTGCACATCCTCACCCGGGTGCGGGACGCCTTCGCGCTGCTGCCCGAGGCGGAGGCGGGCCTGCAGGTGTTGTTCGAGAACCCGACAGTGGCGGCGTTCGCCGCGGTCCTGGACGGGCGTTCGGTCCGATGACGACGTTGGCGGTGGAGGAGACGGAGTGGGACGACGTCGTGGTTGGCGCCGGCAGCGCCGGCGCGGTGCTCGCGGCTCGCCTCTCCGAGGACGCCGGGCGGCGGGTCCTGCTGCTGGAGGCCGGCCCGGCGGGCCCCGTGGACCGGACCGGGCATCCCGTGCTCAGCGGCGCCAACTGGGAGCACCCGGCCTGGCAGCGGGAGGCAGGGGGCCGGCGGGTGCCCTATCCGTTGGGGCGCGGACTGGGTGGCTCGTCGACGGTCAACGGCGCCATGGCGTTCCGGGGGTCCGCCGCGGACTTCGACGGGTGGGCCCTTGCGGGTAATCCCGAGTGGAGGTGGGACCGGGTCGAGCCCTACTTCGCCCGGCTGCTCGCGGACGCAGGGCAGGGGTACGGCCGGGTCCCGGCGGTGCGCCCGGCGCAGGAGCAGCTGAGTCGGGTGTCGTCGGCGTTCCTCCGGTCCTGCGTGGCGCTGGGGCTGCCCCGGGTCGAGGACCTCAACGCCGGTGACGAGCCCGGCGTGGGCGTGGTGCCGCGCAACCTTCGGGCGGGCCGGCGGGTTTCGGTGCTGGACAGTCACCTGCTGGCGGCCGGGGATCGACCCGGCCTGACCGTGCGGACCGAGAGCACTGTGGATCGGGTGCTGCTCGCCGACGGCAGGGCGGTGGGGGTGAGGGTCGTCTCCGATGGGCGTGCGCGCCTGGTCGGCGCGCGGCGAGTGACGTTGTGCGCCGGTGCCGTGCACACCCCGGCCATCCTGCAGCGCTCCGGGATCGGCCCACGTGCGGTGCTGGACGAGTGCGGCATCGAGACCACCGTCGACAGCCCGGGCGTCGGGGCGAACCTCGCCGACCACCCGGCCGTCGCCCTCTGGGCCCGGCCCCGACCCGGCGTGTGCCACGACGGTGGGGAGTGGCACGAGGTGATGGCTCGGGCGTCCACCACCGGTGGCTCGTGTGACGTCTCGCTGTTCCTGCTCGGCAACGTACCCGCCGAGGGGTTGCCGCTGGTGGGCCATGCCCTCGGCGGCGGTCTGGCGGTCGGGGTGTCGACGATGCTGATGCGTCCGACGTCCCGTGGCTCGGTGCGGGTCGTCGGGCCGGACCCGCAGGCGCCCCCGGACATCCGGTTGGGCCTGGCGGCCCGGTCCGAGGACGTCGACCGGCTGATGGCCGGGGTGCGGCTGGCCTGGGCGACGCTGACCGGCCCGGCGATGTCGCCGCTGGTGGACCGGGTCATCGCCTGGACCGGTCGGATGGTCGGTGACGACGCGCTGCTGCGGCCGGCGGTGGAGACGTTCGTGTCGCCGACCTGGCACCCGGTGGGCACGGCCCGGATGGGGCCGGCCGAGGACCCGACGGCGGTCGTCGACCAGTACTGCCGGGTGCGCGGGGTGGGCGGGCTGCGGGTGGTAGACGCGTCGGTGATGCCCGCGGTGCCCGGTGTCCCGCCGAACCTCATCTGCATCTGCCTCGCGGAACGGGTGGCCGTATGGATGGCGTGATCAACGCGGGGCGGGCCCCGCGTCCGGAGCGGTGGGCCGTCACCTGGCGGCCGGCCCCGCGCGCGGCGATGCGACTGTTCTGCCTGCCGCACGCCGGCGGTGGCGCGGCCACCTTCCGGCGGTGGGCCCAACTGCTCGCCCCCGACATCGAGGTGGTGGCTATCCGCTTGCCGGGCCGGGAATCGCGGCTCGCCGAGCGACCCTGTCAGCGCATCGATCAGCTCGTGCCAGCCCTGGTGCGGGACCTCGAACCGTGGCTCTACAAGCGGCACGCCTGGTTCGGTCACAGCATGGGCGCCGGGGTGGCGTTCGAGGTGTGCCGGCTGATGCGCCGTCTCGACCTGCCACCCGCGGAGCGCCTGATCGTCGCGGCGGCGCCGGCGCCGCAGTTGCCGCGTCGCGAGCCGCCGGTCCACGACGCCCCGGTGGGTGACCTGCTCGGTCGCCTGCGGGAGCTGAATGGGACGTCGGCCGAGGTGCTCGACGAGCTGCCCATGCTCATGCCGCTGATCCCGATGCTCCGGGCGGACTTCGCGCTCGCGGAGAACCACGCCTACCGGCCGGAGCATCCGTTGCGCCTACCGATCTCGGTCTACGGCGGCACCGCGGACGAGTCGGTGAACGACGAGGAGCTGGCTGCCTGGAGGCACCAGTCGAGCCTTGACACGTCGGTCCGGCTCTTCGACGGAGGCCACTTCTTCGTGCACGACGCCGACGGGGCGGTGCCGCACGCAGTCGCCACCGACCTGCTCGAAGCGGGCAGGTCCGACCATAACGAGAACAACGGGGGGCTTCATGTCTCGTACCAGTGTTGACCGGAAGGGCTGGCGGGCGGCGTCTTGGGTGACGGCCACGGCGGCTGTTTCGCTGGCTCTCGGTGGCTGTTCCGGGGAACCGGCCCGCAAGGATGGCGAAAAGCTCCGGGTCGTCACCACGGTGGCGCCCCTGACCAGCATCATCGCCAGCGTCGGCGGAGGCCGGATCGAGGTCGACGGCCTGGTGCCGGAGGGGGTCAACAGCCACACCTTCGAACCGCCGCCGAGCGCCAGCCGGTCCTTCGCCAACGCGGACGTCATCTTCATCAACGGCCTCAAGCTGGAGGATCCCACCCGGGAGCTGGCCGACCGGACCAAGCGCTCGGATGTGGCGGTGGTCGAGTTGGGCACGAGCGCGCTCCCCGAGCCGGATTACATCTTCGACTTCTCGTTCCCGAAGGAGGACGGCAAGCCGAACCCGCACCTGTGGACGGACCCCACGTACGCGGTCAAGTACGCCGAGAAGGTCCGGGACGTGTTGACCGGGCTGGACCCGGACGGGGCGACGGTCTATCGGGAATCCACCGCCACCTTCGTGGCTCAGGCCAACGCCCTGACGGAGGCGATCCGCGCCGACCAGGAGTCGCTCCCCGCCGACCAGCGTGAGCTGTTGACGTACCACGACGCGTACGCCTACTTCGCCCGGACGTTCGGGTGGCGGGTGGTCGGCGCGATCCAGCCCCGAAACTTCGAGGACCCCACCCCCCGCGAGATCGTCGGCCTGATCGACCAGGTGCGGCGGGAGGAGGTGAAGGTGATCTTCGGGTCAGAGGTGTTCCCATCCCGCGTGCTGGAACAGATCGGCAAGGCCACCGGCGCCCGCTACGTCGACGTGCTGCGCGACGACGACCTACCCGGTAAGCCCGGTGAGCCGGAGCACTCCTGGCTCGGGCTGATGCGCTTCGACTACCTCACCATGATCGAGGCGCTGGGTGGCTCGGCGCCCCGGCTGCGCACCCTCGACGTGAACCAGGCAGGGGCGGACCATGCCCGCTACGCCCAGTAGCCCGCAGGCGTCGCCAGTGCTCGCCGCCCTGCGCGGTGTCGGGGCCGGGTACGACGGCCGACCGGTCCTCACCGACCTGGACCTGACGGTCCCCGCGGACGCCTTCATCGGTCTGGTCGGCCCGTCCGGCTCCGGCAAGACGACGCTGCTGCGGCTGCTGCTGGGCACCGTCCGGCCCACCCGTGGCGAACTCTTCCGCGCACCCGGGCTCACCGTCGGCTACGTGCCACAGCTGGAGAACGTGAATTGGGACTTCCCGGTCACCGTGGGCGAGTGCGTGCTGATGGCCCGCCGTCAGTCCCGGTGGTGGCCACGGCCGGCCCGGCAGGAACGCAACGAGGTCCGTGAGGTTTTGGAGCGCCTCTCCATCGACCACGTCGCGCACCGCAAGATCCGAGAGCTCTCCGGCGGTCAGCAGCAACGGATGTTCCTGGCCCGCGCGCTGCTGCAGAGACCCCATCTGATCCTGCTCGACGAGCCGACCAGCGGCGTGGACGTGGTCACCCGGCACGACATCCTGCATCTGCTGGCGACGCTGAACCGGGAGGGCCTGGCCATTCTGCTCACCACGCACGATCTGAACGGCATCGCCAACCATCTCCCCCGGGTGGTCTGCGTCAACAAGACCGTGATCGCTGCCGGCTCGCCGGTGGAGGTGATGACGCCGCGGGTGCTGGAGCGCACGTTCGGGGCGCGGATGGAGGTGCTCGAACACCTCGGCATGCTTGTCGTGATCGACGGGGCCAAGCCGAGGCCCGACGGTCAGGAGGTCACCATCTCGTGAACGCCCTCGAAGCCCTCCTCGACCCCTTCCGGTACCAGTTCTTCGTCAACGGTTGCATCGTCGCCACGGTCGCCGGTGCGCTCTGCGGGATGACCGGCGTCTTCATCACCCTGCGGGGGATGTCCTACATCGGTCACGGCCTATCGCACGCGGTCTTCGGCGGGTTCGCCGCCGCCTCGATCATCCAGTTCAACTACTACCTCGGCGCGGGGGTCTGGGGTCTGGTCAGCGCTGTGATGATCAACCGAGTGGCCCGGGGACGCGGGATCGGCTCGGACGCGGCGATCGGGGTGGTCACCACCGCCTCGTTCGCCCTCGGCGTGGCTCTGTTGACCGCCTTCGGCAGCCGAGGGCCGTCCTTCGACGCCGCGCTCTTCGGTTCGATCATCGGCGTCCGCGCGGTCGACGTCTGGGTGGTCATCGGGGTGACCGCGCTGACCGCCGCCTTCTTCACCGCCCGGTACCGGGCGCTGCTGTTCACCACCTTCGACCCGGAGGTGGCCAGCGCGACCGGTGTGCGGGTCGGTCGCATGGACGCGATGCTGATGGCGGTCCTGTCACTCGCGATCCTGTCCACGTTGACGGTCATCGGGGTGACGTTGGTCGCGGCCACCCTGGTCGTGCCGGCCGTCACGGCGCGGATGCTGGCGCCGACCTTCGGCCACATGGTGCCGCTGGCGATCGGCATCGGTTCCGTCACCGGCTTCCTCGGCATGAACGCCAGCTACCACGCCGACGTCCCCAGCGGCACCACAATCGTGCTGGTCGGGGCGGTGTTCTTCGTGGTTGCCTACGTCGCCAGCGCGTCGCGGGTGCGGCATTGGCGGATGGCTCGGTGAGCGCGGCGGCGGCCGTTCGGCCGCGGCCCGCGGAGCGGCTTCTGCTGGTGTTGGTCACCGACCGACCGGCACTTGTGGACGCGGCGCGGATCGCATTGCGGGACCTGACCGACGGCTCGTCCCGGGTGGCGCGCACCGACGTCACCCGGTCGGTTCCGCAGTCACCGGACGAGCCGGGCTACCGGCTGGCGGTGGACCGGGCGCGCCGCTACCTCGACCAGGTGCTTCCGGCCGCGGAGCTGCGGTTGTGCGTACTCGATTCGGTGGCCGACCTGGCGAAGCTGCGCGCCGACGGCACCGGGCGTTCGCTGCTCGCGCTGCTCGTGATCGATCATGCCGAGCATCGGCGGCCCCCCATCGGCGGCGACGACCTGGACCGACGGTTGCGTACCGCCGCTGCCGACCTCGACGTTGTCGAGTTCCGTCCCTCACCGGGAACGGTCCACCGCTATGTCGAAGCGGACGACCAGGTGGCGTTCGCCGCCGGGCTGTGCACGATCCGGTGGCCACCGACGCGGCCGTGGGTGGTGGCGGCCGACCTGGTCTGCTCGTTCACCGATGCGCTGCAACTGGCCGGGTTCAGTCGCTTCCACGGCACGCCCCCCACCGGGTTTCTCGTCGAGGCACTCGCCGGATTCCTGACCCGGCGGGCCGGCGCCGGCTGGGGCCTGCACAGCTACACCGGGTCGGTGGTGTCGCCGGTCATCGACACCCTGGAGAGGTACGCGGCCCGGCACGGCAACCCGGTGGTGCCCGGCCCGAGCGAGCACAGTCTGGCGTGCTCAGCGCTGGCCCGCTGGCAGCTCGGCGGCCACTCGTTCCTGATCGTGGTGACAAGCGGAATGTCCGACGAGTTCCGGGGCACCCTGGCGAACCTCCGTTCGGCCCGGGCCCGTGGATTCATCCTCTGTGCGGAGTCGCGCGCCGCCCAGTGGCACCCGTTCCAGGGCACCGTGCACGCCACCGAGGACGCCCGCGCGGTCCTTGCGGCGCGTGGCCTCCAGGTGGCGTATCTGGACGATCCGGCGACAGTGGAGGCGGCAGTGGACCGGGCCATCGCCGCGTACGAGCGGGACGAGGGGCCGGTCGTGCTGCTCGTCAGCCGGGAGGTGCTGGAGACGCCCGGCCCGGCCACGGCCCGGCCGACGTCGGTGGCCCGGCCGGCTCCGGCGGTGGTCGCGGGGGACATCGACGAGCTGGTACGGGTGGTCAACCAGGGGCCGGCACGGATCCTGTGCCAGGCCGGACCGCTCAGCCCGACCGCTCGGGAGCTGCTGCTGACGCTCGCCCGCCGGGCGGGGCTGGCGCTGGCCGACAGCCTCACCCACCCCGGCACCGTCTCCCGGTATGTCGACGGCGTGCCGGTGCCGGAGTACCTCGGCACGCTGAGCCTCTACGGGCACTCGGCGCGGGTGTACGACTTCCTGCACTCCGACGGCCGACTCCGCCCGCCTGCGGAGCAGGCGCTGATCTTTCTGAACACCCGGATAGCCGAGATCGACACTCCGTACTCGCCGCTGCTGCTGCGTCGCAGCCGCCCGATCCAGGTGTACGAGCGGGCCGAGGACCGGGCGCCGTTCATCGCCGCCGGGCTGCGGGGCAGGGCCGAGGAGGTGCTGCGGATCGTCCTCGACCGCCTCGACGTGCCGGACGACCTGCTGGCGCGGCGCCGGGCGGCAATCGACGCGGGGCGGGGCCACGCTGCCGACGTGATCGGCGCGATCCCGGTCCGACCGATGTCACCGAACTACTTCTTCCGGCAGTTGGGTGGCGTCCTGGAGCACCTGATCGAAGACCTGGGATATCGCTACACAGGTGTCTTCGACGTCGGTCGTGCCGGGCTGAGCGCGGTGTGCAACCTGCCGCGCACCGGGCCCGGGTTCTCCGGCTGGTACGGGCGGGCGCTGATGGGTGACGCGCTCCAGGCGCTGCCCGGTGTGCTGTGCCACCGCCCCGACAACGTGCTGGCCGTGGTCGGGGACGGCGCGGCGGCGCTGGTTCCGGACATCGTCCCGACGTTGGTCCGGCAGATCGTCGTCGATGGGCACGCGCTGCGCGGCAACGTGAGCCTGTTCCGGTGCGTCAACGGCGCCCACTCGGTGATCCGGACCTACCGGGAGGGGCTCCAGCCGGCGGGCGTCAGCGGACAGACCGGGGTGCTGAGCCTGCTGGACGGTGACTGGGTCCGGCGGATCGGCGGGCAGACCGTACGGCACCGGGTGGTGCTGGACGTCGCTGACGCGGCGCTTGCGGATCGGCTGACCACGCCCGGGGTCATCGACCTGTACTCGGTGCTGCTCGGGCACAACAACGAGGGCGACGGTCTGAGTCGCCTCGCCGCCCTCAGCTGGCAGCGTCCCGCCCTGGCCGGCGCCCGCCCGGCTGGTCACTCGACGAAGGACAGCGGATGAGGTTCGGTTTTCTCGCGCACGCGGTGACCCCGCAGCAGCGGGCTCAGGTGCGCGCCATGGCCCTGGTGGGTGACGTGTGGGCCGACCGTGCGGGCCGGCCGGCACGGCTGGGGCCGGTACGGCTGCCGGCCTTCACCACCGTCGAGTCCGACGCCGGAGGCCGCTGCACCGGCGACGTCAGGTACCTCCCGCACAGCGCCGCCGACCTGCTGGGCCGGCCCGGAGAGGCGTCCCGTTTCGTTGCCACGCAGGTCCGTCGACTCGCCGACGCGGGCGCCGAACTGGTCGGCCTGGGCGGTGCGACGTCCATTGTGGGCAGCCGGGGTGTCGCCACGGCCCGGCGCGCCGGGGTCGCCGTCACCAGCGGCAACTCGCTTACCGCGTACGCCGCGCACGCCCTGGTCACGACCCTGTTGGCTCGACTCGCAGTGCCGCCGGAGGAGGCCGAGATCTGCGTGGTGGGCTGGCCGGGGACGGTGGCCGGGGCGATCGCGAACCGGTTGCTCGCCGACGGCTGCCGGCTCGTGCTGGTGACCCGCCCCGGCCGCCCCCCGGGGTCCGAGCGGGAACGGCTGCCGGCGGTGGACCGGGTCACTGTCACCGAGGACCTGGCCGGCAGCCTCGCTCGCACCCGGCTGGTGGTCGCCGCCTCGTCGGCGGGCGGGCTGATCGATCCGGCGGTGCTGCTCCCCGGCACCGTGGTGGTGGACGTGGCCCTGCCCCGCGACGTCGCGCCGGGCGCCGGGCACCGCTCGGACATCCTCGTCCTGGACGGGGGGCTGGTCCGGACCGACGAGCGGATCCGGTTCGACGGCAGCAACCTCGGACCGACCACCCAGTTGAACGGCTGCCTGGCGGAGACCGTGGTGCTCGCCCTGGACGGGAGGGCGGAGTCCTGGTCGCTCGGACGGCACCTCGAGCCCGGGGCGGTGACGGAGATCGGGGAGATGGCCCGGCGGCACGGTTTCTCGGCGGCCCCACCGGCCCGGTACGGGCGCGAGGTGCCAGTGGAGCGGATCGAGGGGTTGGCCCGCTGGCACGGGGGCCGGCGGCGGTCGACCGAGGACGCCACGCACCGGGCCCGCCGTCAGTTCCGGTCCTGGGTCAATCCGCCGCTGGCCGGGCTCTACGCCGCGCACGGCCTGGACCGGGTCTTCGTGAGCGGGCGTGGATCGCGCCTCACCGATGCCGAGGGCAGGGACTACCTCGACTTCGTTGCCGGCTTCGGCAGCCTCAACCTGGGGCACAACCATCCCGCGGTGGTCGGCGCGGTCCGCCAGTTCCTGGACTCGGCGGCGCCCACCTTCGTGCAGTACACGTCCGTGCCCGCGGTGACGGCGCGACTGGCGGAGCGGCTGTGCGAGCTCGCCCCGGGGGAGATGGGCCGGGTCTTCTTCAGCAACTCGGGCGCGGAGGCCGTCGAGGCCGCGCTCAAGGTGGCCCGGGCGGCGACCGGCCGCACCCGGTTGGTCTACACGGCGAACAGCTACCACGGCAAGACCTTCGGGGCGCTCTCGGTCAGCGGTCGGGAGTCGTACCAAAAGCCCTTCGTGCCGCTGCTGCCGGACTGCGTGGCTGTCCCGTACGGCGACGAGGCGGCGCTGCGCGGGGCCGTGGTCGGGGCCGCCGCTTTCATCGTGGAGCCGGTGCAGGGGGAGGGGGGCGTGGTGCTGCCGCCGCCCGGCTACCTCGCCGCCGTGGCGCGTATCTGCCGGGCGGCCGGCGCGGTGCTGATCGTCGACGAGATCCAGACGGGTCTCGGCCGGACCGGGACGCTCTTCGCGTGCGAGCGCGAGGGGGTCCGTCCGGATGTGCTCTGCCTGGCGAAGTCCCTCTCCGGCGGTCTCGTGCCGATCGGGGCGACCCTGGCGACAAGTGAGGTGTGGGACGCCGCCTACGGCAGCTCCAGCCGATCGTTGCTGCACACGTCCACCTTCGGCGGCGGAAATCTCGCCTCGGCCGCCGCGCTGGCGACCCTGGACGTCCTGCTGGCCGAGGACCTGCCGGCCCGGGCGGCCACTGTCGGTGCGCGGCTGCGTGCGGGGCTGGCCGGGGTGCGCGCGGAGCACGATTTCGTGGCTGACGTCCGTGGCGTCGGGCTGATGAACGCGATCGAGTTCGACGGCGGTTACGCGGGGGCGATGACCGCACTGACCGACGAGGTGCTCACCCGGGCGCCCGGCGACCTGCACGCCCTGGCGGAGACCCTCCCCGACGACGTGCGGACGGCGCTGCGCCGGGCCGCCAGGGCCGTGGAGGACGCCCTGGGTGACCTGCTGTGCCTGCGGTTCGTCGCGAACCTCGCCCGGGACCACCGGATGCTCACCTTCGTCACCGCCAACCGCAACCAGGTGGTGCGGATCCAGCCGCCCCTGGTGCTCACCGAGGACGAGGCGGACCGGTTCGTCGAGGCCGTCGGCCTCGTCTGCCGTTCGCTCGACCAGACCACCCTGCTCTGAAGGAGTTTCCCGTGGACCGTCAGCAAGCCCTCGCCTGTCTCAAGGACGTCATGTGCGACGAGTTCGGCTATCCCGCCGAGGGGATCGTCGAGACCGCCAGCCTGCGCGACGACGTCGGCATGGACTCGCTCGACCTGATCGACCTGGTATCGGCTCTCGAGAACCGCTTCGACGTACCGGCCGCGTCGGCGGAGATCAGCAGCGTGCGCACTGTCGGGAACGTCGTCGACACCATCCTCGCCCTGGATGCGGCGCTCCCACCGAGGTGAGCCTCAACCGATCTGGTCCGGGTCCCGGGTGTAGACGAAGGTGGCGATGTCCAGCGCGACCGCCCGGCCCTGCTCGTCGCGGCGCACGGTGAGGATCTCACCGTTCTGCCCGCCGGCCCGGCCGCGCCAGCGGTCCGGACCCTCGGCGACGAAGTGCAGGTTCGGCGCGTTGACGGGGCCGGCGCGCAGGTCGCCGGCGGCGTCCGCGTACACCTCGATCGTGGTGCCCATCCACCACCAGCGGCCGGTCAGCTCGGCCAGTTCGGCGGGCGGGGGGGCGGCGGCCGGCCGCCACGGGGTGACCGGCGTCGGTTCGGCGTCCAGCACCAGGGTGAGCAGCTGTCGTCCGAGCGCGCCGAGGTGCACGGTGCGCAGGGTGTACGCGTTGACCAGGCCGACCACGGCGGTGCGGGTGGGTCGGTGCACAGCCAGCGAGGCGCCGTAGCCGGGCATCGAGCCGCCGTGGCCGACGTACACCCGGTTGCCCTCTCGGAAGAGTTCCAGCCCGAGCCCGTGCCCGTGGGTCCAGGACTCCAGGTCGCTGACCACGACGGGGGAGCACATCTCGGTAAGCGTCTCGGCGGCCAGCACCGACGGGTCGGGGTCGGCGAGGAACGCGGCCCACCGACCGAGGTCCTCGATCGTCGACCAGAGTTGCCCGGCGGGGGCCATCGCACCGGTGTCGGTACGCGGCTCCTCGCGGAGTGTGTCGTGCCAGGGGTGGACGACGTAGCCACTGGCGAACGGCTCGGTGGCCGCGTACGTGGTGCGGCGGAGGTCCAGCGGGGTGAGGATCCGCTCGCCGAGCAGGTCGGCCCAGGTTGTCCCGGTGAGCCGTTCGAGGACTCCGCCGAGCAGCCCGTACGCCAGGTTGGAGTAGTGGTAGGTGGCGTGCGGCGGATAGGCGATCTTGTCGGGGGTGACCCCGGTCAGCAGGGTGGCCAGGTCCGCTCCCGCGGTCCGCTCCCACCAGTCGCCCTCGGGCTCGCGCTGCATGCCACTGGCGTGCCCGAGGAGTTGGCGCAGGGTGAGCGTGCCGACGCCGGTGCCGGGGAGGTGCTTCTCCAGCGGGTCGTCGACGGCGAGTCGGCCGGCGTCGCGCAGTTGCATGATCAGGGTCGCGGTCATCGTCTTGCTGATCGAGCCCAGCCGGTACTGCAGGTCGGCGTCCGGGCGGGGGTGCTCGCCGGCGGTGGCCAGGTGGACCAGCGCCCCGTCGCGGACCACGCCCAGGATCAGCGACGGGGCGTGCCCGTCGAGCTGCGCCTGGGCGACCTGGGCGTCGATCCGTCGGGCGGTCTCGGGCAGCAGGGTCAACGGGATCTCCTCGGGTCGGGCCTTCGGATCATGGGGGTCGGGCCTTCCGATCATGGCCGGAAGGGGCCCCGCCGAGGCTACTGATCTTCTCGGGGGAGCCGCGCGTGCATTTGCGTGTCACGATCGTGGTGTGGACGCCGTGGTGTGGATCGTATTGGGTGTGCTGCTGGCCGTCGCCGAGATCTTCACGACGACGCTGTTCCTGATCATGTTCGCGGCTGGCGCGTTCGCCGCCGGCGGTGCCGCCGCTCTGGGCGCCCCGGTGGCGGTGCAGGCGCTCGTCTTCGCTGTGGTGTCGGCGCTGAGTCTCTTGGTGGCCCGGCCGGCCCTCCGACGGCACCAGCGCTCGTCGCTGGAGAGCGGCGAGCAGCCGTTCGGTCTGGAGGCGATCGAGGGCGCCACGGCGCTGGTTCTGGAGCGGGTGGACGCTGACCATGGCCTCGTCAAGATCGACGGTGAGCTGTGGAGTGCCCGCCCGTACGACACGACGCAGACGTTCGACCCTGGTCAACGCGTGCGGGTGATCAAAATCCGGGGCGCGACCGCCCTGGTGTGGCAGGACGATATTTCTTCCGCCGGCGAGCTGCCGGAAGCGAGAGGGTGAACGGGATGACCTTAATCGGGGTGGTGGTGATCGCGGTGGCGTTGATCGCCGTGATAACGCTGGCCAAGGCGGTGCGGATCGTGCCGCAGCAACGCCAGGACGTGGTGGAACGACTCGGCAAGTACAAGCGCACCCTCAGCCCCGGCCTCAACCTGCTGGTGCCGTTCATCGACGCGGTGCGTACGAAGGTCGACATGCGGGAGCAGGTGGTCAGTTTCCCGCCGCAGCCGGTGATCACCTCGGACAACCTCGTGGTCTCGATCGACACGGTGCTCTACTTCAAGGTGGTCGACTCGGTCCGGGCGACCTACGAGATCTCCAGCTTCCTCCAGGCCATCGAGCAGCTCACCGTCACCACGTTGCGTAACGTGATCGGCTCGCTGGACCTGGAGCGGGCGTTGACCAGCCGGGACGAGATCAACAGGCACCTCTCCGGGGTGCTGGACGAGACCACCGGCCGCTGGGGCATCAAGGTGACCCGGGTGGAGATCAAGGCGATCGAGCCGCCGGCCAGCATCCGCGACTCGATGGAGAAGCAGATGCGCGCCGAGCGGGACCGCCGCGCGGCGATCCTGACCGCCGAGGGGCACAAGCAGTCGGTGATTCTGACCGCGGAGGGCGACAAGCAGTCCGCGGTGCTGCGGGCCGACGGTGACCGGCAGGCCCGGATCCTGCAGGCCGAGGGCCAGGCGAAGGCGATCCGGACCGTGTTCGACGCGATCCACCAGGCGAACCCGAGCCAGAAGGTGCTCGCGTACCAGTACCTCCAGGCCCTGCCGCAGATCGCGCAGGGCAGCGCCAACAAGGTCTGGATCATTCCGGCCGAGCTGACCAAGGCCCTGGAGGGGATGGGTGGCGCTCTCGGCGGGTTGAGCCAGATGGTGGGGGACCTTCCCGCACCGGAGGCGGCCGAGCATGCGAGCCAGGTCGAGCGCGAGGCCGCGGAGGCCGCGCAGGCCGCGGCGGACGCCGCCCAGCAGATCCACGACGAGGTACGCGTCGCCGAGGCGCAGGCCACCGGCGGCAACAAGCCGCAGGGGCTGCCCGCGCCGGAGCCGGTCTCTCCGGCCAGCCTGACCGAGGATCCGGCCGACCAGCGCGAGCGCGGCTGATCCAGGACGCCGGTCGCCCGGCCGGATAAATGCGAGAAAGACTCATGGGGCGCTCCGAGGCCTGCCACGATCGGTCCTAGGACGGGTGGTGACCAGGCAATCGGGGCGCCCCGGCGCGTTCCGCACCACTCGCGGACGAGCGAGGTGACGCATGAAGGATCCGGCGAATCGGATGTGGTCCTCGGCCCCGGTGCCCGGCGCGCACGACCCGATCGCTCCGCTGGGTTCCCGCAGCACCGGTGGCGGGTTCGGCGTGTTGCCGTTCGTAGACGAGCCGACCGCAGGCGGCCCGGCCACGAACGCGAGCTGGGCCTGGTCGGTGCGCCGGTTCGCGCGGGCGGCCGTGTGGCTGCTGCCCGCGTACGCCATCCTCTACGGCGCGGTGGCGATGGCCAGCGACGGCGGGGTGGGCAACGACCCCTATCCGGCCGACGGCCGGGCGGTGTACCTGATCGGGTGGGTGGCCGCGGTCTGGCTCGGCCTGCTCGCGCTGCTGGCCCTCACCGGGCTGCTGGCGGCGACCCGCAGCCGCCGGGTGGCCGCCGCCGGGCTGCTGGTCAGCATCGCCGGCACCGTGCTGATGCTTCCCTTCGCCGGGTTCACCGAGCAGACGCCGGTCTTCGGGACCACCGCGCGGTCGCTGGTGCTGCTCGGCGCGACGTTCTACAGCGTGGGCTGGTTCCTCACCGGGTGGGCGGTGGCCCGCTCGGGCACCTTCAGTCTCGGCGACGGCGTCATGCTGATCATCGCCGCGCCCCTGCTCGGCCTGGGCGGTGCGCTGATCGGTTCGCTCCAGACGTTCGGCGCGATCTTCGTGCTGATCGCCGGCATCGGCATCGGTTATCGTTCCGGCCGCCTGATGCCCCGGGAAACCGCCCGCGACGCGGCCAGCGCCAGCCTCTCCACCCCGGCCCCGCCGCCCGCCGCCCCGGGCGGCCCCATTTCCCCCGCCTGATTCGTTTCGGCGAAACCCCGCCACGGAACGACGTTGTCCAGGCCCGGACAGCGGCGGGAATGGCGGTCTCCGAACTGTCGGATCCTTGACCCCCCGTGTCGATCGGCGCGAGCCGCGGTTGGCCATTGTCGAACCCGCTACCGCCATTCGTGGATAGCGGCGAGAGGGCTGGCGGGTTCGCCGCGAACGACCATTCAATCGACGTGCGGCGGCGCGCCGTTGCTGGTGAGGGCACTGATGGACGGCCCGGGTCGCGCCGCGGCAGCGGCCCAGCACCGGTCCGGTCGTGGTGCCGCCGACTCCGCCAGGCGGGGATCCACCCTGGGCCCAGGCGTGTGACTCCGGAAAGCACACAGCCCATGCCGCCCCATCCCAACGGCGCGGCACGGGTCCGTTTGGCCATTGTCGGCGGACGCAACGCGGACGCGATGCGTCGATGGGCCGTGCCACCATTGGTGCTCAATTCCCGGCGATGTCGACATTCATGGAGCAATATCGTGGCTGCGCTTCCCCGAATGACCGTGCTGCTCTGCGATAGTGATGACGCCGCCGCGGGGCGGCTCTACCAGGAACTGACCTCCAGCCCGCTTGTGGAGCGGGTGGTGGCGGTCGGGAGTCTCGCCGACGCCGTTCGCGAGGCCGGCGCCGGCACATTCGACGTAATCGTCGTCGACCCGCTCAGCACCGACCTGGCGCAGGCCGGCCGCTTCGCGCTGTCCCGCTCGGGGGAGGGGGCCGCCGTGGTGCTGTACGTCGACCTGGCGCGAGTGGAGAAGCAGGCGGCGGCGTTCTACCACGGCGACCGGAGCCGCCTTCGGGAGGCGTTCACGCTCGACAAGCGAACGCCGCCCGACATGCTGGCGGCGGAGGCCGACGTGGTCCTGACCAACTGTCAGGCGTTCCGGCTGCTCGCCACCAGCAGATCCAACGCGGACCGGCTCATCGACGAGGTGCGCGACCGGGCGGCCAGCAGCGGCGACGACGAATTGGAACGGCTGGTCGACGACGTGGACCAGGCCCGGATTCTGGAGCACGTCCGACCCGACGCGGGCCTGGTGCGGCCGAAGGTCGCCAGCAACAGCGTTTTCCTGTCGTACCGGTTCAAGGAGGAGGACGGGTTTGTCCGGGGCCTCAGCGGATTGTTGGAGGACAACGGTTTTACCGTGATCACCGGTCGGGCCGCGGACGGGTACGTCGGAATGGCGGTACTGAACCGGATTCGGGAGTGCGAGTTCTTCGTCTCGTTGATGACCCGGTCCCGGCAGTTCGCCGAGCCCGGGGAGAAGTTCGCGACAAGCGCCTGGCTGATCGAGGAGAAAGGTGCCGCCCTCGCCTTCAGCAAGTACATGGTGCTGCTGGTGGAGGAGGGGGTGGACGACATCGGCGGGCTGCACGGCGACTGGCAACGGCACGAGTTCACCGCGCCGACGTTCACCACGGCGGCGCGGGCCGCGGTGCAGCAGTTGCGCAACCGCAGCGGCCGGCCGGACTGAGTCGTCCCGGGACGATTTAACACTCCGGTCACAGAGTTGACCGTTCGGTTGAATAACGCAGTCTGACGGCCAATGGTGGTTCGTCTTTATGTCTGCTAGTCCTAGCGGGGGAGGTGCTGTGCTTGCAGATCGTGAAACAACTCGGCGGTAAACGAGCCATTGTCCGGCGTCATTGCCCTACCATCAGGTCGACGGCAGCTCTGACTTCGTCGGAGGACGTTGTGGCAGAGACGATCGGCGAGGCGGGCACGGGTGCCAACCTACGAGCGCAACCAGGTCCGACGGGTGACCCGACCCGGTGCCGGTCACCGCACTTCGAGTGTGAGCGGCACCGCCGCGCCGCGCTGGCGGCCATCCACGCCGGTCAGCTGCCCCTCAAGTTCGCGTACGCCGGAAGCGCCGCCCTCACCCACGACGCCTACGCCCGCACCGACGACTACCTGAGCATGCTCGCCTCCGCCCGCCACGAAGCCGAAGCCCTGCTTGCCGCGCAGACCCTGACGGCCGGCGCACTGGCCGTCGCGGAGATCGGTCCGGGCAACGGCAAACGCAGCAGCGCCTTCCTCAACCGGCTGACCAGTCTCGGCCACCCCTGTCGGCGTTACCTCGCGTTGGACTTCAGCGCCACCCTGCTCGCCATCGCCTGTCACCGGTTGGCCCACTTCGCGGGCGGCCAGATGAGCGTTGACTCTCACGTGTGGGACATCGAGTCTGGCGCCTCGCAGGGTGTCGAACGGTGGCGGCCGGGGCCCGAGCCGGTGGTCGCCTGCCTGCTCGGGCACACCCTTGGCAACCTGGAATGCCCGACCGTCGCCCTGGCCAACATCCGTGCCTCACTGCGCCCGCACGACGTGCTCGTGCTGAGCGTGGTGGTGGGCCGGCCGGACGAGCCGGCGGACACGGTGCTGGCGCCGTACCGCTGCCCGGAGTTCCGCGACGCGGCCCTGGAGCCGCTGCTCGCCGCCGGGCTGCGCGCGGTCGACCTGGATTTCGTGCTGCGCTGGCGGGACGGCGCGGTGACCGGCGAGGCGGTGCTCCGACGACCGGGTGTCCTGGACGGCACCCGGCTGCCCGCGGGCCATCGCATTCGCTGCTTCCAGTCCCGCAGGTTCAGCTATCCCGACGTCATTGCCGCCGTCAGGGACGCAGGTTGGCTCATCCGGCACGCCGCGTTGGCGTCCGGCAGCCACCATTTGGTGATCACGGCGTCGCGAGGGTGAGGGAGTGGCGGACATGACCGAACGAAAGGTGGCGCCGGAGAGGGTCACGCCCGCCGACCTGATCGACCGGGCGCGGCGGGCCAGTCTCTTCTATCGGGCCTCCTACGAGGGAACCGACCCGAACTGCGTGCGGCTGCCCGGCGCGGCGATGGACGAGTTGGTGCAGGGGCTGGTCGCCGGGGTGCACGACGAGTTGTGCCAGATCGTCCCGTACACCACGGCTGGTCGTCCCGCCGATCCGTTCTCCCGGGCGATGTTCCGCCAGTTGGCGCGGCGCGTGACGGTGCGCCGCATGTACCTCGTGCCGGGCGAGGACGTGGGCACGGGGGAGATCGACGAGCAGTTGGCAGAGGACCGTGAGCACGATCTGGACGCGGTCATGGTGCCGGTCTTCATCGCCGGCGAGCTCCCGTTGGTGCCGATGACCGACATGTGGCTGATCGACGGCCAGGTGGTGGTCCGGCAGGAGGTGGGCGGGGACGGTCTCGCGTCCTGGGTGGTCAGTGGCCACTCCGAGGAGGTGACTCGGGCCCGCCTGCTCTGGGATCGTCTGATGAGCCGGTCCTGCCTGCCCGACCGCGGCCGGCCTCGGCGGCCCGGCCCCGAACTCACCCGCTGGCTGCTCCAGTCGGCGAACATGCTGTACGCGATGGCGCCGATGTCCTGCGGGCCGTCGCACCTGGACAAGACCAACTGCTCCTGGTACCACCAGTCGTGGCAGTACCTGCGCCTGTTCGACATGGTCAGCAGCCCCCAGTGGCACGCCGAGTTCTACGCGCAACAGTTGGCCCAGGCGATCCGCGGGGGCGCGCGCCGGGTGATGATCAGCGGCACCGCCGACTACACCCTCCTCGCCTTCCTGCTGGAGGCGGTGCGGTCGGCGATCGGCGGCATCCCCGCAGACCTGGACGTGCACGTGCTCGACAAGTGTCAGACACCACTACTGGCCTGCGACTGGTACGCCAAGCAGATCGGTGCCCGGGTGCAGGTGCACCAGGCCGACGTGACCTCCCCCGACGCGGTCGCGCGGCTCGTCGAGGGCGGCAAGTTCGACCTGGTGTTGGCCGACGCGTTCCTGACCCGGTTCAACCGCGCCTCGGCGGACGCCGTGATCGGCAGCTGGTCCGCGCTGCTGAACCCGGGCGGTTCGGTGATAACCACCGTCCGGCTGCACCCGGGCAACGAGTGGCCGAGGGACGACGAGGAGCAGGACGGCCGCCACCGGGTGTCGGATCTCGTCGACGATTTCGAGCTGCGGTTCCGGGAGCGGGCCACCGGTTGGCGTGGACTGCTCTCGGTGGAGCTCGACGATCTCGCCGAAGCGGCCCGCCGTTACGCCACCCGGATGGCCAGCCACGACCTCGGTGACGCCGAGGAGGTGCGGGCGGCGTTCGGCCGGGGCGGCTTCCGAGTGTCCGATTCGGACGTCAAGACCGTCGACGGTGAGCTGGTCCGCACCCAGTACCTCCGACTGCGCGTGGACCTGCCCTGCGACAGCGGAGGGACTGGCGGTTAGCATCAACATGTCGTGGTGACCTCGTTGACCCACGGTGATCGCCGAAGGGGGGGTCGGTGCCCGACTATTCGCCCTGGCCGGCCGTCAAGGCTCTCAGCCCCGAGGTGGGCGCGTACGAGTTGCTCACCGCCGCCCACAAGGACCTCAACGCCCAGACCGCCATGCTGGACGAGCGGCCCGCCGCGCTGCGCGTCGTCAGCGCCTCGACGGAGTTCCGCGACGGCGTGGGGCACGAGCTTGTCATCCGGGTGGAGGCGATGGGGCAGCCCACCGAGGTGCGGCTCTCCGAGAAGGACGTCCGGGCCACCGCCTTCGGGGACGGCAAGCACGGTGTCACGCCGCTGGTGCTGCTCTCGTACGCCCTGCAGAAGGATCCGTTCCCCTCCGGCTGGCGGCCCCGGCGGGTCGGGCACGCCGAGCCGCCCTCGGCCACCGCGATGGCGTACTACTCCCGGCTGGACCGGTTGACCGACAGCTCCACCCAGGTCGAACGGCAGCTTGAGGCGGGCCGGGACGTGGTGGTGATCGGCGAGCACGGCTGCGGCAAGTCGGCGCTTGTGGCAAACGTCGCCGACAAGCGGCTCGCGGCCGACGACGGCGTCGTGTGGCTCAACCTCGCCGACCCGGCCGACGGTCCAGAGTCGATCGTGTTGGCCCTGCTGGAGCAGTCGCGCAGCCGCACCGGCCGTTACCTGCTCGTCCTGGAGAACCTGCACGCGAACCCGCTGGTGCTCAACGAGTTGTTCGACTGTGTGACCCGGCTGCGCTCGGACTTCGGGCTCCAGGTGCAGGTGCTCGCCACGAGCTGGAAGTCGGCCGGGCCCAACCTCGCTGGCGGCGAACCCACCCGCGAGCTGCGCCAGGTCCTCGCCGAGGGGCGGCCGCTGATTAGCCAGCTGCTCGTGGAGAACAGCATCAGCGAGGCGCACTGGCCGACGATCCAGCAGCTGGCCCAGGATGACGTGCACATCGCGTTGACAGCGATCGACCTCTACGGCACTCGCGGCACCGTGCCGACCGAGGCGGACCTGGAGGCGTACTACACCCGGCAGATAACCGGCGACGACCAGCGCGAGGTGCTGTACCGCGTGGCCTGCCTGGGCGTACTGGAGTTGCAGATGGCCACCCGGGAGGCGGGTCCGCTGCTGGCCACGCTGCAACGGTTGCGCGACGACGGCCTCATCTACCAGATCGACGGCGCGTACCTGATCGGCTCCCGCCGCCGGGCGCAGCTCGTGATGAACCACGCCCGCCAGCACTGGGACGCCGACCGCCGGTGGAACAGCCCCGAGCGCAACGTGTGGCTGCATCTCCAGCGCGGCGGGGAGCGCTTGATGAAGGCGACGCTGAGCCGGCTGGATCAGCTGATCTCGCCGGACACGGCGCGGACCGACACGCTGCACCTGCTGAGCACCTGGGAGACGCTGATCCGGCTCGGCCGGACGTTGCGGAAACGAAGCGCCGACGACCCGTCCTGGGGGGACAATTCCGGCGCCGCCGTCTTCGCCGCGAGCGCGCTCAACCAGCTCAACCACGTCGACTCCTGGTTGAAGATCGCTGGTGAGGTGCGGACCCGCTGGCAGTACGACGGGCCCGGCTGCGGGCTGCCCGAGCCGGTGGACCGGGTGACCGCCGACTGTGCGGACTTCGACGAGATCCGGCAGTCGATGGCGACCGAGGACGCGATCTTCGGGGCGGCGCCGCACCTCGCCGGCATGTCCGCCGAGCAGTTGGACACCGGGCGGATGTACCGCAACTGGGTGCTCGGTCTCCTGCTCGGTTTCGAGGGTTCCGCGCCGGCCGTCCACCAGGATCAGAAGCGGATCGACCGGCTGGTCGAGGTGGCCCGCGAGGCCCAGGAGGAGGACGGCAACTTCTACCCGGCGCGGGTGCCGTGGGTGACCGCCCGGGTGGTCCTCGGTCTGTGTCAGGCGAACCTGCGGGTGGACCACCCGGTGGTCCGGGACGCCTGCAACTGGCTCCTGCGGCCGGTGTCCGAGGGTGGGCCGTTCGACAACTGGTGGCGCAGCGGCACCGGCACGTGGAACCGCGAGGAGGCCACCACCGCGATGTGCCTCAGCGCCCTGGTGCGCGCCGGGGTGCCGATGCGCCCGGAGATGAAGACCGCGCATGCCCGGCTGATGGGGCGCGAGGGGGAGTGGACCACCGAGGGGCGGGAGATCGACATGGCCCAGGTGCTGGAGGCGACGCTGCTCTGCACCGGGGCCGCCAACGGCACCCGGGACCACCTGAGGACGCTGTTCCACCGTATGACCACCGAGCGGAAGAGCCGGGCGCTGCTGTCCACCGCGCCCGAGGAGCGGTTGCGCATTCCCTTCGTGGCCGCCCAACTCGCCGACATCGTGTGGCGGATCGTGCAGTTGGAGAGCCTGAAACTGTTCGGCGACGTCATCAACCAGGGTCGGCCGGAGCCGTCCGAGCCGTCGGAGGTGGCCGTGGAGCCGCAGACTGTCGCGTCGTCCTCCAAGGGGGCGACCCTGAGCCGGCGGCATCTGCGTGCCTGGCAGCGGGGATGCGAGCAGATCGAGGGGACCATCCGGGAACGGATCGCCAAGCGCGACGGGCCGATGCGCACGCCGGCGGTGGAAAAGGTGATCAATGAACAGTTGTCCTACCGGGCTCAGCTCACCGAGCTGACCAGCCGCCTCGACGAGCATGCCGATCGGGAGTTGTTGGAGCAGATCGACGCCCTCGGGCGGCTGGTCTGCGGTGTCGCGTGGCCGGATCTGCCGTGGCCGGACTTCGGGCCGGAGGATGACGCGTGAGCATCGCGGTGCCAGCGCCGTCGACGCTGAACTTCCTGGCCGGGCTCTTCGCCGGGGCGGGGATCAACATGCTCACGTCCGTCTCCACCGGCCCCGCGGGCACGGACGTCTCCACCGGCAAGATCGCGCTGGACTCGGCGCTCTGGGTGGTCGCCGCCGGCTTCCTGACCTGGGCGGCGCACCTGTTCCAGGCGGCCGAACGCGACGCCGACCTCTACATCGATCGCGACTTCAGTGAGCCGGAGAAGCAGGAGATCCGGCAGGAGTACCTGCGCCGGGCGTTGCGGCGCGCGCGGCTGCCGTTGGCGATGACGGTTCTGGCGCTGGTGTGCGCGGTGCTCCTGTTGCCCGGTTTCATCCGCTGGAGCGGCGTCCTGGGTGGTTGACTGTCGGGCCGCTGCCACGGTTGGCGGTGAATTGCCTGACAATCGCCGCCCAGGCTGGCCGTTTCCCGAATTCCGTGGCAATCCTGGGGACCATGGCCGCCCCCCGCTCGCCGCTGTCGCGGCTGTTCACCGTGCTGCTCGCCGGCGTGTTGGCCGGGCTTGTCCTGGCAGTCGCCGCGCTACCGGGCAACCTGTTGCTCGGGCTCAGCGCCCGCGCCGCGCTCGGGTCGTACGCCGCGTTGCCGGACTCGCTGAAGACCCCGGCCACCCCGCAGCGCTCGTACCTCTACGCCAACGACGGCAAGACGTTGATCACCACGTTCTACGACGTGAATCGCACCGACGTCCCGTTGTCGGAGATCGCCCCGGTGATGCGGCAGGCGATCGTGGCGGCCGAGGACCGGCGCTTCTACGACCACGGTGGGGCGGACCTGCGCGGCCTCGCCCGGGCACTTGTCGCCAACGTCAAGGGCGGCGGCACCGAGCAGGGCGGCTCGACCCTGACCATGCAGTACGTCCGCAACGTCCTCAAGACCGACCCCACCCGCACCGCCGAGGAGCGCGCCGCCGCCACCGACCCCACCGTCGGGCGCAAGATCCAGGAGATCCGGTACGCGAGCGCGTTGGACAAGAGCCTCGGCAAGGACGAGATCCTCGACAGGTACCTGAACATCGCCTACTTCGGCTCCGGCGCGTACGGGATCGCGGCGGCCAGCCAGCGGTACTTCGGCAAGCCGCCGGCGCAGCTGACCCTCGCCGAGTCGGCACTGCTCGCCGGCCTGGTGCAGTCCCCGGACGCGTACAGCCCGATCAGCGGCGACAAGGACGACGCGTTGGCCCGCCGCTCGTACGTGCTGGACTCGATGGTCGCCACCGGCGCGATCACCGCTGCACAGGCCGCCCAGGCCAAGGCGGAGCCGTTGGCCCTGCACCCCACCGCTCAGCCCAACGGCTGTACCGCCGTGTCCCAGGGCCACGACGACTGGGGTTACTTCTGTGACTACCTGCGACGGTGGTGGGTCGCCCAGCCGGCGTTCGGTGCGACGGTCGCGGAGCGCGAGCAGGCCCTGCGCTCCGGTGGCTACACGGTGGTCACCTCGCTGGACCCGAAGATCCAGGCCACCGCGCAGCAGCAGGCCACCAAGGTCTACTCCTACGACAACAAGCGCGCCCTGCCGATCGCGGCGGTCCAGCCGGGCACCGGGCAGGTGTTGGCGATGGCGGTCAACAGGCACTACAGCCTGGCCGACAACCCGGCCGGGCAGCCGAACCACCCGAACACCGTCAACCCGTTGATCTCCGGCGGAGCCAGCGTCGACGGGTACCAGGCCGGTTCGACGTTCAAGCTGTTCACCATGCTCGCCGCGCTGGAGTCGGGCCGTACCCTCTCCACCGGCTTCGACGCGCCCGCCAAGCTGCCCACCCGGTACGCCGCCGAGGGCCCGGGTAGCTGCGACGGGCACTGGTGCCCGGCCAACGCCAACCCGGACTGGATGGACGGGTACCGGATGATGTGGGACGGCTTCGGCCGCTCGGTGAACACCTACTTCGTCTGGCTTGCCGAGCAGGTCGGCCAGGACAAGGTCGTCGAGATGGCGCAGCGGCTCGGCATCACGTTCCGCGCCGACTCGGACGCCGCCTTCGCGAAGAACAACGCCGCGAACTGGGGTTCGTTCACCCTCGGCGTGGCCGCCACCACCCCGCTGGACCTGGCCAACGCGTACGCCACGGTGGCCGCCGAGGGCACCTACTGCACGCCGGTGCCGGTGGTGTCGGTGACCGCGGCGGACGGGGAGAAGGTGCCGGTCGGGCAGCCGTCCTGCAAGCGGGTCCTCGACGCCGACGTCGCCCGTGCCGCGACCGACGCCGCGCGCTGCCCGGTGGGCCAGCAGTCGTCGTTCGGGCAGTGCAACGGCGGCACGGCCACCGGGGTGAACGACATCCTCGACGGCCGGCCGGTGGCCGGTAAGACGGGCAGCTCGGAGCAGAACTCCACGGAGACGTTCGTCGGGTTCACCCCGCAGGTCGCGGTGGCCGGCATCGCCGCCAACCCCGACGACCCGGCCGACTCGGTGGGCTCGGCGGTGCAGGGCAAGGTGATCGACGCGGTGGCCCGGGTCATCGCCACCGCCGTGAAGGGACAGCCGGAGAAGGCGTTCGTGGCGCCCAGCCACGAGTTGGCCGGCGACCCGCACCGCCCGGTGGAGCGACCCGCGGTCCCGGAGCGCCGACAGCCGCCCACCGAGGATCCCCGCTCGGCCCTGCAACGCTGGCTCGACCGCCGCGGCTGACCCGCGCTCTGCTCCACTCGCCATCCGTGCCGTCGGGGTGTCCGACGGGCGGGAAGGCCGCCTTCGGGGATCGCGAGTGGAGCACGGCCCCCGGTCAGCCCTTGCGGCGGCGGGGGCGGTAGCTCGCGAGTGTCGACGGGATGCCGCGGCGGACGATGCCCGCCCAGTCGGTGTCACCACGCAGCACCGCCGCCGCCGTCTTGCGGGCCTGCTCGGCCGTGAAGTGCGGCGGCAGCATCAGCTCGGCCGGGTCGACAAGGGCGTTGATGACCACCGGTCGATCGGCGGCGAGCGCCCGGTCCCAGACCGCCGGCACCTGCTCCGGAGAGTCGACAAGCTCACCGTGCAGCCCGAGCACCTGGGCCCACTGGTGGTAGGCGATGTCCGGCAACTGCTGGCTGTCCGGGAACATCGGCGTCCCCTCCGTGGACCGCTGCTCCCAGCTGACGAACGCCAGATCCCGGTTGTTGAGCACGAGCACCACGAACCGGGGGTCGGCCCAGCCGCGCCAGTACTTCGCCACGGTGATCAGCTCGTTGACGCCGTTCATCTGCATGGCGCCGTCACCGATCAGCGCGACGAGCGGTCGGTCCGGGTGGGCGAACTTGGCGCTCAGCGCGTACGGCATGGCGCCACCCATGGACAGCAGGGTGCCGGACAGGCTGGCCAGCATCCCGGGGCGGACCTGGAGGTGGCGGGCGTACCAGGCGGTGGTGGTGCCGCAGTCGACGGCGAGCAGCACGTCGTCGGGCAACCGCTCGTTGAGGGTGTGGAAGAGCAGTTGCGGGTTGACCGGGTCGGCGGTCTGCTCGGCCAGGTCCCGTTGCACGCGACGCCACGCGGAGGTGGCCTCGGTGATCTCCGCCCGCCACGCGGTCGGCCCGGGTCCGGGGCCCAGCTCGTTCAGCAGCGCCCGCAACGTGGGACGGGCGTCGCCGGTCAGGTTCACCTCGGTCGGGTAGCGCAGCCCGAGCTGGGTGCCGTCCAGGTCGATCTGCACCGCGCGGGCCTGGCCGGGCGGCGGGTAGAACTCCGAGTACGGCATGTTGCTGCCCACGATCAGCAGTCGGTCGCAGCCGGTCATCAACTGCCAGCTCGGTCGGGTGCCGAGCAGCCCGATCGCCCCGGTGACCCATGGCTCGCGATGGTCGACGACGGTGAAGCCGAGCAGCGCGGTGGCCACCCCGGCGCCGAGTCGATGGGCGATCTCGCGGACCTCCTCCTGCGCGCCCAGCGCGCCCTGCCCGACCAGCATGGCCACCCGCTGTCCACCGCTGAGCACCTCGGCGGCCCGGCGTAGGTCGGCCTCCGGCGGCACCGTGGGAGTGCTGCTCGGCACGTTGCTGGTCTGGTAGTAGCCGTGCGCGTGGGGTGGGTCCGGGATGGCCGGCTCGTCCTGGATGTCCAGGGGGAGGATCAGGGCGGTGACGGTACGCCGGGCCAGCGCGGTGCGGCACGCCCGGTCGACAAGGTGGCGTACCTGTGCCGGGTGGTCGAGCTGAGCGAGGAACGCCGCTGCCACGTCCTTGTAGAGGGCGAGCAGGTCGACCTCCTGGTAGTAGCCGCCGCCCTCGGCGGTGGTCGCGGTGTGCCCGACCAGGGCGATCACCGGTTGGTGGTCGAGCTTGGCGTCGTACAGGCCGTTGAGCAGGTGGATGGCGCCCGGGCCGCTTGTCACCAGGGCGCAGCCCAGCGGCCCGCCGCCGTACTTGACGTGCGCGGACGCGGCGAAGCCGGCGGTCTCCTCGTGGCGGACCTGGATGAACTGGGCGCGGCCAGCGGTGCGTTGCAGCGCGGACGTGAGGCCGTTGATGCCGTCCCCGGGGTAGCCGAAGTAGCGGTGCACGCCCCAGCTGAACAGTCGCGACACGATGTGGTCGGCGACGGTGGGGTGCCGGGGGAGAGCGCCGGCTTCGCCCGGTTCGGTGTGCGCTGTGCTCACCTGGCTGGTCCTTCCCGTCGGATCCGGTACTCCGCGGGTCGTTCCCCTTCTCCTGAGGACAAAACACCCCACCGGTGGGCATCGGTGGGCGAGGTACGCCGTCCGGCAGAATCGTCGGGTGCCCGTCCACCAGATCACCGACCCTGACGACGACCGCATCGCCGACTACCGCGCGCTCACCGACGTCGAACTGCGCACCCGCTGGGAGCCGCCGCACGGCCTGTTCATCGCCGAGGGCGAGCTGGTGCTGCGCCGGGCGTTGCGGGCCGGCTACCCGGCCCGGTCGTACCTTGTCGACGCCAAGCGGATCGACCAACTCGCCGACCTCGACACCGGCGACGCGCCCGTCTACGCCGCGACGCAGGACGTGCTGCAACGGGCGACCGGCTTCCACGTACACCGGGGGGTGTTGGCGTCCTTCCACCGCCGGCCGCTGCCGACGGCGGCCGAGGTGCTCGCCGCCGCACGTCGGGTGGTGGTCCTGGAGGACATCAACAACCACACCAACCTGGGTGCCGTCTTCCGGGGCGCCGCCGCGCTCGGCATCGACGGGGTGTTGTTGTCGCCGACCTGTGCCGACCCGCTCTATCGGCGCAGTGTCCGGGTCAGCATGGGCGAGGTCTTCGCGGTGCCGTACGCCAAGTTCGACCGCTGGCCGGCGGGCCTGGAGCAGGTGCGGGAGGCCGGCTTCACGGTGCTGGCGTTGACCCCGGCGGCGGAGGCGTTGCCGATGCAGCGGCTCTCCGCGGCCCAGCGGGCGCGGGCGGCGTTGCTGTTCGGTGCCGAGGGCCCGGGGTTGACCGGCGCGGCGCAGAGCGCCAGCGACGTCCGGGTGCGGCTCCCGATGCGACGCGGGGTGGATTCGTTGAACGTCGCCGCCGCCGCGGCGGTCGCCTTCTGGGAGCTGGGTCGCGACGATCCGCTGGACGGCAGCGATTAATTCACTCCGGCTTGCATGCTCATGCGCTCTGTTGCATAATTTTCCCCGTGTCCAAGGTTCTCACCTCCCTGCCCACCGGCGAACGTGTCGGCATCGCCTTCTCCGGCGGCCTCGACACCTCGGTAGCTGTCGCGTGGATGCGCGACAAGGGCGCCGTGCCCTGCGCCTACACCGCCGACATCGGCCAGTACGACGAGCTTGACATCGCCTCGGTGCCCGGCCGCGCGCTCAGCTACGGCGCCGAGGTCGCCCGACTGGTCGACTGTCGCGCCGCCCTCGTCGAGGAGGGCCTGGCGGCGTTGACCTGCGGGGCCTTCCACATCCGCTCGGGCGGACGGGCGTACTTCAACACCACGCCGCTCGGCCGGGCCGTGACCGGGACCCTGCTGGTGCGCGCGATGATCACCGACGACGTCCAGATCTGGGGCGACGGCTCGACGTTCAAGGGCAACGACATCGAGCGGTTCTACCGGTACGGCCTGCTGGCCAACCCACAGCTGCGCATCTACAAGCCGTGGCTCGACACCGCCTTCGTCACCGAGCTGGGTGGGCGCAAGGAGATGTCGGAGTGGCTGCTGGAGCGCGGCCTGCCCTACCGGGACAGCACCGAGAAGGCGTACTCCACCGACGCCAACATCTGGGGCGCCACCCACGAGGCGAAGACCCTCGAGCACCTCGACACCGGCATCGAGACGGTCAGCCCGATCATGGGCGTCCGGTTCTGGGACCCGTCGGTGGAGATCCCGACCGAGGACGTCACCATCGGCTTCGACCAGGGCCGCCCGGTGACGATCAACGGCAAGGAGTTCGGCAGCCCCGTCGACCTGGTGCTGGAGGCCAACGCCATCGGCGGCCGGCACGGCCTCGGCATGTCGGACCAGATCGAGAACCGGATCATCGAGGCCAAGAGCCGGGGCATCTACGAGGCGCCCGGCATGGCGCTGCTGCACGCCGCGTACGAGCGGCTGGTCAACGCCATCCACAACGAGGACACCCTGGCGAACTACCACAGCGAGGGTCGCCGCCTGGGCCGCCTGATGTACGAGGGCCGCTGGCTGGACCCGCAGGCGCTGATGCTGCGCGAGTCGTTGCAGCGCTGGGTCGGCACGGCGGTCACCGGCGAGGTCACCCTGCGGCTGCGCCGGGGCGAGGACTACTCGATCCTGGACACCACCGGCCCGGCCTTCAGCTACCACCCGGACAAGCTGTCGATGGAGCGTACCGAGGACTCGGCGTTCGGCCCGTCGGACCGGATCGGCCAGCTCACCATGCGCAACCTGGACATCGCCGACTCGCGGGCGAAGCTGGAGCAGTACGCCAACCTCGGCATGGTCGGCGGGGGGACCCCGCAGCGGATGGTCGGCGCCGCGCAGGCGGCCTCGACCGGGCTGATCGGCGCGATGCCGGAGGGCGGCGCGGAAGCCATCGCCTCCCGGGGTGTCGCCTCCGCCGACGACGAGGCGCTCGACCGGGCCGCCATGGAGTTCGGCGTCGACTGAACGAACGCGCGCCGACCCCTCGTGATGTCGCCCGGCGAATGTCGAGATCCGGCATCACGGAGGGTAGCGTGTCGGCCGTGTTCCCTACCGTGCGTGAGGTCCTCGCCCTGGGCCCGGTTCGCCACGGCGCGCCGCGCACGGTCGCCGGGGACGCTGGGCTGGACCGGCCGGTCCGCTGGGTGCACGTCGCCGAGGTGCCGGACATCGCCACCCTGCTCGGCGGCGGCGAGTTGGTGCTCACCACCGGCATCGGCCTACCCGGGGACGACGCCGGGCTACGCGCGTTCATCGGGGACCTGGCCGACGTCGGGGTCTCCGGGCTCGTCGTCGAGTTGGGCCGCCGCTACGTCAGCGGGGTGCCCCGGGTGATGGTCGCCGCCGCCGAGCGGCGCGGGCTGCCCCTGGTGGAGCTGCGCCGCGCCACCCCGTTCGTGCGGATCACCGAGGCGGTACACGCCCTGATCGTCGACGCGCAGCTCACCGAGCTGCGCGCCACCGAGGAGATCCACCAGCGCTTCAACGACCTGTCCGTCGAGGGCGCCGACGCCGCCGAGGTGATCCGGCAGGCCGCCGAGTTGTCCGGTTGCCCAGTGGTGTTGGAGAACCTGTCCCGTCAGGTGCTGGGATACGACCCGGCCGGGGAGAGCGCCGAACGGCTGCTGGACGGCTGGGAGCAGCACTCCCGGCGGATCCGACCGGCCGGTCGGACCGCGTACGACCCGGACAGCGGCTGGCTGGTGACAGTCGTCGGCGCCCGGGGGCAGGACTGGGGACGGCTGCTGCTGCGCTGGCCGGCCAGCGGCGACGTGCCCAGCGCCCAGTCCAGCGAGCCGGCCGCCGGCCCGCCCACCCGGTTGACCATCCTGATCGAGCGGGCCGCGTCCACCCTCGCGCTGGGCCGGTTGATCCGCCGCGACGCCGAAGGGCTGGAACGGCAGATCCACCGCACCCTGCTCACCGCGCTCCTCGACCACTCCCGGCCGGTGGACGAGGTCGCGCTGCGGGCCAAGGCGCTCGGCGTGGTGCTCGACCGTCGGCACCTGGTGGGCGTGATGGTCCGACACCGGGCCGAGGACCCGGCGGGGGAGAGCGGCCCGGAGGCCGCGCAGGCCCGGCTGCGGGACCTGTCCGAGGCGGTCGGCCAGGCGCTGCGCGAGGCGAAGCTGACAGCGCTCACCAGCGCGGTCGACGACAATTCGGTGGGTGTGCTGCTGGCCCTGACCGACCCGGCCGCCGAGGACCGCGCGCTGTCCGCGTTCGCCGGCGCACTACGCCGGGTACGCCTCGACGCCGGCACCGGTCGTGCATCCTCCGGCGGCGACGTGCCCCGGTCGGCGGTCGCCATCGATCCGTCCCCGGCACCGGTGGGCGTCGATGTTCCCCGGGGTGGTGGTCCGGGTGCCGTGATCGTGGCCGCTGGATCGGGGGTGGGCACGCCGCGGGAGGCCCGCCGGTCGCTGGTCGAGGCTCGGCAGATCGCCGAGGCGGCCCGGCGGGATCCGCGTGACCTGCCGATCTTCCGGCTGCCCCACGTCGGTTTGGCCGGGCTGCTGCACCTGCTGCGTGACGAGCCCCGGTTGCAGACCTTCGTGGAGCGCGAACTCGGGGCGCTGCTCGAGTACGACGCCCGCCACCCCCGGGAGCGGCTGCTCGACACCCTGCGCACGTACCTGGAGCAGGGTCGTAACAAGTCCGCCGGCGCCGCCGCCGCCCACCTGTCCCGGCCGGCCTTCTACGAACGCCTGGCCCGCATCGCCCGCATCCTCGACGTGGACCTCGACTCGGTGGAGGCCAGCCTCTCCCTACACGTGGCCCTGCTGGCCCTGGAAGCGGTCCGAGCCCCCTGACCCCACTCCACCCCACCCCCACATCCCGCGTTGATCATGAGGTTAGCCCTCTGACACGCCCACGAGAGTGGCGACAACCTCATGATCAACTGGATCGGAGGGGGAGGGGTGGGGGTTAGGTGAGGGCGTTCAGGGCCTTGGCGTAGGTCGGGGGGATGTGGTTGGGGCCGCCCGGGGTGAAGACGTCCGAGTGGGCCACCGCGGACCAGGCCGTCGCCGGAACGGCTTCGACAAGGGCTCGGATCACCGGGGCGTCACGCCACTGGTCCTGTTCGGCGAGCAGACCCAAAGCCACCACCGACTCCTCGACCTCGCCCACACACTCGAACGGCTTGTGCCCGTCCACGCCCAGCAGCTCGCGGTAGCCGGGGATCTGCTCCGGGTCGGCGAGCAGATCGCCGCCGAAGATGTGGGTGATCCGCTCACGCGGCATGAAGGGCGCCATGGCCAGGAAGACGAACCGGCACTTCGGGCAGTCACGGCACCAGCGCTCGCTCGCGTCCCGCAGCTTGAACGCGGCGTTGCAGCTGGTCACCACGTCGTCGTAGCGGGTGAACTCGGCGAACAGCCGGGCGATGTGCAGCTCGGAGAGCGAGCGCAACAGCGAGAAGTACGGTTCGGTCAGGCCGGCGTGCTCGGCCAGCGACGCCCGCAGCAACCCCTCCGCCTCGACACCCTTGGACCACTGGTGGTTGATCTCGTGACCGTCCCAGACCAGGTTCGGGTCGGACGCCGAGCGCTCGTTGGACATCACCACCGGACCCAGCCCGTGCAGCACCGCGGTCGCCACCGCGATCAGCGAGTTGATCGCGGTCACCGGGATGTGCCCGTTCAGCGCGCCGGCCGCGTTCAGGTCGAACAGCACCGGATCGATCCGCCGACGCGCGGCGAGCGGGATCAGCCCGGACGCCTCGTTCACCGAGACGATCACGTGGTTCGGGTTGACCGAGAACGGCACCGGGTCCAACTCGGCCCGGCGCAGCGCCTCCAGGCTGACGATCGAGTCCTTGCCGCCGCCGACCGCCGAGAGCGGACGACGATCGGAGTCGTCGTACACACGTGGCGCGTCCGGCGAGCCGGCCGGCACCTCCGGGCGCAACTCAAGCACGTGGGGCAGTTGGTTGCGGTACGCGTACTCGGCGAGGCCCTTGGTGTAGACGGCCGTGACGTAGTCGACGGTGGCCGTGCCCAGCGGCGCCGGCAGCACGAGCCGGGGCGGCGCGGCGGTCTTGTAGTAGCTGACCCCGGCGACCAGGTGCAGCACCTCCAGCACCCGGCCGAGGGTCGCCACCGTCTCGTCCGACGGCGGCTCCGCCGGCAGCGGAAGGGTGATCACCTCGGTGAACCGCTGCTCACCGGCCGGACCGGTCAGCGCGTAGTCGAACAACACCTCACCGGTGGCGAAGTCGATCGAGTAGGACGGGAAGGTGAAGGCGTCCATCCGCCGGAGCTGCTCGTTGGGCACACGCCATACTAGGCCCTGGTTCGTCCGGCCGTGTCCGGACCGGGCCCGCCCCGCTGCCGCCGCGACCCCCGAGGAGAGCCCAGTGCGCCTGTCTGACCTGCGCGGACGTACCGTCGCCGTCTGGGGCACCGGCCGGGAGGGACGCGCCGCTGTGACAGCGATCGCCGCGCACGGCCCGGCCGAGCTGGTCGCCGTCGACGACAGCGCGAACTTCCTCTCCCTGCCCTGGGACGGCCCGCTGGCCGAGGCCGCGCCGCTGGTCACCGGTGAGGCGGGGTTCGTTCGGCTGGCCGCCGCCGACGTGGTGGTCCGCTCCCCGGGCGTGCCGCAGACCCACCCGTGGATGGTCGAGCTGCGCCGACGCGGGGTCCTGGTCACCCAGGGCACCGCGCTGTGGATGGCCGACCACGCCGCGCGCACCGTCGGGGTCACCGGCAGCAAGGGCAAGAGCACCACCTCCAGCCTGATCAGCCACCTGCTCACCGCGACGGGCCGGCCGAACGTCTTCGGCGGCAACATCGGGGTGCCGACCCTGGACCTGCCGGACGCCGAGCTGTACGTGCTGGAACTGTCCAGCTACCAGTGCAGCGACCTCACCGACTCACCCCGGGTGGCGGTCGTCACCGCGCTCTTCCCCGAACACCTGGACGCGCACGGCGGGGAGCGGGAGTACTACCGGGACAAACTCAACCTGCTCGCCCACGACCCGCAGACGATCGTCGTCAACGGTGGGGACCCCCGGCTCGCCGCCGAGCTGGGTGACCTGCCGGCGGTGCGGGCCGGTCACCCCGACACCACCCACGTCGCCCCCGGCCTCGACGGCACGCCCTGGTTCCACCTCGGCGACCAGCCGCTCTTCCCGCGCGCCGTACTGCCGCTGGTGGGCCGGCACAACGAGGGCAACCTGTGCGTCGCACTCGCCGTGCTCGACGCGCTCGGCGTCGACGTGGTGGCCGGCAAGGACCACCTCGCCGTCGCGGTCGCCGAGTTCCAGGGGCTGGCCCACCGGCTCACCGAGATCACCGACCCGTCCGGGTTGACCTTCGTCGACGACACACTGGCCACCAGCCCGTACGCGGCCATGCACGCCATCGACGCGTACGACGGGCGGCCGTTGACCGTGATCGTCGGCGGCAACGACCGGGGCCTGGACTACACGCCGTTGGCCGAGCACCTGGCCGAGCGGGAGCTGACCGTGATCGGCATCCCGGACAGCGGCACCCGCATCGTCGAGGCGCTCGCCGGCCTGCCGAAGGTGCGTACCGAACTGGTCGACGACCTGGTGGACGCGGTCCGGCTGTCCCGCGAGGTGACCCCGACCGGTGGGGTGGTGCTGCTGTCGCCGGCCGCGCCCAGCTACGGCCGGTTCCGCAACTTCGAACACCGCTCCGAGGTCTTCGCCCAGGCCGTGGCCGACACCGCCGGCTGAGGCCAGGCCCAGCGGACACCGCCGACCGTCAGCGCGGGTGCAGCCCGGAGTGCAGGGCGCGCATCGAGCGGATCGCCGAGCGGATCTCCTGGAGGTAGCGCCCCGGGGTGAGGGTCTGCTCGGGCAGGACCGCCAGGTCGGCCAGCGCCGGGTCCACGCCGACCGTGTCGATGCCGCACCCGTAGGGCAGGGCCAGGGTGCGCAGCGCGTCGCAGTGCTGGAACGGCACGTAGATCGGCGCGGTGACCATCAGTATCTGGTCGCCCGGGGCGACCCGCGCGTGCCCGGCCCAGAAGCGCTGCGTGTCGGCGGTGTGAGCGCGCCGCCGCTGCGGTTCGCTGGACGGCGCGGCCAGCACCCGCACCGGTGGCAGGCCCGCCGGCCGGTAGGTCCGCGACGACCAGGACTGGTGGGGGTGACCCGCGTCGACGCCGGCCTGCTCCGTGGGGGCCGCCACCTCGAACACCCGCCGGACCGCCGTGTCCAGCACGTCCACCTCGGTCTCGTCGCCGGGCAGGCCGGCATCGGCCAGCGTGCGCCGTTCCCAGTCCGACAGCGGCCGGAAACTACCCAGCACGGCGACCTCGCCGGTCACCCGCAGACCGGCGCGCAGCAGGTGCGCGGCGTAGGCGACCCGGCGCACGCAGGCGTGCCCCAGACCGCCGAGGACGACCAGGTGCGCGTACGCCGGCCGGGTCGGCGGCACCGGCCACACCAGGCCGAGCGCCGCCGCGGCGGCGAGCACCAGCTCGGAGGTCTCGGGGTCGAGATCCGGTTCCCGGGCCTCGGGCCGCTCCCGGCCACCCCGGAAGTCCCAGTGCGTCGCCGAGAACTCGTCGAGAAACCGCAGCACCTCGGTCAGGTCACCGTCGGGCCAGGTACCGCCGAACCGGGCGACCAGACCCCGG
Source organism: Micromonospora sp. CA-240977 (assembly GCF_050942285.1). Lineage (NCBI taxonomy): Bacteria > Bacillati > Actinomycetota > Actinomycetes > Micromonosporales > Micromonosporaceae > Micromonospora > Micromonospora sp. CA-240977. The sequence continues at coordinate 5,274,103 of NZ_CP192055.1, read as the reverse complement.
ACCGGATCCGCGCCCACCCACCGGGCGACGCCGGCGGCCGGGTCGTCCGGCGCACCGACAGGCAGCGGTACGGGCAGCTCGGGCACCGCAGGATCGTACCGGGGCGCCCTTGTCGTCCCGTCGTACGCTGACCTCAGCCGGCGCCCGGGAGGTACGTCGATGTCCGATCTGCTCCGCCGACGCCGTGCCGGCCGGATCGCCTCGGCGGGTGGATTCGTCCGGCTGCTGGCGCACACCGACCCGGTCGCGTTGGTCGGCATCCTGCTGTCGCTGACGCTCTCCGTGACGCTGGACCTGACAAACGCGGCAACCGGGGTGGAGTCGCTGCTCGCCGGGCTGATGGGCACCACCATCTCGCTGCTTGTCGACTCGCTGGCCCGCGCCGAGCGCCGGTTCCACCTGCGGACCCTCCTGGAAGGGCCGCACTGGCTCGTACACGCGGTACCGGAGGTGGTCACCGGCAGCCGGGAGGCGGTCGAGCGGTACCCGGGCACCCGGGTGGCCGAGGAGGCCCGACGTCGCTTCGAGCGGTTGCGGGCCGAGACCGAACAACTGCGCGCCGGTCGGGTCATCCGGCCCGGTGGCGACTGCCAGGACCTGCTCGGGGGCACCCGCGAGTGCGTACGCCGGCTGGACGCGGTGACCAACGTGATGCCGAGAGCCAGCGGCGAACTGAGCTGGTGGCGCGGCGAGATCGGCCGCCACTACTGGGCGACGAACACCGAGGCGTTGGCCCGGGGCGTACGGATCACCCGGGTGTTCCTGCACGCCGGCCTCACCGACGAGCTGACCGAACTGGTACGGGCCCAGCGCCAGGCCGGGGTGCGGGTGGGCCTGTTGCCGTGGGGCGTGGTCGATGCCTCCCGCCACGTCAACCTGACAGTGTGGGACGGCGCGGCGTGCTGGGAGGGCCGGATGAGCGCGCACGGCGAGATCACTGAGAACCAGTTCTCGCTGAATGCCGGGGATTTGGCCCGGCTGACCGACGTCTTCGAGGCCTGCGTCGAGGCGGCGACCTTCCTGGACTGACTGTGGTGTTGACGTGTTGCGGCGTTGGTTGGTTGCTTGTCACGTTGGTTGGTTGCGTCGTCGAGTGGTTGTGGCGTCGAGTGGTTGTGGCGTCGAGTGGTTGTGGCGTCGAGTGGGTGTGGCGTCGAGTGACGACGACCGGAGGGTGAGCCGCCGATGACCGTGCAGGCCGTACTGCTGGTGACCGTGGTCGTCTGGGCGGTCAGTCTGATCCGGTCGGTGCGGATGCGTGCGCTGGTCTACAGTCTCCCGCTGCCGATGACGCTGGCCCTGGTCAGCACCGGGCACCGGGTGCAGGGCGCCCAACTGCTCGGGGTGCTCTGCCTCAACCTGTTCTTCGTCGTCGTGGCGGTCACACACCACCGGCTGCGCTGGCCGATCCTGGTCGCCGACGCCGCCGGAATCATCGGGTACGTGGCGCTCAGCGCGGGCCTGCTCGCCGTACCGGTGCCGTTCTGGCCGGCGCTGGTGGGCACCGTGGCGCTCTGGGCGGTGACGATGCTGTTGCTGCGCCGGCACCCCCTTGCGCCGACCGCGCCGTCGTCGGCCGGGGCCTTGTCGTCGGGCGGCCCGTTGTCGTCGGGCGGGCCGTTGCCGTCGTCATCGTCGGGTGTGCCGCTGCCGTCGGCGGAGCGGCAGGCGGGGTCCGGGCCGCAGATGGCGGAGGCAGGCCGAACCCGGCTACCGGCGCCGGTCAAGCTGCTGGTGATACTGGTGGGTGCGACGCTCACCGGGCTGCTCGGCGAGCTGCTGCGTGCGATGGTGGTGACCTTCCCGTACTCCGGGGTGCTGGTGGCCATCGAAAGCCGCCGCGACCTGGTGGCGTTCACCCGGCACTTCGCCCGCAACAGCCTGGCGTTGGTCGGCTTCCTGACGGCGTACCACATCTGGCAGGACACCTCGACGGTCGCTGCGCTGGCGGCCGGCTGGGTGGCGTTCGCGGTGTTGGCTGTGGCGCTGCACGCGGCGAGCGCCGGTGCCGCGGCCCGGCGTCGCGCCGCGCTGCCGGCCGCCGGATGAGCGTGCCCACCCGACGTGATGTAACTGCTGTCCTGACGCGACGCGGTGGCGTATCTCGGGATTGCCGACGGTGGCAGGCTCGGGACTGAACGGCCGCCAGCGAGCCCGAGGCGAGTGTCCGAAAACGAACGTCGCGCTGTCGATCGTGCCAGGGTTGTTCTGGAGGCCGAGGGCTTGAAGTCCCGGCCTGGCTTGTCGCAGGAACCCTTTCGCATCAGAGCGTGGAGTGGAGGGAATCTGTGCGCCTCGCGTGGCGGGCGCCTTCCTCCCGCACGGCGACGATCCGCCCGACCCACCGGCGGAAGAGATCGGCTGAACAGGTCTGGCATCCCGTGGTGCCGTGCCGCTGCCGGCCTGCTGGCTACCCCCGCTGCTGGTCTGCTGTCCCGGTCGTGCCGCCAGCGGTGGTGGTGACAAGGGCGACGCCGGCACCTACCGGGGCACCATGACCGCCCGGAACCTGCTCCTCGTGCAGAGGGACGCTCTGCTTGAGGTGGTCCACGGGTGCGGTCACTTTCGGCCCTTCCTCCGGGCAGCGTGTCCGGGATTGATCAGTGCCGCGATTCTGCTCCAGCAGATGCAGTCCGGCCTCACCGCCGGCCAGCTCAGGTAGGTCGTGCCCCTCCCGTATGCCTCGCGCGCCCGCCCGCCTCGCGCACCCTCCCACATGCCTCGCCCCCGCCCGCATGCCTCACGCGCCTCCCGCCTCGGGGGCCCTCCCGCCTCGGGGGCCCTCCCGCCTCGGGGGCCCTCCCGCCTCGGGGGCCCTCCCGCCTCGGGGGCCCTCCCGCGTCGGTTGCCCTCCCGCGTCCAAGATCCGCGCAACTTCGGTGAAACTGCTGCCTCAGCGCCCCGTGAGGCAGCAGTTTCACCGAAAGTGCGCGGATCTTGAGCGTCGGTCGGTGGGGGTGGTCGAGTGGCGGGTGCGGGACGGCTTTGAGCGGGCGCGGGGCGACCGTGCCTGCCTTGATCGTGCTCGATCCAGGATGTAGTGGCCTCGCGGCGCGAGTTGGGGACTATATCCACGATCGAGCGTGATCATGACCCGGCGTCCCGGCGTCCCGGCGTCCCGGCGTCCCGGCGTCCCGGCGTCCCGTGTTCCGTGTTCCGGGTTCGCATTGCCGGGGGCGCGGTGGCAGGGGCGGGGGTCAGGTGGTGGGGAACAGGCGGGCGTGCAGGGCTGCCGGGTCGGTGACCTCGGGCAGGTCGCGGGCGGCGAGCCAGGCTGCGGCGGCCGCGCCGTCGCCGGCCGTGTGCAGTGGCGCGTTGGGCCAGTGCTTGGCGAGTTCGGTGCGGACGGCGGTGGCCAGCGGGGTGTCCGCGGTGAGTAGTCCGCCGCCGAGTACGACGGGTGTCGTCGCGTCGGCGGGGCGGATTCGGCTCACGCTTTCGGCCAGGTGGGCTGCGGCTTCGGCGATCAGCGCGACGGCGACGGGTTCGCCGTGGCCGGCGGCGGTCACGACAAGTGGCGCGAGTTGGGCCAGTTCGACGGGTGCTCGGCGGGTGACGGTCTGGATGATGGCGTCCACTGTGGTGCGGGGGCGGGCGGCGATGTCGGCGTTGCCCAGCAGTTCGGTGAGCACCGCCGTGGCCAGTGCCCCGGGTGGGCGGCCGACGTCCAGGTCGGCGAGCAGTCGGCGTACCGATTCGCGGCCGAGCCAGAAGCCCGAGCCGGTGTCGCCGAGGAGCCAGCCATGGCCGTCGGCGATCCGGTCGAGCCGCAGGTCGTGGACCTGTGCGGTGATCGCGCCGGTGCCGGCGATGAGGACGGTTCCGTCCGGTGCGGCGCTGCCGGAGGCGTAGGCGACCAGGGCGTCGCCGTGCACCGCGTACGGGCAGCGTAGGCCGGCGTCGTGCCAGGCCCGGTCGAAGGCGGCCCGGCCGGCGGGGTCGGCGAGTAGCCGGCCCGCACCGGCCAGCCCGATGGTGCCGGCGACCACCCGTGCCGGGTCGAGGTCGGCGAGCGTCTCGCGGAGCGCGGTCAAGAGTTCGGCGGCGGCCCGGTCGGCGCCGTGACTCGTGGGGTTGCCGCCGCCGGCGCGGCCGGCGCCGACCCGTTGCCCGGTGAGGGTCAGGGCGGTCGCCCGGGTGGACGTGCCTCCGACATCGAGGCCGATCACGAGGGCGTCGGACATCGGCACAGGGCTCCTTGGGTGGTGCGGCGAATCGGGCCTGTTCATGCTGGTCGGCGACGTCTTGCGGGGCAAGTTCCGGCGGGCGGAGCGGGCTGTGCGCCAGGTAACAGTTTGAAAACTTCGCCCACAGTCTTGACACGGAGGGGCCTTCAGTAAGAACTTTTACCACTAACAGTTAACAGTCTTTTCGGAAAGGTGAGGCGACCCATGGTTGATCACGAGGTGGACACCGCCGCGGGGACCGCGGTGGTCGACGCCCACGCGATCGACCGACGGACCTCAGCCTCCGACGGGGTGCTGGCCCGCGTCCGCAACGGGCTCGGCGAACTGACCGGCGCGCTGCGCCGCGTCGCCGAGCATGTGCTGAGCGACCCGGAGGCCGCTGCCCGATCCACGATCGTCGAGCTTGCCGAGCGCAGCGGCACCTCACCGGCGACCATCACCCGCTTCTGCCGGGCGATGGGCTTCGAGGGGTACGCCGACCTGCGGTTGGGCATCGCCTCCGAGACCGGTCGGGCCCGCTCGGCCGGCTGGACCGTCGACATCGGACGCGAGATCCAGCCGAGCGACCCGCTCGGTCGGGTGCTCGACCAGATCATGGCCGCCGACACCCGGGCCATGCACGACACCGCCACCCTGCTCGATCTGGGCGAGGTGGAACGGGCCGCCGTGGCGATCGCCGGTGCCAGCAGGGTGAACATCTTCGGCGCCAGCGGTAGCGCGCTGGTCGGCGAGGAGATGCAGTTCAGCCTGCACCGCATCGGCGTGGCCGCGTGGGCGTGGAACGACGTGCACGAGGGGCTGGCCAGCGCCGCGTTGCTGCGCAGCGGAGACGTGGCGCTCGGCATCTCGCACACCGGGCAGACCCGGGAGACGATCGAGATGCTCGCCGAGGCGGGCAGCCGGGGCGCCACCACGCTCGCGCTCACCGGCTTCCCCCGCTCACCGTTGGCCGAACTGGCCGACATCGTGCTGCTGACGGCCAGCCAGGCCACCACCTTCCGGCCGGACGCGCTCTCCGCCCGGCACCCCCAACTCGTGGTGCTCGACCTGCTCTACATCGCCGTGGCCCAACGCACGCACGACCGCGCCCACGCGGCCTTCCGGCGGACCGCGCAGGCCGTCGACGGCCACAAGGCAGCGAAGGGAGCCCTGTCATGATCAGCGCCCAGGGGTACGCGGACGCCGTCCGCCCGGTGCTCGACCGACTGCTCGACTCGGAGGCCGACGGGATCACCCGGGCCGCCGATCTGATCGCCGACAGCCTGCGCGACGGCGGGGTGCTCCAGGCGTTCGGCGCCGGGCACTCCGAGGCGTTCGCCGCCGAGTTGGTGGCGCGCGCCGGCGGGCTGGTCCCCACCAACCGGCTCTCGGTGCGGGACCTGGTGATGCACGGTGACGCCCCGCGTGACGTGCTCGCCGACCCGAAGCTGGAACGCGACCCCACCATCGCCCACCAGATCTACGCGCTCGCGGCCCCGCAGCCGCGTGACGTGTTCGTGGTGGCGTCCCAGTCCGGCATCAACGGCTCGGTGGTAGAGCTGGCGGCGCTGGTCACCGAGCGCGGTCATCCGTTGATCGCGGTCACCTCGGTCGAGCACACGGCACGGGTGGCTCCACGGCATCCGTCCGGTCAGCGGCTCGCCGACCTCGCCGACGTCGTGCTGGACAATGGCGCGCCGTACGGCGATGCACTGCTGCCGCTCGAGGGCGGCGGCGCGGTCTGTGCGGTCTCCTCGGTCACCACGGCGCTGCTGGCGCAGTTGCTGACCGCGGAGGTCGTACGACGGTTCCACCAGGCCGGAGAGGTGCCCCCTATCTACCTCTCCGCCAACGTCCCCGGTGGGGACGAGCACAACATCGCCCTCGAGTCGCGGTACGCCGGGCGTCTCCGGCGTACCGCCTGACCCGAATTCCACAAGGAGAGACGACGATGTCGAATACCCCCGAACACCCGGCCGCACTCGACCGTCGCACGGTGCTGCGCCGCGCCGCCGCCGTGGGCGTGCTCGCCACTCCGGCCATCGGCCTGCTCAGCGCCTGCGCGACAAGCGGCGGCGGCAAGGAGAACGAGCAGGTCGCCGGTGGCACCAAGAGTGAGAAGAACCCGCTGGGCGTCAAGGAGGACGCCGCGATCGAGGTGGTCATCTTCAACGGCGGTTACGGCGAGAAGTACGCCACCGACGTGCACGAGCCGCTCTACAAGACGGCGTTCCCCAAGGCGGAGATCAAGCACCAGGCCACCCAGGCCGTCTCCACGGTGCTCCAGCCGCGGTTCGCGTCCGGTAACCCGCCGGAGTTCGTGAACAACTCGGGCGAGAAGCTGATGGACTTCGGCGCGTTGGTCGCCGACGGCCAGCTCCAGGACCTCACCGAGCTGTGGGACGCCCCGTCGGTCGACGACCCGGCGAAGAAGGTCCGCGACACGGTCGTGCCGGGCACCATCGAGGCGGGTTCGTTCAACGGCAAGCCGTACGTCCTGTACTACGTCTCCACCGTCTTCGGCATCTGGTACTCGGCCAAGCTGTTCAAGGACAACGGCTGGGCGCCGGCGAAGACCTGGGACGACTTCATCGCCCTGCTCACCTCGATCAAGGCCAAGGGCATCACCCCGTACGGCTACGCCGGTGCGAACGCGGCGTACTACCAGTGGAACGTGATCCTCACCCAGGCCGCCAAGATCGGCGGCACCGACGTGCTGAAGAACATCGACAACCTGGAGGACGGCGCCTGGAAGCAGGACGCGATCAAGCAGGCCGCCACGGCGTGGGCCGAGGTCGGGGCGAAGTTCAGCGACAAGAGCTTCGAGGGGCTCAAGCACACCGACGTGCAGCTGCGGCAGAACCAGTACAAGGTCGCCCTGTACCCCAGCGGTGACTGGCTGGAGGGCGAGCAGAAGCAGGACACCCCGGCCGGCTTCGACTACCAGCTCATGCCGGTGCCGAGCCTGACCGCGTCGGACAAGTTGCCGGCCACGGCGTTGCGGGCCACCGCGGGTGAGGGCTACTTCGTCTCGGCGAAGAGCAAGAACCCCAAGGGCGGCCTGGAGTACATGCGTCAGATGTTGTCGAAGGCGGGCGCGAAGGGCTTCACCGAGGTGGTCAAGGCCCCGACCGTGGTCACCGCCGGCTCGGAGGGCTTCTCCTTCCCGCCGGGTGTGGCCAGCTCCCAGGCCGCGCTCAAGGCGGCCGGTCAGGACGTCTTCAACCTGTACTTCGACGGCTGGTACAAGGAGCTCGACACGGAGGCGCGGGCCGCCACCAACGAGCTGATGTTCGGCCGGATCAACGCGGACGCCTTCGTGGAGCGGATCCAGAAGCGCGCCGACGCGATCAAGAAGGATTCCTCCGTCACCAAGTTCAAGCGCTGATCGGAGCGTAGGGGTCATGCGGCACGGCAAGTATCCATTCGTGATCGGGTTCCTGCTCCCCCCGGTTGCGCTGTACGTGACCTTCGTGATCTGGCCGTACGCGCAGGCGTTCCAGATCTCGATGACCAACTGGCGGGGGCTGTCGGCCCCGCAGTGGGTGGGCTTCGACAACTACCGGAGGCTGCTCGACGACGGCGCCTTCTGGAAGGCGGTCCAGCACCACGGCGTACTGCTGCTTGCCCTGCCGCTGATCACCATTGCCATCGCGCTGTTCTTCGCCTTCCTGCTCAATGTGGGCGGCAAGAGCAGCGGCGGTCAACGCCAGGGGGTCTGGGGGGCGAAGTTCTACCGGGTGGTGTTCTTCTTCCCCCAGGTCCTGGCGGTGGCCATCATCGCGGTGCTGTTCCAGACAGTGTACCGGCCGAACGAGTCCGGCCTGATCAACGGCGTGCTGATGAAGTTCGGCCTGGACCCGGTGCTCTTCCTGGTCAAGCCGAGCCTGGCCCTCTGGTCGATCATCGCGGTGCTGGTCTGGCAGGCGGTCGGCTTCTACGTGGTGCTCTTCTCGGCCGGGATGGCCTCCATCCCCGGTGAGATCTACGAGGCCGCGGAGATGGACGGGGCGAGCAGGGTGACCCTGTTCTTCCGGGTCACCCTGCCGCTGCTCTGGGACACCCTCCAGGTGGCCTGGGTGTATCTGGGCATCGCGGCGTTCGACGCGTTCGCCATCGTGGCGGTGCTTTCGGTGGACGGGGGCGGCCCGGACGGCGCCACCACCGTGCTGGCGATGGAGATCTACCGGAACGCGTTCGTCTACCAGAAGTACGGCTACGCCTCGGCGATGGGCGTGGCGCTGTTCTTCCTCACCCTCACGTTCGCGGCGCTGACGCTGCGGCTCACCAAGCGGGAAAGCGTGGAGTACTGATGAACCCGCAGTCGACGCTGCCGCCGACACCGGCGGCACTACCGCCGAAGACCGGCGACCCGAACGCCAGCGGTGGGCGGGGGAGCAAGGGCCCCCGCTCGGAGGTGCGGCTCTTCGCCGGCCTGGGGCACATCGCGCTCGCCGTGTGGGCGGTGATCGTGATCGTGCCGATCCTGTGGACCTTCCTCGCCGCGTTCAAGAACACCACCGAGATCTTCAGCAGCCCGTGGACGCTCCCGGCGGAGCTGCGCTGGGAGAACTTCGGTCGCGCCTGGACCAAGGCGAACGTCGGCAGGTACTTCCTCAACAGTGTCCTCGTGGTCGGGTGCAGCACGTTCCTCACCATGCTGCTCGGCTCGATGGCGGCGTACGTGCTGGCCCGCTACCGGTTCTGGGGCAACCGGGCGGTCTACTACCTCTTCGTCTCCGGGCTGGCCTTCCCGGTCTTCCTGGCCCTGGTGCCGCTCTTCTTCGTGGTGAAGCAGCTGCACCTGTTGGACAGCCACCTCGGGCTGGTGCTTGTCTACACCGCGTACTCCCTGCCGTTCACTGTGTTCTTCCTGGCCGCGTTCTTCAAGACGCTGCCGACGTCGGTCGCCGAGGCGGGGATGATCGACGGTTGCGGGCACACCCGGCTGTTCTTCCAGGTGATGATGCCGATGGCGAAGCCGGGCCTGATCAGCGTGGCGATCTTCAACATCATCGGCCAGTGGGCGCAGTACCAACTCCCGTTGGTACTGCTCACCGACGAGAAGAAGTGGGTGCTCACCCAGGGCATCGCCGATATCTCGGTAAACGCCGGCTACGAGGCGGACTGGTCCGGGTTGTTCGCCGCGTTGACCCTCGCCATCCTCCCGATGATCATCGTGTACGCGGTCTTCCAACGCCAGATCCAGGCCGGCCTCACCGCAGGCGCCGTCAAGTAGCCGGTCATCTCCGGTGCTCGTCGGCCTGGCTGTGCCAGGAGCGCCACAGGTCCGCGTACGCCCCGTCGGCGGCCACCAGGTCGTCGTGGCTGCCGATCTCGGTGATCCGGCCGTCGGCCAGCACGGCTACCCGGTCGGCGTCGTGCGCGGTGTTGAGCCGGTGCGCGATCGCGATGACGGTCCGCCCGACCAGCACGGCGGCCAGCGCCCGTTCGGTACGGCGGGCGGTGCTCGGGTCGAGCGCTGCGGTCGCCTCGTCGAGGATCAGCGTGTGCGGGTCGGCGAGCACCAGCCGGGCCAGCGCGAGCTGCTGCGCCTCGGCGGCGCCGAGCTGCCGGGCCCCGTCGCCGAGCTGGGTGTCCAGGCCGTCGGGCAGCTCGGCACACCAGTCGGCGCCCACGGTGGTCAGCGCGGCGCGCATCTGCTCGTCCGACGCGTCGGGCGCGGCGAAGGAGAGGTTGTCGCGTACCGAGCCGATGAAGACGTGGTGTTCCTGCGTGACAAGGGCGATTCGCCGTCGACGTTCGGCGGGGTCGAGGTCGGTGACCGGGCAACCACCGATGCTGACCACGCCGTGGCGGGGCGCGTCGATCCCGGCCAGCAGCCGGGCCAGTGTGGACTTGCCGGCGCCCGACGGACCGACGACGGCCAGCCGCTCACCCGGCTGCACCTCCAGGTCGATGCCGTGCAGCACGTCCGGCCCGCCGGAGTAGGAGAACCGCGCCCCGCGTACGACGACCCGTTGGCCCCGCGCCGTGGTCGTCTGACCGGGTGGCTCCGGCGGGACCATGCCGACGCCGAGCACCCGCGCGTACGACGCGAAACCGCGCTGCGCCTGCTCCGTCCACTGCAACAGCCGGTCCATCGGCTCGATCGCCTGTTGCAGGTAGAGCGCGGCGGCGACCACCGCGCCGAGGGTGACCAGGTCCCGGGAGAGCAGGTAGCCGCCGAGGAGCAGGACCAGGGCGATCGGCAGCGGGTAGCTGGCCTCGACGACCGAGAAGAACACCGTCCGCAGCGCCAGGGTCGCCCGGCGGGCCTGCCACACGCGGCTGATCCGGGTGGTGCCGTGCCGGATCCGGTCGTCGGTCAGCCGCAGCGCCTCCACGGTGCGGGCGCCCTCGGCGGTGGTGGTGAGCGTCTCGGTCAACTCGGCCGCCGCCGCGCCTTCGGTGAGGTAGGCGGGACTGGCCCGGCGCAGGTACCAGCGGGCGGCCGTCACGATCGACGGGAGCCCGGCCAGCGCCGCCACGCCGAGCAGCGGATGCAGCAGGAAGACCGCCCCGAACAACAAGGTCAACTGCACCGAGGCGATGACGATGGTGGGCGCCACGTCCCGCACTGTGGTCCCGACCGTCGCCACGTCGACCGAGCTGCGGGTGGCCAGGTCGCCCGAGCCGGCGCGCTCGACGACCGAGACCGGCAGGCCGAGAGTCCGGGAGACGAACTCCTCCCGCAGCTCGGCGACGGCGCGTTCACCGAAGCGGTGGCCGGCGTACTGGGCGTAGCGGGAGAGCAGCGCGCTGACCAGGACGCAGCAGGCGATGGCGAGCGCCAGCCGATCGACGGTGGCCACGCCCGCGCCGGCGGTGACGCGGTCGACGATGGTGCCCAGCAGCCACGGCGGGGCGAGCCCGGCGACCGCCGCCGCGCCGTGCAGCGCCAGCACGACGCCGACCGCCCGCCGATGCCGGCTGATCATGCCCCGCAGGGCGCGACGTACGGTGCGCCGGTCGGCCACCGGCAGCCGGCTCACCGGTAGACCTCCTCGGTGTCGGTGGGCTGGTCGAGATCCGCATCGCCCCGGGCCACCAGGTGCCGGTAGTCGGCGTCGGAGTCGAGCAGGTCGGCGTGGCTGCCGGTGGCGGTGATCCGGCCGGCGCTCAGGTGTGCGACAAGGTCGGCCCGGCCGAGCAGCAGCGGCGAGGTGGCGATCACCACTGTCGTCCGTCCGGCCCGGGCGGCGCGCAGCCGTTCGGCGATCCGCGCCTCGGTGTGCGCGTCCACCGCCGATGTCGGGTCGACGAGGATCAGCACCTCCGGCTCGGCGAGGAGCGCCCGGGCCAGGCGGACCCGTTGGCGCTGACCCCCGGAGAGGGTCCGGGCTCGGGCGTCCAGCGCGGTGTCCAGCCCGGCGGGCAGGGCGTCGACGATGTCGTCCGCCGAGGCGGTCCGCAGGGCCGTCCGGATCCGTTGGTCGTCGGCCCCGGGGCACAGCACGTCCCGCAGTGTCCCGGCGAAGAGGTACGAGTCGTGGTCGGCGACCACGATCCGGGAGCGGACCTCGTCCAGGGCGACACCGGTCAACGGCACGCCACCCCAGGTGGCGTCGCTGACGGCGTACCGGCCGAGCCGGTCGGCCAGCGCCACTGCCGCCGCCGGGTCGTCGGCGGCCACCCCGGTCAGCCGGCCGGCGGGCACGGTCAGGCCGGTCTCCGGGTCGTGCAGGTCGGCGGGGCCGGCCGGTGCGGCCAGGGCGCCCGGCCGGCGCGCGTCGGGCACCGAGCCCGACCACCGACGACCCGGGCCACCGACCTCGTCCGGTGTCACGTTGAGCAGGTCGGCGATCCGTCGGGCGGCGACCCGCCCCCGGATCAGCTGGTGGCTGCCCTCCAGCAGGAACCAGACCGGCACGATCAGGGTCGCCACGTAGCCGTAGACGGCGACCAGCTCGCCGATCGTGACGGCACCGGTCACCGCCATCCGAGCCGTCAGCCACACCACCGCGGCCAGGAACAACCCGGGGATGGCGACGGTCGCCGCGTCGATCCAGCTGTTCACCGCGCCGACCCGGTAGCCCTCGGCGCGCAGAGCCTGGGACCTGGCCGCGTACCGTCGGGCGAACAGGTCCCGGCCGCCCACCCCGGCGAGCACCCGCAGCCCCGCCACGATGTCCCCGGAGCGGGCGGTGAGCGCGCCCTGCTGCCGGCGGTAGACCGACTCGGCCCGTTCCAGGCGGCGCAGCAGGGGCCCGATGACCAGGCCGACCGCCGGCACTCCCAGCAGCACGCAGAGCGCCAGCAGCGGGGAGATCGACCAGAGCACCACGGCGACGATCCCGTACGCGACGACAGCGCCGACGCCCGGCCCGGTCAGCGTCAGCACCTGCGCGGCCCAGTCGATGTCGGAGCCGCCGATGGTGGACACCTCGCCCGCCCCGATCCGGCGCGGCAGCACCGCGCCGATCCGGGACAGGTGGCGCAGCAGCACCTCCGCCGAGCGCGCCTTGGCGTCCTCCCGGATGAAGGTCATCGTGCGGTGCCGCATGATGCCGAGGTAGGACAGGCCCACTCCCGCGAGGACGATCGTCGCGACCCAGAACGCCAGGGCGCGGGTGTCCCCGGCGCGCAGCCCGTCGTCGACGGCGCGGTAGATCAGGTAGGGCCGGGCCGACAGCCCGACCATCCAGGCCGTCCCGAGCAGGCTGCCGCGCAGCACCCGCCACGGTTGGCAACGGACCAGCCACCACAGGTAGCGCATCGGACCCCGGGTGTCGGGAGTGCCAGGATCGGAATGCGGGATCTGCGGGGGCACCCGACCACGCTACCGAGCAGCTCCGCCGCACCACCGGCCCATTTCCGGTGAGGTGCGCCTCCGTTTCTGTCGGAAGGGGGAGGCAGAATCACGTTCGTGCTGGTGGCGGTGGTGTCCGACGAGCGGGGCGGGGGTGTGCTGTGCCCGCTGGCCGCCGACGGTCGACCGACCGGCCCGGCCGAGGTCGTCGTCGACCTGGCCGCCGCGGTCGCCGCCCGCGAGGCCGCCGAGCACCCGCGTTGGGTCTGGTCCTCCGCCACCTCCGCCTACCCGCCGCTGCTGCGCGCCGGCGTCCGGGTCGACAGGTGTCACGACGTGGAGTTGACCGAGGCGTTGCTGCTCGGGCAGGCGGGCCGTTGGGGTGAGCCCCGTTCGCTGGCCGCGGCCTGGGCCCGGCTGACCAACGCGCCGGTGCCGCCCGACCCGGCGCCGCGCGCCGCCGCGCCTCCCGGGCACGGCCAGGGCGCGCTCTTCGACACGCTGCCCGGCCCGTCGGGGCCGGGCATCGACGCGCTGATCCGGGTGTACGCCGACCAGCTCGCCCGCATCGCCGCGACCGAGCACCCCGGCCGGTTCCGGTTGCTGGTGGCCGCCGAGTCGGCTGGCGCGCTGATCGCGGTGGAGATGGGTGCCGCCGGGTTGCCGTGGCGTGCCGACGTGCACGACGAGATTCTGCACGAGCTGCTCGGCGAGGCGTCCCCGGTCGGTGGCCCGCCACGCCGGCTCGCCGAGCTGGCCGCCCGGATCGCCGACGCGTTCGGCGTCCGCCACCTGCACGCGGAGTCCCCGGCGGAGCTGTTGAAGGCGTTCGCCCGGGTCGGGGTGGAGCTGCCCAACACCCGGGCCTGGGTGCTGCGCGGGGTCGACCATCCGGCGGTGCCGCTGCTGCTGGAATACAAGGAGCTCTACCGGATCTGGACGGCGCACGGCTGGTCCTGGCTTGAGCAGTGGGTGCGCGACGGGCGGTTCCAGCCGGAGTACGTGCCGAGTGGGGTCGTCTCCGGCCGCTGGGCGACCCGGGGCGGTGGCGCGTTGCAGATCCCGAAGGTGATCCGCCGGGCGGTGGTGGCCGATCCGGGCTGGCGGCTGGTGGTCGCCGACGCCGGCCAGTTGGAGCCGCGGGTCCTGGCGGCGGTGTCCGGCGACGCGCGGCTGGCGGCGGCGGGCGGAGCCGGCGACCTCTATGCCGCGCTGGCGCGCGACTCGTTCGGCGGCGACCGGGCCAAGGCCAAGGTGGCCCTGCTCGGCGCGATGTACGGGCAGACCGGCGGCGCGGCGGTGCCCGCGTTGGCGGTGCTGAAGCGCAGCTATCCGACGGCGTTCGGTTACGTCGAGGCGGCGGCGCGCACCGGTGAGGCGGGTGGGCTGGTGCGCTCGTGGCTGGGGAGGACGTGTCCGCCCGGTTCGGTGGGGTTCGGCGATCCCGACGACGCGCCGCTCGATCCGGACGGGGCGGCCGACCCACGGGGTCCCCGGGCTCGTGCCGCGCGGTCCCGGGGTCGGTTCACGCGCAACTTCGTCATCCAGGCGACCGCCGCCGAGTGGGCCTCCACGTTGCTGGCCACGCTGCGTACGGAGCTGGCCGGCACCGAGGCGGAGCTGGTCTTCTTCCAGCACGACGAGGTGGTCGTGCACGCGCCCGCCGCGCAGGCGGAGGCGGTCGCCGAGGCCGTCACCCGGTGCGGCGAGCAGGCCTCCGCGCTGCTCTTCGGCGCGACGCCGGTCCGGTTCCCGCTGGATCTGTCCATCGTGGACTGTTACGCGGACGCCGCCTGACCCGCGCGGGTGCGCAGCCGTTCGGGTGGGCGCGCCGCCGCCTCGGCCGGGTCGGTGCACCACGTGAGGGGGGCCTCGCTTCCGTTGCTCTTCCTGCCGACGGTGACGGTCGCGGAGGCTGTCGGCCGGCGGCACGGGACCGGCCGGCCGATGGCGCAACCTCGCCCGGTCGGTCCGGGCAGAGCCGCCGGGCGTGTAACGGTTGTGCTATTTCTCCTTTTCGCCCCGCTACTCCCGGCCGGCCGTCCTCGTTGCAGTGTCCGTAGGAGGGGGCGGATCGGTAGCGGTCGCTCCCATGCGTGAGGGGGCACAGCTGAACGGGATCGCAGGAATGATCATCGCCGCGGGCGGGGGACGACGGATCGGTGGTCCCGAGGCGCTGCTGCACCAGGGCGAGAAGCCACTGGTCAACCAGATGATCGACACGATGACCGAGGCGGGCTGCGAGCAGATCGTGCTCGTGCTGGGTGCCGCCGCTGAGCAGGTACAGGAAACCGCCGATCTGGGTCACGTCACAGTCGTCATCAACAAGGCGTGGGGCACCGGGGTCGGTTCGTCCATCCGCGCCGGGCTGGCGGCCATGGACGACGACGGGATCGAGGCGGTGGTGGTGGTCCCGGTCGACATGCCGGGGCTGACCGCCGTCGCGGTCCGGCGGGTGGCCGCGCTGCCGTACCCCGATGTGTTGGTCTGCGCCACCTACGACGGGCTGCGTGGCTACCCGATGCTCTTCGGCCGCCGGCACTGGTCCGGCATCGCCACCCTGGCCAGCGCCGACGTGGGTGCCCGACCGTATCTGCTGGCGCACAAGGACCAGATCGTCGACATCGCCTGCGACTCGGTGGCCGACGGCAGTCGGGTCGACACCCCGGAGCTGATGGAGCTCTACGGGCTCACCGTCCCGCCGCAGCGCGTCAAGGTGTAGGGGCGTCGGCGACCAGCAGGTCACCGCGCCACTCGGGCCGCGCTCTCGTACGCCGCCGCTCGTGCGATCACCTCCTGGCTGGCACGGGCGGGATGACCGCTGTCGAATGGCGGTTGTGGGTCGTACTCCATCCAGAGCTGGACGGCCTGTGCGGTCGTCCGGTCGGTGAGGAGTTCGACGAGTCTCAGCCCCATGTCGATGCCACTCGACACACCGGCCGCGGTGATGATCCTCGCGTCCAGTTCTTCGACGACCCGCTGGCCCGTCGGCTCGGCGCCGAAGCGGCTCAGCTCCCGCGCCACCCGGTAGTGGCTCGTAGCGCGCCGCCCCCGCAGTAGCCCGGCCGCTCCCAGGAGAATCGAGCCGGAACAGACGGAGGTGGTGAACGTCGTCGTCTCATGGATCCGCCTGATCCAGCCCGGTAGTGGCCCGGCGAGTGCCTGGATGGTCCCCGGTCCTCCGGGGACGACGAGAACGTCGGTCGCCACCACGTCGTCGAACGCGGACTCGGCCACCAGCGAGACCGCCCCGCAGTCGTCCCCGACGGGGCCGGGGCGTTCGGCGACCAGGAGCACGTCGATGCCGGGGGTGAGGGCCAGTGGCTGGTAGACGCCGATGACGTCCAGCGCGGTGAAACGCTCGTACAGCGGGATGACGACGTGGGTCAACGGAAGCTCCTTCTGTCGGGAGGGTTGCGGTCAGCGGGTCGAGAAGCGTTCACGAAACGCGCCCGGGGTGCTGCCGAGCCGTTCGCCGAAGACACGTCGGAGCGACTCGGCGGATCCGAATCCGGCCCTGGTCGCCACGGCGTCGAGGCCGAGGTCGGACTGCACAAGCAGGCGTTTGGCGGTCTCCAGCCGAAGCTCGGTGAGGTAGCGACCGACGGTGAGGCCCGTCTCCCGGGCGAAGAGACGCTGGAAGTGCCGGGGTGACATGGCGAACCGCGCGGCAAGGTCGTCGACCCGGTGTGTCGCGGCCGGATCGGCGTCGAGAGCGCGCTGCACCGCGGCCATCCGCTTCTCCGTGGCGCGTTCCAACCACACCGGGCCGGAGAACTGCGCCTGATGGCCGGGCCGGTGCAGGAACATCACGAGCCAGCGCGCGATCTCCTGCGCGACTCGTGCCCCCTGGTCCGCCGCCACGACGGCCAGGGCCAGATCGATTCCCGCCGTGACCCCACCCGAGGTCCAGACCGGGTCGTCGTGCACGTAGAGGGCGTCGTGGTCGACGGTGAGGTCGCGGAATCGCCGACCGAGGTCCCTGGACAGGGACCAGTGGGTGGCCACCCTGCGACCCGTCAGCAACCCGGCCCTCGCGCACAGGAACGCCCCGGAGCAGATCGACAACAACCGCGAGGGGCGGCACTCCCGCAACCAGGCGACGAGGTCGGCATGCTCATCCTCGGCCGCCGCCGTCCCGCCGCCGGGCACGACGAGGGTGCCGGACCTGACGGGCTTTCCCAGAGCGTCGGCCACCATGACGAGACCGCTCTCGGACGCGACAGCGCCCTGCGTACCCGCCAGCCTCAGGTCGTACGCGGGGCGCTCACCGTGCGCCGCCCGGTGTCGGTTCGCCCCCGCCAGGACCTCCCACGGCCCGGTGACGTCGAGGGACTGCATGCCCGGGAAGGAGACGACGGTGACGCGCTCAACCATGCCCCGAGTCTGCCGACGCAGCCATCGTGGCGCCATGACGCCGTTCCCACGAAAAGTGACACGGCGGTGGACGTCTCAGTCGGGGTGGCAGAGTCCTGACCCGGCGGTGACCGTCGGTCACCTCCGCGAGGGCCGGATGCGGTGGTGAGCGGTATACCTGAGAGTCATCTTCATACCTCTGCGGTATACCGCTCACCAGCACATTGGGCGCTTCAGTCCTGGGCCGAGTCCAGCTTTCCGGTGGCGGCGAGCCGCTGGTACCAGTGGGCGCTGTCCTTCCAGGTGCGGACCTGGGTGTCGTAGTCGACCCGGATGATCCCGAAGCGACGGTCGTAGCCGTAGCCCCACTCGAAGTTGTCAAGCAGCGACCAGACGAAGTAACCGCGCACGTCGGCGCCCTGCGCGCGGGCGTCGGCCATCGCGCCGATGTGCCGACGCAGGTAGTCGATCCGCCGGTCGTCGTGGATCCGCCCGTCGGCCGACACCACGTCGTCGAACGCCGCGCCGTTCTCCGTGATCATCATGGGCTGGTTGGGGTACTCCCGGTGCAGGCGCAGCAGCAGCTCGGTCAGGGCCGGCGGGTCGATGTTCCAGCCCATCGCGGTGTACGGGCCGGGCTGCGGCAGGAAGTCGACGTTGTCGGCGGCGACCCACGGCGTCGAGGCCGAGGCGCCGTGCCCGTCGGCGTCGGAGCGGGACGACACGCCGTCCCAGGCCCGGACCAGGGTGCTGGAGTAGTAGTTGACCCCGAGCACGTCCAGCGGCACCGCGATCAGCTTCTCGTCACCCGCGCGGACGAACGACCAGTCGGTGACGGATGCGGTGTCGGCCAGCAGGTCGGCCGGGTACTCCCCGTCGAGCATCGGACCGAGGAACGCGCGGTTGGCCAACGCGTCGATCCGCCGTACCGCGTCCCGGTCCGCCTCCGAGTCCGACGCTCCCCGGATGACGTGCAGGTTCAACGTCACCGACAACTCGGCGGCCGGCGCCAGCTCCCGGACCACCCGACCGGCCAGCCCGTGCGCGAGGTTGAGGTGGTGCACCGCGGCCAGCGCCGCCGCCGGCTCGGTGCGACCCGGAGCATGCACGCCGGAGGCGTAGCCCAGGTACGCCGAGCACCACGGCTCGTTGAGCGTCGTCCAGGTGTGCACCCGGTCGCCCAGCGCGCCGACGATGCCGGCCGCGTACTCCTGGAAGCGCAGCGCGGTCTCCCGCGCCGCCCAGCCGCCGGCGTCCTCCAGCTCCTGCGGGAGGTCCCAGTGGTACATGGTCGCCACCGGGCGGATGCCCCGCTCCAGCAGGCCGTCCACCAGCCGCGCGTAGAAGTCGATGCCGGCCTGGTTGAAGCGGCCCGAGCCGCCCGGCTGCACCCGCGGCCAGGAGATGGAGAAACGGTACGCGCTGAGCCCGAGGTCGGCGATGTGCCCGAGGTCGTCGGCCCACCGGTGGTAGTGGTCGGCGGCCACGTCGCCGGTGTCGCCGTTCAACGTCCGCCCCGGCGTGTGGCTGTAGGTGTCCCAGATGGACGGCCCGCGCCCGTCCTCCGTGACCGCACCCTCGATCTGGTACGCCGCCGTCGCCGACCCCCAGACGAAGCTCTCCGGGAAGTGGTGTTGCGTCATCGTTCCGTCCCCTGGATCTCGCAGCTGTAGCCCGTCGAGGCGCCGGCAACCAGTTCGACACTGGCCGTCGCCGCCTCGTAGCGCACGTCGAACTCGGCGCCCGGCCCGTCCCCGGGTGACGGTACCCGTACCCGGGTCCGCTGCCCCTCGGCCGGTGCGTACAGCCGCAGCCGCACATCGTCGGCCCACTCGTAGTCCGGTCGGTCGGTGCGGGAGCCGAACGGGATGACAGCGCCGGGCCGGGCCAACACCGGCAGGCTGTCGACCGGGTGCTTCTCGGTGACCCACGCCGGGCCGGTGACCTGAGCGCCGCTGACCAGGTGCGTCCAGGTGCCGGCGGGCACGTAGTAGGTGACCGTGCCGTCGGCGCTGAAGACCGGCGCGACAAGCACGTCCGGGCCGAGCATGTACTGCCGGTCCAGGTACGCCGTGGCCGGATCGTCCGGGAACTCCAGGAACATCGGGCGCATCACCGGCGTACCGTCGCGGTGCGCCTCCTGTGCGGCGGCCGCCAGGTACGGCATCAGGCCGAGCTTGAGTCGGGTGAAGTGCCGCAGCACGTCGACGGCCTCGTCGTCGAACGCCCACGGCACCCGGTACGACCCCGAGCCGTGCAGGCGGGAGTGCGAGGAGAGCAACCCGAAGGCGACCCAGCGCTTGAACACCGCCGGATCGGGGGTGCCCTCGAAGCCGCCGATGTCGTGGCTCCAGTAGCCGAAACCGGACGCGGCCAGGGACAACCCGCCGCGCAGCGACTCGGCCATCGCGACGAACGTCGACTCGCAGTCGCCACCCCAGTGCACCGGGAACTGCTGCCCGCCGGTGGTGGCCGAGCGGGCGAACAACACCGCCTCGCCGGTGCCGCGTTCGGTCTCCAGCAACTCGAAGACCGCCTTGTTGTAGAGGTAGGAGTAGTAGTTGTGCATCCGCTGCGGGTCCGAGCCGTCGTGCCACACCACGTCGGTCGGGATGCGCTCACCGAAGTCGGTCTTGAAGCAGTCGACGCCCATGTCGAGTAGCGCCCTGAGCTTGCCGGTGAACCAGCGCACCGCGTCCGGGTTGGTGAAGTCGACGAGCGCCATGCCGGCCTGCCACTTGTCCCACTGCCAGACCGAACCGTCCGGGTTGCGGACCAGGTAGCCGGCCTCGCGGCCCTCCTCGAAGAGGTACGACCGCTGCGCGATGTACGGGTTGATCCAGACGCACACCTTCAGGTCACGCTCGTGCAGCCGGCGCAGCATCCCCTCCGGGTCCGGGAACGTCGCCGGGTCCCAGACGAAGTCGACCCAGTGGAACTGGCGCATCCAGAAGCAGTCGAAGTGGAACACCGACAGCGGCAGCCCGCGCTCGGCCATCCCGTCGACGAACTCGGTCACTGTCTTCTCGTCGTACGAGGTGGTGAACGAGGTGGACAGCCACAGCCCGTACGACCAGGCGGGAATCCGGGCCGGGCGGCCGGTGAGCGCGGTGTAGCGGCGCAGCACGTCCTTCGGGGTGGGCCCGTCGATGACGTAGTAGGTCAGCGACTGCCCCTCGACGCTGAACTGGGTCTGCGCGACCACCTCGGAGCCGACCTCGAACGACACGTGCTCGGGGTGGTCCACGAACACCCCGTAGCCGGCGCTGCTGAGATAGAACGGCACGTTCTTGTACGCCTGTTCGCTGGCGGTGCCCCCGTCGGCGTTCCAGACGTCGACGGTCTGCCCGTTCTTCACGAACGGGCCGAAGCGCTCACCCAACCCGTACACCGTCTCACCGACACCGAGGGCGAGCCGCTCGTGCACGTGCCGGTGGCCCTCGGCGTCGGTGACGACGCCGACGCTGCGCTCGGTGGACGCGGTGACCAACCGGTCGCCGTGCAGGAACTCGACCCGCCACCCGTCGATGAGCGCGACCCGCGCGGTCAGCTCACCGGTGGTCAGCGTCGCGCTGATCCCGGTGACGTCCACGGTGACCGGGTGCGTCTCGTCGGTGCTCAGCCCGAAGTGCGGCTCGCGGGGCAGCCCACCGGTGTGGTGGGCGATGGTCACCCCGATGACGCCGGGGGCGGGGGAGAAGAACCGGACGGTGACCAGGGGCCGGTTCAGGGTGTCGCCGCGACCGGTGATCTGGCCGGTCGGCGCGAAGACGGTGAAGCCGCGCTCGTCCGGCTCGACCGATTCCACGACGCCGGGGCGTAGGACGCTGACACCGGGGCGCAGTTGCCAGTACCCGTCGGTGAACTTCACTTCTCGGCTCCTGCCGTGATGCCGCGCGCCAGGGTGCGCTGGAAGATGAGGAAGAAGAGGATGGCCGGCACCAGGCTGATGAGGGCGCCGGCGTTTGTGGTCGGAGCGTCCATCAGCCGGTCACCCTGGAGCGACGCGAGCGCCACCGGGATGGTCTGCGTCTGGTTGTCGATCAGCATGACCAGCGGGATGAGGAACTCGTTCCAGGTCCAGATGAAGAAGAAGATGAGCAGCACCGAGAGGGTGGGCCGCAGGTTGGGGAAGACCACCCGCCAGAGCACCGTCCACTTGCCGGCGCCGTCCAGTGCCGCCGCCTCCAGCAGCGAGCGGGGGAACGTGCCAAGCACCGAGGCGAGCAGGTAGGTGCCGAACGCGCTCTGGATCACCGTGAAGATGATGATCACCGCGAGTCGGGTGTTGTAGAGCCCGACCTCCTTGGCCGCGTAGTACAGCGGGTAGATCAACGCCTCCTGCGGCAGCATGTTGGCAAGCAGGAAGAGACCGACGATCCAGAGCCGGCCGCGGACCCGGCCGATGCCCAGGGCGTACGCGTTGAGCAGTGACACGGCGACGCCGAGCACGGCCACGGAGCCGGCGATCAGCGCCGAGTTCCAGAGCTTGAGCGGGAAGTCCACAGCGGTCCAGTACGTGCGTAGACCCTTTGTGTAGAACTCCGTCGGCCAGCTCAGCGGGCCGGCCGACGAGTAGTCACCGGGCGACTTGAACGCGTTGAGCAGCATGAACGCGAACGGCACCAGCATGACCAGCGCGCCGAGGACGGCCAGGACGAGCACCACCCAGCGGCTGACGCCGCGGTGGTGTCGATCGGGTACCTGCCGGCGCGGCGCCACCGGCGCGGCGCTCGGTGTGAGCGTGACAGCCATGTCAGATCCCCCGGTCCCGGCGCTCGCTGCGCGCCTGCATCCAGATGAAGACCACGGCCACCAGAACGATGATCAGAGTCAGCACCGTGGAGATCGCGGAGCCGTAGCCGACCTGCAACTTTTTGAAGAACGTGTAGTACGCGAAGTACGACGGCACGTTCGTGGCGTTGTCCGGGCCGCCCCGGGTCAGGGCGAAGATCGGCCCGAACACCTTCAGCGCGGCGATGGTGCAGGTCAACGCCACCACGAACGTCTCCGGCCGGATCTGCGGGAGGGTGATCGCTCGGAACCGGTGGAGCCAGTTCGCCCCGTCGACCTCGGCCGCCTCGTACAACTCGGGGTCGACCCGCTGGAGCGCCGCCATGAACACGACCACCGGGTAGCCGATCTGCACCCAGATCATCACCGCCATCACGGCCGGCAGGGCGGTGCCCGGGTCGCCGAGCCAGTCGTGGCGTAGCGCGCCGAGACCGACCGCGTCGAGCAGGCTGTTGAACGCCCCGTCGGGGCGCAGGATCCAGCCCCAGACGATGCCGGCCACCACGACGGGCAGCACCTGCGGAAGGTAGAACGCGGCCCGCAGCGCGGCGGCGGTGCGTGGCTTGAACCGTCGACCGATGACGTCGAAGAGCACGGCGGCGAGCAGCAGCCCGAGCACGGTGGGCACCACCACCATCGCCACGATCATCCAGACGGTGTTGCGGAACGACGCCCAGAACACGTCGTCCTGGAGGAGGTGCCGGTAGTTGTCCAGGCCGACCCACCGGGGGTCGCCGATGCCGGACCACTTGGTCAGCGACAGGTAGAGGGTGCCGAGAAGCGGCGCGCCGATGACCAGGACGAAGAGCACCGCTCCGGGGAGCAGGTAGAGCCAGTACGCCGCGTCGCGGCCGCGGCGTCTGCGGCCGGGCGGGGGCGGGGTGGGCGTCGCGGCCGGCGGTGTGGCGGCGACGGTCTCGGAGACTGCCATGGAAGATCCTTCCCGGCGGGGCGGGCGGGCGCGCCGGTCGTGCCGGTCGCGCCCGCCGCTCGCCGTGTCACTTGCTGGTGATCTCCTTGACGCCATCGGCGTACGGCTTGGCGATCGTGTCGAGGACCTGGTCGGGCGACTTGGACCCGTTGATCAGGCCCTGGAAGCCGGAGACCAGCACGTCGTAGTAGCCGGGGACCGGCCAGTCCGGGTAGAAGGCGAGCCCGTCCTGCTTGCTGACCGTGTTGAAGTCCTCGATCAGCTTGCGGTCCTTCGGGTCGCTGATCTTCGACGCGTCGGCGGCGATCGGGACACCACCGTTGTTGCCGATCAGGTCCTGGATCTCCGGACGCAGGGTGATGTCGATGAAGTCGTAGGCCAGGCTCTTGGCCTTGCTGTTCTCCGGAACCACCCACAGGTTGCCGGAGGAGCCGGCCTGGAGGGTGTTGCCGGGGAAGAGGAACGTGTCCCAGTTGGCCTTCATCTCGGTCTTGAACCGGCCGTACCACCAGCTACCCGAGACGATCATCGGGACCTTGCCGCCGATGAAGGCGGTGCCCATGTCCTCGGCCTTGAGGCTTGCCGAGTTCTTGGCCACGTAGCCCTTGCGCACCCACTCGGCGAAGGTGTCCGCGCCGTACTTGAGGGGGTCGGCCTTGAAGTCGACAGGGTTCTTGTAGAGCTGGTAGTTGTCGACGAACTGCCTGTCGCCCTTGGAGAGGGCGAGCTGGTAGAAGAGCTGCCCGGCCGGGTACTCGGCGCCGGCCATGCCCAGCGGGGTGACGCCCTTGCCGACGAAGGTGTCCATCGCGGCGGTCATCTCGGCCATGCTGGTCGGCACCTTGACGCCGTTCTGCTGGAACAGGTCCTTGTTGTAGTACACAGTGACGTACTCGCCGTAGTTCGGCACCCCGAACCACTTGCCCGAGCCCATCACACCCTTGTCGCTGTACCGGGCAGTGGTCTGCAGGCTGGGGCTGAGCTTGCCGGCCCAGCCGCGCTTGTCGGCCTCGGCGCTCAGGTCGGAGAGCAGGCCCTGGGTGGAGAGCAGGCCGGCGGTCGCGTTGCCCTTGTTGTACTCCATGATGTCCGGGCCTTCGGACGAGTTGATGATCATGCCGGCGTTCTGTTGGATCTGCTCGAACGCCTTGCGCTCGAAGCGCACCTCGACGCCCGGGTGCTCGGACTTGAAGATCTCGATCGCCCGGTCCCAGCCCACCCCCATCGCGCTGTTCTCGCTCTCGTAGTGCCAGAGCTTGAGGGTCTTGGCGTCGCTGTCGTCCCCGTTGTCGCCCCCGCCGCAGGCGGCCACGGTGGTCGTCGCGGTGGCCGCCAGGGCGATCGCGGCGACGAGCCGATGGAATCGCTGCATTAGCATCCTCCTCGTTGAGTATCTAGCCGGTACTTCACGAGGCCCGTCGTCGCGTTGCCGCGCGGCGGCGGGCCGTTCCTACTTGTCAGCCCCCATGAGTTGGCGGCTTCGTGGTGCGGCCGTCGAGCCCCGGATCTCCAGCGAGCACGGCAGCAGTTGCTGGTGGAGCCGATCGCCGGCGCCGTCCAGGTGGCGCACCAGCGCCTCGATCGCCATCCGACCCAGTGCCGAACCGGGGGACGTCATCGCGGTCAGCGCCGGGGTCGCCAGCTCGGCCACCTGCGGCGAGGTGACCATCGAGACGACGGAGACGTCGTCGGGCACCGACAACCCACGGCCGGTCAGCTCGCCGAGAATGCCGAAGATCGCCGTCTCGTTCATGGCCAGCACGGCGGTCAGCTCCGGCGTCCGCGCGAACGCGTCGGCCAGGGCCGCGCGACCGCCGGCGGCGCTGTCCTCGGCCGCGATCATCACCGGCTCGAGGCCGTGTCCGGTCATCGCCGCGACGAAGGCGTCCCGGGTCCGCAGCGCGGGCCCGTAACCGCTGGCCAGCGTCGCGGCCGAGTGGTTGACATAGACGATCCGCCGGTGCCCGAGGCCGACCAGGTGCGCGACGGCCTCCCGGACGGTCTGGTCGAAGTCGATGTCGACGTAGGAGAGCGCGCTGGTGTCGCCGGTCCGACCGATCAGCACCAGCGGTACACCGGCCTCCTGGAGCACCGTGACCCGCTCGTCGGCGAGCTGCACCTCCATCAGCACGACGCCGTCGAGCATCCGCTGGGTGGCCAGCCGCCGCAGGTCGTCCAGGTTGCCACCACCGACCGGCGACAGCACCAGGTGGTAGCCGGCCGCGCTGGCCGCCGACGCGGCGCCGGTGACGAAGGCGGTTTCGGTGGCGCCCAGGCCACGCTCGTCCATCGGCATCAGCAGGCCGAGGATCCGGCTGCGCCGGCTGGCCAGGCCGCGGGCCATCGCGTTGGGCTGGTAGTCGAGCTCCGCCATCGCGGCGAGCACCTTGTCCCGGGTGGCCTGGGAGATCGGCCGGGCGCCGGTGAGCACGTACGACACGGTGCTGACCGAGACCTGCGCGAGGCGGGCGACGTCGTGCATGGTGGCCACGCGTACCTCCTCCGGCCGGGGGTGGGATCGCTCCCGCCGCTTCGTCGAAACGCTTCGACGAAGCGGTTCGACAGGACGCTAGGCCACCTGTTACGGCGACGTCAATAGCCGATGTCGAAAACAATTCAGCGGTCACGCGACAGGCGTGCCGTCGCTCCCACTCAGCGCGTGCACCCGCGCCGTAGCGGTGTCTCCCGGTGCTTCTCGCACTGTCAGCGTCGCGTGTTTCCGCGCTGGAGTGCCGCGCCCCGCCCTGCCGCGCCCCGCCCTGCCGCGCGGCGCCCCGCCGCGCCGCGCCCTGCCGCGCCGCGCCCCGCCGCGCCGCGCCCTGCCGCGCCGCGCCCTGCCGCGCCGCGCCGCGCCGCGCCGCGCCGCCTGCTCGTTGCCGAGCGCCCCGCGTCTTTCGCTCCGCGTCTTCGTGCCGTTCGCCCCGATGCGGGCGTCCCGCGCGCGGGCGTCCCGGCGGGGGATTCCTCAAGATCGTGCTCAATCCCTGTTGTAGTCCCCTCGGGCGGTTACGGAGGCCACTACAACAAGGATCCAGCACGATCTTGGAAGCAAGGGCAAGGGCAAGGGCAAGGGCAAGGGCAAGGGCAAGGGCAAGGGCGAGGGCGAGGGCAAGGGCAAGGGCAAGGGCGAGGGCAAGGGCAAGGGCGAGGGCAAGGGCAAGGGCAAGGGCAAGGGCAAGGCAAGGCAAGGCAAGGGCAAGGCAAGGGCAGGGCAAGGGGCGCAGCGCGGTGGGCGTGGCGGGCGCCGCGAGATCGCCGGGCAAGATCCGCGCAATATCAGGGATGTTGCTGCCTCCCGAGTGCCGGAGGCAGCAACTTCAGGGAAGTTGCGCGGGGCCCGGGTGCCGGGGCGCCAGGGTGCGGGGGGCGCGGAGGTACGGGCGCGGGGTGCCGGGGCGCGCGATGCGGTGCGGGGCGCCGGGGGTGCGGGGCGCCGGGGGTGCGCGATGCGGTGCGGGGCGCCGGGGGTGCGGGGGTGCGGGGGTGCGCGATGCGGTGCGGGGTGCCGGGGGCGCGGGGTGCGGGGGGTGCGCAATGCGGTGCGGTACGGGCGCGGGGCGCGGGGTGCGCGATGCGGTGCGGGGTGTGCGGAGCGGGGCGGCGTGCGGAACCGCCGAGGGGTGGGCGGAACCGCCGAGGGCAGGGTGCCGAGGGCGGGGGTTGAACGCGCGGGTCAGGTCAGGTCGAACAGCGCGGCGGCGTTGTTCCAGCAGACCGCGCGCAGCCAGTCGTCGCCCAGGTCCAGCCGGGCCAACCCGGTGAGTTGGTCGGCGTACGGGTAGGGGATGTTGGGGAAGTCGCTGCCCAGCAGCACCTTGCCGGACAGTCCCAACTCCCGCAGCCGGGGCAGCTCGTCGTCGGGGAAGGGGACGAACTGCTCGAAGAAGGGCGTGAAGGCCATTGTGGTGTCCAGTCGGACCCGCTCGTACGCCTCCGCGAGATCCAGGAACGCCCGATAGTCCGGGGCGCCGAGGTGCGCCACCACGGCGGTCAGCCGAGGATGGCGGGCCAGCAACTCGCCGAACTGCTCCGGGCCGGTGTGCGCGGTGCCCACGGGCGCGTGGCCGGCGTGCACCACCACCGGCACGCCCGCGTCGGACAGCGTCCCCCACACCTGGTCCAGCGCCGGATCCGTCGGTGAGAAGCCCCCGACCTGGACGTGCACCTTGAACACCCGGGCCCCGCCGGCCAGCGCCGCCTCCACGTACGCGGGCGCGTCCGGTTCGGGGAAGAAGGTGGCCGAGGGCAGGCAGCCCGGGGTGACCCGGGCGAAGTCCAGCGACCACCGGTTCAGGTCCGCGGCCATGCCCGGCCGGTGGGCGTACGCCAGGGCGGTGAACGCCCGCACGCCGAGACGGTGCAGGTACGCGACCCGCTCGGCGTCGCTCCACCGGTACCGGATCGGCCACTCGGTGCCGACCAGTGGTCCGGCCGCGTCGAAGTACGCCCAGATCCGGCGCAGCAGGCGCGGCGGTAGGAAGTGCACGTGCACGTCGGCCAGCCCGGGCAGCCCCAGTGCGTGCCAGAACTCCGGCACCCGCGCGTCGGCGGCTGGCGGCGGCTCCGGCGCCGGGTCGGTCATATCTCGATGTCGAACCGGCTCAGCACCGAGGGCGCGATCAGGCCGACCGTGGCGAGCGCCGAGACGACGGTCAGTGCGATGCGCATCCCGACCACCTCGGCCTTGCTGCCGACCCGCAGGGCGATGCTGTTCGGTAGGCCGATCATCATCCACATCCGCCGCTTGATCGGGATTGGCCAGAGGATCGGCACGCCCGCTCTGGTGATCATGTCGCCGAGGATGTGCACGAAGCAGCCCACGCCCAGAGCCGTGCCGATCAGCGGATAGCCGCGGCCCCCCGGCAGGTTGGCGAAGGTGAACCAGGCCGCCCCGGCCGAGGCGAGGGTGATGATCACCCACCCGGCACGTTCGGCCCACTCGTCGAACAGCCCGCGCATCGCCAGGCCGAACATGAAGAACAGGATGGTGATGACCGCCCACTTGCCGTACGCCGCGCAGAGCGCGGTGGTGCCCCAGCCGATCAGCAGGGTGAACGGCAGCGTGTGGGTCAGCGTCCGGTGCCCGTTGTTGCGGCGCGGGTCCCTGCTGAGCTTCGTGGCGTAGTAGACCCCGAGCGAGATCTTCTCCATCACCTCGGCGGCGAAGAGCGAGAAGACGCCGAAGGTACGCGCCACGGTGGCGCCACCCTGGTTCTTTGTCACCTTGCCCGACATGTCGAGGTCGGGAAAGAGCGCGCCACCGGCGCACACCGCGGTGCCCACCGCCAACGCGAGCGGCGACTGGTGATAGTCGGCGAACTGGTCCAGTGCCCAGGACCCGGCCAACCACGCCGCCGCGCCGGACAGCGCGTGTTGCGGTCCCATCATCTCGGCTCACCCTCCCCAGGGATCTTGAGCGCCAAAACTACGCCACTGTAGTCAGCGTCGGCGCCGCAGGGGCATCACCCGGACAGTCCACATCGGACCGGGTCACATCGCGGGGGTGAAGCTCTGCCGGATCATCGGCAAGTATGCCGCGTTGACCTGCCAGTCGAACTCTTTTGTCAACCACGAGACGGTGTAGGAACGGTCGGCCGAGGTGTTGGCCAGCAACCGAAAACTGTGCAGCTTGTCGCCGGCGGCGTTCTCCCAACCGCACTCCCAGACCGCGCCGCCCTCGAAGATGTCCATCGCGGAGATGTCCACCCTGAGGTAGTCGGTGAGCAGCGCGTCACCGGTGGTGAGCCGCGCCTCCTCGGCCTTCCAGTACGCCACGGGGTCGGCCCGCGCCGGCCCTGCCTCGACACTGAGCACCCGGGCGCCGCCCTGCTCCCGGAAGCAGATCACCGCCCCCTCGGTCCACCGCGTCCAGCCCACCGGCACGGCGATCCGAAACCCGGTCGGGTCGTCGTGCCACGTCCAGCCCTCGCGCAGTCGGTACGGCGCGTCCGCCGGGCGCGACATCGCGACCACCGGAGTGGCGCTCGGCGGCGGTGGCGCCGCGCAGGCGAACGCGGCCGGTCGGGCGGTCGGCGCGCCGCCTCCGGACCCCGACGGTGGTGTCCGTTCGACGTCGCGGTCGACAAGTGCCAGCGTTACACCCGCGGCGACGAGCAGGGCGGTCGCCGCCCCGCCCAGGACGAGCAGACGTCGCCTGCCCGGCCGGTTACCCGGCGGGCGGGTTGGTGACGGTTCATCGCCGGGCGGGGCGGCCCGGTCGGGCAGGACGGTCCGGCTCGCGCCGCGTACCGCGGCCACCGCCGAGGACCGCGGCGAGTCGACCGGCTGGCGGTGGGCCGCCGCGGCACTGCGCAGCAGCGGCTCCACCTCGGCAGCGGTCAACCGCCGCCAGGGGTCGCGTTGCAGCAGGCCGGTGAGCGCGGGGCGCAACGGACCGGCGCGGCGCATCGGATCCGGTGGGTCGGTGGCCAGCGCGCTGAGGGTCGCCATCGCGCTGGACCGGGCGTACGGCGACTGCCCCTCGACCGTCGCGTAGAGCGTCGCGCCCAGCGACCACAGGTCGGTACGCGGATCCGACACCCCTTCGCGGGCCCGCTCCGGCGCGACGAACTGCGGCGAGCCGAGCACCGTGCCCGGCCCGGTCATCGCACCCTCGCCACCGTCGAAGGTGGCCAGCCCGAAGTCGGTGAGCACCACCCGACCGTCGTCGGCGACAAGCACGTTGTGCGGTTTCACATCGCGGTGCAGCACCCCGGCGGCGTGCGCGGCCCGCAGCGCGGCGAGCACCGCCAAGCCGATCTGGGCGGTGCGCTGCGGGCTCAGGGGCCCCTCGGTGTTGATGATTTCCTGCACCGACCGCGACGGCACGTACTCCATCACGATCCACGGGCTCTCCCGGTCGTGGACCACGTCGTAGATGCGGACCACATTGGGGTGATTGAGCCGGGCGGCGGTGCGTGCCTCGCGCAACGTCCGCAGCCGCGACTCCTCGCGTTCGGCCTCGGACAGCCAGGACGGCGGCACGACCTCCTTCACCGCGACGTCGCGATGCAGCATCTCGTCGCGAGCAAGCCACACCCGACCCATCCCGCCGGTGCCGACCAGGTCGAGCAGCCGGTACCGACCCGCGATCAGCAACTGATGCACGGACGCTCCCCCTCGGTCACCCCGAGTTACACGATAGCCACCGGTGCTGGCATTCTCATCCGCTGAGCGGCCTCGATCCACGCCGGACGGACGTCCGGATCATGGCCATACGGTGCAGGTCAGCGGGGTGGTCGGAAACTTTTTCGCACCACTGCCCAGTCGGCGTCGGCCGCCGCCCAGTCCTCGTCCGCGGTGATCCAACCCAACGTCCAGGCGTCGGCGCCGGCGACGAGTTGTCGCGCGTGCAGCAGTGGCCCGTCCGGTGCCCTCCAGCGACACTCCCACTCCGCGCCGCCGTCGATCGTGGCGAGCCGGATCTCCTGGTACTCCGGCAGTGCCCCGGCCCCGGCCGCCGCGTCGCGGACCGCCCGCAGCCCGGCCAGCGGCTCGGCGGCGCCGCCCGCGGCGACGCTGAACGTTCGGCCGGTCGCCGGGTCCTGGAAACAGGCCACCACCCCGTCGCGGGAGTAGTGCCAGGTCGCCGGCACGGAAACGCGGAAGCCGGCGTCGTCGGCGTGCCAGACCCAGCCGGACGGCGGCCGGAACCGTTCGCCGGAGGCCGCCGCGCCGGCCGGCACGGGCGCGCCGCCGATGTCCGGGCGGACGCAGGCGAACGGTGGTGGGGCCACACCGGGCCCACCGCGTGGCGGCCGGTGACGGTCGGGGCCGGGACCGTAGGGGCCGTCCCGGCCGCCGCCGTCCGGCGGGGCGTACGGGGGTGGGCCGGAGGGCCGGGCGGCGGTGTCGGTGGGCTGGTCAGCGGTGACGGCCAGCGCGGTGGCGACACCGGCCGCCACGGCCACCAGGAGTGACACGGCGACAAGCGCGGCCCGCCGCGTCGCGCGGCGTCCCTTCGCTGCGGGGAGCACCGGAGCCTCCCCGCCCGGTCCGGCGGCCGGACCGGGCGGGGGTAGCGGAATGGTCAGCTCCTGGTCGGCCGACTCGTCGGCCCCGGCGTGCGCTTCGCCCGTCGCCGGGCCGAGCCGGCCCGCCGACCCCGACGCTGACGACGCCGACCCCGACGCTGCCCCCGACGCCGGGGGCGGCTCGGTCTCACCGGTCGCGGCCCGGACCAGTAACTGGCGGGCCGCGTCGTGGTCGAGGCGGTCGTGCGGGTCGCGGCGTAGCAACCCCGCGAGTACCGGCGCGAGCGCCCCGGCGTGCGGGGCCGGGTCCGGCGGTCCGGCGGCCAGTGCGCTCAGGGTGGCCATCGCGGTGCTGCGGGCGTACGGGGAGCGGCCCTCCACGGCGGCGTGCAGGGTCGCCCCGAGGGACCACAGGTCGGCGGCGACAGTGGACGCCCCCTCGGCGGCCCGCTCCGGGGCGACGTACTGGGGGGAGCCGAGCACCATGCCGGGGCGGGTCGTCACGCCGTCGCCGCCGTCGAAGGTGGCCAGCCCGAAGTCGGTGAGCATCACCCGCCCGTCGTGCGCCACAAGCACGTTCTGGGGTTTGATGTCGCGGTGCAGCACCCCGGCGGTGTGCGCGGCGCGCAGCGCGTCGAGGATGGCGAGGCCGATGCGGGCGGCGTGGGACGGCTCCAGTGGCCCTTCGGCGTCCACCAGGTCCTGCAACGTGCGGGACGGGACGTACTCCATCACGATCCACGGATTACCGTCGACCGGAATGACGTCGTAGAGCCGGACCACTGCGGGATGGTTGAGCCGGGCCGCGGCGCGGGCCTCCCGCAGGGTGCGCGAGCGCAGTTCGGCCCGTTCGTGGTCGGCGAGCCACGTCGGCGGAACGATCTCCTTGACCGCGACCTCGCGGTGCAGCATCTCGTCGTGGGCCAGCCAGACCCGACCCATGCCCCCGCGCCCCACCAGGTCGAGCAGCCGGTACCGACCGGCGATCAGCACCTGCGCACGCTCCTCCTCGGCCGCTGTCCGGGCTACACCCTAACCAGCGGATCGGAAGTCACCTATCGGTAGTCCGACTCGGCTCAGCACGCGGCGTGGTCGACGCGCGCCAGCAGGTTGCCCTCCGGGATGGCGATCCGGGCACGTCCACCAGCGAGTCGGGCGGAGGCGCGCCGGGCCTGGAGCGGGCCGTGCTCCCGGCGGGCGGCGGCGTAGCTGGCGGCGGTGCGGGCGGCGATCGTGGCCCACCCGTACTGCTCGCCGACCATGGTGCGGGCGCGGCGGGCCACCCGCCGGGCGAAGACCTCGTCGTCGAGCAGTTGACCGACCGCGCCGGCGAGCGCGTCCGGGTCGCTGTGCGGGAACGTCACCCCGGTCACGCCGGACTCCACGATCTCGGCGAGGCCTCCGGTGCGGGCCACCGCCAGTGGCGCCCCGGCGGCTGCCGCCTCCAGCGCCACCATGCCGAACGGCTCGTAGAGGCTGGGCACCACTGTCGCGTCGGTGGCGCCGAGCATCGCCGGCAGTTGGGTGGAGTCGAGGAAACCGGTGAACCGGACGGTCGAGCAGAGCGCCAGCCGTCGGGCCTGGGCTTCCAACTCGGGCCGGTACGGGCCGTCGCCGGCGATCACCACGCGCAGACCCGGGTGCCGCTCGCGCAGCCGGGGCACCGCGTGCACCAGGTGCTGGACGCCCTTCTCGTAGACCAGGCGTCCGGCGTACCCGATCAACGGGCCGTCCCCGGCGAACCGGGCGCGGGCCGACGCGACAGCGCGCGGACGGGCCCGCCAGGCCCGGCCGTCGACCCCGTTGGGCACCACGTCGACCTGCGGGGCCGGGATGTCGAACAGGGCCTTCACCTGCTCGCGCATGTACCCGGAGCAGACGATCACCCGGCCGGACTCGCTGCTGAGCCACTGCTCGACGCCGTGGATGGTGCGGTTCATCTCCTCGGGCAACCAGCCCTGGTGCCGCCCCGCCTCGGTGGCGTGCATGGTGGTGACCAGGGGCAGGTCCAGGTGCTCGGCCAGGCTGATGGCGGTGTGGGCGACGAGCCAGTCGTGGGCGTGGATGACGTCGTAGGCGCCGGCCTGGGTGGCGCGCAGCGCGGTGCGGGTGAGGGTGTGGTTGAAGGCCATGGTCCAGGCCAGGAGGGAGCTGGTGGCGAGGGGGAAGGTGACCGGGTCTTCGGGGGCGCGCAGGATGCGGACGCCGTCGGCGTACTCCTCCATGGGTGCGCCGTCGGTGTGGCGGGTGACGACGGTGACCTCGTGGCCGGCGGCGGCGAGGGCGACGGAGAGGGCGTGCACGTGCCGGCCGAGGCCGCCGACGAGCACCGGCGGGTACTCCCAGGAGAGCATCAGCACCCGCAGTTGCCGGGCGGGGTGAATGTCGATCACGTGGGCGTCGGGTGACATGCGGCCCCCTTTGAGTTGTCCCCGGGCGCGCGCCGACCGACACCGGAAGTCGATGTCGCCGTCGCGTCTGGATCGGGGCCAATCCTGCCGGGATCGAGATAACCGGCGGCGACACCACCGTTGCGGTCGTGTAAAGCGCTACTGGCCCTTCCGGCGCACCCGCAGCAGCTCGGCCACCGACCACGCCTGGAATGGGCAGCCGGTCGCGGCGTGCGGCGCGAGGCCGTCGGCCGTCTCGCTTACCGAGCCTAATCCATATTCGGTCAGATGTGACTCAATCCCAACGAACGTGTCATCGACTGACATCTTCCCCCGGCGGGCGGCGTCGACGTACGGGCCGAGCAGCCACGGCCACACAGTGCCCTGGTGGTAGCCCCCGTCGCGCTCGGCGGGGCCACCCCGGTGCCGGCCCACGAACTCCGCCGAATCCGGGGCGAGACTGCGCGGCCCGAGCGGGGTGAGCAGCCCGTCCGCGACGCGACGCAGCGTCGCCTCGTCCGGCTCCAGCGGCGCGAACGGCAGAGACCAGGCCAGCAACTGGTTGGGACGCAACGCGTCGTCGTCGTGTAGGGCCGCGCCCCCGAGCGGGTACGCCGGCGCGGGCGCGTCCAGCACGTCGTGCAGCCAGCCGGTCGGCGCCGGAAAACGCTCCCGGAACGAGGCGGTCGCCTGCCCGTGCCGACGCCACAGCTCGTGCGCGTCCTGCCCGGCCAACTCGGTCAGCTCGGCGAGCCCGGCCAGCCCGTTGATCCACAACGCGTTGACCTCGACCGGCTTGCCGGTACGCGGGGTGACCGGCACCCCGTACACCCGGGCATCCATCCAGGTCAGCGCGGTGCCGGCGGCACCCTGGCTGAGCAGCCCGTCGGCCGGGTCGACGGCGATCCCGTACCGGGTGCCCGCCACGTGGGCCTCGACCACCGCACGCAACGCGGGCAGCAACTCGTCGCCGAGATCGGTGTCGCCGGTGACCGTGACGTGCCGGCTCACCGCGTGCAGGAACCACAACGTCCCATCGACGGTGTTGTACTCCACCCGACCGGTGTCGGCCGTGTTGGCCAGCATGCCCTCGGACAGCGTCGCCGCGTACGACCGCAGCAGCGCCCGGCCCAGGTCGGCCCGACCGGTGCAGAGGAACAACCCCTCGTACGAGATCATCGTGTCCCGGGACCAGGCCCCGAACCAGGGGTAGCCGGCGACCACGTCCACCGCCGCGTCGTTGGTGCGCACCACGAACGCGTCGGCGGCCAGCGCGAGGGTGGCCGCCACGTCGTCGGCCGGTTTCGCCGTCGCCACCACCTGCCGGTTGCGCCGCCGGGCCGTCGCCACGATCTCCTCCGCCGCTGGCGGCTCCAGATCGAGCGGATCGGCCCAGGCCCGCACCGACACCGTGTCGCCCGGGCGGTCCAGCTCGCCGACGAAACGCCCCGCGTACCAGAGGTCCTCGTCCGGGTGCAGGCCCCGGTGGGCCTCCTCGCGGTGGTGCACGCCCAACCACCACTGCCCCTCGGGCGCCCACCCCGGGCCGGCCAGCCGGTACGCGCCCTCGACCACCGCGCCGCCGGCCACCGACTCGACCTGCGGGGTCGGGCCGTCGGCCCGCCGCTCGCCGTGCGCGTCGCGCCAGGTGCAGGCGGCGGACAACTCCAGCCGGACCGGCCCGCCGGCGATCAGCCGGTGCACCACCGCCACGCAGGAGCGGCCGGGCAGCATCGCCACCTCCCGCTCGATCACCACCGCGCCGATCCGCCACCGCCACCGGGGCAGCCCGTCGACCAGGTCGAAGCGTTCCAACAGCTCGAAGCCGCGCGGGTCCACGTCGCCGGAGGACCACTCGTGCGCGCCGAGCCGCACCCGCGCCCCGGACGGCAGGGTGACCGCCGGATCCAGACTCACCAGTCCCACCTGACGGGACGCCGGGGTTTCGCCGGGAACCACCAGCAGACCGTGGTACCGGCGGGTCCGCAGCCCGGCGACCGTGCCCATCGCATATCCGCCGAGACCGTCGGGAACCAGCCACTCCCGGCTGGCCGCGCTGGTCAGATCGCCGCACAGCTGCGGGCCGAAGCGAATGTCAATCAACTTTCCTCCACCGGCGGCGGGGTGTAACACGCCACGACGAGAATGGCCGCTGTGGTCAAGTACCGCGGCGACGTCAAAGATGTGCACGTGATCACTGACCGATCGTCCTCCGACGCCTCGCCACCCGACGCCGAGCGGCTCCGGCTCGCCCAGGCCGACTCGGGGGAGCAGGACTGGCGCGCATGGGGTCCCTATCTGTCCGAACGGGCGTGGGGGACGGTACGGGAGGACTACAGCGAGCACGGTACGGCCTGGGACTACTTCCCGCATGACCACGCGCGGTCCAGAGCCTACCGGTGGAACGAAGACGGGATGGCCGGCGTCTGCGACGAACGACAGACGTTCGCCTTCGCCCTCGCGCTGTGGAACGGCGAGGACCCGATCCTCAAGGAACGGATGTTCGGCCTCGGCGGCGACAGCGGCAACCACGGTGAGGACGTCAAGGAGTACTGGTGGTACGAGGACTCCACGCCCACCCACTCCTGGATGCGCTGGCGCTACCACTACCCGCAGGCGGCCTTCCCGTACGACGAACTCGTCGCGGTGAACGCGTTGCGGGGCCGCGACGACACCGAGTACGAGCTTGTCGACACCGGGATCTTCGACGACGACAGGTACTGGGCGGTGACCGTCGACTACGCCAAGGCGTCCCCGACCGACCTCTGCATGGTGGTGACCGTCACCAATCGCGGCGACCGGGCGGCGACCCTGCACGTGCTGCCCACCCTGTGGTTCCGCAACACCTGGGCCTGGGGCCTGCCCGGCGGCGACCGGATTCCCCGGCTGACCGGCCAGGGCACCCGACTCGTCGGCGAGCACCGGGTGCTCGGCCAGCTGCTGCTGGAGGGTGACGGCGGTCCGGTGCCGCTGCTCTGCGACAACGACACGAACGCCGAACGGCTCTGGGGCCTGCCCGGCCGCTCGCCGTACCCCAAGGACGGCATCAACGACCACGTGGTCAACGGCGCGGCCACCGTCAACCCCGCACGCGAGGGCACCAAGGGCGCGTTGCACTACGTGCTCGACGTGCCGGCCGGCGGGCAGCGCCAGATCCGGCTGCGGCTGACCCGTACCGCGTCGCCACCTGCCGCCGCTCCGCCGCCCCCGGCCGATCTCAGCGAGGGTTTCGAGGCCGTGGTGTGGGCGCGGCGGGCCGAGGCGAACCGGTTCTTCGCCGGGGTGATCCCACCGGCGGCCACCGCCGACGAGGCGCTTGTCGCCCGGCAGGCCATCGCCGGGCTGATGTGGGGCAAGCAGTTCTACCACTTCGACGTCAAACGCTGGCTCGAAGGCGATCCGGGCTCCACACCGCCGGCCGGGCGTCGGCACGGGCGCAACAGCGCCTGGTGGCACATGACAAGCTTCGACATCATCTCCATGCCCGACCCGTGGGAATATCCCTGGTACGCGGCCTGGGACCTGGCCTTCCACTGCGTGAGCATCGCCCGGGTCGACCCGGGCTTCGCCAAGGAGCAACTGCTGCTCCTGCTGCGCGAGTGGTACCTGCACCCCAACGGGCAGATCCCGGCGTACGAGTGGGCGTTCGGCGACGTGAACCCGCCGGTGCACGCCTGGGCGGCGCTGAAGGTGTTCGAGATCGACGGCGGCCGGGACTTCGAGTTCCTGGGTCGGGTGATGCACAAGCTGCTGCTCAACTTCACCTGGTGGGTCAACCGCAAGGACACCGGCGGCAACAACGTCTTCGAGGGCGGCTTCCTCGGGCTGGACAACGTCGGGCCGTTCGACCGCTCGGCGGCGCTGCCGGTGGCCGGCGTGCTGGAGCAGTCCGACGGCACCGGCTGGATGGCCATGTACGCCCTCAACCTGCTCGACATGGCCATCGTCCTGGCCGAGCACGACCGGACCTGGGTGGACACCGCCACCAAGTTCTTCGAGCACTTCCTCTACATCGCCGCCGCCGCGTACGAGCAGGGGTTGTGGGACGACGAGGACGCCTTCTTCTACGACGTGCTGCGCCTCGCCGACGGCACGAAGGTGCCGCTGAAGGTCCGTTCCGTCGTCGGGCTGCTGCCGTTGGCCGCGACCACCCGGCTCACCGCGAAGACCCTGCACCGTCTACCGGAGCTGGGCGCGCGGTTGCGCTGGTTCCTCACCAACCGCCCGGAGTACGCGCAGGTGATCGGCACCCGCCGCCTCGGCCCCGACGGCCGGCAGCAGCGGCTGCTGTCCATGGTCGGCCCGGAGCAGGTGGTCCGGCTGCTCGCCCGGATGCTCGACCCCGACGAGTTCCTCTCCGACTTCGGCCTGCGGACGCTGTCCCGCGCGCACCTGGACAAGCCGTTCTCCGTCACCCTCGGCGGGCAGGAGTTCTCCGTCGGCTACGAGCCGGCCGAGTCGACGAGCGGCCTGTTCGGCGGCAACTCGAACTGGCGCGGACCGATCTGGATGCCGACGAACTTCCTGCTGATCAGCGCCCTACGCGACTACGCGGCGTTCTTCGGCGACGACCTCCAGGTGGAATATCCGACCCGCTCCGGGGTGAAACGCACACTCGACGAGATCGCCGACGACCTCTCCGCCCGGCTGATCTCGCTCTTCACCCAGGACGACTGGGGTCGACGGCCGATCTACGGTGCCGCGCAGATGTTCCAGACCCACCCGGACTGGCGCGACCTGATCGCCTTCCCCGAGTACTTCCACGGCGACAACGGGGCCGGCCTGGGAGCCTGGCACCAGACCGGCTGGACCGCCCTGGTGGCCGACCTGATCCTCACCCTGCGCCGCTGACCTTCCACCCCGGCGCCGCGCGCTGCGTCCGCGCCCCCGCGTAGTCCGGGGCCGCCCGGCCATGATCGTGCTCGATCCATGTTGTAGTGGTGTCCTTGCGTCCGGAGGCCACTACATCCTCGATCGAGCACGATCATGCGCGCTGCGCTAAACGCTTGCGGCGTTGTGTTTGGCAACCAGGCTCGGAAGCTCGTCAAGCGAGTCGATACGGAAGAGGCACTGCGCGGCCACGTCGGGGAGGTCGAGGATGTGACCCCACGGGCCGCGCCGGATCAGGCACGTCCGCATCCCGATCTCCTGGGCCGGGCGTACGTCGTTGTCGGGCCGATCGCCGACGTAGAGGATCGCCGACGCGTCGCCGCCGCCGGCCTGGACGACCCGCTCGAAGAAGGCAGTTGACGGCTTGGCCACCCCCCAACCGTGCGACGTGCCGATCACGTCCACGGGGAGGTCGAGTGCGCGGAGGGTCGCCTCGGCGTGCGCTGGCTGGTTGCCGGCCAGGCCCAGGAGCAGGCCCTGCTCCTTCAGGGCGGTGAGGCACCCCCGCGCGTCGGGGTAGAGATCCTCCTCGCCGAACGACTCGGACCTGCCCGCGGCGGCCCGCCGCTCAAGCTCGGTGTCGAGGTCGAAGTCGGGCCGGAAGGCCCGGAAGGTCTCCTGGTAGTCCAGACCTCGGGCGATCACCGCGCCCAGGACCGCCGAGAGCGTGTGCCGTGGCACGCCGAACCAGTCGGCCCAGGTCGCGAACTCACGGGACTCGTCGAGAATGGTCCCGCCAACATCGAAGAAAACTGCGTTGATCACTGCGCCCCCGTCACGGTCGTGATGTCGGTGGAGCGTAGCCGCGGTCGTCGTTTGTGGACACCAACGAGGAGGGGCACTCACGTCGTACCGTGTGCCGGTGCATGTACCGGACGACCCGACGGTGTCGGCAAGGGTGGCCCGCTTCCTCGGCACGCACGGGGAGCGGTGGCCGCGCACCCCGGTCGAGCAGGTCCGGCGGTTGGCGAGCGCGGACGGACCGGACGGGCCGCTGGCCGTGGTGCCCGACGAGTTGGTCGCGGTCGCCGTCGCGTTCGAGGAGCGATTTGGCGGGCTCGCCTACCGGCTCGAGACCGACGGCAACCACATGGAGTACGGACTGGAGGGTGAGGCGTACTTTCGGTGGACCGCCGAACACGGGTGGATGTTCCCGGCAGCCGTCGACGGGGCCTGGACGTGGGGTGTCGATGTCCTGCTCGACGGGCGGACCGCCATGGCCCCGGGTGAGTGGCCGTACCGGCTGATCGACCGCGCCGTGGAGCAGCGGCTGGAGAAGCACGCGCTCCTGGCGGAGGTACGGCTCTGGCCGCACGTCACGCTCACCTACGAGACCGCGACCCTGGTGCCGCCGACGATCACCCTGACCGGTGTCCCTGAGGTACGTGAGGCCACCGGTCCCGCCGACCGTTGGTGGTACGACGGCGAGGTGGCGGCACACCTCTCGCTCCAAGGCTGGCCCGCGGGGACGGACCACTGGGTGTTGCGCTGTTTCTCCCGAACAAGAGCTGGGTTGTCCGGCGTGCTCGACAGGCTCAGCGCGGTCGGCGAGTTGGACGACTGGTGCTCGGTCTGCGGCCGGGCCCTCCAGCCGTCGTTCCATTCGTACGTGCCCCAGGGCGGTGAGCCCGGCCTCTGTCTGCCCTCACCGGTAGCCCGCTGACGTGTGCTCTGCCCACGTTTCCCGGCGCCGGTCGACGGCAGCGAACGTGTCGACCATTCACTATCGTGAAGGTCCATGGGGGAGTCGGCCCAGCCGGTGGGTGAGGTGCTCGTACTCGGGCAGTCCCGGGTCTGGCCCGCCGTCGCGGTGCCGGGCTTGATCGTGATCGGAGTGATCGTCGGCGCGGTGCTGCTCGACTGGGTCAGTTGGGGCGGGTTGGTGCTCGGCGTCGCGTCGATAGTTCTTGCGTTCGTCCACCGGCGCAACGCGGTGTTGGCTGACGACACCGGGCTGCTGGTGCGCGATCGGGGCGGCCTGCGGCGCTCGTACGCGTGGCCGGAGATCGAGCGGATGGGCTGGCAGAACTCCGGGATGTGGGGGAATTCCCTTGTGGTGTATCCCCGCGGTGGCCCCTACGACGTACCGGGACCCAACGCGTCAGTCACCGTGGCACGCATCTGGCGACCGATACGCGCACACCTCGCCGACCCGATGCCGGCGCTGCAACGGACGCACGGCATCAAGACGATAAGCGAGCCCTGACCCGCTCAGGGGCGACCCGGCTGATGATTCATGATCAGCCGCAGCGTCCGGGCGGCCGTGGGTGCGAAACCCAGGGCGCGGTAGATCGACTCCCCGTCCCCGCTGGCCTTCAACTCGATCACCGTCACTCCACTGTGGTGATACCAGTCCAGTAGGGCCTCCAGGCAGGCCCGGGCGTAACCGCGGCGGCGATGGTCGGGGTCGGTGGCGACGTTGAAGACGTACCCGGTCGCACCGCTGGGGTTGATCGGGCCGCCGAGTCGGTGCTCGATGACGCCGACCACGCACGCCGCCAGCTCGTCGGGCACGGCTGGCTTGTCGACCACGTACGCCGCCAGCGACCCCTCCGGATCCGCGAGGCGTCGCCGCAGCGCCCGCAGGGCTTCGTCCTGCCACGGGCCGGGCTCCGGTGCGCGCCCGTCCATGGCGGTCAGCAGCACCCCGCGCAGCCGCACCAGTTCCCGGGCATCGTCGATTGTCGCGCGGCGTACCGTGATCACACGCCAGACCCTAGGGCCTCTTCCCATCCGTTGTGGCTGCGCGCCATCTCGATGTGCTGGTGGGCGGTATACCTCAGAGGTATGAATATGACTCTCAGGTATACCGTTCACTACCGCATCCGCCCCCCACGGAGGCGAGCGACTGCCGACCACAGCCCGAGCCAGGGTTGTGAACTACTCGTCTAGTAGGGCGGGGTGGGCATCTCCGGTGCGCGCCGACGTGATCGTAAGGAGTCGGCGCCAACCACGGCGAGCAGCACCACGGCGGTGGCGACGCCGGCGCTGAGCGGGTTGAGGTGTGGCGTCACCGGCACCAGCAGGCCGAGGGCCAGCAGGCCAGCCGTCCGGGATCGGGAGACCCGGGCGAAGACCTGGTATTCGAGGGCCATGCGGCCGGCGAGGAAGAGCGCCGGGCCGCCGAGGATGGCGGTGAGCCAGGCCGCCGGGAGATGCCGGAGTGGCTCGGTGATGGCCAGTTCGAAGCCGACGCCGGTCAGTACGATCCCCGCGATCATGATCAGGTGGGCGAATGCCATGTCGGTGGCGAGTCGGGGGGCGTCGCGGGAGTGGCTGATGGCGGCGTCCAGGAGTCCTCCCGCGACGTGGAAGTAGATCCGCCACAGCAGGACGGTGGTCGCCAGGGCGAGGAGGAAAGCGCCCGTCTGTTCGGCGTGGAACTCGCTGCCGCTGAACGCCAGCCCGATGACGAAGATCGCCTCGCCGAGGGCGATGAGCAGGAACTGTTGGTACCGCTCGGCCAGGTGCTCGGCCGCGATCGCCCGGACGCCGAGCCGCCGCGCGCCGAGCCGCGGCGTCGGCCAGCCGAGGAACAGGCCGGCGTAGTCGATAAGCACGGCGACGGTCC
This sequence comes from Micromonospora sp. CA-240977, assembly GCF_050942285.1. Classification (NCBI taxonomy): domain Bacteria; kingdom Bacillati; phylum Actinomycetota; class Actinomycetes; order Micromonosporales; family Micromonosporaceae; genus Micromonospora; species Micromonospora sp. CA-240977. The sequence goes on along the minus strand of NZ_CP192055.1, from coordinate 5,232,280 downwards.
AGAGTGGGCCTCGGACGCTTCCCTCGGCGGCCAGGGCACCGATGACCCAGAGCGGCGCGCTCATGCCGAGCCAGAACAGGACCCGGATGGATTGCCGAGGATCCGGTCGGCCGTGCCCGGCGACGTGGAAGTAGATCACCCGGCCGATCTGCAGGCTCACGTAGGTGATGGCGAACAGGGGTGCCCGCGCGCCGAAGCCGTCGGGCACCGCTACCGCCATCGTCATGGCGCCGACCACCGTCATCACGATGACGACCTGGACGATCGGCGCCTCCGGGTCCAGCCAACTCGTCGACCAGGCGGTCAACGACCAGACCGCCCACAGCGCCAGGAACAGCAGCAGGGCCTGACCGAGACCCGCGTACGCGCCCCGCTGGCCGTCGGTGAAGTCGCTGATCAGCCGCGCCGAGATCCGGGTGAGGGCGAAGACGAAGACCAGGTCGAGGAAGAGTTCCAGGAAGCTCGCTCGTTGCCGACTGGCGGCGCTGCGCACCAGCCCTTCGTCGCTCATCGGTCCGCCACGGGCCGGTGCCGTCGAACGACCACGTGCCCTCCCGTCGTGGTGATCCCCTCACCCAACGAGCGACGGTCGGCGGTGGCACGTGGGGGCGAAGGAATCGACCTGTTCGCCTTACGGTTGTAAGGTTATGCCGTGACCACACCGAGCACGCGGGCTCGCAACAAGCGCGGCGAAGGCGCCCAGCTGCGCGAGGAAATCGTCAGCGCCGCCGGCAAACTGCTGGACGGTGGCGACTCGCAGAGCGTGACGCTGCGGGCGGTGGCCCGGGAGGCCGGCATCTCGGCACCGTCGATCTATGCGCACTTTCCGGACCTGGACTCGATTCTGCTGGTGGTCGCCCAGCGCGCGTTCGCCGCCCTGGAACAGGAGTTGGCCGGGCCGGACGACCCGGATCCGGCCGAGCGGCTGCGAGCCATCAGTGCGGCCTACCTGACCTTCGCCCAGCGTCAGCCGCACCGGTACCGACTGATGTTCGGGGCGGTCGGGGACGCCAGCCAGGCCCGCGACCGGACGCCGGCGGTGGCGGACGACCTCGCCGTGCTCGGCATGGGAGCCTTCGAGTTCATCCACCGCACCGTCGCCGAGTGTGCCGCGAAGGGGCTCTCGACAAGCGCGGATCCCTTCGCCGACGCGACGGCGCTCTGGGTGGGGCTGCACGGGCTCGCCCAACTCCAGGTGGCGACGCCGCTGTTCCCCTGGCCCTCCCACCTGCGGGAGGCCCTCATCGGTCGGCTGGCACTACTGGTCTGACCGGCCCATACAGTCGCCAATCCGTCACCAGGCGACTGCGTCCGGTGTTCGCCCCTACGCTCAACTGCGTGCCCGGACCTGCCGAGAAGGCCACCGAACAGGACCGGCGTGACCTCATCGTCACTGTCGCGCGCGAGCTGGCCGAGGCGGAGGGCTGGGCGGGGGTGAGCACCCGACGGCTCGCCGAGCGGGCCGACATCGACGTCGGCGACCTCTACCGGCACTTCCCGGATCTTGACGCACTCCTCGCCGCAGTGGCCGTCTGCGCCTTCGCCGACCTGGCCGCCGATCTGGCCGAGGCGCACGCGGAGGCCGTCGGCAGCCCCGAGGGGGCCTGGCCGGCGGTCGCGACCGCGTACCTGGACTTCGCGTACACGTTTCCGGAGGTCTATGACGCGATGCTCGCGCTGACCCCCGACCTGGCCCTCGGCGTCGATGGCGTCCCGGCCGCGCCGCGGGCGGTCTTCGCCGAGCTGCGCGCGGCACTGACCCCGCTGGCCGAGGGACGTGATCCGGACACCCTCGCCGAGGTCGGTTGGAGCCTGCTGCACGGCGTGGTGATGCTCACCCGGGGCGGTCGACTCCGACCGGAGGGGCAGGAGGAACGCGAGGTGTTGATCGCCCAGCGGTTGCTGCGGTGGCCGTGACTGACGAACGCCACGCCGAGACGGTTCACGCAGGAGCCCGAAATCCAACGGCGATCTCCCGCCTATCCTGATCCCTTCGACTGGGCGGTGACGTCACGGGGAGGGGACGGTATGACGGACGGCGCGGCGGCGCGGCGAGAGGCGCAGGTGCTGATCTTCGATGCGGACGACACGTTGTGGGAGAACAACGTCATCTTCGAGCAGGTGATCGACGACTTTCTTGAATGGCTCGACCATCCCACGTTGGACCGCACCGAGATCCGGATGATCCTCGACGACATCGAGCGGGCCAACACTGTGGCGCACGGGTACGGCAGCAAGGTCTTCCTGCGCAGTCTGGCGGAGTGCCTGGAGCGGCTGCGTGAGCGGCCGGCCACCGACGCTGAGCGCCAGGAGATTGAGCGCCTGGCGGTCGCGCTCGTCGAGCACCAGGTGGAGCTGATGCCCGGGGTCGCCGACGCGCTCGACGAGTTGGCCGCCCGGCACGAGCTGCTGCTGCTCACCAAGGGGGACCAGGCCGATCAGCAGCGCAAGTTGGACGCCTGCGGGCTGCTGCACCACTTCGGGGCGGCGCACATCGTCGCCGAGAAGGACGTCGAGACGTACCGGTGGCTGGTCCGGGAACACCGCCTTGATCCGGCTCGCGCCTGGATGATCGGCAACTCCCCGAAGTCGGACATCCTGCCGGCCCGCGCGGCCGGGTTGAACGCGGTCTTCATCCCGAACGAGAACACGTGGGTGTTGGAGCACGACGAACTGGACCCCACCGACGCCGGGGTGTTGCGGCTCGCCGCGTTCCGCGACCTGTTGCGGCACTTCTGAGGGTGCCGAAAGCCAACAGCGTCAGCGATCATGGTCGCGTTACGCCGGCTTGTCTGATTTTCACCCTGAGATCAGTCACGCCGTCGGTCGCCCGGCACGGCTTGTCCGCCCGGTCCGGCTCGGCCTAACCTGGCCCGGCGCTCACGGCCTTCGGGGTGTCTGCCGGGAGCGCACCGGTGTTCGGCGGCTGGCACCGTGGAGCTGAGTGCCGGAGCTGTCCGCTCCCATCCGGACGGCCGAACGTCAGGGCCGGGTAGTTGCGGACCCGGCCCTGACCCGGCCACGGATCAATCAGACCCGACGCGCGGGGCAGACCGTGCGCCGGTTGGACTGTCAGGATGACCGGATGAACCGCAGAGCCCTCCTGTTCGGCGCTGTCGCGGGTCTGGCGGCACCGGCCCTGCTCGCGCCGACCGCCCCCGCGCTCGGCGCGACCCGGCCGACGCCGCTCTGGGGTACCGCGCCGTTGCCCCGCCGCGCCGGATCGAGCACGCCACGCCGCAACCTGGCCGCCCGGTTGACTACCCTGCCGACGCAGACTCGGCAGGTCATCGTCGTCGGCGCCGACAGCTACACCACCACCTACGCCACCCTTGAGGCGTACGTGCGGATCAGGGGCCGCTGGCAGCCGGCCTCGGCGGCGTTGCCCGCCCGCCTCGGCTCCAAGGGTTTCAGCGACAACCACGTGGAGGGCGTGCCGACCACTCCCACCGGTGTCTACTCGATCGGCCCCACCATGTACGGCATTGCCGCCAACCCGGGAGTGCGATACCCCTACCACCAGTTGGTCAGCGGCGACTGGTGGAACGAGAACCCGTCCTCCCCGCGCTACAACACCTTCGAGCACAGCTCGACCAACCCGGGTGGGGCCAGCGAGGCGCTGTGGCAGGAAATCCCCTCGTACACGCACTTCGCGGTGATCACCTACAACATGTCACCGAACGTGGCGACCCCGATCCCCAACGCGGGCAGCGGCATCTTCCTGCACCAGTTCCGGGTCAGCGGCGGCAACGCCACTGCCGGCTGTGTCTCGCTCGCGCACGACCACCTGGTGGGCGTGCTCAACTGGCTGGATCCGGCCCTCTCGCCGCGCATCGTGCTCAGCCCGTACGCGCAGCTCGACCGATACTGACCAGCGTCCGCGGCGGGGTCTGGCCTCAGGAGGTCTCGCCCCGCACGATCGCCACCGCCACCCGACAGAACTCGTCCATGTCCGGGTTGAACCTGGCCGCGATGTCGGGATGCAACCCGGAGCGCGTCTCCTCCAACAGTCGCTGGCAGACCTGCTCGACCGGCTCGCCGCCGTAGCCGGAGCGGACCCGGTCGGTGGCCGCCTGAAGCGCCGAGGTCAACTGCTCTTCCAGCGGGCCCCGCAGCTTCTGCTGCACAGGGTCGAGCCCGCGTGGGTCGAGCGTGACATGTGGCTCCGACATCGGTGCTCCCTTCATCGGCGTCCGCGATACCCCACCGCGGTCGTCGGTCAAACCCCGTCCGGTACGGCGGCGACCCGCACCTGGTACGAGAAGTCCTCGGCCGGTTCCTCCTGGTACGACAACCGGCGGATCTGCCGGTCGTCGTTGTAGAGCGCGACGTCCACAAGCACACCGAGGTGGGTGAGGCCGATGGACGACACCCGCTTCTTGTCCTGCAACACCGCGCAGACGCCGCCGAGCAGGGTGCTGGCGTCGCCCGTACGGTGCCCGGGCGGACACCGCAGGACCAGCTCCACCTCGACCGGCCCGGGCAACGGCGTCCAGCCGGTGCGTTGAGCCGCCGCCAGGGCGGCCTGGAGCAGGGTGCGCACCCTCGTCGCCTGCCGATGCCCGGCGGCGAAGATGGACAACGCTTCGGTCTTGACCGGTGGCAGGCCGCTCACCTCGAACGTCAGGGCGAGAGCGCGGGTGTCCTGCACGAGCACCTCCTCGTTGGGACGATCCTGCCGAACCGGGGAAGCGGCGGTGGGACGTTCCCGCGATTACCAACCGATCGGGCAGGCAGGGGGGCGGCCGGAGGCGTGTCGACGGCGGCGGCGAGCGCGCTGGCTGCGGCGTGAGGAAAACGCTAGCCGACGCCGCCCGCCCCCGGTAGTCGGCCAGTCACCCGATGGGGTGCGGCGAAAAGGCGCAGAACTCGTTGCCCTCCGGGTCGGCCAGCACCCACCACCGGGCCTGGGCGTGTGGCTCGCGCAGCAGTGTCGCGCCCGCGGCGATCAGCGCCGTGGGCTCCGGGTCGATGAGGTCGACGTCCCAGTGCAGCCGGTTCTTGACCGTCTTGGGCTCGGGCACCCCGGCGAAGACCCAGTAGTCCCAGGGGAACCCGGCCGCGCCGCTGACCGCCGCGTGGGTCGACTCGTCCTCGATGACGCCACCGACCACACCGGCCCACCAGGTCGCCTGTGCGACCGGGTCGGCCGCGTCGACGACCAGCTCGAACGGCCCCGGCCCGGTGCCCTCGCGAGGCGGGAACGCGCAGAACTCGTTGCCCTCCGGGTCGACGAGCACCCACCAGGTGGCCGCGCCGGACGGCTTGCGGACCAGCCGGGCGCCGGCCGCGAGCAACGCCGCCGGGTCCGCGTCGGCCATCCGCAGATCCAGGTGTACGCGGGTCTTGCCGACCCGCGGTTCGGGCACCTTGTTCACCCAGATCGATTCGGCCTTCGAGCGCGCCGAGCGGGGGTCCACCCGGGTGTCCTCGTCGCCGGCGTCGGCCACGTCGGCGTCGAGTAGCCGCGCCCAGAAGCCGCCGAGGGCGAGCGGATCGGTGGCGTCCAGACAGAGATCCTTGAAGCGCGCGATCATGAGTCGGCCGGCTCAATGCTGCTTGGCGTAACCGACGAAGGCCTTCCAGGCCGCCGGGTCGACGCGCAGGGTGCCGCCGTCGCGGTCCTTGGTGTCGCGCACCAGCACCACGCTCGGCAGGTTGTCGGCGACCTCGACGCAGGAGCCGCCGTTGCCGCCGGACCGGGTCGACTTGCGCCACTGGGGGGTCAGCATGCCCATGACTTCGCCACTTCCTTGATCAGCTCGGTTGACTGCCGGCGGGGGAGCGCCTCGTTCCGCACGATCTCCCACGTCTTCGCCAGCTTAGCGACGTCGGTCGCTGCGTCGACGAACTGCGCGGTGAGTTGGTTGTCGGCGTGAGCCACCCGCTCACCGTCCGGCATCTCGGCGATGATGAACTGGCCGGCCAGCCCCAGGTACATCCCAGCATCCACCGGCACGATGTGCACCTGGATATGTTCCGCCGCCGCCAACTGGACCAGGTGCTCGCACTGCTCGACCATGAGCCCCGGCTGGTCGAGCACCGGCCGGCGCAGCACCGCCTCGTCCAGGACGGCGATGAGCTGCGGCGGGCGCGGGCGTTGCAGGATCGCCTGCCGCTCCAACCGGGAGGCGACGATCCGGTCCACGTCCTCGGCGTCGAACCGGCCACCGGCCAGGGTGGCCCGCGCGTACCGCTCGGTCTGGAGCAGACCCGGCACGTACGCCAACTCGAACCAGCGCAGCGTGGTCGCCTCCCGCTCGAACTCGATCCACTCGCGCAGCCAGGCCGGCTCGGCGTCGAGCCGGGCCAACCGTTCCAGCATCCGCTGGAAGCGCCCGGCGGTCGGGTGGTGCGTGTCGATCGCCCGCATGTACTCCTTCGTGGGCGCCCGCCCGCCGGTCTCCACCGAGCTGACGTGTGAGCCCGAATAGCCGATGCCCCGGCCGAAGTCGTCCTGACTGAGCCCGAGCCCGGCGCGGAACAGGCGCAGCTCCTCCAACACGTAGTCGGTGACGGTCCCCATCGAATCCCCAACCTTCGCTCACTGTGGATCGGCGTGTCCCTCGCGGCTGCTCGATTGTGCGGCTGAGCTGCACGGATGCCGCGAGCACGTATCGACCGTAGTTGGGTCCTCGCAAACTGTCACCAGTGGCGGGTCCGCTGGTGGCCGGAACGGGCGGCGGCGGGCTCTGCCCGGGGTCGCTCCCGTCTCCCCCTTGCGGGAGCGGCCCCTTCACCGCCCCCGAGGAGGTCGATGTGTTGAGCCCGACAGGCCACCAGGACGAGACGCGGTGGTGGTGATGGTGGTCCGGCCGCCCGTCCCGCACGTCGCCATGCGTCCGCTGTGGCGGTGCCGTAGCTGCGGCCGGGAATGGCCCTGCCAACCGGCCAAGCTCGCCCTGCTGACGGAGTACCGGAGCAGCAGGACCGCGCTGCTCATCTACCTCGGTACCCTGATGAACGAGGCAACGGCCCAGCTCAGCCAGCTGCACCCGGACCACCCGCCGGCCAGGATGACCGAGCGCTTCCTCTCCTGGGCGAGAGCCCGCGGCTGACGTTGTGCGTACCGTCAGGCGGGTTTGACCCTGGTGGCGTCCGGGTGTGACGGGTCGGGGGCGGGCCGGCCGTCGCGCAGCGCCAGGCGACGTGCCAGCACCGTGGCGCCCGCGAGCGCGGCCAGGACCAGGGCGACCTCGGCGAGCACCACCGCCGGTGCCGTGCTGTAGTCGGTGGACCAGGCGAATCCGACGGTGACCGGGGTGACGAGCAGGCCGGCCGCCGGCACCAGGACGCTCATCATCCGAGCCGTTCGCCGGATCTGGGGCAGGTCACGCAGCCACATCCGCACCGCGACCACCGCTGCGGCGGCGACCACCGCGGCCGGTACGCCGTAGTAGACGGCGACGGCGAGCTGGATCGGTACGTCGATCGAGCGGGGGATGTCGACCATGCGGACGAAGATCGGGGCGGCCGCCATCAGGAGGCCGGCGCCGAGCACTGCACCGAGTACCGCGCCGACCAGGGCGGTGCCGAGGACGCGGCCGTAGTCGCTGCGTACGCGGCGGACGCCGGCCTCGTCGGCGAGCCGCCGCGCGAAGCCGGCCACGTCATCGCCGATCAACTGGGTGGGATCGCCCCCGTCGGCAGCCGCGGCCCGCAGGTCGAGGCGTAGGTCCGCGGCGAGGGCCGCCCGGTCGGCCGAGCCGACCCCGTGGACCCGCCACGCCTGGTCGACCTCGCCCAGTAGGCGGTCGATGGTGTCCATGGTCAACTCCTCGTGGGGTTCTGGTCGAGCGGGTCGAGAACGGTGCCGACGGTGGCGGCGAAGCGGTCCCACTGTTTCCGCCAGGCGTCCAGGTGGACCCGGCCGGACCCGGTGAGCGCGTAGACCTTCCGGGGTGGGCCGGTCGGGCTGGGCTGCTGCTCGTGCGCGACGAGACCGAGCCGGCGCATCCGGGTCAGCAGGGGATAGATGGTGCCGTAGCTGATGGCGCCGAAGCCGGCCGCCTCCATCCGGCGAACCAACTCGTAGCCGTGCGCGGGCTCGCGGGCCAGCAGTGCCAGCAGGCACATGTCGAGCGCGCCCCGCAGGAGCTGGGTCTGCCGGTCGTTGTCGTCGATCGGCTGACTCTCCGCCGCTATCATGCGACACATATTACCTTGCTAGTTGGCGTCGCGATATACCGGAACGGACGCCCGCTGGTGACAGCCCAGGTTTCGCGACTTCGCGGGTGGGGCAGAGTAGCCGCACAGAGCTTCCGGGTCGGGGCGTTTCCGCAGCTCCTCGACCTGGACATGGCTCGCCGTGCGCCGGGGCACGGACGCCCTCCCCGGTCTTTCGCCGAGGAGAGGGGGAGGGCGATGACGGACCCCGAAACGGCACGACACCGACGCCGGCCGATTGTTCGGCTGGGGGCTACGGCCGCCGCGTTGGCGCTTGTCGCACCGCTCGCCGCGTGCGGCGCGGGCGACGACGGTGGCCCACCGACGATCAACCTGTACTACCCGCCCGAGCAGAACCTGCAGAAGGTCGTCGACGACTGCAACGCGCAGGCACAGGGGCGGTACGAGATCGCCTACCAGGTGCTGCCCCGCCAGGCCGACGACCAGCGGGTGCAGCTCGTGCGCCGGCTGGCCGCCGAGGACACCGGCATGGACGTGCTCGGCCTGGACGTGACCTGGACCCAGGAGTTCGCAAGCGCGAAGTGGATCCGGGAGTGGACCGGCCAGGACAAGGCCGAGGCCGAGCAGGGCACTCTCGCCGGCCCGCTGGCCACCGCCCGCTACGAGGACAAGCTGTACGCGGCACCGAAGAACACGAACGTCCAGCTGCTCTGGTACCGCAAGGACCTGGTGCCCCAGCCGCCGACCACCTGGGACCAGATGATCAGCGCGGCCCAGCAGCTCAAGGAGCAGGGCAAGCCGTACCAGGTGCTCACCATGGGCGCCCAGTACGAGGGCCTTGTCGTCCTCTACAACACCCTCGCCGAGAGCGCCGGAGGAAAGATCCTCAACGACGACGGCACCCAGGCCGTGATGGACGACGGTACGGTCCGGGCGCTGGAACAGCTGAAGAAGTTCGCCACGTCGGGCGTGACGTCGCCGTCGTTCAGCAACGCCACCGAGGACCCGGTCCGGTTGGAGTTCCAGTCCGGCTCGGGCGCGTTCCAGGTGAACTGGCCGTTCGTCTACCCGGCGCTTCAGGAGGCCAACCCGGACCTGGCCAAGCAGGTCGGCTGGGCTCGGATTCCCGGCGTCGACGAGGGCACCCCCAGCAAGGTCACCATCGGCGGGGTCAACCTGGCGGTCAGCTCCTACTCCAAGCACCCGGAACTGTCCTTCGAGGCGGCCCGGTGCATCCGCAGCGCCGAGCACCAGAAGTTCTCCGCCATCAAGGACGGCGTGCCGCCCACCATCGAGGCGGTCTTCGACGACCCGGAGATGACCGAGGCGTACCCGATGAAGGACACCATCCTGGAAGAGCTGAAGGAACCGGCCACCCGTCCCCTGACGCCGGCGTACCAGAGCATCTCCACAGTGATGTCGGCGATCCTGTCGCCGCCGTCGGGGATCCGGCCGCAGCAGACCGCCGACGAGCTGCGCGACGCCATCGCCGACGCCCTCCAGTCGAAGGGGGTCCTCCCATGAGCATCAGCGCCACGCCGACCGGCGCGGACGTCGCCGCCCAGGAGACCCGTGCGCCCGCCGCCGTGCCCACCCAACGCGGCGGCCGCCGTAAGCCGCCGCTGAGCGAGAACAAGAAGGCCGAACGCCGGCTCGGCTGGCTGCTCTGCGCGCCCGCCGCGCTGGTGATGGTCGCGGTGACCGCGTACCCGATCATCTACTCGGTCTGGCTGTCGTTGCAGCGCTACGACCTGCGCTTTCCCGACGAGCGCGAGTTCATCGGGCTGGAGAACTACGTCACTGTGCTCACCAACGAGTTCTGGTGGACCGCGTTCGGGGTGACCGCGCTGATCACGGTGGTCACCGTGATCGTCGAGCTGGTGCTCGGCATGGGCCTGGCGATCATCATGCACCGCACCCTGGTCGGCCGTGGCCTGGTCCGCACCTCGGCGCTCATCCCGTACGGGATCGTCACAGTGGTCGCGGCGTTCTCCTGGCGGTACGCCTGGACGCCCGGCACCGGCTACCTGGCCGAGCTGTTCAGCGACGGTGCGCCGCTCACCGAGCGGGCCAGCGCGCTGGCGATCATCATGCTAGCGGAGATCTGGAAGACCACCCCGTTCATGGCGCTGCTGCTGATGGCCGGGCTGGCGCTGGTGCCGGAGGACCTGCTCAAGGCGGCCTCCACCGACGGCGCCACCGCCTGGCAGAAGTTCACGAAGGTGATGCTGCCGGTGATGAAGCCGGCGATCCTGGTCGCGCTGCTGTTCCGCACCCTGGACGCCTTCCGGGTCTTCGACAACATCTTCGTGCTGACCGCCGGGGGCAACGAGACCTCATCGGTGTCGATGCTCGCCTACAACAACCTGCTCCGGGGCCTGAACCTCGGCATCGGCTCGACGATGTCGGTGCTGATCTTCATCACCGTGGCGATCATCGCGTTCGTCTTCGTGAAGCTGTTCGGCACCGCTGCCCCCGGCAGCGACGACGGGGAGAGGCGCTGACATGGCTGTCGAAACCACCACCCGAGCGAAGGTGCGTTGGGGTCTGCTGGACGTCCTCGTTGTCGTCTTCGCGCTCGTCCCGGTGCTCTGGATCGCGTCGCTGTCGTTCAAGACGTCGGCCACCCTCACCGACGGGAACTTCATCCCGCGGGAGTGGACGCTTGACAACTACCGGACGATCTTCGACACCGACCAGTTCGTCCGGGCGCTCGTCAACTCGATCGGCATCGCCCTGATCGCCACGCTGATCGCTGTGGTGCTCGGCGCGATGGCCGCGTACGCGATCAGCCGGCTGGACTTCCCCGGCAAGAAGCTGCTGGTCGGCGTCTCCCTGCTGATCGCGATGTTCCCGCAGGTGTCGCTGGTGTCTCCCCTGTTCGAGATCGAGCGTCAGCTCAAGATCTTCGACACCTGGCCCGGGCTGATCCTGCCGTACATCACCTTCGCCCTGCCGCTGGCGATCTACACGCTGTCGGCGTTCTTCAAGCAGATCCCGTGGGACCTGGAGAAGGCGGCGAAGATGGACGGCGCCACGCAGGCCCAGGCGTTCCGCCGGGTGATCGCCCCACTGGCCGCGCCCGGGCTGTTCACCACGGCGATCCTGGTGTTCATCTTCTGCTGGAACGACTTCCTGTTCGCCATCTCGCTGACCTCCACCGAGCGGTCCCGCACGGTGCCGGCCGCGCTGTCGTTCTTCACCGGCGCGTCACAGTTCGAGGACCCCACCGGGGCGATCTGCGCCGCCGCCGTCGTGATCACCGTTCCGATCATCCTGTTCGTCCTCTTCTTCCAGCGCCGCATCGTGTCCGGTCTGACCTCCGGCGCCGTCAAGGGATAGGTGAGTAGTCATGGCTGACATCGTGCTCGACAAGGTGAGCAAGAGTTTCCCGGACGGGACCGTCGCCGTGCAGGACGTCGACCTGGAGATCGCCGACGGCGAGTTCGTGATCCTGGTCGGCCCCTCGGGCTGCGGCAAGTCCACCACCCTCAACATGATCGCCGGGTTGGAGGACATCAGCTCGGGCGAGCTGCGCATCGGCGGCCAGCGGGTGAACGACAAGGCTCCCCGGGACCGGGACATCGCCATGGTCTTCCAGTCGTACGCCCTGTACCCGAACATGACGGTGCGGGAGAACATGGCGTTCCCGCTGCGGCTGGCGAAGCTGGACAAGGAGACCATCAACCAGAAGGTCGACGAGGCGGCCAAGGTACTGGAGCTGACCCCGCTGCTGGACCGCAAGCCGGCCAACCTCTCCGGAGGGCAGCGCCAGCGGGTGGCGATGGGCCGGGCGATCGTCCGCCAGCCCAAGGCGTTCCTGATGGACGAGCCGCTGTCCAACCTCGACGCCAAGCTGCGGGTGCAGATGCGCACTGTGGTGTCCCGCTTGCAGAAGCAGCTCGGCACGACCACCGTCTACGTCACCCACGACCAGACCGAGGCGATGACCCTCGGCGACCGGGTGGTGATCATGCGCGGCGGCGCGGTGCAGCAGGTCGGCGCACCGCAGGAGCTCTACGACCACCCGCGCAACCTCTTCGTGGCCGGCTTCATCGGCTCCCCGTCGATGAACTTCCTGCACGCCGCCGTACAGGACGGCGGGCTGCACACCGCGCTGGGTGACGTGCCGCTCGGCGACCGGGTCCGCCGTGAGCTGGAGGCCGCCGACGCACCCCGGGAGCTGATCCTCGGCATCCGCCCCGAGCACTTCGAGGACGCCGAACTGATCGACGACGACACCCGCCGCCGGGGCATGGAGTTCGAGGCGCCCGTCGACATCGTCGAGTCGATGGGCTCGGACAAGTACGTCTACTTCACAGTGGAGGGCGAGAAGGCCAGCGCCGCCGAGCTGGAGGAGTTGGCCGCCGACGCCGGCGCCGCCGACTTCGCCGGTGGCGGCGGCAACCTGGTGACCCGGCTGTCCGCGGAGTCGCCGGTGGCCGAGGGCCAGTCGCGGCGGGTCTGGTTCAACCTGGAGAAGATCCACCTGTTCGACCCGGCCACCGGCCGCAACCTGACCCTGCGCGAGGGGCGGGCTGCCGGCGCGCTCGGCGACTGACAACGAGCCCGGCACCACGATCGCGCGGGAGGCCACCGCGACAGGGATTCTGCGCGATCGTGACGATGGGGTCGGCGGTCGAAACCGCCGGCCCCCGTCCGTGTCCTGCGCCGCGCCGCCGGTCGTGGCAAGGTGGTCGAGGGTCGCATCGTGAGGCGGGGGGCGGGATGGACCGACGACTGGCCGCGCTGGCCAAGGCGCACGGCGTGTCCACCTGGTACGACGACTGGCGGCACCGCCGCGTCGAGGTCGCACCGGAGACCGTGGTGGGTGTGCTCGGCCTGCTCGGTGTGGACGCCACCACCCCGGCGGCCATCGCCGACGGCCTCGCCGCCGCTCGCGCTGTCGACCGGACCGCGCTACCGGAGACGGTAGTGCTCACCCACGGCGCAAGCCGGGCCCTGCCCGGCCCGGGAATGGTGACCCTCGAGGACGGCGGCCGGCGCGCCGTCGACAGCGAGCTGCCGAGGGACCTGCCACTGGGCTGGCACCGGCTGGCCTGCGCCGGCCGGGAGGTGACACTGGTGGTGGTGCCCCGCCGGCTGCCGGTGCCGCCGCGCACCTGGGGTTGGCTGCTCCAGCTCTACGCGCTCACCTCGGACCGTTCCTGGGGCATGGGCGATCTCGGCGACCTCGCCGACTTCACCCGCTGGGCCGGTGACACCGGTGCCGGCCTGGTGCTGCTCAACCCGCTGCACGCGGTCGGGCCCGCGCACCCGGTCGCAGCATCCCCCTACTCGCCCGCCAGCCGACGCTTCGTCAACCCGCTCTACCTGCGAGTGAGCGACACCGCCGCGTATCGGGCGGCCGACCCGGCGACCCGGGCCGTGGTCGACGCCCTGCGCCCCGACCGTGGTGACCTGATCGACTACGACGAGGTGTGGACGGCCAAGCGGCACGCCCTGGAGCTGCTGCACCCGTACGCCCAGCCGGTCGACCTCACCGCGGATCCGGCGTTGGCGAGTTTCGCCACCTGGTGCGCCCTGGCCGAGCGACACGGCAACGACTGGCGGGCCTGGCCGGCCGAGCTGCACCACCCGGACGCCCCGGCGGTCGCCGCGCTGCGCGGCCAGCTCGCCGACCGGGTGGCCTTCCACGCCTGGCTGCAACACCTGTGCGATGAACAGCTCGACGCCGTCACGGCGGCGGCTCGCGCCGCCGGGATGCCGGTCGGCGTGGTGCACGACCTGGCCGTCGGCATCGACCCGGGCGGCGCGGACGGTTGGCAGCTCGCCGACGTGCTGGCCCAGGGCGTGCGGGTCGGGGCCCCGCCCGACGACTTCAACCAGCTCGGGCAGGACTGGGGGCTCGCCGCGTGGCGCCCGGACCGGCTCGCCGCGACCGGGTACGCGGCGTACCGGGACATGCTGCGCCGGACCCTGCGGCACGCGGGCGGCCTGCGGGTCGACCACGTCGCCGGCCTGTGGCGGCTGTGGTGGGTGCCGCCGGGCGGCGGGGCCGCCGAGGGCACCTATGTCCGCTACGACGCCGAGGCGATGCTCGGCATCCTCGCGCTGGAGGCGCAGCGGGCCGGCGCGGTGGTGGTCGGTGAGGATCTCGGCACCGTCCAACCCGCGGTGACCCGCGGGCTGCGCGGGCGCAACATGCTCGGCTCGACGGTGCTGTGGTTCGCGCGTGACGACGAGGGTGACTTCGTCCCACCGGCCCGGTGGCCGCGCAACGCTCTCGCCACGATCTCCACCCACGACCTGCCGACCGCGCCGGGCTTCCTCACCGGCGAGCACGTGCGGGTCCGCGACAAGCTGAAGCTGCTCGACACCGACGTGGCGGTGGAGCGGGCCCGCGCCGTCGCCGACCGGGAGCGCCTGCTCACCATGTTGCGGACCGAGCGACTGCTGCCCGACCCGACACTGCCCGACCCGGCCGCGACAGCCGACCCGACGCTGCCCGACCGGGACGCGACAGCCGATCCGGCGTTACTCGACCGGGACGCGACAGCCGATCCGGCGCTGGGCCAGCCGGCGGCGACGGTGCTAAGCCGGCCGGCCGCGACATCCCGTGACGGCGAGGTCGTGGTGGCGATGCACGCCGCGCTCGCGGCAAGCCCGGCCCGGCTGCTCGGCATCTCCCTCTACGACGTGCTGGGCGAGGTGCGCCAGCCCAACCTGCCGGGCACTGTCGACGAGTATCCGAACTGGCGATTGCCCCTGCCGGCCACCGTGGCGCAGATCCGCGAGGACCCCCGGGTGGCCCGGGTCGCCGACCTGCTCAACACGGCGCGTCCACGATCGGGTGACGCGCGCTCAACGCGCCCACGATCGGATGACGCGCGGTCGGCGCGCCCAGCCAAGGACTGACGCCCGGCCAGCTCAGGCCGGGACCGGGTCGGGGTCGGTCAGGTCAGGCGCGATCGGGGGCGGGCCGCTGCTCGTCGGTCGAGGGCAGCGCTCAGGCCGGCCAGTCGAAGCGGGGCGGCAGCCCGAGGAAGTCGGCGTACCGCTGCAATGCCTGCTCGACGCGGGCCCGCTCGCCGGACGACATAGGGGTCAGCGGCTGGATCGTGATGGTGACCGCGGCCCGGCCCACCTTGCGTTTCCAGACGCCCACCACCCGACCGGCGCGGACCACGGTGGCCTGGAAGATGCCGTTGTTGCCCGGCACCACCGCCGCCTGGTGCGCCGGGTCGAGCATCAGCGTGCGGTCGCGGTAACCAAGCAGGTACTCGTCGAAGCCGGGCAGCACCACCAGGTCGTCGAGTGTGCCGCGCGGCGCGTCGGCCAGCGCCGCGTCGACGTGCATCGGCTCGCCGTCGACCCGGACCAGGCTCAGCACGTCGCCGGCGGCGGCCAGCCCGCGCCGGGCGTCGGTCAGGGTGAGGCCGGTCCAGCCGGCGAACTCGCGGGCGGTGACGGGCCCGTGCCCGCGGACGTAGCGGTGGGCGAGCAGAGCCAGGGCCTCGTCCCGCTCCAGCCGGCGCGCGTCGGGCGCCCACTCGTCGAGCAGGGCGAAGGTCTGTTCGGTGCCGACGTTCGGAGCCACACAGGTCACCCCGCGCACACTGGCGAACCAGAGCAGGTGGTAACCGCGCTGACCGTCGGTGCCCAGGCCGGCGGCGCGCAGGGTCGCCAGGCACTCCGCGCGGGTGAGCCGGCCGCCGCCGGCCAACGCGGCGCCGAGGACGTCCACCGCCCGATCGGCGTCGGCCTCAGTCAGCCCGAGCTGCGCCCGGCGGGTCGCCACGCCGGCCAGCGAGCGAACGCCGGTCAGCTCCAGCATCCAGCGGGCGTCGGCGGGTGGGACGAGGTGCACGGTGCCCCGCATCGGCCAGGTGCGCAGCGCCTCGCGCCGTTCCAGGGCCGCCTGCACGTCCGCGACGGTGCGGCCGGGCAGCCGAGCGCCCAGCGACCACAGCCCGCTGGCGAGGTCCTGTGCCTGCATCGCGCCGAACCACTCGACCACGTCGGCGACGCCAGCGGGTCGGGTGCCCGGATGCGGGCACAGCAGCAGGCTGGTCATCCGCAGCGCCAACGCGTCGGCCGCGCTGAGGTCGACAGGCATCGGGCCGTCCTTTCGGTGGTGCTGGACGGCCAGCCTAGAGCCGGCCACCGACACCGCTGCTGATCGGAGGCGTAACGGTGGCCGTCGGGGGAAAGCGGCTCGGCGGAAGTGCGCGCCCCGCGCGTACGGAAGGGACTCTCATGACTGCCGCAAGCGAGCCGGCCCGGGGTGCCGGCGTATCGGCCGGATCCCGGAGCCATCGAGGCGACGACCGCGCGAAGACGAGCGCTGCCGCCACCTTCGCCCTGGTGTTCGGGGTGGCCGGTCTCTTCAGCGTGTTGACGGCGATCCTCGCCTGGTTGGGGCTGGTGCTCGGCATCATCGGCATCATCCTCGGCATCGTCGGCCTCAAGATGGCGCGCCGACCCGGGGTCACCGGGCGCGGCGTGTCGATCGGTGGGCTGGTGCTGAGCATCCTGGCCGTGCTGATCGGCCTCGGACTGGCCGCGGGCATCACCACGTTCGTCAACAACGAGAACGCGGTGGACCGGCTCCAGACCCAGGTCGACAAGCTGCGCGACAAGCTCGACTGACGCCGCGTCGACTCGGTCCGCGCGTACCGGTGCAGGGCGGGGCCGCCACCCGCCACGGCCTGCCACAGTAGGGTGGGCGGCGTGCTCCGCCAGGTCACCGCGATCCGCTACGTCACCCCGCTGCGCGAGGGTGGGTCGTTGCCGGGCGTGGTGGAGGCCGACGACCTGGGCACGTACGTGGCGAAGTTCCGCGGCGCCGGCCAGGGACCCAAGGCGCTGATCGCCGAGGTGATCTGCGCTGAGCTGGCCCGCCGTCTGGAGCTGCGGGTGCCTCCACTGGTAGTGCTCGACATCGACCCGGTCATCGGGCGAGCCGAGCCCGACCAGGAGGTGCAGGAGCTGCTGCGCAACAGCGGCGGGGCCAACCTGGGGATGGACTTCCTGCCCGGGGCGCTGGGCTTCGACCCGCTGGCGCACCCCGTCGACCCGGCGCTGGCCTCCCGGGTGCTCTGGTTCGACGCGTACGTGGAGAACGTCGACCGGAGTTGGCGCAACCCCAACCTGCTGATCTGGCATCGGGAGCTGTGGCTGATCGACCACGGGGCCTCGCTGTACTTCCACCACAACTGGCCGCGCGCCGAGGCGGCAGTGCACCGTGCCTACCGAGCCGACGACCACGTGCTCGCGCCGTACGCCTCCCGGCTGGCCGACGCCGACGCCGAGTTGGCTCCCCGGGTCACCCCGGAGTTGCTCACCGAGGTGTTGGCGCTGGTGCCGGGGGAGTGGCTGACCGCTGCCGACTTCGAGACGGCCGACGCGGCTCGCGCCGCGTACCTGGAGCACCTGTCCCGCCGGGTCGCCCGCACCGCCGACTGGCTGCCGCAGGGGAGCGCGGCATGAGGCACCCCTTCGAGTACGCGCTGATCCGGCTGGTGCCGCGCATCGAGCGCGGCGAGCAGATCAACGTCGGGGTGTTGCTCTACTGCCAACAGCGCGACTTTCTGGCCGCCCGTACGCACCTGGACGCCGAGCGGGTCCGCGTGCTGGCGCCGGACGTCGATCTGCCGGCGGTGGCCGCGGTGCTCTCCTCCTGGGACCGGACCTGCTCCGGTGACGGGCCGGCGATCCGGATGCGGCTCGGTGAGCGGTTCCACTGGCTGGCCGCTCCGCGCAGCACGATGATCCAGACCGGGCCGGTGCACACCGGGCTCACCGTCGATCCGGCGGCCGAGTTGGAACGGTTGATGGCTGCGCTGGTCCGCTGAGCGGCGGCAGCCGGGGTGGGCCCCTGATCGCGCTGCGCCAGCTCCGTTGCTGACGGAGCGCGATCCCCCGTTCAGGTGCGCGGTGCGGGGCGGCGGTTGGTTCCCGCCGGCACCGGTGGCATCAGGATCGCGGTCCGTAAGGGTCGCGTGGCCGAAACGGTCGGGAAGTTGCGGAAAACTTGAGCCGGCGGACCGGAACAGGGTCCGCGCGCCCTGTCGTTAGAGGTCCCGCCCACCGGGTAGTCGCGGGAGCTGACCCGAGACGAGGAGGGGACATCCGATGGCTGCCCAGATCAAGGTAGCGGTGATCTACTACAGCGCCACCAGCATCACGTACCAGATGGCGCAGGCCGTCTGCGAGGCCGCCGGGGATGCCGGCGCCGACGTGCGCCTGCGCAAGGTCCGCGAGCTGGCGCCGGACGAGGCGATCCGCTCCAACTCCGGCTGGCAGGCGCACCATCTGGAGACCCAGGATGTGCCCGAGGCGATGGTCGACGACCTGGCCTGGGCCGACGTGGTGATCATGGGCGCCCCGACCCGGTACGGCATGGTCGCGGCCCAGCTGAAGCAGTTCATCGACACCACCGGCCCGCTCTGGGCGCAGGGCGCGCTGGCCAACAAGGTCTACGCCGCCTTCACCTCGACGGCGACCGCGCACGGCGGCCAGGAAACCACGCTGACCTCGCTCTTCAACGTCTTCTACCACTGGGGTGGCGTCGTGGTCGCCCCCGGTTACACCGACACCAGCCAGTTCATCGCCGGTAACCCGTACGGTGCCTCGCACACGAGCAACAACGGCGAGATCGCCCCGGACGCCGTGGCGCTCGGGGCCTGCGCGCTCACCGCCCGACGTGCGGTGCTGCTCGGATCCGCATTGAAGGCGGGCATGGCCGGCTGACGCCGTGCGGCGACCGGTGGCACGGGCGGGGGCTCTCGGCCCGTCCACGCCACCGGTCGCATCAGCCCTACCCGGGCGACGGGACGGCTATGCGCGCCCGCCCGTGGCGGACAGTTCGTCGGCGCGCGGCGCCGGCAGCAGATCGGTCAGCAGCTCGGTGAGCACCGCGAGCCCGTCCGGGCTGAGCACCGACTCCGGGTGGAACTGCACGCCGGCGAAGCCGCGCCCCCGCAGGGCGTGCACGGCGCCGTCGCCCGCGTCCCGGGCCAGCTCCACCGGCCCGTACGCGCCGGTCAGCCGGTCCGCGTCCGCGCGTGCCGTGAACGTGGAGTAGAACCCGACCCGGCGGGACCGGCCGAACAGCGACACCTCCCGCTGCATGCCCTGATAGGGCGCCTCCCGGCGATGCAGGGGCAGCCCCAGCAGCCCGGCCAGCACCTGGTGGCCGAGGCAGACCGCGAGGGTGGGACGCCCGGTCGCCAGCAGCTCGGTCAGCAACTCCCGCAGCACCACCATCTTCGGCTCGTCGGGGCTGCCCGGGTCGCCCGGCCCGGGACCGACCACCACCAGGTCGTAGCCGTCGACGGGGCCACCCTCGTGCCACGGCCGCAGGCTGACCGCGAGGCCCAGCGCGCCCAGTTGGTGGGCCAGCATGCCGGTGAAGGTGTCCTCCGCGTCCACGATCAACACGTGGCGGCCGACCAGGCCGGGCAACCGGGACGCGTCCGGCGCCCGCTGGTCCAGCCAGAACCGCGCCAGTGGCGCGTTGCGCGCGGCCAGCGCGTCGCGTACCTCCGGGTCGTCGGCCAGGCGCGCGACGGAGCCGCCGCCGGCGGACGCCGCCGGACCGAGGCCGAGCGCGGCCAGCACACCGGCGGCCTTGGCGTGCGTCTCCGCCACCTCGCCGGCCGCCGTCGAGTGCCGGACCAGGGTGGCGCCCACCGGCACCCGCAGGTGACCGGTGGGGGAGATCTCGGCGGTACGGATCAGGATCGGCGCGTCCAGCGTCTGCCGACCGGCCTCGTCGTGGCCGAGCAGGGCCAGCACTCCGGCGTAGTAGCTCCGGCCCCGACCCTCGTGTCGGGCGATCACCCGGCAGGCGTTCTCCATCGGGCTGCCGGTCACGGTCGGGGCGAACATCGTCTCGCGCAGCACCTCCCGCACGTCGCGGGTGCCCCGTCCGGCCAGCAGGTACTCGGTGTGCGCCAGGTGCGACATCTCCTTCAGGTACGGGCCGATCACCTGGCCGCCGTCCTCGGCGACGGTGGCCATCATCTTCAGCTCCTCGTCGAGCACCATGTACAGCTCCTCGACCTCCTTCGGGTCGGCGAGGAAGCGCAGCAGCGCCGCCCGGTCCGCAGTGCCACCGCCGGACCGGAAGGTGCCGCTTATCGGGTTCATCATGACGAGCCCGTCGTCGACGCTCACGTGCCGCTCCGGGCTGGCGCCGACAAGCGTCCGGGTGCCGGTGTGCACGACGAACGTCCAGTACGCGCCGCGTTCGGCGACAAGCAACCGGCGCAGCGCGGCCAGCGCGGCCACCAGTGGTCGGCCCTGCACTGTGGCGTGCAGGGTGCGGTGGATGACGAAGTTCGCGCCCTCGCCGCGGCCGATCTCCTCGGCGAGCACCCGCTGCACGGTCCGGGCGTACTCCTCGTCGGTGACGTCGAAGGCGGCGTCGGTGGTGCGGACCGGTTCGTCGGGCAGCGTGGCCAGGGCGTCGGCCAGCGCGATCCGCCGATGCTCGCGGATCTGGAGGCACTCCAGCGGAGCGCCGTCGTCGACGCAGGCGAAGCCGCGCTCGGTGATCTGGCGGTACGGCACCAGGGCCAGCGTCCGCGCTCCGGGCGTGCCCGGCGGCAGCGGAATGTCGGCGAGGCGGTCGACGGTGTCGACGGGGCCGGTGAACAGCTCCAACTCGTCCGCGCCGTCGCGGCGCAGCAGCGCGAAGGGGCCCGGGTCGACGCCGCTGGTCACGGCGGTGAGCAGGTCGGTCAGGTGGGTCATCGAGGTCTCCGTGGGGCCGGGCGCCGCCGGTCGGGGCGGCCATCCGGGCCGGGGAGAACCGGCGGCCGCCTCGATGGCGGCCGCGTGGATGGAGCTACGCGCGGAAGGTGGCCGCCGGGTTGGCGGGCCACCAGCAGGTCGGATGCGCGAGCATGTGATCCACCCTACGCGCCCGGCGCCCGCCTGGCACCGGGTAACTTGACCGGCGATGAACATTCTCGCGCTCGATCTGGGTACCTCGTCGGTACGCGGGCTCGTGCTGGACGGGGACAGCCGTCCGTTGCCCGGTGCCCTGGCCCGGCGCAAGGTCGACCTCGCCATCGGCGACGACGGCACCGGCACGCTGTCCGGCCCCGGTTACCTCGCGTGTCTGATCGAGTGCCTCGACGAGCTGGCCGACGCCGGGCACCTGCAGGACGTCGACCTGGTGGCGGTGTCCGCCCAGTGGCACTCGGTGCTCCCGCTCGACAGCGACGGCACGCCGATGGGCCCGGTGGTCACCTGGCTGGACACCCGGCCCGCGCCGGTCGGCGGTACGGCCGGACCGGCCGATCCGGACGGCTTCCACCAGCGCACCGGCTGTTGGTGGCACCGCTCGTACTGGACGATGCGGTTGCCCTGGCTGCGCGAGCGGTCCGGCAGCCAGATCGCCCGGTTCGTCGGCCTGCCCGAGTACGTGCTCGGCGAGTTGCTCGAGGCCGCGCCCATGTCGGTGTCCCAGGCCTCCGGGACCGGTCTGCTGGACCTGCGCACCCTGCGCTGGGACGAGGAGGCGCTGACCCTCGCCGGGGCGCGGCCGGGGGACCTGCCGGCCCTCGGCGAGTTGGACTGGCACGGCCGCCTCCGACCCGACCTGGCCCGTCGGTGGCCGCAGCTGGCGCAGGCCCGGTGGTCACCGCCGGTGGGCGACGGTGGGGCGTCGAACGTCGGCTCGGGCTGCGTCGATCCGAGCCGGGCCGCGGTCACCGTGGGCACCTCGGCGGCCGTACGGCTGATGCAGCGGATCCCGGCCGGCGAACCGATGCCCCGGCTCCCCGAGCGACTGTGGCGCTACCGGGTCGACCACGACCACGTGGTCACCGGGGCGGCGTACGGCTGCGGTGGCAACCTGTTCGCGTGGGCGAACCGGGAGCTGCGGTTGCCCCAGGGCGCCGAACTGGACGCGGCGCTGGCGCTGGTGCCGGCGGGCGGTGGCCGACCGGCCGACCCCCGCTTCGGTGGCGACCGGCCGCCCGGCCTGGCGCCGGCGGGCAGCGGGCAGCTCCGTGAGCTCAGCTTCAGCACCACCTCGGTGGACATCCTGGCCGGGCTGATGCAGGGGCTGTGTGAGCTGGTCGCCGAGGATCTCGCGGTGCTGGAGTCCACGATCGACAAACCGGTCGGTGTGGTGCTGGGCGGGGGTGCGGTGGCCGCCTCGGTGTGGTGGCGGCAGGCCTTCGCCGCCGCGCTGGCGCCGCGGCCGGTGTCGCACCAACGCAACCCGGAGATCGGTGCCACCGGCGCGGCACTTGTGGCGTTGGGTCGGTTCGGAGACGCGATCGAGCTCGCCGACATCGGCCGGACGGACGAGCTGGTCTTGCCTGCCACGGCAGGACGTTCGCACCCGCAGTATCCTTCCTGAACCGTCGTTCGCCCGGGCCGTTGACAGCGCTCCCGAGCCTGGTTGGATGGACTGCGCTCCCCGGACCGCGGTGGACGCGGTAGGACCGAGGAGGCAGGGTGGCGGTGGGTTCCGACCCGGCGAACGGCAGGGTGTCGAACCACCGCCGACGCCGCTTCGACGTCCGAGTTGTGCCGCATCGACGCCGGTCTCCGTTCCGGCTGCGGGACTGGCGGATCAGCACGAAGCTCGCGACAGTGCTGATGGTGCCGTCGCTGGCGTTCCTGGTGCTCGCCGGCGTGCAGACCAGCGCCCTGGTGGGGCGGACGACAGCGTTGAACGACTTCTCCCGCCAGGTCGGCATCGGCCGGCAGATCACCGCTGTGGTGCACCAGCTCCAGCAGGAGCGTGACCGCTCGGCGGGGGAGCTGGGTGAGCTGCGCCGGGGCAGCGACCGGGAAGCCACGGTGAACAACCTGCGGCCGTTGCAGGCGGCGACCGACCGGGCGGTCGAGGCCCTGCGTCGGGCCGCCGACCCGCTCGCCGACGCCGACGCGTCGTGGCGGTTCGCCTACTCGGAAGCGTTGGAGGCGTACGACCAGGTCGTCGACATCCGCCCGGCGATCCCCCCGGCGGTGCTCAGCAGCGACACGATCCTGAGCAACTACTTCCGGGCGGTCAGCGCGATGCTCGACCTGCTCGCCGAGCCGACCCCTGGTCAGGGCCGGCCCGCGTTGAACGACGCGGTCCTGCGTTACGTGCAGCTGGCCCGGGTCAAGGAGCTGTCCTCCCGGATCCGGGCCCAGCTCTACGCCGCCTCCCGCGCCGGCGGGTACGGCACCGAGGACCGGGTGCTCCTCGCGGATCTGCGCACCCAACAGTTGACAGCGCTCGGCGCGTTCCGGGTGGCCGCGACCAACGACCAGATCCGCCGCTACGACGAGACAACCGTGAACCCGGCGTTCCTGGTCGCCACGCGGCTGGAGGAACGCAGCCTGCCGGTCGGCGACGCGGCGCCGGAGGTGCTGCCGTCGGAGCAGTGGTGGGCGGCCAGCCAGCAGCGCCAGGGCCTGCTGCGCCAGCTTGAGGCGGGGGTGCTGGACGACGCGGTGCGCCAGGCCGACGACGCCAGCGACGGTCAGCTGCGGGCGACCCTGCTGGTCGTCGGTGGAGTCGTCGCGGTCCTGCTTGTCGCCCTGCTGATCTCGTTGCTCGTCGGGCGGTCGGTGGCCCGTTCGATGCGGTTGCTGCGCAGCCAGGCGCTCCGGATCGCGCAGATCGAGCTGCCGGACGCGCTGGACCGCCTGAAGACCGTCACCGGTGGGGTGCCCAGCATCGACGTCGCGCCGGCGGTGGTCCGCTCGCTCGACGAGATCGGTGAGCTGGCCGAGGCGTTCGTAGCGGTGCACCGCAGCGCGGTCACCGTCGCCGTCGAGCAGGCGCTCATGCGGCGCAACGTCAACGCGATGTTCGTCAACCTGGCCCGCCGCAGCCAGGTGCTTGTGGAACGCCAACTGGAGCTGCTTGACGACCTGGAGCGGGAGGAGAGCGACCCGGACCAGTTGGAGAACCTGTTCAAGCTCGACCACCTGGCCGCTCGCATGCGCCGTAACGACGAGAGCCTGCTGGTGCTCGCCGGCACCGATTCGACCCGGCGGTGGAATCGGCCGGTCGCCATCGGTTCGATGCTGCTGGCCGCCGCCTCGGAGATCGAGCAGTACCAGCGGGTCCGCATCGAGTCGGTGGCCGACGTGTACGTGGTCGGGCACGCCGTCGGCGAGCTGGTGCACCTGTTGGCCGAGCTGCTGGAGAACGCCACTGCCTTCTCCCGTCCGGACACCCTCGTGGTGGTGACCGCCAGGGTCGAGGCGGCCTCCGCGCTTATCGAGATCGTCGACAGTGGGCTTGGCATGAGCCCGGCCGCGTTGGCCGAGGCGAACGCGGTGCTGGCCAGCCCTCCGGCAGCGGATGTCGCGGCGGTGGAGCGGATGGGTCTGTTCGTGGTCAGCCACCTGGCCGCCCGGTTGGGGGTCACCGTGCGCCTCGACGGGGGCCAGGGTGGCCTGACCGCTCGGCTCGTGCTGCCCGCGGTGCTGCTGGCGCCGGCGGGCGCGGTGGAGCTGGATCCACCCGCGCCGGCCCGGATGCTGGCGACGAGCGCCGCGCGGGGAGTGCCCGCGCAGCCCGGGGGCGCCTGGGAGGCAGGTGCCCCGGGGCTGGGCCTCGGAGCCAGGGACCTGCCGGTTGCCGGTCGGCGGCCGGCGGTGGCCGTGCCTCGTCAGGCCCGTCCGGTGCCGGTGCGCTCCGAGGATGTGCTGACCTCGCCCGCGGCCCCTTCCGGTGGTGCGGGCTGGTGGTCCCGGCAGGGTCCGTTCGCGCCGACGGTGCCCGCCGCGGCGGTGCCGCCGGCCATCCCGGTGACCGGCGGCACGAACGAGCGAGGGCTGCCGGTGCGGGTGCCGATGGCGCAGTTGAGCGCTGTCACCAACACGGCACGACCGACCTCGACGCCGGCCCGCGTCGACCTGGACCCGGAAGCGGTCGGCGGCATGCTCTCCCGGCTTTACAGCGGGGTGCGGCGCGCCGAGGCCGAGGACACCACCGAGATACCCGTGCCACCGTCCGGGGGGCACGACGAAGGGGGACGACGACAGTGACGACGTTGAGCCAGGAGGCGCGTGACCTGAGCTGGCTGGTGAGCGCGTTCGCGGAGCGGGTGCCGGGCGTGGCACACGCGATTGTGGTCTCGTCCGACGGGCTGCTGGTGGCGATCTCCGACCACCTGCCCCGCGACAACGCGGACAAGCTCGCGGCGGTGACCTCCGGGCTGATGAGCATCACGGCGGGCGCGGCGCAGATGTTCGACGGCGATGTCGTCAAGCAGACGGTGGTCGAGATGGGCCGCGGCTACTTCCTGGTGATGCAGATCCGCGACGGTTCGATTCTGGCCACCCTGGCGGCCGGGGACGCGGACATCGGTGTGGTGGGCTACGAGATGGCCCGGCTGGCCAAGCAGGCGGGGGAGATGCTCACCCCGGCACTGCGGGCGGAGCTGCAGCAGGCGCTGCCGCGCTGACCGGCCGGTCCGGACCCGGACGGTCACCGGCTCACCCGAGCCGAGCCGTCCGGGCCCGGCATTCCGGGTGGCGGCCCGCTCAGAAGCCGCCGTCGGTGATGACGGAGCGGTACCAGGTGGCGCTGCTCTTGAGCACCCGCCGCTGGGTCGGGTAGTCCACGTAGACAAGCCCCCAGCGCTGGTCGTAGCCCGCGTCCCACTCGAAGTTGTCGAGGAGCGACCAGACGTGGAAGCTCTCCAGTGGCACCCCGGCGGCGATGGCCCGGTGCACGGCGGTGAGGTGGTCGCGCAGGAAGCTGATCCGGCCCGCGTCGTGGACGGTGTCGTCCTCCGCCAGCGTGTCCGGTGTGGGCAGGCCGTTCTCGGTGATGGTGAGGGGGATCGGGCCGTAGTCGCGGGTGACCCGGGTCAGCAGGTCGTACATTCCCTCGGGGTAGATCTGCTGCCACTCGGCCTCGGAGGTCGCCCAGCGCCGCACGGTGCCGCCGTCGCCGGTGACGTAGATCGGTGTGTAGTACTGCACGGCGAGCAGGTCGACCGGCGCCGAGATGATCTTCAGGTCGCCGTCGCGGATGCCCTGGACCATCCGGCTCTGCGGGCCGAGGTCGGCCAGCAGGTCCTCCGGGTAGCTGCCCCTGAGCAGGGAGTCGAGGTAGAGGCGGTTCTCGTAGCCGTCGTAGAGGTGGGCGGCGGCGGCGGCCTGCGCGGAGTCGTCGGCGGGGTAGCAGGGGTGCAGGTTGAGCGCGGGGCCGATCCGGCTGTCGCTGCCGCTGGCCCGCAGCGTGCCGACGGCGAGCCCGTGCGCGAGTTGCAGGTGGTGGGCGACCAGGTAGGCGGCGTCCGGGTCCTGCCGGCCGGGGGCGTGGTGGCCGG
Organism: Micromonospora sp. CA-240977; assembly: GCF_050942285.1. Lineage (NCBI taxonomy): Bacteria > Bacillati > Actinomycetota > Actinomycetes > Micromonosporales > Micromonosporaceae > Micromonospora > Micromonospora sp. CA-240977. The sequence continues at coordinate 5,205,881 of NZ_CP192055.1, read as the reverse complement.
TGAGGTAGCCGTTCTGCACCACGGTCTTGGGTTCGTTGATGGTGAGCCACGCCGGCACCCGGTCGCCCAGGGCGCGGAAGACCACGTCGGCGTAGTCGGCGAAGCGGTGGGCGGTGTCGCGCGACTCCCAGCCGCCGGCGTCCTGTAGCGCCTGCGGGAGGTCCCAGTGGAACAGGGTGGCCATCGGGGCGATGCCACGCTCGTGCAGGCCGTCGATGAGCCGGCGGTAGAAGTCGAGCCCGCGCTGGTTGGGCAGACCGCTGCCGTCGGGCTGGATGCGGGGCCAGGAGATGGAGAAGCGGTAGCTGCGCAGCCCGAGGTCGCGCATGAGGTCGAGGTCCTCGGCGTACCGGTGGTAGTGGTCGGCGGCCACGTCGCCGGTGTCGCCGTTTCGGGTGCTGCCCGGGACGCGGCTGAAGGTGTCCCAGACGGACTCACCGCGCCCGTCCTCCTTCGCGGCGCCCTCGATCTGGTACGCCGAGGTGGCCGCGCCCCAGCCGAAGTTGTCGGGGAAGCGCAGTGGGCCGGCGGGCCCGGTAGGTATCGACATGGATTCTCCTCATGGATACGGGGCCACCGCCGAAATTCGGGAGCGCTCCCAGAATAGGCCAGGGGCGGCCGGCCCGGTCAGCTGGCCGTCATGGCGGCCGGCGATGGCGGGTCGAGGCGGTTGGGGGCCCCAGACAGCGAACGAGGCCGCCGGGCGGCGCGGCGCGCCTGTCCCGTCGGCCTCTTTTCCCATCGTGTACGGGGGTTTAGTGTGGGGACGGGGGAGGGCAACCCCCGTCCCCACCGTAACTGCACACACACGGGCGAGATTTGGGTCCTGCCGTGCGTGTCGCGCGGGAGCCGGGCCACGCGAGTGGCTCTGGTTCCACCTCCCTCCATAAGGCGGGACGATGGCTGACGACGGCGTCCGGGCTGGCCCGTCGTCGGCCCTCGGGCTGGTTCGCCGAGCCCGTCAGAAACGACCTCAGCGATCTTCTTGTTGAACCTTGTCGATGGAAGCGCTCCCATCGACCGATGTTGCGACTGTAACGCCCGTCACGGCTTTGTGAAAGACCCAAAACGAGATCGAAACAACGAGCTGAACGAGTGGCGTCTGCGCTTGTTGTGGGAGCGCTTCCATGGCAGACTGTCGATTCAACGCGACAGGAGCCACATCGCGTGAGCGCGGGTTCACCGAGGGCAGCCGGGCAGCACGATTCCGGTCACGGTCACCCGATCGCAGCCGGCGGGACCCCCTCCCGTGCGGGCCGCACCGCCCTACCCCGGCCGGGCCCGGGGGAGACCACCTTCCCGGCGCCTCGAATCTCCCGCGGACCACCACCACCCTCGCGGGCAGGCGCCTTCGCCGGGGACCGTCCCGGCCTGGTCCGAGGAGACACCGCGCACATGAGACAACTGGCAAGACGCCGTCGAGTGGCGATCATCGCTGCCGCCGCGCTCGCCGCGGGCGGGGTGACCCTGCCCGCCGGCGCCGCACAGGCCGCGCCCGCCTGCGACGTGGTCTACGCGACCAACGACTGGAACACCGGCTTCACCGCCAACGTGACGATCAAGAACCTGGGCGACGCGGTGAGCAGCTGGACGCTCAAGTGGACCTTCCCGAACAGCAGCCAGCGGGTCACCCAGGGCTGGTCGGCCAAGTTCAGCCAGTCCGGCAGCGAGGTCACCGCGACCAACGAGTCGTACAACGGCAACCTCGGCACCGGGGCCTCCACCACCATCGGCTTCAACGGCTCCCACTCGGGCAGCAACCCGAAGCCCACCTCGTTCACGCTCAACGGCACCCCGTGCAACGGCACCCCGGCCAACCAGCCGCCGACGGTCTCTCTCGGCCTGCCGAGTGGGCCGTTCACCGCGCCGGCCGACGTGCCGCTGACCGCGACCGCCAGTGACCCGGACGGGACGATCAGCAAGGTCGAGTTCTACCGCAACGGCCTGCTCATCAACACCGACACCTCCGCCCCGTACGCGTACACCCAGGAGGACCTGCCGGCCGGCAACTACACCGTCCAGGCCAAGGCGTACGACAACGCCAACGGCATCGGGGTCGCCGAGAAGGCGTTCACCGTCGACGCGGCCAGCGGTCCGACCCTCGTCGCCACGCCGTCCGCGGTGAGCGTCAGCGAAGGTGGCACCTCCACCTTCAACCTGAAGCTCAGCGCCGCGCCGACGGCCAACGTGCCGGTCACCCTCACGCCCACCGGCGACGCCGACGTCACGGTCTCGCCGACCAGCACCACGCTGACCCCGAGCAACTGGAACACCGGGGTCACCGTCACGGTCGCCGCGGCGGAGGACACCGACACCCTGGGCGGCGCCGCCACCATCACCGCCGCCGCCACCGGCCTCGCCTCGCTGGCGGTCACCGCCACCGAGATCGACAACGACACCCCCGGCGGCGACAACGCCTACATAGCGAAGTTCCTCGAGCAGTACGGCAAGATCAAGAACTCGGGCTACTTCAGCCCCGAGGGCGTGCCGTACCACTCGGTGGAGACGCTGATCGTCGAGGCGCCCGACCACGGGCACGAGACCACCTCGGAGGCGTTCAGCTTCTGGCTCTGGCTGGAAGCGAACTACGGGCGGGTCACCCAGAACTGGGCCCCGTTCAACAACGCCTGGACGGTGATGGAGAAGTACATCATCCCGTCGCACGCCGACCAGCCCACCGCGGGCTCCGCCGGCACCCCGCAGTACGCCGCCGAGTACAACCTGCCCAGCCAGTACCCCTCGGCGTTGAACCCGAACATCTCGGTCGGGCAGGACCCGCTGCGCTCGGAGTTGCAGTCCACCTACGGCACCGGCGACATCTACGGCATGCACTGGCTGATGGACGTCGACAACACCTACGGCTTCGGTCACTGCGGCGACGGCACCACCAAGCCGGCCTACATCAACACCTTCCAGCGGGGCACCCAGGAGTCGGTGTGGGAGACCGTCCCGCAGCCCTCCTGCGACACCTTCAAGCACGGCGGTCAGTACGGCTACCTCGACCTGTTCGTCAAGGACACCGGCGCCCCCGCCAAGCAGTGGAAGTACACGAACGCCCCGGACGCCGACGCCCGCGCCGTGCAGGCCGCGTACTGGGCGCTGACCTGGGCCAAGGCGCAGGGCAAGCAGGCCGACGTGGCGGCCACCATCGCGAAGGCCGCCAAGATGGGTGACTACCTGCGGTACGCGATGTTCGACAAGTACTTCAAGAAGATCGGCAACTGCGTCGGGGCCAGCACCTGCCCCGCCGGCAGCGGCAAGGACTCGGCGCACTACCTGCTGTCCTGGTACTACGCCTGGGGCGGCGCGTACGACGCCAGCCAGAACTGGTCCTGGCGGATCGGCTCCAGCCACAACCACTTCGGCTACCAGAACCCGTTCGCGGCCTGGGCGCTGACCAACACCCCGGAGCTCAAGCCGCAGTCGTCGACAGCGGTCGCCGACTGGACCAAGAGCTTCGACCGGCAGCTGGAGTTCTACACCTGGCTCCAGTCGTCCGAGGGTGGCATCGCCGGCGGCGCCACCAACAGCTGGGACGGCAGCTACGCCCAGCCGCCGTCGGGCACCAGCACCTTCTACGGCATGTTCTACGACGTCGACCCGGTCTACAACGACCCGCCGTCCAACCAGTGGTTCGGCATGCAGGCCTGGTCGATGCAGCGGATCGCCGAGCTGTACCTGCAGACCGGCAACGCGAAGGCCAAGGCGCTGCTGGACAAGTGGGTGCCGTGGGCGATCGCCAACACCACAGTCGGCACCAACTGGTCGATCCCGTCGGACATGGCGTGGACCGGTCAGCCGACCACCTGGAACCCGTCCAGCCCGCAGCCCAACACCAACCTGCACGTCGAGGTGATCAGCAAGGGCCAGGACGTCGGCGTCGCCGCCGCCTACGCCCGGACCCTGATCGCGTACGCGGCCAAGTCGGGCAACGCGGCGGCCAAGACGACCGCCAAGGGCCTGCTCGACGCGCTCTCCGCCGCAAGCGACGCCAAGGGTGTCTCCACCACCGAGAAGCGTGGCGACTACCGGCGCTTCGACGACGTCTACAACGCGTCCACCGGTCAGGGCCTCTACGTGCCGCCGGGCTGGACCGGGAAGATGCCGAACGGCGACGCCATCGCCGCCGGCAAGAGCTTCCTCGACATCCGTTCCTTCTACAAGAACGACCCGGACTGGCCCAAGGTCCAGGCGTACCTCAACGGTGGTGCGGAGCCCGAGTTCAACTACCACCGGTTCTGGGCACAGGCTGACGTCGCCATGGCGTACGCCGACTACGGCAGCCTGTTCCCGAACGGCTGACGACGACCCGGGGTGGGTGGCGTGGACCGCCCACCCCGGGATCCGACCAGGGTCCGAGGAACGACGGACGCTGGTCGGCGGGACGGCCTGACACCCACGGTCAGGCCGGGGTGGGCCGGCCATCTGGCCGACGCAGCGGATCGGCTGGCCCACCCCACCGCCCGGACTGGAGCCAACCGCGAAAAAGCCCAGAAATTCGGGCCGTCACGGGATCACGCCGAGGTCCGCAACGGAGTAACGTACGTCACCGGAGAGGCCGCTCCCCCCGTGGCGGCCTCTCCACTTTTTTGCCCGCACAGCCCGGCTCGGCGCCGTCTCAGCCCGGCGGTGCCGTCGGCTCTCCGCCGACCGGATGACGCAGACCGGGGTGCCCGGCCGGCAACGACCGCCGCAGCACCACCCAGCTCACGGCCAGCGCCGCGGCGACCAGCGGCCAGGTCAGAGCCACCCGGGCCACCACCAGCGCGAGCACCTGCCCACCCAGGTACAGCGGCACGAACACCGCCAGCCTCAGCAGGTAGGTCGCCGTCCACACCCAACTCGCCCGGCTGTAGCCGCGCAGCAGCGCCCGGTCGCGCCGCCACCGGGTGCGCTGGCCCAGCACCCCGCCCACCAACACACCGAGCAGCGGCCAGCGCACCACGATGCTGACCGTCCAGGCGAGCGCGCTTGCGGCGTTGGACAGCACCTGAATGAGAAAGAAATCCTCGGCCCGGCCGGTGCGCGCCGCGATCAACGCCGCGACGCAGACGGCCAGCAGACCGATCAGCACCGACCGCGGCCGGTCACCCCGACGTAGCCGTACGCCGGCCACCAACGCGCCCACGGCCACCGCCGCGCCGATCCCACCCCACAGCGACTCGCCGCCCAGCAACCAACCCACAGCGAACGCGAGGGGCGGCACTGTGGCGTCGATGGCGCCGCCCCGCCCGCCCAACAGGTCTGCCAGCGACTCGGCCCGCGCCCGCCCGCCATGGCCCAGGTCGGTGCCCACCTGCTGGTCCGGGTCGGGTGCGGCCTGGCCACTGCCGTGCTCGGGTGTTCCGCGCATCGCCGCCTCCTCGCTCTGGCACAACCTAACCGTCGGCGGGCGGCGGGCCACCGGTCGGCCTGCCGACACCGGCCGCTACGGTGTGCGGATGCGCGCGACGGCACGGGGTTGGACCGCGGTCTGGTTGGTCGTACTGGCCCTTGTCCAGACGGCCGCTCTCTTCGCCGTGTGGCGGGTGGCCCTGCACACCGAGATCGGCCAGTGGGTGGACACTGTCGCCCTCACCGGCAACCGGATCGGGCAGGACACCATCGATGGTCCGGTCGATCGGATCCTCAACGCGATGTCGGTGGTCTCCCTGCTGGCCGCCACCGCGATGATCGGGTTCATCGCGCTGATCCGGGGACGGATCGCGCTGGCGATCACCGCGACCCTCCTGATCGCCGGGGCGAACGTCTCCACCCAACTGTTGAAGTACGGGCTGAGCCGCCCCGACTACGGCGTCGACCCGGAGCGCGCCGCAGTGGGCAACAGCCTGCCCAGCGGCCACGCCACGGTGGCCGCGGCGGTCGCGGTCGCGCTGGTGCTCGTGTTGCCGGCCAAGGTGCGGGCGGTGGGTGCCTTCCTCGCCACTGCCTATGCCGCCACCGCCGGGGTCGCCACTCTCTCCGCCGGCTGGCACCGGCCCAGCGACGCGATCGCCGCGTACCTGGTGGTGGGTGTCTGGGCGGCGGTGGCCGGGCTGGTCCTGTTGATCACCCAGCGGGAGCAGGCCGAGATCGCCCCCGGCGACGCACACCGGACGGCCACGCTGGTGCTCGGGGTGGGCGGCGTGCTCGCCCTTGTCGCCTGCGGGCTGTCCCTCACCTGGCTTGTCGACCTGCGCGACACCGGCCCGGACGAGTTGGGCCGCCAGCCCCTGTTCGTCGGGTACGCCGGCAGCGCCGCCGGGATCGCCGGCACGATGGCGGTGGTGATGGCGTTGGTGCTGATCGTCGTGCACCGGCTGGTGCCCAGGGTCAAGGGCTGAGCGGACCGATGGACCCGGTGCGCGCGGCGTTCTCCGCGGAGTGCGCCCAGCTCACCGAGGTCCTCGCCGAGCTGGTCGACGCCGACCTTGACCGGCCCACCAACTGCCCACCGTGGACGGTGCGGGAGTTGGTCGCGCACGTGCGCACCGGAGTCGGCCGGCTCGCCGACATGCTCGCCGCGCCGGCCCCGCCGCGCGCCGAGGTCGACGCCGCCGGCTATTTCGGCACTGCGAAGTTCACCCCGCAGGTCGACGCCGACCGGATCGCCGGAGGCCGGCGCGACGCGTCGCGGGTGGACCGGGCGACGCTGGCGACCGAGTTGGACCGAGCCTGGCGAGCCACCGACGCCGCCGTCGCCGCCGCGCCGCCCGACCGCGTCGTACGGACCCGGCACGGCGACGCGATGAACGTGACCGAGTTCCTGCGGACCCGGGTCGTCGAGGTGGGCGTACACGGTCTGGACCTGGCCGCCGCGCTGGGCCGGCCGCCCTGGCTCACCCCGCCGGCGGCCGGGGTGATCGCCGACCTGCTCACCGGGGGACGACCGACACCGGCCGGGTTGCGCTGGGACCAACTGACCCTGATCCGCAAGACCACCGGACGAGCGGCGCTGACCGCCCCGGAACAGTCCGCGGTCGCCGCCGCCGGCTTCCGCTGGCTCGCCTTCGGCCGCTGACGCACGCGGATCTCGGACGGCGACGGTGTCGCCCGGGGACTGGCCCGCTGACCGTCAGCTCGCGGCGCGGGGCGCGGGGACGTGCGGGGCGACGCCGCGCAGGTGGGTCAACACCACCGGGTCGATCCGCCCCGGCACCAGCCGCTCCTCCAGGTTCTCCAACCCCGCCCAGGAGACCAACGCCGCCTCGGTGCCGCCATCGGCCACCGGGTGGCCCAGCGCGGCGAGCAACGCCGCCACCTCGTCGGCGACCGCGCCGCTCAAATCGAGCAGGGTGGCCGGATCGGGCCGGCTGAACAGCATTGTGTGCACGGCGAGCAGCCGACCCAGCTCGGCGACCGGGTCCGGGTGGTCGTCCACCCGAAGGTCGACAAGCACGTCGCTGGTGCCGCCGTACCCGCCGCCACGCTCGACCACCAGCAGACCGGCGCTCTGCCGGCCCCGCCGGTCACCGCCGGCCTCGTCGCCGGCCCGCAACGCGGCCACCAGCCGCTCGGCGAACGGCAGCCCCGACCCGGCCAGCCAGGCGTCGCCCAGGGCGTCGACGACCTCCGGGCCGGTGAGCACGTTGCCCTGGGCGGCCCACCCGTCACCGGTCCGCCCGCCCGCCCACGGGTGGCAGGCCGGCCCGGTCCAGTTGGCACCCGGACCGTCGACGCCCACCACGCCGAGCTGGCGGTGCTCCCGCTCGGGATCCGCGGCGATCAGTCCGGCCACCACGTCGGCCGGGGCCACCCCGGTGCGCAGCAGGGTGAGGCCCTGCGGACGGTAGGCGAGGTTGACGTGCGCCTGGGTGGCCAGCGCGCCGACCTCGGCGGCGGCGGCCGGCACCAGCGCCCCGGCGGCGAGGAACTTGCTGGCGACGGCGACGCCGTGCAGGCGACCGTCGGCGGATCGGGCGACGAGCGAGAAGGTCACCCGCCGAGCCTAGACCCGCCCGGCCCGCACACCGCCGGGCCGTGCTCGGCTCAGAACGGTGGCGCGGCGGGCTCCGGCGGGGCACCGTGCGCCCGGCGGGCGTCGATGACAGCGACCCCTGCCAACACCACCACCCCGACCGCTGTCGCGACCACACCGGGCAGCCGCAGCAGCGGCACCGACGCCACCACCAGCACCGTGAGAGCGATCCACCGGGACGGGGAGATCCGCCCGAACACCTCGTACTCCAGGCGGGCCCGGCCGGCCAGGAACAGCGCCGGCCCGCCGAGCACCATGGCCAACCAGGCGCCGGGGATCCTCTCCAACGGATGCTCGATGATCAGCTCATAACCGACAGCCGTGGCGGCGAGACCGATCACCATCAGCAGGTGGGTGTCGGCGGCCGAGCGGCCGATGTTGGCGGGGTGCCGGGCCTTCACCACCGCCTCGCCCAGGATCCGCCCGGCCCGCTGGACGTAGATCCGCCACAGCATGATCGAGGTGGCCAACGCGAGCGCGAACGCCCACACGTGCCCCGACTCGTACGGCCCCATGCTGTACGAGAAGCCCGCCACCAGGATCGTCTCGCCAAGCGCGACGAGGAAGAACTGCTGGTACCGCTCGGCCAGGTGCTCCCCGGCGATCTCCCACTTCGAGATTGTCGAGCGGCCCAGCCCCGGCACCGGCCAGCCGCAGCGGGCGGCCAGATACTCGATCAGGAGCGCCGCCGACCAGAGCACCACCTGCGTGTTGGTGCTCAACATCGCACCACTGATCCAGAAGATCCCGCTGAACGCGTACACCACCGCCATGCGCACCTTCAACCGGCGGTACGGGTGGGCGCCCAGCGCGAACGACAGGATCACCGGTCGGGTCACCTGCGCGATCACGTACGCCACCGCGAACATCAGCCCGGTCTCGCTGAACGCCCGGGGGATCGCCACCCCGAGCAGCATGCTGCACACCAGCGCGGTGATCACCACGGTTTGCAGCGGCACGCGGTACGGGTCGTAGCGGCTGGTCGTCCACGCGGTGCCCTGCCAGACCGACCAGAGCGCGAGCAGCAGCAGCAACGTCTTGCCGCTGCCGGTGATCGCCGCCTCGACGTGCTCCCGAGCCGGCCCGTCGGTCAGGTCCTCGAACGCGCGGGCCGAGATCCGGGTCAGCGCGAAGACGTACACAAGGTCGAAGAAGAGCTCGAGGAAGGTGGCCCGGCCCGGGTCGCGCTTGGCCGGCTCCAGGTGCCCCGCTGCCCCGGAACCCATGGTCAGCGGCCTGCGCCGTCGGTCCGGTCCACCTCGAAGTCGTAGCACCCGCGCCGGCACGCTCGGCCGGAAACCGGCGATTATGCCCAACCCGGGGATCTTGCCCGTGCCCTCGTCAACGGGCACGATCGATCGGTGACGAATCGATGGGGCATGACGGTGCCGATGACCGGGATCGCACTGGCGCACCACGACGCGGCCTATGCGGCGCTCGACCAGGCCGGGTTCACCGACGTCTGGTCGTCCGAGGTCGCCGGGACCGACGCGTTCACCCCGCTGGCGCTCGCCGCGGCCTGGCAGCCGGGGCTGCGACTGGGCACCGCCATCGCGCCGGTCTTCACCCGAGGCCCCGGGCTGCTGGCGATGAGCGCGGCGGCGCTGGCCGAGGCCGCGCCGGGCCGGTTCGCCCTCGGCATCGGCGCGTCCTCACCCGTGCTGGTGCGGGACTGGAACGCCGTGCCGTTCGACGAGCCGTTCCGCCGCACCCGCGACGTGCTGCGCTTCCTGCGCGCCGCGCTGCGCGGCGAGACCGTCGACGAGGTGTACGACACGTTCACCATCCGCCGGTTCACGCTGGAACAACCGCCGGCGGTGCCACCACCGATCCTGCTTGCCGCACTGCGCCCGGGGATGCTCCGGCTGGCCGGAACGGAGGCCGACGGCGTCATCCTCAACTGGCTCGGCGCCGACGACGTGCCACGTGCCCTCGCCGAGGTGGGCGAGCGGCGCGCCGGCTTCGAGGTCGCCGCCCGGATCTTCGTCTGCCCCACCGAGGACGCCGCGTACGCCCGAGCGCTGGGCCGCCGCCTCATCACCAGCTACCTCACCGTCCCCGCGTACGCCGAGTTCCACCGCTGGCTCGGCCGGGACGAGACGCTCGCGCCCATGTGGGCGGCCTGGGCCGCCGGTGACCGGCGCGGCGCCAGCGCGGCGGTGCCGGACGACGTCGTCGACGCGTTGGTGCTGCACGGCGCACCGGAGCGGTGCCGCGCCGAGGTGCGCCGCTACGCCGACGCCGGTGTCGACGTGCCGATCATGGCGCTGCTCCCCACCCCCGAGGTCACCGCCGGCGGCGCGACAGCGCTACTCAGCCTCATCGCCCAACTGGGGGCCGACCCCGTGGGAGCGTCCGCATGAACCTCACCGACCGGATCGTGGTGGTCACCGGCGGGGCCGGCGGCATCGGGGCGGCGCTGTCCCGCCGCTTCGCCGCGGAGGGGGCCGCCGCAGTGGTGGTCGCCGACCTGAACGCCGACGCGGCGGACGCGGTGGCCGAGGGCATCGGCCCGGTCGCGCACCCCATCGCCCTCGACGTCACCGACGAGCAGCAGGTACGCGACCTGGTCGCCGACACCGAGGAGCGCTACGGCCGGATCGACCTGTTCTGTGCCAACGCGGGGGTGACGAGCGGCGGGGGAGTGGAGGTCGACGACGCCGGCTGGGACCGGGCGTGGCGGGTCAACGTGCTCGCCCACGTCTACTCGGCCCGTGCCGTGTTGCCCGGGATGCTCGCCCGGGGTGGCGGGCACCTGCTGCACACCTGCTCGGCGGCGGGCGTGTTGACCGCGGTGGGCGACGCCGCGTACACCGCGACGAAGCACGCCTCGGTGGGGTTCGCCGAGTGGCTCGCCATCACCTATCGGGACCGGGGCATCCGGGTCAGCGCGCTCTGCCCGCAGGGGGTGGACACTCCGATGCTCGCCGACGGGCTCGTCGAGGGTCAGCTCGGCGCCCGGGTGATCGCCGCGTCCGGGGCGGTGCTCACGCCCGACCAGGTTGCCGACGCGGCCGTCGCCGGGCTGGCCGAGGAACGTTTCCTGATCCTGCCGCATCCGGAGGTCGCCGACTACGCCCGCCGCCGCGCCGAGGACCCGGACGGCTGGCAGGCCGGCATGCGCAAACTCATCCGCCGCCTGACCACCTGACCGGGCCCCGATCACCGACGGGACCGGCGCAGGGGAGACGGGTGGACGGACCAGAGCAGCCGACGCCACCAGGGTCGGGCGGCGCGCAGGTTGGCGACGTAGGCGGTGGCCAGCTCGGCGGCGCGGGCCGCCTGCCCGGCCGCTGCCGCGTCGGGGGCGAAGCCCACCTGATTGAGCAGGCCCGCCAACTCGTCGACCGACGGCCCGTCGCCGGTAGCGCCATCCCCGGTAGCGCCATCCCCGGTCGCGCGTGCGCGGGCCTCGGCGAGGGCCTCGCGGGCGTGCCCGGCCACCTCGGTGGCGGCCAGGTCGTCCCCGACCGGTCGGCCGGCCAGCCGCAGCGCGTCGGTGACCTCCCGCCAGGCGCCGGCGATGCGTTGACCCGGATCACCCTGGACGAGCCGGGCGCGGGTGAGGGAGCGGCGCATCGCCCACAGGGTGAGCAGCAGCGCCCCCACCAGCAGCAGCAGCCCGCCGCTGCCGCCGGCGACAAGCAGCGGAGTGGACACGCCACCCCTGCCGGGCGGCCCGTCAGCGGCGACGACCGGCTCCGGTGACGCGGTCGGCTCCACCGTGGGCGCCGGCGCCTCCGACGGCGGTGGATCCTCCGGGGTCGGGCGGAAATCCTCCTCCACCGGCCTCGGCTCCTCGTTCGGGCGAGGCAGCGGGTCGAACGGCACCCAACCCAGCCCGTCGAAGAGCACCTCCGGCCACGCGAACGCGTCACCGGCGAGCACCGGCCCCTGCCCGCCGGCCCGGAAACCCACCACCACCCGGGTCGGCAACCCGGACAACCGACCGAGCACCGCGAACGCGGCAGCGAACTGCTCCGACGTGCCCTCCTGCCCGCCGCCGGCGCGGGGTCCGAAGAGGAAGAAACCCAGATTCGGGTACGCGTGTCCGCTCGGCGCGTCCGCCACCACCCGGTAGTGCTCGCCCAGGAACTGCTCGATCGCCAGAGCCCGCGCGTACGGGGCGCCGTTGTCCTCGGCGAGCTGCGCGGCCAGCCGGCGCATCGGGTCGGGCACCCCGTCGGCCACCCGCAGCACCCGAGCCACCTCCTCGCCGGCGGGCACGTTCGCGCTGGCCAACAGGTTCTCGTCCGGCTCTGCCTCGGCGGAGGTCACCGCGTACCGCAGCCCCGGCGTCAACCCCTCCGGCCGGATCAACGTCCCGCTCGCCGGGTCGTACGCCACCCGGGCGCCGCTGACCTCCCGGGGCGTCGCCACGGCGGGCAGCAGCCGGCCACTCAGCTCCGCGACGGTGATCTGCTGGCGGACCGTCTCCACAGTGCTGTCCCGGGGCGGGGAGGCGGCCGGCAGGATCCGCCCGGCGTTGCGGTACGTCGCGCCGACCCGCCAGGTCACCCCGTCGTAGTCGCTGAGCACCGCCAACCGGATCCGCACACCGCCACCGGCGGCGCCGGCCGGCTCGCCCTCCGGCGGGACGCCACCGGACGCTGGAGGCGCCACACCGGCGCGTTCCGTGCTCACGTCGAGGAGCTTCTGCTCCGGGTGCAGCGCCCAACCGGAGATCCGGATCAACGGGTTCTCGTCGAGCGTCTGCACCTGCGGCGGCTCCACGTACCGGCGCGGGTCCACCGGCCGCCCGTCGACCTGGTCGGCGACGACCGGTCCGAGCAGCGCGACAAGCCCCACCACCAGCGCCACCCCGAGTGCCGCGCCGGCGGCCAGCCGCAGCCGCACCGCCGCGCGTACCCGGGGGGCCAACTCGGTGGCCGGATCGGCGGCGGCCGGCGCCGCCGCGGTGGGGGCCGCCAGGCCGACCGCCGCGACCGCGACGAACGCCACGGTCACCCCGACCGCCGGGGTGGCATTCGGACCCACCACGTAGAGGGCGGCGGCGTAGAGCCCCGCCGCCGGCAGGTAGCCCAGCAGCACCCGGCCGGTGCGCAGCGCGACCTCCGCGCCGGCCAGCCCGGCCAACCAGGCGGCGACCACTGGCACCAGCACCGTGTCCGGGGTGGGCTCCACCGGGATCATCGCGGTCAGCAGCCGCGGAATACCGTTGCGCGCGGCGTCGCCGGTGATCTCCAGCAGACCGCCCGGAAGCTCGGCCCGGTTGGCGGCCAGCCGCAGCGACCACAGTGTCCAGCCGGCCATCGCGGCCACCGACACCGGTGCCACCAGCCAGGACGGCAGCCGCCGGGCGGCCACGCTGACCAGCACCGACCCGGCCGCCGCACCGACGACAAGCCCGGTCAGCAGGTCACCCGCGTACACCCGGCCCAGCACCACCCCGGCGAGCGCGGTCAACGCGACAAGCGCCAGCGGGACCACCGCCGCCCGCAGCACCCGCGCGGCGCCCGTCACCACCGGCGTACCCCGTCCCACTCGGCGGCGAACTGCGCGCCGTCCGCCGCGTCGACCACCACCAAGCCGGCCGCGCCCGGCGGCGTCGGCTCGGCCGCGCCGAACACCCCGACCACCACCGACGGGTACGCCCCACGCAGCGCCCCGACGTGCCCCAGATCGTCCCGCCCACCCGGCCCGGTCAGGAAGATCAGCGTGTCACCGAGCCGGTCCTGGCGCAGCCGGGTCGTTGCCGCGCGGACCGCCTCGTCGGCATCCGAGAGGTCGGCGGCGGCGAGCCGGTCCAGCGGACCCAGCGCCGAACCGACGTCCGGCACCCCTCCCGGCGCGCCCGGCTCCGCGCCGGCGAACAGCAACACCACCGGCAGGTCGGCGCGGTGTGCGGCGGTCACGATCGACGCCGCGGCCTCGCAGGCCGACTCGAACGACTCCGCCACCCCACCCACCCGCCGCGGGTGCGCGACGGCGCGATTGTCCACAAGCACGATCAGGTGCGGCAGGCTCGTGTCCACGTTCTCCCGCACCATCAGCTCACCCACCCGGGCGCTGGTCCGCCAGTGCACCCGGCGCAGCTCGTCGCCGACCACGTACTCCCGCAGCGAGTCGAACGTGATCGAGCCGTGCGGCACCCCGTCCACCCGGCCGTCCAGGCTGCGTCCCGCGCCGCGCGGCACCGCCGTCAGAGGGTGGACCCGTGGGTACACCCAGACCGGCACCGCCGCGCCGTACGGGCGGGCCAACGCCACCAACCCCAGCGGATCGCGCCGGGTCACCCGCAGCGGCCCCACCGGCACCACCCCGCGTCGATGGGTCGGCACGTCGTAGCGGACCTCGGTGTCCCGGCCGGGCCGCAGGCGCAACACCGGCACCGGCACGCTGCGGTCCCCGCACCGGTCCTCGGCCAGCAGGTTCGCCGACCGAAGCCGGCCCGCGTTGCGCACCGTCAACGTCATGCTCGCCGGCTCGCCGCGCGCCACCCGGTCCGGATCGGCGTGGCGGGTAACGGTCAGCCGGGGCCGCCAGGCCGCGATCAGCGCGGCGTAGCCGACGGCCGCGCCGGCCGCCGCGCCGAGCAACGTCAACTCGGGGTACGCGAACCGGAAACCCGTCCCCAACAGCACCACGGCGGCGACGAGCAGCCCGATCCCACGGGCGGTGATCCCCATCGCGCTGCTGCCGGTCAGCCCTGCACCGGAGCGGGCTGCCCCGACGGCAGGGGCACCGGCACCGAGGCGACGGCCTGGCGCAGCACCTCGGCGGCGGTCATCCCGCGCACCTGGGCGTCCGGCGTCAGCAGCAACCGGTGCGCGAAGACCGCCTCGACGAGCGCCTTCAGATCCTCCGGCATGATCCAACCTCGCCCGTCGATAAGCGCGTACGCGCACGCCGCACGGGTCAACGCGATCACACCCCGGGGGCTGACCCCGACCCGCACCTGCGGGTGGGTGCGGGTCGCGGCGGCCAACCGGACCGCGTACGCGTACAGCGGCTCGGCGATGTGCACCCGACGGGCCATCCGGACCATCTCCCCGACGGTGGCGGTGTCGGTGACCGGGGCGAGCGCCTCCGGGGAACGCACCGTCGCGCCGCGCAGCACCTCCACCTCGACCGCCTCGTCCGGGTAGCCGACGGACAGCTTCACCAGGAAACGGTCCAACTGCGCCTCGGGCAGCCGGTAGGTGCCGTCCATCTCCACCGGGTTCTGGGTCGCCACCACCAGGAACGGCGACGGCACCGGGTGCCGGACCCCGTCCACTGTGACGGTGCGTTCCTCCATCACCTCCAGCAGCGCCGACTGGGTCTTCGGCGACGCCCTGTTGATCTCGTCGGCGATGACGATGTTGGCGAAGACCGGCCCCGGATGAAACTCAAAGTCCCGGCTCGCCTGGTTGAAGATGGTCACCCCGGACACGTCCGACGGGAGCAGGTCGGGCGTGAACTGGATGCGCCGCCACTGACCCTTCACCGTGGCGGCGATGGCCCGCGCCAGGGTCGTCTTACCGACCCCCGGCACGTCCTCCAGCAGCACGTGACCCTGCGCGAAGAGCGCGGTCAGCGCCAGCCGCACCACCTGCGGTTTGCCGAGCACCACCGCGTTGACGTTCTCGGCCAGCCGGGCGGCCAGGGCGGCGAAGCCCTGCACCTCCGGCTGGGTGAGCGGCTCGTGGGTGTTCACGGTCGGCGGTGCTCCTTGCCTGGTGGTTCAGCAGGTGGGCAGGACGTTGATGTTGTCGCCGCCCTCCAGGTTGAGCCAGGCCCAGGGAATGTAGTTCTTCCCGCTGTACTCGACCTGCACCCACCAGGTGCTGCGCTTGTCGTTGTTGTAGATGTACGCGTAGACCTCTTCACCCGACTTCTTGCAGTACGCCTTCAGCCGGGTGCCGGGCTCCGCCCAGCCGACCTGCTTGTCGTTGTCCTGCTCGGCAACCTTGAAGATCTCGTTGCCGTTGCGGCCACTGACGTCCTGGTCGCAGTAGGTCGACTCCGGCCCGGAAGCGCCGTTGCGACAGGTCGCGACCCCGTACAGCGCCTGGGTGGCCTGGGTCCTCGTGGCGGTGCCCTTACCGGCGGCGTTGGTGGCCGTCACAGTGAACGCGTACGCCGTGCCCGGCGTCAGGCCCGTCATCGTGATGCTGGAGCACGCCCCGGTCTTCGTCGGCTCGCCCGGCGTGCTCACCGCGCAGGTGGCCTGACCGCCGCCCGCGTCCACTGTGAACGTGACAGTCGCCGCGACCGCCGTCGACGACGAGCCGGTGACCGTGACCCGCGGCTCGGCGACCGTACGCGCGGTGGCGGTGGCCTCCGGACCGGGACCCGCCTCGTTCACCGCCTTCACCTTCACCGTCACGTTCTGGCCGTTGCCCAGCCCGGTGACGGTCGTGCGGGTGTCGGTCACCTCGCTGACCCGCCCACCGACGTCCACAAGGTATTTCGACACCGGTCGGCCGTTGTCCTCGGCCGGCGACCACTGCACCGTGACCGCGCCGGGCTGGTTGGCGACGGTGCCGGCCCGCAGGTCGAGCGGCGCGCCGGGCGCCGCGAAGGGCACCACGGTGTTGCTGACCGGCGACGCCGCCGAACCGGCGCCCTTGTCGTTGACCGCGACGACGGTGAACGCGTACTGGGTGCCGAACTCCAGCTCACCGGCGGGCACCACAAGCTCCGTCTTCCTCGACTCGCCGACCGGCGCGTTCGTCCCCGCCGAACTGGCCGTCACCGCGTACCGCGCGATGGTGTTGCCCTGGCCGTTCGCCGCCGGCCACTTCACCAGCACCGTGCCGTCCGGTCGCTCCTGGGCGGTCACGCTCGCCGGCGGGTCGGGCACCGCGGCCGTCGGGGTCACCGGGTTGCTGTTGCGCGGCGGACCGTCGCCCTTGGCGTTGACGGCGTGCACCGCGAACCGGTACGTCTCGCCGTTTGTCAGACCCTTGACCTCCACCGCGCGTTGGTTGGCGCCCACCTCCAGGCGCTGGCCGGCGCCCTCCACCACGTACTTGATGATGTCGGCGCCGTTGGCGGCGGCCGGCCGCCAGCTCACCCGCGCCTGGGCGTTGCCGGCGGCGGCGGTGACACTGCGCGGCGCGCTCGGCTTGCCCACCCGGGGCTTCTTCGGCGGGGGCGGCGGCGGGGCAACCGGTGGCGGGTCACCGCCGAGCACGTCGTTGGCGTACTTGTCGACCTCGCGCACCTGGTGCTTGTCGTCCACCACCCGGGCGGTCGCCGAGTCGGGCGAGTTGATGAACAGGTGATTTTCCCGCACCTCGAGCTCCAGCGGGCCGTTCGCGCGCCCGTTGATGGTCTCGACCAGCTGACCGCCAGCGTCGAAGGTGTAGATCTTGCCGGTGGCCTCGTCCGCGCAGTAGAACCGGTCCGCCCAGGCCACCGCCGGACTGAGCCGGTCGCCCTCGCCCGGCACCGTGAACGCCCGCTCCTCCCCACCGTCACCCACCACCAGCACCCGCCGCTCGGCGGGCACGGTGACCGGAACCCGCTGCCCGCTGGTGCGCGTGGGCATCGCCGCCGCACCGGAGAGCGTCAACGACGTCGGGTGGACCTTGCCCTGCTGCACCCGCACCAGCTTCCCGGCCGTGCGGTCGAGCACCGCCACCCCCTCATCCAGGGTGGACACCACCAGCTCGTGACTGGCCTCGGCGACGTCGTACGACTCGACCTGCTTCGGGCTGAGCCCGGCGCCGGCGGGCGCGGCCGAGGCCGGCGCGGACGGCAACGTGGCGGCGGTGATCGCCGAGACGGTGCCCTGGCTCGGCACCGCGATCCAGAGCCGGCCCGCGCCGTCGAACGTGCCGCCGGTGATGCCCGGGGGATAGTGCACCGGCTCGCCGACCGGGGTCAGCGAGCGCGGGTCGAGCTGCCGCACAATGCCCTGCACGGCGTCGACGACGAACGCCGAGTCCTCGTGCAGAGCGACACTCACGCCCAGGCCGGGGGTGGTCCGGGTGGTCGCGGTGAGTTGCAGGGTGGCCAGGTCCAGTGAGCTGACCTGCCCGGTGTGCAGGTCACGCAGCACCAGCAGCCGGTCGGTCTGGGTGATCTGCATCGGGTGCCGGACGGCACCGGGGATCTCGGTGCGGGTGTCCACCCGGGCGGTGACCCCGTTGACCCGGGCCAGCTCGCTGCGCGCCGCGCTCCACAGCCACGAACTCGCGTCGTAGTTGGCCACCGCGTTGTCGGCCGCGCCGAGCCCGAGAACCGTCAGCCCCATGGCCGCCAGCAGCGCGGCCACCGTGCCGACGGTCACCAGCCCGCCCCGCAGCCGGGACCGGGAACGGGGGGCGTCGGTCTGAACGGCGTCTTCGATGCTGGCCACAGCCGGCTGCCTCCCGTGAGTCGTGGCAGGTGGCGTGCCTCGCGGCAACCCCTCCCCTGAGCCGGGTGCCATCATATGGCGCTGCTGGTGACGGGGGAACCCGCACCGTCACCCCTGTGGATACCGAGCGTGTGCGCAGTGGACGCCCAGCTCAGCTCGGTTGAGCGCGGCACGCCTCAACTCGGCGACGGGCGGACCGAGGGACCGCCCCCAGGCGGGGTGGCGCGCTCCCGCGTCGTACAGACCTGTCCCGAGGTCGCGAAGCTGTCTGTGGAGTAGACCGCCAACACGGTGAAACAGTGATCCACTCGCGAGTTCAACCCGTTGACCGTGTAGCTGGTCCTACCCGGGTCCACGGTGGCCATCACCCCCAGGGGCTGCCCGGCCCGACCGGCGGCAACCATGAACGGCACCGCACCACCGGACGGGTCCGTCCAGGTCAGCGTGATCGTGGTCGCGTCGTCGCGGAGTTTCAGATCGCCGGGGGGCGGCCCGACCGTCGCCTGCGCCGCGGCGGTCGGCGTGGTCCCCGCGGGCGGCGGGTCGTCGCGGGTCAGCACCACCACACCCAGACCGGCCACCGCCACGATAGCCACCCCGGCCGCCACCGCCGCGCCGATCAGCGTCGCGCGGCTGCGCCCCGCCGACCCACCCCCATCGGGGTACGACGGCCGGTACCCGTCGTGCGCCGGGTGGTACTGCTGTCCCGGGTACGGCACCTGGATCGGCTGGTGCTCCCGGGGCAGGTACGGGTCGTGAGTCGGGTACTGATTGTGAGTCGGGTACTGGTCCTGGCCCGGGTACGGGTCGTGGGTCGGGTAGTGGTCGTGGGTCGGGTAGTGGGCAGGGTGCTGCTCCGGCGTCGTTCGCGGTGCGGTCGGCAGCGACCCGGCCGGGTCGGCGGCCGGGTCCGTCGACCACGCTGCCGGAGTCGGTTCGGCCGACGGCACGATCACGCTCGACTGTGCGGCGGTCGGCGCGGGCGGGACGGCGGCGGACGGGGCCGAACTGGCGGCACCCCTGGCCGGGTCGCTGTCCGGCTGGACGGACGGGATCACCTCGGTCTGATCGGACATCACGGCCCGGGTCCGCTGTGTCGGCACCACCGCGGCATCGGCGCTACCCAACCCGAGCTCACCGTCCGCGCCACCGTCGTCCACGTCGGTAGGGGACCCCTCGGCGGGGTCGACACCGGGAGTGGGCAGGGGTTGCGGTGGGGCGTTGCGGCTCCACGGCGGCGCGGTCAACCCCCACGGCGGTACGGGCGGCGCACTCACCGGTGGTGCGGAGACGGGGTGCCCGAAGCCGGGTGGTGCGGAGACGGGGTGCCCGAAGCCGGGTGGTGCGGAGACGGGTTGTCCGTGGCCGGGTGGTGCGGAGACGGGGTAGGTGTGTCCGGGTGGTGCGGAGACAGGGTGCCCGAAGCCCGGTGGTGCGGAGACAGGTTGTCCCTGGCCGGGTGGCGCGGAGACGGGGTAGATGTGTCCGGGTGGCGCGGAGACAGGGTGCCCGTGGCCGGGTGGTGCCGAGACGGGGTAGGTCTGTCGGGGTGGTGCGGAGACGGGCTGTCCGTGGCCCGGCGGCGCGGAGACCGGGTAGGGATGGGCCGGCGGTCCGGACGTCGGGGACGGGTGCGCCGGCGGTCCGGAGACCGGGTACGGGTGGCCGGGCGGCGCCCCGATCGGTGGTGCGGCGGCGGGTGGCCCGCTGACCGGAAGGGCTGGCGGTCCGCTCACCGGATGCGCCGGCCCTGACTGCCCAGCGGCCGGTGACGGTTGGCCCGATGACGTCGCGTCGATGGCGGACGCACTGACCGGTCCCGTCGCCCCGACTGGTCCGGCTGCGGTTCGGGCAGCCTCCTCGGCGAGTAGCGGCTCGATCTGTCGTACCTGGATCGTCGGGTTGTCCCACGGAGGTGCCGGCACCCCCGACGTTGGCGCGGTGCCGGCCGGCGTCGGGGCGGGTGGGGTCGCCGGCCGGTGCGGCACGTCGACCGTCGGCTGGGTCGCCTGGGCGCCCGGCCGCTGACGGGGCGGCGCGGTTGGCCCGGACGCCGGTCGCGGTGGCGGCTGCTGCACAGACGGCGGTGGCTGGCTCTCGGCCCTCGGCCGGGGTGGTTGGCCCTGGGTGCTGGGCTGGGCTGTTGGGCCTTCCGCTCCCGATCGGAGCGGCTGGCTCTCGGGCACCGGCCGGGGTGGCTGGCTGACCGCCGGTCGGGCGGACCCGGGCGGTTGCTCGTCGCCGCGTTGGCGGGGCGCCACCGCGGGTGCGGCGGGCGGCGTGCTCGGGGGAGGTGCGGGCGTACGCCGAGAAACCGGAGCCGGTCCTGCGGCGGCGGGGCCGGGTGGATGGGGTGCCGCGGGGCCGCGTACCCCTGGAGGGGTTGCCCAAGGTGAGGCCGGCGGGGGCGGCGGAGCCCAGGGCGAGTTGGTGGGCGCCGGGCCATCAGCGGAGGGCCGCATCGCGGCCAGGGTCGCCATGGACAGGGTCGGGCCGGACAGTGCCGACCGGATGCCGGACTCCGCCGCCGCGGCCGGACCCGGATCGGGGACCGGCCCGTGCTGCTCGGTGGGCATCGACGCGGACGGGCCGAGGTAGGCGCGGGCGGCGCGTACCGCCGGGTGGTGCTCCCCGAGGGTGGCCGGCCCGGCGGCGGCGACGCGGGTGTAGTTGCGGCGGGCCTCGTGCCGGTTGCCCAGTTCCTCAGCGACCTCGGCGAGTTCGAAGGCGAGCGCGAGCATCACCGGATCGGAATGCTCCCAGCGCCGCTCGCCCGCGGCGAACGCCTCCTCCAGGACCCGGCGGGCGGCGAGCGGGTCGTCCGCCTCGCGGTGCAGCCGGGCCAGCAGATGGGCGGTGTGCAGCATCTCAGGATGATCCTCGCCGTACGGCGGGGGAGCGGATCCGACGGCCTCCGCGAGGAGCTGCCGGGCGGCCCTGAGGTCGCCCGTGGCACGCAGGGCGAGGGCGCGGTGTTGGGCGGCTGCCAGGGGGGAGGGATGGGACACGTGGCAATGCTGCCGTCAGAGGGCCGCCGGACGCTACCCGGACACGCCCCGGGCGGCGAGTCGGTGGACGCGCAAGAGGTGGTGTGAGCAGCGGCGAAAGTGCCGGGAGAGGGGCGCCGGAAGGCGATGTGCATGATCCACGAGTGGCGTGTACAGTAACTCCCCGTGCGGCCCGCCGTACCGACCATCGGGTGGCAAGATCATCTGGTCGGCAAGGTAGGCTGAACGTGTAGGTCCGGGTGGCGGAATGGCAGACGCGCTAGCTTGAGGTGCTAGTGCCCGTATAGGGCGTGGGGGTTCAAGTCCCCCCTCGGACACGAGTACGTATCATGTGTGCGACGTGAACGTCGCGGTGGTCAAGGATGCTTGACCACCGCAGAGTCCCCTCTGACGCCTCGCCTTCCGCTACTCTCAGTAGCTGTCGTTGAGCGAGCTCCCCGATGACGCGCGGCGATTCTTCAGTGATCCCCGCCGTTGTCCTGCCGGGTTCGGCGCCGGGCGTGCGCGTCGCTCCTGGCACCCCCGCGGCGGCCATGAGGCGTCCTCCGCTAAGGCTTCCGAGCCTTGCTGTCACTCGAAGCCGTACAGCCCTCTATGGACTGGCAACGCTCGATTCGCGCGGCCGAATCGCCGATCGGTCCGCCATGAAGGAACTCCAGTGGCCCCCCGGATTGCGGCTAAGTATCCGGGAACGTCGAGGGCTGATCGTCGTATCAGCTGACAAGCAAGGCGTCTTCAAGGTAACGAAGGAAGGCCACGTCCGACTGCCGGCAGTGGTCCGTCAATGGTGCGGCCTCGCCGCTGGCGACCGCGTACTCATCGTGGCTGAATCAGCCAGCAACCGCCTGGTGGTTCATCCGCCAGCAAAGCTCGACGAGATGATTGGGCAGGCTCACGATGCGGTCTTCGGGGGCGAGCATGAGTGACGCATCGGCGAGTCAAGCTGAGTTGGACGCGGCTCGGCTCCTTCTTGCTCGGATGGGCATCTCGCCCGCCGACCTTCTGGAGGCCGCCGTGGCTCGGCCTCCGTCGCCGACCTTCGCCGAATACGTTCCCGTGGTGGCGGCTGCGGTGTCGGCGGGTACGCGGCGTGCCTATGGCTCCTACTGGAACCGAGTGGTGGAGCACTGGGGGCAACGCAGGCTGGACGAGCCCACGCCGTCGGAGATTGAGAAGTTGGCGGAGTACGTCAAGGCGCACGTTGTGGCCCGGCGGAATGCCCGCGGAGGCCGAAGTGCGGCGGAGCATCTGATTGCCGCCTTGCGATGTCTCTACAAGAGGGCGGTAGCTGATGGATTCATCGCAGAGTCTGACAACCCTGCTTTAAAGGTGGCGAAGCCGCGGCGTTTGCCCAGCACGCGTCGGGCGGTGGCGGACACGCGGCTGGCCGAGATAAACGAGGTCGCAGCCAGCACGGGTAACGATCCGGCCCTCGACACCTTGCTCTTGCGGCTGCATACCGAAACGGCGTGTCGGCGCGGTGGAGCTCTGGCGCTCCGTCCGGTTGACCTTGACCCGGACCAATGTTTGATTCTGCTTCGAGAGAAGGCGGACTCGGTACGTTGGCAACCAGTTTCTCCCACGCTGATGAGATACCTACAGCGGCATGCTGAGGAGCGGGGGGCGACAGTGACGGGGCAGCTGCTGCGCTATCGGGACGGTGCGCCCATCACGTACCGGCGTTACGACCATCTGTGGGTACGCATCGGCGAGCACCTGCCGTGGGTCTACGTGCAACAGATCAGCACCCACTGGTTACGTCACACTACTTTGACGTGGGTGGAAAGGAATTTTGGCTGCGCTATCGCCAGAGCCTACGCCGGCCATTCAGAGAGTGGCGGCGATGCTGGCACTACAGCCACCTACGTGAAAGCAACATTGCAGGAAATCGCCGCTGCCCTGTCGGCGCTTACCAATGAGCCGCACCCTCTAGCCTAGTCGTCTGGTGGGGTCCGGTCTTGCGGGGCCGGACCCCACTGCGGGATCTGTCGGCGGTATGGAAGCGCAAGTAGGGACCTCACCGTGAATTGGGCGGCTGTCATTAGCATCTGCCTCCGAGGAGTTCTGAACGACTGGTTGATCTGGTTAATGAAGCGGCGCGGACTTGCCGCAATCGGGATAAGAGCAGTAGCCATTGGCTCCTGGGGTGTAGGAGTGACTTGGGCGGGTGTTCGATGAGCTTCGCGCGGTGGGACGATGTTTGTTGTTTGGATCCAGTCCGGCAGTCGTACTAGATCTGTCCGGCTGTCGTACTAGCGGTGGTTCTGTGGCCGTACCAACCCCTGAGTCCGTGGGAACTCGAAGGCGATAGGCGGTCCGGGCCTTTCTGCGGCGAGCATCTTCCACCTTCGGCCTGAACCGGATGACCCAGCCCAACTTCTCAAGTCGGTTCAGCCAGACACCGATGGTGGAACGGGCCAAACCTGTCGCCTTTTCCAAATCTGTCAAGCTCGGCGAGAATTGCGGAGGGATCACCGCGGTTGCGGTATCGGTCCAGGTCAAAAGTGTCAGGATAACGTGGCGCCCGGAAGGGTCAAGACAACAGTCAGCGTCTCGAACTGCACGCTCTACGGCCCATCGATCTACCATGCAATACGCCCCTTCCGGCCGTGGCGTTCACCGGTGGCTCTTGACGCCGTCTGGCATCGGAGCCTCGTGACGCTAGCGATGAACCTCAGCTCTGACCAGGCATGCACCTGCTCGTCATGCGCTTTCGAGGTGTCGGAGGCGACGGTGACCTGCGGCTTTGGCGTACGTGGAGATGCGACCACCATTGGTTGGTTCGGTTCGTGATTCCGGCAGGCTGGCAACTGCAGACGGCAGCCCGAAGTCGCCGCAGGCGCGCGGCCGGTCGTCGCGGTGCAGGCGAGAGTGTGGGATTGCCGGGGCCAGATTGCGGCTGCGGGCGAGTCGGGTGGTTCGCCCGCGTTGTGGACAGCGAGATCAGTGCGCGTCTCGCCGGGCTTGCTCGGCGGCGAGTTGGGCGGCCTCCCGCGCGGCTCGCTCCATCCTCAAAGTGCTTTGGATGATGGCGTCGATGCCCTCTTTTGCCCCGTCGGATAGTTGTTCGATGGAGCGGGTCATCACTTGTACCTTCGCGCTGACCGGGGCCGGGTCAAGGAAGTAGCCCGCGCCGACGCCGAAGAATTCGGCCAGGGCCGTGAGCGTGGAGGCTGTGGGGTTGTCGTGCGCTCCGATTCGGAGCTTGCGGAGGGTCTCCTCTGAGGTGCGGAGCCCTTTGGCTTTGAGCGCGTCGGCCACCGATGGTGGCGCACCGCTCAGAATGCGTCGGTTATCGCTTCGAATCTGGCGTCCGGCAGTTCGATCGTGGCGGCCGGGACGTTGTTGTCAAGGTGGGCAACGGTCAAGGCGCTGGGCATGGGCAGCATTGCGGGGGAGCGTCGGAGGAGGCAAGCGGGGCATGCTGCGATGGCGTCGCGTCATGCGGCCTCGCCAGATACAGGAGGGAACCCGAACTTTTCGTCAGCGCGACGGTTGCGAGCCGAACCAGGGAATGAAGGCGATTCCGCTGCCGGTGGCGTAGTCCAGCAGCGGCTCTGCTTGGCGGTTCGTGAGGTTGAACAGGTTCTGTACGGATACGATGTCGTCGCCATCATCGACCCGCGGATTTCGTCTTGGCGGGCAACCACGGCGTTGTGGGCGACCGTTCACGATGCTGCTTCGGCGGCGAGAGCTGTTCCGCGAAAGGTATGCCCGGGCGAGAGGCTCGCCAGCATCACCTGTCAAGCGGATCAGCCCGGCGCGACTTCTTTCGGAGTACGCTTCCCTCAGGGGATCACGGCGTGGATGGCTGTATCGATCTTGCCCGGCCGGGTATCGCTGCTACATGGCCGCACCACGCCGCCTCGCCGACCTTTCGCACCGGACAACACGGCTGCAGGCGTTACCGTTGTGCGGCCGCCACCGCCATGCGAACCTTCCCGATGCTGACAGGCCGGCCAAGCGGGTCGGTGTAGCTGCCGTAGATCGTGCCGGTCGCGGGCTGGTGGGGTTGGACCCGCCAGCTGTCGGCCAGGGAGCCGACATCGACGACATCGTACCCAATCTTCTTGAGGAAAGCCGTGGCCGCGAGCTTGGCGTTCAGGTCATCGGCGGCAACCGTCAGGGCGGTACGGTCCTTGGCCTGGGCAGGGCGGGCCAGGGATTCCAGATGTGTATGTTTGATGTTGTTGAATACCTTGACCAGGTGGGCGCGGCCCATCTGCTGCTGTTGCAGTTCGGCCGTTGTCAGGGAGCCGCTGTCGAGCTGGGGTATGTTTCCGTCCCGATCGGCGTAGTAGTTACTGGTGTCGAGAACCACCTTGCCTGCCATGTCGCGGAAAGGGACCTGTCTATATGCCTTGAAAGGGACGCTCACGACGATGAGGTCTGCTACGGCTACCGTTTGCGTCACCGTGGCAGCGCGGGCGCGCGGTCCCAGTCCGGCCACCAGATCAGCAAGAGTTTCTGGCCCACGAGAGTTACTGACCACCACGTCGTAGCCAGCTTTGACGGAGAGCCGGGCTATGACGCTACCCATTTGACCGGCTCCTACGAAACCGATGGTCGTCATCCTGATCACAGTCCTTGATGCGCGCGCTCATCAGTTGAAGGTTCGGCGGCGAGGAGTTCGCGTACCCGAGGAATGACCTTGGATCCGTAGAGTTCTATGGCATGCATCAGATCTGCGTGGGGAATTCCGCCGTTGCCGTACTTGAGGTCGAAGCGGTCGATGCCGAGCAGGCGAACGTTACGGGCGATCTTTTGGGCGACCGTTTCCGGGGAGCCCACCGCCATGGCACCGGACGGTCCGATGTACCGTTCGTAATCAGCGCGCGTCATGGGTGGAAAGCCGCGCAGCTTCCCGATTCGTTCCGCCATCTCTCGTAACGCGGGCCAGAAGGCTTCCCTCGCTTGCTCGTCGGTGTCGGCGATATGGCCGATGGAATGCATGCCGACCGGCTGTCGTGCTTGCCCGAATTTGTCTGACGCTTGGTGGAAAAGATTGACATATGGTCGGAAGCGGCTCGGTGACCCCCCGATGAGTGCGAGCATCAGGCGGAAGCCGTGCCGGGCGGCTCGGACAACTGATTCTGGGCTTCCGCCGACGCCCACCCAGGTGGTGAGCAACCCGTCCTCCACCAACGGGAAGACTTGCTGGTCCTGCAGGGGGTCCCGTGTCGAGCCGCTCCAGGAGAACGGGCGCTGTTTGCGGGCAAGGGCGAAGATTTCGAGTTTTTCCTCGAACAATTTTTCGTAGTCGCGAAGGTCATAGCCGAACAGCGGAAATGATTCAGTGAATGATCCGCGGCCTAAAATAACCTCGGCGCGGCCCTCGGAGATCCCGTCGAGCGAGGCGAACCGCTGGAACACCCGGATCGGATCATCGGAACTGAGCACCGTCACGGCGGTGCCGACGTGGATGTGGCGGGTACGGGCTGCGATGGCGGTTGCCGGGATCTCGGGCGCCGACGCGGCGTATTCCCAGCGGTGGTGCTCACCGATACCGAAGAAATCGATGTTCACGGCGTCGGCGAGCACCCCCTGCTCTACGACATGGCGTAGCGCCTGAGCGTAGGTTTCCCGCGGCTCATCGGTGGTGCGCAGTACGTCTCCGAAGGTCTCGACGCCGAACTCAAGTTCCATCACGAACTCCCAACGGACGTTTCACGGCTCGATGAAGCACCACAACTACGAGGCTTCGATAATGTGGTTGGCCCGCACTGGCTGGACGACAACAGCGCCGGCCAGAGGGTGCGCCGTTGGAGGCGCGAACATTTCTGTTGAACGCGCCCAACGATCTGGTCCCGGAGACCCGTCAAAACCATGTCGCCGACGCGGCCCCGGGGGCGGCACCCGCCAACGAGGTACCGCTTGCCGTGATCGTGCTCCTGGCCGCTCGAGGTGAGAGCGCGGCATTCTGTCAGTGGCTGACTGCCCGACCGCCGTCGATGTTGATGACGGTCCCCGTGATCGCCCCGGATCGCTCGGAGGACAGGACGGCGCAGGTCCAAGCGACCTCGTCAGGGTGGATGACTCGCTTGATCGCCATCTGCTCGGTGGCGGCCCTGCGCACTGCTGTGGAGTCGTCCAGTCCGGAGTCACGGGTGACGTCGACGAAGCCTGGGTTGACGTCGTTGACGGTGATCCCGTACTGGCCGAGTCCGGAGGCAAGCGACTTGGTCAGGGCGTGCAGGCCGGCTTTCCCGGATGAGATCGGGGCGGCTGCCCAGGACCCGGTCCAGGCGTTCGGTCCGTTCATGTGGATGA
The DNA here is from genome assembly GCF_050942285.1 of Micromonospora sp. CA-240977. NCBI lineage: Bacteria > Bacillati > Actinomycetota > Actinomycetes > Micromonosporales > Micromonosporaceae > Micromonospora > Micromonospora sp. CA-240977. Next base: position 5,178,334 of record NZ_CP192055.1, on the reverse strand, counting down.
TGCGTCCCCAGCCGGCGTCTCTCATGGCGGGCACGAAGGCCTTCGCGAGGTACCAGGAGGCGGTCAGCTGCTGGTTGAGGTAGTAGTGCCAGTCCTCATCGGTCGTGTCGAAGAACGACTCGCGGTACATGCGGTGCATCGCGTTGCTGACGTAGATGTCGACGCGGCCGAAGTGCTGCTCGGATGCTTCCTTGAACCGGGCCACTGTGTCGCGGTCGGCGGCGTCGCCGAGGACGACGAGTGCACCGACGCCGTGCTTCTCGGCTTCGCTTCTGACTTCTTCGGCCTCGGCCCGGTCGGTGTCGGTGTCGCGGGCATTGATGACGACGTTCGCGCCCCGTGCGGCGAACTCGAGGATGACCGCGCGGCCGATGTTGCGTCCCGAGCCGGTCACGAGAACCGTTTTGCCGGTGAAGTCCAGGTCTGATGCCATCGTGTGATCACGCCTTTCGTTCGTTCGAGGTGTGCCGCTCGCTCAGGCGGCCATGCCGTCGGATGCTGTGAATCCGTGGGAAGCGGGGGTGACGAAAACGCCGGCGTCGGCGTTGACGTGCGCGGGCACGACCCGTGTATGCGCGTGCGCCGCGCGTGTCAGTAGGTCGCGGCGCGCAGCGCGGACCCGGTCCGGGTCGTCATCAATCCAGTGGTCGCCGTACTTGGCGCACAGATCGGGCTGGCTCAGCATCATCGGCGTCGACAGCAGATCACCGACGAACACCGCGCTGTCTTGTTCGGAGCGGGCCTTCAGAACGGCAGAGCCGGGAGTGTGTCCCGGTACCTGTTCCAGATCCAAGCCCGCAGCGATGGAGAATGAACCGGTCCACAGCTCTACCTGATTGCTGGCCAGGATCGGCGCAATGCTGTCAGCGAATACGAGCGCCTGGTCCGCGTCCGGGTTACCAGCTGCGCGGCTGCCTTCTGGGTTCCAGTAGTCGAACTCCGCCTGCGAGATCAGGTACCGCGCATTGGGGAACGTGGGAACCCATACTTCGCCGTCGAGCCGAGTGTTCCACCCCACGTGGTCCGAGTGCAGATGGGTCAACACCACCGTGTCGATGTCCTCGGGCGCTGCGCCCGCCTCGCGGAGGCGTTCCAAGAAGGAAGTACTTAAGTTTTCGAACGGCGGAGCGGTCGGACGCTTCTTACCGTTGCCGATGCCGGTGTCAACCAGGACAAGCTTGCCGTCGCTCTCCAGCAGGAACGACTGGATCGTCAAGGTGACCGCGTCGTTCTCCGCGTTCCAGAACCGCGGCTCAAGCCAGGACCGCTGCGCCAGCCACTCCTGCCGACTGGAATCGGGGAACACCTGATCCCGGGTAAACAGGTGGGCGTTCCACTCCACGATGCGACGTGCCTCAATCCGGCCGATCCGGTACTTCGGGCCCAGACTCGCCGTGTCACTGCCGTTCATGCCCGTTCACCGCCTGCGCCGATGGCGGCAGCCAGAATCCCAGGCCGAGACAGCGTTTGCGCTGCACTATCCGACATTGCGTGAGCTCCTTTCGAGGTTGTCTGCGCTTTCACCGACGGACCGACGAGGAAGGCGCAGGCTTCAGACCTACGACACTCCGAAGCGCGGCGTCTGACGGCCCTTCCCCGAGCTCGGAGAGACATCGAACCCCTGTCCGGAGCGTCGGATCTAACCGGACTTTACCCCGCTTACGTCCTCCGGCGATAGGGGCGGGTTGTGAGCACCGCCACTTGCCGCCCTGGACTCTGGCTTCGGGCGTGGCAGTCATCGACGTGAGTTCCTGTCTCCATCTGGAGCGTCGTTGCCACTCCTGTGGTCTGACGAGCCGGTGTTTCGATCGAGAAGACACCTCCGGATCGACACATGCCGAGTGGTCCCATGGGCGGACCGGGGCTGGCTCTGATCTTGGCCGGGCAGGGCATCTTCCGCGCTGTGGCCGAGGTCCGGATGCCGCCGGTTTCCACCCATCCGGAAGGCCTCAAGAGCCGCGTAACGCCTGGCTCGACGTGCCCGGCTGGCGCTCGCTCATCTCCAGCGGGTCGTCGACGAGCGGCGCCTGGTCGTGCACGTTGACGCAGTCAAAAGACGCGGCTGCTCTCGTGTGACCGGCCACGACTGACCGCACGACGAGGACGCCGCGACCGTTACGTTCGGTGTGTTATGTCCATTCCGTGGCGGAGTCGTAGCCTTCAATCAGCGAACCTGGAAAGGCCGCCGCCGTCGCCGACCTGACGTGCACGACGTTCGCCTGGCGCTTCTGCTGCGGTGCGGGGCCTGGGGTGATGCGTTGCCTGGGGGTCTTTGTGACGCACACCGGCAACGCGTTCAGGAGGTCGACCGTTGGTCACGCGGCGGTGTTTCGTCCCCGGAAATGACCGGAAAAGTGGTTGACATTCTGCTCACGCGCTCGAGGCGGTAGCGGGCCGGTGAGTGGCCGGTCAGACGCTTGAACGTGCGGATGAATGAGCTCTCGGAGCCGAATCCGAACTGGGTGGCGAGCGAGGACACGGTGCGGTCGGTGGCCCGCAGCAGCTGCGCCGCCGACTGCACCCGCCATCGGAGCAGGTAGTCCAAGGGCGAGAGCCCGATAGTGGTCTTGAAGCGCAAGGCGAACGCGCTGCGCGACATTCCGGCCGACGCGGCCAGCTTGGCGACGGTCCATGGCTCGCCCGGTTGGGCGTGGATCAGCGCGAGCGCCGGGCGCAATCGCTCGTCGGAGAATGCCCGCAGCCAGCCCAGCGCCGTGTCCGGGCGGGCGAGCACGGCTCGCAGCGTCTGGACGAACAGCACGTGGGTGAGGTGGTCGCGCATCGCCCCGGTGCCCGGGATATCGAGCGAGGTTTCGTTCGCGAGCAGCTGCAGTACCGGGCGCAGGGCTGTGGCCTCGCCGGTGCGGGCCCGGATCGCGGCGACCGCGGGCAGATGGTCGAGCAGCAGCGCGGCGGCGGTGTCGTCGAACGAGAGCGCACCGCTGATCGCCGAGGTCTCCGCCGCGGCCCCCGGCGTGACGTGGTGGTAGACGGTGTCTGGCCAGGCGGCTTCGAACGCCGCCATCCCGTCTTCCGGCTGCAGGTCCGGGTCGGAGCCGACCGTGTAGGCATGGCCGCTGGTCAGCAGGTAGCAGTCGCCAGCCTGCAGCAGTAGCGGCTCGGCACCGTCGGTGGTCAGCCACAGGTGGCCGCACAGCACCGCGCCGACCCGGATGTGCCGGTATTCGGCGAAGCTCAGAGCCCACTCGCCGGCCGTCTCCAGTCGGCATGGTGGAGCGACCTGCACGTCGAGTAAGCCCAGCACGTCGGACAACGGATCCACGCGACCTCCCCAGTCTGGACGATCCGGCTATCAACCAGGACTCGTGGTCATGGTCCCCCGGTACGCGCCGCGCCTAGATTCTGCTCCAGCCAGTGTCACCACGAGTGAGCAGGGGACGATGAGTATCCACATGCCGGCGATCTGGCAGCGAACTCGCCGCTCACATCTGGGGTGCCGCGAACGTCATCCTCGTGGCCGGCATTCAGAAATCCCGGCCGCATCAACCTCATCCTAGTACGCCAACAAGGCGTATGCGTGCCTAGCCGTCGAACGGCCGTTATTAGCTCAATGCTGGTCTTCCCTGTCGCGCCCTCAGATTCCCCGGCAGTAACCATGCTGACGAATTGCTTCCAATAGGCAGAGGTGAACATGTCAACACCGCTCGAAGCGCCGAACGATGAGACGGCCGATACAGCAGTCCCGGTAATATATGACAATGGAGCCGTCCACGTGTCATCGGGTCCGGAACAACGAAATGGGCCTCGGGTGACATCTACACGATCAAGGCCACCGCGGAGCAGACCAACGGGTCCCTGGGCTTCATCGTCGCCACTGTCCCGCCCGGCAATGGTCCTATCGCACATCTGCACCTACACAACGACGAGGCATTCTTCCTGTTGGAAGGACAACTGGAATTCCTCGACGGCAGCACCACCTTCGTCGCGTCGGCCGGAGACTTCGTCTTCGTCCCTCGCGGAACCAGGCACAGGTTCAAGAACATCACCACCGAACCCGCAAAATGGCATTCCTCCTCACGCCGGCTGGCCCGGAGCAGCTGTTCCTGCTATTTGGCGACGACCCCTTGTCCGGTCACCAGCCCGAGCTGTGGACGCCGGAGCGGTTCACCCCCGCGCTGATCGCCCTTAACGAGCAACTCGGCAACATCGTCATACCCGAATAGCCGCTGACGCCGACCTCTCCGGCGATGTACCTTGCTCCGCCGCCTCGCGCAACGGAATCCCATAGCATCCCGGTGCGCTCGGAGACCCAGCGACGGGCTTTCCAATACATCATTGCCTGAGTAGTTCAGGACTATGAGATGGGCACCCGGTGGGAAGAAGTCACCCTGCAGGTGATGGACGCATTCCGCGGCAACGACGGCATGATCGGTGGCCCGTTCGAGGGAAAGCGGCTGATCCTTCTGCACCACATCGGTCAGACGACCGGTCGTGAGCGGGTCACACCTGGTCGCCGCCCTCGACGGGCAATCGCCCCAAGCATGAGCATCCGGCCCCGGAGATATCCGTACGACAGAGTCATCGCCGCCTTAGCCCCCCCGGGGAGCCTTGTCACAGGGCGGTGTCAACCAGGACACCTTAGGTTCAAAGGAGTGCGATTCATGGAGCACACTCGTACCGGCAGCATCCTTACCAACGACGGGGTGGGAATCCACTACGTCGAGGCCGGCCGGGGCGAAACCCTCGTGCTGGTGCCCGGGTTCTCGCAGACGGCCGCCGAATTCGGCGAGCAGATCACCGATCTGAGCCGCGACCACCGGGTCATCGCGCTAGATCTGCGTGGGCATGGCGAGTCGGACAAACCTGATCACGGGTATCGGGTCTCCCGGCTCGCCGCCGACCTACGCGATCTGCTGCTCGCACTGGACCTGGACGAGGTCACGCTGCTCGGACATTCCCTCGGCTGCACGGTGATCTGGTGTTATTGGGACCTGTTCGGTAGTGACCGTATCAGCCGGTTGGTACTAGTCGACCAGGCGGCGGTGACCGCCACCGACCTGGTCGATGCTCAGCAGGTGACTGAGCTCGGGGCCATCTTCAGCGCGGAATTCGCCTACGGCGTCGCCGAAAAACTGCGGGGCCCCCATGCGGCGACCGCCTGGCGCGAGGTGGTGTCGATGATGCACACGCCGCAGCTGAAAGCCGGAGACGTCGAATGGATCGTCGAGCAGAATCTTCGGCTGCCACGACAGCACGCAGCGACGCTACACCTCGATCACTATGGCAACGACTGGCGTGATGTCTTGCCCCGCATCACGGTGCCGACGCTGGTCATCGGCGGCGAGGAGAGCTTCTTCGACGCCAAGGTCGCCTTGTACGTGGCGAGCCGGGTACCCGGCTCGCAGGTCCGCGTCTTCTCGTCCGCCGAACGCGGCAGCCACCTCATGTTCTGGGAGAATCCCAGCTTGTTCAACGCCGTGGTTCGGGAGTTCATTGCCGCCGGCAAGGTCACGAGCTGATCGATGCCTCAAACATCGATCGGATTTCTGCCTGCTGGGTCCCCGCAACGCACCTGAGCAGCCATCGTGATGATCCCAAAGGTCGACCCTGCGGTGCGCGGCATCTGACAGGAAGCTCATTCCTTCGCAGTGCACGGGCCGTTGCGCGGAGAGATGAAAGCCATGAACACACCAGCCACGCTGTAGCCGAATTGCTCGACCTCTTTCCGGTCGCCTGGCACATGCAAAACGGACGCCCTGACGCGCATGCCAACCCCGGCAATGACAGGCATGCTGGCGGGCCTTACCGAAGGTTGGATGAAACACGGCAACTAACATCGCGGTCCATGGCGTCGATCTCCTCGCCGACCGAAGTCAAACAAAAGCCACACGTCTGCCAGAACCACAACGACCTCATAGCCTGCTTTCTCGCCCGGGCTGGGCATGACACTCGAAATCGGATAGCCGGCCAGATGTCAGCCTTTCAGCTGCTTGTAGCCGTCATGGTCTTGTCCAGTGTTTTCGCGAATCGTGCGCTAAATAGATTCCTCAGCGTTTCCAGTATCAGACGAATACAGATAAGGAAGTTCCTATATGAATCTGCGAGGCCTCACCACGGCGGCGCTCACGATAATGACAATCGTCGCCACGGTCACTGTCGCTGGTCCAGTCAGGGCCTCCGAAAAAGCGCCACAGTATGTGGCGCTAGGTGATTCTTATGCCTCAGGAGTCGGATCAGGCGGACCGTTCTCCGGCGCTTCCTGCCTGCGAAGTCCAACCGGCTACCCGCCGCAATTGGCCTCCGCGATCAAGGCCGCCAAATTCGGGTTCGTAGCCTGCAGCGGAGCGAAGATCAAGGAGGTCAATTCTACCCAATTGACGGTGCTGAACAGGTCGACGACGCTGGTAACCGTCACCGCCGGAGGTAACGATCTCGGCTTCAGCGCGGGCATTGCAGCCTGTGCGCAGGGGACGGACGCAGACTGTCAGGCGGTGGTGACAGCGGCTCAGCAGTTCAGCCGCTCTGTGCTGCCGAGCTTGCTGGACGACCTTTACCGGCACATTAAATCCCTCGCACCCAGGGCTGAGATCGTCGTGACAGGCTATCCGCGGTTCTTCGAGCTGACCGCCAACTGCACCGAAGAGCCTTTCAGCCTGTCCAAAAGAGCCGCGTTGAACTCCGCCGTGGATGTGCTGGACCAGGAGGTGCAGCGACGAGTCCTGGCTGCCCACGCGACGTTCGTCGACGTCCGGGCGGCGTTCGCCGGGCACGGGCTATGCAGCTCAACCACATGGATCAACGGGCTGAACTCGTCCGCACCGTTCCACCCGAATAGTGATGGATACCGCAATGGATATCTTCCCGCTCTGCTTCGGGCAACGGCCTGCGTGCGCTGATTTCTCGGAACGGCCCGACGGCTCTGTCCGCCAGGGCATTCGCAAGATCGAGATATGACCGGATGGTCGGTTGTGGGGTAGTCACGCCGGTTCCGGTGGTTACGTAGGAGAGCGCGGCCTTCTGGTGATCATTCAGGTGTCTAGGCTGGATGATCAAGGCGAAGGACCGCGCTCGTGGAAGCATCATCGTTGATCGGCGGGTTGTCCGCACGTCTGCACGGCGTGTCGGAGCAGGTGCAGCAGGACGCACCGGGGTTGTTGCAGGTGTTGGCGCAGGTTCCGGACCCGCGTGATGCGCGGGGTCGGATTCATCCGTTGCCGGGCCTGCTCGCGATCGCGGTGGCGGCGGTGGCCTCGGGGTCCAGTCGGGTCGTTGAGATCGCCGAGTGGGCGGCGGATCTGCCGGATGCGGTGTGGGACCTCCTTGGCGCGACTCGGGACCGGTTCACCGGCGCGCGGCGGGTGCCTGACGACAGCACCCTCGGGCGGGTGCTGGCTGGTGTCGATGCCGACGCCCTGGATGCTGCGGTCTGTCAGTGGCTGATCAGCCGGGCGGGTTCGGGTGCGTCGGGCCGGCGGGTGATCGCGGTCGATGGCAAAACGTTGCGTGGCAGTGGTCCCACCGGTTCGCAGGTGCATCTGCTGGCCGCGTTGGACCAGCGTGACCAGATCGTCCTGGCCCAGACCGACGTGGACGGGAAGACGAATGAGATCACCCGGTTCGTGCCGTTGCTCGACGGGCTGGACCTGACCGGCGCGGTCATCACCGCGGATGCCCTGCACACCCAGCGCGACCACGCCCGCTGGCTGGTCGAGGACAAACACGCCGGTTACGTCTTCGTCGTCAAGCGAAACCAGCCGCGTCTGTACCGTCAGGTCAAAGCCCTGCCCTGGGCGAAGATCCCAGTCCTGGACACCACCGGCGACCACGGGCACGGCCGCCACGACATCCGAGCGCTGTAAGCGGTCACCTGCCCCGGGCCCCTCGCCTTGGACTTCCCGCACGCCAACCAGGCCCTACGGATCCGGCGCCGCCGCTACCACCCGACCAGCGGCCGCTGGTCCACCGTCACCGTCTACGCGATCACCAGCCTCACCGCCACCCAGGCCAGCCCAGCCGACCTGGCCGACTGGCTACGAGGTCACTGGGCCATCGAAGTCCTGCACCACATCCGCGACACCACCTACCGCGAGGACGCCGGCCGGCTACGCACCGGCAACGCACCCCGCGCCCTGGCCACCCTGCGCAACACCGCGATCAGCCTGCTCCGCCTGGACGGCGTCACATCCATCGCGCCCACCCTGCGCCGAAACAGCCGGAACCCGTACCGATCCCTACAACTCCTCGGAATCGCCTAGATCAGGCATATCTCTACCTTGCGATCGCCCTGCAGGGGGCGGCGCCTCATCGACGAAACCACCCCAACCTGGCGAGACCCCCAAATCACATAACACCGCAATGTCCCTCTGAGCCCGGCCGGTCCGCGTGGTGGCGTGGACCGGCCGCTTCCGGGTTCGGTGGCTGCAGCCGTCAGCTCTGTGTCCTCGACACGATCACTGGCGTGCAGGACGACGCCGCGATGATGGAGTGACTTCGGAGCCGGATCCACACGACCTGCCCAGTCTGGACGATCCGGCTATCAACCAGGACTCGTGGTCATGGTCCCCCGGTACTCGCCGCGCCTAGATTCTGTTCTGGCCAGTGTCACCACGAGTGAGCAGGAGAACGATGAGCATCCACATGCCGGCGAAGCAGGGCACCACGGTCTGGTTCAACGGGGACATCCTCACGGTCAAGATGACCGGGGCGGACACCGGCGGCAGCGTCGGACTGATCAAGGCGTCGGTGCCGCCGGGCGGCGGACCGGCCGCGCATACCCACACCCACACCGACGAGACGTTCTATCTGATCGACGGGGAACTGGAGTTCCTCGACGGTGACCGGTTGTTCACGGCGACGGCCGGCGACGCCGTGTTCATCCCGCGCGCCACCCGGCACCGGTTCAAGAATGTCAGCCTGACCCATGCCAGCATGCTGTTCTTCTACACGCCGGGCGGAGCCGAAGGGCTGTTCGTCGAGGGCGGCGACCAGCCGCAGCCGGGCGTGCAGGTGCTGCCATGGGGGCCGGAACGAATCGACGACCGGCTTCTGTCGCTGCTCGACAAGTACGACACCCAGGTCCAGCCCGACCTCTAGCAGCGCGGACGGGCGTCGTCCGGGCGCCCTGCCGCTCGTCGGCTGCGCGGTAGGCGTCGCTATGTGGCTTCCGGACAAGGAGGAAAGGTCACCGACCGGCTTCGCTCACACCGGTCGGTGGATGATTGGGGGCCGTGCTGACCGATATCCTGCTGGGCGGTTCAGACTCAGTCGGCATACTGTGCCCCACTCCGGGTGATGGCTGCCGGGGCCGGCCAGACCCGAGGCAGGGCTGGCCGGCCGGCCGGTGCCGGTCCGGACGGCGCGGGCTCAACCGCGGAGTGCCCTGGTAGGCGGCGGTCGGCGACGACGCGGCCGAGGTCGCCGTCGCCCCGCTCATCCGGCGCGGTACCTCGTGATCATCATGCTGCTCACCCTAGGAACCCGCGGACGACCAGCGCTTACATCGCCTTGCCGCCGCGATGACGACTTCTTGCCGTCAAACGCCGGCCAGTCACCTAGCGGTGCGGCGCCGCCGGTACTGGGTGGGCGTCATCCCGGTGTGCCGGCGCAAGGCCGCGGCGAAATGCGCGGAGCTACTGAAACCGCAGAGGTAGGCGACGTCGGTGACCGAATTGTCGCCGCGTTCCAGGTGCCGGCAGGCCGCCTCGATCCGCAGCCGGGTGAGGTAACGCCGCGGCGGTTCGCCGACAGCGGCCGCGAACATCCGGCCGAAATGGAAGGAGCTCAACCCGGCCGCCCTGGCGATATCGGCGAGCGTGATCGGCAGAGCCAGATTGTCGTGCATGAACTCGACAGCCTGCCGCAGCCGCGCATCCCGCGGTCCCAGCCCGCCGACCTCGGTGTCCGCGCCCAGCGCGGTCAACAGGTGCACGATCAGGAATGAGACCGCGGACTCGGCGTAGAGATCATCGGCGCCCCGGGCTGCCGCGTCCGCCATCGCCAACATGATCGCCTCGACAAGCCGATCGTTGGTGCCGAGCGCATCGGGCAGATCCTCGGCATCGAGGACCCGGCCGCACAACTGGTCGGCGCAATCCAGCAGGGCCTGCCCGGGTAGGTAGAGATGAAGAGTTTCCTTGTTCTCCGGCGAGTAAGTCCGCCACCGCAGAGTGGCCGCACGCCCGGGAGCGGTCATCCCGATCCGCCCCGGGCCATAGTCACATCGCTGCCACCGTCCACCATCCGTACGCGATTCCACCAGCGCCCGGCCCCGAGTCACCAGGACGATCGTCTGGTCGGTCAGGGCGGGCAACTCGAGACACTCGACTGTGCGGTCGTTGGTGAGCCGCCGCAACATCGCGGACCGCCACCCGGCATCCCGCATCGATTCGAAGGTCACCCGGGCCGGGCCATCAGGCCCCCGATGTCCCGCGCCGACGGCTCCCGGAGGAGCCACGGTCGAGGTCACGGCCTCACGCTACGACGGAGAGCCTGCTGATTGGGGTGCGTGACGAAGTCCGTGACCGCGGCGACCACGTCCCGGTCGCGCAGCAGCCGGTTGTGCCCGAGACCGGTGGTGAGGTACAGCGTTGACCCCGGCCAGGCCGCCACGATGGCCTCCGAGCCAGAGGACGGCGTGGTGCGGTCATCGGTGTCATGCACCAGCAGGGCCGGCGGCACGGCGCAGGCCCTGCTGGTGGCCGGCATTTCGAGATCGCGCATGGGCACCCCCACGCGAGCCTCGATGCGGTCGAGGAGCCGGCGATGGGTACGTTCGCCGAAGCCGAGCACTGCCGCGAGCTGCTGGGCCTGCACCGACGGGATGGCCATCGGGGCGATCAGGGCGAGCCGCTCTGCGGTGAGGCCAGACCGCAGGGCGGCGGCAGTCGCGGTGGCCCCGATGGAGTGGGCGATGACGGCGTACGCGGGTCCGTGCTCGGCGACGACGGCGGCCAGCGCCTCGGCGAACTCCGGGATCGACGACGACTGCGGTCCGAACCGGCCCGGCCCGGACCTGCCGTGGCTCGGCATGTCGAAGCCCACCACTCGGTAGCCGGCGGCAATCAGCGCGGGGATGAACGCGGCGAACTGCCCGTGATATCCCGCCCACCCGTGCGCCAGATAGATCGGCGGTCCGTCGCCCCAGGTCCGGCCTAAGAGAGTACCGACTCGGAACGGGGTGCCACTCTCGGCCATTGGCCGCGCTTTGCTGGGCTTCGGCAGAGTCATCCAGACCTGTTCGGCCCAGCGTGCGCTGACGGCGGGCGCGATCCGGTCGGCCACGCGATAGGCGAGGCGTATCGGCGCGGGAACGGAGAACAGCGCCGCCGTCGCGGTCACGGGCACGGTCGTGACCGTGTTCTCACTCATGATGTTTCCCTTCGAGTCCATCGCGGGACCAGGGTGCCGTCCCGGGTGATCGCGTGGACGCTGCCGAAGGCGTGTTCGGCTTGGCCGGCGATCACGTTCACGTGCCGTGAGGATGCCTCCGTTGAACCAGACTGTGGTGCCACCCCTGCTTCGTCGACATGTGGATACACATCGTTCCCCTACTGGCTCCTAGTCAGACGTAAACGGACTTTACCCCGTATGCGTGCCTGGGGGATAGGGGCGGGTTGTGAGCACCGTCACTTACCGCCCTGGACTCTGGCGTTCGGGCGTGGCAGACATCGACGTGATTCTCCTGTCTCCATCTGAGCGTTGTTGCCACTCATGTGGTAACGAGCCGGTGTTTCGGTTGAGAAGACACCTCCGGATCGACACATGCCGGAGTGGCCTCATGGGCGACTTGGGGCTGGTTCTGATCTTGGCCGGGCAGGCATGTTCCGCGCTGTGGTCGAGGTCCAGATGCCGCCGGTCTACGCCGACCGCGCGGGTGCCCGCACCGACGGGCATCTGCAGAAGGAACCACCCGGCGGTGTCCACGATGAGCCGGCCGATCATGGACTCGGTCGTTCTCGGGGCGGGCTGACCACCAAAATGCATCTGGCCTGTGAACAGGGTCAGAAAGTCCTGTCGGTGATCGTCACCGCCGGGCACCGCGGGGACAGCCCACAGTTCATACCGGTCCTGCGCCGCATCCGAGTGAGCCGGCTTGGTGTCGGCCGGGCCCGCTCACGCCCGGTCCTGGTGCTGGCCGACGAGGCCTACACCAGCCGCGCCAACCGCCGATATCTGCGCTCCCGCGGGATCAAAGCCTGCATCCCGAGCAAGAGCGACCAGGACGCCCACCGCAAAGCCAAAGGCTCACGCGGCGGACGTCCGCCGACGTTCGACCCGCAGCTCTACCGGTTGCGCCACGCCGTCGAGGACGCCATCGCCCGCCTCAAACGCCACCGCGGCGTTGCCATCCGCTACGACTGTTAGCCGTCCGGTTCCAAGCCGTCCTGACCATCACCATTATCAGCGAATGGCTATGACCTGGTTATGAAACACGTCTTAACTTGATTTTTAACCTGTGCGGCGTGGCCTCGGGCTATTCGAAGTCTTCGTTTTCTTCGTGTCGCCTTTCGGTTTTGTGCTGGTGGCGGCGGTGACGATGTGGACGTCGTGGCGGGCTGCCGGGTGGCGGTTGCGTAGTCCGGGTGGTCGGCCAGGTCCTGGCCGGGAGGGTTTCGGTGCGCAGGCGGGGTTGCCGGCTTTGGTGCGTAGGTGCCGAAAGCCTCGGCGGACGCGGGCGGGCGTGAGTCGTTCGGGTGGTGCGGGGCGTTCCCAGGGCCGACGCAGGTCGCCGACGGCGCCTCGGGCGAGGCGTAGCTGGGTGTAGGCGGCCAACACGGGCCAGGTCCACCGGTCGGCGGCGTGTGGGTCTCGCAGCTTCGGGCTGGTCCAGCCGAGGGTCTGTTTGAGCATGCGGAAGGTGTGCTCGATGTCGAAGCGGCGCAGGAACGCTTGCCAGAGCAGGTCGACTTCGACGTCGCTGGCGGTTGCTTGCGACCACCACAGCCAGACCGGTTTCGCGATAGCACCTGATGGCAGCCGGTCGACGGTCAGCAGGATCACGGTGCCCTCGATGATCGGCAGCGGGCCGTGTTGGGCGGTCCAGGCGGTGCGGTGGGTCAGCCTGGGGTGCAGTCGGTGCCAGGCCCGGGCGGTCGCGGTGCCGTAGAGACGGGTGTCGGTGGTCGTGGCTACCTCCGGGTCGCTCCAGCTGCCCGGGTCACCGAAGATGAACTCGCCGCCATGCCTTCGTGGGCGGCCGGTGGTGCCGGGCAGCCGGGGTGGCGTGGGTCGGCGCAGTACCCGGTCCGAGCGCATCCGCACCAGAACCTGAACCGGCAGGTCGGCCAGCAGGAACGCCAGCCGGGGCCCGTCGTATCCCGCGTCCGCGACGATCCACACGTCCGGATCGCCGGGCTGCCACTGTCCGGCAGCGATCAGCCGCTGCACCACGTCCCGCAACTGCCCGGCGGTGGCCGTTGCGGCGTCGTGGCCGGGTGCCAGCCGACGGGCGTCCAACGGCGCGGTCCACGAGGTGCGCCCGGCCTCCAAGGCGGTGACGTACGAGTACGGCCAGCCCGGAACCCCGATGTGGGTGTCCTTGCCGCGCCCGTAGGTGTGACACAGCACCCGCTGCGGGCAGGTGTGCGCCTCCGGCCGCAGCCAGCACGTCACATCCACCGCCAAAACGATCCGCCCGTCCGCGGCCCGCGGCAACGGCACCGCCGCCACCGCGGTCCGCAGCCGCTCGACGTCGATCCGGCCGCGATTCAACGCCGCGTACAACGAACCGTGACCGCGGCGGTGCTCACCCACCAGCGACAACTCCACCAGCGACCGCACCGGCGCGTCACCGCACAATAGCGCGTCCGCCAGCTCGAACAACGCATCCCCGCGAGCGGTCAGACAACGATGGAACCCACGCCGGAACGCGGCCAGCCGCCCGACCTCATCGGTCGACCCAGCATCGTGCACACTGATCACCAGACAGCCCTTGGTTTGCGATCTTCTTCCCTAGACAAGAGGAATGATCGATCAAGGGCTGTCCCCATGATCAGTCGGGGTCGATGCCACCGCCCAGCAGGTTAAAGATCAAGTTAGGCGGGCCGGAAGCTCCGGGCCGCCGACCTGGTCTGCCACGAGTAGTAGTTGTAGGCACCGGCATTCAGCACCGGGCTGCCGGAACAGTCCGTGGTGGGGTAGACCGTGACGGCTCCGGTGAGGTTGAACAGCCCGTAGGCGTCGAACGGCAGGGTGGTGCAGTCGTCCGTCAATGCGGTGTACCAGGCGGTCGGCCCCTGGAAGAAGTCCAGGTAGCGGGCCGGGATTCCGTGGTAGAAGCAGGCAGTCTCCGTGGCGCACACAGGTTCCCCCTTGTACCGGGTGCTGGGCCCGGTGGGGGTCGTCGCCGACGCCGGTCCAGCGGTGGCGGCGACGGCGAAGGCGGCCGCGGCCGCGGCGCCGAGCACGGCAGCGGCGATCTTACGAGTGACGTTCATGTCGCGCCTTTCGGGAGGAGTGGCTGGCTGCCGATACGGCAGGGAATGAGGGTGGCCGGTGGAGTCTGGCGGGGAAGGCCAGGGATCGCGGCGACGGGATTGCCGCTGCACGACTCGAGCCCTCGCAAGGGTGTCAGAAGGAGTAAGAGCCGAAGCGGCCCCAAGCGACGAACGCCGCGAGCAGGATGAGGACGATGTTGACGATGACGTTGGTGTACTCCTTGCGCCGGGCGTGAGTGACCACGGCGCCGACCATGAGGACGATCAGGCCGACCGCCGCGACGGGCGCCAGTACCGGGGCGATGTCGAACGCGGGCGGCAGGATGAGACCGGCAGCCGCGGCAATCTCCAGCGCGCCGATAATTTTGATCAAGGAGTCGGGGAATGACTCGACCCACGTCTGCCCGGAGCCGGCCAGTTGCTCCTTGCTGCGCAGCAGTTTCATGATCCCACTGGCGAGAAACACGACGGCGAGCAGGATCGCGGCGATCCACAAGACAACGTTCACGGTGAGTTCCTTATGAGCAGTCGACAAGAAGGTGGGTTGCGCCTGTCAGGCCGCCGGTGTCAGGGGTAGCAGGCGGATGACGGGGAACTGGCGGCTGGTGCGGGTCTGGTAGGTGCGGGCATCCGGCCAGTACGTGGCCCAGATCTCGTATAGGCGGGCCCAGTCGGAGTCGGACGGCCGGACGACGGTGGTCTGCGCCTGCAGGGTCTGGCCGCCGACTTCGATGGTGGTCGTGCCGGGGCCGACCTCGATGTTGCCGACCCACGCGGGGTCGCGCGGTGCCCCGCCGGCGGTGCCGCACACCAGGTACGCGTCACCGTCGGTGGCGGCGACCAGGGGTGTGACGTACTCCCGGCCGCTGATGGGACCGATGTGGTGCAGCAGGACGAGTTGTTTGCCGGCGAAGACGCCCCCGACGCGTCCGGCGCCGGCGCGGAACTCGTCGATCACGTGGGCGTTGGCGTCTGCGTTGCGGTCTGGCACGGCGTTCTCCTGCTTCAGAAGATGGTTCGGTGACGCTGTGGGTGGACGGTGATCGGAGCGCTCGCGTCGCGATGCCGGTCCGGAGCAGAAGTTGATGCCTGCTGGCCGGGCCTTCGTTCACGGCCGGAGGATGATCTTGCCGCCGGCGTGGCCGCCGGCGAGCAGCGCGTACGCCTCGCGGGCACGTTCGAGCTCGAACTCGGCGGCGATCGTGACAACGATGACGCCGTCGGCGGCGAGCCGGACAAGGTCGAGCCGGGCGGCGGTGCGGATACGTTCGGTCTGCGGGCCGGGGCCGAGGGCTTGCGCCCCGTGGGCGACGGCAGCGTGGAAGTTGGCGATGGTCACCACCCGGGCGGGATCGGCGACCAGCGTCAGTGAACTGGTCATGGCCTCCTGGGTGCCGGCGGTGTCGATCGCCGCGGATACCCCGTCAGGCGCGAGGGCGCGGACGCGGTCGGCCAGCCCGTCGCCGTAAGTGATCGGCTCGACACCTAACGCCCGCAGCCGCGGGTGGCGTGACGGAGCGGCGGTGCCGATGACGCGAGCGCCGCGAAGCAGAGCGAGCTGGGCGACCATGCCGCCGACCGAACCGGCCGCGCCGTGCACCAGCACCACGTCTCCCTCGGCGACATCGGCGGCGTGCAGGGTGTGCTCGGCGGCGGTGCCGCTGCCGAGCACACCCGCCGCCTCGACGTGGCTGAGCGCAGCCGGCTTGTGCAGCAGCATGCCCGCCGCGACGGTGAGCTCGGTCGCCTGCGCCCCGGGCAGCCACTGGCCCAGGACCGCGTCGCCGACCTCGATCGGCCGGCCGTCGCAGCCGACGGCGTCCGGGCCGGTCGCGGTCACGATCCCGCTGAACTCGTTACCCAGCCGCAACGGCAACGCCCGCTCGTCGCGGCCCATCATCCCCGAGGCTTGTTTGAGGTCGAACGGGCTGATCCCCGTGGCCCGCACGGCAGCCGTCACCTCCCCCCGTGCCGGGCGACGCGACGCCACGTCGATGACGTCGATGGTTGCCGCGCCGTCCCAGGCGGTCGCGGCGACGGCGCGCACCATGCTGACGACTCCCGGTCTCAGTAGCCGACGTGCTGACGGATCAGCACCAGGTGGACACGGCCGGGCAGTTCCTGGCGGATCTCCAGCAGCTTGCCGATGTAGCTGTGCTGGCCGTACGCGGCCTGCGCCCGCGCGTCCTCGAGCTTGAGGCTGTGCTGCGCGATCCGCTCGTGGGCGGCCTGCAGACTGGGCACCAGCTTCTGCACTCCCGCCACGAAGATCACATTCGCGGCGCCCCATGCGTACGCGGCGAGCTGGCTACCGGACGCGGACGCGATGACCAGCGCCCCGTCCGCGGTGACGGCGTGCACACTGCCCAGCGCGTAGTCGGCCTGCCCGGCGATAACTTTCATCTGCTGTGCCTGGGTCTGGTAGTCCAGCGCCATCATCTTGTTGCGGGCCGACTCGTAGGAGCTGTCCGAGCCGTTGATCGCCTCCTCGATCCCGGTCTCCTGCAGCGTGACCGAGGTGTTGGTCATCACCGACGAGCCCTGCGGGATACGTCCCAGCACCGCATCGCGGGCGGCACCGAGGTCGTCGACGACCTCGACGCTAAAGCCGTGCTCCTCCAGCGCGACCACGGTCGCTGTCAATGTCCGCTCGTCCGGCAACCTGGTGAAACGTTCCTCGGTGTTCAAGTTCGCCGTCATGGTCTCTCCCTGATAACTGATCAAACGTGCCTGTGTGCTGCATACGGTGGCCGAAGGATCGCGGCCCACGACCGAGCATAAGCGGACTGTACCCCGCTTAGCTAGATGGTGGTTAGGATCGCCACATGAACGGCATACCGGTGACCTGGGGAGCGCCGCGGCCGGAGCGCGCAGACGCGGCACGTAACCGCGCCCAGTTGCTGAGCACAGCACGGCAGATGCTGAGCGAATCCGGTCCTGACGACCTGACCATGGACGCGCTGGCCGAGCGCTCCGGCCTGGGCAAAGGAACGGTCTTCCGGCGTTTCGGTACCCGAGCCGGCATCTTCGGAGCTCTGCTCGACGAAAGCGAACACGCCCTTCAGGAGCAGGTGCTGTCGGGCCCGCCACCTCTGGGCCCCGGCGCCGAGCCGGTGGATCGACTGATCGCCTACGGCCAGGCCCGGGTGCGCTGGCTCATCGAAAACCGGATGATCGCCCGGTTCGCACTCGACGGCCGCCAGCCCATCCCGGGCGGGGCCCGCACCTCGGCGTCACAGATACACATCCGGATGCTGCTACGCCAGCTGAACCTCGACGGCGTGAACGTCGATCTGCTCACCGTTCAGCTCACCGCGGCCCTGGACGGGCCACTGCTGTTGTACGTGTCCGCCGACGCACTGACCAGCACGGCCCCGCAGGTCGAACAGCAACTGGGCAGCGCATGGCAAGAACTGGTAAAACGCGTGTGCCGTCCATGAAAGTCAGGCCGGTCCCCGGCGACCGGGGACCTTACCGGTAATGACAGACCCTCCCAGGGCGGGTGGGCCTGGCCGTAGCGTCGAGGGCATGGACTGAGGCCCGCGACTTCCTCACCACCCGGCGAGCGAAGATCACCCCGAGCAGGCCGGGCTGCCGATCTACGGCGGTAACCGGCGGGTGAGCGGGCTGCGCCGCGAGGAGGTCGCGATGCTGGCCGGGGTCAGCGTCGACTACTACACCCGTCTCGAACGCGGCAACCTGACCGAAGTGTCGGAGAGTGTGCTGGAGGCGCTGGCCCGCGCGTTGCAGCCGGACGAGGCCGAACGTCTGCACCTGCTCGACCTGGCCCGCCAAGCCAACGCCACTCCCGCCGCAGCCCGGCACCGGCGGGCCCCGGCCTACCATGTCCGGCCGGGGTGCAGCGGATCCTCGACGGAATGACCATGCTGCCCGCCTACGTGCGCAACGGGCGCCTAGACGTGCTCGGGGGTCAACCCGCTCGGCCGGGCCGTGTCCGCGCCGCTGTTCGAGAACACGGTCGCCGCGCCGAACATCGCGCGGTTCATCTTCCTCGACCCGGCCTCGCGGGACTTCTACCTCGACTGGGAAGAACTGGCCGCGCGCCGGCTCCTCCGACCCCGCCCATTTTCGGCCGAGGATCCATCAAGAAACGGAAACGACACTGATGCGTGCAACCTTCATGTACTCCGCCGGCGACGTACGCGTGGTCACCGTGCCCGACCCAGTCGTCAAGCACCCGAGTGACGCCGTGGTCCGGGTGGTGCAGGCGTGCGTCTGCGGCAGCGACCTGCACCGGTACCACAACCTGCCGGCCACGGCTGACGGCAAGTCGATGGGGCACGAGTTCCTCGGCGTGGTCGAGGACGTCGGCTCCACGGTCACCACCGTGCGGCGCGGTGACCTGGTGGTGGCGTCGTTCGCCTGGCAGGACAACACCTGCGACTTCTGCCGCGAGGGCTACCAGACCTCGTGCCGGCACGGCGGGTTCTACAAACACCGGTGACGTCGGCGGCGGGCAGGCTGAAGCCGTCCGCGTCCCGCAGGCCGACGGCACCCTGGTCAAGCTTCCGGTCGGTGAGGATTCCGCGTTGCTGCCGTCGTTGCTGACGCTGGCCGACGTCCTCGGCACCGGACACCACGCGGCCGTCCGGGCCGGGCTCGGCTCGCGTACGTCGGTAACCGTGATCGGTGACGGCGCCGTCGGGCTGATGGCGGTCCTGGCCGTGAGACGCCTCGGAGCCGAGCGGATCATCCTGATGGGCCGGCACAAGGACCGCAACGACCTGGGCCGCGAGTTCGGCGCCACTGACGTCGTGGCCGAACGCGGCGACGAGGGCATCGAGCAGGTCCGCGAGCTGGCCGGCGGCGACGGCACCCACACGGTCCTCGAATGCGTCGGTCACCGGCCCGCCTACGAGCAGGCCCTCGGCGTTGTCCGGGTCGGCGGGGTGATCAGCCGGGTCGGCGTGCCGCAGTACGACGACGGCGACATCGGCTGGAATCTGTTCGGCCGCAACCTCACCCTCACCGGCGGCCCAGCCCCGGTCCGCCGCTACATCGAGGAGCTGATGCCGGACATCCTCGACGGCACGATCGAGCCCGGCCGGGTCTTCGACCGCGCCTATCCGTTGGAACAGACCCCGCAGGGGTACGCGGACATGGACAACCGCGACGTATTGAAAGCTCTAGTCCGCCCCTGACCGATAGCGGAGACATCACCTGTGACCACGGGCCCCAGCTTCGACCGGATGCTCCGCGGTCACCTCTTCGACCGCGCCGCAACAGCCGCCAGCACCGGCAGGGCCGCAGGCAGACCGAATACGAGCAGCAGTACGGGCAGCTCTTCGGTCCACGAGTACCCCACCGCAAACACGCCGATCGGCATGTTGACAACGCTGAGCAAAAGCCACAGCGGTACGAAGACGATGGCAGCCGCGATGAGGTCAACGGCGCGCCACGCGAGGTGACGCTGGACAACCGCGTCACGCTGCTGGACACGCTGCGTGAGCACCTCGACCTGACCGGGGCGAAGAAGGGCTGCGACCACGGCCAGTGCGGCTCCTGCACCGTCCTGCTGGACGACCGCCGAGTGAAGAGCTGCCTGGTCCTCGCGGTCACCCTGGACGGCCGGTCGGTGGTGACCGTCGAAGGGCTCGCCGGGCCGGACGAGCTGTCCCCATTGCAGGCCGCGTTCATCGCGCACGACGCGTTCCAGTGCGGCTACTGCACCCCCGGGCAGCTCTGCTCCGCCCGCGGCATGCTCGACGAGGTCGCTCAGGGCTGGCCCAGCGCGGTCACCGGCGACCTGAGCGCAGCGGCCGAGCTGACCGACGCGGAGATCCGCGAGCGGATGGCCGGCAACCTGTGCCGCTGTGCCGCGTACCCACACATCGTCGCGGCCGTGCGCGAGACGGCGGGCGACGCGGTGAGGGCGGCGACGCGGTGAGGGCGTTCCGCTACCACCGGCCAGCCGACGTGGCCGACGCGGTCGCCGTGCTGACCGCCGAGCCGCAGGCGGCGTACCTGGCCGGCGGGACCAACCTGGTGGACCTGATGAAACTCGGGGTACAGCGCCCGGACGTGCTGATCGACGTGACCCGGCTCCCGCTGGACGCCGTCGAGGAGTTGCCCGACGGCGGGCTGCGGATCGGCGCGACCGTGCGCAACAGCGACCTCGCCGCCCACCCGGTGGTCCGCCGGGACTACAGTCGTGTCGGCGAGGGCGGACAGGCCGGCGCGCAGCGACGACCCCATACCGGTTCGCCACCCCCGGTTCAGCACGACACGGAAGTCGACCTCCTTGGCGACGAGGTCAGCCTCGGCGCCGACGACAACCACCACCGAATCGCACCCGGCCTGGGCGGCCAGGTTACTGCTGCGGCGGACCAGAGACTGACCGCGGTAACGGATGAGGGCCTTGGTCGATCCGTAGCGGCGACCGCACCGGCCGCTAACACCAGTCCCGCGACGGGCTGATCTGGGCTCATTCGGGACCGCCCCGGACGCTGGTCGTGCTGCACGGCTGAGTGGCCCTCAGAGCAGCTTCTCCAGCGTGATCGGGAGCTCGTACTGGCGTCGGCCGGTGGCGTGCCAGACGGCGTTGGCGATGGCGGCGGCCGCACCCACCACGCCGATCTCGCCGACTCCTTTGATCCCGATGGGGTTCACGACCTCGTCGTGCACCTCGATGGTGTCCACCATCACGTCTGGGGCGTCCGCGTTGACCGGGACCAGGTAGTCGGCGAGGCTGGCGTTGGCCCAGCGGCCCAGCCGCGGGTCCATCCGGGTGGCCTCCAGCAGCGCCTGGCCCAGCCCCCAGAGCATCCCGCCCATGAGCTGGCTGTGCGCGGTCTTGCGGTTGAGCACCCGGCCCGGCGCGAACACGCCGACCATCCGGCGTACCCGGACCACGCCGAGGTCGGCGTCCACCGCGACCTCGGCCATCTGCGCGCCGAAGGTGTGCACCCCGTACCCGGCGTCCTGCGGCGGCGGGTTCCAGGTGCCGAGCACCTCCACATCCGGCGCGAAGGTGCGGTGCATCAGGTCGGCGTACGTCTCGCCGACGTCGGGACGGTCGCGCAGCACCATCCTGCCGTCGCGGACCTCCACGTTCGCCGGGTCGGCGCCGCGCAGCGGCGAGTGGTCGTCGGCCACCGCCCGCCGGATCAGCTCGTCGCGCAGCTGGGTCGCCGCCAGGTGTACGGCGGAGCCGACTGCGCTGGTGCCGGCGGAACCCACTGCGGCGGTGACGTTCGGCAGGTCGCTGCTGCCGCCCACGAACCGCACCCGCTCCACCGGAATGCCCAGCGCGTCCGCGGCGACCTGGGTCATCGCGGTGAAGACGCCGGTGCCGAACTCCGAGACGCCGGCCTCGACCACCGCGGTGCCGTCGTTGTAGAGCCGGGCCCGGGCCCGCTGCGGGTTCACCGGCTGGGTCACCGGGTAGAGCGCGCTGGCCATGCCGGTGCCGATCAGCCACTGCCCCTCCCGCCGGGACCGGGGCCGCGGGGCCCGGTCGTGCCAGCCGAACAGCTCGGCCGCCCGCTGGTAGCACTCCTTGAGCCCGCTGCTCGACCACGGTTTGCCACTCTCCGGGTCGGTCGCCGAATAATTGCGCAGCCGCAGCTCCAGCGGGTCGACGCCGATCCGCTCGGCCAGCTCGTCCATCGCGCACTCCAGCGCGAACATTCCAGTCGCCTCGCCGGGGGCCCGGGTGAAGGTCGGGGTGATGGTGTTGCCCCGGACCAGGTGGTAAATGCCCTCGTAGTTCGGGCTGGTGTAGGCCACCGACGGGCTCTGCAACGACGGTTCCGCCCAGTCGTCGAACTGCGAGGTGAGGGAGAGCTTGTGGTGGCGCAGGGCGGTGATCCGGCCGTCGGCCCGCGCGCCGAGGGTGATCCGCTGCTCCTGTTCCTCGCGGTGCCCGCAGGAGGTGAACATCTGCTCCCGGGTGAGCACCAGCCGCACCGGCCGGCCCACGTGCCGGGCGGCCAGCGCGGCCAGCGCCGGGTGATGCCAGACCATCGCCTTGGATCCGAAGCTGCCGCCCACGGCGTGGCTGACCACCCGGATCGAGATGGGTGGCAGGCCGAGCAGTTCGGCGAGGGTGAACTGGACGGCGTTCGGCCCCTGGGTCGAGTCGTAGATGGTCAGCCGGTCGACGTCCTGCCAGACCGCGGTGCTGGCCGACGGCTCGATCGGGTTGTGGTGGTTGGGCGCGAACCGGTAGGTGGCGTCCACGCACACCTCCGCATCGGCGAGCGCCTTCGCCACGTCGCCCCGGGACGCGTGCCCGGGCAGCAGGCCGCCGAAGATCCGCTCCGGCACGTAGGCCCGGTCCCGGCCCTGGTCGAGCAGGGTGGTCGCGGGCGTGCTCTCGTACTCGATTCGGATCAACGTGCCGGCGTGGTCGGCGCGCTCGATGGTGTCGGCGACCACGATGGCGATCGGCTGGCCGCCGTAGTGGATGGTCTCGTCCTGGATCGGGAAGAAGGTCTGCCCGGGCGCGGCCAGCCCGGCCAGGGAGGGGAGCAGCCGCGGCACGGTGGCGACCCGGCCCAGGTTGCGATGGGTGAGCACGGCGAGCACGCCCTCGGCCTGCTCGGCCTCGCTGGTGTCGATCGCGGTGATCCGGCCGCTGGCGATCTTCGCGTTCACCACCACCGCGTGCGCCAGGTTGGTCACCGGGACCTCGGCCGAGTAACGCGACTCGCCGCGCACCTTGAAGCGGCCGTCTACCCGGTTCAGGGTGCCGCCGATCGCCGGGCTCATGCCGTCCCCTCCCGCCCCGCCATCTCCGCC
Organism: Micromonospora sp. CA-240977; assembly: GCF_050942285.1. Lineage (NCBI taxonomy): Bacteria > Bacillati > Actinomycetota > Actinomycetes > Micromonosporales > Micromonosporaceae > Micromonospora > Micromonospora sp. CA-240977. The sequence goes on along the minus strand of NZ_CP192055.1, from coordinate 5,155,175 downwards.
AGAGCGCGGACCATCGTCCGCCGGGCCAGCTCGATCTTGAACGCGTTCATCCCATGCGGCACCGCCTGCGCCAGCTCCGTGTCCGCGGCGCGGGTGAACGAGTCGGTGGTGGCCGGCGCGCCCTCGAGCACCCGCTCGGCCGCCCGGGCCCGCCACGGCTTGGTGGCCACCCCGCCCAGGGCCAGCCGGATCTCCGCGATCCGGCCGCCCACCACCGACATGGCCACCGCGACCGAGACCAGCGCGAACTCGTACGACTCGCGGTCCCGGATCTTCACGTACCGGGAGGTGGCCGCGACCGGGACCGGTGGCAGGTCGATGCCGGTCACCAGTTCGCCGTGGGTCAGCGGGTGCTCCCGTTCCGGGGCCTGCCCGGGGAGCAGGAAGAAGTCGTCGATCGGAATGCTCCGCTGCCCGGCAGCTCTCTCGGTCTGCACCACCGCGTCCAGCGCCACCAGCGCCACCCCTAGGTCGGACGGGTGGGTGGCGATGCAGCACTCGCTGGTGCCAAGCACCGCGTGCCCCCGGTTGACCCCCTCCAGCGCGCTGCACCCGGTGCCCGGGGCGCGCTTGTTGCAGGGCGTCTCGGTGTCGCGGAAGTAGCTGCACCGCACCCGCTGCATGAGGTTGCCGGCGACGGTGGCCATGTTGCGCAGTTGCGGGGAGGCGCCGAGCAGCAGCGCCTCGGCCACCATCGGGTAGCGCCGGAGCACCGCCGGTTCCTCGGCCACGTCGCTCATCCGGGCCAGCCCGCCGAGCCGCAGCCCGCCGCCGGGCAGTTCCTCGACCCGGTTCAACGGCAGGTCGTTGATGTCCACCAGACGGCGCGGCTGCGCGACGTAGATACGCAGCAGGTCGACCTGGGTGGTCCCGCCGGCCAGGAAGGCACTCTCCGGGTCGGCGGCGACCGTGCCGATCGCGGTGCCGACGTCCGCGACCCGGGAGTAGCTAACCGGCCGCACGGCTGCCCCCCTGTTCGTCCCGGACCCGCCGGATCGCCGCCCGGATGTGCGGGTACGCGGCGCAGCGGCAGATGTTGCCGCTCATCCACTCCCGGATCTCCGCGTCGTCGCCGGCGTGCCCCTCGGCCAGCAGCGCCACTGCGGACATGATCTGCCCCGGCGTGCAGTAGCCGCACTGGAGGCCGTCCGCGTCCAGGAATGCCTGCTGCATCGGGTGCAGCGTGTCCCCGTCGGACAGTCCCTCGATCGTGGTCACCTCGCGGTTCTCGCAGCTGATCGCGAGCGTCAGGCAGGCCAGCACCCGCCGCCGGTCGACCCAGACCGTGCACGCCCCGCAGGCGCCCTGGTTGCAGCCCTTCTTCGTCCCGGTCAGGTCGAGCCGGTCCCGGAGGGCGTCGAGCAGGCTGACCCGCGGCTCGACCGTCATCGTCCGGGTCTCCCCGTTCACCCGCAGGCGGACCTCGACTTCGTCCGGACCCCGGACCACCGCGCTGTCCGGAGCCGGTGCCGTCCGGGTCGCCTGGTACGACTTCACCAACTCGCACCCCCTCGTGTTCGACCCGACCATAGATTGCGGATCGGCGGGTTTTGCGATAGATGGACGGACTTAGCCCGGCCGGGTGCAGGGGCCGGCGACGCGCCGGGACGGGAGGGCGGGACGCGTGCGGGACGTGTTCGACGAGGTGCACCGCCGCTGGCGGACCGGCGAGGCGGTCGCGCTGGCCACCGTCGTGGCCACCTGGCGCTCGGCACCACAGCCGCCCGGCGCCGCGATGCTGGTCGCCGCCGACGGCACGGTCACCGGCAGCGTCTCCGGCGCCTGCGTCGAGGCCGACCTCTACGAGCGGGCGCGCGGCGTGCTCGACACGGGCACACCCGAGCTGACCCGCTACGGCGTCAGCGACGACGCGTACGCGGTCGGGCTGACCGGCGGCGGGGTGCTCGACGTGTTCGTCGAGCGGGTGGACGCCGACGGTTCCCCGAGCTCGACACGGTCGCCGCCGCGCGCCGGGCCGGCCGCCCCGCGGCGGTGGTCACCTGCGTCGCGGCGGACGCCGGCGACCCGCCGGGCACGGCGATGCCGGCCGACCCGGCGGGGCGGCTGGGTCGGCGGGGCGGCTGGGTCGGCGCGTGGTGCTGACCGGGGACCGAGTGGCCGGGTCGCTCGGCAGTGACCGGCTCGACGCCGCAGCCGCCGCCGACGCGCTCGGGCTGCTCGCCACCGGGCGCAGCGGCCTGCTCGAGTACGGCTACCAGGGGCAGCGCCGGGGTAGCGGCGTCAGCGTTTTCGTCGCGGCGTACGCCACCCCACCCCGGATGATCGTCTTCGGGGCCATCGACTTCGCCGCCGCGGTGGCCCGGATCGGCGCCTTCCTCGGCTACCGGGGACGAGGTGGTGGTGGACTGGCCGCACCGGTACCTGCGGGCGGAGCTGGACGCCGGCCGCGTCGACCCGCGGACCGTGGTCTGCGTGCTGACCCACGATCCGAAGTTTCGACGTGCCGGTGCTCGCGCTGGCGCTGCGCCACCCGCTGGCGTACGTCGGAGCAATGGGGTCCCGCCGGACCCACGACGAGCGGCGCAAGCGGCTGCGCGAGGCCGGGGTCAGCGCGACGCAGCTCGCCCGGCTCGCCGCACCGATCGGCTTGGACCTGGGCGGGCCGACTCCGGAGGAGACCGCGGTGAGCGTGGCCGCGCAGATCGTCGCGGGCCGCTGGGGCGGCACCGGCCGCCCGCGCGTGATCGTCGCTCAGTACTGCAAGGGGCATGTCGTCCGCGGTCTTCGTCGTTTCGTCGAGGCGTCAGGGCGGCAACCAGAAGCGGGTAGACCGGTCCTTGAGGTCGCCTACCGTACGTTGCGCCCTTTGTGGTGACCCGATCCACGGCCGAGTCAGCCCAAACCGCCAGGGCGTAACTCCCACTGCCACGCATTCACGTGCGGCGCTCTGAGCTACGTGCCACGCATCGTTTCGGCGCCATCCCACGCTCTCGCGGCTAGGCTTTCGCCCATAAGCCGCGATCAGGCTCCATTGCTGCTGTGGAGGCGCCGTGACCACCGCACCCCGACGGGCCACCCCGGCCGACCCCATGCCCAATGCCGCAACTAACGACTCCGTTCCGAGTGGCACCCCCCGTACGCTGCCTCCCGACCTTGGCCCGAACGCGATGGCGGTGCTGGACGGGCCCACCTTCATGTACTCCAACGAGGCGGGGGACATTCCGCAGGGGTCGGTCGGCGGGCTGGTCCATCAGGACACCCGGTTCCTGAACAGATGGGAACTCATGATCAACCAGGCGCCCCTTGTTACCCTGAGCTCGTGCACGGTCGACGACTACTCGGCCGTGTTCTTTCTCGCCAACGCCCCGCTGCCCGGTCTCGAGCCGAACGTTGTCGGTGTGCGCCGGCAGCGTGTCGTCGGCGCAGAGCTGCGTGAACGCATCGAGCTGCAATGCTTTGATCTGGAAGGTGTATCGATAGAGCTCCGCCTGCGGGTCGGGACCGACTTCGCGGACATCTTTGAGATCAAGGATGTGGTGCGAGACCGCTCCCCGGACATCACCCGCTCGCACGCCCCGGACGGATCACAGATGCGGTTCTCCTACCGCAACGGCTCTTACCAGGCCTACCTGGAGGTGTGCCCGGACCCTCCCGCGACCCGGGTGGAGGGTGATGATCTGGTGTGGGACGTCCGCTTGGAGCCGCACCGCGAGTGGCGGTGCGACCTGAAGGTGCCGCTTCCCTTCGGGCGGCCCGAGATCGTGCCGATACATCGGGACCTCGGCGAGATGGCGAACAACGAGGGGATCGACCCGGGCGATCGTTGGCGGTCGGTCGTGCCGGTCCTGCACGCGGACTCCGCGTTGCTGCGCGACGTGTTTGAGAAGTCCGTTCGGGACCTGACCGCGCTGCGCATCGAGAAGACGCTCAAAGGCCAGCGGATCATCCTGCCCGCTGCCGGACTGCCGTGGTTCCTGACCGTCTTCGGCCGCGACACCCTGATCACCGCCTACCAGTCAGTGTGCTTCGGGCAGGACCTGGCCCACGGCGCGCTCCTGGCGCTCGCCACCCATCAGGGCACCGAGGTCGACAATTTTCGGGACGAGGAACCGGGGAAGATCCTGCACGAGATGCGCGACGGGGAGCTGACAAAGCTGGGGCTCAAACCCTATGACCCATACTTCGGTGCCGCCGACACCACACAGCTGTGGCTCATCGTGCTCTCCGAGTACTGGCGGTGGACCCGCGACGACGACTTCGTTCGATCGAAGCGCGACAACGTGCATGCGGCGCTGCGGTGGATCGACGAGTACGGCGACCGGGACGGCGACGGATACGTCGAGTACGGCACCCGCTCCCCCCAGGGGCTGGGCAACCAGTGCTGGCGTGACTCACCGGACGGGGTGCTGTTCTCCGACGGGTCAATCCCCGTCCTGCCGATCGCGACCTGCGAAATCCAGGGCTACACCTACGACGCGAAGCTGCGCACCGCGGAACTCGCCGACGGCCCATTGCATGACCCGGAACTGGCCCGGCGGCTGCGGACCGAGGCCGAACAACTGCGCGAGCGCTTCAACCGAGACTTCTGGATCAACGAGCGGGGCGGCTTCTACGCACTGGGGCTCGACGGCGACAATCGCCAGATCGACTCGATGACCTCGAACATGGGCCACCTGCTGTGGAGCGGCATCGTGCCGCAAGAGCGGGCGGAAATGGTAGCGAGCCACCTCATGTCGGACGACCTCTTCTCCGGCTGGGGCGTACGGACCATCTCCAAGACCGATCGCGGCTACAACCCGATCGGCTACCACAAGGGCACCGTCTGGCCGCACGACAACTCGCTCATCGCCCACGGTCTCGCCCGCTACGGCTTCCGAGAAGAGGCGAACAGGATTGCCATGGCCATGCTCGAGGCGGCCCAGTTCTCCGCCTACCGCCTGCCGGAGGCGTGGTCCGGCTACGACCGGTCATCCAGCCGGATGCCGGTGCCGTACCCCACCGCCTGCAGCCCGCAAGCCTGGGCAAGCGGCGCGCCACTGCTCCTCCTGCGGACCATGCTCGGTTTCGACGCGCGCGACGGCCAACTCGTCGCCCATCCGGACCTGCCCCAGGAGATTGGGCGGGTTCTCCTGGCCGGCACGAACGCATTCGGCCAGCGCTGGGACGTGGAAGCCGCCGGTTCGCAGTCGCAAGTACGCCTCACCGCGCAGGCCACGCCCCTCGCACCACCGACCGATTAGCCTCGGTCTTTCATTTGAGCGCTGGTTCATAGCTGTTGCTCGATGAGATGGGTTCCAGGGATTTGCGCTGGAATGCAGGCATGCTGACGGCCCGGCCCGGCCCGGCGCGGGGCCGGGTTCCTCTGTGGAGCTGGTCGGAGCGTGAGGTTGCTGGGTCAGCCAGCGGGTTGGGGTAGCGTGGCGAGGCGGTTGAACGCGCTGGTCAGGGCGTTGGTCCAGGGCCAGTCGGCGGCGATGGCGAGCCGGGTCCGGCGGGCGGTGCGGGTGATCCGGGCGGCGACGTGCAACAGCTGGTAGCGCAGCTTCTTGGGTTCAGCTCGGGCGAGGCCACCGTCCAGGAGCAGGGTTTGAGTCCAGGCGAGTAGGTCGATGCCGGTCAGGGCGAGTTGCAGCCAGGCCTGGTTGATCGCGAAGTGTCGGGACGGGAACCGGCCGAAGCCGGTGTCCTTGCCGGTGCGGATGCGGTCCTCGACGTGGGCGTGGGCGCGGTGCCGGGCATCCAAGTGCTGGATGCCGCCGTTGCCGGCAGGGGTGTCAGTGGCGACGACCTTATGCCGCCAGCCTTCGACGGTGTCGAACAGTGACAGTTGGGCGCCGGGGTGCGGGCGTTCCCGGCGGACCAGGAACCGGGTCCCCTCGGGCCAACCGGCCGCCTCGAACAGGCCGGTGACCTCGCAGACCTCGGCGTGTTCACGCAGGCAGATCACCGCTGGTGTCGACGGCGCGGGGACCCAGCCGGTCGCGGCGCGGATCGCCTCCCGGACCGGCTCGGTGATCGCGGCGCCGACGGAGAACCGGAGGTCCACGTGCTGCTCCCGGAGGGACCGGATGTGGGCGAGGAAGCCGTGACTACTGCCGGCCGAATCGCTGCGGAGCAGGATCGGGGTGCCGTGCCGATGCGCATCGGGGATCTGAGCGAGGGCCTGGTCGAGGACGGTGACATGGTCGGCGGTGGTGTTCGACCCGGCGCGACCCTCGCGCAGCAGCCCGGCAAGGGCTTCACCGGTGTCTTCCAGGAAGCAGAGCAACGGGTGATAGCCGAACGTCTTCTTCCAGGTGCGGGTAGCTGCCTCCTTCTCGGAGTGGCAGATCACGATCGACGCGTCGACGTCCAGGACCAGGCCGTCGACCTGCCGGCCGGCCACGCTCACCTGCCGCAGGTCGCCGCGGACTTCGGCGTGCTGGGCCCAGGCGACCTCGCGGGCCCGGGCCCGCGAGGCACGTAGTTCGGCCAGCATCGGCTCGTCCAGCTGCGACAACAGCCGCCATGCCGTCGGGTCGGAGGCGACCCGCCCGAACAAGGCGGGCTGGTCACGCAGCACAGCCAAATCGGCGATGGCCTCGCCGCCGTCGGCGAGCATCACCGCCACATCCACGGCGATCCGGCCCGGGTCGTGCCCACCCTGCCGTTGCCGCAAACCAGCGAGAGCATCAATGAACGCGCTGCTCAGCCCGGTCGTATCGGCCAGATCAGCCAGCAGGCGGGCGCCGGCATGACCGACCACCCCCCGCCCGTCCCCGGTCACCATGATCTTCGGACGTGTTGCGGTAGCCTTCACCCAGCAAGTGCCTTCCGTGACAGGAACATGGGGCCTTCGACAAGCCCTATTTTCCCTGATCAGAAGGCACTTCTTGTTTCTTGCCCACCCTGTGGACCGCCCTTAACGAAGGCCGAGGCTAACCTGGGCAGCCGACAGGGGCCACCTCGCAACCATCAGCGATGACTAAACGCTCTACATTGGAGCGTTCGAGAGGGGAGCCCTCTCTGCGTACTCGACATTTCTGACGGGTTAGTGCGCAATGTGTCTTGGCAAGACGCCCTCATCGTCACGTATGACGACGGCACGCTCATGAGCTGGGATGTATGCAATGGCCCTGCGCAGGTTTCGGCTGAAGGCGGTGAGCCCTGGGCGCTCAGCGCTGAAGGACGCGAACGATACGGCTTGCCGCCAACGCCGACCGACTGAAAAATTTACCGGCGTGCAAAGCAGCTCTTGTGGTGATCCGCCGATGTCAGACAGAGAGGCCGTGGCGGACCGAATCCAACCTGACGGCTGCACAATTACGCAAGGTCGTGGGGGTCAGGCTTGAGCCAACCCTGGCCGTATCGTAACCTATGAGCATGCGCACCCCAGAATGGTGCACAGATGGTGCGTACAAGAGTTCGAATCCCCCCTCGGACACATTATTTCCCCACGAAGCGTGATTTCTCTTCGCGTTTCGAGCGATCCCCGTCCCGTTGGGCGGGGATTTTTGCTGTGCGGGTCAGGACGCTCGTCGGGGCGGTGAGCGGGAAGACCGCCGTGTCAGTTTCGATGGTCCAGGCGTCGTGGTCGCAGACGATGATCATGTTGTTGAGCCGCAGGTAGCCGGCGACGCTGTCTGGATCCTGGTCGCGCATCGCCGGGTGATGCCTACGCAGGCAGCTGTCGTGTCGAATCCTGTCCAGGAGATGGTCCTCTCGCACGTAGAGGGTCTTCTGTCGTCTCGATGAGGTGGGGCGGGTGCTGGTGTTGCCGTGTCGGCATCGGTAGCCGGCACGGTCGTGGACCCAGTGGGAGTCCATGATTCGGCCGCACACGCCGCAGCAGATCACTCCGGCCAACAGATTGCAGCGGGGGATGCCATCGGCTGGGGTCGGTGCGCTGTGGATTGCCTGAATGGCGACGAAGTGTTCTTCGCTGACCAGCGGAGTATGCGCGATCTCGCGGGAGATGACCCAGTCAGTGGAGGCGCTCCACCGTTGAATCTCATGGTGTCGATCGAAGGCTCCCTCGTCAGGGAGGGCATCACGGTCGGTGCGTTGACGGTTCCAGACCTGCCGCCCGGTGTAACGGGGGTTGGCCAGGATCGCCGCGACAGTGGTGAGTATCCATTGGCGGCCGCTGCGGTGGGGGTCGGAGACCTGGCCGAATGGCGTACAGGTCACCACGGATACCGACGAGACCGGCACCTCGGTCGCGATGACCTACACCAAGCCGGGCTGCGCGGCCACCGACTGCACCCTCTACTCCGAGTCGCTGGTGGAGTCGGCGCACGGCCAGTGGCGGAAGCGCTCGTCCAGCCTGTCGGAGCAGAGCTACAGCTACGACCAGGCTGGCCGCCTCAGCTCGATCCAGGACACCATCGGGGGGCAGTGCACCACCCGGTCGTACGGGCTCAGCGTCTCATCGAACCGCATGTCGACCAGCGCATACGGCCCAGGCGCCGACGGTGTGTGCCAAACGGCGACCGTAGCGTCGGCACGGACCTGGACGTACGATACGGCCGACCGGGTGAACACCGCCGGTTACGTGTACGACGCCCTCGGCCGCACGACGACGGTGCCCGCAATCGACACTGCCACGACGTCGGGGGGAACGTGACCATCGCGTACCACTCGACGGACCTGGTGGACACAATCACCCAGGGTGGGCGGACAACGGACTACGTCCTGGACGTGACCGGTGAGCGCATCCGTTCGTGGACTGATAACGCCAGCGGTGCCCCCGTACAGTCCCTGTACCACTACGACGGAGACGAGGACAGCCCGTCGTGGACACAGGAGACGGCTGGCCGGATCACCCGACCGGTGTCAGGCCTGTCGGCGATGGCCGGCATCTTCGACAGTGACAGCGCCCAGGTCAATTGGCAGATCACCAACCTGCATGGAGACCTGGTCGCGGCGATCTACGGTGGCGACGAGGGTCTGTCGAGCACCAGCGAAGCCGACGAGTACGGCACGCCACGCAACCCCGGCGACATCGGAACGCAGCGGTACGGCTGGCTCGGCGCCAAGCAACGAGCAGCGGACAGCCGTCAGGCATCACCCTCATGGGCGTCCGCCTCTACAACACCGCCACCGGCCGCTTCCTCCAGACCGACCCCGTCGAGGGTGGCAGTTGCAACGATTACGACTACGCCTGCGCGGACCCAGTCAACGCCTTCGACCTCGACGGGAAGCAGTGGTGCTGGAAGTTCTGCGGCTGGGGACGCAACTCCGTGTGGCAAATGGCCTTCCATGGGGGTCGGATGGCAATTACTGCAGCTGGGTTCTACGGTGGATTCAGCGCAGCGCGAGGCCGGTTTCGTGGGCTACGTTCCAGTTGGAAGACTTACAAGGCCGTCAAGAAGAACGGTTTCAAGGCGACCTGGCGACCGATTAAGAGAATGAGTTGGAAAGAGCGATTCAACTATGGCGCGTCGGCCGGTTCCGCTTGGATGGGGTTCCACGACTTCAGGAATGACTCGCGGGAGTTCCGGCGAGCTTGGGGTGGCACCAAGCGGGCCGGTGGCGAGAAATACTGCAATGTCGCCCGTAAGGTGAGCCGCTGGGCTTCCTGGGAAGGTATCCGGGATGCAGGTGAGTATGTATCGTGACTAACGAAGAGCCGATTGACAAGCGGAATCTTCGCCGGGCTCCGGGTCAGCGTCCGGCGTTTCTGGCGGCGTACTTCATCATTGCCTTGGCATTCTTCTTCAATAACGAGAATGTGTTGCTACGGCTGCTCGCCGGCGCGATGATGGCCGGCCTGGCAGTGCAGTTCGCCGGCTTTCTCTGGCGCCGGCTTCGAAGGAGGACCAAGAGCGTAGATCCGCCGGCGACCGATTGAGAAGATTGGCCGGCTGGCGGCGCGCGACGTGAAAGAAGGGGCGAGAGGGTTCGGCGTTCGGCCCTCTCGCCCCTTCGTCCGGCGCTGTCACCGCACCCGCAATCTGACCCACGAGGCCAACCTCGACCAAGATCAGGCGCACTGATCTGCCGCCGATCGCGTCGTACCGAGAGAGGCGCCGACGCAGCGACGGAACCGCTACCCGCATGGCCGCCTTCACAATACGGCTGATCCTCTATGCCCCACTGACGTGCAACGTGGACAGTCATGAGGTTGTTCGGCAGACGGTGGGTGGGCTGATCTCAATCGCTTACCTCCTGCCCAAGGCACGTGGCCGGTGCGGGCTGTACGAGTCGGCATTCGCCGACGGCCAGCGCTACGTGCGACAGGCTGTCGACGCGGTGGCACGGTTCTGCGCCCACCGCCGGACCTGGTCCGTCATTGTGGAGATCGCCCTGGTGGATGTGGCACTGGCTGCTTGGAACCGTCTGTCTTCAGACCCCTGAGGTGTTCGAACGCCGTGAGCCTGTTCTGTTTGTCATTCACGACGCGGAAGCACCGGGCCGGCAGCTCGCGATCGGTCGGCGGCCGGGTGCGAGCCCGGTTTGGGGGAGCAGACTGGGAGCAGCGGGGTGCCCTGAACGGCCTTGAACTGCGTCCAACAGCATCGAACGGCGTTCATCGGCACCCACCCCTGCCTGCGGCTCCATGTTCCCACAGGTCAGAGACGGTGCCGCGTCCTGTTTCATGCCGAAGAGGTCGCTGGTTCGATACCAGCATCGCCCACTCTCAGTTCATCACCCACATCCCGTTGTTCCAACCACACCCGCCGGGATTTCGACCCAGCAGGCGTCGGCAATGAATGCTGGTCGAGCTGCTTGACCGCGTCGACGATGTCGGGAAAAGCGTTAATGAAGGCGTCGACGTGGCGGGGATCGAAGTCCGCCGGTCCCCGGACCCCGCTCTGCAGGCAGCCGACGAAGTGCATGCCGGCGTCGCCCCGCCGCCGCGGGCGGTGCTGATCCGCCGGGTGCGGCGTTCATGGCTACGACCCTTACCGTCGTCTGTCCGCGCGACCGGCGAGGACCACGAACGTCACCATCCCGACCACCGAGACGAGCACCTGAGGCAGGATCATGGGAGCCGGTGCGCCGGTGATCAAAGCGGCCAGGGCAGGCACGGTGAACAGGATGGCGATGTCGTAGCCGGTCGCGGCCCAGTGCAGCGGGCCGGTCGGCAGGATACCCATGGGGGTGACGATCGGCGGCAGTTCGTGGCGGACCGCGCCGCGTCTCGCGGCCCGGAGCGCCCCCGCCGCCAGCCCCGGCCCGGCGGCCGCGCCCAACGCTATCCAGGCGAGATCATTTGTGCCCGGCGTCCGGGCCGCGAGCAGGGCGGCCGCGCCGACACCCCACGCGACGGCGACGAACATCGGCAGCACCGACCGCGCACCGACCAGTGTCGCGCCCGGGAGGTTGAGCAGCCGACGCAAGGCCGGCATGTCCCGATCCCGTCTCGCGTTGGCCGTGTACGGAGCGACCGCGGCGAGTCCGCTTGCCAGCCAGCCGGCGGCCAGCGCGACGCCCCAGCCGGTGAGAACGCCCAGGAGAGTCGGTATCAACAGCGCCGCCCCGGCGATCAGGAGATGCTCCGGCGATCGTCGGGCGACGGTGAGATCGTGGCCGACCACGGCCCGGGGACCGGTGATGCTCGGCAGCCCACCGCCTCTCACGGAACGTGTGGCCCACCGGCGCTCCTCGGCGGCCCGGGCGGCGATGCCCGGGTCGACGGTGACCAGTCCCGCGCCCGCGATGGCCCCCAGTGTGCTGCCTGCGGCAAGTCGGCGCAGGGGAAGTCGGTCGAGCCGCCATACCGCGACCGCGGCTACCACCAGAGCCGCGAGCGCCGCCCACAGCAACCAGGGTCCGCCCCGGCCGTCGACGGCGGCCTGCGGCCAGCCCCACGGGCCCGCCCATGCCGGCACCGCCGGCACCGGCGTCCGGACCAGGGTCAGGACCGCGGCCGCCACGCCGAGGATCACCGCGACCCGCTCCAGCACCATCGCCGAGGCGTCGGTCACGGTCTGGATCACCATGGCGAGGGCCCCGGTCAGCACGGCGGCAGCAGCGCCGGCGCCCACCACCGCCGCGGCCGCCGTCTGATCCTCCGCGCCGACGACGTTTACCACGAAGACGCCGTGCGACGCTCCGGCGACGGCGGCGACCGACAACACCAGCGCGGCAGAGGGGAGCAGAAGTAACCGCCGATCGACCGGGCCGGCCAACCACCACGCCAACGTGGCCGGGGTGGCGGTGACCGGACCGAATCGGGCGGCGAGTGTCAGGGCGAAGGCGTATCCGAGCAGAGCCACGGCGAGAAGCGGTGGGGCCGTCGCGGAATCCGCGGCGCTTCCGCCGCCACTGAGCAGCCGGGGCAGCGTACTCGCCGCGACCGCGACGCCTACCAGGACGCACAACGACACGAAGTAGAGGTTCCCGGCCCGGCCCCCCTGCTCGCGGCGGTGCTGCCTCAGCCACCGCCGCGACGCCCCGGGTGGGTTGGCCCGCCCCGGCCGCGCGCGGGACACCTCGAGCGTGGCGGACGCACGCCTCACCACGCTCATCGTGCTCCGCCGCGTCGACGGACCCGCTTCCCCGACGTGCCGGCCGGGTGGGCGACGACCTCCCGGTCCAGCGAGAGTGTCCGCCAGCCCGGGCCGGCGGCGAGCGAGGCGTCGTGGGACACCAGCACGACCGCGCCACCCCTATCGGCGTACTCGGTCACCAGGCGACCGACGGCGTCGCGGCCGGTTTCGTCGAGGTGCCGTTCCGGTTCGTCGAGCAGCAGGAGTCGGCTCGGACGGGCCAACACCATGGCCACCGCCAGCCGCTGACGTTGACCGGACGACAGTTGACCCGGAACGGTGTCGGCGAAGCCGTCGAGGGCGAGTGCCGTGGTCAGGTCAGCGGCGGTGAACCAGTCGTCCGGCATGGGCGTGTTGACCAACTGGACGAAGCTCAGGTGCTCCACGGCGGTGAGGTTGGGGTACCACGCGCCACCGTCGAGAAGGGCGGCGACAGACCGGCGGAAACGGGGGTCACGGTCGTCGGCCGGCCGTCCCTCGACCGTTGTCGTGCCGTGTAGTGGTCGCTGCTGACCAGCCAGGCAGCGGAGAAGGGAGGACTTACCGCTGCCGTTGCGGCCGCTCACCACCAGCACCTCGCCGGAGTCGACGTCCACCCTCAGGGCGCCGAACAGAGCTTTGTCCCGGTACCCCACGGACAGGCCACGGCACTCGAGAAGCATCAGGGTCTTCCTCCACACCAGTCGGGTGGCAAGGTTGTCTCGTCGGATGTAAGAGCGTTGACACGCTATCGGAGTTGTGGACCGAGGGCGGTCAGGGAAACGGGTGTGGGTGTGGGTTGATTGCCGATTCCGTCAGCACCGAGCTGCGGTAACCGAGACGTGCGGAGACCGTCCGCAGTCGCTCCAGCCCGTGGACCCGCCGATTGGCGTGGCCGAATGTCATCGGCAGGGTGCCCGGCACGATGACCTTGACGCACGACAACCCCGCTGCCCGGTGTTCCGTGGTGGTCTGGTTCACCACCAACACGTCCAGACCGGTGGAGAGGAATCGATCCGTCAGCGCGTGCAGATCGTCCCGCAGGTCGTCCTGGGGAGTGAGGCAGCACCGGCGGGACATCTCGGCCAGCGTGATGGTCCGGTCACCGCCGCGCAGGAAGTCCAGCCGGCCGCTTACGGCCGGGTGGGAGTAGAGCAGCGAGTGGTCGACCATCCGACGGACCAGGGCATCGTCGCGGACCATGGCCTCGATCCGATCGGCGTGCCGCGGGGCCGAGCGGGCCACACTCGCCGCGATCGGGCCGAGCTCGCCCAGAGCCTGCCGCAACGCCTGCTCGGGGTCGGGGTGGGCGCCCCCCGCACAGACCAGCGCGGGGTGTCCGGCCCCCGGATGCCGGTGCGTGGCCATCGCCCACAGGCAGGGGACGCCCTGCTCGACGGTGGTGTCGAATACAGTCACCTCGGCGCCAGTGGTCTCCTCGATCCGGTGCACCAGCATCCTGGTGCGGGGGTCGCTGGTAGAGGTCAGGACAACCCGGGGTACCGGAAGGCGAGCAAGCCAGGTCAGCAGGAAAGCGTCCCGCTCGGCGACCTCCAGCAGCCCGAAGAGGATGGCCTCCTCCAGGCAACTGCCGAGGGCGCATCCGTTGGAGATCTCGTCGACGAATCGCGGCTCGTCCGGGTGGGTCAAGGCCGTGCCCCAGTAGGCCACGGAGAGCGGGACGAGGACCGGCCGGTTCCGCCGGAACGAATGCGCCCACACCCAGGTGCAGACCGTGTCCTCGGTAAAGGGCACGAAGGGGAAACCAGGTGTCGCATAGGCCTCGGGGTCGTGCGTCCCCAGCGTACGAGGGTCGATCGCGTCCGAGGAGATCGTCCGGTACGGCGCCCGCACCGTCGGCCGGCTGCCGCCGGGGCTGGCCCCGCCCCAACGCTCGACGGCCTCCAGCAGTGCGGTCAAGTCACTGCTGGTGTAGTTGTCGGACCGGCCCCACCCGGATTCGGTCACCGGGGCGACGGCGGGATCACCGCCTCGTAGACCCAGCGGGGCCCGGGCGACCGTGAAGCCCGCCTCGTCGTCGCGCTCCACCCGCCGGACCAGACCGACGTACGGATCGACGAACAGTGCGCGCAGGTCGTCGAGGTCGTGCCGCAGGTCCCGCATTCGGTAGCGACCCGGCGCCGACTTGGCCCTGCTCCGCAGGTCGAGCCGGGCCCGGTCCGGTCCGTCGTCGGGCAGCGTACCGCAGTACGGGCAGAGAGGATCAGCCAGAAACCGGTGCGAGCGCACACCGAGGGTGTCCAGGGACAGTCGCATGACCGCCCCCGCCACGCGCAGATCGGCGTACCGCTGTTCCCGCATCGCCGTCACCTCGGCCGCGACGAGATCGGCCGCGGCGGCGACCGCCAGTTCCGAAATGCCTGCCGGTGGCCCGTCAGCCAGGCGGGCCGCGTGGCGGGCGCGCAGGACACGGAAGTGATCCTGCGCCCGGCTCCGCCGCAGATGGACACAGGACGGGCACCCGGGTACCCCCGGTCGATGCCACGGGCCGATTACCAACTCGCCCGGCTCGCCGTGAACGGTCAGTGTGCCGGCCGGCGGGACCGGTGCCACGGCAGTGGGATTGTCAGCGTCGATGGGCCATCCGTCGGTGACCAGCACCAGCGGGCCCGCCGGCCCGGCCGGAGCCGGGTCGGTGGGCCACGAAGTCCATGTCGGCGGGTCGTCCGGGCCGGTGCCCACCGGGATCCGCCGTAACCCGTAGGCCCTCAGCAGGCGGGCTACCGCGTCGGCGACCGGACCGGTGCCGGCCAGCAGCGTCTGCGTACCGCGACGGTCACCCATCGACGAGCACCACCCGCAACACGTATGGCAGTAGCGCGTGCACGGCGGGATCATGGTCTAGCGGCACGACCACGGGAGTAGTGCCCTGCCGCCGGAACGCGTCCACGAGACTGGTCGGCTCCGGGTCAGCCGCCCGAGCGTCGGCAGCCAGCACGTCGACCGGCGTGGAGGCGTAGCGGGGGTCGCCGTGCCACGCAGACTGGGCGCGCAACAGCGCCTGAGCAAGCGCGTCCCGCGCCGCCGCCGGCTGATCCACACCGGCTGCACAGCCTACGACGTCCGCACCGCAGGTGACCGCCACGACCGGCACACCGAGTGCTCCGGTCACGTCCAGTACCCGCAACCGCCCACCCGTTCCGGCCAGCGTCCACAGCGCTCTGGCGGCGGGCCCTGCCTGGTCGAGGTCGAGGTCCCTGGCGGCCGGGTCGACCCGCCGGGTGGCCAAGCGGTGCCGGGCGTCCGCCACCACGTGCGACAGAAGCGCGGCCTGCAAAGCCTGGCTCCACGAACAGGCGGCCGCAACGCCCACCGGGAGGTCCGCACCGCAGGTTTTGAAGACCAGCGCAGCCGGAACCTGAACGGGCTCGCCGCCGGGCAGCCGGACCCCCCAGATGGTTCCACCGGGACCGAAACGCTGCGCGTCGACGGCGCGAACGGCGAAACCGGCCAACGCCCGCAGGGCCGCTGCCCGGCGGGCGTCGGCGTACCGGGGAGCGGCCGCCCGGACCAGGAGCCGACCGCTGGGCGCCGCCACGTCGATCTCGGTGACGTGCAGAGGTGACTGGGCGAAGTTGCGCTCGCTCACCGCCCGGAAGATCCCAACGGTCGGGTCGATGCAGGCGGCCACCCGGCGGTCCAGGTCCTCGGCGCCGACCGGCGGCGCCGCGCGTAGCCGGCGGACGGTGGCGACGGCGTCGTCGGGACCACCGACCTCCGCCGGCGCAGCCCGCAGCTGCGGCAGGACCCGTACGGCGGTGGTGACCAGACTCTCCGCGTGCACCAGACGCATCACCGGATTCCGCTCTTCGCCGTCGAGGGTCTGCTCGACCAGACGGACGAACTGCCGGGCGATCTGGCGGATCGCGTGGTCCGGGGGGAAGGCCCCGGCCGGGTCGGCGGCCCGGTCGATCCGCGACCAGAGGGCCGCCGCGACGGCGTTCACCCCCACCGGCCCGATCCAGCCGTAGCCGGCGCGCAGGGCGGCGTGACCGACCGGCACGCCGCTGCCCACGGCTTCCTCGACCTCGGCGGCGGCGCGCGGCGACAATTCGTCCGTCGCGTGCAGGATCACGTGGTCGGCACGGTCCGCGAGAAACGCATTCCGCCCGGACGCCACGCGCACCGATCGCCAGCCGGCCGTCCGGAGGGCGTCGAGGGTCGCCGCGTGCAGCTGCCCCCCGCCGGTCAGCACCACGTGCGGTCGGCTCACCACCGCGCCGGCCGGCCCGTCGGGCAGATCCCGATCGGCGTCCTCGATGACACCTCGGTCGGAGAGGAGATCGACCAACCGGGTCAGGGCCGTGCGACGCTGCGGCGTCAGACCTGCGGTCAGTTCGTCGAGGGTGTGCGCACCGTTGAGGAAGGGGGTGAGCCGCCGGAGCCAGCTGCCGGCCCCGGCCACCCGGACCAGCTCGCCCCGCAGGACGAAGGCGGCGTCCTCGGCGGAGCCGACGTCGTAGGCGTCATGGCGCAGGCGAGGCCTCATTATCCGACCCGTCGGCTGCCCAGGGCGAACTCGCCGACGCTGGACTCGTGCAGAGGCTCGCGACCTGTGGCGGCGGCGAAGAGGTCGATGTCGCCGGTGCCGAGGGCGCAGGGCGCCAGCCCCATCGCGGTGGCCACCAGGTACATCGTCTGCATGAGAACTCCGACGTGCTTGAGAACGAGGGCGTACCCCATGGACTCGTACTTCCACATCAACCGGCCGAACCGCGCCGAGAGCAGAATCAGGACCTGCGGCTGTCCAGGGCCCGCCATCGCCGCCGCCGAACGTCGCAGCAGCGCACGGACCGCGACGGGCTCGGCCGGCACCCGGGCAAGCCCATGCTGGTAGGGGTCGTAGTGGTAGAGCCCGGACTCCAGACCGTCGACGCTGCGCACCAGGAGGTAGATCTCCAACTCGTGCAACCGCCCGCCGCTGGGGTACGGCCGGTCGGACATCTCGACACCGTGGTGGTCGTCGCGCCCCCGCACCCGGGCGCAGCGGTGCAGGAAGTCCGAGACCTCCGCCAGCCGGATTGGCCGATCGTCGTCGTAGGAGCGGTATGAGCGCCGTGACTCCAGGGCTTCGGACAGGGTGATCCGGTCGGCCGGTGAGTCGGCGACCTGCGGGGCGGGCAGCGGGACATGCCGCCAGGTGGGGTCACCGCCGGCTGCCGGCGGTGCAGGGAAGACGCCCTTCGCCCACGAGGTGCCGCCGAAGTCCACCCCGAGTTGGCGGTGAACCCGATCCCGACTCTCGTGGTGGAACCAGAGTTCGTGCGGACGCCACTGGGCGTGCGCCAGATCCGCCGCCTCCCCGTCGTCCCCGGCGGTCAGCAGCCCGCACGCCCACAGCCGATCGGCGAGCAGGGCGGGTAACCCGGCGGGCAGCGTCGAGCCGGCCCCGCGTACCGGTGCGGCGAGGGCGGCCAGGGCGGCAACGACGGCCGAGTCGTGCACGGTGAGCTGCTGTGTCGCCAATGGCGACTCCAACACCGCCGCCACCCCCACCCGTCTCAGGACGGCAAACCGCGACAACACCGGCCGGGTCGGCGCGGGACGGTCCTCGGGCTTCCTCGGCCGCCCGACCGGGGACATGGCATACGTGGGCACGCCTCCCGCCACGCCCGCCTCCAGGCCGACCCAGCCGCCGCCAACCAGCAGCCGCTCCAGTGCAGCGGGAAGCTCCGTGCCGGCGCAACGACCCTCGGCCAGCTGGACGAGGGTCGCGCGGCCACCCTCGTCCAGGACCCCCAGGCAGACCGTTTCGGCGCCGCACACCAGATGCACCTCACCGCCGCTCGCGGTGACCGCGGAGATTCCTGGTCGCAGCCGAAGCCGCACCGAGCCCACGCCGCTCACCCCGCGACCTCCGCCGGCCCGGGCAGCACCACGTCCGCCGCTGCCACACCGTAGAGCTCCTCGGCCACATTGGCGGCGAAGTGGCACAGCATGAACCGGTGCAACGGGGTGAGTCCCAACCGGGTCAGGTACAGATAGGTGTAGTTGAGGACCAGCCGGTAGGTGGCGAACCAGGTCCGGTCCACCGGCCGACGTTCTCCCAACGCGTGGCGGTGGAAGGGGCTGCGCCGCAGCATCTCCACGACGTCGGCGTTGCGCGGGTCGGCCAGGTCGACGCCCGCCCACGGTGGGTCCATGCTCAACGCACCCGAGCAGATCAGGGTTTCGCCGCGACGCCGGATCGGCTCCACGACCTCTGCCCAGGTGGTGGCAGCGCACGGTGTACCCGCGTCCAGGCGGGCCAGCAGCCGTTCTGTCCGCTGCCGCAGCTCGGGGCCGTAGGTCGCGTATCGCTCCTGCCACTGCTCCCGCAGCCCCTGTGCCTCCGGCCACCAGGACAGGAAAGCGTCGGCGTGGGAACGGAAAGAGACGAAACCTCGGGCGAGACCGACGCCGGAGAGGACGTGCGCCGAGGCGATCATCAGGTCGTACGCCATCGTCGGCAACGAGGCGCCGGCAATCGTTCGCCGGGTCGCGGCGAAGGCGAGCGGCGTCGTCGCCACGTGAAACTCCGCCAGCAGCTCGACGGCCGCGACACTGCCGAGCACCTCGATCCGGTCGTCCACCGGGATCTCTTCGATGGTGTTGTCCGGTCGTAACGGCATCAAGGGCTCGCGGACCTGTTCGAGCTCAGCCAGCCGGCGGTGCTGAGCCAGCGTTCGGCCCGGGTCGAGGACGGCGGCGGACGGGTGCCGGGCCAGGAAGGTTCCCACCACCTCCTTGACCATGGGAAGCACGGTCATGTCGAAGACGGCGTCGTCAACGTCGAACATCAGGCGCAGGTGCGGCCCACGCAGCCAGTGGCGCAGGTGGTACGCGCGGGGGACCGTGGCGCCAAGGCGTGCGAAGAGCGGTTCGACGGCTTCGACAACCAGTTTGTCCAGGGACTCCTCGTGGTAGTACACGGCCACGCACCGCCAGCGGCTCATCGCACCCCCTCCCACTGCTCGGCGACGGTGCGGGCGGCCAACTGGCGCAGGAGCCCCTCGGACTCCAACCGCACGCCGATGCGGTTGCAGAACAGATGTGCGCAGATGTCCAGCACGGGTATGGCCTGGGCGAGCGGGTCCGGGTCGAGATCGGTCGAGGGATAACGTGGCGGCGTGAACCTGCCGCCGGCAATCTCCGTTGCCAGGACGGTGTGCAACTTCCGCACCGACCGCGCCCAGCGCACGAAGGCCTCGCCGGCTGGCAACCGATCCTGTTCCCGTACCAACCGACGCAGCTGCGCCGCCGTGCGACGCAGCGACTCCCGCTGCCGCGCGAAGCGCTGCGGCACGGAGACGCCGGGTGCCGTGTCGGCCACCAGATCCGTCCAGCTCGCGGTCTGTTCGGCGAGCGCGGTGAGCAGATCGCTGCGCTCATCAGCGGCCACGAACCAGGTCAGCATGATGGCGGCGAAGGCGGCGGTGTCCCTGGTGGTGAGAGCGGGACGGAGACCGAGCAGCTCCAGTGCTAGCTCGGTGGATTCGGCGAAGTGCTGTTCCACGGCAGCGGCGGAGCTGCCAGTGCCGTACCTCGACTCCTCCCGTACGTAGGGGACGAATGCCATCGTGTTGTTGGGTTGAAGTCGGTGCGGTCGGCCGGTCTGCTCCCAGTGGGCCAACCGATCCGCGGACCGCTCGTACGTCTCGGCATCGAGGAGGGTCGGCGACGGGTGGGCTGCCAACCAGTCCTGGCACCGCTCCCGCAGGAGGTTTCGCAGCGGCAGCCCGGCGCCCGGCTCGGTCGGCCGCAGCCGCCACCGGACGTGGGGTCCACCGTCCCAGTAGCGCAGGAAGAAGGTCTGCCGCACGAGTCCGGCTTCGCTGAGCTCCTGGCCGACCGGACCGACCAATCCGGTGAGCAGGGGGTCTAGGTCCCCCTGGTAGAACAGGTGGACGCTGAGCCAGTCCGAATCAGACATCCTGCCGCCTCTCGCTGAGTTCGACGATCATCTCGGTGACCCGCGCGCCGCCGTCGGTACCGTCAGGGGACAAAGGGGCGGGCAGTGCCTCCTCGAACGCGATCGAGCCCGACCCTGCCGAGCAGACGTGCTCCAGGACGCTCAGCAGCCAGGGGTTGGCCACGTCGACGTACATCGGCTTGCGGGCCTTGTCGAAGACCCTCGTCTGCCAGGGACCGTCCTCGGTCACCGTGCGGATGTAGCTCCGCCTGGGGATACCCGTTTCCCGCAGCCAGCGGGCGAGCCGGACCAGGTGGTCGGCGTCGTGCTCGCCCGGCTGTCGCACGGGGATCCGGTCGACCGGTACGACCCAGCGGGCGCGCTGCAGGGTCAGCCGGCCGACCTCGATCCGTGGCTGCCGAACGACGCCCTCGACGTGTTGCTCGCCGACGGTCACGATGGGGAACTGCGGGTGTATGAAGAACGACTGGCCGAACGCGGCGAACATGAACCGCGCCGCCGGCGGCACGAGGGGGTCGGCCATCAGCCCGGTGTGCGCCGGCAGCACGGGGACGCGCAGCGGGGGCCAGCCGAGTTCCCGTAGCCCGGTCCGGGAGTTGCGACGCACCACGAGCTCGCCGAAGGGGATGCGCCGGCCGACGGGGCGGTCGCTGTTGGTGAACGGGTAGTCGATCTCCCAGGGTGTGGTGGGAGCACGGAGGTTCATGGCCACACCGAAGGTGCCGGAGAGTTCCGCGACGGCCGGTGCGTCGGCAGCGGCGTCCGGGGCGTGGCTCGCCGGCCCGAATGAGCCCGCCAGTCGTCGCCATCGACCCCGGCCTCTGCCGTGTCCGCCACTGACCACGTTCACCACCGCCCGCAGTCCGTCCTCGGTGGGTCGGGGCTGGAGGTAACACGAAACCGACGGCGGGGTGGTCACCCAGGCGGGCCAGGTGGCGGTGAGCGCGGCCAGGCGCTCGGGCGCGACGACGACGGCGCCTCCTTCCCGCCCAGCCGCCGAGAAGATCTCCATCGATTGTCGACGGAGTTCGGCGAGCCGCCGCAGCCGGGGGTCCGCCGCCCGGTCGAGGTCCTCGGCGGCCAACGGCGTGCCGAGCTGCAGGAACAGGCTCCAGTCCGCCGTCGGTGCGGTGTCGAGGTCGCGCTGGAGCTTGGCGTGCAGCTCCACCAGATTGATCTCGCGCTGATCATGGAACCGGGTCGCGCAGTAGGCGTCGAGCGCGATCCGCACCGGCAGCATCCGATCGTGCAGGCCCAACCATCGGCGTACGACGTCGAGGTCGTCGAAGACCGGCTCCCAGGCGGGGGCGGACGCCTGAGCTTTTCCGACCAGGACAGCGTTCTCGTGCAAGGCGGCCTTGCGCAGGCGGTCGTCGGGTCGCCAGGGCAGACCGAGCCCGTTGCCCACCTCGGCGACCGTCTCGGTGAGGATGCGCTGTCGCCGGTCGTGGGCGGCCAGGTCGGTCGGCTCGTCGTCCGCGTTCAGCGTCTCGTGAAGCCGGCGTAGCCGGGCCGCGACCGTCGACCTCTCGCCGAAGGGGGATGTCTCCTCGGGCTCGCTCTGGGCGGTGTCACGGCCGGCGGTAGCGATAGCGCCGTACCAGTCAGCGAGCTGGGCCTCCGGATCCGGCGCCTGATCCGTGATCGGGTTTCGCGCCTCCAGCAGACCCAGGTGGAGCAGGCGTTCGAGGAACGGCCGGACGTCGACGGGCTCCTTGCCGGACTTCATCGCGACCGAGACGGCAAGGTCACCGAGGAACCGGCCGGGTTCCGCCGCCACGACATCCAGGCAGAGAGCGAGGCTTCGGCTCAGCGGGACCGAGCGAATGGCCTCGCCTGGCCGCGGTCCCAGGAATGTCACAGTGTCGCTGCCGCGTACGGCGGAGGGATTCAGCCGGATCGGCAGCCGGTCGGCGGTCGCCGGGTCGGCGAGGAGTCGCTCCACCAGATGCCCGAGCACCAGCCGGTCGAGTTCCGGCACGCACCGTAGCGGCCCGTCAACGGGAACCCGCAGCAGCGCTCCGTCAGTCGACCAGTCCCCGAGCGCGATGCTGGTGAAGGTGCTGTAGGGGCTGGTCTTCGCGGCGGCTCGGGACACGTACTTCGCCAGCCCGAGCAGAAGCCGGGGCCGTGGTCGGTCGAGGTCCCCGGCCACCCAGCGTCTCGACTGCGCGGCCAGCGAAGGGCTCGCCTGGGCCAGACCGCGCTGTAGGGCGGGTGCGGCGGCGGCGTCGCGGAGGGCGGACATCGAGTCGTGCGCCTCCGCGGTGAGCCCGTCACGCAGCCGCTGGCTCCGCTCCGCCCGCCGGCGAAGCAGGGACAGGTACGCCTCGACGTCGTCCACGACGCACTTCGGCAGGTAATCTCGCAGGTCACCCGGCCAGTCGGTGGGACGTGGAGGTCGGCGAGCGTAGAGGGTGCGCCGGAGGGCGACCAGCCTCGGCTTGACGGCGGCGAGGTCCGGGTGGCCGATGACGCCGTAGAGGGTGTCGCTGAGTCCGTCCGCCCGCCCGGCGATCGTCTCTTCGAGATCGAGAAGCTGCTGGACCTGGGTCCAACTCCGGTGCTGGACCCCGGCGGTCAGCACGTTCCAGGGCAGGCCAGCGACTCGGACGACGAAGGGCCGCTCCAGTTTGTAGCTACGCCGCATGCTGTTCCTCGCAGACCGTCGGGACGGAAAGGGAGCGCCGGTCGTCACCGGCGCTCCCGTTGAGCTAACCGTTCGTCACGGCAGGGACGAGCAGGACGACCCGCAGCTCGGCCACGAGGCGCCGTTCTCGACGAGGCCGTGCCCCGCGGTAAGCGACTCGACGGTCAGGCCGCCGTCGGTGAGCTCGAAAACGCTCAGCGGCAGGTCGTCGACGTCGAACTCGACGTCGGCGCTCTCGAAGGCCGTGCGGTCCATTGCGTTCATGCGCTTCTCCTCTCTGATCGTTCAACTGATCCATCGACCCGGGTGAGGCCGACGTTAGGAGAAGCGGGATGACAGCACAATGTCGCCATCTTGGTAGCGCAACGTAACAATCTAGCGAAGCGTAGTGTGTCTACAGTCACAAGAAGTCTGGTGGTGTCCGCTCTGGCCTCCGTTCGTATGGCCAACATCTCGACTCCGCATAGTTGGTTACTCGCTACGCGTCGTGTTCAGTCACGCTGTGTGCTGCTCACCCGGGTTGGAGGGCACCCTTACATTCGTGTGGACTCGACCTGGATCGCGGGGGCGCTCGTCACCGGTCGTCCCTACCCGAAGGGGGGTCGGGAAGCAGAGACAGGTGACTAGCCCGCACGATCTCGTACCGGAGGGCGACCGACGCCAGCGCTTCGCGCTTCCAGCGCACCCGCCCTGATTCGCCGTCCTGGTCGAGGTAGGGCCGCAGCTTCCCGCGTGTCAGGTAGGAGATGTGGTAGTTCACCGCATCCCGCGTCACGTCGCGGAACTCCGGCAAGGGCCGCAACCGTTCGGCGATCTCGGAGACCGTTGGCACGCCCACGGGAAGTCCGCCTCGCAGTCGTGGTTCGCAGAGCGCCACCAGAACGGCGAAGTACTTCCTCTGCTCGTCCAGCGAAGCGAAGCTGGCGGTGTTCGGCGGGAGCATGTCGACCGGATCGACCATGCGCGGCGGCGGGGCCAGGACGTGGAAGCCCTCCGGGCCGTGGTTGCCGGGCACCACCACCCGGGCCAGTTCGAAGAGGATCGGTGCCGCCCGGCGGCCCGGCCGCACCTTGACGTACTCCGATCTGTCGCTCAGATTTTCTACCACATACGGGTCGACCGTGCTGAAGTTGGACAGTGTCCAGTGGTCGGACTCCGACGCGACCCGACCGGCCGCGACGCTGATCTGCGCGCCTTCCCCGGCCACCATCAGTCGCTCACTGCGTCGCCGGTAGCCGAAGACCGCGGTACAGCCGGGTGGCAGGTTCATGGGCCTACCCTCCGACCTGGCCCGCTGTTTCGGCAGCTGAATGATCAGACCCCTCATCAGGTTCCCTCCCCGTGGCCGACAACGACAAGAGGGGCGTTGGCCGCATGTGGCCAGGCGTCAATCTGGTCTTTGTTCAAACTCGATGCCCCCGCCGTCGATGTCGTATCAACGCCTTGAAACCAACCGGTTACGTACCGTCCCTCGACCATACGTCAGGTCGCGGCACTCCATGTGGCGCCCGATCGGCGACCGTCGTTGCTCCGGCGACGCATCGTGCTCTCGCCGCCTGGGCTTGACCCGTTTCGGCGGACAGGGTCGTCGTGTTGATCTTAGTTAGGCGGCTTGGTCGATCGCTCGCGGTTGTGAGCTGGTGGCCTCGAAGGCTGCGGGGCTGAGGTAGCCGAGGGTTGAGTGTCGGCGGCGGGTGTGCCAGCCCTCGATGTATTCGAATATGGCCTGGCGGGCGGCTTGGTGGGTGGGCCAGGCCTGGCGGTGTAGGAGTTCGGTTTTGATGGTGGCGAAGAACGACTCGGCGACCGCGTTGTCAGAGCATTGTCCGCGCCGGCCGACGATGGTCAGCGCGCCCGAAGTGCTCAGCGATCCTGTACAGGACGGCGGGCGTTGACCTGCGGTGATGCGGACGATGGGTCCGGGGGGCGTGGGTCACGTCCGCGCTGGTGGTGTAAGAGACGGCCATCGCTGGATCCGGTTTGATGTTAGGCGGCGATCGGAGTCGGGTCGGGTTGGTCGTCGGTGTGTTGGCTTTGCGAGGCGGTGACGAGGCGGGCTTTGGCTAGTAGTTCGATGCCCATGTAGCGGCGGCCTTCGGTCCATTCGTCGGTCTGCTCGGCCAGGACCGCGCCGACGAGGCGGATGATCGCCGGCCGGTTGGGGAAGATCCCGACGACGTCGGTGCGGCGGCGGATCTCCTTGTTCAGCCGTTCCTGCGGATTGTTTGACCAGATCTGGCGCCAGATCTCGCGGGGGAAACCGGTGAAAGCGAGCAGGGGAACGTCACGGCACGCCGAGACTCAGTGGCCGGACTCATGGGTGTAAAGATCTTCCTCGCTGACGACCGGCGCGATGGTGTCCTCGGGACGCCCGACCCGCGCGGCCGAACCGAACATTGGCCCGCGTCCTGGATGCACGGGAGCAAAGGCGGCGAAGCCCTGCTGTCTGGGAATGTCGTCGTAGACCGCCTCCATCCCGCCCCGGATCAGGTAGGTCTCGTGCCAGAAGCCGGTGCCGCCGCTGTCCCGCAGGAAGTTGCGCCACCAGAGGCGGTGCGGTTCGGAGCGCGCCCATGACAGGAGGGAGGGTTCTGAACAGGCGCTTGACGTCGACTGGATGCCCTAATGGGCACATCCGGTGGGCCAGATGCAGACCAGCCTTCCCTTGCGCTCGAGTCGAGTCGGCACCTGCCTAGATCTCCCGCCGCACCTGCCTGATCTGAAGTCTCGGCAGCTCGTCGGCCTGATCGACGCGTGGGAGGCGGCCGTACAGCTGCACTGTGACGATCGACTGGCAGCTTTACCAGGGCGGCACGACGCAGGGGCGAGTTCGACCTCTGGAGCGACGACGGCGCCGTCTCCAGTCAGCGGCTCGGCTGCTGACTGGGACGGCGCCGTGGTTGCGGATCACTGTTGAGGGGGTGTGCACCGTACCCTTCGGGTCAGCGCGTACGTCACCACGATCACTACCACGGTCGGTACGCCGACCGTCCACGCGACCCGGAACGTCCCGACCAACAGCATGCTCACGACCACCGCCGCCATCGCAACCGCCGCCGCGGCACTGGTGTGCCAACCGCCGGGTAGCGACAGCGGCGACCGGCGCGCCTCGTCGGCGGTGCGCCGGCGGCGGAAGGCCACGTGGGTCGCGAAGATGAGCACCCAGGTCGTGGCGGCGCCGAACAACGCGATGCCGAGCAGCTTCGCGAACGCGTCGTCGGGCGAGACGAGGGACACCGTCACCGCCAGGGGGAGCCCGACGGCCGACGCGGCGACCGCGTTCACCGGCACACCGTGGCGGTTGACCCGTCTCGCCCAGGCCGGCGCCTGGCCGTCGACCGCGAGCGAGTGCAGCGTGCGCGTCGACACATAGAAGACCGTGTTGAGGGCCGACAGTGCGGCGGTGAGCACCACGAAGTTCATCACCGCGGCGGCGGCCGGCAGCCCGGTCCACTCGAAGACCAGCACGAACGGGCTCGTGGCGAGCGCGCCGTCCGGCACCCGGCCGACGGCCTGCGACACCGATACGATGACCACCATGCTGAGCAGGTAGAACAGGCATACGCGCAGAATCGTCCCGCGAGCCGCGCGCGGTAGGTCGCGCCCGGGGTTGGCCGACTCGGCGGCGGTCAGCGCGAGCGCCTCGGTGCCGCCGAAGCTGAAGGTCGCCACGATCAGCGCGACCACGAGGCCGGTGAGTCCGTGGGGCAGGTAGGACGGTGCGTCGGTGATCGCCGACAGGCCGGTCGCCGGTCGGTTGGGCAGCCCGACGGTGAGGAGCACGGTGCCGAGGATGAGGAACACCACGATCGCGGCAACCTTGATGGACGAGAACCAGTACTCGACAGTGCCGAAGGCCCGCACCGGAAACACGTTGACCGTGATGATCGCTGCGGCGGCGAGCATGACCGGGATCCACAGCGGCACCTGCGGCCACCAGTACCGGATGTAGATCCCCACGGCGACGGTTTCGGTGCCGGCGCCGATCGCAACCACACCCCAGTACAGCCAGCGTTGGGTGAACCCGGCGAGGGGACCGAGGTAGCGGTGGGCGAGCGCGCCGAACCCGTGCAGGTCGGGATGGGCGAGCGCCATCTCGGTGGCGGCGTAGGTGAGGGCGATCGCGAGGAGCCCGCCGACGACGAAGGTGAGCAGTACGGTCGGTCCGGCCATGGAGACGGCGAGGCCGGAGCCGAGGAACAGCCCGGTGCCGATGACCCCGCCAATGGTGAGCATCCCGATCTGGCCCGACGTGAGGCCGCGACGCAGCGATGACCTGGCAACAGAAGGTGAAATGACCATGTCACCATGCAAACAAGCTGGTCGGGGCCGAACAACGAAGGAAAATACGCAGAACGTCAGGCAGGATCGGTGCCGTCGAGGACGGCCCGCGTCGCCCGGGCCTCGGTCTCGAGCCGGCTGTCCAGGCTGGCGGCGAGCGCCTCCAGGTCACGGGTCAGGTCGGCGGGACCGGCGCCGTCCAGCGTGGGCAGCATCACCCGGGCTTCGTCCTCGAGCCGGCTGGGCAGGCTGCCGGCGAGCAGCTCCAGGGCGCGGGTCAGGTCGGCGCGGGCCTCGGCGGGCTGGCCGAGCGCGGCCCGGGCCTTGCCCCGCAGGACGAGTGCGAAGGCCACGAAGTCGTCGTCCCGGTTCTCGATCAGCAGCGGCAGCGCCCGTTCGACCGCGTGCAGCGACTCCTGGTGGCGCCCGGCGCGGTCCAAGGAGGACGCCACCCCGTACATCGCGCTGCCCCGGAGGGTGAAGGCCGGGCGGGCGGCCACCGGACGGCCGTCAAGTTCGGTCAGGGCCCGCTGGAACTCGCCGACCGCCTCGTCGTAACGGCCCAGGTACTCCAACGCATGGCCGACGCCCACCACATGATCCACGTACAGGTCGTGATCGCCGCCCAGGTCGGCCAGCTCGCACCCGGTGCGGTGGGCCCACAGCGCGTCGTCGAAGCGGCGGAGATTCAGCCAGGCGGGGCCGGCCGAACTGAGCGCCCGGGCCTGCTCCTGGGGGTCGCCGACAAACTGTGCGAGCCGGTATGCCTCCATCGCCGCCTCCGTGGCCTCCTCGTACAGGGCCATCAGTTGGACCGCGGTCCAGGCGTAGAGGCTGGTGTGGAAGGCCTGCTGGCGCCGGTCGGGCAGTGCGTTGGCGGCGGCGCGGGCCAGCCGGCGCACCTCCCACCAGCCGCGCCAGCGTAGCGTCGACTCGGAGTACCAGCGGGTTGCCGCGGCGACATCGGCGACGAGTTGGTGCCGGCCCTGGGCGGCGGCGGTACGCAGCGCCGGCAGCCAGCTGTCGCTCTCCGCCCGCAGCCAGGCGTCAGCCTCCTCCAGGGTGGCCAGAGGCGCCAGGCCGGCCCAGCCGTCGGGCAACCCGCCGTAGCCGGGCTCGTACCACCGGCCGGCGACGACGACGGTGTCCAGCAGCCAGGTGTTCATCCGTTCGGCGGTCTCCGCTCGGGTGTCGCTCGGTTCCTCGGCGTGCAGCCGCTCGTCGGCGTAGAGCCGGATCAGGTCGTGGAACCGGTAACGGTCGACGCTTTCCGTCTGCAGAAGCCCGACCTCCACCAGATCTTCCAGGCGGTCCTCGGCGTCGGGCAGCGCGGCCTCGATGAGCGTCGCCGCGAGCGGCGCCGCGAAGTCGGCGGCCGGAACGTGGGCGAGGCGGCGAAACAGTTGGGCG
This sequence comes from Micromonospora sp. CA-240977, assembly GCF_050942285.1. Lineage (NCBI taxonomy): Bacteria > Bacillati > Actinomycetota > Actinomycetes > Micromonosporales > Micromonosporaceae > Micromonospora > Micromonospora sp. CA-240977. Next base: position 5,126,485 of record NZ_CP192055.1, on the reverse strand, counting down.
CTGGGGGCCGGCAACTGCGTGTACGACAGCGCGAACGCGGTGGCCACTCCGGTGTCGCCCGTGGACAGCGCAGCCAGCCGGTGGCCGGTATCGGCGAGCCGGTCGACCAGGTGCCGGACCGTCCAGTGCGGACGCGTGGAGAGGCGGGTCCCGGCGATCCGCAGGGCCAACGGCAGGTGCCCGCACAGGTCGGTGACCCTGTCGACCTGCGGCGCCGTCTGCGGGTCGGCGGCCTGCCTGGCGATGGCACGCAGCAGGTCGGCGGACTCTTCCGGCGCGAGAGGCGGCAGAGCGATCCGCAGTACGCCTTCGAGGCCGCCGAGCGCGCGCCGGCTGGTCACCACGACGAGGCACCTGCCGCCCGCGGGTAGCAGCGGCCGGACCTGGGCCTCCGAACCGGCGTTGTCGAGGACCAGCAGGCAGCGCCGACCACGCAGGATCCCGCGTAGCTGGGCGGAGCGCTCGTCGTCGCTGTCGGCGACCTGATTGGGCTGGACGCCGAGCGCACGCAGCAGACGCAGCAGGGCGTCTCCGGCGGGGAGCGGCGTGGCGTCGACCCCGCGCAGGTCGACGTACAGGCAGCCGTCGGGGAAGTCGTCGCGTAGTTCGTGCGCGGCCCGGACCGCCAACGCGGTCTTGCCCAGTCCCGGCTGCCCGTGCACGACGAGGACCGGCGGCGGGTCGTCGATCTCGGCGGCGTGCTTCGCAGCGTGCCGGACGATCTCGAGTTCGGCACGCCGGCCGACGAAGTCCGTGACGCCGCGTGGTGGCTCACAGAGCCGGGGCCTGCCGGCCGCGCTCGGGGAGCGGGCCTCCTTCGCCGCAGCCGTGAGACCGGCCCGGCCGTCATCGTCGAGGCCCAACCCGTCGGCGAGAGCGGCGAGGGTACGGGTCTGCGGTGCGCGGCTGTGCCCGCGTTCCATGTCGGAGATGGCCCGGGCGCTGACGCCGGACCGCTCGGCCAGCTGCTCTATGGTCAGGCCGGCGGCCCGGCGCGATGCCCGTAGGCAGTCGCCGAACGGGGACGTCTGGCGCGGCACCTCGTCATGATAGATCGGCCCGGTGGACGGACGAGACGTTGCCCGCACCGGGCCCTGCCGAGGTCAGCCTCGTGGTGCACTATCCGTGGATCCTCGTGTGGGCGTTGGAAGGCTCGGTGAGTTCGACGAGGAATCGTTCGGCGCGTCGGGCGAAGAGTCGGGCCCCGCAGGCGGTGGAGTGGGCCTGGGCTCGTTCGGCAGCGGCTCGGACCACCGCGTGGGGTTCCCCCCGCGCTTGCGACAGGCGTGCCCGCAGCAGCAGGAGCAGGCCTTCGCTGTAGCGCTGGCCGTGCTCCCAGACGGCCTGGTCGGCCCGGTCGATGGCGGCCCCGGCCCGGTCAGAGAGGCCGGCTGCCAGCCACATCTCCGCGATCAGAGCATGGTGGTAGGCGATTCCCCACTGCGGCGGGTCGAGCAGGTTGGCGGCCAGCAGTTCCTCGGCCTCGGCCGCCGCACCGGCCGGGTCGTCACCAGTGAGGGCCCGTGCCCAGCACCAGCTTTGCCGGATGTAGTGGTCGATCTGGGATTGAAGGCGGGCCAGCCCGGCGGAGACCCAGCGCTCGCCGGCACGTCTGGCCAGGGCCGCGTTACCGGCCATGGATGCGATCATGGTGGTGTAGTAGACGCAGACCGCAGCCGCGTACGGATCACCCGGGGTGTCCCAGGTGTCGACGAAGGCCAGCGCCGACTCGACGTCACCGTTCAGCGCGGTCATCACGGCCCGCCATCCGGGTCCTTCCCCCGGAATGCTGCCGTCCCGCCGCAGCGGAGTCTCCTCGTCCGGCACGGAGGGGTCGTCGTCTTCTCCGGCGAAACAGCGGTACGCCTCGCCGATGTTGCCGATGTCCCAGTGATACAGGCCCCAGGCCTGCCGCCCATAGCGTCGGACACCCGAATCGGAGGACGTCCGACCGTACTCGTGCATCCGGCGGGCCAACTGCCCACGACTCTTCTCCAGGCAGGTGTACGCGCCCATGAGGCGGATGAAGGCGAAGTCGGCGGCCTCTGCTTCCCGGCCGAGAGTGCGAGCCAGATATTCGGCCCGCTCCAGCAGATCGAAGGTCGAGGCATCGTAGCCGGACTGCCGTCTGACCACGATGGCGAGCAGCGTGAGGGCGGACAACTCCAGCTCCATGAGCCCTGATGCCCGGGTGATCTGCACGGCGGCACGCAACTGCCGATTGGCGGACTCGAACGCGAGCTTGGACGCCGCGTAGCGCCCGGCGCGGATCAGCGCCTCCCCGGAGCGAACAGGCTCGGCCAGGGCACCGGCTGCCCACAGATGGAAGGCGAGGCGTTCGGCGACGGCCTCGTCGCGGCCATGGGTCCGTTCGAGCGCATCCGCGACGCGCAGATGTAGCCGGACGATCTGCTGTTTCGTCGTGGTCTCGGAGACCGACTCGCGCACCAGGTCGTGTGCGAATCGTAGCGAGGACGGATTCTCCGGACCGGGTTCGAGCAGGCCGAGGGCGTGCAGCGGCTCGAGGCGTTCGAGGCAGTCCGCGACGTCCACACCAGCCGCGCGCGAGAGCAGCCGCAGGTCGATGTCACGGCCGATGAGCGCGGCGACGTGCAGCAGTTCGCGCGCGTCGTCGTCGAGGCCGGCCATCCGGTCGCGAACGACGTCGCGCACGGTGGACGGAACCCCCGCCGGTACGGATGCGCCATCCTCGCTGAGCGCGCCGTCCTCGCTGAGCAGCCGGGACAGTTCTTGGACAAAGAACGGATTGCCGGCGGTACGGGCGTGGATGGCGCGGGCGACGGCGTCGTCGGGCTCGCGGCCAGCCTCGCGGCGGATGAGTGCGGTGACGTCGGTCAGTCCGAGCGGGCCGAGCCTGAGCCTGCGATGGCCGGGCAGCCGGCTGGCCGTGGCAAGCACCTGGGAGAGGGCCGAGCCGAGCACCGGCGCCCTGTCGCGAAGCGCACCGATGATTGCGGTGCGGTCGGGCAGCCGGCCGGCCAGATGACTGAACAACCGCCGGGAGGCATCATCGGCCCATTGCAGGTCATCGAGGATCAGGAGTGTCGGTCGTTGTGCCGAGGCACTTCTGACGAGGGCGACGACCTGCTCGAAGAGCCGGAACTGGGCGCTACCGTCGGGAACCGCCCGGACGGCGTCGCTGCCCAGCCCGAGCAGGATGCCGAGCTCGCTGGCGAGCCACTTCTCCCGCTCCAGCGCGGGCAAACTGTCGACGACCGCGCTTAGCGCCTGCTCCCACGGCCACATCGCCGGTGTTCCGTCGCCCTCCAGGCAGCGACCCCAGATCACCAGCGCGCCGTGCTGGTCCGCCACCGTCGCGGCCTCTTCCAGCAGGCGGGTCTTGCCGACGCCCGGTTCACCCTCGAGGATGCCGATGGCCGCGCCCCCGGCAATGGCGCTCTGCACGGTGCGTCGTAGCACGGCGAGTTCCTCGATCCGGCCGACCAGACCGGCTCCAGTGGTCACCCGGACCTCGTCTGCCGTGTCCATCGACGGCGGCGACACCGATGGCTGGGCCAGAACCCGCCGGTGTGCGTCCTCCAGTGCCGGACCTGGGTCGATGCCTAGCTCGTCGGCGAGGCGATCGCGGACCGCACGGAAGACCGCCAGTGCCTCCGCCTGGCGACCGGCGGCGCCAAGGGCACCGACCAGACCGGCGTGCACGGGTTCGTGGAACGGTGCCATCGATGTGGCCAGTCGCAGGGCGCGAAGCACCCGTTCCGGTCGGCCCAGCGACACCGCTTGCTCGGCCGCAGCCGAGCAGGCGTCGTAGAACTCGTTGTCGAGCACGGCGAAGGCGGCCTCCGCGCCCGTCCCGTCGCCGATGCCGCCACCTGCCGGGCCATGCCACAGGCCGAGTGCATCGATGTAGTGGTGGAGCGCCGCTTCGTGGTGCTGCCGCGCCGCGGCGGCCGTGGCCGCACCCACGAGTTTCCGGAAAGCGACGAGATCCAGCGCGCCGGGGGCGGCGACGAACAGATACGAGTTACCGCGACGGTGCAGGAACGAGCCGGTGCCCCGGACGGGAAGTTCCGGCTCGAGGATCCGTCGTACTGCTCCGACGTACTTCTGGATCACGTTGAGGGCACTGGCGGGGGCGTCATCGCCCCAGATCAGATCGATCAGCTCGCTCGTGCTGATCGGCCTGCCGACGCGGGCCAGGAGCAGCGCGAGGAGATAAGCCTGTTGCCGGGGGCCGGCATCCAACTCGACGTCGTCGCGCCAGATCCGCAGCGGGCCGAGGATCTGCAGGGACACCGAGGAGCGACCAACCGGCGGATCTTCGTCGCCGGGTGGGTCAGGAGGGACTGGCACGGCCACGCTATCGACCCCGAACCGACATGACACGATCGTCGCTTGCTTCCACCTGCACGGTGTACGTGGACCAGTCGATTCTACCGGGTCTACGAGTCGGCCTTGTTACGTCGTGGGCGGGACGGTCGGTGGCGTCTCCGGAGGGAGATTCCACCGACCGTCGTCACGGCTGCATGCCGGGTCACCAGTACGGCGTGAACTTCTTCATGGCCACCTCCTCGACATCGTTGACCTGAGTTGGAGTCAACCGTCGGCGAGTTGACAGGCACTGAACGCCGTGCTCGCCAGTTCGGAAGTGAATCTGCAGTGGTTGATGTAAACGTCCGGAGTGTCGGGTCGGGCCGGGACCGGAAGGACGCCACCATGATGTCGCTGCTGCGCAACCGGGAGTTCCGTGCCATCACGGTGACCGAGCTGCTGTCGGTGCTTGGTGACCAGCTCGCCCGGGTGGCGCTGGCCGTGCTGGTCTTCGGACGAACCGGGTCAGCCGGGCTCAGCGGGCTCACCTACGGGCTTACCTACCTGCCCACAGTGGTGGGCGGCGTCCTGCTCTCGTCGACGGCCGACCGCCGGCCTCGCCGCGAGGTCCTGGTAGTCATCGACGGGATGAGGGCGGTGATCGTCCTTGCCATGGCGATTCCCGGTGCTCCGCTGCCGCTGCTGTGCGGCCTGGTGGCGATGTCGGCGTTGCTGAGCGGCCCCTACCACGCCGCCCGCCTCGCGCTGCTGCGCGACATCCTGCCGCCTGAGAGGTACGGCGCAGGGATGGCCGTGCGGCAGTCGGTAAACCAGGGCGCGACGCTGGCCGGGTTCGCCTCCGGCGGTTTCCTGTCCACTGCCTTCACGCCGGCCATCTGCCTGGTTGTCGACGGCCTCACGTTCGCCGTGTCGGCGATCGTCATCCTGCTGTTCGTCAGGCGTCGTACGGCCGCGGCCGCCGGTGAGCCGACGACGATCACCTCGACGCTCGGCCAAATCTGGCGGTCGTCGGCCCGCCGTGCGATCGTCCTGATGACGTTCTCAGCCCTGTTCCTCATCGCCCCGGAGGCGCTGGCCGTGGCGCTCGCCGCCGAGGTGGGCCTCAGCCCGGGGTGGGTCGGCCTGTTCATGGCCTCGGCCGGACTGTTCGCCGTGGCGGCCCTGGGTCTCTTCGCCAGGTACGCCGTCGCGGCACATTACCCGCGGGCGTTCCCGGTGGCGTGCGTGGCACCCGGCCTGCCGCTGCTGGCCGTCATCGTGCTGGACGACCCGTACCTGATCGTGCTGGTCTTCGGTCTCAGTGGCGCGGCTTGGGCGGTGCTCATCGTCATCTCGGTGTCCACGTTCGCGGAGTTGCTCCCCGCCAACCAGCGTGCCCGAGGGCTGGGTCTGGCGGCGTCCACGAACCTCACCGCGCACGGACTCGGCGCAGCCCTCGCCGGGCTGGTCGCCGATGCGATCGGCGTCGCGGCGGCCATCAGCCTGCTCGGGCTTGCGAGCGTCCTCTTCGCCGCCCTGCCCATTGCCCTCTGGCGTCGCGCGGGTCGGGACGTACCTCCGGCATTCGACGTGCCGCCCCGGCCCGGGGGCGTGCGCGACTTGACGGCCAGTTGATGCACCGCGACCGGCGCGTTCAGTCGCTGTCCAAACCCCGCCCCTGGCGTCGATCCCGACCGCACCCGAGGATCAGAGAAGAGGTACGCCATGGTGAGTGGACACAGCCGACCGACAATCGTGCTCGCACACGGTGCGTTTGCGGACAGCAGTGGTTTCCAGGACGTCATCCGGCGGCTGCTGGCCGCCGGATACCCGGTGGTCGCGGCGCCGAATCCGCTGCGCGGCGTCGCCTCCGACGCGGCCGGGGTCAAGGCGCTGCTGGACCGCATCGAGGGGCCGATCGTGCTGGTCGGCCACTCCTACGGAGGTGCCGTCATCTCCGCCGCCGCAGCCGGCAGCGACAACGTGCGGGCGCTGGTCTATCTGGCGGCGTTCATGCCGGACACCGGTGAGGCGGTCGAGGAGTTGGTCGGACCTGATCATCCCGCCAGAGACGCAGGAGTTCATGGCGGATCGGGCCGGGGCCACCGTCCGGGTGGTCGACGGCGCCTCGCACCTGGTCTTCGTCTCGCACCCGGAGACCACTGTGGCCCTCATCGATCAGGCGGTCCGCGAGACCGCGAGCTGACGGTTCCGCTCCGCCGGCGCACAGGGCTGGGACAGCCGCTCGCCGCCGGGGACAGCCTGGCGCTCCCACCGGAAGTCGCCGCCTACCTCGACCGGCTGCGGAGCATCGGGGCGTCCCCGAGGATGGTGGAGGCCGAACGGGACGGATGGATCCTGGTCGCGGCGCGCTGGCCCGGTCGCGTCGTCGAGTGGATGCCCGGCAAGATCGCCTCTATTGGGTGCTCTCGGAGATCTTCGACGGGGACGAGGAGGACGATCCGCGGCTGGCGGAGGCCGCCGACGTCATGGCCTGCCTGGCAGAGCAGGCACACGCCGCCGGCGAGGTAGTTCCCGGCGAGGAGGTCGACGACGATCCGCCGCACGACCTGATCGACGCGCTCGCCGTCGAGTCCGACCGGCGGGTACGGCGGCTTCGGGAGTTGCTGCGCGACCACGGAGCGCCGGTCGAAGTCACCGTGCCCATCGCCGCGACCAACAAGTGGCTGTGACCGACTTCGCCGCAGACGCTAGCGGGCCAGGCGGTCCAGCAGCTCGCCGAGCAGCGCGTGTTCGCCAGGGGTGAGGTCGCCCGGGTCGTCGCCGACCAGCGCGCGCAGCGTCAGTGCGGCGCTCGCGCGGGTCGCGGGAGCGTCGGTGGGGGGCAAGCGCAGGACTCCGGCCAGCGCGGCCTCGCGGACGCGTCCGGACAGTCCGAAATCCGGCTCCGGCTGGCTGATCAAGGTGAGCGTGATGCCGACGTTGGCGGCCAATACCTGTTCGGCGGCATCGGCCGCCGGCACCTTGAGCCGGCCCCGGGCGGCGGTCAACCGATCGCGCAACGCGGCGTGCGCGGGAGCGGTGACGGCGCAGGGCTTTCCCGGCTCGGCGCGGCCGTACAGCAGCCCGTAGAACGACGGGTGCTCCAGCCCGAACTGCACATGCCTGTCCCAGCCCTCGCGCAGGTCGTCCAGCGGGTCGTCAGAGCTCTCGACCGCCGTGTACTGGGTGAAGCCGTGGCTCGCCACGGCGTCGATCAGGCCCTGCTTGCTGCCGAAGTGGTGGTACAGCGTCGGGGCCTGCACCCCGGCGCGATCGCACACCGCCCTCGTGGACACCGCGCCGCCGCTCTGCAGCAACTCCGCCGCGGCGAGCAGGAGTCGATCCCGTGCGTTCTGCATGCTTGCTACATTACCTCATGTAGCGCTACATTGCTTTCTATAGCGAGGGGAGAAGTTCATGAAGACCTGGTTCATCACCGGTGGGACTCCCGGAGGGTTCGGTCTGGTCTACGCCGAGGCTGCCCTGGAGCAGGGCGATCAGGTGGTGGTGACCGCGCGTCGGCCGTCTGAACTGCGAGAGTGGGCTGAACCGCACGGCGACCGCGTGCTGGTTCTCCAGCTCGACGTCACCGATGTCGACCAGGTGCGTGCGGCGGTCACAGCGGCCGAGGCGCGGTTCGGCGGAATCGACGTGCTCGTCAACAGCGCGGGCCGTGGCTGGTACGGCTCCATCGAGGGTGCCCCTGAGGAGACGATCCGCCGCACGTTCGACCTCAACCTGTTCGCCGTGGTCGAGGTGATGCGAGCGGTCCTGCCCGGTATGCGGGCACGCGGCGGCGGCTGGATCGTGAACATGTCGTCGGTGGCAGGCCTCGTCGGCGCACAGGGATTCGGCTACTACGCGGCGGCGAAGTTCGCGATCGAAGGACTGTCGGAGACACTGCGCCAGGAAGTTGAGCCGTTCGGTGTGCGCGTGCTCGTCGTAGAGCCGGGGGCGTTCCGCACCAAGGCCTTCACCTACTTCCAGGACGAGGACGTCAACGAGATCGTGGACGCCTACGTGCCGATGGTCGAGGGCGTCAAGGCGGCGTTCGTGGACCACAACGGCAAGCAGGCAGGAGACCCTGTTCGTGGAGTGCAGGCCGTGATCAGCGCGATGAACGCGCTCGCTCCGCCGAAACGAATCGTGCTGGGCAACTCCGGCTACGACGTCGCTGTCGCGATGCACGAGAACGCACTCGCCGAGTTGCGCGCGAACGAGAAGCTCTCCCGCGGAGCGGACTTCTGAGCCTGTTTCCAGAAGTTGTGTCTGCATCTCGCGGAAGTCGACAGTGCCGCGAAGCCCTCATCAGGATGTGCCCGGCGCATGACGCGCCCGCGTCCCGGCGCCCGAGAGAACTGGAGAGCAGAAATGAACGACATCACTCTGCCGAAGGCCGTCGATAACTTCATCACGGCCGTGAACACGCACGACGCGTTCGCGCTGGCCGCTGTCTTCGGCGACGGAGCCACAGTGCGCGATGACGGGAAAACCTGGGCCGGCGAGGTCGAGATCCGCGAGTGGATCCAGGGGCACCTGATCGACCCCAAGGTCGTGCTCACGCCGACCTCGTTCGCGGACGACCGGCTGGTGGCCGCCGGGGACGGTGATTTCCCTGGCGGGCCTCTGTCATTCGCATTTGTGTTCGACATCAAGAACGACCAGGTCGCCGACCTCGCGATCGAGCCCGTCTGATTCGTCACCGGCCGGGGCTGGCTGCTGGCCGCTCCGGCCGGTGAGCAGTTGACGGAACAGCCGGGGGAACCATCAACGACCACCTGGCCGACGCAGCGTGACGGGGCCCGAACACTGGTCTACTACTGTTGCCGGCCCTTGCCGACGGCGTCGCGCGCGGTCCTGGGTGCAGGCAAGATACATCGGTGGCGACGATAAGACGGTTCGACAGCGTCGATGCCCCCGCCGTGGCGGGCCTCATCCAACGATGCCTGCGTGAGATCAACAGTCGCGACTATCCGAGCGAGGTCATCGAGCGGATGTGCGACCACTTCACCGAAAACCGCATCCGGGAACTCGCCGTGCAACGACAGATGTTCGTCGCAGAGGTAGACGGCGTCGTCGGCACGGTCTCCCGCGACGGCAACAAGGTCTACACCATGTTCGTGCACCCACGGGCCGCCGGTCGCGGCATCGGACGGCTCCTCATGCGCCACATCGAGACGCTGGCGGTGATCGACGGCTACGACCACATGGAAACCGGGGCGAGCATCACCGCTCATGACTTCTACCGTCGGCTCGGCTACGTCGACGTCCGCTCCACGGAGACAGATTTCGGATTCAACTACATCCTGCGCCGCGATCTGCCCTGAGTAAGCAGCCACCGACGCTAGACGCACGGTGCGCCCTCATGCGGCTGACATGACGGGGGGCTCACTCAACCTGGAATGCCCGGCGGCCAGCGGCGGGTACGGTCAACGGTTGTCGTCTGGTCCCAGCGCGCCGCGGTGCCAGGCGTACCAGCCACGGCAGAGCACATAGCCGACGATGGTGGTCGGCGACACGAGTCCGTCAGGGTGAGTACCGCCTGGTGAGGCCGCTCGGCGCTACCGGAGCGGCTGGACGTCTGTCGGCGCGGTGATCGCAACCGCGTTCGTAGCTGAGGGTCGCACGATGCGCGTTCGGCTAGTCGAGCAGCGTCGCCGCCGCGGCCAGGGTGGCCAGGGACAGGGTCGTGGTCACCACCACCGCCCGGTTGGCGACCGTTTCGCCGACGCCGTACTCCTGGCTGTAGATGAATGTGTTCTGCGCTGTCGGCAGGCCCGCGCACACCACCACGGCGAGCAACTGCGGCGCGGACAGGTGCAGGGCCAGCCCGGCCGCGTACGCGATGACCGGCTGTGCGACGAGCTTCAGCGCGGTGATCACGGCCAGCTCGGCTGGCGGGGTCGGCTCGGCCCGCGACGGCGCGGTGCGGTGCAGTGACGCCCCGAGCGCGACGAGGGCGGCTGGTGCCGCGGCGTCCGACAGCAGGGTGAGCGGCGCGCCGGCCGCCGACGGCAGGTGCAGGCCAGCAATGGAGCATGCGACGCCGAGCAGCGACGCCAGGATCACCGGGTTGCGTGCCGGCAGGGAGGCGATACGGCGGACCCGTACCCGCCCGGTCGGGTCGCTGTGCCGGTCCAGGGCGACCAGGATCACGGGCGTCACCACCAGCACCTGCAGCAGCACCACCTCCGCCAGGAACGACACGTTGCCGAGGACCTGCGTGGCGATCGGGATGCCGAGGTTCGCCGAGTTGACGTACCCGGCGGCCATGCCCCAGATCGGCCGTTCGCCGGGCGTGCGGGCGAACAGCCAGCTCGCGCCGACCCACCCGAACCCGACGACCGCGGCGGTGCTCAGTCCGAAGGCGAGCAGCGGGCGGCCGGCGAACCCGGACAGCGGCATTCGGGACAGGGCGAGGAACAGCGCGGACGGCATCGCGAGGTGGAACACGAACCGGCCGAGCACCGCCGCCGCCGCCTCGCCCAGCAGGCCCCAGCGACAGGCCGCGTAGCCGAGCGCGGTGAGGATCCAGATCGGTACGAACGCCGCCACCAAGCTCATCCGAGCATCACATGTTCGTCGATCGGAAAGCCACGCGTTCAGCCTCGCATCCCGTTCGGACCGCACAAACATCCCGCCATCGCACCGTGACGGGTTCAGCCATCAGGCGCGGCGGATCGGCACCCGCTGCCACCAGGTGAGGCATCGCCAGAGCCATTCGAGCGGGCGACCCGGGAGTGATCATCGATGACGGTGTGCACGAACGCGGTGCCTATCTGAGGTTCGTAGACGCTGTTGCGTGCCCGGTGCGCCCAGCGGTGGCCTGGCGGTTGCGCTTGCCTTGCTGGCGGCCGACGAAACGCCAGCCGCCGCCGTCGGGGATGTTGCCGTACTTGGTGACATCCACGTGCAGCATCGCGCCCGGATGCGGGTGCTCATAGCGGTCGACCGGTTCCCCGGTGATCCGGTCGATGTGTGACAGCCGATGCAGCCGGCAGCGGGTCAGCACCGCGTGCACGGTTGAGGCCGGCATGCCCAGGAGCCCGCCAATCTGCACGGGTCCGAGACGTTGTTTCCACCGCAGTGCACAATCTTGCGCACATCACGCGAGAGAGCACCGATTCGCCCCTCTCGAGTGATACAGGCATTGGGCCTTGAAGCGGTGGGTGGCTAGGTCGAGGAACGACTCACCGTGGGATCGTTCGTGCATGCTGGTGCCGCCGTAGCCATCGACGGCACCAAGGCGGTCGATCTCGGTGGCGACGTTGTAGAACGATTCTGGGGCCGCGACCCTCGCGGGACGCTGGAGAGGCGCCGTCCTCACCGTCATGGCTGGATGAACGCCAAGTCCTTCGGGCATTCCCCGGCTAGCGATCCAGGATGGGAGGAAGGTCTCTAGAGGACCCGGCGTTCTGCCCATATGCCAATCTGGCCCCCTGACGATCGTCACCTTGCGACGACCGCTCGAAAACGCCCCGGAACCCGCTCGGACCACCGGGTCAGTCTTCACGCGGCGTCGACAGGCGGCGAATGCCTCAGCGAGTGCGGTCGGCACGGGCAGGTTTGATGGGTCAGGGATCGCTTGAGCAAGCCAAGCGCGTCGAGCCGGGGTCGCCGTCCCGCAGCAGGTGCACCAGCTCGACAGCTTCGGCGGCCCGTCACGGGTGGTCTTCTGTCTGGTCACCGCGACTGGTGCCGCTGCACACGGATGGTCGCGGAGGTGCGGCCGCCGTCGGTCGAGTGCCGCCTCGTCGGGCAGGGTGCGTAATGATCTTCGGTAACCGCGACAACGGCGCGTGGAGGCTCCGGCTCGGCCAGGCGAAGATCGTTCGGCACAGTCTGTGGTTGTTCGAGCCGCGCACTGGACGTGAGGTCTCATGCTGCCGCTATACCGGCCACGAGCATCTTCAGGCCGCGGGTGAAATCGGCTTCCGGGCTGGATCTCCGGCTGACGTGCGAGAGCGCCTCGATGTGGGGGAAGTCTTGTCCGGCGAGTGTGCCGATGCGAGCGGCGGTGTCTTTCGCTGTTGCCTCGGCTGGGGTGAGAGGGCCTGCGAGTTCGGCCTGGGCGCTGCCCATGATGAGGCCGAGGACGGCGCGGAAGGCGGCGAGCAGGTCCCGGTCGCCGAGCGCCGAGCGGCGCAGCGCGGCGATGAGAGCCTCGGCCGGGGCGAAGCCGGCCGCGGAGGTGGACCGGCGGGTGAGTACGAGTGGGATGGCGGCCGGGTGTGCGCGTACCGCCCGCCAGGTCGCGGTGGCGATCTGGATGGTGTCGCGCCGCCAGTCGGACGTGGGTTGCGGTAGGTCGACGGCGGAGATCACGGCGTCCACGACCAGTTCCTCCAAGCCTTCACGGTCTCGGACGTAGTTGTAGAGCGTCATCGGTCCGGTGCCCAGCGCCGTCGCCAATGACCGCATGTTGAGGGCTGCCAGACCTTCGCGATCGACGAGGCGTAACGCCTCCGACCGGATGTCGTCGAGTGTGTAGCGCGCGCGGACCATCACACCTCCTTGACACGTACGTTGTACGTATGTAAGCCTACCCTACACGTACAACGTACGTGTAAAGGAGGAGTCAATGACCGCCACCCCTAAGACCTCGCTGACTGGGTTCACCGTCGACGGGACCCGCTGCGCCGCCTGGATCACGCTGCCCGACCGGCCCGGACCGCATTCGGCTGTCGTGCTCGTGCACGGCCTCGGCGCCACCCACGACATGATGCTCAACCAGTACGAACACCACTTCGCCGCCGCGGGAATCGCCACCCTCGCCTTCGACTACCGGCACACCGGTGCCTCTGGCGGATCACCCCGGCAGCGCATCAGCATGCGCCGCCACCGCGCCGACGTGCACGCCGCGCTCGACTATCTGCGTGCACGCGACGACATCGACGCCAACCGAATCGGCCTGTGGGGGACCAGCCTCGGGGCGATGCACGCGCTACGCGTCGCCGCCGCCTGCCACGACCTGGCCGCGGTGGTCGTGCAGTGCCCCATCGTGTACGGGCCGGCCGCCGCCCGATCCGGACCGCGCGCCGTGGCCCGGCTCAGCCCAGCCGTCATCGCCGACGCGGCGCGGATCCTGCTCCGCCGGAAACGCAGATACGTGCCGATCGTCGCCGCACCCGGAGCCACTGCGGTTGTCACCGTGCCTGGCGCACTCGACGGCTGGAACTCGACCACCCCGCCAGGTGCCGTCTTCGACAACCGTATCGCCGCCGCGAACGCGATCGGCCTGGCCACGGTGACCGCGACCCGTCATGCCCGACGCATCACCGCGCCGTTACTCGTCTGCGTCTCGGACAACGAAACTCTGATGGACCCGCGCCACGCCGCCCTCGTCGCCGCACGGGCACCCCGCGGCACCGCCCGCCACTACGCCGCCGACCACTTCGAGGTCTACCACCCGCCGATGCTCGCCACCGTGCTGGCCGACCAGACCCACTTCCTGACGGAGCACCTACATGTCAACCAGTGACCTACGCCGCCACAACGACGAACGCTTCACCGACCTCGCCGCCGGCCTCACCGACCGCGAATGGGCCCAGCCCAGCCGCTGCGACGGATGGACGAACCAGGACGTCCTCGCCCACCTCGTGATCGGCCTGACCATCCCTCTACACCAAGTGTTCAGGGCACTGGTCCGCCACGGCGGGTCCTTCGACCAGGCCAACGCCACGCTCGCCCGCGACCTGGCCGCACGCACCACACCGGCCGACCTGCTGGCCGAGTTCACCCGAGCCAGCCGCAAGCCCCGTGGCATCGGTCGCCTCTTCCCGCCCCGGCTCCTGCTCGGCGACCACGTCATCCACGAACTCGACATCACCACCGCGCTGCACCGCGAACCGGCCATCCCGCCCGACGTCCTCGCCGCCGTACTCAACACCGAGGTACACATCCCAAACCCATTCATCCCGGCCCGCGCCCGCGCCGCCGGCCTGCACCTACACGCCGACGACATGCCCTGGGAACACACCCGAGGGCCAGGCCGGCTACCCACCGTTACCGCCTCCGCCGCTGACCTCGCCTCAGCCCTGGCAGGACGGCAGGAGGCACTCCTGCGCTGCCACGGCGACGGACTCGCCGTCCTACGCCAGCGAATGCCACACCGCCGCCCGGCCCCACCAAAGTCCCGTCACTGACCAAGTGGCCAGCCCTTGACCGGTGCGCCGCGCTACCAGCCGTATCGCCGGTCGCCCAAACGGCAGTGGTGGTCACCAAGGCGAAAGACAGCACTCCCACGTGTCCCCCCGAAGGTCAACTCGCCACGGAGTGACCATCGTTGCGGTGTACAGGTACGGCGGACAACCCGAGTACGCCGCCCGCGCCGCTTCGACGCCTTCCACCGGTTGCCCGGGAAGAGCAGGTTCGTCTGCCGCTGATCGCCGGGAGGTGCCGGCGGCGGTCCTCGATGGCGTCGGTCAGCGGGTCTTCTTCGACGCGCGTTTGCGGGGTGGGGTCAGTAGGTCGGCGATCGTGGCGATGGCGGACGGTACGAGACGGTAGTAGGCCCAGACGCCGCGCTTGTCGCGCTCCAGCTGTCGCCGCCGCCGACCACGGCGATGTCCTGGTCTCGGAAGAAGAACCCGTCGCAGGTGGCGCAGGCGGAGACGCCGTGGCCGAGCAGCTCGGTCTCGCGAACTGGGCGCCGAACCGGTCGGCCTGCTTGCGGAGGTTGTCCATCAGCTCCGGGCCGGTGATGCCGTCGGGGAAGCCGGGGAAGTTCTCCACCTCGGTGGTGGTCATCAGGGCGCCGCCGGACTGGCTGCCCTCGATGACCAGCGGTGTGAGGTTGGCGCCGGCGGCGTAGACGGCGGCGGTGTAACCGGCGGGTCCGGAACCGATGATGATCAGCGGGTGGGGTTAGGACATGAGGAAGGCTCCTGCTCAGGGGTGAGCCGCCCGCCGGGCGGGGTGGTCCGGCGGGCGGCGTCCCGGGGGTGGCGTCAGGCGGTGGGGCGCAGCTCGGCGAGGAGCTTTTCCACGCGGGTGCGGATGTCGTCGCGGATCGGGCGGACCGACTCGACGCCCTTACCGGCCGGGTCTTCGAGCTTCCAGTCCTCGTAGCGCTTGCCGGGGAAGACGGGGCAGGCGTCGCCGCAGCCCATCGTGACGATCACGTCCGAGGACTCGGCGGTGGCGTACTCCAGGAGCTTGGGAGTCTGGTCGGTGATGTCGATGCCGACCTCGCGCATCGCCTCGACGGCGGCCGGGTTGACGGTCTCGGCGGGTGCGCTGCCGGCGGAGCGGACCTCGACGGTGTCGCCGGCGAGGTGGCGCAGCCAGCCGGCGGCCATCTGGGAGCGGCCGGCGTTGTGGACGCAGACGAACAGGACGCTGGGCTTGTCGCTCATGAAGTGCCTTCCATGCAGTACGAGTCGCGGGGCCGGTTGACCGGCACGTCGTTGAGGTGGATGAACAGGTGAGGGTCGGGATTGTCGTTGTAGTCGAGCGTCGGGTAGCGGCCCGGGTCGTGGCGGCGGTTGAACAAGCTGGGCGAGAGGTCAGCCGCGCTGGTGTCGTACGGGTGTTCTGTCATGAGCGGTGGTTGACGGTGGCGCCCTTGTCGGTGGGGACGACGACCTGGTCGGCGGCGGCGCCGGCGTCGGGATAGAGGGCGGCGAGCAGACCGACACCGACCGCGAGGCCGACGAGCTGTGCCACGACGAAGCCGGGCACAGAGGTGGGTGCGATGCCGGCGAAGGTGTCGGTGAACGCCCGACCGACGGTGACCGCGGGGTTGGCGAACGAGGTCGACGAGGTGAACCAGTACGCGGCGCCGATGTAGGCGCCGACGGCGGCGGGTGCGACGGGGACGCGGCCGGAGCGGGCGAGGGCGAAGATCAGCAGGATCAGGCCGGCGGTGGCGACGACCTCGCCGAGCCACAGGTGGGCGGCGGCGCGGTCCTTGCCGGAGAAGTCGACGGCGGCGAGGTCGAACATCAGGTTGGCCAGCACTGAGCCGGCGATCGCGCCGAGCACCTGCGCCACCACGTAGCCGCCCAGGTCGCGGGCGGTGAGGCCGGTGCCGGTGCGGCGGCCGAGGAACCAGTCGGCGGCGGAGACGACCGGGTTGAAGTGCGCGCCGGAGACCGGCCCGAAGGCCAGGATCAGCGCGCCGAGAGCGAAGGCGGTGGCGATCGAGTTCTGCAGCAGCTGCAGGCCGACGTCGGTCGGGGAGAGGGTGGCGGCCATGATGCCGGAGCCGACCACGGCGGTGACCAGTCCGGCGGTGCCGGTGAACTCGGCCAGCAGGCGCCGCCACAGGGTGGGGGTCATCGGTCTGTTCTCTCCCATGGTGTTGCTGTCCCGACGGGGTCGGGCAGGGTGGTTATTGGGTGGTGGGGACGTGCAGATCGTCGAGGAGGCGACGGACCCGGCGTTCGATCTCGTCGCGGATGGGCCGCACGCCGACGGTGTCGAGGCCGGCAGGGTCGTCGAGGTCCCAGTTCTCGTAGCGGGTGCCGGGGAAGACCGGGCAGGCGTCGCCGCAGCCAATGGTGACCACGACGTCCGCGGCGCGGACCACTTCGTCGGTCCAGGGCTTGGGGAACTCCTGCGAGATGTCGATGCCGCGTTCGGCCATGGCGGCGATGGCGGCGGGGTTGACCTCGATGCCGGGTTCGCTGCCGCCGGATCAGGCGACGGCCCGGTCGCTGGCGAGGTGGGTGAAGAACCCGAGCGCCATCTGGGAGCGGCCGGCGTTGTGGGTGCACAGGAACAGCGCCACGGGGCGGCCGTCGCGGTGGTGGCCCTCGACGCGGGCCAGGGCCTGCAGGCGCTGACGGGCGAAGCGTTCGGCGAGCAGCGGCAGGTAGTGGGGGATGGTGCTGGCGGTGGCGAACTGGTCGTAGCTGGAGAGCAGGAACTTCTCGATGGTCTCGGCGCCGTAGACGCCGGTGAACCCCTCGGCGAGCCGGGTCGCCGTGGTGCGCAGGGCGACCTGCTGGTCGATGGAGACCTCGTCGTAGGCGTGGGGGCTGGTGTCAGTCATGACGGTCTCCCGGGGCGGTGGTGACGGCGGGGGCGACCCGCTCCACGCGGGCGGCGAGGTCGGCGAACGTGGCCTCGAACGCCTCGTCGGTGTCGACGCGGACCGGGTCGGGCACCGACCAGTGCAGGCGCGGGCGGACGGGTCCGGTGAGGCCTTCGTGGGCGTTGTCGCACACGGCGATGAGCAGGTCGTCGTCGCGGACGACGTCGGTGACGTGGGCGGTGGCGGTGGGGTCCAGGCGCAGCCCGTGCCGGCCCGCGACGGCCACCGCGCGCGGGTGCACCCGGGAGGCCGGATGCGTGCCGGCCGACGCTGCCGGGGTGTGGGTGCGGTCCTCCCAGAGCGCGGCGGCGAGTTGGGAGCGGGCGGAGTTGCGGGTGCAGACGAACACCACCCGGCCGACGCCGGCCAGCGGCGGCGGGGCCAGGGCGGGGAGGGCTTCCGGCCGCAGCCGCAGGTAGGTGCGCCGCTTGTCGCCCTGGGAGCGGCCCTTGACCACCAGGCCGGCCTCGGTGAGGACCTTGACGTGGTGGGCGACGAGGTTGGTGGGCAGGTCCAAGCCGTGGGCGATCTCGCCCGGGGACGCGTCGCCGAGGGTGAGCGCGTCGACGATCGCCAGCCGCGCGGGATCCCCGAGCGCGGCGTGGATCCGCGCCCGCCCAGCCAGAGAATCAAGCTCAACTTTCATTGACTCAATCATAGCTGAGCTAATTGAGGTTGCAGGAGTGGGCCCGAGATGCGGTCGCCCGGGGTCGCGAATGCTCGGCGCCGGCCGAGTGGAGCGTTTCCGACCTTGCCCGCCGTCAAGGCGGGCGCGTTACTACGAGCCGGCGGGCTCGACGGCGAGCAGGGACGCCAACTGGCGAAGGACGCCCGGCCGGGCCCGGTAGTAGACCCAGGTGCCGCGCCGCTCGGCGTCGACCAGGCCGGCCTCACGCAGCGTCCGGAGGTGGTGGGAGATCGTCGGACCGGTCAGGTCGAACGCCGGAGTGAGGTCGCAGACGCACGCCTCTCCGCCCTCGGCGGAGGCGATCATCGACATCAGCTGCAGTCGCACCGGGTCGCCGAGCGCCTTGAACGCCGACGCGAGAGCCACGGCCGCCTCCGCGGGCACCCGTCGCTGGGTCAAGGACGCGCAGCAGGAGGTCGCCGCGTTCAGGTCGATGGCGACGAGCGGCGCCGACTGCTTAGACATGCCTCTAGGTTGACATCCTTCTAATCAGCGTGCAACTCTCTGATTTGACAGGCGTCGAGACAGGCTGCGGTGAGGTGGAGGATCACGATGACTGCCGGGACTGACCGCCCGCCGACCCCGGTGGGCAGGGCGGGTGTCGCGATTCGACCCATGGCCGCAACCGACGCCGACGACGTCCTGGCGATCTATCAGACGGACCTGGACGCAGGCAACGCCACGTTCGAGACGACCGCGTCGGCCTGGGCGCACTTCGACACCGCGCGACTTCCCGCGCACCGCTTCGTGGCCATGGCCGACGGTGTCGTCTTCGGCTGGGCCGCAGCGTCGCCGACCTCCGCCCGGGCGGTCTGCGCCGGGGTCATCGAACATTCGTCTACGCGCAACCCGCCGCCCAAGGGCGCGGCGCCGGCAGGCTGCTGCTCGACGCGCTCGTCGCCTCCACCGAGGCCGCCGGGATCTGGACCATCCAGTCCGGCGTCTTCCCCGAGATCCGTGCCAGTCTCGCTCTGCACGAGCGGGCCGGCTTCCGCGTCGTCAGCGTCCGCGAACGCATCGGCCGCCACCACGGCCGGTGGCGTGACGTCGTCCTGATCGAGCGCCGCAGCCCCAGCATCGCCTAACCCGTTCCTTGCCGCGGACACCCGGGGCTCTGCCCGCCCATCTGATTCGACAGTTATCAATGCAAAGGAGGTGCCTGATGAGGGCACTGGACACCCTTCCGGTCGTGGTGATCGGCGCCGGCCCCGTCGGCCTGGCCGCCGCCGCCCACCTGCACGAGCGCGGCCTGCCCTTCCTCGTCCTGGAAGCCGGCGACACCGCCGGCGCGGCGGTGCGCCAGTGGGGCCACGTGCGGATCTTCTCCCCGTGGCGGTACGACATCGACCCCGCCGCCCGGCGGCTGCTCGACGACGCCGGCTGGGTCGCCCCCGACCTCGACGCCCTGCCCACTGGCGCCGAACTGGCCGCCGACTACCTCCAGCCCCTCGCCGAGCTGCCGCAGCTCAAGCCGCACCTGCGCTACGGCGCCCGAGTCGAGGCGATCAGCCGCCTCGGCCTGGACCGGCTGCGCACCGCAGCCCGCGACACCACCCCGTTCCTCATCCGCCTCACCGACGGTCAGGAGGTGCTCGCCCGCGCGGTCATCGACGCCTCCGGCACCTGGGGCATCCCCAACGTTCTCGGGGCGTCCGGTCTGCCCGCCCGCGGCGAG
The DNA here is from genome assembly GCF_050942285.1 of Micromonospora sp. CA-240977. Classification (NCBI taxonomy): domain Bacteria; kingdom Bacillati; phylum Actinomycetota; class Actinomycetes; order Micromonosporales; family Micromonosporaceae; genus Micromonospora; species Micromonospora sp. CA-240977. The sequence continues at coordinate 5,106,787 of NZ_CP192055.1, read as the reverse complement.
GCCGACGCGACGGCGTACCTGGAGCATGCCCTGCCCGACGTGCTCGGCGCCGACCGCGACCGGTTCGCCGGCCACCACACCCTCGTCGTCGGCGCGGGCCACTCGGCCGCCAACACCCTGCTCGCCCTGGCCGACCTCGCCGCCGAGCACCCGGGCACCGAGGTGACCTGGGCGATCCGCACCGCCTCCCCGGCGCGCACCTACGGCGGCGGCGACGCCGACGCCCTCCCCGCCCGCGGCGCGCTCGGCTCCCGGCTGCGCGCCCACGTCGACGCCGGCCGGATCCGACTGCTCACCGGCTTCACCGTGCACGCCCTCAGCCCGGCCGACGGCCGCGTCACCGTCGTGGTGCGCCAGGGTGACGGCAGCGAGGAATCGGTCACCGTGGACCGGATCGTCGCCGCCACCGGCTTCCGCCCCGACCACACCATCGCCGCCGAGCTGCGCCTGGACCTCGATCCAGTCATGGGCGCCACTCGCGCACTGGCCGCGCTCATCGACCCCAACGAGCACTCCTGCGGCACCGTGCCCCCGCATGGCGTCGACGAACTCGCGCACCCGGAGGTCGGCTACTACGCCGTTGGCATGAAGAGCTACGGCCGGGCGCCGACGTTCCTCATGGCCACCGGCTACGAGCAGGTCCGTTCCGTCGTCGCCGCCCTCGCCGGCGACTGGACCGCCGCCCGCGACGTTCAGCTCGACCTGCCCGAGACCGGGGTGTGCAACAGCAACCCTGACGACTCCGCCACCGGCGAGAGCTGCTGCGGCCCCGCGCCGGCCGCTGAGCCGGTGGGACGCGGGCTGGCCACCGGCATCACCGGCGGACTGCTCGCCGCGCCGCTGAACCTCGTCACCCTCGACGCCGCCCCCGCCGACACGCAGGCCGGCGGCTGCTGCGGCAGCTGATGCCCACCGCCACGACGGTGCCCGCCGACGGTGGGTCGGGGGGCACCACGGTTGGCGGATCGTCGCCGCTCTCGCCGTCACCTCCACCATCGGCTACGGCACCCCTCTACTACGCCTACCCGGTGCTGTTGACGCCGATGGCCGCCGGCATCGGCGCGTCCACCACTGCCGTCACTGGCGCGCTCACCGCCTCCGTCCTCACCGGCGCACTCATGGCCATCCCCGTCGGCTGGTGGCTCGACCACCACGGCGGGCGCGCAGGTCCTGACGAGCCCGCCGCTGCGGCTCTGACCCGCGTAACCGGGGCCGATCCGCGCTTGCAGCCGGTCCAACCCCCATGCCACCGTCAAATCGACGTGCATCGCAAACACGACGACGAACGCGAGCCGAACCCGAATTGCCTAATGCCGTTGCGGTACTAGGGCGTGCGCTGAGGGTTGCCGAATGCCGGCAACGGCATTAGCGGGATGTCGGCCGAATGCTGACCTGGATGCCGGGCGGCGGTGCCGCGACGATGTGGACATGACAAGCGACATTGCCGTGGTCGCCGAGAACCTCACCAAGTTCTACGGCCAGCGTCTCGGCATCGAGGGCCTCGACCTGGAGGTTCACGTCGGCGAGGTGATGGGCTTTCTGGGACCGAACGGCGCCGGAAAGACCACCACTATCCGGCTGCTGTTGGACTTTCTGCGCCCGACCCGTGGACACGCGAGCGTTCTCGGGCTCGACCCGCGGCGGGACAAGGCCGCGCTGCATCGTCAGATCGGCTACCTGCCAGGCGAACTCGCGTTCCCCGGACGCGACAGGGCCGACGTGCTGCTGCGCTTCTTCGCCGCCGCACGGGGCGGCGTGGCCTGGTCCCAGGTGACCGGCCTGGCTGAGCGGCTCGACCTGGACCTGTCCCGTTCCGTACGCACGATGAGCAAGGGCAACAAGCAGAAACTCGGCCTGGTGCAGGCTTTCATGCACCGGCCGGCGCTGCTGGTCCTGGACGAGCCGACCAGCGGTCTGGATCCACTCATGCAGCAGGAATTCCTGGCCATGGTCCGTGAAGCCAGCGCCGCTGGCCAGACCGTCTTCATGTCCTCGCACGTCCTGTCCGAGGTGCAGCAGGTCGCTGGCCGGGTTGCCGTCGTGCGTGGCGGCCGATTGGCCGCGGTCGAACGGGTCGAGTCACTCGGAAAGCGGGCAGTTCGTGCCGTCGAGATCCACTTTGATGACCCGGTGGACCCAGCGGAGTTCAGCGCCCTGCCCGGGGTGAGTGGCGTGGTCGTGTCCGGGCCCGTGCTGAAATGTACGATCGACGGCCGCATCGACCCGCTGATCAAAGCTGTGGCGCGTCATCAGGTGGTGGACATGCTGTCGACCGAGCCCGACCTGGAAGAGACGTTCCTGTCGTTCTACTACCATGCGGAAGGGGCCGGCGATGCTTCCCGCGCTGGTGCGTAAGACCTGGCGTGACGATCGCCTGGCGTTGATCGGTTGGGCCGGCGGTGTCGCCGCCTTCACGGCCATTTACACCTTGTTCTACAGCCAGTTCCAGGGTGCTGCGGAGCTGAAGCAAGACGCTCTGCCCCAGGGCATGCTGGATTTCCTCGGCATCGCCGACATGCTGTCACCCGCTGGCTATCTGCAGGCGACCATCTTCAGCCTGGTCGGCCCACTGCTGGTCCTGATGTGCGCCATCACGTTGGCCGCCCGGACGATCGCCCGTCCGGAGGAGGACGGTGCGATGGAGTTGATGCTCGCCAACCCGATCTCGCGAGCCGCGTTTGCCTGGCAACGAGTGGCCGCCGCCGGTGGCGCGTTGACCGGGATCGCTGCCGTCCCGTGGATCCTATTGATGATCATTGTTCCCGGGGTCGGCATGGACATCCCCCTGTCCCACGTCGCTGCCGCGTCCGCCGGCCTGGTAGCCCTGGTGTGGTGCTTCGCCGGCATCGCCTTCCTCATCGGTGCCGCCACCGGGAAGCGCGCTGTGGTCCTCGCGGTCACGGGCGCCCTCGCCGTGGCCACCTACGTGGCCCACGCCATCGGCGGGATGGTCGACGGATGGCAATGGCTGCGCTGGTTGTCACCATTTCACTACTTCATCGGCACGGACCCGCTGCACACCGGCTGGCACCCCGTCGAGCTTCTCACGCTCGTGCTCCTCGGTGCCGTAACCACGACCGCCGGAATCATCGTCTTCGACCGCCGCGACATCGGTGTGTAAACCTGAGCTTGGTGGCCGCTGTCTACCGGCGGCCACCAACACGCCGACAGGGAACAGTTCATGAGCGAGGACACCTGGCTGACTGCCAACTGCCAGGATCTGCTGTACGTCCCGGCGAGTGCCCGGCTTCAGGCAGCGGTCAACCTCGGTGCCCGCTCTGCGGATGAGGGCCTGAACCTGCGGGAGCTCGTTGCTGGCCTGCTCGATGCCAGCAAGGCCTACTGGGGCGCCACCCCGGTGGAGCCGACCGACACCGCCACCGCCGTGCACTCCCGGGCCGAGTCACTGCTGGAAACTGCCCGGGAGCTGCTCACCGCCGCCGTGGACGGGTACACCCGGCAGAACCGTGCCGAACTGGATCGCCACGACAGCGAACGTGCCGCGTTCGTCAACGACCTGCTCACCGGCCGGGCCGACCTCGGTGCTCTGGCCGAGCGAGCGCATCGGTACGGCATTCGCCTCTCGGCCACCCACACCGTCCTGATCGCTCGTGCAGTCGGCCTGACTTCCGGCATCACACACCGCATCGACGCAGCACTGGCCGCCAGGTTCGGCGAAGGGAACACCCTTACCACGTTGCGCGAGGGGGACGTGGTCTGCATCAGCGCCGGCGGTCTGCGCGGTATCGCGGCGGAGTTCGCTCACCTGCTTCTCGCCGAACTCGGCGCCGGCAACTGGCAGATCGCCGTCGGCCGCACTCACCCTGGCGTGCACGGCCTGGCCACGTCCCTGGATGAGGCTCGCCGCACCCTCGACCACGCCGCCAAACTCGGATTCACCACGCCCGTGCTCAACGCGGCCGATCTACTCGTGTTCCCCGTGCTGCTGCGTGACCGCGACGCCATCACCGACCTGGTGACCACGGTCCTCGGCCCACTGACCGCGGCTCGCGGCGGTGCCGATCCGTACCTGGAGACCCTGTCCGTGCTCTTCGACAACCAGGGCAACCACACCGCGACCGCCCGCCAGATGCACCTGTCCGTCCGCGCGATCACCTATCGACTCGACCGAATCCGCGACCTGACCGGCTACCACCCCGGCGAAGCCACCCAACGGTTCACACTGCAAGCAGCAGTCCTCGGAGCTCGACTACTCGGCTGGCCACCGTAGCGAGATCACAACGGCTTCGTCTTGGTCGCCTGCGCCTCATAGACGTCAGGCACACGTCGGGGGTCGCCGGTCGATGCGAAACCACCCAGCGCCGACGGCGCAGACGGCATTCGGCGGCGCCGTGTTGGGCCCGCCGCAGCGTGACGCTCACGCCGCCCGACGACAGCCTCACAGCGGCCAGCAGTGGTGGCTGCCGCAATCCCTGATCCTGGCAAGGATCGGGTCCGGCCCAATCGACCAGCCCGGCAGAGGTACCCACACTCGGCTGCGGTTCCCCGGCTTCCAGGATGGGTGCAGCCCTCTGATTCCCGCCGAGTGCTCCGCGGCTCAGCACAGCGGCCGACACCTCCCTATCTCGCCTCGCCTGGCAGGAAAGTGCTCGCAGGTCAGGGCGGTAGGGGCAAGCGCCCCTACGGGCCAGTCGGTCAGCTGGCATCGGCACATGGCGGTGGGCAGATATTCTCGACCTCCTGGGAGAGCAAGGGGTGCGATGGGAACGACCGCGAGCCCTGCCAAACGCCCGCTGGTCTGGGCCGCGTGACTGGATGCTTGTCGCCGCCATGAGCTCCCTCGCGTATCCGGCCATAGCCCTGGTCGCCGTGGTGGTCCTTGTAGCTGTGGTGGTCTTGCGCACCTGGGTGCCGTTGGTGTGGATCGCGCTGCCCATGCTCGCGTTCACGGTGATTCCCCTGCTGACGCACCGGCCACGATTCACCGGTCACGCCGTGCGTCCGGCCGAGGAGCCCGAACTGACCAGCCTGGTGCGGCAGGTTGCCGAGCGACTCGGCTTCCACTTCCCACTGCTCGTGCGGATCGTGGCCGAACCGGAGGTCGCCGTCCTGCCCACCCGGACGTCGGGATTCCGCACGTTCACCCTCTTTCTGGGTCTGCCACTGGTGCGCCGGCTCACCGCTGCGCAACTCGCCGCTGTGGTGGCGCGCGAGTTCGCACACAAACAGCGGGCCGGGGACCGACGAACCCAACTGCTGCTCCGCGCGCACGCAGCCCTGGCCGCCAGCATCGAGAACCGGCTCCGGGCCCCGGCTGTCCTGGTGGAGCGGCTGCTGCGCGTCAGTCAGGCCCACATTTGGCCGTCGGCCCTGGCCGCGGAAGCTGATGCCGCCGCAGTTGCCGGCACGGCGGCGATGCGCGGCGCTCTCGTCGAGGTCGACGCGATCCACGACCTGGTCATCCTCCCGGCCGGGGCGTCCCTGCCCCGGGCCCGAGCCTGGTGGTGGCGCGCGGCGATCTTCGCCCTGGCCGGAGCAGCCCTCGGCGGTCTGTGCGGAGTGCTGTTCCTCCGGGGCGGCACGGCGATCCCGCTGGCCGCCGTCGCGGGCGCGGCACTGCTGGTCAACGTCTGGGCGTTCACCGGCGCCGAGCCCTGAGACCCGGGCGTCAATCGGTGGTGGCGAACCGTTCGACGTTGTCGATGGTGCCGACGACCAAAATGAGATCGCCGTAGGCGAGGACGGTGTCGGGTGCGGCGTGGGTGAAGGCGCGGGGCTTGCCGCCGGGTACCGCCGCCTGGGGTTTGACGGCCACAACGGTGACGCCCCACTTGCTACGGAGGCGGGATTCACGCAGTGGAACACCGACGACGTCTCGGGGTGGGGTGGTCTTGATGACGGCGAAGTCGGCGTCGACTTCGACGTAGTCGAGGATTCTCCCGGAGAGCAGGTGAGCGACGCGCTCGCCCATGTCGTGCTCGGGCGCGACGACGTGGTGGGCGCCGACGCGAGTGAGGATGTTGCTGTGCTGGCCGCTGATGGCCTTTGCCCAGATATCGGGGATGCCGAGTTCGGCCAGCAGGCTGGTGGTGAGGATGCTGGCTTGGATGTCCGTGCCGATGGCCACCACGGCGCGGTGGAACTCGGCCAGACCGAGTTGCCGCAGGGCTTCGATGTCGGTGGAGTCGGCGGTGACGACGTGTGGCAATTGTCCGGAGAGGGCCTGGACGACCTTCGGGCGGTGGTCGATGCCGAGAACCTCGGTTCCCCGGCTGACCAGTTCCAGAGCCAGGGCGGAGCCGAACCGGCCCAGCCCGATCACGACGACGGGTTCGGTGCGTGCCTCAGCCAACGATCGTCCTTTCCTCGGGTAACTCGAAGCGGCGGTTGCGCTCGCGCAGCGCCAGCGCCGAAGCCAGGGTCAGCGGACCGACCCGGCCGGCGAACATCAGCACCATCAGAAGCAGGTCGGCCTGCGGCGGCACGTTTCCGGTGATGCCGGTGGACAGGCCCACGGTGGCGAATGCGGACACCGCCTCGAACAGCACCACGTCGAGCCGATACGGGGTGATAGCCAACAGCGCGAAGGTGGCGGTGACCACCGCGCCGACCCCGAGCAGGGCGACCGCGAGCGCTTGGCGCTGGTTGCTCGCGGGGATGCTCCGCGGGCCGACGTTGACGTGGAGCTCGCCGCGCATCTCCGACCAGAGCACGAATGCCAGCAGCCCGAAGGTGCTGACCTTGATCCCGCCGGCGGTGCCGGCACTGCCACCGCCGATGAACATCAGCACGTCGCTGGCGAGCAGGCTCTCTGGCCGCATCCCGCCGACGTCGACGCTGTTGAACCCGGCCGTGCGGGTCATGGCCGAGGCGAAGAACCCGGCCAACAGTTTCTCCCCGCCGCCGAGCGGGCCGAGGGTACGCGGGTTGGAGAACTCGGCGACAGTGAGCACAAGGGTGCCGAGCACGAGCAGCGCACCCGTGAGGGCGAGGGTGATGCGGGTCAGCACCGACCACAGCGCCGGGCGGCGCCAGCACCTGAGCAGTTCGAACACGACCGGAAAGCCCAACCCGCCGAGGATGACCGCGGCGGCGATCGGCAGGCAGATCCAAGGGTCGCTGACGTAGCCCACGAGGCTGTCGGCGTTGGTGGAGAAGCCCGCGTTGTTGAACGCCGACACCGCGTGGAACACCCCGTCGTACACCGCCTCGCCGAACGGCTCGTCATAGGCGGTGATGAACCGGACCGTCAACACCGCCGCGACGACGGCTTCGCTGGCGAGGCTGAACAGCACGATCCGGCGGACCACCGCGCGCACGTCGGTGAGGTCCAGGCTCTTCGTCTCCGCCTGCGCCAGGAACCGGGCCCGAAGGCCAAGTCGCCGCGACAGCAGCACGGTGAACAACGTCGCCAGTGTCATGATGCCCAGGCCGCCGGCCTGAATCAGCAGCAGGATTACGACTTGGCCGAAGCCGGACCAGTAGCCGCCGGTGTCGACGGTCACCAGGCCGGTCACGCACACCGCCGAGGTCGCGGTGAAAACCACATCCATCAGCTCGGCGCGCTGGCCGGAACGGGTGGCCACGGGCAGCGACAACAGACCGGTACCGACCGCCACCGCCGTGCCGAAACCGACAGCGATGACACGCGCGGGATGCCACAGTCGCCTACTTCGCCGCTGCCACGTCGGCACCGGGCCTAGCATCCGTCGGCCACGCCGGTGCGCCGACTGCCCACGCAGACGACCCTGGCGTGCACGCCCACCGTGGTCATCTGGCTGGCCCGGATCATGAACCGCATGCTCTCACGGCCGATCGGGCGCATGTCGGGACGGTCGCTACCGCTACCACGGGCCGGCGACCTATAGCCGCAGGTCGCGTCTCCGATATGTCGCCAGGCCGACCACAAGGGCGATGGCCACCACCGCGGCCATGGCGGCTATCGCGGGCCAGTCCGGCGTCGTCGAGGGAACGGCCGCGAGATGGGTGTACGGCGAAAGCCCGCGTACCCAGCCCGGCGCGTCGACGCTGTCGGCGATGGCCGTGAGCAGGAACCCACCAGCGGTCGGCACCACGCCCCACGCCACCACACCCTGCGGTGTGTGACCGAGTGTGACGACCGCCGCGGCGAGGCTGAGCAGCACGACCGGGAGGACGTTCCAGGCGCCGGCGAGCGCCGCAGGCAGTGGCAGATCCGCGCCGACCAGGATCGAGCCCAGCCATGCCGCCACTGCGGCGACGGTGACGAGGACCGCCGCGCCCGCCGTGGTGGTGAGGATCTCGGCGCCGAGCAGCCGGACGCGGGTGGTCGGCCCGGCGTGCAGCAGGGTCAGGCGGCCGCTGGTCTCCGCTGCGGCGAACGCGCCGAGACGGACGGCGGTGAACGCGCCAACCGGTATGGCGAGCAGGGCGAAGAGCGTCGCCGCGTACCCGCGGACGGTGTGCAGACCGGCGAAGCTGGCCTGCGCCGCCAGGTCCGCGAAGCGCGGGTTGTCGGCGAGGAACGTCGTCAGCGTCTCGGCGAGCAGACCGATCAGCAGGAAGTACCCGCCGACCCCGGTCGACCAACCCACCAACGACCGCAGCAGCCGTCGAACGCTGAAGGCCGCCACCGAGCCGAGCAGCCGCAGCCGTGCCGGCCGCCCGGAAGCGGGGGATAGGAGCCCTTCTCGGACGTCCCGCCGCCGCACCAGGGCGAGCGCGCCGACGGCGAGCGCGACCACGGTGAATCCGAGGACGACCAGGGGCGCCAACCGGTCGTCCCGGTACGGACCGACCAATGCCAGTGGACCGTATGGTGGCAGCCAGCGCAGCCAACCGAGGACGGTGACACCGTCGCCGACCATCCGTGCCAGTAGTCCCACCCCGAGGAACGCCAGCGTGGCTCCGGTCGCCGCGGACCTGGCCGGGAAGATCTGCGCGGCGAGGGCCGCCGCCGTGACCGCCACCGCACCGGCCAACGCCAGACCTGTGGCGTGTACGACCGCCCCCCGCACCGGCGTGCCGACCGTGGCGAGCGCCGTGGCGAGCGCCGCCCCCACAAGGATCATCGCGGCCGTGAGCACCGCGAGGTGCCGGGCGAGTAGTGCGCTGCGGTCCAACCGTCCGGCGAGCAGCAGATCCCAGCGACCGGCTTCCTCCTCGCCCCGAGTGATGCGGGTGGTGACGAGCGCTCCCCACACCGACAACAGCACCGCGAGGACGGTGCCGGTGCGCCAGACCGTGAAACCGCCGACGGTGTCGAGGCCGAGGGGCTCGCCGAACAGGGTACGGATCGCCGAATTACCGGCCAGAGCGGCGAGGGCCTCGGCGCCGCCACCGTCGCTGATCGTCGCGGTGTAGGTGACGGCGACGAGCACCGACATGCCGACCACCACGGTGAGCACGATGGCCGTCCCACGACGTACCTGCCGGACGACGAGGCGGGTAGCGGTCCCACCAGCGCTCAAGCGGACCGTGCGAGCGCGCTTCGGTGCGACGACGACGGTCATCGGGACGTCTCACCGTAGTAGGTAAGGAAAATCTCTTCCAAGCTCGGCTCCCGGACGGTGAGCGCGGTGACGTCGGCGGCGGCGAGGGCGCGCAGTGCCGGTGCCGGCGGCCCGGTCATCGTGAAGCGGAGCATCCCGCTGTCCTGAGCGACGAGTTCCACCCCGGCCACGTCCCGCAGGTCGGGTACGGAGCCGCTGAACCGGGCGGTCACCTCGGTGCGACGCAGCCGGCGTAGTGCACTGACGCCCGCGACGTCGACGAGCCGACCGCTGCGCAGAATGGCCACCCGGTCGCAGACCGCTTCGACCTCGGCGAGCTGATGCGAGCAGAGGAAGACGGTTTGCCCATTGTCCCGGGCGACCGCGACAGCACGGCGGAACTGAAGCTCCATCAGCGGGTCCAGGCCGCTGGTCGGCTCGTCGAGGACCAGCAGTGGGGCGCGGGTGGCGAACGCCGCGATCAAGGCGACCTTCTGCCGGTTACCGGTGGAATAGGCGCGAGCCGGGGTGGACACATCGAGCGCGAAGCGTTCGACCAACTCGTCCCGGTAGGCGCGATCGACCGCCGGCCCGGTAGCGGCGAGCAACTCCAGGGTCTCCGCGCCGGTGAGCTGCGGCCACAGCGCCACGTCGGCCGGCACGTACGCCAGCAGCCGGTGAGCCGCGGCAACGTCGCCGGCGTCGGCGTCGAAGATCCAGGCCTGACCGGCGGTGGGCCGGGCCAGTCCGAGCAGGAGCCGGATCGTGGTGGACTTTCCGGCACCGTTTGGGCCGAGGAACCCGAACACTTCGCCTGCCGGCACGTCGAGGTTCAGCTCGTTTAGGGCCAGCAGTTTGCCGTAGCGTTTGGTCAGGCGATGGGTGCGGATAGCGGACGCAGTCATACGATCCCTCCGGTCGACGACGTTGCACGACTGCCGACCAGGCTTCCCGGCGCACCGGCCATCACGGTACTCCGGTACGTCACGTCCGCGATAGGGCAGCGAATCCGGCTGTCCGGCCGCCGCTGGCCGCCGTCGCACCTCGTGTCGGCGGCCGTTACGATCATCGGGATCCGTGGAGCGCCGGGAAGTCTGGTCGGCACCGTGATGGTTCGCGCTCTCGGAGGGGTTTCCTTGCTACTGCTGTGCTTTGCCGCCGTCCTGCTGGCCGCTGTGCTCGTGTCGGCACTGGCACACCGCACCATCCTGTCCACCGCAGCGCTGTTCCTGGTCGCCGGTTTCCTGCTTGGCGAGGACACCACCGGTGTGCTGCACCTGCGCGCCGATTCCCCGATCGTGGCGCAACTGGCCGAGCTGGCGCTGTTCGCGGTGCTGTTCACCGACGGGATGCGGGTCGGCTGGGCCGACCTGAGGTCCGCGTGGCGGCTGCCCGGACGCGCACTGGGCTGGGGACTGCCGCTCACCCTGCTCGTCACCGCGCTACTCGCCCACTACGTCGCCGACCTGGACTGGCCAGAAGCGCTGCTGATCGGGGCGATCCTCGCACCCACCGACCCGGTGTTCGCCGCCGCGCTGGTCGGCAACGACAAGGTCCCCGCCCGGCTGCGGCACCTGCTCAACGTCGAGTCCGGCGTCAACGACGGCTTGGCGCTTCCCTTCGTGGTGGTGTTGCTGGCGGTCGCAGCTGGCTCCGACGACCTGCACCTGGGGGAGTTGGCCACCGAGTTGGCGGTGGGACTGGCGATCGGTGTGCTGGTGCCGCTGGCGGCGATCGCGCTGGAACGGACCCGCTGGTTCGCCGCTTCCGCGGCGTACGCGCCGCTCAACGGGGTGGCGATCGGGCTGCTGGTGCTGGCGTTGGGCAAGGTCACCCACGGCAACCTGTTCCTCGCCGCGTTCGCCGCCGGCATCACCGTGGCCACCTTCGGGCCGCGTGAGCGTGCGGCGTTCGAACACTTCGGGGAGAACGTCGCTGAACTGCTGAAACTCGCCGCGCTGCTGGTGTTCGGGGCGCTCATCTCGGTGGCATTCCTCGGCGAGATCTCCTGGACCGGCTGGGTCTTCGCCGTCCTCGCCATCGTTGTGGCCCGACCGGTGGCGCTGTGGATCTCCTTCCTGCGCTCTGGTTTGGGCCTGCGAGAGCAGGCCGCTGCGATGTGGTTCGGGCCGAAAGGCTTCGCCTCGGTGGTCTACGGCCTGCTGGTGCTCGAGTCCGGCATCGCCGCCGGTGACGAAGTGTTTCACCTGGTGGCGCTGACCATCGTCATCTCGATCCTGGCGCACTCCTCGAGCGACGTGGTCGTCGCGCGGGCCTTTGACGAGGCCCGCGAGACACCCGCCTGGCATGGATTGCTGCGCCGGATTCGGCAGACGCGACGGTCGGCGGTGACGCCGCCGCAGCGAGCCGACCCGGCGGCAGGTGACGGCCCGGCCACCGCCCTCCCCAGCGAGGGTGCCGACCCTCACGGTGATCCCGCAGACGGCCCGGCCAGCACGAAGTAGCGCAGCCGACGGTGACCATGATGATCACGAGCCCTGACGAGGAACCAGCTTGTTCGCCCGCCGCTCGTGGGGTGAGACCAACCGCATTTCGGCCATCCTGGCGGTCCACCTCTCCGGCGGGGTAACCGTCGGTGGGCTGGCCGGCCTGGTCACCGCGCTCACTGACCGGGTGGCGCTCGGCATCGTGATCGGTCTGATCATCGGCAAACCGCTCGGGATCATGGCCGCCACCGGGCTGGTGTTCCGGTTCACCCGCGCAAATGTGGACGAGGGCCTGAACTGGCTCGACGTGCCTGTCTGGCACTGCTGGCGGGATACGGGCACGGCTCAGGTCAGCCTCAACCGCACCGTGATCGACGAACCTTCGCCGGTCAGCGCCGCCGTTCCGTCGCCCACCCCCACCGCGGCCGATCGCCCCGGTGAGCGGCTTTCCGCTCCGGTCAGCGGCGCTGGCGCCGCTGACCGGTCAGCCGCAGCATGTTGCAGACGTCGACGACACCGGGCACGTCCCAGGCCAGGTCCGCGGCGACCTGTCGGACGTCCGTACCGCTCACCAGCCCGGAGAGGATGACCACGCCGTTCTGCACGCGGACGCTGATCTGCTGCCGCCGCGTGGCACAGTCGATACTCACGCGCTGCGCGACCAATGCTTCGAGGCGGAGATCTCCGCTGTCCGGTACGGGCTGCTCACTCGTGCCGGCGAGCCAGTTCTCGTCCGGTAGGGGCCAGGGCATGTACACGGTGGTCTCCTCGTCTCTCTCCAGGAGGTCAGGCGGCGTCAAGGAGGCCGTCCACTCCTTCCGTGTGATCCGTCAGCTTCGGGTTCCGTTGACCGACGGCGCGGACAGCGGCCGGGGCATTCGGGCGAGGGCGTCGTCGCGGCTGTCGTAGGTCGGGAAGACCCCGTCCAGGCGCATCGTGTGCAGGACGGTGCGGATGAACCGCGACGGCGCGGCGAGGCAGAGCGTGGCGCCCCGCTCGCGGGCGTCGAGGTGGGCCCGCACCAGCAGGCCGAGGCCGGTGGAGTCGATGACGTGCACGCGGCTGAGGTCGACCACCACGGGACCACTCGCGTCGGCCGCTTCCCGTAGTGCGGCGCGCAGCGCGTCGCCCGTGTCGAGGTCGATGTCACCGGTGGCGGTGACGACGGTCGCGTCGTCGAGGTGGTCGATGCCGAGGACGCCGCCGGGACCATGGCCGCCGCCCGAGGAGTGCCCGGAACGGGCGGGGGGAAGCAGGCTGCAGTGGGGGCAGCGGTGTGGGCCGGTGGCGAACGGGGAGCCGCTCCAGCCGTGCTCCGACACGAGCGTCCAGACCACCTCGGCGTCGGGAAGCACGCACGCGGTAGCGGTGAGGCTCGCACCACAGGTGTCACAGATGAGTGTCATCAGCTGGTCGTCCGGGACGACGGTCATGCTGTCGGTCCTTCCCTGTTTTTGGGGTGTCTCCGGCCGGCTGTGGTGGGAACGATCCTCAGGGCCGGCACTGGCCCGCGTGTTCGACGCGGGCTCGGCCGAGAGCGACCAGCGCCGGCTCAACCGGCCGCAGCTCGCCTTCCGGCACCTGCGCGCCCCGTGATGCCGGCGAGGCTCCCACAGCGATCGACAGGACCTGGTCCAGGCGAGCATGGTGCAGGATGCGCTGGATGCGGTGGTTCGGGTTACGCACGACGAGGACCCCGTCGGCGCAGGCCAGCCGCCGGTGAACATCGAGCAGCAGGCCGATGGCCGCAGCGTCGATGTACCGGCAATCGGCCAGGTCGACCACGACCTGCGCCGGCCGCAGGGCCAGTAGCCGGTCGAACACGACTCCGGTCTCCGGCAGGCAGGCCAGATCGAACCTGGTGATGCACACCTCCACCAGCGGTAACGCATACGACGTGGTTGTCAGTGGCCCCGTCACGGTCGTACCCCTCTCGTCGTGGCGCCGGTCGCCTGTCACCGTGCCGGGCGGTCTTCGCGATCGCCGCGCGGATCTATGACAGTTGCGTGACAAATCCGCAGGCCGACGGACGTGATTGGCCATGCCGTCGTGGCCTGGGGATGATGCGGTTATGACGGCCGTACTGGTGATCGAGGACGACGACCGGATCCGCCGGGCGCTGCTGCTCGCACTCGAGGACGAGGGCTACGACGCGGTGGGCGCGGCCACCGCCGAGGAGGGCCTGCGCGTGCAGCGCACGGACGCGGCCGACTACGTACTGGTCGACCTGATGCTGCCCGGCCTCGACGGTTTCGAGTGCATCCGGCAGCTCCGCCGCCACGACGACGTGCCGATCGTGGTGGTCAGTGCCCGGGACGACACCCACGACATCGTCGCCGCACTCGAAGCCGGCGCCGACGACTACCTCGTCAAGCCGGTCGCGATCAAGGAACTGACCGCGCGCCTACGCGCCCTGCGCCGCCGCGCCCGTGCCGGCGTCGGGGGACCAGCGCCGGATTCAGTGCCCGTGCTGTCCTTCGGTGAGCTGGAGATCAGCCCCGACGCGGGTGAGGTGCGTCGTGGCGGCCAGCCCGTCGCGGTGACCCGCACCGAGTTCCGGCTGCTGTGCGAGCTGGCCGAACACGCCGGCCGGGTGCTGTCGCGCCAGCAGCTGCTGCAACGGGTCTGGGGCTACGACCTGGGAGATGAGCGCCTGGTCGACGTGCACGTCGGCCGGTTGCGGCAGAAGATCGAACCGGACCCGGCAACGCCCCGGCACCTGGTCACCCTCCGGGGCCTGGGCTACAAGCTGCAGCGATGAGACGCCTCGGACTGCGCACCCGGGTCACCGCCGCCTTCGCCGTCGGCGCGCTCCTGCTCGCCGCGTCGATGGCCCTGGTCTCCTACGAGCTGACCCGCCGATCCCTGATCGGAGAGCGGGAACGCACCGCCCTGCGCGCCGCGTACTTTGACGCGACCGTCGTTCGTGCCGGGATCGACACCGACACTCCCGAAGTCGTGGAGGTGCTGCGATCGCTGGACACCGGTGGCGGTCGGCGCCCGGTGCTGCACCTCAACGGCGAGTGGTACGCCCGCACCGCCGACCCCGGACCCACCACCGCCATTCCCCACGACCTGCGACGCCTCGTGGCCTCCGGGAAGCCAGCGGTGCAGCGGGTCCGGGTCGACGGCCGGCCCGTCCTGGTCGTCGGCGTGCCCCTGTCCGCCACAGCGACGTACTTTGAGGTCAACTCGCTGCGAGAGCTGGAGCAGACCTTCCAGGTCCTGGCGCTCGCGCTGACCACCGTGGCCATCATGATCGCCGGATCCGGCGCCGCGCTCGGCTGGTACGCCACCCGGCACGGGCTACGCCCGCTGACCGCCGTTGCCAACGCGGCGGAGAAGATCGCCGCCGGTGACTTCACCGCCCGCCTCGACCCGGCCACCGATCCCGATCTGACCCGGCTGTCCTCCTCGTTCAACCAGATGGTCGACCGGCTCGCCCATCGCATCGAGCGCGACCGTCGCTTCGCCGCGGACGTCAGCCATGAGCTGCGCTCACCGCTGCAGACCCTAGCGGCGGCAGCAAGCGTCCTGGCCCGCCGGCGGGAACACCAGGACGAGCGAACGGCGATGGCGGCCGGGCTCGTAGCCGACGAGATCAACCGCTTTCAACGGCTCGTCAACGACTTGATCGACCTGGCCCGCAGCGACCAAGCCGCCCACCGTGCCCCCGTGGACGTGGTGGCGCTTGCCGGGGAAGCTTGCGACGCGCTCGACCTGCCCGCGTCGATCGTTCATCTTGCACCGGAGGTGTCCGAGACATGGCTGGTCGAGCGGCGGCGCGTCGCGCAGATCATGGCCAACCTGCTGGACAACGCCGTGACCTACGGGGGCGGACCGACCTTCGTCCTGCTCGACCGCGACGGCCGCGTCGGTGTCATTGAGGTCCAGGACGACGGCCCGGGCGTACCCGTCGAGGACCGCGAGGTGATCTTCGACCGTTTCGTTCGGGGACGGGCAGCCCACACCCGTGGTGCCGGCGACGGCACCGGGCTCGGTCTGGCACTGGTCGCCCAGCACGCCGCCGCACACGGCGGAGAGGTCACCGTCGCGGACCGCCCCGGCGGCGGCGCCCGCTTCCGCGTCACCCTGCCGGAAAGCCTGACATGAACCATCGCCACCTCATCGCGGTGGGGCTCGTCGCCGTGCTCACCGGATGCGGCATCCCCACCGACGACGCACCCCGCACGGTGCAAGCGCCGCGTGGGCCGTTCCCGACCACCGCCTCCGCCGGCACCGCACCGGCGGGCCCCGCCGCCGAGACCCTCTGCCTGGTTCGCGACAACCGGATCATCCCGGTGCTCCGGCGCGTCGACCGCCCACCCACCATCGAGGACCAGCTGCGGGACCTGCTCGCCGGACCCACCACGGCCGAACGCGACACCGACCTCACCAGTGCGCTGCCCGGAGCGGTCAACGCCGCCGGTGTGACAGTGGCCGGCACCCAGGCCCGGGTCGCGGTCGACGAACCCGGCGACGACGCCGGCCGCAGCGACGAGGTCCTCGCCTTCGGTCAGATCGTCTGTACCCTGACGAGCCGCAGCGACGTCACCACCGTGACGTTTTTCCGCGACGGCAAGCCACTGGGTGTGCCCCGCGCCGACGGATCGCTGTCGGAGCAACCGCTCAGCCGGACCGACTACGCCCCACTGATCACCCCCGGGTGAGCCGGCCGGGACATCGCCAGCTGCCAACGCTCGGCGGTCTCGTCATCGCGGCCCCCGTCGCGCGGGCCCGCACAAGCGTTGCCAGCTGCCCAGGCTGATAGGTTGATCTCAGGTGTGCCGGGAAGCCTGGTCGGCGTTGTGATGACGGCTGACCAGAACAGGAGAAGCGCCGAATGAGCACCCTGGCCTGGATCGCGGTGGCCGTCTTCGCCGCCGCCTACGTCCTGATCGCCACCGAGAAGATCAACCGGGTGACGGTGGCCCTGGGTGGTGCATCGATCATGCTGGCGATCGGGGCCACCGACGCCGAGCATGCGTTCTTCTCCGAAGAGGCGGGCATCGACTGGAACGTCATCTTCCTGCTGCTGGGGATGATGCTGATCGTCGGCGTGCTGAAACGCACCGGCCTGTTCGAGTACCTGGCGATCTGGAGCGCCAAGAAGGCCCGAGGTCGCCCGTTCCCGATCATGGTGATCCTGGTGGTGGTGACCGCCGTGGTGTCGGCGGCGCTGGACAACGTCACCACAGTGCTGCTGGTAGCGCCGGTGACGCTGCTGGTCTGCGAGCGGCTCGACGTGCCGCCGATCCCCTTTCTGATCGCCGAGGTCATGGCGTCCAACATCGGTGGTGCCGCCACCCTGGTCGGCGACCCACCGAACATCATCATCGCCAGCCGGTCGGGGTTGAGCTTCACCGACTTCCTGAACGTCATGGCCCCGTTGGTGCTGATCGTGATCGTCGTGTTCGTCGGCCTGTGCCGGATCATGTTCCGCAAGGCGTTCCGCTACGACGCCGAGCGCGCCGCGCGGGTGATGGCGCTGCGGGAGGCGGACGCGATCCGCGACCGTCGCCTCGTCGTGATCAGCCTGGTGGTCCTCGGCGCGGTGCTGCTCGCGTTCGGCCTGCACACCGTCCTGCACCTGGAGCCGTCGGTGGTGGCCATACTCGGCGGCCTGCTCCTGCTGGCGTTGTCCCGACTGGACGCGCAAGACGTGGCCAAGGACGTCGAGTGGCCGACGCTGGTCTTCTTCGCCGGCCTGTTCATCATGGTCGGAGCACTGGTCGCCACCGGAGTGATCGACAGCATCGCCCGATCGGCGACCGAGGCCGTCGAGGGCAAGCTGTGGCCGGCCACCATGCTGCTGCTGTGGGCGTCGGCGGGGCTGTCGGCGATCGTGGACAACATCCCCTACGTGGCGACGATGAGCCCGATCGTGAGCGAGCTGGTGAACGCCGAGGGTGGGCTCGACAAGGCGCAGGTGCTCTGGTGGGCACTCGCCATCGGGGCTGACTTCGGCGGCAACGCCACTGCCGTCGGCGCCTCGGCGAACGTGGTGGTGCTCGGCATCGCCGAGCGCGCCGGGCACAAGATCACGTTCTGGGGGTTCACCAAGTACGGCCTGATCGTGACCGTGATCTCGGTGGCGATCGCGGTTCCGTACCTGTGGCTGCGGTTCTTCTGACGCTCAGGTGCCGAGGATTCGGTCGAGCAGCCCGTCGAGGGTGATGGCCCCGGTCATCACCTGGTCGCGGTCCACGACCGCGACCAGCGGCACGTTGGTCCGGGCCATCACCGAGGCGACCTCGAGCAGGGTGGCGTCGGCGCTGACCACAGGCAAACCCGGCCGGTTGCGGGGGAGCAGGTCCGCGACGGTCCGGTTACCGATGCCCTCCAGGATCACGTCGGCGGCAGCCTCGTCGATCACCCGGGCCAGCGTCGGATCGTCCTGGCAGTAGGACGGCAGCGCCATCCGCAGCACCTGGGTGCCGGCCAGCACCGTCGACGGGCGGCCCTTGGTGTCCACCACGATCAGGCCGGGCAGGTCCTGCGCGGCCAGGATCCGGGCGGCCTCTCGGGCCGGCATGTCCTCGGTGACGGTGTCCATGGAGATCGCCACATCGCTAGCGCGCATGGACCGACGATACGCCCGGGGCAGCGCGTTGATCGCGCTGATGTCGCATGGCGGCTCCACTCGCGGTGGGCCTATTGCTGGTAGACGTCGGGAACGTCATCATGGTCACGGTCGACCCGCTCAGCCTCGTAGATCTGCCGGTACCCGCGATTCCGCACCCGCAAGATGATCATGGCGAGGGTGGCGGCGATCAGGGAGCCTGCCAGCACGGCGATCTTGACCCGGTCGTCAGCGTCGCTGCCGATACCGAAGGCGAGTTCGCCGATCAGCAGCGAGACGGTGAAACCGATGCCGGCCAGCACGGCCAGCCCGGTCACGTCGATCCAGGCCAACCCCGAGTCCAACCGAGCCCGGGTGAACCGGGCGACGAGCCAGGTTGCCAGCAGGATGCCGATCGGCTTGCCGACGACCAAGCCGAGCACGATGCCCACCGCGATCGGGTCGGTGAGCGCCTGCGCCAGGCCGTCGAGCCCGCCGACGGCCACTCCGGCGGACATCAGCGCGAACACCGGCACCGCGACGCCGGCGGAGATTGGCCGGAATCGGTGCTCGAAGTGCTCGGCCAAGCCCACCCCTGGACCAATGCCCTTGGAGCGCAGCACCGGGACGGCGAAGGCGAGCAACACCCCGGCGACGGTGGCGTGCACGCCGGAGGCGTGCACCAGCGTCCAGGTCGCGAACGCCAGCGGCAGGAGCAGCCACCATGAACGCACCCGACGCTGCACCAGCAGCGCAAACAAGCCCAGCGGCAGTGCCGCGGCCAGCAGCGGCAGCAGCGACAGGTGGGCGGTGTAGAAGACCGCGATGATGACGATCGCCAGCAGGTCGTCCACCACTGCCAGGGTCAGCAGGAAGGTACGCAGCGCGCTCGGTAGATGCCGGCCGATCACCGCCAATACGGCGAGGGCGAACGCGATGTCGGTCGCGGTCGGCACCGCCCAACCCTCCAGCGCGCCACCGGAGTTCACCACCACGTACAGCAGAGCCGGCACGAGTACGCCGCCGATCGCGGCGGCGACCGGGACCGCGGCTCGGCGCGGATCACGCAGGTCCCCGGCGACGAACTCGCGCTTGAGTTCGAGACCGGCGACGAAGAAGAAGATCGCCAACAGCCCGTCGGCCGCCCAGGTGGCCAGCGAGAGGTCAAGATGCAGCGCGTGAGGCCCGACAGTAAGCGCCGTCATCGCCTCATAGCGGTGGGCCCAGGGTGAATTCGCCCAGACCAGCGCCACAGCGGCGCCGATCAGCAGCAGCGCCCCGCCGATCGTCTCCTTGCGCAGCACCTCGGCGATGCGACTCGCCTCGGCCCAGGAACCGCGGCCGAGGACACGAGGGGGCGACTGCGGGTTGGACATCACAAGCGAGCACCTTTCGGAAGACGGGTCGGAGCCAATTGCCGACCAGACTTCCCGGCGCACCGGAACCCATCGTACCGGCAGCCACGCCTGGAACGTTCGCTGCCAGCTACGACCGGCGGGGCCCCTCGTCCCTGCGCCTCAGCGCGCGCAGGCACCGGTTTCCTGCACCCAACACCACGGCCACCACGAAGATTGGTGTGAAGCCCCACGGAGACGGAGCCGGTGGCGCGCTGTCGGCGAGGACACCGACGAACACGCCGACGGCCACGACCGCGACGGCAAGTGACGCACGCCAGTCGCTCAGCGCCGTTGCCAACAGGCCGCAGGCGACCGCCATCACCAGCACGCGTCCCACCGGGTCTGCGGGAGGAAAGACCACCGCCGCGGCGAACGAAGCGACCACGACACCGAGCGCACCAGCCGCCAGATCTCGGATCAGGACGACCCGGTGAATCTCCGCTTCGTCAGCAACGCCCACAGCCTCAGTCTCTCTTCGTGCCCAGCCGGTCCCAACGCTGCGACGGCCAGGAAGCCGGCTCCAACGATACGGTCTTCCCGCCCCAGAAGTCCGCACAGGTACCGGAGCCCTCGCCGCTGCGACCGGTAAGGCGAATCCCAATGCCGGCATGTGGTTGGGCCGACCACCTGCCGTGCGTCGTACAGGGAGTCACCCGGGCATCCGGCACACCGACGGCAGCTTTCGGAACCGGGGGGCCGACCTGGGTAGGTGGCGTGTCAACGAGGTGTGCGCGACCTGGCGACCTCCGCGAGGCGATACAACACCGAGACTCCTTCCGTCGCGGCTCCTGCAACTCCCGGCACACCGGCGAACATCACCGGTGCTACCCGAGCCGTGACGGCGTCCGCGCCCGAGCGGAGCAGCTGCCAGGATCGGCTGGAAGGGATGTCGGAGCAACTGGCGCAAGTGCGGCTCGAGTGTTCTTGGCGAAGGCTGGAAGGCCGGCTTCACCGCTACCATTGGCGGCGACTGGGACAATCTCAAGATGGCAGGCCGATCCTGGCGTGACCGCACCCACGACTGGGGAGCGAGAGGTTGCAACTGCATGCGCGCCAAGCTCAACCAGTGGACCCGCGGGCTGTCGCGGTCCTCGTGTCGCGGCGTCTCCTACCGACGGAACTGGGCATGGTGAAGGAGTCCAACCCGTGGGTGCGGCTGCTCATCACCGGCCTGATGCTCCTTCTCGCCGGTATCCGCACGCCCGACGTTCTCGCCGAGAGAAGCTGGCGGTCGTGGGCCGTTCTGCCGGTGCTCCTGATCGCACTCTGGTTGTTTGTCAGGGCGCTGCGCGATGTGGTGACGAGGCGTAACCGCGTTTCCGCTGACCGGGACGCTGCCGCCTGACATTCCTGGGCACGTCGGCTGGGATGGGCAGACACTGCCCACCCCAGCCGAACATGGGGGTCCCGGGCAAAGCGCGTGAGATCGCGCAGGGGCGCCGGGTCGCAGAGGTCGGTGTTGCGGTGTTCGTGAACTCGCTCACGGAACACCGACGAGGTGCCCCGGCGACCTGTTCGATTCACTGTGCCAGACCATCGAAGCCTATTGGTGTCTCTGGTGCAGCTGAGCGCCAAGCGGTCGCGTCTCAACAAGAGGCTGAGGCGGGCCTTGACCGAGCTGAAAGCTGCATCGAGTCGATGGCCGGGGTTCGGAAGCTGGTTCCCTACCGCAACTGCTTGGCGACCGGCACCAAGCCCAATGCACCCGAAGCCATCCTCCTAGGATGCTGTACGGGTTGTGGCCTTCTCGTGGCGGAGATCGCTGGAGTGGTGTCGCCCCTCGGCGTGACCGAAGTGCACCTGCGCGTTGAGCGTGGAAAGCCATGCGCCCAACGTGGTCGGCCTCTGGTCCGCGCTCGGGAAGTGCTCAGGGGCGTACACGAATGATGGTCTTGCCCTTGCGCCGCTTGGCCGGGTGGAGCGCGGTGGTGGCATCGTCGAGAGTCGCGACTGTGCCGACGTGGGTGCGAACGCGTCTCTCCCGCACCCGGTTGACGATCTACACGAGTTGACTCGGGACGAACTCGACGACGAGATCGACCGCCGAGCCGTTGACCGGGCGCGCCTCGACCGGTCCGACCACCGACACCAGCATCCCGCCCGGCCGGATGACGCGCGCCGAGCGCCGCTGGAGGCGGCTTCGATGGTGTCGCCGGTGCCGAAGAGCCACGTTGCGGTGTGGGGACATGTGTCCTAGCGTGTGCAGCATAGATAAACACAAGTCAATGGCCGGGGGACGTGGATGCGCGTGATGGCCGCTGTCGTTGTCGCTTGCCTTACCATGGCCGTCGCCCCAGCCTCGACGCCCAGCCGGGCGACCCTCGCGTGGCGGGCCTGCCCAGGTGTCGGCGACACCCGTCTGCGCTGCGCCACCGTCCAGGTGCCGCTCGACCATGCGCGGCCATCCGGCCCAACGATCGACATCATGGTCTCCCGGCTCCCCGCGACCGACCCGGCGCTTCGCCGCGGTGTGCTGTTCACCACGGGTGGCGGGCCGGGTGGTGCCGGCGTCCCCGAGCCGCTGAACCTCGCCGCCATCGTCGATCCCGCGGTGCTCGCCCGGTACGACATCGTCGGGTTCGACATGCGCTTCGTCGAACGCAGTACTCCGATCACCTGTGGCCAGCCGGAGGAGGAGCCGGGTGGCTACTGGGTGCGCACCGCGACCTATCAGTCCCTGAAGGACACCGCTGCCGAGGCGCGCGAATACGCCCGCGCCTGCGCCCGGCACGCCGGCTGGGCGCTGCCGTTCGCCACGACCGCACAGGCCGCCCATGACATGGACGTCATCCGGGCACGCCTGGGCGAACGGAAGCTTTCCTTCCTCGGGGGCTCGTACGCGGCGATGCTCGGCGTCGCGTACGGCACACTCTTCCCGCACCGGGTGGACCGGTTCGTGCTGGACAGCCCGGTCAACTACGACTTCGCCTGGCGCCCCTACGAGCTGAAGCGGCTCCCGGCCTTCGAGGAGAACTACGCCGCCTTCACCGGGTACCTTGCCGACAACAGCGCGGCGTTCGGGCTCGGTGCCACGCCGGCCGAGGTCGCGGAAACCCTGAGCCAGGCTTTCGCTGAGGCGGCGATCGAGCCGATCGTGGCCGGGGATCACGCCTGGACCACCGGCGAGTTGGGCTCCCTGACGGTCATCGCGACGTACTTCGAGCATCTGTGGCCGGTGGTCGCGACCAACCTGGCGGCCATCCTCGCGCGCACCCCGCCGCCGATCCCACTCGACCCGCGACCGGCTCCCCTGCCCGGGACCCCGGGCGTGCCGGCGGACAACCACACCGCGGTCAACATGGCCTTCCGCTGCGGTGACAACGCGTGGCCGCGCGACCTGGCGACCTACCGCCACGACTTGGCTCGCCTGGGCACCCGCTATCCCGTCTTCGGCCCGTCGATCGCCAACCTCAACCCCTGCGCCTTCTGGTCGGTCAGCCAGGACAACACCCCGCCGCTTGCCAGCAACCGGGCACCGGCGGCGCTCGTCGTCGCCGCACTGCGCGACGCCTCGGTACCGCTGGCCAACTCGATCGCGACCGCCCGGTCCATCACCGGCTCACGGCTGGTAACCGTGGACAAGCAGACACACGTGCCTCTGCTCAGCGGCCAGACCAACGCCTGCCTGACTGGCATGGTCACCGCGTACCTGGTGCACGGGCGCCTGCCGAAGCACAACACGGCCTGCTAGGCCGCGTTTCAGAGGGGGACGCTGACTCGCCGTGGCGTCATTCATGATCAACCTGCTGGCGCCGGGCTGATCGACCAGGTGAGCACAGAGACGGACGCCTGACCTGAGCCCCGGCGAGAACCGGGTGGACAGCGACTTCTGTCTGGCGTTGCAACCTCAGGTTCCACCGTTGCAGACGCCATCGTTCGATGTTGGACAACAGATCTTAGGTCGAGGCCATCTCGGGCGCGTCCGTCAAGCAGCACCGCGAGCCGAGCGGATCACCGTCCGGCAGCCATCCCGGTGACGAAGCGCGCCATGCGGCGTACGACAAGCGCGTCGCCGCGGAACAGGCCCAGGCCGAACGCGAGGCAGCCCGACGAGACGCCATCGCCCAGGATGTCCTCGCAGGGCGCCGTTGACACCACCGCTCCACCCCACCGGCACCCCGGCGTCGAAGGCTCGGGCCAGCATTTGGCGGGCCATCTACACCTTCGTGGCGAACTGCACCTCGTCCGACATCCCCGCGGCCCGACACCGGTCCCGGTCATCGGTCCACGACGCCGGGAGGTAGAGCTGCCGGTCGATCAGCGCGTGACCCTGCACCGAGCGGTAGGCCAGGAACACCCGATCTGGCAGTTCTCCGTCCGCCCGGCAGTGCCGGAACACTGGCGCTGCACCCCCGCTGACCGGGTGCCTCACGGCTACGGCCCGGCCATCGCACCGGCGTCCGATCAGGACCGGGTCACGGGTAGGGCCACGGTGACCGTCAGACCGCCAGCGGGCTCCGGTGTGGCCACGACGGTACCGCGGTGTGCGTGCACGATCGACCGCACGATGGCAAGGCCCAGGCCGCTGGATCCGGCGCTGGTGACGCGGTTCGGGTCGAGTCGCTGGAACGGCTCGAACAGCCGGTCGACCTCGTCCGGCGGGATCGGGTCGCCGCTATTGCGCACGATGACGAGCGCACCGTCGGGCCGTTGGCGGATGGTCACCTCGATCCAGCCACCCGGGTGGTTGTGCCGGATCGCGTTGTCCACGAGGTTTCGCAGCAGCCGGTCCAGCAGGACTGGATCGCCGTGGACCACTGTCGAGCGCAGGTCGGTGGTGATCTTCACGTCGGCTGCCTCAGCCGCGTGGTCCGCCTCGCCGAGCGCGATGGCCGCCGTTGCGGCCAGGTCGTGTGCCTCGTGGACGAGCGCGCCGCGGTCGCTACGGGCCAGCGCGAGCAGACCGTCGAGCAGCCGTTCGGCTCGGCCGGTCGCGGTCAGCGTGTCGTCTGCCATCGCCTCCCACTGCTCGATGGTGCTGTGCCGCTTGGCGCGTAACACCTCGATGCCGGTACGGACGATCGCGAGCGGGGTGCGCAGCTCGTGTGCGGCGTCGGCGGTGAAGCGGCGCTGGCTGGCGAAGGAGTTCTCCAACCGCGCCACCATGTCGTCGAACGTGTCGGCCAGCTCCTTGAGCTCGTCGTGCGGTCCGGAGAGTGCGATGCGCTCGTGCAGGCGGTCCTGAGAGATCCGACGCGTGGTGGCGGTGAGCGTCTGCAGCGGCCGCAGCATGCGGCCGGCCACCAACCAGGACGCGCCAAGGCCGAGCACGGCGATGACCGCCAGCGCGACGGCGGACCTGGTCGCGGTGTCCAGTAGCGTGCTGGCGCGCAACTCGGCCAGGGCCTGCGACTTGACCTCCTCGACGCGTTCCTGCGTCTGCTTGTCGGTGGGCAGTCCCGGCGCGGTCCGGGACTCCACCTGGGGAGCGGCCGAATTGCTCGCGGGCGGTCCGAGCTCGGTGTACAGGCTGCGGTACAGCATGGCGTAGTTGAGTGCGAGCAGCGCCGCACACGCGACGACCAGCATCACCGCGTAGGTGAGCGTGAGCCGCAGCCGGATCGACGGGTGCCACCCGCGGGTCAGGGTGCTCACAGCCGGTACCCCGCGCCCACGACCGTCTCGATCAGCGTCGGCCGCCCCAGCTTGCGGCGCAGCCGGCCGATGGTGACCCGGACGGCCGTGGTGAACGGATCCGCGTGCTCGTCCCAGGCCCGCTCGAGAAGGTCCTCGGAGCTGACCACGGCGCCGTCGGCCGCCATCAGGATCTCCAGCACCGCCAGCTCCTTGGTGGTCAGCGGGATGAACCGGCCGTCGCGCGTGACCACACGGCGGGCGGTGTCGAAGGCCAGGCCAGCGCCCTGGAGGACCCGCGGTGCGTTGTTGGCGCGGCGCCCGAGCGCCCGGACCCGCAGCACCAGCTCGTCGAAGACGAACGGCTTGGGCAGGTAGTCGTCGGCCCCGAGCGTCAGGCCGGCGACCCGGTCGGCCGCCTCGCCGGCGGCGGTGAGCATGAGGATCCGCGCGCTGCCGTCACCCGCCGTCAGCGCGGTGCACACCTGGTCGCCGTGCAGAAGCGGCAGGTCGCGGTCGAGCACCACGACGTCGTACCGGTTGGCGGTGGCCTTGTGCAGGCCGTCGACGCCATCCGGCGCGACGTCGACCGCGAAGCCCCGGTCGCGCAGGCCCTCGGCGACCCACTGGGCCAGCAGCGCCTCGTCCTCGATCAGCAGCACCCGCATCGTCCCAGTCTCCCCGAGACCGGGTGACACCGGCGTGACAACTCGGGTCACCGCAGCGCCACGGCGCCCCTGGTCTCCTGTGTCCGCCGGAACAGGTTGCCCACGAACCAGTTACCAACGAGGAGAAGACCACCGATGACGAGACCACCGATGAGGAAATGGTTGCCGATGGCGGCCACCGTGCCGCTGGTGCTGACACTCGCGGTCGGCTGCGGCAAGACCCAGGACAAGAACGTGGCGTCGGCGGGCGGCTCCAGCCAGCCGAACGCCGCTGCGAGCACCACGCCCAGCCTGAGCGCCCGGGACCGGCAGTTCAAGTACGCGCAGTGCATGCGCGAGCACGGCGTACCCATGTCGGACCCGATCTTCAGCGGCGACGACGTCACCTTCACCGTCCCCAGCCCGCGGCCCGACCAGGCCACCCAGGACAGGGCGCAGGCGGCCTGCGGCCAGTACCAGGGCAGCGGCAACGGCGGTGCCCGGCCGAGGGAGAAGACCGACGCGCTGCGCCAGTACTCCCAATGCATGCGTCAGCACGATGTGGAGCACTTCCCCGACCCCGGAGCCAACGGTGACGTCCAGCTCCACAAATCGGTCGGCGACGACCCGCAGTTTCCGGCGGCAAAAGCGGCCTGTGACGCCATGATGGCGAGCAACCACCCCAACCCGGGGTCGACCAGATGAGCGAGACGACCGATCCGGCGCCCGGCCGGCGTAGGGTGCGGCGACGGGCGCGGGGCCGGGGCGCCGCGGTCGTCGGCGCGGTCGTGCTCGTGGGCGCGGTGGTCGTGGCCGCCCGGGGCCTCGGCGGCCGCGGGCCGGCGACCCCGTCGGTGGCGGACCTGCCACCCGGCACGGCGCAGGTGACGCGGGAGACGATGCAGGACACCACCGAGGTGGCCGGCGATCTCGGGTACGGCGCGCCGATCGTGCTGGCCGGGAGGATCCCGGGGACCGTCACCGGGGTACCGCTGACCGGCGACGTCATCACCCGGGGACAGCCGCTGTACCGGGTGGACAACCGCCCGATCGTGGTGATGTACGGCGACGTGGTGGCCTACCGGTCGCTCCGTGCCGGTACCCGCGGCCCGGACGTGCGCCAGTTGGAGGCCAACCTGCGGGCGCTCGGCTACGGCGGGTTCACGGTCGACGACCTGTTCACGGCATTGACCGGGACGGCGGTACGGCGCTGGCAGAAGGACCTGGGCCTGGCGCAGACCGGCACTGTCGATCACGGGCGGATATTGTTCGCCGCAGGCCCGGTGCGGGTGGCCAGCGTGACGGTGAGCGTGAACGCGGCCACCGGCGACGGGCAGGAGGTGCTGACGTACACCGGCACCACCCGGCAGGTGACCGTCCGGCTCGACGTCGCCGACCAGCGGCTGGCCCGCGCGGGTGCCGACGTGCAGATCCGGCTGCCGGACGGGAAGCAGGTGCCGGGCCGGATCGACCGCGTCTACACGGTGATCCAGCTGGCGAACACCCCCGACAGCCCACCCGCGACGAAGGTCGAGACGCTCGTCGCGCTGAACGACCCGAACGCCGCCGGAGGCATCCAGGCCGCGGTGGTCAACGTGGTGTTCACCGGCGCCGAGCGCAAGGACGTCTTGACGGTGCCGATCGCGGCGCTGGTGGCGCTGGCCGAGGGCGGCTACGGCGTCGAGGTGATCGAGGACGGCACCCCCCGGTACCTGCGGGTGGAGACCGGGCTGTTCGCCGGCGGCCGGGTCGAGATCAGCGGCGAGGGGCTGACCGCCGGCATGACGGTGGGAGTGCCGGCATGATCGAGCTGACCGACGTCACGAAGATCTACCCCGGCGGCGTCCACGCTCTCGCCGGCGTGACCCTCAGCATCGGCACCGGCGAGCTGACCGCGGTGGTCGGCCCCTCCGGCTCCGGCAAGTCCACCATGCTGCACATCCTCGGCGCCTTGGACCGGCCCACAGCGGGCCGCGTGGTCGTCGACGGCCACGACCTCTCGCTGCTGTCCGACCGGCAGCTCTCGGCGCTGCGGGCGAGGCGGATCGGCTTCGTGTTCCAGCAGTTCCACCTGGCCGGCGGCGCGCCGGCGCTCGACAACGTGGCCGACGGGCTGCTCTACTCCGGCGTACGGTGGGCCGTGCGCCGTCGCCGGGCGCGGTCGGTGCTGGAGCGGGTCGGACTCGGCCACCGGCTCGACCACGAGCCGCACGAGTTGTCCGGCGGGGAGCGGCAGCGGGTGGCCATCGCCCGTGCGGTGGTCGGCGATCCGGCACTGCTCCTCGCGGACGAACCGACCGGCAACCTCGACTCCGCCGCCGGCGAGGGCGTCATCGACGTGCTGCGTGCGCTGCGCTCCACCGGTACCACGGTCGTTGTCATCACCCACGACCGCGACCTCGCCGCGAGTCTGGACCGGCAGGTGCGGATGCGCGATGGCCGTGTGGTCGCCGACCACGTGTCCGTCCGCCACGACCGGGAGGTGAACCGGTGAGCGCGGCGACAACGACCGACGCCGGGCTGTCCTCGGCCCGGCTGGCGGCGCGCGACGTGTTCCGGATCGGCGCCGCGGGCCTGCGGACCCGGCCGACCCGCGCGCTGCTGTCCGCGCTCGGCATCGCGATCGGCATCGCCGCGATGATCGCCGTGGTGGGCATCTCGTCCTCCTCGCACGAGGAACTCGATCGCCGGCTCGCCGCGCTCGGCACGAACCTGCTGACCGTCTCGCCCGGACACACCTTTGACGGCCAGACCGCGGCGCTGCCCCTGGAGGCGGAGGCGATGATCGGGCGGATCGGCCCGGTCACCGCCACCTCGGCGATCGGCGCGATCCCCCACGTGAAGGTGTACCGGTCCGACCGGATCCCGGTGGAGGTGACCAACGGACTCTCCGCCTTCGCCGCCCGGGTGACGCTGCCCTCGACCGTCGGCGCGACCATCCGCAGTGGCGTCTGGCTGAACGGCGTGACCGGCCGGTACCCCGCGGTGGTGCTCGGCGCGTCCGCGGCCCAGCGGCTCGGCATCGGCCGAGCCAACACGGCGACCGGGATTCTGGTCGGCGGCGGTCGGTTCACCGTGGTCGGCATCCTGAATCCGGTGGACTTCGCACCCGAACTCGACTCCGCCGTGCTGATGGGTTGGGACATCGCGGCCGAGCGGTTCCGCTTCGACGCACGCCCGACCACCGTCTACACCCGGTCGTTGGAGAGCCAGGTGGTCGCCGTGAGCGGGGTTCTGGCCGCTACCGCCAATCCGCGGGCGCCCAGCGAGGTCACCGTCTCTCGACCGTCCGACGCGCTCAGCGCCAAACAGGCCGCCGACGCCGCCCTCAACGGATTGCTACTCGGGTTGGGCGCGGTGGCACTGCTGGTCGGCGGCGTCGGGGTGGCCAACACGATGATCATTTCGGTGCTGGAGCGCCGTGCCGAGATCGGGCTACGCCGCGCACTCGGCGCGACGCGGGGGCAGATCCGACTCCAGTTCCTGGCCGAGTCGCTGCTGCTGTCCGCGCTCGGCGGGGCGGGCGGGGTGCTGCTGGGCATCGTGGTGACCACCGGGTACGCCGCGTACCAGGACTGGCCGGCGGTCGTGCCGGCCTGGGCCACCGCGGGCGGCCTGATCGCTACCGTGGCCATCGGCGGCCTGGCCGGGCTGTACCCGGCGATCCGAGCCGCCCGGCTAGCACCGACGCAGGCACTCGCCACACCGTAACCACCACCCTGGCCACCCGGGCGGCGACACGAATCCGCCCGGGTGGCCGGGGTCGAGCTCTGGCGTTCTCCCCGGGTGACCGATCGCGTCGTCTCAGCCGGACGGTCGACTCACATGCCCCGCTCCGCCAACCAGGAGGCCTTCGTGTCCCACGCTAACGCTGCCGGTGATCGACGATCACTCACCCGTCGCCGACGCCGAAATCCGCGACGACGAGCAGGCCGTCCACGGCGATAGACGTGCTCCGCAACGCGGTCACCTGGTTCACCGCCCGCGGTGTCACCATCGAGCGGGTGTTGTCCGACAACGGCTCGGCCTGCAAGTCCTACGCCTGGCGCGACGCCTGCGCCGAACTCGGCATCACCCCGAAGAAGACCCGCCCTTATCGGCCGCGGACCAACGGCAAGGTCGAACGCTTCCACCGCACCATGACCGACGGCTGGGCACTCGCCCGGTTCTACGGATCGGAGAACGCACGCAGGAAAGCCTTACCAGCCTTCCTACATCACTACAATCACCACCGACCCCACACCGCCATCGGCGGCCGGGCACCCGCCACCAGGTTGACCAACCTCCCTGGGCAGTACAGCGCGGCAAGGGCGGCAAGGTTGTCCTCGTCCCGCTGCCACCCGCGATCGTCCCGCCCTTGATCTCAAGTTAGGTTGAGATTTTAGAGTCTCCGGTGACGAAAGGAGTCGCCTGTGACGACATTGGTGACCGGGGCCACCGGAAACACCGGCTGGCACGTAGTGGCGGAGCTGGTCCGCCGGGGCGAGCACGTTCGGGCGCTGACCCGCGACCCGGCTGCGGCCGCGGGACGGTTCCCGGCCGAGGTGGAGCTGGTGGCCGGTACGCACACGGCGCCGGGGACTTTGGACGCCGCGTTCGACGGCGTCCATCGGCTGCACGTGACGGTGACGGCAGGGCTCGCCGAGGCCGGACCCGAGCTGGTACGGCGGGCGGTCGACGCGGGTGTACGGCGCATCACCGTGGTGTGGGGCGGCTGGGTGGGGCCTGCCGAACAGGCGGTGGCGGACTCGGGCGTCCAGTGGACCCGTCTGGAACCGCAGGAGTTCATGTCCAACACGCTTACCTGGATCGACTCGGTCCGGAGCGAAGGGGTCGTGCGGGAACCGTACGACTTCCCCAGCGCGCTGGTGCACGAGGCCGACATCGGCGCAGTCGCGGCGACGGCGTTGCTCGAGGACGGCCACGCGGGGCGTGCGTACAACCTGACCGGGCCGGAATCGCTGACCCCGCGCGAGCGGATCGCCGTCCTGTCCCGGGCCATCGGCCGTGCTGTCACCTTCGTCCCGATCACCCACGAACAGGCCGTCGACCGGCTGACGGCCACCGGGGTTTCCCAAGCGGACGCCGAGTATGTCGTGGGCTGGTACGCCGCTCCCAGTAAGGAGTCCACCAGCGTGGTGGATACCGTTGAGCAGGTGACCGGCCGCCCGGCGCGTACCTTCGAACAGTGGGTGGCCGAACATGCGGAGCGCTTCCGCACCCCCGACGCGGCGGCCCGCTACAAACCGTGAAACATGACGAACCCGCTGGTGTTCGTCGCAGGCGCCCTGGGAGGTGCGGTCTCCGGTATCCCGGGCGGAGCCCTCGGCGCGGTGGTCGGGGCGGCAGGCGGCGCCTTGGGCCTACCTGCGGATACTGGTCATTCGCAGACAAGCCAACATGCCGCTTCTCGCCACCGGCTGTGGGTCCACACATGCCGCGGGGCGCTCGTCGCCGGACTCGTGCGAGAGCCCGGCCTTTCACTCAGTGAAAGCTCCGGTTCCCCAGCGGGGACACCGCACGGGACGATCCGGCTCCATCGACGTCCATCGGCATGGAGGTCCGGTCGCATGGCATTCGCGCGTAACCAGTGGTATGTGGCCGCCTACGGCGGTGAGGTGGGGCGAAACCTGCTCGCCCGGACGGTGCTCGGTGAGGCGCTGGTGCTGTACCGCACCGGTGCCGGGCAGGCGGTGGCGCTCGCCGACCGGTGCGTACACCGGCGCTTCCCGCTGTCGGAGAGCCGGCTCGACGGCGACACGATCGTCTGCGGCTACCACGGCTTCACCTACGATCCGACCGGCGCCTGCGTCTTCGTACCCGGTCAACAGCGCATCCCGCGCACCGCGCGGGTGGTCTCCTTCCCGGTGGTCGAACAGGACTCCTTCATCTGGGTCTGGATCGGCGACCTGGACCGGGCCGACCCGGCTGCGATTCCCCGCGCACCGTGGCTGGCCGACCCGCGCTACGCGGTGGTGCGGGGCATGGTGCCACTGAACGCACGGTACGGCCTGCTGGTCGACAACCTTCTGGATCTGTCCCACGAGACCTATCTGCACGGCGGTTACATCGGCACGCCGGAGGTGGCGAACACCCCGATCACCACCGAGGTGGACGAGGACCGGGGGATCGTCTACGTCAGTCGGCACATGGACGACGCCGAGTGCCCTCCGTTCTACGCGCGCTCCACCGGCATCCAGGGCCGGATCACCCGGTGGCAGGACATCGAGTACCACCCGCCCTGCCTCTACCTGCTGCACAGCCGGATCGCGCCGCAGGGTGTCTACCCGCCCGCCGAGGGCGAGGACCGCGAAGCGTTCCACGCCGAGATCGTGTACGCCATCACCCCGTCGACGGAGCACACCACCTACGACTTCTGGGCGGTGGCACGGGACTTCGCGATCGACGACGAGTCGGTCAGCGAGTACCTCCACCACAGTAATCACACAGTTGTCATGCAGGACGTGACCGCCCTCAACATCCTGGAACAGGTGATCGCGACCGAGCCGGACAGGTATCAGGAGTTGAGCATCAACATCGACACCGGTGGCCTGGCCGCCCGGCGGCTGCTGGCGCGGATGGTCGGGTCGGGGACGGTGGGAGCGGCGCGATGAGGTCCGGGGCAGGCTCCCTCACCGGGGACCGGGTCTACCGGATCCACTGGGTGCCGGGCACCGACACCCTGCGCGGGATCTGCCACTGCGGGGCCGAGCGCCGTACCGAGGAGCCGGTCGAGTTGTGGGATTGGCTGCTCGGCCACCCGCAGGACCACCAGGGTGCGGCCGGGCCGGTGCCCGGACCGGCGAGGCGGCTGGCGATGCGCGAGTGACGGTGGACGTGCTGACCGGTGTCGAGCTGATGGTCGCCGGTCGCGATCAGGTGGCGGCGGAGGTGGTGGCGATCCGCCTCTGTCGCGCGGACGGCGGTGACCTGCCCGAGTGGACCCCGGGCGCGCACATCGACCTGGAGTTGGACGCCGGGCTGGTTCGTCAGTACTCCCTCTGCGGTGACCCGGCGGAGCGGTCGGTCCTTCGGATCGCGGTGCAGCGCGAACCGAACGGGCGCGGCGGCTCCCGGCTGGCGCACGAGCGGCTCACCGTCGGCGCGACCGTCCGGGTGAGCGGACCACGCAACACCTTCCCGCTGGTCGCGGCACGCCGCTACCTCTTCATTGCCGGCGGCATCGGTATCACCCCCATCGCACCGATGGTCGCCGCGGCCGACGCCGCGGGCGCTGACTGGCGGCTGGTGTACGGCGGACGCAGCCACGCCACCATGGCCTTCGCCACCGCCCTGCGAAAGAGGTACGGCGACCGGGTGAGCCTGCACCCGCAGGACGAGACCGGCCTGCTCGACCTGGCCGGGTTGCTGGGCCGGCCCGGCACCGGGCTCGTCTACTGCTGCGGCCCGGAACCACTGATCACGGCGGTCGAGGAGCACTGCCGCGACTGGCCAACGGGCTGCCTGCACGTCGAGCGTTTCACCGCCCGGGGCGACACCGGCGCGCCGGAGACGACGATCGAGGTCGAACTCGCGCTCTCCGGGCGGACGGTGACCGTGCCGCCGGGCACGCCGATCCTGCGAGCGGTGGAGGAGGCCGGGGTCCAGGTCCTCTCGTCCTGCCGGGAGGGCACCTGCGGCACCTGCGAGACGCCGGTGCTCGCCGGTGTGCCGGAGCATCGCGACAGCCTGCTCACCGCCGAGGAGCGGGCCGCCGGGGACACCATGATGATCTGCGTCTCCCGGGCCCGTACGCCCCGACTCGTGCTGGAGCTGTGAGCGCCCGGTGTGGGCGGGGATGATGACGGGGTGCGCGCAGAAGCGGGACGGTCGGTGACGAGCAAGGTGCTGGCGTTGCTCGACGCGTTCAGCCCGGCCACCCCGGCGTTGACCCTGAGCGAGCTGGCGCGTCGCACCGGGATGCCACTGCCCACCGTGTACCGGCGGGTCGCGGAGTTGGTCGCGTGGGGGGCACTGGAGCGCGGCGACGACGGGCGGTACCGGATCGGTCTGCGGCTGTGGGAGGTGGGCTCGCTGGCACCCAGGGGCCTGGGGCTGCGGGAGCTGGCCCTGCCGGTGATGGAGGACCTGTACGAGGTGACCCACGAGAACGTCCAGCTCGCCGTCCGGCAGGATCTCGAACTCGTCTTCATCGAACGGATCGCCGGGCGACACGCGGTGCCCGTGCTCACCCGGGTGGGGGGTCGCTTCGCGCTGCACGCCACCGGCGTCGGGCTGGTCCTGCTCGCCCACGCACCCGCCGAGGTCCAGGAGCAGGTGCTGGCCGCGCCGCTGGAGCGGTACACCGAACTGACCATCACCGACCCGAAACGGCTGCGTCGCTGCCTCGCCGAGGTACGACGGGTCGGCTACGCGGTCAGCGACCGTCAGGTCACGATGGACGCCCTCTCGGTGGCCGCGCCGATCCGCGTACCGGAGGGTGTGGTGGCGGCGATCTCGCTGGTGGTTGCCCACGACCGGGCGGACCCGGTGGCGTTGGCGCCGCTGGTCCAGGCCGCGGGCCGGGTGGTCTCCCGGGCGCTGAACAACTCCACCCGCCCTGCCGTCTGATGTAGACAGACTACAAATCGTTGACGCCCGATCAAATTCTGCATTACGTTGCTGGTGCGCGTGTTACTCCCCACCCTCGTGCGCAGATCGGCATCGACGAAAGGGAGCACTCATGTCACTGGACGGCAAAGTCGCCATCGTCACCGGCGCCGGGCGAGGTCTCGGCCTCGCCTACGCGCAGGAGTTGGCGCGGCGGGGCGCCTCGGTCGTGCTCAACGACGTCGACGCCGAGGCCACCGCCGACGCCGTGGCGACGATCGAGACGTCCGGCGGTCGGGCCGTCGCGGTGGTCGCACCGGTCGGCCCGACCGAGACCGCGAAGGCACTCGTCAGCACGGCGGTCGAGCACTTCGGACGGCTGGACATCCTCGTCACCAACGCCGGCGTGCTGCGCGACACGGTGCTGTGGA
The DNA here is from genome assembly GCF_050942285.1 of Micromonospora sp. CA-240977. Classification (NCBI taxonomy): domain Bacteria; kingdom Bacillati; phylum Actinomycetota; class Actinomycetes; order Micromonosporales; family Micromonosporaceae; genus Micromonospora; species Micromonospora sp. CA-240977. Next base: position 5,071,748 of record NZ_CP192055.1, on the reverse strand, counting down.
AGATGAGCGACGACGACTTCGACACCGTCATCAACGTGCACCTGCGTGGCACGTTCACCACCGTGCGCGAGGCGGTGCAGCACATGCGGCAGGCCGGCGAGGGCGGGCGGATCATCTGCGTCGGATCGCCCACCGGGCAGCGGGGCAACTTCGGCCAGACCAACTACGCGGCCGCCAAGGCGGGCATCGTCGGCATGGTCCGGACCTGGGCGTTGGAGCTGAAGCGGGCCGGCATCACCGCCAACACCGTCGTCCCGGTCGCCGCGACCGCGATGACCGCCACCGTTCCCTACTTCGCTGCGGCGGTGCGGGCCGAGGCGAACGGCGAGCCGATGCCCGCGTTCTTCCGACACGAGCTGGGATTCGGCACGGCGGACGACGTGGCCGGGCTGGTCGCGTTCCTCGGTTCCGACGCGGCGGCCTCGGTGACCGGTCAGGTGATCGGTGTCGGCGGGGACCGCCTGCAGATCTGGACCCACCCGGAGGCGGCGCTGACCGCGCACCGCGAAGGCGGCTGGACGTACGACGCACTGGTGGAGGCTTGGCCGACGACATTCGCCGGTGCCGCGCAGAGTGTCGGTGAACGATTCCCGAAACTCCCCGAGGAGTTCGAGACCGCGCCGTCCTGACCGGCCCGAGCAGACCTGCCCGCCCCGACCCGCCCGACGGAGGTTGGCCCCATGTACCAGCCCGCGATCGACCTCGACGACGTCACGGCGATCGACATGCACGTGCACATCGAGGTCGACGACCACGGTCACACCTCACTGCCCGAACCGCTCGTGGCAGCGGCGTCGGCGTACTTCAAGACCGACGGCCCACGGCCCGCGGTCGACGCGGTGGCGCGGTACTACCGCGAGCGGCACATGGCGGCGGTCGTCTTCACAGTGGACGCGCGTACCCAACTGAAGCATCAGCCACTGTCCAGCGTCGAGATCGCACGCGCTGCGGGCGAGCACGCCGACGTGCTCATCCCGTTCGGGTCGGTCGATCCGCGCACCGGGGGAGCGGCAGTCGAACTCGCCGACCGGTTGATCCGGGAGGAGGGCGTTCGAGGCTTCAAGTTCCACCCCACAGTGCAGGGCTTCGACCCCAGCCACGACGAGTACGCGCCGCTGTGGGGCCTGCTGGAGCGCGCCGGCGTCCCGGCGCTCTTCCACACCGGGCAGACCGGCATCGGCGCGGGTACGCCGGGCGGCTACGGTCTGCGCCTCGGCCGGTCGAACCCGATCCTGCTCGACCCGATCGCGGCCGACTTCCCCGACCTCCAGATCATCATGGCCCACCCGTCGGTGCCCTGGCAGGACGAGGCGTTGTCGGTGGCCACGCACAAGCACAACACCTGGATCGACCTGTCCGGCTGGAGCCCGAAGTACTTCCCGGCCGAGCTGGTGCGTTACGCGAACTCGCTGCTGAAGCGTCGGGTGCTCTTCGGCACCGACTTCCCGATGCTCACCCCGGACCGGTGGCTTCGCGACGTGCAGGCTACCGACCTCAAGCCGGACGTGCTCCCGGGCATCCTGAAGGACAACGCGGCCCGACTGCTGGGCCTGGCCCGGTGACGACGAGAGGAAACGCCATGACGACGACCATCACCTACGACCGGCTCGGCGACCTCGCCGGCACCGATCTCGGCCACACCGGGTACCGCACTGTCACCCAGGACCAGGTGGACCTGTTCGCGAACGCCACGGACGACCACCAGTGGATCCACGTCGACCCGGAACGGGCGAAGACCGGCCCGTTCGGCGCACCGATCGCGCACGGCTTCCTCACTCTCTCCCTGGCGGTTCCCTTCTGGACCGAGCTGCTCGAGGTCAAGGGCGTGACCACGAAGGTGAACTACGGCCTCGACAAGGTGCGCTTCCCCGCGCCGGTCGTGGTCGGGGCGCGGGTGCGGATGCGGGCCACAGTCGTCGAGGTCGTCGAGGTCCGCGGCGGCTACCAGCTCGTTGTCGACCAGACGATCGAGATCGAGGGAGGGACCAAGCCGGCGGTCGTCGCGCGCGGGCTGTACCGCTTCTACGCCTGATCCCGGGGGCATCCGTCGAGCCGGGCGAGCACACCACCTCCACCCCCCAGGAGATTGATGATGCACCAGCACGGAATTGGCGCCTGGCTGGCCAAGCGCCGGCTCAAGTCCCCGGACCAGATCGCGATCATCCATGGCGACCGGTCGCCCATGACGTACCGCCAGTTCGCCGACGCCGCCGACCGGATCTCGGCGGTGCTGCGGGAGCGGGGTGTCGGCAACGGCGACTCCGTTGCCTACCTGGGGGAGAACAGCCCCGAACTCCTCCAGGTGATGTTCGGGGCGGCGCAGGTCGGGGCGGTCTTCGTGCCGGTCAACACCCGGCTCGCCGCACCCGAGATCGGCTACGTTCTCGCCGACTGTGCCGCGCGGGTGCTGATCCACGATCCGGACTTCGCGGTGCCGGTGGCCTCCGCCGCGGCGACCGCCCGGACCCCGTACGTCATCGTCAACGGTGCGGGCAGCGCGGACCGGCCCGGGCTGGCGCACCTGGCCCGGGCCGCCGTCACCCCGTTCACCGACCACGCCGACACCGCCCACGAGGATCCGGCGGCGATCGTCTACACCTCGGGCACGACCGGCCGGGCCAAGGGCGCGGTGCTGACCCACGGCAACCTCACCTGGGTGGCGCTCAACTGTGTGGTCGACTATGACGTCGTCTCCACCGACGTCGCCCTCATGATCTCGCCGCTGTTCCACGTCGCCTCGCTCGGGATGGGCGCCCTGCCCGTCATCCTCAAGGGCGCCACGATGGTCATCGAGAGGGGCTTCGAGCCGGGCCGCGCGCTCGCGCAGATCGAGCGGCACGGGGTCACCATGCTCAGCGGCGTGCCGACCACCTACCAGCTGCTGGCCGACCATCCCGCCTGGGCGTCGACCGACCTGTCGACGTTGACGAAGCTCACCTGCGGAGGTTCGGCGGTGCCGGCCCGCATCCTCAACGCGTACGAGGCCCGGGGCCTGTCGTTCTCCCAGGGTTACGGAATGACCGAGGCCGCGCCGGGCGCCACCGCGCTGCCGCCCACGATGACCCGCGTCAAGCAGGGCAGTGTCGGCCTGCCGCACTTCTTCACCGACGTGCGGATCACCGATGCGGCCGGTGCGGTGCTGCCTGCCGGCGCTGTCGGTGAGATCGAGGTGGCCGGTCCCAACGTCTTCCCCGGCTACCACGGGTTGCCGGAGGCGACCGCCGAGGCGTTCACGGCCGACGGGTGGTTCCGCTCCGGCGACCTCGGCCACCTGGACGCCGACGGGTACCTCTACATCTCCGGCCGCCTCAAGGACATGATCATTTCGGGGGGCGAGAACATCTACCCGCTCGAACTCGAGCAGCTGCTCACCGAGGTCGACGGGGTGACCTCGGCGGCGGTCATCGGCGTGCCGGACGAGCGTTGGGGGGAGGTGCCGTGGGCGATCGTGACCGTCCGGGAGGGAGCGTCCGTGGACACCGCCACCGTCCGGGCCCGCCTGGACGGCAGGATCGCGCGCTACAAGCTTCCGAAGAACGTCGTCATCGTGGACGAGCTGCCGCGGACGGCGTCGGGGAAGGTGCGGAAGGCCGATCTGCGGACCCGGTTCGGCGCCTAGTCGCGGGCCGGGTCGCGACGAGTTCGGCGAATTCCGCCGCGGACGCCTCGGCCAGCTCGTCGTGCATCCGGCGGTAGGTCCGCACCGATCTCGCGGCGGGCCATTCCGCGTCCATGAACTCGGCCGGCAGCCTCGGGTCGGCGCGCAGCAGCGCGAGCCAGTCCGCCACGAGCATGGTTCGTACGGTGAGGGCGCTCGACGCCATCGCCAGCGCGGACGGGTCGTCCCACACCTCGATGAAGGCGAGGTGCGCACGTCGGATCGCCTCGATGTCCCAGGCCGCGCGCACGCTCTCGCCGATCGGGAAGCCGGCGAGTTCGCGGGCGTGGAAGGCGATCACGGTGTTGGGCGCGAGGTCCTGGCGCAGCGGCTCCAACGACCCGGCGAGGTCGACCTCGCCGGGCGCGAGCCAGAGCCCGTCCCGGAGCGGCGCGAAGCCCTCCCAGGTGAGGGTGGAGCGCAGCCGGTGCCGCAGCATCCGCTGACCCTCCGGGATCGAGAAGGTGACAAGGGTCCAGCCGCTGCCCTGCGGGTCGAACGGCCGCGGCCCGCGAACGCGGTCCTTCGCCTCGCGCAACACCGCCGCCCCGTGCTCGGTCAGTGAGAAGAGCGTCTCCCGGCCGCTCCTGCTGCGGGCGAGGATGCCGCTGTGCACGAGACGGTCGAGGGTCGCGCGGGTGGCCGGCGCGGCGACGTCCGCGCCTTCCAGCACGTTGATCAGGGCGCTCGCCCGGATGGGTCCCGTGGCGGCGTCGACGACGTGCTCGCCGAAGAAGGCGAGCAACAACTGCTTCGGCTGACGACTACCCACAGCGCTTCCCTTCGGCGAACTCGCTGGCCTGGCCGCCGATCACCGCGCGGATCGCGGGGCCACAGCCTGCCCGCGCTTGGCCCGCTGGATCTGGTCGTAGACGTGCGTCCGCAGTTCCGTGAAACGGGGCAGAGCGCGGGTCGTGATCTGATCGCGCTCCGGCGGCAGGTCGATCGTGAGGTCCTCCTGGACCCAGGTCGGCGACGTGGACAATACTAGAACCCGCTGACCGAGATACACCGACTCGTCGATGTCGTGGGTGACGAAGACAACCGAGATGGTGCGGCTGGCGTGCAGCTCGCGGACCAGGTCCTCCAGGTCGGCCCGGGTCTGCGCGTCCACGGCGGCGAACGGTTCGTCCATGATCAGGACGTCGGGCTGGTAGGCGATCGCCCGCGCGATCGCCACCCGCTGTTGCATCCCCCCGGACAGCTGCCACGGGTGGCTTCGCGCGGCGTGCGCGAGGCCCACCGCCTCAAGAGCCTCGACGACCAGCTTGTTCCGGGCCGCGCGGGTGAGCTTCTTGTGCCGCAGTGGCAGCTCGACGTTCCCGCGCACCGTCAGCCAGGGGTAGAGGCTGCGACCGTACTCCTGGAACACGACGGCCATGGCCGGGCTGGGCCCGGTCACCGGCGAGCCGTCCATCTCGACCACGCCGCTGGTGGGCCGCAGCAGGCCGGCGAGGCACTTCAGCAGGGTGGTCTTGCCGCAACCGGACGGCCCGACGATGCAGACGAGCTCACCGGCGTCCATCGTGAAGCTGATGTCGCCGATCGCCTCGACGGTGCCCGTCGCCGACTCGTAAACCTTCCGCAGGTGCTCCACCCGCAGCAGGGTGCTCCGATCAGGCACGGTTGACCTCCCTGATTCCGTGGTACCAGCGCAGAACACGCCGTTCGACGAGACCGAAAGCTACGGCGAGGAAGACGCCGACGAGACCGAGGAGGAAGATGCCACTCCACATCTCGGCGATCAGGTAGTTGCGCTGGAAGTAGGCGATCCGGTAGCCGAGGCCGGAGGAGGAGGCGAACATCTCGGAGATGACCATCAGGATCAGCGCTACCGAGAGGGCCTGCCGGACCCCGGCCATGATCCGTGGGCTGGCGTCCGGGAGCACGAGGAACCAGAGCCGCTCCCACCAGGTGACCTGGAACGATTCCGCGGTCTCCGTCATGACGCTGTCCGTCCCCCGGACACCCTCGATCGTGTTCAGCAGGATCGGCCAGACCGCGCCGGAGGCGATCACGACGACCTTCATGGTGTCGGTGATCCCGAGCAGGAGCATCACCACCGGGATCAGCACCGGCGGCGGGATGGCCCGGAGGAACTCCAGCAGCGGTTCGAGGAGTTCGCGCAACCAGCGGGTCAGGCCGATGACGGTGCCGGCGGCGATGCCGAGCACGATCGACCCGGCGACACCGAGGCCGAGGCGGGCGAGGCTGGGCAGCACGTCCTCGACGAACGCCGGGCCGACCCAGGTCTCCCGGAAGGCTTCGGCGATCGTCAACGGGTCGGGGAAGAACCGACTCGTCGTCCTCGTCGCCACCAGCCCCCAGAGCACCAGCAGCAGCGTCGGCAGCCCCAGCGGGTAGAGCAGGCTCGCCGCGATCCGGGATCCGACGGTCCGGCTGCGTGCCGTGGTGGCGATCCGCCCGGTGTACGCGGTCACAACGGCTCCTCTCCTCGTACCGACTGGTGCCACGACAGCACCCGACGCTCGATGAACCGGAAGACGATGTTCACCGTGAGCCCGAGCAGGCCGGTGACCACGACCAGCGCGTACAGGCCGGCGGCGTCTCCGGCGGACCGGGACAGCTCGATCATGCGCCCGAGGCCGGGGTTACCGATCACCATCTCCGCGGTGATGGCGAGGATGAGCGCGACCGCGGCGGCGAGGCGCAGGCCCGTCATGAGGTACGGCAAGGTGGTGGGCAGGACGAGGTGCGACAACTGCTCCCGCCGGGTCAGACCGAAACTGCGGGCGGTGTCGCGAGCCACCGCGTCGACGTCGGCGACGCCGTAGATCACCTGCACGAACACCTGCCAGAACGACGCGTAGATGATGATGACGAGGGCGGCCTGCCGCTGGATGCCGAACATCAGCACGGCGAGTGGGATGAGGGCGACTGACGGGATCGGTCGCAGGAACTCGACAATCGTGTGCGTCGCGCGCCGCAGGAACGGCACCAACCCGACGACAGTGCCGAGGACGACGGCGGCGACGGTCGCCACCGTCAGGCCGATCGCCCAGGACGTCATGGTGCTGCCCAGCCGTCGCCAGAACGCGAGGTCGACGAGATGCTCGAACAGCCGCGCCAGCACGTCCGTCACGTACGGCAGATACAGCGGGTTGATCAGGCCCAGCGTCGGGATCAGCTGCCAGACGACGAGGAACCCGGTCAGGCCGACGACGCCCAGCATCGCTTTGCGTAAGGCGCGCAGGCGTCGGGTGGGGAACACGCGCATGTCACTCCCGTCGTCAGGCGGGCGGCGAGACCCTCCCCGGTCCGGGGGTCGGGGAGGGCGGGATCGCGCCGGCTACTGCTGCTGGATGAGACGGTCGAGGTTGGGTTGCTTGTCGAGAACCTTGTACTTCTGCGCGAGCTCGGCGAGCGTCTGCAGGCTCGACCGGTCGACCTCCCAACCGAAGGCCGGCAGCCGCACCGACTCGGCGACCGGCGGGGGCAGCTCCAGGTTGTCCTTGATGGCCTGCCGTAGCGCCGCCTCGTTGGCGGGGTCCTTGGCCCACTCCAGCGTCTTCTTCATCGCCGCGGTGAAGTCCTCGACCAGCTTGGCGTCCTTCTCGGTGCGTTCCTTGGTGGTGATGGTGGTGAGCGTGGTCAGGCCGGGCACCACCGCCTGGTAGGGCGCGACGACGAAGGTGTCGCCGCGGGCCTTCAGTTGGGTGACGAAGGGCTCCGGCACCCAGGCGGCGTCGATGTTGCCGGATTCGAGTTGGGCCGGGGCGTCCGGGAAGGCGACCTCGACGAACTTGACTTTCGACGGGTCGCCGCCGTCCTTCTCGACCGCCGCCATGATCGTCACGTCGCCGGCCGCGCCCAGGCTGTTGACCGAGACCCGCTTCCCGGCGAGGTCGGCCGGCCGCTTGATGCCGGACTTCGCGGAGGCGACCACGGCGTTGATGTCGTCGCCGTCGGCGTACGAGGAGGCGTAGTTGCCGATGATGACGACGCCGAGATCCCGCAGGTCGGCCCGGAACGGGCCGAAGGGCTGGCCGATCGCGAAGTCGATGTCGCCGTTCATGAGCGCCGGAATGGCCTGCGCGCCGCCCTGGGCGGGCAGCACCTCGACCTGGAGCCCGCGCTCGGTGAAGATGCCCGCCTTGATGCCGCCCCAGAGCGCGGCGGTCTCGGTGATGGGCAGCGCCGCGACCCGAACCTTGCGCAGGTCGCCCGAGGTCTGGTCGGACGGGTTGGACGCGTCGGAGTCGGTACATCCGGTGAGGGCGATCGCGGTAGCGGCGATCAGCCCGAGAGCCATGACCTTCTTCATTGACGAGGCCCTTCCTGGGCGGGGGTGGTGGGTGCGTCGGAAGTCGGCGGATGCCTCGGATCTGCAGGTGAACTACCGCTGCGTGGGGGCGCACGCCGCTGTGTTGGCCATGGTCAGTCACCCCGGCATTGAAAGTCAATAATATCTGACGCCCGTCATGAATAAGTTGAACAACGCTCTGCTGTGGCGACGTCGCACCAGCTCGCGCTCACACCTCGGGCAGGCCCACGTAGTTCTCGGACAGGCTCCTGGCGTACGCCTCGGAGGTGGCGACGTACCTCAGCGTGGCGGTCTGCAGCTTCGTCTCGTACGGGTCGTCGCGCTCCAGCCGGTGCAGCATGGAGGTCATCCACCAGGAGAAGTGCTGGGCCCGCCAGACCCGGCGCAACGCCGTGGCCGAGTAGCCATCCAGCAGATCGGTGCGGCCCCCGTCGTACCACGCGGCGAAGGCGTCCCCGAGCAGCGCGACGTCGGCGAGGGCAAGGTTCATGCCCTTCGCGCCGGTGGGTGGGACGATGTGCACGGCGTCCCCGGCCAGGAACAGCCGCCGCCACTGCATCGGCTCGACCACGAAGCTGCGCATCCCGGTGATGGACTTCTCCAGGATCGGTCCCTCGTTGAGCGACCATCCCGGCACCGTCTCCAACCGGGCCCGCAGCTCCGTCCAGATCCGCTCGTCCGGCCACGCGGCGATGTCCTCGTCCGGCGCGACCTGCAGGTACAGCCGAGAGATCTCGGGCGAGCGCATGCTGTAGAGGGCGAAGCCCCGTTCGTGGTTGGCGTAGATGAGTTCGTCCACCGCCGGCGCCGCGGCGGCGAGGACGCCCAACCAGGCAAAGGGGTACGCCCGCTCGTAGGTGGTCAGCACCCCCTCGGGCACCGCGCCGCGGCTCACCCCGTGGAACCCGTCGCAGCCAGCCACGAAATCGCAGTGCAGCTCCTCTTCCCTCCCGTCCCGTCTGAAGTGGACGACCGGCGCGTCCGAGTCGAGACCGGCCAGGCGTACCGCGTCGGCCTCGAAGAGGATCGCGCCACCGGCCGCGAGCCGGGCGGCGATCAGGTCTTTGACCACCTCCTGCTGCCCGTAGACGGTGATCGCCCGCCCGGTCAGATCTGCCATCGGCACCCGGTGCGACTCCCCGGCGAAGCGCAGCTCGATGCCCTCGTGGCGCAGTCCCTCCCGTCGCAGCCGCTCACCGACGCCGCTGCGGCAGAGCAGATCGACCGAGCCCTGTTCGAGGACCCCGGCGCGGAGCCGGTGCTCGACGTGGTCGCGGCTGCGGCTCTCCAGCACCACGGACTCGATTCCGCGCAGGTGCAGCAGGTGCGACAACATGAGCCCCGCCGGCCCGGCGCCGACGATGCCGACCTGGGTACGCATTCCCGGCATGCTCCTCTCCTCCCGGCGTCAGAACGGGTACCGCGTGATGGTGCCCTGCACGGTGAGCCACTGGGTCTCGGTGAACGCCTCGACGTTCGCCGCGGGCCCACCGAACCGGGAGCCGGTGCCGGACGCCCCCACCCCACCGAACGGCGCCACCGCCTCGTCGCTCACCGTCTGATCGTTGATGTGCACGATCCCGCTGGGAATCCGGTCGGCGAGGGCCATCGCCCTCATCACGTCGCGGCCCAGGATTCCCAGCGACAGGCCGTACTCGGTCTGCCGGGCCAACTGCACGGCCTCGTCCTGGTCGGCGAAGGTGATCACCGGCGCGACCGGGCCGAAGACCTCCTGGGCGTACGCCGGGGTCGCGGGGGTGACGTCGGTGAGCACCGTCGGCCGATAGAACAGCCCCTCGTACGTGCCCCCGGCCGCCAACCGGGCACCCGCGTCGACGCTCGCCGTGACCAGTGCATGGACCTTGTCGCGCTGGCGCTCGTCGATGATCGGTCCGAGCGCCACCTGCTCCTTGGCCGGATCGCCGACCGGCAGGTGGTTCGCCTTCTCCGCCAGCCGCTCGACGTACCGCTCGGACAGACTCTCGTGCACCAGGTGCCGGCCGGTGGTCATGCAGATCTGGCCCTGGTGCAGGAACGACCCCCAGGCGCCGGCGGAGACCGCGAGGTCCAGATCGGCGTCGTCGAGCACGATCAGCGCCGAGTTGCCACCGAGTTCGAGGTGCGCGCGTTTGAGGTGGCGTGCCGCCGCCTCGCCGACCTTGCGGCCGGCAGCGGTGGACCCGGTGAAGCTGACCACCCGTACGTTCGGGTCGGCCACCAGCGCCTCCCCGACCTCGACCCCGCCGGGAAGGACGTGCAGCAGCCCGTCGGGCAGGCCGGCCTCCTCGAAGACCCGGGCGATCGAGACACCGCCGCAGACCGCCGTGCGCGGATCGGGCTTGAGCACCACGGCGTTGCCCAGCGCCAGGGCCGGGGCGACGGAACGGGTGGCCAGGATGAGCGGGAAGTTGAACGGCGCGATGACCCCGACGACGCCGACGGGCAACCGGCGAGCCAGGCTGAGCCGCGGTTGCGCGCTCGGGATGATCTCGCCGAGCGGGTGCGAGGCCAGCGCCGCCGCCTCGTAGCACTCCTGCGCCGCGGTGTCGGTCTCGACGCCGGCCTTGGGTGGGATGGACCCGGACTCCCGCACGATCCAGTCGCCGATCTCGGCGGCGTGCCGCTCGAACAGCTGCCCGGCCCGGCGCAGCACCGCGGCCCGCTCGGCATAGCCGGTGGCGGCCCAGGCGCGCTGGGCGGCGGCGGCGCGGGCGCAGGCGCGCGTCACGTCCGCGGCGTTCGCCACGCCGACCTGGCCGATCTCTTCGCCGGTGGCGGGGGATCGCACGGGTGCCGTGCCGCCGGCCGGTTCCACCCAGCCGTCGCTGTGCAGGGTGCCCTGCCAGGTCGTGACGTCCAGCAGTGTCATGGCGGTCCTCCTCGGAGCGTGGGGCCGGTGGGCTGGTCCCGGGGTGACCGGGCGGACTTCCGCTCACGAAGGGCCCGAAGGTGTTCGCTTACCGAACGGCCGTTCTCTCCATGAACGTTGGCACGTGGCCCGGCTCGCGTCAACGCATCGCCCGGCGTGATTGCCGCGCACTGTGGACGGCGGGTCCGGCCTGTCGTTGACGGATGTCGTTCCCCGTCGTACGTTCGAGATGAGTACGGCAGTCCGCATAGCGAACGGCTGCGGCGGCATGGTTCGGGCGGGAGGCGGGAGGCCCATGGCGAAGCTCGTCTCGCTGGCAGACGGCGTGGCGGACCTGGTCCGCGACGGCGATGTGGTGGCCCTGGAAGGGTTTACCCACCTCATTCCGTTCGCCGCCGGTCACGAGATCATCCGCCAGGGGCGGCAGGATCTGACCCTCGTGCGGATGACCCCCGACGTCATCTACGACCAGCTCATCGGGGCGGGCTGTGCCCGTCGCCTGGTCTTCTCCTGGGGTGGCAACCCGGGTGTCGGGTCGCTGCACCGCTTCCGGGACGCCGTGCAGCACGCCTGGCCACGTCCACTCGACCTGGAGGAGCACAGTCACGCGGGCATGGCCAACCGGTACGTCGCCGGGGCGTCCGGGCTGCCGTTCGCCGTCCTGCGCGGCTACACCGGCACCGACCTGCCCGGGCACACCACCAACATCCGGCCCATCACCTGCCCGTTCACCGGCGAGACGCTGACCGCCGTCCCCGCCCTGCGTCCGGACGTGACGGTGGTGCACGCCCAGCGCGCCGACCGGAACGGCAACGTGCAGATGTGGGGCATCACCGGCGTGCAGAAGGAGGCGGTGCTCGCCGCCCACCGGTCACTGGTCACCGTCGAGGAGATCGTGGACGAGTTGCAACCCGTACCCGGGCAGGTGATCCTGCCCGGCTGGGCGGTCACCGCGGTGGCCGAGGTGCCCGGAGGCGCGCACCCCTCCTACGCCCACGGCTACTCGGTGCGGGACAACGACTTCTACCGGGACTGGGACGCCGTCAGCCGACACCGCGACACCTTCCGCGCCTGGCTGGACGAGCACGTGCACAGGGCCGGCGCGGCGGCATGAGTCAGCCCGGCGAGCGAGGGAACGCGATGGCGGACTGGACCGCGGACGAGATGATGACCGTCGCCGCCGCACGGCAACTACGCGACGGCACCGCCTGCTTCGTCGGGATCGGGCTGCCCAGCACCGCGGCGAACCTCGCCCGGGCGACCCACGCCCCGAACCTGGTGCTCATCTACGAATCCGGGTGCCTCGGCGCGAAGCCGGACCGGCTTCCGCTCTCCATCGGAGACGGGATCCTCGCCGACACCGCTGACGCGGTCGTCTCGGTGCCCGAGGTGTTCAACTACTGGCTCCAGCCCGGCCGGATCGACGTGGGCTTCCTCGGCGCCGCGCAGATCGACCGCTACGGCAACATCAACACCACTGTCGTCGGCGGCGACTACGACGCCCCGACGGTCCGGCTGCCCGGCGCCGGTGGCGCCCCGGAGATCGCCGCCTCCTGCGGCGAGGTCGTGGTGATCGTCCGGCAGGACCTCCGAACGTTCACCGAACGGGTCGACTTCGTCACCTCGGTCGGGTACGGGACGGGCCCGGGCGACCGGGAGCGACTCGGTCTGCGGGGCGGAGGCCCCCGAGTGGTGATCACCGACCTCGGCGTCCTCGAACCCGACCCGGTCACCTGCGAACTCACACTGACCCATCTGCACCCCGGCGTGACCCGGGAGCAGGCGCGGGCGGCCACCGGCTGGGACCTCGCCGTCGCCGGGGGACTGGCCACCGGTGCGCCGCCGACGGCACGCGAACTCGAGGTGCTGCGGGCGCTGGAGGCGACGAAGTCCGACGGGAGACGACAATGACCACTCAGGACACCCGGACCAGCAGCGGCCTGGTGCTACCGCGGTACCGGCGCGACGACGTCGACGCGCACCCGCCCCTGCTCAGCCCCGGCTACAAGTCGACAGTGGCGCGGGCGCCGAGACACCCACTGGTCTACCTACCGCAGCGGCTGACCGAGGTGACCGGGCCGTTGCTGGGGGAGGGGCGGGTCGGTGCGCTCGACCACGACCTGACCCGCCAGCACGACGGCGAGCCGCAGGGACAGCGGATCATCGTGCACGGGCGGGTCCTCGACGGTGACGGCCGACCGGTACCCCACACGCTGGTCGAGATCTGGCAGGCCAACGCCGCCGGTCGGTACCGCGACGCACGGGACACCTGGCCGGCACCGCTCGACCCCCACTTCGAGGGGGTCGGCCGGGCGCTCACCGACGACCAGGGGCGCTACCGGTTCATCACCGTGCAGCCCGGCGCCTACCCCTGGCGTAACCACGACAACGCCTGGCGGCCGGCGCACATCCACTTCTCCCTCTTCGGCCGAGCGTTCACCCAGCGGCTGGTGACGCAGATGTACTTCCCGGGCGACCCCCTCTTCTTCCAGGACCCAATCTTCAACTCGGTCCGTGACCCGAAGGCCCGGGAACGGATGATCGCCCGGTACGACCACGCCAGCACCGCACCGGAGTGGGCGCTGGCGTACGAATTCGACATCGTGCTGCGTGGCCGGGAGAGCACCCCTTTCGAGGACGAGGACGACGATGAGTGAGCGGTTGGGCGTCATGCCCGCGCAGACCGTCGGGCCGTACCTGCACATCGGTCTGCGCTGGCCCGACGGCCCGTACGTGGTGCCCGAGGGCACGCCGGGCGCGTTCTGGATCAGCGGTCGGATCGTCGACGGCACCGGGACGCCGGTGGTCGACGCGATGGTGGAGAGCTGGCAGGCCGACCCGGAGGGCCGGTTCGACCATCCGGACGACCCCCGGGGGGCCCGGCCGCCCGCGCTCGCGGGTTTTCGCGGATTCGGGCGGAGCGAGACCGACGGGCAGGGGTGGTACCGGCTGCTGACCGTCAAGCCGGGTGCGCTGCCCGAGCCGGACGGCGGCACCGAAGCCCCCCACCTGACCCTGTCGGTGTTCGGGCGTGGGCTGCTGCATCGCCTCGTCACCCGGCTCTACTTCCCCGACGAGTCGACGGCGAACGCCGCCGACCCCGTGCTGCGCAGCGTCGACGCCGACCGCCGTGACACCCTGCTGGCCAGTCCTGCCCCGGACGGGCTCCGGTTCGACATCCACCTTCAGGGCGACCATGAGACCGTCTTCTTCGCCCTCTGACGGCCTGCTCGGCGGCCTCTCCGGCACCCCGGACGTCGACGCGGAACTCAGCGACCCGGCCCTGCTCCAGGCGATGCTCGACGTGGAGGCCGCACTCGCCCGGGCCGCGGCGGACGCCGGCATCCTGCCCGTGCCGGCGGCCGAGGCGATCGCCGAGCAGTGCCGCGCCGAACGGTACGACCCGGCGGCGCTCGGCCGGGCCGCCGACGCCACCGGCAACCCGGTCGTCCCGCTCGTGCGGGAGCTGACCGCCGCCGTGCCGGAGCATGCCCGAGCCTGGGTGCATTCCGGAGCGACCAGCCAGGATGTGCTGGACACCGCGCTGGTCCTGGTGGCGGTGCGGGCGCTCGGGCCGCTGCTGGCTCAGCTCGACGTGGCAGTGCACGCCGCCGCCCGGCTGGCCGACGCCCACCGGGACACCGTGATGGTCGCCCGGACACTCGGGCAGCAGGCGGCACCCAGCACCTTCGGGCTCAAGGCCGCCGGCTGGTTGACCGGTCTGGTCCAGGCCCAGGACCGACTGCGTCAGGCCCGCGCCGCACAGCCCGCGCAACTCGGCGGCGCGGTCGGCACCCTGGCCGCGTTCGGCCCGGCCGGCGCCGAGGTCACCGAGCGGTTCGCGGCGCACCTGGGCCTCCCCCCGAGCCCGCTGCCCTGGCACACCCGCCGTCAACCCTGGCTCGATCTGGCCGCCGCCCTCGGTGGGGTCCTGGTGGCCGCCGGCAAGATCGCGCTCGACGTCGGGTTGCTCGCCCAGAACGAGGTGGGTGAGGTCGCCGAGGGCGGCGCCGGACGAGGCGGCTCCTCGGCCATGCCGCACAAGCGCAACCCGGTGGACTCGATCCTCGTCACTGCCGCGGCGCGACGCGGTCCGGGTCTCGTCTCCACCCTGTTCGCCACGGCGGTGCAGGAGCACGAACGGGCCGCAGGCGGCTGGCACGCCGAGTGGGAGCCGCTGCTCGATCTGCTGCACGTGGCCGGTGGCGCCACCGCCCGGTGCGCCCGGATGCTCTCCGGGCTGCAGGTCCGCCCGGAGCGGATGCGGGAGAACCTCGACGCGACCGGAGGCCTTCTGCTCGCCGAGGCGGTCGCCGCGCGCCTGGCGCCCGCCGTCGGTCGCCGCGTCGCACACGACCTGGTGACCCGCGCCGCCGCCGAACCCTCGTTCCGCGCCGCGCTGTTCGCCGATCCCGAGGTCCGCGCCCACCTGTCCGACACGGAGCTGGCCGAGGCGCTCGACCCGTACCGCTGGCTCGGCTCGGCCGGCCGGTTCGTCGACAGTGCCCTGGCCGCCGTCCCGAAAGCGGGCGGATGACCACCCGGTTGCACCTCACCGTCGACGGCCCGGCCGCCGCGCCGGTGCTGCTGCTCGGCAGCTCCCTCGGCACCGCCGCCGCGATGTGGGAACCCCAGGTGTCGGCGCTCGCCCAACGGTTCCGGGTCATCCGGTACGACCACCTGGGCCACGGGCGCTCGGCGGTGCCGCCCGGACCGTACACGCTGGACCTGCTGGGCCGGGAGTTGCTGCGGACGCTGGACCACCTCGACGTGCCGTGGGTCCACTACGCGGGGTTGTCCCTCGGGGGCATGGTGGGCATGTGGCTCGCCACGTACGCGCCCGACCGGGTGCGGCGGCTGGCGCTGCTCTGCACGTCGGCGTCGCTCGGCCCACCAGAGCAGTGGCGGGCACGAGCCGCGACGGTCCGGGCCGACGGCCTGCCGGCGATCGCCGACGCGGTGGTGGCCCGCTGGTTCACCCCGGCCTTCGCCGCCGCCCGGCCGGAGGTGGTCGCCACCCACCGCGCCCTGCTGACCACGACGTCGCCGGCCGGATACGCCGCCTGCTGCGAGGCGATAGCCGCGATGGACCTCCGACCCGACCTCGGCCGGGTCGCCGCGCCGACGCTTGTCATCGCCGGAGCGGACGACCCGGCCACCCCGGTGGAGCACGCCCGCGAGATCGTCGGTCGCATCCCACGGGCCCGGCTGGCGGTGGTCGACGCGGCGGCGCACCTGGCCAACGTCGAGCAACCCGAGCAGGTGTGCCGACTCCTGTTGGAACACTTCCACGAGGGGCGTGATGACGAATGAACGACCGCGAGCGGCACGAGGCGGGCATGACGGTACGTCGACAGGTGCTGGGTGACGCGCACGTGGACCGGGCGATCGCCGGCGCTGACGAGTTCACCGCCGACTTCCAGGACTTCATCACCCGCTACGCCTGGGGGGAGGTGTGGAGCCGGCCGGGCCTCGACCGGCGGACCCGTAGTTGCGTCACCCTCGCCGTACTCGCCACCTTGCACCACGACGAGGAGCTGGCGATGCATGTCCGGGCCGCGTTGCGCAACGGGCTCAGCCCGGAGGAGGTGGCGGAGGTCCTGCTCCAGGTCGGCGTCTACGCTGGTGTACCGGCGGCGAACCGGGCGTTCAAGGTGGCCCGGGAGACCCTGCGGCAGGAGGCCGGGTGAGCGTGAGCGAGGAGGCGACGAGGTCGCCGGAGTTCGTTCAGTCGCTGGAGCGCGGCCTCGCGGTGATCCGGGCGTTCGACGGCGAACATCCGCAGCTCACGCTCAGTGAGGTGGCCAGACGGACCGGGCTGACCCGGGCCGCGGCGCGCCGGTTCCTGCTCACCCTGGTCGAGTTGGGCTACGTGCACACCGACGGCCGGCTCTTCTCGCTGCGGGCCCGGATCCTCGAACTCGGCTACGCCTACCTGTCCAGCCTGAGCCTGCCCGAGGTCGCGCAGCGGCACATGGAGGCGCTGGTCGCGCAGGTGCACGAGTCCTGCTCGGTGTCCGTGCTCGACGGTGACGAGGTGGTCTACGTCGCCCGCGTGCCCACCAAGCGGATCATGACGGTGGGGATCAGCGTCGGCACCCGGTTCCCCGCGTACGCCACCTCCATGGGCCGGGTGCTGCTCGCCGCGCAACCGGTGGAGTGGCTGGACGACTACCTCGCCACCGCGCAGCTGCGGCCGCTGACCCGGCGCACCGTCACCGACCCGGCCAAGCTGCGCGCCGTCCTGACGAAGATCGCCACCCAGGGGTACGCCATCGTGGACCAGGAGTTGGAGGAGGGGCTGCGTTCGGTGGCCGCGCCGATCCACGGCGAGAACGGGTCGGTGATCGCCGCGGTGAACGTCTCCGCGCACGCCAGCCGAGGGTCCTTCGAGATGATCCGTCGAGAACTGCTCCCGCCGCTGCTGGCCGCCGCGAAGCGGATCGAGGAGGACATCCGGGGCGGCCTGAGCCGGACACCGACGGCCGACGCGCGCGGGCTCAGCTCGGCTTGAGGGCCGGCGCGGTGACCACCCGGGCCGGACGGCGCAGGTACCACTCGGCCACCGCAAGGTTGATCAACCAGCCGGCGACCACCAGCCCGGCCCGGAGATTCCCGTCGGGCTGCTCGCCGGTCGCGATGAGGTACGGCGCGTGGGTGAGCGCCTGGGTGCCGGCGCCGAGGCCGATCGCGTAGCCGCGCACCATCCACCTGCGGTGCCGGGCGATGTCCCGGCGGAGCGCGGCGGCGAGACCGACCAGGATCGAGCCGGCCATGGCCGAGCCGAAGATGAGCCGCATACCGGCGGCGTGGCGTCATGACCGGATGTGACGCCGTATCACTGGTCGGGACGGCGAGCCGCCGGATACTGGGATGGTGACCAGCCGTCGCCGCGCGCCTCACCGAGTCGACGCTGAGACGGCTGCGCCGGCTCGTGGAACCAGGAACGTCAGCGACTCGAGGGTGAGGAGTGATTCACATGCGGGGTACGAACTCGGCAAGCACGACGCGCGTGCTGGTGACCGGGGTCCGCGGCAAGACGGGGCTCCCACTGGCGGAACTGCTCGCGGCGCGGTCTGGTGTCGAGGTGCGCGGCGGAAGCAGCGATCCGTCCACGGTCCACCTCGACGGCGTCCGTCCGACCGCGTTCTCCTGGGACGATCCGTCTGGGTGGGCGGCGGCCAAGGACATCGACGCGGTGTACGTGGTCCGGCCGGACCGGGCGGACGCGCCGGAGCTGATTGGCGCGCTGCTGGCCGAGGTCCCCGCCCAGGCCCGGGTCGTGCTGCTCTCGGAGCGGGATCCGGACCACACCGGGCCGGACGGGTGGGCGCCGCGTGCGGAGCGCGCGGTACGGGACAGCGGCCGAACCTGGACGATCCTGCGCCCGAGCTGGTTCATGCAGGTGTTCACCGATCCGCGCTTCTACCGCGACCTGATCGTCGACGCCGGGGAGCTTCCCTTCCCCGCCGAGGACGCAACGGTGGCCTGGATCGACGCGCGGGACATCGCGGCCGTGGCCGAGCGGGCACTGCTCGACGGGGGGCACGCCGGTCAGGTGTACGAGCTCTCCGGCCCGGAGACACTGTCGCTGCCGCGCACCACGGAGCTGCTCTCCGCAGCCGCAGGACGGCCCGTGACCCACCGGCAGGTGACCATCGCCGAGGCGGTCGCCGGCATGAGCGGCTTCGAACGAGATCTCTCCGTATTGACATTCGAACGCGTCCAGGCGGGCCGCTTCGCGGAGGTGACCGAGACGGTCGAGCGGGTCACCGGACGGCCGGCGCGGACGCTGCGGACCTTCCTCGCCGACACCGGATCACTGACCGCATCGCGGTGACGTCACTACAGTGGCCTCCATGACCGCACGTCCGCCTCTTGCCGAGCAGTTCGATCTGCAGCCGCATCCCGAAGGTGGCTGGTTCCGGGAAACCTATCGGTCCGCTGTCGCGTTCGAGCCGGACGGCTACCCGGGCAGCCGTGCCGCCGCAACGGCGATCCTCTTCCTCCTCGAACCGGGTGACTCGTCGGCCTGGCACACCGTGCGGTCGGACGAAATCTGGTTCTGGCACTCGGGTGGCCCGTTGGCGCTGACCGTCGGCAGGGACAGTGTGCCGACAATCCTGAGTGCCGAGTGCCCGCAAATCCTGGTACCGGCGGGCGAGTGGCAGTCCGCGAGACCGGCGGGCGACGAGCACGTTCTCGTCAGCTGCGTGGTGAGTCCGGGCTTCGAGTTCGCCGACTTCCACATGTCGTGAGCAGCAGCACCGCCTCGTCGGTGCTGGTCGGCGGGGGCAGTCAGCGTTGACTGCCCCCACCGACCGATGCGCTACCGGGGTCAGGAAGCCCTTCGGCGCGGCGTCGACCTCGTCGGCGCGGGCGGCGGCGGCCGGGGTGGCCACTCCGCCGCTGCCACACGTCGCACCGACCTGGTTGCATTCATAGGACAAGCGGGCATGACAGGCGGAGGACCAATGGGCGGTTGGGGCAGCGGCAACTTCGACAGCGACACGGCAGCCGACCATCTGGGGAGCTTGACCCACCGACTCATCGCCGAAGTCGCCGAGGCGATGTCCGGCGACCCGGTCAAGATTGAGCCCGACGAATACTGGGGCGTCGCCGTGCCCTGCAACCTCGAACTGCTCCACCTCATTGCCCAACAGAACTACGTCGGGGTCGACCTGCCCGACTTGGACACCATCGCCGACTGGAAAACCAAGTTCCTGACCGTCTGGGACATGGCCATCGACGACCTGGGGCCCACACCCGACCACAAGGAACAGCGACGTGCACACCTCGTCCGAACCTTCGATCAGCTCGCCGAACTGGCCGAGGCCGAACAGGCGTAACGTTCCGGCCGTCCGCACCTCCAGGTCCATCAGACCGAAGACACCGCACTCGACCAGGACGCGATCATCCTGAGCGGCGACCAGCTCAGCCATGCGACAGAGAATAGAGCCGCCCCCAGGTGAGGCGCCTAACCCGGTGGGCACATCACCGGCCGTGCGTGCGCTCCGATCCGGGTAGGCGATCGCGGAGGAACTCGGCGATGTCGCCCCGCGCGGCCTTGGCCTGCGGCACCACGCCCGGCATGCTGAGGAACGCGTGCGTCGCTCCGGGATGTTCGGTGAGCCGCACGGGTGTCCCGGCCTGACGCAGCCGTTCGGCGTACGTACGTCCGTGATCGGCCACCGGGTCGAGTGTTGGCACCACCACGAGTGCAGGGGCCAGCCCACTCAGGTCGTCGGCCCGCAGCGGAGACACCGCACGAGCATCTGTTCCCGGCGGAACGGCCAATCGCTGGAACAGCCGCATCTGTGTGATGGTCAGGGTCGGGCTGTGGGCGTGCCGGGTCATCGAGGCGTGGTCGAACGCTGTCTCGGTCAGATCGAGAGCGGGGTTGACCAATACCTGTGCCCGCAGGAGCAGGCCGGTTTCTCTGGCCCGGATGGCGGCCAGTGCGGCAATCAACGCGCCGGTGCTTTCGCCGACCACCGCGGTCCGCGCCGGGTCGACTCCCCATTCCACGGCGTGCCGCACCAGGTGCCGCAGCACGTCCCAGCCGTCGTCGACGGCCGCCGTCAGTGGAGTCCCCGGAGCGAGAAGACGGTGTTCTACCGAGACGACGACCGCCGGCAACCGTGCGGCGAGGTGGCTGTTCACCCAGTCGCTCTGCACCGCCGTACCGACGAACCCGCCGCCGTGCACGTGCAGCACGAGCGGCAGGTCGGTACGCCCGCCGCCGTGTTTCGTCGACGGCCGGTACACCCGGACCCGAACCCGACGATCCGGCAGCGTCACCTCCTGCCACTGGATCGTGGCGGCGCGGTCCGGGAACCCGGTGACCACGCGGATGAGCCGGGACGCCCGCTTGCGATTCTCCGCGTCGCGGAAGGCGACCAACTCCTCGGTCGTCAACGTCAACCAGTCCCGCTCCTTCGCTAGAGCGTGCAGCACCCGGACACCCAGTGGTGGCCGTTCCGCGCCCGTGACGTCGTTCATGGCTCTCCTCGATCACAGTGTTCCGCTACCATGGGTAGCGAAACTGACAGTAGCATAATTGGTACCGTGCAGGCATGAGCCCAGCGACTCCCGCCGCCAAGCCGCCCGGGCGCCCACGCGTCGGCATCGACGCCGTGGTCTTCGCCGCGACGCTGAACACGGTTCACGAACTGGGCTACGCGGGCGCGACAATGGACCGCATCGCGGCAGCGGCGGGAGTCGCGAAGACGACGATCTACCGCCGATGGGAGTCGAAGGGCGCGCTGATCGTCGACTGCCTCCTCGACGCGTTCGGTCCGCTACCACTGGACAGCGATGATCGCGCCGAGATCCTGACCTCGACCATCCGTTGGATCGCAGCGAAGATCAGCGAGCCGGGGGTCGCCGCGGCGTTCGCCGGTGTGTTCGTGGACGGCGTCAGCGATCCGGTCCTGCGCAGGGTGCTGTCCACCCGCTTTCAGGCCCCATACCTGCGCACGCTTCAGGAAGCGGTGGGCGAGCCCGAGAACCGCGTCCTGCTCTTCATCGACACCGTCGTCGGAACCTTGCTCCACCGGATGGGCATGACCGGCGTGCCGATGATTGACGCGGACATCACCGCATTGAGCGAGATGGTTTTACACCACTTCGGCTGACGACGCCGACCAGCACCAGAACCCCGGTCAGGGCGTGCTGGAGAGCGGTCAGCGGACGCTGTCCTGTTCCACGCGCCCGTCGATCCGCCAGGTCTTCGGCCCCGAGGGTAACCACTCATCAGGCACGATCCAGAGGGCGAGGGCGACTCTGCTGGCCCTCGCCCGCGTTTCTGGAACACAGTTCGACGCCGGAGTGGCATGGCGAAGGTCCCGGTCGCTGGGGGACGTCCGCAACTTCCGCCGAGCGGGCGCGCTGGCGTGGTGGCGCTCGTCGGCCTGCTCGAGTAACGCCGCGATGGTCACTGGCCCCGCTTCGAGGAACTCCTGGTCAAGCTGGTCATGAGGTTCACGACGTTCGACCGGAGCACCTCGGCGTGCCGGCATGCGTTCCTGACGTCGGTGTACACCCATAGTCCTAGCAGCCGACCAATCCCGCCGCCGGCCGGCGCCGAGCTGAGTGGGCGTGGTGTGGCGCCCGGCCCGCCAGGGCAGTCGGCCCAGACGGTGGCGACCTGCTCGTCGCGCAGCGCCCGGTGCTCATCGAGGCGGCGTCCTGGACCCTGGGAGTCGGGCGAGGCCCCGGCCGCCGCAGCGGTCCGGGACGCAACCGTTTGCGCCACAGGTGGTTCCGGTCACCGCCATGCCGGATATCCGACGAATCAGTTTGGCGACGGTCAACGCTCTTCACCTCCTACATCACCTCTGACACTCTGCAATCGCCAAATAACCCAGTGGATAGGGCGGGTCCAGGGCGATGACGAAGCGTTGGTTGATCACGGGGTGTTCAAGTGGACTCGGTCGTGCTCTCGCGGCCCGGCTCGGGGCCGAGGGTGACCAGGTGGTGGCGACGGCACGACGGCCGGAGGCCCTGGACGGGTTGGTGGCTCGGTATCCGGACAACGTGGTGGCCGTCTCCCTGGACGTACGGGATCCGGAGGAGTGCGCCGCAGCGGTCGAGCGGGCGGTGGACGCCTTCGGCGGCGTCGACGTCCTGGTCAACAACGCGGCGTACGGTCAGTTCGGCACCTTCGAGGAGGTGTCCGACGCGGAACTCGCCGCGCAGTTCGACACCAACGTGTTCGGGCCGTGGCGGCTCACCCGCGCGGTGCTGCCGGTGTGGCGGGCGCAGCGCCACGGGCACGCCATCTTCGTCAGCTCGGTCGCCGGCATGGTTCCCTTCCCGGGCCTCGCCGCGTACACCGCGAGCAAGTTCGCGGTGGAGGGGGCGGCCGAGTCGCTGGCCGTCGAGGCTGGGCCCTTGGGGGTGAAGGTGACCATCCTGCAGCCGGGCGGCTTCGCCACCGGGTACAGCGCCAACTTGGTGATGCCGGAGCACCGCATCGCCGACTACACGCAGGTCGACGACGGCATGCTCGACGCGCTGCTCGGCATGAACACCAAGGCGGAAATCAACGCCCCCGAACTCTTCGCCGACGTGGTCTGGCGGCTCGGGCAGATGGACTCGCCGCCCCTGCGGCTGCCGGTAGGACCCGACACGGAGGCGTTCCTGCAACCCGCCTACGACGCCCGACGCAGCGAATATGACCAGGTGATCAAGGCGGGCCATCACACCATTACATGAGCAGGTGCGGCGACGACGCTGAAACCGCCGAGCGGGCGTCAGGGGCCGTACCTGCGAGACCGACAGCGTCAGGCGACCGGCCGTGCCGATGAGCGGATGTTTGCAGGCAGGAGGGGCTGGGGTACCGCCCGCGCATGTTCGAAGGTTTCACCGACGAGCGGATCGACGTCGGAGATGTGGAGCTGCGGGTCCGGTACGCCGGACAGGGTCGCCCGGTTCTGCTCGTCCACGGGCATCCGCGTACCGGATCGACGTGGCACCGGGTCGCGCCGCGACTGGTGGATCATGGATTCACGGTGGTCTGCCCGGACATGCGCGGCTACGGACAGTCCGGAAAGGCGCAGATCCGCCCCGACCACTCCCAACAGTCCAAGCGCACGGTGGCCGGCGACATGCTCCGGTTGATGAACGCGCTCGGCCATCCGACGTTCGCCGTGGTCGGGCACGACCGCGGCTGTTATGTGGCGTTACGCCTGGCGCTGGATCATCCCAACGCGGTCAGCCGGTTGGTGGTCATGGACGGTGTACCCATCAGCGAGGCCCTCGCCCGATGCGACGCGAGGTTCGCCCGAGACTGGTACCACTGGTTCTTCTTCGCCCAACCGGAGAAGCCAGAGCGTGCCATCATGGCCGACCCCGATGCCTGGTACGACAGTGCGGAGCCCGAGCGTATGGGGGCCGAGAACTATCGGGAGTTGCGGGAGGCCATTCACGATCAAGCAACCGTGCGGGCAATGTTGGAGGACTACCGCGCCGGCCTCGGCGTGGACCGGGAGCATGAGGAGGCCGACCGGCGTGCCGGCCGCACCGTCCGTTGTCCGACGCTTTTCCTGTGGTCGACCCGTGACGACATGGAAGATCTGTATGGCGACCCGCTCGCCGTCTGGCGACCTTGGGCCACAGACTTACGCGGCGAACCGATCCTGTCCGGACACCATGTCGCCGAGGAGAACCCTGACGACCTGACAGACGCACTTCACCGCTTCCTCGGATGACCGATGCCACTGTCCCGCATCCGCTTCTGCCGCCGACCACGCGCTGCGCCCTCGGCGCCCCGGTCGCGTTGACAGAACGTCGACCTCGCGCTGCTCGATGGAACAGTGCCGAAGCGGGCCCAAGGTGCCTGGGCGACGCCAGGGCCACGGGCCCGGGAGTGGGGAGCTGGGTGGGATGAAGCGACAGGTACGCCTGATGCGGTTGACCGGGGCGCGCGCCAACGGCGCGGTGGCGACGGGCGCGGTGGCTACCGGCGCGCAGGCTGCGGGGGCGGTCTCGCTCGGTGCCCTCGCCGTGAAGCGCTGGCCGTCGGGGCCGTGGCCGTCGGGGCGTTGACCATCGGGCGGCTGGCGATCCGCCGGGCGGTCGTGCGGGAGCTGCGCGTCGGCCGGTTGGAGATCGACGAGTTGGTGGTGCACAGCCGACCTGCTGCCGAGGGATAACCCACTCCGGCGGCGGGCCGAACCGTCGTCAGCGATGCGTTGGGACGGCGCCGGTGCGCGTCGGCGCCGCCAGGTGATGTGAATGGTGCGCGCCTGGCGCGGCAAGCCCGCGCCGATGACCAGAGCGCGCCGGACGCGCCCACCCCTGCGCGGCGGGCGTCACTTGACGAGCACGTCACGATGACCCTATGAGATCGCGCCGTCACCTCGTGTTATTGATCACCGGACTGCTGGTCGCTGTGCTGGCCACCTCCTTCGTCGTTCTGCGGTGGGACTCGGCCGACAGGATCGCGACTGCGGTGTCCGCGCTGGCGGGGATCGGCGGTGTGGGCGTGGCCTTCTGGGCCGCCCTCCCGGCGGCCCGGTCCGGAGTCCACGCCCGCGAGACGGGAATGGCCCGGGCGCGGGGCACGGGGTACGCCAACTCGGGCATCGACGCCCCGGCCGGCGACACCACGCCGATGAAGGCCTCCCGCACCGGGGACGCCACGGCCGGCGACGGTGGACAGGCGATCAGCGGAATCGTCCGTCGCCGCCGATGAACCGGGATCACTCCGACGCGCTGACCTCGGCCGGGTACGCCCTCACCAACACCGGTGACGCCTGGGCCGACGCCCCGGGCAGCGTCGCCATCTCCGGGTACGTCGACGGCGACGTCATTCTCGGGCAGCCGCACTATCGACTGACCGCCCTGACCGGCGAGGCGCCACGGCCGGCGGAGACCCTGCGTCTCGCCGAGTTGCTCGACGCGCGGCATCGGGTGGTCCGCTTCCTCGGTCGGGACGAGGAGCAACGGTCACTGCGGGACTGGCTGACCGGCACGGGCACCGGGTCGGACCGCGCGGTCCAGCTGATCCACGCGCCGGGCGGGCAGGGCAAGACGCGCCTCGCCGACCAGGTGGCGGAAACGGCTCGTCAGGCCGGCTGGGAGGTCCTGCGGGCCCACCGCGATCCGGGGGAGCCGGATCGCGCCGCGACGCGCGGGCCACGCCGGGTCGCCGGCGGGCTCCTGGTGCTGGTCGACTACGGCGACTGGTGGCCCGCCAGCGACCTGCGCGCGCTGTTCACCGATCCCCAGCTGCACCGCGAGGGCCCGGTGCGGGTGCTGGTGCTGGCCCGATCCGTGGGGTACTGGTGGCAGGCGTTGCGGCACTGGCTGCGGGCCACCCTGGGCATGACTGTCGGCGAATTCGCGCTGGCTCCGTTGGCACCCGACCTGGACACCAGAAGGCGGCTCTTCCACACCGCCGCCGCCCGCTTCGCCACGCTCGTTCCGCATTCCCGAATCGACGCGGTGCGCGTACCGAATCTGGCCGACCCGGCGTACGGAGCGGCGCTGAGTCTCCAACTGGCCGCGCTGGTCGCGGTCGCGGTCAGCCACGATCCGACTTTGCGGGTGCCGTCCACGTTGGTCGACATGTACGGCTGCCTGCTCGACCGTGAGGTCGGGCACTGGCAGCAGTTGCTGGCCGGCGACGGCGGCACCCGCGCAGCCGAGCAGCTCGACCGCGCCGTTCTCGCCGCGATGCTGGCCGGTCCCGTCCCGTACGACGTGGGCCGGGCGATCCTGCACTGCGCCGATGTGGGCGAACCCGGCAGGGTGGCCGAGGTGCTGGCCAACCACTCGACCTGCTATCCGCCCCGGGAAGCCGGGTGGGTGCTGGAGCCGTTGCAGCCCGACCGGCTCGGGGAGGCGTACCTGGCGCTGGCACTTCCCGGTCACCGGTGGTCGTCGTACGCTGCGCGGCCGTGGGCGCTCGGGGTCGTCCGCGCCCTGCTGCGCGGTACGGGCCTGCCCGCCGCGCAGGCGGCCCGGGTCCGGGCTGGCGCGCTCACGGTGCTCGTCGAGGTGGCGTCCGGCTGGCGACACGTGGCCGACACGGTGGTCCTGCCGGCCCTACGCGACGACCCGGCGCTCGCCACCGCCGCCGGCGGGGCGGTGCTCGCGAAGATCGTCGACCTGCCGGGCGTGGACGTCGACCTTCTGGCGCGGATCGAGCCCTTCCTGCCGCCGCGGCGGCACATCGACTTCGACAACGTGGCGCGCGAGGTGGTGTCCCGCCTCACCTCGGCCCGCCTGACCCGGCATCAGAGCCCGGTCGAGCGGGCCCGGTTGCACATCGCGTACGGGCGCCGGTTGGCCACCGCCGGGGACCGCGAGGCAGCGCTGGAGCAGGCCGACCTGGCCGTCGCGGCCGGCGAGGCCGCGGTGGCGGCCGACGCTTCGGCGGAGACGTCCGCACTGCTCGCCCTGGCCCTGCATCTGCGGGCACACCGACTCGCCGCCGTGAACCACTATCCTGCGGCGTTGGGCAGTGCGGAACGGGCCGTGGAGCTGCTCGCCCCGCTCGCCCGGGAAGCGGGCGACGAGGCCGGGTCGATCCGGTGGGCGCTCGCGGAGGCGCTGGACAACCTCGCTCTCCGCCTGTCGAACGTCGAGTCGCACGAGAAGGCCGAGGTGGCGGGTCGACGAGCTGTCGAGTTGTTCAGCGGTGGTCGCAGGACGGCACGGGGTGAGCGGGGCCTGGCCGGGGCGCTCACCAACCTGGCGGTGATCGAGGCGCATCGGGGCCGGGGCGTGGAGGCGCTGGCGACCGTCCGTCGGGCGGAGCGGATCTGGCGCCGCCTCAGTGACGACGAGCCGTCGGTGTACCTGCCCGAGTTGGCGCTCGCCCTGAACACCGTCAGCCTGCGCCACGCCGAACTGGGGCAGGTGAGCGCCGCGGTAACGGCTGCCGAGGAGGCGGTGGGCATCTTCCGCGACCTCGTCCGAGCCAACGCGGTGGCCTTCGAACTCGACCTGGCCGCCGTGCTGGCGAACCTGAGCGGGCACCTCTGGCAGTTGGGCCGTCGCGCCGAGGCGTTCCAGCACAACGCCGAGGCCGAGGAGATCTTCGGCCGCTGGGGCGGGGCGAATCCGCAGGCGTATTCCCTGCACCTGCGCCACCTCCGCGAGAACATCGCGGCGATGCGCGCCAAGCAGTCTCCGGTCGACCTGCGCCGCTGGGAGCTGGGCGCGCAGTCGTTCAACAGTTGACGGCGGGCCGATCACGTACCCGGCGTTCGTGCGCACACCGTGGGGCACTCAGGGCCGTAGCGGGACGTGGTCTTGCAGTTGTTGCCACCGGGTGCAAGGCAGAGAGTCGCCGGGTCAGTGGGCCGCGCTGTCGCGGATATAGCGGGGCAGGTTCAGCCACCAGGTGGCGGCCTGTCGCAGCGGGGCGGGAATGCGCGGGTCGGTGCGCAACTGCCGGAGCAGGGTCTCGTCGCCGTTAATGCCGACGCCGTAGATGACCGCGTCGAGTACGTCCCAGGCCCTGTTGACGGTGGACGGCCCGGTCAACTCCCCGAGTGGCCTGGTCAACGAGTCTGGCGGAGGGTCCGCCGTCGAAGTGTCCGACGCCGGGCGGCGGCGATCATCACCTCGGAAGGGACGCCGACGGCGACGGTAAGCCGTTCGGCGAGGGCCCGTTGGTCCGGGCCGCCGAGGAGCCTGTTCGCCGTCGGCCAGTAGCCGGTTGGCGATGTGTCGGCCGATGCCCTGGCAGCCCTCGATCGCCCAGACCCGGTGCGGCCACTGCCTGGCGTACTTTCGCTCGCCGTGTAGCCGAATTGTCTCGCGGAATTAATCAGCCGCGCTTTGCAACGGTGCCGCTGCCAAGCTGCCACATTTCGTAGTTCCCGCATTCTGCGGTTATCTCGGCCGTCGCCTGAGCCGCGGTGAAGAAATCGTCGACCATCGGCGAGGTGCGCGATGCCGCCACCGCGAGGCACACCTGCTCGGGCGCCAGATCCGGGATGGGCACATAGCTGACGTCCGGATGTGAGTAGAACACGGTTGCCGAACGGGCCAGGAACGAGATGCCTCGGCCGGCCGCGACATGCTCGAGTGTCTCGTCCACCCCGCGTACCAGGTATCCGGCGTTAGGGTGCGGGCGCCTGGTGGGCTGCGTGCTCGTGTCCATATGCCAGACCAGCGGCTCGCCGGCCAGGTCGGCCTCGGTGATCTGCTCCTTGCCGGCCAATCGGTGGCCGGCGGGCAGCACTGCCACACGAGGTTCGGTGTACAGCGGGGTGACGCGTAGGCCGGTCTCGTCGATGGGCAGCCGCACATAGGCGACATCGATGCGGCCGTCGAGCAGCATCGTGGCCTGGTCGTCCCATTCGATCCGCTGCACGTCCACGATCACGTTCGGGTGCTGGGTGGCGAACTCCCGTACCGCAGGGGTGAGCGCAATGCCCGCCCGGAAGCCGACCGTCAGCCGCTGGCTGCCCCGTGCGGCCACGGTCACCCGGTGGCGGACCGCGTGCGCGGAGGCCAGCAGCGGGCCGGCGTCGGTCAGCAACTGCCTGCCCGCATCGGTCAGCATCACGCCGTGGCTGTCCCTTGTCAGCAGCGGGGTGCCGAGATCCTGTTCCAGGGCGCGGATCTGCCGGCTGAGCACTGGCTGCGCGATGTGCAGCTCCTCGGCGGCGCGGCCGAAGTGCAGCTTCTCGGCGACGGCGACGAAGTAGCGCAACTTGCGCAGGTCGAGATCCATGGAGCCTCCCGGTATGGCGATGCCTTCAGGGTATCGCAACCGCTGAAAGAGGTCTTGGACAGCGACTCAGGCCAGTGGCACGCTTAATGCGTACCTGATGGGGGCGGCGCAAATTCCGTATAAGAATTCGCCCTCGGACCTGGTAGTGCGGCCCGCAACCGACATGGGCACCTGATGAATCGATCCGGGTCCGCCACGTCATTCGACGGCATCGATGACATAACCGTCAACAACGGCGATCCGGCCAACCATCGAAACACAGTCTGTACAAAGTCTTGCGAATGCAAGACTGAACTTCAATTAAACGGAGTGATCGTGGGAAAGCTCGATGGCAAGGTAGCGGTGATCACCGGTGGATCCACCGGCATGGCACTGGCCGGCGCCAAACTGTTCGTCGAGGAAGGAGCGCACGTCTTCATTCAGGCCCGGCGGCAGGAAGCACTGGACGATGCCGTCAAGTTGATCGGCCGCAACGTCACCGCCGTCCAGGGTGACGCGGCCGAACTGGACGACCTGGACCGCTTGTACGATACCGTCAAGCGGGAAAAGGGCTCGATCGACGTGCTGTGGGCCAGTGCCGGGATGGGTGAACCCGCTGTCCTCGGCGAGATCACCGAGGAACAGTTCCACCGCGCCTTCTGGCTCAACGCGCGCGGCACCCTGTTCACCGTGCAAAAGGCACTGCCGCTTATCAACGACGATGGCTCGATCCTCATGACCGGATCCAACGCCTCCCTCGGCGCCTTCCCTGGCTGGAGCCTCTACGCGGGAAGCAAAGCCGTCCAGCAGGCATGGGCCCGGGTCTGGCTCAACGAACTGCGCGACCGCAAGATCCGGGTCAACGTCCTGACTCCCGGCCAGGTCGCCACCGCCAAACAGGAAGAACTATTCGACGAGGCAACCAAGGCCGCATTCGAGTCCCTCATCCCCCGAGGCAAGATGGGCCGCCCCGAAGAAATCGCCACCGTCGCCCTTTTCCTCGCCTCCGCCGACTCCAGCTACGTCAACGGCCTGGAACTGGTCACGGATGGCGGCACCACCGCCATCTGAACCACACACCAGGCGCTCGCTGCCGCCCGCCGTCGAAATGCGGGGCCACCTCACGCTCTCGTCGGCATGCAGCCCTGGGACCGTGCACACCAAGGGAAGTCGCCGCCGGTCTCCTGCGCCTGCCCTGGCACGAACAAACAGAATGACACCCTCGAGAACAGGAAGAGAGCACACCTCATGAGCAGCATCACCCTTATCGGTACGGGGAACATGGCCCGCGCCATCGGCACGCTCGCCGTGGCGGGCGGCAACACCGTCGAGGTCATGGGACGCGATCAGTCCAAGGCCGATTTGCTGGCCAAGGCTCTGGGCGGCGGCTCGACGACGGGCAAGTGGGGCGCCGTCCCGGCCGGGGACGTCGTCATTACGGCCCTGTTGTACGGCGGTGTCGTTCCGGTCGTCGCCGAGTACGGAGACGCCCTCGCGGGCAAAATCATCGTCGACATCAGCAACCCCTTCAACGCCTCGTTCGACGGACTGGCCCACAGCGAGGAGACCTCGATCGCGCAGGAAGTCGCCAAGGTGGCCCCGGCCAGCGCCAGCGTGGTAAAGGCATTCAACACCATCTTCCGTAATGTCCTGGAGAAGGGCCGGCCCAACGTCTTCATCGCTGGCGACAATGTGCAGGCCAAGGCGGGCGTGGCCGCATTCATCGAAAGCCTCGGGCTGCGCCCTCTGGACGTCGGCGGCCTGAAAATGGCGCACTGGCTGGAAGGAATGGGCCTGATCACGATGGGCCTCGCCGGCAACGGGGTTGGCCACTGGGACTTCGCCCTCGGCGTCAATGAATTCACCGGCTGATCCCCCCGCCGAGCAGTCGGCGAACAGAGCCCTCTGGATTCCGGCGGCCCGGAGACGGCGCATTGACCGGCAGAGGTAGTCCCGCCCGCACCACCACTTCTCGCGCCACATCATTGACAAGGAATAGCAGCATGCGCGTTTTCGTCACTGGCGGGACCGGCCATTCCGGTTCGTACATCATCCCCGAGCTCATCGCCGCCGGGCACGAGGTCACCGGCCTGGCCCGGTCGGACGCGGCCGCGGCGGCGCTGTCCGCGCTGGGCGCGAAGGTGCGCCGCGGCGACCTCCAGGACCTCGACGGGCTCCAGGAGGCCGCCGCGGACTCCGACGGCGTCATCCACGTCGCGCACCGGCAGGACCTGCTTGTCTACGGCGGGATCGACGCCGTGGCCGCCGCGGAGGTCCCGATCATGTTCGCGTACGGCGAGGCACTGGCGGGAACCGGAAAGCCGCTGGTCGCGGCGGGGAGCATAGGCTCGCCAGGGAACCTGGGCCGGCCGGCCACGGAGGAGGACCCGGCCCTTCCCGGCGGCGATGAGCACAAGGGCACCCTGCGGGCTCGTAACGTCGTGGAAACCGCCGTGGTCGGCCTCGCAGAGCGGGGAGTGCGGTCTTCGGTCGTGCGGATTGCCAACATCGCGCACAGCACGACCGATCGTGCCGGGTTCCTCCCCACACTGATCGCGCTCGCGAAGGAGAAGGGTTTCGTCGGCTACCCCGCAGACGGCACGAACCTGTGGAACGCCGTGCACGTCCGCGATGCCGCCTCCGTGTTCCGCCTGGCGCTGGAGAAGGGGCCGGCCGGCAGATACTGGCACGCGGTCGGGGACGGCGGCATCCCGTTCCGCGAGATCGCCGAGGCGATCGGCGGCCGCCTGGGCCTGCCCGTCGTAAGCGTTCCCGCGGACGTCCTGATGGTGCCGGGATACTTCGGGTTCCTCGCGAACATCGTCACGCAGAGCTACCCGGCGTCCAACCTCATCACCCGCCGAACCCTCGGCTGGGAACCCACTCAGCCCAGCCTGCTCGCCGACCTGGACAACGGCCATTACTTCCCCGCCAGCTGACGGCAGGGACCCGATCTCCAGGGGACTGGCGGATCGGTTCGGCAGCGACGGGCGCGGAGCGGAGCCGGCTCGGCGAGTGCGTGGATCGGGTACCCAGGCCGGTTTCGCGGGTAGGCCGACAGTCAACTTCGGCGGGCGGATTCCGGGGTACGGCCGACAACGAGAAGACCAGCGATGATGGCGATGCGGGCATGACCCACTCGGAAACGATCAACAAGGCGTCGGAACCTTGTTGATGTTCCTAGCCGGTCATGCCCGCGCGAGGTCTTCGATGCTGCGGGTCGGGTGCGGATGCAGTCCCAGTCGCCGGCGTTCATGGGACGCGCGCTGACAAACAGCGAGAACAATCCGACACGCTGTGGTCGAGCACCCAGAACTCCTAGATAATGCCCCAATGTGGCGAGCGCGGATGCGGCCCCTCGCAGTGGTCCTGGCTGTCGTGGCGGTGCTGGCGCTGCTGAACTGGGTCCGGTTGCTGTCCGAGACCGACCTTGACCGCGCTGACCGGATTTCGAGCGTCCTTAGCCTGTCGGTCACCGTCGTCAGCCTGATGCTGACGTGGCGTGCCGCTCGATCATCGGCGGGCGGTGACCTCGATGAGGCAGCCCACGACTACCTCGCGGCGCGGACGAAGTGGCTGCTGAGTGAGGAAACGTCCAGCCGCGACCTCCATCCGCCGTACCTGCAGCCGACTCGCTGGGCCGGCGCCGAACGGACCGGCAGCATCGAAGATGTCGCCGACTACTTCGCCGGTCTGCCGGTGCGCCAACTGGTCATCCTCGGGGCGGCGGGCAGCGGTAAGAGTTCGATGGCCCTGCGGCTCGCTGTCGACCTGCTCGGCAGCGACACCGCAGTTGTGCCGGTGATCGTTGCGGTGTCGACCTGGGATTCGGCGCAGAGCCTGGACGAGTGGCTGACCTCGACAATGCTGCAGATCCATCCCAATCTCGGCGACACACGGCGATTCGGCAAGCGGGCTGCCGCGCGCGCGGCCGAGCGCATCCTGCCGATCCTGGACGGCTTCGACGAGATTCCCGCAGGGGCCCGGCCGCCTGTCCTGCGCCGGCTCCGCGCTGAACTCGCGGCGGGCAGGTCACTCGTTCTGGTCTCCCAAGAGAAGGCGTTCCGGGAAGCGGTGGAAAAGTCCGGGGTGACACTGCCGAGGGCCGCCGAGATCATCGTGCAACCGCTCCGGTCCGAAGAGGCGGTGCACTACCTCCCGGCTGGGCAACACCGCGGCGAGGAGCGGTGGCACGACGTCATCGTGCACATCCAGGAGAAGCCGCGAGGCGGGCTGGCGGTGCTACTCTCCTCGCCCCTGATGATCTACCTCGCCCGCACGGCGTTCGACGACCCGCGGACCGATCCAGGCCTTCTTCTTGCCGGGACCGTCCCGCAGGCGCGCGCCGCGCTCATGGACGCCTTCCTCCCGGCTGTCTACCGCGACCGGAGGAACCCGGCCCTCCGGCGGTACCCTGCCGAACAGGCCATCCGCTGGCTGCGGTTTCTCGCCCGGCGGATGCTGACGCAAAATAGGACCACGCTTCACTGGTGGCAGCTGCCCGATCTCAGCCGGGCTGCGATCCTGCCGCTGCGCGTGGTGGTCTTCCTGACCGCCCTGCAGTTCGTGGGCATGCGGTACGGCCCGTGGATCGGCCTGGCGGCTGCGGTCGTCGTGAGCCAGGTGGTCGGTTCGCTGGTGGTGAATCCCAGGCCGACCCGGCTGGTGCTGCACAGACGTTTGGTCGCCTACGGTGTCGTGGCCGGCGGTGCGATCGGTGCGCTGGTGGGCGTATTTGTCGTACCGGAGGGTCGCCTCGTCGTCACCGTGCTCGCGAGCACGGGGATGTGTCTGGCCGCAG
Source organism: Micromonospora sp. CA-240977 (assembly GCF_050942285.1). Classification (NCBI taxonomy): domain Bacteria; kingdom Bacillati; phylum Actinomycetota; class Actinomycetes; order Micromonosporales; family Micromonosporaceae; genus Micromonospora; species Micromonospora sp. CA-240977. The sequence goes on along the minus strand of NZ_CP192055.1, from coordinate 5,037,957 downwards.
CGCTCCTTGTTGGCGTCGCGTTCGGCCGCGCCCCTGACGACGACGGCACCGACATCGACCGGTCCGTCCGCAACGACCGGAACCTGCTATTGGCTGCGCTGGCCGTGTCCGCGGTGGTGGGGCTGCGTTCGGGCGTTCAGTGGAACTGGTGGATGGGCGTGCAGCAGTTCGTCCGCTTCCTTCTTATCCTGCTGATGCTGTTCGGTTTCGCCAGGGTCGGCGTGCCGTGGCTGAGGTTCGCCTGGGTGCGGCTGATACTGGCGAGCACCGGCCGTTCCCCGTTCCGGCTGTTGCGATTCTTGAACGACGCACACCGACGTGGCGTGCTCAAGCGGACCGGGGCCGGCTACGAGTTCCGCCACTCCACCTTCTTGGCGTACCTCGGTACCAAGGTCCCAGTTCAGCGGTTACTCCAGCCCTCGAACAGCGACCGGGCGCAGGTCAGCCGTACGTCGGGTGCTGCGGCCGGCCAAGCGCCGAGTCCTCCCAGCCTTTCTGACGGCCACACAATGTGAGGTTTCGGATACTGAGGCTGAACAGGATGCGGTCCGGCGACGGGAGCTTCGCCCGGTGGCAGCCCTTAGAACTCCTCAGTCTTTGAGCGTGGGAGTCGGCGCCAGCAGACGATGGCGCAAGCGAGGGTGAGGAACGCTTCGTGGATGTCGTCGCGGATCTCCCAGCGGATGCGCAGGCGGCGGAGACAGTGCAGTAGGGCGATGGTCTGTTCGACGAACCATCGTCGGGTGCCGAGTCCGGAGCCGAGTGCGGTGGCGCGTCGGGCGATGACCGGGGTGATGCCCTTGGCCCGCATCTCGCGGCGGTAGCAGTCGAAGTCGTAGCCGCGGTCTGCGTAGAGCCGGTCGGGGCGTTGGCGTGGCTTGCCGCGGATGCCCCTGATGGGGGGACCTTGTCGACCAGGGGCATGAGCTGGGTGACGTCATGGCGGTTGCCGCCGGTCAAGGACGGAGCCTCCACGTCGTCGACGCCGGGTATCCGGATCTGCCGCCGGCCGTGGGCGCCAGCTACTGGGACGAAGAGCTGGCGCCCGAAGGTTCGGAGACCGTAGTGGTCCCGACTTCAGGGCAGCAGGTACGCGGTTAGCCGGTCGGCGAGTTGCTGCGGGTGGCTGAGTGCCACCGAGTGGCCGCCGTCTATCTCGTCCGGGGTGATGCCGAGTCGGTCGGCGGCCACCCGGCGCTGGAAGTCCGCCGGGAAGAACCGGTCCTCGCGTGCGATGAGCATCGTCGTCGGCACGTTTGGCCAGGCGTCCAGGGGCCACGGTTCGTTTCCTTCCGCGCTGACCTGGTCCCGGCTATGTGCCGCTGCCGCCGCGACAATCTCGGCCGGCACCCCGTTGTAGAACTGCTGCTCCTCGCTGAGCCCTTCCGCGCTGCGGTAGTCGGTGTTGGCCCACCAGTTATTGGGTCTCTCACCGGGCGTGGGGACCATCGGTGTGAGCAGGACGATTAGCCGCACCGGCCGCTTGTCGGCAATGAGCGGCGCGGTGAACGCACCGTACGAGTGTCCGACGACCACGAGGTCGCTCCGGTCGCCGATCGCGTTGACGACCGTCTGGCAGAACTCGGCGAATCCCGCGGATCTGTCCTCGATCGGCAGTTCCGGTACCACCACGTCGTGGCCGCGGTTGGTCAGCTCGGGGACAAGGCGATGCCAGTCCCAGGCGCTGCCCCCGCCGCCGTGGATCAGAACGAAAGTCGCCATGCCCCGGAGCCTCACACACAGGTACGACAGCCACCGGTCGCGGCTTAACCGATGAGCGGATGCTCTCCCGGTCACGCGCTCGAAGGCTTGCCTAGCCGGTTGGGGCGTCGGTCCGTCCGACGTCACCGAGCAGCAGGTGGGCACCGTGACGGACAACGTTCCAGTCGGTCTTCGGGGAGCGGTCGAGGTTCTTGGCAAGCCATTGCCGCCTGTCCTCGTGCTCCCGCCGCAGATGGACGAGGTCGAGGTCCACGCCAGGTAGCCCGCCGCCGCGGCGTTCCAGCTCCTCGACCCGCTGCCCCATGGTGTCCATCAGTTCGCGGTTGAGGGTATGCACGGCCTCAAGGTATGCGCTGGTCGGGACGCTGAGCCGGACTGCGGGGTCGGCGGTGAAACCGATCTCGCCGTCCTCCTCGTGCCGCCAATCCATGGTGATCTCGTCGCGATCGTCGCGGGTGGTCCGCCAGAGCCGGAGATCGGGAGGATTGCGCAGGTAACCGAAGTCCAGGTAGTGCTCGCTGTGCCAGATCCCGGCCGTGACGACCGGATGGTCGGGCACGTCCGCGTTCCCGTCGTCGGTCCGTCTCTCATCCGGTTCTTCCACGAAATCGAGCGGGTCCCACGCCCACTGCGTGGGGTCAGAGGCGATGAACGGCTGCAGATCCTCGGGCACCGGCTCGAGCACCTCGGGTGTAAGGACAATGACGTCTTCCCAGAGCCGGGCCAGGTAGTAGTCGATGTAGGGATGCGGATGAACGTGCCTGGTGCGGCGCAGCAGCTGTTGCCCGCTTGCCTCGAGCCAGTACCGGCCCTCGGTGAGCCCGAACCAGTGGAGTCTCGGTTGGTCACTGCCCCACTGTGACACCTCATCCAGTGGGTACAGCTCGAACCGGAACCTGATCATCGGGGCAGTATCCCGTAACGACCGGCGGTCCATCGAGAGTCCGGATCGGCCGCCCACCGCGCTTCCGACGCGGCCCCCGTCGTGCCGAGATTCGTGCACTCAAGCATGTCGCGGCACCGTGCCGAGATGCCGGCTTGTGTCCTCCTCCCCAGCTCGGGCCGTCAGCGGCGGGCCAAGAGATGCGGCTTGCGGCGGGGCACCTCAACTTTTCTTGACCAATCGATCCAGATACGGATAGGGTCGAGCCGTGGCAAGGACCAAGGAGTTCGATCCGGACGTGGCACTGCGGGCGGCCCTCGACCTGTTCTGGGAGCGGGGGTACGAGGCGACCTCGATGGCCGACCTGGTCGAGCATCTGGGCGTGGCGCGAGCGAGTATCTACGCGACATTCGGCAACAAGCACGATCTCTATCTCAAGGCGCTCGACCGGTACGCCGACCTGGTCGACCCCGGCCTGCTGCGCGATCTGTCGCAGCCGGGCCCGGCGCTGCCGGCCGTACGGGCCCTCGTCGAGCGATATGCGTGCGAGGCCGGCGGCGACAGCGGACGGCGTGGCTGCTTCATCGTCAACACAGCCGTGGAGGTTGCGCCACATGATCGACAGGCGGCGCGTCGCGTGGCGGCGAGCTGGGATTACCTGGAGACCGCGATGACCTCTGCGTTGATCCGAGCGCAGGCCCAGGGTGAACTCGCGCCGGGCAAGGACCCCCGTGCACTGGCCCGGCTTCTGCTCGTGCTCATGCAGGGCATTCGGGTGGTCGGCAGGGTGTCGGCCGAGCCGAGGCGGCTGCGGGACGCCGCCACGCAGGCATTGGCCCTGCTCGACTGACGACGGGCTGCCGAAGCGGACCACTGATCGCCCGCGGGCTCGCCACAGCCGAGATTCGTACCCGGCGGCTCGGTGTCGACCTCCCTTCTCGACCTTGCAGTGTCACTCTCCTGCGTCAAATCTAGAACAACCGTTCCCGAATACCGGAGGTTGAGGAACGATGGCGGCAACGATCCCCGACGTACCGCCGGGCAGGCTCGGTGCGGCGGCGCACGGTCGTGGCCCGTGGCCGCGACTCGGTTACGCAGGTCAGGACGGCGGGCCGGGTAACCCGGCGGTCCGCCCTGCCTTCGTCCTGCTCGGCACGGCGCAGACGACGCTGATCTTCACTATCACCGTCATCTCCGTACCGCTGCCAATGATCGGCCGAGAGTGGGGACTTAGCCAGTCCAGCCTGGTCCTTCTCAGCGCCGCCTACGGGTTGTCCTTCAGCGGCCTGTTGCTCTTCGGCGGTCGGCTCACCGACCGGTACGGCGGACGCCGGATGTTCACCGCCGGTCTCGTTGTCTTCGCCGCCGCCTCGATGGTGGCGGCACTTGCTCCCGGAAGTGCGGCCCTCACCGCCGCACGGTTCGCCCAGGGGGTGGGCGCCGCCCTGGTCGCGCCGGCAGCCGTCGCGGTGCTGCGACGAGTGTTTCCGGACCCCGTCAGCTATGGCCGAGCGATGGCGACCTGGGGCGGGTTGTCGGTACTCGGTGCGACGTTGGGAATTCTCCTCTCCGGGATCGTCGCCGCCTGGTCGTCGTGGCGATGGGTGTTGGCGGTTCCGCTGGTGGTCGCGGCGGTGGCGGCGGTGGTGACGCCGCGGTTGCTGCCCGCGGACACCCGGTACGGCCGGGCCACGCTCGACCTGCCGGGCGCGTTGCTCGCCACCACGGGAATCACGCTGCTCAGTTTTGGCCTGGTGGTGACCGGCGAACACGCGTGGACCTCGGCGATGGTGCTGGCCCCGCTGGCCTCGGGCCTGGTGCTGCTCGGCGCGTTCGTCGCGGTCGAACTGTCCAGCGCCGATCCACTCTTACCGATGTCCTTCCTGGCTGATCTCCGGCGGGTGACCGCACTGCTCGTGATCGCCCTGTCCGCGGCCGGAACCGCCGTCGTCTCCCTCCTACTGGTCCTGTACCTCCAGCAGATCCGAAACTGGACGCCGCTGCGCACCTCGATGGCGTTCCTCCCGTACGCGGTGGTGCTCGTCGTCGCCGGGCGGCTGTCCGGGCGGCTCATCGCCCGCTGGGGAGCCCAGCGCGTTACCTCCGCAGGGCTCGCGCTGGCGGCCGGTGGCCTGCTCCTGCTGGCCGGTGTGGACCCGCAAACCGGATACGGCCTCGGTCTGCTGCCTGGCCTCGTACTCCTGCCGGCCGGAGTCGCGTTGTCTTTCTCCGCCGGGTCGGTGCTCGCGCTATCCGACATACGACCACGGCAAGCAGGGCTCGCTGGCGGCGTGCTGAACACGGCGATGGAGGTCGGACCAACGGCAGGCCTGGCCCTGCTGACCGCGCTCGCCACGGCGCGCACCTCGCACCTCGAGACCGGCGGTGCCGGCCTACCGGACGCGACCACCAGTGGGTACGCCTGGGCATTCGGTGCCGCCGGGTTCGCCTTCGCCGCACTGGCCGCTGTCACTGCACTGACCGGGCGTACCCGCCCCCACCGGTCCGGCTGACGGACCACAACGACCTCGGCCGCCTCGGCCGATGGCGCTCCCAGAGCGCGAACCGCACCAACACTACCGCTCCGACACCCAGAAGGAGTCAACACCATGACCGAGCGATTCACCGGCAAGGTCGCCCTCGTCACCGGCGGCGGCGGAGGAATCGGCCAGGCCGTTGCACGAGCGTTCGCCCGCGAGGGAGCGGCCGTCGTCGTGGCGGGTCGCACGATCGGCTCGCTTGACGGAACCGTCAAGCTCATCGAGGACGAGGGTGGCCGGTCCTCGGCCGTCACCGCCGACGTCACCCGCTCAGCCGACCTGGCCCGGCTGGTGGGCGAGACTACCAGCCGGTACGGCGGGCTCGACATCGCGGTCAACAGCGCCGGCATCCTGGCCGCGGTTGGCCCGGTCGGCGATGTCGACGAGGAGCAGTGGCATCACCTCGTCGCGGTGAACCTCACCGGCACGCTGCTGTCCATGAAGCACGAAATCGCCCACATGCGGGCCCACGGTGGCGGCGTTATCGTCAACATCGCTTCGAACCTCGGCGCTCACGCGCGGCTCGCGGGGCTCGGCGCGTACGTCGCGACAAAGGCTGCGGTGAGTGCGCTGACCCGCAACGCCGCCCTGGACCACATCCGGGAGGGGATCCGGATCAACAGCGTCAGCCCCGGACCCATGGACACCGGGATGTCCCTCCGGCCCGGGGAAAGCCCAGCCGACCGCGCCGACCGGATGGCAGCACAGCTGCCGATCGGCCGCGTCGGCACCCTCGACGAGATCACCGCGGCGGTGCTGTACCTGGCCTCGCCCGACGCCGGCTTCGCCGTCGGCACCGACCTGGTGTTCGACGGGGGAGCCGCCGCGTAGCTGAGGTCGTTAACGGCGTTGAGTTGCAACGCCTCCATCGTTTAGGCGAGCGGCTCGGGGTTCTGTGACGGCATCCGCATCTGCCGCGATCCGCGTGGTCTCGCCGACTGGCCCCCAGAGCCGCCCGGCGCTTGCGGGACCCGAACTCGGTCAGGCCATTGTGCTGGCCGGCGTGGATGCCGGCCACCTCGGGCGGTAGTCAATTATCTGCTTTGGACGGCCCGACCGCAGCCGGCCGGGCCGTCCAGCTCGAACAGCGGCATCCGGGCGTGGTCGGGGTGTGCCAACTGGGCCACCAGCACGGCGGTACCGACGTCGCCCTTGTACAGGCTGTCCCGGCGCATCGTCCACCGGCGTACCCCGGCCACCGCCTCGCCGGTCAGCGCCCGGGCCCGGTTCAGCCAGGCCGGCTCACCGCTGTGCCGGTACTGGCACAGCAGCGCGTACGCCCGGCCGGCCGAACCGCAGCACAGGTCCCCGGCCCTTGCCTCGGTCGCGTCGAACGTGCTCCACGCGGCCTGCCGGGCCAGCCGGGCGTACGCCGCCTCGCCGTACTGTCGGTGCGCCAGGTTCCACAGGTGTACGTAGCCGGCGGTGCCGTTGCACCAACTGGTACCGAGCCCGGGGTCGGGGGCGGGCCCGCCGACCTGGTACGCCCAGTACACCCCTCGACCGGCCGGGACAGCCTGTGCCGCCAACTCCGCCAGCCGCTCGGCCACCCCGTACGGCGGTGCGGTACCGGCCGCGGCGCTCCAGCACAGTAGCGCGTAGAGGTAGCCGGCCCAGCCGTGCGCGACGCCCAGGGTGCGCAGCTCCGCCGCCCGGTCCAGGGGCGGCTGCTGCGCCAACCGGCGCCACAGCGCGTCCCGCAGCGCATCGCCGAGCAGGTACGACACCGCCTCTCCCGAGCCGGGAACCGGCAAGTCAACCGGGCGCTGCACATCATGGCCACGGTTCAGCTGCGCAACCCCACCGAAGGACGCGCCTACTTCGACCGCAAGAAAGCCGCCGGCAAGACATCCATGGAAGCGATGCGAGCGCTGAAACGACGCCTGTCCGACATCGTCTACCGACAACTGATCGACGACGCCACGACGGCCACGGCGACGGGCCCGGGAGGACAACGGGACACGACTACTGACTCCAGCGTGACCAGCTCACATCCCCACGCCGGCTCTTCGGAGAAGTCACTTCCCGGACCCGCCACACCCCAGCCTAGAACAACCCTCGCCGCGGCCTCTTGACACAGAGGGGAGCCAAAACCGGACGCAGTGCGGGTGCTCTGCCGTCACCTTCCGTGGTCACTGAAGAGACAGTCAAACTTCGCCGCCACCCCCGCAACACCGTCTCCAGCGACATCGCGGCCACCGATGCCGGAGCGGCGCATTAACGGTCGTCTCAGATTCGCTCGGTACGAAGTCGGCATCAGATAAGCGGACTGACCCGTATGGAGGAAGCTAGTGATGGCAGTCAAGGCAGCGCCGCCCGGGGAAGCGCCGGCCGGTCGCTTGGCAGGCCGGTGGTTGCCATGGTTGGTGATCGGGTTGTGGGTGGCGCTGGCGGCGGTCATGGTGCCGCTGAGCGGGAAGTTGAGCTCGGTAACCACCGACAGAGCCGTGGACACCCTGCCGGCCAGCGCCGAGTCCACCAAGGTGGCGGTGCTGGAGGACAGCCTCCCCGGCGGTGAGGACAACACGTTCGTCTTCGTGTACCACCGCGCCGGCGGCATGACCGACGCCGACCGCGCGTCGGTCGAGCGCCACCACAACACCCTTGCCAAGCGGTACCCGCCGAAGGCGACGGCGGCGGGCGGCGAGGACGACGAGGGCACACCGACGAGACCCTCCACCGACGGCAAGGCGATGATGTTCACCCTCGACGTGAGCACGACCTACGGCGCACCGGAGACCATCGTCGGCCCATTGCGTGACGCTGCGAAGGACCGCCCCGCCGGCCTGGAACTCGACGTGACCGGACCCGCCGCGGTCGACGGCGACATGGACGCCGTCTTCGACGGCATCGACCTGCAGGTCTTCCTCACCACCGTCGTCGTCGTCACGCTCCTGCTGATCCTCACCTACCGCAGCCCGGTGTTGTGGTTCATCCCGCTCATGGCTGTGGGCGCGGCCGCACTGACCGCGATGGCGACCGTCTACCTGCTCGTCAAGGGCTTCGGCATCGTGATCAACGACCAGAACTCGGCGCTGCTGACGATCCTGGTATTCGGCGTCGGCACGGACTACGCGCTGTTGCTCATCGCCCGGTACCGGGAGACACTGCACCACCACGAGAACGTCCGGGTCGCGATGGTCCACGCGCTACGCGGCGCGGCGCCGGCCATCGTCGCGTCCGCGGCCACCGTGATCGCTGGCCTGCTCTGCCTGCTCGTCGCCGACCTGAACAGCACCAGCGGGTTGGGCCCGATCGGCGCGGCCGGCATCCTGTGCGCGCTGGTGGCCATGCTGACGCTGTTCCCGGCGGTGCTCGTGGTGCTCGGCAGGCGGATCTTCTGGCCGGCCATCCCGCGGTTCAACACGGCCGTCCAGGTGAAGCCGGGGCTGTGGGGACGGCTCGGCACCGCCATCAGTCGCCGCCGGTGGGTGGCGACGCTCGGCTCGCTCGGAGTCCTCGGCGTGCTCGCCATCGGGCTGGCGGGCAACACCGGCGCCCTGCGGGAGCAGGACCAGTTCCTGTCCCCGCCGGAGTCGGTCACCGGCTTCACCGTCCTCCGCCAGCACTTCCCGGAGCTCGGCGGCCAGCCGATGACGATCTTCACGCGGCCGGCGCACCAGGAACGGGTGCTCGACATCGTCCAGGGCACTCGCGGTGTCGCCCTGGCCGTCCCGGGGCAGACCAGCGGAGGCTGGGCCGACATCTCCGTGTTCCCGACCGACGCGCCGGACACCGCCGCGGAGTATGACACGATCAAGCGGGTGCGTACCGCCGTGCACGCGGTGAACGGGGCGGAGGCGATCGTCGGCGGGCCGAGCGCGGAGAACCTCGACACCGAGGTCACCACCACCCGCGACGAGAAGCTGGTGATCCCGCTGGTGCTCACCGTCGTCCTGATCGTCCTCGGGCTACTGCTCCGAGCGATCGTGGCCCCGCTGGTCCTGATGGCGACCGTGATCGTCTCATTCGCGGCAGCCTTCGGCGGCAGCGTGTTCGTCTTCGACACGATCCTCGGGTTCAAGGGCGTCGACTATTCGGTGCCGCTGCTGGCATTCCTGTTCCTGGTGGCGCTCGGCATCGACTACAACATTTTCCTGGCCAGTCGGGCCCGGGAGGAGACCGTGCGCCTCGGCACCAGAGAGGGCGTACTCAAAGCCCTCTCCGCCACCGGTGGCGTCATCACCTCGGCAGGCCTGGTCCTGGCGGCCACGTTCGCGGTCCTCGCCTCACTTCCGCTGGTGATGCTGATCGAGGTCGGGTTCCTGGTCGCCTTCGGCGTGCTGCTCGACGCCTTGCTGGTGCGGTCGGTCCTGGTGCCCGCCCTCACCCTGCTGATCGGCCGGCGGATGTGGTGGCCGAGCCGGTTGTCCCGACCGGTGGAGCTGCCGGACGATCAACGGCCGCTCGTGGAGGGGCCCGCGCCGCAACGGTGAGCGCGGCGGCACACTCGAGATCCGGGACGGGCTCTTGCCCGTCCCGGATCTTTGTCATGGCCCGGCGGCCGTCACCGTGTCCGCCGCCCTTGTCCTGCGGCGGGTCCTGGCACCGCGCGCCGTGGCGGTCCCGGCGCAGTGCCGCAGCGGGTCAGCGCGCCACCGTGTCCACCCCCGCGGTGAGCCGCGTGATCCGAGCGGGCGGGGCGGCGGCCGGAAGGAAGATCCGCAGCAGCGCGCCACCGCGTGCGGATCGGGCGACGGTGACCCGCCCGGCGTGGGCGTCGACGACCCGCTGCACGATCGACAGCCCCAGACCTGATCCCGGCAGCGCCCGGGCGCTGTCGGCACGGTAGAACCTGTCGAACACCCGCGGTACGTCGGCGGCGTCGATGCCCGGCCCGGCGTCGTCGACCTCGAGGACCGCCGACGCGCCCTCGGCACGGAGCCGGACCTGGACCGCCTGGTCAGCGGGGGACCACTTGCCGGCGTTGTCAATGAGGTTGAGCACCGCCCGCTGGAGCGCAGCGGGACGCCCGCTCACCCACACGGAGGTCACGTCGAGCGCGACCCCGATGTCGGGCACGCGGGAACGCACCCGGGTCGCGGCGGCCACCACCACGTCGGCGAAATCGAGCAGCTCGGTGCTCTCGTCGCTGACGTCGCCGCGCGCCAGGTCGGTCAGCTCGGCGGCGAGGGTGCTCAACTCGGCCACCTGTGCGCCGAGATCGTTGAGCAGCCGGGTCCGGCTCTCCGCCGGCAGTGCGCTGTCCAGGGTGCCGCGCCGATCGAGCCGGATCAGCAGCTCAACGTTGAGGCGCAGGCTGGTGAGCGGGGTCTTGAGTTCGTGGGCGGCGTCCTCGGCGAGCAGACGCTGGGCCCGCCGGGAGTCCCGGAGCGCGGCGAGCATGTCGTTGATTGACTGGATCAGCCGCCGGATCTCCCCGCCGCCCTCGTCCGGGATGTCGGCGTCGAGGTCCCGGGTCTGCGCGACACGAACCGCGGCGGCAGTCAGCCGGTCGATCGGTGCCAGCCCGGTCCGCGCCACGGTCCGCCCGACAAGGGCGCCCCCGGCCACGCAGAGCAGTCCGATCAGCAGCATGCCGAACCCGAATTGGTTGATCGGGCTGTCGTCGCTGGTGCGGGCCACCTGGACCGCGCCGTGGCCCGCCCGCAGCGTGTAGATGAGGTAGCCGTCGTCGTCGCTGTCGATCGACTCCATCAGGTCGGCCGACGCGCCCTGCGCCACGCGCCCGGCGTGCCCGCTGACGGGGGGCAGCGCGGGTTGGCCGGCCGGCGTCCGGGTCGAACCGTCGGGCAGGATGACCCGCACCAGCCGACCGGATCCGGGATACGGCGGTAGCTGGACCTGCGCCAGACCGGTGTGCTCCACGGTCGTCGCCAGGACGCGGGAGTCCGCGCGTAGCTGATTCTCGGCGTTGTCCTGCAGTTCCGAGTCCAACAGCTCGCTGGCCACCTGGAAGGCCACGAACACGCTGACCGCGATGGCCGTCGCCGCGATCACCGTCAGCCTGGTCCGCAGGGACCGTCGGCGCCACCATCGGATCAGCCGACGCGGTTCCCGGCCGGCGGGCCTGCTCACGGAGGAGTCTCCCGCAGCGTGTACCCCAAGCCGCGCAGCGTGAAAATCAATCGCGGCTCACCCTCGGCCTCCATCTTGCGGCGCAGATAACTCACGTACACCTGAAGGTTGTTGGCGGTGGTGCTCATGTCGAAGCCCCAGATCGCCTCGAACAGCGCGTCGCGGGTCAACACCCGGGTCGCGTTGCGCACGAGAACCTGTAGCAGGGAGAACTCGGTCCGGGTCAGATACAGCGGCCGCCCACCCCGCCACGCCTCGAACCTGTCGGGATCGAGCCGGACGTCGGCGAACGACAGGATCTGCGACTCGTCGTCGCCCGGCGCGCGGCGGCGCAGCAGAGCCCGGACCCGGGCCAGCAACTCCTCGGTGGCGAACGGCTTGGGCAGGTAGTCGTCGGCGCCCGCGTCCAGCCCCGCGACCCGGTCGGAGACCTGATCCCGGGCGGTCAGCATCAGCACTGGCAGATCCCGACCCGCCGCCCGCAACCGCCGGCAGGTCTCCAACCCGCCGAGGCGGGGCATCATCACGTCGAGGATCAGCAGATCCGGCGCCGCGCCACCGATCCCGTCGAGCACGGCGAGACCGTTGGCGGCGGTGCTGGTGCCATAACCCTCGACCTGAAGCACCCGCTCCAGCGACTCACGGATGGCCACCTCGTCATCGGCGATCATGATCCGCACGCCGGGCCGCTCCCTCCAGTTGATGCTTTTGCGCTCATCCTCCCCGATCAACCTGAGGGCAGGATTAATACTGCAACGGCAGTAGCTGACGGTGACTGCTCCTACCGATCATGATCCTGGTCGAATGGAGACCGCGGTGGATTCGGCTCCAGTGGGTTGCCCTGGCCAACACGTGACCCATCACCGCTACAAGGCGATCCAGTAGCGCCTCACTGGACCTGCCGCTGACAAGGCGGGTGATCGTGAGCGTGCTTCCCGATCGACCGATGCGGCCGCGGGAGCCAGCGCTGGAGCCAACCATAGCGATGGGCGCTGCAGCTCGCGATCGGTCGGCGCTCCGCTGCGAGCCCGGTTTGGGGGAGCAGTGGGGTGCCCGGAACGGCCTTGAAGGGCGTCCAATGGCGTCGAACGGCGCTCGACTGCACCCGCGCCTGCCTGCGGCTCCACGTTGCCGCAGGTCAGAGTGGGTGGAGCGTCCTGTTTCACACCGAAGAGGTCGCTGGTTCGATACCAGCATCGGCCACTCTCAGTTTGCAGAGGTCAGAGGCCGCTTCCCGGGTTCCGGAGGTGGCCTCCATCGTCACGGAGAAGCGGGCGTGCCTCAGCACCTGCATGGCGACTCTGGGGTGGACGTCGAGGTCAGCCTCGTCGCTCGACCAGCCCAAACAGGATGAGACAAGCTCACGGGAGAAGGCCCTGACCGGGATGTGAGTCCCGGTCAGGGCCTTTGGCGTTGCCCAGCTCATCGGTGGTCGGCGCGCCAGCCGTCGGTGGACGGCCAGGACTGGATCGCTTGATGAGGCTGGGGCGCGCCGCCGAGTGGTGGCGCGTCCCAGCAGGTCAGGCCAGCTGCTTGGCGCGGGTCGCGGTCACCGTCGCGGTGCCGGTTGTCGAGAGACCGGAGATCAGGTACGCCCGGTAGGTGCCGTTCGGCAGCACGGTCCACAGGTCCGGGGTGCCGTCGGCGTTGATGTCGGCGGCCTGCAGCGTGCTGATCGCGACGCCGGTGTTCCAGTTCGCCGCCACCTGGTACTGGGTGTGCGTCAACGTGCCGGTGCCGTCACCGTTGTCAACCATGGTGACCCCGGTCCACAGGTACAGGTGACCGGTGCCGGCGTTACGTAGGAAGAGCGCGACCCCCGAGGCGGTCTCGGTGCTGGCGATGTCCCAGTTCTGCCAGTCGGTCCCGCCGGTCGGCGTGGGGTTGGTGAGGTCGGTGACACCCCAGTAGAGGCCCGTTGCGGAGTAGTTGGGGTGGTAGCCGAGTCGGTAACCGTTGGTGGCGTCACCGGCGATGCCGAGCAGATCCGGGATGCCGGTGTCGACGCCGTCAGCCTGGAACGCGTTCGCCAGTTGCAGGGGGCTGTTGCCGTTGGCGTCGATCAGATTTTCGTATCCGATCGTGAACTGGTTGTTGTAGGGGCTGGGCATTGTGCCGTCGCCGGCGCCGCGGATGATGCCGCCGATACCGGCGGCGGTGCCGGTCGGGTAGTAGTACAGGAAGTCCTGGCGGTCGACGCCGGTGAAGCGTCCGGTGAGGATCTGGGCGCCGTCGAAGTCGTCCGGGGATTCGTTCCCGGTGACTCCGTTGCCGAGTAGGCCGATGTTGGTGGCCGGGGTCTGTACCTGGCCGGTGCCGACGCCGGTCTTGCGGGACTTTACGCCGAGCGCCGACCAGACGCCGGAGCTGAGGCCAGTGCCCGGACCGCCGCTGGTGACCAGGTCGGGAACGCCGTCACCGTTGAGGTCCTTGTCGACCGGGCCGGCGGCGGCGGTGGGCCTGGGCTTCGCTGCGGCCTGGGCCGGCAGGGTCGGGGCGAGCGCGCTCAGCGCGAGCGCCACGGGCGCGGCCCAGGCGAGCATGCGGCGGGATCTGAAGGAATTCGTCAAGGGTTCCCCCGGTGTTGTTAGGAGTTTGCCGCTCGGACGGTACTGGATCAGAGCAACGGCCACTACGGCCATTTGGCAGTAGCCCTTGCAGTCGAGACAGCCAGGAGTTAGACGTGGGGCCGGTTCAAAACGTGTATGCCTGACATAGCTCTCGACTGCCTCGTACCGCTCGTCTGGATGCCAGACGTCCCATGAGCGGAGCGGTCGCGGACAACGACAGGGACCGACGGCCTCGCGCGGACAGTCGCCCAAGGTTGTGGATCCGGACGGCCCATCGACGAACACGGTGCCCTTCGTCAGCAAGAAGTCAGCGTGACGCGTGACAACAACCGACAACCGGTGGTGCAGGACGGCAAAGTTGCACTCTCCAATGCCAGTCGCCGACCTTGACCGACAAGGTTCCCAGGCAAATCAGTCCTGCCGCTCGTCCGCATCCTGATCGGGATGGCGCAGATCGGCTGCGTCGCAGGCGCGGCCCAGCACTGCGTGCACAACGGCGAGAGTCTCGTACGTCGCGAACAGTTGACCCGAGGAGATGCGAGGCAGCCGCGCGGCCAACGACTCGTAGAGACGGATCGCCTCATCGACTGCGTCATAAGCTGCCGCGAGATGGTCGTTGACCTTCAGGCACACCCGCGCGTAAACCTGCAGCGAGTTGGCGAGGTCGGGCAGGTACGCGGTGGGGTTCGTGTTGGCTAACTGCCGTCCAATGGTCACAGCTTGCTCGATTGGGGCGAGCGCCTCGTCGTGGCGACCCACCTCGAACAGATTAATGCCGAGGTTGTACAGCGAACTGGCGAGGCCGGGCAGGTGCGCGGTGGCGTTCGTGTCGGCTAGCCGCCGCCGAATGGTCACGGATTGCTCGGTCGGGGCCAGCGCCTCGTCGTGGCGACCCACCTCGGACAGACTGACGCCGAGGTTGTTGAGTGACCTGGCGAGGTCGGGCAGGTAGGCGGTGGGGTTCGTGTCAGCCAGCCGCTGGTAGATGTCAGCGGCTTCCTCGTTCGCGGCCAGCGCCTCGTCCCGGCGATTCACGGCGGCCAGGCGAATGCCGAGGTTGTTGAGTGACTTGGCGAGGTCGGGCAGGTAGGCGGTGGGGTTCGTGTCGACCAACCGCCGCCGAATGGTCACGGATTGCTCGGCTGCCGCCAGCGCCCTGTCCCGGCGATTCACGGCGCCCAGGCGAATGCCGAGGTTGGTAAGTGACTTGGCGAGGTCGGGCAGGTACACGGCAGGGTGCGTCTCGGCCAACCGCCGGTAGATGTCGGCGGACTCCTCGGTCACGGCCAGCGCCTCGTCGTGACGACCCGCCCAGGACAGGCCAATGCCGAGGATGTTCAGCGAGTTGGCGAGGTCGGGCAGGTGCGCGGCGGGGTCCGTCTTGGCTAACCGCCGTCGAATTGTCACGGCTTGCTCGGTGGCCGCCAGCGCCTCGTCGCGGCGACCCACCGCGGACAGGAACGTGCCGAGATTGTTCAATGACATGGCCAGGTCGGGCAGGTGCGCGCCGGGGTTCGCCTCGGCCAACCGCCGTCGAGCGGTCACGGCCTCCTCGGTGGCGGCCAGCGCCTCGTCGCGGCGACCCACCCCGGACAGGAACGCGCCGAGATTGTTCAACGACGTGGCGAGGTCGGGCAGGTACGCGGTGGGGTCTGTCTCGGCCAGCCGCCGGTAGATGCCGGTGGCTTCCTCGGCCGGGACCAGGGCATCGTCGTAGCGCCTGGCGCTGCTGAGCCGCGCGGCGTGCATGGCGAGGAGGGCGGCCTGCTCGGCGGGGTCGGAGGTGAGGCCGAGGTGGTGGCGGGTGAGTCTGGTGCTGACAGCGGCGGAGGCGGTGTCGAGGTCGATGTGCCGCTCAGGCAGCAGCGCGTCGATGGCCTCCAGAACGCTGATGTCGACGTGCGGAAGGTCGGCCAGGCGGGTGATGGTCGTGCCGCCGGCGGCAAGTGCGAGTTCGGGGTGTTGCCGGATCAGTGGGTACAGCACGGTTGTGGCGACGTGGGGCCAGCGGTGTGCGGTCTCGACGAGGACCGTGATCGCGGTCGGTGTCCAGGTGCCGAGGTCACCAGTGAGCAGAGTGTGCGCAGCGGTTGCCGCCCAGTTGTCGGGTGGCCAGTCGTCCGCGCCCGTGTGCGGGTGTCCGGGGGTGGACAGGGCGATGAGGTCCTCGCCGAGTCGGTCCGGCCGCAGGGGCCGCAGGACGGTGTCGAGGTGCGGGTCGCTGGCGGGGTAACAGAACCGGTGGTCGTCGATGATCGTGGTAACACCGGGTTCGGTGACCTGGGTACGGGTCAGCACGGTGATGGCGTCCTCGCGGGTGACACCACCGGTGAGGGTGGCCAGGTAGACCGCGCGACCCATCATCTCCGGGCTGGTAGCCCGGCGGTCTTCGGCCCGGGCGTGCAGGTGGTGCCAGTGGGCGCGTTCCCGGTTGAGCAGGTACGCCGACAGGGCGTGCGGTTGCGTTGGAGGCAGGCGGCCGTGGTGGTGAGAGTCGACAGCGACCAGGGCGGCCATGTGTACCGCGAGGATCTGTCGGAATCCCGCGTCGGTCAGGTCCGGCACGGTGATCTCAGCGGTGTCGGGCACATCAAGTGCGGTGCTGAAACGTTCGCGGGCCTGCTCGAACAGCACCCGGCGGTCGGTGTGCTCGTCCAGGGGCGGCAAGGCTCGGGCCTCGGCGGGGACACCGTGATCGCTGTCGAGCCGGTCGCGCAGCGCGGACCACCAGAACCCGGCCGAGCGGGCCAGCAGCAGCACCCGCAGCACCAGGCCGGTGCGCAGCGACAGCGCGCTCAAATCGGCGATCAGCCGGTTCAGGTCCGAGGCGGGCCACCGGTCGGCGTAGTCCACCACCACCAGCGCCCCGGCGCTGGCTGGCATCTCCTGGGGGCTGCCGGCAGGCGTACCCACTGCGTGCGTGACCTTCCAGGTCACCCAGCCGGCGGTGTCGGCCTGGGCGGCGACGTGCCGGGCCAGGCGGGTCTTGCCCTGCCCGCCGGCTGCGTGGATCAACCGCACGGACACCGGCTCGTCGCCGCCCATCCAGCTGGCGAGCACGTCCAGCTCGCTGTCGCGGCCGACGAACTGCACCAGCTGGTGACGAGCCAGCAGCAGCCGGCTCGGCTGGCGGCGGGCGACGCCCGCCGGCAGCGGCACGGCACCCGGCTGGAAAGCCTCGACCTGGTACGGGGGCCGGTCGGCCACCACGGTCACGGTGCCGGCGACATCTCGGATCTGGTTCACCGAACCGAACACGATACTGTCGGTGACCTGCTGCCCGGTGTTCGCCGGCGATCGCCAGCTCACCGGTCGATGTCCACGTCGCCACCGACGTCGTTGACCTGCTGTACCGGGCCGGCTGTCCACGCCCCCGTGACCGCCTGGCTTGCGGGTTCGCCAGGGCCGGCCGTGCCGGAACCGGGCACCGCGCCAGGCGGAGCAGCAGCGGTGGGTAGGGGCCACGCGGTGCCGCCGATCCGCACGTTGCCGCGCACCTGACCCACCTGCGTGACACCGCCGCCGATCACCGAGCCGGTGACAGACTGCCTGCCCGCGGCGCTGCTGGGCCGGCGGGCCAGCACGACCCCGTACCCGGCCAGCGGCAGCCCGAGCACAGCGACCAACGCGCCGACAACGCTGCCCCACTTGTCCGCGTCATCGAGCCGGGTCACGCCAACGAAAATGCCCAACCCGACCACGACGACACCGACGCTCAGCACCGCTGCCCACACCACGGTCCGCTGCACACCCGTCATTGCCTCATCATGGACCGTCACCGCACCCGGTGATCCAGTTGAGTCGTCATCGAGACTCAACACCATGTGCCGATCGTCCGCGGTGGGCTGAGCCAGGACCAGGCGGCTGCTCTTGTCGAGCCTGACCTGGCCATACGGGCAACATATGCCCAGCACAGCGGAGATCGCGTGCAGCATCCTGCCGCCCCCAACCCGCACGGGCGGCAGCCAGTCAGGTGGGCACACGTACGCCCGCAGGCGCACCCAGTTGCCTCACCTCTTCCGTGCGGGAGAAGGGTGCACGACGCGGCGTGTTAAGCGATCAACGTGTTGCCGAGGCGGTCCAGGCGGGTGCCTGATGTCACGCCGCCTCGATCGGATACTTAATCGCGACGATGTCCTCGTGCAGCCCGGCAACGGTTACCTTCGGGTTCAGAGCTTGCACAAGGACGTCAGTAAGCGGACGGTGCGCGACAACGTGCTCGACCACCGCCGGGTCGACCTCGATCCCGTAGTAGTCCTCGGCGAACGTGACGTACCGGTCGACGATGTCGTCGAGCAGGATCTCAAGCAGGTCAGAGCCGTCCGGGGCGTTGTCGTCGTACGGGCCTCGGGGCGGGGGGAACGTGACGGATTCGCCGGCGTGCCATCGGTCGTCACCGGAGACCCGCCACAGCACAGCGGTGGCGACGAACTGGCCCTCCTCGTCACCGAACGCTGGCTCCTCGATCTGCGTACGAAACACCGCCGGGAGACCGTCGAGCAGCCCGGGCCACAGCTCGTGGTCCGGATCACGATAGGGCGACATCGCCGACTCGTGATCGAATACGCGGATGAACGCGCCATCGGCAGTGAACACTACCGCCCACTCGTCGCCGCTGCCGTTGTTCATTAGTGCCGCCTCGTCGTCGCCCCAAGAGCGGGTGTAGGCGTAGTAGGGCTCGCCGCCGTCGACGATGCGCTCCAGCACGGCGAGTGCCTTGCAGCGGTCCCGCAGCACGTCGATGGAGGGAAGTTTGGCGGCGATGTCGTCGACGGTCACCCGCTGAACCTACGCTCAAACAGCACCGACGCCGTCACGTCACTATCTCGAGGGCGGACCGTTCGGCGAGATGCTGCCTGTTATCGAGGAGGTTGCCGCCCTTGCTCAGCGCGCGCGGGGCGCAGGCGAGGATCTGTATTGCTGGTGCTGCCGATGACTTACCTGGGGCGCTGCCGGGCCCATGCGCACATGCTTCTGGCGATGTGCGGACGTCGGAGTAACGCCTTTCTTCTGCACCGGCACCGGCGGCGTGGCGGGTCAGTCCCACCAGAACGACCACCAGGCCCGGTTCGTGAGGCTCTCGGCGTAACGGATGAGGGTGTCAGTGCTGGACTGCCACACGTTGTCGGGGCAGAACGCGAAGTGTTCCGCAGCGACGCGCAGCGCGTGGTCTGCATCGGTGGGCGGTGCAGCGACGCTGAGGTATAGCTCGGCTGGCCCGAGGCCGACGACTCTGGCACCGAAACGTTCTTCCCAGCTGCGCAGCACCGTGCT
The DNA here is from genome assembly GCF_050942285.1 of Micromonospora sp. CA-240977. NCBI lineage: Bacteria > Bacillati > Actinomycetota > Actinomycetes > Micromonosporales > Micromonosporaceae > Micromonospora > Micromonospora sp. CA-240977. Next base: position 5,018,929 of record NZ_CP192055.1, on the reverse strand, counting down.
GAACTGCGCGGTGTCGTTCTCGTAATTCAACGGCCCACCCCACCCCAGATCGGCCGGGGCATCCGCACCGCGGGAACTGGCAGTCAGCCCGAGGCGCGGCGCGGTCAGCCACGCGTCGGCCATCAGCTGTTCCGCGAACTCGGCAGCCCGAGTCGCGGGATTTTCCTGCAGCGTTCCGGCAGGCGCCAGCCCCGGCCACCGATTACCAAACGGCGCCGTGACGGCCAGCCGCTCCGGCGCGCTGAGCATGTCGTCGTCCTCATCCACAGCCGTGTAGGCAGACCACCACCCGGCAAGCAGTACGTCAGCGTCATGATCGCCCGGCCCGGACTTGATGAGACCCGGGTCGAGTTCACCGGTCGTCCAGGGGCTGCCCGGCTCGTACGAACTTCCCCCGAGGAGCAGCGGCCACAGACCCGTCCGGCCATGGCCCGCCTGAAGTGAGCCCCACAGACCCGCGTCCGGACGGGTGTCGCTGATCCACAGGATCGGCTCCTCGAGAACACCGGCCTCGGTCTCGTGCACGACTCGCCCCGGCGGAAGGTCAAGGCTGAGGGAGCCGCTGCCCGAGTCGTCTCGAAGGTACGTCAACGAATTACCCGCCATTGGACGCAGGGTACAGACCCGCCAAGACCCAGACGGACGTCCGGAGGCGCTGAAACGCCCCCGCCGGCCGAAGTCGGCGGGGCCGCGATCGAGGAGACGGCCGAGCGGCGCCGGCCCCGGAGACCGACCACGGCGGCCAGGTCGACCAACTGTCCCGGGTCAGGACGTTGAGGCGCGCGTACGCGCGTTACCGGATTTCGTTGTCGGGGTGGTCGCTGTCGTAGGCCTGACGGGCTACAGAGATGGCTGCGCGGTGTGCCAGTGACCAGTCGGCGAGTGCTTTGACGAGATGGGTGAGGCTTGTGCCGGTTTCGGTGAGGCGGTAGTCGACCTGGGTGGGCACGGTCGGGTAGGCGGTCCGAAGGACGAGGCCGTCTCGTTCCAGGCGGCGCACGGTGAGGGTGAGCATCCGCTGGGAGATTCCGTCGATGGCGCGCTGGAGTTGGCGGAAGCGTCGCGGCCCGTTGGCGAGTTCGACGATCACGAGAACCGACCACTTGTCGCCCACCCGGTCAAGCACATCTCGGATGCCGCAATCTGGGTGATCCGGCTGTCCGCATGGTTCGAGGTCGGCGGCTCCCGCGGTTACTCCGGTGTGCGTTGGTGACACGAGACTGCCTCCTTGTGGGTCGCCGGACCCGGGTTCAGGCTCTCACTGTAGTTACTGAAGAGAACCACGGCAGGAGACCGAATGATCATGGTGACCGGCGCCAACGGACAGCTCGCCTCGCTCACACTCGCAGAGCTCGGCACGCGAGAGGTACCTGCCCTGGCCGGGAGTCGCACTCCCGCCGGCACACAGCGCCACCTTGACTTCGACGACCCCGCAACCCTCGACCTCACAGGCGTTTCCACAGTGGTCCTCGTTTCGGCCGGGTATGCCGAGGACGACCAGGTCATCGCGCGTCACCGGACTCTGCTCGACGCTGCCGGCCGCGACGGCGTGACCCACGTGATCTACACCAGCCTGACCAGCGCCGGGGACCACCTCGGGTTCGCACTCGCCCATCGGGCCACCGAGCAAATGATCAGAGCCAGCGGGCTCACCTGGACCATCCTGCGAAACGGGCTGTACGCCGAACTCTTCGGTGCCCTGCTCGCGTGGACTCCCGACGGCCTGGAATCAGCATTCGGGGCCGGTGCACTCTCCGCGGTGGCGCGGGCCGACCTGGCAGCTGCCGCAGCCGTCGTCGCGAGCGAGCCCACCGCGCACGTCGGCAAGGTCTACGACCTGGTCGGGGCTCCGATCACCGCTGACGACATCGCCGACCGTGTCGGCGTCGCGCACCGCACGATCGAACTGGGTGAGTATCGCGTCCGCCTTCTCGGCGACGCCAACCTGCTGCCATTCCAGCCGCCGATGCTCGTCTCGATCGCCACCGGTGTCCGCCACGGGTTCCTCGACAACACCAGCCCCGACCTCGCGCGCCTGCTGGATCGACCGCTCACAGATCCCCTCCCCGTCGCTGCGGATGCCACGGCCGCCATGCGCCCTGGCCCGCACTGACACAGATGCTTCAGCTGAGTGCGCCCTTGTCTGGTGAGAGCTGGCGGAGGGCTTGGCGCCGCCGCCGAGAGCAGCGCCACTGAGCACGGGCGGCCGGCGCGCGGAGACGGCTGTGGCCGACGTACAACCTCGGTCTTCTGGGTCGATCAACCGCGCGGGACCATCGCGGCGGATCGCGCGTGACTCCGCGAATCTCAGCGTTCACGGCGCGGGGCAGGACGGGGGCACCGACCCCGACAACCTCCTCGGCCGCCCCCAACGGCCACACCTCCGGGCCGGCGCCGAGGGCCAACAACTGACGTTCGGCACCGGGGAAGGAGGAGTCACCACGTGACCATGCCGGACTACCGGATCGACCTGCCGATGACCGGACAGCCGATCAAGGCTGCCCGGCCATCAAGCGCTGGCGTGGTTCGGACGGCGCGCTGCGTCAGCGGAAGGCGTTGATATTGCGCGTTGCCCAGGCGGCGAAGGGGCGTGGTGATCGGCCCAGGACCGCTGCGACGTCTGGGCTGATCCGCTGTTCGGCGTCGGTCGGTGCGCCCAGGATCGCCAGCGTGCCCTCGACCACCGGTGGCGGCATGAACCGCAGCAGCTGCTCGCGGGCTTCGTCGGGCGTCTGGTCCACGAACCGGATCGGCTCGCCGAGCGCGGCGGCGAGGTCGGCGACCCGTTCGCGTGGCGTGCTCAGCGCCGGGCCGGTCAGTTCGTAGGTGCGGCCGTCGTGCGAGCGGTCGAGCAGGGCGGCGGCCGCCACCTCGGCGATGTCGGTCGGGTCGACCACGGGCAGACCCACGTCGCCGAAGGGTGCGGCCACCATCCGGCTGCCCCGGACCGGGTCAATCCAGGCGAATGCGTTGGAGGCGAAGCCGCCGGGGCGCAGGATCGTCCAGCCGAGCTCGGATCGGCGGACGAGATCCTCGATGGCGCGCAGCGGCGCGTGTGACGGTGACTCCGGCCGGGTGCCGACCGCCTGCGAGGACTGCAACACGATGCGCTTCACGCCACCGGCTGCCGCGACCCGCAGGATTTCGCGCATGTCGAGGTGGGCTCCGGCGCCCTCCACGAGCAGGAACAGCGCCTCGGCGCCGACGAGCGCCGGGCGCAGGCTCTCCGGTCGCTCGAGGTCCGCACGGTGGTGGCGAACCCCGGCCGGCAGGGCGATCGGGCGTCTTCCCCGGGATACCGCCGTCACTGCGGAACCCGCGGCCGCGAGAGTTGACGAGAGCGTACTGCCGACGTTTCCGGTGGCTCCAACCACGACAAACATGTCTCTGTCTCCAGTTCGGCCACGTCGTTCGCGTGGCGCTGGAAACGCTAGTAGCCTCGATATAGTAGGTACCTAGAGGATAGTAATGGGTATGTGACGGAGGCCACGTGCAGCAATCGACGGATCCCGAGCTGGCATGTCCGGTCGCGCCGGTCGTCGACATCGTGTTCAGTCGGTGGACCACGCCCATCCTGTGGGCCCTGCACGAATACGGTCGGCAGCGCTTTGTGGAGCTGGAGCGCCGACTGGCCAGCATCACACCCAAGGTGCTCACGCAGCGGCTCCGCCAGCTCGAACGCGACGGACTCGTGACGCGCACCTACCACGCCGAGGTGCCCCCTCGAGTCGAGTACGAGATCACCGAGTTGGGTGCCAGCCTCGGTCCACTCTTCGCGCACCTGGCGACGTGGGCCGAGGTCAGCCTCGGGGAGGTGGAACGAGCACGGCGCGCCTACGACGCCGGGCGATGACGCACGCCAGCCCGGATCGCGACCGCCAGCGCGCTCGCCACGCCGCAGCGACGCAATTCCCGGGCGGCTCGACATAATCGGGACCATATAGTCCAGGTATGAATTTACCGCGGCAATGATCCCGCGGGTGCAGTCACCTCGGCCACGTCTTCAACTACGACCCCCCGGCAAGGGTGGACTACGCCACCGCATCAACTCCGTGTCGTTGCGGTTTACACCTCGACAACATGGCTAACGCAGGGGTACGGCGAATACCGCGCTGATCACGAGAGACAGCACCGACGACAGGTAAGGAGACGACGTGACCACCGAAAAGGTGATCCTCGCCGGCGGCTGCTTCTGGGGGATGGAGGAGCTCTTCCGTCACCAGCCCGGCGTCGTGTCCACGCGCGTGGGCTACAGCGGCGGCGACGTCCCGAACGCCACCTACCGCAACCACGGCACCCACGCGGAGTCCATCGAGGTCCTCTACGACACCGAGAAGACCGACTTCCGCACGCTGCTCGAGTTCTTCTTCCAGATCCACGACCCCTCGACGAAGAACCGCCAGGGCAACGACATCGGCATCAGCTACCGCTCGGCCATCTTCTACAACAGCGACGAGCAGAAGCGTGTCGCCGAGGACACGATCGCCGACGTCGACGCCTCAGGCCTGTGGCCCGGCAAGGTCGTTACCGAGGTCACCCCGGCAGGCGACTTCTGGGAAGCCGAGCCCGAGCACCAGAACTACCTCCAGACCTACCCCAACGGCTACACCTGCCACTTCCCCCGCCCCGGGTGGAAGCTCCCGAAGCGCGCGGCCTGACACCCCCGGCCGCGGACCCCCAGGTTCCGCGGGCCGGGACCGACGCCCGCCTATCAAGGCTGGTGGGAAGCCCGACGCGGCCCGCCACCGACGTGGACGTCCCCGCGACTGGTGCTGTCGTTGTCACCTTCAGGAGGCCATCTCTTGGATACCGGGATCCAGAACGTCCGACTGAACGCCACGTCGAACGAACAACTCATGGCGCTGGCAAACGCCGGTGCCGCAGCTTTCGGACATACCGCCACACTTCAGGTGGACCGGACCCTGGCCCAACTTCTGCGCCTACGCGTCGCGCAGATCAACAACTGCAGCTACTGCCTTCTGGTGCACCACGCCGCGGCCCGTACCGCCGACATCCCGCCGTCCAAGGTCGAGACCCTCACCGCGTGGTGGGAGACGCAGCTGTTCTCCGAGGAGGAGCAAGCCGCGCTGGCCTACGCCGAGGTGTTGACCCGAGCCGCCGACGCCACCGTCAACAACCGCCTCCAGGACGCCCACGACAGGATGACCACGCACTTCACCGAGGACGAGATCCTGGAGATCGTGGCCATTGTGATCAACATGAACATCTGGACGCGACTCAAGCTCGCCGAGGGTGCCATGCCCACAACGGCGCCTGCCGCGTGAGTTGCCGCCGACCGGAAAACCGGTGCCGGCCCGGGGCTACGACGGCGATGCTCGCTTGGCCGGAGCGGACCGCCGTTGCCTCGCGGTGGCGGGTGCTGCACGATACGGGGCGTGGTTGAGCTGCCGCACGCGTCGGAACGTGTCACCGTCGACGACGCGCGGGCCGGCACCTGGTCCGCCCGGCTCGCCGGGGACGACGTCAAGCTGTCGGGCCGCTGCCCCGGCTGCCGACACGAGACGAACGCAGTCGTCGCCCTGCGGACCGCAGCCCTGGAGGGCGCGGCACCCGACCCGCCCGAGGAACTGACCGTCTCGATCGCCTGTCACTGCCGGCAGCCGCATTCTGGTCGCCCCGACGACGCCTTGGCCGGCTGCGGGCGCTTCTGGAACCTTTTGCTCCGGATAGGACCGGACGCGGTGATCGTGTCACCGGCCGGCGACCCAGAGCTCGACGTCGCCTCCGACGCGTGGCGGGAGGCGACGGCCGCGCAGGTGACGGACGTACGCAACGCGGCGGAGAAGTGGATCGGCGGGATCGCCGCCAGCTATGGACTGTTCGGGCTGGCGGGTGTCGGCATCGCGAAGGAGAGCGTGGCAGCCCTACCGCTGCCCGGCCGGATCGCCGTGGCAATCGCCGTCGCCGTCGCCGTCGCGTTGGCCGGCTGGGCGATCGTCGACGCCTACCGCGCCGCGTACGCCTGGCCCGTGGTGTCGGCGGTGCGCGACAACGACGAGCTGCGCGCCTGGTACGCCGCTCGTCGTACCGTCGGCATCCGCGCGGCCCGTCACCTCCGGGCGGCGATCCGTGCGGCGACAGTGTCGCTGGCCGCCCTGATGGTCGTGGTCGGTCTCATCTGGTTCGTGCCGAGCAAGACGGTGTCGGAACCGCTGGTGCAGCTGACCCGCACCGATGATTCGCGGGTCTGTGGCGCCGTCGTGGCGAGCAGTTCCCGGGCGGCGCTGCGGATGCGCAGAACCGACGGGGAGACTGTCGTGGTGCCGGCCGGCGACATCGTCGCGGTCAAGCCCGTCCGGTCATGCCCCGGGTAAGGCGGGAAACACCAGCTCCGCCAACCCGTCGCGCCGCAACCGGTCACGGATCGCGGCCATCGGAACCGCGATGTTGTGCGTCGGGTCGTGCTCCTGCCGCAGGTCCGGATCGCCGGCGATGTGCAGCGCTACCAGCGTGAGGTCTGCGCTGAAACAGGGCGAGCCGGAGGACCCCCGCTGGGTGTTGACCCGGTGGCGTACCCGGGTGCCGTTGGCGTTGACGTCGAGCACGGTGCCGAACGCGAGTTGCAGCGGGTCCCGCCCCGGATACTGCAACATGATCAGTGGGCGGTCCGCGGCGAGCGCGTCGTCGTGACCCGACGCGGTGAGCCAGCCCCGGCGGGGCGCGTCGGGCAGCGCACCGGCCCGACCGACGGCGTCCACACCGGCCGGTTCGGCGAGCCGGACCAGCGCCACGTCCAGCTCGTCCGGACCGGGCAGCCGGGCCGGATCGGCAGAGCGGTCGGCGGCGCTGGCGGCGTACGTGGCGATCCGCCACTGCCGGGCCAGCGGGTAGGTGGTGCCGTCGTTGACCACCCGTCCGTCGGCCGCCCGCCGGAAGTCGAACCGCGCGACCACCTGCTCGGGCCGCACCCGCCCGTCCCGGAGCGCGGCCACCACGTGGCCCGCGGTCATGCACACGTCCGGCCCGACGAGGAAGCCGCTGCCCAGCGGCCGCGCCGGCGGGCCGACCAGTTCGAGGCGACAGACCTGCCCTTCGAGCGTGCCCAGTCGTTGCCGCCACGGTTGGCTGTCCTGGAACGGCACGTACTCGTCGATGAATCGCTCCGCGTTGTCCGACAGCGCGGTCAGGCCGAGCGCGGTGGCCACGGACCGCAGGCCGGCGTGCGCGGGACGGGCCTCCAGGGCGGCGCCGACCAGGTCGGCGAGCCAGCCTTCGCTGTCGGCCGCCTGGATCAGGTGGAATACCCGGGCCAGGTAGTCGTCGGCCATGGTGATGTCGTGGCGGTGCCGGTCGAGGGAGTGCAGCAGCAGCATGTCGAGGCGGTCGGGCGGACGGAAGGCGTCCCGCAGGGCGTTGTTCAGCTGCTCGGCGGTGTGGCCACGGACAGCGCACACTGTGTGGTTCTCCCTGACGACGTCTGGGCGTACCCGTCGATACTAGGTCGTGGCGGCTGAGCTGTCGGACAGCCGTCTGACCGCCGCCGGCCCTGCCGGCGGCGGGCGCTGGTGCCCTAGGGTCGGACAGATGCGGCGGTGGGCTGGGTCAGCTGGAGGTGAAGCATCAACGGACGACCTACCGGCCCACTGACCGGCGACGAGTTGCGGGAGCTCGAAGCGGCGCTGCTGGACGCCTACCCACGCCGCAACGACCTGGAACGGATGCTCCTGTACGGCATGGGGCGACGGCTGTCCGACTACGTCGGCGGCGACCTCGGCATGCGTGAGGTCATCTTCAAGCTGCTCGAAACCGCGACCGTGGACGACTGGCTCGACCAGCTGATCGACCAGGCGCTTACCGACCGGACCGGCAACGCCCGACTGCGGGACTGGGCGACGGCCCACCGGATGCGTTCGGTCCCCGCCGCGCAGAGCCCACCCCCGCAGGACCTGCAACTACTCGACAGCGCCTTCTTCGACCTGCAACAGCTCAAGCGGGCTGTGCAGGAGGCGAAGATCGCCGCCCCGAGCCGACTGCTGGCGTTCGGCGTGTCCTACTCGGAGATGCTCTTCGTCAACAAGCTCTGCTCCTGGCTGCCCTACTGCCTGGGCGAGATCGAGCGCAAGGAGTGGCTGAGCCTGCGCCCCGAGCTGGCCCCGGTGGACCTGCGGGTCAAGCACGTCCTGCGCTACCTGCCGGACCTGGAGTGGGCAAACGTGCTGTGCCCGGTGCTGACCGACGGGGTGCCCGACGCCGTGGTCGCCGAATTCTGGGACGGCGTACGCCAGCACTGCGGCCAGCATGAGCGCTGGTTCGTGATGGTCTTCGCCGGGGCGATGCCCGGCGGCTACCCGCAGGGCATCACCACCCTGCCCCCGCCTCAGGTGGACCCGGTGGACCTCACGCTGTGGGCACAGGAGGTCGTCTCGCGGCGCGGCTGGCCAGCCACCCTGGCAGAGGCGTGGAGCAGCCTCATCACCGACGAGGCGTGGGACGGGTCCCGCCTGGACCTCCGCCTGGTCTACGAGACCATGGACCGCTCCATCCGCGCCGCCCGCCAGGACGAGACGCGTTTCCGTAGGCAGCTCGAGGAGAGGAGTAACCGTGCAGACCCGTCACCGCGTTGACACGTCCATGTGGTTCGACGCCACCGCCACCCTGCCCGAGTCCCGGCTCATCGAGGCGACCGACACGGAAGTCGTCCCGTTCGGCCCGTCGACTCGTCAGGTCTCCTACGAGCCGTACCTGGCCACCCCGGAGCTGCAGGCCGCGGTGAACCTCGCGATCAGCCTCGGTCGGCCGCTGCTGTTGCAGGGCGACCCCGGCGTCGGCAAGACCCGGCTGGCGTCCGCGGTGGCCTACGCCCTCGGGCTGCCGCTGGAGCAGGCGTACATCAAGTCGACAAGCAAGGGCCGCGATCTGCTGTACACCTACGACGCGATCCGCCGACTGCACGACGCCCAACTCACCCGGTGGCGTGGTCCGGTCAAGGACCTACAGCAGTACGTACGGCTCGGGCCGCTCGGTCGCGCGATCGTCCGCGCCGGTTACGGCCGGCGGTCCGTGCTGTTGATCGACGAGATCGACAAGGCCGACCTCGACTTTCCCAACGACCTGCTGCGTGAGCTCGACGAGCTGGCCTTCGAGATCGACGAGCTGCCCGGGGTGCGCCACGCCGTGCCCGCCGACCGGCCGGACCTGCGCCCGATCATCCTCGTGACCAACAACGAGGAGAAGGCGCTGCCAGGTGCCTTCCTCCGCCGCTGCATCTTCCACTACGTCGAGTTCCCGTCCTCGCTGGAACAGCTCGACCAGATCCTTGAGCTGCACGGTATCCGCCACCCCGAGATGCGGCGGGAGGTGCTCGATGTCCTGCTGCGCCTGCGGGAGATCGATCTGGGCAAGAAGCCCGGTCTCAGCGAACTGCTCGACTGGGCTGGGTTCCTCCAGGCGGTCCAGGTGCCCGCCGGCGAGGTGGCCCAGCTCCCGTACCTCGGCGCGCTGCTCAAGCAGCGCGGCGACCAGGGTCGCGCGATCGAGCGGCTCGGCCACCCGTGACCGCCCGGCGCCCCACGCCGTCCTTCGTGTACGACGTGGCTCATTCCACGCCGTCCTTCGTGTATGAACTCGTCACGCGCCTGCGGCGGCGGGGACTGTCGCTCGGGGTTGACGACTGCGAAACGCTGCGTCAGGCGCTGGCCGCCGGATTCGGGCTCTCCTCCACCGGCGACCTGACCGAACTGTGCGTGGTGTTGTGGGCCAAGTCGGTCGGCGAGCGGGAGATCGTCCGGGCCGCGTTCGCCAACGTCGACGTCCCGGTCTGGGAGGCCAGCGCGATCACCGGGGAGGTCACGCCGACCGGCTCGACCGGCGGGGATCTGCTGTCCGATGCCGCGCTGCTGGCCGACGCACCGGAGGACCTGCGGCCGGTGGACGAACAGCCCGCGGACGGCCAGGTCCCACCCGCCGCCCAGCACGTGTCGGGCCTGACCACGCAGCCGCCCGCCACCGGCAGCTTCGACCGGTCCCTGGTGACCGTGCCGCAGTACCCGCTCAGCGAACGAGAGATCGCCCAGGTCTGGCGGCGGCTTCGCCGGCCGGTACGCACCGGCCCACCTGTCGAACTCGATGTCGCAGCCACCCTCGACCGCTACGCGCGCACCGGAATCGCCGGCGCGCCGGTCCTGATCCCGGCCAGACGCAACACCGCCCGGCTGCTGATGCTCGTGGACCGACAGGGCTCCATGACCCCGTTCCACAACTTCGTCGACCATGTCGTCGACGCGATCAGGAGTGCGGGTCGACTGGAGCTGATCACCGTCCGGTACTTCCGCAACGTCCCCGGCCGGAGCCGCGACCAGGCGCTGCTTGCCGAGCTGCCCGACCCCTTCAGCCCGGCGCTCGACCCGGTGCTGGCCCGCGTCGCGCCGCTGCCGGCGGGCCGCCTCTACCGGGACCCCGACCTCACCGAACCCCAGCCGTTCGCTGCCGCGGTCGAGCAGCTCGTCCCCGGTACGGCAGTGACGATCATCAGCGACGGGGGAGCGGCGCGGGGCGGCTTCGACACGGGCCGGCTGCTTGACACCACCGCCATGCTCAAGGCGCTGCGCGTCGCCGGGTGCACGGTCGCTTGGCTCAACCCGGTGCCGGCGGCCCGCTGGGCCGGCACGACCGCCGGGCAGATCGCCCGGCACATTGCGATGTACCCGCTCACCAGGGAAGGCATGTACCAGGCGGTGGACGTGCTGCGCGGCCACCCCGCGCGTACGGAGCAGCCGCTGTGAAGACGTGGACCGCGTCCTCCCCGGCCAGCAGCCGACTCTCTGCCGCCCGCGCCACCCTGCCGGCCGGCGCCCTGGAGCTGGCCAGCCACGCCGCGGTGCCGGTCGTGCTGGACCCCGGCTTCCTGCACCTGCTGCGGGTCAACTTCTTCCTCGACCCGCCCATCGTGCTCGGCCACCCGGTAGAGGCCGAGCTGCTGACCTCGCCACTGTTCCGGGAAGTCGGCGACGGCCTCTACGAGATCGAACCCGCGTTGCGCAACCGGCTGCTGGTGAGCCTGCAGACCCGGTTCGGCGCCGCCCGGCTGACCCGGGTGGCCACCCTGCTGGAGCAGTACACGGATCACGGCGCCCCGTGGCGGGCGTTGCCCGAGCTGGAGCACGCGCAGCGGCTGACCGCGCTGAGCATCGTCGACCCGTCGCGGGCCGACGACTGGCTCGCGCGGGCGCAGCGGCTGCCCGCCGGCGAGGGCCAGCTGGGCCGGGAGTGGTTCGTCGCCATGCGGGAGCGCCTCGAACAGCAACCGCCCGCGTCGGCCCGCCTCAACCAGGAACTCGCCGACGTCCTGGAGCGGGCGCGAGGCGGTACCGGGTCCCAGCGCGTCACCGCGGTGCACCAGCTCGGGCAGCTCGGCCTCTTGCCCGGCGCGGACGTGGCCACCATCGCCCGCACCCTCCACGAACTAGCGGACCAGGTGCCACCGCCGGTGGCGGGCCTGGTCCGCGAGGTGCTGGACACGCTGGTCCTGCTGGTGCCTCCGCCCCCGGTTGCCAGCGACGACAGCGCGGAGATGGGGCACCGTGACGATCACGTATCGCTGCTCGACCTGCTCGGTATCACGGACCCCCGCCACCCGGACCTGCGCCGGCAACGCCGGGCCCGCGACCGGTTGCGGGTGCCCATCGGCGTCGGTCCTGACGGGCAGCCGGTCGAACTGGACCTGAAGCAGTCGGCACTCGACGGCATGGGCCCGCACGGCCTGATCGTGGGGGCTACCGGGGCGGGCAAGTCGGAGCTGCTGCGCACCATCGTGCTGGGCCTGGCGGCGACCCATCCCTCCGAGCTGATCAACTTCCTCCTGGTCGACTTCCAGGGCGGTGCCACGTTCGCCCCGTTCGCGGGTCTGCCGCACACGTCGGCCATCGTCACCGATCTGGGCGACGAGCCCGATCTGCTCGACCGCCTGGCAGCCGCCATCCTCGGCGAGCTGGCGCGCCGCCAGGAACTGCTACGCCAGGCCGGCAACCTCGCATCCGTCCACGACTATGAGATGGCACGGGAGCGGGGGAGGCAGCTCGCGCCGCTGCCGAGCCTGCTGATCGTCTGCGACGAGTTCTCGGAGTTGCTGACCGCTAGACCGGACTTCGTCGACGTCTTTGTGCAAGTCGGCCGGGTTGGCCGGAGCCTCGGGGTGCACCTGCTGCTGGCCAGCCAGCGGCTGGAGGAGGGCCGGCTGCGCGGTGTGGACACGCACCTGAGCTACCGGATCGGGCTGCGTACCTTCAGCAGGCACGAGTCGCAGGTCGTGCTCGGCGTACCGGAGGCGTTCGATCTGCGCCGGCCGGGGGAGGGGTACCTGCGGTTCGGCGTAGAGCCGCTGGTCCGCTTGCGGGCGGCCTATGTGTCGGGCAGCCATCAGCCCTCGACCCCAGCGTCCTGGGAGGACGTGCTGTCGGCATCCCACCGGCCCGGTCTGCGGTCCAGCGTAGCTGAGGTGCTCGTGGACGCGCTGGCCGGTCAGGGACCGCCAGCGCACCAAGTGTGGCTGCCACCGCTGACCGTGTCACCTGCCATCGACGAGCTGGCCGGTGGGCTGGCCGTCCAGGGCAACCGTGGCCTCACCGTCAACGATCCCCAGCTGATCGGCACCCTCCAGGTGCCGATCGGGCTCGTGGACAAGCCGCGTGAGCAGCGGCTTGACGTGCTGTCGCTGGACCTCGCCGGCCCGTCCGGGCACGTGGCCGTCGTCGGCGCCCCGGAAAGCGGCAAGGCAACGGCCCTGTGCACGCTGGTCACCAGTCTCGCGCTCACCCACACCCCGGCCGAGGTGCAGGTGTACTGCCTCGACTTCGGCGATGGCCAGCTCGCGAGCCTGCGCGGGCTGCCGCACGTCGGCGGGGTCGTCACGCGCCGCGACGACATCGCCGTCCGGCGCACCGTCGCTGAGCTGCGGACCCTCTTGGACCAACGACGCCGGTCCTTCACGACCATTGGGGTCGAAAGTATGGCGGCCTACCGCGGGCATCGCGCCCGGGATCGGGTCGACGACTCATTCGGGGACGTGTTCCTGGTCGTCAGCGGCTGGGACCGGCTGCTCGCCGAGCACGGCGACCTGGAGGACGTCCTCAGCCTCATCGCCCTCGACGGCCTGCGGTACGGCATCCACCTGATCGTCGCGACGAACCGCTGGACGTACCTCCGGCCGAAGATCCGTGAGCGCTTCGGCTCCTGCCTGGAGCTGCACCTCGCCGATCCCACAGAATCGGCGATCTCCCGTCGCGCCGCGGCGAGTGTGCCGGCGGGCAAGCCAGGCCGCGGCATCACACCTGACGAACGGCACTTCCTGACCGCGCTGCCGGCGCCGCGGGACGGCGAGCCGGCCGAGCTGGTCAACGCGATCGCCGCCGCGTGGCAGGGACCGCCGGCGCCTCGGGTACGCATGCTCCCCGCCGTCGTGCCGTACGAGACGGTCGAAGGCGTGGGCGACCACCAGCACCCGTGGGCGGTGCCCATCGGCATTGCCGAGGCCGACCTGCGACCGGTGCTTGCGGACTTCGGGATCGACCCGCACTTCCTGGTGATCGGCAACCCGGATTCGGGCAAGTCCAGTTTCCTGCGGCTGCTGGCCACCACCATCACCACCCGGTTCACTCCGCAGCAGGCGCGCCTGGTCATCGTCGACTACCGCGCGAGCCTGCTGAACGTGGTGAAGACCGAGCACCTGGTGGCGTACCACACGTCGCCGGCGCGGGATTCGGGACTGCACCAGCTGGCCGAGGTGCTGAAGGAACGCCTGCCGCCCGCGGATGTCACACCCGAGCAGTTACGCCGCCGCTCCTGGTGGACGGGCCCGGAGATCTTCGTGCTGGTCGACGACTACGAACTGGTTGTTGCCCCGGGTGGGAACCCGCTAGCGCCGCTGATGGAGCTGCTGCCGCAGGCGCGGGACATCGGCCTGCATCTGATCCTGGCGCGTGGCGGTCGCGGTGCCGCTCGGGGCATGTTCGAACCAGTCATCGGGCGGGTCCAGGAGCTCGGCTCACCCGCGTTGATGCTCTCTGTCAGCCCCGACGAGGGCCCGCTGTTCGGCAAGATCCGCCCGTCGATCCAGCCGCCCGGCCGCGGCTGGCTGATCACCCGCCGCGAGGGTGCCCGACTCGTCCAGCTCGTCATGCCGCCGGAGGCCGGCTGACCCGGGTCGGTGCCCGGCCGACCCGGTTCACCCGTCGGACGAGCGCGACCGGGTCGCCGTCCGCGGCCGGGTTTGGCAGGTGGCTGTACGGCACCCCTCCGGTGTCTCCGGGGGGTTGAGCCGAGATGAGTGCATCGAGGGTGCCGGGAGCATCGGTGGGGCCTGTCCAGGCGATCGCCCTCGTCCATCATTCTCGGATGCCTTCGCCTGGCCCGGATGTCAAACTGCGGCAGTGGAGGGCTTTCGGTGTGCGAGCTGCGGGAACACGCTGAGCGTCCCGGTCCGGTTGGTGGAGCTGCCGGCGGGACCGCACTGGTCGCTCCTGGATTGTCATCACGTGAACCCGCCGCTCCTGGACCCCGGGACCTATGCAACAGACGAGGCCGCGTATGGCCGCGATCAGGTCGTCGGCACCTTCGTCCTCTCACCCGGCGACGTACGTGGGACACGCTTCATCCACGACCTTGTTCGCACGGGCTGCTGGTCCATGGTGGGGTGGAACCCGTCCGTGGCATGCGAAGACTGTGGCGCGGTGGTCGCCTCCCGGACGGATGACTGCAGGGTGGCTCAGGAGACGCGTTTCTACCCGGCGATGGTTGTCCGCGAGCCGCGCGACGATGAGCCTGGCCGCGACAAGGATCCTTTTTCGCGAGTCGCCGACTGGGACAGCGCTGCGCCCGACACCAGACAACACGGCTGGGTCCCCAAGCCGGTCCGCCCTCGTCCCGAACTCGTTGCGACTCGCTGGGGATCAGGTGTGAGAGAGCACCTCTTTCGAGATGATCCGCCAGCCTGACCAGTTGACCAATCGAAGTCTGCACGAGATCTCGCCACCCGTGTGACGAGGGGATGCCGCCGGGCTGTGGCTCACCGCCTGGCTGAATGGCCATGCGGGAAGCGGTGCCGGGCTGTTGGGCGCTGTGGCCGTTGCCGACGAGTCAGGGGATGAGCCACGTGGGTTCGACCCAGGCGGCGGCTTTGGTTGCCTGGGTCGAGTCGACGATCCGGGGGAGCGGCTGGTGGTCGAGGACGAGGCACCGCAAGCGGTTCGCCACGAGAACGCTGTCGCGTACGGACGCGGACCCGGTCTCCATGGCGAGCATCGACATCTCCCGCTACGATCCGACATCGACAGATTGCTGAGCGTTGGTGGTGCTGTCCGCAAGCCCTGAACGTTGGCAATCCGGTGCCGCTGTGCACCTGGCGCCGGCCTGAGGATCAGGCCGTCTCGACGAAGGGAATTCGGCGAAGATCTGCCGGACGATCGGCGCGGTCTGATCGGCAGGTGTGAGGCCCTTGAGGTGCTTGCCGTCGGCGGTCTTGGCGGGGTTGGGGTGGGGCCCAAGATCGCGGAAGGTGTGGCCGTAGGGCGGGCGCCCGCCCAGGTAGCGGCCATCGAGGAGAGTCTGAGCGGCCATGGCGGTGCGGACGCGGAACTGGCGTCCGGTCGAAAACGCCACGATCATCAGGGATCGCGCGAAGCTGACCGACATCCTTCAGGTTCCCGTGGAGGAGATCCTCGCGACGGTTCAGTGGTTCACCACCGATGACGCCACGATTGTCTCGCCCGCCGGCGCTGTCATCATCGCGGAAGCCGCCTGCCGAGCCCACTCGCACACCATCCTCGAGCACATGATCGAGGAGGAGGCCGAAGCCCGACACAAGTGCAACACGGCAGCCCGCACTTATCCACAAGGGCGAGGAGTCCAATCCGGAATGGGAGTATCGGTGGTATCGCAAGCATGTCCGGCCCGAGCACGAACTTCTGCGGCAATGGTGCGGCCACCGGGCTGTCGTAGCCCACGAACGCCCCACGGCCGCTGAAGCGGAGAACCACCGCTCGACCTCCTCGTCGTGCAACTCATCAAAGCCCTCGACCTCGCCGGTGACACCATGCAAGCTGAGCGACTCGCCGAGGAACACGAACGCGACCGGATCACCCCCTACCTCGCCCGACCCGTCGTCGACCGGCCGCTGTACTGGTCCGAGATGCCGGTGCGTGAAGTCCCGGTTCATCGGCGCCGCCGATGGGGGTAGACGCCCATCACTGCCTCGCGCAGCAGCCACCCGAAGCGGCCCCGTGGTGGGGCGTCCCGGTGATTGCCGGTGCCTTTCTCCTCATCGGCGCCTTGATCGCTTTCTTGTCCATGGCCGCTAGCGATCGCCGCAAATTAGCCCGCGAGGACCGGCGCCAATGGGACAGGGAAATCCGCGATGCCTACGTGGACATCGCGGCCGAGGTCAACAAAATAAGCGAATATCGAGGCCTGGTCCTCCCAGAAGGCGAACGCGGTGCCAGGTACCAGGCCGGGTCCAAGGCTAGCCAGAGAATCCGCAGTCAGGGCGACCTGCTTCGGATCATCGGAACAAGGGCGCTGGTCGAACGCGTGGAGAGGCTTGAGTACGCCAGTTCCCAGATCGTCGCGCACTGGCACGACCTGCAGGACGCCGGTAAGGTCGAATACCGTGCCCTCAACGCCGCGCGAGGCGAATTGCTCAACGCCGTCAAGAGTGAGCTCAGAGTCGAGCGATACAAGCCCTACGTGCGTCCTCCGATGTCGCGAATCACGCGATTCCGAGTGGCGACCGCAGTCAGGCTGAAAGCCTTGCGAAGGGGCTGATCGGTGCTGGAGCGGACCTGACGGATCCGTCACGTCAGCGGCTCGACCACCGATACGGCGCCGATCGACCGGCCGCGCACGGATCTGCCGCCGCCGAGCGTCACTCCTTCGGCGTGCTCGAAGCGGTCAGCGCTGGCGCCGCGGGGAGGCGGTCGGGCGGCGTCCGCCCATGTCGGAGTGAGTGCGTCGGCGTCGCGGCGTTGGGGCGGGGTTAACCGATGTCCCAGGACGCGAGGTGGGTTCCGCAGCGCAGGCATTTACAGGCGAGGGGCACCATGCTCGTCGCCATCCTTGGCCACGCGCTCGACCATCGCCGTGGCGATACCCCGACGTCGTGCCTGCGGGTCTACGAACAATTCTGCCGGGTAGCGTCTCCCGGCACCCCAGACGCTGGCGTGGAACAGGTAATGCGCGATGCCAACCATCTTGCCGTCGAGCTGTGCACAGATGCCACGGACCTGCTCTCCGTTGACCAGACGCTGCCATGTCCGTTCGTAGCCGCCGTCGTCAACCTCAGTCGCGGGCCGACCCGGCCGGCCCAGTGGGCGTGAAAGCTCCGGGTCAGCCCTTCCCACCGCCGCGTTCCCCCGCGGTTCGACTCAACGTCTCGGGCGCTCCGCTGCACCTCTTGAGGCGGCTCTGGAAGTTCGTCCTCCCCGCAGGGCGGCGTCGATGCGCGCTTATCGTCTGCAGGGCGCGCCTATCGCTAGCCCCAGTCCTCCGGTGCCTCGGCGAGTTTGCATCGGAGCGCGTCGCGGATTAACGACGCATCCTCCCCGAACGGACTGCTGAGATGCCAGTACTCGTGGCTGAGCGCGTCATCTGGTTCGAGACGGCCGATCAGGTCGGCGATGTCGTCGAGTGCGAAGTAGGTTGCGGCCGCGGCAAACGCGGCGATCTGCTTGGCGGTGCACTCGTCCAGCGGCCAAGCGGCGCCGTTGGCCATCGCGCCGTTGTGGAACCACATCAGGTAGGACAGATGCACCAGGCCAACCGGGCCCGCCGGCACCGCCCACGGTTCCATGTCGAGCGCACGGTCGACGATCGCCTCGACTCGGTCGCGGTCGAGGTATTCGCCTGCGCCCCAGCGCCAGTCGAGGGAGTGCACCCAGCGGTAGTCCGCGCCGGGCACGCGCAGGATCTCCAGGCCACGGGCGCGGGGCAGGACGTTCGTGCCGGACTCGACCAGGTGAAAATCCCGGCCGCGGACGCGCCGCTCGACCCGGCAGTGGTCGGGGTCGCTGATCCACACCATGACGCCGTCGTGCTCGAAGACCGGTTTGGTCTCGGGGTCGACCGCGAAGTAGGTGATTTCGAGATCGGCAGGATCGATGACGCGCTGCCGTTCGCGAGCCTTGTACAACCGCAGTCTGATCACGTTTCTAGTGTGCAGGCCGTCCGGCGAGGCGGTCCTGTGCCGCACTGTGGTCGGGTGAGCGGCCCGACAGAATGACATTTCGTCGATCGAGTGCAGTCTCATGCCGCTTACCGCGCTGCATCGAGCGTGATGCCCAGGGGGTGCTGCGGCGCACGCTCGACGGTCGGCGGGGTTCTCGGGACGGGAGGATGAGACGGGGCCGTGGAGTGCTCTGGATCATTCACCGCGCCGTACGAAGCTGGCCACCGAGGCCGGCAGTTCACTGGCACCGGCGGCGTCCTTCAGCCGAGCGGAGGCGAGGGCTCGATGCAGGCTGCCGTGTGGCACTGATGCTTGCCAATTCCATCGAGAGCGGGTTGTGGTCTACTCGGGCACGGGAATCCCCATGCCCGAGTAGACATCACAACAATCGTCAGCTGGTCACCGGCGGTCGGACTTGTCGACCGCCTGTGGCGCTGGTCAGACGCGCACGAACTGCCACTGTTGGTTGGTCCCGCTGTTGGCGGTCCACTGGACGACCTGCGCGCCGTCACTTGTCGCTGCGGCGTAGACGTCGGCCGCCAGTCCGCTGGCCTGGCTGACGATGGTGTAGTAGCCGTCACCGGTGGGCCGCAGGTACCACGACTGGTTGGTGCCGCCATTTGCCGACCACTGCTGCAGTTGCAGGCCCTGCGTGGTGCTGCCGCCGTTGACGTCGAGCATCTTTCCGGAGGCGGTGTAGCGCAGGGTGTAGGCGTCCTGGGTGGCGCTGATCGTCCAGGTGGGGGTGCCGCTCTGCTGGATCGCCTTGGCGCCGTCGGCGGTGGAGTTGCCGGCGATGGCGAGGGGCTTGCCGCTGTTGCGGTTGACGATGCGGTAGGTGCCTGCTGCGGGCCCGGTTCCGCCGCCTCCGCCGAGGTTCAGGTATTCGACCGAGTCGGTGAAGACGGTGCTGCCGGACTTCGCGGTCGACAGCTGTAGGTACACGCGGCTGCCGGTGGCGGGGGCGGTGAAGGACACCGGTTGGGTGACCCGTGAGCCGAGTGGGATGGTCAGGGTGTTGTTGCCGGACGCGACGACAGTGCCGGTCGGGCTGTCGAGGCGGGCGGTCCAGGTGAAGTTCACCGAGGTGTTGGTGAAGTCGTCGTTGAACACTGTGATGTTGCGGGTCACGGTGGCGTTGCGGGCGTAGCTGGGTACCGCCTGCGGCAGCGGGAAGGTGCCGTTCGAGTCCGAATTGCCGGAGGCGGACCAGTAGGGGAGGTCTACTGCGGCCACCGGGTTGAACGCCGCCTGCACGCGCTGGATCTGCGGGTTGCTCCACGGGTCGGGCAGGTTGTCCGCGCCGTAGACCGGGCGAGTGTTCTCCTCCGTGGTGAAGTCGGTGGTTCGCACGCCGGGCACGACGCTGGCCCAGGCGGACAGCAGCGTGTACGGACGTAGGTCGCTGGCGTCCTTGCCGCGCTTGGCAGCAGTCGCGGTGGCGAACCACGTGAAGCCCTGCTTGGTGCTGCAGGCAGGCCAGATGTACTCGCCTTCACCGTCCGGGCGCCCGGTATGGCGATTCAGGGCCTCGCCGTAGCGGCCGACGCCGTCCAGGTAGTGCGCGAAGATGGCGAAGTTGGGGTAGGTCATGGCCGGGTACCGGCTGGGCGAGTCCGCGCCAATGCCGGCGTCGATGCTGATCGGCCGGGTGCCGTCGTTGCCGTTCATCGCCGCGTACAGGTCCTGTTGGAACTGCTGCGAGTCGTTGCTGTTGGAACTGGGCTCGTTGATCTGGCTCCAGCGGATGATCGCCGGATGGTTGCGGTCGCGCAGGGTCAGCGCACGAGCGTGGGCCACCATGTTGGTGCGTCCGGACACGAAGTCCTGGGAACCACTGCGGATGGCGGTCTCGTCGATGACCATCAGGCCCATCTCGTCGGCCACGTCGAGCATGTACGGGCTGGCCGGTTCCATGTGCATGCGTACCACGTTGTAGTTGAGACGCTGGTAGTTGTCCACCGCCGCGGGCCAGCCGCCGTTGCCGGACGACGGCGGCAGGAAACCGGGCAGGGTGTCGTACGCGTCGCCCTTCCCGCCGTAGTTGACCCGGTCGTAGTCGGCGCCCTGCAGGCTGTCGCCACGGAAGTTCACCCGCACGCCGTTGAGGTAGTAGTACTCGCCGTTCTGCGTGCTCTCCCGGAACCCGAAGCGGTATGTGGCATCACTGGTGCGGCCGTCGTCAGCGGTGGCATGGATCGCCAGTCGGTGCAGTTGGGCCCGGTACCCGGACCGGTACGGCACATTGGGCCACCAGTACGAGGTGGCGCCGAGGTCCCACGCCACGGGGCCCACCGTGACCTTCGCCGTCGAACGGGCCGCCACCGTCACGGTCCGCTGCGGCAACTGCGGGTAGCTGAAGGAGCCCGCGCCGTCGGACGTGATCGACCCGCTCAGGGTGACGGTTCTGGTCGCGGCCGAGGAGTTGGTCACCGACACGTCGTAGCTGAGGGTGCGGTTCGCCACCGAGGTACGGACGAACGCGTCGCTGACATACACCGCCGGGTACACCCGCAGGGACGCGGACCGGTAGATGCCCTGCGGTACCGCCTCGGACCAGTCGGCGGCTATGGGGACCAGGTACTTGCCGTCGGACGACCTCAACGCACCGCGGCCCTTCACCTGCACGCTGATCGTGTGAGTGGTGCCCGGTGCGGCGTAGCTACTGATGTCGAAGTTCGACGGGGTGAACGCGGTGGTCTGGGTCGCGACCACCCGGCCGTCGACCGACAGTGTCGCCTGGTGGTTGACGGCGCCGAACTCGATCCAGGTCGACTGCGGCTGCCCCGAGTCCGGGACGGTGATGCTGCGCGAGTACACCGCCTCGTTCACGTCGGTGAAGCCCTGCTTGTACCAGCCGCCACCGGGCACCGTGATCGAGGTCGTTCCCCGGCCCGAGGGCGTGAAGCTCCACGTCCCGCTCAGATCCACCGAGGCGATCGCGCCGTTACCGGCCGCCACACCGTCAAGTCCGGCGGCCGCGACGCTCTGCTTCGCGACCGGCGCGGCCAGGGCCGACCCGGGGGTCGCCAGGGTCAGGCCGCCCAGCGTCAGGGGCAGGGCGAGCGCCACTGTCGCGGCCAGCCCTCTGGCCGACGCCGACAATCGGCCACCCCAGCGGACGTTCGTACGATGCACGGTAACCTCCTGTGACTCACCCGACAGCCTCACGACTCCGGGTCAGGGCTTCGTTGCTGACGGTAGTCGAATCGATTCGACGGCCCGCCGGCGTCGTCGGCCACCCGAAAGGGTGAACACGGCGGACACGTAGATGTGATTAACCGGCAACACGGGCACTGAGTCAAGGATTTGGACTCATCTATCTTGTGCCGAGCCTGGAATTCCATTCATTTCCCACAAAAGCCGCAGCGAAGGTAGGACGAAAGGCTCGTCGGCACCACCGTCGACGCAGCGGCCTCCGACTGATGTGCCTGCGGGATGACGGGTGCGTGTTGGTGCGGCCGAGGCGTTCGCCGTGTTGAGCAGAGCCGGGGCTGGGTGGATCTTCGCCGGGTTGGTTCCTGCACGACCGCCCCTGACCGGTGCCTCAGCATGATGCACCGTTGGCCGGGATTGAGCCGTTCGGTGCCGGCGGTCACATTGCCGTCGGGGAAATGGCAGATCCAGGTGCTGGAAGGTGCGCTCGTTGAGACTCCGACGGCCGACGCCGGAGGGATGGACCGGCTGTCGTTCTGACCAGGGCTTCTTGCGTGGTGACCTCCTCGGCTTCGGCCGAAGCCGAGGAGGTCACCACCACCGCCAGACTTGCGTGAGCTTCAGAATTGCGCCGAGCCTCATCGGCGGCCCGGTATCGGGCGAGCTTTGCGTCCCGAGCCGCGATCGTGGCCTGGGCTGCGGCCGCCTGTGGCGTTAGATGGTCCACTGGTTGGGCATCGGTCATGGCGATG
Source organism: Micromonospora sp. CA-240977 (assembly GCF_050942285.1). Classification (NCBI taxonomy): domain Bacteria; kingdom Bacillati; phylum Actinomycetota; class Actinomycetes; order Micromonosporales; family Micromonosporaceae; genus Micromonospora; species Micromonospora sp. CA-240977. Next base: position 4,996,849 of record NZ_CP192055.1, on the reverse strand, counting down.
ATCGTCGGCTCACTCACAACCATCATCAGCGATGTGGCCGCCAGGGATCCCTCGCGGTGGCGCGGATGGCTGGAAGCCGTCTTGGTTCGCGTGTCGCGGTGCGCGGGAGCCCATCCCACGAGATCGGAGATGGGCTCCCGTGCGGTGCGGAAGGATCAGTTGACGGCGCCGATGGAGACGGCGCCGCGTCCGACGACCGCGCCGTCGTTGGTGACGACAGCGAGTTCGCCGTACAGCTCGCGCCCGGCGCTCGGGGCGGCTTGGGCGGTCACCGTCCCGGTGAGGGTGGCGGTGGCGCCGTTGGGCAGGGTGAGCGGGGTCGCCGGGGTGTCCAGCGTGCCCAGCGACGACGCCGAGACCGAGTCCCGGTAGTCGTAGGCGGTGCTGGTGTTCGGTCCGTCGACGGCGTACCCGTCGACGACGACCCGGTAGGTGCCCGCCGGCGGGTCGGCGATGGTGACCGCTTCCTCGGAGTCACCGTCGGCGGACTGACCGACCTGCACGTCGCCGTTGAACACCGTCAGATCCAGGTCGGCGCCCAGGTTGGCGGTGTTGCCGATCCGCGCGGTGAAGCTGCTGGCACCGGCCGGAACGTCCACCAGGTACTCCTGCTGGGCTCCCTCGGCGATGGTGGGCCGCTCGGCGTGCACGCTGGACAGCGGACCGCCCTGGCCGGTCACCGCGACCGGACCGAAGGTGTTGGTCAGCGTCCAGGTCGCCGGGGTCGGCTGACCGGCGGTGACCGCGGGCAGTTCGATCACGGACGGCTCGACCTGCACACCCTGCACCCGGGCCTGTAGTTGGAACGGGTTGTTCAGCGCCGGTGAGGTACGCCGTGCCTCCACCTCGATCTCCCAGACCCCGGCGATCGGGTTCTGGTAGTCGCGCTCCTGTGGCTTGCAGGCGGCGGCGTCGGAGAAGTTGGTGTAGCAGGCGGTGCTCGCCGTGCTCTCCACCGGCACGCCGTAGGGGTTGATGGCGATGAACCGGGTCTGCGACCCGGTGGCGATGCCGGACAGGTTCACCTGTAGCGCCCCCGCGCCGGACGGAACGGTGACGAAGTACGAGGTGAAGCTGTTGCGCGCCACCGAGCCCTCAGCAGAGAACGAGTAGCTGGGCTTGGTGACCGCGGTGGCGGCCACCACGACGGCGGAGACCTCGAAGTCGAGCACCGAGGTCTTCGGGTCGTCCACGGTCAGGATCGTGCCGTGCGCGCCGGTGGTCGACGGCTTGGCGGTGACCGGGATCGTGACGCTCTTGTTCAGCGGCAGCGCGACCGTTTTGGGTGCGGTGAAGGTGCCGTCGTTGCCGCGCAGGGCCAGCTTGTGGCTGATGGTGCCGGCCGGGCCGCTGGTCCGGGTGACCTTGACCGGGTAGGTGCGGCTCTGGCCGACCCGCTGTCCGCCCTCGGCCGGGATGCAGCGGTTGTAGACGCCGGCGCCGCGGTTGGGGTTCGGGACGAACCGGTTCAGGTCGCGGTCGTAGCGGGTGAGGTTCTCCGACAGTTCGGTGCAGACCGGGGCGTCGGAGATGTACGAACGGGTCTCGACGGTCTTGGCGAGCAGCTTCCACGCGCCGGGGACGTTGAACATGCCGTAGCCCTGCGCGTACGTCGCCACGTCCGCGATGGGCTTGGCGGAGGTATAGATGGCCCGGCGCAGCGCGGCCGGGGTGACACCCTTGTCGGTGGCCTTGGCGGCGGAGAGCAGCAGCGCGGCGGCGCCGGCGGCCTGTGGGGAGGCCATCGACGTGCCGTTGAGCATCTGGTAACCCGGCGGCAGCGCGTAGCCGGCCTCGGCAACGGGGTTGCCCGGCTGCCAGGTCGGCGCGGTGGAGATCGCCGATCCGGGGGCGGTGATGTTCGGCTTGAAGCCACCATCCTCGCGCGGGCCGCGGGAGGAGAAGTTGAACAGCGCGTTCTTCTTCGTGACCACCGAGCCGTAGTTGGCCAGCCAGGTGTCCTTGCTGATGTTCGCGGCGACGCTGACGACGTTCTCGGCGACCGAGGGATCGCCGACGGTGTTCAGGCCCGGTCCGGAGTTGCCGGCAGAGATGAACATCTGCACGCCGTAGGTGGTGATCAGGTCGTTGTAAAGCTGCGCGCGGGCGTTCGCGCCGTCGTTGAGCGTCGGCAGGCCGCCGATGGACATGTTGACCACATCCACGTGCCGGTTGATGACCAGGTCGGCCATGCCGGTGGTCAGCGCCGCGGCCGTGCAGCCGCCACCCCAGGAGCAGGCCCGGGCGGAGACGAGCTTCGCACCGGGGGCGGCACCGTCGAAGGCGGTGTTGCCGAGCATGTCGTTGGCGGCGGTGATGCCGGCGACGTGGGTGCCGTGGGTGGCCTCGATGATGCCGATGTTGACGTAGTCGGCGTACGGGCCGGGCTTGCCGTCGCTCGGGTCGATGTCGACGTCCTCGCGGTACTCCACCACGAAGGGCATCTGGTCCCGCACCGCAGTGGCGGGGTTGTCGGTGCCGAAGTGCCCCACGTCGAAGCGCTCCCGGTACGGGCGCATCAGCGTCTCGTCGGTGAAGCTGTTGTCCTGGTCGACGTCGACCCAGATGTCGTGGGTCTGCGGGTTGTACAGCACGCCCCACGCGTCGGTGGTGTCCCCGTCGCGGTTGACGTCACCCGCCGGGTCGCTGGCGGCGGTGATCGACTCGCGGAACAGGTTGAACGTGTAGGTCCCCGCCGGCGCGGTCCACGTCGCGCCGCCCGCGCTGAAGGAGGGGCCGGTCACCGCGGTGACCATCCGCCGCCAGGTGCCGTCGTTCTCGGTCACGGGGTCGGTGGCGGTGACCCAGTCGACGATCTTCCGCTCACCTGTCGTGGTCTTCTGCAGCGCCGGCTGGTCCAGGTCGATGCCGGAGTCCATGATGCCGATGGTCACCCCGCGGCCGTCCCACTGCGGGTGAGCGGCTTTGAAGGACTCCGCGCCGGTCTCGTTGGTCGGCATGTACGGGTTCACGGCGCTGGTGCCCGCGCCCGGACCACTGAGCGTCGCGCCCTGCCTGGCGGCCTTCGCGCCGGAGATCGTGGTGCCGGCGGTCGGGTCCGGCAGCTGGATGACCTCGTCCAGGTCGATGGCGGCGACGCCTGGCAGCGAGGCGGCCTTGAGTACCTTGCTGGTGGGCACGGTGGCCAGGACGTAGCCGATCTGGTCGAAGCGCCGGTTGACCGCGCCGCCGAGGGCCTCGACGCCGTCGACGACAGCGTTGCTCTGGCCCTTCTCGGCGGCGACGATCAGGGTGACCGTCGGCGCGTGCTTCGCCTCGGCCTGGGCGAGCAGCTTGGCGTCGTGCGAGCCCAACGCCTCGGCGGGGGTGGCCTGCGGAATGTCGGGGGTGGAGGGAGCGGCGCTCGCGGTGGCGGTACCGCCCGTCACGGTCATGGCGCCGGCGGCCAGGACCGATGCGAAGAGCGCGGCGGAGGTACGCCTGCTCAAGTTGCGGGGTCTACTCACGTTCTCTTTCCTCCAGAGAACAGGGCCCTGAGATGACAGGGCGCGTGTGAGCGAATCCTTCGTGGTGTTGGTAGTCGATGTCGATAGATGGTTCGACGTTGTGATCTCTCCGTGACATCGTCAGTGGGCCCTTCATCTTTGAGGGCGAGGTTGGCCGCCACGGCCTCGAAGGACGGGTTCCCTGACCAAAATCGGCCATGGCCACGCCGCGGGAAATCCGGCGTCGGATCGCCGCTCATCGACCGCCGTGTGCCAGCAGGGTGGCGCGGATGTCATTCCGAGCGAACGGAGTCGGTGACGTCGACCGGACCGACTTCGCCGGCCGGGCTGACGCCGCAAAGCTCCGCCAGCAGGCCGCCTGCGGAGACCGCATGCCGTCGGCGTTGCCGCCTGTCGCTTATGCTGCCCTATCGGCACTCGTTCCGGTTTTCATTACCGCGTCCCGGTGGGCTCCGCTCCTCCCGCCACGGGCTGATCCGCACTGCCCCGCATCGGCAAAGAGGCGGGGTCGGGAGTTGGCGCGGCGACGTACATGCGCAACGACGCATAATGGTCCGACGGGCAGCGAGGCGACGTATCGGAAGCGGTAGGCCGGCGGCGCCCGAAATCACGGGAGGATGGCGGCCACGGTGAACCAGGCGATGCCGAATGTGACCCGGAACACCCGACAGCGGGCAGAGGTGCTGGCGCTGTTGCGCGAGGTGGAGGGCTTCCACTCGGCGCAACAACTGCACCAGATGCTGCTGGCGCGTAAGGCGGGCGTCGGCCTGACCACCGTCTATCGAACGTTGCAGCTGCTTGTGGACGCCGGTGAGATCGACTCGACTCGACTGCCGGGCGGCGAACAGCTCTTCCGCCGGTGCAGCCAGAGCAAACACCACCATCACCTGGTCTGCCGCGACTGCGGACGCACGGTCGAGGTGGCCGGTCCGGCCGTGGAACGGTGGGCCGACCAGGTTGCCGCCCAGCACGGGTTCGTCGACGTCGGCCACACCTTGGAAATCTTCGGCACGTGTGCCGAGTGCGTTCGCTGAGCGATCGACGGGTCGTCTCCTGAGGCCAGGGCGGGAAGTTTGGAAGAACCCGGCCCTGGTCGGTCCGTGGTAGCCGAGCGCCTCGACGTGGCCTCTCATCCATCAGGCGGGTCCGCGGCGGGGTGTGTACCTGCGGTTGCCTCGCGGTCTTCGGTGTCCGTCGCGGTGCGGGCCGAGACGGCGCCCGGCTGGGTCGCCGAGCTCGACGGCGGGCACGTGCCGGAAACCGAGGAGTACGGCATCTCCAGCATCGTTTTCCGCGACCATCGGCCCCTGCACCCGCAGCGACTGTGGGACCTGCTGGCCGGCGGGCTGGATGTGTTCGGTGTGGTGCGGTCGAAGGGATTCCTGTGACTGGCCAGCCGCCCGGACGTGCAGGCACTGTGGTCGCAGGCCGGCCCTGCGGGCCGCCCTGACCGCCTGCCTGCTCACCGACAGCGAGCTCGTGGAAGACCGTCAGGTGCCAGACCTGCTCGTGCCGGGCGGGCCCCCACCAGGTGCGGCGCTGGTCGGTCCAGTCGACCGGCACCCCGATGGTTACGTGCTCTGCGGTCCGCGGCGGGCGTACTTCTGGCGGAACCTCTCGACTCGGCCCGCGGTGTCGAGTAGGCGTTGCCTGCCCGTCCAGAAGGGGTGGCTGGCGGAGGAGATCTGGACGTCGATGACGGGGTAGGTGTTGCCGTCGGTCCAATCGATGGTTTGGTCACTGGTGGCGGTGGAGCGGGTGAGGAAGGCGAAGTCGGCGCCCTTGTCGCGGTAGACGACGGATCGGTAGTCGGGGTGGATTCCGGGCTTCATTCGGATTGCGCTCCTTGGGTGGCGGTGTCGGCCAGCTCCTCGGTGTGGAGGGGGAAGCAGCCGGCGAACGGGTCGTGGTAGGTGCGCCAGGTCTCTTCGCCGTCGGCGAGTTCGGCGTCGGTGAGCAGGCAGCGGGTGACGGTGCGGTGCAGCTCGACGGGGTCGACGTCGAGGCCGATGAAGACCAGGTGCTGGTGGCGGTCGCCGTAGTAGGGGTCCCACTCCAGGGCGGCGGCGAGGCGGCGTTGGTCTTCGACGTGCTCCCAGCGGTCCTCGGGCAGGCTCACCAGCCAGTGGCCGAGCGAGCCCATGGCCAGACCGCCGCCGGCGAACTCCCAGGCCACCACGGTGTCGGGTTGGCTGGCCAGCCAGAGGTGGCCTCGGGAGCGGATCATCTCGGCGTTGACCTGCTCCAGGACGTCGTGCAGGCGTTGCGGGTGGAACGGGCGGCGAGCGCGGAAGACGGTGGAGACCACACCACAGTCGGATTCCGGCTCGTGTGTGCCCAGCGTGTAGCCCTGCAGGCCACGGGCGAGCAGCCCGGGGGTCTCCGGTCGGTGCCGATGGGTGTGGCGCAGCTGGCGGGTCAGCGTGCTGGCGTCGACGAGGTCACCGTCGACGCGGATGTGCACCGCCCAGGGCGCAATCCGTTGCAGCAGGACCGACAGCCGGCTGGTGTCGAAGTCGCCTTCTCGGGACTGCCCCCAGAGCACCAGGGTGTCGGCGTACTCGATCTGGCGGACCACGACGTCGGCGAGCGCGCGGTCGTCGTCCTCTGCTGCCTGGATGCCGAGTGCGGTGAGGTCGTCGGTGCTGGCGAGGCCGTCGAGCAGGTGTTCGGCGTCCAGGACGGTGACGTAGGAGTCGATGTGGATGAGCTCGGTGATCGGTGCGCCGTCGACGAGGCAGTGGGCGCAGGCGGCGGCGACCGCCTCCGGTTCCACCACTTCGGGCAGCATCAGCACCAGGTCGCTGCCGGGATGGCTGCGGGCGAGTCGGACGAGGGTGGGCAGCACGTCTTCACGCAGCGTGCAGGAGCTGCAGCCGTGCCGCAGGTCGACCTGCTCGTCCTCGATGATGCCTGCGCTGGAACGCACCACGCGGCGCACGACGCCGTCGCGGATCCCGGTGAGGTCGTGCCGCACCAGCAGCAGTGACTCGTCGGCGGCGAGCAGCGCCCGGGCGAGGGCGAAGGTCGCCGCTGGCCAGAACCCGGACACCACCGTCAACGAGGGGCGGGTATCCGCGTCCGTTGTCACGACGTGGGTCGGGGCCTGTGGTGACGACGACATCGCACTCCTCTCGAGGCTTACTGAAAACGATTGTCATTTTAGGCACACGAGGGCTGGCGAGGCGAATGGCGGTCCGGGGGCGCGACGGACTCCGGTTGAGGTCATTGGGAACGACCCGGGGTGGATCTGGCCGAACGGGTGATGTAAAACTGAAAACCGTTGTCGTTATCGTCAACCTAGGCAAGGAGCGTTCACTGTGTCCCGACGTTGTGACGTCACCGGCGCGAAGCCGAGCTTCGGCAACGCCGTGTCCCACTCCCACCGGCGCACCCGCCGCCGGTGGAACCCGAACCTGCAGAACCGCCGCTACTGGCTGCCGTCGCAACGGCGATGGGTCAGCCTCACCCTGACGACGAAGGCGCTGAAGACCGTGGACCGTAAGGGCATCGAGAAGGTCGTCGCCGAGCTGCGCGCTCGGGGGGTGAAGCTCTGATGGCCCGCCAGACCGACGTGCGACCGATCGTGCGGCTGCGCAGCACCGCCGGCACCGGTTACACGTACGTCACCCGCAAGAACCGCCGCAACGACCCGGACCGGCTGGTCCTGCGCAAGTACGACCCGGTCGTACGCCGGCACGTCGAGTTCCGTGAGGCCCGCTGATGGCCAAGAAGAGCCTGGTCAATCGGCAGGCGCGCCGCGAGGAACTGGTAGCCCGGCACGCCGAGGGGCGGGCGGAGCTGAAGCGGGTGGTCGCCCATCCGGATACCGACCCAGGGGTACGCGGCGAGGCGGTGCGCCGGCTCAGCCGGCTGCCGCGGGATTCCAGCCCGGTGCGGCTGCGTTCGCGCGACCAGGTCGACGGCCGCCCGCGCGGGGTGCTGACCCGGTTCGGGTTGTCCCGGGTGCGGTTCCGGGAGCTGGCGCTGCGTGGCGAGATGCCCGGGGTGCGCAAGGCGTCGTGGTGATGTCACCACAGCTACCACCGCGCGCGGGTACGCGCGGTGCTGAAAGGGGAGGTATGAATGCGATTCTGAGGGCTCGCGGGTTCGCGGCCCTGGTTGCCGGGGCGGTGGTGGTAGTCGGCACGGTGCTGGCGCCGAACGCTGCGTCGGCGGCCGAGAAGGTGGTGTTGTCCAAGGGGCACACCGATGCGGTCGACGTGCACTACGAGGGTGGTGCGCTGTCGTTGCAGGTGCACGACGACACGGTCAGCCCTTCCGTGACGCGGGATCCGGCCGATGTGACGTTCCAGGTTCTGCCGGAGGCGGCGATGGCCGTTCCGGATGATCCTCGGTTCGCCTTCCTCGGGCCGGCGGGCAGTCAGGTCTGGTTGCTGCCGTTGACCCAGGATCCGGATCTGCTCTGGCCGGGTTGGAACACCACGACGCTCGGCTCGGGGGTGTTCGAGGGGGACAAGGTGCGACTGAGCCTGGTCGATGTGCAGGGGCCGGGCACCGTCACGCTGTTCACGCAGGACTCGTTCGGCGGTCCGATCATCAAGTTCCGCTCCGACGACGGCCTGCCTGACGCCATCGATGTGCCGGTGCACACCCACGCCCACTCGAACTGGGCGTTCAGCGCGCTGGGCACCTACACCCTGACGTTCCAGGCCGACGCGACCTTGACCAACGGCACGACGGTCAGCACCGGGCCGGTCGACTACTCGTTCGTCGTCGGCGAACTGTCCGACGGGGGGCCGCAGGTCGGCCTGTCTATCAGCGGCCTGGCCGACGAGTACCAGCCCAACGACACGGTGACGCTCAACGCGGTGCAGACGCCGCAGACCGAGCTGGACCACTACCACTGGTTCAGCAGGTGCCCCGGCACGGACGACTGGGCCATCATCGCGGGTGAGGTGGGTGCGAGCTACTCGTTCACCGCCATCAGGGAGCTGAACGCCTGCGAGTACGTGGTCAAGCTGTACGGCGACGCCCACGACGTGGTGGCGACCAGCGAACCGGTTGCCCTCTGGGTGGCGTTCCCGCCGCAGGAGCCGGGCACCTCACAGACGATCACCGCGTCGATCGACGAGACGCAGGGTTCTCTGGTGATCAGCGTCAACCCGGACGACCGTGCGGTGGTGCTGCCACCCGCGCAGCTCACCGCCGGTGGTGACCGGTGGGAGAGCAATGGTGAACTCCGCCCGGTCACGGTGACCGACACCCGCCCCAGCCGACCGGGATGGAGTGCGTCCGGGCAGATCCCGGCGGACTTCGCCGGGCCGGACGGCGTCACGTTCAGCTCCGGCTACCTCGGCTGGAACCCTCGCGTGATCGCCCAGGGCTCCGGGCAGGGCGTGGTCGCTGGTCCGGAGATTGCGCCGTACGTCGTCGGAGCCGGCGGCGGCCTCGGCAACAGCGCGGTGCTGGGAGCGGCGCCGGGCGGTGCCGGGCGGGGCACCGCCCAACTGGGCGCGGGCCTGCGGCTGAGCCTGCCCACCGAGACGGCCGCGGGGACCTATACCGCGACCCTCACCCTCACCGCGATCTGATCGCCCGAACCCGTCCGGTGGCCCGGCGCTGAACCGGGTCACCAGATGGTCCCGGGGTGGGCGGGCCGTTGCCGCGACCCGCCCACCCCTCGCATCCAGGAACGGAATTCATCCCCGCCATGCGCCTGCTCGCCGCCATCGCCATCGCCACCGGCATCGCCCTGCTCGCCGCGGCACCGCCTACGCCGACTCCTCCTGCGCCGTCGGCACCGCCCGCCGTGACGTGGGGAGTGGCACCGTCGAGTGCGAAGGGCCCGAACGGCCGGCCAGCATTCACCTACAAGCTCGACCCCGGCGCCACCCTGACCGACTACGTCGCGGTCACCAACCACTCGGCGCGCCCGCTCACCCTGAACCTCTACGCCAGCGACGCAGTCACCACCGCACAGGGCGGGTTCGACCTGCTGGCCGGTGGTCAGAAGTCCACTGACGCCGGGGCCTGGGTCCGCTTCACCGGCGCCACCGTGACCATTCCGTCCACGTCCCGCCTGGACATCCCGTTCACGCTCACGGTGCCGAGCAACGCCACGCCCGGGGACCACGCCGGGGGGATCGTCGCCTCGCTCGCCGCCACGACGGCGGACACGCAGGGCAACCAGGTCGCCGTCGACCACCGGGTCGGCGCACGGATCTACCTGCGGGTGACCGGCGAGCTGCGACCTGCGCTGACCGTCGAGGACCTCCGGGTACGCCACACCGGCTCGCTCAACCCCCTCGCCGGCGGCACGCTCACCGCCACCTTCACCGTTCGCAACACCGGCAACGTCCGGCTCACCGGGCAGCCCACGCTCGCCGCGTCCGGCCCGTTCGGCCTCGGCCGGCGCTCGACCGACGGGGAGGCCCTGACGGAGATCCTGCCCGGCGGCGAACTGACCACCACCGTACGTATGACGGGCGTGCCGCCACTGTTCCGGTTGACCGCGAGCGCCGCCGTCACACCCGCCGCCGTGGGCGACCAGGCTCTCGACCCGCAGCCGCCGAGCGGCACGGCGCGTACCGCTGTCTGGGCGGTGCCCTGGCCACAGACGGGCCTGCTGGTCCTGCTCGCCCTCGTCGGCTGGGCGCTGATCGCCGCCCGTCGGCGCCAAACCCGGGAGATCGCCCGGGCGGTCGCCGCCGCTCGGGAGAAAGGTCGTGCCGAGGCCAGCCGGGAGACCGAACGGACCACGGACGGCCGAGAGGCCGCGGTCGCCGTCGCGCTCGGTGCGAATCCGCGGCCCAGCGGTGACAGCGGGCCGCCGGATCGCCCGGTGTCGGACGCCGATCGTCGCAGCCCGGGCCACCACAACCGACAGCCGAACATCGACCGCAGGGTGCGGGACGAGCGATGACGCGGCTCTGCCGAACAGCGGACGCCGCGCCGGCCCTCTCGATCGTGTCGGGCGGCCCCAACGCCGCGAGGCACGTCGTCACAGAGCGACACGACACCGATGAACTACTACGAAGCCGTCTGGGGAGCAGGCAATGAGGATGAGAACCATGCGCGCCGGCGCCGCCGGTCTTGCGCTAGCCGTACTGGCGTTGGCCGCTGGGGGTGCGCCGGCGGCCGCAGAACCGGCGGAGGTCACCGCGGCCGGTGCGGACCTGGTGTCCGTCGCGCTGAAGGGTGACTCGATGTCGCTGCGGCTGCGCGACGCCGCGCAGGTGTCCCGCGACGCGGCCGGACACGACCCGGCCGAGGTGGTGCTTGGCCCGGATGGCGGGCTGGCCGGCCGAGTGCCGGCAGACAAGAGCTTCGCCTTCCTCGGTTCGCCGGGGCACGCCGTGTGGTCACTGTCCGCCGGCGACAGCGGGTTCCCCACGCTGGACACCACCGAGGTACGCCCCGGCGTCGTCACCGACGACACGGTGGCCCTCACCGTGCGTTCGGTCGAGGGCCCGGGAACGTTCACGGCGTACACCCTGTCCGGCCTCGGCACGGCGACCCCGCTCTTCGGCAGCGGCCCGGCGCTGAAGCGAACGGTGCGGCTGCCGGTGGCGACACGTGCCGGCGGCGTGGTCTGGGCCTTCGACGCGGCCGGCGACTACCAGCTGACCCTGACCGGCTCGGCCAGCCTGCGCTCCGGCCAGAAGGTCAGCGCAGAAGCGACGTACCGGGTGCGTGTCCCGGCCATCAGCCCGGCCGACCAGGCGCCGCTACCGGCTCCGGCCAAGCAGGCGCCGCGGCCCGGCGGGCAGTCGGCAGCACGCGCACTCGCCGCGCCGGCCGCCGCGCCGGGACCCGCCGCAGCCCCACCGGCGGCAGCGAAGGCGGCGGCCACCACCGCCACGGGTGCCCGTCAGGTGATTGCCGACGGGCACGTCGACATGGGCCCGCAACTGTCCGGGGACAACTGGACGATCCGGATCAAGGACGATCGGACCAGCCCTCCGGTCTGGCGGGAAACCGACGACGTGGTTCTGCAGGTCAAGGACAACGCGAAGATCACGGTGCCGGCCGGCGCCGACTTCCTCGGCAGGCAGGGCGACGCCGTGTGGTTGCTGCCGCAGTCGCAGCAGGCGGGCATCGTCTGGCCCGGCTGGAACACCCAGCACGAGTCCGTCGTCTCGGGGGTCAAGGGCAACGTCACGTGGATCCTGAAGGGCGTCGACGGGCCCGGCCGGTTCGCCCTCTTCCTGACCGGCTCGTTCGGCAAGGCCGACGTTCTGTTCGACTCGGCCAAGGCGTTCCCGCAGCAACTGAGCGTCCCGCTGAACACTCACGCGCACGGCAACTGGGCGTTCAGCAAGCCCGGCCGGTACCGCCTCAGCGTGCAGATGAACGGCACCACCAGCGCCGGCAAGGCGGTCACCGACACGAAGACGCTCACCCTCGCCGTCGGCGACAGCACCGACCCGAACAGCGGCTTCGGCTCCGGCAGTGGCAGCGGTGCCGACGGTGGTGGGAACGGTGACGGCGGTGTGGACCAGAGCGGCGGGGGACCGCTGCCCCGCACCGGTGCCGGCTGGGTGCTGACGGCCGGAGCGGTCGGCATCGTCCTCGTGGCGGTCGGGGTTCTGCTCGTGGTGTTGGGCCGTCGTCGCCGCGCTGGTCTTGCCACCGCCATGAGCGGCGGTGGTTCCACCTCCGCGCTCGTGCCGTGATGTCGGGGGAGGAGAGGGTGCGGATGCCGTGTGTCGGAACCGGCGTGGCTGGGGCCGCCGCTCGCCGGCCGAATCCACGGCTGTGGCTGGTGTTGCCCCTGCTGATCGCCCTGCTGAGTGCGGGCTGTCGGTCGGAGGTGGCATTGACCGCCGACGACGATCGGGTCCAGGTCATCACGACCACCGGAATCCTTCGAGATCTGGCGAGCAACGTCGGTGGTGGGCGGGTGGCTGTCAGTTCCCTGGTGCCGGACAGCGCCGACCCGCACAGCTATGAGCCGTCGCTGCGGGACGTCCGGGATGTCGTCTACGCCGACGTCGCGTTCAGCAACTACCTGCTTCTGGAGGAGCAGTCCGTCGTCAAAGCGCTGGACGCGAACCTGCGCGACGGTGTACCGAACATCTCGCTGGCCGAGGGCGCGGTGAAGTACGCCGCGGAGATCATCCCTCTGGTCGAGGACCTGTCGCTGGACACCATCTGGTTGGGCATGAGGGTGCGCGGCGCCGGTGGGGTGCAGGGGGCGAACCGTTCCTCCGACGTGCTGCTCAGCGCGACCGCCGTGGACGGTCCGGGGCGGATGCTCGGGTACCTGACCGAGTCGTTCGGCAACCCATCGTTCTCCGTCGACTCCGGCGACGGGTTCGACGCCACCAACGGGTACCGGGACGATACCGCCACGCTGCCACCCGACGCGCACACGCACATGAGCTGGGCGTTCACCAGGCCCGGTATCTACCGGCTGAGCATGCGGGCGCAACTGGCGGTCACCCCCGAAACCGCCCCCGTCCCAATGGGCGAGCAGGCTTTCACCTTCGCCGTCGGGGTGGACCCGCACTCGGTGCCAGGCATGGCGGGCGCGGAGGTGCTGAACTCCGGCCACGCCGACGTCACCGTCGACCTCGACGAGCAGCGGCTCTACCTGTTCGCCGACCCGGAGAGCGGCGGCGAGGCCAACCAGCGGGTGTACGACCCGGCCAGCACCGTGATCGAGGTGCCGAACAAGGCGCTGCTGGAGGTACCCGGTGACCGCAGATTCCGGTTCCTCGGCCGACCCGGCACCCAGGTCTACCAGCTTCCGCAGGCGGTGCTCGGCAAGCACGTGCACGGCGAGATCGACCCGCACCTGTGGCAGAACGTCCGCAACGCCATCTCCTACACCGAGCTCATCCGGGACACCCTGATCAGCGTCGACCCGCAGGGCGCGACGGACTACCGCACGAACGCCTCGGCCTACATCCGGGAACTGGAGACGCTCGACACCCAGGTCCGCGAGACCATCGCCCGCATCCCGCCGTCACGACGGCACCTGGTCAGCACCCACGACGCGTTCGGCTACCTGGGCCAGGCGTACGGGGTCCAGATCTCCGGCTTCGTCACCCCGAACCCCGCCACCGAGCCGAGCCTCGCCGACCGCCGCCGGCTCACCGAGACGATCCGCAACCTGAAGATCCCCGCCGTCTTCATGGAGCCCAACCTGGCGGCCCGATCCACCACCCTCACCGAGGTGGCCCGCGAAGAAGGGCTGCGGATATGCGGGATCTACGGCGACACCTTCGACCGGGACGTCACCACCTACGCGGACATGATGCGGTTCAACGCCGAATCGCTGCTCGACTGCCTGACCACGGACAAGTGATGGAGGAGCCAGTGACGGCAGGACGGGCGCGACGCCGCCCCGGTACGACCAGCGCGATCCTGCGATGCGCGGTGGCCACGGTGATCGTGCTGACCACGACGCAGACCCCGGCACGGGCCGAGGAGCCAACACCGGGCCTCGGCCAGTCGATCGCCGCCGACCAGCCCCTGGCCACCGGCCGAGCGGAACTCGCCACCGGACACGTCGACATCGGCCCCCGCTACGTCGCCAACCAGTGGACACTGCTGATCCACGACGGCACGCAGGCGCGACCGGTATGGCGTAACACCGACGAGACCGTGCTCCGGGTCTCTGACGCCGCGCTGCAGACCGTTCCCGACGACCCGGCGTACGCCTTCCTCGGCGTCGACGCCGGCAAGCGGGTGTACGTGGTGCCGCAGGTTCAGAACCAGAACGTCGTCTGGCTCGGCTGGAACACCCAGGACCCCCGGGTGATGCAGACCATCTACCGTGGCGTCACCCTGACCCTGCTCGGCGTACGGGGACCGGGGAACCTCACTACCTACCTGCAGTCGGGCAACTTCACCGCGCTCCAGCCGCTGTGGCGTTCCGCCGACTCCACAGCGCAGCCTTTCTGGGCCGAGGTCAACACCCACACCCACGCCAACTGGGTGTTCACCGCACCCGGCGTCTACCTGGTCGCGGTCCGGGTGTCGGCCGACCTGGTCAACGGTGAGACGGTTTCGGCGACCCGTACGCTGCGCTTCGCGGTGGGCAGCACCACCAGCGCCGACGAGGCGTTCGCCGCCACCGCGGACATCCCCACAGCAGCGGGGCAGGCACCATCCGACGAGGACCGGGCCGCAGACGACGACCCAGCGGGCGCGTCCACGACACTGCTGCTCATCGCGCTGGCCGGCGCGGCCGCACTGCTCGCCGTCGGACTGGTGCTCCCGCTGCTCCGCGGACGCGGCGCGAAGCGCCGGGCCGAACAGGAACGCGCCGCCGCCGGGTCGGAGGACCAGCGGTGAGAGCACTGGACATCGACGGGTTGGACGTGGACCTCGGCGGCCGTCCGGTCCTGCGGAACATCCAGCTGCACCTGGACCGCGGTGAACTGGTCGGGCTGCTCGGGCCCAACGGCGCCGGGAAGACCACCCTGCTCCGCGCCATCCTGTCCCTGACCCGCACCCGCGGTGGCACCGTGACAGTGGAGGGCAAGCCCTCGCGTCCCGGCCGGTCCGAAATCGGTTACGTCCCCCAGCGCCACGAGTTCACCTGGGACTTCCCGATCTCTGTCGAACAAGCCGTGCTGAGCGGCCGGACCGGCCGCATCGGCTTGCTGCGCCGACCGGGCGTGACCGACTGGAGGGCGGTGGGCGACGCACTGGACCGGGTGCAGCTGACCGGGTTGCGCCGCCGGCCGGTCGGTGAGCTGTCCGGCGGGCAACGTCAACGCGTCCTGGTCGCCCGAGCCCTCGCGCTCGCGCCGCGCATCCTGCTGCTGGACGAACCGTTCACCGGACTCGACATGCCCACACAGGAACTGCTGGGCGACCTGTTCACCAGCCTGGCGGGAGAGGACCGTGCGGTGCTGATGACGACCCATGATCTCGTGGCGGCGGTGGATTCCTGCACCCGTCTGGTCCTGCTCAACGGCCGGATCATCGCCGACGGACAACCGGTGGACCTACAGGACGCCGAGCTGTGGACGGAGACCTTCGGGGTGAGTGAAACCTCCCCGCTGCTGAAGCTCGTGAGGGCGACCTGATGTCGATCACCGATTTCCTCACCGACCTGCTCAACCCCGACCTCGCGTTCCTGCCCAAGGCGCTGGCGATCGCGGTCATGTCCAGCGTCGTCTGCGGCGTCGTTGGCTGCTACGTCGTTTTGCGCGGCATGGCGTTCATCGGCGACGCCGTGGCACACGCGGTCTTCCCGGGCATCGCGGTCGCCTTCGTCCTGCAGGGCAGCCTGGTGCTCGGTGGCGCCGTCGCCGGTGTCGCCACCGCCCTGCTGATCGCGATCTTCTCGCAGAACCGGCGGGTCAAGGAGGACTCGATCATCGGCGTCTTCCTGGTCGGCGCGTTCGCCCTCGGCATCGTGATCATTTCGCAGGCCCCCGGCTATGCCGGATCGCTGCAACAGTTTCTCTTCGGCTCGATCACCGGTATCCCGGACCGGGACCTGTACGTCGTCGGGGGCGGCGGCCTGGTCATCCTCGGCCTGGTGCTCGCCCTGCACAAGGAATTCGTCGCGGTCTGCCTGGACCGGGAGATGTCGCGCGCCATGGGGCTATCGGTCTTCTGGCTCGACATCGTGCTCTACGTCCTGGTCACTCTGGCCGTGGTGATCTCCCTGCAGACCATCGGCAACATCCTCGTCCTGGCCCTGCTGATCACCCCCGCGGCGGCAGCCCGGCTGCTCACCGACCGGCTCGGCGTCATGATGCTGCTCGCCCCGCTGATCGGCGGCGTCTCGGCGACCGTCGGGCTCTACCTGTCCTGGAGCTACGACACACCGGTGGGCGGCACCATCGTCCTGGTCGCCACCGCGGTCTTCCTGGCCGCCTGGCTGTTCGCCCCGCGGCACGGCCTCCTGACTCGACGATGGCGACGCCCCGGCGGGCGGGAACTCGACGACGCGCATCCGAGCCCTCGTCCAGCCCTGTCGCCAGCTAAGTAAAACGACTATCATTTTCGTTAAGCGTCGGTCCACTCGGGACCCTGGCGTGGAGAGGAGTCTCTTCGTGCGTAGCACCATCCGTCATCTGCTGGCGTCGGGTGTCCTGGGCGTGGCATTGGTCGCCACGGCCCTGCCCGCCCAGGCCGCCACCACGTCTGCCGTGGTGTTCAACACCGGGCATCTCGACCTCGTCGACGTGGCCTACGAGGCCGGCACGCTGGAGGTCGGCGTCCACGACGAGGACAACGACATCGAGTACGGCGCCGACGAGGTCAAGCTGGTCGTCAAGCGCCAGGCCGAGGTCACCGTCCCCGCCGACCCCGCCTACGCCTTCCTCGGCACCCCAGGCGTGTCCACGGTGTGGGTCCTGCCGCAGATCCAGAACACCGACCTGATCTGGCCGGGCGTCGCCGCCGAGGAGATCGAGACCGGCGTCTTCGCGGGCGACGCACTGACGCTGTCTGTGCAGTCGGTTACCGGCCCCGGCCAGCTCGCGATCTACACCGAAGACGCCGTCGGCCAGCCAACCATCCTGGCTGACAGCGGCGACGGCCTCCCGGACGACATCACGGTGACCGCAGGCGACCACACGCACGCCAACTGGGCGTTCGACAAGGCCGGCACCTACTGCGTGACAGTGCGCGCCACCGGCACCCTGGCCGCCACCGGCCAGCAGGTGACCTCCGTCCCCGCGACGCTGCGCTTCGCGGTCAAGGCGTGAACGCCATGCGTACCCGCGACCGGCTTCTCACCGGTCTCCTCGTGACCGCCGTACTGCTCGTCGGCACCGCTACGCCCGTCGCCGCGGCACCGGTTGTGCTCTCCAGCGGCCACGTCGACGTGATCGACGTCGACTACGCCGCCGGTGCGCTCACCGTCAACGTCCTGGACGGCACCGGCACCACCAGCGTCGAGCGCAACCCCGCCGACGTGCTCTTCCGGGTGCCGAACACCGCCGAGATCACCGTGCCCGGTGGCTCGGCCTGGTCCTTCCTCGGCACCGGCGGTCAGGCGTGGGTCCTGCCGCAGTCCAGCACCGCCGGGCTGCTCTGGGCCGGGTGGAACACCACCGAGGTGCCCAGCGGCATCTTCCAGAACAACCGGGTCGCCTTCAAACTCACCAGCGTCTCCGGCCCCGCTGGCTTCAGCATCTACACCGTCTCCGGCGGCACCCCCACCGTGCTCTTCGACAGTGGCAACGGCCTGCCCGACAGCCTCAACGTCAACTACAACACCCACGCCCACGCCAACTGGGGCTTCGACGCCGCCGGCACCTACGCCGTCACCTTCGACGTCACCGGCACACTCGCCTCCACCGGCGCCACCGTCAGCTCTGGCGCCAAGACCTTCACCTTCGAAGTCCTTCCCTGACCTGTCCCACCGCACCTGATCTGCGAACATCCTGTCGCTATCCGCCCTGGTAGGACGCGGGTGCCGCAGCGGATCCGATCGGCGCGGCGCCTACCTCTCGTGGGCGCCGCGCCGACCGGTGCCACCAGCTCCGATCTCTGTCGTGGATCAGGTCTCGGTGACGAGGCTGCCACGCCGGTACGGGGGTGACGCGGACCGAGGGACGGGAGTGGCATTCCGTCCGGCGCTAGCCGCAATACCCGGCAGCGTGCCGAGGTGAGGGCGCTGCCGGTGCAGCAGGAGAAGGCAATGGCTTTGCGTCGTGGTCGGCGGGTTTGCTGGATTGTCGACGCATACATTGACGACCACCGTCACATATGCGCAGTCATATATGTGGCGGCCAGATTTCCAGTCGCTCGTCTACGGCCTCTTGGCGGGCGTTAAAACATCGGTTACGTTGAAGCAGGCTGTCGTCACGAAGGGTTTTCGGCGAGAGGGGTGGCGGCGTCCGTGGCGCCACGACTCACCTGAGGAGTCGCATTGCCCCTTTATCTGGCTCCGCAAATTGATCCGACACTGCGGTCGGCGCTCGACGAAACCGTCCTGTTGACACAGTTGGCCGACGCGATGGGATCTCCACTCGGCGTGATTCTGCCACAGCAGGTGGTGGACAACGTCGCCGCATTCCGTTCAATTCTTTCCGACCACCGCCTCGCCGGCCAGATCTATTACGCGCACAAGGCGAACCGATCCAGCGCCTTGGTGCGTGAACTCGCCACCACCGACGCGGGCATCGACGTGGCGTCGCTCGCCGAGCTGCAGCACGCGCTCGGTGCCGGTTTCGTACCGCAGCGCATCATGGCGACCGGGCCGAAGAACGAGGAGTTCCTCTGGCTGTGCGCCCGCACCGGAGTCACCGTCAGCGCTGATTCGGTCGGCGAGTTGGCGGCGCTCGCCACACTGGTAACGGATTGGTCGTTGCCGCCCGTACGGGTGATGCCACGCCTGTCGGGCTTCACCTCAACAGGTGTGCGGCTCGGCAGTCGCCGCAGCCGCTTCGGCGTGTCGGCCGCCGCGGCGAGCGAGGTTCTCGACGCGATCGAGAAACACGCCGACGCCCTGGATCTGGTCGGAGTGGCGTTTCATCTCGACACGATCGGGCTGCCGGAAAAGGCTGTCGCGTTGGAGGGCTGCCTCGGCGTGCTGGACGAGTGCCGTCGACGCGGTCTGCGGCCGTGGTCGGTGGACATCGGCGGTGGGTTCGGCGTGAACTACCTCGCCGACGGCACGCAGTGGGAGCGGTACACCTCCGCGCTGACCGAGGCGGTGCTCGGCAAGCGGGCCCCACTGACCTGGAATGGGCACGGTTACGGGTTGCGCGCCGAAGGTGAGCGCGTTCGCGGTTCGCTGAACCTGTACCCCGCTCACCGGCCCGTCGCCGGTCCCGCGTACCTCGATCGGCTGCTGCGAACAACGGCCCCCGAGCAGCGCCGCCCACTCGGCACACTGCTGTTGGACAACATGTACGAACTGCACGTCGAGCCGGGTCGGGCCTTGCTCGACCAGTGCGGCCTGGTCCTGGCCCGCGTTCTCGAGGTACGTGACGAAGCCAACGGAGACACGATCGTGCGTCTGGACTGCAACGCACGTGATGTCAGCCTTGAGGAACACGGCGTACTGATGGACCCGGTCGTCGTGCACCGGACGACCCCGGCCGCTCCCGGACCCGCAGGGGTCTACCTGTTCGGCAACCTCTGTCTCGAAGCGGATCTCATCACCCGACGCAAGGTGTTCCTGCCGTCCCGGCCCCGCACCGGCGACCTGCTCGCCTTCGTCAACACCGCCGGCTACCTCATGGACTTCAGCGCCACGCACGCGCTGCGTCAGCCGATCGGGCGCAAGGTCGCGCTGTACCGCGACGGCGGCGCGTGGCGATGGTGCCTCGACGAGCAGTACTGGCCCGTTCACCATCGTGCGGAGGCGCCATGAGGTTCGAGAGCATGACCGATGCCATCGGCAACACCCCGCTGGTGCGTATCGACCCCGCCGTGCACGGTCTGCGCAACATCGACCTGTACGCCAAGATGGAGCTGCTCAACCCGTTCGGCTCGCTCAAGGACCGCGCAGCCTGGAACATGGCCCGACCCCGACTCGCCCAGGCCGTTGAGCGCCGCGACACCGTTGTCGAGTTGTCGAGCGGCAACACGGCCAAGGCCCTCGCCGTCATCGCCGGGATGCACGGGCTCACCTTCAAGAGCGTCACCAACCGCATGAAGGTCGCCGAGATCAAGGACCTGCTGTTGCTGCTCGGCGCGGAGATCGACGAGCTGCCCGGCCAGGCCGAGTGCCTCGACCCCACCGACACCGACGACCCGCTGACCAGGATGTACCACCGACTCGCCGAATCGGGCGGTGGTTACCTGCACACCGACCAGTACTTCAACGAACTCAACGTCGACGCGCACCTGAACGGCACCGGCCCGGAGATCGTCAAGGACCTCGACGGCCGAGCCCCGGACTACTTCATCGCCTGCGTCGGAACGGCAGGCTCCTCCACCGGGGTAGCGGTCGCGCTGCGCCAGCACAATCCCGACGTGCGCGTCGTCGGGCTGGTGGCGCACAAGTCCGACTTCATCCCGGGGATCCGCACCATCGACGAGGTGCACGAGGTCGGCCTCTTCGACCCCGACGTCTACGACACTGTCGAGACGATCACCGCCGACGACGCCATCGATGGTCTGCTGACTCTCGTACGCCGCTGCGGCACGCTCGCCGGGCCGACCGGTGGCGGCGCCTACCAGGGCGCCGTACGCCATCTTCGCGCCATCGACGCGCATCTCACCGAACGGCGCACGGCGGTCTTCATCGTCTGTGACCGCGTCGAGAGCTACATGAGCTACGTGCGGGAGCGGCGCCCCGAGCTGTTCGGCCGGCCACCGCGGCGCAACTCGCTGCGCACCGTGACCGACGCGGAGGTGCGGCAGGCGGCCACAGTGGATGTGGCGGAGGCCGAGCGATGGATTGCCGAACGCCGTGGGCTGGTGGTCGACCTGCGCAGTCCGTTCGCCTACCAGGCGCTGCACATTGCTGGCTCGATCAACATCGTCGACGAGCTCTTCGCCGAGTTGCTGCATGGGGGGCTGCCGTTCGGTCGACGCCAGCCGTTGCTGCTGGTCTGCCCGGTGGGGGAGAAGTCCGCCCGCTACGCCGCTCTGCTGACCCGGATGGGTCATCCGGATGTGCGCTCGCTCGACGGCGGGATCATCGCGTGGCGCGACGCCGGCGCCGAACTCGTGCGCGACTGACATGGACGTTCTCGACGAGCTGCGTCCGTGGCAGGAGACGTTGCGCGGGCAGTTCCCTCTCATCACCGCCAACCCCGACGTGGCGTACCTGGACAGCGCCGCCACCTCGCAGAAGCCGCAGGCGGTCCTCGACGCCGTCCTGGCGTACCTGACGACTGGCAACGCCAATGCCGCCCGGGGCACATACCCGTGGGCGAACCGGACCACCAGCCGCATCGAGCAGGCCCGCGACCGGCTGCGCGGCTTCCTCGACGATCCGGCGCCGCAGCGTTCGGGCGTGCACTTCGTCAGCGGCACCACCGAGGGACTGCGCGCCATCGCCCGTGACTGGCTCGCCCCGCAGCTGCGTGAGGGCGACGAGATCATCGTGCCGTTCGCCGATCACGCCGCCAACAACGCACCCTGGCTGGAAGTCGCGGAGCTGCTGCGTCACCGGGGGGTTTCCGTCGGCATACGGGGAATGCCCTACGACGCCGCCCGCGACTACGACACCGACCGGCTGGCGTCGATGATCAACGATCGGACGCGCCTGATCGCCGCGACCCACGTGCACCACGTCTACGGCAATGACATGAACGTGCACAGGCTGCGCGAGGTAGCCGGGCCGAACGTCCCGATCTGCCTGGACGCCGCTCAGGGCGTGGGGCACCTGCCGCTGTCCACCGCGGCGACCGACGTGGACTTCGTGGTGTTCTCCGGGCACAAGGCGATGGCGCTGCCGGGCACCGGGGCGGTCTGGGCGCGTAATCAGCGCGGTCCGACCTACGCGCCGGCCGGTTGGCACGGCTCACCCAACACCAGTGGCATCATCAGCCTGGTCGCCGCGCTGGACTGGCTCGACGCCGCCGGCCTGGATCGCGTCGCCCGGTGGAACACCGCTCTCGGCGCGCGGCTCACCGACGGGTTGCACGCGCTGTCCAACGTCGAGGTGTTGGGATGTCAGAGCAGCCTGGGCGTCGGCAGCCGGGTGCAGCAGCGCCAGGGCATCGTGGCTTTTCGCCACCGTCTGATCGGCTCGAACGACCTCGGGTTCATTCTGGCCGCGCACGGGCTTCTGGTGCGCGCGGACGGTCACTGTCAGGGCGACCAGGGCGAGAAGACGGCATCCGTACGGGTGAGCCTGCACGTCTACAACACCGCCGAGGAGGTGGACCGGCTCCTGTCGGTCCTGACGGAGTTCGAGCGGGATTGACCGACACGACCGCGATATGCGGGTTCTTCCAACTCGGGCCGCCTACCCTGTCGGAAATGGCTTCCGTTATCGTGTGGCCGCCCCGTCCCCGCGTCGTCCCGGAGTGCACCCATGGCAACGACCGCCCGCGCCCCCGGCGCCGTGCTCGACCGCACGCAGGCCGTCCGGTGGCGCGAGGCATGGTCTCAGGTCATGGAAGGATTCGTGCCGCAGCTCGCCAGTCTCGAGGAGACGCTGTGCCGTGTCGCCGAGGCTGTTCGCGGCCGAGCGCCCGCCCGGGTGCTCGATCTGGGTGGCGGACCGGGCCTGCTCGCCGAGCGGATGGCTCGGCGGTGGACCGATGCCGCGATCACCCTCATGGACATCGATCCAGTGCTGCTCGCGCTGGCGCGCGGGGCCCTGCCGGGCGAGGTGCGCGCGCTGGAGGGAGATCTGTCCACGCCGCGCTGGGTGGATCGCGCGGGTGGCGGCTATCACCTGGTCACGGTGGTCATGACCCTGCACTACCTGCCACCGGCTCGGGCGCGTGCGTTCTATGACGACGCCCGTCGTTGCCTGGCGCCCGGCGGGCTGCTCATCGTCGCGGACCTCATGCCCGACGAGGGGCTCCCGTCCCTGATGAGCGCCTTGAACCCGGCCCCGGATGAAGCCGCCGCGGAGCTGGCCTGGGCGCAGTGGTGGAACGACATCGGGCAGCTGGACGAGCTGCGCCCACTGCTCGCGCAGCGGGCGGCGATCTTCGAGAACCGCCTGCCGGCCGAGTTCACCGCTCCGGGCTCCTGGCATGCCGCCGCCGCCCGTGAGGCCGGCTTCGACGAGGCCGGGATCCTCTGGCGATGTGGCAGGCATGCGGCGTTGGCGGCCGTGGCCTGAGGGTCAACAGCCCGGTCCCCGGGCGCCGCGGGGCGACACATGCACGTGTGGTCATCTCGCTATTAGACGATACTTAGTGAAAACGACTACCGTTCCGGATCTCAGGAATGGAGTGTTTTCGTGAAGCATGCGCAACGCACGATCATCGCCGCGGCGACCGCCGCCGCGCTCGTTCTTCTTGGCGGTTGTGGCTCGGGTGACGACGCGGCCGAGGGCGGTAGCAACGCCTCGGCCGGCACCGGGCTCGCCGTGGTCGCCACCACCCCCGAGGTGGCCGACTTCGTCCGCGCCATCGGCGGCAGCGACGTCACCGTCACACAGATCATCAAGCCGAACGTGGACCCGCACGACTACGAGCCCACTCCCGCCGATATCCAGGCGATCGGTAAGGCCACCATCGTGGTCAAGAACGGTGTCGGACTTGAGGAGTGGCTCGACCAGACCATCGGGTCGGCCGGCTTCAAGGGCGCCGTCGTCGACTCCAGCCAGGGCGTCACCCTGCGCGAGGGCGGCCACGAGGAGGGCGAGGCCGGCCACGAGGAGGGCCAGAGCGCGCACGAGGGCGAGGAGCACGACCCGCACATCTGGCACAACCCGCTGAACGCCAAGACGATGGTCGCCAACATCGAGAAAGGCCTCGCCGCGGCCGACCCCGCGCACGCCACCGCCTTCGCTGGCAATCTGAAGAACTACACGGCGGAACTCGACAAGCTCGACACGGACAACGAGGCCGCCTTCGCCAAGATCCCTGCCGATCAGCGCAAGCTCGTGACCAACCACGACGCCTTCGGCTACTACGTCGACCGGTACAGGTTGCAGTTCGTCGGCTCGGTCATCCCCAGCCTCGACACCTCCGCCGAGCTGAGCGCGAAGCAGCTCACCGACCTCGTCGCGAAGATCAAGGCCACCGGTGCGAAGGCCATCTTCGCGGAGACGTCGCTGCCACCCAAGAGCGCCGAGGCAATCGCCAACCAGGCCGGCGTCAAGGTCATCGGCGGTGAGGACGCCCTCTACGGCGACAGCATCGGCGCCGAAGGCACACCCCAGGGCACCTACCTCGGTGCCGAGCGGCACAACACCCAGGTCATCGTCACGGCTCTGGGCGGCTGACATGGGCGATGCCGCGGTGGCCGTCGCCGCCCTTCGCTACACCGAGGTGAGCGTCGGCTACCACGGCACGCCCGTGCTCACCGACGTCAACCTCGAACTGACCCCGGGGCAGCGCCTGGCCCTGATCGGGCCGAACGGCGCGGGCAAGTCCACCCTGATCAGGTCGATCCTCGGCCTGGTCCCGGTCCTCGCCGGCACGTCCACCGTGCTCGGGCGTACACCGGCCCAGGCCCGAGCCCTCACCGGATACGTTCCCCAGACCGACTCCCTCGATGCCGACTTCCCCGTGACCGCCGCCCAGGTCGTCATGATGGGCCGCTACCGGCGCATCGGCTGGTGGCGCCCCACCCGCAGCGCCGACCGTCGTTTGGTCCACGAGGCGCTCGACCGACTTGGCCTCGCCGGTCACGCGAGGACCCACTTCGGCGTGCTCTCCGGTGGCCAGCGCCAGCGGGTACTGCTGGCCCGCGCCATCGCCGCCGAGCCACGGCTGCTACTCCTCGACGAGCCGTTCAACGGCGTCGACGCGGTGAGCCAGGAAGCCATTCTGTCCGTCCTTCGCGAACTCAGCGCGGTCGGGACCACCCTGGTGCTGAGCACCCACGATCTGACGGTTGCGCACGAGCTCGCCGACACGGTCTGCGTGCTCAACGGCCGGCAGTGGGCGGTCGGCCCGCCCGATGAGACGTTGACGGCCGATACGCTGCGCCGCGCGTACGGCGGACACGCCATCGAGCTGAGAGACGGCCGGACAGTGCTGGTGGAACCGTGATCGAGCCATTCACCGTACCGTTCATGGGGCGCGCCCTGGCCGAGCTCGCGCTGCTCGCCCTCATCTGCGGACCGGTCAGCGTCTTCGTCTTCACCCGCCGCCTGTCGTTCGTCTCCGACGCGCTCACGCACACCGTGTTCCCCGGCGTCGTCATCGGGTTCCTGGCCGGCGGCATCGAGGGCATCGTCGTGGGGGCGCTGGTCGCCGGCGTCGTCACCGCGGTGGTGCTGACCCTGCTCAGCCGGGGCGGGGCGCTGTCCGACGATGCCTCCACCGCCGTGGTGCTCACCGCCATGTTCTCGATCGGCGTGGTGCTCGTGTCGCGGCGCTCCTCCTACACCTCGGATCTGACGTCGTTCCTCTTCGGACGCGTCCTGACGGTGACGCCGCGTCAGATCGCGGAGACCGCCGTGCTGGCGGTCGTCATCCTCGGGCTGCTGCTGATCAGCGCCCGCGCTCTGATCTTCCGGACCTTCGACCCGGCCGGAGCGGCCGCCGCCGGCTTCCGGATCGCCTGGCTCGATTTGCTGCTCAACATCATCGTCGCGCTCGTCGTCGTCGCCGCGGTACGCGCCGTCGGCACCATCCTCGTGGTGGCGCTGCTCATCGTGCCGGCCGCGACTGCCCGCATGCTCGCCACACGCCTGCCGCTGATGGCGATGATCGGCACCGGCCTCATCCTTGTCGCCGCATACGGCGGCCTGCTGGCCAGCTGGACCGCGTCGGTCGACTACGGCATCTCTCTGACCTCGGCCTCCGCCGTCGTCCTGCTGCTCGTGCTCGCCTACCTGCTGCTGCTCCCACTGGGCGCGCTGCGGTCGAGGCACAACCACGGGCGGATCGCCCCCGACGCAAGGAGATCGCCCCATGAACTGGTGGGATGACGCGCTACACCGAGCCACAGCCGAGGTGCTGCTCGCCGGCGCGCTCGCCGGACTCGTCGGCGTTCACGTCGTACTCCGCCGACTGTCCTTCTTCACCATGGCCCTGACCCACGCCACCTTTCCCGGGGTCGTGGCCGCCTCCATCATCGGCGTCAACATCGTCGTCGGCGGCGTGGTCGCGGGCGCGATCGTCGCGCTGGGTGTCGCCGCGCTCAGCCGCCGACAGAGCCAGAACACCGCCGCCGCGACCGGCGTCATGCTCTCCGGAGGCTTCGCGCTCGGCGCCGGGCTCGTCGCTACCCAGAACGGCTTCAGCCGAGACCTGACATCGTTCCTCGTCGGATCGATTCTCACCGTCAGCCCGCAGGACCTCGTGACCACCGCGGTCGTGCTCGTCGTCGTCGCGGCCGTCCTGCTGGCCTGCGCCCGTCCACTGCGCTACACCGGCTTCGACCGGGCCAGCGCGCAGGCGGCCGGCTTCGCCACCGGTGTCTGGGACGTCGTGCTGCTGCTCGCCATCCAGGTGGCGGTCGTGACGATCGTCCCGGCCATCGGCACGATCCTCGCCCTCGCCCTCATCGTGGCGCCGGCAGCGGCGGCGCGCCAGTGGTCGCACCGGTTGAGCATCATCACCGCCCTGGCCGTCACGCTCGGCGCTCTCAGCGGGCTCGGCGGCCTGTACGCGTCCAGCCGCTGGGACATCGCCGCCGGCGCGAGCATCACCCTGACCGCCACCGCGGTCCTGGCGCTGTCGACAGCGCTGTCCCAGCTGGTCAGATCCAGGCCCACGGCGACCGCCCGCCTGCGGGCGTTTCCGGCATGAGCACCGCACACCTCGACGAGACGAGGCGTGCCCTGGACCGCGCGGTGGTCGTGCTGCGCGCCATGGCGTACGAGCACCGGATACGCATTCTCGTGCTGCTGCAGGACGGTGAACAGACGCCGGCGTCGCTGGCGGAGGCCATGTCCACGGATTCGACGATCATTGCCCGCCACCTGCGGTATCTCAAGGAGGCCCGGTTGATCCGACGCAAGCGTCGCGGGCGGGAG
Organism: Micromonospora sp. CA-240977; assembly: GCF_050942285.1. Lineage (NCBI taxonomy): Bacteria > Bacillati > Actinomycetota > Actinomycetes > Micromonosporales > Micromonosporaceae > Micromonospora > Micromonospora sp. CA-240977. Next base: position 4,969,924 of record NZ_CP192055.1, on the reverse strand, counting down.
GTCACCTACACGCTGCAGGGAGAGGCCACCAGGCGACTCATCGCGGAAGTGCTGCACCACGCCGAGCACTCGGCCTGAACAGCGCGCGGGAGTTTCTACGGCCGGCTTCACCGTTGTGCGCCGAGCACGTCGCCCTGGTCATCCGAACGCGCCTCGGTTGCCACAAACCTACGGAGACCCGCGACCGAGATTGCTAGGCGTCACGGCGCAGCGTGAACCAGAACGTCGGCACCGGGTTGGTGCCCGGTGTGACGTCGATCAGTTCCCAGCCGGGGAACCTGGCGCGAAGCTCGTCGGCGGTGACGCCCGCCGCCCACGACGTGACCTCGGGGATCGGATTGCCGAGCGGCTCGGGACCGTACCCGAACATCAGCAACCGTGCTCCGGGAGCGGCGCGGTGGGTGAGCCCGGCGGCGTAGGCGTCGCGGCGGTGCAGCGGGACCCCGCAGTAGCAGCTCAGGTCGAAGAACAGGTCGAAGGGGCCCGGCACGTCCAGCTCGTCGAGGCGGGTGGCGTCTCCGTGCAGCACCCGTACCGCCACTCCCGCCGCCGCGGCCTTCTCCCTGGCCTGGTCGACGGCGCTGTCGATCAGGTCGACGGCCGCCACCTCCCAGCCGTGGCGTGCGAGGTAGGTGGCGTTGGTTCCCGTGCCGCAGCCGAGCTCGAGGGCGCGGCCGGGCGGCAGCGCGCCGTGCCCCTCTACCAGGTCGACCAGCTCGGGCGGAGTCACGCCGGTGTCCCATGGTGGCTTGCCGGAGCGGTAGTAGCGCTCCAGTGCGCGGTGGACGGACTCCTCTTCCGGATCTCGCCGCGTTGGGGCCAGGTCCGGTTCCGGCTTCTGGGTGGCGTTGGGCTGGTCCATCGTCTCCTCCAAGAATCTAGAGTTGAACTCTAGTGACTTACTCTAAAGGTAGGCTCCCACTATGGACAAGGTCAAGCGACCGGACAAGCGGGCCGAGCGCTCACGCCGTACCCGGGAGAAGGTCGTCGAGGCGGCTCGCGAGCTGTTCGTCGCGCAGGGTTACGGGGCGACGAGCCTGCAGGAGGTCGCGGACCGGGCGGGCGTGGCCGTCCAGACGGTCTACTTCGTCTTCCGCAACAAGCGCACGCTGTTCAAGGACGTCGTCGACACGTCCATCGCCGGGGACACCGAGCCGGTCGCCACGATGGATCGGGAGTGGTTTCGCGCCGCGTGCGCCGAGCCCACCGCGGCCGGGCAATTGCGCGCGCACGTCCATGGCACCCGCGAGATCCTGGCCCGGGTCGCCCCGATCATGCCGCTGATCGCGGCCGCCGCAGCCACCGACCCGGAGATCGCGGCACAGTGGCCGGACGGCTCCGACCCGCGTTACACAGTGCAGTACGCAGCGGCCGAAGCCCTGGTCGGCAAGCCCGACACCCGTCCCGGCCTCTCCATCGAGATGGCGGCGGACCTGCTGTTCGGCCTGCTCAGCCCGCAGCTCTACCTGATCTTCGTCCGCGACCGCGGCTGGTCACCGGACACGTGGGAAGAGTGGGCCCGCACCGCCTTGACCTCCCAACTCTGCGCCGACCCCGGCTAGGGCCTGTGTCGAAGTCGGTTACCGCCATTCGTTGATGGCGGCGAGGTGGATGGTGGCTTCGTAGCCGGCGGGTATGTCGAAGCGGGTGGCCGGCCCGGTTGCGTTTGAGCCGGTTGATGCCGCACCTCACAGCGTGTCGCTGCTGACACCGACCGTCAGGGTCAGGTGATGGTGACGGTGGTGCTGTGCCAGCCGGTCGCGCCGTCGGGGAAGGGCGTGGCGCGCTTGTCGGTCTGGGTGGCGCCGGTGGCATCGGTGGCCCGTACCCGCAGGGTGTGGCTGCCGGGGGTGGCGTCCCAGCGGTAGGTCCACTGCCGCCACAGGTCCGGTGATGGGCCGTCGGCGAGGCGGGCCTGCCGCCACGGGCCGTCGTCGATCTGCACCTCGACGGCGGTGATCCCGCGACGTTGCGCCCAGGCGAGGCCGGCGATCATGACGGGGCCGGCCCGCCGTTGAGCGAAGGGTTTCGGGGGTGTCGATACGGGATGCGGTCTTGACGGGCGCGTCGGCGACCCACCCGCGTTGCACCCAGTAGGGATCGAACGCGTCGAAGGTGGTCACCTTCATGGAGGTGAGCCATTTGCAGGCGCCGACGTAGCCGTAGAGGCCGGGGACCAGCATGCGGACGGGGAAGCCGTGTTCCAGTGGCAGTGCTTCGCCGTTCATGGCCACGGCCAGGAGCGCGTCGCGGCCGTCGAGGATCGCGTCGATCGGGGTGCCGATGGTCATGCCCTCCACCGAGCGGCTGACGAGCTGGTTCTGCCCGGCGTGGATGCCCGCCTCGCGTAGCAGCGGCGCGAGCAGGATCCCGGCCCAGCGTGCGGTGCCGATATACGGGCCGCCGACCTCGTTGGAGACACAGTTGAGGGTGATGTCGCGCTCCACGAGACCGCGGGCGATGAGGTCGTCGAACGTCCAGGTGCGGGGCCGGTCGACTGCTCCGTCCAGGGTCAGCCGCCAGGTTTCCAGGTCGACCTGCGGAACGGTGAGGGCGGTGTCGACCCGGTAGAAGTCCCGGTTGGGGGTGTGGAACGCCGAGACCCCGTCCACGCCAATGGAGACGCCGTCGGGTAGCGGCGGCGCGGGTTGCGCCGGCGACGGTAGGCGGACGTTGGCGCGGGAACGGGCGCCTGCCGCGTTGCGACGACCGACGGCCTGACCGAGGGTTGCCGTGGCGCCGGCGGTGAGCCCTGCCCCTGCCGCCGTGGCCAGAAACTGGCGGCGGTTGAGCAGCCGCGGCCGACCCGAGCCGGGGACCACGACCGTCCGGGCGGCGCGCACCACCACCAGCATCACGGCCATCCCGATGCCGGCGCCCGCCAGGACCGGCAGGACGTCCAACGGCGTCGCCGCCGGGCGGGACAGGACGGCGACGACGCCGGCAGCGGCGAACGCGGCGAGGCCGGCCAGACCGTAGCGGCGTCGTCGTAACGCTGCCGCGCCGAGCAGGACGGCGGTCAGGGCCAGCAGGGTGTAGACGCCGGCGAGGAGGGCGACCTTGTCGTTGGTGCCGAAGGTGCGGATGGCGAATGCCTTGGCCGGTTGCGGCGCCGCGTCGACAGCGACACTGCCGACTGCCAGCACCGGATCGGCGCCCGGATTGACCAGCGCCGCGACGAGATGCGCCACGCCGAGGGCAACCCCGGCGGTCAGCACGCCGACGACGAGGCCGCGGGCGGCGGTCATGCCCCGGGACGGCCCCGGCCGGCGAGTCGCCGGCCGGGGCTCGGTGGTGGTGGGCACCATCAGCTCTTGGGCATCAGAACGGTGTCAACGATGTACACGGTGGCGTTGGCCGTCGAGACGTTCCCACAGACCACCATCGAGGTGCCGTTGACGGTGAACGACGTGCCACTACCGGTCACCGTGATGTCGTCGCCCTGCAGTGTCTTGTGGGTGCCGGCCAGGGTTTCCGGGGACAGCTGGGTCGTGACCACGTGGTAGGTCAGGATCTTCTTCAGCATCGCGTCGTCGGCCAGGACCTTGTCCAGGTCGGCCTTCGGAATCTTGGCGAACGCGTCGTTGGTCGGCGCGAACACCGTCAGGCCCGGTGTGCCGTTGAGCGAGTCCACCAGGTTGGCCTTCTTCACCGCCGTCACCAGCGTCGACAGCAACGGATTACCGGACGCGGCGGTGGCCACCGGCACCTTCGCCATCGCCTCGAAACTCCCCGGGTTGGACGGATCGGCCGGCACGGCCGCGCACCCCGGGCCGAACTGACCCGACATCATCATCGACGGCGAGGCCGAGGCCATTGGCGCGCTGGCCGACATGCTCGGCTCGCCGCTCGCACCGCTGGCGGTCCCCTCGGTGTCGGTGCTGCCACAGGCGGACAGGGCCAGCGCAGCGATCACGCCGACAGTGGCAAACAGGCGCCGCTTCATACGAACTCCTCAGATGCTTGTACTCGATTGCTGTCATGAGGCATTCGAGGCCGACCCGCAGACGGATGGGTACAAGATCGGAGTCTTTTGCTGTCGCTGGTCGCGGCGACCGCCGGCCACTGGGCGGGAGGCGCCAACCCTGAGGAAGGCGGCGGGCTGGGCTGGCGATCGCGATCCAACGCCACACCTACGGTTGTTCGCCGATGTGGGCCGCCTACCACTGGCCGGGGTGGCACCCTGGGTCCGTGGACCGGGCAGGGAGTTGGGGGGAGGCTGGCATCGGGATTTCGGTGAACGGCCTCTGATGCGTACCGCGTTGATCGTAGTGGCCGCGCTGGTGGCGGCGGTGGTCGTGGACCTGGTCTTCGGCATGCTCGTCCGCCGCGTGGCCCGTGGCCGTTACCGGTGGCTGCTGGAGCCGTTGCGGCATGCCTGCCGCCGTCCGGCGGCGGCGGTCCTGCTGGTCGGGGCGTTGTACTACGCGCTGCCGTTGGGTCCGGCTGGTTGGCAGCCTCATGTGCGGCACGTCGTTCTGGTGGCCCTGGTCGTGTCCGGGGCATGGTTGGTGATCAGGGCGTTGCACGTCGCCGAGGCGGTCGCGTTCAGCCGACTGCCGGGCGACGCGGTCGCCAGCCGGCGGGTCCGGCGGGCGCGCACCCAGATCCGTCCCGTGCGGCGGCTCACCGTCGCCGTGGTCACCATCGTCGCCGTCGGTCTGATCCTGATCACCTTCCGGCCGGTACGTCTCTTCGGCGTCTCCGTGTTGACGTCGGCGGGAGTGGTCGGCGCGTTGATCGGTCTGTCGGCCCGTACCGCGCTCGGCAACGCGTTCGCCGGTGTCCAGGTCGCTTTCGCCGACGGTCTGCACGTCGGCGACGTGCTGGTGGTGGACGGTGAATGGGGCCGAGTTGAGGAGGTGAAGCTGACCAACGTGGTGATCCGGCTCTGGGACGAGCGGATGCTCATCCTGCCGACCACGTACTTCACCGAGCGGCCGTTTCAGAACTGGACCCGGAACGAGTCCCGGGTGGTCGGCAAGATCCAGATTCATGTCGACCACACCGCCGACCTGGACGACCTGCGCCGGGAGGCGCGCCGGCTGGTCGAGTCGTCACCGCTGTGGGATCGCGGCCAGTGGGTGCTCCAGATGGTCGACTCCACCCCGCAGGCGGTGGTCATCCAGGTGCAGGCCTCGGCCGCCGACGGCGCCAGCGCCTGGGACCTGCGCTGTGACCTGCGCGAGGGACTCGTCGCCTACCTGCGTGACAATCATCCGCAGTGGCTGCCCCGCACCCGCAGTCAGTATCAGCCCTGAACGGGCGAGCCGGATGGCCCGCCCGCGTCCTCTCGGCGAATCGCCTCGGGCCCGGTGTGAAAGGCCAGCCACGTCTCGCTGATCCTGGTGATCAGCCTGACCGCTACCGCAGCGAGGGTGTGGCCTAGGTGCCGATCCGGCGGGGCTGGAGCTGTCCCGACCCTGGCCCGGTCAACTGCCAGAACTCCTGCGGCAACTGGTCGACAAAGTCCCCGTACTCCTTTGCGCTGGCAGCCTCCCGGAGGGTATCCAGTACGGCTCGCGCTCCGTCGGTGGCCACCTGGCGATCCACCCCGGCCTGGGACTGCACCCGTTCCAGGAATTCGGTGAGCCCGAACCGTTCCGGATCTTCGGTGGGCCTGGACACCAGGTCTCGTAGCTCCCCGGGGAGCTGGGAGGCAAGGTCCCTTGCCTGGCCACCAGTGATCCGTTTTGCCATGGTCTCGAGCGTGGCGCGGGTGATCGGTTCGGCCTGCCCCGGCGGAACGTTGGGTCGTGCCGCCACAGACTGAATGAACTCGCTGTAGTTCACCTCGGATCCCCCCTCGAACGCGGAATGCGGCGGGTACCCGCCCCCACCCGGGTGAAACGGCGCCCGCCCTCAGCGTGGTGGGGAATGACGGTGGGTGATACGTGGGGTCACCCGCAACTGGTACAGGCCGGCGCTGGTGATCGCGTAGAAGACGGGCAGGAGAAGGAAGATGACCAGGCCGATCAAGGGGGCCACCAGGTAGCCGACGATTCCTGCCAGGACGTAGAGGACGACCCCGGCACCGGCCCGGACCCGCTCGACGCGGAAGAAGCCGTCCTTGACCTGTTCCTTCAGCAGGTCGGGGTTCCGGGCCAGGTAGTGGTAGAACGCCAGCCACGTCGCGCACAGCAACGCGCCGATCAGCGCGTAGAGGGCGATGGCCACCCGCTGGTCCGTGTGGTTGTGTTCCCGCAGAGCGTGCGACACGACGATCGTCGGGAACGGCAGCAGCGCCGTGCTGAACAGCACGAACAGGTTCATCCAGTGCAGGCCACGATCGACCTGCTGAATGCGGTTGAACGCCGCCTTGTGGTTGAGCCAGACGACGGCCACGTACGCGTAGGACGCGAGATAGGCGACGTAGGACGGCCACTGACTGAGCAAGCCGGACAGGAGGCGGCCGGGAGGTACGTCCGGCACCCGGAGGTCCAGGACCAGCAGCGTGATGATGATGGCGAAGATGGCATCGCTGAACGCCACGGCACGGCTGGTGTCCGATCGGGTGCCCAGGTTCGTGTCTGGCCCGCTCACCGAGTGCGCCTACCCGGGGTCGTCTCGGGCAAACAGCTGGGCAGCTCGATTGCGAATGCATGGTGCCCGCAGATCGATGCCTTCGGATACGCCGCATCCGGCCACCGGGGGGCGCCGCGGTGGCCGGATGCGGGTGGTGGTCAGGGTTTGAGGACGACCTTCTCGCAGTGGTCCTGCTTGTTCTTGAAGATCTCGAAGCCGTGTTCTGCCTGGTCGAGCGGCAGGGTGTGGGTGATGACCCGGGTCGGATCGATCTCCCCGCGTTCGATGCGCTGCAGCAGTGGCTTCATGTAGCGCTGCACGTGGCATTGACCGGTACGCAGGGTCAGCGCCCGGTTCATCCACGCTCCGGCCGGGAACTTGTCGAGGAAGCCGCCGTACACGCCGATCACCGACACGATGCCGCCGCTGCGGCACGACAGGATCGCCTGCCGCAGCGCGTGTGGGCGCTCGGTCTCCGAGCGGACTGCCTGCTTGATCCGGTCGTAGGCGTGCACGTGCGCGCTGCCGTGGCTGGCCTCCATGCCGACCGCGTCGATGCACTTGTCCGGTCCCCGCCCACCGGTCAGTTCCAGCAGCCGGGACCGCACGTCCACCTCCTCGAAGTTCACCGGCGTGTGGCCCGCGCGTTCGGCCATCTGTAGCCGGTAGGGCTCCTTGTCGATGGCGATGACCTTCGCGGCGCCGAGCGCCCGGGCGCTGTCCATCGCGAACTGGCCGACCGGGCCGGCGCCCCACACCGCCACCACGTCGGTGGACTGGATGTCGCACATCTCGGCACCCATGTAGCCGGTGGGCAGGATGTCGGAGAGGAACAGCACCTGCTCGTCGGTCAGGTCGGACTCGATCTTCAGCGGGCCGACGTCGGCGAACGGCACCCGCGCGTACTGCGCCTGACCGCCCGCGAAGCCGCCGGTCAGATGCGAATAGCCGAAGATTCCGGCGACCGGATGACCGAACAACTTCTCCGCGATCCCGGCGTTGGGATTGGAATTCTCGTAGGGCCAGCGGCCGTTCCGGCGGGAGCACGCGCTGCGCCGAGGAGCACCCCGACCGGCCCGTACAGCGCCACCGCGACGCCCTCGACGAACCGGGCGGCCCACGCAGCCTAGAAGACCACCCCGATGGGGTGCAGCGGATTCAGAGGTAGGACCTCTTGACCGGGTTCGACCAGCTGAGCGGCCGAGCCGAGCATCAACGGCCGTCCCGTGCCGCTCGCGAATACAACGCCCCGATCACCCGCAGCTCGTCGTTCTCGTGGTGGCGCTCCGCGACCAACTGCAGCAGGCGGGTCCACACCTGGGCCTGACGCCATTCCGCGAACCGCCGGTAGACGGTCGGCCAGGACACCCCGAAGCTCTCGGGGATCTGCCGCCACGTGCGGCCGGTGCGGGCGACGTACACGATCGCCGCCAGCACCTGCCGGTCGTCCGCGCGGCGCCGACCGCCACCCTGCGGCCGGTGGACGACAGTGACCGGCACTATCTGCCGGAACAGCTCCCACAGCCCATCCGGTACGAGATGGTGGACGAGTTCCGCTCTGGTCTGCCTGAGCGAAGTCATGTTGTCTTGGCCCGTTGCGTGACGGCGATGCAGCAGAGGACGATGGCCGCGGTCAGCGGCACCATGGCGCTGAGGTGCTCGCCCAGCAGGAGGACCGCCCACACCAGGGTCAGCAGCGGCTGGGCGAGTTGGAGCTGGCTCGCTCGCGCTACCCCGATGAGGCCCATGCCGCGATACCAGACCACGAACCCGCCGAACTGCGAGATGGCCGCGATGTACGCCATACCGCCGATGGCCTCGGCCGTCAGGCGCACCGGCTCCTGCGGAAGCGCGACCGCGCACACGGCGAGGCTTACCGGTGCCGCGAGGACGACACCCCACGCGATGACCTGCCAGCCGGGCATGTGCGCAGAGAGTCGCCCGCCCTCCGCGTAGCCGGCTGCGCAGACCAGCAGCGCGCCGAACAGGTAGAGGTCGGCGATCGTGGGCCGGCCGTGGTTCTGCGAGATGGTGAACGCGATGACCGTGGCCGCTCCGATCGAAGCCGCCGCCCAGAACAGCTTCGACGGGCGGTGTCCGGTGCGCAGCGCGGAGATCGTCGCGGTGGCCATGGGCAGCGCTCCGATGACGACTGCCGAGTGGGCGGTGGTCGAGGTCTGCAGAGCGAACGTGGTGAGCAGCGGAAAGCCGATCACGCAGCCGGCTGCCACCACGGCGAGGGCCGGCCAGTCGCCGGCGGCCGGCAGGGGCGCGCGGGTGGCGAGGAGAGCGGTGAGCGCGATGACCGCGGCGAGGACACCGCGAACCCCGGTGGCACTCCACGGCCCGAATCCGTCGAGCGCCCAGTGGGTCGCCGGAAAGCTGAACGAGAAGCTCAGTACGCCGAGCGCGGCGAAAACCGTCCCGCTTGCGAGTGGTGATATCCGGACGACGGTGATAGCGCTATTCTCCGTACTCATGTCAAACAGTAGCAGTTCCCGTGATCTGGCGGAGTCCATCGCCCAGGAAATAGCGCTACTGCCGGAGGGCACCCGCATCGCGACCCACCGCGAACTGGTGCGGCGCTTCGCCGCGAGCGGCACCACCGTCTCCGCGGCGCTGGCGCTGCTCGCCCAACGCGGACTCATCGCACCCCGCCCCGGTGCCGGGACGTACCGCACGGCGGCCCGCCCCGTAGCCCGCACCGGGGACACGTCCTGGCAGGAGGCGGCCCTTGACCCCGTCGGGGCGGAAGGAGCCTCGATCGGTGTCCTGCGTGACTTCCAGGCGCCCGCGCTGCTGCAGACGCTGTCGACGTCCGGGCCGGACATCGTCGATCTCAACGGCGGTTACCTCCATCCCGGGCTGCAGCCGCTGGCCACCCTGGCCACGGCGATGTCACGCGCGGCCCGACGCACGGAGGCGTGGGACCGCCCGCCTGCCGGTGGGCTGCCCGAGCTGCGGGACTGGTTCGCCGCCGACATCGGCGGCGGCCTCGGTCGTCATGACATCCTGGTGTGCGCGGCGGGGCAGAGCGCGCTGGCCGTCGCGTTGCGCGCGCTCGCTCAGCCGGGAGATCCGGTCGTCCTGGAGTCGCCGACCTACCCGGGCGCCATCGCCGCCGCCCACGCCGCGGGCCTGCGGACGGTTCCGGTCCCCATGGACGCCGACGGTCTGCGCTCGGATCATCTCGACCGGGCCCTCGCTCGTACCCGTGCGCGGGTCATCATCGTCCAGCCGCTGTTCCAGAACCCCACCGGGGCGAGCCTCTCGATGGCCCGGCAGGAGGAGATCCGCGCCATCGCCCGCCGCCACGCCGCCTTCGTCATCGAGGATGACTTCGCCCGGCACATGGCGCATGCCGACGCCGCCACCGCGCCGCCGCCGATGGTCGCCGACGACCCGGACGGCACCGTCGTCCACATCAGATCGCTGACCAAGGTGACCTCGCCGAACCTGCGCGTCGCCGCGATCGCGGCCCGAGGCCCCGTCCTGGCCCGACTGCGAGCCGCCCATGTCATCGACATGCTGTTCGTGCCCGCTCCGCTGCAGCTGACCGCCCTTGAGGTGGTGACCGCCCCCGGCTGGAGGCGAGCCCTCAAAGCCCTCAGCGTCGCCCTGGCACACCGTCGCGAGGTGGCCACCGAGGCCGTTCTGGCGGCCTTCGGCGACCACGCTCTCGCCCGGCGCCCCCGCGGCAGTTACCACCTGTGGGTGTCGCTTCCGGCGCACCTCGACGAGCATCAACTGGTCCCCGTCGCTCTCGCCAAGGGTGTCGCCATCACACCCGGGACAAACTTCTCCGCCACCGGCAACAGCCTCCGTCATGTCCGGCTCAGCTATGTCGCGGCGCCGTCCGCCTCCGACGTCGACGACGCCATCCGTCGGCTCGCGCCGTTGCTCATCGAACGCTGATCCCCAGCCGCCCGGCGATGGCCTCCGCGAAGCGCGTCGGCCCGTGGTCGGTGAACGGCAGGTTCAGCGACGGCTCGCACAACTCCAGTTCCAACACGATGGGCGCGCCGTCGAAGCCGCGGATCACATCGACCCGGGCGTACACCAGCGGACGGTCCAGCCCGAGCTGCGCGCCGGCCGCCGCCAGCGCCGCCGAGGCCACAGCACGTTCGTCCTCCTCGGCGCTCCGGGGCGTGCGGCTCTCGAAGGTGGGGACGTTGACAGTGCCGTCCGGCATGAGCATCGGGCTCTTGCGGATGGCATGGCTGTAGACGCCGCCGAAATAGATCAGGTCCGTCTCACCGTCCCGGTCGACCGATTCGAGGTACGGCTGGAGCAGCGCGACCAGGTCCTCGGAGTGCAGCCGTGCGACGTGGGCGGCAGCGGTGGCCGCGTGGGAACGGGAGAATCGCCTGACGTCCTTCGAGTAGGCGCCCACAGTGGGCTTGACGACGAACTCCGCGGCTTCGGGATGACCGTCGAGGAACTGCCGCACCGCCGCCGACGGGCCACTACCCGGCCGGACGAACACGCTCGGTACCACCGGCACGCCGCGGGCGGCGAGATCCGCCATGTACAGCTTGTCGAGGCTCCACCGCACCACCGGCAGCGGGTTGTGGAGATCCGTCACCGCCGCGACGCGCTCACACCAGGCGAGGAAGGCCGGCAGGCGGTCCACGTACGACCACGGGGATCGCAGCAGCGCCGCGTCGAACCCCGACCAGTCGACGGTCTGATCCTCCCAGTCACACACCTCGGCGACGATTCCGGCGGCGCGGCAGGCATCAAGCAGCAACGCCATGTCGTAGTCGATCGGAAGGCTGGCCTGATCGGTGACCAGAGCGAGTCTGCTCATTGTCGGAACCCCTTCACCATGGGAGCGATTCGCCGAGGTGGAAATAACCGCCGGTGGGCCCGTCGGCGCCGAGCAGGGCCATGTCGACGCTCGTCCTCGCGCCGACGTCGACCGCCAGGTCGCCCGCGCCGTCGTTCAGGTCCGTCTTGGTGTAGCCCGGATGCACCGAGTTGACCTTGATCGGCGTGTCGCGCAGCTCGTACGCCAGGTGCACCGTCCAGGAGTTCACCGCGCTCTTCGAGGCGCTGTAGGCGGGCAGCGACTTGAAGGCGTCGCTGTAGACGTATGAGGTCCTGTCGTTCTGTTTGGTCAGCGACCCCAACAGACTGGAGACGTTGACAATGCGGCCCGCCGCGGATCGGCGGATGAGAGGCAGGAAAGCGGCGGTGACCTCGACGACACCGAACAGGTTGGTGTCGAACGTCTGACGCCACTGCTCCATGGGCTGCTCGGAAGGGCGCTTGCCGTACTGCTCGACGCGGATGCCCGCGTTGTTGACAAGGATGTCCAGCCGGCCGTACCTCCGGCCGACGTCGTCGGCGGCCGCGGCGATGGTGTCCGGCGCGGTGACGTCCAGGACGAGCGGCGCGACGTCGAGGCCCATGCCGCGCAGGCTCGCCGTGGCTTCCGTCACCGCCTCCCGGCGGCGGCCGGCGACCAGGGTGTGGACGCCGTTCTCCGCGAGCTGCCGAGCGATCTCACGGCCAATGCCGCGGTTGGCGCCGGTGACGAGCGCCACCTTCGAGGGGATCGGGGACAAGGCTTACTCCTCACTACCAGATCAGGGACAGGAACTTGGCGATCGGTGGGCCGAAGTGGGCGACATCCACCAGGAAGGCGTCATGCCCCTCGTCCGACTCCAGCGCCTTGAACCGCACCTCGGTTCCGCCCTTGCGGAGACCGTCTGCGATCTGGCGTTGCTGATGCAGCGGGAACAGCGTGTCGGTCTCCACCCCGATCACCAGCGCCGCGTCCAGGCTCAGCCGCGCCAGCGCCGCGTCCGGAGTGCCAGCGCACGATTCGCCGAGATCGAACAGGTCGATGCACCTGCTGAGGTAGAGGTAGCTGTTGGGATCGAAGTGGTGTGCGAAGCGGTCCGCGTGTGCCTGGAGATAGCCCTCGACCCGGAACTCGGGGTCGAAGGGGTGGCTCTCCGTCCGGCGTTCCCCGGTGAGCCGGGCACGGCCGAAGCGCTGATCCCACTCCCGGGCCGAGCGGTAGGTCATCATGCCGAGCTTGCGCGCGAGGCGCATCCCGGACCGCGGGTAGTGCAGGACGTCATCGCGATAGCGCCCGTGCGACCACTGGGGGTCGGACCGAATCGCCTCGCGCTGCAGTGAGCGGACGGCGATGGCGTAGGGCAGTGCGTGCACCGCCCCGGAGATGTTGATGAGGTTGCGCGCCAGACCGGGATGGCGAATCAGGAGGGAGAGGGCGCTCATCCCGCCCATTGACGCCCCGACGACGCAGGCGAGAGTGTCGAACTCCAGGGCGCGGACCAGCGCCGCGGCCGCATCGGCGATGTCCTCGATGGACAACTGCGGGAACGTCATCCCGTAGGGCTCGCCGGTGGCGGGGTCGACCGAGGCCGGCCCGGTGGAACCCTTGCAGCTGCCCAGGGCGTTCACGCAGAGCACGTACCACCTGTCTGTGTCGATCGGCCGGCCCGGCCCCACCATGTGCTCCCACCAGCCGGGAGTGGGATCTTCGTCGTGCGCCGCGACGTGCGCGTCGGGGGACATACCGGTGAGGACCAGCACGACGTTGTCGCGCGCCTCGTTCAAGCGCCCCACGGCCTCGTACGCGACCCGCGCTCCGTCGAGCACTCCGCCGCGCTTCATGGTGAAGCCGTCGGGCAGTGTGATGAAGCGTGTGGCCGGCGGAATGAACTCCCTCATCCGCGGTGCCGATCAGGCGCTGCCGAGGCCGGCGTCCTGGGCGGCGAGCCACTCGTCATCGGACTCCTCGTTCATGCCGTCGAACAGGAAGGTGGACAGGTAGCGCTCACCGGTGTCGGGAAGCATCGCGAGCAGCACCGAACCCTCCGGCGCCGTCTCGGCGGTCCGCAGCGCCGTGGCCAGGGTCGCGCCGGCCGATATGCCGGCGAAGATGCCCTCCTCGGCGGCGAGGCGGCGTGCGGTGTCGCGCGCCACGACCTCCTCCATCGTCACGAGCTCGTCGATGACGGTCTGATCGAGGACGCTGGGCACGAAGTTGGGGGCCAGACCCTGGATCTGGTGCACGTTCCATTCCTTGCCGGCGAGGACGGCGGCGTTCTCGGGTTCCAGAACGACGACGCGTACGTCGGGGCGTGCCAGTTTCAGCATCTGGCCGACGCCGGTCAGCGTGCCGGTGGTGCCGAAGCCCGTGACGAAGTAGTCCAGACGCTTGCCCGCGAAGTCGCCGAGGATCTCGGCAGCGGTGGTCTCTCGGTGGTACGCCGGGTTGGCCGGGTTGTCGAACTGCCGGGCCCGGAACCAGCCATGCTTCTCGGCCAGTTCGTCGGCGATCTGGTTGCCGCCGCTGCTGCCGAGCGCGCCGGGGAAGAGGATCACCTTCCCGCCGTACGCGCGGATGAGCTTGCGCCGTTCCCTGGAGTAGGTGTCGCCCATTACCGCCACGAACCGGTAGCCGCGGGCGGCAGCCACCATCGCGAAGGCGATGCCGACGTTGCCCGAGGTGCACTCCACGATGGTGTCGCCGGGTTTGAGCAATCCCTTGGCCTCGGCGTTCAGGATCACGCCCAGGGCGAGGCGGTCCTTGACCGACCCACCGGGGTTGAACGACTCGACCTTCACGTAGACCTCGGTGTGCGCCGGGGCCATCCGGTGGAGCCGGACGATCGGGGTGCGGCCGATCGTGTCGAGGATGCTGTCATAGAGAGGCATTGCGCGAACCGTCCTTCGGCGTCAGGCCGCGGCGAACGCGGGGGAGACCATGTCAAGGATCACGGCGAGGGCCTGCTCGATCTGCTCCTCGTCCGCCGGGGCGTTGAACTCGGCAAGCTCGACGCCGATCAGGCGTTCCCTCGGGATGGCGTCGAAGATCGCCCGGATCTGCGCGGGTAGCAGGCCATCGGCCACCGTGTAGTCCGCGGGGACCGCACCCGGGTCCATGACATCCCAGTCGATGTGCACCCACACCCGTGCGTCACCGATGGCGGCCAGGACGTTCTCCGCCGTCGTCTGGCTCGGGGGGATGACGCGCACTCCAGCGGTGTCGATGAGCTTCCGCTCGCCCGGGTCGACGTCGCGGGTGCCGACCAGGACCGCCTGCTCGGGCTTCAGCCCGGCGCCGTGACCGCTGTCCCACAGGCCACATGCGCCAGACAACACCATGCCGCCGAGATAGCCGCTTCCCGTCGTGTCCGGGGTGTTGAAGTCGCCGTGCGCATCGATGTAGAGCACGACGGCGTCAGGAAACCGCCGGGCGACGACCGGCAGCGTGGCGAGACTGACCGAGCACGTGTTGTTCAGCAGAACCGGAAGGTTCCCGCCGTCAAGGCTCGTGGTGACCGCTCGCGCCATCGCGTCCAGCGTCTGGCGGGCCTGGGGCAGGCTCTGAGTCCAGTCGTCGTTCACCGCTGGGGCGGGCGTCCCGATGTACTGCGCGGAGAGGCCGTAGCGCTCCGCCAGGGCCTGCGCGGTACGAGCAGCGCCCTCGATCATTCGCGCCGCTCGGTCCGCCACCCGTCCCTGGGAGACGATGAGGTCGATCATCAAGAAGCATCCTTCCTGGTCGGATCATGGTCGTGACCGCCGGAGAGCGAGGCGGTGTCGTGCTGGCCCGACGCGAATGGGCACCGATCTGCCCGCTCGTCGGCAGCCTCGGCGAGGCTGTACTGAAGCCACTCGAGCGCACCGCTGCCGTAGGAACTCAGGTGTGGCGAGTGGGGAGTGCCGTCGTAGCGGTCGATGCGGTCGCGGATGTTGGCGCGTACCTTGCGGCCGCTGGGCGTGTCACCGGCAAAGATGTCGAACCGCGCCCGGGGATTGATGACGATGACGAAGTGGGCGCCGAGATTGCGGCTGCGCCGTTTCCGGTACGCCGGGCTGCTCATGTTGCAGAAGAGGGGCATGCCGTTGAAACACATCGACCACTCGGGTGAGTCGGGTTCCGTCGCCACCTCGTCAGGCCAGGGGGCGGGGTCGAGGTTGTGGAGGTCGTTGAGGATCCGCCAGCCGAAGGCGTGGTAGTCCTCGACGGTCCGCGCCTGCACCACATCCGCCGCGAACGCCACCACCAGGGGGCTCGCGGTGTCGAGGCGGCCGTCCCAGCGGTCGGCGCGATCGACATAGCGCGTGAGCCCTTCGGCAAGGCGCCGGATGCCCTTCTCGTCGGCGCTGTCGACGAAGATGAAATTGACGATCCCTTTTTTGAATGCGTTCCGCGAGAAAATGCAGGGAAATTCGGGATCATTGAGCCGGAAACTGAGATCGTCGAATGCGGAGCGCTGCCAGCCTTGAGTCAACTCGGCGGCGTGCTCCTGTGTCAACAGTATTTCTTCCCCGTTGGAGTTGTCCAATCTGGACGCTCCTTTCCCCGTAAATGGCCCCGGCGCACGCCATACCGGCGGACCCGATTCTGCGCATGCGGAATCGACACCTGCGGCGAGTGATCTAAGGCCGTCGCAAAGGCAATGAGAAGCAACAGGATCAAGCGGAAGCGACTGGTGGAGGTCTTCAGGCCGACGCCGTCGTCGGTTCGGTGCCAGGTCAGCTCGGGTTGTCGACCGAGTGTGCGGCACCGCATGCGACACAATCGTTGGGCCGCGTCCACCAGGGGCGATTAACCGACCCCCCGGTTGCGAGCGATTTCAGGACCGTTTCGTCGTTGCCTTCGACAGAAGAAATCTTGGCTCATCTGACCCGGGCCGTCAACCCGTCCGGGTGCCGTCGGGCGTGTTTATTTTGGTGGCCGGGACGCGATGTCCGATTCCTTCAGACATCGGTGCCGGTCAGCGTGGTGGAGCTTCGAGGCGGGCGTTCACCGCAGCCCATAAGGGTTATCTCGTGCAGGGCGGCAACCGGTGTGCCGGGGATGTAATCCTGATTAGTCGGGTACGGCAGTCGCGCTCGGGCAGGCGGGAGGCGACGGCCGTCAATTGACGATGTCCTGGCCGGCAGTCGGCGAGCAGGTCGCCGTCGATCCCCACCCGACGGCACGGTGGTCGGTGTGTCGCCAGCACCGTCGGGTGGGGATCGACGGGAGGTACCCACCGTGCGGCGCACCGGAGGGTGGGGCGATGCTCGGCACCGAGGGCACGCCCGCCATCGAGACGGGAACCGGTTGTCTTGTCACCGCGGTGCGGCCGACCCGCGCTGCGGCGCGTGGTCGTCGACTCCCAGCCGGGCGCCGCAAGCCCACCCTCGTGGTCCGCGCGGCCGGCGAACTCGCCGCCACCGGCGACTCCGCTGATGATCGTCGCGCGGACCTACGAGCAGGTCGACTACCTCATCGACCACCTGGTCCGGGACGTGTCAGGTCCGGTCCCCGGTCCAGGCCGCTTCGAGGATCGCGGTCAGGCTGGCGGTGTCGGTCGGGCCTGGATGGTTCTGGATCAGGCGGGTGACGCCACTTGCCATCTCCGCGAAGCGCGGGAGGTCGGCGCGTGCCACGCCGATGTCCGCCAGGGTGGGTGGGATGCCGATGTCGGCAAGGAGCCCGTCGAGCCAGGTGAGGAACGTATCAGTGGCCTCGCCATCCGAGGCGTCGGTCACGTCGAGCCCGCACACCCCGGCGAGGATGGCCAGCCGGTCGCTGATGGCATCCTTGGCCGCGTGCAGCGCGTAGGGAAGGAGCAGACCGACGCCCAGACCGTGCGGTGTGTGCGTGGCTGCGCCGATGGGGTACTGGAGAGCGTGCGGGGCCGCGTTGCCCGCGTGGGAAAACGCGAGCCCGGCGAGCATGGACCCGTAGGACATGTCCGCGCGCGCGTCCGTGTCGCCTCCGTCCCGGACCGCGCGACGCAAGCTACGGGCGATCCGCTCCGCGGCCAGGAGCGCGTAGTGGTCGGTGATCGGGTTGCGGCCGAGGAAGACCTGCTCCACCGGGTCGCGTGGTCCGTGGGGCCGGGGTCGCGCCGTGTAGCTCTCCACGGCGTGGCAGAACGCGTCGATGCCGGAGTGGGCGGTGACGGTCGCCGGGCAGGTGTAGGTGAGTTCGGGGTCGACGATGGCGAAGTCGGGCACGATGTGGACGCTGGAGACCCCCACCTTCAGCTCGCGGTCCGGGTCGGTCAACACCGAGACGGGTGTGAGCTCGGAGCCGGTTCCCGACGTCGTCGGGACCGCGACGAGAGGAAACGTCGGCCCCGGCACCTTCGACTCGCCGTAGTAGTCGCGCGGCGTTCCACCGTGGCGTCGGATGACGCCGACGATTTTGGCGAGGTCGATCACCGTGCCACCCCCGATGGCGAGGATCACGTTGGCGTCCACCTCGGCGGCGGCCGAGACGGCCACTGCGACATCGGCGAGTGGCACGTCCGGGGTCGCGTCGGAGAAGACCTTGACGACCTCGACCTTCTCCCGCACGGCGGCGACGATCTCGGCCACGCCTGGCTGTCCGAGAAGGACCCGGTCGGTCACGATGAGGACCCGCGAGCCACTCTCGGCGACCACTCGTGGGATGTTCTGCGCGACCCCTTCGCCCACTATCAGCTGGCGTGGTCCGCGGACGGTCTCAAGCATGTCGGTGCCTCTCCGGATCGTCGGCGGCGATGTGCTGGGCGGACGTCCCGGTCACCGGCGAGACCGGGAGGGCGTCGGCGACGTTGTCCGCCCGGGTGGCGCAGGCGCGCGCCCGGACTGGATCGTGCCCGGTCGCCCTCGGCCCCATTTCGATGAGGACGCCGCCCGGTGTGGACGGGTGGTGGGTCGGGTCGGGGGTTCCGCGGACATCGTTGCCATGGGCGGTACGAGGCCGGGTCGCGACCAGCGCCCCGGTCATGAGCCCGAGGGCGTGGCCGTCGGGACCGCCGGAGGGGCTGATCGCCCCCACCACCGCGGCAGGCCGGTCACGGTAGGTCGATCGCGGCGTAGGTGAGGTCGAGGTACTCGAGGATGCCCTCGTGCGACCCCTCCTTGCCGATCCCGGACTGCTTCACGCCTCCGAACGGGGCTGACGGGTCCGAGATCAGACCACGGTTGATGCCGACCATCCCCGTTTCCAGTCCCTCGGTGAACCGGAGCGCCCGCTGGAGGTCCCTGGTGAAGATGTATCCGACAAGGCCGTGCTCGGTGTCGTTGGCCTTCGCCAGCACCTCGGCGTCGGACGTGAACGAGATGATCGGCGCCACCGGGCCGAAGATCTCCGTCGCCAGCATCCGCGCATCGTCGGGCACGTCGGCGAGGACCGTCGGCGGGTAGAAGTGGCCGGGCCCGTCCGGACGCTCGCCGCCCACCACGACCCGGGCGCCGCGATCGACAGCGTCGGTGACGAGCTCGTCGATCTTGTCCACCGAGGCCTCGTCGATCAACGCCCCGACGTCCACGCCGTCGTCGAGACCATGGCCCACCGACAGCGCGCCCATCCGCTCGGCGAAGCGCGCCGTGAACTCCTCACGTACCGGCTCCTCGACGTAGATCCGGTTGGCCGCGATGCAGGACTCCCCGATGTTGCGCATCTTGGCCACCATGGCACCGTCGACAGCGACGTCCAGGTCAGCGTCGGCACACACGATCAGGGCCGCGTTGCCGCCCAGTTCCATTGAGGTACGCAGCACGTTGTCCGCGGCCTGTCGCAGCAGCACGCGCCCGACCTCGGTCGACCCGGTGAACGAGAGCTTGCGGGTCCGACTGTCGGCAAGCAGTGCGGAGACCACCTTGCCGGAACGCTTGGTGGTCAGCACGTTGACGACGCCCGGGGGAACGCCGACCTCCTCCATGATGCGGGCCAGCAACAGCATGGTGAGTGGCGTCTGGGCTGCTGGCTTGGTGATCGTCGTGCAGCCCGCGGCCAGCGCGGGAGCGATCTTGCGGGCACCCATTGCCAACGGAAAGTTCCACGGCGTCACGAAGACGCACGGTCCGACCGGCTTCGGTACGGTGAGGATGCGATATCCACCGGCGGGAGCGATGCTGTAGCGCCCCTCGACGCGCACCGCCTCCTCGGCGAACCAACGGAAGAACTCGGCGCCGTAGGCCACCTCTCCCCGGGCCTCGGCGAGCGGCTTGCCCATTTCGAGCGTTATCAGCCGGGCGACCTCCTCGGATCGCTCGGTCAGTGCCCGGTACGTCGCTGTCAACAACTCTGACCGCTTCCGCGGCGGGGTCGCCGCCCACCCCGCCATCGCCGTGCTCGCCGCGTCCAGGGCGGCGAGCCCGTCAACGACGTCGGCGTCCGCCACCTCGGCGATGGTCTTGCCGGTGGCCGGGTCCTCGACGGCAAAGGTCGCTCCGCTCGCGGCGTCGCGCCAGGCGTCGCCGATCCGGAGCCGCCGGTGCTCGGGGGCCAGGACGTTCATCGGGTCACTCACTGCGTCACCTCCTGTGATCTTCTTGGTGCTGTCCGGCGTGCCTCAGTGATCGCCGTGCGCGTGGTCGGACGGGTCACCCGCCCTCGTCGGGGGCGAGGTTGCCGAGCGGGTCGAGGGTGGCGGTGGCCCTGTCCGCAGGGCGACGCCCGCCACCGATCGCCTTCTCGGGCCACGACCGTCTCAGCGTCGTCGGACCGTGCGCACTGCTGACGGTCCGCCGGGGCTCGACCGCCACGTGCGGGCGCATGGTGTCGTCGCCGCCCGGCGCTGTTACCGCCCAGCCTCGGACAGCGACAGCCCGGTGCCCGCGTCGAACAGGTGCGCACGGTCCAGGTCGACGGTGACCTGCAGCCGCTCGCCCGGCGTACCGGTGACGGTGGGTCGTGCCTTGACCTTGAGGATCTCCGTCCCCACCCGGACGTCGACAACAGTGCGGTCACCGAGCGGCTCGAGCCCGTAGAGTTCCCCCGACAACGACGCGTTCCCGCGCTGCTCGACGGACAGGTCCTCGGAGCGCAGGCCCAGCAGCAGCGGACGACCGTCCTCGGCAGTGGTCCAGTGGGGCCGCGGCAGCGTCCAGCCTTCCGCACCGACCAGACGATCGCCCTCGGCGTGGCAGGCGAGCAGGCTGATCGGCGGGCTCCCGACGAATCCGGCGACCCACTGGTTGGCGGGACGCTCGTACACCTCGGTCGGCGTTCCGACCTGTTGCACCTTCCCCTCCTTGAGGACCGCGACCTGGTCGGCCATGGACAGGGCCTCGACCTGGTCGTTCGTCACGTAGACGAAGGTCGCGCCGAGGCTCCGGTGGATGCGGGTGAGCTCGGTGCGCATCTCGACGCGGAGCTTGAGGTCGAGGTTCGTCAGCGGCTCGTCCATGAGGAACGCGCGCGGGCGACGGACCAGCGCCCGGGCCAGGGCGACACGCTGCATCTCACCGCCCGACAACTGTGCGGGACGACGCTGCAGCAGACGTTCGATGTGCAGCAGGTTCGACATCTGTTCGACGGCAGCGGCGATCTCGCTCGACGAGCAGCGGCGTGCCCGCAGCGGTGAGGCGATGTTCTCGTACACCGTGTGTCGCGGGTAGAGGGCGTAGCTCTGGAAGACCATTGCCAGGTCGCGTTCGGCCGGGGCGTCACCTGTCGCGTCTCTGCCGTCCAGGTGCACCGAGCCGGCGTCGAGCTTCTCCAGGCCGGCGATCGCTCGCAGGGTCGTCGTCTTGCCTGCCCCGGAGGGCCCGAGCACGACGAAGAACGAGCCGTCCGGCACGTCCAGCGTCACCCCGTCCAGCGCCTGGACCTTGCCGAAGGACTTGCGTAGCCCGTCTGCTGCAACGGTTCCCATCAGGCCACCAGTTCTTCCGTGCGCACGTCGTAGACCGCCGGGGTTCCGCCGGTGTGCCGCAGGCCGACCTTTGCTTCAGCGGCGAATCGAACAGTCGGTGGCATCCGGACCCGGACGTCCCGTTGGCCGCCGTGGTCGACCACGTAGATGATTTCGTCGCCCAACCACTCCACCGAGACCACCCGGGCCGCGATGGTGCCGTCCGCCTCGGGTGCGGTGACTTCCATCGCCTCCGGCCGGACGCCGGCGACCAGGGCACGGTCGCGTGGCAGGCCGGGCGGCGGCGGAAGAACCAGTCCGCCCTGACCGCGCAGCTCCCCGTCGGCCACCTCCACCTCGATCAGGTTCATCGGTGGAGAGCCGATGAACGCGGCGCAGAAGAGACTCGCCGGGCGGTCGTAGACCTCCAGCGGTGTGCCGATCTGCTCCACCCGGCCCTTGTTGAGGATGGCGATCCGGTGACCGAGCGACATCGCCTCGACCTGGTCGTGGGTGACGTAGACCATCGTCGCGCCGAGTTCCCCTTGCAGGTGCTTGATCTCCGTGCGCATGTCCGCCCGCAGCTCCGCGTCCAGGTTGGTGAGCGGTTCGTCCATGAGGAAGGCGCGCGGTCGGCGCACCAGGGCGCGTGCGAGCGCGACACGCTGCTGCTCCCCGCCGGACAGTTGGCGCGGTCGCCGGTCCAGGAGTGGGCCGAGCCGCATCAGCCGGGCGGCCTCGTCGACCCGCGCGTGCACCTCAGGTTTGGGCAGCCCCTCGGCGCGCAGTGGGAACGCCAGGTTGTCGCGGATTCTCAGATGCGGGTAGAGGGCGTAGAACTGGAACACCATGGCGATGTCGCGCTCGGCGGGCGGCAGGTCGTTGACAAGCGTGTCGCCGATGCGGATGTCGCCAGTCGTCTGCCTCTCCAGGCCGGCGATGGCGCGCAGGGTGGTCGTCTTGCCGCAGCCCGAGGGGCCGAGCATCACGAACAGTTCACCGTCGCCGATGGACAGGTCGACGTGCTCGACCGCGACGGTCCCGTCCGGGTAGCGCTTGTGCAGCGCTGTCACCTCGATGCCCGCCATCAGCGTCGCACCGCCCCGAGCGTCACACCGGCGATGAGGTGCCTGCGCACCAGGTACGCGAAGATGAGCACCGGTAGGGCGAATACCACTGAGGAGGCGGCCACGAGGCCCCAGTCCGTGGTGGTGCCGCCGATCAGGCCGGCGATGGCCGGTGGGGCCGTCCGCACGCTGTCGCTGGAGGTGAGGAAGGTGGCGAACACGAACTCGTTCCAGGAGAAAATGAGGGCGAAGACCGCCGTCGCGGCGATGCCGGGCAGGAGCAGGGGGAGGGTGTACTTCCGGAACGCCTGCAGACGGGTGTAGCCGTCGAGCATGGCGGCATCCTCGTACTCGGCGGGCACCTCGTCGACGAATCCCTTCATCATCCAGATCGTGAACGGGACGTTGAAGGCGGCGTAGATGAAGATCAGGCCGAGCTTGTTGTCGATGAGTCCGAACTCGCGGTACATGAGGAAGATCGGGATCACGACCACCACGGGCGGCATGAAGCGGGTGGACAGGATGAAGAACAGCTGGTCCTTCTTGGCTCTCACCGCGAAGCGTGAGTAGGCCCAGGCCGCCGGGACCCCCAGCACGGTGGCCAGCAGCGTGGAGACTCCGGCGACCACCACCGAGTTGAAGAACGAGACGGACAGGGCAGTGCGACCGCCGTCGGGGGCGACGAACACGTCCTTGAAGTGATCCATGGTGACGTCGAAGTTGAAGAACTTCGCCGGGATGGCGTAGACGTCCCGGTTCTCCTTGATCGACGTCTCGAGCATCCACAGCACTGGAAAGAGCATCACCACGGCCAGCACGGTCAGCAGCGCGACCTCCAGCAGGGAGCGGCCCCGGCCGCCAAGGCGGCGCGCGGGGGGAGTGTGATCCCGGCCCGGACCTGTGGACACGGCCTCGTCGACGGAGACGGCCATCAGTCCTCCTTGAGCTTGTTCAGGTAGCGCAGGTAGAGCTGCGTGAGGACGATGACGACGAGGACCATGAGGATCCCGTACGCCGAGGCGGTTCCCGTGTTGAAGCCCAGGAACGCGACCTTGTAGATGTGGAACGACAACGTCTCGGTGGAGACGCCGGGGCCTCCGTTGGTGAGGATGTAGACGAGGTCGAACAGCCGGAAGGCCTCGATGGCCCGGAACATCACGGCAATGAGAAGCAGTGGCCACACAAGCGGAAGAGTGATGGTGCGGAACCGGAACCACTCGGAGGCCCGGTCGATCGAGGCGGCCTCGTACAGGTACTTGGGCACCGCGCTGAGGCCCGCGAGCGCGATGAGCATGATGAACGGCGTCCACTGCCAGGTGTCGACAACGATCAGGGAGATCAGTGCCGTCCGCTGCCGGGTGAGCCATTCCACCTGACCCAGACCGACCGAGCCGAGCATGCTGTTGACCACGCCGAACTGCGCGTCGAGCATGAACCGCCAGAACAGCCCGACCACGACCGGCGACAGCATCATCGGCACCAGGAACAGCGTGGTCAGCACTCCTCGCCCGTGCGTGCGCCGTGAGATCAGGTAGGCGATGCCGAAACCGAGCACGGTCTGCAGGCCGACCGCGCCGACCACGTAGATCAACGTCGTCAGCGCCCTGGTGTGGACCTGCGCCGAGGTCAGGATGGCCGTGTAGTTGCCGAACCCGATGAAGTTGGCCGGGCCGCCGCGGGTGGCCGAGTAGTCGGTGAAGGACAGGTACAACGACCACAGCAACGGGAACACCGACATGGCGAGCAACAGCAGCATCGCGGGGGAGATGAACGTGACGGCGAGCCAGCGGTCGCTCAGCCGCCGGGACCGCCCCGGTGCAGGTGGCGTCGCGGACGCCACCTGCCCGGGGTTGTCGGTTTTCACAGGGGTGGGGCCACTCACAGTCCGCCGCCGCCCTTGCGGTTGCTGGAGTCGAGCACGCTCTGCTGCTCCTTGGCGATGTCGTCGAGCGCGTCCTTCGGCTTCTTCGCGCCGTTGAGAGCCGCGTTGACGTTCGTGTTCTCGATGTCGACGAGACGCGCGTACTCGGGCACGTTCCACATGTCCCGCATTCGCGGCACCGAGTCGGCGTACACCTTGTTGAACGGCCCGGCGTTGAGGAACTCGGGTGACTGGATGGCGTCCGTACGCGATGGCACGCCACCGGCCGCGGCCCACTTCTTCTGAACGTCAGCCTGCTCGAACCACTTCATGAAGTTCAGGGCCTCGGCCTGGTTCGCCTTGGCGGAGTAGGCCGACACGTGCATCCCCATACCGCCGAGCGGGACCAGGTTCGTCTTCTGGGTCGGCAGGGTGGCGAAGGCCAGCTTGTCGAGAATCTGCTCCCGCGTGGTGCCGAGCGTCGACTGCTTCGGGTCGAGCAGGCCGCCGCTCGCGGCGATCCAGTTGAACGCGATGCATGCCTTGCCCTGGGCGACCGCGGCGTTGACCTCGTCGATGAACCAGTTGCCGGAGCCCTTGGCGGTCAGTGGCTTCATCTTGTTGACCAGGACGTCCATCGCCTCCTGGCCGGCGGCGTCGTTGAGGACGCCGTCGATCTTGCGCGCCTTCGCGTCCCAGAGGTTGCCGCCGTAGACGCCGTTCACCGTGTTGTAGGTGACGGCCGCGGCGTCCGAGCCGTTCGCCTGGTGGAAGGCCAGCCCGCTGACGCCTGGGTTGTCCGCCTGGCACTTCTCGGCGGCTGCGATCATCTGGTCCCAGGTCTGCGGTGGCTTGTCGCCGATCAGGTCCTTGCGGTAGATCATCGTCCAGGTGTCGCCGAGCAGCGGCAGTCCGTAGAGGCTGGCGTTCTCGTCGCGCTTGCCGGTCTCCGCCTGGGGGAACTGACCGTAGGCCGCCAGGAGGTACGGGTTGTAGGCCGTGACGTCGATGTTCGCCTTGACGTAGTCGGTGAGGTCGAGGATGTTGCCGTTCGTCACCGCCTCGCCGATGTGTTGCGAGTCCAGGATCGCGATGTCGAAGTCGGTCTTGTGCGCGGCGAACTGGGTGAACATCGCGTCGTGCCAGTTCGCGTTCGGCACGGTGTTGACCTTGATGGTCGCGTTCGGCCGTACTTTCTTGTACTCGGTGTTCGCGAAGGTCTCCAGCGCCTTGGCGGGCGGCCAGTCGAACCAGATGAAGCTGAGGGTCAGCGGGTCCGTGGTGAGCTCCGGGATGGTCGCCGGTGCCTTCGGGGCGCTCGCCTTCTCACTGTCGTCCTTGCCATCGCCGCAAGCCGTTACGGTCGTGGCCACCAGCAGCATGGCCGCCGTCGCCAGCCGTACCTTTCGCCCCGGAACGGACATTCGTCCTATTCGCTTTGGTTGCCGCATCTTAGTGCCTGCTTTCTGGGTGGGGACTTCTAGAGCCTCGCTATGTGCTTCGCCGAGCAGTTGCTGGGTTGTTCAGGCGTGCCGCCGGGCTGTCGTGGGGGCCGACCCGCGGTGGTGGAGAATGAAGATCATCCGCCACTTTTCCTATACGATCGAGTTGGGGGCGTCAGCATGCCGCAGCGTCGTGACTGGTGTCAACAGGTTCGCGAAGACGCAGGAGAGGACCTCAGGTCACGATGGACGACGAAGCGATGATCGCGCGGGGCCGCAGGGCCATGACGGGCGGAATGCCGCCGGGAAGATCTCGCGGCCGGCTTGCCGACGAGGTGTACGACACGCTGCTCGAACAGCTGATGTCGCTACGGATCGAGCCTGGCTCCCGCGTCACTATCGACGTCCTGGCACGAGAGCTGGGGGTCTCGCAGACGCCGATCCGGGACGCGCTGAACCGCATGGAGGCCGAGGGCCTGGTCGTGCGCGTTCCCCATGCCGGCTACCGCATTCCCCCCCAGATCACCAGGCACCGATTCGAGGACATGCTCGAGGTCCGCCTGCTCCTCGAGCCGGCGGCGGCGCGCCGATCCGCCGAACGCGCATCGTCGGAGCAGGTGGCCGGTCTGCGACGGATGCTGGAGGAGATGGCGGAGCTGGAGGGGGGCAACGGGCTGACGGCCTACGGCGCCTTCGGCCTACGCGACGCCGCCTTTCACGATCTCGTCGCGCTGAGCGCGGAGAACCAGGTCATCCGTGAGGCGCTCGCTCGCCTGCACAGCCACGTGCACCTCTTCCGGCTGCACCACGACACCCAGGTCACCCACTTGGCCATGGCCGAGCACGAGGAGGTGGTGGCCGCGATCGCCGCGCGTGACCCCGACGCCGCCGCCTACGCGATGCGTCGGCACATCCTGCGATCCGGTGAACGTTTTCGACGATTGTTCGATGAGGTCGAGGACGCGGACGGAATGGCGCTGGAGGCTTGACGGGCGGGTTGGGCCGAGCAATGCTAACTCGACCGGATCGGATCGGATCCGATTGGATCCCACCTCACCCGCCACCAGATGCGAGGAGAAGCAGGTGCCCAGAGCGCTGCTCCTGACCGGCGACGCCGCCGAGGAACTCGACACCATGTATCCCTACTACCGCGTGCAGGAGGGCGGCTGGGACGTCGACGTCTCGTCACGGACGATGCGTGACGTACAACTGGTCATCCACGAGTTCGACCCCAACTCCGACGCCTACGTGGAGAAGGACGGCCGGAAGCTGCCTGTCGACGTGCCCTGGGCCGACGTCGACGTCGAGCGCTACGACGCCCTCATCATCCCCGGGGGACGTGCCCCCGAGTGGATCCGGGTCGACGCCGACGTCAGGCGCATCACCGAGCACTTCTTCGCGCGCAACCTCCCCATCGCGCTGGTGTGCCACGGCGCGCAGGTACCCGCGGTGTACGGGCTCCTGAAGGGTCGAAAGACCGCGTGCTTCCCTCCCATCACCGGTGACATGGAGAACGCGGGCGCCACGGTCATCGACGCTCCCGACGTGGTGGACGGCAACCTCGTCTCCTGCCGGGGATGGCCCGACATGCCGCAGTTCGGCCGCGCGATGATGGACGTCTTTTCGAAGTCGGTCAACCCCGCTTCGGCATGACCACACCTGGCCTGCCCCGGTGACCGCACTTCGGACCGTCACAGTCGACGGCTCTCCCGTCCACGTCCTGGAGAGCGGCACCGGGCCCGCGGTGCTGATGCTGCACGGCTCCGGACCCGGTACGACCGGGTCCGGCGCCTGGGCAACGACGGCGCAGGCGCTGGGCACGTCCTTGCACCTGGT
The DNA here is from genome assembly GCF_050942285.1 of Micromonospora sp. CA-240977. Lineage (NCBI taxonomy): Bacteria > Bacillati > Actinomycetota > Actinomycetes > Micromonosporales > Micromonosporaceae > Micromonospora > Micromonospora sp. CA-240977. The sequence goes on along the minus strand of NZ_CP192055.1, from coordinate 4,942,581 downwards.
GGCTCCTGACCAGGCGGGGTTCGGCGGCACACCGGTCCCGGCGGGCTCCAGGGGTGGGCTCCGGCTGTGGACGGAGCAGGCCGCGGGCCTGATGGCTGCTCTCGGTATCGAGCGCTACGCAGTGGTGGGTCACTCCATGGGCGGTGCCGTGGCGCTGGCGTTGGCGGCCGCGCGCCCCCAGCAGGTCACCCGTGTCGTGGCGGTCTCGACGATGGGCGCCCCCGGGGCGCCGCTCTCGGCTGACCTCGACGCGCTCTGGGCCGCCCCCGCCGGCCCGCTCGGGGCACGGGACATGCTGAGTCGCCTCATCCTCGACCAGGCGCTCGTTACCGATGCGGCAGTCGACGCCCGTGCGACCGCGATGCGAGCGGGGGCGGCCGCGTTCGCGTCGTTGTTCCCTCCACCCAGGGCCCGATGGGTCGAGGACCTCACCCTCGCGCCGCAGACGCTGGCAGCGATCCGCGTGCCCGTGCTGCTCGTGCACGGCGCCGAGGACCGGGTCACCCCGCTCGCGACGGCGGCCCAGCCCCTGCTCGAACACCTGGCCGATGTCCGTCTGCACGTGTTCGGCCGGTGCGGGCACGTGCCGGCGGTCGAGCACCCGCACGAGTTCCGGCAACTGCTGTCGTGCTTCCTCGGCCGGGACCGAGGCGACACCGTCTGACCCTGGCCGCCTTCCGTCTCTGATCACGGTCCGATGCGTTGGCCCGGCGGACATCGTCAGATTGGTCTGCGCCACACAGAGATGTGCTTCGCGGAGTCCTGGGTGAACGCAGAGCCGTCCCAGTCCGCAACTCGGCGTTCCAGCTCGAGCCCCGCGATCCGTGCCATCAGGTCGAGTTCTGCCGGCCAGGCGTACCGGTGCCGGGAATTGTCGCGGCGGTAGTGGCCATCGTCGCCGTCGCGGGTGAAGTGGTGCGAAACGAGGATCTGCTCGACCAGGTCGAAGGTGTCGAAGCCGAGATGCTGCTGAGAGACGTCGAACGGCACCGCGACCTGGCCGGGCGGCAGCAGCCGCAGCGGCGGCACACCCAGCTCGATGACGAACCTGCCGCCGGGCTCCAGATGGCGTGCGGCATTGCGGAAGCACTCGACCTGCTCGTCCTGCGTGAGCAGGTTCGTGATGGTGTTGTAGACGAGGTAGACCAGGGTGAACCCGCCGGGAACGACGGTGGTGGCCATGTCCCCGATGACCACCGGGAGGGCCCTCTCGTCGATCTTGCGCCGCAGCACCGCCGCCATGTGCTCGGACAGCTCGATGCCCACCACCGGCACGCCGCGTTCCCGCAGCGGTACTCCGACCCGTCCGGTTCCGATGGCGAACTCCAGCGCCCGGCCGCCTCCGGCCAGCTCGGCGAGGAAGTCGAGGGTCGGTCCGAGGACGGCAGTCGACGAGGCTTCGGTTTCCTCGGCGTCGTAGCGGTCGGCGGTCGTACGGGTCCACAGTTCACTGCTCGTCACGGACCATGACTGTGCCGGGTGCCGAGGGCGCTGTCGACGCAATTAGGGTTCTCCGCAGGCGGTGATCATGCTGGTCGTGGCCGTGCCCAGCTACCCACCGCCGACGTCGTCGAGTACGTGATCGGCCGCGCATTCCTATACCGCGCCTAGGCGATCCGCGCCCACCTGGCGCCCGCGATCTTCGTCACCCGGCTTCCTTCCCGAGGTCACGACGGTTAGGAAAGTTTATTGACGTCGATCTGTTGACACGCCGTAAGATTCCGTCTACTTTGATCATGGATGTCGGCAACGGTCAATGCCTGCGCCGCTCCTATGCCTCGGATGATCCTCACCCATCCAGGCGCCGCATCTCGGATGATTGTGGCTGTTGCACCACGGCGTCGTTCCAGCGGATCTTTTCGCGTGGAACATGGCCGACCGTCGTCTGTCAACCGGGCGATGATGATCCACGGGGGAAGGGTACGGCTATGGATGTGTCTGCGGATTTATTCCGATATCGGGTAGTTGCGAGTGCGGCCACTGGCTGACTTGGCCCCGGTGACTCTCCGTCGAGGGTGACAGCTCATCCCGTCTTCGGTTCTTCTCGGCCCGACCTGCATGGCTGGCTCAGCTCGTCCAGGCCTTGTGGTGCGGCAGCCGCCGTCGGCGTTTCAGCGCGCCCTTTGTCAGCTCACCCTGCTTGCGATTCACGGGAGGCCTGTGTGGCAATGTCAGAGTTCACTCCTTCCTCGAAAGCCTGGATCGATCCTTCTGGTTCATTCGGTGTATTCGCGGAACGACGTGACGGCCTGATCAACATCGACAAGTACGAACCGCGGCAATTGGGCGTCGACGAGCCGTACCTGGTTCCGTCGCTGCCTGTCGAAGTGCACTGTCACGGGCTGGGGACCGTCGACTTCTCCAATTTTGCCGATATCGATCTGTTTGCGGTCGACCGGCACGCCGCCTCCGAGGGCCTCCTCTGTATCCCGACGCTGTACCTGCGTCAGGAGCGGCTCGACGGATTCGTCGCGTTCATGCACGAGTTCGCAGCCCTCAAGGCGGACGGCAAGCTCCCGTTCGTGCCCGCCATCGCGCTGGAAGGCCCGCTCGTCGCCAGCTTCGGCGGCACGCCGGCCTCGTCGGTCTGGGCCCCCTCCAAGGAGGAATGGGAGAAGCTCGCCGGTTGTGGCCCGCTCGGTCTGGTCTACATCATGCTGTCGCCCGACGCCCTGCAATCCAGCTCGTACCTGGCGGCCCAGTTCACCCCGGACCACCCGTCTCTCGAGTGGATCGTGACGCGGCTCGTCGAGAGCGGCGTACGTCCCGCGCTCGGCCACTTCGCCAAGGAGAATCCGCAGCTGGGCGCCGACTGCATCGAGGAGGTCCTGGCCGCGGCCGAGGCCGCCGACTGCCCGCACCCGGGCGTCCGGGTCGTCACCGACCACCTCTTCAACGAGATGCCGCTGCTGATAAAGCACGCCTTCCGGACCTCCAAGGCGCGGGCGAACCGGGATCGGCTGCTGGCCGAGTACGATCTTCCGTCCTGGAATTTGGCCGATCTGCACGAACAGGTCGGGCCCGTGCCGGCGGCGATCATGCGGGGCGCGCATCAGGGGCGCATCGCCGCATGCCTGAACTTCGACGGCGAGCACGTCGACTTCGCGATCGCCAAGCGCGCCATCGAGATTGTCGGCCCGTCGAACATGATGCTCATGACCGACCGCAGTGACGTCGCGCGTCTCGCGGGTCAAGACCTGCACCAGGAGCCCGGCAGCGACCTGTGGTACCAGGAACAGGGCGTCGTCGCGGCGGGCACGCAGCCGATCGACCAGCAGATCGAGAACGTGCGTGCGCTCGGCGTGCCCGAGGCTGACATCTGGCACCTCGTCTCGTTCACCGCCTATCGCACCTTCTTCCCCGAGCTGGACCTGAGCGCCGGGCCGTTCGCCAAGGGCTGTTTCGTGGACGCGAAGCGGCAGCGGTTCGCGCTCATCTAGCGCCGCACGACGTCGTTGATCGGGGGGCAGTGATGAGCGAGGTGGCAATGGATATCGGTGGGAACGCCGCAGCACGCAGGCACGACATTCCGGCAGACCTGTTGGCTGCCCTGACGCGCTCGCCTGTCAAGGCCCGGATGTTCGCGGCCGACAACTATTTCCGAGAGGCGACGTGGACCTTCGGGGATCACGTTCAGGACGTCCTCGGTATCGCCTCGTGTGTGCTCAAGCCGGACGCCGCGGTGGGCCGGCGGTACGGCATCGCGCTACAGGCCCTCCGGGAACACGGCTTCACCCCGGTGGACGTCCTGCGGGTACGACACAACCGGCTGACGATCCGCGAGACCTGGCGTTTCCAGCTGAACTTCGCGGATCGACACCGGATCGCCACGATGGACCTCTACCTGCGGTCCCTCGACTCCGTGCTACTGATCCTTCGCGACGATCGGCACCGGCCCGGCGGGGTGCCCGGATCGGTCCGGCTGGCCTCCCTCAAAGGGCCCGCCACCGCCCGCCTCCGCCGACCCGAGCACCTGCGTGAACGTCTCGGCGCCATCAACGGTCTGTTCAACTTCCTCCACACCACCGACGAACCGCTGGATGTGCTTCGCGACCTGAGCGTGCTGTTGCCGCCGGCGGACCGGGAACGCGTGCTTCGCCGGATCTGCTCGCCGCGCGACGTCGGCCAGGAGTGCGCGGAGACCTTTGCCGCGATCGAGGCCGTCACCGAACCGCACGACCTGGACGTCGGCAACAGCTGGAAGCGACTGTCCGAGTCCGACGCTCCGGTCGGTGACCTGTCCCGCAGGCAGCGGGCCGGCGAGCGGATCAGCGCTGTGGAGCTGCTCGCCGCGGCGCACCATCCGGACGCGCAGCCGTCGGAGTTCTGGGATCTGCTCACGGTGCTGACCGACACCGTGCGGTTCAACGTCCCGGACATCGAACGGCTCTATCCGAACGTCCTGCTCGAAGCGTGGCAGGAGGCGGTGTGAGCATCCTGATCTGCGTCTGCAAGCGCGTCACCGAGGACGAGATAATCGGTTGGATTCAGCGCGGCGTCCGCACTGTCGACGGCCTCGGCGCGTACTGCGACGCCGGCACCGGTTGCAGCGACTGCCACGACTCCCTCGAAGAGCTGATCGAGGATTTCCGGACCGACGAGGTGGTTTCGCGACCGACACCGGAGGCACCGGTTGGCTCCCACTGACGCCGTGTTGCGGCAGTTTTGGCGAGAGGCTGTCCAGCAGACAGACGGATTTCCCCTGGATGTCTCGTGCGTCGCGGTAGCGAGCCCGTTGGCGAACCACGCCGTGTACGACATCTCGTTCGCGGGCGCCCACGGCCACCGCATCAGCGGCTGGTTCGTCGTGCCCGCAGGTCAGGCCGAGCCCCTGCCGTGCGTTGTGCAGTTCCTCGGCTACGGCGAGGGGCGGGGCCATCCGGTGGACCGCCTGTTCTGGCCGGCGTTGGGCTACGCCACCCTGGTGGTGGACACCCGGGGCCAGAGCGGATCGTCCGGGCGGGCGGGCGCCACCCCCGATCCGGTCGGGCTCGTCCATCCGCAGATGCCGGGGTTCACCACGCGTGGCATCCTCGATCCGGCGACCTACTACTACCGCGACGCCTATCTGGATGCCTACCGGGCGGTGGCGGTGGCCGCCGGGCTGCCGGCTGTCGACCCGACGCGCATCAGTACGGCCGGATGCAGCCAAGGCGGACAGTTGGCCCTGGCCGCGGCGGTGCTGAGCGCCGGCGTCGCCGCGGCGCTTATCGAATCGCCCTTCCTCTCCGGCGTCGGGGATCTGCTTCGGCTTCCCGACCGTCAGCCGTACCGGGAACTGCTGCGGTTCGCCGGGAGCTATCCGGAGCTGCTGCCCACTGCCGCACACACGCTCGGATTCTTCGATGTCACCACGTTGGCGGCGTACGGCAGGTGCGCGGCGCTCTTCTCCGTCGCCGGCCGAGACGAACGCTGCGCGCCGGAGACCGGGCGGGCGGCTCACGCTGCCTACACCGGGGACAAACGTCTGCACGTCTGGCCGCTCGCCGAGCACGCCGCCCCGAACACCCCGCTGCGGCTGGCGGAGGCTGACTTTCTGACGGAGGTCCTCTCCGAGCGGCGCGACAACCCCGGCCCGCGGATCCTCTCGCCGGAAGGAGACCAACGATGACAGCGCTTCAGGAGAGGTCACCGGTGGACCAGCTCACGGAGATTCCGCCCGCTGTCCGCCAGGCGGTGACCTGGTCCAGCGTGAAGGCCGATCTCTACGCGGTCGACCACTACTTCCGCGAGGCCTACTGGGCCTTCGGGGACATCATCGGCGAGATGCAGAGCATCGCGTTGTGCATGCTCAAGGCGGAGGCGACCGCCGGTCGCCGGCTGGTCCCCGCGCTCCGTGCCCTCGAACAGGCGGGATTCCGGGCGGTCGACGCCGTCCGCTTCCGGCACGACCGGCTGACCATCCGGGAGGTGTGGCGCTACCAGTTCAACATCGCCACCCGGCATCGGATAGAGGCGATGGACGTCATCCTGCCCAGCACCGACACGGTTGCCCTCGTGCTGCGCGACGAGCGCTGGACGTCCGCAGCGGTGCCGGCGGCGGTTCGGCTCAACGCCCTCAAGGGGCCGGCCGATCCCGCGCTCCGGCAGCCCACCCATCTGCGTCACCAGCTCGGCGTCGTACAGGGTCTGTTCAACTTCACCCACATCTCCGACGAACTCGCCGATGTGATGCGTGAGCTGGCCGTGATCAGTGACGAGGCGCGTCGCCTGAAGACCCGGGAACGCATCCTGGCGAACCACGACGCGCGTGCGGAGGTGCTGGAGATCTTCGCTGACCTCGAGGCGCGGCACCCCGCGCACGACTTCGACATCGAGCACAGCTGGGCCAGGCTGGCGGCGCGGGAGGGGCCGGCGGCCGAGGCTGCCCAGCGCCGGGCGCGAGGCGACACGCCGTCGCTGGACGAGATGCTGGCGCTCACCCGGGCGATGCCCGTCGAGGCGCCCGGAAGGTGGGACCTGCTCACGATTGTCACGCACCTGCTCGGCGACATGAACGTTCCCGGTGTGACGCCCACGGTCCCGAACGTCACCGAGGAGTGGCGTCCCGACGCAGCACGTCCAGTCGGATCATGAGCGCGATCCTCGCCACCCTCAACCTCGGCGTCGAGCGACGCGGCGCCTGGACCAGCATCGGCCGGAGCGGCATCGACAAGCGGCCCGTGCCTCATCGGGTCATGGCCCGTACCCATGGCCTGGAGGGTGACCTGGTCGCCAACCTCGCCGTGCACGGCGGTCCGAACAAGGCCGTCTACGCGTTCGCCCGGGAGGACGCCGCCTTCTGGGAGCAGGAGTTGCAACGCCCCGTCGGGCCGGGCAACTTCGGAGAGAACTTCAGCACCGAGGGCCTGGACATCACCAACGCCGAGGTGGGTGAGCAGTGGGCCATCGGCGAAGCGTTGTTCGAGGTCATCCGCGCCCGCAAACCGTGTCGGGTGTTCGCCGGCTTCTGGGAGGTTCCGGACCTGGTGCAGCGTTTCATCGCGCACGGCGCGCCGGGGGCCTACCTGCGTGTTCTCCGGGAGGGGACCGTCGGTGCCGGGGATCCGATCGACATCGTCAAGAAGCCGGGACACGGCGTGACGATCAACATCATGTTGCGGGCGCTGACCTCGGAGCGGCACCTGCTTCCACTGTTCCTCAACGCTCCGGAAATGCTTCCCAAACACCACGAGAAGGCGCGCCACTGGCTCGCCGCCCAGAAGAAGGAGATCGGCTCGTGACACAGACGACGACAAGCGCCCCACTGATCGACCCCGCCCGTCTGGCCGCACTGGACTGGACGGACATGCCGAAACTGCTCGGTCCGCTGGAGGAGCTGCTTGACGATCTGGTCAGCTCCCCGACCTGGCTCAACGACGCCTTCGATCACGTGCTGCGCACTCCGGCACTACTCAATCAGTGTGAGCGGCTACAGGAACTCGACCGGGTGGTGCTGGTCAGTGACAAGAACAGCGACGTTCGGGTACGCCTGCACCTCTTCACCGGCAGCGACTTCGACCGGCCGCACAACCACCGGTGGAGCTTCGGCAGCCGCCTGCTGCACGGTAGCTACCAGCACTACCTGTTCGGCGACTACGAGGAGCTCGACACCGAGACGCGGATCGGCACGCCGGCCCTCGTACGCGAGGAGAAGGCCGGCTCCGGATACCTCATCCGCCACACGATGGTGCACACCGTCGCCTCGCCGCCGGGAACGACGTCGCTCATCGTCCGCGGCCCTGCCGAGAAGGACCGCTTCGTGGTGATGAACCGAAACACCGGCGAGGCCTGGTGGCAGTACGGGCAGAAGGCCGAGAAGCCGGAGGACCAGGCGAAGCGGCGTCTCGGCGCGGAGCGGGTCGAGGAGATCCGACAACTCCTGATCAGCCAGGGCGCGATCAAGTGACCCAGCCCTCGCTCGAGGAGCCGGTGGATCTCCTGATCTTCGACTGCGACGGCGTCCTGGTCGACAGCGAACCCATCGCGGTACGCACACACGTCGGGATCGGCGCCGAGCTGGGCTGGGCGCTCACCGCCGACGAGGTCGTGCAGCGCTTCATTGGCCGGTCGACCACCTCCATCAACGCCCAGATCGCCGAGCGGTTGGGTGAGGCGGTCGCGCTCGACTGGGACGAGCGTTTCCGGGTGGGCCACGCCGAGGCCGTCGACACCGATCTGTCTATCGTGGACGGTATCGACGACGCGCTCGACGCCCTGGAGGCGATGGGCATCGGCGCGGACCGCCGATGCATCGCGTCCAGCGGCAGCCACGAGAAGATGCGTCACACCCTCGGCCGCACCGGGCTCTATCCGAGGTTCCAAGGCAGGATCTTCAGCGCGCACGAGGTCCAGCACGGCAAACCCGCGCCGGACCTCTTCCTGCACGCCGCGCGCAGCCTCGGCGTGGAACCGCGACGATGCGTCGTCATCGAGGACAGTCGCTACGGGGTGCAGGCCGCCGCCGCAGCCGGGATGCGTTGTTTCGGCTACGCGGGCGGCCTGACCCCGGCGGACTGGCTCGAGCAGCCCGGCACGACGGTCTTCACCGACATGCGTGAGCTGCCCCGCCTGGTCGCGATGTCCCAAGGGCGGGAGAGCGTGCATGGCTCTCGAAATTGAGCGCAAGTTCCTCGTCGACGACTTCGTCGCGCCGGTCGACGCTGCTCGGCTCGAACTCGAACAGGGTTACCTCGCCGCGGGCGACAACGGCATCGAGGTACGGCTGCGTCGCAGCGGGTCGGAACTCCTGCTCGGGGTGAAGCGGAAGGTCGGCGAGATGTCCCGGGTGGAGGTCGAGCTTCCGATCAGCGAGGAGGAGTTCGCCGACCTGTGGCCGGCGACCGCGGCTATGCGGCTCCGCAAGACCCGCCACGTCGTCACCCGAGACGGCCTGGTGTTCTACGTCGACGAGTACCGCGATGAGCTGGCGGGGCTCGTGACGGCGGAGATCGAGTTCGGCTCCGAGTCGGAGGCGGAGGAGTTCCGACCGACGTCCTGGCTCGGGCCGGAGATCACCGGCGCCGAGGCGTACAAGAACCGCACGCTCGCGCACGCCGGTCTGCCGAAGAGCGCGGCGGACCCGCCGACATGACAACCGACGGGGGGTAACCGCGGCTGCGCGTTGTCCGGCGTGATTCATGACATCGACTTGGGGGGCAGGTATGACCGAAGAGCCTGATCGCCGACCGACCCGGCGCACACCGGCTCGCCTCGTCAGCGAGTGGGCACGGTCCTCGCCTGCCGCGATCGCTGTCGTCTGCGGCGACCGCAGCATGACTTATCAGCAGCTCGACGAGGCGTCGGACGAGCTCGCCGCCCGGCTCGCGGCTGCCGGGGCGAGCCCGGAGCAGCTGATCGCTGTCGCGCTGCCGCGCACCGTCGAACTCGTGGTCACCCTGCTCGCGATCGGCAAGACCGGTGCCGCGTACCTGCCGCTGGACCCAGCGCACCCCAGCGCCCGTAACCGGCGCATCGTGGCGGCCGCCCGGCCGTCGTTGCTGGTGAGCGACAGCGTCACCGAGGCCACCATCACGTTCGCCGACCAGGTGCGACGGGTTCTGGTCGACGTGCCTGCCGAGAACCAGGATCCGGGCCGGCGGCCGCCGTCGCCGGAACCGGCCGACGCGCACGCCTTCTACGTCCTCTACACCTCGGGATCCACAGGCGCCCCGAAGGGGGTGGTAAACACCCTCGGCAATCTGATGAACCTCCTCGACGACTTCGTGGAACGGCTCGAACTGAGCCCCGACGACCGGTTCCTGGCCGTCACCACCATCGGCTTCGACATCGCGGGCCTCGAACTGTTCGCCCCCCTGGTGAGCGGCGCGCGCCTGGTGCTGGCCACCGGTGCGGAGCAGGGCGACCCGATCGCGCTGGCCGCGCAGCTGCCGGCGCGGGACATCACCGTCGTCCAGGCGACGCCGGCCCTCTGGCAGGGCCTGCTCGACGCGGCGGAACCGGATCTCACCGGCATCCGGGTTCTCGTCGGAGGCGAATCGCTGCCACCGCTGCTGGCGCGCCGGCTACGGGCTGGCGCGGCAGAGGTGACGAACGTCTACGGACCGACGGAGACGACGATCTGGTCGACCGCCCGCAGGCTGGACGCCGCGCTCGACCTGGACGACGGCACGGTGCCGATCGGCGTTCCGATCCGGGAGACCGGGATCCGGGTGCTCAACGAGAAGCTGGCGCCGGTCACCGATGGCGCCATCGGTGAGCTCTACCTCAGCGGTGCCGGCGTCGCCCGTGGCTACCTGGGGCAGCCCGCTCTGAGCGCCCAACGGTTCGTGGCCGATCCGACCGGCGCGCCGGGCACCCGGATGTACCGGACGGGCGATCTCGTACGGCAGCGTCCGGACGGGGATCTCGAGTTCGTGGGGCGCGCCGACACGCAGATCAAGATCCGCGGCTTCCGGGTGGAGCTGGGGGAGATCGAGGCCGCCGCGACCGTTCTTCCGGGCGTCACCCGGGCGGTGGCCATGCTCCGCGAGGATCGGCCCGGCGACCGGCGCATCGTGCTGTACCTGGTCGGCGCGGCCGGCGACCTGCCCGAGCCGGCGGAGGCCCGCGCGCTGCTGGCCAAGGCGCTGCCCGACTACATGGTGCCGTGGACGGTCGTCAACCTCGACCGGCTGCCGTTGACGCCGAACGGCAAGACCGATCGTGCGGCCCTTCCGGCGCCGGCGCTGCCGAAGAGTTCGGACGGCCCGTATCGCACCGCCACCGAGCGCCAGCTGGCCGCACTGGTCGCCGCGGTGCTCGGACTCGACTCGGTCGGCGCCGACGACGACTTCCTCGCGCTCGGTGGGGACTCGCTCCTGGCCGCGGGGCTGATCGGGCTGGTACGTCGGGAGCTGGGCGCAGTGCTGTCCATGCGGCAGATCTTCACTCGGCGAACGGTGCGGGGCCTCGCCGAATTGCTCGCCCCCGGTGCGGGGCCGGCGGCGACGCCGGCGGGGACACCGGTACGTCAGCCACGTCCGCGGCGCATCCCGCTGTCGTTCGCCCAGCAACGACTCTGGTTCCTCAACCGGATGGAAGCAGGCAGTGATTCCTACCTCCTTCCGCTGACCCTGTGGGTTCGGGGTCCGTTGGACACCGCGGCCGCGGTGGCCGCGTGGGACGACGTGCGGGCCCGGCACGAGATCCTGCGCACCATCCTTGCCGAGACCGACGACGGCGAACCCGTGCAGCGCGTGCTGACACCGCAGGAGTGCCCGGCAGAGCCGCACCTGCTGCGCTGCGCGACCCGGGAGGAGATGGCCGCCCGTCGGGCGGAGCTGCTCCGCCCGGGGTTTGACCTGTCCAGCGAGCCGCCCGTCCGGGCCTATGTGCTGTCGACACCTGCTGACGAGCATGCCGTGCTCTTCGTCTTCCACCACGTGGCATGCGACGGCTGGTCGATCGCGCCGCTCGTCTCGGACTACCTCGCGGCCTACGACGCGCGGCGGGCCGGTCGCGCGCCCACGCTGCGGCCCCTGCCCCTTCAGTACGCGGACTTCGCCGTCTGGCAACGCGACCAGCTCGGTGACGCCACCGACCCGTCCAGCGTGGCTGCTCGCGACCTCGGCTACTGGCGAGCGGCGTTGGACGGGCTACCCGATCAACTCGCGCTCCCGTACGACAGGCAACGCGCCGCGCGGCCGTCGCACCGCAGCGGCACCGTCGAGCTGACGGTGGACGCCGTGCTGCACGAGCAGCTGACGCGGCTGGCGCGCGACGGTGGCGCGACGCTCTTCATGGTGTTCCACGCGGCGCTCGCCGTGGTCCTGTCGCGACTGGGCGCGGGAGCGGACATCCCGATCGGAAGCCCCGTGTCGGGGCGTAACGACAGGGTCCTCGACCCGATTGTGGGTTTCTTCGTCAACACGCTCGTCCTGCGCACCGACACGTCGGGTGATCCGTCCTTCGCCGAACTGCTGAGTCGGGTCCGCGAGGCCGACCTGGCGGCATTCGACCACGACCAGTTGCCGTTCGAAGTGCTTGTGGAGGCGTTGAACCCGGTCCGGACGCCGTCCCGGCACCCGTTGTTCCAGGTGCTCCTGGCGGCGCAGAACCCCCGCCCTCCCATCCGTACCGTCGGCGACCTGACCATCGAGGTGGACGAGTCGGGCGCGAAGGCCGCCACCTTTGATCTTCTGCTGAACTACACCCCCACGACCACTGATGACGGCTCTCCGGGCGGCGTCGACCTGTCGCTCGACTACGCGACGGACCTCTTCGACAAGGAGACCGCCACCCGGCTCGGCGGATACCTGCTGCGGATCCTCCGGGCGGCCGTCGGCGATCCGACCGTTCCTGTGCATGCCCTCCCCATGCTGTCCGCCGGCGAGCGCTGGCAGGTCCTGGAGGGCTGGAACTCCACGCGACGGACAGTGGACGGCACGTTGCTGCCCGAGCTGCTGCACCGTCAGGCGGCCCGCGCACCCGATGCTGTCGCCGTCCGTTTCGAGGAGAGCTCGCTGACGTACGCGGAGCTCGACGAGCAGTCGAACCGGCTCGCCCGGCTGATCATCGGCCACGGCATCGGTCCGGAGGCGATCGTGGCCGTGGCGGTTCCTCGGTCGGTCGAGCAGGTCGTCGCGGTGCTCGCCGTCGTCAAGGCCGGTGCGGCGTACCTGCCGGTGGACACCGGTTACCCGGCGGACCGCATCTCGCACATGCTGGCTGACGCGGCGCCGGCCTGCGTACTGACCGCTGGCGAGGCTCCGATCGGCGACGGCGGCTCGCTCACCATCGACGTCCGCAGCCCACAGATCAGGGCCCGGCTCGACGCCCTCTCCGGCGCGGACATCGCCGCTGGCGAGCGGGTCAGCCCGCTCCGACCGTCGCATCCGGTCTACGTGATCTACACCTCCGGGTCGACGGGTCGGCCCAAGGGGGTCGTGATGCACCACGCGGCCCTTGTCAACCTGATGGCGTGGCACGCGGATTTCGTACCCGACGGTGGCGTGGGCACTGTGGTCGCGCAGTTCGCCTCGCTGAGCTTCGACGTCGCGGCGCAGGAGATCTTCTCCGCGCTGACCAGCGGTAAGACGCTCGCGGTACCGCCGGACCACATCCGCAGGGACCCCGACGAACTGACCCGCTGGCTCGACCGCTGTGCCGTTGGCGAGCTGTACGCGCCGACGTCTGTGGTGGAGAGCGTCGCAGCCGCCGCCCAGCGGTTGGGTACGCGGCTGGACGCGCTGCGTCACCTCGCTCAGGCCGGCGAGGCGCTGGACCTCTCGCCGGCGGTCCGTGCTCTCTACGAGGGTCGACCCGACCACTACCTCTACAACTACTACGGCCCCACCGAAACCCACGCCGTCACCGGGTCCGTCGTCCCTGCCGCCACCATCAGCACCGGGCGTACCGCGCCGATCGGTCCGCCCATCCCGAACATGCGGACCTATGTGCTGGACCACCGGTTGCAGCCGGTGCCGGTCGGCGTGCCGGGTGAGCTCTACCTCGCCGGAGCGCAGGTCGCCCGCGGCTATCTCCGTCGTCCCGGACTGACGGCACAGCGGTTCGTGGCGGATCCCTTCGGAGCGCCCGCCACGCGTATGTACCGCACCGGCGACCTGGTCCGCTGGCGTCCGGACGGCAGCCTGGACTTCCTCGGCCGGACCGACTTCCAGGTCAAGATCCGGGGCTTCCGGGTGGAGCTCGGCGAGATCGAGAGCGTCCTCACGGCGATGCCCGGGATCGTCCAGGCCGTTGTGCTCGCCCGCGCGGACCGGGCCGTCGGCCAGCGTCTCGTGGCGTACGTGGTCGGTGAGGGGGGCCGAGCCCCCGACCTGTCGGAGATCCGGGCGCAGGCCGGCGGCAAACTGCCGCAGTACATGGTGCCGTCGGTGGTGGTGCCACTCAGCGAGCTGCCGCTGACGCCGAACGGCAAGCTCAACCGTGCGGCGCTGCCCGTTCCTGACTACTCGGAGGCGCTGCGAGGGGGACGACCGGCGCGCACCGCGCAGGAGGCGACGCTGTGCCGACTCTTCGCCGAGACGCTCGGTGTCGACACGGTCGGCGTCGATGACGACTTCTTCAGCCTCGGCGGTCATTCGCTGCTGGCAACGCGACTGGTCAACCGGATCCGCGCCGAGTTGCGCTGTGAACTCGACATCCGCGATCTGTTCGACGGCCCGACCGTGGCCGCGATCTCCCGCTGTCTGCGCGGCAGGTCAGCCGCCCGCCCGGTACTGCGGCGGATGCGCCCCGTCGCTCCGGACCGACTTCTCCTGACGAACGAATCCTAGGCTGGGGAGGATCTGTGACCACCAATCCGTTCGACGACGAGAGTGGCCGCTTCTACGTGGTGGTCAACGACGAGAAGCAGCATTCCCTGTGGCCGGTCCTCGCCGACGTTCCGAACGGCTGGCACGTCGCATTCGGTGACTGCGACAGGGCTGCCGCCCTGGCCTACGTCGAACAGCACTGGCCGGACATCCGTCCCCGGAGCCTGCGAGAGGCCATGGCATCCGAAGGGTGATCCGTGGGTGCGGAATCGCCGACATCCAGTCGCACGGCAGCGGACTTCATGTGGAAACGATAGGAGAAAAGCCTTGCAAGACCTGGTGAAGGAGATTGTGAGAAGTTGTATGGACTCGCCGTCCCTCGACCTTGAGCCGGATACGGATCTGTGGTCCGCGGGCATCACGTCCATGCAGGTGGTGCGAGTCATGATCGCCGTCGAGGAAGAGTTCGACATCGAGCTTCCCGAGGAGGCGCTGACCCGCGAGACCTTCTCTTCGGTGCAGGCCATCACGCAGGCGGTGCGCGGACTGACCGCAGGCGCGCCCTGCGTCACCGAGACTGTCGCCTGATGCCCGGCGTCCGCGACCTGCCGAGCGCGACCACGATGAACGGCGCCTCGCACTCGCTTCGTGAGGCTGCCGCGATCCTCGCCGAGAACGCGGTCAACACCGACCGCGGGGCGAGCTTCCCGGTGGAATCCGTCGCCGCGTTGCACCGCGCCGGGGTGCTCAATGCGGCGTGCCCGACGGAGTACCGAGGTCTCGGCTGCACCCTCGACGAGCTGATCCAGACCGGGATCGAGCTCGGACGCGGCTGCGGCTCCACGGCCATGATCTGGGCGATGCACCAGGTTCAGGTCGCGTGCCTCGTGCGGCACGGGAGTGCCGAGATTCGTGACCTCCTCCCGTCGGTCGTGGCCGGGGGAACGCTTGTCGCCTCGGTCACCTCGGAGCGGGGCATCGGCGGCAGCCTGCGGACGAGCTCGGCAGCAGTGGTGCCCGACGGGGACATGGTGCGGCTGGAGAAGAGCGCACCGACCGTCTCGTACGGGCAACAGGCCGGCGCCTTTCTGATCACCGCTCGCCGGACGGCCGACGCGCCCGCGACCGACCAGGTAGCGGTCTACGCCGAGGCGGACCAGGTGTCGCTCACACCCGCCGGGCCGCAGTGGAATCCCATGGGTATGCGGGGCACGTGCAGCCCGGGGTTCGACGTGGTGGCGACCGTACCGGCGTCGCACGTCCTGCCCGTCGGGTTCGGCGAGATCGCCGAGGCCACCATGGTGCCCCTGTCCCACCTCCTGTGGAGTGCCTGCTGGACGGGGATCGCCACGGACGCGTTCCGCAGGGCGCAGTCCATGGTGCGCCAACGCACGCGGTCCGACGGGAATCACCTGGAGCCGAGGCTGGCCGCGGCGGGAGCCGCGCTCGCGCAGACCCGGGCTCTGCTGACCGAGGCGGCGGGTCGCTACCAGCCCATCTGGGCCGACCCCGCCGCAGTGGGGGCACGTGGTGGTCCCGCGCTCACGCTGTTGCTCAACGACCTGAAGGTGCTTGCCTCCACGGCGACTGTCGATGTCGCCAGATGCGCCCTCGAAATCTGCGGCATGGCGGGCTACTCCGAGGACGGACCGCTCTCGGTGGCGCGGCATCTGCGCGACCTCTACTCGGCGCGACTCATGATCGGTAACGATCGGCTGCTCAGCACCAATGCGCGACTGAGCCTCATGAAGAAGGTGTGACATAGACACCCTGGACACCACCGACGTGCTCGCGGCGTCGCTCATTCCCACCGAGGTCTCCGGCGTCGGCGTGCTGAACGCCGCGTTCGAGGCGGTGGTGGACGGGCTGCGTTCGTCCGTTCTCGGCTTCGCCCGGCCGGAGGACCCGCAGGCGTTCCATGTGCCACCCGTCATCTCGCGGGCACTCCTGGAGCGCCTCGGCTACGTGGACGCGTTCCCGAACCTGCTCGGCACGCTGCACACCTTCGTCGGGGACAACCGGCGGTGGCGGGCGGTCCAGGCCGCACGACTGGCGGACGGCGCTCCCTGGCACAGCGACCAGACGATCAGCGATGTCGTGGCGTTGCCGGCGACCTGCTATCACCTGTATCCGCTGGTGGCCAGCCAGACGCTGGCGCAGGCGGTGACGATGACCGCCGAGGCGTCGTGCTACCGGCACGAGGGGAGCAGCGAGCTGGGCCGGTTGCGCAGCTTTCGCATGCGCGAGATCGTGCGGATCGGCGGCCCCGACGACGTGCCCGCCTGGCGCGACGAGTGGCTGGCGCGGGCCCGCACCTGGTTCGAAGGGCTCGGCCTGACGGTGTCGGTCGAGGTCGCCACGGACCCGTTCTTCGGCGACGCCGCCCGGATGATGGCGCCCCCGCAGCGGCAGGAGGAGCTCAAGTGGGAGCTGAAGGCTGATCTCGGCACCGGCAGGGCGCAGGCGATAGCGAGCGCGAACTACCACAAGGACCACTTCGGCGGGCTGTTCGGCATTCAGACGGACGGGGACGTCGCGCACACGGCCTGCGCGGCATTCGGATTGGAGCGGATCGTGCTTGCCCTGATCGCGGTGCACGGAGCCGCACCGGAGCGTTGGCCAGCCTCCGTGCGCGGCGCGCTGGGGTTCGGCGGAGCAGACAGGTGACGCGCCCACCGCGCCGGCTGCCCGCAGAGCCATTCGCCGCGCGGGTCGCACCGACCGGCCGGCAGGAGAGGGTTGGATCATGACCGACGAGCGTGCGTCGAGCCCGCTGACCTTCGGACAGCTGTCGGTGTGGCGCGTCATGGAGACGTATCCGCTGGAACGCTTCTCGGAGACGTATCTGCGCGAGTTTGTGCCGGTGCCTCCCGGCACCACTGTGGACGAAGCGGTGCGGGCCCTCAGCGTTCTGTGCCGCCGACACGAGTCGCTGCGAACACTGTTCGTGGACTCTCCGGAGGGGCCTCGCCAACACGTCCTGCCCGCCGAGGAGACGGTGACCGTCGAGGTGGTCGAGCACGACGACGCCGCCGTGGTCGCGGGGCGACTGGCCAAGGAGCGGATCGTCCGGGCGGAGGAGTTCGGCCGCCGGTTCGCCGTCGTCACCCGCGACGGGCTGCCGCACGCCGTCGTCATCGTCGTGGACCACATCGTGTCCGACGGCTACGGCGTGATCCGTCTGCTGGCGGAGCTGTCGGCACAGCTCGGGTCGCCGGACGAGCCGGGCCGGCAGTGGCTGGCCGAGACAGCGCCCTCCCCGAGGGACCTCGCCGCGGAGCAGTGGTCCGAGGCCGGTCGATCGCGCCGCAACGCGGTGGTGCGGCACTGGCAGAAGCTCCTGAACACACTGCCCGAGGAGCACTTCCCGGTGCCGCTGTCCGATGGGGACATCCCGGGTCGGATCGAGGCCGTCCTGTACTCGACGCGGGCCCGCGCGGCGCTGGAGCTTCTCGCCGCACGCTCCAACGCCTCGCCGCACACCCTGCTGCTGTCGCTGACCGCGGTGGCCTGCGGCGTGGTCACCGGCGCCGCCCAGCCGGTGCTGACCCTCCAGTCCGGCAACCGCTTCGACCCGCGGTGGAACGCGATAGTCAGCTCCATGAATCAGTACGTGCCGCTGCCGGTTGATCTCGGGGCGCCCGAGACCCCGTACACCGACTTCCTGTCCCGCCTGGGCGCGTCGGCTTTCAAGGCGTACCGAATGGGCATGTACGACTTCGACGGGATCACCGACCTGGTGCGCCAGGAACGGCAGGTCGAACTGGGGTTCGACCACTTCTTCAACTTCCTGCCGACCGACATCGTGGCCCGGCCTGCCGCCCGGCTGGACGGCCATCCGCCACCCCGCGTGGAGGAGTACACCCCACGCCGCCAGATCGGACCCCGCTTCGACGTCAAGGTCCGCTTCGGCGCCGAGATGCCGATCGTGATTCGCGCCGATCCCCGGCTGCTGCCCGCCCCGGAGCTGCGGTCGTTGGCCGGCTGGTTCGACGAGCAGTTGTGCCGGCTGGCCGACGGGACGGACACCACAGTGCGGCAGGTCGCCGATCGCTGCGCAGCCGCCATGAAGAGATGAAGAGTCCAATGACCGATTGGGGAACGGTGGGGCGGCAACGCCTCCAGCTGCTGATGCTGCTCACTCGGGCGGGACGCGCGACTCTGGCCGGACTGCTCGTGGCGCACCTGACCGCCGCCCTGGCGCCGGCGGCCACGGCCGTGTTCACGGGTCTGCTGCTCACCCGCGCCCTCGACGCGGGCTCGGTTGGTGAGATGGTGCCGCACCTGACCCTCGTTGCGGTCGTGGTCCTGTTGGGCCAGTGCACGGAGCTGCTGCGTGAGCCGCTCGACGTGCTCGCGGCCCGCCGGATCGACGGTCGGCTGCGCTCCGACGTGCGTCGCCGGGTGTCCGAGCCGCGGGGGATCGCACACCTCGACGACGGTGACTACAGCACGGACGTGGCCCGCGTGTCGGAACTCGGCGGCTGGCGGACCCGTACCCCTGGAACCGGCGCCGTCGGTCAACTCGTCCTGCTGGGGCGGCTGGCCGGGGCGGTCGGCTGCGGCGCGGTGCTGGCCTGGTACGAGCCGTGGCTGGGGATCACCCTGCTGACCGCGACTCTGCTGATGCGCGCCATGATCCGTCGGCAGTGGGTGCGACTGGGCGCGATCTGGGACTCGCGGATGGGTGACCGGCACCGGATGGAGTACTGGTCGGACACGCTCACCGGCTCCGCCGCCGCCAAGGAGGTACGCCTGTTCGGGCTCGCCGGCTGGCTCAACGCCCGGCACCGGGAACAGTCCGAGGACTGGCTCGGCGAGATCTGGCGTGAGCGGCGCGGCATCCTGCGCCGGCAGTGGGTGACGTTCGGCCTCGCCGGGGCGGCCGGTTTCGCGGCGCTCTACGTGCCGGGAACGGCGCTGGACAACGGCCAGCTCACGTCCGGGGCGCTGGTGACGATGGTCCTCGCCGCCTGGGGCGTCTTCGCGGCCGGCGTCATGGGGCACGAGGCCTTCGACATCGAGTACGCCACCGGCGCGATGCAGGCCTTCGACCGCCTGCGCTCGCATCGGCTCGCCGCGGTGGACCAGGGCGGCGGCGGACTGCCGGCCCCCGAATCAGCGCCGCGCCTCAGGTTCGAGGGCATCGGCTTCTCGTACCCGGGCAGCGCGGAGATGGTCCTGGACGGACTGGACCTGGAGATCCAGCCCGGTGAGGTGCTGGCCGTGGTCGGCCGCAACGGGGCCGGCAAGACCACCATGCTGAAGATCCTCACCGGTCTCCAGCGACCCACCGAGGGCCGCGTGAGCGTCGACGGGATCGATCTGGCCCAGCTGGACATCACCTCCTGGCGTCGCCGGGTCGCCGCCGTCTTCCAGGACTTCGTGCACTATCCGCTGACCGTCCGGGAGAACATCGCGCTGGGCGCGCCGGAGGCCGAGGCGACCGACGCGAGCATCATGGCCGCGGCCGAGGCGGCGGGCGCCCGGGACGTCGTCGATCGGCTCCCCAACGGGCTGGACACCCTGCTCACCCGCGAACACCGGGGCGGGGTCGACCTCTCCGGCGGACAGTGGCAGAAGATCGCCATCGCCCGCGCGATGTTCGCCGTCGCGCACGGCCGCAAGCTGCTCATCCTCGACGAGCCCACCGCACATCTGGACGTCAAGGCGGAGACGAGCTTCTACGACCAGGTGATCGCGGCGGTCTCGGGCGTCAGCATCGTGGTGATCTCCCATCGGCTCTCCACCGTCCGCAACGCCGACCGGATCGTGTTGCTGACCGGCGGCCGGGTCACCGAGACCGGGGACCACAGCGAGCTGATGGAGCTCGGCGGCCACTACGCGCGGCTGTACCGGCTCCAGGCCGATCGCTTCGGCGACGGACCGCCGGCGGGCGCGCCCGAGGCTCCGATGACGGTACGTCCAGGAGGAGCGAAAGCATGACAGTCGGGTCCAACGTGGTTCTCGCCATACTCCGCATCGCGTACCGGGCCGACCGGAAGGCCACCGCCACCGTACTGGTGCTGGCGTTCTTCAACGCCCTGGCCGTGGCCGCCACCGGTCTCGCCGTGCGTAACCTGTCGAACTCCGCCGGGCTCGGTGGCGGGCGGGGCATCCTGCTTGCCGCCCTGGTCGGCGCCCTCGCCTACGCCATGATCGCCTCGGCCCAGCGGGTGCAGGGCGGCCTGCAACTCGACCTCACCGAGCGGGTCGACCTCGTGCTGCGCCAGCGGCTGCACGTGATGACCGGCGGCGCCCCGACAGTGGAGCACCTGGAACGCACCGAGTTCCTCGACCGGCTGAGCCAGATCCGGTCGAGCACCGAAACCCTCGCGGGCGCCTGCTGGGGTGCGGTCAGCGCAGCCTCGTCGATGCTGAGTCTCGGACTGAGCGCGTGGCTGCTGGCCGGCGTACATCCGGCGCTGTGCGCGCTGGTGCTGCTTGCCGCCCCGCCGCTGTACTTCTCCCGCCGCGCGTCGTCGTTGCTCGCCCGCGCCCGCGATGAGAGCGCCGAGGCCGAGCGCCGCGAGTTGGGCCTGCACCGTCTGGGCACCTCGGCGGCGGCCGCCAAGGAGCTGCGAATCAGCGGCAGTGACCAGAACGTGGACGGACGGGCCGCGGACTACTGGGACAGCGTGACCCGGCGGCTCGTGCGCGCGTTGCGCGTCGCCTCGCTCTGGCAGGTCGCGGGCTGGACCGGCTTCGCCGCTGGCTATCTGGCCGCGCTGGCCTTCGTCGCTCACGAGGTGAGTCAGGGCCGGGGCACCCCGGGCGATCTGCTGATGGTGGCCAGCCTGTCGGGGTACCTGCGCGCGCAGCTGGCCACGACGGTGAACGGCCTCTCCCAGTTGGCCGAGGGGCGTGCGACGATGCGCCACCTGCAGTGGCTCCAGGCGCACACCGAGCGGCACGCGCACACCGGCACCCGACCGGCTCCGACGCGGCTCACCGACGGCATCCGCCTGCAGGGGGTGACCTTCACCTATCCCGGTACGGACCAGCCCGTGCTGCGCGACGTGGACCTCCACCTTCCGGCCGGCTCCACGGTGGCGGTGGTCGGCACCAACGGCGCGGGGAAGACCACGCTGGTCAAGCTGCTCACCGGGATGTACGAACCGGAGCAGGGCGAGGTGCTCATCGATGATGTTCCGCTGCGGGAACTGCGCCTGGACGAGTGGCGCGCCCGGACGACAGCGGCCTTCCAGGACTTCCTCAAGCTGGAAGGCCGGGCACGACACACAGTTGGCGTCGGCGACGTGTCACGTGTCGACGACGAGGCCGCCATCGAGGCGGCGGTGGCGGTGGCACAGGCGGAGGACGTGGTGCGGCGGCTGCCGCAGGGGCTCGGCGCCAGGCTCGGCCGGACCTTCGGCGGCGCCGAACTCTCGCACGGCCAGTGGCAGAAGCTGGCGCTCAGCCGGGCGGCGATGCGTCGCAAGCCGTTGCTGGCGATGCTGGACGAGCCGACCGCCGCGCTGGACCCGCAGGTGGAGCACGATCTCTACGAGCGCTTCACGGGCCCCGGTCGGTTGGCCGACACGGCCGCCGGTGGCATCACCCTGCTCGTCTCGCACCGATTCTCCACCGTCCGGGCGGCGGACCTCATCGTCGTGTTGGACCGCGGCCGGGTCGCGGAGCTGGGCACACACGACGAACTCACCCGCACACCGGGCAGATACGCCGAGCTTTACGCCGTGCAGAGCCGGGCGTACGCGCTGTGATCCCGCTGTCGCACGCTCAGCAACGGCTGTGGTTCCTCGACCGGCTGCACGGATCCGACCCGGCCTACCACCTGCCGGTCGTCCTGCGGCTGCGGGGACCGCTGGACCGTACCGCGCTGCGCCTCGCCCTCGGTGACGTCGTCGCCCGACACGAGTCGCTGCGCACGGTCTTTCCCGACGTCGACGGGGTGCCCTGCCAACACATCCTGGATCTCCCGGCCGACGGCCCGCAGTTGCGAGTGACCGCAGTCGACCCGGCCGAGATCGACGCCCGGATCCAGGTCGTCGCGTCCGCGCCGTTCGTGCTCGCGGAGGCGCCACCGCTGCGAGCCGACCTCTTCGTGTGCTCGGTGGACGACAGCGTGCTGCTGCTGACACTGCACCACATCATCGCGGACGGCTGGTCGATCGACGTGCTGTTGCGGGACCTCGCGGCGGCGTACCGCGCCCGTAGCGAGGGCCTCGGCCCGCCGGGCTGGGCGGAACTGCCGGTGCAGTACGCCGACTTCACCCTGTGGCAGGGCGAGCTGCTGGGCGACCGCACCGACCCGGAGAGCGTGGCCGCCCGCCAGCTCGACTACTGGCGGAGGGCGCTCGACGGGGTCTCCACCGCCCTGCCACTGCCCACCGACAGTCCCCGGCCGGCGTTCTCGAGCCACCGCGGCGCGGGCGTCCCGGTCGAGTGGGATGCCGGTCGGCACCGGAAGCTGATGGATCTCGCCCGGCGGCACAACTGCACCGTCTACATGGTGGTGCAGGCCGCGCTGTGCGGGCTGCTGTGCCGGATGGGCGCGGGCGTCGACATTCCGCTCGGCGCGGTGACGGCCGGGCGTACCGACGAGGCACTCGACGACCTGGTGGGTTTCTTCGTCAACACGCTGGTCCTGCGCGCCGACCTGTCCGGTGATCCGTCGTTCGCCGAGCTGCTGCACCGGATCCGCGACGTCGACCTGGAGGCGTACGCCCACCAGGACCTTCCCTTCGACCTGCTGGTGGAGGTGCTCAACCCGCCGCGTTCCGTGGACCGCCACCCGTTCTTCCAGGTAATGCTCGCCTTCGACACGAGGGTGGACCAGGATCTGGACTTCGGAGCGGTCACGGCCGAACGGCCGGCGGTGGACGTCCCGGGAGCGAAGGCCGATCTCAATCTGCAACTGACCGAAATCGTCGACGCAGGCGGCGTACCGCGGGGAATTTCGGGAGTCCTCGAATACGCCACCGACATCTTCCGCGCGGACACCGTCGAGCTGCTGGCTGTCCGGTTGTCCCGCTTTCTCGACGCGGTCGTCGACGCGCCGGATCTGCCGATCAGCGCGGGTTCCCTGCTGACGCCGGGGGAGCGGAAGCAGGTCCTGGACGACTGGAACGACACCGCCCGACAAACGCCCGTGACCACCCTGCCGGCGGCCTTCCGGGCGCAGGCCGCGCGAACCCCGGACGGCATCGCCCTGGTCTCCGCGACCGGCACGCTGACCTACGCCGAGCTGGACCTCCGCACCGATGATCTGGCCAGGAGGCTGCGCGGACTGGGCGCGGGCCCGGGGACGACAGTCGCCGTGGGACTCCCGCGCTCCGCCGCGCTGGTCGTCGCGCTGCTCGCGGTGGTGAAGGCGGGCAGCGCCTATTTGCCGCTCGACCCCGGGCATCCGGACGAGCGGATCCGGATGATGCTGTACGACGCCCGGCCGGTGTGCGTGCTGAGCGACCCGGAGCTGCGTACGCGGCTTGAGGGCAGCGAGTTTCGCCTTGTCACCCTCGACGACCTGACGGCGGACGCGACAGTGGCCGCCGGTGATCTCCCGGACCCGGGGTCGGAGCTTCAGCCCCGGGACAGCGCGTACGTCATCTACACCTCCGGGTCCACCGGGCGCCCCAAAGGCGTCATCGTCTCCCACGCCGCGATCGACAACCGACTCCGCTGGATGCAGGCCGCCTACCCCCTCACCGCCTCCGACCGCGTGCTCCAGAAGACCTCCAGCGGGTTCGACGTGTCGGTCTGGGAGTTCTTCTGGCCGCTGCGGGTGGGTGCGGCGCTCGTCGTCGCCGGACCGGACGAGCACCGGGACCCGGCGGCGCTGGTCCGCACCATCGTGGCGAACGGCGTCACCGTCATGCATTTCGTACCGTCGATGCTGAACCTGTTCCGCACCGAGCCCACGGCGGTCCGCTGCGGCGGTCTGCGCCGCGTCTTCTGCAG
This sequence comes from Micromonospora sp. CA-240977, assembly GCF_050942285.1. Lineage (NCBI taxonomy): Bacteria > Bacillati > Actinomycetota > Actinomycetes > Micromonosporales > Micromonosporaceae > Micromonospora > Micromonospora sp. CA-240977. The sequence goes on along the minus strand of NZ_CP192055.1, from coordinate 4,918,462 downwards.
CGGCGAAGCACTTCCGCGCGAAGCGGTCGACGCCTTCCACCAGGTTCTGCCCGGAGTCGCCCTGACGAACCTCTACGGGCCGACCGAGGCTGCCGTCGACGTCACCTATCACGACTGCGTTCCCGGCGAGTCCGGCGCGGTGCCGATCGGCCGTCCGGTCTGGAACACGCAGGTGCGGGTGCTGGACGACCGGCTGGACCCGTGCCCGGTCGGGCTGGTGGGGGAGTTGTATCTCAGCGGCGTCCAGCTCGCCGACGGGTATCTGGCGCGCCCGGGGTTGACGTCGACCCGGTTCGTGGCTGATCCCTACGGCCCGCCGGGCCGCCGGATGTACCGGACCGGTGACCGTGTCCGATGGACGCCCGACGGTGAGCTCGTCTTCCTCGGCAGGGCCGACGACCAGGTCAAGCTTCGCGGCCAGCGGATCGAACCGGGCGAGGTGGAGGCGGCGTTGATGGCGGACGAGACCGTCGGTGGCGCCTGTGTCGTGATCCGCGAGGACACGCCGGGCGACCAGCGCCTGGTCGGATACGTCACGCCGGCGAGGCCACAGGCGTCCGGCACGGTCGACCCTCAGGCGCTACTCGCCGGCCTCGGCGACGTGCTTCCCGGTCACCTGGTCCCGGCGGCCGTCGTGGTCCTCGACGAGTTTCCGCTCAGCGGCAACGGGAAGCTCGACCGCCGCGTTCTACCGCCGCCCCCGGTAAGCGTGCGGCGGAGCCGGGAGCCGCGGACGACAGTGGAGCAGCGTCTGGTGCAGCTGTTCGCGGAGGTGGTGGGTGTGCCCGGCGCGGGGGTCGAGGACGACTTCTTCCAGCTTGGCGGACACTCGATGCTGGCTGTCCAGTTGGCCCGTCGGATCCGTGCCGAACTCGCCGTGGACCTGCCGCTGCAGAGCATCCTCCGCCATCCCACGCCCGCGGCCCTGGCCCGTCAGGTGTCGTCGAGCCACACGGAGGAGGAGGTTTTCGGGCCGGTCCTGGAACTACGCCGCGCGGGGCCTGACGAACCGCTGTTCCTCGTCCATCCCTGTGCTGGCCTGAGCTGGTGCTACCTGCGCGTCCTGGAGTACCTGGGTCGCGGCAGGTCGGTCTACGCGCTGCAGGCCCGCGGGTTCGCGGAGGCGATCGCGGGAGGCCCGCTGCCGGCACTGCCCGAATCCATCCCCGAGATGGCCGCCGACTATCTGGCCCAGATCCGCAAGATCCAGCGGGACGGTCCGTATCACCTGGTCGGTTGGTCCTTCGGTGGTCTGGTGGCGCACAACATCGCTACCCGGCTTGAGCGTGCGGGGGACCAGGTGGCGTCGGTGGTGGTCCTCGACGGCTACCCGGACGTGGCCGGCGAGGACACCGATGGCGAATTGCTCCGGGTGGCGCTGCACAACGTGCTCGGTGTTCCGCCCGGTGACGCCCTCGGCGACGCCCGGGATCCGGACGACCTCACGAGTCGGAGTCTGGACGAGGTGCGTCAGTGTTTCCCTCCACTGGCCGACGCCGGTGACCACGCCATCCGAGCGGCGCTGCGGATAGGGCTGAACAATGTCCGTCTCCAGCGTCGCTTCGTACCGGATCTGCTTCGCGGCGACATGACCCTCGTCGCAGCTCAGGGGGAGGATCCGGCGGCATGGCAGCGGTTCGTCGCCGGCCGTCTGACGGTCCTGCGCCACGACGCGGAGCATCACGACTTTTTCAGTAGCGCGGCGGAGGAGACCGGACGGCTGCTCGCCGGCGCCCTTCGAGCGGCGGGATCCGGGAGATGACCGCCGTGCCGCCGTAGCGCCTCGGCATACCGGTCCAGCGGCCGACCTCCGCTTCCAGGGCGGCCATCCGGGCCGCGGAAATCGTTTCACTGTCCAAGAAGGAGATTCGAGATGCACGAAGCCCACGAGAATCAGCGCAAGGTCTGGCAACTCCTCGAATCGGTAGCGGCCACCGACTACTCGGATTCCTGGTTCGAGCAGGCCGTCGGCCTCGCCAAGGACCTGGAGGACCCGGACCTGCTCATCGCACTGGCGGCCAGGCACAAGATGGTGCCGGCGTTGGCGCACTTCTACAGCACGGCCGCGCTGAACTCGACACTGCCCATCGGCATGCGTGACCTGCTCAACGGCGCGCTGGCCTGGAATCGCTTCAAGGTGGAGAAGCTGCGTGCCGAGAGCCTCGACATCGCCGCCGGGTTCGCGGAGCGGGGGGTGCCGGTGGTGTTCAACAAGGGGATCGTCTTGCAGCAGTCGCTCTACGACGGCCTCGGTGTCCGCAGCTTCGGAGACGTGGACCTCATGCTGCATCCCGACCATGTCCCCGATGCCCGTGCGGTGCTGGAGGGCCTTGGCTACCTACCGGAGCAGACCTTCGACCCGGACCTCGGCGGACTGGTGAAGCTTCCCCGGGAGACGCTGCTGATGTACCGGCTCTACCCGGACCACGTCCCGCACTTCCACCGCGTCGATCCGGAGTCCGGTATCCCGGTCTACAAGGTGGACGTGGCCCTGAGTCCCACCTGGTTCGGCAGTGCCTGGCAGTTGCCGATGACCGAGGTGATGGGGAGCGCCGGGCAGACCCGGGTCGGGCCGGACGAGCGGCACCTACTGCCCACGCTCGGTGACGGCTACGCGTTCCTCTTCGTGGTGCTGCACCTTTTCCGGGACAGCTGGTTCGAGCGTGCCATTGCCGTTGGCGAGCTCCGGGTCACCCAGTTCGGTGATGTGTGGCGGTTCTGGCAGCGCTGGGGGCGGCAACATCCCGAGGAGCTGCGCACCTTGATCAAGGAGTACGGCGTGGGTCCGGCCGTCGCCTGGATCACCCACCATGTCGATGCGCTGTTCGGCAGCACGATGACCGCCGAGCTGGGGTTGCAGGAGTTCTGCGACCCGGTCTGGCTGGCCAGCGCGGGTGGCATGGACGGTGGCTTCCTCGCCTGGGACGGTGACATGCGCACGCGGCTGTTCAACCGGGCGCCGGTCGCGCTGACACCCATCGACGAGCCGCCGTACGGCGCGGACGCGCGTGGCAAGGCGTCCTGACCCGCCACGGGGGAGGCGTGGCGGAGGTGCCGACGCGGTTGAGCCGGCGCTCCTGAAGGACGACTTCCGTGAGGTGATGGCCGGTGTCTGCACCCCGGTCTCGGTCATCACCGCGATGTCGGACGGTCTGCCGCACGGTACGACCGTGAGCGCCTTCGCCTCGCTTTCCATGGATCCGCCGATGATCCTGGTCTCGCTGAGCCGGACCTCAAATCTGTTGGCCGTCATCCGTACCACTGGTTGGTTCGGCGTCAACGTGCTCGCCAGCGAGCAGTCCGCGCTCGCCGCAGGCTTCGCTCGCAAGGGCGGCACCGACAAGTTCAACGGTGTGCCCTGGCTTTCCGAGGGCGGGGTGCCGCGCCTTCCGGATTCGGCGGGCTTCCTGGTCTGCCGGGTCAGCCAGTTCGTGGCAGGAGGTGACCACATCATCCTGCTCGGTGAGGTGGTCACCGCACGCCCGGTCCGGGCTCGCCCGCTGACCTACCACGGGCGTGCCTTCGGCACTCACCTCCCGCACCATGCCCACGTGGTGTGACGGGGCCCTGGCAGAGGGAGCGCGAAACGGGGACGGCCTGACTGCGTAGACCGCGGATCAGGCCGCCGCCGTCTGCCGCAGTGGATGGAGGCGGACGGCGAGCCTGGCGCGTGGGCGTATCGGGTGACTCAGGCACCCACGGCGCGAGTCAACGTCGCCAGCAGGCGTGCGAGCGCAGCCCGATCGCGGTCGGTGAGGCCACGCAGAAGCCTCGATCAGCCGGTCCACCGGCTTGGTCACCGCCCCGGTGGTGACGAGCATCCGCTGGCTCAGCTGCCCGTGGACCTGTCCTGTCCGTTCGCCTGGATCACCGTGTCCATCATCAAGGTGAAACTTGAGCTATTTTCCCCTTCTGTCCGAGATCTCCGGGTCACCGTCAGTACGATGAGGATCGGGCGATCAAGCAGGTCGTGGGGACCCCGCGCGGTTTCACAGCAAGGGCGTCCCGGCGGCACTGCGGCCCGGCCGCTGTCGGTGCACGCGCGCTCGGCAGTGCTTTCGACCGGTGGCGGCTCCCGCGCGGTCGCGTTGGCAGCCAGGCACACCGGCCCGCGTTCGTAGACCACTGACCAACGAGGGAGAAGAGACATGCTCGGAATCTCGCTACGTCGGCCGAAGATCATCGCCGCTGCGCTCGCCGCGGCGACGCTGGTGACGGTGCTCGGCTCAGGCACCTCACGCGTGTTCGCGGACGGCGGTGGGCATCCAAGCCCCGACCGGGGGCAGGACGGCAGACCAACAATCGTCCTGGTGCACGGCGCCTGGGCCGACGGCTCGAGCTGGAGCGGGGAGGTCCGCCGACTCCAGGCACGCGGCTTCGACGTGCAGGTCGCCCCACAACCCAACCGGGGGCCGTCGATTGACAGCGGCTACCTGAAGGACTTCCTGTCCACGATCGAAGGTCCCATCGTGATCGCGGCACACTCGTACGGCGGATTCGTGGCAAGCGACGCCGCGACCGGCAACAAGAACGTCAAGGCGCTCGTGTTCGTCGACGCCTTCGCCCCCGACAAGGGGGAGACGGTGGAAGAGCTCACCGCCGGCTCCGGCTCGGTGCTCGAGCCGGCCCTGACCGACCCCACGAGCGTCTTCAAGCTCGTGCCGTTCCCCGGTGCCCCGGAAGGTGCCGTCGACGCGTACGTCCTGCCGAAGATCTTCATCAACGGCTTCACCAACGGTCTGCCGCGGCGGCAGGCGGAGGTGCTCGCCGTGTCGCAGGTCGCCCTGGCCACGAACGCCCTCGCGGAGCCGGCCACCGAGCCGGCGTGGAAGACGATCCCGGTGTGGGCCGTGATCGGCACCGAGGACCTGGTCATCCCGCCGGCCCGCCAGGAGGAGATGATGGAGCGGGCGGGGGCCGACATCACCCGGATCGACGCCGGTCACCTGGGCCTGATCTCGCATCCCGGTGAGGTCACCGAGGTCATTCTGGAGGCGGCCCGGACGACTGCCTGACCGGGCTTCCGACAACGGCAACAACCGTGGCCGCGTGTGGCGAACCTGCCAACGCGGCCACGGTGACCGGCGGATCACCACCAACCATCCCGAATTCCCCGAACAGACACTGGCTTGCCCCAGGGGCGGCCGTGGCATCGCGGTGAGCGATACCACGGCCGGTTGTGGTGTCAGTCGGTCGCCTTGGCGGCTGCCTCGATCTGATTGGTGACCGCTCCCGGGTCGGTAACCATCGACAGGTGGGGAGCGTTGATCTGGACGGCGTGTGCCTTGGCCCTCTCGGACATGGCGATCTGCTCAGCGGCAGGGATGACCGCGTCCTGCTTGCCGATCACCGACCACGAGGGAATGGTGCGCCAGGCCGGCTCGCCGGACTCCTCGAACAGGGCGTTCGACGCCAGTGGGCGCTGCCGGGCCGCCAGCACCGCGACGTCCTTCGCGGGAATTGTCTTGTCGGCGAACGCCTTGCCGAAGATCGACGGCTTCACGTAGAAGTTGGCGGCTTCCGTGTTGCCGGGGATCGCGACCTGGTCGAAGACGGTGGACGGTTCGGCCGCGAAGACCGAACCCGGCACGGCGGAGGTCAGCGAGAACACTGTGTCGTGCTGGTCCGGGATGTACGCGTCGACGTACACCAGGGCCTTGACCTGCTCGTCGCCCCGAGCGGCGTTCGTGATGACCATGCCGCCGTAGGAGTGCCCGACGAGGACGACCGGTCCGGTAATGGTGTCCAGGTACGCGCGGAGGCTCGCGGCGTCGTTCTCCACGCCCGACAGCAGGTTCGGCGGCGTGACCACCCGGTAGCCGCCGTGCTGAAGCTTGGCTGCCACCTTGTCCCAGCTCGACCCGTCCGCCCACGCCCCGTGCACGAGCACGACTGTCGGCTTGACCGCTGCGGAACGCGAATGTTGGGCGAGGCTCGTCGCGGCCTGCGCGCTGCCGATGCCAACACCGGTCAGGGTGAGGGCGCCGATGGCCGCGCCCACGTAGATGAGGCGCCGCCGGAAGGACAATTTCACGGTGTTTCCTTTCAGTTCTGCACGAAGTCGAGCAGGGCGGCGTTGACCTGATCGCTGTGGGTCCAGGCAATGGCGTGCGGCCCGCCCTCGATGACGAGCAACCGCGAATCCCCGATGAAGGCGGACAGTCGCTGGCCGGTCACCCCGATGGGTAGGACTCGGTCCTGGTCGCCCTGGATCACGAGTACCGGCACGTCAATCTTGGGCAGGTCGTCACGGAAGTCGGTGAGCCAGGTCGGAATGCAGGCCACCGCGGCGACGGGAGATCCGGCCACGGCCACGTTCACACTGGCCTGGAACGCCTCGTCGCTGACCAGCGAACCGCCGTAGACGTCGAGGTTGTAGAAGTTCTCCAGGAACTGCTTGAGCCACGCGTTCCGGTCCGCCCGTGCGGCCTGGATGAACCCGTCGAACAACGACTGCGGCGCGCCTTCGGGGTTGTCGTCCGTGCGCAGGAGGAACGGCGGGATCGGCGACATCATGACGGCCTTCGCGACCCGCTCGGTGCCGTAACGCCCCAGGTACCGGGCTACGTCGCCGGTTCCCATCGAGTGACCCACGAGGATGGCGTCGCGTACGTCCAGTTTCGTGAGAAGCGCGTTCACGTCATCGGCGAACGTGTCGTAGTCGTATCCACCGGCGGGCTGGCTGGAATTGCCCCAACCCCGCCGGTCGTACGTGATGACCCGGTAACCGGCCGCCAGCAGTGCGGAGGCCTGCTTCTCCCAGGCCTGCCCGCTCAGCGGGTAGCCGTGACTGAGTACCACTGGCGTGCCGGAGCCGTGATCCTCGTAATAGATCTCGATCGAATTGGCTCCCTCTGAGCCAACTGTGACATGGGGCATGCGTACTCCTTGGGCTTGCGTTCCACGTTGGGAACCTTGCCGAAGGTACGGAAATGGCACCGTTTCGCGAATCACCCGAACCGCGTAGTCCCGTGCTTGGCGACCAACTCGACGGACAACGAGAAGTGGGCGATGCGGGGGACCCGGGTAAACCGCAGGCTGGGTGGGAAAGGCGAAGCCGCTACCTTTACTTCAGTAGGATGTCAATCGTGACGACGCCCGACCGCAGGCTCCCGGACGGGCCGCCGTCCCACTGCGAGTTCAAGGTCTTCGGCGGTCTTGGCTGCCGGCGGGACGGCTCGGATGTCGATCTCGGCCCGGTGCGCCAGCGGATCATCCTGGCCAAGCTCCTCGCCGCCGGGGGTGACGCGGTCAGCCTCGACACCATCATCGACAGCCTGTGGGACGAACAACCGCCGGCCAGCGCCGCCAACCAGATCCACCGGCACGTCGGAAATCTCCGACGGATCCTCGAACCGGACCTGGACGTCCGCGAAACCGGGCGCTACCTCCTACCAGCCGGTACGGGCTACCGGCTGACCCTCGCGACCGAAGCCTCTGATCTGGCCATGTATCGCGAGTTGGTCCGGCGGGCCCGGGAGGCGCTCGCCGGCGGGGACGTCGTGGCCGGCGTACGGGCGTACCTGACCGCTCTGGAGCTTGGCCGCAGCCCGGCGTTCACCGACCTACCGGCCAGCGCGACGAGTTCGCCGGAGTTCGTTGCCATCGAACGGGAGCGCCTGGCGGTGGCGCTCACGGCCAGCGAAGCCGCGATCGCCCACGGCATGGCCGGCGCCGTGCTGACCCCACTCCTGAGCGTGGCCGCCGCGGCGCCGCTCGACGAGGCGCTACAGGCATGCCTGATGCGCGCGTACGTGGTCACCGGTCACCGGGCGGAAGCGGTGCGGGTCTTCGAGCGGACCCGTCAACGTCTCGCCGAGGAACTGGGGGTGGACCCGGGGCCGGAACTGCGGGAGGCGTATCGGGAACTGCTCGCCAGCGGCTGGACCCAGCAGGAGGAGCTGCGCCCACCGGAGGCTCCCCGGCCCGCACAGCTGCCACCACAGGTCGCGGGCTTCGTCCGCCGGAACGACGTGGCCGCCATGCTCGACGACCAGTTGTCCGACGCGTTCAACGATGCGACAGTCGTGGTCACCGTGCTCGGCGGGATGGGCGGCATCGGCAAGACCGCGCTCGCCGTGCACTGGGCCCACGAGATCGCCAGCGACTTTCCCGATGGCCAGCTGTTCCTGAACCTGAGGGGTCTCGATCCGGACGGACGCGTCATGTCGGCGGAGGAGGCGCTCGCCACGTTGCTCGCGTCCCTGGGCGAGCCGGCGGTCTGGTCACCGCAGGAGACCGTCGACGCGCAGGCAGCTCGTTACCGCAGTCGACTCTTCGGTCGTCGGCTCCTGATTCTCCTGGACAACGCGCGCGACTCCGACCAGGTCCGCCCGCTGCTGCCGGCCTCCCGGGGCTGTCTGGTCATCGTGACGAGCCGCAACCGGATGACGAGCCTTGTCACCCGGGAGGGCGCGCGTTACCTGCACGTCGATCGGCTGACCGGCGCCGAGTCCCGCCAGCTTCTGATCAGCCGCCTCGGCGCCCGTCGCGCCACAGCCAACCCGGACGCGTTGGACAAGGTCATCACGCTCTGCGCCGGGCTGCCGCTCGCACTGGCGATCGTCGCGGCCCGCGTGGCCCTCAATCCGGCACTGCCGTTGAGCGTGGTCGTCAACGACGTCTCGGCGCCGTCCGCCAAACTCGACGCGTTGTCGAGCGCGGACTCGTCCGACGATGTCCGGTCGGTGTTCTCGTGGTCGTACCGTGCCCTCGATCCAGCGGCGGCGCAGATGTTTCGTGCCCTCGCCGTGCACCCGGGTCCGGGGACCTCGCTGGAGTCGGCGGCCAGTCTCGTCGGGGTCGGTCGCGCACAGACGCGCGTACTGCTCGTGGAACTGGTGACCGCGAATCTGCTCGACGAGTCGCAGCCCGGGCGGTACGCCCTGCACGATCTGTTGCGGGCCTACGCCGGTGAACTCCTTGACGAGGATCAAGAACGACCGGAGTACGAGAGGCGTCTCATCGCGCACTACCTGCACTCGGCCCGCGCCGCGTACGCGAGGCACCACCGGCAACCAGTCGGCGCCGTCAGCACACCGCCGTCGGAGGTGACGCCTGAGACGTTCGACAGCGTGTCGCAGGCTGCCGCCTGGTATGCCCGCGAACGGACGGCGCTCTGGGCGACGGTCGACCTAGCCCTCGCACATGGGCGGGGGCCCGACGCCGCGGCGATGGTCCTCGCCGCCTCAGCGCCGGGCAGCAACTCCATCCCCGCCGGCCGGACACAGACCGTGCTCGCGATCCTCACCACGGCCGGCGTGCTCGGCGAGCCGCTGGTGGAGGCCGAACTCCTCCGCACCGTCGGTGAGGTCTTCGCCCCGCTGCCACAGGCCGACGAACATCTCCGTCGAGCCCTGTCCATCTTCGAAGGCGCCGGCGAACTCGCCGGACAGGCCGATGTCCTGCGGAACCTCGCAGTGCTGTCGTTGTCGCGTGGCGACCACGACGCCGCCAACGCGTACGGGGAACGCTCGGTGGGTCTTGCCCGGCAGACGGGGCGCCAGGAGTTGCTCGCCGTCTCGCTGCTGACACTCACGAGAGCGCTCCTGGGGTCCGATCGGTTCGAGGCTGGCACCCGGGTCGCGGACGAAGGCCTGGCCATCGCAGTGGGGCAGCACCTCGACCACCTGAAGATCTACTACGCACAGCTCATCGCGGAGTCCTCCTGGAAACTCGGCCGGCTCGAACGAGCGGCGACGGTGTCGGAGTGGGGATTGACCGAGGGCGTCTGCGAGTCGGACGGTCCCCGGTGTGCCGTCGCGGCGATCCTCGCGCGGGCCGCATTCGATCTGGGCGACCTGGCGCGCGCGGAACGGGGGTGCCAGCAGTTCGAGAACCTGATCGCCGACAACGGCTTCCGTGAACTCATCGAGTTCTCCGGCATGGAAAAGGCCGAGGAATATCGGACCATTGTCGCGTATGTCCGGGCCCGGGTGAGCTTGATGAGGGGCGCGTCATAGGCGGATAGGGCGAGCACTCAGTCTGCACTCGTCGTGCACAGCGGTGCTGTCGGATGGTCGTCGAGACCCCGACCCCTCGCCCGAGGAGCACCATGCGCCGCGCCGTAGCCGAGCCTGCCCGAGTCGTTCCCCGTGCGGTACTGACCCCACGACAGGAACAGGTCGCCCTGCTGGTGGCGGCAGGCTCCACAAACGTCGAGGTCGCGACACGCCTGGTCATCAGCACCCACACCGTCAAACATCACCTACGCGGGGTGTTCCACAGACTGGGCGTCGCATCCCGCCGCGAACTGCGCCGCACGCTGGCCCCCCACGACACGACGGGCCGCTTCGCCCAGAGCTGCTGCCTGACCAGCCAGGAGCGCGACATCGCGCGCCGGGTGTCGAACGGCGCGTCCAATCGCGAAGTGGCGGCACAACTGTTCATCAGCCCCAGCACCGTGGACTATCACCTGCGCAAGATCTTTCGGAAGCTCGGCATCTCCTCACGCCGAGAACTGGCGAGACGAGACGCGCTCGCCGCGCCTCGACGGGACAGCGTCCGACAGGCGTACCCGGACAGTTCAGCCTCCGGCTAGGAAATTCGGGGTAGCGGGGCCGGGATCGTGTTGTGACACTGTCCGGGCGATCAGGCGCCCTGGGTGTGAGAGTCCCCTCCGCCGGGTCGGCCTGTCGTTCTTCATGGGAAAGGTTCGATGATCAAAAACACTCTTTCCATTCGTCCGGCCCGGGGTTCTGCCCGTAAAACCGCGCTGCGCCTGGCCGTGGCCTTCGTCGCCGCGTCGCTACCCCTTGCTGGTGCCACCACGGCGAGTGCGAAGCCACGTCCCGTCACCGTCCTCGACCGGCACTCAGGTCCGACGGCGATCTGGGGTCTGGAGGCGTTTCCAGGGATCAGCCAGGCCGCAGGGCTGTCCGACCAGCAGCCAGCCGTGGGCGGTGACACCCCGTTGGTCGGCTCTGACATCAGCTGGCAGGACGACGCCCGGATGGTCGGTGGCCAGGCAGTGGCCTTCAACGGGACCTCGTCGTATCTGTCGGCGTCACCTACGGCTCTGAACACGGCCGGCACCTTCTCTCTCGCAGCCTGGGTGCGGCTCACCGACACGTCCGTCAGCAGGGTTTTCGCTAGCAAGGCCGGTGCCGGCCGGGCCTCTCTCTCGGTTGGCTACGACAGACGCAGCAACCGGTGGCAGGTCCAGATGCCGTCAACGACGGGCAAGGGCGCGAGGGGGTCCGTCGCTCGATCGAACTCGGCGCCTCAGATCGGACTCTGGACGCACCTGGCGGTTGTGCATGACGCGACCGCACGGACCGTCACCCTCTTGGTGAACGGGATTGCCGAGGCGACCGCGACCAGTGTGGCCGCGGTCAACGACCCGTCCGGGCCGGTCCGGTTAGGTCGCGGTGACGACACCTGGTGGCAGGGCAACGTGGCCGCTGTCCAGGTGTACGACCGGGTGTTGGTGGGCCAGGACTTCACCGGCTGGCTGGCCTCCGATCCCGCGTCCGGGGGTTTCAATGAGTCGGGCCTGCTGGATCCACGGTGGGTTGGTGATTGGAACTTCGATGGCGCTGTCGTGTGCTACGAGGACAACAGCCTCGACCCGACCCTGTGCTCAGCACCGGACTCGACAGCCTTCGGTCGCCAGCTCACCCTGAGCCGGGGTGTCGACGTCGTGTTCGACGGACGTCGGGGGAGCAGCACCCTCGCACTCGACCATACCCACTGGATCGACGACCCGTCGGATCCGCACTACGGCGAGGAAACCTGGGAGTACGCCCGCAGCCAGACCAACGTGGCCCACGAGGGAAACCCGGTGTGGGAGGACGGACCAGTTCTCCGTTCGGATCAATCGTTCACGGTGTCCACCTGGGTGCGGCTTGATGCGGCAGAGGGCGCGCAGACGGTCGTCTCGCAGGAAGACGCGGACCGCAGTGCCTTCCGGCTGGCGTACGAGCCGGACAACGGCGGCCAGTGGAGGTTCGACGTCGCCGACGTCGCCGATGCCTCCACCTCCGCGACTACGCCCGCGACTGCCGTCGACGGCTGGCACCAGCTCGTGGCCATTCTCGACGTCGGGCGCCGACAGGCGCGGCTCTACGTGGACGGAGCGCTCGCCACGACCGTTGGACTCCACGAGGCCTGGCAGCCCTGGCAGGCAACGGGCTCCCTGCTGGTCGGCCGGTCGACGACTCCGGAAGGGCCCGCCGAATGGCTCAACGGGCAGGTTGACGACGTCACTGTCTACCAGGGCATGCTGAGCGACGCGCGCGTGCAGTACCTGTTCATGGATCAACAGAGCTAGGCATCTGGCGATGCGTCGGGCCTGGCCATGGCCCCTCCTCGGTGGCGAATTCCGCGCCAGGCCCGACGATCGCATCCGTGTCGGCGGTGGCCTCGCGGCGAGGAGCGGTAGGACGCGGCACGAGGGTGTGCAAATTCGGGGGCCTTGCTCAAATCATCTTAGTCATTAAGATAATCGGCATGGGCATATCGACGGACTTCTCGGTGGCAATCGCCGGCGCCGGCCTCTCCGGCCTCTGCCTCGCCCAGTACCTGATGCGCGCCGGCATCAACGTGCACGTCTACGAGCGGGACCCGAGCCCCTTCGTCCGGCGGCAGGGCTACCGGATCATCCTCGACCGGTACGGGCTGGAGGCGCTGCGCGCGAGCCTGCCCCGCCAGCTGTACAACCTGGCGCTGACCACCGGCGACGAGCCCGGCGGGAACCTCCGCTTCACCGACAGCCGGCTGCGGGACGCATTCACCATCACCTTCAAGGACGAGCCGCACGCGACCCGCCAGGTCGACCGGCTGACCCTGCGGTCGATCCTGCAGTCCGGACTCGACGGACGCATCCACTACGGCAAGGACGCCGTCGCGGTGGACAGCGGCGGCCCGGCAGGGCTGCGGCTGCGGTTCTCCGACGGCGGGGCCGCCGCGGCAACAGTCGTCGTGGGCGCCGACGGCGTCGGCTCGGCGCTGCGCGCCCAGCTCATGCCGGAGGCGGACCCGGCGAACACCTCGATGGCGGGCATCTACGGCCGTTCGCCCCTGCGGCGGAACGGCGAGAGCGTGATCCCGGACGCGCTGCGTACCAGCGGGGTCCTGGCCATCGCCGACCGGCCGGGCCGCGCCTTCTTCTTCACCTCCATGCGGTTCGGCGAGAGCCCGCCGGAGGCGTTCGCGCGCCTGGCTCCGGGCAGCTATGCGCCCACCGGCGACGACTACGTCATGTGGGGGCTGCTGCTCCGGCAGGAGGAGGTGCCTACCGGTGTCCGCGGCGACCTGCTCGCGCTGTGGAAGCTGGCCACCAGGATGAGTGCGGACTTCCACCCGCTCATCCGGCGGCTGGTCGGCACCGCCGAGCTGGATGCCACGGTGCTCAACCTCTTCGCCACCGGCCGGCGCCCGCGCCGGTGGGCGCTGCCCCGGGCGACGATGATGGGCGACGCCGTGCACGTCATGCCGCCGTTCGGCGCTCACGGCGGCAACACCGCGCTCCGAGACGCCGCCCTGCTCGGCCACCGGCTGGTCGAGGCCCGGGCGAGCGGCACACCGGTGGAGGAGGCGATCGCCGGCTACCAGGACGAGATGGTGCCCTACGCCTTCCGCGCCGTCGACACCGCGGCCGGGCTGATGCGCCGCCTCACCGGAGGCGCGGCCGCACCGCACTGGGTGCTGACCCGCGTGTTACCTCGGCTGCACAGGGTCACCGTACCGGAGGCATGATTGCGGGCGTGTCCCACGAACCTGCCCGCGCGTCCGCGCTCGCCGACCTCATGCGGGCCGGGCGGGAGATGTCGCGGCTGTCCATGGTGTTCCGGTACGCCATCGCGGAGCGGCTGGGCCTCACAGTGACCGACCTGGAGTGCCTGGACTACCTGACGGACGTCGGATCCGCAACCGCGGGGCAGGTCGCCGAGCGGACCAACCTCACCACCGGGGCGGTGACAAGCATGCTCCGCCGGCTCCAGCAGGCGGGCTACGTGACGGCCACGCGCGACCCGGCGGACCGGCGGCGGGTGATCGTCACCCTGCGGCCGGAGCGGATCGCCGAGTTGAAGCGACCGTACGAGCGGTTCGCCGAGCGGGCGGAGCGGCTCATCGAGGGCTACAGCGGCGACGAGGTCATGCTGCTGGTCCGGCACTATGACCTCATGCAGGCGATGTACCTCGCCGAGCTGGACCGCCTCCGCAGCGGCGACACCGCGCAGCGGCCTGCCTGAGACGGCGTCGCGTAACAGGCCGCGCTCCCGCTCCCGGCCGTGTGGCACGCCGACAGTCCCATCTCACCACGGGATGCCGCTGCCGATCGTGACGAAGAGTGTTGGCTTGAACACATAGCGATCAATGTGGTTGGTCGGGTCTGCTGCAACTGGCGGGTCGCTACCTGACGACACGCCTTCGCGAAGCCCTACCGAAGGGGGAATGCGCATGTTTGGCAACGGGCGCCGGCCTCGGAGCGGACACCGTCTGGGGTTGGCCTCCCTGCTCGTGAGCGTGTTGGTGCTGGTGTCGTCCGGGCAGCCGGTCTATGCCGCCAACCTCGGCAGCGAGCCGACCCTGCCCTACGCTCAGCCGAACAACACCAGCCTGCCCAGGGCCGGCTGCGACACGACCGCCACCGACCCGAAGAATCCGCCGGTCAGCAGTCCGGCGGCGCTGCAGGTGATCTACGCGTGGAATGACTCCACCGGCAACCAGTACTCGACAAACGTCGAGCACGCCGCCCGCGTCATGGACCGCGTTGACTGGTTGTTCGACCAGGCCAGCAACTACGACCAGCACGTGAAGCTGAGCTGCCGGTCGACGACCACCAGCACGTACAACGAGTACGCGCAGGCGGTGGTGACACCGGAGAAGATCGACACTACGAACACCGACTTCTGGTCGATCGCGAACGAGCTGGCGGCCAAGGGGTACGACGACAGCAACCGCTGGTACGTGGTCCTGACGGAGTTCGCCGCGCCATCCAACTCGGCACACTGGTGTCCGACAAGCGGGGGTAGCGGCTGCATCTCCGTCGTCGAGGCCTGGGACAGTGGAGTTGTCGGGCACGAGGTGTCGCACCTGCTCGGCGCGGGCCACGCCTACATGTCCGAGCACGTCTGGCAGGACTCCAACGGTAACTGGCAGGCCGAGCAGTACTGCCCCGACATCACGATGTGCTTTGGCGACTGGTGGGCCTATGACATGGGCTACCGCCAGAACTACGACCCGAGCGAGACCAGCGCGACGTTCTACGTGGACAACTATCCGTCGACGACGACGAGGAACACGGCGGCTCACCCGCTGCTCACCTCGCCGGTCTGCTGCGACGTCGGCGCCAACAACGACCTGCTGACCGCGCAGGAGCGGACCATCGAGGCACAGACGCCGGGCACCTCGAACCCCACCGGGTTCACCACCTCCGGCTCGGGGGCCGCCATCTCGGTGACGCCGCAGGGCTCGTACGCCGGTGTCTCCGCCCGCTACTTCGACAACCGTCGCTCGCTGCAGTTCGTCAGCTCACCGCAGTCGGCGGAGAAGTCGGTAGTGGTGAGCCGTAGGCCGTCGGTGACGGTCGGGCACAACTACAAGTTCTACGTCCGGCTTCGCGCCGACTCCGGCACCGCAGCGCTGCGCATGCGGTGGTACAACTCCGGCGGCACGCTGCTGTCCACGTCGACGAGCAGCTCGTTCGGCCTGACGTCGAACTGGTGGGAGTGGTCCCACGAAGCGGTCGCACCGTCGAACGCGGCCACCGTGCAGATCTCCGTGGTGGCGCCGGCCGGTGGTTCGCAACCGGCGACCCTGACCATGCACGTGGACACCCTGCAACTGACCGACTGCAGTGCCAACGTCAACTCGCTGTGCCGCCCCACCACCTGATCCCACCCGGATGATCCGACCTTTCCCCACGTCGCGTGACGTGGGGAAAGGCGTGGGAGCCGCCGAACCGGCGGTGGGGGAGGCGCGGGCCGGGTGGATGTCCGGGCGGGGGATCAGTGGTACGGGCGGCAGGAAGAACGGATGACAAGCTCGGTCGGGAGCCGGATGTGGGTGTCGCGTTCGACGCCGTCGATCAGGTCGATGAGCAGGCGCAGTGCCTCGGCGCCCATCTGCTTCAGCGGCTGCATGATGGTCGTCAGCGGCGGATCGACAAGCGCCGACTCCGGCACGTTGTCGAAGCCGATCACCGACAGGTTGTCGGGCACCGAGAGGCCCATGCCGCGGGCCACGTCCATCGTGGAAATCGCAGAGAGGTCGTTACCAGCGAAGATGGCGCTCGGCCGGTCCGGGAGGGCGAGCAGCTCGGCGGCCGTGCTGGCGGCGCTCTCGATCCGGAACCCACCCACGCGGACGAGTTGCTCGTCCACCGGCACGGCCGCGTCGGCCATCGCCCTGCGGAAACCGGCCTCACGCAGCTGCGCCGACTTCAGGTCGGCGCGTCCGCTGATGTGGCCGATCCGCCGGTGCCCGAGGGACAGCAGGTAGTTGGTTGCCAGCACGGCGCCGGCGAAGTTGTCCGAATCGACGGTGGGCAGGTCGGACGGCCCGGTGTGGGGGTCGACGGCCACGACGTGGAAGCTGTGCTCGGTCTCGACCACTGTTGGCGTGACGATCACGGCACCGTCGATGAGGGTGCCGGAGAGGCGGGCGAGCGAGCGCCGCTCCCACCCCACGGCGGCGCCCTCGCCGTCGCCGCTGCAGTAGGCAAGCAGCTGGTATCCGCTGCCCGCGACCTCCTGGGACGCGCCCTTGAGCAGCTCCGTCGAGAACGGCTCGAACTCGGCGACCAGAATGCCGAGCACGTTGGTACGGTGGCTGCGCAGGCTCTGCGCTCCCAGGCTCGCCTCGTAGCCGAGGTCGTGGATGACCTGCTGGACGCGCTCCACGGTTGCCTGGGCCACGCCGTACCGACCATTCACGACCTTGGACACCGTAGCGACCGAGACTCCGGCGGTTCGTGCGACATCCGACATTTTGACGCGTTGCTGGAACACCACGCGTTGATGATAGGGCCGCCACCGAGGTCCGTCACGAGCGGTTCGAAAACGTTATCGATACCGATTGACATCAAGTTACGTGACTGTAAAACTTCGCCGCAGGCTGAGTACCGCGACTGACTAGTCGAGGAGACATCGATGGCAACGAAGCACCGTGCGGGTGCCGTCTGGGCACTGCTGATGACAAGTGTTCTCGTTGTCGCCGGGTGCAACGGCGGCGGCGAAGAGGCGGCTCCCCAGGGCGAGCTGTTCAAGGATCCGGTGACCCTGACCTGGTGGCACAACGCCTCACAGGACGGGCCCGGCAAGACCTACTGGGAGAAGGTCGCCAAGGACTTCTCCGCGCTCCACCCCACCGTCAAGATCGAGATCGAGGCGATCGAGACCAATCAGCTCCAGCGCACCCGGCTCCCCGCCGCGCTGCTGAGCAGCGACCCGCCGGACATCTTCCAGGCCTGGGGCGGCGGCGAGATGAGCGAGCAGGTCGAGGCCGACTACCTCAAGGAGATCACCGACCAGGTCAAGACCGAGGTTGCCAACATCGGCAGCGCCGCGGAGATCTGGCAGGTGGACGGCAAGCAGTACGGCCTGCCGTTCCGGATGGGCATCGAGGGCATCTGGTACAACAAGGACATGTTCGCCAGGGCGGGCATCGCGGCTCCGCCGACCACCTTCGAGGAGCTCAACACCGCTGTTACCAAGCTCAAGGCGATCAACGTCGTTCCGATCGCCGTGGGCGCCGGTGACAAGTGGCCGGCCGCGCACTGGTGGTACAACCTCGCGCTGCGCGCCTGCTCGGTCGACACCCTGAAGAAGGCGTCGAAGGACAAGAACTTCGACGATCCGTGCTTCGTGAAGGCCGGCCAGGACCTGAAGAGCTTCATCGACACCAAGCCGTTCCAGCCCAACTTCATCGCCACGCCGGGCCAGAACGACCCGACCAGCGCCAACGGCATGCTCGCCAACGGCAAGGCCGCGATGGAGCTCATGGGTGACTGGAACCGCGGCACGCTGGACACCGTCGCCACGGACAAGGCGAAGCTCGCGACGTTCCTCGGCTGGTTCCCGGTGCCGGCGATCTCCGGTTCCCCGGGTGACCCGAAGGCGGCCCTCGGCGGTGGCGACGGGTTCTCCTGCTCCAAGAAGGCCCCGGCCGAGTGCGTCGAGTTCCTCAAGTACATCGTGAGCCCCGAGGTGCAGAAGGGCTACGCCGAGACCGGCACGGGCCTGCCTGTCGCCAAGGGCGCCGAGGCCGGCGTGAAGGACCCCGCGCTGAAGTCCATCCTGGAGGCCACCTCCAGCGCGAGCTACGTCCAGCTCTGGCTGGACACGGCTTACGGCAGCACCGTCGGCAGCGCGATGAACGACGCGATCGTCGCCATCTTCGCCGGCAACGGGGCACCTGAGAAGGTCGTCTCGGCGATGAAGGCGGCCGCAAGCAAGTGACCTCCGCCAACCAGATCCGTATCCCCGCCGGCGACGCTTCCGCGTCGCCGGCGGGCCACCGCGAGGCCGAGCGCACAGCCGCCCGCCGAGCCGAGACCCGCCGCAAGTGGTATGAGATCGTCGGGCTCACCACGCCGGCCGTCGTCATCTACGTGATGTTCGTGCTGGTGCCGATGGGCTTCGCGGTCTACTACAGCCTGTTCCGGTGGCGCGGCGTCGGGCCGCCCACCGAGTTCGTCGGCCTGAGGAACTACACCCTCGCCTTCCAGGATCCGATCTTCCTCGACGCGTTGCGCAACAACGCCATCATCGTGTTCGGGTCGCTGCTGATCCAGGGCCCGATCGCCCTCGGCGTCGCCCTGCTTCTCAACCGTCGCTTCCGCGGACGCGCCGTGTTCCGCCTGCTGGTCTTCGTGCCGTACGTGCTCGCCGAGGTCACCGTCGGCATCATGTGGAAGCTGCTCCTGACCGGCGACGGCACTGTCGACGCGCTGCTGCGGTCCCTGGGAATGGGCGGCCTGGTGCACGCCTGGCTGGCTGACCTGGACCTGGTCATCTGGACCCTGCTGGCCGTCCTCACCTGGAAGTACGTCGGCTTCGCCATCATCCTGCTGCTCGCCGGGCTGTCCAACGTGCCCGACGAGCTGACCGAGGCGGCAGCCATCGACGGCGCGAGCTGGTGGCAGATCCAACGGCACGTCACGATCCCGCTGCTCGGCCCGACGATCCGGATCTGGATGTTCCTGTCCATGATCGGCTCACTGCAGATCTTCGACATGATCTGGGTGACCTCGGTGCCAGCGGTGCGGTCCCTCGGCGCATCGGCCACCATGGCGACGTACATGGTGGACAACGGGTTCTTCGCCCGGCTCTGGGGCTACGGCAACGCCGTGGCCGTCATCCTGTTCGTCATCTCCTTCGTCGCGGCGCTGCTGTTCCAGCGGTTCCTGCTCCGTCGCGACATCGAGGGCGCCATCACCGGAAGGGCGAAGTGACGATGGCCGTGAACTCCGTTCGCTCCCCGTCCACCGGACGCCGTCAGGTGTCCTGGGGCACGCCGCTCACCTACGCGCTCGCGCTCGCGGTCGCGGCCGTGTCGATCGCCCCGGTCATCTACGTGGTCATCGGCGGTTTCCGCACCACCCCGCAGATCGTCGCGGACCCGGCCGGCCTGCCCGACCCGTTCGTCTTCGACAACTACGCCAGGGTGCTGACCCAGAGCAACTTCTGGCAGCAGGCGTTCAACAGCGCGGTCATCGCCCTCGGCACCACGCTCGCCGTCGTCGTGCTCGGGATGGCCGCCGCGTTCGTGCTCGCCCGCTACCACTTCCGCGGGCGGGAGGGGCTCTACACCTTCTTCACCCTCGGCCTGCTGTTCCCGGCCGGGGCGGCGATCCTGCCGCTCTACCTCATGCTGCGCGACCTGAACCTGATCAACTCCTACTACGCGGTGATCCTCCCGCAGGTCGCCTTCTCACTGCCACTGACGATCGTGATCCTGCGCCCGTTCCTGTCGGCCATCCCGAGAGAGTTGGAGGACGCCGCCGCCATCGACGGTGCGAGTCGGCTCGGTTTCCTCTGGCGCGTCGCGATGCCGCTGTCGCGGCCCGCGCTCGTCACCGTTGGCGTCCTGGCGTTCGTGGCGAGTTGGAACTCGTTCCTGCTGCCGCTGCTCGTCCTCAGCGACGTCAACCTGCACACCCTGCCGCTGGGGGTGCAGAACTTCTCCAGCCAGTACACCACCGACACGGCAGGCGTCCTCGCCTTCACCTCGCTGGCGATGCTGCCGGCACTGCTCTTCTTCACGCTCGCGGAGAAGCAGATCGTCGGTGGCCTGCAGGGTGCGGTCAAGGGCTGAGCGGCAGCGGTACGGGGCACGACCACAGAAAGGCACAGCATGACTGAGGTCCACGCACTGGTGGACGGGCCGGCGACGGCTCAGGCAGGTCCGGAGCACGGCCGGCCGGCCGGGCACGACAGCGAAGCACGCCTCCGCGACCTGCTCGGCCGGATGACGATCGAGGAGAAGATCGCCCAACTCGTCGGCTTCTGGGAGAAGGAGGACGGCGAGGCGGTCGCACCGCTGCAGGGGGAGTTCGGCGACGCCGTCACGCTCGAGGACTTCTCCCGGCACGGGCTCGGTCACCTCACCCGCGCCTACGGCACCCGCCCCCTGGACGCGGCGGCCCGCGCGTCCTGGCTCTGGAAGTTCCAGCGAAACCTAGTAACGGGGACCCGGCTCGGCATCCCCGCGATCGTCCACGAGGAGTGTCTCACCGGGCTGTCGGCGTGGAAGGCGGCCACCTTTCCCACGCCGCTGGCCTGGGGCGCCGCGTTCGACCCCGAACTGGTCACCGAGATGGCCGCGGCGATCGGCGCCTCGATGCGGGCCCTCGGTATCCACCAGGGGCTCTCGCCGGTGCTCGACGTGATCCGTGACCCCCGGTGGGGTCGGGTGGACGAGTGCATCTCCGAAGACCCGTACCTGGTCGGCACCATCGGCACGTCGTACGTGCGTGGCCTGCAGGCGCAGGGGGTGCACGCCACCCTCAAGCACTTCGCCGGCTACTCCGCCTCGCGCGCCGGGCGCAACTTCGGCCCGGTGCACGTCGGCCGTCGGGAACTGGCCGACGTGCTGCTCCTCCCGTTCGAGATGGCGATCATCGACGGCGAGGCACGCAGTGTCATGCACTCGTACACCGAGATCGACGGGGTGCCCGTCGCCGCCGACCCGACGATGCTGACCGGCATCCTGCGGGACCAGTGGGGCTTCGACGGCACCGTGGTGGCCGACTACTACGGGGTCGCGTTCCTGAACCTGCTGCACCACGTGGCGAGCGATCACGCCGAGGCGGCCGGACAGGCGCTGACCGCCGGTGTCGACGTGGAACTGCCCACCGGCGACGCCTATCTGACCCTGCCGGCGTCGGTGCGGGCGGGCAAGCTCGACGAGGCGCTCGTCGACCGTGCGGTGCTGCGGGTGCTGCGCCAGAAGCAGGACCTCGGTCTGCTCGACGCGACCTTCACCGACGAGCCGCCCCAGGCGGTCGACCTCGACTCGCCCGAGCACCGGTCGATCGCCCGTCGGCTCGCCGAGGAGTCGATCGTGCTGGTCGCCAACCGGGACGCGCTGCCGCTGCCGGCCGGGCGACGGGTCGCCGTCATCGGCCCGAACGCCGATCGGCAGAGTGCGCTCTTCGGGTGCTACTCGTTCCTCAACCACGTGCTCGTCCAGCATCCGGGCGTGGAGGCCGGTATCGAGGTGCCGACAGTGCTCGACGCCATGCGGGTGGAGTTCGGCGACGATCTCGTCAGCTGGGCGCGCGGCTGCGACGTGGACACCGACGACCGATCCGGCTTCGACGAGGCTGTCGAGTCGGCCGCCGCCGCGGATGTCGCAGTCCTGGTCGTCGGCGACCACGCCGGCCTCTTCGGACGTGGCACTGTCGGGGAAGGCTGCGACCGGGATGACCTGGAGCTGCCCGGCGTCCAGCGCGAACTGGTCGAGGCGGTGGTGGCGACCGGCACACCCGTCGTCCTCGTGCTGGTCACCGGCCGGCCGTACACGGTCGGTTGGGCGCTGTCCCGCTGCGCGGCGGTGGTGCAGGCGTTCTTCCCGGGCGAAGAGGGCGCCGGGGCGATCGCGGGGGTGCTCTCCGGGCGGGTCAACCCGTCCGGCCGGCTGCCGGTCAGCCTGCCCGGGTCGGCCGGCGCACAGCCGTACTCCTACCTGCACCCCACCCTTGGTCAGGGCAACGAGGTGACCAACCTGCCGGCGACGCCGGTGGCGCCGTTCGGCCACGGCCTGTCCTACACGACGTTCACGCACAGCGATCTCACTGTGCCCAGCACGGTGCCCACCGATGGTGCGCTGGTCGTGACGGTGCGGGTGACGAACAACGGCGCGGTCGCTGGCGACGACGTGGTCCAGCTCTACGGTCGCGACGTGGTGGCCTCGGTGACCCGGCCGGTGGCGCAGCTGCTCGGCTACCAACGGGTCCACCTGGAACCGGGTCGGTCCGTCACTGTCGAGCTGACGGTCCCCACCACCCGGCTGGCGTTTTCCGACCGCACGTTCACCCGCGTCGTGGAGCCCGGCGACGTCGAACTCTGGGTCGGCACCAGCGTGCAGCGGGACACGCAGGCGGTGACCACGCTTGTCGGTGACACCGTCCCGGTCACCAACGCTTCCCCCCGCTGGACCACCACCGACATCCGCTGAAGCCGGTCCGCCGTCGTCGCCGGTGGACCGGCCCTGTCCGCGTTCCGTGGTTGACGGGCGGCAGCGCGGCGACAACCGGGCGGGCCGGACCGCCGCCCGCCCGGTGGGGGAGCGTGACCGGGCGGGGCAGGAGCAGCCGGCTGCGCTAGCTGTGGGGCCGGATGTTGTGGTTGAGGTGGAACACGTTGTGCGGGTCCCAGATCGTCTTGAGTGCGGTGAGCCGTGCGAGCTTGGCGGCCGGGTAGGCGCGGCGTACCCCGCGTTGCCCCTCGTCGGCGGCGAGTGAGTTGACGTAGACGCCGTCGGCGTACGGGTCGAGCGCGGCTCCGGCAGCACGAGCCGCCGCCATCCGCGCGTCGTCTTCGGATGGCTCGGTCCAGCGGGAGCCGGCGCCGAACTCGAACATGGTGCCCCGGTGACTGAACGCGGCGTCGGCATCCGCGACGTCGGCGATCGCGCCACCGTGCGCCTGCAGGCCTGCGGCGGGCAGGTGGGTGCCGGCGTGCAGGTCGGCCGCGCCGCGCAGCAGGAACGCCTCGATCGCGGCGGAGGGGAACCGCCGCAGGTAGTGCGCGCTGGAGTACCGGCGGTAGGCGTGGCCGCCGACGGTGTCGTCGCGTTGCTGCAGTTCCAGGTACGACGGTGTGGTGACCCGCTCGGCGACCGGTCGCCCGAGCGCGCGCATCGCCGGCAGCAGCCGGCGACCCTGTGCCGGGTCGCCGACCCATACGAAGCCCACTGTGGCGATCGGGCCCTCGGTCGTGCCGTGGACATCGGCGGTGAAGGTCGCCTGCCGCGGCGCGACGGCGTTGAGGTCCCGCCAGCCTTCGAGCACCGGTACGGCGTCCTCGGCGCGGAAGTCGAACTCGGCGACAAGGGTCTGCGTTCCGGTGTGGTGCAGCTGGAAGTCGAAGTTGGTGACGATGCCGAAGTTGCCGCCCCCGCCGCGCAGGCCCCAGAAGAGGTCGGGGTTCTCGGAGCGGCTCGCGGTCACCACCTCCCCTTCCACGGTGACCATCGTGTAGGAGACGACGTTGTCGCAGGCCAAGCCGTGTTGGCGGGCGAGCCAGCCCATGCCGCCGCCGAGGGTCAGGCCGCCGACCCCGGTGTGCGAGACGTTACCCGCGGTAGTGGCGAGGCCGTATGGCTGCGACGCCCGGTCGAGCGCGCCCAACAGCGCGCCGCCCTGGACCCGGGCGCGTCGCCGGATCGGGTCGACCCGAACGCCGTTCAACGGGGTCAGGTCGATCATCAGGCCGTTCGCGGGAACGGCGAGGCCGGCCACGTTGTGCCCGCCGCAGCGCACCCCGATCTCCAGGTCGAGTTCGCGGGCCAGGCGCACCGCGGCCACCACGTCGGTGACGCTCGCGGCCTGCACGATCATCCGCGGGCGTCGGTCGATCATGGCGTTCCAGACGGAGCGGGCCGCGTCGTAACCCGGATCAGCCGGGGTGAGGAGACGGCCGTCGAAGCGGGAACCTGTCGTTGTCGTCATGCGTCTGAGCCTGACGGAAATCGGTACACCAAGTAAGGTCCGATCTCATGGGCCAACCCAGGACCAATTCGAGCACCGCGACGGACCTGCTCATCGACGTCGACCGGTCCGCGGCCGAGCCGCTGCACCGGCAGATCGCCGCCTCGATCCGGGGCAGCATCCGGGCCGGCCGGTTGCGGCTCGGGACGTCGCTGCCGCCCACCCGCACCATCGCGGCCGATCTGGGAATCTCCCGCGGCGTCGTGGTCGAGGCGTACCAGCAACTCGTCGCCGAGGGTTACCTGACAAGTCGGGCGGGCGGCTACACCCAGGTGGCGGTCGAGCCGGTTCAGCCGTCGGCGGGACGGCGCGGCGGGGACCGGCCGGCGGCCCGGATCGATTTCGGGTACGGCCGCACCGACGCGTCGTCGTTCCCCCGGGCCGCCTGGCTGCGCTCGGTGCGAACGGTCCTCACCACCATGCCGAACGAACGCTTCGCCTACCTCGACGGGCGTGGCGTACCCGAACTGCACACCGCCCTGACCGACTACCTCAACCGGGTCCGCGGCGCGTCCGCCCGCCCGGAGAACGTCGTGATCTGCAGTGGCTACGGCCAAGGCGTCGCGCTGATCCTCCAGGTGCTCGCGGCGCGCGGCGCCCGCCGGCTGGCTGTCGAGGACCCATCCGCCGACGACGACGCCCGCCCAGTCGCGGCCGCCGCCGGCCTGGACGTGGTCGGCATCCCGGTCGGGCCGGACGGCATTCTCGTCGAGGAGTTGGAGCACACCGACGCGGACGCCGTCGTGCTGACGCCCTCGCACCAGTGGCCCACCGGCGGGGTCCTGTCGGCCACCGCGCGGGCCCGGGTCATCGGCTGGGCGCAGCGGCGCGGCGCCGTGGTGATCGAGGACGACTACGACGCGGAGTACCGCTACGACCGCTCGCCCGTCGGCGCCATGCAGGGGTTGGCGCCCGACACCGTCGTCTACTGCGGCACAGCGAGCAAGACCCTGGCGCCGGGGCTGCGCCTCGGTTGGCTGCTGGCGCCGTCACACCTTGTCGACGACATCACTGCGGCCAAGGTACGGGCCGACCGCGGCTCGCCCGTCATCGACCAGCTCACCTTCGCCGATTTCCTCACCCGCGGCGAATTCGACAGGCACCTGCGGCGGATGCGCCCGGTCTACCGCCGCCGCCGCGACGCCCTCCTGGCCGCGCTGCGCGCACGGCTGTCCGACCTCGAACCGGTCGGTGTCGCGGCGGGCCAACACGTCGTCACCTGGCTCCCGCCCGACCTCGACGAGACCTCGGTCGTTGCCGCCGCCGCCCGGCGTGGACTTGTCGTGCAGGGCGTCTCCCGGTACCGACTGAGCCCGGCCGAACCCGGCGGGCTGATCTTCGGCTACGCCACCCTCACCGAACGCTCCATCACCGACGGAGTGGAAGCCCTAGCCGAGGCTGTCGCGGAGGTCCGTGCGGTCGCTTCCTGATCGTCGTCGCACAAGCCGCGGTGAGCAGCATCGACGGTCCGACGCAACCGTTCGGTCAGCCGCCGGGGCAGCGGGTGTCGCCGCCGCTGTGTTCCATGCAGTGCCCCGGCGGGCCGGGTGTCGTCGCTGCCGGCGCCGGATCGAGGTCCCCGCCGGCGCCGACTGCGATCGGTACGGCGGGTACGGCGATCACGACGGTCAGCACCAGGAAGACGGCAGCGGTGCGTACCAGCCGCAGGTGGTACGCGACGAGCGCGATGAGGGCCGGCCCGGCGGTCGCCACCGACGCGGCGACCAGCAGGGCCAGGCTCGCCCGACGTTTGAGGTCCGCCAACTCGCCGGGCTGGTCGTCGTAGCTGACGCTCCACTGCTCCAGGACGATGCCCATCCACCATACGGCCGCCGCGACCATTGCGCAGACCCAGACCAGGACCAGGAGTCCCACGACCGGGCCACCCCGTCGACCTGTGCCGACCGCTTCAGATGCCATGCGGTCCAGCGTGGATTGCCGACCCGGTTGGGCCATGAGCCGGCGTACTCAGGTTTGCTACCGGCGCCCCGACCGGTGAAGCGGCTCGCGCGCCGGTGCCCCCTCGGCTGTCACGGCGGCGTAGACGGCCGGCCAGCCCGTCGCCAGGTGATCGCCCCGCCAGGTGAACAGCGCCGCGCCGCGCCGAGTGGGATCGCCGTCCGGATAGGGCGCTTCGGCCACCCCGCGACGCACCGGCGTCAGCCGCCAGCGCGGCCCGCACCAGGTGACAACCACCGATCCCGGTGGTCCGCTGGCGAACGCGTGCGGCGGATATTCGCTGAGCCGGCAGTTGGTGGTCCGGTCCCGTAGCAAGGCTGCGTAGGCCTGGTCGTCGAGGGCACAACCGTCCGGGCGCCGTCCGGATGGCCAGTCCGGTGAGGTGACGCCCCGTTCGGTCGCCGCCTGCCACATCGTTGGCAGGTCCTTGTCGATCCGGGCCGGGTCCGTCATCTGCTCCAGCATCCACAGCAGTCGTCCGGCGCCGCGGCCAGGCGCGCAGCGCCGCCAGCGGAGCCTGCGGCCCAGGTCGGCGGCGGTGACGGCGCACCAGGGGTGAACGGTGCCGAGTAGTCCCTGGCTGCCCAGCCAGTGCAGATAGCGGGGAGCGTCCTCCAGTACGGGGTACATCGCCGAGTAGGGGATGCCAGCGATGAGACGGTCGCCGGACGGGGCGATACCCGGTGCGGTGAAGGCGAGCATGCTCGCTTGCGCGAGGTCACCCGGGGAACCACCCGGCACGGAACCGGGCTGCATCGGCACTGCCGCACCGAGCAGCCGGGCCACCGCCGGTTTGACGGCGTCACCGGCCACGGCCTGCGCCAACTTCGGCACCACGGTGGCCAGTGTCTGGATTATCAGCCGTTCGGCCTCGTCCGGGCCTGCGGGCAGCGGCAGGCCGGCGAGCGTCCGCCGCAACTCGTCACCGACCTCGGGCGAGATCATCAGCCGGGCCGTCAGCCGGCCGAGCTCGGTCGCGACGACCTGTCCACCACCGGGCTCGGCATCGGCCAGCATCTCGGACGACCGCAGGAACCGGACGGCGTCGTACAGCGGCGTGCTGCCGTGGCTGCCCTGGTGGTGGGCCAGGGTACGGACCCACCACTGGTCCGCGCCACGGTGCGACGCGATGCGGTCCTGCACCACCTCACTGAGCATCTGCTCGGGGAGATTCGCCTGAATCTGCGAGTCGACCGTGTAGCCCGCAGTGAGCTGAGCCCGCCAGGAGGGGTGCTCGTGCTCGTCGACGATCAGGTAGGCCCATCCGTCCTGCTCACCCGCACCAGCGCGACCGGCCCGGCCGAACATCTGTAGCACCGTGGCCACGTCGACGGCGCCGAAGCCGACCTGGGTGTCACGGACCACCACCGCGCGGGCCGGCAGGTTGACGCCGGCAGCGACAGTCGTGGTGGCCACCAGGATGTCCAGCCGCCGCTCGCGGAAGCCGGCCTCGGCGTCGGCGCGATGGTCCCAACCCTTGTAGTGGAGGCCGACACCGACCCGCCGGCAGACCTCGTGCACCTCATCAGCGTCGTCGATCCGGACTCGCCGCACGTCCGCGCCCCGCGCGGCGGCGATGACCAGGGCGGTGAGCCGTACGTTGCGCTTGCTTCCGCAGAAGACAAGCACGCCGCCGCCGTCGGCCGCCACCATCGTGGCGATTGTCGACGCCAGCCTGGTGCGGGCCGCTTCGGTCACGTTCCAGTCCTGATGAGCGGCGATGACAGGCAGCTGCCAGGTGAGCCGGCCCGGCCGCCAGGCGATCGTCACCAGCCGCGCCCGCAACCAGGCGGCGATCTCCGCGCTGTTGGTGACTGTCGCGGAGAGCCCGATCAGCCGGGGTCCGCCGGTGACGTCGCGCATGCGGGCGAGCACGCCCTCCAGGGTCGGTCCGCGCACCGGATCGCCGACCAGGTGGATTTCGTCAACGATCAGTACGCCGACCCGCTCCAGAACCTCCCGCAGCGAACCGGTGCGGCAGATCGACTCGAACTTCTCGGTGGTCGAGATCCACAGGTCGGCCTCCTGCAACCGGGCCAGATCCACCCGGTGTTCGCCGGAGAGTCGCTCGATGCGCAGGCCACGACGCCGCCACAGGTCCAGGTCGCGGTCGAGCTCGTCGGTGAGCGAACGCTGCGGCACCAGCCAGGCCGCCTTACGCCCGGTGCCCAGCACGACCTTCAAGACGGCGGTCATGCCGATGACGGTCTTCCCGGACCCGGTCGGCGCGACCACGACGAGGTTCTCGTCGCTCCCGATGATCTCCGGGACGGCCTGAGCCTGAGCCGGGTTGAACGACGGATACGTGAAGTAGTCCGCCCACTGTGCCGGCACCAGCCGCTCGACCGGTTGGCCGGCCGGCCCATCGGACACGTCGAACCCGATGGCCTGCCAGTCTGCCTCGAACGCGGCGCTCGCGACCTTGGCGGCTGCCCCGGAGCTGCGAGCATGCACCCCCTTGCGGGGGCGGTTCAGGTGACACTCTCGGCTGTCGGCCAGCACGCTGCCGTCGCCGTCGCCGTAGATCTCCTCGTCCTCGACGAGGTAGCTCATCCGCCGCACGGACACGCCCGCCTGCGAGAGCTTGTCGGCGATCGGATTCAGACCAGCATCGGCCGAGACGATTGCGCGCATGTCGATGTGGTCATCAATTTCCGGCATCTCCGCGTCAGGATCACTGATCCTGAGCCACCGGAACCTCGCCACCGACGGATTATGCCTTCTCGGCAGCGATCCGAACGGAATTCATTCTTGGGAGATTCCTCGTAATTCGATCAGCGACCAAGCCAATGCCCCACGCCTGGTTGCTCCTCCGCCTACCAGCGTCGACGTAGGCCGGACGGCCGGACCACCAACGGCCCGAAGGGTCGGCGTCAGCGCGCTTCTCGACCAGGGCTATCAGCCGTACGGGTCGCCGGCGCTGACCTCCAACGGCCAACGCGTCATCGCCGCTCAAGCGTTGGTGCTGCCGCATTCTGTCGGCGCCGAGGCCTCCAGGGGCAGTGTCAGGTAGAGACGCACACTCACAGCCGCTACCGCTCGCCTGTCAGCCGCCGGTGCGGCCATCACCATGCGTGGTTCGGTTCCGCTCGGCAGGTGTGCGTTCGCGCGGTACGCGGCTACGCCCAGGGCGGCACGTATCGGCCGACGTAGTCGCGAGCACGGGGGCGCGGGTCCTGCCAGTACTGGTTCGGCATGCGGTGGTGGCGCTTCTCGCAGAACTCGGCGAGACTTTCGGTGATCCTGAGACGCCTGAGCGGTTGGCCTTCGAAGTCTGCGTTGACCGCCAGCAGTTGCGGCTCGGGGTTCCAGCCTGAGTGGTCGAACGCCCAGCCGTCCCAGGCCGCGTAGGTGTGGAAGACCTGCCGCTCGCCCATGAGGCGAACGGCGGTTATCTCGATGGACCTGTCTGGATAGGAGTCCCGGCAGACCCAGGCGAGGATGTGACACGCTCCGGCAGCGAAGAAGGCTTGGTCCGTCCGCTCCCATGCGACCCGCTGGTCTGACCGCTCGATCGGCGTCCGACGAAACGCTCCCGCTGCTCTGGCTGCCACAGCCCGGACGGTAGTGGATGAGCCGACCCCTCCGATCATGCCGCCGACCGGCCACGGCCTGCCACAGCCGCAGATCGTCGTCGTACGTCCCGCGGCGAAGCGCAAATCCGGTTTCCGACGCCTGGTTCAGGCCAACTCGGGCGGGACAGGGCAGGACTCGCGTCCCGGGTGCCCGGGACACCGGGTCACCTACGGTCGAGGCGGTGGGCCGCGATCACGTTCGATCCGGGATTCGCCGGAGCGGCCCTCGGGGGGAGGAGCACGGCGGTGAGTCGATCGAAGCCCCAGGTGGCCGTCGTCGGCGCCGGGATCGGCGGTCTCGCGGCCGGCATCGCGCTGTCCCGGCACGGGATAGCTGTCGACATCTACGAGCAGGCCGCCGAGCTCCGCGAGGTCGGCCTCGGGCTGCACCTGGGGCCCAACGCCAGTCGGATCCTGCACCGCTGGGGCATGGCCGACGCGTTGCGCGCGACGGCCGTACGGCCCGAGGCCTTGGAGGCCCGCGACCACCGGGACGGCCGGACGCTGGCCCACCAGCCGATGGGCGCGGCGTGGGAGGACATGTTCGGTGCGCCGCACTACACGATCCACCGTGCCGCCCTGCACGCCGCGCTGGCCCGGCGGGTGCCGCCGCGCAGCATCCACCTCGGGCGCCGGCTGTGCGACCTCCGGGACGAGGGGGACGTCCTGACCCTGACCTTCGACGACGGGACGACCGCCCGCGCCGATGTCCTGATCGGCGCGGACGGCGTGCACTCCGTCGTCCGCGGCGCGGTGTTCCCGCCGACGCCCCCGGTCACCTCGGGCAACGCCGCCTACCGTGGCCTGGTCGCCGGCGTCGACCTGCCGAGGGACCGGATCCTCGTCTGGGTCGGCCCCTCGGCGCGGCTGACCTGCTACCCGATCGACGGTGGACGCCGGCTGACCGTCGTGGCGGTCGTACCGGACACCGACGCCGGCTCGCGAAGCGCGACGGGCGGCCTGCCCGACATCAGCGACGCGTTCGCCGGGTGGCACCGCGACGTCGCCGCGATCGTCGATGCCCTGGGCCAGCCGCGGCGGTGGGCACTGCACGACCGGGACCCGCTGGACAGTTGGGGGACCGGTCGGGTCACCCTGCTCGGTGATGCCGCACATCCGATGCTGCCGTACCACGGTCAGGAGTCCAGCCAGGCGATCGAGGACGCGGTGGCCGTCGCGCACTGCCTCGCCGAGGAAACGGCCGGGCGGCCGGTCAGCGCCGACCGGATCGCCGCCGCTCTCGCGCGCTACGAGGCGATCCGCCGACCGCACACCGCCCGCGTCCAGTTGGAGTCGCGACGCGGCGGCTCGTTGGGGATGCGGCCGACGGCGACGACCGACGGTGGGGTCCTGCCGTGCCTCGGGGAGGACGCCGACTGGATCCGGCGGTACGACGTCGAGCACGAGCTGGGCGCGCTGCTTCCGGCCGCGGCGGCGCCCGCCTGAACGTCGCCCGATCGCCGCGACGTAGGCGTCAGCCGAGACCCGCGTCGCGGGCCCGCACCATGGCCTCGCCACGCGTGCTGACCCGCAGTTTGGTGAAGAGGGCCGAGACGTAGTTGCGCACCGTCTTCTCGGCGATCACCAACTCCCGGGCGATGCGGCGGTTCTCGTAGCCGCGGGCGAGCAGACGGAGGATCTGCAACTCGCGGTTGGTCAGCTCGGGGAAGGCCGCCTGGCCGGGCGCCTGGTGCGCCGCCGTGAAGTAGCTGCCGAGTCGACCGGCGATGGCCGGCCCGAAGACGGCACCGCCGTCGGCGACGGTGAGGATCGCGCGGACCAACTCCTCCAGGCTGGTGTTCTTGGCGACGTAGCCGTGGGCACCGGCCTGCAGCGCGGCGACCACCGACTCGTCCCGGTCGGAGGTGGACATCATCAGGACCCGGGGTGCTCCCTCGGGGAACGCCACCTCGGAGGTGATCATCCGGGTGGCCGTGACGCCGGACCCGTCCGGCAGGTGCGCGTCCATCAGCACCACGTCGACGGCCGGGTCGAGCTGCCGCAGCATCCGGACGGCCTCGTCGCCGGTCGCGGCCTCTCCCACGAGGTCGAGGTCGAACGCCTCGAGTGCGGCCCGCACACCGACTCGGAAGAGCGGGTGGTCGTCGACCACGAACACCCGGACCGTCATCGACACTCTTCGTCTTCCGGCATGCTGATCAACCCCCGTGGCGACACGTCTGACGGTGCCGCCAAGGGTAGACGCTCCGGGCTGTTCCGTGGTTGGCCCGCCACCGGCAGGCGGCCCTCGGCGGACCGAAGAGCACCGGGCGACCCCGACAGAAGTCAGGGTTGACTGGTGTCTTTCGTGCATAGCGACTGTGCGCGGCTCCCGGCTAGCGTCGGCGTGACGCGCAGTACGGGCGCGTCCTTGCTCATCATCGGGGGGAGCAGCAACGTGGAGAAGGTCGGTGCCGTGGAGCGGACCCCGGTCGCGGACGAGGCGGACCCGCCCGCCCCGCCGGCCGTCGCGCCGATCACCGCGGAGCGCGTCCGGTCCGGCCTCTCGGTGGCCGAGGTCGCCGAGCGGGTGGCGTCCGGCCAGGTCAACGACCTGCCGTCCAGCACCAGCCGCAGCGTCTGGCAGATCGTCCGGGCGAACCTGTTCACCCGGATCAACGCCATCATCGGTGTGCTGTTCGCCATCATCGTGGTGGTGGGGCCGATCCAGGACGGCCTCTTCGGCGGCGTCATCGTCGCGAACACCCTGATCGGAATCATCCAGGAGGTACGCGCGAAGCGCACGCTCGACCGCCTGGCGATCGTCGGCGACGCCCGGCCACGGGTGCGCCGCGGTGGTGACACTGTCGAGCTGGCGTCGTCGGAGATCGTGCTGGACGACGTCATCGAGTTGGGCCCCGGCGACAAGGTCGTGGTGGACGGCCGGGTCGTGGCCGTCGACGGGCTGGAGATCGACGAGTCCCTGCTGACCGGCGAGGCCGACCCGGTCGTCAAGGCGGTCGGTGACAATGTGCTCTCCGGCAGCTTCGTGGTGGCCGGCACCGGCGTCTGCACCGCCACCCGGGTCGGCCGCGACGCGTACGCGGCTCAGCTCACCGAGGAAGCCAAGCGCTTCACACTTGTCAACTCCGAGCTGCGCAACGGCATCAACTGGATCCTGCGGTTCGTCACCTGGGCGATCATTCCGGCCGGCATCGCGCTGATCATCAGTCAGCTGCTCGTCAACCGCGACGACCTGCCCGAGGCGGCGCGCCGGATGGTCGCCGGCCTCGTGCCGATGGTGCCCGAAGGGCTGGTCCTGCTGACCTCGGTCGCCTTCGCGATCGGGGTGATCCGGCTGGGGCAGCGGCAGTGCCTCGTCCAGGAACTGCCCGCCATCGAGGGTCTGGCCCGGGTCGACGTGGTGTGCCTGGACAAGACGGGCACGCTCACCGAGGCGACGATGGACGTCGCGGAGGTCCGGTCGCTGGTGCCCGGCGTGCCGGTGGACGCGGTGCTGGGTGCCCTCGGCGCCGGCGACGAGCGGCCGAATGCCAGCATGCAGGCCATCGTCGACAGGTACCCCGGCCCACCGGAGTGGGTTGTCGAGCAGACGGCCTGGTTCTCCTCGGCCCGTAAGTGGAGCGGCGCGACGCTCGTGGAACCCTCCGGCCGGACCGCGACCTGGCTGCTGGGCGCACCCGAGATGCTGCTCGCGGAGCACCCGGTGTTGGCGGACGCGGACGCGCTCGGCCAACAGGGGCTGCGGGTGTTGCTGCTCGCCGAGTTCTCGCGTCCGCTGGCGGAGGCGCTGGCGGACCCCTCGTCGGTGCCGGCGTCCACCACGCCGGTCGCCCTCGTCGTGCTCGAGCAGCGGGTCCGACCGGAGGCGTCCGACACCCTGCGGTACTTCGCCGACCAGGGCGTCGGAGCGAAGGTGATCTCGGGCGACAACGCCGTCTCCGTCGGTGCGGTGGCCCGCGGCGTCGGCCTGCCCGGCGCCGCCGACGCGGTGGACGCGCGAAACCTACCCACCGACCCCGAGGCGCTCGCGGACACCGTCGAGACGCACTCCGTCTTCGGTCGGGTGGGTCCGCAGCAGAAGCGGGCGATGGTGGGTGCCCTGCAGTCGCGCGGGCACACGGTGGCCATGACCGGCGACGGCGTCAACGACGTGCTCGCCCTGAAGGACGCCGACGTCGGCATCTCCATGGGCTCCGGCAGCGCCGCCGCGCGCGGGGTCTCCCAGATCGTGCTGCTGAACAACAACTTCTCCTCGCTGCCCTCGGTGGTCGCCGAGGGGCGGCGGGTGATCGGCAACATCGAACGGGTCGCCAACCTCTTCCTGACCAAGACGGTCTACTCGGTGCTGCTCGCGATCATCGTGGTGATCTGGCAGGTGCCGTACCCGTTCCTGCCCCGGCACCTGACGCTGATCGGATCGCTCACCATCGGCATCCCGGCGTTCGTCCTGGCGCTGGCGCCCAACGCGGAGCGGGCCCGGCCGGATTTCGTCGGTAGGGTGCTGCGCTTCGCGATCCCGGGTGGGATCCTGGCGGCCACCGCCACGATCACGTCGTACGGGTTCGCGCGGTCGCACTACGGGGACGACCTGCCCGCGGAGACCTCGGTCGCCACGGTGACCCTGTTCCTCGTCGCGCTGTGGGCGCTGGCCATCATCGCCCGCCCGTACACGTGGTGGCGGATCCTGCTGGTGCTGGGCATGGGTCTGGCGTTCGTGACGGTGCTCGTGGTGCCGTTCCTGCAGACCTTCTTCCAACTGCGGCTGGTCGGCACCGAGGCGCCGCTGGTCGGTGCCGCGATCGCGGTCGTCGCCGGCCTGCTGATGGAGGTCGCCTGGGCGGTCATGCGCCGTCGACTGGCTGGTCGGGCCTGAGCGTGGGGGCCGCCGCGCCGGTGGGCAGGGCGGCCCGGAGCAGGTCCCGCAGCAGCTTCTGATCGTCGTCGCCGAGGCCGCCGAAGAGTTCTTCGGCGGCCCGTCGGCGTGCCGCCGCCAGTTCCTCGATCGTGGACGTTCCGCGAGCGGTCATGGCGACCAGCACCGACCGGCGGCTGTCCGGGTCGGCCCGACGGGTGACCAGGCCGGTGGCCTCCAGTTGGTCCACCAGGTCGGTGACCGTGCGGGGCACCACCTGCAGGTGACCGGCCAGCTCGACCATGCGCAGGGGGCGTCCGGCGTGTGCCAGGACGGTCAGCGCACGCCCCTGCTCCGGCGTCAGACGCAGCGGCGCCAGCCGGTCGCGGGCACTGCGGCGGATGTGTTTGCTCAGCTGACGCACCAGTTCGGCGAGTTCACCGGGGAGTGACTCCATCGGGCCAGCATAGCCACGGCCATCTTGATGCGACCTATTGTTGATGAGACACACAATGAGGCATACTCAGCTTCTGTCTGATAGGAGCATGGCGATGTCTCTCGTGCTGGACCGGGCGGCTGACGCCCCACCCGTCGACCCGCGGCGCCTCCTGCGCCTGTTCCGCCCCTACCGGGCGCGGCTGGCGCTGCTCGCCGTCCTGATCGGCATCTCCGCCCTGGTCGGGTTGGCCGCGCCGTTCCTCCTGCGGGGCATCATCGACGACGCCATCCCCAGCGGTGACCGCGTCCTGCTGACGCTGCTGGCGCTCGGCATGCTGGGCAGCGCGTCCGCTCTCGCGCTCCTCGGGGTCGTGCAGACACTGATCTCCACCCTGATCGGGCAGCGCATCATGCGTGACCTGCGGGTCGCCGTCTACAGCCATCTGCAGCGCATGTCGCTCGCCTTCTTCACCCGCACCCGCACCGGGGAGGTGCAGTCGCGCATCGCCAACGACATCGGCGACATGCAGGCGATCGTCACCAGCGCCGGCACGGCGCTCGCCACCAACCTGACCGTCGTACTGGCCAGCGCCGTGGCGATGCTCGCGATGGACTGGCGGCTGGCGCTGCTGTCGTTCGTCCTGGTGCCCTTCACCGTGGGCATCAGTCGGCGGGTCGGCGCGGCCCGCCGCCGCATCGCCACCCGCCGCCAGCGCCAGATCGCCGCGATGAACTCCCAGGTCCAGGAGTCGCTGTCGGTGAGCGGGATCCTCCTGGGCCGGGGCATGGGTCGATCCGGCGCGCTGGTGGAGCAGTTCACCCGCGCCTCCGACCACCTCGTCGAGCTGGAGGTGGGCGTCGAGATGGCCGGCCGGTGGCGGCAGTCCACCATCTCGATCGCGTTCGCCGCCGTGCCGGCCGTCACGTACCTGGTCGGCGGGCTGGCGCTCACCGGCGGCCGGAGCGGCATCTCGGTGGGCACCCTGATCGCGTTCACCACGCTGCAGGCGGCGATGTTCGGTCCGCTCAACGCGCTGATGCGGATCGGGGTGCAGATCCAGACGTCGCTCGCCCTCTTCGCCCGCGTCTTCGAGTACCTCGACCTTCCGATCGACGTCGTCGAGCGCGCGGATCCGGTGACGATCGACCAGGTCCAGGGGACCGTGCGGTACGAGAACATCGGGTTCGCGTACGAGCCCGGCGAGCCGATCCTGCGGGACGTCACCCTGGAGGTCCCGGCGGGAAGCACGCTGGCGATCGTCGGCGCGACCGGTTCCGGCAAGACGACGATGACGTACCTGCTGGCCCGCCTCTACGACCCGGACCAGGGCCGGGTGACGATCGACGGAGTCGACATCCGGGACCTCAGCTTCGATTCGCTGGCACGCATCGTCGGCATCGTGTCGCAGGAGACGTACCTCCTGAACGCGTCGATCGCCGAGAACCTGCGATTCTCCCGACCGGACGCCTCGGACGAGGAGCTGGTGGCGGCGGCGCGGGCGGCCCGAATCCACGACCTGATCGCCTCCCTCCCGGACGGCTACGACACGGTGGTGGGGGAGCGGGGCTACCGGTTCTCCGGCGGCGAGAAGCAGCGCATCGCCATCGCCCGCACCATGCTGCGCAACGCGCCGGTGCTGATCCTGGACGAGGCGACAAGTGCCCTGGACACGGCGACCGAACAGGCAGTGCAGGCTGCCCTCGACGACCTGAGCGCGGGGCGGACGACCATCATGGTCGCCCACCGGCTGTCCACAGTGCGCCACGCCGACCGCATCGTCGTGCTGGAGCGGGGCCGGATCGTCGAGAGCGGCGGCCACGACGAGCTGCTCCTCCGAGGCGGCTGGTACGCGGCGCTGGTCGCGGCGGACCGGTCGGCGCCGAGCCGCGACTCAGCGGTCCAGCACGTAGCTGTCGTCGGGCCGGAAGTCGCGTGAGCGGCGCAGGTCGGCGCTCACGAAGGTGCGCTGCAACCACCGGTCCCGGCCGTCGTAGCGGGGCGTGAACGCGTCCCGCCCGTGCACCGTCACACGGTTGTCGACGATCGCCAGGTCACCCGGGACCAACCTGATCGTCCGGGCGGTCGCCTCGAACACCCGCTGCAGTTCGAGCAGCGCCTCCCGACCTGCCGCCGTGGTGGCCGACGTCGCCGCCAGGTCGACGCACATGTCCGGGTCGTTGGCCGGCCCGCGCAGCACGGCGTGGGTGGTGTTCGCGCCGCCGGAGCCGAACGAGGGAGGCGCGGCGGTGACGAACGACTTGCTGAACAGCGCCTCGCGGGCCGCCTCCGACAACCGGGGGAGACAGGCGCGGACGCAGGCCAGCCGCAACCCGGCCACCCGATCCGGGTCCGCCCGCAGGCAGAGCAGCATCACGAAGTCCGGACGGTGCTCGTGGAAGGCGTTCTCGCTGTGGAAGGACAACCGGACCGAGCCGGCGTTGCCCTGAAAGGTCTCCATCCCGGGCACCGGAACGACGTCCTGGACGAGGGCGCCCGTCTTCTCGGCGCGGAAGGCGGTCGGGTCGCCGAGGCCGCAGGCGACCATCGCCAGCACCGAGGCCGGGATGGTGGCCGAGCGCTGGACCGAACCGGCGACGGTGGGGGTGGGGGGCAGGTCCTCCTCGCCGACGGGCAGGCCCCGCACGAGCAGCGAGCCGTACGGCCCGGAGTCGCGACGGAAGCGCCGGATGGAGCCGCGCAGGCGGCCCGGCAGCTCCTCCCAGGCGCCCCGCGCCAACGCCACCCACTCGGGGTCGTCGATCTGTCGGGAACCGGAGGCCATCAGCCGGCCGGCGACCTCCGCGATCATCAGACGCTCGTCCCCATCGGCGAGGAATGCCCCGCCATCTGTCGCGGACGCCATCGAATCGGTCTCGACCAACATGGACACAGCGCGGTCTCCTCACTGATGAGCACGGGGGGCCAGAGCGGCCGACGTCCGCACGACGGCGCCGGCAGTCGACCGCGGGTGACGCCGACGAGCGGCGGTCGACGCTCTCCCGAAGCTAGTCAGGACGGTTATCGACCGCATATCACGCGAGCGTTGTACCGGAGCGCCTCCGGCTGCGACTGCTCAGGCGCAACTTGTCGCGACGGTGGTCTCGCGGCCCACGCGTTCCCGGGCGTACAACAGCAGGAGATCCTGGAACCCGTACGCGAACCGACCAGCCTCGCCGCGTCCCACCACGTCGAGCAGATGCAGGTCGACGAGACGTTCCAGTAGATCCTGTGCCTCGACCACGCGCAGTTCGGTCGCCTTCGCCGCACACCACGCGTCGAAGTGCGGCTCGTCGAGCAGGGCCAGGCGGCTGTAGGCGGTCGCCACCGACGGATCCAACTGCCGCCAGCTCGTCTCGAACCGCAGCCGGATGTCGTATTCACCGTGGCTGAGCTCGTCCAACCGCCGGTCCCGGTCCTCCAGGCGGGCGACCAGGTCGGAGACCCGCCAGTGCGGTTTGCCGAGGAGCCGGGCGGCGGCGACCCGCACCGCTATTGGCAGGTTGCCGCAGAGTTCGCTGAGCCGCCGCGCGGCCTGTGGATTCGACGTGATCCGGTCCCGGCCGACCACATCCCGCAGGATGGCCGTCGACGCGCTCAGCGGCAGAATGCCGAGTTGCAACCGGAGCGCGTTGTAGTTGTCCGACAGGCCCTCGAGCTGGTTGCGGCTGGTGACCAGCACGTGGCACTGCCCGTTGCCGGGCAGCAGCGGCCGGATCTGCCCGAAGCTGTGCACGTCGTCGAGGACGATCAGGGCGCGGCGGCCCTCCAGGGTGGTGCGGTACAGCGCCGTGGCTTCGGCGAGGCCGGTGGGGATCTGCTCCGGGCGGTGGCCCAGCGCGGTGAGGAAGCGGCGCAGGACCGACTCGGGCGACTCCGGCTCCCGCGCGTAGCCGTGCGCCCCCAGGTCGGCGAAGAGGTGGCCGTCGGGAAACTCCTCGGCTCGCTGGTGGGCCCAGTGGATGGCGAGGCTGGTCTTTCCGATGCCCGGGCTGCCCGTGATGAAGCTGACGCGTACCGGATGGTTGCCCTGTGGCGGTTGGTCGAGCACGCTGTCCAGCGTCCGCAGCTCGTCGAGCCGCCCGGAGAACGCGAACACGTTGGACGGCAACTGGGCCGGCACGACCGCCGCCGCGCGCCGAGGCGACCAACCGGCGTCGGTGAGCGCGATCTCGTCCTCGCGCAGGATCGCCTCGTGCAGCGACTGCAGCGGTGCGACCATGTCGAGGCCGAGCTCCTCGATCGAGTGCCGCCGACCGTCGTGATACGTCGCGAGGGCGTCGGCACGTCGCCCGGCCCGGTACTGGGCCATCATCAACAGGCCGCGGAGGCGGTCGCGCAAGGGATGCGCCTGGACCAGCGCGGTGAGGTCGCCGATGAGCGCCTGGTACTCGCCCAGTTGCAGGCGTAGCGCCATGTACTTCTCGACGGCGCTCATCTGCATCTCGATCAGCCGGACGGCGGCGTCCTCCACCATCCGTACGTTGATGCCGCCGAGCGGCGTGCCGCGCCAGAGTTGCAGCGCGCCCTCGAAGACCTGCGCGGCCCGCTCCGGTTGGCCTTCCCGGTCGAGGGCCTCCGCCTGCGCGACCCGCTCGAGGAAGTCCTCCGCGTCCACCCGGTGGCCGCGGGTGGACAGCATGTAGCCCGGCGCGACGGTGACGATCACGTCTTCGTCGCAGCCGGCCGTCCGGAAGGTCTTGCGCAGCGCGGCGACGCAGATCGCGACCTGGGTACGCCCGGTGCTCGGTGGCACGCCGTGCCAGACCTTGTCGATGATCTCTTCGACCGATGAGATCTGGTTGCGGTTAATGAGTAGAATTGAGAGTATGGCCCGTTGACGCGGTCCACCGATCGGTAAGCGTCTACTCCCCGCATAGACCTCGAGCGGCGAGAGCATTCGAAAGTCCAAAATGCCCGTGCGTGAACCCCGCATATGTGCCTCCCCCGTTGTTGCGGAGGCAGTCCGGACGGTCGCAGGGCGGCATCGAGTGCCGTGCGTATAAAAATCAGTATGTGAGCGATGCGAAAAAGCAAAAAAGCCAGCGACTACGTCCGGCCCCCCCGGCAGAGCGACTATACACCAAATTGACGGCCGTACTCGACCTTCCTTTCGATCCTGTTCACAGGACGTTCACCTGAATCATCGTGAAGTTTGCATATGCCCTGCTCGTACGCAGCGCGCTCGGATGAATGGCGGGGGTTTGCGCGCACCCGTCTGCGGAAGGCCGGCATCCGGGGTGGCGCGGCCACGGGACGGCCGGGCCGGTCGGGTGCGCGGGAGCGCGTCGGTCCACCCTGGACGGTCCTCGGCGAGCGCCATCCTCTCGGCGCCCGGTCGCGCTGGCGGGGCTACGCCCTCGGTGCCGTGACCCGTCGAGCCCGCGACCGCACCCCACCGCCCGGCGTCACCCCAGCGGTGTCGCCGCCGCCGACAGTGCTGCCGGAGCCCGTCGGGTCGGCGTCAGGGATGCCCCTGATGCCGCGACCCACTTTCGGGACGTTCGACATCCTCCGCAGTGTCGACGTGGCATTCGCGGTCCACGGATAGGTTGGAGTTGCGCCGGACCCCACCGGGACGCACATCGATGACACCTTGACCGGACGGCGGTAGTCGACTGATGTTTCGGGCCACCCTGAAGAGCCTGCTGAGCCGAAAGCTGCGGCTGGCCATGTCTGCGATGGCGGTCATCCTCGGGGTCACCTTCGTCTCCGGAGCGTTGGTCCTCACCGACACGCTGGGCCGCTCCTTCGACTCGATGTTCTCCTCGGTGTACTCGGACACCGACGTCGGCGTGACCGGCGCGGCGAAGGTCGAGGTCTCCGAGGTCGACGGTGGTGAAGCGCCGACGAGCGTGCCGGCGTCGCTGATCGACACGGTCGCGGCGGTGTCCGGCGTCGCGCAGGTGACCGGCGTCGTCTCGGTCGACGGCGTCCGGGTCGTCGGTGGCGACGGCAAGGTCATCCCGTCGGTCGGTGCCCCGCGGGTCGGCGAGAGCTGGACCGGCGAGAGCGCGCTGGTCCGGTTGCGGGAGGGCCGAGGCCCCAGCGCGCCGGACGAGGTCGCCATCAACGCCTCCCTCGCCGACGTCGGCGACTTCACGGTGGGCGACTCGGTCGACGTGCTGACCCTGGAGCCGCGCCGCTCCTTCAAGCTGGTCGGCATCTTCGGCTACAGCGGCGACCGGGACACCCTCGGTGGCACCATGTCCGTCGCGTTCACCGAGCCGGTCGCGCAGCGCCTCATGCTCGGCAGCACCGGCGTCTTCAGCAGCCTGAACGTCCGGGCCGCGGACGGGGTCGAGCCGGCCGAGCTGCGGGACCGGGTGCGCCAGGCGATCGGCGGCGGGTACGAGGCCAAGACCGGCGAGGAGCTCGCCGACGAAGCTGCCGCTGGCTTCCGCGACGGGTTGGCGTTCTTCAGTCAGATCCTGCTCGGCTTCGCCGCGGTCGCGCTGTTCGTCGGCATCTTCCTGATCCTCAACACGTTCTCGATCATCGCCGCCCAACGCACCCGGGAGATGGCGCTGCTGCGCTCCATCGGCGCCAGCCGCCGGCAGGTGATGTTGTCGGTGCTGGGGGAGGCGACGGTCATCGGTCTGATTGCCGCAGTGGTCGGCCTGGCCGCCGGGGTCGGCGCCGGCGCCGGGCTCGCGTACCTGGTGAGCCGGTACAGCGGCGGCCTCACCCTGGCCGGGCTGAGCGTGCCGCCGGTGGCGATCGCCGCGGCCTTCGGAGTCGGCGTCGTGGTGACGGTGATCGCCGCGGTCGTGCCGGCGCTGCGCGCCTCCCGCGTACCGCCGATCGCCGCGATGCGGGACTCCGCCGGGCCGGACCGGCCGCTGACCCGGCTGGCGACGGTCGGCGCCGTGATCACCGGTATCGGTGCGGTGCTGCTGGTGCTGGGCCTCACCGCCGTGGTGCCCGGCGCCATGATCGCCGTGCTCGGGGGGGTGCTCGCCTCGTTCATCGGGGTCTCGCTGCTCACGCCCGTGCTCAGTCGGCCCGCGGTGGCCCTGCTCGGACGGGCGTTCGTCCGCAGCATCCCCGGCAAGTTGGGCCGGCTCAACGCCGGCCGCAACCCGCGCCGCACCGCGATCACGTCGGCCGCGCTCATGGTGGGCATCGCCCTGATCACCGCGGTCAGCGTGGTCCTCGGCTCGGCGTCGGAGAGCATCCGTGGCCTGGCCTCCGGGTCGCTGCGCGCCGACCTCGTGGTGCGTGGCGAACAGACCGGGTTGCAGCAGCCGGGCGTACGTCCCGAGGTGTTCGGCGAGGTGGCGAAGCTGTCCGGGGTGAGCGCGGCGGCCGCGGTCTACCGCGACCAGGCGGTCGTCAACGGCGATCAGCGGTACGTGACGGTCATCAACGACCTGGCTTCGCTGACCGAGGTCTTCTCCCTGCGCCCGGTGCAGGGCGATCCGCGGACGCTCGGGCCGGGCGACATCGTCATCGACCAGGATCACGCCACCGACATGGGGCTGTCGCTGGGCAGCCCGGTGAGCATCCAGTTCGCCAAGGGGCAGCAGCGGACCTACACGGTCACCGGCGTCTACCCGGAGTCCGACCTCCCCGGTGGAATGGCCCTGCCGCAGGACGCCGCGCAGTACCTCAGCACCCCGACGATCTCTCTCGGCTACGTGCAGCTCGCCGACGAGGTGCCGGTCGACCAGGTCAAGCCCCGGATCGAGGCGCTTCTCGCCGACGATCCGGAGGTCTCGGTGGTGGACCTGTCCAGCTTCGCCGACCAGCAGACCGACTCGCTCGACCAGATCCGGCTGATGATCCAGGTGTTGCTCGGTCTCGCCATCTTCATCGC
The DNA here is from genome assembly GCF_050942285.1 of Micromonospora sp. CA-240977. Classification (NCBI taxonomy): domain Bacteria; kingdom Bacillati; phylum Actinomycetota; class Actinomycetes; order Micromonosporales; family Micromonosporaceae; genus Micromonospora; species Micromonospora sp. CA-240977. The sequence goes on along the minus strand of NZ_CP192055.1, from coordinate 4,875,697 downwards.
GATCCTGGGCGTGGTGAACACCCTCGCCCTGTCGGTCATCGAGCGGGTGCGGGAGATCGGCCTGCTGCGGGCGGTCGGCCTGAACCGGACCCAGACGATCAAGATGATCATGGTGGAAGCGGTGATCATCTCGCTCTTCGGCGCGCTGCTCGGTGTGGTCGTCGGGGGCGGACTCGGCGCCGCCGCGGTGCAGGGCCTCGGGGAGCAGGGCATCAACGAGCTCGTCGTGCCCTGGGGGCAGATGGCGATCTACTTCGCCGGAGCCGGCGTGGTCGGTGTGTTCGCGGCGGTCCTCCCCGCGCTGCGCGCCGCCCGGATCAACGTCCTGGGCGCCATCGCCGCGCCATAGTCGGCCGGGCCGCTCACCCCCCGAGCGGTCCGGCTCCGGCGGCGTCCTGGCGCATCCGCTCCAGGACGCCGCTCCATGCGCCGCGCAGTGACACGAGACGCTCGCGGGCGTCGGTGTCGTCCGGGTACCGGTCGACACGTCGGCTCACCCCGCGGATCTCACGCGCCATCAGCAGCGTCAGGTTCACCACGAACCCGCGCGCGAGGTCCGCACCACCGGCCGCGATCACCCGGTCGATCGCCTCGCGGCCGCCGGTGACCCGTCCGAGCAGCACCCACAGCTGGGCCAGGTCGAAACCGGGCAGGAACGCGTCGGCGCACGCCCAGTCGATGAACCACAGTTCGCCGTCGGCCCGCAGCACATTGGCCAGGGCCGGATCACCGTGGCCGAACTCGCGACGCGGCCCGGCCCTCTCGACGAGCCGTTCCATCGCGGCCCGGTCGTGATCGTCGAGCATCTGCCGCTCCTGGGCCAGCGCGATCAACGGCCGATAGTCGACCGACCAGCCGGTGCCCTCCGGCGGCGACCAGGTGGCGATGCGCCCCAGCGCCGCCAGCAGATCGGTGAGGTCGTCCTCGGCGAGCGGCGTGGTCGGGTGCCGCTCGCTGTCCAGGGGGCTGGCCGGCACCTGCTCCACCACCAACACCCCGCGGCCCGGGTCCGCGGCGATCAGCGCCGGGGTCCGAACCGGAGCCGGTCGCTCGGCGAAGTGCCGATAGACCTCGATCTCACGGAGGCAGTGTTGCCGCCAGTCCGGCAGACGTACCTTGGCCACCGCCGCGGTGCCGTCCACGCTGCCGCAGAGGACGAACGACGTGCGGCTGCGGATGGTCTGCTTGGAGCAGAAGGCGGGCACCAACTCGCGGACGACCGCGAGCAGAGCGTCGTCGCTGGTGTCCTGCACAGACATCAGGGTCCTCTCGTCGGGGCGTCCACCGTAGCGAGGGGGAGTATCGACGGGCTATCGATGACGAATCAGCGGCGATGGATATGATTCCGATACGTCGCCGATAGCCCGGCGGGCGAGGCTGGCACCATCCACCCGGGCGGAGCGAGCGCATCGAGCCCACCGGCACGCACTCTCTCCGCAACCCTTCCGGAGGTCTGCCAGGCATGCGATCCAGAATCAGCTCTCTCCTGCTCGCCGCCGCCGCCGCGGTCGCCGTCGTCGTCGGTCCCGCCTCGTCGGCGTACGCCGCCCCCGCGGACAAGCCAGCGGTGCTGGCCAGCTGGACCCAGACCAGCGTGACCAGCTACAACGCCTGGCTCGCGGCATACAACAACAAGGCTGCCTGGGCCGACTACGCGTTCGACTGGTCCACTGACTACTGCACGACGTCGCCGGACAACCCGCTCGGCTTCCCGTTCCAGCTCTCCTGCGCCCGCCACGACTTCGGCTACCGCAACTACCGGGCGCTCGGCACCTTCAGCGCGAACAAGTCCCGCCTGGACAGCGCCTTCTACGCCGACCTCCAACGGGCCTGCGACACCTACCCGCTGGGCGCCACCCACGACGCCTGCAACGGCCTCGCCTGGATCTACTACCAGGCGGTGCGACTGTTCGGATCGCCGGCGCTCACCGCGGAACAGCTCGCTGACGCGAAGGCGGTCAAGGAGGGCCGCCAGCCGGCGAGCACGCTGTACTGACCGACGATCGCCCCACCGTGGCCGGACTCCGTTGAGGGGACGTGTGTGCACGCACATCGGGTAGCTGTCATCCCCACCGAGTCCGGCCCGGAGGTCGACGCGCCGGGCCGGCACCGCGGCACCATCGTGTTGTCCAGCGTCTCCTCCGACGCGCACACGTGGAATCTCGTATATCTCGAACTCCTGCTCGAAGAGGCCGGCTTCGCCGTCGTCAACCTCGGTCCCTGCGTCCCTGACGACCTGCTGTGGCGGGAGTGCCTCCGGCACCGGCCCGTCGCGGTCGTGCTGAGCACCGTCAACGGCCACGGCGCCCGCGACGGCGCGCGCATGGTGCGGACGCTGCGCGAGGACCCGGCGTTGCGTCGACTGCCGGCGGTGATCGGCGGCAAGCTGGGCGTGCAGGGCCGGCTCACCCCCGCCGAACGTGACCGCCTGCTCGCCGCCGGGTTCCAGGGGGTGTACGAGGGCAGTGACGTCACGCCGTTCCTCACGTTCCTGCGGCGAGTGTCGCAGAACGCGTCGGACCGCGCTGCGGCGGCGGAATGACGGCTTCGCCCGACCGGGAGAACCCGCTCGCCCGGTTGGTTCGGGAGGTGCGCGCGCAAGGCGGTCTGGTCGTGCAGCCCCGGATGGGCTTCTCGGACACGGCCACCATGCGCGCCGGCCTGCGGGCCGTCGCGGGCCTGCCGCTCCCCACAGTGGGCACGCTGACAGTCGACAGCTACACGCGCGTGGGCGACCACGACGCGGCGGGAGCCGCCCTGCGCGAGGGCCGACGGCTCAACGGATTCCCGATCGTCTCCCACGGTGCCGTGACCACCGCGGCGATGACGGCCGACCTGGTCGCGGCGGGCCTGCCGGTGCAGGTTCGGCACGGCTCGGCCGCGCCGTACGCCATCGTGGCCACCGCGCTCGACGCCGGGCTGACAAGTACCGAAGGTGGCCCGGTCTCCTACTGCCTGCCGTACGGGCGGGTGCCGCTGGCCGCCTCGGTCGACGCCTGGCGGCGCACCTGCGACCTGCTCGCCGAGCGGTCCGCCGACGGGGTGCACTGTCATCTGGAGAGTTTCGGCGGCTGCCTGCTCGGCCAGCTCTGCCCGCCCAGCCTCCTGCTGGCGGTCTCGCTGCTGGAGGGCCTGTTCTTCCGCAGTCGAGGGGTGCCCACCATCTCCCTCAGTTACGCGCAGCAGACGAACCCGGGGCAGGATCTGGAGGCGCTTCGCGCGCTCACCGTGCTGGCCCACCGGTTCTTCGGCCCGGCCGACTGGCACATCGTGCTCTACACGTACATGGGCGTCTTTCCCAGCACGACCGCCGGGGCGCTGCGGCTCATCGCGGACAGTGCCCAACTGGCGGTCTTCGGGGGCGCACACCGTCTCATCGTGAAGACGCCGGCCGAGGCGTACCGGATCCCGACCATCGACGAGAACGTGGATTCCCTGCTCTGGGCCCATCGGCACGCGGCGGCCGCGGCCACCGTCCCGGCACCCGAGCCGGCCGACACCGGGATCCTGGCGGAGACGACCGCGCTGGTGGAGAGCGTCCTGGCGCTGCACGACGACGTGGGCGAGGCGTTGGTGCGGGCGTTTCGCACCGGCGCCCTCGACGTGCCCTACTGCCTGCACGACGACAACGCCGGTCGCAGCGCCGCGGTTGTCGACACCGACGGCCTCCTGCGGTGGACCGCCACGGGACGGATGGCGCTGCCGGCGACGGGCGCGGTCGACCGCCGCATGACCTCGGACGGACTGCTGGCGGCGCTGTCCTGGATGCAGCGTCGCTACGACGACGCCGCGCTGCTGTCCGGCCCGGACCCGACGGTGGAAACCACCGCCGGGTCCGGGCCGGCGACCAGCTAGACGAACGGCTCCGAGGTCAGGGGGCGAGGTCCGGGCAGGTCCGGTCGAGGGGGCCGCAGGAGGACGTCGATGCCGTCAGGCGCCGCCCCGCACCGCGAGCCGCACCTGGTTCAGGTACGGCAACGCGTCGAGCGTGGCCTGTGCCGGTGCGCCGAAGTCGATCAAGCAGGCCACCTCGTCGACGCCGGCGTCGGCCAGGTCGCGTACGAACGCTGTGCACTTCTCCACCGAGCCGAGGAGCGCCGAGGTGCGGAAGTACCGTTCGAACGCGTACTCCAGCAGCTTCGTCCCACCGGCCCGGCCGGCGAGGTCCGTCCAGTGGTTCTTCCACAGGTCGACGGACGACTCCAGGTAGCGCAGGAACGGCTCGCGGGTCGCTTCCCGCACCGCCTCGTCCGTCGGACCGACGAACGTGTGCACCATCAGGGTCACCCGTCCGGTCGCCGGGTCCAACCCGTGGCGCTCGCGTGCCTCCCGATAGCTGAGCACCCGGGTGCGCAGGTCGTCGACGCTCTGGAAGAGCAGCGCGGTCAACACGTTCATCCCCAGCTCGCCGGCCTCCACGAAGCCGGACGGATTGGATGAACAGGTCAGCCACAGACCAGGATCCGCCTGCACGGGCCTCGGGAACGTGGTCACCTCGACCTCGGCGCCCAGGCCGTTACGGCGCGTGGTGGACTTGCCCGCCCACAGGTCACGCAGGACACCGACGGCATCCAGCGTGTGCTGCCGCCGGTCCGGGTAGCGGTCCGGGCGGAGGACGAAGTCGTTCGCGTTCCAGCCGGTGGCGATCGCCAGATCGACCCGCCCCCGCGACAGGTTGTCGACGAACGACCAGTCCTCGACGACGGTCAGCGGGTCGTGCAGCGGCAACACGACGCTGCCGGCCCGCAACCGGAGCCGCTCCGTCACCCGGGCCAGCGCCGCGGCGGCCAGCGCCGGATTGGGGTACGCGCCGCCGAACGGGTGGAAGTGCCGCTCCGGCAGCCAGACCGCGGTGAAGTCGTTCACGTCGGCGAAGGCTGCCGCGTCGAACAGCAGGTCGTACTCCTTCGGTGCGTCGGTGACCTCACGGTTGGCGAAGTACAACAGGCTGAAGTCCATCGCGTCGCCCCGACTCAACGCCGGCCGGCGGCGGCGATGTCGTCGCCGCGGCGCAGGCCCGATCCGGCCAGGGCGGCGGCCGGATCGGCGCCGGTGTGCACCGCCCGGTTCGCCTCGTCGACGAAGACGATCGCCGGCTGCACCTTCGCCGCGTCCTCGTTCGCGACGGACAGATACGAGATCACGATGACCAGGTCGCCCGGGCTCACCAGCCGGGCCGCCGCGCCGTTGATGCCCACGACTCCGCTGTCCGCGGGCCCTTCGATGACGTACGTCGAAAATCGCGCCCCATTGTCGATGTTCACCACGTCCACCTTCTCGCCGGGGAGCAGGTCCGCGAGTTCCATGAGGGTGCGGTCGAGAGTTATCGAACCAACGTAGTGCAGGTCCGCCTGGGTGACCGTGGCGCGATGGATTTTGGACTTCAGCATTTCCCGGAACATTTACACTCCTCGTGGCGGCACGTCGAGCGCGCCGCATCCTGGATTCAACGGCTGAGCAACTCGATGATGCTGTCGTTGACCCTTTCCGGGTCTTCGAGATATCCGTAGTGGCCGCACCGCGGGACGACAACGAAATCAGCTCCTGGAATCGCGTCGGCGACCTCACGGCCCAGGTGGGGCGGACAGATTACGTCGTCGGCGAAGGCGATGACCCGGCACGGCGCGGTGATGGCCCGGTAGGCGTCAAGCCGTTCGGGAATGGCGTCGACCTCCAGTTGCGCCCGGTACCCCGGCCCGGACGGCGCGGTGAGTTCGAAGAGCTCGAGCCAGTCAGCCATCGCCTGATCGTCGGCCTGGGTCGCCGGCGACAGGTTCTGCAGGGCCTGGACCATTGCGGTGTACGCCGGGGGCACCTTCGCCTCCGCGTCGTAGAGTTCGGCCTCGGCGCGGCGCAGGGCCGCCCGGAACCTGTCGGTGCGACCCCGCGTCGCCATCAGGACGAGACGGGTGACCAGGTCGGGGCGGGCGGTCGCCAGCTCCTGCGCCACCTGTGCGCCCATCGAGGTGCCCACGACGCGGCAGGGACCCAGTCGCAGCGCCTCGATCAGGCCGGCCGTGTCCGCGACCAGGTCGTGGATGGTGTACGGCCCGTTGCCGGGTTCGCTCGGCGGGATGCCTCGGTTGTCGAAGGTGATCACGCGGAAGCCGGCCGCGACCAGGGCGGGCACCTGGTGCAGGTGCCACGCCCGGCCGCTCGCGCCGCTACCCATGATCAGGAGCACGGGTTCGCCGGTGCCGGTCTCGCTGTAGTTGAGCCGGACACCGTTGACCGCGACGAAGGCCATCCGTTACTCCTCGCGCCCCGCGCCGTCGGCGGTGGCGCCCTCCATCGCCCGGATCAGGCTCTTGGGCCGCATGTCGGTCCAGTTCTCGTCGATGTGGTCCAGGCACGACTGACGGTCCGTCTCGCGGAGCGCGACGGACCAGCCGGCGGGGACCTCGACGAACGACGGCCACAGCGAGTACTGGCCCTCGTCGTTGATCAGGACGTGGTAGGTGCCCTCGGGGTCTTCGAACGGGTTGGTCACGCTGCTACCTCTTTCTTGGTTCAGGGTTCGGTGCTGCCTCGGTGGTGTGCAGGGTTCAAAGACGGTCGGCCACGGCACCTCCGATCCGCCTCAGGGCCTCCTCGGCCCCGATGAGTCCGAGGTGGTCGGTGTCCACCTCGACGACCTCGATGCGGCCGGTGACGTGCGGTCGCCAGGCCTCGGCCCGGTCATCCGCCGCGTTGCGGCCGCGCAGTGCGGAGACCACGACCACGTCGCCGTCGAATCGGCCGGGAACGAAGTCCCGCAGCAGTGCCGCGTTGTTCGCGAAAATTCGCTTCGCGGCGAGCAACGTGCGGTCGTCCAGCTCCGCCATCGGGTCTTCCTGGTTGCGCAGGAACTCCCGGTAGCGGGCCACCGGGAAGCGCTCGTCCGTCAGGTCGTCGGCCTCGATCGGGAAACCGGCGTCCCTGAGGTTGTGGGCGAACACCTCGTGGACGGGTGGTTGCTGCTGGGTCCGGTCGCTCGCCGTACGCGGATAGGCGTCCAGGAAGACAAGCAGGTCCACCTTCTCGCCAAGCGCCTGCAACTGGGTGGCCATCTCGAACGCGAGGACGCCACCCGCCGACCAACCGAGGAGTCGGTACGGCCCACTGGGCTGCACCGCCGACCGGATCGCCTCCACGTACTCGCCGGCCATCTCCTCGACCGACCCGGGAAGCGCCCGATCGTCGTGCAGCCCTCGCGCCTGCAACCCGAAGACCGGCAGGTCGGCCGGGAGTTGGCCGACGAGTCTCGAGTAGCACCAGCTCATGCCCGAGCCCGGCGGCAGGCAGAACAACGGCGATCGGGATCCACGGGCCCGTAGCGGCGTCAGCAGCGGCGATTCGACGTCCGGCGTGACGCCGCCGAGCCGGGTGGCGAGTTCGGCGACCGTCGGCGCGGCGAAGACGTCGCGCACCGACGCGGTCAGGCGGAGTGTGGCCCGGATCGACGCGGTCAGCCGGGTGGCGAGCAGCGAGTGGCCGCCGAGGTCGAAGAAACTGTCGTCGATGCTGACCCGCGGCACGCCGAGGAGTTCGCCGTAGAGCTGGCAGAGCTCCTCCTCGGTCCCGGTCCGGGGGGCACGGCCGAGGCCGGCCTCGTGCACGGGCTCGGGCAGGGCAGCACGATCGATCTTGCCGTTCCGGTTGAGTGGCAGGCTGTCGAGCCGAACGAGGGCACTCGGCACCATGTATCCGGGGACCAGGCCGGCGAGGTACCGCCGGAGCTCGGACGGGCCGGGATCGTCGTCGCCCTCCCGGGCCACGTAGTAGCCGACGAGGCGTTGGTCGCCGGGACGATCCACCCGTAGCAGGACGCAGGACCGCGCGACCGCAGGATGGCGGGTCAGCGCGTTCTCGAGCTCGCCCAGCTCGACACGCTGCCCCCGGATCTTGACCTGGTGGTCGGTGCGACCGAGGTACTCCAACTGGCCGTCGCGGTTCCAGCGGGCGAGGTCGCCCGTGCGGTACATGCGGTCGCCCGGTTGCCCGTACGGGTCGGCGACGAATCGTTCGGCGGTCAACGCGCGCCGCTCGTGGTAACCGCGCGCCAGTCCGTCCCCGGTGATGTAGAGCTCCCCGGCCACACCGGGCGGCACGGGGGAGAGCCACGCGTCCAGGACCCGCACGCCGACACCGTCGACCGGACGGCCGATCGGCGGGACGGTACGCCCCGAGAGCGGTTCGCTCATCGTGGCACAGACGGTGGCCTCGGTCGGCCCGTACGAATTGACAAGGAGCCGATCCCGCGACCACGTGTCGACAAGCTCCGGAGGGCACGCCTCGGCCGCGATCACCACTGTGGTGTCGGCGGGTACGCCGTCCGTCGGCATCAGCGCCAGCATCGCCGGCGGCAGGGCCGCGTGGGTGACGCGGTGCCGGGCGAGGAAGGCGGCGAGGTCCGGGCCGGGCATCAGCCCCGGCGGCGCGATCACGAGACACGATCCGGTGAGCACGCCCATGGTGATCTCCCAGATCGAACCGTCGAAGCTGGGCGAGAGGTGGTGCAGCACCCGGCTACCGGGACGTACCCCACAGTGCCGGAGGTGGATCGCGGCGAGGCCGCGCAGCCCGACATGGGTGACGACCACCCCCTTGGGCCGGCCGGTCGTGCCGGACGTGTAGATGACGTATGCCGCGGCCCGCACGTCGACGCGCGGCAGCGGGACTCCGGCGGACTCCGGCAGTGGTTCGGCGCCGTCGACGACCAGGCGGTGAGAGCCGTCGTCCGGTAGCCCGTCGGCGTACGCCACGCTGGTGACGACGAGGGCCGGCCGGGCGTCGGCCAGGATCCCGGCGAGGCGCTCGACCGGCTGTTCCGGGTCGAGTGGCAGGTAGGCGGCCCCGGCCTTCGACGTGGCGAGAATCGTGACGACCAGGTCGATCGAGCGGGGCAGCGCCACTCCGACGAGGCTGCCCGGTCGGACGCCCCGGGCGGCCAGCTGGCGTGCGAACCGATCCGCGCGCTCGTCGAGCGCGGCGTAGTCGAGCGTGCTGAACCCGTCGGTGACGGCCGGCGCATCGGGGTGCAGGGCGACCTGCTCCTCGAACAGCCGGTGCAGGGTCTCCGGTGGTGCCGTCCGCGTCGCCCGCCATGATTCGGCAACGAGCTGGTCGCGCTCGGTGGCGGTGAGGATCGAGACAGTGCCGAGCGTCCGGCGCGGGTCGGCGGTGACGGCCGCGAGCACGCGAACCAGCCTATCCACTATGGATTGCGAGGTTTCCCGGTCGAACAGGTCGGTCCGGTAGTCCAGGACGCCGACCAGGCCGAGCGGAGCGCCGTTCGGCCCCCGGCGTTCGATGAGGGCGAAGCCCAGATCCGTCTTGGCCACCGCGCCGCCCGGGTCGATCCGGGTCATGGTGAGGCCGTCCGGTAGCCGTGGCGGCACCGCTGGGGTCTCGTCCGTCGTCAGGCTGAGGACGACCTGGAAGAGGGGGTGGTGGGCGAGGCTGCGGGTGGGGTTGAGGTGTTCGACGAGGCGTTCGAAGGGCAGGTCTTGGTGGGCGTAGGCGGTGAGGTTGGTGTCGCGGACGCGGTGTAGGAGGTCGGCGAAGGTGGGGTTGCCGTCGGTGTTGGTGCGCAGCACGAGGGTGTTGACGAAGAACCCGATGAGAGACGTCAGAGCATCGTCGGTGCGTCCGGCGATGGGGGTGCCGATGGGGATGTCGGTGCCGGCGCCGAGGCGGGTCAGCAGCGTCGCCAGCGCGGCCTGGATGACCATGAAGGGGGTGACGTTGTGGTCGCGGGCGAGGGTGGTGATGGCGTGGTGCAGGTCGGTCGGGATGGCGAACGTGACCCGGTCGCCGGCCCCGCTGGCCGTCGCCGGCCGCGGCCGGTCGGTGGGCAGGGTGAGGTGTTCGGGCAGATCCGCGAGGGTGGTGCTCCAGTAGGCGAGCTGCTGCTCGTGGGTGTCCGCGAGCAGCTGCTGTTGCCAGAGGGTGTAGTCGGCGTACTGGACGGGCAGGGGCGTCCAGTCGGGTTGCTGTTGGTGGATGCGGGCGGTGTACGCGGCGGCGAGGTCGGTGGCCAGGGGGTGGCGGGACCAGGCATCACTGGTGATGTGGTGCAGCAGCAAGACCAGGACGTGGTCGTCGTCGGCCAGGCGCAGCAGGGTGGCGCGGATGGGCAGGTCGGTGGCGAGGTCGAAGGTGTGCCGGGTCGCGGCGTCGATCTCCTCGGCCAACCGGTCGGGATCGGTCGGGAGCAGGTTCAGGGTGATCGTGGCGGTGTCGGGGGGCAGGACGATCTGGTGCGGCCCGTGCTGGTCCTCGGCGAAGACGGTCCGCAGACTCTCGTGACGGGTCACCAGGTCATGCAGAGCCTGCGTCAGCGCCGTGGTGTCCAACGGCCCACGCAGCCGCAGCGCCGTCGGAATGTTGTAGGTCGTGCTGGGACCTTGAAGTTGGTGCAGGAACCACAGGCGTTGCTGCGCCGGTGACAGCGGAACGCGTTCGGGTCGGGGAACCACCTTCGTGACGGGGGGTCGGGCATGCGCGGCACTGTCGAGGGTCGCCGCGAGCGTGGCCACGGTCGGGGTCTCGAAGACCTGCCGGATTGGTAGCTCGACGTCGAGGGTGGCGCGGATCCGACTGACCAGACGGGTGGCGAGCAACGAGTGCCCGCCGAGGTCGAAGAAACTGTCGTCGATGCTGACCTGTGGCACACCCAACACGTCGGCGAACAGGTCACACAGGATCTCCTCGTGCGGGGTGCGGGGGGCACGCCCGGTGCTGCGGTAATCCGGTGCGGGCAACGCGCGACGGTCGAGTTTGCCGTTTGTCGTCGTGGGCAGAGCCTCCAACACCACGATCGCCGACGGGACCATGTAAGCGGGCAGCGTGCTATCCAGGTGCCGGCGGGCCTCTTCGACATCGAGCCGCGCATCCGGTTGGAGCGTCAGGTAGGCCACCAGGCGCTGATCACCGGGCTGGTCCTCCCGCAGTAGAACAGCCGCCGTGGAGACCTGGGGGTGGCTCAGGAGTGCGGCCTCGATCTCGCCGAGTTCGATGCGGTGGCCGCGGAGTTTGATCTGGTGGTCGGTACGGCCGTGGTATTCGAGGTGTCCGTGGTGGTTCCACCGGGCGAGGTCCCCCGTGCGGTACATCCGTTCACCGGGCTGGCCGTAGGGGTTGGCGACGAACCGTTCACCGGTCAACGCCGCCCGCCGGTGGTATCCGCGGGCCAGTTGCACGCCGGCGATGTAGAGCTCGCCGGTGACCCCGGGCGGAACGAGACGCAACGCGGAGTCCAGGACGAGGACCCGGACATTGGCAATCGGGCGGCCGATCGGAACCGCGACACCGGTGAGCGGCGCTCCGGTCGCGATCCGCTCCTCCACGCAGTGCACAGTCGTCTCGGTGGGGCCGTACACGTTCAGCACCGTGGTGTCCGGATGCCGCCGCCGCCACCGATCGAGCGGCTCGGTGCGCAGCGGCTCCCCGCCGAACGTGATGGTTCCCGCCGGTGACACCCGGTCGGGCAACGCGGCCAGCACCGGCAGGTGCGAGGGAGTGGCCTTCATGAACCGGGGCCGCTCACCCCCGACGACATCGGCCAGCTCGTCGAGCGCCGCGATCCGCACCCGACCACCGGACACCAGCGGGACGTGGATCGCGCCGACGCTCTGGTCGAACGCGACAGACGAGTGCAGTACGGCGAGACCTGTGACGTCGGGATGGGCCTCGCGACACCGGACGAGGTAGGCGCTGAGCGCGCGGTGGTCGATGACGGCGCCCTTGGGCGCCCCGGTCGAGCCCGAGGTGTAGATGACGTACGCGGGGTGCCGCGGGTCCAGGGGTGCGCGACGGTCGGTGTCGCTGACGTTGTGTTCGGGCTGGTCGTCGGCGGGGAAGTCGTCGAGGCTGCTCAGGTGCAGCACGGGTGCGGCGTCGGTGAGCATGTGGTGGATGCGGTCGGCGGGGTAGTCCGGGTCGATGGGCAGGTACGCGGCCCCGGCCTTCACGGTGGCGAGCATGGCGGTGATCAGGTCGATGCCGCGGGGCATGCTCAGCGCGACAGTGGTCTCCGGCCGCGCACCGCGGGCGATCAGGGTCCGGGCGAGCCGGTTCGCCGCCGCGTTCACCTGCGCGTACGTGACGACGGTCGGTCCGGCCAGCAGCGCGACGGCGTCCGGGGTGCGCGCCACCTGCTGCTCGAACAACTCCGGCAACGTCGTCGCGGGCAGCTCCGCGGTGCCGCCGTCGCCGTCGCTGAGGACCCGCTGCCGGTCGTCGGCCGCGAGCAGGTCCAGGCGTCCGACAAGCGATTCCGGCGCGGCGGCGATGGTGTGCAGGACCCGAACGAACGTCGCGATGTACGCCTGGACCTCGGCCTCCCCGAACACGTCCGGCAGGTAGCCGAGGGAGCAGTGCAGCGACTCGCGGGGCGACACCAGCAGGCCCAGCGGGTAGTGCATCGAGTCACGCGAGTGGATCCGCAGCACCTGTGGACCGTCGCCGGCGTCGGAGCCGCTTCGGTTGGCTCCCGGCGGATAGTTCTCGAAGACCATCGCGGTGTCGAACAGGGTGGGTACGCCGGCCCAGTTCTGGATGTCGGCGAGGCCGGTCCACTGGTGGTCGAGAAGTGTGGTGTGCCGCTTCTGGATGTGGTGCAGCAGTTCGGTGATGGAGTCGTGGGGGTGCAGGGTGATGCGGACCGGTTGGGTGTTGATGAACAGGCCGATCATGGTGTTGATGCCGTCGATCTCCGGGGGCCGGCCGGAGACGGTGGTGCCGAAGGTGATGTCTGTGGTGTTCGTGTGGTGGGCGAGGGTGAGTGCCCACGCGGCCTGCATGACCGTGTTCATCGTGACGCCCTCGCGGCGCGCGTGGCCGGCGAGTGCGTCGGCCGTCGCGGGGGGCACCGTGAAGGCGAGCCGCTGCGGCGGACTGGTCAGCACGGGACGCTCGGCGGCGACAAGGGTGGGGGTGTCCAGGTCGTCGAGATAGGCGGTCCAGGCGCGCCGGGCGGCCTCCCGGTCCCGGTCGTGCAACCACGCGAGGTAGTCCCGGTAGGGACGGACCGCAGGCATCCCCGCGGTCTGGCCGTCGCTGGCGTAGAGGGTCATGAGCTCGCGGAGCAGGATCGGCATGGACCAGCCGTCGAGCAGGATGTGGTGGTTGGTCATGACCAGGCGGTGCCGGTCGGGGCCGAGGCGGATGAGGGTGAACCGGAGCAGTGGTGGTTGGCGCAGGTCGAAGCGCCGCCAGCGGTCGTCGTCGGCCAGTCGGGTGGCTTCGTTCTCGCGGTCGTTCTCGGGTAGCTCGCTGAGGTCGACGTGGTGCCAGGGCACCTCGACGTGACGCGGGATGAGCTGCACCCACTCGCCGGTGTTGCGCTGCCGGAACGCGGCCCGCAGGTTGGCGTGCCGGCGCAGCAGCCCGTCCACGGCACCGCGCAGCCGTCCGACGTCGACACGCCCGCCCAACTCGATGAACACCTGGACGTTGTAGACGTCCAGGGCCTCCTCGTCGTACAGGTGCTGGAAGAGCATGCCCTCCTGCAACGGCGTGAGGGACAGGATGTCGGCCAGGCCGGAGCGCTTTGTCACAGGTCACCCCACTCGCTCTCCAGCACCGCGATCTCGTCCTGGCTGAGCGACGGGTGCGCGATGTCGGCCGGGGTCAACCCGCCGGCCTCCGGGTTCTTCGCGTGCGCGACAAGGACGCGGAGCGCACGGAGCAGATCGTCGGCGAACGTGACCATCTGCGAACGGTCGTGGCACCGGGTGGCGTAGGTGATGCCGACGTGCAGCCGAATTCCGTCCGGACCGGTCCGCGCCGCGGCGGTGATGTCGATGGGGTGGGTGAGGGGTTGGTGGGGGTGGCGGGGGGCGATGCCGTGGGCGAGGGGTTGCCAGTTGTGGGTGGTGGTGGGTGGGTTGGTGGTGGGTTGGTGGGTGGTCATGCGGCCGAGGTAGTTGAAGGAGTAGTGGGGGGTGTGGGGTGGGAGGTGGGGGTTGGTGTGGCGGAGCAGGCCGTAGGTGAGGCCGTCGTGGGGGATGGTGCGTAGGTGTTGCTTGATGGTGCGCAGGGCGCGTCCGGTGGTGGGTCCGGCGTTCCAGAGGTCGGCCCAGTCGGTGATGTGGGGGGTGAGGTGCACGGGGTGTTGGGTGGTGAACCAGCCGACGGTGCGGGTGAGGTCGGTGCCGGGGGCGTGGTGTTCGTGTCGGCCGTGGCTTTCGAGGTCGACGGTGACGCTGTCGCCCTGGTGGTGGGTCGCGGCGATGGCCAGGGCGGTGAGGAGCAGGTCGTTGATGGTGCCCTGGTAGATCGTCGGGACCCAGGTCAGCAGGGCCTGGGTGGTGTCGGGGTCGAGGTCGACGCTGACGTGGTCGCTGGTGGTGATGGTGTCGTCGGCGGTCAGGGGTGTGGTGGTGGGGGCGTCGTGGAGCAGGCCGGTCCAGGTGGGCAGGTCGTCGAGGGTGGTGTCGGTGTTGGCGAGGGTGGTGAGGGTGGTGGTCCACTGCCGCCACGAGGTGCCCACCGGTGGGAGTGGGGTGTCCGGGTGCTGGTAGGCCTGAGCGAGGTCGGCGGTGATGATGGGCCAGGACGCGGTGTCGACGCTGAGGTGGTTCGCGACGAGCAGCAGCAGACCGGGTTGGTTCGGGCCGCGGTTGATCCAGGTGGTGTGCAGCATCTGTCCCCGGGTCGGATCGAGGCTGTCGCGGGCGGTAGTGGCGTAGCTGGGAAGGTCGGCGCGGATGCGGGCCTCGTCATGCCCGGCCGCGTCCACGTGGGTGATCAACGCAGGGCTGCTGCCCGGCGGTGGGATGTGCAGCTCGCCGCCGGTCACGGTCAACCGCAACGCGTGATGATGATCAACCACCGTGTTCAGGGCCTGGCGCAGCCGCTCCGGGTCGAGCCCGGCGGGTGCCTGCACCACGATCGACTGGTGTGAGATCGCCAACGGGCCGCGTTGCAGGGCCTGCGCGATGACCGGTGTCGCGGGTGTCGGACCACACGGGTCGACATCGGTGGCGCCGGCGGGGCCACGATCCGGGGTCAACGCGCTCAGGTTCGCCACCGTCTGGTGTTCGAACACGTCCCGGATCGACAACGTCAGCCCCGCCGCGCGGGCCCGGCTGACCAACTGGATCGACAGGATGCTGTCGCCGCCCAGGTCGAAGAACCTGTCGTCCACACCCACCTCGCCCAGGTTCAACACCTCGGCGAACAGGTCACACAACAGCGCCTGCACCGGACTCGTCGGCGCCCGCCGCACCGACACCGCACCGTAGTCCGGTGCGGGCAGCGCCGCCCGGTCCAGTTTCCCGTTCGCCGTCAACGGCAACGCGTCGATCGCCACGACCGCCGCCGGCACCATGTACTCCGGCAACACCCGCCGCAGAGACTCCCGCACCCCGCTCAGGTCGAGCGAAGCATCAGCCTTCGCGATGACGTAGGCCACCAACCGGCGATCACCCGGACGGTCCTCCCGCACCACCACACAACCCGCGGCTACCCCCGGATGATCGGCGAGGGCGGCCTCGACCTCACCCAACTCCACCCGGAAACCACGAATCTTGACCTGATCATCAGTACGCCCCGCGTACTCCAACTCACCACGACGATTCCACCGGGCCAGATCCCCGGTCCGATACATCCGCTCACCCGGCTCACCAAACGGATTCGCCACGAACCGCTGCGCCGTCAACCCACCCCGACGCAGATACCCCCGCGCCAACTGCACACCCGCCACATACAACTCACCCACCACACCCGCCGGCACCACCCCCAACCCCGCATCCAGCACCAACATCCGCGTATTCCGCAACGGCCGACCAATCGGCAGGATGCCGTCCGGCAACCCGTCAGTGGTGTCGACCTGCCAGGTGGTGCAACCGACGATCGTCTCGGTGGGCCCGTACTCGTTGACGACTGTCGCCTGCGGGTGCGCGTCCAGCAGCGCCCGTACGGCGGTGCCGGCCAGCGGCTCGCCGCCGAGCACCACCTGGCCGGCCGGGACGAACCCGCGCGGGAACCCGGTGATCAGGCCCAGGTGGCTGGGGGTCGCCTTCAGGAACGTGTAACCAGACTCGTCCGGGCGGTCCGGCAGGTCCTGGAGATCGACCAGTTCCACAAGGCCACCGCTGAGCAGCGGCGCGTACAGGGCGGTGACGGTCAGGTCGAACGACAGCGGTGAGTGCAGCAGCGCCCGTCCGGTGAGGCCCGGATACAGGTCGGTCGCGGCCACCAGGTAGTTGATCAGCGGCTGGTGTTCGACGACCACGCCCTTCGGAAGACCTGTCGACCCGGACGTGTAGATCACGTAGACGGCGTTCCACGACGACAACGGGGCCGGCCGTTCCGCTGGCTCCACGTCGGTGCCGGGAAGTCGGTCCAGTGCCGCCCGTACACCGTCGGAGTCGAGCACCACCTGGGGCACGTCCGTCCCCAGCGGCTCGGACGGCGTGGCGCGGGTGGTCAGCACGCACACCGGTTCGGTGTCGGCGAGCATCAGGGCCACCCGCTCGGCGGGATGATCGGCGTCGATCGGCAGGTACGCGGCACCGGCCTTCAGCACACCGAGCACCGCGACCACCATCTCGACCGACGGAGGCACGGCGATGGCCACTGTCGTCTCCGGTCCGGCGCCCCGCTCGAGCAGCAGCCTGCCGAGCCGGTTCGCCCGGTCGTTGAGCTGCGCGAACGTCAACTCGGTGCGGCCGTGCCGGACGGCCGTCCGGTGCGGTGTGCGCGCGACCTGCCCCTCGAACAGCGCCGGGATCGTCGAGGTGTGCACCTCTTCCGCTGTGTCGTTCCACTCCGCGAGGATCTGCTTGCGTTCGGCGGAGCCGAGGATGTCGATGCGCTCGATCGTCGCATCCGGGTCGTCGGCCACCGCGTCGAGCAGCCGGACGAACCGTTCGGTAATGCCCTCCACGGTCTCCGTGTCGAACAGATCGGTGCGGTACTCGAGGAAACCACGGATGCCTGCCGGTCGGCCGTCCGCGTCGAACTCCTCGGCCAGGGTCAGGTTGAGGTCGAACTTGGCGGCCTGGGTGAGCGTTGGCACCTTCGTCAGCGTCAGACCCGGCAACAGCACCGGTGGGCCGGACCGGGTCGGGTCGTCGATGTTGTTGTAGGTGATCACCACCTGGAACAGCGGATGGTGGGCCAGCGTACGGGTCGGGTTGAGCGCCTCGACCAGCCGTTCGAACGGCAGGTCCTGGTGTCCGTACGCGGCGAGGTTGGTCTCCCGCACCTGACGCAACAGTCCCCGGAAGCTCGGGTTGCCGTCGGTACGGGTCCGCAGCACCAGCGTGTTGACGAAGAAGCCGACCAGCCCGGTGAGAGCGTCGTCGGTGCGACCGGCGACCGGTACGCCGATCGGGACGTCGGTGCCGGCGCCGAGCCGGGTCAGCAGCGTCGCCAGAGCGGCCTGCACGACCATGAACGTGCTCGCGTTGCCCGACCGGGCCAACGCGCCGACGCGTTCGTGCAGCTCGGCGGGGATCGCGATGCCGATCCGGTCGCCGTTCGTCGAGGCCACCGGCGGTCGCGGCCGGTCCATCGGCAACGTCAGCTGTTCCGGCAACCCAGCCAGCGCGGTACGCCAGTAGTCGAGCTGGCGGACGGCCGCACCGTCGGGATCGGCGGGGTCCAGCAGCCGGTGCTGCCAGAGCGTGTAGTCGGCGTACTGGGCTGGCAGCGGCGTCCACAGTGGTGCGTGGCCGTCGCGGCGGGCCGCGTAGGCGGTGGTCAGCTCGTCGGCGAGCAGCCCCATCGACCAGGCGTCGCCGGCGATGTGGTGCAGCACCAGCAGGAGCAGATGGTCGTTGGGCCCGCAGCGCAGGATCCGGACCCGGATCGGCACCTCGGTGGTCAGGTCGAAGCCGGCGCGGGCGGCAGCGTCCAGCACCTCACCGACCCGGTCGGCCGGCACCTCGTCGACCCGTGCGACAGGCGGCACCTGGTCCATCGGCAGCACCACCTGGTAGGCGCCGCCGTCCTCCTCGGCGAACACCGTCCGTAGGCTCTCGTGCCGCGCGACGAGATCGTCCACGCCCTGGAGCAGCGCGGCGACGTCCAGCTCGCCGTCGAGCCGGAGCGCGATCGGGATGTTGTACGCCGCGGACGGCCCCTCCAGCCGGTGCAGGAACCAGAGCCGCTGCTGGGCGTACGACAGCGGCACCCGCTCGGGCCGGGGACGCGCGGCGGTCAGCCGCTCCCGGGCGGTGCCCGCCCCGTCGAGAGCGCCGCCCAGCCCGGCCACCGTCGGCGTCTCGAAGAGCTGCCGGATGGGTAGCTCGACGTCGAGCGTGGCGCGGATCCGCCCGACGAGCCGGGTGGCGAGCAACGAGTGGCCGCCGAGGTCGAAGAAGTCGTCGTCGATCGAGACCCGCGGCACGCCGAGCGTCTCGGCGAACAACCCGCAGAGGATCTCCTCGGTCGGGGTACGCGGCGGACGGCCGCCGACGCCGGTCACCTCCGGCGCCGGCAACGCGGCCCTGTCGAGCTTGCCGTTCGGCGTCAGCGGAAGGGCGGTGAGCGGCTGGAACACGGCCGGGACCATGTAATCGGGCAGACGGTCTCGCAGGTGTGCGCGCAACGCGTTGACATCGACCGCGTGCTCAGCCTCCGCCGGAACGACGTACGCGACGAGACGCTTGTCGCCGGGGCGGTCCTCGCGGACCACGACGACCGACCGGGACAGCTCCGGCCAGCTGGCCAGCGCCGCCTCGATCTCGCCCAGCTCGATCCGGTGTCCACGGAGTTTCACCTGGAAGTCGACCCGGCCCAGGTAGTCCAACGATCCGTCGCGGTCCCACCGGGCCAGGTCGCCGGTGCGGTACATCCGGTCGCCCGGAGCGCCGTACGGGTCGGCCACGAAGCGCTCCGCGGTGAGTGCGCTGCGGTCGTGGTAGCCCCGGGCGAGCTGCACGCCGGCGAGGTAGAGCTCTCCGGGTACGCCGGGGGGTACCGGGGCGAGCGTCGGTCCGAGCACGTAGGCCCGGGTGTTGCGGATCGGGGTACCGAGGCGGGGCTGGTCCGCGGTCCCGGCGTCGACGTCCGACACCGTCGCCCACACGGTGACCTCGGTCGGGCCGTACAGGTTTGTCACCTTCGGCGCGGCCGCGCAGAGGTCGCGGGCCAGGTCCGGAGGCAGCGCCTCGCCGCCGACAAGCACCCGGGTGCGACTCAGGTCGACGCCGTCCTGACCGACGACGCCCCGCCACAGGCTCGGCGTCGCCTGCACGACGGTGATTCCCGCGTGGCCGATCAGGTTGGCGAGCAGCCGGGGGTCCCGGGTGTCCTCGTGGGTGGCGACCACGGTGCCCGCGCCCTCCAGCAGCGGCAGGAACATCTCCAGACCGGCGATGTCGAAGCCGACGGTCGTGACGGCCAGGAGCCGGTCCGCCGGGGTGAGCCGGAACCGGTCCTGCATCGCGGCCAGGAAGTTCCCCAGCGCGCGGTGGGTGACGAGGACGCCCTTCGGCCGGCCGGTGGAGCCCGAGGTGTAGATCGTGTAGGCGGTCTGGTCCGGGTGGACCGGGCTGCGGCGGTCGGCGTCGGTGAGGTCGCCGTCGGCGAGACCGGCGAGCGTCGCTGTGGTGTCCGCCTCGTCGAGCAGCACTGTGGGCGGGCGCTGCGCCGGCAGCCGGTCGAGCACTGTCGTGGTGCTCAACAGCAGCGCCGGCGCGGCGTCGTCGAGCATGCCCTGGATCCGCTCCGCCGGGTGGGTGTGGTCGAGGGGCAGGTAGGCCGCACCGCTCTTGAGGACCGCGAGTAGCGCCACGACCAGGTCGACGGAGCGGTCCAGCGCGATCCCGACGAACCGTTCGGCGTCCGCGCCCTGCCGGACCAGCAGCCGGGCCAGTTGGTTGGCGCGCGCGTCGAGCTGGGCGTAGGTGAGCGTCGCACCGCGGGAGGTCACGGCCATCCGGTCCGGGTACCTGGCGGCGGTCCGGGCGAACCCCTCGATGACCGTCGCCGGCGGTACCGCGACGACCGGACCGGTTCCGGCCTCGACGAGAGCCTGGCGCTCACCGGGTCGGAGGATGTCGAGCGCGGAGACCGTTCGGCGCGGGTCGCGCACCGCAGCGCTCAGCATCCGTACGAACCGGTCCGCCATCGTCTCGACGGTCTCCCTGTCGAACAGCGCCGTGCTGAACGTGATCGCGCCACTGACGTGGTCGAGTGTGCCGTCCGCCGCGAACCGCTCGGTCAATGCCACGGACAGGTCGAAGCGCGCCACGTTGGGGTTCGTCACCTCGACGTCGACGGAGAGCCCGGGAAGCCGGCGCAGCTCACTCGCGGCGCTGCCGTCCTCCGCGTTGTTCAGCGTGAGCAGGATCTGGAACAGCGGGTGGTGAGCCAGGGACCGGGCCGGGTTGAGCTGCTCGACGAGGTGTTCGAAGGGAAGGTCCTGGTGTGCGTGCGCCTCCAGGTGCGTCTCCCGCACGTGGGCGAGCAGTTCCTGGAAGGTCGGATCCGCGCTGGTGTCGACGCGCAGCACCAGCGTGTTGACGAAGAAGCCGATCAGGTCGGTGAGGTTGTCGTCGGTGCGGCCGGCGATGGGAGTGCCGACCGGGATGTCGGTGCCGGCGCCGAGGCGGGTGAGCAGTGCGGCCAGGGCCGCGTGCAGCACCATGAAGACGGTGGCGCCGGTCTTGCGCGCCAGGGCGCTGATCGCGGCGTGCAGCCCGTCGGGCAGGACGAAGGTGACCCGGTCACCGTGGTACGTGGCCACCGCCGGGCGGGGCCGGTCCGTGGGCAGGGCGAGTTGCTCGGGAAGTCCCGCGAGTGACCGCGACCAGTAGGCGAGCTGTGCCGCGCCCGCCTCCGCGAGGAGGTCACGCTGCCAGAGCGTGTAGTCGGCGTACTGCACGGGCAGCGGGGTCCAGCTCGGTGCCCGGCCGCGCGCCCGCGCCGTGTACGCGGTGGTCAGGTCCGCGGCGAGTGGGCGCCGCGACCAGGCGTCGCTCGCCACGTGGTGCAGCAGGAGCATCAGTACGTGGTCGGTCTCGCCGAGCCGCAGCAGTGTGGCGTGCACCGGCATGTCGGTGGAGAGATCGAAGGTGTGGCGCGTGGCCTGCGCGATGTCGTCCGCCAGGCGGTCGGGGTCGGTGTCCCGCACGGGCAGCGCGGGCCGGACCGCGTCCGCCGCCAGCACCCGCTGGTACGGGCCGTGCTCGTCCTCGCCGAAGACGGTCCGCAGAATCTCGTGCCGGGCGATCACGTCGTGCAGGGCCCGGTTGAGCGCCGGCACGTCGAGCACGCCGGTGAGCCGAAGCGCGGTGGGGATGTTGTAGACGGCGTTCGGCCCCTGGAGCTGGTGCAGGAACCAGAGCCGCTGCTGCGCGTACGACAGCGGGATCCGGTCCGGGCGAGGCAGGACGGCGGTCACCGCGGGGCGGATGACGGCGGAGGAGCTGTCGAGTGCCGCCGCCAGCCCGGCAACGGTCGGCGTGGCGAACAACTGCCGGATCGCGAGTTCCACACCGAGCGTCGCCCGGATTCGGCTGACCAGGCGGGTGGCAAGCAGCGAGTGCCCGCCGACGTCGAAGAAGCTGTCGTCGATCGTGATCTGCGGCAACCGCAGCACCTCCGCGAACAGATCGCACAGGATCTCCTCGCGGGGCGAGCGGGGGGCGCGGCCCGCGGTGCGGTACTCCGGTGCCGGCAGCGCGCGGCGGTCCAGCTTGCCGTTCGTGGTCATCGGCATGGCGTCCAGCCGGACCAGCGCCGCCGGGAGCATGTAGTCCGGCAGCAGCCCGGCCAGGTGCTCGGTCACCGCGTCGCCGACCTCCTCGTCGGCGACGTAGTAGCCGACGAGGCGCTTGTCACCGGGCTGGTCCTCACGCAGGATGACGCAACCCTGAGCCACCGCGGGGTGGGCGTTCAACGCGGACTCGATCTCGCCCAGCTCGATCCGGAAGCCGCGGACCTTGACCTGGTGATCCGTGCGTCCGAGGCACCGCAGGATGCCGTCGTCGTCCCACGCGCCGAGGTCGCCGGTGCGGTACATGCGGCTGCCGGGCTCGTCGTACGGATTGGCCACGAACCGCTCGGCGGTGAGCGCCCGCCGCCGGTGGTAGCCGCGGGCGAGCTGCGTGCCGGCGATGTAGATCTCGCCGGGCACCCCCGGCGGCACCGGTCGCAGCGCACCGTCCAGCACGTAGATCTGGGTGTTGAGGTAGGGCCGGCCGACCGGGAGGGGCCCCGGTGGCAACTCCATGCCCGGCGGGATCTGGTACTCGCTGGAGTTGATGGTGGCCTCGGTCGCGCCGTACGCGTTGAGGACCGTGCTGCCCGGGTTGCTCGCCCGCCACGGTGCGAGGGCCTCGCCGAGGAGCTGCTCACCGCCGATGATCAGGGTGCCGGTGGGTGAGGCCTGCGGCGGCAACGCATTGAGGAGCGGCAGGTGAGACGGGGTGATCTTGACAAACGTCGGCCGGGTCGCCTGCTCGGTGTGCTCTTCGAGGCTGGCGAGGTGTACGTGACCGCCGGTGGTCAGCGGCGTCCACAGTGCGGTGCCGGTGAGGTCGAACGAGATTGGCGAGTGCAGCAGCGAGTTGCCCGCCGCGTCCGGGTAAGCGGTCCCGGCACGGTGGAGGTAGGCGCCGAGGGCACGGTGCTCGATGATGACGCCCTTGGGTCGCCCGGTGGAGCCGGACGTGTAGATGATGTAGACCGCGTGGCGCGGGTCCAGCGGATTCGTCCGGTCCGCGTCGGTGACATCCTCCGCTGACCGGCTCGCGACGTCCAGGCCGTCCAGCGTCCGCAGCGTCAGGACGGGGGCGGCGTCGTCGATCATGTGGGCGATGCGCTCGGCCGGATAGCCACTGTCGATCGGCACGTAGGCCGCGCCGCTCTTGACGACGGCAAGCATCGCGGTGATGAGATCGATCCCCCGTGGCATGCACAGTGCCACAGTCGTGTCGGGACCGGCGCCACCGGCGATCAGCGCGCGGGCCAGTCGGTTCGCCGACGCGTTGAGTTCGCGATAGGACACCGACGTCGGGCCGTGCAGGAGCGCCGGGGCGTCCGGGGTCCGCGCGGCCTGCGCCTCGAACAACCCGGGGAGGCCCACCTCGGGCAGGTCCGCCCGTGGGCCGGCCCAATCGTGCAGGATGCGGTGCCGGTCGGCCGCCGGCAGCAGGTCCAGCCGGCTGAGCGTGCCGGTCGGCTGGGCGGCGATCGCCTCGATCACCCGTACCAGCGTCCGCCCGATCGACTGCGCGTCCGCCTCGGAGATGATGTCCGGGTGGTGCTCCACCCGGAAGCCGAGGCGGTCACCGCGCATCGACGCGATCACGGTCAGCGGATAGTGGGAGCCGGTACGCGCCTCCGCCGCGGACACCCGCAGCTGGGTCGTGTCGAGCGTCCCGGCCATCTCGTCCGCGTCGAACGGATAGTTCTCGAAGACCATTGCGGTGTCGAACAGGGTGGGGACGCCGGCCCAGTTCTGGATGTCGGCGAGGCCGGTCCACTGGTGGTCGAGGAGGGTGGTGTGCCGTTTCTGGGTGTGGTGCAGCAGTTCGGTGATGGTGTCGTGGGGGTGCACTGTGATGCGGACCGGTTGGGTGTTGATGAACAGGCCGACCATGGTGTCGATGCCGTCGATCTCCGGGGGCCGGCCGGAGACGGTGGTGCCGAAGGTGATGTCTGTGGTGTTCGTGTGGTGGGCGAGGGTGAGGGCCCAGGCGGCCTGCATGACGGTGTTCATGGTCAGGCCCGCTCGGCGCACGTAGCCGGCCAGCGTCGCGCCCGTCCCGGCGTCGATCGTGAACGGTAGCCGCCGCGGTGGGCTGGTCAGCGCCGGCGGATTCGGCGCGATGATCGTCGGCGTGGCGAGGTCCGCGAGGTAGCCGGTCCACGCCGAACGCGCCGCGTCGGCGTCGCGGCTGCCCAGCCAGGTCAGGTAGTCCCGGTACGGCTGGATCAGGGACAGCGCGGTGGTGTCCCCGTCGCTGGCGTAGAGGGTCATGAGTTCGCGGAGCAGGATCGGCATGGACCAGCCGTCGAGCAGGATGTGGTGGTTGGTCATGACCAGGCGGTGTCGGTCGGGGCCGAGGCGGATGAGGGTGAACCGGAGCAGGGGTGGTTGGCGCAGGTCGAAGCGGCGCCAGCGGTCGTCGTCGGCCAGCCGGGTGGCCTCGCTCTCGCGGTCGCTCTCGGGTAGCTCGCCGAGGTCGACGTGTTGCCAGGGCACCTCGACGTGACGCGGGATGAGCTGTACCCACTCGCCGGTGTTGCGCTGCCGGAACGCGGCCCGCAGGTTGGCGTGCCGGCGCAACAGGGCCTCGATGGCGGCGCGCAGGCGCGCGGGATCGCACGGCCCGTCCAGGTCGAACGCGAGCTGCGAGACGTAGACGTCCAGCTCACCTTCGTCGTACAGACGGAGGAAGAGGAATCCCTCCTGCAACGGTGACAGCGGCAGGACGTCTTCGATCCGGCGGGTGGCGTTCAACTCTGGATCTCCCATTCGGACTCGAGCTCGGCCTCGAACTCGTCGATCTCGTCTTGGTCGAGGGTGCTGTGGGTGAGGTCGGCGGGAGTCAGTCCGCCAGCGTCGGAGCGGCGCGCGTGGGCGACAAGGACCCGGAGGGCGCGGAGCCAGGTCTGTGCCAGCTCCTCGATCTCCTCCCGATCACACAGCCGGGTCGCGAGGGTGAATGTCGCGTGTAGGCGCAGGCCGCTCTCCGTGACGTGGGTGGCGGCGGTGATGTCGATGGGGTGGGTGAGGGGTTGGTGGGGGTGGCGGGGGGCGATGCCGTGGGCGAGGGGTTGCCAGTTGTGGGTGGTGGTGGGTGGGTTGGTGGTGGGTTGGTGGGTGGTCATGCGGCCGAGGTAGTTGAAGGAGTAGTGGGGTGTGTGGGGTGGGAGGTGGGGGTTGGTGTGGCGGAGCAGGCCGTAGGTGAGGCCGTCGTGGGGGATGGTGCGTAGGTGTTGCTTGATGGTGCGGAGGGCGCGTCCGGTGGTGGGTCCGGCGTTCCAGAGGTCGGCCCAGTCGGTGATGTGGGGGGTGAGGTGTACGGGGTGTTGGGTGGTGAACCAGCCGACGGTGCGGGTGAGGTCGGTGCCGGGGGCGTGGTGTTCGTGTCGGCCGTGGCTTTCGAGGTCGACGGTGATGCTGTCGTGGGGTTGGTGGTGGGTGGCGGCGATGGCGAGGGCGGTGAGCAGGAGGTCGTTGATGGTGCCCTGGTAGATGGTGGGGACCCAGGTCAGGAGGGCTTGGGTGGTGTCGGGGTCGAGGTCGACGGTGATGTGGTCGCTGGTGGTGATGGTGTCGTCGCCGGTCACCGGTGTGGTGGTGGGGGCGTCGTGGAGCAGGTTGGTCCAGGTGTGCAGGTCGTCGAGGGTGGTGTCGGTGTTGGCGAGGGTGGTGAGGGTGGTGGTCCACTGCCGCCAGGAGGTGTTCACCGGTGGGAGTGGGGTGTGCGGGTGGTGGTAGGCGTGGGCGAGGTCGGTGGTGATGATGGGCCAGGACGCGGTGTCGACGCTGAGGTGGTTCGCGACGAGCAGCAGCAGACCGGGTTGGTCCGGGCCGCGGTTGATCCAGGTGGTGTGCAGCATGTGCCCGCGGGTGGGGTCGAGGTTGTCGCGGGCGGTGGTGGCGTAGGTGGGTAGGTCGGCGCGGATCCGGGCCTCGTCATGCCCGCTCGCGTCGACATGCGCGATGGGTGCGGTGATGCTGCCCGGCGGCGGAATGTGCAGATCCGTACCGGTGACGGTGAGCCGCAGGGCGTGATGGTGATCGATGACCGTGTCGATGGCCCGGCGCAGCCGTTCCGGGTCGAGTCCGGCGGGTGCCTGCACCACGATCGACTGGTGTGAGATCGCCAGGGGGCCGCGTTGCAGGGCCTGCGCGATGACCGGTGTTGGTGGTGTTGGACCACACGGGTCGACGTCCGTTGTTCTGGTGGGCTGGTGATCGGGGGTGAGTGCGCTGAGGTTCGCGACGCTCTGGTGTTCGAAGACGTCCCGGATGGAGACCGTGAGTCCGGCCGCGCGGGCCCGGCTGACCAACTGGATGGACAAGATGCTGTCGCCGCCCAGGTCGAAGAACCTGTCGTCCACCCCCACCTCGCCCAGGTTCAACACCTCGGCGAACAGGTCACACAACAGCGCCTGCACCGGATTCGTCGGCGCCCGCCGCACCGACACCGCACCGTAGTCCGGTGCCGGCAGCGCGGCCCGGTCCAGTTTCCCGTTCGCCGTCAACGGCAACGCGTCGATCGCCACGACCGCCGCCGGCACCATGTACTCCGGCAACACCCGCCGCAGAGACTCCCGCACCCCGCTCAGGTCGAGCGAAGCATCAGCCTTCGCGATGACGTAGGCCACCAACCGGCGATCACCCGGACGGTCCTCCCGGACCACCGCACAACCCGCGGCTACCCCCGGATGATCGGCGAGGGCGGCCTCGACCTCACCCAACTCCACCCGGAAACCACGAATCTTGACCTGATCATCAGTACGCCCCGCGTACTCCAACTCACCACGACGGTTCCACCGGGCCAGATCCCCGGTCCGATACATCCGCTCACCCGGCTCACCGAACGGATTCGCCACGAACCGCTGCGCGGTCAACCCACCCCGACGCAGATACCCCCGCGCCAACTGCACACCCGCGACATACAACTCACCCACCACACCCGGCGGCACCACCCCCAACCCCGCATCCAGCACCAACATCCGCGTATTCCGCAACGGCCGACCAATCGGCAACACCGCCTGGGGCACGTACGGCGCCCGTACCTCGTGCTGGGTCACGCACAGCGTCGTCTCGGTGGGGCCGTACAGCTGCCGCACGACAAGCTCCGGCCGTGCCGCGAGGACCGCCGCGACGGCGGCCGGCGACACCACGTCGCCGCCGGTCAGCACCTCGCGTACCCCGGCGAAGCAGCTCGGGTCCTCCTCGACCAGGACGCGGAAGAAGCCGGCGGTCAGGTGCACCGCGGTGATCCGCTCGTCGACGAGCAGCCGGCGCAGCGAGGCGTGGTCGAGCGCGCCGGCCGGCGCGACCACCACAGTGCCGCCGGCCAGCAACGGCACCCACATCTCGTACGTCGACACGTCGAACGCGTGCGGGGCGTGCAGCAGCACCCGCTCATGGGTTCCCGGCGTCCAGCACGGATCGAGGGCCAGGTCCACGACACCCCGTTGGGTGGTGACGATGCCCTTGGGTAGGCCGGTGGAGCCGGACGTGTACATGACGTACGCGGCGTCGTCGGGATGCCCGGCGACTGCCGGAGCGTGGTCCGGATAGCTCGCCAGGGCGGCCCGGTCGTCCGCGATCACCACATCCAGACCGAGCCGCGCGGCGCGTGCCTGCTCGTCGAAGTCCGTCACCACAAGCGTGGCACCGGTGTCGGTGGCGACGAACCGCATCCGATCCTCGGGGTACGTGTCGTGCAGCGGCGCGTACGCCCCGCCCGCCTTCGTGATGGCCAACGTCGCCACGACCACGTCGACGGACCGCCGCATCAGCATCACCACCGGGTCGCCGGACCGGACGCCGCGGGCGATCAGGTGGTGGGCGAGCCGGTTGGCCCGAGCGTCGAGCTCGGCGTAGCTCACTGTCACGCCGTCGCTCGTGACGGCGGGATCCTGCGGATGCCGGGCGACCCGTTGCGCGAAGAGCGATGCCAGTGTGCCGGTCGGCGTCGGGTATCCGGTGTCGTTCTGCTCGTGCAGAACTCGTCGACGCTCGTCCGCCGACAGCAGCTCGGCCCGGCTGATCGGCTGGTGCGGATCCGCGACGGCGGCCTTCAGCACCCGGACCAGCCGGTCGGCGATGGAACGCGCGGTGTCCGGTTCGAACAGGTCGGTGCTGTAGTCGAGCACACCGGCGAGCGACCTCCCGCCGTCCGGATCGACGCGTTCGGTAAGCGCGAAGCCAAGATCGATCTTGGTGCTGCCGGTCCTGGTCTCCTCGCGTGTGACAGTCAGTTCGGGCAACGTCACCCCCGCACCGGAGTCGCCTGTCGAATCGAAGATCAGCATGGTTTGGAAGAGGGGGTGGTAGGCGAGCGTCCGGGTGGGGCTGAGGTGTTCGACGAGTCGTTCGAAGGGCAGGTCTTGGTGGGCGTAGGCGGTGAGGTTGGTGTCGCGGACGCGGTGCAAAAGTTGGGTGAAGGTGGGGTTGCCGTCGGTGTTGGTGCGGAGCACGAGGGTGTTGACGAAGAACCCGATGAGGGGGGTGAGGGTGTCGTCGGTGCGTCCGGCGATGGGTGTGCCGATGGGGATGTCGGTGCCGGCGCCGAGACGGGTGAGCAGGGTCGCGAGGGCGGCTTGGATGACCATGAAGGGGGTGACGTTGTGGTCGCGGGCGAGGGTGGTGATGGCGTGGTGCAGGTCGGTGGGGATGGTGAAGGTGACCCGGTCGCCGTTGCCGGTGGCGGCGGGTGGTCGGGGCCGGTCGGTCGGCAGGGCCAGGTGTTCGGGTACGCCGGCGAGGGTGGTGCTCCAGTAGGCGAGTTGCTGTTCGTGGGTGTCGGCGAGGAGGTGGTGTTGCCAGAGGGTGTAGTCGGCGTACTGGACAGGTAGGGGCGTCCAGTCGGGTTCGTGTTGGTGGATGCGGGCGGTGTAGGCGGTGGCGAGGTCGGTGGCCAGGGGGTGGCGGGACCAGGCGTCGCTGGTGATGTGGTGCAGCAGCAGGACCAGGACGTGGTCGTCGTCGGCCAGGCGCAGCAGGGTGGCGTGGATGGGTAGGTCGGTGGCGAGGTCGAAGGTGTGCCGGGTGGCGGCGTCGATCTCCTCGGCCAGCCGGTCCGGGTCGGTGGGGAGCAGATTCAGGATGATCCCGGCGGTGTCGGCGGGCAGGACGATCTGGTGCGGCCCGTGCTGGTCCTCGGCGAAGACGGTCCGCAGACTCTCGTGACGGGTCACGAGGTCGTGCAGGGCCTGGGTGAGGGCTGTGGTGTTCAGCGGCCCGCGTAGGCGCAGCGCCGTCGGAATGTTGTAGGTGGTGCTGGGTCCTTGGAGTTGGTGTAGGAACCACAGGCGTTGCTGTGCCGGTGACAGCGGGACGCGTTCGGGTCGGGGGACCACCTTCGTGACCGGGGGTCGGGCGTGTGCGGCGGTGTCGAGGGTCGCGGCGAGCGTGGCGACGGTGGGGGTTTCGAAGACCTGCCGGATCGGTAGCTCCACGTCGAGGGTGGCGCGGATCCGGCTGACCAGGCGGGTGGCGAGCAGGGAGTGCCCACCGAGGTCGAAGAAACTGTCGTCGATGCTGACCTGTGGCACGCCCAGCACGTCGGCGAACAGGTCGCAGAGGATTTCTTCGTGGGGGGTGCGGGGAGTGCGTCCGGTGCTGCGGTAGTCCGGTGCGGGTAGGGCGCGGCGGTCGAGTTTGCCGTTGGTGGTGGTGGGGAGGTGGTCGAGTGTGACGATCGCCGACGGGACCATGTGTGCCGGCAGCACAGCGGCGGCGTGCTCGGTCAGCGTCGCGGTCGTGATGTCCGGCGACGCCACGACGTATCCCACCAGGCGCTGATCACCGGGTTGGTCCTCGCGCAGCAGGACCGCCGCCGTGGAGACCTGGGGGTGGTTCAGCAGAGCGGCTTCGATTTCGCCGAGTTCGATGCGGTGACCGCGCAGTTTGATCTGGTGGTCGGTGCGGCCGTGGTATTCGAGGTGTCCGTGGTGGTTCCACCGGGCCAGGTCGCCGGTGCGGTACATCCGCTCGCCCGGCCGGCCGTAGGGGTTGGCGACGAATCGTTCACCGGTCAGAGACGACCGCCGGTGATACCCACGGGCCAGTTGCGCGCCGGCGATGTACAGCTCGCCGGTGACCCCGGGCGGAACGAGACGCAACGCGGAGTCGAGGACGAGGAGTTGGTTGTCGGTGAAGGGGCGGCCGATGGGTACGGGGCCGGGTGGGAGGGGTTCGGTGGTGGGGAGTTGGTATTCGCCGGCGTTGATTGTGGCTTCGGTGGGGCCGTAGGCGTTGATGATGGTGGTGTCGGGGTGGGTGGCGCGCCAGGTGTTCAGGGCGTCGGCGTGGAGTTGTTCGCCGCCGAGGATGAGGGTGCCGGTGGGTGAGACCCGTTCGGAGAGGGTGTCGAGCATTGGTAGGTGTGACGGGGTGACCTTCATGAAGGTCGGCTGTTGCCCGTGGGCGGCGTGTTCTTCGAGGCTGGCCAGGTGTACTCGTCCGCCGCTGACCAGAGGAGTCCACAGTGCGGTTCCGGTGAGGTCGAACGCGATCGGTGAGTGCAGCAGGCTGCTACCTGCCGCGTCGGGGTAGGCGGTGCGGGCTCGACGTAGGTAGGTGCCCAACGCTCGGTGTTCGATGATCGCGCCCTTGGGCGCCCCGGTCGACCCGGAGGTGTAGATCAGGTACACGGGGTGCCGCGGGTTCAGCGGCGCGCGACGGTCGGCGTCGCTGATGTCGTGTTCGGGCTGGTCGTCGGTGGGGAACTCGTCGAGGCCGCTCAGGTGCAGGATGGGTGCGGCGTCGGTGAGCATGTGCTGGACCCGGTCGGCGGGGTAGTCCGGGTCGATGGGCAGGTACGCCGCCCCGGCCTTGACGGTGGCGAGCATGGCGGTGATCAGGTCGATACCCCGAGGCATGCTCAACGCGACAGTGGTCTCCGGCCCGGCGCCACGGGCGATCAGGGTCCGGGCGAGTCGGTTCGCCGCCGTGTTCAACTGCGCGTACGTGATCTGTCTGGTGTCCTCGACCAGAGCGACCGCTTCGGGAGTGGCAGCGGCCTGCGCCTCGAACATCCCCGGCAAACATCCCGACGGCTGCTCACCCCGAGCACCAGTCGACCAGCCCAGAACCCGCTCACGTTCGGCGACGGACAACACGTCCACCCGGCTCAACAACCGACCCGGATCAACCGCCACCACACCCAACACCCGAACGAGACGATCCGCTATCGACTCGGCGGTGCCCTTGTCGAACAGGTCGACGCTGTAGTCCAGGACCCCCGCGATGCCCGCCGGCTCCCCGCTGGCGTCCCGGTGCTCGACCAGCCCGAACGCCAGGTCGACCTTCGCTCCGTGGATCGAAAGGTCGAGCAACTCCGTGTCCAGACCGGGAAGTCCGGAGGCGGCGTCGATGGCAGCCTGGAAGTCCGTGTTGTTCACGGTGAGCATGGTTTGGAAGAGGGGGTGGTAGGCGAGCGTTCGGGTGGGGCTGAGGTGTTCGACGAGGCGTTCGAAGGGCAGGTCTTGATGGGCGTAGGCGGTGAGGTTGGTGTCGCGGACACGACGCAGAAGGTCGGCGAAGGTGGGGTTGCCGTCGGTGTTGGTGCGCAGCACGAGGGTGTTGACGAAGAACCCGATGAGAGACGTCAGAGCATCATCGGTGCGTCCGGCGATGGGCGTGCCGATGGGAATGTCGGTCCCGGCGCCGAGACGGGTCAGCAGCGTCGCCAGGGCGGCCTGGATGACCATGAAGGGGGTGACGTTGTGGTCGCGGGCGACAGCGGTGATGGCCTGGTGCAGGTCGGTGGGGATGGTGAAGGTGACCCGGTCGCCGGCCCCGCTGGCCGTCGCCGGCCGGGGCCGGTCGGTGGGCAGGGTGAGGTGTTCGGGCAGATCCGCGAGGGCGCTGCTCCAGTACGCGAGCTGCTGCTCGTGGGTGTCCGCGAGCAGACTCTCCTGCCACAGGGTGTAGTCGGCGTACTGGACGGGCAGCGGCGTCCAGTCGGGTTCGTGTTGGTGCAGGCGGGCGGTGTACGCGGCGGCGAGGTCGGTGGCCAGGGGGTGGCGGGACCAGGCATCACTGGTGATGTGGTGCAGCAGCAAGACCAGGACGTGGTCGTCGTCGGCCAGGCGCAGCAGGGTGGTGTGGATGGGCAGGTCGGTGGCGAGGTCGAAGGTGTGCCGGGTCGCGGCGTCGATCTCCTCGGCCAACCGGTCGGGATCGGTCGGGAGCAGGTTCAGGGTGATCGTGGCGGTGTCGGGGGGCAGGACGATCTGGTGCGGCCCGTGCTGGTCCTCGGCGAAGACGGTCCGCAGACTCTCGTGACGGGTCACCAGGTCATGCAGAGCCTGCGTCAGCGCCGTGGTGTCCAACGGCCCACGCAGACGCAATGCGGTAGGGATGTTGTAGGTGGTACTGGGTCCCTGAAGCTGGTGCAGGAACCACAGCCGCTGCTGCGCCGGTGACAGCGGCACCCGCTCGGGCCGAGGAACCACCGATGTGACCGGAGGCCGGGCACGCGCGGCGCTGTCGAGGGCCGCGGCGAGCGTGGCCACAGTCGGGGTCTCGAACACCTGCCGGATCGGTAGCTCGACGTCGAGGGTGGCGCGGATCCGACTGACCAGACGCGTGGCGAGCAACGAATGCCCACCCAAATCGAAGAACCCGTCATCGATACCGACCTGCGGCACCCCCAACACGTCAGCGAACAGATCGCAGAGGATCTCCTCGTGCGGAGTGCGGGGGGCACGCCCGGTGCTGCGGTAGTCCGGCGCGGGCAACGCGCGACGGTCGAGTTTGCCGTTGGTGGTGGTGGGCAGCGCGTCCAACACCACAATCGCCGACGGCACCATGTACGCAGGCAGCACCGCACCCGCATGCGCCGTCAACGCCGCCGCCGTCACCTCCGCCGACACCACGACGTACCCCACCAACCGCTGATCACCCGGCTGGTCCTCACGCAACACCACCGCCGCTGCGGACACCTGCGGGTGACCGAGCAGAACCGCCTCGATCTCACCAAGCTCCACGCGGTGACCACGCAACTTGATCTGATGGTCGGTCCGGCCCCGGTACTCAAGGTGCCCCTGGTCGTTCCACCGCGCCAGATCACCGGTGCGATACATCCGCTCGCCCGCCGGACCATACGGATTCGCCACGAATCGTTCACCCGTCAACGCCGCCCGCTTGTGGTATCCGCGGGCCAGTTGCGCGCCGGCGATGTAGAGCTCGCCGGTGACGCCGGGGGGTACGAGGCGTAGTGCGGAGTCGAGGACGAGGAGTTGGTTGTCGGTGAAGGGGCGGCCGATGGGTACGGGGCCGGGTGGGAGGGGTTCGGTGGTGGGGAGTCGGTATTCGCCGGCGTTGATGGTGGCTTCGGTGGGGCCGTAGGCGTTGATGATGGTGGTGTGGGGGTGGGTGGCTCGCCAGGTGTGCAGGGCGTCGGCGTGGAGTTGTTCGCCGCCGAGGATGAGGGTGCCGGTGGGTGAGACCCGTTCGGGGAGGGTGTCGAGCATCGGTAGGTGTGACGGGGTGACCTTCATGAAGGTCGGTTGTTGCCCGTGGGCGGCGTGTTCTTCGAGGCTGGCCAGGTGTACTCGTCCGCCGCTGATCAGGGGGGTCCACAGTGCGGTGCCGGTGAGGTCGAACGCGATCGGTGAGTGCAGGAGGCTGCTACCGGCCGCGTCGGGGTAGGCGGTGCGGGCTCGGCGTAGGTAGGTGCTCAACGCCTGGTGTTCGATGATCGCGCCCTTGGGCGCCCCGGTGGAGCCCGAGGTGTAGATCAGGTACACGGGGTGCCGGGGGTTCAGGGGTGCGAGACGGTCGGCGTCGGTGATGTTGTGCGCGGGCTGGTCGTCGGCGGGGAACTCGTCGAGGCTGCTCAGGTGCAGCACGGGTGCGGCGTCGGTGAGCATGTGCTGAACCCGGTCGGCGGGGTAGTCCGGGTCGATGGGCAGGTACGCGGCCCCGGCCTTCACGGTGGCGAGCATGGCCGTGATCAGGTCGATGCCCCGGGGCATGCTCAACGCGACAGTGGTCTCCGGCCGCGCACCACGGGCGATCAGGACCCGGGCGAGCCGGTTCGCCGCCGCGTTCAACTGCGCGTACGTGATCTGTTTGGTGTCCTCGACCAGAGCGACAGCCTCGGGGGTAGCAGCGGCCTGAGCCTCGAACATCCCCGGCAGAGATCCCGACGGCTGCTCACTCCGGGCACCGGTCGACCAGCCAAGAACCCGCTCACGCTCGGTGCTGGACAACACGTCCACCCGGCTCAACAACCGACCCGGATCAACCGCCACCACACCCAACACCCGAACGAACGTCTCCCGCACCGCGGTGGCGAACTGCTCGTCGCACACGTCCGGCCGGTAGTCGAGCCGCAGGTCCAGCACGCCGTCCCGGGTGTGCGCGACCAGGTTCAGCGTGAAGTCGGTGCTGTCCACGGCCCGCACCTCGGCGACCGCGAGGCCGGTGGCGCCGAGCATCGAGGTCATCTGCTCGGGGTCGAACGGATAGTTCTCAAAGACCATGGCCGTGTCGAACAGGCGCGGTACGCCGACCCAGCTCTGGATGTCGGCCAGGCCCGTCCACTGGTGCGCGAGCAGACCGCTCCGCGCCCGCTGCACCCGGTGCATGAGCGCGGCGATGCTCTCCCCGGGGTCGAGCTCGACGCGGACCGGCTGCGTGTTGATGAACAGGCCGACCATGTTCTCGACGCCGTTCAGCTCCGGCGGTCGGCCCGCGACGGTGACGCCGAACGTGACGTCCGTCGTGTTGGTGTGGTGCGCGAGCGTCAGGGCCCAGGCCACCTGGACGACGGTGTTCAGGGTCAGGCCGAGCGTCCGGGCATGCTCGGTCAACTCAGCCGTGGTCGCGGCGCTCAGGGTGAACGGAAGCCGCCGTGGCGGTTCGGTCAGTGCGGGCGGGGTGGCCGCGAACACCGTCGGTGTCCGGAGCCCGGCCAGGTGATTCGTCCAGGCCCGGCGGGCTTCCTCCCGGTTCTGCGTGCGCAACCACCGCAGGTGGTCGCGGTAGGGGCGGACCCGGGGGAGCGCGGTCGGGTCACCACCCGACGCGTACAACGCCAGCAACTCGCGGAAGAGGATCGGCAACGACCAACCGTCGAGCAGGATGTGATGGTTTGTCATGATCAGCCGATGGCGGTCCGCACCGAGGCGGAGCACCGTGAACCGCAGCAGCGGCGGCCTGTCCAGCTCGAAGCCGCTCCACCGGTCGTCGTCGGCGATTGCCTCCGCCCGTGCCTCGCGGTCGTCGAACGGTACGCCGGTCAGGTCCGCGTACCGCCAGGGCACATCGACCCGGCCCGGAACGAGCTGTACCCACTCGCCGGTGCGCCGCCGCCGGAACGCGGCACGCAGGTTGTCGTGCCGGTCCACAAGCGCCTGCGCCGCAGCGTGCAGTCGATCCGGCTCACACGGACCCGAAAGGTCGAACGCCAGTTGACCGACGTAGATGTCGAGCGCCTTGTCGTCGTACTCCCGCAGGAACAGAAATCCCTCCTGCAGAGGCGACAGCGGCAGCACGTCGGACAGCCCGGCCGTCGCTGCCTCGAACTCGTCGACCTCCTCCTGGTGGAGGTCGCTCTGGGTGAGGTCTGCCGGGATGAGCGCGGTGGCGCCGGGCTGCCTGGCGTACGCGACCAGCCCGCGGAGGCAGCGCAGCCAGGCCTCGGCCAGCTCCTGCGTCTCGGCCTCCCCGAGCAGACGCGTGGCGTAGGTCCACACCGCGTGCAGTCGAGGGCCGTCGGCCGTCTCGTGGGCGGCCGCGTCGAGCGTCAGCGCGTGCGCCAGTGGCAGCTCCGGCGGCGCCTCGGCGACATCGCCGTCCACCACTGCCCAGTCGCCGGAGCCGGTGACGATCCGGCCCAGGTAGTTGAACGCGTACCCGGGGGCGTGCTCGCGGAGCAGGCCGCCGAGACGGAGCAGGCCGAACGTCAACCCCTCAGACGGGACGGTGCGAAGGTGCCGCTTCACGTTTCTCAACGCCCGGCCAGCGGCCGGTCCACCACGGAACAGGTCCGCCCAGTCGTCGACCTGCGGTGCCAGCCGTACCGGGTGCAGGCTGGTGAACCAGCCGACGGTACGGGTCAGATCGAGTCCGCTTCCGAGGACGTGATCGTGCCGTCCGTGGCTCTCGACGTCGACGAGCACGGCGCCGGCATCACCTCGTCGGGACTGCACCGCCGCGGCGAACGCGGTAAGCAGCAGGTCGTTGACTGTCGCCCGATAGACGGTGGGAACCCATGTCAGCAGCGCCTGGGTGGTCTCCGGCTCCAGGTCGACGTTGACCCGCGCACCTGTCGCCCAGGTGTCCACGCTCGGATCCACTGTCGGACCCTCGTCCGCGCTACCGTCGCCGATCACCTGTTGCCATGCCGACATGTCGTCAAGCGCGGCCGGGGTCGTCGCGTGCTGGGCCAGTGCGCCGCTCCAGTAGCGCCACGACGTGCCGGCCGGCGGCAGCGCAACCTGCGGGTCCCGGTACGCGGTGGCCAGGTCGGCGGCGATGATCCCCCACGAGACGGTGTCCACGCTGAGGTGGTTCGCGACGAGCACGAGCCGTCCCGGACGTCGCGGCCCACGATCGAGCCAGGCGACGCGCAGCATGTGGCCGCGGGCCGGGTCGAGCAGGTCGCGGGCCTCCGCCGCGTGCTTACCGCACGCCGTCCGGACCTGGGCGTCGTCGAGGTCGGTGGCGTCCACCCGGACCAGCACGTCGGCGGCCGCCACGACACCGGGCTCGGGGACGTGCAACACGTCGCCGGTGACAGTCAGCCGCAGGGCGTCGTGCCGGTCCAGGACCCGCTGGACCGCTTCGGTCAGGAGGTCGCCGTCCACACCCGCCGGAACCTGGAACACCACCGACTGGTGGAAGCCCCGCACGGGGCCGCCGCGGCGCAGCAGGTCCGCCATCAGTGGCGTCGGCACCGCAGTACCGGTCGCGGTGTCCGCCGCGGCCGGCGCCACCCAGGACGCGGTCGCGGCGACGTCGGCCAGGTCCGCGACGGCCGGGTGCTCGAAGACGTCACGCACGGAGATGACGAGCCCGGCGACTCGCGCCCGGCTGACCAGTCGCATCGACAGGATGCTGTCGCCACCGAGGTCGAAGAAGCCGTCGTCGATGCTCACCTGCTCGATGCCGAGAATGTCGGCGTACAGGTCGCAGAGGGTCTTCTCCTGCGGGGTGCGCGGGGCGCGTCCGGTGCTGTGGTACTCCGGTGCGGGCAGTGCGCGGCGGTCGAGCTTGCCGTTGGTGGTGGTGGGTAGGTGCTCGAGCGGGACGATCGCCGAGGGCAGCATGTAGGCGGGCAGCGTGGTGGCCAGGTGCCGGCGCAGGTCGTCGGTGTCGACGGTGGTGCCGGGTTGGACCGTCAGGTACGCCACCAGGCGCGGGTTGCCGGGCTGGTCCTCGCGGAGGATGACGCAGTTGGCGCTGACGTCTGGGTGTTGGGCGAGGGCGTTTTCGATTTCGCCGAGTTCGATGCGGTGGCCGCGGAGTTTGATCTGGTGGTCGGTTCGGCCGTGGTATTCGAGGTGTCCGTGGTGGTTCCAGCGGGCGAGGTCGCCGGTGCGGTACATGCGCTCACCCGGGCGGCCGTGGGGGTTGGCGACGAATCGTTCGGCGGTGAGGTCGGTGCGGTGGTGGTAGCCGCGGGCGAGTTGGATTCCGCTGATGTAGAGCTCGCCGGTGACGCCGGGTGGGACGGGGCGCAGGGTGGGGTCGAGGACGTGCAGGTGGGTGTTCCAGACGGGTTGGCCGATGGGGGTGGTGGGCTCGTCGGTGGTGGTGGTGTGGTGGGTGACGTCGACGGCGGCTTCGGTGGGTCCGTAGAGGTTGTGCAGGGTGGTGTGGGGTAGGGCGCGGTGGGTGTGGTGGGCGAGGTGGGTGGGTAGGGCTTCGCCGCTGGCGAACAAATGCCGCAACCGCGGATGAGTGGTGTCGGTGGTGGTGGTGTCGTCGAGGAAGGTTTGCAGCATCGAGGGCACGAAGTGGGCCACGGTGATGTGGTGCGCCTCGATGGTGTGGTGCAGGTAGGTGGGGTCGCGGTGCGCGTCGGGGTCGGCCAGGACGCAGGCGGCTCCGGTGATCAGGGGCCAGAAGAACTCCCAGACGGAGACGTCGAACGTGGCGGGGGTTTTCTGCAGGACCCGGTCGGTGGTGTCGAGGTGGTAGGTGTGTTGCATCCAGTGCAGCCGGTTGGTGATGGCCTCGTGGGTGACGACAACACCCTTGGGCCGGCCGGTGGACCCGGAGGTGTAGATCATGTAGGCCGGATGCTGCGGCGTCAGCCGCACGTCGGGGCGGTGCCCGGCTTGGCCGTGGTGTTGCTCTGGTGCGGCGGACACCACCGGGACCCCGGTGTGCAGAGCCCGCTCGGTGATCAGCGCCGCCGGGCGGGCATCAGCGAGGGTGGCGTGGATGCGCTCGTCGGGGTGGTCCGGGTCGATGGGCAGGTAAGCGGCCCCGGTTTTGAGGATGGCGACGAGAGCGACGAGCAGGTGGGTGCTGCGGGGCAGGGCGACGGCGACGAACCGCTCCGGTCCGGCGCCGTGGGCGATGAGGGTGTGCGCGAGCCGGTTGGCTTCGGTGTCCAACTCGGCGTAGGTGAGGCTGCGGTGCCGGTCGACCGCCGCCACGTGCTCGGGGGTTCGGGCGGTCTGCGCCTCGATCAGCCGCGGTAGGACGTCGGTCGGCACGGGGTGGGTGGTGTCGTTCCACCGGTGCAACACCTCACGCTCAACCGGGTCGAGGATGTCCAGGTCGGTGATCGACCGCTGCGGGTCGGTGGTGACGGTGTGCAGGATGCGGGTGAGCCGGCGGCCTAGTGCGGTGATGGTTTCGGGGTCGAACAGGTCGGTGCGGTATTCGATGGTGGTGTCGAGCCCGGTTGGGGTTTCGGTGAGGTCGATGGTGAGGTCGACCTTCACCGCACCGGTGTGGGTGGGGTGGATACCCACGTCGAGGCCGGGCATCGTCGCGGCGGTGTCGAGCGCGCCCTGCTGGGTGGTGTTGAGGGTGAGCAACACCTGGAACAGCGGGTGATGCGCCAGGCTGCGGGTCGGGTTGAGGTGCTCGACAAGCCGTTCGAAGGGCAGGTCCTGGTGCGCGTAGGCGCTGAGGTTCGTGTCCCGAACACGGTGCAAAAGATCAGCGAAGCTCGGATTCCCGTCGGTGTTCGTGCGCAACACGAGAGTGTTGACGAAAAACCCGATGAGAGACGTGAGGGCGTCGTCGGTACGCCCAGCGATGGGCGTGCCGATGGGAATGTCGGTGCCCGCGCCGAGACGGGTGAGCAGGGCCGCGAGGGCGGCTTGGACGACCATGAACGGGGTCACGTTGTGGTCGCGGGCAACAGCGGTGATGCCGTCGTGCAGGTCACTGGGAATGGTGAACGCATACCGGTCGCCGGCGCCGCTGGCCGTGGCAGGGCGGGGCCGATCCGTGGGCAGAGCCACATACTCGGGCAGACCCGCGAGGGTGGTGCTCCAGTAGGCGAGTTGCTGCTCGTGGGTGCCGGCGAGGAGGTCCTGTTGCCAGAGGGTGTAGTCGGCGTACTGGACGGGCAGGGGCGTCCAGTCGGGTTCCTGCCCGTCGATGCGGGCGGTGTACGCGGTGGCCAGGTCGGTGGCCAGGGGTTGCATGGACCAGGCGTCACCGGCGATGTGGTGCAGCAGGATCAGCAGGATGTGATCATCCTCGGCGACCCGTAGCAGGGTGGTGCGTAGCGGTAGTTCGGTGGCGAGGTCGAACGGTCGCGCGGCCAGGTCGGCAACGGTGCGGTCGACCTGTGGTGCGGGGCAGTCGATGACGGGCAACGTCACGTCGGTGCTGCCTGCTGGCAGCACCATCTGTCGGGCGCCGGAGTCGTCCTCGACGATGATGGTGCGCAGGGCTTCGTGGCGGGTGCTCACGTCGTGCAGGGCTTCGGTGA
Organism: Micromonospora sp. CA-240977; assembly: GCF_050942285.1. Taxonomy (NCBI): domain Bacteria; kingdom Bacillati; phylum Actinomycetota; class Actinomycetes; order Micromonosporales; family Micromonosporaceae; genus Micromonospora; species Micromonospora sp. CA-240977. The sequence goes on along the minus strand of NZ_CP192055.1, from coordinate 4,836,143 downwards.
GCGCGGTGACATCCAGCGAACCGCGCAGACGTAGTGCGCTGGGGATGTTGTAGGTCGCGTTCGGCCCCTGCAACTGGTGCAGGAACCACAGTCGTTGCTGTGCCGGGGACAGCGGCACACGCTCGGGACGCGGAACCACCGGGGTCACCGGCGGGCGTGCCTGCGCGGCGGTGTCCAGGATGGCTGCGAGTGCGGCGACGGTGGGCGTTTCGAAGATCTGCCGGATCGGCAGTTCCACGTCGAGGGTGGCGCGGATCCGGCTGACCAGTCGGGTGGCCAGCAGTGAGTGCCCGCCGAGGTCGAAGAACCCGTCGTCGATACCGACCTGTCGCACGCCCAACACGTCAGCGAACAGGTCACACAACACCTGCTCCTGCGGCGACCGGGGCACCCGGCCCACCACACTGCCGTACACCGGCACCGGCAGAGCCCGCCGATCCAACTTGCCGTTGGTGGTCAGTGGTAGGCGGTCCAGTCCGACGATCGCCGACGGGATCATGTGCGCCGGAAGCATGGCGGCGGCGTGCGCGGTCAGCGTCGCGGTCGTGACGTCCGGCGACGCCACGACGTATCCGACCAGCCGCTGATCGCCCGGCTGATCCTCGCGCAGCACGACGGCCGCGTTGGAGACGTGGGGGTGGCTCAGGAGAGCGGCCTCGATCTCGCCGAGTTCGATGCGGAAGCCCCGCAGCTTCACCTGGTCGTCGGCGCGGCCCAGGTACTCCAACTCGTCGTCGCGGTTCCACCGGGCGAGGTCGCCGGTGCGGTACATCCGGTCACCGGGTGGCCCGTACGGGTTCGCCACGAACCGGTGGGCGGACAACGCCGGTCGGTTCAGGTAGCCGAGAGCCACCCCGCCCCCCGCGACGTACAGCTCGCCGGTGACACCGGTCGGCACCGGGCGCAGCCATTCGTCAAGTACATGTACGCGCAGGTCCGGCAGGTTCACCCCGATGGTGCTGCCCGCGGCGGCGGCGGCCCGGGGGCGGGTCAGCGCGACGTAGGAGACGTGCACTGTGGTCTCGGTGATCCCGTACATGTTGACAAGTTGAGGGCTGTCGTCGTCGTGCCGCGTGTACCAGTCGGCAAGCCGGGACAGGTCGAGCGCCTCGCCGCCGAAGATGATGTGCCGCAGGCTCAATCGGCTGGCCGGTGCCTCCCGGTCCGCGGCGACCAGTTGGTAGAACGCGGACGGTGTCTGGTTCAGGATGGTGACCTGTTCCCGTTCCAGCAGCCGCAGGAAGGCCGCCGGATCCCGGCTCACCGCGTACGGCACGACGACGAGCCGGCCGCCGTGCAGCAGGGCGCCCCACAACTCCCAGACGGAGAAGTCGAACGCGTACGAGTGGAACAGCGTCCACGTGTCGTGCGCTCCGAAGCCGAACCACTGTCGGGTGGAGTCGAACAGTCGGGTCACGTTGAAGTGGCTGACCATCACGCCCTTTGGCTGGCCGGTGGACCCGGACGTGTAGATCACGTACGCCGGGTCCAGCGGGTGCAGCGGCCGGGTCCGTTCGGCCTGTTCCAGGTTGTCGTCCGACAGGCCGTCGGTGAGGCTCGGGTCGTCGACGCGCAGTTGCGGCGTGGGACTGCCCGTGACCGCCGCGGCGGTCACGGCATCGGTCAGCACCAGCACGGGCGCGGCGTCCGCCAGCGTCGAGGCGATTCGCTCGGCCGGGTAGTCCGGGTCCACCGGCAGGTAACCGGCTCCGCTCTTCACCACGGCCAGCAGCGCCGTCACGAGATCGCCGCTGCGGGGCAGGACGAGCGCGACGAGCGAGCCGGGTCCGGCACCGTTCCGTACCAACGCCCGAGCCAGCCGGTTGGCGCGTGCGTTCAGCGCCGCGTAGGTCTCCGTGCCCTCGTCGTGTACCAGCGCGACATCCGCGGCATGGGTTGCGGCCACCCGCTCGAACAGTGCCGGAAGCACATCACCCGGGGTGAACGACATCGGTTCGCCTCGGTATCCCGCGACGGCGGCCGCTCGTTCGGCGGGGTCGAGGATGTCGAGGTCGGTGATCGACTGCTCGGGGTTGGTGGTGACGGTGTGCAGGATGCGGGTGAGTCGGCGACCCAGTGCGGTGATGGTTTCGGGGTCGAACAGGTCGGTGCGGTACTCGATGGTGGTGTCGAGCCCGTTCGGGGTTTCGGTGAGGTCGATGGTGAGGTCGACCTTCACCGCACCGGTGTGGGTGGGGTGGATGCCCACGTCGAGACCCGGCATCGTCGCGGCGGTATCGAGCGCGCCCTGCTGCGTGGTGTTGAGAGTCAGCAACACCTGAAACAGCGGATGATGCGCCAGGCTACGCGTCGGGTTCAGGTGCTCAACGAGACGCTCGAAGGGCAGATCCTGGTGCGCGTACGCGCTGAGGTTCGTGTCACGAACACGGTGCAAAAGGTCAGCGAAGCTCGGATTCCCGTCGGTGTTCGTGCGCAACACGAGGGTGTTGACGAAGAACCCGATGAGAGACGTGAGGGCGTCGTCGGTGCGTCCGGCGATCGGCGTGCCGATAGGAATGTCCGTCCCCGCACCAAGCCGAGTCAGCAACGTCGCCAGAGCCGCCTGGACGACCATGAACGGGGTGACGTTGTGGTCGCGGGCGACAGTGGTGATGGCCTGGTGCAGGTCACTGGGAATGGTGAAGGTGACCCGGTCGCCGGCACCACTGGCCGTCGCCGGCCGGGGCCGGTCCGTGGGCAGGGCCAGGTACTCGGGCAGACCCGCGAGAGTCGCGCTCCAGTAGCCGAGTTGCTGCTCGTCAGTCTCAGCGAGCAGATCCTGCTGCCACAGGGTGTAGTCGGCGTACTGGACGGGCAGGGGCGTCCAGTCGGGTTCCTGCCCGTCGATGCGGGCGGTGTACGCGGTGGCCAGGTCGGTGGCCAGGGGTTGCATGGACCAGGCGTCACCGGCGATGTGGTGCAGCAGGATCAGCAGGATGTGATCATCCTCGGCGACCCGTAGCAGGGTGGTGCGTAGCGGTAGTTCGGTGGCGAGGTCGAATGGTCGCGCGGCCAGGTCGGTCAGCGTGCGGTCGACCTGTGGTGCGGGGCAGTCGATGACGGGCAGCGTCACGTCGGCGTTGCCCGCGGGTAGCACCAGTTGTCGGGCGCCGGAATCGTCCTCGACGATGATCGTGCGTAGGGCTTCGTGGCGGGTGCTCACGTCGCGAAGAGCCTCGCTCAACGCGGCGATATCCAACGAACCCCGCAGACGCAGCGCGCCGGGAATGTTGTAGGTCGCGTTAGGCCCCTGCAACTGATGCAGGAACCACAGTCGTTGCTGTGCCGGGGACAGCGGCACACGCTCGGGACGCGGAACCACCGGGGTCACCGGCGGGCGTGCCTGCGCGGCGGTGTCCAGGATGGCTGCGAGTGCGGCGACGGTGGGCGTTTCGAAGATCTGCCGGATCGGCAGTTCCACGTCGAGGGTGGCGCGGATCCGGCTGACCAAGCGGGTGGCCAGCAGTGAGTGTCCACCGAGGTCGAAGAACCCGTCGTCGATACCGACCTGTCGCACGCCCAACACGTCGGCGAACAGGTCACACAACACCTGCTCCTGCGGCGACCGGGGCACCCGACCCACCACACTGCCGTACACGGGCACCGGCAGAGCCCGCCGATCCAACTTGCCGTTCGGGCTCAGCGGCAGCCGTTCCAACCGGACGAACGCCGACGGGATCATGTAGGCGGGCAGCGTGGTGGCCAGATACCGGCGCAACTCCTCGACGTCGAACGCCGCATCCGGCCGAACCGTCAGGTACGCCACCAGCCGCTGATCACCCGGCTGGTCCTCCCGCAGTACCACGGCTGCGGCGCTGACGTTGGGGTGTTGGGCGAGGGTGTTTTCGATTTCGCCGAGTTCGATGCGGTGGCCGCGGAGTTTGATCTGGTGGTCGGTGCGGCCGTGGTATTCGAGGTGTCCGTGGTGGTTCCAGCGGGCGAGGTCGCCGGTGCGGTACATGCGCTCACCCGGGCGGCCGTGGGGGTTGGCGACGAATCGTTCGGCGGTGAGGTCGGTGCGGTGGTGGTAGCCGCGGGCGAGTTGGGTTCCGCTGATGTAGAGCTCGCCGGTGACTCCGGGTGGGACGGGGCGCAGGGTGGGGTCGAGGACGTGCAGGTGGGTGTTCCAGACGGGTTGCCCGATGGGGGTGGTGGGCTCGTCGGTGGTGGTGTGGTGGGTGACGTCGACGGCGGCTTCGGTGGGTCCGTAGAGGTTGTGCAGGGCGGTGTGGGGTAGGGCGCGGTGGGTGTGGTGGGCGAGGTGGGTGGGCAGGGCTTCGCCGCTGGCGAACAGGTGACGCAACCGCGGATGGGTGCTGTCGGTGGTGTCGCTGGTGGTGGTGTCGTCGAGGAAGGTTTGCAGCATCGAGGGCACGAAGTGGGCCACGGTGATGTGGTGCGCCTCGATGGTGTGGTGCAGGTAGGTGGGGTCGCGGTGCGCGTCGGGGTCGGCCAGGACGCAGGCCGCGCCGGTGATCAGGGGCCAGAAGAATTCCCAGACGGAAACGTCGAACGTCGCGGGGGTTTTCTGCAACACACGGTCGGTGGTGTCGAGGTGGTAGGTGTGTTGCATCCAGTGCAGCCGGTTGGTGATGGCCTCGTGGGTGACGACAACACCCTTGGGCCGGCCGGTGGACCCGGAGGTGTAGATCATGTAGGCCGGATGCTGCGGCGTCAGTTGTGTGTCGGGGCGGTGCGCGGCCCGACCACGATGCTGCTCCGGCGCGGCGGACACCACCGGGATCGCGGTGTCCAGGCTGCGCTCGGTGATCAGCGCCGCGGGGGTGGCGTCGGCGAGGGTGGCGTGGATGCGCTCGTCGGGGTGGTCCGGGTCGATGGGCAAATAAGCGGCCCCGGTTTTGAGGACGGCGACGAGAGCGACGAGCAGGTCCGCACTACGCGGCAGGGCGACGGCGACGAACCGTTCAGGTCCGGCGCCGTGGGTGATGAGGGTGTGCGCGAGCCGGTTCGCCTCGGTATCCAACTCCGCGTAGGTCAGGCTGCGGTGCCGGTCGACCGCCGCCACCTGCTCGGGGGTGCGAGCGGCCTGCGCCTCGATCAGCCGCGGTAGGACGTCGGTCGGCACGGGGTGGGTGGTGTCGTTCCACCGGTGCAACACCTCCCGTTCGACCGGGTCGAGGATGTCCAGGTCGGTGATCGACCGCTGCGGGTCAGCCGTGACGGTGTGCAGGATCCCGGTGAGCCGGCGACCCAACGCGGTAATGGTTTCGGCGTCGAACAGGTCGGTGCGGTACTCGATGGTGGTGTCGAGCCCGTTCGGGGTTTCGGTGAGATCGATGGTGAGGTCAACCTTCACCGCACCGGTGTGGGTGGGGTGGATACCCACGTCGAGACCCGGCATCGTCGCGGCCGTGTCGAGCGCACCTTGCTGCGTGGTGTTGAGAGTCAGCAACACCTGGAACAGCGGGTGATGCGCCAGGCTGCGGGTCGGGTTGAGGTGCTCAACGAGGCGTTCGAAGGGCAGATCCTGGTGCGCGTATGCGCTGAGGTTCGTGTCACGGACACGGTGCAGCAGGTCAGCGAAGCTCGGATTCCCCTCGGTGTTCGTGCGCAACACGAGAGTGTTGACGAAAAACCCGATCAAAGACGCCAAAGCATCATCAGTACGTCCGGCGATCGGCGTGCCGATAGGAATGTCCGTCCCCGCACCAAGCCGAGTCAGCAACGTCGCCAGAGCCGCCTGGACGACCATGAACGGGGTCACGTTGTGCTCGCGGGCAACAGTAGTGATGCCGTGGTGCAGGTCAGCGGGGATGGTGAAGGTGACCCGGTCGCCGGCACCACTGGCCGTCGCCGGCCGGGGCCGATCCGTCGGCAGGGCCAGGTACTCGGGCAGACCCGCGAGAGTCGCGTTCCAGTAGCCGAGCTGCTGCTCGTCAGTGTCGGCGAGCAGATCCTGCTGCCACAGGGTGTAGTCCGCGTACTGAACAGGCAGCGGCGCCCAATCGGGTTCCCGCCCGTCGATACGAGCCGTGTACGCGGCAGCCAGATCAGTGGCCAGCGGCTGCATGGACCAGGCATCACCAGCGATGTGATGCAACAGGATCAACAGGATGTGATCATCCTCGGCCACCCGTAGCAGGGTGGTCCGCAGCGGCAACTCGGTGGCCAGGTCGAACGGACGCGCGGCCAGGTCGGCCAACGTGCGCTCCACCTGCGGCCCAGGACAATCGATCACCTGCGGCCCGACATCGGCGTCACCCGCCGGCAACACCATTTGCCGGGCGCCGGAATCGTCCTCCACGATGATCGTGCGCAACGCCTCGTGACGCGCACACACGTCACGCAGCGCCTCGCTCAACGCGGCGATATCCAACGAACCCCGCAGACGCAGCGCGCCCGGAATGTTGTACATCGCGTTAGGCCCCTGCAACTGGTGCAGGAACCACAAACGCTGCTGCGCCGCGGACAACGGCACACGCTCCGGACGCGGAACCACCGGAGTCACCGGCGGACGTGCCCGCACTGCGGTGTCCAGAACCTCCGCGAGCGCCGCGACCGTAGGAGTCTCGAACACCTGCCGGATCGGCAACTCCACCTCAAGAGTCGCGCGGATCCGACTGACCAAGCGGGTGGCCAGCAGTGAGTGCCCGCCGAGGTCGAAGAACCCGTCGTCGATACCGACCTGCCGCACGCCCAACACGTCGGCGAACAGGTCACACAACACCTGCTCCTGCGGCGACCGGGGCACCCGACCCACCACACTGCCGTACACCGGCACCGGCAGAGCCCGCCGATCCAACTTGCCGTTCGGGTTCAACGGCAGCCGTTCCAACCGGACGAACGCCGACGGGATCATGTAGGCGGGCAGCGTCGTGGCCAGATACCGGCGCAACTCCTCGACATCGAACGCCGCATCCGGCCGAACCGTCAGGTACGCCACCAGCCGCTGATCACCCGGCTGGTCCTCCCGCAGCAGCAGGGCGCACTGGGCAACCACCGGATGTGACGTGATCGCCGCATCGATCTCGCTCAGCTCGATGCGGTGGCCCCGCAGCTTCACCTGATCGTCGGTGCGACCCAGGTACTGCAACTGCCCGTCGGGGTTCCACCGGCCCAGGTCACCAGTGCGGTACATCCGGCTCCCCGGGGAGCCGTACGGATCGGCCACGAACCGCTCGGCGGTCAGGTCCGTCCGTCGGTGGTAGCCGCGGGCCACCTGCACTCCGGCGATGTACAGCTCGCCGGGCACCCCGGGCGGCACGAGGCGCAGCGCCCGGTCGAGCACGTACACGACGGTGTCCGCGATCGGTCGACCGATCGGCGGATCGTCCGCGGCGCGCTCGTCGATCGGCGCGGCCGTCGACCAGATCGTCGTCTCGGTGGGTCCGTAGATGTTTGTCACCGAGCGGCAGGCGCCGCGCAGCGCCCGCGCCAGGGTGGGAGTGAGCGCCTCCCCGCCGATGAGGACGTTCAGGTCCCCGAGTCCGGTGGTGGTCGTCGAGACCAGGTTCCGCCACAGGCTGGGAGTCGCGTACATCCAGCTCGCGCCGGTTCGTTTGAGCAGGTCTCCCACCGCGGCCGGGTCCTGGGCGGTGTCGCTGGTGGCGAGCACGAGTGTCGCGCCGCGCAGCAGTGGCACGAGGATGTCCACGAGGGCGGGGTCGAACCCGATCGTGGTGACGGACAGCAGGACGTCGCCCGCCGCGGGCGTGCACCACTCCTCCATCGCGCGCACCGACAGCAGCAGGTTGTCCCGGGAGACCACCACACCCTTGGGTCGGCCGGTCGATCCGGACGTGTACATGGTGTAGGCCGCGTGCTGGCCCAGCACGGTACTGGCCGTCTCGCCCGGTGCGAGGTCAGCGCCGGACAGCTCCGTGAGCGCCACGAGGACCTCGGGCGAGTCCAGCACCAGGGGTGTCGCGTCGCTGTCCGGAAGCCGGGAGGCGGACGCCTGGTCGGTCAGCACGAGCGACGGACCGGACTGCTGCATCATGTAACTGGTGCGCGCGGCGGGATGAGCCAGGTCGAGCGGGACGAACGCGCCGCCGGCCTTGAGCACCGAGAGGATTCCCACGACCAGGTCCGGGGTACGCGGCAGGGCGAGCGCGACGTACCGCTCCGGTGCCACCCCATGTGCCATGAGCAGCCGGGCCAGCCGGTTGGACCGTTCGTCGAGTTCCCGGTACGACAGCGTGGTGACACCGTCGGACACCGCGGGCGTGTCCGGGCACTGCCGGGCCCGTTCCACAAGCCGCTCGACAAGCGACGCCGTGGGCGGCTCCCGGCCGGAGTCGTTCCAGTCGACGAGCAGCCGCTGCCGTTCACCGGCGCCGAGCAGATCGATCTCGCCGACCGGACGGTTCGGATCGGCGGTCACCCCGTCCAGGAACCGCAGGAACCGGTCCCGCTGGTTGACGACGTCGTCCTCGCCGTACCGGCTGGGATTGGCCTCGACGCCCAGCCGGACGCCGGAGTGCGGCGTGCCGTACAGGTTGAAGACGAAGTCCCGGACCCGGCCGGAGGTCAGCTGCCGGGTCGTCGCCCGGATACCGGCGAACGACAGGATCGTGTCGTGTGCGATGACGTCGACCATCGGGCCGACGAAGGTGTCCTCGCTCCCCGACAGGCCCATCTCCCGGTGCAGGTCCTCGCCGCGGTACCGCTGGTGCCGCAACGTGTCCCGGAGGTTCGCCGCGGTGCGGGCGGTGAGTGCGGCGAACGTCTCGTGGCCGTCCACAGGTACCCGTAGCGGCAGCTCGTTGGCGAGCATGCCGGGAGTGGTGAGCGCCGTACGCCCGATTCGCGCTGCCACCGGTAGGCCGAGGGTCACCTCGGAGAGCGACGTCATCCGGTGCAGGTATCCCGCGGCCGCGGCCACCGCGACGACCGACCAGGGCAGGCTGAGCCTCTGCGCGACGGAGACCAGCGCCGCGGTCCGCGCGTCGCCCAGCGGGGCGCTGCTGCGCAGCGACGCCGAGGGCATCGCCTCCGCGGCCCGCCCGGACAGCCGGGTCGACTCCGGCGGCTCGGCGAACGTCCGCAACCAGTAGTCACGGTCCTCGGCGTACCGGGCGGAGGCCCGGTACGTCGCGTCGTCGTCCACCAGGTCCGCCAGCGTGCCGAACGTCCGGGGCGGACACTCCCGCCCCTCGGCCAGCGCCGTGTAGACCTCGGCCAGCCGACGCAGGTAGAGCGACAGCCCGTAGCCGTCCAGCATCGCGTGGTGATAGCGCAGGTAGTAGCTCTGCACGTCCGGCCCGATGTGGAAGAGCGCGTGGGTGACAGTTCCCGGCGCGCCGAGATCCACCGGCGCCGTCAGGTCCTGCCGCATCCACGCCTCGGCCGCCGCGCGGGGATCGGGCCGGCCGCTGACGTCGAGGAGCCGCACCTCGTGCTCGTCGTCGTGCCCCAGGATCTGGTAGGGACCCGTGTCGTCGACAGCGAAACGGACGCGCAGCGCCTCGGTCTCGTCGATCACCAGACGGGTGGCCGCGACGAACGTCTGCGGATCCACGGCGCCCTCGATGTCGAGCCGTACCCCGACGGTGTGCCTGTTGCTCCCGGGGTCCAGCTGCTGTGCGAGCCATACCCCCAGTTGTGCAGCGGACAGTGCGCGCCGACCGGCGCCCCCGTGAGTCACCTGAATCCTCGCAATCGTGCGGCCGTCGCCGTGCGGGTGGACATGCGAAAAGGTGCGTGCCGCCGGGCGGCACGCAGATCACGTTCCGTCGGTCAGCCGGCCAGCGAGCCCGTCCCGGGCGTGAGCCGTTGGGACACCAGCGCGCCCAGGGAGGCCACCGTCGGGTTGTCCCACAGGTCGCTCGCCTCCAGGACCACACCGAAGTGGTCCTCGACCTCGACGCTGACGCTCATCGCCCCGATCGAGTCGAGACCGTACTCGGCGAAGGGTGTCGAGGGGTCGATCTGCTCCGGACGCATGCGCAGCGGTGCGGCGAGCCGCTCCCGGAGCCACTCGATGACGGCGGCGGTGTCGGGTAGGGCGGTATCGGATGACAATTCTTCCTCCTGGATGACGATCGGCTCCGGTGTCGGGCGTGGTACCTGCTCAGGCGGGCCCCACGCCCACGCGGTTGGCGTAGATCGATGCCAACTCACCGTTGAGGAAGAGTTGGCGCACCGCGGCGCGCTGGATCTTTCCGCTTGTGGTGCGGGAGACACCGCCGGGACGAAGCAGCGCCACGTGCGCCACGGACAGCCCGAACTCACGGGCCACGGTCTGCCGGATGTCGACCGCCAGCGAGCTCAGCCGCTCGCCGTCGAGCCGCCCCCGTACCTCGTGCGTGACCACCAACTCTTCCTCGGCGTCGGCTCCGTTCGCGGCCGGGACCAGGAACGCGGCGCCTACCGACCCGCTCAGCTCGCTGTGCTCGGCGCGCAGCGTCTGTTCCAGGTCCTGCGGGTAGAGGTTCCGGCCCTTGATGACCAGCACATCCTTGATCCGCCCGGTGACGTACAGCTCGCCGTCGAGCAGGAAGCCGAGGTCGCCGGTGCGCAGGTAGCGCCGGCCGTCGAGCATCGCGCCGAAGCTGCGTGCGGTGGCCGTCTCGTCGTTCCAGTACCCGTCGGCGACCGTGGCGCCGTTGAGCCACAGCTCGCCGATCCGACCCTCCGGTAGCACGGTGTGGGTGGACGGATCCACGACGCGGACTTCGATGTCCCGGGGCGCGCCGCAGCTCACCAGCTCCCGGACCGGGCCGTCGCCGGCCGGCAGGAACTCGTGCAGCTCGAGGGCGGCCGCGTCCGCGTGCACGGTTCGGACCGTCCGGTGTGCGGTGCCGGAGACCAGCAGGGTCGCCTCGGCCATGCCGAAGCACGGCACGACTGTGTGCGGGGACAGCCCGACGCTCGCGAAGCGGGAGTTGAACGCGCGGAGGGTGGCGGCCCGGACCGGCTCGGAGCCGTTGATCGCGTAGCTCCAGCAGGACAGGTCCACGCCGTCGAGATGCTCGTCCTTGATCCGGCGGACGCAGAGGTCGTACGCGAAGTCGGGGGCGGCCGAGGCACCCACCTGGTATCGGCTGATGGTGCGCAGCCACAGGTGGGGGCGGCGCAGGAAACCCGAGGGCGGCATCAGGACCATCGACCGTCCGGTGAGGATGCCGGTCAGCATGAGGCCGACCAGCCCCATGTCGTGGAAGAGCGGGATCCACCCGGCGTACCGCCGGCCCTCCCGGACCGGGAACGTCCGCGCGATGGTGTCGACGTTGCGTAGCAGATTCCCGTGGCTGATCCGCACGCCCTTCGGGGCGGCGGTCGATCCGGAGGTGTACTGCAACAGCGCCGGCGTCCGGTGTGTCGCCACTGGCCAGGTGTCGTCGGGTGCCGGCTGAGCATCGGCGGTGGCGGCCGAATCCAGCACCGTCAGCTCGGTCAGCTCCTCCGCGTCCAGCCACTGCTCGACAAGCTGTCGACTCTCCGCATCGGTAAGCACCAGCCGCGCGCCGGCGTTGCGGGCCACCCCGGCGAGTCGTAGCCGCTCGTGCCGGTACCGGCCCGGTACCGGCGCGGGCACGGCGATCACCCCCGCGTAGAGGCAGGCGAAGAGGGCCACCGGAAAGTCCAGGCCCGAGGGGTACAGCAGCAGGGCGCGGTCGCCGGGCACGAGGTGCTCCCGGAGCCGGGCGGCGAGCTGGCGGGCGGCCGCGTCCAGCTCGAGGTAGGACAGCCGGGGATCCCGGTTGTCGGCGTCGCCGAACGGGTCGTCGACGTAGACGACCGAGTCCCGGTCCGGGATGGTCCGGGCCAGCTCGGCCAGGACCGACGTCATGTTCGCGGCGTCCCTCACATTGCGCACGGCACTCCCCATCTCAGCGGACGAACCGACGTCCGAACGACTGCGAAAACCAGCCGCCGGCCCGAATTAGAGTGCACCCGTCCTGCTGTTGCCAAGCCGTTTACCGCATTGACGCAAATTTGCCCTCGGCGCGCACCGGGAGCCAACGTATCAGCCGCTTCGGCGGACCGTCAATGCGGATATAACCGCAGGTCAGGGGCATAATACGGAGGTGATATTGGGTTTATATACCACTGCTCTAAGATTGTTTCCGTTGCTCGCCGCAATCTGTCGCGGCGAATGGGTCGACCGCTCTTTCCTGTTCTCCGAACTGATCCGTCTGGAGCAGTCATGTCACCACAAGCCATCGCCTATGCCGAGCTTTTCGTCGCTGATCAGGCCGAGGCGGTCGACTATCTGTCCTCCTGCTTCGGGCTCGTGCCCGTCGCCGTCGCGGGGCCGGAGACCGGCACCCCCGACCGGCGATCCACGATGCTGCGCAACGGTGCCGTCACCATGCTTGTCACTGTCGGGCTGGATCCGGAGGGCCCCGTCGCCGCCTACGTCGAGCGGCACGGCGACTCGATCGCCGATCTGGCGCTGACCACCGACGACGTCCAGTCCGACTTCGAGCGGGCGACCCGGGCCGGGGCCGCCGCCCTGGTGCCACCACGTCCGTCGCACAACACCGACAACCCGACGTCGTACGCCGTCGTCTCCGGCTTCGGCGAGCTGCGGCACACCCTCGTGACCGCCACCGACCCGGCCGGCGTCATGCCCCCGGACCGGCGGTGGTCACCGCTGCCGGACGCCGAACCCGTTCCCCGCGACCTGCTCGCCCTCGACCACGTCGCGGTGTGCCTGCCGGCCGGCAGCCTGCGGCAGACGGTGGCGTTCTACGACGCGGCGTTCGGCACGCCGTACTACTCCTCCGAGTTCATCCAGGTCGGCGATCAGGCGATGGATTCGATAGTGGTGCGCAACGAGACCGGCGGCATCACCCTGACCCTGATCGAGCCCGATCCCACCCGGCGTCCCGGCCAGATCGACCAGTTCCTGACGGCGCACGGGGGCGCCGGCGTGCAGCACCTGGCGTTCCTTGTCGACGACATCGTCACCAAGGTCGGCGAGTTGCGGTCCCGGGGCGTCGACTTCCTCAGCACCCCGGAGACGTACTACGACATGCTCGAGCAGCGCGTGGGTGCGATGGGGGACCGGATCAACGACCTGCGCAGGACCAACGTCCTTGTCGACAGGGACTCCTGGGGATACCTGCTCCAGCTGTTCACCCGGGCCCCACACGGCGGGCGCACCCTGTTCTACGAGCTGATCCAGCGCGACGGTGCCCGGGGCTTCGGCAGCGCGAACATCAAGGCGCTCTACGAGGCCGTGGAACGCAGTCAGCAGGCCGCCGCGCGATGACCGACGGCGGCGGTGGTGGGGCCGGACCGCTGTCCCTCGCCGACTACGAGGACAGTGCGCGGCGCACTCTGCCGGCGGACGTCTGGGACTTCATCGCGGGCGGGGCGGGGGAGGAGCGTACTGTCGCGGCCAACCGCGCCGTGTTCGACACGGTTCGGCTGCGCACCCGCGTCCTTGCCGGTGTCGAGGAACCCGACCTCACGGTCCGGGTCCTCGGCGACATCTGGAACGCGCCGATCGGCGTCGCTCCGCTCGCCTACCACGAACTGGCTCACTTCGACGGTGAGACGGGCGTGGCCAAGGCGGCGGGAGAGCTGGGACTTCCGGTAGTGGTGAGCACGTTCGCCAGCCAGACGCTGGAGCGAATCGCGGCGGAGGCGTCCGCACCGCTGATGTTGCAGCTCTACGTCTTCCGGGACTGGCCGGTCACCGAGGCGTTGGCCCGCCGGGCGGCGGCGGCGGGTTACCGCGCCCTGGTGCTCACCGTCGACACGCCGCGGCTCGGCCGGAGGTTGCGGGACCTGCGTAACGCGTTCCGGGTGCCGTCGCACATCCGCCCGGTGAACCTCGACGCCCAGGTGAACGGCGGCACGCACCATCCCGCCGAGCACAGTCGACAGACGTTCGACACGCGGCTGGACTGGTCGGTGGTCGACCGGCTGCGGGCCGTCTCCGGCCTGCCGGTGCTGGTCAAGGGTCTGCTGACGGCGGAGGACGCGGCAGCGGCGGTGGCGGCCGGCGCCGACGGTGTGTTGGTCTCCAACCACGGCGGGCGGCAGCTCGACGGTGTGCCCTCGACGCTGGAGGTGCTTCCGGAGGTGGCCGCCGCTGTGGACGGCCGGTGCCCGGTCTTCCTCGACGGCGGCGTTCGCCGTGGCGCGGATGTCTTCGCCGCGCTCGCCCTCGGCGCCAGGGCGGTCTTCGTGGGCCGGCCGGCGATGTACGGGCTCGCGGTCTCGGGTGCCGCCGGCGTCCGCGACGTCCTGTCGCTGCTCGTCGAGGAACTGGCCGAGACGATGCTGCTCACCGGCCGGGCGGCGGTGGACCGGATCGACACCACGGCGGTCAGCACCGGCCGGGCCGGCGGTTTCGGTTGGGACGACCACCGGCCGGTGCGATCGAAGGAGACGACATGACGTCGGGCCCGCACGTGTTGCCGACCGGATCGCTGCACGCCAGCGTCGTCGATCCGCTGCTGGACACGATGACGTTCCTCAACGAGATCACCTCGCGATACCCGGAGGCCGTCTCGTTCGGCCCGGGCCGGCCGTTCGACGAGCACTTCGACGTCGCGGACATCAGCGGGTGGATCGACACCTACGTGCGGCACCTGCGCGACGGTGGCCGTTCCGAGGACGAGGTGCGGCGGGCGCTCTTCCAGTACGGCGACACCGCCGGTCAGATCCGCCCACTGATCGCCGACATGCTGCGCGTCGACGAGGACATCAGCGTCGGGCCGGAGGCGATCGTGGTGACGACCGGTTGTCAGGAGGCGCTGCTGGTGACCCTGCGCGCGCTGTTCGCCGGGCCGGGGGACGTGCTGCTTGTGGAGAACCCGTGCTACGTGGGCGTCACCGGTGCCGCCCGCCTGCTCGACATCCCAGTGGTTCCGGTCGCCCGGACCGCGGACGGCATCGACCCGGCCGTCCTGGAGCGCACGGTACGGGAGTTGGCGGCGACCGGCCGCCGCGCCCGCGCGCTCTACGTGGTACCGGACTGCGCCAACCCGAGTGGCGAGAGCCTGCCGACGGCGGCTCGGCAGGCGTTGCTCGCCGCGGCCGAGCGCCTCGACCTGCTGCTGCTGGAGGACAACCCGTACGGCTTGTTCGCGGATGAACAACTGCCCACCCTCAAGGCGCTGGATCGGGGCGGCCGGGTCGTCTACCTCGGGTCCTTCGCCAAGTCCGCGTTCCCCGGCGCCCGCGTCGGGTACGTGGTGGCGGACCAGCGGGTGCGCGGTGCCGGGCGCGAGGGTCTCCTCGCCGACGAGCTGTCCCGGATCAAGAGCATGGTCTCGGTGAACACGTCGAGTCTCGGCCAGGCGGCGGTGGCGGGGATGCTGCTGACGCATGGCGGCGGTCTCCGCGAGGCCAACGCCACGGCGGCCAAGCGCTACCAGGAGAACATGCGCGTGCTGAGGCGGGCGCTGGAGCGGGAGTTCCCGTCAGCCGACCGGGAGCGCCTCGGCGTCGCCTGGAACACACCGGGCAGCGGCTTCTTCCTCACCGTCACCGTGCCGTTCGCCGCCGACGAGGCGGTGCTCGCCCGCTCGGCGCGGGAGTACGACGTGATCTGGACGCCGATGCGGTACTTCTACCTGGACGATCGCGGCGATCGGATGATCCGGCTGGCCTGCAGTTACCTCACGCCTGAGCGGATCGAGCTCGGGATCGGTCGGCTCGCACGGTTCATCCGGGACGCCGCCCGCTGATCCAGCCACGGCCGTGCCACGGGCCGCCCGGATCAGTCGTCGTCGCCGACCAACCCCGCCTCGTAGGCGAGGATCGCCGCCTGCACGCGGTTCTTGGCGTTCAGGCGGAGCAGGATCGTGCTGACGTAGGTCTTGACGGTGCCTTCGGCCAGCCGGATCCGTTCGGCGATCTCGCTGTTGGACAGCCCCTTGACGAGCAGGGTGAGGACCTGGGCCTCGCGCTGGGTGAGGTTGCCGATCCGTTCGCGGGCGGCGATCCCGCGGGCCATCCGCCCGCCCGCGACCTCGCTGATCAGCCGTTCCACGACCTTCGGGGCGAGGTGCGTCTGACCCTTGGCCAGCGCGCGGACGCCGGCGATCAGGTCACGGGGGTCGGCGGCCTTGAGGAGGAAGCCCGCGACACCCTCGTCCAACGCCCGGGCGACGAGGTCGTCCTCGGAGAACGTGGTCAGCAGGCCGACGGTGGTCTCCGGCACTTCGTCACGCAGCAGGGCAGCCGCGGCCAGCCCGTCGAGATAGGGCATCCGGATGTCCAGCAGGGCCACCGTGGGCCGGTGGAGACGGGCGAGCTCAACGGCGTCCTGCCCGTTCTGCGCCTCGGCCACGACCTCGATGTCGTCCTGCGTGGACAGGATCGCCTTGACGCCGGAGCGGACCATCAACTCGTCGTCGGCCAGCAGGACGGTGATCACAGGGGCTCCTCGCTCGTCTCCCGAGGATCCACCACCGGAGTCACGACCGGGTGAGCCTGTCTTTGGTCACCAGAATGTCGCCCGTGTAGCAGAGCCGGAACATGTCACTGGAGATGACTAGGGGATTGCGGTTGGTCAGATAATACTCACAGCGCGCGTCGGCCGGCGTTGGCGGCTCGCTCAGCACGGGAGGGGCGCTGCTGATGCTGCGCCGGGGGAGCGATCCGGTGAACTCGTCGCGGTGCTGCCCCACCTCCAGTCGGTCGAAGTCCGCCGGGTCGAGCGCGGTGTTGACGACGGTGAGCAGGTGATAGCCGAGGAGCACGGCCCCGAGCGCGCCGAACGCGGCGGCGGGCAGCCCGGCGGCGGCCAGCAGCCTCCGCCGCATGCGCCGCTCCGCCTGGGGCAGCCCGGGCAGGGGGCCGGCCGTCGGGACGGCCTGCTCCGGAGGGTCGTCGGTCGGCTCGGGTGCGATCCGGTGGGCCGGCACGGGCCGCGCGCCGATCGGCAGCCGGGCGCTGATCTCGAAGACCCCGTCGCGGGGCCCGGAGCTGACAGTGCCGCCAGCCAGGCGGAGCCGCTCGTGCAGGCCGAGCAGACCCTGGCCGGAATGCGGACCGGGGACCCGCGCCGAGGTCGCCGGGAGTGGGTTGGTGACCGTCACCGTCACCTCGTCGGCCGTGCGGTGGAGCCGGACGGACACCGGGAGCCCGACCGCGTGGCGGGTGGCGTTCGTGACCGCCTCCTGCACCACGCGGTGCAGCGCGTGCGCAGCCATCGGCGTGAGGCCGGAGCCTCGCGGGTCGCTCGCGATGGGGGTGGCGCCGCCGACCGGGCCCGTGGTCTCGCCGGTCTCGTCGAGCGAGATCGGGACTCCGAGGTCACGTGCCCGGGCGACGAGGTCGGCGACGGTGGGGACCGCGGCGTCGCCGGCCACCCCGTCCCCCTCGCGGAGCATTGTGGTGATCTCCTGGAGGTGCTCGGTGGCGGCCACGGCCGTGGCCCGCAACTCGCCGGCGGCTCGGCGTTGCCGCTCGTCCAGGCCGTCGTCGAGTTCGAACGCCCCGGCCCGCAGCGCGATGAGACTCAGCTCGTGGCCGAGCGAGTCGTGCATCTCCCTGGCGATCCGGGCCCGCTCGCGGGTACGCGCCTCGGCCGTGCGGATCCGCTGCTCACGGTGCAGTTGGTGGGCGCGTTCCCAACCGGCGTACGCGAGGTCGGCCCGCAACCGCCGGTAGCGTCCGGCCAGCCACGGCACGGCGGCGGCGCCGAGCACGGTGAGCGCCATGCTCAGCCAGCGGCTCGGCGTCCCGGTCAGGAGGGCGATCAGCAGACCGACGGTCAGTGCGCCGCTCAGCCCGACCAGGGCGCCGCGATGGTCGGCCGACCGGCGCCCGGCCAGGTAACCGATAACGATCATGAGGGCGATCGGCCACTCCGGCGAGCCGCCGGCGCTCACCAGGTACGACGTACCGGACAGGGCGGCGAGGGCGAGTGACCAGGCCGGCCGAATCCGGGAGAGGGTGACCGCGCCGACGATGAGGACCGGCGCCGTCACGTATTCCCAGGGACGGGCGGCGAGGCTCTTCGCGTTTGCCACCAGCACACCGAGCAGGCAGACATAGAGCACTGTGTCGACGATCCGTGGACTGGTGCGCAGACGGTGCGCGATCGTGCGGATCCGGCTCAACGCTCGGGTCCGACGCGGGCGTGGCTCGTCCACGGCAACGATGCTACCGAGGCCGATCGAACGAGGTCAAAGCGCGCGACCCGGTCGGGGCCCACGGGCTGCCGTGGTGACCTGCGGTTTGGGTCGACCGGCGGGCGGATCCCCCGGCGGAACTAGGGGTTGACGGTCGACGTTCGGCAGGTCCCTCGCGGCGCCCGGCGCCCCTATCCTCGCGGTACCCGCAGGCGAGCGGATGTGCCAGGCAGGGAGGGGACGCGCGATGATAGTCCTGCGCGAGGTGACGAAGAGGTTCGGTGCGCGGGTCGCGGTGGACCGGGTGTCGTTCGAGGTACCGGCGGGCAGGGTCACCGGTCTTCTCGGGCCCAACGGCGCGGGCAAGGCGACCACGCTCGACCTGATCTGCGGCCTGTCCCAGCCGACCGAGGGCCAGGTTCTGCTCGGCGGCAGTTCGTCGGCCACGCCGTCGTCCGGGCGTGCGGTGGGTTTCTCGCCGGTGATCGGGCCCGGCGACAGCGCCCGCGACGGCCGCGAGTACCTGGTGCGGGCGGCCCGATCGACAGGCGTGTCGGCGTGCCGGGTCGAGGACGTCGTCGAACTCGCCGGGCTGGGCCGAGCTGCCGCGGATCGCGTCGGTGACTACTGCCGGGGCACCAGACGCCGGCTGCGTATCGCCGCCGCCCTGCTCAGCGATGCGCGGGTGCTGGTGCTGCGCGAGCCGACCGAGGGCCTCGATCCGGAGGGCGTCGCCTGGGCCCGTGGGCTCTTCCGGACGCTGGCTGCGCAGGGCCGTGTGGTGCTGGTGACCACACACCGGTTGAACGAGGTGACGGACCTGACCGAGCACGTCATCGTCATGCGGCGCGGCCGGGTCATCGCCGACATGAGCACCGCCGACGTCATCGCCCGCAGCTCCGATGGCCCCGTGCGGATCCGCACCCCGCAGGCGGGCTTGCTGGCCGACCGTCTGATCTCGGACGGATTTCACGTGGACCGGCCGTCGGCCGACGAACTGCGGGTACGCGGCGGCACAGTGGAGGAGGTTGGTGAGCTCGCCCATCGGTTCGGTGTGCTGGTGCACGAGCTGACCATGGAGTTGGCGTCGTTCGAGCGTGCCTACGCGGAGCTCGCGACGGCCGGGCCCGACGCCTGACGCGACGCCGGCCGGGAGACGCGGTCCGCCCGGCGCCGACGATAACCCGGAGATAAGTCGACGATACCGGGGTCGGTCAGGATCAGTCGCACTGCGGACGGCGAGAGTCGCGACCCGAAGTAATGGAGCCACCGACTCGATGAGCACTGCACCGGCCCGCATCCCGTCCGCCGCAACCGAGGCCGCGATCGCCGGCGCCCCGCGCGGATTCCAGTTGACGAACCGCCCGTCCGACGAGGTCGCCCCCACGTGCCTGAACTGAGCACACGCCGGTCGGCCGGACGCACGACGACGGCCGGCGACGACGAGCACGTGACGAAAGGAGCACTGTCGTGACCGTATCCGGGCGGCCGATCCCCGCGACGGGGGCAGCAGAGATGCTCGCCGACCTACCCTCGCTCACCGACCCCGCCCTCTACGAGCGCGGCGACCCCTACGCGGTGTGGGCGGTCCTGCGTCGGGAGTGCCCGGTGTCGTGGCACCAGAGCGAGGAACAGAGCGGCTACTGGGCGGTCACCACGTACGAGCCGGGCCTGCAGGTCCTCACCGACTGGCGACGGTTCACCTCGACAAAGGGCGTCATCGTGCGGCCCAGCATGGACACGCCGTACCCGGGCGCGGGTCGGATGCTCGGCATGTCCGACCCGCCGCTGCACGACCGGCTGCGCCGACCGATCGCCGCGCTGTTCTCCAGCCGCGCCATCGCGGGACTGGCCGACCGCACCAGGAGGACGGTGCGTGAGCTGCTCGCCGCCGCGGTGGCGGCGGGGGAGTGCGACTTCGTCTCCGACGTCGCGGCGCAGATTCCGCTGGCGGTCGCCGGCGACCTGCTCGCCATCGAGGACGACGAGGTGGATCGGCTGGCGCGGGCGATCGCGTCGGCCGCGGACAACACGAACGACATCGACGGCGCGGTGGCGCAGAAGGCGCACTTCGACATCCTCCGGCACTACTCCCGGGTGATGGCACGGCGCCGGCAGAATCCCGGCGGCGACGTGGTGTCGGCGCTCATCGGCGCGCAGGCCGACGGCGTCGAGATCACCGACGCGGAGATCGTCGTCTCCTGCGACAACATCCTCGGCGCGGCGAGCGAGACCACCCGCCACTCGGCGAGCGTCGGTCTGCTCACCATGCTCGAGAACCCGGACCAGTGGCAGGCCTTGCGGGACGGGAGGGTCCCGCTGCGCAACGCGACAGAGGAGATCCTGCGGTGGACCGCGCCGGTGACGCACATGCTGCGGGTGGCGAAGGAGGACACGGTCCTCGACGGCGTGCCGATCCGGGCCGGCGACCCCCTCGCGGTCTGGATCGCGTCGATGAACCGCGACGAGTCCGTCTTCGAGCGGGCCGACGAGTTCCTGCTGCACCGGCCGCCGAGCCGCTACATGACCGCGTTCGGGGGAGGCGTGCACTACTGTCTCGGCGCGGGTCTGGCTCGACTGATCATCAGCACGCTGCTCGAGGAGTTGGCAACGCTCGACGCCGAGATCATCGTAACCGGCACGCCCCGCCGGATCGCGTCTCCCGTGGTGGGCGGGCTGGCCACCCTGCCGGTGGAGTTCCGTCGCCGGTGAGGCGCCGACCACCACCGGCCGACGGGGCCAGGCCGAACACCCGGCCCGACCGCTGTGTTCGGTCGGGCCGGGCTGTCGTTCACCGTTCGAGGGGGCGGTAGCGAAGGTGTGTGACGCCGTTTCGGAACCGGCGCTCATCGATCAGCTCAAGGTCGACGCGCATGCCGGTGGGCAGCCCTGGCTTACCTCCGCCGACGACGATGGGCAGGATCAACAGCTGGCACTCGTCGACCAGGCCCGCCTCGAAGGCCTGTGCCGCGAGGTTGGCACCTCCCACTGTGAGATCGCTGCTGGCCGTCGCCTTCAGCCGGCGCACGGCGGCGCTGTCGAATTGGCGTTCGAGTCGGGTGTCGGCGGTTGACACCGCGGCGAGGGTCGTGGAATAGACGACTTTGCTCGCCGCCTTCCAGACGCTGGCAAACTCACCTGTGAGCTCGGACTGCGCGGCCAGAGCGGTGTTGGTCTCCCAGACCGCCATCGACTCGTACAGGCGCCGTCCGTAGAGGAACGTGCCGACGGATCGCAGGAGATCGGTGGTGAACGCGAACACCTCGTCGTCGGGCGGGAACCAGTCGAAGGCGCCGCGCTCGTCCTCGACGTAGCCGTCGAGCGACATGTTGTTTATGTAGATCAGCTTTGCCATGCTCCTACCTTCCGGTGATCAGCTGCCCGGTCCTGGAGACTGGCCACCGTGGCGTCCAGCTTGGTGAACGCCTGGCGCCAACCCTCCTCGCTGGGCTGGGTCAGGTGCTCGGGCAGCCACTGGCGGATCTCCAGTCGTGTCCGCCCGTCGGCTTCGTCGTGGAACTCGACCCGCAACCTGGTCTCGAACGGCTCGATGCTCTCCTGAAGCCGGCCACTGACGCGCATGACGCCTTCGAGCAGTTCGCCGTCGGCGATGTCGAGAAGGTCGACGTGGATGTGCACGCGAAGGCCGGGGTTGTCGGGGTTGACCTCCGTCCACCGTTGATAACCGCCGGGGCGGATGTCGAACTCGATCTCGTCGCGGGGCAGGGAGTTGCCGGTCGGGCCCCACCACGCCGCCAGGTGGTCGGGGTCGGTGAAGGCTCGGTAGACGAGCTCCCGCGGCGCGTCGAACACGCGGGAGATGACGAGCTGCGGAGTTGTGGTGGTCATTCGGGCTCCCTGGTGTCGTCGGCCGCCTGGTCCGTGGCCCGTTCGGCGGCCTGCACGGCGGCGAGGTGGGCATCGAGGCGGGTGAGGGAGGTGTCCCAGAACCGTCGGTAGCGCTCGATCCAGTCGGCCGCCTCGCGCAGCGGGGCAGCTTCGAGGTGGCTCGCGCGCCACTTGCCCGACCGTGACCGGGAGATGAGCGCGGCGCGTTCGAGCACTTTCAGGTGTCGTGACACCGCCGGCATCGAGATGGAGAGAGGTGCGGTGAGTTCGGTGACCGTGGCGTCGCGCGCGGCCAGCTCGGCGATGATCGCGCGCCGGGTCGGGTCGGCGAGCGCCGAGAACACCGCGCTGAGCTGATCGGTGTCCGCCATCGGAAGCTCCCTTCACTTAACCAGTCGGTTAAGCGTATTGGAGCGCGGGTGATGGTGTCAACGGACGGGCCATCGGGCTGTGGAAGGGGGATGACATCGGGGCTCGGTGGGCAACGGGCGGCCGGCGTCGCGCGGACAATGGGGGAATGAAGCGAGAGGTACGCCTGACACGGTTGACCGGGGCGCGCGCCAACGGCGCGGTGGCGACGGGCGCGGCGGCTACCGGCGCGCGGGCTGCCGGGGCGGCCTCGCTCGGTGCCCTTGCCGTGGGGGCGCTGGCCGTCGGGGCCGTGGCCGTCGGGGCGCTGGTCATCGGGCGGCTGGCGATCCGCCGGGCGGTCGTACGGGAGCTGCGCGTCGGCCGGTTGGAGATCGACGAGTTGGTGGTGCACAGCCGACCCGCTGCGGAGGCATAAGGCCGATTGACCACGTCGTCCGGAGGCACCCCCTTGGCCATCGACCCGGAGGGCGAGCGTTGATACCGCCCCGGCGTGGTCAGCGAGGCAGCGCGGGCAGCGTCGGGCGGTCGAGCCAGGCCGCGAACAGCTCGTCCAGGGGCTCGCGGGCGAAGCGCTGGGCGTGCCGCCGGAACTGCTCGGTCGTCACCGTCGCGTGGGGGTGCTCGGCGACCCAGGCTCGCAGGAGCGCGAAGAACGACTCGTCGCCGACCCTCTTCCGCAGCGCGTGCACGGTGAGCGCGCCGCGCTTGTAGACAAGCGGATCGAACATCCGGTCGACGCCGGGATCGGCGACGACGACGTTCCGCGGGCGATCCGCGACCCACGCGTACCACTGCGCGGCCAGGGCGTCTGTCGGCAGGTCGCCGCAGACGCCGGACCACAGCCACTCGGCGTACGTGGCGAAGCCCTCGTTGAGCCAGATGTGCCGCCAGTCCGCCACCGTGAGGCTGTTGCCGAACCACTGGTGGGCCAGCTCGTGCACCACGAGCCGCTCGTGCGTGCGCCGCCCGTCGACGTGGTTGCGTCCGAACACGGCCATACCCTGCGCTTCGACCGGATCGTCAAGGTCGTCGTCGGCGACCACGACGACGTACTCCCGGAAGGGGTACGGCCCGAAGAGCCGCTGCAACGCCGACATGATCTGGCCGTGCCGGCCGAAGTCGTGGGCGACGTTCCGGCGCAACGCGGGCGGGATCGCCGCGCGCTGCACGACCGCGCCGACGGCCAGGTCCACCACCTCGTAGCGGCCGATCTGGACGCTCATCAGGTACGGCGAGGTGGGCTCGCGCCGCTCGTACACCCAGGTCGTGCCGCCCACGCCCCGCCGCTGGCGCACGGGATCACCGGTAACCAGCACGGTGTACGGGGAGGAGGTCGTCACCGCCACCCGGAACGTGGCCTTCGCGCCCGGCTGGTCATCGCACGGAAACCACGACGGCGACCCGTTCGGCTGGCTGGCCACGAGCACCCCGTCGGTGAGTTCCTCCCACCCGAGCTCGCCCCACCGGCCGGAGATGGGCACCGGCTTTCCCGCGTACCGGATCTCCACCCGGAACGTGTCCCCGGCGCCGATCGGCCGCTCGGGTTTGATCTGTAGCTTGTCCGGCCGGTGCAGGTACTTCGCCGGGCGCCCGTCCACCCGGACGTCCTGGACGCGGAGCCGACCGAGATCGAGGGTGAACCGCGAGAGCGACTGCCCGGCCACCGCGGTGATGTCCGCCCGGCCGGCGAGCCGGTTCGACACGACCCGGTAGTCGAGGTCGAGGTCGTAGTGCCGCACCCGGTAGCCGCCGTTGCCGTGCTCGGGCAGGTAGGAGTCGCCGGAGCGACCGGCGCCGGGCGTCGCGGCGCTCGACGCCGACTTCGGATTCATGCCGACCGGGCCGCTGGGGCCGGCCAGGCGGTGATCGGGTTACCCAACCACCGGCTGTCGCACGGCACGGCGTCGCCGCGGGTCACCAGCGAACCGGGCCCGACGGTGGTCCGCGCCCCGATGCTCGCGCCCGGCAGGACGATGCCGTGCGGGCCCAGCGCGGCTCCCGCGCCCAGTGTCACCTCGTCCATGCTCATCACACGATCATGGAACAGGTGGGTCTGCACCACACAACCGCGGTTCACCGTCGCGCCGTCGCCGAGGCGCACCAGGTCGTACTCGGGCAGCCAGTAGGTCTCCAGCCAGACGCCCCGGCCGATCTTCGCACCGAGGGTGCGCAGCCACGCCGTCAGCAGTGGCGTGCCGGTCGCGAATCGGACCAGCCACGGCGCGGCGAGGACCTCGACGAACGTGTCCGCGAGCTCGTTGCGCCACACGAAGGAGGTCCACAGCGCCCGCTCGGCGACCCGGAACCGCCCGACCAGCAGCCACTTCGCGGCCGTCGCGACGGCGGCGGCGACGATCGCCGCACCCAGCAGCACCGGCCCGGCGGCGAGCACGGCCGCCCACCACCCGGCGGCCCGCCAGGCGAGCGAGAGTACGGCCAGCACACCGGTCGCCAGGGCGCCGGCGCACATCACCGGAACGATCCGACACAGCTCGATCGCGGCGCGGGCCAGCTTCAGCCGGAGCGGCGGGTCGAAGGTGCGGCTGGTGTCGGCCGCCTCCACGGTCCGGCGCAGCGGCATCGGTGGCGCGCCGAGCCACGACGAGCCCTTCTTCGCCTTGAACGGCGCCGACGACAACACACCGACAAGCCCACGCTTGGGCACCGAACGTCCCGGCGCCGCCATTCCCGAGTTGCCGAGGAACGCCTGCTTACCGATGCGGGCCGGGGCGACGCGCAACCACCCGTGGCTCAGCTCGTACGTCGCGACCATTGTGTCGTCGGCCAGGAACGCCCCGTCGGCGACAGTGGTCATCGCCGGCAGCGCGAGCACGGTGGAGGCCTCCACCCCGCGCCCCACCCGGGCGCCCAGCAGCCGCAACCACACAGGTGTGAAGAGGCTGGCGTAGAGCGGGAACAGCCCGACCCGGGCCATCCCCATCAACCGTTCGGTCGTCCAGACCTGCCACGCCACCCGCCCCTGCACCGGGTGGTACCCGGCACGCAGGCCGATGCTGAGCGCCCGGACGGCCCCGAGCACCAGCAGCGCGTAGGCCACGACGTAGGCGACGGTCGCCACCGCGACGGCGGCCAGCACGGCGCCGGCCGTCGGTCGGACGGTGAACGTCCAGCCGAGCAGGGCGAGCGCCGGCAGGGCGGCCACCACCGGAACCAGCCCCAGCGACTGGGCGGTCATCCCGTACGCGAGCGGCCAGAGGCGTGCCCCCAGCCGCGATCGAGGGGGACGCTGCCGGGGCCACCCGTCCGGATCCTTGCCGGCGGCTACGGCCGGTGAGCCGGCCCAGTGGTGGTTCGCCGGTACGGCGCCGGCCACCGTCGAGCCGGCGGCGACGCGGGCGCCCTTGCCGATCCGGGCGCCCGGCATCAGGGTGCTGCGGGACCCGACCCGGGCGTCGGCGCCGACCCGAACCCGGCCGATGCGCACCACGTCGCCGTCGACCCAGTGGCCGGCCAGATCGACCTCCGGTTCGATGGCCGCGCCGCGGCCGAGCTTCAGCAGGCCGGTCACCGGCGGCGCCGAGTGCAGATCGACGTCGGCGCCGATCTGCGCGCCGAGGGCCCTGGCGTAAGTGATCATCCAGGATGCTCCGGCGACGCTTGTGGCGCCGCTCAGCTCGGCGAGGCGTTCGGCGGCCCACAGCCGCAGGTGCACGCCGCCACCGCGCGGGTAGCTGCCGGGGCGTACCCCCCGCAGCAGCAGTCGCGCTCCGGCGGCGGCCACTGCGATCCGGCCCAGCGGGCTGAACAGCACAAGCCAGCCCAGCGCCACCCACCACCAGGACACGACCGGCGCCCAGGGTGCCGGCGCGAACAGGGTGAGCACGTTGCCGAGGACGGCCAGGACGGTCAGCCAGCGGAGACCGACCAGCGCCAGCATCGGCACCATCACCGCGGCCTGGATCAACCCGGCGCGCCTCGGCGTCGGCCGAACCTCCCGGAGCGTGGCCGCCGGGGTGTCGAGCGCGTCGAGCACGGCCGCGAGCCGCGACAGTCTCGGGTGGAGGTAGATGTCGGCGACCGAGACACGCGGGTGCCGGCGGCGGATCCAGGCCACCAGTTGCGCCGCGTTCAGGCTGCCGCCGCCGTGGGTGAAGAAGTCCGCGTCCGCCTCGGTGGGGCGTACGCCCAGGATCTCCGCCCAGCCGCCCGCGAGCCATTCCTCCGTCGCGGTCAGCTCGGCAGCGGTGTCCTGCGGGGTGGCCAGCGGCCAGGGCAGCGCGGCCCGATCCACCTTGCCGGAGGTCCGGGTCGGCAGCGCGTCCACCACGGCCAGCAGCGGCACGAGCGCGGCCGGCAGCTGCTCACGGATCCGCAGCGCCGCCGTCGCGGCGTCGAATGTGACCCCGTCGTGCGGAACCACGTACCCCACGAGCAGTTGGTTGCCAGCCGCGGTGCGCCGCACCGCCGCGGCGGCACCGGCCACGTCGGGCAGCGCCTGCAGCGCGGCGTCGATCTCACCCAGCTCGATCCGGCGTCCGCCGAGCTTCACCTGCTCGTCACCGCGGCCGACGAACAGGAGCCCTTCCGGCTCCGCCCGGACGATGTCACCGCTGCGGTACGCCCGCTGCCAGCCGAGCGCGGGCAGCGGCGCGAACTTCTCGGCGTCCTTGGCCGGGTCCAGGTAGCGGGCGAGTCCCACCCCGCCGATGACCAGCTCGCCGGTCTCACCCATCGCCACCGGAGCGCCCGAGCCGTCGACCACTGTGAGTTCCCAGCCGGCCAGCGGCAGTCCGATGCGTACCGGCCCCTCGCCGGTCATCCGCGCTGCGCAGGCGACAACCGTCGCCTCGGTCGGCCCGTAGGTGTTCCAGACCTCGCGGCCCTCGACGGCCAGGCGCTGGGCGAGCTCCGGTGGGCAGGCCTCGCCACCGAAAATCAGCAACCGGACCTCCTCCAGCGCCTCGACCGGCCACAGCGCGGCGAGCGTCGGGACCGTCGACACCACCGAGATGCGCTGCTCGGCCAGCCACGGACCGAGGTCGACGCCGCTGCGGACGAGCGACCGCGCGGCCGGCACCAGACAGGCGCCGTGCCGCCACGCCAGCCACATCTCCTCGCAGGACGCGTCGAACGCCACCGACAGCCCGGCCAGGACCCGGTCCTGCGGGCCGATCGCCTCGCTGGCCTCGTCGGCGAGGAACAACTGCGCCTCGGCGTCCACGAAGGCCGCCGCCGCGCCGTGGCTGACCGCGACACCCTTCGGGGTGCCCGTCGAGCCGGAGGTGAAGATGATCCAGGCGTCGTCGTCCGGGCCGGGCCGACCGGTCCGACCCGCCGGGGTACGGCGCGGTGACACCGCGAGCCCGTCACCGAGGACCGCGACGACCCCCGCCTCGGCGAAGACGAGCTCGGCGCGTTCCTCGGGATCGTCCGCGTCGACCGGCACGTAGGCCGCGCCCGCCGCGAGAACGCCGAGGATCGCCAGGTACAGCTCGGCCGTACCGGAGGAGATCCGGACGCCCACGCGGTCGCCGACACCGATGCCGTGCCCGGACAGCGACCTCCGGACGGCCTCGACCTCATCGGCCAGATCCCGGTACGTCAGCGCCGTGGCACCGCTGTCGAGCGCACCCGCGTCGGCGTGCGCGCGCACGGACTCGTCGAAGATGTCGACGAGCGTGCGGCGAGCCGAGGGTGGAGAGGACCGGAACACCGCGGGGATCATCGGTGCGGTGGCTGTCGGCGGTAGCGCGACCACCTGGGGTTCACTCGTCACGGGCACCCGGCGTTCACCATTCTCGTCCAGCGGATCGGCGTCAACCAGGCGCGCGGCAAGCGGACCCGCCCTGGGCAGCGCTCAACGCTACGTCGCACCCGGCCGGAAGTGACGGAAAAGCAACGGCTTCGTGTCCACCACCACAGCGACCCGTTCGGCAAAGGTCGAACGGCTGCGGCAGGTGCCCACTGGTCGACGGCGCTGCCGCAGCCCGTCGCGACCGCGCCGACGGGTCAGCGCGTGTCGGAATCGGCTGGTGCGGCGAATCCGCCAGTCCCGTCGCAGATCGAATTGATTCGATATATTATCGCGGCAGGGCTGGGTCACTCCGCACGGGCGTACGACGCCGGTGCACGCCATCCACCGGGCGGGCCGGGCAGCGGCCGGTGGTCACCGATCCGAGCGCGGCCGGGTTGACGACGACTCGTCGTCACCTGTCACGTGCTGGTCCAGCGAGCGCGGCGCTCAGGTCGCCGACCGTGCAGCGGTCGGCCGGTTCCGTGCCTCGTGCGGCATCGGATCAGACGGAACACCGAGGAGAAACGCAGATGAACCACGTACCCGCTCGACCGAAACACCGCACCAGGGGTGCCACCAGGCTGCTTCTGGGCGGGGCCTGCGCCCTGGCGCTCGTCGTGTCCTCATTGGCCATGGCGACCTTCGCCCAGGCCGATCTCAGCGGTCCGCCCGGGACCACCCTGCAGGCCGCCGCCGAGCGCAGCGGCCGGTACTTCGGCGCTGCCATGGGGGCGGACCGCCTCAACGACTCCGGCTTCCTGGCCATCGCGGACCGCGAGTTCGACATGATGACGGCCGTCAACGAGATGAAGCCCGACGCGACCGAGCCCAACCCCGGCCAGTTCGACTTCCGTAACGGTGACGCGATCTACAACTGGGCCACCCAGCACGGCATGCGGTTCCGGGGCCACACCCTGGCCTGGCACGCCCAGCAGCCGAGGTTCTGGGGGAGCCTCAGCGGCAGCGCCCTGCGGTCCGCGATGATCAGCCACATCAACGGCGTGATGGCGCACTACAAGGGCAAGTTCGCCTACTGGGACGTGGTGAACGAGGCCTTCGCGGAGAACGGCAGCCGGCGGTCGTCGAACCTGCAGTCCACCGGAAACGACTGGATCGAGGTGGCGTTCCGGACCGCGCGCGCGGCCGACCCGAACGTGAAGCTGTGCTACAACGACTACAACATCGAGAACTGGACGTACGCCAAGACGCAGGGCGTCTACAACATGATCAGGGACTTCAAGTCCCGGGGCGTCCCGGTCGACTGCGTCGGTCTCCAGACCCACTTCACCGGTGGCAGCTCGCTGCCGGGCAACTTCCAGCAGACGCTGTCCAGCTTCGCGGCCCTCGGGGTCGACGTGGCGCTGACCGAGGCCGACGTCACAAACGCCTCGACCAGCCAGTACCAGGGCCTGACTCAGGCCTGCATGAACGTCCCCCGCTGCGTCGGGATCACGACGTGGGGCATCCGGGACAGCGACTCCTGGCGTGGCAACGAGAGCCCGCTGCTGTTCGACCGCAACAGCAACCCGAAGGCCGCGTACACCGCCGTCCTCAACGCTCTCAACGCCGCCTCCACCACGGTGCCGGGCACGAGCACCCCGCCGCCGACCACCGCTCCGCCGACCACCGCACCGCCGACCACCGCACCGCCGACCACCGCACCGCCGACCACCGCTCCACCGACCACCGCTCCACCGACCACGCCGCCGCCCAGCACCGGGGAGCCGGGTGCCTGCACCGCGACGTACCGCATGGTCAACAACTGGAGCGGTGGCTTCCAGGGTGAGGTCAGCGTGTCGAACAACGGCTCCGCCACGCTCAGCGGCTGGACCGTACGACTGACGCTGGCCGGGGGACAGACCATCGCCAACATCTGGAGCGGCATCAACACCGGGACCAGCGGGACGATCAGCGTCCGCAACGCCGAATACAACGGATCCCTCGGCGCGAACGCCTCGACCACCTTCGGCTTCCTGGTCAACGGCAGCAGCAGCGCGGCACCCAGCAACCTCTCCTGCACCAGCCCCTGATCGGCGCACCAGCCGCGGCCTCAGGTCAGTGACCGGGACCGACCACGTGGTGGTCGGTCCCGGCACCGAGGGCCGCCGGCCGTCCTGCTCCGACCGGCCTTCCGCTCAACCCAGCCGGCCGTCGTGGGCGAGCAGGGCGATCTGGGTGCGGTTGTCGAGATCCAGCTTGGTCAGGATGTGCGAGACGTGAGCCTTCACCGTGGTGACGCTCATCAGCAGCTCGATGGCGATCTCGGCGTTGGAGCGTCCCTGCGCGATGGCCAGCACCACGTCCCGTTCCCGGGGCGTGAGCAGGGCCAGCCGGGTACGCGCCTGTTCGTAGGACTCGGCGCCGGAGGCGACCCGCTGCATGAGGCGGCGCGTGACGCCCGGCGACAGCATCGGGTTGCCGGCGGCGACGGCGCGGACGGCCTGGCTGATCCGCTCCGGCGGGGTGTCCTTGAGGAGGAAGCCGCTGGCGCCGGCCCGTAGTGCCCGCACCACGTGCTCGTCGGTGTCGAACGTGGTGAGCACGATGATCTCCGGTGGCCGGGGGCGGCGGCGCAGGCGTTCGGTGGCGGTGATGCCGTTGACGCCGGGCATCCGGATGTCCATGAGCACCACGTCGGGCAGGTGCCGGTCCACAGCGGTGATCGCCGCGCCGCCGTCGGCGGCCTCGCCCACGACGACGATCCCGTCGGCGCCGTCGAGCATCATCGTCAGCATTCCCCGTACCAGTGGGTCGTCGTCGACGATGACGACCCGGATCGGGCCCGTCACGTCGGCCATGGCAGCCACGCGGTGAGGTGGAACCGACCGGAGGCGTCGATGTGGTGGGCGACGCGACCGCCGGTGAGGGCGGCCCGTTCGGCGAGACCGATCAGGCCCGCGCCGTCGTGCCCGGCGCCACCGCCGTCGGGCATGGTCGGGTTGCTCACCGCGATGCTCAGGCCGGTGCCGGGCGCCCCGCCGACCGCGAGGCGGACCGGCTGCCCGGCGGCGTGCTTGCGGGCGTTGGTCAGCGCCTCCTGCGTGATCCGGTAGGCGGTGCGGCCGACCGCCGCGGGGACCTCGACCGACGGGCCGAGCGGGTCGTCGACCTCGATGTGTTGCCCGGCCGCGCGGGCCTCCGCGACCAGGCGCGGAAGGTCGGCGAGGGTCTGCCCGGGTGGCGCGTCCGCCGGCGACTCGGAGTCGTCGCTGCGCAGCAGCGTGATGACCTCGCGTAGCTCGTCGAGGGCGTGGTGCGCGCTGGCCCGGATCACCCCGGCCGCCGCGCTGAGCCGCTCGGGTGGCGCGTCCGGCCGGTACTCCATCGCGCCGGCGGCCGCCGCCAGCAGCGACAGCCGGTGGGCCAGCACGTCGTGCATCTCCCGCGCGATCCGCGTGCGCTCCGCGGCCCGGGCCTCGACGATCCGGCGCTCCTGGTCCTGCTCCGCCCGCCACGCCCGGTCCCGCAGTGCCGCCAGCAGGGCGTGCCGGGCCCGCGCCCAGGTGCCCCAGCCCAGCAGGGCCGCGTACGCGGCCGTCATCAGTATCAGCCGCCATCCGAACGGCAGGCTCGGCATCGGCCGCCACGCCGCCTGCGCCGCCTCGCCCGCCACGCCGACCGCCGCCACCACCGCGGCCTGCCGGAACGGCCGGTGGCGGGCGGTGAACAGGACCGCGAAGCTCGCCACCGGGGTGGCCACCGGCGAGAGCGCCACCAGCAGACCCGCCAGCACGCCAGCGACCTCCGGGCGGCGGACGACCACCGGAACGAGGGCCAGGGCGGCCACCGCCAGCGCGACATCGGCGCGGACCAGGGCCGTCGACCCGGAGCGGGTGGCGGACCACAGCTCGGTCGCGATCAGCACGCCCATCGCCACGACCGCCACGCCCGCCGGGACGGGACGCCACGTCCGCGGCGGGTCCACGTCGCACGTCGCCGCATCCACCAGCGCAGGCTACTGGGCTCGTAACGGGTCCGACCACCTTCTTTGGTAGTACGCGCCGCCGCCGATGGATGGACGCGCCGCGGCGTCCGGGCCGACGTGCCCGGACCGGTCCGGTCCACACACTCAGGGCATGACGAACAACCTTCTCCTGCGTCGAGCCGCGGTGGCTGCCGGCGCGATCCTGGTGGCCGCGGCCGAGTTCGCGATCCTGCACTCGGCGGCCGGCGTCGACCTGGCGGCCGGCACCGGAGCGGCGACCCGACAGGTCACGTTGGCCGCGGTCGTGGTGGCCGCCGCGGTCGCGGCACTGGCCGGTTGGGCGCTGCTCGCGGCCTTCGAACGCGGCACCAACCGGGCCCGCGTCTGGTGGACCTCGATCGCGGTCGCGGTGCTGCTGCTGTCGATCCTGGTCGGGCCGACGAGCGGCGTCGGTGGGGGAGCGAAGGCGACTCTCGCGCTGCTGCACCTGAGCGTCGGCCTCATCCTCATTTTCGGCCTGCCCCGGCCGCGCCCGGAAGGGCTGAACCGATGACCGCGCTGACCGTACGCAAGCAGGACGGGGCCTTCGTCCTCGACTCCGGTGCCGGGCCGCGCGCCTCGCTGCGTACCGGTTGGACCCTGCGGTGCGGTGAGATCCGCACCGGCTCGGGCCTCTGGACGGTCGAGCCGACCGACCGCCGACGCATCGGGGTCACCGCCCGGGCGGAGCACGGTGCCGCGGTGCGACTCGACCCGCGCCGGTCGCACGTGCCGGGCCCCGGCGGGGTGGCGCGGTGGTCGCCCGGTCGCCGGGGCGGTGAGCTGACCCGCGACGGGCACCGGATCGCGGTGC
Organism: Micromonospora sp. CA-240977; assembly: GCF_050942285.1. Lineage (NCBI taxonomy): Bacteria > Bacillati > Actinomycetota > Actinomycetes > Micromonosporales > Micromonosporaceae > Micromonospora > Micromonospora sp. CA-240977. The sequence continues at coordinate 4,803,381 of NZ_CP192055.1, read as the reverse complement.
GGCTCTCCGCCGGGCCGCGCGGGCCGATCCACGTCGATGTCACAGGTGAGTGGGCCGAGCTGGATCTGGTGGTGCTCACCGCCTGCTTCGCGCTGCTGACCCGACGCCGGCGGCGCACCCTCCTCATGATGGCGGTCATGGGCTCCGCCAGTCGCGGTCCCATGGGTTGACCCGGACGGGCCCGGCAGGAGCGATGACGAGGACGAGGAATCGGTGGATCCAGCAGGTTCAACGGCTGCTGGATCCACCGCGTTGGCCACGAGAGCTACCTCGACGGCATGGACCGGTGCTGCGTTTCGGCGAGACGGTCGCCCGTCGGGGAGGTACCGCGGACCGCCCAGGCCCGGGCCGTCAGCCGGATCGACCCGTCCGGTTCACGCGAGCGAACTCCGCCACCGCCCGCGCCGGCTGGGGGACGAAATTCAGTACGAGCCCACTGACGATCACGTCGACGGCGCCACCCGGTAGGGGCAGCACCTCGGCGTCGCCGACAGTGAAACTGGCGCGTTCATCGGTGACGCCGGCACGGGCCTGCCGCACGAAGCCCTCGGAGGGATCCACTCCGGTGACGCGACGCGGCTTGGCCGTCCGCAGCACTGCCGAGGTCAGCACGCCGGTGCCGCTGCCCACGTCGAGCCAACGCAGCCCGGTCGGCAGGTCGAGCCAGCGCAGGAACTCCACAGCGACGAGCCGACTCCACCGACCGACGTACGCCTCATACGCCGTACCGTCCTGCCAGACCGGAGATGCCATTCCGGCACCCTACGGCGAGGCCGTGGCCCGCGGGCCCCTTTCGGTCCCGGTCGGACACCGTCGTCAGCGTCGTCCCATCCGGTGCCGGCCCGGCCGGCCGACGACGTCGAGTGCGTCACCTCGGCTGACACGCCCGGGGCGTCGTCTCAACGAGGTGGCACTGGTCCGACCGGGCGGACCGCCGTGAAGTCGGCGTGTTCGTACCGGGTGGCGGAGAGCAGTAGCAGCCACTCGTCACAGCCCTGCCACGGGTAGAGGTCGCCGGCTCCGCCGCGGACGGTGCGGGGTCCCTCGCCGGTGCGTGGTCGCGCGTCCGCGGGCGCGTCGTCGAATCCGGGGATCCAGACGTCGGCGCAGATCTCGTTCGCCGACCCCATGGCTGCCAGCCCGAACGCGTTCTCCAAGGCGGCCGTCCGCGTCTCGTCCGCGAAGTCGTCGAGAAGCTGGTCCTCGTCGGGCTTCTCGTCGCCCCGGAAGGTCAGGGTGGTGGTGCCGGCGCGGGCCGCGTATTCCCACTGCGCCTCGCTGGGCAGCTCGAACGGCAACAGCTTGAGCAGGTCGTGCAGGTCGCCGCCGAGCCGGGCCGTGTTGGTGGCGGCCTCGGCGTAGTCGTCCGCGTAGTCGGGCAGCCAGTGCTGGACCTGCGCCACGGTCAGCGGGTGTCGGGCGAGCAGGAACGGTTCGACCCGCACCTCGCGTACCGGTTGTGCGTCCTGAGCATTGGCGAGGAACGGCGCGATGGTGTCCTCGACCTCGCCGCCGCGTTCGATGGCGCGTACCGCGTCCAGTTCCGCCTCGGACAGTCCCATCCGGAACGTGCCGCCGGGAACCTCGCGGAACACCACCCCCGATGGGAGGTGCCGCCATGCCGGGCGCCCGGCCACGAGCTCCTCAGTCCACATGCGAGCGAACGCTAGCAGCCAGGCAACCCGGCGGTCTGCCCCGACGACCACCCGAGGTGCCGGCGCCCGCTCGCGTCGCGAAGGCGGCACGAGTCGGCCCGCACCCGCGAGGCGCCGTCGACGGCCCGGTGGAGAGCGAACGAATCGATTTCGCGAACAACCCGACCGTACCGACCCGAACGGTCGCGGGGGATCAGGGGGAGGCGGGGGGCGCGGTGCTGCCCCGCACGACAAGCGCGGTGCCGAGCTCGTACCGGTCCTGTGTCAGCGGGTGGCCGTCCGCCAGGCTCAGCGCGAGTCGGGCAGCGGTAGCGCCTATCTCACCGAACGGCTGCCGCACGGTGGTCAGTGGCGGTGCCAGCCACGCCGCCTGGTCGACGTCGTCGAAGCCGACGACGCTGAGGTCATCAGGAATCCGCAGGCCGGCATCCCGCGCCGCGGCGTAGACGCCCATCGCCTGGAGGTCGTTGCCGCAGACGACAGCGGTCGGCGGGTCGGGCCGGGCCAGCAGTTGGGCGCCGAGGTCACGGCCGTCGGCGAAGGCGAAGACACCGCGTCGTTCGAGCGTCGCGTCGAACGCGACACCGGCGTAGTCCAATGCGGCGCGGAAGCCGTCCAGGCGAGCTCGCGCGGACAGGTCGTTGACCGGGCCGGTGATCAATCCGATCCGCTGGTGCCCGAGGTCGAGAAGATGTCGAGCGGCGGCGAGAGCGCCGCTCCAGTTGTTGGACCCCACGGCGGGAGTGGGAAAAAGGTCGTCGGTCGGGTCGATGGCGACAAGCGGTATGCCGCTGGCCGCGAACTGCTCACCGTGATCGGCGGTGACCGTGGAGAAAGCCGTGATGACGGCGGTCGGTTGGCGCAGCAGCAGAGGCTCCACCCAGGGCTGGCCGGCCAGCAGGCGTCGGTGCACGTCGGTGAAGCCGACCATGCAGTCCCGCGCGCTGGCGACCTCCTGAACACCTCGCAGGATCTCCATGGCGATCGAGGGCAGCATCCGGTCGAAGACGGCCTCGATGCAGAGGGTCGCGCTGCCTGTCTGTCGCCGCCGGTACCCGTGGTCGCGCAGCAGTGCCTCCACGCGCCTGCGGGTCTGCTCACCCACACCGCCTCGGCCGTTGAGGACCTTGGAGACCGTGGGCGCCGAGACTCCGGCGAGTTCGGCGATCGCGGCGATGGGCAGGTCACCGCGCCAGGGCTTGCGGGCCCGCGGCAGTTGACCTTCCTCGATCACGCGGGAATTCTATCGGTTGCCCGGGCCGCACCAAATCCACCGCGATCGTCCCAGAAATGTTTGCGGAAACATTTCGTGCGCGGACCCGGTGGGCAGCGAATCCCGCCAGCCTCCGACCAACTTCGGAATGCTTTCGCGAAACCTCGCCGTCATGCCTTGACGCGTGCCGTGCTATCTACCACAGTCGATGTGGGCGAGAGTGGCGTGCCGTCGGGAGCCCGGCCGCCAGCAGGGCATCACCGTGAGTCAGGGTCAGGTGCGATGGGCAGCACCTGTTAGCGCTAACGATGTCCTGCACCGCCGACCCGGCTGCGGTGGCGGCGTGGCCTGGCGGTGATCGGTCCGCATCGTGGAATCCGTGTCGGTCGCGACCCTCGGCAGGAATTGTCCGGCTCGAAGGCGACCGACCGACCTCACTCTGGCGCAAGGCCAGCCTCCAACGGCCTTCTCGGCGAATTCCGGCAGTGGGCACGGTGCGGGGTTCGGCTTCGC